>CAWFAC010000001.1:0-41112 GCA_963813625.1 uncultured Solirubrobacteraceae bacterium
CCGCCGCGGATATCACGCTGCTCGACCCGGACATGGGCCAGGTCCTCGGTGCGCCGGGCCGCGGCCTGGGCGGCAGCCGCGGCGACGTCGCAGGACAGTACCTCGTCGCAGCGCCCGGCGAGCATCCGGGTGAGGACCCCGATGGAGCAGCCGGGTTCGAGAGCGCGGCGGTACCGGGCGGCCGGGAGCAGCGCCAGGCTGATCGCGTACTTGCGCTGCTCGTACCAGCGGTCCTCGAAGCCCCACGGGTCGGCCGCGGCCTGGTACATGGCGTCGAAATAGCCCGCCGGCATGGTCACCGGGGTCGTCATCGCAGCAGCACCTCCAGCGGCCGGGTGAAGCGCGCCACGATTCCCGGCGGCAGCACCGGGCCCGCGGCGCCCTCGCGGCCGGTCAGCTGGCTGGCGAACGCGCCGATCGCCGCTTTCTTCTTCGCCGCGACGTCCGCGCTGAGCGTTACCTGGCAGGCCTGCGGCCAGGGGACCCGGCGGTCCCCTGGCTTGGCCCAGTGCCACATCCAGATCGGGTAGCTCAGCATCTCCAGGCCGACTCGCCGAGGCCCGCCGCGCCGCGGCGGCCAGCATTGCCATCACGCCGCCGGCTCCCGGGACCTCGTCGTCGGGATGGGCGGCGACGATCATGACGCTGGGCCAGTCAAGCGGGTCGGCGGCTGGGAGGTGCTTCTGCCCGGCCCATTCGTCCCAGGCTTCCTCGGCGGTACCTGGCCGGTCGATGCGGTTCCGCGTGACCTGGCTTGCGTCGCGGCCTACCACGTGGGACTGCTGGAGACTACGAGCTCGCCGAGCTGAGCCAGATCACGTTCGGCGTGATGCTGCCGCAGGTACACCGTCAGGTCCGCGACCCGGCGGGAATGCGCCTCGTCGTGGCTCAGCGGCCCGGCCCCCAGCGCGCGGCCCACCCGGTGCATGACCTCGGTGGCCGCGGCCTCGACCAGCGCACGGAGCCGCAGGGTCCGCAGCCGGCCGCCGCCCTGGCGGTCGGCTGGGTCGGCGTCGATCTCGGCCGCCGCCGCGCCGAGCGCCGATCGTGCGGTATGCAAGGCAATGTCGACGGCACCAAGATGGGCCTTGGCGTGCGGCCCTATGTCACGTTCGGCCGCGGCGGCCAGCAGCGTCCGCGCGACGCCGCGTGCCCCGCCGTACCAGCATGCGGCCACCCCCGCGCCGCCGTGCGCGAAGCCAGGCCGGTCGATGTACCGGCCGGGGCCGCCGACCGGCTGGGCTGAGATGTTAGTGAACTCGACATCCAGCGTGTCGCTGGCAGCCATGCCCGTCGCAGGCCATGAACCGGGGACAGGAGACAGGTCACGGGTGCTGACCGCGAACAGCCGGCTCCCGTCCGGCGCCGCCGCGGTCACCAGCGCGTCAGTGCACGAGCGCGCCCCAGAACAGTACTGCTTGATGCCGTCCAGCCGCCAGCCATGGCCGGTCCTGGTCGCGATCAGGCCGGGACCAGGTGGCTGAGCGGCCCAGACTCCCCAGCGGCTCCCGGCGGGAGGCGGGCTGGCACCGAGCTCGGCCAGAATGGCGACGGCGTCGGCGTGTCCCTCGGCCAGCCGGGCCAGGGAAAGGTCTTCTTCCGCCAGGGCGGCGAGCGCAGCCCAGCGCTCACGGGTCCAGCCGCTGCCCGGCAGCGGCAGGTCCAGCCGACCCGACCGCACGGCGTACGCGAAGGCCGCAGCCGTGGCGGCGCCTGACCACGAACCGGCGCGTTCATTACCGTCAAGCGAATCCCCCGCAGAGAGCATCCGGCCGGAATTGATCATCGTCACCCCCTCGAGAGCTTGCCGTGCTGCCCGCCGGTGGACCGGGCAAACATCGGGGCGTAGTGAGCTCCGCGCAGTGCCGCGCACCGCGACTTCGGGCTGGTCGATCGGCGGCACGGGCTGCGGGTGCCGGGGGGCGGTTAAGTCTGTCCATGCCTGGTAGGCGACGGAACCGGTACGGGGAAGGAAGACACCTATGGCGGCCAGCCCGCCGGACAGGTAAGGCGAGCCGTGAGGTCGTGGCGGGAAACCGATTCCATGAATATCTCCGCCGACCCGGCCGACGTCGACTGGTGACGGTCCGGTACCTGATGTACGTCCTGCTGCCCGCCTGGTTCGTCCCGGGCGTAGCGGACTACGTGATGCACCGGCGTACCAGGATCGAACGGGCCAGCGGCCTGGGAGAATCGGGGACTCACGCGCTGATGATGGCCGAGAGATATCCGTGCCGCTCCCGCGAACGGGACGTAAAAAGAAGCTGCGACGCCTGCGGGACGCCGCCCTCCGCCGCCCGGTTCACCCTGGCCAAGCGTCGACGACGCCTTGGGCATGCCCGCCCCGCCCGCCTGACCTGCTTCGCTCCTCCTCACTCCGCGGCGGGCAGCTCGAAGATAAGCGTGACGCGGGTACCGCGAGGGCCGGAGAGTGCCTGCATCTGGTTCGCGACCCGCCGCACGACCCACAGGCCGTGACCGGGCAGTTCAGGAAACGGATCCAGCAAGGCCGCGGGATCCGCGGATGCGATCAGGTCGCCGTCGTCGACCTGGCAGTGCAATGCCCCCGCCAGCTGCCATACTCGCAGTCGTCCCTTCCCGCCGCCATGGCAGACCACATTGGCCGCCAGCTCGTGAGCGGCCAGGGCCACATCCCCGGCCCGGTCATCCGGCAGTCCCGCCTGACCGGCAAGAGCCAGCACTTCGGCTCGCAGGATATACAGCGCGCCGGAGTCGAACGCCAGGTCAAGGAGCGGCGGCGCACCGCCCCCAGCCGTCTCACTTACCGGACGGTTACCGGCCATTTGCGGCGGGAATGTTCGTAGACGCCAAGCGGGTCATCGTCGATGACCGTCCGAGCGCTTGAGGTGCAGCTGCCATATGCTTCCAACTGCCGCATGTTGACGGCGCGGGGCTGGCCTTTCTCGTACTTCAGCTCAGGCCGGGTGGCCCGGGGAATTGCCCCCGGCCACCCGACCTCAGGACCGGTAATATGACCGAGGGAGCCCGGTCAATGCTTCGCGGCATTCTTGGCTTTCTTCCCCTTGTGCTTGACCTTGCCGGCATCTTTCTTGGTCTTGCCCTTCACTGCCTTAGCCTCGCGCTTAGCCTTCTTGCCCAGACCCATGACCGGCTCCTTTTGTGTCCTGCGGCACCAGCGCTGCCACATACGGACCGCGTTCCCAGCTGAGCTGCCGGAGACGCGGCGCTCCGATGGCTCCATATTCCACGCCGGGTGAAGCTCAAACCTTCCAGATATCACGTCTTCCGCCCGTCGATGGCCCTATCGCCTATCGCGGCTCATGCCGATTGCTGGACGGCGTCACGATGAGCCAGGCGTACCAGTCCGTAGTGGCCATCAGCCTCGGGAGCGCCACCCAGGCCCGGCCTTCGGCCGCAGCGGGTGTTTAGTTAGTTTCCTTCCTCCTTCCCATGCTGCTGTTCCGGTGGTATCAGCGGTTTCGGCCCACGGTGACCGCCGCGATGCTACTGTCGCCGGTGCGGAGGGTCCGGGTGTCCGGGTCGTAAGTGAGGATGATGCCCGCCGTCCGGAGCTGGTCGATCAGGGCCGCCGTCTCTCTCGGAGCCGTGATCTGCGCGGTGCCGCTGGATGGCGCGGGGTCGCGGTCCAGGAGGATGGCCACGGCGGACAGGCGCGGCAGGATCTGATCCTCGCGGACGTAGGTGTTCTTCGGCCGTCCTGGCTCTGGGCGGGCAGCGCTGGTGTAGCCGTGTCGGCACCGGTAGGCGGGCTTGCCGTTCGACCAGGCAGATTCCAGCCGCCGTCCGCACCGGCCGCAGGCCAGCAACCCGGCCAGCAGGTAACTTCGTGTCGCCGGGCCCGCTGGGCCGCGCGGCGCGGTGGCGTCCTGGGCGGCGATGAAGTCGGCCTCGCTGACCAGCGCCGGATGCGCCGGGCGCTTTGAGATGACCCAGCCCTCGGGCAGGTTCCACCGCTGCACCTGCCGGTGCCCGAGCCCGGTATTGGACGGATCGACCAGGTCGCGGTCGGTGCGCTGCCGGTTCCACACCTGCTGGCCCGTGTACCGCGGGTTCGCCAGGATCGCCGCCACCGTCCGCAGCGTCCACCCGGCACCCGTCCGGTGCGGGTTCCGCTCCGGATCGGCGGCCGACGGGCAAGGGATCCCGGCATCGTTCAGGGCGCGGGTGATCCGCGCGGCGCTGCGCCCGGAAAGCCGCTGCGCGAGCATCCACGCCACGACCGGCGCGGTCGAGGGGTCCGGCTCGAGCCGGTGCGCCCGGCGGCCCCAGGCGGCGTGGGCCTTGTTCGGGTGCGGCCCGGGCGTCCGCCAGCCGGTATCCGTACGGCGGGCGGCCGCCCAGGTAACGGCCCTGCTCCCTGGTCTGGGTGGCCATCGCGGTCCGGACCCGGATCCGGGTCCGGGTGACCTCCCGTTTGGACTGCAACCCCAGCGCCAGCATCAGCTGCTCATGATCCTCGCCGTTCCCGACCGGACCGCCGGCCTCCGGCAACCACAGCTTCACCCCGTAATGGGCGAACAGCGGTGCCATCGAGGCGTGCTGGCCGCCGTAGAAGGCCCGCTCGTACTCCCCTATTACGATCGCGTCCCACCCGCGGTCCGGATCCGCCAGCGCGGCGACCAGGGCCGCGGCCTGCGGCCGGCGTGCCCAGGCCAGCGTCCGGCTCTCCCCCGCGTCGAAGAACTCTGCCACGACCGCGCCGTGCCCGGCCACCAGCGCAGCCGCCTGCTCCCGCTGCCGCGCCCGCGACGTGACCGGATCCTGCCAGTCCTCCGTCGATACCCGCCCGTAAAATGCGAACCGCAGCCGGCCATGCCCCGGCTCCGCTGCCCGGCGGCTCTGTTCCGCCCAGGCCACCAGCACATCAGTACCGGGACCGGTGCCAGGACCATCACCCGGGCCGGGTGCCGAGGCAGCCCCGGATATCTCTGGCAGCCCAGGCACGAGAGGCGCTGCAATCACGCATCTCAGCTACCTCATGCACCACAGAGGAAACACGCTCGCACTGCCGGGCGCACCGGAGGGCAAAACAGGCGACCGGGGACGCGGATCGTAGGACCAGGCGCGGCGGCATGTCACACTAGCCGCCGAGCGTCACCATCCTCGACCGCGAGATGTACACCGAGGCGGCCGCCGCGCGCCTGCTGCGGGTCGCCCCGTCGACGCTGCACTGGTGGCTGGAAAGGACGGCCGCCCCGCTACCGGGTCCGTGATCCGCGTCGAGCCCACCGGGTCGCGCAATGTCACGTGGGCGGAATTCGTCGAGGCGAGCCTGCTGCGGTCCTACCGGCGCGAGCATGACGTGCGGCTGAGAGAGCTGCGGGACTTCATCGACCGGCTCCGCGACGAGTACCAGGTGCCCTACCCGCTCGCCGACCGGCGCCCCTACGTCGGCTCCGGCCGCCAGCTGCTGATCGACCTGCAGGGCCGCAGCCAACTTGACCCCGAGTTCTGCCTGGTCGCGGTCGCCAACGGGCAGATCGTCCTGACCGCCCGGGGCGAAGAGTTCTTCGCGCGGGTGGACTGGTCCGGCGACCAGCCAGCTGCCTGGCGCCCGCACGAAGACCCCGGATCGCCGGTCCTGGTCAACCCGCTGGTGCGGTTCGGCGTCCCCGCGGTCGGCGGCATCTCCACCGAGGCCATCGCCGACGAGCTCGACGGCGGCGCGTCGGGCGAGGAAGTCGCCGAGGATTTCGGCCTGGACATGGACGCCGTGCGGTGGCCCAGAGTTACGAGCTGTCGCAGCACGCAGCGGCATGAGCCCGCGCACGGCCCAGGTCCGCATCCACGTCGACGCCGACGCCGACGTCCTCGGACTCGGCAAGATCCTCGCCGACCTCCGCAACGACGTGACCTATTCAGCCTCCCCGGACCTCGCCACGGTGACAGTTGATCACGCCGCCGGAGCGGACGCAGCCATGACACCTGGTCCGGCGCGGCAGCCGCCGGAAACCCGCACCTTCCTCCTCGCATGCCAAAGCAGCAGGGCTGTACGCTCCCCTGTTCAGGGCGGCCAGTCCTCCAGCAGAGCAGGACAGCGTCACGACCGGATAGTCGTTCACGGGCTCAAGCGTCCCTGGTGTCCATGACGGAAACGTAGCCGAGCCGACCCGGACGCGTCACCTGTGAGATCTAGTGAGGTGCCTCGCCGTTCCCGATCGGGCCGCCTGCCTCCGGTGTCGACAGCGCAACCCCGTAGTGCGCGAACGGCGGTGCGATCGACGCATACCGACTGCCGGGGTGCAAGACATGGGTTCGTTCGCTGTCAATGTCCGGGAGAATGACGGAGAACGATGCTGCTCGTCCTCTTGTGGACGTCACTTCCGCGTTTCCGCCGGTCGCATCGGCCAGGTGCCGTCACCTGCTGTGTTGTCTGATGGATTCGCTCATTTCTTGTCCTCGAGCTCCGAGCGGACTGACTCGGTGAGCTCGTCCCAGGAGTCGGTGAACTTCTGGATGCCCTCGTCCTCGAGGACTCCGAAGACATCGTCGAGGACAATACCGGCATCGGCCACGGCTTTCATGACCTGCGCCGCCTCGTCGTAGGTCCTCTGGATGGGCTTGCCGGGGCTGCCGTGATCGGCGTAGGACTTCAAGGTCTTCTCCGGCATGGTGTTCACCGTGTCCGGCGCGATGAGGTCGCTGACGTAGAGGGTGTCGGGGTAGTCCTGGTTCTTCACGCCGGTCGAGGCCCACAGCGGGCGCTGCGTCTTGGCGCCGTGTGCCTCCAGCGCGCGCCACCGGCCGGAGGAGAAGAACTCCTCGTATGCCTGGTAGGCCAGCTGCGCGTTCGCCAGCGCGGCCTTGCCCTTGAGGGAGGGGTCCGCGCCGGCCTTTTCCAGGCGCTTGTCGATTTCGGTGTCCACGCGGGAGATGAAGAAGGACGCCACCGACTCGACCCCTGTCAGCGATCCGCCATCGCGCACGCGCTGCTCCAGTCCGGACAGGTAGGCGTCCATGACCGCCCGGTACCGCCCGAGACTGAAGATGAGAGTGACGTTGACGCTGATGCCCCGGGCGATGGATGTGGTGATCGCAGCCAGCCCTTCTTGCGTCGCCGGGATCTTGATGAACAAGTTGGGCCGGTCGACCAGCCACCACAGGTGAGCCGCCTCCGCGGCGGTGGCGTCAGTGTCGTGCGCCAGCCCGGGGGCCACCTCCAGCGACACCCGGCCGTCGCGGACGGTGCGCTGCGCTACCGGGCCGAGCAGGTCGCAGGCGTCGCGGACGTCAGCCGCGGTGATGGTTCGCAGCGCCTCCTCGACGCTGACCTTGCGGACGGCCATCGCATGGACCTGGTCGTCGTAGGAGTCGGAGGCGCTGATCGCGGCGGCGAAGATGGTCGGGTTCGTGGTGATGCCCACGACGGAGTAGTCGTCGACCAGTGACTGCAGGTCGCCGCTGCGGATGCGGTCGCGGGAGAGGTCGTCGAGCCAGACGGCGACCCCGGCTTCGGACAACTCGGCCAGCTTCTCGTTCGGTGCCATGACAGTGCCTTCCGGGCTCGGGGACGGGAAAGGGGGCGCGGGTCAGCGATCGCCGGTGGGGGTGTGCAGGACGCCGGCGCTGTCCGGGCCGGTCGGGGCGGCTGGCGGCGCCCCGGCGGCGGCGAGGCTCTCCCGCGCCGCGGCGACGACCGCGTCGGCGGTGAGGCCGAACTGCTCGTACAGCACGGTGTAGGCCGCGCTGGCGCCGAAGTGGTTCAGGCCGACGATCCGGCCGGCGTCGCCGACGAACTCCCGCCAGCCCATGGGCACGCCGGCCTCGACGCTTACCCGGGCGCGCACCGTGGGCGGCAGCACCTGCTCGCGGTAGGCCCGGTCCTGGGCCGCGAACCACTCCCAGCACGGCAGCGACACGACCCTCGTCGGGACGCCGTCGGCCTCTAGCGCCTCTCGGGCGGCGACGGCGATCTGTACCTCGGAGCCGGTGCCCATCACGATGACCTCGGGGGTGCCGCCGGAGGCCTCAGCCAGCACGTACCCGCCCCTGGCGACGCCCTCGGCCGACGCGAACTCCGTGCGGTCCAAGACGGGCAGGTTCTGCCGGGACAGCGAGAGCCCGGCCGGGCGGTCGTTGTGCTCGAGGATGGTGCGCCATGCCACCGCGGTCTCGTTGGCGTCGGCCGGGCGGACGAAGTCCAGGCCGGGGATGGCCCGCAGCGCCGCATAGTGCTCGATCGGCTGGTGGGTGGGGCCGTCCTCGCCCAGCCCGATGGAGTCGTGCGTCCACACGTACGTGACCGGAAGCTGCATGAGTGCGGCCAGCCGGACCGCACCGCGCATGTAATCGGAGAAGGTCAGGAACGTGCCGCCGTACACGCGGGTCCCGCCGTGCAGGGCGATGCCGTTCATGATCGCGCCCATGGCGTGCTCGCGGACGCCGAAGTGGAGCGTGCGCCCGTACGGGCCGCCCGACCACATCTTGGTCTGCCGGTCCGCGGGCAGGAACGAGGCCGCCCCCTTGACCGCGGTGTTGTTGCTCTCCGCCAGGTCGGCCGAACCGCCCCACAGCTCCGGCAGGACCGGGTACAGGGCGGCGAGGACCTCGCCAGAGGCCTTCCGGGTGGCCACGCCCCTCGGATCGGCGTCCCAGGCCGGCAGGGTGCCCGCCCAGCCCTCTGGCAGCGTGCGGGTGGACAGCCGCTCCAGCAGCGCGCCGCCCTCGGGGTTGCCGGCCCGCCACGCATCGAAGCGCTGCTGCCATCGGGCGTGCGCCTGCTTGCCCCGGACGGCGACCCGGCGGGCGTGCTGGAGCACCTCCGGGGCGACCTCGAAGGTCCTGCCGGGGTCGAAGCCGAGGATGCCCTTGGTCGCCCGGACCTCGTCCTCGCCCAGCGCCGACCCGTGGGCGGCGCCTGTGTTCTGCTTGTTCGGCGAGGGCCAGCCGATGATCGTCCTCAGCACGATCAGCGACGGGCGGCCGGTCTCGGTCTGGGCGGCGGCCAGCGCGCGGTCGACCGCCGCCAGGTCCTCGCCGTCGTCGACGTGCTGCACGTGCCAGCCGTAGGCCTCATACCGCATGCCGACGTCCTCAGTGAACGCGATGGCGGTGTTGTCCTCGATCGAGATCCGGTTGGCGTCGTAGACCAGGACCAGGTTCCCCAGTTCCTGGGTGCCGGCCAGCGACGACGCCTCGCCGCTGACACCCTCCTCGAGGTCGCCGTCCGAGGCGAACGCCCAGACCGTGTGGTCGAACACGCTCTCGCCCTCAGGGGCATCGGGGTCCAGCAAGCCGCGCTCGCGGCGGGCGGCCATCGCCATGCCGACGGCGTTGCCGACGCCCTGGCCCAGCGGGCCGGTCGTCGTTTCCACGCCCGGCGTGTGGTTGACCTCGGGATGGCCCGGCGTCCGGGACCCCCAGGTGCGCAGCGCCTCCAGATCGCAGAGCTCCAGGCCATAGCCGGACAGGAACAGCTGGATGTACAGGGTGAGGCTCGAGTGCCCCATCGACAGAACGAAACGGTCGCGGCCGGCCCAGTCCGGATCGCCCGGGTCGTGGCGCAGCCACTTCTGGAACAGCAGATAGGCCGTGGGGCCCACGCTCATCGCGGTGCCGGGGTGACCGTTGCCGGCCTTCTGCACAGCGTCCATCGCCAGCACGCGCACGGTGTCGATCGCACGGCGATCGAGCTCGCCCATCCCCTCGGGCAGGGTGGGGCGCGGCTGGGAAGGGTTGCCGGTGGGCGCATCGCTCGCGGCCTCGGCCGGCGCCTCGGGACGGGTGCTCGTTGTCCCTGTAGCCGGGTCTTTCTCGTTGGCGGTCATCGGTTGCGGTGCTCCCTTGGGTATGGCCGTGGACGCTTCAGCCGCACGGCCGGATCCGGCCGAGGGCCGGGCGGTGGCAGTGGCGTCAGGCGAGAGGGGTGTCGTCCAGTGCCTTCGCGAGGTCGCCGGGGGTGTCGTAGATGGCGATGGCGCCGGCCTTGCGGAGCTCGTCGTCCCCGAAGCCGCCGGAGCGGACGACGATGGCCGGCATCCCGGCTTTTTTCGCCGCCTCGACGTCCCACACCGAGTCGCCGACCATCACGCTCGATGCGTCAGGCGGCGCGCCCAGCTTCTTCAGCGCCACCTGCAGCAGGTCCGGTGCCGGCTTGGACGCCTCGACGTCGGCGCTGCTAGTCCAGTCGTCGACGATGCCGCGGGCGTCCAGCTTGTCCAGGAAGACGTCCACGTGGCGCTGCTGACCGGAGCTGGCCAGCACGAGCCGGTGACCACGTTCCTTGATCGCTACGAGCAGGTCGCGGGCACCGGGCAACGGCGCCATCTCCTCAAGCAGCGCGTCGACCTCCTTGCCCTGCTGCTCCCGGGCCTGATCGCCTACCCGGTGCTCTAGGTCCTCACCTCCAATAGCGGTGGGCACCTGGTCCCCGCCCATGCCGATCAGCCGGTGCAGCCGCCACACCGGATAGGTCTTGCCCACCAAGCGCAGTGCCCGGTACCAGGCGAGGGCATGCTGGTAATTGGAATCGATGAGCGTCCCGTCAATGTCAAGGACGGCAATGGTGGAGTCAGTCACGTGCGGCTGCTACCCGCCATCCCCGTGCCCAACCGCACAATCTCAGCAACAGCTACGACGGAGTGCGAGCCGCCTGATGCGGTGCCACCGGACACAGGTCAGCACCGAACAAAAGCACCGAGCCGCCGGATCACCTCGCTATCAGCGTGCCGCTCCGCACGCAGCCCCGCGATCTCGGCATCCCGCGGCGAGGCTGTCAACGGCGTTGACCTTGCAGCCCTTCAGGCAGAAGCCGCGGTAGATGCAGTGCGGCCGGTTGCCGAACCGGCCGTTGACGATCGCCAACGGGCCGACCTTGGCCGTGATGCCCAGCTTCTCCGCACCGCGCAGGAACACCTCGCCGTTGCCGCCCACCCGGTGCGGCCGGCAGGGATAGGCGTGCGGGTCGCCCCACGGCCACTTCTCCTCGGAGACAGGCACCGCCGCCGCGTTCAGTGCCGGCCCGTAGGACACCGCGTTGGCATGCAGGCCCGGCGGCGGATCCGCGAACGTCACCGTCCCGCAGCACGGGCACGGAACGCCCGGCAGCAGGTAAGTCTCAGGCCGGGGTCGTCGGGTTGGCAGATTCGGCGGCGCGGCGGTATCCGGCGTTGATGCGCTGGGCCTCTTCAAGCTGGTCTTCGAGGATGACGATGCGGCAGGCGGCCTCGATGGGGGTTCCGTGGTCGACAAGTTCCCGGGCGCGGGCCGCGATCCGCAACTGGTAGCGGGAGTAGCGGCGGTGGCCGCCCTCGGAGCGGAGCGGGGTGATCAGGCGGGCTTCGCCGATGGCGCGGAGGAAGCCCTGGGTGGTGCCGAGCAACTCGGCGGCCCGGCCCATCGTGTAGGCGGGATAGTCGTCGTCGTCGAGCCGGCCGTAGGAGTCGCCTGCTGTCATCGCACCTCTCTGCGGAACGCGTGGAGGGGCCCTGGTGCCGTACGGCACCAGGGCCCCGAAGGAACTTGCTACACCATCGGCCGGCCTTGGTACTGGACCGGCCTTCTGTTTCCGCAGACCCGGCCGTAACGCTGCCGGGGGTGCGGGGATCGCGGTTGCTTGACCGGAGACCACCTCACTATCGATGTCCTGCGGTACCCGGGCTCAATACTCTCGCCCGGGCGATCCTGACGGTGCCTGGCTCCTCCGTTCTTCCCTCTGAGATCAGTCACTTACCAAGCGGTACTACGTACTACACGGCGGCCTGCGATAGCGCCGCTCTTCGGCAGCCAGCCCGTCGCCCGTCTTACGTCTGCTCTGGCTCAGGACCTCGCTACCGAACTTCCCGGTGCGCGCGTCCGCAGCCGACGCCGTCACCGAGGTGCTGCTTCCTAACCTTGCTGCTGCCTGGCAGTTCATCCCTGCCAGGCCCTACTGTCTCTCTGGGCTACGCGAGAAACTATACCCATGCAACCTCCTAATGTCTACTCCAGCCACCACAGATTTCGCGACGTTCGAGGCAGCGGTAATCTGCTCCGAGCCCGTGGGAGGCAGCCTCCCCGTGAAGATCCAGCCGCCCTCCCCGAGGGAGCCCCGGGTGTCATGCGGCACCTCGCAGCGCGGGCCGACCGCGGCCAGGACGACCGGCGCAAGAACCAGGATGAGAAGCGGGAGGTGGTGCCCCGGGCGGCGCGACCCGGAGGACACCCTGCCGCCAGGCGGCGGAGTCGTACGGCAGCCGCCATAGAGACCGTTCCCGCAGCGGGAGGTCTCGCCGGTTCCACAGCCGTTCCAGTTCGGGCAGCGGGATCGCCTTCGAGTCGTCAGGGGCACCGTGCGCCGGGCGGCGGTCAGCTCCCGGACCCCTGGCGGGCCATCCGCGGCGGCGGTACCCCGAGAGGAACGAACGCACGGTGGCGACGTGCCGGTGCCAGGTGCGGGGCCCAGGTGGCCCCCAAGATTCCGGGGTCTGTTCCACCCGCATCCGAACGGCCAGCGGCCGGAGTCTGGTCGGCACGCTGATCAAGGTGGAGTTCAGCCCTCAGTGCGTGGCCCGGCTTTGCCGGGAGCTCAGATCCATGTCTTCATGGTGGTGGCCAGCGGTTCGGTGGGGCGGCGGATGAGGTGGGCGAGGTCGCCGGGGGTGGGGGCCATGGCGCCGTCGCGGAGGTTGGCGTTGAGGGTGACCACGAAGCCGGCGGTGCCTTCGTCGAGGCCGAAAAGACGGGAGTTGTTCGCGTTCCTGGCCGGGGGTGAGCGGCTGGTAGCTGCGCGACAGCGCTGTGATCGACGACATCGTGCTGCGGCGCTTGCAGCGACGGCTGGACGACGAGGAGATCCGGCTCACCAGACGCGAACCAGAGGAGTAAGACCAGCTGGCGGGCCGGTTCCCTGCACAGGAGTACGACAGACGGCAGCACGTTCTGGCAGGAAAGACCTGGCCCCGGTCATCGCCGCGAGCAACGCCATATCACCACCACAGGCTTGGTGCCCGCCGGGCTGTCGCGGCTCTGGTATCACCCGGTCACTGAGGTCCGGCCGCCCGGGCGCCGTCATGCTTGACACGAGCCGGCCACCGCCCAGTAGTGTGACCGCATGAAATCCCTGATTCAGGGATTTCTCACCGGAGCACGGGGTCAAGCCCGCGCTCTGGCACCGAGGCAAGTGGTATTCCCCCGGTTTTCACGGCACTTGAACACGCCGCGGGAGATTTCACCACTCTGGGGAAGAATCCCCTGCTTGAGTATTCAAGTCCCCCCTCGGACACAGTAATTCCCCATATTTTGCCGTTTGCGGGCGTGGCGGATCGTCACCCGCGTGCAGGCTTCCGCGAGCGCCGGGCGATCGGCGTTCCGAGCTTTCTTCTCCTCCTTGATCAGGGCTTTCGCAGCCGGTCTAGCTTGCTTTTATGGTGACGGTCCTGGCGGTCTGGGTGCCACGCGCCTGCAGGGCGGCGGAGGCGGGGTTCCAGGTGAGGGTGATCTTGTGCTCGCGCAGGTACCCGATCACCTCGCCCGGGTTGGCGGCGCCTGTTACGTCGGCTCCGGCTCGGGTGCGGCGCCTGGCGCGCACGGCGGGAGTGGTGAGCAGCAGGTGCAGGGCAGGCAGGTGCGGAAGGAGTTTGTCCTCGCGGATATAACGATCTTCAATAGCGGGGGTTACGGAGTCTGGTCATCGGGCGCGTGGTGCGTTATGCCTGGGTGATGAGGTATCCCGATGGCGGTGGGCTGGACGCGGCGGAGCGGGCTCGCCGGGAGCAGGTGCGGCTGGCCGCGGCGGAGATGATCGAGGCCGGGGCCAGTGACCAGGAGATAGCGAAGCGATTCCGGGTGTCGCGGATGTCGGCGAACCGGTGGCGGCGGTCTCTTGCTGCGGGCGGCCGGGATGCGCTGGCCTCCAGGGGGGCGGGCGGGGCGAAATGCAAGCTGACCCCAGCCCAGGTCGCCGAGCTGGAGGAGATGCTGGACGCGGGCCGGCGGAGTCCGGGTATGCGGACCAGTGCTGGACGCTGGCCCGGGTCGCGGAGCAGGTATGGCAGCGGTTCGGGGTGGAGTACACGCTGGCCGGGATGGACGTGCTGCTGCACCGGATCGGGTGGAGCGTGCAGGTCCCGGCGCGGCGGGCGGCGGAGCGGGACGAGGAGAAGATCGCCAGGTGGCGGAGGACACCTGGCCGGTCATAAAAGCGCGGCGGCGGACCTGGGCGCCTGGCTCTGCTGGGAAGACGAGTCCGGCCAGGGCCTGAGGCCGCCGAAGGGCCGTACGTGGGGGCGCCGCGGCCGGACCCCGGTGGTCAAGGTAACTGGCGGGCATGACACGCGGGTGTCGCTGGCCGCGCTGATCGCCATCCGGCCCGGCTGCCGCCCCGGCTGATCTACCGCACGCATCGCGCGCGCCGCGGGGATAAGCGCAAGGGCTTCACCGAGACGGACTACGCCCGGTTCCTGGACGCCGCGCACCAGCAGCTCGCGGCCCGGTCGTCCTGGTGTGGGACAACCTGAACACCCACACCAGCCGCGCGATGCGGGAGCTGATCGCAGCCCGGGACTGGCTGACCGTCTGCCAGCTCCCGTCGTACGCCAGCGAGCTGAACCCGGTAGAGCCGGTCTGGTCGAACCTGAAGAGATCGCTGGCCAACCTCACCAAGCACAACATCGATCAGCTGGCCCGCTGGTCAAGACCCAGCTGCGGCGGATGCAGTACCGGCCCGGCCTCCTCGAGGGCTTCCTGGCCAAGACCTGCCTTGATCTCACCCCCCTTCAGTCACCCTCACAATTGAAGATCGTTAGACGTCTAGGACGTCTCTTGCCAAGTCCCAGCCGTCTCGTACGTCCTGAGGACATGGTGGGCTTGGACAAGAACTGCAAGTGCCGGTCAGAGCCCAAGCACCGCGTAGGCCACCGTCACGTCGGCCACCTTGACGCCACCGACGATGAAGAGTTCTGGGTGAGCCATCCCGCTCCACGGTTCAGCCGCGTATCCGCTCCCGTGTCCTTCGCGCCTTGGGAACCTCGCCCGACGCAAACGCCAGGATGGGCTCTCGCTGGCCGGCGCGACTGGCGCTGATCTGCTCCTTGATGAGGCCGGTGCCGGTCCCTGACGCTGCCGATCCACCCGTCCGCGACCAGTTGCGCGAACGTCGTGTTGTCCAGGTACCTGGGCACTGTTCCGTATGAGAAGCTGACCGCGCCCCGCTTACCGCGGCACGGGGTCCCGGGATCGTCCTTCAGCCGCTCGAAGTAGGCGCGCGTGAGGTACATGCCCCAGATAGCTCGTCGGTGCGAGGTATGACGTTCTCGGAGCGGCAGAGCTTGATCCAGCACGGGGCCGCGGAAAGCCGGTAGTCGTCACCCGGCAGCGCGCACTGCAGGCACTTCTCGTCGACGGCCCGCATGCGGTCAAGTTGCCCGGCGATGTGGCCGTCGCCTGACGGGTGGTAGGACCAGTCATCGCTGTCGGCGTCCCATGGCCTTGTACTGGACCAAGGTCGAGGCTGGCCCTAGTCTCCTGGTAAACTCGGCGTAGTGCGGGTTGGAAAGCGCACCCACGGCTGCGTTCGGCTCGATGCTGTGCGCCTGCGCGAACATGATCAGCCGCTGGTTGAAGGTTGCGTCAGACGTCACTTCCTGGCTGGCCATGGTGTAGCGCCGGTATTCGAGCCCCAGGGCCGCGTCGCGCTCGGTGAAAAAGCGCGCCGCAAGGGCCGCCCGCCGCGCCCACACATGTTTCGCCAGCGGAAAATCGAAATGGATGAAGGTCACCCGGGCCGCGTATTTTGGCAGCAGCTTTTCGTCCATCATGCGGCGGAAGGCGGCGCAATCGGGACACTGCAAGTCTTCATAGATCACCACCCGGACCGGACTGTCGGCGAGGCCTTCCACGTTGGGCTTGGGTGCGTCGAGCGACGGGGCGGTGAACTGCAGCCCCGCCACATCGGTTACGTCGAAGGTCTTGGTTGCATCATCCACCTGCATGTTCACGGTGCGCGCCGTGCCTCCCAGATATGTCCCTTCCACCACCTTGCCGTTGCGCAGCGTAAGGCTGTCGGCCAGGCACGCCGTCGCGCAAACCAGCGCCCAGATTGCTATCGGGAAACGCATTAGAACATTGTATGCCTGCCGCGCGTGCCGGATACTGTGGCAACATAAGAGAATTGTAGAGCGCAAACGAGCGCGCGGCCGCGCTCCGTTTTGCGCGACTTGACTTAAGGAAAGGCCATTCGAACTTGATCATCCGATTCCTGTTGTCCATCGGCGCGGTGTGCTCGGTAGGCGCTTGGGCAGCCAACGCGCAGCCGCAAGCGCCTTCACGCGAGAAGAAAGAATTCGTCGAATCGTGCGGTTTCTGTCATGGCGAGGACGCCACAGGCTCCCGCGCGCCTGACCTGGTGCGTTCGCCGCTGGTCAACCGCGATCAACACGGCGACCTGATTGGACCCGTGATCCGCAACGGCCGACCGGACCAGGGCATGCCCGCCTTCTCCTTGTCCGACGCCGTGATTCAGGATATTGTGGCGTACCTGCACCAGCGCGTGGAGGAATCCCTGCGCAGCTCGCATGTGGGCAACGACTATCCCATCGAGCGCCTGCTGACCGGCAACGCCGAAGCCGGACGTGCGTATTTCAATGGCGCGGGCAGGTGCGCGTCCTGCCACTCGCCTACAGGCGACCTGGCCGGCATCGCCAAGAAATATCCGCCGCTGGCGCTCGAAGAACATATCCTGGCGCCACCCGGCGGATTTGTCACCTTAACCGTCAGCACACCGTCGGGCGAGCAGATTAGCGGCAAGCTGGCGCACCTGGACGACTTTTCCGTCGCCTTGCGGGATTCGTCCGGCTGGTATCACTCCTGGCCGCGCGACAAGGTCAAAGTGACCGCGCACGATCCCATGCAGGCCCACCGCGAAATGCTGGCGAAGTATACCGACGCGGACATACACAATTTGTTTGCCTATCTGGAGACCCTGAAGTGAATCGCATCCTTATAACAGCCGCTGCCCTTTCTTTCAGCCTGACTGCGGCCATGGCGCAAGGGCTCGACCCCGGTGCGCTGCTGAAACTCCCCACCGACACCTGGCCGACCTATAACGGAGACTACAGCGGACAACGCTACAGCCCGCTCAAGCAGATCAATTCGTCGAACGTCGGCTCCCTGACCATGGCCTGGGCGTTCCAGGCGAATTCGGCGGCCATCAAATCGACGCCCCTCGAAGTGAACGGCATCCTCTATTTCACGGTGCCCGAGCATATCTGGGCGATGGATGCGCGCACGGGCCGGCTGGTCTGGCACTTCCACTACCGGTCCGACGGCGGCGATCATATCGGCCACCGCGGCTTGGGCATGTGGGGCAACTGGCTGTTCTTCGAAACGCCGGATGCGCACCTGCTCTGCCTGGATGCCAAAGATGGGCGCGTGCGCTGGAACATCGAGCTGGCCGATGTCAAGCTCGGGTACTTCTCAACGATGGCGCCGCTGATCGTGGGCAATCACGTGATCGCAGGCGTCTCGGGAGACGTGACGGACATTCCCGGATTCCTGGAGTCGGTGGATCCGGAAACCGGCAAGATGCAGTGGCGCTGGTACACCGAGCCGCAGGCGGGCGAGCCGGGATCGGAAACCTGGCCTAACGGCGATGCCCTCAGCGCACGGCGGCGGCATGACCTGGATGACCGGCACTTACGATCCCGTCCCTGAACCTGCTCTACTGGGCTCGTCGCTCAGGCGAGCATCCGCGCGCTCGCCGCTCACAGCCGCTTCCTCGACGGCGATCGCCGACGCGTCGATCGCGCCGAGCGGCCGGCGCAAGCGCTCCTCGAGCAGGCGCTCGTCGAAGAGATCGCAGACGTCGTCCACGAAGAGCGAGCACGAGGTGGGCTCGCCGTCGTCATCCGCGGTGTGCCAGCTGAGCACCAGCAGCTCCTCGGGTCGCGAGAGGCAGGAATAGAGCAGGTAGCGCTCGCGCGCGAGCCAGTCGCGCGGCGCCTCGAGCACCAGGCCGGATGCCTCCGCGAGGCCGCGGCGCTCCTGCTCGCCGAGGAACGCCGGCGCCTTCGCGGGGGCCGGGAAGACCCGCTCCTGGAGCCCGCAGAGGAAGAGCGCGCGCACGCGGCGGGCGCGCAGCTCGTGGGGGCGGAGCACCGCCACCGCCTCCTCATCGGGCTCGCCGCCGGCGGCGAACGTGACCTCCTCGAGCACCCGCAGCAGCTCGGCCGGATCCTCGAGCAGCGCCACCTGCGGGAGCCTCTCGATCAGCTCGCGAAGCGAAGCGAGGGCGGCACTCGCCTCACGGAAGGCGCTCGCCTCGTCGCGCTCGTGCTCGCCGAGCTCGCGAGCCTCTCCGCGGCGGGGAGCGCAGAAGAGCCGCCAGAGCTCCCGCTCCACGCACCCCACGAGCGCCGCCGGGCCGCGCTCGGCCTCGGCACGCGACCCGGTCGAGCGCGTCCAACGGCCAGCGCTCCTGCTCCCAGAGCGCCTGCGCCTGCGCCGCGGTGCGCGCACCGGAGAGCGCCACGCGCACCTCGAGCCGGTCAACGAGCTCGGCGCGCCGCACCACGCCGGGCGTGCGCAGCCAGGTGAGGAGGTCGCGGGCGTCCCCCTCCAGCAGCGCGCAGCGCAGCAGCGCGAGCAGCCCACGCCCGAGCGCGCTCCGCCCGAGCTCCAGGCGTCGGCGCAGCGAGAAGGGAATGCGTTGGGCGCGGAGCACCTCCGGGAGCGTCGTCGCCAGCGCCTCCGGCGTCCGGTGCACGAGCGCGATCTCGCGCGGGAGCACACCGCGATCGAGAAGCGCCCGAATCTCCGCCGCGACCAGCTCCAGCTCGGCGCGCTCGCCACCCCCCTCGAGCACCGTGATCGCGCCGGCCGGATCGACGCGCGCGCGATCGCCGTCCTCGCGGGGCCCGCGATCGGGCTCGAAGAGGCGACGCTCGAGGCGCCCAAGCGCTCGGCGGGCCGCCGGGGCATAGTGACGAACAGCCGGCGGCACCTCGAGGTGCCGGCTCGCCCACGGCACGAGCACCTGGAAGGACCCCGCGCGATCCGCGAACGCCGCGCGGCCGGACTCGTAGGTGAGCGCCACCGTCAGCGGAGCGTCGACGACGCGCCCGAGCGTCTCGATCGCGTCGAGCTCGACCGCCGTGAGGTCGTCGAAGCCGTAGAAGAAGACCGCGGTCTCGGGCACGCCCTGGGCGCGCCAGCGGGCGGGCGACTCGCGCAGTGCATCGAGCGCGCGCGCGTTTCGCGCGTCGAGGTCCATGAGGCCGGCATCCCGCATCGCCCGCTCGTAGCGCGCGTACACCTCGCCGAGCACGCGCACGCCCGCCGCCATCCCCGGCTGCGAGCGCTCCCACGCGGCCAGCGCCTTGCGCAGGCGCGCCGGCGTGACGTGGGTGCGCTCCAGCTCGCCCACCAGCCGCGCGAGCTCGCCCGCGTACCCGCGCTCCAGCCTCCGCCCGCGCGAGTGCGCGAGCAGCGCCGCGATCACCCGCTCGCGCGCGAGCGCGTCGAGGGCGCAGCCCCCGACGTGTGCGCGACGCGCGATCTCCTCGCTGAGGTCGTCGAAGAGCGCCACGCGCACGCCCAACGCCACCGCATCTGCGGCGAGCTCGCGCCGGTAATGCCGCGCATCGGACGCGCGGGGAACGATCAGCCAAGGGGCGCCGCCGCGCGCGAGATCCTCGCGGAGCCCCTCGAAGACGAGCTCCGCCTTGCCCGCGTTCGCCGGACCGGTGATGAGCGTGAGTGGCACCTCTGCATGGTGGCGAGGGCATCCGACATCTGTTTGCGCTCGTCCGACATCCGTCCACCGAGGGCCAGATTTGGTCGAGATTCGAGCCGTTTGTAGCGAGAACTGTCTGCGTAGGGAGCCAGCACGGCGGGCCTCATAACAAGCGGGGGAGACCCCGGATCTGAGAAGTCCTGGAGAGAGCACAAATGGGGATGTGTGATGCACGGATGCGAATAGTGGGGAGCGGCGCATGCGCCCGGTGATCCCACTGTTCTCCCCCGCAGCGCGGGGTTCGGCCGGTCGTGTCGGCCGCAGAGCGGCGCGCAAGCTCGCGATGCCCGGCGACACCGCCGCCGATGGTGCGGCCCCCGAGGGCCCGAGCATTCCCGGCCTGCTCGATCAGGACGAGCTGACGCGCAAGCTCGAGGAGCTTCTCCGCAGGATCGACGAGGAACAGCGCATGCTCGCGCTCGTCTACCTCTCGGTCTTCGAAAGCGACGGCCGCGGTGGACGCCGGTGGCCGAGCGACAGCCTCCTCCACCACTGCGCCGAGCGGATCGCCGCGCGGCTGACGGAGAACGACCTTCTTGCCCATCTCGGCGGATCGGACTTCGCGGTGCTCGTGAACTCGATCCAGCACCCGAGCGACGCGGTGCGCTTCGCACGCGAGATGCTCGACGCCTTCCGCCGGCCGTTCCTCGGCCCCACAACGCCACAGCACGCGCGCGTCACGATGGGCGTCGCGGTGCACCCGAGCGATGGACACCTGCCGGGCCGCCTGCTGCAGGCCGCTCGCGCGGCCGCTGAGCGCGCCGATGACGGGCTGCCGGAGCGCCGCCGCCGGCTTGCCTTCAGCTCGGCGAAGCTCAACGGCGAGCAGCGCCGACAGGAGCAGATCCGCAACGGGCTCTCGGAGGCGCTGGTACGCAACGAGTTCGTGCTCCACTACCAGCCCATCCTGCACCTCCCCGGCGACGAGGTCGCCGCGGTCGAGGCGCTGATCCGCTGGGAACACAACGACCTCGGACGCATCCCGCCGGACGAGTTCATCCCGACCGCAGAGCGCAGCGGCGAGATCGTGGGGATCGGCAAGTGGGTCATATCCGAGGCGTGCCGCCAGGCGCAGACGTGGGAGCAGGACGGGATGCCAGTGCGCGTCGCCGTGAACCTCTCCCCGCGCCAGCTTCAGGAGCCGGACCTCACGGATTACGTCAGCCGCGTGCTGCAGGAAACGGGCCTGCAGCCGGAGCTGCTCGAACTCGAGCTGACGGAGAGCATGTACGCCGAGCCGGAGACCGCGATCGCGGTGCTCAAGCGCCTGCACATGCTCGGCGTGCGCGTGTCGATCGACGACTTCGGCACCGGCTTCTCCTCACTTAGCTACCTCGCGCGCTTCCCGCGCGACACGCTGAAGCTCGACCGCTCGTTCATCGCGCAGACGACCAGGGACAACGACGTCGCGGCGGTCGTGGGAAGCGTGATCCTGATGGCCCACGAGCTCGGCGTGCAGACGGTGGCCGAGGGTGTGGAGACCGAGGAGCACCTGGACTTCCTGCTCGAGCACGACTGCGACCTCTCCCAGGGCTACCTGCACAGCCCCCCGCTTCCCGCGGAAGAGGCGGAGCGGTGGCTGCGCTCACACGGCGCCCAGGAGCGCCTCGACGAGGTCGAGGCGCCGCCGGAGCCGGCGCTCAGCGGCAGCGTCTCTCGCGCCGACGGCTCGACCGTCGTGCTCCACGCGAACGGCAACGGGAACGGGACGCCCCCGCCAACGGCAACGGCAACGGAACGGCAATCTCGCCGTCGCCACGCAACGGCCACACCAACGGCAACGGCAACGGCCACGCGGTCGCGAACGGCAGACGGCAACGGCCACGCCGCTCCGCCCGCGGTCGCCTAGACCCCTCTCGCGCGCAGGCTCGTCGAGAGGCCCCGCGGAACCGCGCTAGGCGGCGCTGCGCGCGGCGACGGTGCCCTCACCGCGTCCGCAGCGGCGGCGGCGGCAGACTCCGCCTCGATCTCATCGGGCGGCTTGACGCCTTCCTTCGCCCAGGGCTCGTCGAACTCCACACGCCACTTCCCGTCCTCGGTCTGGCCCAGCGCGAGCCGAGCGCGGAAGCTCTTGCCGGAGCGGTTGCGAAAACCGGTGACCTGCTGGGCGGTGTAGCCGGTCCTGATCAGTTCACGCGCGATGCTCGCCGGGAGCTGCTTGCCGACCTTGTTCTTCCAGATCACGAAGCCGCAGCCGGGATCGTCGCGCGACCAGCACGAATATCCCTTGCGGTTCTCCACGATGTCGCGACCGCACACCGGGCAGGGGCCGAGGTTGGCGCGTGGGATGCGCACCCCGTTGAGCTTCTCGTCGAGCTCCGACACCGTCTCCTGGGCGAAGCGCGCGATGTCTCCCATGAAGGTCTTGCGCGAGTCATCCCCCTGCTCGATGTTGGCGAGCCGATGCTCCCACTGTCCGGTCAGTTCGGGTGAGGTGAGCGCGTGGCGGTCGAGCAGCGCGACCACGTTGAGGCCCTTCTCGGTGGCCACCAGCGCGCGGCCCTCGCGCTCGATGTAGCCGACGTCGATCAGGCGCTCGATGATCGCGGCGCGCGTCGCCGGGGTGCCGATCCCGGAGTCCTTCATGGCCTCGCGCAGCCCCTCGTCGTCGACGAGCTTGCCCGCGGTCTCCATCGCTCCGAGCAGCGAGGCGTCGCTGTAGCGTCGCGGCGGCTTGGTTTCCTTGCGCATGCTCTCGATCGCGCGCGTCTGCACGTCCTCGCCCTCGGCGACGCGCGGCAGCTGCTGCGGGGCGCTCGTCGTCGTCGTCCTCGGCGCCACGCGGCTGTCCGTCCGGTCCGGCGCCCGCCGCGTCTCCGTCGCTCCCGGGCTCGCGAAGCGCATCGGCGCCGGCGGCCGCCTTCAGGCGTTCCTCCTCGCTCAGCTCTCCGTAGACCCCGCGCCAGCCGGGCACCACGAGCACGCGACCACTCGTGCGGAACGCGTGACCGGAGACGGTGGTCTCGATCCGCGTGGCCTCGAGCTCGGCGTCGGGATGAAAGACGGCGAGGAAGCGGCGCGTGACGAGGTCGTAGATGCGCCGCTCGTCGGCGCCCATCTTGTCGAGCTTGTGCTCGGAGCGCGTGGGAATGATGGCGTGGTGATCGGTGACCTTCGCGTCGTTGATCACCCGCCCGAGGGGGAGCAGGTCGAGGCTCGTGACGTAGCGCGACGCCTTCGCGTACTCGCCGTGCTTGCCCACCAGCTCCGCGGTCGGCTTGATCTCGGCGACCATGTCGCCGCTGAGGTAACGGGAGTTGGTGCGCGGATAGGTGAGCGCCTTGTGCTCCTCGTAGAGGCGCTGCGCCGCGGCGAGGGTGCGACGCGCGGAGTAGCCGAAGCGCGTGTTCGCCTCGCGTTGAAGCGACGTGAGGTCATAGAGCAGGGGCGGCTGCTCACGCTGCTTGCGGCGGTCGACCTTGCTGATCACGCCCGTGCGGTCGCGGCACTCCTCGACGATCCGCTGCGCCTCGCGCTCGCTCGCGATACGCGGCCCGCGGCCGGTCGGCTGCGCTCCGTCGCCGTTCTCCCCCGCGTCGCCCTTCGAGGCGCTCTTCTTCGGCGGCGCCTGGTAGCGCCCGGCGTAGACGCGCTCACCGCCCGCCGGCGCGCCGTTGGCGGACGGATTATGCGGCTCGGCGCCGGCGGCCGCGAAGGTCGCCTCGACGAGCCAGTAGGGCTCCGGCTTGAACGCGCGGATCTCTTCCTCGCGCCGCGCCACGATCGCGAGCGTAGGCGTCTGCACGCGCCCGAGCGAGACGGCGCCGTCGAAGGAGCTGCGGAGCCTGATCGTGGCGGCGCGCGTGGCATTCATGCCAACGATCCAATCTGCCTCGGAGCGCGAGCGGGCGGCCTGCTCGAGCGGCTTCATCTCATCCGCGGGGCGCAGCCGCGTGAAGGCCTCCTTGATCGCCGTCTGCGTCATGGAGCTGAGCCAGAGGCGCCGCACGGCCTTCTTGGCCTTTGCCTGCTCATACAGGTAGGCGAAGATCAGCTCGCCCTCGCGTCCGGCGTCGCAGGCGTTCACGACCTCGTCGATGTCGTCGCGGTGAAGCTGGTTCTTGACCACCGTGAACTGCTTGCGTGAGCGCTCGTCGCGCACGATCAGCTTGAAGCGGTCGGGCACGATCGGCAGATCGGCCATCCGCCAGCGCTTGAACTTGGGGTCGTATTCCTCCGGTTCGGCGAGCTGCACGAGATGGCCGACGGCCCAGGTGATCACGTGCTCGGGGCCCTCGAGCCAGCCCTCGTGCTTTGCGAACGGTCCGGGCAGCACCCGGGCGAGGTCACGACCCACCGATGGCTTCTCCGCGATTACGAGCGTCTTTGACACGGCCCGTCAGGGTAGCTAACGCCGCGGAGACATTTCGATCGGCTCTCAGTCATCCGTCTGCAGGGCACTCTAGCCCGCCGTCGCCGGCGGCCGCTGGCCCCCCGCCTGGTCGCGCGCGAGGCGAGGGTGCGCCGAGCCCCACCCTCGGCGCGCCCGCGAGCCCGCCGCCTGGTCGCGCGCGAGGGCGACGCACCGCCCGGCGAGCTCCTCAGCCGTCGCACGGAGTGACCCCGATCAGGTGTTCAGGCGCGGCGAGCATCTGCGTGACGGTGCTGTTGGCGACCCCGTAGCCGCCGTGCGGTCCGCCGCCGGTGGTCCCGGCGAACACGGTCGTCAGCACATCCCCTTGGGCGTCGACCACGGGCCCGCCGGAGTTCCCCGGTCGCACGAGACCGCGCAGCGGCGTGAGCAGACGCGTGACGGGTCCTTCTCCGTAGGCGTTCTGGGTGATCACGTTCTGGGTTTCGCCGATGCGCGCGGCCTGCGCTTCGAACGGGCCGTCCTCGGGATAGCCGAGGATCACGCCCGCGGTCCCGCTCGCGGTGCTCGCGGCGAGGCGCAGCGAGGGCGCGTGCAGTTCGGGCACGCGCAGCAGCGCGAGATCGACTTCCTTGTTGAACCCGACGACCTGCGCGGGGAGTTCGGGGGGATTGCCGTTGATCTCGACGACGGTGTCGGTCTCGCCGGCCACGACGTGCGCGTTCGTGACCACGAGGCCTTCGCGCGCGACCCATCCGGAGCCCTCGATGGCGAGCCCGCAGGCGGTGCCGAGCACACGTACCACGGAGTGGTCGGCGGCGCGCACGGCGGGCGAGTGCGCGAGCGCGGGTTCGGGCGGCGCGAGCCCACGTGTGCTCGGGCCGGTGATGTGGGGCAGCGGGTCGAGTCGCGCGAGCGCGTCGAGGATGGGCCCGGAGGGTGGCAGGGTGGCGTTCAACGCCTGCAGGATCGCGGAGCGCTGGATGGCGTTGCGCAGGGAGCTGGTGCCGGGCGCCTGGGCGATCACGGCGGCCGCGATCCAGACGACGCCGAGGCCGATGACGACGGCGAGGAGCGCGCCGAACAGCCCGTCGAAGGCGTTCAGGCCGGGGAGCACGAGCACGCGCCGCAGCCGCACGCCGACGCCCTCGAGCCCGGTCGCGAGGATCGCGCCGGCGAGCAGCGCTCCGATCAGGCCGAAGGCGGGCGCGTAGGGCGAGGACGCCCCTTCGGGCAGCAGCAGCGGTCCCAGCCGGGTGCCGATGAAGGCTCCTCCCACGAAGCCGAAGAACGAGAGGGCTCCGACGAGGAATCCGCGGTGGAAACCGAAGAGCCCGAGGAACGCGAGCGCCGCGACGATGATCCAGTCGAGCCCTGTCATAGGCCGTGTGAGCGGTTATAGCCGAGCACGGTGCCGCCCACGATTTTGCCCGTTACCCTTCGCGAGGGTGGAGGCATGCGCGAATCCGGCAGCACGAGCGCATCCGCGGCATCAGCCGGCATGACCGATCAGGAGACCCGGGAGGGACCGCGCCGCGGGCAAACCCGGATGATCTCGCGTGAGGCGCTCTCGGAGCGCCCGGCATACAGCCCGCCGCAGCGCTACGGCCGCCGGCGCGCCTCGCCGCACACGCGTCGGCGCATCGTGGCGCTCGGTGATCGCGGGTGTCGTGGTGGCGCTGGTCGCGGTGATCCTCACGCGCGGCTCCTCGGGCGCGGACGCGCTCGCGCTTTCATACGCGCGCGCGTGGGCGCGAGGTAACTACGCCACGATGTACACGGACCTCGATGCCCGCTCGCAGCGCCAGGTCTCGCTGGCGGCGTTCACCGCGGCGTACCGCTCGGCGGCGATCCTGGCCACGACCACGGGGGTGGTCGCGGGCTCACACGTGCGCGACGAGACGGGCGGGGTGGTGGCGGTGCCGATGCGCGTGCACACCTACCTCTTCGGCACCCTGCGCGGTGACCTGCTGGTGCGCGTGCGCAGCGCGAGCTCGGGCCCGGCGGTGGTGTGGACGGGGACGCTCCTCTTCCCGGGCCTGCGCCAGGGAGAGCGGCTGACGCGCCACACGACGCTCCCGGCACGCGCTTCGCTGCTCGCGCGCGACGGCTCGGTGCTGGCGGAAGGGAGCGCTCCGACAGGCGGCGGTGAAGGCGAACGGGCATCGCCCCTGGGCGCGGCGGCGTCTGCGGTGGTGGGCAAGGTCGGCCCGATTCCGGCGGCGGAACGGGCGGCGCTCGAATCCCAGGGCGTCCCGGGAGACGCGACGGTGGGGACGAGCGGCCTGGAGCGCGCGTTCGACCCCACGCTGCGCGGCATGCCGGGCGGCGAGCTGCTCGCCGGAGGGCGGGTGATCGCGACGGCCCCGGCGCACGCCTCGGCGCCGGTGCGCACCTCGATCTCCCCGACGGTCCAGCGCGCGGCGGTGCTGGCGCTCGGCGGCCAGCTCGGAGGGGTCGTCGTGATGCGCCCGCACAACGGCGAAATCCTGGCGGTCGCGGGGCTCGGCATCGACGACCTCCAACCCCCGGGCTCAACGTTCAAGATGGTCACGGTCGCGGCGGTGCTCGAAGCGGGGGTCGCGCGGCTCTCGAGCACCTTCCCGTACGAAACGAGCGCGGTGCTCGACGGCGTGCAGCTCCACAACGCCGGCGGCGAGTCCTGCGGAGGCACGCTCACGGAAGCGTTCGCGCAGTCGTGCAACTCGGTGTTCGCGCCGCTCGGGGCGAAGCTCGGGGGCGCGCGGCTGGTGGCGATGGCCGAACGCTTCGGCTTCAACCACAGCCCGGGCATCCCGGGCGCGGTGGAGAGCACGATCCCGCCGGCGTCGCAGATCCAGGGGGAACTCGAAACGGGCTCGACGGCGATCGGCCAGGGACAGGTGCTCGCGAGCCCACTGCAGATGGCGCTGGTGGCGGCGACGGTGGCGGACGGCGGGCGGCGGCCGCAGCCGACGTTCATGAACCCCGCGCCGCCGGTCTCGCCGGCGAGCACGACGCAGGCGATCAAGCCGTCGACGGCGCGCATGGAGACCGGTCTGATGCTCGAGGTGGTGCGCAACGGCACCGGCACCTCCGGGAGCGATCCCGGGCGTGGAAGTGGCGGGCAAGACGGGAACGGCGGAACTGGGCGGCACGGGCTGCTCGGGCGGCTCGTTGCCGGAAACCGGCTCATCCTCGGAATCGTCGGCTAGCGCGGGCTGCGCGGCCGCGGAACGCAACAACACCGACGCGTGGTTCGCGGCGTTCGCGCCGGCGGGCCGTCCGCGGGTGGTGGCCGGCGTGATGCTGGTCCACGACGGCTACGGCGGCGAAACGGCGGCGCCGGTGGCGCGGCAGGCGATGGAAGCGGCGCTCGAAGCGTCTTCGCACTAGCCGGCGCGACGCGCGGCGCGGCGCAGCGAGAGCCCCAGCAGGAGGGGCACGGCGAGCGCCATCACCCACCACGCCGAGAGCCCCGTGGCGGCCACGCCGGCGGTGAGGGCGATCGCGATCACGACGCCGAGCGCGGTCCGCCAGTCGTCACCGACGACGAAGTCCCACACCCCCCGCAATACGGCGCCGAGACGACTCATGCGGCGCCCGTTCCGACGAGCTCATCGGCCGGGAGCGACTCGGTCGCCCCGGTGTCGGCGGCACCACGCCTGAGCAGGGTGACGCTGGCAAGGGAGATCGCGAGCAGCGCCGGCACGATCACGAGCAGCGCGACATCGTCACCGGGCCAGTGGGCACCCGCCCCGTCAGCCGCCCAGAAGGTTCCGAAGGACGTCAGGAGCACGCCGACGGCGAACTTCATGGTGTTCTCGGGAACGCGCGCGAGCGGCGCCCGCGCGACCGCGCCGGCGATCACCACCACGAGCACGGCGGCGGCGGCGGCGAGCGCCGCGAGGCCGACGCGATGCTGGTTGGCGCCGAAGGTGAGGACGATGAACACGACCTCGAGGCCCTCGAGCAGCACGCCCTTGAAGGAGATCGCGAACGAGTAGCCGTCGATCCGCTCGCGCGATAGCGACTCCTCGCGCGCCGCGCGGCTGTAGGTGTCGAACTCGTCGCGCTCGTCGTGGAGCGCCTTCAGGCCGGAGGCGCGCAGGATCGCCTTGCGCAGCCACTGCAGCCCGAAGACGAGCAGCAGCCCGCCCACGACCAGCCGCAGGGCGCCGATGGGGAGCGCGGTGAGGAGCGGGCCGAGCGCGGCGACGAGCACGGCCAGCACGAGGGCGGCAGCACCCACGCCGAGGAGCGCGGAGGACCAGCTGCGGGTGGTGCCCATGGCGAGCACGATCGTGGTCGCCTCGACCGCCTCGACGGTGCACGCGAGGAAGACCGCGGCGGCGAGTGCGAGCTCTCCGCCGGTCATCGTGGGAGCCGGCTCGCGCGCGAACCGTCCTGCGGTAGTTCTCGGCGGCAGGTACAAGCACCATCCTCAGCAGCGTACCCGCCTCGGGGCCCCGCTCGCGAAGGCTTCCGGGACCTTCCTTGCAGGCGGCCGTGTCGAGGTGTCGAGAGGTCGTTTCCCGGCTAATGCGGGGGCGGGGAGGCGCCGATGCGAAGAGTGATGTCCCTCCCGTTGCTCGTCCGGCTCGCCACAGCCACAGGAATACGTGGCGACCGCGGGGCACCGCACGTTCTCGCGTGCGCGCCCGCGGCCGGGCCGCAAAGGCCCCAAACGCACCACGTCCATCCCTGACCGAAAGGCTGGCGCGATGTCCGGACCCCTCGACAGCCTCGATTTCATGTCCGATCCCGCAAACGACCCGACCAACGAGCACTCGGCAGAGCCCTCTCCGCAGCCCGACCAGCAGATCCAGCTGGCCGCGGAGGCACTGCTTCGCGAGCACCCCGACGCGCTCGTTTGTGCGCTCGCAAACGACGGGCTGATCGTCCCGATCCCGCGCTCGGTCGGCCTCTGGGGCCAGGCGGCGATCGAGGGCCGCGGGCTCGTGGACAGCGTCGTGAGCGCCGACCGCAAAACCGTGATCGACACCTGGCGCGCGATGCAGACGGAGGGTGCGGCGAAGACCCGCGTGCGGATGCTCAAGGAACCGACGCGCTGGATGACGCTTCACTTCCTCGACCTGCGCGAGCACTACGGCGTGAACCTCGGCATCGTGATCCCGACGGACGAGATCGCGGAAGAGGCGCTCGATGCCGACGAGGGCTCCTCCGCGATGCCGCGCTTCTCGACGCTGCAGGAGGACGAAACGGGCCTCGTGCTCGACTGCGACGACGCGTTCACGCAGATGTTCGACTACACGCCGGAAGACGTGCTCGGGCAGCACGTGCTCGATCAGATCCACCCGGATGACCAGGCGCGCGCGATCGAGGGTTGGCTGACGATGCTCTCGACCCGTCGCATGCAGCAGTTCCGCCTCCGCAGGCGCCGCAAGGACGGCACGTGGATCTGGGTGGATAGCACGGTCCACAACTACCTCAACCAGCCGGACCGCAACTACGTGCTCGTCGAGATCATCGACGTCTCCGCCGAGATGGCGGCACACGAGGAACTGCAGGAACGCGAGGAGCTTCTGCGCCGGCTGATGGACGCGATGCCGGACGGCGTGGTCCAGATCGACACGGACCGCAACGTGGTCTTCCGCAACGCCCGGGTGCTCGAGATCCTCCACGTGGCGTCGCGCGCGAGCGGCCCTCAGCTCTCGCTCGGAGAGCTGCTGCGGGCGGTCACGGAAACGAGCAGCGCGGCATTCCACATGGCGCTCGCGCAGGTGCTCGACGAAGGCGTCGACCAGGACGTGGAGGTCGACGTGGTCACCCCCGCGGGCGAGCCGCGCCGCGTGCTCATCAGCCTGCGTGCCCTGCTCCGTCAGGGCGGCGGCGTGAGCGGCGCGATCGCGACGGCGCTCGACATCACGGACAGCGCGCGTGCGCGCGAAGACCTGGAGCGCCGAGCGACACTCGATGCGCTCACCCACTGCCACAACCGCACGTCGATCCTGACGGCGCTACAGAACGAGCTCGACGGCGAGAGCCGCGACGAGACGGCGGTGGTCTTCGTGGACCTCGACAAGTTCAAGAACATCAACGACACGCTCGGCCACGCGGCTGGCGACGAGGCGCTGGTGCGGGTGGTGGAGCGCCTCAAGGGCGCGACGCGCAGCGAAGATCGCGTCGGCCGCCTCGGCGGCGACGAGTTCCTCCTGCTCATCCGCGGACTGCCCGAGCCGGAGGTCGCACTGGGCGTTGCCCAGCGGATCTCGGACTCGCTGCGCACGCCACTGCGTCTCTCGACGGGCGAGGTGGAGCTGCGCGCAAGCATCGGCGTCGCGTACGCGGCGAACGAGCTGATCGGCGCAGACGAGCTGGTGAAGCGCGCCGACGAAGCGATGTACCGCTCCAAGGAACGTCGCGAAGGCCGGCCGGTGCTCTCAGGCGAGCCGCCGCAGCGCAAGTCGGCGTAGGCCTTCAGGCGTCCGGGTCTTCAGTCCCGCGGTCATCAATTGTTTTCGGTAAATGATTCAGGCGCCGCTTTGATCGTCGCGCGCGAGCGCGGCCCCACCGGTGGCGCGCCCGTTCGAAGCAGCATCATCCTCGCGCTCGAACGGAAGGCTGCCCGGGCACGGTGCGGTTTATCGCGGCATATCCGACGGCGGTGAACATCCGCGCGAACTGCTCGGCGACCTCGTCGGCGGTGACCTCGATGTCGCCGTTGATCCAGTCGACGAGAATGTCGATGACGCCGCCCATGAGCGCGCGTGAGGTGATCACCGGGTCGAGGCTGAGCGGCACGTCCTCGAGATGGCGACCGCGCGCCAGCGCGCGCGCGTTCTGCACGATGAGGTCGGCGAAGGCGTGCCGGCGTTCGCGACGCATCCGTTCCAGCGGCTCGCTGACGCCGACGACCTCGAGGGCGACGATGCGCGCCTTGCGACGGTCGCCGGTGAGGATCATCCAGCTGGCGCGAAGCCCACCGCGCGCCTGGGCTTCGAGCGTCGCCTCCCGCGCGACGGCGTCCCGCACGGCGAGAGCGATCTCCGTCATCACGCGGTCGTAGACGGCGATCAGCAGGTCTTCCTTGCTCGCGAAGGACTCGTAGAAGTAGCGCGAATTGAGGCTGGCGGCGGCGCTGATCGAGCGCACGGAGCTGGCGGCATAGCCCTCGGTGCCGAAGACCTCGAGCCCGGCCTCGAGCACCTGCTCGCGGCGCTTGCTCTGGCGCTCCTCGGCGGTCACGCCGCGGTAGCGCCTGGGGGCGTTGGCGACCGTTCCCATGTGCACATTGTCGCAGGCGCGTCAGCGTGTTTCCGCGTTCGCCGGCTCGCCCAGCGCCCCTCAGCGGGCGGTACGCTCCAGGCGTGGGTGCATGGCGGACATGCTGCTGGCGCTAGCGGTCGTGGTGGCGCTCGGACGCGGCGGTGGCCGTGGCCCCTGGTACATCGTCGTGGGCGCGATTCTCCTCGCAGCGGTCGCGCGCTTCTTCTTGCGGAGGCGCTGAGGGAACTCATGGGACGGGAGTTCTGGGGAATGTGTGCCGATGAGCCCACTAGCACACTCAATGGCTCGGTCGCGGTCCTCTCGCGGGCGTCGCATCGCTAGGACAGAGCGCGATGGCCGTGCGCGATCCCTGCGAGCTGGCAATGTGTGCGCTGACAAACCCAAAGGCTTGCCGAACGCTTGGCGGCCGACTAAACTCGCCTCCGTGCTCCCCGAGAAAGCGCCGCAGCGAGCGATTTACTTCATGGGCGTAGCCCTCCTGTTTCTGCGCGCTGCTGGCGACGGGCCAAGCGTGGGCCATCGGTGGCATCGGTATCGGCGTGGCCGGTGGCTTCGTCGAAACCCTCCGCATCGCACGTCGTCACTCCGGTTGAGCGCACGGGCTATCGCGGCCCGTCCTAGCGGCGCGATGCCCGTGTAGTAGGGGCGCTCCCTGAAGTCATTGGCGGGCGTGAGGCCCTGGTTCCCAACCCAGCGGATCTCAAACTACCGGGGCGCTACGCTGGCCGCGATGGCTCCATCCAAGCGCGATGAACGCTTCAAGATCGAGGGAGACCCCGAGGAGGCGCTATGGGTGGTTCTGCGTGCCGACGACCCCGCTTCGGAGGCGGACAAGGCCCTAGTCCGGGCCTGGGTCACTCGGCGTGGGTGACGAGGGCTGGTCCGACGAGGTCATGGCCGAGGCCGAGACCCTGCTGCCCGCGCTGGAGGCTGCTGGGTACGCCGACGTCTTTGATGACCGTTGGAGCTTCACGCCGAAGGGCGTCAAGCGGGCCGAAGAACTAGCGCCAGACGCCTAGATTCTGTGTCGCGCAAACGCCCGCTGGGAGGGGCGTTGGGTTTGTCAGCGCACGCATTCCCTGCGTAGCTTTGTGTTTGTATGCGCAGAAATTTGTTTGCGTAGGGGGTTGAAAAAGAAGTTTGGCATGCCAAACTCTTTGTTATGCCGTTATCAGGGGGCTCTCAGCGCCAATCCAGGACTACGCGAAGGCCGTCTACGCGCTCCAGAGCCGCGAGGGCGGCGCGGTGTCCACGACCGATCTCGCCGAGCGCCTGGGGGTGACGCCGGGCTCGGTGTCGGCGATGGTGCGCAAGCTCGCCGAGGTCGGCCTGATCGAACACGAGCCCTACCGCGGCGTGCGCCTCACCCAGGAAGGGCGGCGCGTGGCGCTGGAGGTGCTCCGCCACCACCGCCTGATCGAGCTCTTCCTGGCCGAAGAGCTGGGCATGCCCTGGGACCGCGTGCACGACGAGGCCGAGGTGCTCGAGCACGCGCTCTCAGAGGAGCTCGAGCAGCTGATCTCGGCGCGGCTGGGCAACCCCACGGTCGATCCGCACGGCGATCCGATCCCGACCGCGGAGCTCGCGATCGAGGAGCGCCAGGGCCGTAGCCTCGACGAGCTGCCCGTGGGCACCGTGGGGCGCTTCGTGCGCGTCTCGGACTCCGACGCCGAGATGCTCCGCTATCTCGCCGACCAGGGCATCGGGCTCGGCGAGCGCCTCGAGGTGTGTGGGCGCCAGCCGTTCGGCGGGCCGGTCTTCGTGCGCTTCGGCGAGCGTGAGCTGGCGCTCGGTGGAGAGCTCGCGCACGCCATGCGCATCGAGGTCGAGGAGCCGCCGGCGTGAGCCCTCCGCCCCCACCTCCGCTCGAGCCGGAACTCGGCCCGGGGGGCGCGGTTGCGCTCCCCGATCCCGGCCTGGCGATACCAAGCGCGCTCGAACAGCTGCTCGCGAAGGGTCGGCTGCGGGCGACGCTCGCGATGCTCGGCCCGGCGTTCGTCGCGTCTATCGCCTACGTCGATCCGGGCAACTTCGCGACCAACATCACGGGCGGCGCGCAGTTCGGCTACCTGCTGCTGTGGGTGGTGCTCGGCGCCAACCTCATGGCGATGCTCATCCAGTACCTCTCGGCGAAGCTCGGCATCGTCACCGACCAAAACCTCCCAGAGGTCATCCGCGAACGCTTCCCGAGACCCTTCGCTTGGGGGATGTGGGTGCAGGCGGAGGTGATGGCGATGTCCACCGACATCGCCGAGTTCCTCGGCGCCGCGCTCGGCCTGAACCTGCTCTTCGGCGTCCCCATGCTCCCGGCCGGGCTCATCACGGGCGTGATCGCATTCGCGATCCTGGAGCTCCAGACGCACGGCTACCGCCGCTTCGAGCTGGCGATCACGGGTTTGCTCGGGATCGTCCTGCTCGGCTTCCTCTATGAGACGCTGCGCATCGGGCCCTCGACGCACGGCTCGCTGCGCGGCCTGATCCCGGGCCTCGGCGGGGCAACGTCGCTGTATCTCGCCGTCGGGATCATCGGTGCCACGGTGATGCCGCACGTGATCTACCTGCACTCGGCGCTCACGGATGGCCGCATGCCCTGCCGCAACGACCGCGAGCGCGGGCGCGTGCTGCGCTTCGAGCGCCTCGACGTGCTGATCGCGCTCGGCCTCGCGGGGCTGGTGAACATGGCAATGCTCGCGGCCGCCGCGAAGCTCTTCCACGGCAACGGCCTGACGGGCGTCGCGACGCTACAGCAGGCGCACGCGCAGTTCGGCCACCTCGCCGGTGGCACCGCGGCGCTCGCGTTCGCCGCCGCACTGCTCGCCTCCGGCGCATCCTCCTCGAGCGTGGGCACCTACGCGGGGCAGGTGGTGATGGCGGGTTTCATCAACATCCGCATCCCGCTGATCCTGCGCCGGGCGATCACGATGATCCCCGCGATCGCGGTGCTCGCGGTCGGCCTCAGCCCCACCGCGGTACTCGTGTTGAGCCAGGTCGTGCTCTCCTTCGGTATCCCGCTCGCGCTGGTACCGCTCGTGATCCTCACCTCGCGCCGCGCCGTGATGGGCACGCACGTCAACCGCCTTCCGACAACACTCCTGGCCGGCGGCTGCGCGGCGCTCATCATCGCCCTGAACGTCTTCCTGCTCTACCAGCAGTTCGGCTAGCGCGCGGCTTCGCTTACACACGCAGCGGGGCCGCGCTCGGCGCGGCCCCGCATGTGCTCTTTCGAGTGACCCGAAAGCGTGTTTATTCGGTGGGGATACCGCTCGCGGGCGGTGCCGGCTGCGTGCCGCTGAAGGTGGTGATCGGCGCGCCGCTCGTCGGTTCGGTCCTGAGCTTCGGACCGAAGAGGACGATCTTCCCGCCTTCCACGCGACCCATCTGGACGCCGTCGTAGCCGCCGTGGTCGGTCGAGGAGTAGCGGAACGGCACGAGCCCCGGACCGGTCCAGCTCGAGCCGTGTTCGTTGACCGCCTTCACGAGGTCTTCGCGCGTGAGGTCCTTGCCGGCCGCCTGCAACGCCTGCACGAGCGTGTACGCGTTCGCCAACCCGTAGAGCACGTTCCCGTCCCACGGCGCGCTCGGGTCGTACTGTTCCTTGATCTTCTTGAAGAACGCGACCCAGGCGTTCGAGGTGTCAGCGGAGGACGGCAGGTAGCCGTTCGTGTAGGTGCCTTCGATCAGCCCGGTGCCGCTCGCCTTGCCCTTGGAGACGGTCTTCAGCAGGCCCGCGACGGTCGTCGGGTCGATCCCGACGTTCGACACGAACAGCTGCGGCTTGTAGCCGAGCGTGAACGCCGTCAGCTGGCCGATCGCGGTGTAGATCGGAACGGTGAAGTACACCACCACTTCCGCCCCCGCCGACTTGATCGCGGTGATCTGCGGAGCGAGCGTTTCGGTGCCTGACTGGTAGGGCTGCGCAGAGACGATGTCGCTCGAGGGCACCTCCTGCTTGATGCCCGCGAGGCCGCCCTGCCCGAAGTCGTCGTCCTGGTAGAGCACGCCGACCTTCTTGCCCGCGAAGTGCTGGGCGATGTACTGGCCCATGATCTTGCCTTCGATCGTGTAGTTGGGCTGCCATCCGAACGTATACGGCTGCGACGACCCGTTGTCCCAGCAGGGGCAGCCGGAGGCCACGAACATGTCAGGGATCTTGGACGAGTTGAGGAAGCCCACGACCTTCGTGTGCGTGGGCGTGCCGAGACCCTCGAAGATGCCGAACACCTTTTCCTGCAGCGTGAGCTGGTGAACGACGTTGACGGTTTTCGTCGGGTTGTATTCGTCGTTCTTGATGACCAGGTGGATCTTGCGTCCGAAGACGCCGCCGTGCGCGTTGACGTAGTCGAAGTACGCCTGCGATGCCGGCGCGATCTCGCTATATCCGGGTGCAGCCGGGCCGGTGAGCGGCTGGTGCGTGCCGAACGTGATGCTCGAAGAGGTCACCCCCTCGGTGCTGCTGCTCGAGGAGGAGCCACAGCCTGCCGCCACGAGCGCCACCAACGCAATCGCGCCCAGCCACGCCTTTGACCTGCCCTTCGGTACTTTCATCATCCCTCCTGTTGTTCGGACATGGATTTCAAGACCCGGATGCACTGCGCGCTCGAATGGCGCCGCGCAGGAGACCTGCGAGCGCGCGGATTCCGCCCTGGATCCCGCTCGGCCAGACGAGCATTGCAACAATCAGCATAAACCCATAGATGGCCAGCGGGAGGTTCGCCCCGACCTTGTCGGAGAGCGAGAAGGACTGCGCGAGGTCATGCGTCCAGTTCGGGAGGAGCACCAGGATCGCGGCGCCCCACGCCGCCCCCAGCAGCGACCCCTGGCCGCCGATCACGACGGCGGCTAGCAGGTAGAAGGAGAGCACGAGCGGGAAGGCGCCAGGGTTGGCGAGCTGCAGCACCACCGCCAGCAGGCCGCCCCCGAGTCCCGCGCAGGCGGCGCTGAGGATGAACGCGAGCGTCTGCACGCGCGAGACGCGCAGGCCGCACACGGTCGCCGCGATCTCGTCGTCGCGCACCGCGCGCCAGGAGCGACCGACGCCGCTGTGGACGAGGTTGTAGAGCACGAACGCGACGAGCACCGCGCCGGCGCCGGCGATCCAGGCCTCCCAGCGCTCCAGCGGAAAGCTGGAGCCGAGAAACGAGGGGACGGCCGGTGGGTTCGTGGCGATCCCGTTCGCGCCGCCGAACGTCGAGTCGTACTGGTAGGCGAGGCCTGGAAGGCCGACCGCGAACGCGAGCGTCGCGCCGGCGAGGTAGGGCCCGCGCAGCCGCGAGGCCGCCGCCCCCACGACGATCCCCACGAGCGCCGTCACGATCACGGACATGATCAGCGCCGGCACGAGCGGCCAGTGCTCTTCTGCGATCAGGAGCGCCACGGTGTACGCGCCGACCGCCATCAGCGCGCCGTGGCCAAGCGAGATCTGCCCGCTCAGCCCGATCAGCACCGTCAGCCCGGCGAGCACGGTGAAGTAGTAGGCCCCGTCGGCGAGCTGGAGATCGCGGTATTCGCTCAGCACCTCGCTCGCCAGGACCAGCACGATCGCGGTTCCGACGAGCAGCGCGAGCGAGCGCACGAGCGTGTAGCGGCGCCACCAGCGTGGCGCCCGCGGCCACCCCTCGCGCGCGACCGACGGCGTCCCCGGCGCGGCCGGCCGATCGAGCTCCTCGCGCGCCTCGACGCCGCTCATACGCGGCGCTCCTGGGCGGCGGAGAAGAGACCGCTCGGGCGGACCATGAGCGTCGCCACGAGGACCACGAGCGCCGCGAGCGGCGCCAGCGCCGATCCTTCGTAGCCGGAGACGTAGGAGAGCACGAGTCCGAGGATCAGCCCGCCCACGATCGCGCCGAGCGGGCTGTCGAGACCGCCGAGCACCGCCGCCACGAACGCGTAGATGAGGATCGAGTCGAAGTCGTTCGGGCCGACGAACACCGAGGGCGCCACGAGCACTCCGGCGAGCGAGCCCACGAGCGCGGCGAGCGCCCAGCCGATCGTGAACATGCGCCCCACGCGCACGCCCTGCAGCCGCGCCACCTCCGGGGCGAACGCGGCGGCGCGCATGCGCAGCCCGAGCGTCGTCATGCGGAAGAGCAGCGCGAGCGCGAGCGCCACGGCGAGCACCACGAGCACAATGAAGAGGTCGTTCGGCGAGAAGAGCAGGCGCGTGCCCCCGACCTTGAAGCCCTGGATCGAGAACGCCGCGGGGAAGGAGCGCGGGGTGTTGCCCCAGATCATCCCCGCCGTCGCCTCCAGGAGCACGAGCAGGCCGAGCGTCACGATCACCGCATTCAGCGGCGGCGCCGACTCGACACGGCGGATGAGCACGCGCTCGACCACCGCGCCCATCACGAGACCGCACGCCATCGCCACCACCAGCGCGAGCCAATAGGGGCTGCCGTCGTCGATCACCACGGAGGCGATGAAGGTCGTGAACATGAGCATCGCCCCCTGCGCGAAGTTCACGATCCGCGTGGCGCGCCAGATCAGGACCAGCGCGAGCGCGACCGCCGCGTAGATCGCACCCGAGGTGATGCCGCTCAAGGTGAGGTTGACGAACTGGGTCATCGCGCTCGCACCTCAGAAGCCCAGGTAGGCATGTCGTAGCTCCGCGTCCGAGGCGAGGCGCTCCGGGTCCTCGCGCGCGACCACGTGGCCGAGGTCGAGCACCACGCCGGTGTCCGCGATCGAGAGCGCGCCGCGCGCGTTCTGCTCGACCAGCAGCACGCCGAGGCCGCGCGTGTCACACAGCCGCCGCACGAGCCCCATGATCTGTGAGGTGATGCGCGGGGCGAGGCCGAGCGAGGGCTCATCGAGGAGGAGCACCCGCGGGCGCGCCATCAGCGCCCTGCCGAGCGAGAGCATCTGGCGCTCTCCACCGGAGAGCGTCGCCGCCGGCTTGCTCCGACGTTCGGCAAGCGGTGGGAAGAGCTCGTAGATCTCGGCGAGCGGCGCGGCGTCGCGCTTGCGCCAGAGCCCGCCGAGCCGCAGGTTCTCCTCCACGGTCAGCTCGCCGATCACCCCGCGACCCTCGGGCACGTGCGCGAGCCCCTTGCGCACGATGTCCTCGACGTGGGTGTGCGTGATGTCCTCGCCGTCCAGCGAGACACGCCCCGAGCTCGCCCGCTCGAGCCCCGAGATCGTCCTCAGCAACGAGGTCTTGCCGGCTCCGTTCGCGCCGAGCACCGCCGTCACCTTCCCCTCCCCGACGCGCAGCGAGACGCCGTCCACCGCCCGCACCGGGCCGTAGTCGGTGACGAGCTCCTCGACCTCAAGCATCGTGGCTGGCGCCCGGGGCGGCGGCCTCGTCGCCGAGATACGCGTCGAGCACACGCGGATCGGCGCGCACGGCCTCCGGGGAGCCGGCGCAGATGAGGCGACCGAAGTCGAGCACCGCGACGCGGTCGCAGACGGACATCACGAAGTCCATGTGGTGCTCCACGAGCATCACGCTCATCGCCCCGCGCATGCTCCGGATGAGGGTCGCGAGCTGCTCGAGCTCGCCCGTGTCGAGCCCCCCGGCGGGCTCGTCGAGCAGCAGCAGCGAGGGTTCCGCGGCGAGTGCCCGTGCGAGCGCCACGCGCTTCTGCGTGGCGAACGGCAGCGAGCCGGGTTCGCGGTCGGCGGCGTCCTCGCATCCCACCGCCCGCAGCGCCTCGAGCGCACGCTCGCGCAGCCTGCGCTCGTCGCGCTCGGAGCGCGGAAGCGCGAGCAGCGAGCTCACCAGGCCGGCGCGACGGAAGCGACCGGCGCCGATCATCACGTTCTCCGCGACCGTGAGGCCAGCGAACAGCCCCACGCCCTGCAGGGTGCGCGCGATGCCCTCGCCGGCACGGCTGTCGGCGCGCATGCGCTCCAGGCGCTCGCCGCGCCAGGAGATGCTCCCCGACTGCGGTCGCACGAAGCCCGAGATGCAGTTGAACAGGGTCGTCTTGCCCGCCCCGTTCGGACCGATCACGCCGAGCACCTCGCCGCCCGCCACGTCGAGCGAGACGCGCTCGAGCGCCGTGATCCCCCCGAAGCGCACGGTCACCCCTTGCACCGCGAGCGCAGCGGCACCCGAGTGGGGCTCCCTCAACACCTCCACGCGATTCATGCTACCCCTCGCACGCGACGTCTAATGCGCATTCGCACGACCGTTTGCGTTCCGTCCGGGGGCGCTGCGATGCTGATGCGTTCGTGGACGTGGTGCTGACAATCATCGGGATCCTGGCGGGCGCCGCCGCCGCCGCCGTGCTGCTCGGACGCCGTCTCGTGGTCGCGCGCGAGGAGGCACGCACCGCACTCGCCGAACGGGACGCCGAGCAACGCCTGCTCGCCGATGCCGGGGAGCGCCACGGAACGGAGCTTGCGCGGCTCGAGTCCCACCATCAGGAACAGCTCGCGAGCGTTCGCGAGCAGGTCGCGCTGGTGAAGGGGAACCGCGAGCAGCTTCGCGACGAGCTGAAGGCGATCTCGGCGGACGTGCTGAAGGCGACCGGCGAGTCGCTCACGCAGCGCCTCAGCGAGCAGCGGCGCGCGGACCAGGAGCGCTCCTCGGGTGAGCTCGCGAAGCGCACCGAGGAGATCAAGGGGCTCGTGCAGCCGGTCCAGGAGAAGCTCGGCAGGATGGAGAGCGAGATCGGGCGGCTGGAGCGCGAGCGGCGCGAGTCGCAGGGCCAGCTCGCGCAGATGGTGCGCCAGCTGCACGAGGGCGTGGGGTCGCTGCGCCAGGAGACCGGCAACCTCGTCTCCGCGCTCAAGCGCCCGAGCACGCGCGGCTCGTGGGGCGAGATACAGCTGCGCAACGTGATCGAGATGGCGGGCATGGTGGCCCACTGCGACTTCATCACGCAGGGCACGATCAGCACCGACGAAGGCGCGCTGCGCCCGGACGTGCTCGTGAAGCTCCCCGGCGGGAAGGTGATCGTGGTCGATGCCAAGGTGCCCCTCGACGCCTATCTGGCGCACCTCGAGGCCGGCAACGAGGACGAGCGCGAGCTGCAGATCGCACGCCACGCGCGGCAGACCCGCGATCACATCACGAAGCTCGCCTCGAAGGGATACCAGCGGCAGTTCGAGTCGAGCCCGGAGCTGGTCGTGATGTTCGTGCCCTCGGACGGCATCTACCAGGCGGCGCTGGCGCAGGACCCGTCGCTGATCGACTACGGCGTGCAGCAGCAGGTGCTGCTCGCTACCCCGACGACCTTGATCGGCCTCCTGCGCGCGGTCCACTACGGCTGGCGCCAGGAGCAGGTGGCGCAGTCCGCGCGCGAGCTGGCGCACTCCGGGCGCGAGCTCCATCACCGTCTGGGGCGCTTCGTGGAGCTCTTCTCGAAGGTCGGCCGGCGCCTGGACTCGGCGGTCGGCGCCTACAACGAAGCGGTCGGCTCGTTCGACCGCTCGGTCGTGCCGCAGGTCAGGCGGATCGAGAGGGCCGGCGCCCAGTCCGATCGTGAGCTCTCTGCTCCTGCGCCTGTCGAGACCGCCGCGCGACCGGTGACGGCCAGCGCGAGGCTAGCTCCGGACGACGACCGCGCAGACGCTCCAATCGCGGCAACCGCGCCACCAGCCCCGGCACCCGTGCTGCCGACGGCTGTGAATGGCCTCGCCACGGAAGCCGACGAGACGAAGGCTGCTTAGCGGCCGAGCCTCCGCCTTCCTCGACCTCCTCCCAAAGCCTGCGCACCGCTCTGAGCACGTCGTCGGCGACCGCCTGCTGCTGCTCGCGTGAGCCCGGATCGGCTCCTGCCGCGGCGCGGTAGCGCAGGGGCTCGCCGTAGCGGATGGTGACCGGCGGGAAATCGAGCCGGCGCCAGTTGCGCGCCCGCTGGGAGCCGTGGATCGCGACCGGCATCACCGGCGCGCCGCTCTCGAGCGCGAGGCG
>CAWFAC010000002.1:0-19033 GCA_963813625.1 uncultured Solirubrobacteraceae bacterium
CCCGCGGCCATCCGCCGCGGGACGGTGGTGATGTCCGCCAGCACGCCGTCGACCCTGAAGCGCACCCGCAGCTCGCGCCCGTCGGGAGCGAGGTGCACGTCGGAGGCGCCCCGCTCGACGGCCTGCGCGACGATCTGGTTGACGAGCTTGATCACCGGCGCGTCTTCGGAGGTCTCGTGCAGGGCGACGACCTCGGCGCCGTCCTCTGCGTCCTCTACGCTCTCCTCAGACTCCCCGACGACGTGTTCGAGCCTGTCAAGGCGCGAGATCAGAGCGGCGATGTCAACCGGGGGGGCGACCGCGACGCGGATCTCATAGCCGGTCATGATCGCGATGTCGTCCACGGCGAGCACGTTCGCCGGGTCGGCCATCGCCACCAGCAGCGTGCGCTTGTCGGTGAAGGCCACAGGTACGGTCTGGTAGCGCTTGGCGACGGCCGTGCTCACGAGGTTGGCGACCCCGATGTCGACTGAGAACACGCCGAGGTCCAGGTGGTCGAGCCCGTAGCGCTCCGCCAACGCGCGCGCCACCCGTCCTGCGTTAGCGCCCCGGAATCGAGCAGCACGCGCTCGGGCGTGGTGCCGGATACCCGCGAGCTCTCGAGGGCGTCCTCGACCTGCTTGCGCGAGGCCAGGCCCATGTCGACGATCACGTCGGTGAGGAAGCGCTGTAGGAGCCTCGCTGAGACGGCTGGGTGACGCCCGCGAGCTCGGGGTCCTGCGCCACCCGCTGCGAAGCGCTCTCCGGAGCGCTGGCGTCCGCGCCTGGATCGGCGGCATCGCTCGGCTGGCGCTGGTCGAGCCCGGGCTCGCCCTCGATCGCAGGCTCCACCTCGATGTACGGGTCGGCGCCGACGATCGTCTCGAAGTCGACGTCCGCGGTGGGGAGCGGGTCGAGCTCGACGTCCGCGCCCGAGATCGCCTCGGGATCGGCGTCGATGCGGACGTCCGCGTGGGGAGCCGCCGCGGCTTCGACGTCAGGATCGCTGCGAGCGCCCCGCTCGACCGAGATGACGCGATCGACGCCGGCGGCGCGGTCTCCGTCGATCCCGAAGATCGCGTGCAGGTCCGGATCGGCCCGCTGCGGGAGATCACTCATGCGCACCCTCCCCGGGGTCGTGGCTAACCAGCTGCGGCGCCCCGCTCGCGGGCGGCTGCGCGCATGACCTCGACGGGGCCTTGCGGCCCGTCCACAGCTCGAAGCTGAGCGCCCCCTGGGCGACGAGCACCTTGAGCCCGTCGAGGGTGCGCGCGCCATGCGCCCTGGCAGCCGCCAGCAGCTGCGTGGATCCGGAGCGGTAGACCAAGTCAACGACATATGAGTACTCACCGACTTGATCGAACGTCAATCCGAGTTGGTTGAGCCCCTCAGCGTCAGTAGCCGAGCGTTCTATGCCGCCCGCCTGCAAACCGACGGAGGTGCAGTTGACGAGCAGCTCGGCCGGGCCTGGGGTGCGCACCGCCCGTGCTCCAGCGCGCGCGCCAACGTCTCGGCACGCTCGGGCGTGCGGTTCCAGACGGACACCTCGCTGGCACCCGACTCTCGCAGCGCCCACACCGCCGCCCGCGCGCTACCGCCAGCGCCGAGCACGAGCGCGCGCATCCCGCGCGGGGAGCGGCCGAGCGCGGCGATCAGCCCTGGGGCGTCTGTGTTCTCGGCCGCGATCGCGCCGTCGGCGGCGAACGTGAGCGTGTTGGCCGCGCCGATCTCGCGCGCCGCCTGGCTCGCGTGCGCGGCCAGCGCGAGCGCCTCCTGCTTGTGGGGGATCGTCACGTTCGCCCCGACGAAGCCCGACTGCCCGAGCGCGCTCGTCGTCGGCGAACAGCGCCGGCGGCACGGGCAGCCGTTGATAGCGCCAGCCCTGCATGCCCAGCGCGGCGAATGCCGCGTTGTGGATCGCCGGCGAGCGGCTGTGCGCGACCGGCCAGCCGAGGACGCCCAGGCGCGCCGTCACTTGCGCTTGCAGGTCGGGGGGTGCCCGCCGTTGTGCTGCACCGCCGCGTGGTAAGCGGCGGCGTCGGCTTCGAATTCGGCAAGGGTGTGGGAGAACACCTGCTCGCCACAGCCATCCGCGCCGGCGACGTAGTACAGGTAAGAGACGTGGGCGGGGTGCGCGGCCGCACGGATCGAGGCGAGGCCCGGGTTGGAGATCGGCGTCGGCGGCAGGCCCACGTGGGTCCTGGTGTTGTAGGGAGAGTCGATGTGCAGTTGCGCTTCTGAGAGTTCGTGCGTGTATGTCGGTATCCCCTGCGCGAGCTCGACCGCGTAGTAGATGGTCGCGTCGATCCCCACGGCATCCCCTGAGCCAGTCGGTTGTAGATGACGGCCGCGATCTCGGTCGATCGCCCGGGATCTGCGCCTCCCGCTCGACCATCGAGGCCACGATCAGCAGCTGGTAAGGCGTCACGCGCAGGGCGCGAGCACGCGCGACCTCGGTGGCGCCGACGTTTTCCCGGAACGCGATCAGCTGCTCTTCCACCAGCCGCCCGGCCGCCGCACCCGAATCCATGTCGTAGGTCGCGAACAGGAAGCCTCGAGGTCCGGCGTGCCACGCGGGCGCCGTAGTCCGTTGGGCTCAGCAGCGGTGATCTCCTGGACGCGATGCGGTAGCTGCCTTTCAGCCCGTCGGCGGCGGCGATCTGCGCGATCTGCGCGCGCGTCTTGCCCTCGGGGATCAGCACCTTCACGACCGCGGGCGTCGGGACGGTGATGACGTGCTTGGAGTTGTGCGAGCGCAGCAGTAGCACTACAGCCGCGATGACCGCTACGAGCGCGATCACCGCAGCCAGCCGCGCAAGCGGTGAGCGCGGCCGCATTGGATGTCGCGAGATCTCTGCCGGACGCTCGACACCGCGCACCGGGGGAGCGGGCGGCGGTGGCGGGGTCGGCGGGGATTGCGCCGCGGTCGGGGTCGGGGTCGGCGCGGGCGCTGGCTGCTCGATCGCAACTGGCGTGGGCGTCTGCGGCTCGGGCAGCTCCTCGGGCGAGGCCGGCTGCTCGAGTGCCATCGGCGGCTCCACGGGCACCGCCGGCTGCGAGCGTGCCATCGGCGGCTCCTGCGCGGGCATGTCGGCGGCTCCGGGGAGCGCAGGCTCACGCTCGTGCAGCGCGGGTTCAGGCTCCGCCGCCGCGGGGGCTGGCGTCTCGCGCGCCTCGGACGCGACCTGCTCCGCGTCGGCGGGCGCGGCATCCCCGGACCGGAGATCACGCTGACGCGCGCGCTCCTGGCGGTCGCGCTCGCGCTGCTCGCGCGTGCGTTCGCGCCCTGGCCGTGATCGATCGCCGCGGGACAAGGATCAGGAACCCTAACGTGATCGCGACGCGAGCCAGCTCTCCAGCAGGTGCGCGGCGGCCCGCGAGTCCTCGCCGGTGGTGAACGGCCCCTCCATCCTCTGGGCTATGCGCGTCGTGAAGCGCTCGTCGTGCATCTCGACGGGGACCTTCTCGCCTAGACGCAGCGAGAGCTCATGGGCGAACGCGCGCGTCTCGCGCGTCTGCGCCGTGTCCGTGCCGTCGAGCGCGAGCGGTAGACCGACGACCACTCGCTCCACCTGCTGCTCGCGGACGAGCTCGCGCAGCCGCGCGAACCCGCGCTTGGTGGCGGGCCGAACGACCGTCTCGACCGGCGTGACGATGTGCCGCCTGGGATCGCTGAGCGCGCATCCGCAGCGGGCACTTCCGTAGTCAGCGCGAGCACCCGCATGCCCGGCTCAAGCTTCCAACGCGCCTCGTTGCGAGGACCGTCGAGGCACTGTCGGTCGTGCGCGCATCAGCCAGCGAGCGCCGCTTCGATCGCCGCGCGCCCCGCGGCGATCGCCTCACGAGCCGCTCGGGGTCGCGCCCGCCGGCCTGCGCCATCGTGTCGCGCCCGCCGCCGCCGCCTCCTGCCACCTGCGCGGCGGCCTTGACCACGGCCCCCGCCTTCACGCCGCGCTCGACCAGCGCCGGGGCGACGCTTGCGATCAGATGGACGCGTCCGTCGGCGGCGGTACCCAGCAGGATCGCCGCGTCCCCAAGACGGCCCTTCAAGCGGTCGACCGCGGCGAGCAGCGCCTTGGCATCGGGGGCGTCGACAGCCGCGGCGAGCACGCTCGCACCGGCGAGCTCCTGGGCGCCCTTTGCAAGCGACTCAAGATCGAGGTCGCCCGCGCCGCCTGCAGCCCCGCCGCCCTGCTTCAGCGCCTGCTCCAGCTGTTTACGCTCCTGCGTGAGCGTGATCACGGCGGCGGCGACGTCCTCGGGACCGGCGCGCAGCTGAGCGGCGATCTCCCTCAACAGGCGGTCGTGCGAGCGCAGCAGATGACGGCGAGGACGGTGACCGCCTGATCCGTCTAACGTTGGCGGAGCTCGAGGTCTCGTGGAGACTCGAAACGCGCCGATCTCGGCGGTCGAGCGCACGTGCGTGCCTCCGCACAGCTCGCGCAAGTAATCCCCTTCGCCGACCTGGACGATCCGCACCACCTCGCCGTACTTCTCGCCGAACAATGCCATCGCACCGAGCCGCCTGGCCTCGTCGAGCGTGGTTGTGATCGCGCGGACGGGGTCGTTGCGGGCGATCCACGCGTTGACGCGGTCCTCGACGTCGCGCAGCTCCTCCGCGCTCAACGCGTCCCGTGGCTGAAGTCGAAGCGCAGCTTGTCCGGGCCCACGTAGGAGCCGGCCTGGCGCACATGGCTGCCCACGCGCTCGCGCAGCGCAGCCTGGAGCAGGTGGGTGGCGGTGTGGTTGCACTCGGTCTTGTGTCTGGTGAGGTGATCCACGCGCGCCAGCACCTGCTCGCCGACATCGAGCGTCCCCGCCTCGACGATCACCTCGGGTATCCGGTCCTGGCCGACAAGGAGCACGTCCTCGACGCGCGCACGGCAGTCGCCGCGCTCGCATTCGATCGTCCCGATGTCCGAGATCTGGCCTCCGCCGGCGGCATAGAACGGCGACTCAGCGAGCTTGACCAGCAGGCGGGTGGGAGCCGATCCGTCTCCACCGTTCACACCATCGAGAGCATCCACGGGGCGCAGCGCGACGACCGTCGTCGGCTGCACCTCGGTCTCATATCCAGTAAACCGCGTCGGGGCGCCGTCGTCGAGCGACCCAGCTCCCAGCGCTCGCCAGCGCCCCCGCCCCGACCCGGCCGGCGCCCACTCTGCCACGCGCGCGCTGCTCGTCCATCAGCACCTCGAAGTCGCCCTCGATTCCAAGTCCCTCCTCGGCCAGCAGCTCGCTGGTCATCTCATAGGGGAAGCCGTGCGTGTCGTGCAGGAGAAAGACATCGGCAGCGGACACGGTCGAGCGCCCCGCCGCGCGAGCCTGCTCGATGCGCTCGAGCAGCAGTTCCATCCCTGAGTGAGCGTACGCCCAAAGCCCTCCTCCTCCGCCGACAGCCACATGTCGGTCGCCTCGGCCTGTTCGCCCAGTTCCGGGTAGGTGCCGCCCATCACCTCACGCACCCGCTCGGAGTAGCGCGTGAGGAAGCCGGGGACCAGCTGCAAAGTGCGCCCCTGCTGGATCGCGCGGCGCATCACGCGGCGCAGCACATATCCGCGGTCCTCGTTGGAGGGGACCACGCCGTCGGCCGTGAGGAACGTCATCGCGCGCGCGTGGTCGGCGAGGATGCGCAGCGCTCGGTCGGTGTCGAAGTCCGAGCCATAGCGCCGCCCCGAGAGCTCCTCGCCGAGCTCGATCAGCGGCTGGAACTGGTCGGTCTCGAACACCGACTGCTTCTGCTGGAGGATGGCGGCCATGCGATTCAGCCCCAGGCCGGTGTCGATGCTCTTGGCGGGCAGGGGCTTGAGCACCGAGCCCGGCTCGTCTGGCGCGGGCTCCTGGTCGTACTGCATGAAGACGAGGTTCCAGTACTCCAGGAAGCGCTCATTCTCGCCGCCTGGGAGATCATCCGGCGAGCCGCGCTCCACACCGCGGTCGAGGTACAGCTCCGAGCACGGCCCGCACGGACCTGTCGGGCCGGCCTGCCAGAAGTTCTCCGCGCGCGGGCAGCGCACGATTCGCTCGGGCGGCAGACCGAGCGCGCTCCACAACTCGATCGCCTCCTCGTCGGGCCCGAGCCCGAGGCCGTCGTCGCCTTCGAATACGGTCACCCAGATGTCCTGCTCGCGGAAGCCGAAGGCCTCCCGCGAGAGCTCCCACGCGAACCCGATCGCGTCGCGCTTGAAGTAGTCGCCGAACGAGAAGTTGCCGAGCATCTCGAAGAAAGTGAGGTGCCTTGCGGTGTTGCCTACGTTGTCGATGTCGACGGTGCGAAACACCTTCTGGCAGCTCGTCAGGCGCGGCGCAGGCGGCGTCTGGAGGCCGAGGAAGTACGGCTTCAGCGGGTGCATGCCGGCGACCGTCAGCAGCGCCGAGGCATCGTGGGCGGAGGGCACGAGCGAGGCCGAGGGAACGCGCGTGTGCCCGCGTTCCTCGAAGAAGCTCAGATAGCGCTCGCGGATCTCATCTGAGGTCATCGTGCGACGGATGTTAGGCCGCGCCGGCGAGACTAGGCCGCGATGGTGCCGTAGCCGACGACCAGATCGCCGGCGTACAGGCACGCGATCTGCCCGGGAGCGGTGCGCTCAGCCGGCTTCTCCAGCTCGATCGCGAGGCTGGCATGGCGCCCCGCTCGGATCTCCGCGGGCAGACGACAGGCGAACCGTCGTCCGTGCGCGCGCACGCGCACGCCGTCGACGCTGCCACCGTCGCGATGGAGCGTCGCCTCGCGCACGCTCACCCCGCGTGCAAGCAGCGCGCGGCGAGGCCCGACGGTGACGCTGTTCGAGTGAGCGTCGGTGGCGAGCACGTACAGCGGCTCGGACGCGGAGACGCCGAGGCCGTGACGCTGCCCGACGGTGTAGGCGTGCGCTCCTGCGTGCTCGCCGAGCACCGTTCCCTGCGAGTCGACGATCGGACCGGGGCGTTTTCCCAGCCCTCCGTGCCGCTCCAGGAAGGCGCCATGCCGGGTTCCCGCCAGGAAGCACAGGTCCTGGGAGTCGCTCCTGCGCGACACCGCCAACCCGGCGCGCGCGGCGAGCTCGCGCACCTGCGGCTTGTGCAGATCCCCGAGCGGGAAGCGCAGGCAGGCGAGCGATTCGGGGGCCAGCGCGGCGAGCACGTAGCTCTGGTCCTTGTGCTCGTCGGCGGCTGTCCTCAGCAGCGGGGCGGGCGGATCGTCGATCACGCGGGCGTAATGACCGGTGGCCAGCGTCTGCGACCCGAGCGCGCTGGCGAGCTCGAGCATGGCGTCGAGGCGAACGTTGCCGTTGCAGCGAACGCACGGATTCGGCGTGAGACCGCTCGCGTGGTCGGCGAGCCAGCGGTCGACGACGCCGGCGCGGAACTCGGCGCGGAGGTCGATCGACAGGTGGGGCATACCCAGCTCGTGCGCCAGCTCGCGCGCACCGCGGACCGCCTGCGCCGAGCAGCAGCTGAGATCGCCGTCGTTCTCGTGGTCCGACCACAGCTCGAGCGTCACGCCCACGGCCTGCCGGCCGGCGCGGGCGACGAGCAGCGCCGCGACGGCGCTGTCGACCCCACCGCTCATCGCGACCAACGTGCGGCCCTCGTGCGGAGCGAGCGCGGCACGCTCGCGTGCGGCGCCGCCGAGAGCTCGGTGCAGCGCATCCGCCGCCAGCTCGGCCGCGTGGCGCTTGCCCGCGCTCAGCCCTCCGAGCTCCTGCGCGATCTCCGGCGCTCCAATCCGGGCGGCGCTCAGCAACGGCGTGCGGCGCAGCAGGCTGACGACGGCGCTGCCGGCCGCGACGATCGCTCCGCAACCGCTCGCGTCGAAACCAGCGTCCTGGATCTGCCCGTCGGGGCTGCGCGGATCGAGGGCGACCGAGACGCGGATCAAATCTCCGCACGCGGCGCCGCCGGCCGCGCCGGTGAACCCGTTCTGCGGCGAATGGCCGCGACCGAGCGGGCATTCGAGATGAGTTATCAGCTCCTCGGCGGTGGTGCTCACCCGAGTGAGTGTAAGGCTAGGACTGCCGTGCTTCGTCGATCGCCTGCTCGATCGAGTAGGCATCCTGCAGGCCGGTGAGCGTGGTCGTCTGCCCGTGCCGGTTGACGATGAGGATCGTGGGGGTCGCGTAGACCTGCACGCCTCGGGTGATCGATCCGTAGGAGGCGACCTGGCTCGCGGAGGAGTAGTGCACGGCGATCTTGTGTCGGGGCAGCGACTGCACCGCGCGCTGCACGGCGACGTCGTCGGTACCCCTGCGGTTCCAGAACAGCAGCACCACCACGCTCCCGTCGGCGAGCTCGGCTTCCACGGTCCGCTGACCGCTCAGCGTGGTCGCCCTGGACCCCGGTGCGTGCGCGCCCGCGGTCTTGTGGACCGTGATCACGGGCGCGTGCGTTGCGACCTTGGTGGTCGGCGCCGCGGGCTTGGTGGCGGGCACGACGACCTCGACGCTACGCACTGCGCTTTTGGTGGAGGTGGGCGGCACCGGCGACGCCGTGCCCGAAGTCTGGGCTGACGCCGTGTCGTTAGAGGCTTGAGCGGACTTGTCTTCAAGCTGCTTGGCGTTCTGCTGAGAGGTCGCGACGGCCCCGTGGGCTTTGGCGATCGCGCGCGTGAGACCCGCGACGCCGGGCGCGGAGCCGTGATAGGTCGGCGTGGGTGCGGCCGCGGCTTTCGCCTCTGCTGCGGCGGTGCTCGAGGATCCGCTCGGCGCCGTGGAGGAGCCCGCGGGCGCAGCTGCAGAGGGCGTGCTGGGCGAGGCGGCAGTCGATGAACTGGAGCCGCTCGTGCTGGTCGAGCGTCCTTGCAGGGCGAACAGCCACACCGCCGCGAGCAGGCATACGGCGACGAGCACGATCTGAAACGGACGAGAGAGCTGCGCCATCCCCCCCTGCTTCGGCATCTCGTACGGAGAAGTTGAACCGCGAAATAGGGCTTGGACGCTTCGCGGCCCCGCCGCCGGCCCTCAGAGGGCGTGATGGCTGCGCAGCACGGCGTGTACGACGGTGTTCGTCGCCATCGGCTCCTGTCCGGCTCCCTGCATGTCCTTCAGCAGCGTCTGCCCATCAGCGACGATCGCGACGTAGCGCGCGCCGAGCGCGTCGGCGTGGCCGAGCTGGCCCTTCAGCGAGCGGCCGCCGAGATCCATCTGCGCTGAGAGCCCGGCCGAGCGCGCCTCGCTGAGCAGGCCGAACGCCGCGACGCGCAGGTCGTGACGCGAGCCGTCGATCGCCACGAACAGCTCCAGCGGGCGCGGCGCCGCTGGATGAGCGTCGCCTGCGGTGGCGGCACTGCCGACCTCTCCGGACAGCATGATCCGCTCGACCCCGGCGGCCCAGCCGGTGCCCGGCGTCGGCGGCCCACCGAGCTGCTGGACGAGGCCGTCGTAGCGGCCGCCGCCCCCCACTCCGCTCTGCGCGCCGAGCGCATCAGAGGTGAACTCGAAGACGGTTCGCGTGTAGTAGTCGAGGCCGCGCACGAGCGTGCTGTCCACGTTGTAGGCGATGCCGGCCACGTCCAACAGCTCTCGCACCTGCGCGAAGTGCTGGGCGTCGTCGTGGCTCAGCTGCTCGAGCAGTCGCGGCGCGCTTGCCATCACGCTCCGAGTGCCGGGGTGCTCGGAGTCGAACGCGCGCAGCGGGTTCAGCTCGATCCTGCTGCGGACGTCCTCGGACAGGCTCGTTTCGTTGGCACGCAGATATGTCTGCAGCTGCTCGCGATACTCGCGCCTGCTCTGGAGGCTGCCGAGGCTCGAGACGCGCAGCCTGAGATCCCTGACCCCCATCTCCCCCAGCAGCGAGGCCAGCAGCGAGATCGACTCGGCGTCGACCGCCGGATCCTCGGAGCCGATCGCCTCGGCGCCGACCTGCCAGAACTGCCGGTAGCGCCCGGCCTGGGCGCGCTCGTGGCGGAAGAAGCTCGACAGGTACCACAGCTTTACGGGCTGGCGGCGCTTGTGCATGCCGTGCTCGACGTAAGCTCTGCACACGGGCGCGGTGCCCTCCGGTCGCAGCGTCAGCGAGCGCCCGCCCTGGTCCTCGAGCGTGAACATCTCCTTGCGCACGATGTCCGTCGACTCGCCCACGGCGCGGGTGAACAGCTCGGTCGCCTCGAGCACGGGCGTCTCGATCCGCTCATATCCCGCGCCCGCCAAGATCGAGCGGGCACGAGCCTCCAGGGCGGTGCGGGCGGCGGCCTGATCGCCGAGCACGTCGTAGGTGCCGCGCGGCGCTTTGATTTTCGCTGCGCTCAACTTCAGGCTGCCGGCGAGTCGGCGGGAGCGCGTGGCACGCGCGGGCGAAGCTCGCTCAGGAAGGGGTTCGTGTCGAGCTCCCGTCCCAACGTCGTCACGCCCATGTGCCCCGGGTAGACGACAGTGTCGGCGGGATAGGACTTCAGCAGGCTCTCGATCGATCGCTCGAGCGTGGCCCAGTCCCCACCCGGCAGGTCGACGCGACCGACGGACCCCTGGAAGAGCACGTCACCCGACAGCAGCGCGCCGGGCACGGCGTAGGTGACGTGACCGGGGCTGTGGCCCGGCGTGTAGATCACCTCGATCTCGAGGTCGGCGAGGCTCAGGCGCTCGCCGCCGGCGAGCGTGTGGTCGGCCTCATAGCTCTCGAACGGCCCGAACCCGGGTGGTACCCAGCTCATGATGTCCGCGAGCACCGGCCGCTCGATCGATGGGCAGTAGACTGGAGCGCCGGTCGCGCGCGCAACCGGCGCGACAGCGCCGATGTGATCGAAGTGACAGTGAGTGACAAGGATCGCGTCGATCTCTACCCCGAGCGCGTCGATCGCCGCCAGCAGGCGCTCGGGCTCATCGCCCGGGTCGACGATCACCGCGCGCGTAGCCTCGCCACTGGCACGCGCGATGTATGAGTTCTCCTGCACCGGCCCAACCGTGAACGCCCGCACGTCCGGCCCGCTCACCGCGACGCCGCCTTTCCGCCGCCGCCCTGGCTGGCCTTCTTACGCTGGCGACGGTCGTAGACCCACTTGTCGGTGTAGTAGCTGATCAGCGTGTACATCACGAGCACGATCGGGAACAGGCTGATCGCCTGGTTCGACTCTTTGAGGAAGAGGAGCACGACCAGCAGCAGCAGCACGGCGGCGAACATCGCCTTGACGAACGCACCCCGCCAAGTCGGAGGACGGTCGCGCTTGTCCAGCAGCTTCTCCTTCTCGCGTGCGCGCTCGCGCGGGTCGCCGCTCTTCTCCGCGGCCGTCGGCTTGCGCCCGGTGCGCCCGCGCGACTCAACCACGCCGGCCGCGTTGCCCCGGTGCTTGGTCCGGCGTTTGCGCCTAGTCTGAGCCATGCGCATAGCAGCGTAGTGCGTTCTCGATCAAGTGGCGAGCGGGATCGAAGCCACGGATCGGGATGTCCCGCGGGAAACCCTCCAGCGCAGCGGCGGGCACAAGCCCCACCAGCTCGGCGCTCGCGACCTCGGCGTGGGCACGGACGGCGTCGAGAACCGTCGCGAGCGAGAGCTCGGACGGACGCTCGACGTTCATCGATACCTGCGCCACCCCTCCGCTCAACGCGACGCCGATGGCACGTACACCCGGCAGCCCGCGCTGAGCACCGTCGCGAATCAGAGCGGCTATCGTGCGCGCGTCATCCACCGTGGCTGGCGGCGCAAGCTGGAGGTTGAACGCCACAAGCGGCGGCCTCGCGGCGAGGAGCGTGGCGCCGGCGCGCGCGTGCATGGACGGCGGCCCGAAGTCCGGCGTGAACGGCTCCTCCTCGCCATCTGCCATCCGCGCGGCCAGCCCGGCCACCCCGCCGCGCCGCAGCTGTGCGCGCGTGCGCGCGAAGCGCGGGTCGGCGCCCGTCAGCTCGCCGTACAGGAACACGGGCACCTCCAGCTCCTCGCCGATCCGGTCGGCCACCACGAGCGCCTCCGCGCACGCCGCACCTCTCGCGCTGGGGTCGAGATAAACCACGGGCACGACGTCCAATGCGCCGACGTGCGGATGCTGGCCGAGATCCGCTGGACGGCGCCCTGCGCGGGGCATCACGTCGATCCGCTCCACCGCCACACGTGCGCCTCGCAGCAGAGCGTCCGCCAACTCGCCGGGGCGCCCGGCGATCGTGAACACCGAGCGGTGATGATCGCGATCGGAGTGGACGTCCAGGAGGCGCGCCATGCCGGGGCCGCCTCGCGCCATGCCCGGGCTGCCGTCCCCGAACGCGGCGGCGATCGCCGCGATCGTCCGCTCGTCGCGACCCTCCGAGACATTCGGTACTGCGAGCAGGGTCGGAGGCGCCATCGGTGAGCATGAGGCTAGCGTTGACGACCCATGCCGGCGCTGCGGCTACACTCGTGCGTCATCCGGGCCGGAGTAGCTCAGCTGGTTAGAGCAGCGGAATCATAATCCGCGTGTCGGGGGTTCGAGTCCCTCCTCCGGCACCTCCTCCGGCACTAGAGCGAAACCCTGCTATGACGGGGTTTTCTTATGGGCGCGTCGGCGCAGCAGGCCGAGAATCATGGGGGTGTCAGCGTGTCAGCGGCAAGCGCCCGCGACGGGGCCTCGGCGGCCCTACATCCTCCACCCGCCGCCCATTTCCGCGCGCTGCATCAGCGGCGCATAGCGCGGCGTGTGAATCAGCCGGCGGATCGGGGAGGCGATCCCCCCGCCCTGCAGCATCAGCTCGCTCAGCCCCCACACGAGCGCGTCGAGGCGGTCCGGGGAGTCCGAGACCCCTTGCACCCATGTGCAGCACTCGTCCTCGAGCGCGGGGAAGGCGCCCACGTGGTGCACGCGCCCCTGCTCATACAGCAGCGCGACCGGCTCGGCGCGGGTGCGCTTGCCGGCGCTGCGCTTGGCGTTGACGGTGCGGATCGGCAGGTTCGCCTGCGCGGCCTTCAGAACCTCCACGCAGAGGTCGAACCCTTGGTTGACCTCGGCCACAACGCAGTCGGCCTGCCAGTGGTTGTACGTCCGCGCTACGCGCCTGGCCCAGCCGTTCGGGGACTCGTGGCAGGTCTCATCGGCCAGCACGTAGCCGTGGCGGTCACGGCCGATCCCGCACACGACGATGCCCGTGTCGTCCGCACCTGGGCCGCTGGTCATCGCCGGGTCGACAGCGACCACGATCCGGTTGCAGTCCGCGGCGCTGACACGATGCTCGAACATCGCGCGGGTCCACAGCGCGCCGGGGAGATCGTCGATCATCTCGCCCGCGATTTCCTGGCGGCCGAGGTGCGTCCCGCCATAGCGGGCCTTCATCCGCGCGATCCACTCCGGCGGGTTGCACGGGTTGTCCTCGAGCGTCGCGTGGGTGCGCACGATCCCCGGTTCACCGCGAACCTGCTTGTAGTCGTCGGTCGGCCGCGGCGTGGTCGAGGCGATCGAGTGCGGGCGCCCCGCGCGCAGCCCGAGCGCCGCCCGATCCCACGCCGCCCCGAGCTGCGCGTTGGCGGCCATCTCCTCCCACCAGTCAAGGTCACGGTTACCGGCAGCACGCAGACGCTCCACATCGCGCGGGGCGGCGGTGCCGATCACGAGCGCCTCCGAACCGTTCGGCCAGAAGCACTTGCCCCCGCCGGCGCTCGCGGCCACAAACTTGATCTCGGGGTCGATCGACAGCAGGCCAGACGGGCCGCGCACGCACGCTTCGATCGCGTCGCCGATCGTCGGCGCGATGATCCTCCCCCTTGCGCCGGGATGCTCGCGCATCCACCTGGCGAAGTAGCGCGCGCACGCCTCGGTCTTGCCGCAGCCGCGGCCACCCTCAAGCAGCCACAGATCCCAGCGCCCCGGCGGCGGGACCTGGTGCCGGAGCAGCGGCGGGCGGTCGGCGGGCTCCCACGCGGGCGGCGCGAGCATCTCCACCGCTCGCAGGAGCTGCTCGGCGGGCGTGAGAGTCGCTGTCGCCACGAAAGAAAGGCTAGCCCGCGACGCGGCGTGCGCCTGCCCTTGGCCCCGCCCCGTGCGACGAGAGCGTGACCGAGGTGAGGGGGCCAGCTAGGAGGGCTTGGCGAAGCGACTAGCGACACTCGCGGTCATGCGAAGCTTGCGCTGTGGGCCATCGACCGGAGTCACGGCGCGAGGCGTTGCTCTACGAACTGAGCGACTACTCTGCGACTGGCCTGACTGCGGACGACCTAACGGATGGTCTGAGTGCAGACGACATCGCCGAGATGATCCTCCGCAGGGAGGGGCTCGACCCCGTGATGATGGATCAGCGGGGGCGCGGACGAGTGACCCGGACAGTGACCGACTGGCTATTCGACCCACGGGGTCGGGGAGCGAGGCCTGGACTGCCGCGTTAGGAGGGTCTGGCGAAACTAATAGCGAAACTCATCGGTCTAGCCTGCAGACGGATACCGGGGATGAGTGGGTCGCTCGCGACGCCGCGCGCCTCGACTTCGCGCTGTTGCGCAATGAAAAAGGCCGAGAACTCGACGCGAGCGCCTCGTCGAGCAGCTTTTGGAGCATCACCGGCGACGGCGGAACGCGCGTCGTGTCCAGCCTCGCGGCCATCTAGCCGAGCATCTCCCACCCGCCTGGCGGGCGCAGCCGCCAGAGTTGCCCGAACAGCGCGCCCGGCGTCGTGGGCCCCGTCGCGACCCACACGACGTCCAGCCCCTCCGGCATCGTCGGCGTCTCCTCGGGCGGCGGCAGAGTAGCCATAGCGAGCTCGACGCCAGGAGCACTCGGGCGGATCCAGACGAACAGGTGCCGCTCGCTGCCCTCTGCTGCAGCGAGCTTCGCAGCCTTCGCAGCTGCGCATTCGGCCACCGCCGCATTGAGCAGGTCGAAGTCCGAGCTGATGCCGCCATGCACAGAGGCCATCACTAGCGCCGTTTCGCCCGGCTTGGGCGTCCGCAGGCGGGTTGCGCGATCCGCGCCGAGCTCGAACACCATGCGGGTGGCGTCGGCGACGTCTTGGCCGGCACCGTCGGGCGCGCGGCGTGCACCACGAGCGACCCCGCCGACCTGCTCGATGTCGTTTTGCTCGAGTACCTCGAGGTGCGGGACGACCTTGGTCATCAGCGCCTTCACCTGGACGCTGCCGTCGTTCGGCACCCCGAGCCACCAGTGATGCCCGAGCGACGGCGCCGGCCATTCCCTGCCGAGTGCCAGCTTGCGCAGCGCTTCGATCGCACCGTCTGCGACCGAGGTGACCTCGACCGGGACCCGCTGCCCGTCCGGCATCTTGATGTCGAGGTCGTGAACGCCCTCCCCCGCACCGGGGACATCGCGGGCGAGGGGCGTGCCACCGAGCTGCTGCGCGATGATCTTCCCCGCCGTCTCCTCATCGGGCTCGAAGCCCCCGCGTGGCATCGGCGGACCCTATCGCTCAGCCTTGGCCCGGCGTTCCCGCACCTCGAGCCTCAACTGCTCATCGGCGATCACGTCCGCCCGCTGCGCGCAGAGCCTAGGATCTGCGGATGGCCCCGTGGACGGCTTGTCGGCTCGTCGTCGCCACTGCACTCGTGTGTGCCGTGGCGCTCGCGGCTACCCCGCCCCTGGCATTCCCCGCGGTTCCTCCAGCTGGTATAGAACCCGTCTGTGAGGAGACGGCCTCCTTTAATCAGGGGCGCCTCGAAGAAACGCTGAGCCCCTCCAATGGAGTGACCGTCACCTCGGGCACCCCCGTGACCTTCTCTGGTCGCTCCCTGGCGCCGCCGACGTTCATGCTGGCTTCCTCGCCGGCCGGTCTATCCAGCCCCAACATCGACACCGGTCCCGGGTCCGCCGTGCCCTTCAGCCAAGAGGTGGGGTCGCAGACGTCGTTTACCTACACCTACACCTCTGCCGTGGCAGCCAACACACCGGGGACCGTCTACTGGCAAGCATCCTTCTCAACCGCATACATCGAAGCGTGCGCGGGCTTCACACCCATCAACTGGCGGACAGGCATCCGCACTCTGAGGATCCTCCCAGCCCCCGTGGAGGTAAGCATCACCGGCCCCGATGTCTTCCGTGGCACGCACCCGACCGTCGCCTACCAGGTCGACTGTTCGATCAGCTGCACCGGCGACACCTACTACCAAGCGTACGTGCTGCAACGCGGCTCTAGCGCGCGCCGCATCCCCAGTCTCGACCTCGGCCCCACACCGGTCTCAATTGCCGCGGGCACAGGTGGCAGCGAGCCGTTCACGCACCACTACAGCGGAAGCCCACTGCGCACGCTCGACAAAATCCTACGCACAGGCTCCATCGTGGAAATCGAGATCAGCGTCAAGGTGACAGACGCATCCGGCAACGTCACCCGCGCTCACAAGAAGGATAGCCTCCGCTCGTGACGCCGCCGAAGGACGCCGGTCAGCTAGACCCTGGCGGCAAAGCCTGCCGGCCCGCCTGTCCCTGACGGCGAGCGAGCGTCACCACAACCGCCAGCACGAGCCGCGTTAGGCTTGAGCCGCCGGCGCTCGCTTGGTGGCCCATGCTGTGACGCACAGGCCACCAAACCCGGCAACGTCCTCCGTCTAGCTGCTAGTAGTCCTCACCGAACTCAGTCGGCAGCGTGTTGAAGCCCCCACCGAGGATCGAGGAGTAGGTACCTTGGGCGTTGTTTGCGTAGCCGCCGCTGACCGACGCATAGCTGCCTTCGGCGCGGTTTGCGTCGCCGTCGGCGACAGAGCTGGATTTGCCTTCGGCTTTGTTATTGGCGCCGCCGGCGACAGCCGCGTCTTCGCCGCTGGCGGTGTTTGACAAGCCGCCAGCGACCGATGATGCTCCGAACTCTTCTTTACCTATCACGTTGCATCCCATAGCCGTGTTTTTCGAGCCTCCGCTGACGGACGAAATACAGCCGCTGGCCGTATTTTCTTCGCCGCCGCTGACCGAGGCAAATTCCGCGCTTGCGAGGTTCCCTGCGCCGCCGCTGCCCGAGGACAGCGCGCCGCTCGAAGTGTTTTTGTAGCCCCCGCTTACGGAGGCGCGTTCGCCGCTGGCCGTGTTTTGGTTGCCGCCGCTGATCGAGGCCCAAGTGCCGCTGGCCGTGTTGTTGTCGCCGCCGCTGATCGACGCGGAGGCGCCCTTAGCGGCGTCTTCTGCGCCGCCGCTGACCGAAGCGTAGGAGCCGCTGGCGGTGTTCCCGTAGCCTCCGCTGACCGAGGCCCACTGGCCGCTGGCCATGTTCTCATAACCCCCGCTCACGGACCCGTTTTCACCGGCAGCGTCGTTGTAGGAGCCTCCGCTGACCGCCGTCGAGCTGCCGCTGGAGGTGTTGTGCCAGCCACCACCGATCCAGGCCCCGAACGTCCCCCTCGCGGTGTTCTCGTTGCCAGCCTCGACCGCGGCATATTCGCCACTCGCCGTGTTGGCAAAGCCGTCCAAAACCTCAGCAAACGGGTCAGTGATCGTGTTTCCACGCCCAGCGAGCATCCCACCGTAGCTGGCGAACGTCTGTTCTTCACCGACAATCAGGTTGTGAGAGCCGGTCTGTTCGTGTTTGCCCGCGTTCTCGTCGTAGCCGATCACGAGGTTGCCCTCGCCGTTCGTCGTCGCGGTCTTGCCTTCGCCGTTGACGATCTGCACGTTGGCCCCTGCGACCTGGATCGTCGGCTTGCCGCCCACGCCCGACGCTACGTACTTCTCATACGGCAGGATCGCTGCCAGCTTTTCCTCTTCGGCTTCCGGCAGCACTACCGTCGCGGTGGTTTTCGCTGCACAGACGCCTTTCTTCGGGGTTTTGATCGCTGCGCCTTCCTTTTCGGGCACGCAGATGCGTAGCGACGCAGCCACCGCCCCGCCCGCCATCGCCATGATCAGACCCACAGCCACACACAGCGCTACACCGACGCCCCGTAGGGCCTTGAACGCACGCACACCACACCTCCATCCATGAGCGGGCGAACCCGGGCGTCGCCCGCGATCTTGCGTAGGACACTACTCCCCCAGCGCCCGCCGAATGGACCCGGAACGACGTGGCGCGCGACTCGGACGCCGAAGCACTGTCACGAGTTTGAGCCCTGGGGCCGCCACGAAAGGAGAGAAGCGACGGCCCCAGGGCGTCCGCGCGGAGTGAACGCAAGCTCCGCAGCGCGCCGCGGGCGCCATCTCATACGCGCGGCGCACGCTTTGGTGAAGTCGATCAGGCGACGCGATCCCGCTCGTACAGCTCAGCGCCGACGGCCGAGGAGGCAGGCGTGCCGTGGGCAGGGTTTCACACCTTCCGGCACACCTGCGCTACGCGCCTGTTCGGCGAAGGGCGCAACGCCGTGCAGGTGCAGCGCTGGCTCGGCCACCACTCGCCCGCGTTCACGCTCAGCGTGTACGTGCACCTGCTTGACGAGGACCTAAGCGGCCCGCTGGACTCCGCGCCGAAGGCGGCCCGAGTCAAGCAGGGCTCGACGCCGGCGCATGCGGGCTGAGGCGGCGCGCGTGGACGCCGCAGTCGCCGGAGGGCTCTTTGGGGTGGCTGGTGTTTTTCTCGGCGCAGGACTGAGCGAGTTGTCGGCACGACGAGGGCGCAGGGAGGCGCGCAAGGAACGGCGCGCGCTTGAGCTGATACGCCACGACGCCGCGATTGCTGAAAAGCTCGACTATCTGCTCACTGAGGCCCTCAAAGCCATCGGCGACGCGCCGAAGCACCAGCTCGAGTCGGTCTACACGGACCTCCACGCTCAGTGGCAGGAGAGTTGGGGCGACATACTCGCTGCAGCTCCGCGCGCCCGACCTGCGCGAACGCTACAGGGCTGTGGGGGCAATCCTGAATGTCCTAGAGGACTACAGCCACCGCCGGCTCACCGTCGCCGACGACACGCGCTGGATCGCCAGCCAAGCAGTAGGCAATGCGCGCGTCGGGTTGAGCTACTTCATCCGGCGGGAAAGCTTGCCAGCTTCGGCCTTCCCCGACTTCGACACGCTGAAGCAGCTTCTCGACACCGACGACGGCCGAAACGATCCCTTCGCCCGCCTCAAGGCGTGGCTCGCAGACCACCCCATGCCGGCCTATCGTCCACCTGCTGAGAGTACGTAGGGTGTCAGCCGGGTGTCAGCAGGGTGTCAGCACAAGCGACGGATACAGCCCGCAACGGCGAGGCGGCGCCGCTACCGGCTTTGGCTCTATAGCAGGCAGAACACGGAATGTCACGCACCGCTCGCACCCCGCGAGCGCCA
>CAWFAC010000003.1:0-21348 GCA_963813625.1 uncultured Solirubrobacteraceae bacterium
GCTACTGCTTCGTCCCCGATTGCGAGCGCGTCCGCGGCAACGGCACCGCTGCTCCCGGGTGCTGCACGGCCGGCCCGCGCGGGCGCGAGGCCAATCCCCTGGTTTCGCCCCCGCGAGGGTATCTATGCCCAATCCACCCGGAGACCCGGAAAGCGCGGAAAGGAGGTTCGCCCCACGTAACAGCCTGTGGTTTTGTTTCGGCCCGCACTGAAGCCGAGCGACCGGACATCAGAACATCAGAACATCAGAACATCAGAACATGCCCGTTTGCAGCAGGTTCGTTGTGATAACGACACCGAATGGGCCCGGCTGGACTCGAACCAGCGACCTACCGATTATGAGTGCGCTCACGATCGAGGGCTACGGGAGCGAGCCGGGCGGCGCGAGCCAGACAGACTCGAACCCCATGATCTCGGCGAGAGTGTCGTAGTCGCGGTCGTAGTGGAGCACCGCGGCTCCGGTCTCTTGCGCGGCGGCGGCGATCAGGTAGTCGGCTACCGGTATCCGCTGGGCACCGGCGGAGCGATGGGCGAGCGTGCGCATGGCGTCCTGCGCGGCGCGAGCGGTGGTGGCTGTGAGCGGGGCGGTGCGCACCGCGGTCAGCCTTTCGGCGAGCAAGTCGAAGTCCGCGCCACTGCGAGCGCTGAGCAGGATCGCTAGCCGCGCAGCGGGCGAGACACGCAGACGACCTGCAAGCAGCGCCTGCACCCAGCTGTCGCGGACGGCCGCATGGTGTGCGCGCGACCACGCGGAGGTATCGACGAGCAGCGGCAGCTCGCCCCAGGCGGCCCGGCTATCGGATGGGCCAGGCACGGAGCTTGCCGTCGCGCAGCAGATCCCAGTCGATGCCCGCTGTCTCTGGCTTCATGAAGCTCTCGGCGAGCCCTTCGAGCAGCATCGTGCGCTGCTCTTCGGTCGGTGGGTCATCGGCAATGTGGCGAGCTCCGGCGATCGCCAGTTCGCGCACCTGTCGCGAGCGCGAGAGTCCGGCCGGCAGATGCGGCGCGGCCGCGCGCAGTGCGCGTGCGAGCTCTGGATCCTCGGTGACCTGGATGCGGGGATGGGATGTGGCCACCAGGCCAGTGTACCACCGGTGTATCGCGTCGAGGGTGGACCTCCAAGCTAGACCGTAACGAAACCGCGCAGCGTCTCGAGGGCCGCGGGAGATGACCGCTGCAGATGAAGAGGAGCGGCGCGCGCACCCGACTGCGTCACGCTCGCTTCCGAAGGCTCCCAACGTGGCTTGCGCTTCTCAGCCGAACAACGCGTCGACCGAGACCTCGATTCGAGTCTCCGGCAACGCGGCGGCGCTGTGGTTCGGTTGCGGCTCTGCGCTGCCCGTGACGCTGAAAAGGCGTTGGACCGTCTCTGTCAGGAACCGTGACGCTTGGCCCATTCCGTGGGCGTCGTCGCGAGCGCTCGGACGGTGGTAGAAGCGAGACGGTACGTATACGTGAAGTCTGCGGCGTGGTCGCGTGAGCGCGACGTAGAACAGGCGACGCTCCTCGGCGATCCCCTCCTCGGTTCCGGTGCTCATGTCGGCCGGGAAGTTGCCGTCGTAGGCGGCGATGAGGTGAACGGCCTCCCATTCGAGGCCCTTGGCGGAGTGGACGGTGCTGAGCACCAGGTAGTCCTCGTCGAGGTGTGGCGGCCCCGCGAGATCGGCGCTGGACGCGGGTGGGTCGAGCACAAGCTCTGAGACGAAGTGACGAACGTCCTGGGCGCCGCGGGCTGCGAGGACGAGCTGGTCGAGGTCTGAGACACGCACCAAGCCGTCGGGGTAGCGCAGGCGGATCAGCGGCGTGATCGCCGCGCACAGTCGCTCTACCTGGACCCCAGCATTGTCCGTAGAGCCAGCGCCGGTCTGGATGAGCGCGTCGATCACCGCATTTGCGTGCTCGCGTGAGCTCGGCGGGACGTGCTCGCTCGCCTGTGACCAGCGTTCGAGCTCGGGTGAACCCTCGTCAGACGCACGGAGCGTGTCGAGGACACGGCGCGCCCGGGTGGGACCTACCCCGTCCAGGAGCTGGAGTAGGCGAAACCAGCTGAGCTCATCGGCCGGGTTGTCGGTGAGGCGTAGGAGGGCGATGAAATCCTTAACGTGAGCGGCCTCCAGGTAGCGCAGCCCGCCGTACTTGACGAACGGGATGCGACGGCGCGTCAACTCGACCTCGAGCAGGTCTGAGTCGTGGTTCGTGCGGAATAGAACGGCCTGCTCGCGCAGTTCCGTCCCTTCCTCGCGCGAAGCCATGACGCGCTCACAGACGGCGTTGGCCTGCTCGCGCTCGTCGCGTGGAAATGTGAGCTCGGGCGGGGTGCCGCCCTCGCGCTCGGTCCACAGCTCCTTTGGGAACCCTCCACGATCCTGTACTGAGATGGCGTTTGCGACGGCGAGGATCGGCGTTGTCGAGCGGTAGTTGCGCTCGAGCTTGCTCGCGTGAGCGTCCGGGAACTGCTTCGGGAACTCGAGGATGTGACGGGCGCTCGCGGAACGGAACCCGTAGATCGCCTGGAAATCGTCGCCCACGACCGTCAGACCGGGGCGCGTTGAACGCATGCTGGCGACGATGTCGACCTGAAGACCGTTGACATCCTGGTACTCATCGACGAGGACGTGGTCGAAGTCATCGGCGATCAGCGGGCCGACCACGTCATCGCTCGCGAGCGCGCGCCAGTACAGCAGCAGGTCATCGAGGTCCAGGACGCCGAGGGTGCGCTTGCGCGTTCCGAAGGCGCGGAAGATCTCCGCGAGCGCCTCGTGGTGCTCGTCGCACCAGGGGAAAAACTCGGCCAGGATCTCACGCAGCGGCGTCTGGGCGTTGACGGTGCGGGAATAGATGTCGAGCATCGTCGCGGCCCGTGGAAAACGCCGAGGACTCTCGGCGCCTCGATGTTCTTGGCGAACGAGGTCGAGTAGATCGCCCGCGTCGCCGGCGTCAAGCACGCCGAAGCCTGCCTCGAGTCCGAGTGAGGTGGCGTGGACGCGGATCAGGCGATGCGCGACGGAGTGAAATGTGCCGCCGACGATCCGGCCCGCGTCGGGCGCGACTCGCTCGGCGAGCGTACGTGCCCGCTCGATCATCTCCCGGGCCGCACGGCGAGTGAATGTCAGCAGGAGAATCCGTTCGGCCGGGACCCCCTCGGCCATGAGCCAGGCAACGCGAGCACACAGCGTCGTGGTCTTGCCCGTGCCGGCACCCGCGAGGATCAGAAGCGTCTCGCCCGAGTGCGTGGCAGCCGCACGCTGCTCGACGTTGAGTTCGTCGAGAAACGGGTGCGGGTGCGCATCGAACATGTGTTCGCCCACGCTAGGGGTCCGTTCGGATGGGTTGCAGGCCTGGTTGCGACGGTGGGTCGCGAGCAATACCGCCGCGATGATCTCGTTGACCAGCGTCGGCCCGTCGACCGCCCACCGAGCCGCCACTGCCAGCGACGCCGCGCATAGGGTCCGGGTAGTTATCGCGAGGAGGTGCATCGCGCTCGCGTATGCGCGGTCGTCGATGTCCCGGCTGGTCGGTCGCGTTCTAAGCTTCCGGGCATGGCTGTGGCGGAGCTCATCGAGGTGGCTGACGCGCCTGACCGTGATCGCTACGAGCTGTCGATTGAGGGCGAGGTGGTTGGCTTCGCCACCTATCGCGCACGCCCCGGCCTGATCGCGTTCGTCCACACCGAAGTCGACGAGCGCCTCGAGCGTCGCGTGTTCGATACGACGAAGCGTCCGTGGATTGCCCAGCCCTATTGCGACCGCAGCGGGCCGTGTCGGGCATGGGAGTACGAGCCAGGCCGCTGAAGATGGTCGCCGCCGTCATCACGGATGACGCGCTGTGCGGGGACCGGGCCTCCTCCCGTTGGGTCTGGGACTAGGGCTGACATTCGTTCCGAGCTGCCAGCGCCGCTGCAGGAGGTCCGCCGTATGGCGGACCTCCTCTGGAATGGGCTTGCATCTAGGAGACGTGTGCGACCTCGCGTGCGGGCTCCAGTGCGTGGTCGAGTACCTCCTGGACCGTGATCACGGGGTGGAAGGTCAACTGGTGGCGGACCTCCTCGGGAATGTCGTCCAGATCGCCACGGTTGCGCTCGGGCAGGATCACGTCGGTCAGGCCGGCTGCGTGGGCCGCGAGCGCCTTCTGCTTGAAGCCGCCGATCGGCAGCACGCGGCCTTGAAGCGTGACCTCGCCGGTCATCCCGACAGTGTGCTTGACCGGGCGTCCCGAAAGCAGCGAGGCGAGCGCCGTGACCATCGTCACGCCCGCGCTCGGCCCGTCCTTGGGGATCGCGCCAGCCGGCACGTGCACATGGAACTCCTTGTCCTCGAACGCGTGCTCATCGATGCCCAGCTCCTCGGCGTGTCCTCGGACGTAGGAGAGCGCGATCTGCGCCGACTCCTTCATCACGTCGCCGAGCTGGCCGGTTAGCACCAGGCCGCCCTTGCCACCGTTATTCATCGCTGTGGCCTCGACGAACAGCACGTCGCCGCCGGAGCCGGTGACCGCGAGTCCGGTCGCAACGCCCGGCGTTGCGGTCCGTGCCGCGGACTCCTGGAAGAACCTCTGGCGACCAAGCGCGTCGCGCACGGCGTCGAGGTCGATCGCCACGGGGGCGTTCGGCGCCTGCTCTCCGCCCGCGACGGGCTTGACTGAGGCGATCTTGGTCGCGGTCTTGCGCAGCACCGTGCCGAGCTCGCGCTCCAGGTTTCGCACGCCCGCCTCGCGGGTGTAATCGGAGATGATCGTGCGCAGCACGTCATCTGAGATCTCGACCTCGTCCTCGCGCAGACCATTGCGGTCGCGCTGGCGCGGCCACAGGTAGCCCTTGGCGATCGCGAGCTTCTCCTCGGAGGTGTAGCCGTCGAAGCGGATGACCTCCATGCGGTCCAGAAGCGGGCCGGGGATCGTGTCCGCGACGTTGGCGGTGGCCAGGAACAAAACCTGTGAGAGGTCCAGCTCGACGTCGAGGTAGTGGTCGCGGAAGGAGTGGTTCTGCGCGGGGTCCAGGACCTCGAGCAGCGCCGCCGACGGGTCTCCGCGCCAGTCCGCGCCGACCTTGTCGACCTCATCCAGCAGGATCACCGGATTCATCGTGCCCGCGTCTCTGAGGGCTCTGACCAGGCGTCCGGGAAGGGCGCCTATATAGGTGCGCCGGTGCCCTCGGATCTCGGCCTCGTCGCGCACACCGCCGAGCGACATGCGCACGAACTCCCGCCCGGTTGCCCGGGCGATCGACTCGCCGATCGAGGTCTTGCCGGTGCCGGGAGGACCGATCAGAGTCAATATGGCCCCCGATCGGTTGCCCGCCCGCCCGTCGGCCTCGATGCCCCGGTCCTGACGGAGCTTGCGCACCGCGAGGTACTCGGTGATCCGATCCTTGACGTCTTCGAGGCCCTCGTGGTCTGAGTCCAGCACGGCACGCGCCGCGACCGGGTCGAGGTGCTCGTCCGAGCGCTTGCTCCAGGGCACCGCGATCAGCCAGTCCAGATAGGCGCGGATCGTGCTCGACTCGCCCGTCTGCTCGCCCATCCGCTCCAGGCGGTTGAGCTCCTTCAGGGCCTGCTCGTTGACCGCCTCGGGCATCGCGGCCTCCTCGATCTTGGCGCGGTACTCCTCCACGACCGAAGCGTCGTCGTCGCCCAGCTCCTTGCGGATCGAGTCCAGCTGCTTGCGCAGGAAGTAGTCACGCTGCTGCTTCTCAGCGCCCTCCTGGACGTCCTCGCGGATGCGCTTACGAACCTGCAGCTCTGCGAGGCTCTCGCGTTGCAGTCTTACCGCCAGCTCCAGGCGCTCGGTGACGTCGAGCGTGCGCAGCAGCTCGACTTTCTGCTCGTATGACAGGTTGGGTGAGTAGCCGGCGGAATCCGCCAGCGCTCCGGGCTCGGCGATCGCGCGAATGAACGCGGAGATGCGTCGGTCATCGCCGCGCAGCTCGAGGATCTCCTCGACGGTTGCTCGGTACTCGCGTTCGAGCTCACGCGTGCGCCCGTCTACGGGCACCTCGTCGGGACGCTCGTCGACCTCGACGCGCAGCTCGCCGCCGGGGCCTGTCTGGGCCGCACCGATGAGGGCGCGGTGAACGCCTGAGATGGCAACCGCACGGCCGCCCCCTGGCAGACGGATCTGCTCGGAGACCGCGGCGATCGTGCCCACCTCCAAGAACTCGTGCTCGTGGCGGGGAACGAGCACGACGCGCTCGTCATCGCCGATGTCGACCGTCAGCGTGATGCCCATGTTGGGGAACACGACGGTGTCGTCGAGCGGGATCAGCCGCAGCGGCGGCTGGCAAGCAACAGCGATCGGCCGGTCGCCCAATCGATCCGGCGACCGCCACATCGACCGACTGGTGCCTCGAGGACAGCTGATGACGACCGTGTGTTGCGCTCCCATCCGCTCGAAACCGCTAGCGACGGGCCGATCACGCAAGCTTTCGCGACGGTTTCACGATAGCTACACGGACATCCGCGATAGTGGGTGGCGATGGGTCCCGACGCGGTCATCCTGTCCCCCCACTTCGACGACGCCGTGCTCTCTTGCTGGCGTGTGCTCGCGAACTCCGGCGAGGTGCTCGTCGTGAACGTCTTCGCCGGTGAGCCGCCCGCGGGAACACTAGGCTCTTGGGATCGCTTCGCGGGCACGACGGACTCGGCCGCGGCTGTTCGCAGACGCATAGAGGAGGACCGCCACGCCCTCGCATTCGCCGGCCGATCGGCCGTCAACCTACCGTTCCTGGACAGCCAGTACCGCGACGCCGGCCAAACACCGGGAGAGATCGTCGAAGCGCTCCGGGGAGTGGTTGTCGGGGGAACCCGCATATACGCGCCGGCCAGCCTCGGCGACCACCATCGCGACCACACCGCCGTGCGGGACGCAGCACTGGCCCTCCGCGCGGACGGCGCCGAGGTCAAGCTGTACGCCGACCTGCCTCACGCCACCGTATTCGGATGGCCTCAATGGGTGCTTGACGGCGGGTCGGGCACGGGCACGGACCCCGCCAGCGAACGCTGGGCACGCCAGCTTGAAGCCACCAACGTCCCGCTCAAGCGGATGGTGGCCAAGACGCATCGCCTCTCGGTCGAGGACCATGCCGGCAAGCTCAATGCCGTGCTCGCCTACAGCAGTCAGGTGGCACCGCTGGAGCACGCGTTCGGATGTTCGCTGCAGGATCCTCAGCTGCTCGCCTTCGAGGTCGAGTGGCGGCTGCCGCTAATCGACTGATATGGAGTGGTGTTTGTCAAGGGGTTTCGTTGTCGGATGGTGTGGTGGTTGGCGTTGGCGGGGCGCTGTCGGGGCGGCACGGGCGGAAGGTCCAGTCTCATCGACTGCGGGGTCAGACTGATATGCGAGGGCTTGACCTCAAGACCCGGTGTTCGTCGCGGCTCGCTGTCTAGGAACGGGCGCTGCCGGCCGGGGCCGGCTGCCCATAGTCGAATCGCGAGCCTCCGTGCGACGGTGCTGGGCCTTCCTGGTGCTCGTGCGCGCCCCGGCAGCGTCCCGGGCGCGATCGTCGGGGTTTGGTCAGTCAAGGGTGGCTGCCTCCCAGAGAAACGCGGCGAGCTCGCGGGCGCACGCGATCGCGACGACGCCGGCGGGCTTGCGCCGCTCATGGTGCAGGTGGCACCAGCGCGCGTAGAGGCGTCGCTGTGCGCGCCAGGCGATCTCGATCACACGGGGGTCCTGCCCGGCCTGTCGGCGGGCGACCGTCTCACCGATGAACGGCCGGTGGCGGTAGTGGTGGGCGGCCTCGACCAGCAGCCGGCGTGCGTGGGGAGGGCCGGCCTTGGTGATCGACCCCTGCCGGCGCTTTTCATCAGAGGTCCGCTCAGACGGCACGATCCCCAAGAACCCCGACAGCATGGTCGGCTTGGCGAACCGGGCGAAGTCGCCGACCTCGGCGCACACGCCGGCGGCGGTGAGCGTGTCGATCCCGCGGAAGCAGCGCAGCCTCGCGATCACCGGGGCATGGCTGACCTCAGGGATCTGCTGCTCCAACGCGGCGATCAGCCCCGTGCGGCGGCCCATCAGCAGCTCGACCGAGGTGAGGTAGTCCACGAAGGTGGCTTGTGAGCAGGCATCATCGAAGCGCAACGCGCGCAGCCACCCCAGATGCTTGACGGTCCAGCTGGCGCCCGGCCCCGGGTAGCGCTCCCCTCGCCGCAGAAGGAACTTCCCCAGGCGATGGCGGGCGCGCATCAGATCCCCGCGGATGTCCTCGATGCAGCGCACCAGGTCGCGGAAGCGCTCATCCTCCACGCTCGGCACGAACGCGAAGCTCAGCTCCCCGGCCGCCAGCAGCCGCGCCAGGCGGATCGCGTCACGACGGTCGGTCTTGACACGGTCACCCGACCCCTTCGGGATCGACCCGGGTGCCACCACCCGCACCTCGACCCCACGCTCCCGCGCCACCCGCACCAGTCCGAACCCGGTCGGGCCGGCCTCATAGACAGCGCGCACCCCGGCCCCCAGGCCCTCCAGGAAACCCACCACCTCCACCGGTTCCATCCGCAGCTTGCTGACAGTCAGCTCGCCGGTGTCTGGTACGAGCACCGCCGCGTGCGTTTGGCGCGCGTGCACATCCAGACCGACGAGGCTCATAGCCTTCATCGACATGGTCGGTTCCTCCTATGTGGTTGTGGCCGCCGCGCGAGGTTCAGTCGCGCGGCAATAACGCCCCCGATCGCGTCGGGGGACCGACCATGCCTACCAACCGCGCCGGACGTCACCCTCCATAGGGTCTAGCGTCGGGCCTGAACGGCCAACCTCTGCGCCTGCGCTCTCGCGAAATCGTGCGCCCAGCTGCTCGTCTAGAACCGACGCGGCCATCTCGGCAATCAATTCGTGTGCACGCTCGCCGCGCTCCTCGGCCTGCTCGAGCCTATCCGTCGCGGCGGCCACGCGGGCGAGCCCGGCTTCGATCTGCCACCGCTCGGAGATCAGTCCGTCATCGCCGGCCGCCTGGGCGCTACGAGTAAGCATCTGCTCGGCCGAGTTCCAGTCACTGCGGGCCTCTGCGCAGCTGGCCAAGAGATGGGCGGTGGTTGCGATCGACCTCCGCGCTCCGCTCTGCTCCCATGCTTGCAGTCGCCCTCGCAACATCTCCTCGGCGCGTGAGATCTCGCCAGCCGCGATGTCCGCTTCGATGATCGCAAGGTAAGCCGGCTCTCCCCAAAAGTCGACTCTCCCAGGTGGCGTGGTCACCCGCACTGCGATTCCCCTCGCCCGCTCGGCCAGGTCGCGCGCCCGCGACTCGTCGCCCGCCAGACACGTAGCCGAGGAGAGCGATCCGAGGCACCGGAAGATCTGCCCGCGAGCCCCGTTGCGTTCAGCGGCCGCGAGCCCGCGCTCGAGCACTGCGACAGCCTCATCCGTGGCGCGCAGGTCCAAAAGGGCGCCGGCAAGACCCGCTGCGGCCCAGCCGAGCCAGTCGGCGTCGGCGGTGTCCGCGCGCGCGACGGCCTCGCGGCCGAACACGAGTGACCGTGCGTAGTCGCCTCGACGGCGCGCGATCAAGCTCAACGTGTCTCGAATCAGCACTGCGCTGTTGGGTTCACCGATTCGCTCGCTGATCGCGAGCGCCTCCGCGATGCGCTCCTCGGCCTCCTCCCAGTTGCAGCGCTCCAACGGCACGTAGCAGGACTCGCACAGCGTGAATTGCAGATACCACAGGTCGCCGCGCCTGCGTTGGGCGCGCTCAAGCTCCGTGCATAGCTCCTCCAGTCGCCCGATGTCGCCGAGCTGCAGCGCGGCGAACTTGAGGCTGTCCATCGCTTGGCTGACGGCAAGCTCGTCGCCGGCGCGGCGTGCGATCTCGAGCGCTCGCTCGCCCAACTCGACAGCCTCCGCGAACTCCAGATCGTTGGCGAGCACGAGCGAGAGACGGTTCAGCGCGCTGACCTGGCCGGTTTCGTCCCCGAGCTCCTCGGCGATGCGCAGCGCCTCTTCGTGACAGCGTCGCGAGGCCTGCGGGTCGAGCACGTGCCAATGCGCTCCCAGGCGATTCTGGACAAGCATCTCGGTCGCGCGGTCGCCCGAGGCCCGCGCGCCCTCCAGCGCGTGATCGAGATCGACCACCGCCCTGTCGGGCTCGCCAAGCATTTGAAGCGTCCAGGCACGGGCGCGATAGAGGTCGCGGATCGACTCCTCCGTAGCGACGGTCATGCCAAGCATCTCGCCGGCAACGATCGCTCCGTCCAGGTTCTCAAGCGCCGTCTCGTGCGCGTAGACTCGTTCCGCGGCCGTGGCAGCCCGGCGGTGGTAGTCGAAGGCCTTGCGAAGCTCGCCAGCGGCACGGTAGTGGTAGGCGAGCGTGCCCGCGCGCCCGCCGGGGCGGTCCGTGGGTGCCGCCTCGATCGCGGCCGCGATCCGACCGTGGATTGTCGCCTTCCTGGTGGCCGAGAGCTGCTCGTAGATCGTCTCGCGAAACAGCGCGTGTGAGAAGCTGAGGCTCCCGATCGCCTGGGGAGGCTCGACCAGGACATCCGCCTGGATCGCCTCCTCGACCAGGTCAATTAGGTGATCGCGTGGGTACTCAAGGACACGCTCGAGCACGTCGAGCTCAAAGTCGCGACCGGCCACCGCAGCCACGGAGAGCGCCTGGCGACATTCGTCGCCGAGAGCACGCAGGCGGCGTAGCAGCAGATCCTTGACGCTGTCCGGCACACCGCTCGCCGCCGTATCCCAGTCCGCCCGCGGACCGACGTCGTGCAGCAGCTCCTCGATGAAGAACGGGTTGCCCTCGCTGCGGTCGCTGACGCGACGCACGAACCCGCGCGGCGCTTGTTGCCCTCCGCGACCCGCGATCAATTCCGCGACCTCGACCTCGCCCAGCCCCAACAGCGAAACCTGCTCCACCGTCCGCGAGCGGCGCAGCTCGGCGAGCGCTTCGGCCAACGGATGCTGCTCGCCGACCTCCACCGGCCGGTAGGTGCCGAGCACCATCAACGGCGCATCCCTCGCCGAGCGCGCAAGGTGGCGAAGCAACAGCAGGCTCGGCTGGTCTGCCCAGTGCAGGTCGTCCAAGAACAGCACCAGCGGGCGAAGATATGCAGCGTCGGCCATCAACGAGGAGACCGCCTCGAACAGGCGGAAGCGCTCCTGCTCGGCGTCAAGGCCGGTCGGCCCTAATGCGGTTCGTGCGTCCTCGAGCCCCGGCACGATCGCGGCGAGCTGCTCGCGCCGCGGACCGACCTGCACGGCCAACTCGGCGGGAGGACAGCAGGCGATGTAGTGACGGAGTGCCTCCACGAACGGCTGGTAGGGGACGAAGGTCTCCTCGGTGCAGCTGCCAGCCAGCACCGTCGCGCCCCGCCCGTGCGCCGTGCGGGCGAACTCCCTGACGAGGCGCGTCTTGCCAATCCCAGGCTCACCGGCGACAACGACGACACGCAAGCCGTGCTCACCCACCGCGGTCCACGCTGCCTCCAGCGCAGCTGTCGGCTCGGACCGTCCAACGAATGTGCCGCGGTCGTCGCTGGCCAGCAGCGGGGGAAGGGGAACGCGCTGCTCCGTCGACGGCGCCCAGACCACCTCGCAGGCGGGCACGGGCTCGGCGACACCCTTCAGCGCGGTTGCCGGCAGCGGGCGGTACGTGAACCCGCCGCGCGTGCCGACTAGCCCCCGCACCAACTCCGAGGCGAGGATCTGGCCCGGCGCACCGGCGTCGCAGAGCCGCTTGGCGATCACAACCGGGGTCCCGAAGTAATCGCCCTCATCGCGGATTGGCTCGCCGACGTTCAAGCCGATGCGGACCGCGAAGGCACCCTCGCCGCCCACACGGGCGCGATGGACGGCCTGCTGAATCGTGATCGCGCACGCGACGGCATCAACCGCGCTAACGAACGCGACCATCAGCCCGTCGCCGAGGTTCTTAACCTCCTCACCGCGGTACATGCTCGCCGCCTCCCGGAGCAGGCTGAAGTGAGCGCGTCGCAGACGCTCACCCTCCTCATCGCCGAGTCTCTGGAGCGTCTCCGTAGAGCCGACTTGGTCCGTGAAAAGGAGCGTCACCGTACCGGTTGGCCGTTCAACCGTTGGCGCTTGGATTGGCGGCACGGGCGGTGGAGAATCCCCGGGAGGCGACTGAACGAGCACCGGTGTCGTTCCGCCCGCGCGGATCTGCTCGACCAGCTCGCGTGTGGCGGGCGAGGGCACGATCCTGAGCTCTGAGGCGAACCGGTCGGAGAGGCGCTGGTACGTCGTGAGCGCCGCTGCGAGGTCGCCGTTTGCCGCCAGGCGTCGGATCAGGTCGCGGTGGGCCTCCTCGGAGAGCGGGTCGAGCGCTACCTGACGCCGAGTAAGCGTGAGCGCCGCTGCGAGGTCCCCGTCAGCTTCTGACGCAGCAGCCATCCGCTCGAGCAACGCCACCAGCTGGGAGCGGTGCTCGTCGCGTTGCTCGTAGACCCAGTCGTCATCGAGGTTCTGAAGCAGATCGCCCCGTGAGAGCTCGAGTGCGTTCTCGAGCCGTCCCTCCGCCACGAGCCGCTGGAACTCGCCTACATCTGTCCACACCTGATCCGGGCCGGCGAGGGCGACCCCGTCGCGGTTGGTCAAGAGGTAGCGGTCGGCGTCGGTGCCCAACGCGCGACGCAGAGCGGACAGGGCGCTGCGCAAACTCGTGCGCGCGCTTTCGTCGAGCACGTCGGGCCAGAGCCGGCCCGCGAGCTGGCCGCGAGGATGCGTACGCCGCTCCAAGGCAAGAAGGCCGAGGAGCGAACGCGCCCGCCGGCTCGCAGGCAGCTCGTGCCGCGTCCCGTCGACCTCGAGCGTCAGCTCTCCGAGCAGCTTGAGGCGCAGCATTGGCCAAGCCTACGCGGATTCACGGAGGTTTCGCGCGCGCTTCGCGTTCTCGCCACGGAGCCATGGGACAGTGACCACTCCGAGAGAGCGACCACGAAAGGGAGCGCAGAATGGCTACTGAGGTGCAGCTTGACCAGGAGAAGCTCGAAGCGTTTGTCGAACGCATCGTGCTCGACACCGGAACAGCTATGCGCGGGGGGCTGATGTACATCGGCGACCGCCTCGGCATCTTCGCGGCGATGGCGGAGTCCGGGCCGGTGACGGCCGCCGAGCTTGCGCGGCGAACCGGTCTCGATGAGCGCTATCTGCGGGAGTGGCTTGGGGCGATGGCGACCGCCGCATACGTCGAGCACGACAACCAAGGCGACATGTACTTCCTGCCGCCAGAGCACGCTCTGCCGCTCGCTGACGAGGACTTTCCTTTCTTTACCGGCGGCATGCTTCAGATGATCGTCCCAACCGTCACCGTCGCGCCGCAGGTCGCGGAGGCGTTCAAGACCGGCAAGGGGGTCACGCAGGATCAGTATCTGCCGGACATGTACGAGTCGATCGAGCGCCTCACGGCGCCGTGGTACAAGCACCACCTCGTTCAGACCTGGATCCCGGCGATGCCGGACGTGCAGGAGAAGCTCGAGGCGGGCGGGTCCGCATGCGACGTTGGCTGCGGGTCCGGGCGCGCTCCGATCACGATCGCCAAGGCATTCCAGGAGGCCGAGGTTCATGGCTACGACGTCCACGCCGGCTCGATCGAGCGTGCGCGTGCGAATGCGGAGACCGAGGGAGTGGCCGACAAGGTGACGTTGACGGTCGGCGACGGCGCTGAGCTGCCCGAGGGACAGTTCGACTTCATCAGCACATTCGACGTCGTGCACGACTCCGTCGACCCAGTCGGGCTGATGAGCGCGATTCGTGGCGCGTTGCGGCGAGGACGGCACGTACCTGATGCTCGAGATGAACGCGTCCGGCGATGTGGAGGAGAACCGCAACCCGCTTGGCAAGTTCCTCTACAACGTCAGCACTCTCTACTGCATGACCACTTCGCTCGCCCACGGGGGCGCCGGTATCGGTGCCTGCATGGGACAGGAGAAGGCGCGTGAGCTGGCCTACGCGGCTGGCTTCACGCACTTCCGCAAGCTCCCGATCGAGGAACCGTTTTCGGTCCTCTACGAACTCAAGGCGTAGAGACGGCACCTGGCGACCTCACGGGGTCGCCGAGCTTGACCACCACGCCGCCAACAGACAATCTTAGAAGGGAGCAACGTAAATGGCTATCCAGACTACGACGGCGTCACCGCCGCTCAACGGGGAGGCGCTACGCGGCACGCCGGAGCAGAGCCGCGCTCGCTACCCCGACAGCGAGGGCTTTGTAGAACGCGAGGGGCAGCGGCTCTTCTATGAGGTCTACGGCGAGGGCGGGCACACCCTGTTCCTGCTCCCAACGTGGCTGATTCACGCCCGCCACTGGAAGATGCAGATCCCCTACTTCGCGCGGCACTTCCGCGTGCTGGTAATGGACGGCCTCGGCAACGGCCGCTCGGATCGCTGCCGCGACGGGAGGCGCTATGGAGCCGCGCAGTTCGCCCACGACTGCCTGGCCGTGATGGACGCAACCGGCACCGAGAGGGCCGTGATCATGAGCCTCTCGCGCGGCGCCCAGTACACGCTGGAGATAGCCCGCCTCGCCCCTGAGCGGGTGGTCGGCGCCGCTTTTATCGGTCCATTCTTTCCCTATACGCCGTCACACTGGACGGTCCTGACTAACCCGCTGGCCCTCAGGTTCTCCCGAGCCTTTCAGCTTCCCATGCCCGTCTGGTGGGGGCACATGAACCCGGCGCATTGGCGCAAGGACTACCCCGAGTTCGCAGAATGGTTCATGTCGCGATGCTTCCCCGAGCCTCACTCAAGCAAGGCGATCGAGGACGGAGTGGGCTGGGCGCTTGACAGCGACCCCGAGACGCTGACAGCGACGGTGCATGGCCACGTTCATCGTCACCGGCGCACCCTGAGCGCGTTGGCACGGAATCTGGACTGCCCCGTCCTGGTGGTCCACGGCGACCACGACAAGATCACACCGCCGCGCGACGGCCGGGCGCTTGCCCGTCTCAGCAAGGGGCGACTCGAGGTGGTCCACGGCGCCGGTCATGGGCCACACGCCCGCAAGCCGGTCCAGGTCAACCTGGCGCTGCGCGACTTCGCCGAGGACGCGTTCGGGCGCGAGCGCGCGCCTCGCGACCCCACGGTGTACCACCCCGACGGCCGGCCGCGCGCCCTCTACATCTCATCGCCGATCGGCCTCGGCCACGCCCAGCGGGACATCGCGATCGCCCGCGAGCTGCGCCGACTGCACCCCGACCTGCAGGTCGACTGGCTCGCCCAGGACCCGGTCACTCGGATGCTGGAGGCGGAGGGCGAGCGCATCCACCCCGCCAGCCCTCATCTGGCCAACGAGTCCAAGCACATCGAGTCGGAGTCCGCCGAGCACGACCTGCACGCCTTCCACGCCATCCGCCGCATGGACGAGATCCTCGCCGCCAATTTCATGCTCTTCCACGACGTCGTGCGCGAGGAACGCTACGACCTCTGGATCGGCGACGAGGCGTGGGAGCTCGACTACTACCTGCATGAGAACCCACGCGAGAAGCGCGCCCCTTTCGCTTGGCTGACCGACTTCGTCGGCTTCCTGCCGATGGACGAGCGGGACGAGCGCGAGAGCTTCCTGACCGCCGACTACAACGCCCAGAAAATTGAACACATCGCCCAACACCCCGAGGTACGCGACCTGTCCTTATTCGTCGGCAACCCCGAGGACATCGTGCCCAAGCGGTTCGGGCCGGAGCTGCCGGCGATCCGCGACTGGACCGAACGCATCTTCGACTTCACAGGCTACGTGACCGGCTTCGACCCGGCCGACCTCAGCGAACGCACGAAGCTGCGCGCCGAGCTGGGTTACGGAGACGACGAGCGAGTCTGCATCGTCACCGTCGGCGGGTCGGGCGTCGGCGCGGACCTGCTGCGGCGCGTGATCGCCGCCTTCCCGGAAGCCAAGGAGCGCGTCCCCGAGCTGCGCATGATCGTCGTCGCCGGCCCCCGCATCGACCCCGAGTCGCTCCCCTCCCAGCCCGGGCTGGAAGTGGTCCCCTACGTCCACAACCTCTACCGACACCTCGCCGCCTGCGACCTCGCGGTGGTACAGGGCGGTCTGACCACCTCGATGGAGCTGACGGCGAACAAGCGGCCGTTCCTCTATTTCCCGCTACGCCACCACTTCGAGCAGAACTTTCACGTTCGCCACCGGCTCGAACGCTACGGGGCCGGTCGCTGCATGGACTTCGCGGACTCCCCCCCGGAGCGAATCGCGGCGGCGATCGCCGAGGAGATCGGCCGCGAGGTCGACTACCGCGACGTGGAGGTCGACGGCGCCGCCAGGGCGGCCCAACGCATCGCCGAGCTGCTTTAGCGGCGGACCCCGTAGCAGAGTTTCTCGAAGATGGGCCCGCCTGGACTCGAACCAGGGACCTACCGATTATGAGTTCGTCACGAGGGCTGCGGCTGTTTGCGGCTGCTCGACTCTCCCCCTGTGCTGGAGCCATTTTCGCGGGATCGTGCGGGCGCGCCGTTTGCGGCTGTCTCCGGGTGTTCGTTGGCCCCACGAGTGCCCCCAATCGGCAGGATCACGTCCAGCAGCTCCGCGCCGCCATGACGGTCCTCGACCTCGTGCACGTACACGTCGAGCGTCGTCGTGAGCTTGCGATGCCGCAGTCAGCCCTGGACCTGCGTGTCGAGCTTGCCGTGCGCCTTCAGCAGCGAGCCGGTCGCGTGCCGGAACGCGTGGAAGCCCACTCCCGTCGTGTCGTAGACCGGCTGGCCCTTGTCGTCCACGCCGGTCTGCGCCGCGGGACGATCAGCGCAGGGCGCAGCACGCGGCTGTAGACGTTCGCGTAGGTCAGCGGGGTGCCCGTCTTCGACGGGAATACCGGAGCGTCCTACGCGGCGTTCTCGGGCCTTAGCTCGCCCAGCCAGGAGGCCATGTCGGGTGACAGCGGCACGTCGCCCTTGCTCCCCCACTTCGGCTCTTTGCGCTCGCCGCGGTAGCCCTGCTCGACCACACCGAGGAACCGGTCATCGCCGAGGTGGACGTTCCGCCAGCGGAGCCCCAGCGCCTCTCCCACTCGCATCCCGCTGTGCGCGAGCAGGTAGAAGAACGCGCGCCACTCGTCGGGCATCACACCGAGGATCGGCGAGATCAAGCGACGGAGTCGTGATCCCCGGCTCCGCGCGGGCGACCATCGAGCGGGGCTCCCCGATGCGCTGTACCACGACCGGGTCCGTCACACGATGCGCGCTGTGCCTTTCGTCGGAGCTGCTTCTCGCCGTCGTACGGTGGGAGGCCGGCGGCCCGACCGCGAGGGCCGGGCCGCCGCAGGCCTCACATGAGCACTAAGCTAAGCTCGTCGAACGGGCTCGGGCTCGTGGTGCCCTTGCCCTGCGCCTCGATCGCCGAGCCGCTGCGATAGCGTGCCCCTCCGTCGTTCGAGGCACGCATGTCGCTGATCGCGACTGCTGCCGCTTCCTCCGCCTAGAGGACTTCGCCGTAGACATAGCCTCCTGCGTACCGCGGGATTATCACAAAGCTGAACGTCATGACTTTCGGGCAGGTGGGACTCCCTGCCGTGCCGGCCAGTTTCATTTTCTGGTTTTCGAAGTGGATAGCCTCGATGCCCCCGAAGCCAACAGGGGTATGCCAGCCTTTCAATGCCGCGTCGTAGAAGCACGTGTTCGTACCGTCTGAGAGATCGCCCTGCACCGGCGAGGCTTTGCTTCCCCACGTCGCGGGGAATTTATGAGTCACTTTGTTTTCTGCCGCCCTCAGTGTGAATTGGGTCCCATAGATGTTCGCTACCTGGGTGCCCGCGCTGATTTTCACGGGCCCCGTGCATTCAGACCCGGTTGTCCCGCCAGGCACGTTGATTACATCTTTCGCCGAGTTGTTCGTGAGATATTCAAACGCGCCATCCACCGAGGCTTCGCCGCACGTGTCTTTGCCGGCAGTGGTCGAGACTTCCATCGCCGTGTAGTAATAGGCGCCCGTCGATTTGGCCGGAATTTCGTTGAATGATCCTTCGGAGAGCTTCAGTTTCTTCACGGAGGCGGTCGCGGTGCCCGAAAACGCCCCGAGCAGCCCGCACATTGCAACCCCCAGCATTAGAAACCTCACCACTTGTGTCTTCGGTTTCAATTGTCCCCCATTCAGGTAATGGTTCTGATTCTTGCTTCCTGGACATCCTGAGTCGGGCGTGCTTGCCCGTCGCAGGGAACGGCCTGGGAGCGCCTTGTTCGCTCGCCCGCCTCAGCGGGCCACCAACGTCCGGCCGTCCTGTCTCCACCCCCCCGGTCCCGATGCTTCGCGGGTCCCCTCGGCTACCGCCGAGCACCCAGGCACGCCCCACGTGTATATCACGGGGGCGCCATCGCATGCTCAACAATTTATGCAAAACGCCGCTATTTGCGGACGATTGAGACGTCGGCGGCGCTCGCCCGGCCGCGCTCGCGCTCACGTGGCCCACGCGCGGCGAGTGCCGCAAGCGCCAGCACCAGGCGCTCGCGGCCGCCGACCTGCGCGCCTCAGGCCTCGACGAGTTCGACGTGGCCGAGGAGCTGTGCGTCGAGATGGACACCGCCGGGCGACTCATGAAGGACGGCCAGGCCATGCACGCGGCGGTCCGCGACCTCGCCCCCTACGTCGAGGTGGTCGGGACGGCGAGCCAACCAGCGGTGCTCACGTCGGCGCAGTCCGTCAAACACACCCCGGCGCAGCGTGCCGCGGAGCTTCCACTTCATGGTCTTCTTGTGGAACTTGCAGTCCGCGCATTCTTCGAGTTCGCCGCCGAAGAACCTGCCAGCTTCAAGATGTTGTTCCGCAGCGAATGGGCGGCCCCGTCGAGATCGGGCGTCGCGCTCTAGACGAAGTGATCGCGAGCATCGCCGAACTCGTGTCCGGGGTTTTTCTCGCGCAGGCAGATCCGCCGGCACGAGCAGCGACCTTACCAGCGACCGCAGGCGTCGCAGTGCAGCTCGCACTCTACGCAGTCGACCATGGCGTGAACCTCGATTCGGCAGGAGCCATCGCTACCTACATCGAGGGAGCCATGCGCCGCCTTGATCGACCGTCGTCGCGACCGTCGACCAGAGCTGATATGGAGAGTGGTTTGTCATCCATGAAAGGGGTGGGGTTGTCAACCATGAAAGGGGTGGGGTTGTCAACCAGGTCACGGGCCCCTGGTTGTTGAGGTTCGCTTCGCTTGCGGCGTTGCGGTCACGGAAGTGCTCCAGTCATCCATTCGGTCGCGCTGGGCGGACCAGAGTGTCTTGCGGGGCTCGGGGGCTCAATCAAGTGGGCGGCCGTCCTATTTGAGCGAGGCCATGACAAACAGCGAGCTCGCCCGAGCATTCCGCTCGCGCCGTTGCCGGGGACGCAAGCCCGACGCCGTAGCGTGCACGGTGGTGGTCATGCTGCCACCGCCAGCTTCTCTTTCGCGTTCGCCCGGCTGCGGCGCGCCAGGCAACGGATCTCTCCGTCGCGCAGGCCGTAGTAGCTGAGGGTCAGGATCTGGCGGGCGACCGCGACCTTCGCGACCTTGCTCCTCATCGCCCGGGACACGAACCGGATGCAGCTTGCCCGCGAGCAGCAACCGCGCGAGCAGCTCCGCGTCACGACGGTCGGTCTTCACGCGGTCCCCGCTCGCCCGCGGGATCTTGCTCGGCGCCGCAACCACACACTCCACGCCGCGCTTGGCCAGCTCGCGCGCCAGGCCATAGCCGGTCGGGCCGGCCTCATACGTCGCGCGGACCGGCTGCGGCAGCCCGGCGCAGAAGCCGGCCGCGCCGGCGCTCTCGCCGCTCATCGCAAACGTCTGCAACTGCCCCGTCTCGGCGTCCAGCACCACCGCGACGCCGAAAGCCTCGGCGCCGCCGTAGTCGAAGAGTTCGTTGACCGCGGCGAGTCCGCCAAGACCGCCGATCGTCCCGAGCTTCAGCGCATGCTCACCTACATCACCGAGAACCCCGTCGCGTACGCGATCGTCCACAAGGTCGACCGCCTCGCCCGCAGCCGCGCCGACGACGTACAACTCAACCTCGCCCTCAAAGCGGCCGGTGTCGAACTGGTCTCCGTCAGCGAGAACATCGACCAAACCCCCTCAGGGCTGCTGCTGCACGGGATCATGAGCTCAATCGCGGAGTTCTACTCCCGCAACCTCGCCGCCGAGGTCCTAAAGGGCAGCGTGCAGAAGGCCCGCAACGGCGGCACACCCGGACGAGCACCACTCGGCTACCTCAACGTCCGACACATCGAGAACGGACGCGAACTACGCACCGTCGAAATAGACGCCGAACGCGCACCACTCATCGCCTGGGCATTCGAGGCATACGCCACCGGTAACTGGACAGTCCGCAAACTCGTCGCCGAGCTGAACGACCGCGGGCTCACGACCCTCACCACCGCCGCCCGGCCCAGGAAGCCGCTGTCCGACAGCCAGCTCCACAACATCCTGCGCCACCCCTACTACACCGGAGTCGTGCGGTACCGCGGCGCGATCTACCCCGGCAAACACGACCCGCTCGTCGACATCCAGACATGGCAGCGCGTGCAAGAACTGCTCGCCGCCAAGAACCTCGCAGGCGAGATCCACCGCGAGCACCCCCACTACCTCAAGGGCTCCATCCACTGCGGGCAGTGCGGCAGCCGCCTCATCGTCAGCTACGCCAAGGGACGTGGCGGCACCTACCCCTACTTCATCTGCATCGGCCGCCAAAGAGACAGGCACAGCTGCACCCAACGCGCACTACGGATCGCGCTCGTCGAAGAAGCCGTCGCCGGTCACTACGCAACCGTTCAGCTCCCATTCAACGAGATCACGCCGCTCCGATCATTCCTCAAAGGCGAACTCGAAAACCTGAAAACGAACGCCCATCGTGAGCAGAAAACGCAGAATCGCCGCCTCGACAAGCTCGAACGTGAACGAAAGAAGCTCCTCGACGCGCACTACGCCGACGCGATCCCCCTCCACCTCCTCCGCAGGGAGCAAACCCGCATCACAGCAGAAGTCGCCGCCGCAGAAGGCCGGCTCACCGCCGTCACCGCCGACTACCAGACCGCAGAGATGAACCTCCACCGCGCCATCACTCTCGCCGGAGACTGCCACGCCGCCTACCAGCAAGCATCCGACACCGTCCGCCGCCAGTTCAACCAAGCCTTCTTCAAGCGCATCTACATCGACGAGAACTACAACGTCACCGGCGAACTCGACGAGCCATTCGCCACGCTCCTCGGGGACGACCTACGCCGCGCAGCCGTCGCCGACCACGAGCAAGACCTCCGCGACGCAGTCGAGAACGCCCTCAAAGACCGAGACGAACAAGCCCAAGCACACCACGAACGCCGCAGCGCGACCGACGCGCCGGAACTCGTCGCCGCGACTCGAACCCCGACCACCTCTCGTGGCCAGGGTTGGAGTGCGGACCAAATGGTGGGCCCGCCTGGACTCGAACCAGGGACCTACCGATTATG
>CAWFAC010000004.1:0-47681 GCA_963813625.1 uncultured Solirubrobacteraceae bacterium
CTACCGATTATGAGTCGGCAGCTCTAACCAACTGAGCTACGGGCCCGCCGCGCGCTCGGCTCGTCGGCCGTGCGCGCTTGCGCAGACGCTACCAGCGAGATGTGGAATGCTCCCGCGCGCCCTCATCCGTCGAGGCGGGGCTCATCGCCTCCCCGATGCGAGAGGGAGGGCAGATGTCAGCAAGCGCGCAGCGATCGTCACCGGAGCATCCAGCGGCATCGGGCTGGCGATCGCCAGGGTGCTCTGCGAGGAGGGGTACGCCCTCACCATCGCCGCCCGGCGCCCCGAGAAGCTCGAGGGCGCGGTCGCCGGCCTCGCGGCCGAAGGATTCGACGTGCAGGCCGTCGCCGCGAACGTCGCCGACGAGGGCCGAGGTCGAGAAGGTCGTGGACGGCCCACCGCGAGCGCTACGGGCGCCTCGACGTGCTCGTCAACAACGCCGGCGTCGGCGTCGGCGCGCCGGTCGGGGAGATCGAGACCAAGCGCCTGGACATGCAGCTCGACATCAACCTGCGCTCGATCGTCCTCTTCTACCGCGAATGCCTCGCGATGCTCCGGAGGCCGCCGCGAGCACAAAAACGCGCTCGTGGTCAACACCTCCTCGATCTCCGGCAAGCACGGCGAGGCCTGGCTGTCCGTCTACTCCGCCACCAAGCACGGCGTCGTCGGCTGGACGGAAGCGATGAACAAGGAACTCGGCACAGAGGGCATCAAGTCGACCGCCCTGTGCCCCGCCTTCGTGGACACGCCCATGACCGACTTCGTCAAGGAGCAGGTCCCCGCGGAGGACATGATCCGGCCCCAGGACATCGCCGAGGCGGTGCGCTACCTGCTCAAGGTCTCGCCCGCCTGCGTCGTCCCCGAGATCATGTTCGTGCGGCCCGGCGAGGCGCTGTAGGGCCGCTCCGCGCGCGGCCCGGGCTCGATCAGCCCCGCGCTGAGACCGGCGCAGCAGCCGTCGTCCGGTCTCGCCGGCGAGATTGTCTCCCCCAACGATCCGCTTCGATCGCCGCGCGCGCCGTGCCCGGATCTCGCCCGACGGGTCCGCCGCGTCCGGGAGCCTCGCCAGCCGGCGCCTGCGCATGCGCTTGCTCCGCAGCTCGCGGTGCTCGGCGATCGCCGCGTCGAGCTCCAGGCCGCTCGCGCTCAGCAGGCTGTCCTCCAGCTGGCCGTCAGGATGCTCAGCTCGCGGCGGGTCGCCGCGCGCGTGCTGCCGCCCGCTCGCGTGAAGCGGTCCCACGACTTCGCGAACGACAGGAAGTCCGTGCGTCCGCCGCAGCGATGCGCCGCCAGCATCGGGCACACCCCGCCCGCCCTGTCGACGTATGCGCCCACGATGATCCGCTCGTTGCCCCGCAGCCCCTCCAGCATCGCCTCGCGCGTCGCAACCGGCATGCAGTCGATCGCAAGGCGTAGGCCCTCTACAGAGCTGCTGCTGCGGTGGTGGCGGCGATTTCGCATACGCTGTGCCCCGCCGTACGCGCCCTTCGCGTGCGCCCGGATGCGGCGCAAAGCCTAGGCCACGCGTTCTCGATCGGCAACCAATTCCCTCCAGCTGAAAGGAAACTTGCACATGAAGCTCGGCGTGCACATCGGCTACTGGGGGCTTGGCCTCAGCTCGGAGGACCAGCTGAAGATCGTCCAGGAGGCCGAGCGGCTCGGCTACGACTCCGTCTGGGCCGCCGAGGCCTACGGCTCCGACACCGCCACCGTGCTCGGCTGGCTCGCCGGTCAGACCACGAGCATCCGCCTCGGCTCCGGCATCTTCCAGATGCCCGCCCGCTCGCCCGCCATGACCGCCATGACCGCCGCCACCATCGACCAGCTCTCGCACGGGCGCATGATCCTCGGGATCGGCTCCTCCGGACCGCAGGTCGCCGAGGGTTGGCACGGACAACGCTTCGCCAAGCAGCTGCAGCGCACCCGCGACTACGTCGCCGTCGTGCGCATGGCGCTCGCGCGCGAACGCGTCGAGTTCCACGGCGACACGCTGCAGCTGCCGCTCCCCGACGGCCCGGGCAAGGCGCTCAAGCTCACCATCTCCCCCGTCCAGGAGCGCATCCCCCTCTACCTCGCCGCCATCGGACCCAACAACACCGCCCTCGCCGGCGAGATCGCCGACGGGTGGATCCCCACGCTGTTCTCGCCCGAGCACGTATCCGAGCTTCGCCCGCTGCTCGAAGAGGGCGCGCAGCGCTCCAGCAAATCGCTCGATCACTTCGACATCGCGCCCACCGTCAACGTGTTCGTCACCGACGACCTGCAGGGCGCGCGCGACGCAATGCGGCCGTTCATCGCCCTCTACGTCGGCGGCATGGGCTCGCGCAAGCACAACTTCTACAACCAGGTCGTCCAGCGCTACGGCTTTCACGCCGAGGCCACCAAGATTCAAGACCTCTACCTCGAAGGCAAGCGCGACGAGGCCATGGCCGCCATCCCCGACGCACTCATCGACACAGTCTCCCTGTGCGGCCCCCCCGACCTCGTGCGCGAGCGCCTCGCCGTCTACCGCGACGCCGGCGTCGGCACGCTCGGGGTCACCCCCATCGCGTTCACCGCGCCCGAGCGCCTGCAGCAGCTGCGGCTCATCGCCGAGCTCGCCGCCTGAGCCGCCGACCCGTGGCACGCGCCGGCGCTGTGGGCGCAAGCCCTCCGAGACGCGTGCTGTTGGGCGCCTTCGGCGACCCCGGCCATGCCTTTCCCATGATCGCGCTCGGACGCGCCCTCGCCGCCCGCGGACACCACGTCACGCTGCAGACCTGGCGTCGCTGGCAGGAGCACGTCCAGGCCGAGGGGCTCCACTTCGCGCCCGCTCCCGAGTACCACGTCTTCCCCTCCGGGGGGGCTGGCTCTCCACCCCTCGACTTCTACGAGGCCGTCGTGCACGCCACCGAGGACACCATCCCGCTCGTGCGCGAGCTGCGCCCCCACGTCGTCGTCGCCGACATCCTCACGCTCGCACCCGCGCTCGCCGCCGAGCTCCACGGCTGCCCGCGCGCCACGCTCATCCCCCACGTCCACCCGCACGGCCAGCCCCACTTCCCCATCTACTCGCTCGGCGCGCGCCTGCCCCGTACCGCCGCCGGGCGCGCATTCTGGCGCCAGGCGCAGCGTGCGGTTGACCGGGGACTGGAGCGCGGTCGCCTCGAGCTCAACCACACCCGCTCGCGGCTCGCGCTGCCGGCGCTCGATCACGTCCACGGGGGGATCAGTCGCCAGCTCGCGCTCGTCGCCACCTTCCCACAGCTCGAGTACCCGCGCGACTCGGGTGGGAGCGGTGATGGGTCGGGTAGCGGGTGCAGTGGCGGGTGGGGTCCCAATACCCACGTCGTCGGGCCGCTCATGTGGGAGCCTCCCACGCGCGACGTCGAGCTGCCCACCGGTCGTGCATGCGGCGTCGGGCGCGACGCGCCGCTCGTGCTGATCGCGCCCTCCACCGCGCAGGACTCCCAGCACCGGCTGCTGCGCACCGCGCTGCGCGGCCTCGCCCACGCGCCCGTCAGGGTGCTCGCCACCTACAACCGCCGCCTGCCTCCCCGCTCGCTGCCCGTGCCCCACAACGCGCGCGTCGTCGACTGGCTCTCCTACGCGCGCACCATGCCCCACTGCGACCTCGTCGTCTGCCACGCCGGCCACGGCACGCTCGTGCGCGCGCTCGCATCCGGCTGCGCCGTCGTCGCCTGCCCCGCCGTCGGCGATATGAACGAGAACGCCGCTCGGCTCGACTGGGCCGGGGCCGGCGTGCGCGTGCCGCGGCGGTTCCTCACGCCGCGCGTGCTGCGGCTGGCGGTCGAGCGGGCGCTCGGGGAGCGAGCCATACGCGAGCGGGCGCGGGAGCTGGGCGCGTGGGCGAGCGCGCATGATTCCGGGGAGGCTGCAGCGCGGCTGGTGGAGAAGCTTGCGGCTCGCGAAGCCGCCACCTAAGAACAGCTCCGGGGGTGGGACTCGAACCCACAACCTCGACGTTAACAGCGTCGCACTCTGCCAATTGAGTTACCCCGGATCGTACGTAACTGTGCTACCCCGGAGGGGCGTTTGTTCTGTCCAACGCGTCGACCGGGATGGACGCCGTCCGGTCCTCGACCTCAGCGTGGCAATTAGAGCATAGAAGCACGCACTTGTGCGCCTCGGCCCGCAACTTCTCAAGGGCGATGGCGACTCCCTTGGCATTGATCTCATGGCGCTTCTGCGACGGCTCGACGTGATGGAAGTGCAAGGCGCGCATGTTGCGGTCGTATCCGCATATGCAGCAGGCGCCACCCGCCTCCTCGACCAGGATCGTCTTCACCTTCCTGCGTCTTCGCGCCACAGCGTCCGATCGACATCGCTTGCAGCGGTAGTAGCCTCGTGCGTCGAGACAGAACTCGGTCTTCCCATGGCGAGTGCAGCGCATCGTCACGGTGGCAAGTCCAGCCTGCTTGGCAGCCTTCGCCTGCCCTGATGGTCGTCTCCCGGGGCCTCCAGACGTCTTCAGTCCGTACCGGATCAGCCAGTGGCGCACCGTCGCCTTGCTGCGACCAACTGCCTCCGCGATCTGGGCGATAGACATCTCGGCCTCGACCAAGACCTCTAGATCCTCCCTCGCGATGCCTCCCCGCGCCGTGTGTCTGTCGCGGTTCGCCGCCTCCAATCCATGTTTCTTGACCCAGTAGCCGACCGTCGCTTCGTGACGGTCGAATCGCCGACCGATCTCAGCCAGCGACAGGCCCTGCCCCAACAGCCGCTCCAAAGATGCGCGATCCATGCATCCCATGATCACACGAACACATGTTCGGGCGTGTGTCTTTTGTGTCGAGTCTGTGACTTTCCGGGTGCCGACGGACGCGACCTCCGCGCTCAACCGCCCAACCGGCCCAAGCCCCGAGGGCGACCCTCACACCTCCCTCTCCCCCGTCTGCTCGAGCACCCCCTCATACGCCCGGTCGAACTCGCGTTTGATCTCCCCACGCCGCTGGGCCAGAGCGCTCACGTCACCACCCTCCCGTCCGCGCGCCTGCTGGATCTGGCGGTCCACCCGCGCCAGCTCCAGCTGCAGGCGCTGCACCTCTAGCATCGCCGGGTTGGCCTTCTCCGCGCCGGCTTCCACGATCAGCTCTGCGAGCAGGCGCCCCAGCTCGGGATCCCCGTCCACTCGCTCGGCCGGCCCGGAGCGCTCGGCCATCGGCTCGCTCAAGTCCCCCTCGCGCAGATGCCTGGCGACCTGACGTAGCAGCTCACTCGAGAAGTGCTCCTCCACATCCAGGCCCTCCAGCGCCCTCGCCCCCTGCTCGGGCGACGCGATGCACAGCGCCAGGAACGCCCGCTCGGTCTCCTCTCGCCCCGAGAGACCCCCCGCGCGCTCGCCCGTGCCGTTCCGCCGCCGTTCCCCGCCGGCCCCCTCGCCCCGGGCTCCGGAGGCCGGGCGCCGCTGAGCACTCGAGGCGAGCAGCTGCTCGGCCAGGCTCTCCGGCAGGGCCAGCCGGCTGGACACCATCCGCGTCAGCTCCATCCGCATCGCGCTCGGCGCCAGCGTCGCGAACACCGGGCGCAGCTCATCGACCATGCGATCGCGGCCCTCCGGGCTCGAGTCATCACCTCCGGCAAGAACCCGCTCGACGCGGAAGCGTACGAACGGCACCGAGTGCTCCGCCGCCGCGCGCATCGCCTCTGGCCCGTCGCGCTGGATCAGCTCCGCTGGATCCGCCCCCGCCGGCAGCGGCACCACGCGCAGCTCCAGCTTGCGCTTCGCCGCCACGCTGGAGGCGCGCAGCATCGCCTCCTGCCCAGCGCTGTCCGCGTCGAGCGCCAGCAGCACCGTCTGGGCCATGCGCGCCAGCTCGCCAACCTGCTCGACTGTCAGCGCGGTGCCCATCAGGCCCACCGTGTTGCGCATGCCCGCCTGGTGCAGCGCGATCGTGTCCGTGTAGCCCTCGCACACGATCGCCTCTCCGGCGCGCGTCGCGTGCGCCCGCGCGAGCTCCGCGCCATAGAGGTGCAACCCCTTGTGATACACGTCGTTGTCCGACGTGTTCAGGTACTTCGGGCGCTGCTCCTCGCGCATCGCGCGCGCGCCGAAGCCCAGCACCCGACCGCGCACGTCCGCCAACGGGAACATGATCCGCGAGCGAAAGCGATCGTAGGGCCGCCCGTTCTCCTTCGAGCGCTGCGCCAGCCCCGTCGCGTACAGCTCCTGCTCCGAGAACCCGCCTCTGCGCGACGCGCTCAGCACGCGGTCCCACGCGCTCGGCGCGTAACCCACGCGGAACTCCCTCAGCATCTCCTCTCCCAGGCCTCTCCCCGTCAGGTAGTCGCGTGCGCGCTGCGCCTCACTGGACTCCCACAGCACACGCTGGTAGTAGGCCGCCGTGCGGGCCAGCAGCCCGAGCAGCCGCTCCCTGCGCTTGCGCTTCTCCGCCTCGCGCGGGTCCTCCTCCTCGCGCTGGAGCTCCACCCCGTAGCGATCCGCCAGCAGCTCCAGCGCGCCCTTGAAGTCCGCGCCCTCGGTCTCCTGCACGAACGTGAACACGTCGCCCGACGCCTGGCAGCCGAAGCAGTAGTACACCTTCTGGGTTGGGTCGATCCCGAACGATGGCGTGCGCTCGTCGTGGAAAGGACACAGGCCCTCGTAGCGGGCAGGGCCGGCACGGCGCAGCTCCGTGCGCGCGGACACGAGCTCGACGAAGTCGACCGCGTCGCGCACCCGGTCCTTCGACTCGCTGGTGTAGAGCGCCACGCCGGCCACGCTAGCGGGCGAAGGCCTGCGGCACCTGGAGCTCGGTGTACTCCCTGATGCAGTAGCGGTCGGTCATGCCCGCCAGGTAGTCGGTCGCCCGCTCCGCCAGCTCGCGCTCGTCCTGCGGATTGCCGCCGCCCGGGCCCCGCGGCAGCAGCTCTGGGTGCTCTACGTAGTGCTCGAACAGCCTCCTCACCACCGCCGAGATCTTCTCGTGCTCGGCGCGCACTGCCGGCCCCAGATACACCCGCTCGAACATGAACTCACGCAGCTCGCTCATCGCCGACCCCGCAAGCGGCCCCTGGACGATCTCGCCCGCGAGGTGCGAGTGCTCCACCATGTCGTGTACCAGCGCGTCGATCCGCGCCGAGCCGCTCGCCCCCAGCACCGCGATCGGCTCGCCCGGGAGCTCGTCCTCGCGCAGCAGCCCTGCGCGCACCGCGTCGTCGATGTCGTGATTGATGTACGCCACGCGGTCGATCAGCCGCACGATCCGTCCCTCCAGCGTCTGTGGCAGCGGCGTGCGGCCGGAATGGTGGGCGATCCCGTCTCTCACCTGCTCTGTGAGGTTGAGTCCAGCGCCGTCGCGCTCCAGCTCCTCGACGACCCGCAGCGAGTGCTCGTAATGGCGAAAGTCGCGCCCGAAACGCTCTTTCAGGCAGCTGTCCAGCACCTCCTCGCCGATGTGGCCGAACGGCGGGTGCCCGAGGTCGTGGCCGAGGCCGATCGCCTCCACCAGGTCCTCGTTCAGGCGCAGCGCCCGAGCCACGGTGCGGGAGATCGTGGTCACCTCGAGCGTGTGGGTGAGCCGCGTGCGGTAGTGGTCGCCGCGCGGCGCCACGAACACCTGGGTCTTGTGCGTCAGCCGGCGAAAGGCCTTGCTGTGCACGATCCGGTCGCGGTCGCGCTGGAACGGCGTGCGCAGCGCGCAGTCCTCCTCCGGCCGCGCCCGCAGCGCCGGATACGAGCGCGCCGCCAAGGGCGAGCGCAGCCGCCGCTCGTCCTCGACGACGCGCGCCGCGAAGCCGGCCGCAACCACATCCTGCTCACTCGCGATGCTCACCGCTCGATTGTGCCACCGGCCGTGGCCGGTTCCGCTCAGCTCTCGCGTTTCCAGTCGCCGCGGAGGCCCGCCTTGTGCACCCAGTGGTGCCAGCCCTTCATCTCGCCCGGGTCCTCGTCAAACACCGGCGCGCCGCCGCCCGGCTGAGGCAGGCTCTGCGCGGCCGCCAGGTCGATGCGCAGATCCACGCCGTGTTCGTGCAGCGACGCCACATCCGCCCCCTCCACGAACCGCAGCCCGTGCCCCGGGGTCGAGATCACGAGGCCGTGGAAGATGTCCTTCTCGGGCGCCGCCACCACATGGTGCACGGTGCCCACCAGCTCGCCGTCGGACGTCAGCACGGGAACGCCCTTCTCCAGAACCTCGTAAGCGATCGGAAGGCCCTCGTCCACGGCGCTGCACGATACCGAGATCAGCCCGCGCGCCCGGCGGCCGGCATCAGGCGCAAATGCGCGTGGTGCTCGAGCGTCGCCGCGATCGCCCGCTCGACCTGGCCGAGCGCCGGCGCGGCTGCTTCGGGCACGTCCGTCAGGGCGCGACCAAGCGCCTCGGTCATGAACGAGTGAGCCTCCTGCGCGAGCGCGAACGACCCAGCCTCGCACGCCACGCACACCACGCCTCCGGCCGCGCCCGAGAAGCCCACCAGATGCTCCCGCTCGCCGCAGCTCGCGCACGCGCCGAGCTGCGGCGCCAGCCCCGCCGCCAGCAGCAGCTTCAGGCGAAACGCCAGCGCTGCCGCGCGACCGCTGCTCGGGCGTCTCGCGTCGCCGGCCAGCTCGTCGAGCAGCGCAAGCTGGCGGCACAGCAAGTTGAACACGCCGGGGTGAGGCTCTGAGGTCTCGAACAGCCGCCCCACGGCGTCGCACGCGCGCGCGGCGGCGTCCAGGGCGCGCGCGTCCCCGCGCAGACGCGCGTGAGCGTCGACCGTCTGCGCGCCGGTGACCGTCAACAGCTCGCCGCGTCCCTCATGCAGCTCGATCTGCAGGCGGAAGAACGGCTCCAGCCGTCCGCCGAAGCGGCTGCGCGCGCGCCGGACGCCCTTGGCGATCGCGCCCACGCGCCCGCGATGCGGCGTGTACAGGTGCAGGATCCGGTCGGCCTCTCCGTAGCGCATCGAGCGCAGCACCACCGCCTCCGTCTTCACAGCTCGGCTGGACACGCCACTCATGGTGATCGATACGCCCGACGGCCCCCCATTCCGGACGCCTGCAAGCGCTGGGGCGCTCCCGCGCCGGGCCGCCCCGCGACCGTGCATCCTCTAACTTGCCCGAACAGTGGTGGAGCTCACCGAGAAGCAGTACGAGAAGGAGCTGCTGCGCCTGCAGACAGAGCTCGTCTACATGCAGGAGTGGATCGTCGCCCGCGGAGCGCAGCTCGTGGTGCTGTTCGAGGGACGCGACACCGCCGGCAAGGACGGGGTCATCAAGCGCATCATCGCGTTCCTGAACCCCCGCACCTGTCGGGTCGTCGCGGTTCCCAAGCCCAGCGAGCGAGAGCGCACGCAGTGGTACTTCCAGCGCTACGTCGCCCATCTGCCGGCGGCCGGCGAGATCGTCCTGTTCGATCGCAGCTGGTACAACCGCGCCGGGGTGGAGCGGGTGATGGGCTTCTGCACCGAGGACGAGTACGAAGAGTTTCTGCGTTTCTGTCCGCTGTTCGAGCAGGCTCTGCAGAACGAGGGCATCATCCTCATCAAGTACTGGCTGTCGGTCAGCGATGACGAGCAGGAGCGCCGCTTCAAGAAACGGCTGTCGGATCCGCGCAAGCGCTGGAAGTTCAGCCCGATCGACCTCCAGGCCCGCGCCCGCTGGGTGGACTACGCCGAGGCCAAGGATCGGATGTTCGCCTACACCGACACCGAGCTCAGCCCCTGGCACGTGGTCGAGGCCGACGACAAGCGCACTGCGCGCCTGAACCTCATCAGCCACCTCCTCTCGCTCGTCCCCTACGAGCACCCCGACAAGGCCAAGCCGCTCACGCTTCCTCCGCGGCAGGAGCGCAAGTACGTGCGGCCCCCAAAGCGGACCGAGCAGCTCGTGCCCAGCCGTTACGTCGTGCTATCCCACTGATCTCGCCGTCCGCCGCCCTGGTCCCGCTATACCCTATGAAGTAATGAGCCGGGTAACCGTTTACACGACCGAGCCGTGCGGCTTTTGCGGGCGCGTCAAGGGCCTGCTGCGAGCGCACGGGGTCGAGTTCTCGGAGGTCAACCTGACCAAGGATCCAGCCGGCCGCACGGAGCTTGCACGCAGCACCGGGATGTTGAGCTTTCCCCAGGTGCTCGTCGACGGAGAGCTGCTCGGCGGCTTCAGCGAGGTGCAGGCCGCCGCCGAGAACGGGCGCCTGGAGGAGCTGCTCGCCGCCTGAACGGCGGCTGACAGGTCTCGCACACGTACGTTCCCCGCCCCGCCACGGCCAGCTTCACGATCGTTGTCCCGCACCTGCCGCACGGCTCGCCCGCGCGCAGATGCACGAGGAACTGGTCCTGGAAGGAGCCGCGCACCCCGTCGACGTGGCGGAAGTCATCGATGCTCGCCCCGCGTGCGTCGATGCCGGCCCTCAGGGCCTCGATCACACCCTCGCGCAGGCGCGCGCACTGCTCGCCCGACAGCCGCCCAGCGGGTCGCCTGGGGTGCACGCCCGCGCGGAACAGGGCCTCGTCCGCGTAGATGTTGCCCACGCCCGCGATCCTGCGCTGGTCGAGCAGGAGCGCCTTGATCGACGCGGTTCGTCCCCGCGTCAGACCGCGCACGTGCTCGGCGGTGAAGCGCTCGTCGAACGGCTCCAAGCCGAGCCGCGCCGCGAAGAACGCCTCGAGCGCGTCGGAGCCGAGCAGCAGCTCACCCGTTCCGAAGCGACGTGGGTCGACGATCACCAGCCGGCGCCCGCCGCGCCCAGAGCCCCCGCCGCCGCGCCCGGAACGCCCGCCGGTCGCGCGGGCCAGCCGCATGCGGACGCGGATGTGCGCCGGCTCGGGGTCGGGCTCCCACAGCACCGCGCCTGTCATGCGCAGGTGCTGAGCCAGGTGCACGTCGCCGTCGAAGCTCCACACCAGGTACTTGCCCCGCCGACCCAGGCGCGCGACGCGCCTGCCGCGCAACGCGTCCGCGAGCTGTTGGGGCGCGAGCGGACGCGACCAGCGCGGGTCGAGGATCTCGATCCGCTCCAGCCTGCGACCCTCCACCAGCGGCGCGAGCTGGCGCCTGACCGTCTCCACCTCTGGCAGCTCTGGCATCCAGCCCTAGCTTATGAACGCGTGGCCGGGAAGACCGTCCGCCTCGAGGCCGGTCAGCCAGCACAGCACGCTCGCGCCGACGTCCGCCAGCGGGCCGTCGTGGCGGAAGCCACCCCGGCTCCCACCGCGCGATCTGTGCGCGACCATCGCCCCGCTGACGGCCAGCAGCGGCGCGTACTCGCGCGTGTGGTCTGTGCCAGGGTGGGCCGGATCGACACCGTGGTCGGCCGTCACTATCAACAGGTCCCCGTCGCGCAGGCGCTCGAGCACGCGCCCCACGCGTCGGTCGATCTCGCGTAGGGCACCCGCGAAGCCGCGGACGTCCTTGCGATGGCCGTAGCGCTGGTCGGTCTCGATCAGGTTCGCGAACACCAGGCCGCTCGGCAGCTGCGCCACCAGCTCGTCGACCGCCGCGAGCGCTCGAGCGTTGGTGGCGCCCGGGTGGGACACGCTCACCCCGACCCCGGCGAACAGGTCGTGGATCTTGCCGACCCCATGCACCTCCACGCCGGCTCCCTGGAGCTCCTGCAGGTAGCTGCGCCCCGGCGGCGTCAACGCGAAGTCGCGTCTGCCCTCCGTGCGCGTGAACGCTCCCGGCGCGCCGGTGAACGGTCGCGCGATCACCCGCCCGACGGCATGCTCGGCGGTCAGCGCTGCCCGTGCCGCCGCGCACGCGCGGTACAGCTCGGCGACCGGGACCCGCTCATCGTGCGCCGCCAGCTGGAGGACCGAGTCCTGGGAGGTGTACAGGATCAGCGCACCCGTGCGAAGGTGCTCGGAGCCGAAGTCCTCGATCGCCGCGAGCCCGTTATCCGGGCGGTTGCAGATCAGCTCGTGGCCTGTGGCGTCCACCAGCCGGCTCAGGATCTCCGACGGGAAGCCGGACGGGTAGGTCGGCAGCGCTCGCTCGAGCACCACGCCCATCAGCTCCCAGTGGCCGCTGATCGAATCCTTCCCCGGCCCCAGCGGGTGCAGGCGACCGTGGATCGCTGGGTCCTCGCTGGGGCGCACCCCCCGCAGGGGGAGGATCGAGCCGATCCCGAGCGCCTGCAGCGTCGGGAGCTCCAGGCCACCGACGGCCTCGGCCAGGTGCGCGAGCGTGTTCGTCCCTTCATCGCCGTACGCCGCCGCGTCCGGCAGCGCCCCCACGCCGCACGCGTCGATCACCAGCACGAACGCCCGCCGCGCGGGCGGGGTGCACATCCCGTTCATCCCAAGATGTTTAGCGCCTGACGCTCGCGCGCGGGTGCGCGCTGAAGTAGGCGTCCTTCAGCCGCTCGGCCGACAGGTGGGTGTACACCTGGGTGGTCGCGAGGTCGGCGTGGCCGAGCATCTCCTGCAGCGAGCGCAGGTCGCAGCCGCCGGCGAGCAGGTGGGTGGCGAAGCTGTGGCGCAGGGTGTGCGGGCTCATCCGCTCCTGCAGGCCCGCCCGGCGGGCGTGGCCTTGGACGATCTTGTACAGGCCCTGGCGCGTAAGGCCCGAGCCGCGGCTGTTGACGAACAGGTGCGTCTGCGGGCGTGCAGGACCGGACGGGTTGGCTTTCATCAAGACGGGACGCCCGGCGCGACAGTACGCGAGCAGCGCAGCCACCGCCTGGCGTCCGATCGGGACGATCCGCTCCTTCGAGCCCTTTCCGCGGGCACACAGCAGCCCGTCCTCCAGATCCACGTCGGCGAGCTCGAGCCCCACCGCCTCCGACGCGCGCAGGCCGCACGCGTACATCACCTCGAGCAGCGCGCGGTCGCGCAACGCGAGCGGTCCACTCCCACGCGGCTGAGCCAGCAGCCGCGTGATCTCGTCACGCGTGAGCACTCGCGGCAGGCGCTGCGGCTTGCGCGGACCTCGCAGGTCGGCGGTAGGGTCGTGCTCGATCGCCCCCTCGCGGCGGAGGTGGCGGTAGAAGGAGCGCAGGCAGGCGACCTTGCGCGCGAGCGTGCTCGGGGCCACCGGCGGGCGGGGCTCACCGACCGAGCTGTCGGGGCCGTGTGCCCGCGCGAGCTCGGACAGGAACGCCGCCAGGTCGCCGTGGACGGCCTGCGCCGTGGTCAACCGACGGCGGTCGAGAAACTCCCCGAACTGCAGCAGGTCCGAGCGGTAAGCCTCGAGCGTGTTCCGCGAGAGCCCACGCTCGAGCTCCAGATAGGCGAGAAAGTCGAGGATCAGCGGCTCGATCCCGACCGCGGTGCGCGGCGAGGCCGTCTCGACGGGTGCCATCCCTACACCTTCGCGGGTGACGCCTACGCTCCTTGACGGTGCAATCAGGCGTTCAGCCTCTCGGAGTCCACCCGGCCGATCGGAGATCGGCCGGCGAGCTCCGCGAGGGCGCTGCCGCCCGCGAGCGCCGCGCCAAAGAACAGGGGATCTGTCGCCAGCCCGCGCCCCATCGTCTCGGCCGGAAGGCCGCTGGCCGCGTAGGCCGGCAGGTCGACGGCCGCGCGACGCCAGTCGTGGCGGGTGATACGCACGGGCCGCTCGACGTCGAGTGCCAGCGCCGGGCGGCTCGGCATCGCGCCGCCGAAGACCGCACCCAGCCCGGCGCGCAGGTCTGCGCCGACGGGGGAGCGCATCCCCGCCGGCAGCGCGACGGTGACCGGCTCGAGCAGCAGATCCAGGACGGTGAGCGTGTGGTGGGAGATGCCGCGATGGCGCGTGCGCTCGTCGCTCGAGGACATCCGCGCCACCAGCAGCGTCGGGCAGCCCAGCGCCAGCGATACATGTGCCGAATCGAGCGCGAGCATCCCCCCGTGTCCGAGCGAGGAGCTCGAGCCGACGATTCCCGGGCCCGGACCGCACACGGCCGCGTCCCAGCCCAGCGCACGAAGCCCGTGGTGGAGCGCGCCGGCGGTCGTGATCGCCTCACCCTCTCCACCGAAGGCCGCTCCCGCCGTCAGATGCCTGGCCAGCAGGCCCCGCTCGCGCAGCATCTGCACCGTGCGCGAATGCCCTCCCGGCAGGGCGCCGCCCTCGGTCTGCACGTAGCCGAGCGTGCGGCCCGGCGCGCTCTGGGCGAACGCCCACGCGAGCGCAGCGAGCTGGCCGTGCAGCGCGAGCACCGCCACCGGACGCCCCACGGGCAGCTCCAGCAACTCGTCCTCGACGGGCTCAACAACATGCTGCAGGCTGGTGTAGTTGAGCTTCATCACGCTAGGGCGGGCGGGACCCTCATCGCCGTTCCCCTGCAGCCCGCGCGTGAGGTTGACGTGCACGACATCGAAACCGCCCGAGCCCAGCCCGAGGTCCAGTGCCTGGACGTTCACGATCACCTCGTCGCCGACCTCGGCGAGCCCGACCAGGCCGACATCGGCGATTGCCGCGCGCCGACTGCCACCGCCCGCGCCACCGTCCACGGCGGCGCCCGTGCCAAGCTCGACCACGAGCCGTTGCTCCCCGCCCGCGTCGGGGCGGATGGTCTCGAGCACGATGGCGGGGCGGAGCTTCAGCATCGGCGCTGCAAGCTACAGTGCCGCGGCTGGAGCAAGCGACGCCGCCTCGTCCAGCAGGGCGAGCGCGACGTCGAGCATCTCCTCGAGCGCGGCCACGCTCACACGCTCGCCTGGCTCGTGGTTGCGCTCGGTTCCGTTCGCCAGGTTCACGGTCGGAAAGCCGCGTGCGAACAGCGCGTTTGCGTCAGACGCGCCGCCGCTTACGATACGCGCCGGCTCGTGCCCGCAGGCGCGCAGCGCCATCTCGGCCACCCGCAGGGGCGGGCTGGCCGCGCCCAGGCGGTAGCCGGAGAAGCTTCGCTGCACGTTCACGTCCACGTCGCAGTCGCAGTCGCAGAGGTTCGCGGCGTCGTGCACGCGGTCGACGATCTCCGCCACGATCGCCTCGGCGCGCTCGTCGCGCAGAGCTCGTGCCTCGATCACCAACGAGCAGCCTTCCGGCACGACGTTCATGGCCGTGCCACCCCGGATCGTGCCCACGTTGACCGTGGTCTCGTCATCCACGCGGCCCAGCGGCATCGACGCGACCGCGCGCGCAGCCGCCAGGATCGCGCTGCGTCCCTCCTCCGGGCGAATGCCCGCGTGCGCCGCCGCGCCACGAAAGGACACCTCCACGCGGAAGTGCGTCGGCGAGTCGACCACGACCTCCCCGATCGGCGAGGCGTGGTCGAACACGAACCCGAAGTCGCTGCGCAGGCACGAGACATCGAATGCGCGCGCGCCGGCCAGCGCCGTCTCCTCGCCGACGGTGAACAGCAGCTCCAGATCGACCGGCGCGCCGGCCTGACGGATGTGGCGCGCCAGCGCGAGCAGCACGGCCACGGCGGCCTTGTTGTCGGCGCCGAGGACCCCTCGGTTGGCGTCCTCCCAGCTGCCGTCCACGAGCACCGGGTCCACGGACCCCTGGAGCGGAACGGTGTCCAGGTGGGCGCACAGCAACACCGAGCAGCCGCGGCGATGCGGGTCCTGAAGCGGGCCCGAGCGATCCGCGGCGGGAATGCGAGCCAGCAGGTTGCCGCAGTCAGAGCCCGCCAGCGCGCCCGCGTCGTCCTCGTGGACCTTCACCCCGAGAGCGCGCAGCTCGGCGATCACGCGTTCGGCGCACCTGCGCTCGCGTCCGGACGGACTCTCGATGCGGCAGAGCTCAGCGAACGTCCCGCTCAGGTAGCGCCGCTCGAGCGTGTCGACTCTCGACACCCGCACGGGGACCGTCACGACAGGCCGGCGCGCTGCGGCGGCGACGGCGAAAGATCCTCGAGGCGCTCGCCCGTGGAGGCCCGCTCGCGCGTGGAGGCCCGCTCGAGCGCTGCGGCGACGAAGTCCCGGAACAGGGGCGCCGGGCGCTCCGGACGGGACTTGAACTCCGGGTGGAACTGGGATGCCACAAAGAACGGGTGGTCGTCGAGCTCGATCACCTCCACCAGGCGTTCGTCCGGCGAGGTGCCCGAGACGTGTAGGCCAGCGCTCTGCAAGCGCTTGCGCAGGAGGTTGTTGACCTCGTAGCGGTGGCGGTGGCGCTCGTAGATGACCGCCTCGCCGTACATCTCCCGCGCGCGGCTGTCGGCATGAAGCTTGATCGGATCTGCGCCCAGGCGCATCGTGCCTCCCAGGTCGGCCACCTCCTTCTGCTCGGGCAGCAGGTCGATGACCGGGTGCGGCGTCTCGATGTCGAACTCCGTCGAGTTGGCGCCCTCCATGCCGGCCACGTTCCGGGCGAACTCGGCGACGGCAACCTGCATGCCCAGGCATATACCCAGATAGGGAACCTGCTGCTCGCGCGCGACCTGGGCGGCGGCGATCTTGCCCTCGATCCCCCGTCCGCCGAAGCCGCCTGGGATCAGGATGCCGTCGACGCGACCGAGCGTCCGCAGGAGGTCTTGATCGTCGCGGGACTCGAGGCTCTCGGAGTCGATCCAGTCGATCTCCACCCTGCTGTCCTGCAGCGAGGCTGCGTGGCGGAGCGCTTCGGAGACCGACAGGTAGGCGTCCGCCAGCTTCACGTACTTGCCGACCAGCGCAATTCGCACCGTGCGACCGATCGGGGGCGAACAGCCGGGACCGCCGGGTCGACCAGCGCGCTCGGAGCGTTCGATCGGCTCCTTCCAGCGGGACAGCTCGGGAGCGGGCGCCTCCAGGCCGAAGTGCTCGAGGATGAAGTCGTCCACCCCCTGGTCGCGGAAGGTGAGTGGAACCTTGTAGATGTTGTCCACGTCGTAGGCCGACACGATCGCCTCGACCGGCAGGCTCGCGAACAGAGCGATCTTCTTGCGTATGTCCGCCGAGAGCGCGCCCTCGGAGCGGCACATGAGCATATCCGGGGCGATCCCGATGCGCCGCAACTCGTTGACCGAGTGCTGGGTCGGCTTCGTCTTCAACTCGCCCGCGTGGCCGATATAGGGCACCAGCGTCAGGTGGATGAACATGCATCGGCGCCGCCCGACATCCACTGGGAACTGGCGGATCGCCTCGAGAAACGGAAGCGACTCGATGTCGCCGACCGTGCCGCCGATCTCGGTGATCACGAAGTCGACGTCGCTCGACTCGGCGATCAGCGCGACGCGCTGCTTGATCTCGTCCGTGATGTGCGGCACCACCTGGACGGTGCCTCCAAGGTAGTCGCCGCGGCGCTCGCGGCGGATGACCGTGTCGTAGATGCCCCCCGCGGTGACGTTGGAGGCGCGACTGGTGTTGGCGTCGGTGAAGCGCTCGTAGTGGCCGAGGTCGAGGTCGGTCTCGGCTCCGTCCTCCGTCACAAACACCTCGCCGTGCTGGTAGGGCGACATCGTGCCCGGATCCACGTTGATGTAGGGGTCGAACTTCTGCAGGCCTACGGTGAGCCCGCGCGAGACCAGCAGTCGTCCGAGCGAGGCCGCGGCGATCCCCTTGCCGAGCGAGGAGACCACACCGCCGGTCACGAAGATGAACCGGGTCTTGCTGGGCGCCTGGGCGTGACGATCGGAGTGGTGCATGCTCATGTGGGCCTGCCCCAAGAGTCTAGTTGGCTCAGACCGGGAGTCCGTTCGATCAACGCGGAGATCGATCGCAGCTCGCCGTACAGGGTGATCGCGGCGAGCAGCGCGAGCGCGACGAGCTGGCCGGTGCCCGACAGCGTGAGCACCAGCCACAGGCCGGCGAGCGCTCCCAGCAGGTTGGCGCCCGTGTCGCCGAGCATCGCGCGCTCGCGCAGGTCGTAGAAGCCGGCGACGAGCGCCGGCGCGGCGAACAGGCCGAGCGTCCACAGCGGGCGTACGTCGGCCGAGCCGATCGCCAGCCCGGCGCCCACCAGCACGAATGCCTTGGTCGCGCGTCCGGGACGCAGATCGAGGAGGTTGAACACGTTGGTCGCCAACACGAGCACCGCGGCCGCCAGCAGCCAGCGCCCATTGGACAGGCCGAGGCCGCGATAGCTCATCGCCAGCAGTGCCAGACCGAGCGAGCCGGCCGCCTTGAGCGCGCCCGTGGACAGTTCGCCCCGCAGCGCCGCCGCGGCGTGGCCGCGCCAGCCGCGCTGGCGCATATGAGCGACCCTGCCCGCGGCATCCCGGGCGAGCGTGTCATCGACGAGCCCCAGGGCGAGCACGCCGAGCGCGTACACGGCGACCGCGAGCAGCTCGGGCGGGAAGACATCGATCGACGCGAGCCGCTGCAGCAGCGTGAGCGGGACCAGCGCGATCAGCGCCGCCGCGAGCGTGAGCACGCCGAAGGGAAACGGGAGCGCTCGGTCACGGTAGTTGGCTCGCGTGTGGCCCCCGTCGCCGAGCGCGCGCAGCAGCGCCGGAGCGAGGATCGCGCCGCTCACCAGCGCCACCAGGAAAGGCAGGGCGTGCATGGATGGAAGCTAGCGGCGGGGGCGGACGCGCTCAGGGCTTCAAGGCCCAGCGGCGCCGGTCGTGACGATCGGCAGCAGCGAGTCCGCGGTGGACTTCGCGCCGAACGTGCCGCGGTCTCCCGCGAGGGCGTACACGAGCGCGGCCTGGCCGGCCAGAGCGTTCAGATCGTCGACGCTCGACAGGCCCTTGCCCCGGTACCAGGGGATCTGCGACGGTTCGGACTTGCTGAGCTCCACCCCCACCACAGGTACGCCGACCGCGGCCACGCCGGTGAGCAGACCCGACTCGAACGCGGCGCTGGCTTCACTCTGTTCCGCTGTCATCCCCGTGGGGTCGGCGCGCACGAGCACCAGCCCTTCCAGGCGGGTGAGCTGTCCGTCGAAGGCGCTGAGCAGGCTCGCGCGCACACGGCTGATCAGCTCTCGGTCGACCTGCTGCCCGCCGCTGACGAGCTGCCGACCGACCAGCTCGCCGAAGCGTTCCACGAGCTGAGTCGAGGAGGCCAGGGGCGCATAGTGCGTTCCCGCGGCCGCCTGCGATATGCCCGTCAGATCGAGGGGCTCGCGCACCGCCACGACGGTCGTGACCTCGCCGCCTGCCTGCCCGACCGCCGTGCGCGCGAGCGCGTTGACCTGGTCGGAGGAGCCGCCGAGGAACACCAGCCCGATCGCACGCCCGGTCAGCAGTTCGTGTACCGCCAGTGGGTACAGGCCGTTCGCGAACGCTTCCTCGCCGGTGAGCCGATCCTGGAGCTGACCCGCCTGGTGGTGCGTCTGGCTGACTTCGGAGCTGAGGTTGTGGACGATGCCGTTCTTGGCCGAGGAGACCAGGTTCGAGTCGCCGATGGCCACGCCCAGGAGCACGCCCAGGGCGAGCGCGAACAGGACCGCCGCGAGGGAGAGCGCGTGGTAGCGATAGTCGAACACGGACAACTCCCCCTGGGGCGGGGTCAGCGGGCGCCGACCGATGGAACATCGGCCAGCATCTGGAGCTTCAGCCAGAGTAGTTCTGCGACGTCGCGCAGAGCGGGGGTCATCCACACGACCCCGATCATCGCGATCAGCCCCGCTGCGATCACGACCAGCAGCGGCGTGAGGCCCGGTCGGGGTCGGTAGAGACGGCTCACCCCCTTGGCGTCGACGAGGATCTCACCGATGCGCAGACGCGTGAGGAATGTCGAGGACATGCCTTTTCGATTGCGATCGAGGAACTCGACGAGGTTGAACTGCGAACCGACGGAGACGATCAGGCGCGCGCCCTTCTCGGCGGCGATCAGCAACGCGACGTCCTGGCTGGTGCCGGGCGCAGGGACGAGCTTGAACGGGAGGCCCAGATGCTCGAGCCGGTGGCGACCCGGCGCGCGGCCGTCGGGATAGGAGTGCACGACCAGCTCCGCGCCACAGCGCAGTGCCGCCGCGCTGGCCGAGTCCATGTCTCCGACGATCATGTTCGGCGTCAATCCGGCCTCGAGCAGCGCGTCGGCGCCGCCATCGACGGCCACCAGCACAGGGCGCATGTCGCGAATGAACGGCCGTAGCGCGCGCAGGTCGCGCTGGTGACCGACCCCGCGGACGACCACGAGCGTGGAGCGGTCGCGGAAGTCGGTCGCGAATCGAGGCAGCTGAATCCTGCCGGCCAGCAGCTCGCGCTCCTCGCGCATGTGATCGATCGTGTTGTGGGCGAACCGCTCGAGCGCCTCCCCTATCTCCTCTCGCCGCAGCGCCGTTTCGGCGCAGACACGCTCGAGGTCGAGGACCTCGCCGCGGGCGAGCAGCTCCCCCTTGCGCAGCACTTCCGCGCTGGCCGGCCGGGCGAGGTGGGCGGGCTGATCAGCCGGCTCACCGGATGCAGGGAGGGTCCGAATCACCACTGGATCGCCGTCCGACAGCGCGCTGAATATCGTGTCGTCGGGCAGATCGATCAGCACGATGCCCGCCTCCACCAGCAGCTGCGGGCCCAGGTTCGGATAAGAGCCGCCGGATGAGGGACTGCAGTTGAGCACCGCGACCGCACCCGCTGCGATCAGCTCCTCGGCCGACACGCGATCGAGGTCGAGATGATCAATCAGCGCGACGTCACCGCGCATCAGATGTCTGACGAGCAGCTTCGTCCGCCTACCAGGGCGCACCGGGCCGGCGACGGTGCGCGCGGGCGTGGGCTCCGCTACGGGAGCCGGCCCGCTCGCCGGCTGCAGGTAATCCGCTCGGCTCGATCGCGTAGCGGCCACAGCTGCGAGAGTAACGCCCACGGGCGTAAAGCGCACCGCTTATCGGCGAGTTAGGCTGCGCGACGCAGGTCACGCGCATGGCGACGCGCGGCCGTGTCGTCGGTGTCGGCGCCGAGCATGCGCACCAGCTCGGTGACGACCTCGCCCTCGCCGAGCTGTACAACGGTGGCGCGCGTCGGGTCGGCGCCGGTGTCCTTGACGATCGAGAAGTGACGCGCGCCGAGCGAGGCGATCTGCGGCAGGTGGGTGATGCACAGGACCTGCCTGCGCTCCCCCAGCTCGCGCAGCCGCGCACCGAGCGCCCGCGCGGTGTGGCCGCCGATGCCGGCGTCGACCTCGTCAAAGACCAGCGTGGCATCGGCTGAAACGGCGCTCGCGACGCTCATGATCGCGAGCATCACTCGCGATAGCTCTCCACCGGAGGCGATCTCGCGCAAAGGTCCTGCTGGTACCCCGGGGTTGGGCGCGATCATGAACTCGACCGAGTCCGCGCCCGACGCTCCTGGCTCGCGTTGGCCGAGAGACACCTCGAAGGTGGCCTCGCCCATGGCCAGCGAGGCCAGCTGTGCACGTACCGTGCGCGCGAAGCTCCGCGCCGCGGCCTGACGCGCCCGGCGCACGGCCACCACATGGCGCTCGAGCCCCGCACGGGCGGCGCCCAGTTGCTCTGTGGCCTGCGCCAGCGCGACCTCCGCGCCGGCAAGCTCCGCGTGGCGTGCGCGAGCGCCCTGCGCGTAGTCGAGCACCGCCTGCACGCTGCCGCCGTGCTTGCGGGCGAGACGCTCGATCGCGGCCAGGCGATCTTCGAGCGCGTCGAGCGAGACGTCGGGTCCGAGCTGGGCGAGGGCGCCATCGAGGCCGGGCGTGGCCGCGCGATCGCAGTATTCGCGCAACTCCGAAGCCAGATCGTGGGACTCGATCATCAGGGCGCGCATGCGCTCACCCAGGCGATCGAGCGAGGGATCGATGCCGGTGAGCGTCTCCAGGCCCGTCATCGCAGCGGCCACGATCTGCGCCGCACCTGGCGCCTCGCCCGAGTCCGGCGCAAGCGCCTCCGCCGCTGCGCCCGCGCCCGCGCGCAGCGCGTCGAGCCTGCGCAAACGTCCGCGCGCAGCGAGCAGCTGCTCGTGCTCGCCCGCGTCGAGGGCGACCGCGTCGATCTCGGCGAGCTCGTACTCGAGCAGGTCGAGCTCGCGCTCGCGCTGGGAGGCGAGCTCGCGCAGGCTCCGTAGCCGCGCTTCCAGCAGCCGCGCCTGCGCGAAGGCCTCTGCACATGCGCGCACGCGCGCCGCCTGGTCGCCCGTGCAGAAGCTGTCGAGGATCTCGAGCTGGGCCGCGGCCAGCGTGAGCTTGCGGTGCTCGTGCTGTCCGTAGAAGGCAAGCAGTGCGCCGCCGATGTCGCGCAGGTCGCCGACGGTGGCCGAGCGGCCGCCAACGTACGCGCGTGTACGCCCGTCCGCGCCGACGCGGCGGGCGAGCACTATCTCCTCGGCATCAGCGCTCAAGCGCTCGCCGAGCTCCTCGCGCACACGCTCGGTGAGGTCGAAGACCCCCTCGACGTACGCCTCGCCGGCCCCCGGGCGCACGATCCCCGGCCTGGCGCGTCCGCCCAGGAGCAGGTCGAGGGCGTGGGCCAGCACGGTCTTGCCGGCGCCGGTCTCGCCTGTGAGAACGTTCAATCCAGGCGCCAGCCGCAGCTGCGCCTGCTCGATCAGCAGGAGGTTCTCGACGCGAAGCTCTTGGAGCACAGCTCGTGGTCTACCAGTGCACGGGGACGGATCGCACGGCGCGGGCGCTTGCCAGGCGTACACTCGTCCGCTACAGGCATGGCCGCCAGCGATCCCCATCCGCGCCCCGATCGGGCCCCTCCGGGCGGGCCCGACTGCCTTACGCCAGCAGCGCTGCGCGAGCGCTTGGAAGAGGAGATCAGCCGTGCCGAACGACACGGCACCGAGCTGAGCTGCCTGCTCGTGGTGATCGACAACCTCGATGCGATGGCACGCGAGCACGGGAGCGAGCTGCGCGAGGACACGCTCAGCTACGTGGCGGGAGCGCTGCGGCGCGAGCTGCGCAGCTTCGACCGGGTCGGCCGGGCGTGCGAGCATGATCTGCTGATCATCCTGCCCGGGGCCGACAGCCCGCGCGGAGAGATCGTGGCCAGGCGTGCACTCGAGCGACTGCGCACGATCAAGGTGGAAGCGCGGGGCGCGCGCTGGCCGCTGCACGTATCGGTGGGGCTGGCGGCGTGGCGAGAGAACGCGAGCGCAGAGGCGATGCTGGCGCTCGCGCGCGCGGCGGCAGGCAGCGTCGACGGCGAGGAGGGCTCCCCGGCGTCTGCCCACGCCGCACCGATGCCGCGCCAGCCGACGCAGCGCGCCAGCGCGCACACCCATTCCAGTCCATAATTGCCGTCAGGTGCTCTCTGGATCAGAGTTGTGGCTGCTGCGCCTGATGGCCGATCGTGGTCTGGCGCTGCTGGACGCCAGCACGCTGCTGCTGGTGATCGAGGAGCGCGGCGAGCTGCGGGTCGCCGCGTGTAGCGGCGCCAGCTCGGTCCGTGTGCGGATCGTGCCGGTGCAGGGAAGTGCGCTGGGGGCGCTGTACCTCGAGGGCAGGGCGTTGTCGCTTGATCGTCCGCGCGGCCCAGAGGCAGCGTGGCTGCACGAACTCGGCCTGGAGGCGCGCGCCGTGCTGGTCGAGCCGCTGAGCATGGAGAGCCACGGCGGCGGGCTGGTGATCGCGCTGCGCGAGGACGGGCGTTTCCGCGATCCCGACCAGCAGGCGTTGAGCGCGTTCGCGTCGAGCGTCGCGCAGCGCCTGGCGGCAGAGCGCTCGGTCGAGATCGAACGTCTGCGCTACGGGATGGAGGCGCGTGAGCGGGAGCGTACGCGCTGGGCGCGCGAGATCCACGACGAGAGCATCCAAGGGATCGGTGCGCTGCGCCTACAGCTCGCCAACGCGCGCGACCTGGATGACAAGCTGGCGTTGAGCGAGGCCGTGGATGCGGCGCTCGAGGGACTGGGCGCGGAGATCGACGGCCTGCGCCACCTGATCACCGAGCTGCGGCCCGCCGCCCTCGACGATCTCGGGCTGGCGGCGGCGCTCGAGGCGCTCGCAAGGCGCGCCCAAGCGGTCGACGGCCTGGATGTGACGACGAGCATAGACCTCGGCCGCGATCCTCAGCAGACGCACGACGCCGCCGCCGAGAATGGCGGCCGACGGCTGGACCCCGAGCTCGAGAGCACGATCTACCGGGTCGTGCAGGAGGCGCTCACCAACGTCAGCCGCCACGCGCAGGCGACGAGCGCGGTGATCAGCGTCACCGAGCGCGAGGGGGTGATCCGCGCGTCGGTCACCGACGACGGGCGCGGGCTGCCGGGCGCGGAGCGGCTGGGTCCGCGCGGCGACGGCCTCGAGGGAGGCTTTGGGATGTCGGGAATGCGCGAGCGCGCGGAGCTGGTCGGAGGCGAGCTCGAGTTCGCTCCGGCGCCCGAGCGCGGGACCATCATGCGACTGATCGTCCCCCTCGCCGGGCGTCCGACCCCCACCGGCAACCCCTCGGGCTAGCCGCTACCCCTCGTCCTCCTCGTGCTCCTCGCCGGCGTCGCCGCCGGTGCCGCGCAGCCATCCGGCGAGCTGCTGGCCGGCGGAGCTGATCGACTCGCCCGCGTCGCGAAAGGCGTCGCGGATACGCTCGGAATAGAACGCGACCGCCTCGCCACCGTCAGCGCGCGCGTTGACGGGCTCGCCCCTGCGCGGGTACTCGCCAGCGCCGACGATGCGATCGAACTCCCCCGAGCGCACCCAAGCCATCAGCTCGTGCGTGCGCTTGACCGGCAGGGGGTGGGTGACGCCGAGGTCGAGCATCAGCCTGGTCAGGCGCTCGAGTCCGCCGCCCGTCTCGACGTAGTCCATGCCCTGGCGCATGAACAGGTCGAGGTCGAGCTCGTCGACCATCGCCCCGCCGGCGAGCGACATCAGCGTGCGGCAAACCACGAGCGGGTCACGCGTGACGATCGCGGCGGCACGGTCGGCGCTCAGCTCGGTCGCGCGGCCCCACTCCATCAGCGCGGTGCGCACCGGGGCCAGCGGCAGCGGCAGCCGCGCGCTGCGGGTGAGCAGCACGAGGATGGCAAGCGCGGTGCGGTACAGCTGGTGGTCGGAGAGGATGTGGGCGGCCTCGTGCGCGAACACGGCGCGCCGCTGGTGGGCGTCGAGCAGCCGCACCAGCTCGGATTGGACGACGACGATCGGGTGCCGCGCGCCGATGGCAAGCGCGTTGGGAACGGGATACTGGGTGAGGTACAGGTCGGGCACCTCGGTCATGTCGAGCGTCGTGTAGGCGATCGCGTGCTCGCGCCAGACATCACCGAGCTGCTTTTCGGACAGGCGCACCGAGGACCCTAGATAGCTCTGGCGCAGGGCGCGCTCGTAGCCGAGCTCGACGAGCTTGCGTACGACCCTGTCGAGGTATGGGATCGAGCCCAGCGCGGCCGTCGCTGCGCGGTCTGCCGGGTGTTGGAAGGCTCGCGGCGAGATCTCCGTCAGCTGGTAGCCCTCGGCGAGCACGCGCGATTGTGTGGAGGACATCCGCCCGGCCGCCGGCGCTAGTCCGCGAGGCCGGTACGCCGCACGTATGCGGTGATCTCTGCGCGCGAGGAGAAGCCGAGCTTCTCGATCGCGCGGGCACGGTAGGTCTTGACCGTGCGCTCGGCGACGTTCAGCTGCTCGGCTATCTCTGGGTTGGTGTAGCCGTTGGCAATCAGCTTCACGACCTCGCGCTCGCGGTCGCTCAACACGACGCCGTCGCTGACGCCGTCCTCACCGGTGGCCATCAGCGCTCCGAGCCTGGGATGCAGATAGTTGCCTCCGGCGACCGCCAGACGGAACGCCTGCAGCAGCTCGGCGGGCTCTGCCTCCTTGAGCACATAGCTGCGCGCGCCGGCCCTCAGCGCCTGGCGCGCGTACTCTGGATCCTCGCGCATCGTCAGGATCGCGACGGCGAGCGTTGGATGGGCGATGAAGCACGACGGCAGCGCCCCCAGGCTCGAGCCTCCCGGCATCGTCAGGTCGAGCGTCAGCAGGTCCGGCTTGTGCTCACGCACTTCGCGGATCATGCTCGGGATGTCCGCGGCTTCGGCCACGACGTGGAATTCGCTCCCCTCGCGCTGCAGGACTGCACGGATGCCATCGCGGACGACCGAGTGGTCGTCGGCGATGATCACGTCGATCGGTCGCGTAGCCCCTGGCGTGCCGGCGTCCATCAAACCGACACGTTAGCGTGGCGGCGTGACATCGCCGCTTGCCTCGCCGCGACTGCGCAGGATCCTCTTCGCCTACACGGTCAACAGGCTGGGAAGCTGGGTTGGCCTTGTGGCGCTGTCGCTGGCGGTATTCGACCACACGCACAGCACCCTGGCGGTCGCGGCGCTGCTGTTCGCCTGGCAGGCACTGCCGGCGTTCCTGGTGCCCGCGGTCGTGGCGCGGGTCGAGGCGTCTGCCCGCCGCAGCGAGCTCAGCGCGCTCTACGTCTTCGAGGCGGTGGCCACTGCCGGGCTCGCCGTCCTGTTGTGGCACTTCTGGCTGCCCGTTATCTTGCTGCTGGCGGCGCTCGATGGGACGGCTGCTCTGGCCGCCAGCGCGCTGCTGCGCGCAGAGGTGGCGCGGGTCGCACGCGATCAGGTTGACGGGCAGCCGGCAGGCGCGGTGCCACCAGAGGAGAGCCTCGAGGCCGCCGCGCAGGAGGCCGAGCGCAAGGCGAACGCCGCGCTGAACGTCGCCGCTTGCGTCGCGTTCGTGGCAGGGCCGGTGTTCGGGGGCGTGGTGGTCGCCGCGGCCGGCGCGTCTGCCGCGCTGTTTGTCGACGTCGGCTCGTTTTTGATCTGCGGCGCGCTGCTTATCGACCTGCATCCCCACATAGAGGAGGCGGACGGAGATTCCGTCCGCGCTCGCATGCGCGCGGCCTGGACGCACATCAACGAGACTCCCCTGCTGCGCGGGCTGCTGTTGACCGAGGCCATCGCACTCGTCTTCATCCAGGCTGGGGGACCGATCGAGGTTGCCTACGCGAAGGCTACCCTGCACGCCGGTGACCGCGGCTACGGCCTGCTTGTGACGGCATGGGGAGCCGGCGCGGTGCTCGCGAGCGTGATCTTCGCGCGCTCCTTGCGCCGGCCGCTGGGAGCGATGCTGAGTGTCGGTATTTTCGGGCTCGGAGCCGCCTTCGTCGGGTTCGCCCTAGCGCCGTCGCTGGCCCTGGCGTGCGTTGCTGCGTTCGTGGGCGGGGTCGGCAACGGTCTGGAGTGGCCCTCGCTGATCAGCCTCGTGCAGCGCTTGACCCCGCAACACCTCCACGGCCGGCTGATGGGCACCGTCGAATCACTTGCCGCCATGTGTCTGGCGATCGGCCTGCCGCTGGGCGGCGTTCTTGTAGCGCTCAGCTCGACGCGAGTGGCCTTTCTGGTGATCGGGTTGGGGGCCGTGGCGACAACCGCCGCATTTGTGCGCCTGACCCTGATAGGGCTCGAACCCGGGACGGAGGGCAGTCTTGACACTCCAGCAGCAGGGAGTCCGCCAGGAAAGGTGGATGGACTTCTGCCGCATGAGCCCACTCCGAGGTGAGAGCGGCCTTCGCAGGGTCGACGGGGCCGGGGAGCATAGGGAAGCGGCGCCGACGCCAACCGACCCGTATAGCCATGCCGCACCATGTAGCGCTCGCCAAGCACCTCAAGTGCGACGCCGCGTCGGCCGTTAAGTACGACAGGCCGATGATGTCTGCACACAAGCTTACGAGACGTCTCTTCTGGGCGGCCGAGGTCCTGCTGCTGGCAAGCACGGCCGTTGCGGCCGTGTGGCTCTCACGCCCAGGGGAATGGCATCCGCTCACGCTCGTCGTGCTGCTGCTCGTGCTGGCGTTTGGCGGAGAGCGATTCAGCGTCAAGACAAACGCTGGGCAGCTGAGCGCCTCGCTGGGCGTGACGGTGCTGGCCATGGGCCTGCTCGGGCCGGCTCCGGCCGCGGCGTGTGGCATCGCCGCGACGATTCTAAGCTCAGCCTTGAGGCGTCTAACGCCAGCTGATTGGCTGGCCAGTTTCGTGGCATATGGGGTTCCAGCCTTCGTGGGAGGTTGGGTGGTTCGTGCACTGGCGGGCGACGCCGCCAGCGTACACAGCCAGCACGTGGCGCAAAGCATCATCTTCGGGCTGATCGTACTCGGCGCCGTGATGGTTCTCCTTGTACTCAACTTCGCCCTGTTCGCGCTGGACAGGCACGTCATGCAAGGTCGTTCGCTTCCGCGCCTGGTGCGCGAGCTGTTCCTCCCCCTGCTCCCCGGCGAGCTCGCCGTGGGTGTGATCGCGACGATCCTCATGCTCGCGTACAAGAGCGTTGGCCTGCCGATCCTGTTTGCCGCGATCCCGGTCCTTCTGATCTTCCGGTATTTGACGGTCGCGCTGGTGCGCTCCGAGGACCGCGCCGATCAGCTGGAAGCGCGCTCCATACAGCTGGTTGGGCTGCAGCTGGGTGTTCTGAGGACGCTCGTCAGGGCGCTCAACTCGCGTGACGAGACGACTGGCCAACACGCTGCTGCGGCCGCCCGCTATGCGAAGGCCCTGGCGATCGAGATGGGTTGCAGCGAGGCGGAGCAGGAGGTGATCCACACGGCCAGCCTCCTCCATGACATCGGCAAGTTCGCATGGCCCGACCGCGTCTTGCACGCAGATGTCGTCAAGGACGAGGACCTCGCGATCGTCAAGGAGCACCCGCAGGAGGGGGCGATACTCGTCGGTGCACTCGACGGCTACGGCGAGGTCGCCGACGCGATCCTCTATCACCACGAGCGGGTGGACGGCGGCGGCTACCCGGCCGGGCTGATCGGCAAAGAGATCCCCCTGGCCTCGCGGATCCTTGCGATCTGCTCCACCTACGACACGATGACCACCAGTCACGCCTACCAGTCGCCGATGACGCCCCAGGAAGCGATGGCCGAGCTGGGCCACGCCGCCGGGCACGGGCAGTTCGACTCGGAGCTGGTCGAGAGATTCATCGCGGTGCTCGAACGCGAGGGCGCAACGTTCGGCCGGGAGACAGACTACGAGACCGAGCTAGATTTCGAGCGGCGCGTGCGCGACATGGCAGAGCCACGCCCGGCTGACCCCACGAAGCGCTCACAGCGCGCCGACCCTCCGCGCCCACGTATAGGCGCTCGGGTCCGTGGCGGGTCTTCTGGACACTACGGAGGTTCTCAGCGAGGGAGCGGGGGTCCCGATCGGGTTGGCGCACGACGGCGCCAACCGCCACGACCAGAAGCTGCTAGAGCCGACCCTGACCAGCATCCCGATCGAACGCCCCGAACCGACCGCGGAGCATCCACAGGGCCTGTGCCTCGATCGCGGCTTTGACTCCCCGGCGATGCGAGATCTGGCGGTCAAGCACGGTTACACGCCGCACATCCGCACGCGCGGTGAGGAGATCAAACTCAAAGCCCGCACACCCGGCTGGCGAGCCCGCCGGTGGGTCGTCGAGGCAACACACTCCTGGCTGAACCGCAACCGCGCCATCCTCATCCGCTGGTCCAAGAAGGACGAGAACCACCTCGCCCTACTCCAGCTCGCCAGCGGCCTGATCGCGTTCAAGAAGGCCCACCTCGCGACCCTCACCGCCACCCAACCGGGATAGGTCCTAAGAAAGTAAGAAAGCCCCGCCCAGCAAACGACGAGGGCGCCATGCATGTCGCAGGACGCCCTCAGGTCGCACTTATGAATGCTGAACTAATGCTTACGGGCCGTGAGGACTTGACAACATGGTGTACTCCTTCTCCCGGGCCACTGGCCCGACTTTGTGTGCCGGCAGCTGTCTGACTCCATCCATAAAACATCCGCCACATTTGAGTAGGTCTGCTTAGCATATCCCACGTTTGGACAGGACGTCTAGTTTTGCGCAGGTTTCTGCACGAATGCTTGCAGACAAGCCACTTCAGCCGCTCGCGTCAATCGGCTTTTTCCAGACCTGGTGGGCGATCTCGAGCGGCGCATGCGGCTGCCGCGCAGGACGCTGAGCCGGCAGGCAGGAATCGCCAGCGCAGACGCGACGCCCGGGCGCGCGGCGATGTGACGCACGAGCTAGAGACCCTCGAACTTCCCGACCCAAACGTCCGCAAACGCGGGCGGCGCTCAAGTTCTCCGTCCTTTTGGACGAAACACGCAGCGACCCCCAAGGATTGAGGCCCTAATGTCCCCCGCGCCTGCATCGCCGTCCCACCCCCACAGCGAGCGCCAGCTCGTATTCACGAGCTCGCAGGCAGCCCGCTATGTGGGCGTCTCACTCGCCACAGTGCGGCGCTGGACCGACGCCGGCTACATCGGCTGCTACAGGACCCCCGGAGGCCAGCGGCGCTTCTCCCGTGCGCAGCTCGACGACTTCCTCGCCTCGATGCACCGTAACGCCCCCGCCGTCGAACCGGCCATCGCGGCCCACCGCAGCGCGCGGGTCGCCTGATCGCCGCCGCCGCGCTCAGCTTGCAAGGCGTCCGAACTTCTCCCGCAAGCGACGGTAGAACGACGACCCGGGAAGTTGGGCGATCGTCCCAACGTCGTTGACGAAGCGCGCCCGGATCTCGCCGCCGGGCGCGATCTCTCCGGTAGGGCGCCCGTCGACGGCCACGTCGAGCGGCTCGCGCGAGCGGTTGTAGATCGTCATGCGGTCATCCGGCGCGACCACCAGCGCACGCGCGGTCATCGAGTGGGGCGCGATGAACGACACCACGAACCCCTCCACCCCCCACGCCATCACCGGTCCGCCATTGGCCAGGTTGTAGCCAGTCGACCCCGCGGGCGTCGCGACCACCAGTCCATCGCAGCGCACGCTGCCTGCCTCCTCGCCGTCGAGCGCGTACGCGAGCTCGGCGACGCGCTCGCCCACCTTGCGATGGATCGCGACGTCGTTGATCGCTCGCTGCTCGCCCGCCGGCAGATCGAGCACGATCGCCGGCAGGCGCAGCAGCTCGAAGTCGCCGCTGAGCGCACGACGGATGCCGTCCTCGACGTCCTGCGGCTCGACCGTCGCCAGGAAGCCGATCTCGCCGAAGTTGATCGCGAACACGGGAACCCGGGTGCCCGCGTAGCGCTGCAGCGCGCGTAGGATCGTCCCGTCGCCGCCGAGGACCAGGCACAGCTCAACCTCGTCCTTGGCTGGTGCGTCCACGAGCACCCCCGCAGCGGCCGTCAGCCCGTGCTTGCGCGTCTCCTCCTCGTCCAGGCGCAGGGTCACACCGGCCTGGGCCGCCCGCGTGGCGAGCAGCCTCAGCGCCGCCCCGGTGTCGTCGGGCCGGCGGTGGGTGAGCACGGTGATCTCCCTCACGGCTCGACCTCACGCGCCATCCGCTCGAGCTCTGCCTCCGCGCGCACGGCCCCCGCTGTGTCGGCCAGCCACAGGAACGTCTCGCGATTGCCCTTGGGCCCGGGCAGCCCCGAGGAGCGATAGCCGAGCACCGCCGCACCCAGCTCGAGCGCCGCCGCGCCGGCGGCGATCAGCGCCTCGCGCCGGTCGTCCACATCGCGGACCACCCCGCCCTTGCCTACTCGACCGCGCCCAAGCTCGAACTGCGGCTTGACCAGCGCGAGGACGTCATAGCCGCCGCCGAGGCAGCCGAGGACCGCGCCGAGCACCTTCCCGAGCGAGATGAACGACACGTCGATGGTCGCGAGGTCCGGCGCAGCGTCCGGGGGTAGGCGCGCCGCCGGGAGCATCTCGGGCGTCAGCGTCCGGGCGTTCGTGCGCTCCATCACCGACACGCGCGGATCGGTCCGCAGGCGGTAGTCGAGGGTCCCGTAGCCAACGTCCACGGCGATCACCTCGCGCGCGCCACGCTGGAGCAGGCAGTCGGTGAAGCCGCCCGTCGAGGCGCCCACGTCCAGCGCACGCCTACCCTTCACGTCGAGCTCGCAGGCCGCGAGCGCGTTCGCGAGCTTGATCCCGCCGCGTGAGACGAACGCGGGACGTGCTTGCACGGTCACTCGCTCCTCGACGTCGACCAGCTCGCTCGGCTTGGCCGCGCGGCGTTCCCCTCGGCCAACGCGCACCTCTCCCGCCAGCACCGACGCCGCCGCCCGACTGCGCGATGGAAACAGTCCACGCTCGGCCAGCAGGGTGTCCAGACGGCGCTTGTCCATCGCTGCAGAACCCTTACACACAACTACGTCCGCTGCACGGCACGACAGCTGCAAGCACAGGCCGCGAGCACGCGCGCGGGACTGTGATCGATGTCACACAGGCCCCCGCCGGAGCTGGGCATCATGGTAAGTGATCGAGAGCGCAGCATCAACTCTCCTTTAATCCCTCCTCCCCGAAACGGCCCGCATCCCCGGCGGGCCGTTTCATTTAAGAAGCCCGCCGGGCGCCGCGGATCGAAGGAGCTCGCTCAGGCGCCGACGATCGCCGGCCCGGGCCTGCTCGGCCCTGGCCCCTGGGGGGACCCAGGCGTGCCGGCTGTGTGCCCCCCCTGCGCGCGATCGGATATCGCCGCGGCGACCCGCTCGGCGATGCGCTCACCGGTGAAGCCGACCTCCTCGTGCAGCAGCGCGGGCTTGCCGTGCGTCACATACCGGTCTGGGAGACCCACCCTCATGATTCGGACCCCGCCCGCGCCCGCGGCACCCGCCTCGTTCAGCGTCTCCCAAACCGCCGAGCCGAAACCACCGGCCAGCACACCCTCCTCGACCGTCACCAGCAAGTCGTGCTCGGCAGCCAGTTGGGCCATCAGGCCCGCATCTATCGGCTTGGCGAAGCGGGCGTCCGCGACGGTAACGGCGATCGCATGCCGCCTTAGCTCCGCCGCGGCGAGGAGCGCCTTGCCGACGCCCGCTCCGTAGCCGATCAGCGCCACACGCGCCCCCGCGCGCGCGGGGGCGGAGGTCACCTCGGCCTCGCTCAGGATCTCGCCGGTTCCGATCGCGATCGGCTTCCCCCGCAGCGGCAGCCGCGCACCGCTGCCCTCGCCGCGCGGGTAGCGCAGCGCGATCGGCCCGTCGTCGTACTCGATCGCCGTACGCAGCATGTGCACGAGCATCGCCTCGTCGCGCGGAGCCATCAGCACGATGTTCGGCAGGCAGCGCAGGTAGGCGATGTCGAACACCCCGTGGTGGGTCGGACCGTCGTCGCCGACGAGCCCGGCTCGATCCATCGCGAACACGACGTTCAGCCTCTGCAAGCACACGTCGTGCACGATCTGGTCGTAGGCCCGCTGCAAGAACGTCGAGTAGATCGCCGCCACCGGCTTGGCCCCCTCGAGCGCCAGCCCCGCCGCGAACAGGATCGCCTGCTGCTCGGCGATCCCCACATCGAAGTAACGCTGCGGCAGCGCCTTCTGCAGGATGCTCAGCCCGGTCCCCGAGTTCATCGCCGCGGTGATGCCGACCACGCGCTCGTCGCGTTCGCATTCACGTACGAGCGCCTCACCGAACACCTGCGTGTACTGGGGCGGGGGTGCCGGAGAGGACCTGGCGCTCGAGCCGCCGCGCACCGGCGCGGGGCCGGTGGGAGAGCCGTTGAGGATCGACTTCGGCTTGGCCGCGTGCCACTTCTCCATTCCCTCCAGGCCGCCGTCCTCGGCGGGCGCGAAGCCCTTGCCCTTGACCGTCGCGATGTGCACCACCACCGGGCGTTCGGCCGCAAGCGCCTCACGCAGCGCCGCGCGCAGCGCGCGCACGTCGTGACCGTCGACGACGCCCATATACGCCCAGTCGAGCTCCTCCCACCACAGTCCGGGAGCCCAGAATGCCTTGATCGACTCCTTCAGGTGCGGTCCCAGGCGCTCGAACGCGGCGCCGATGCCGCCCGGCAGCCGCGTCAGGCCACCCTCCACGCCCGCGCGCGCGTGCCACAGCTTGGGGTTCAGCCGGACGCGATTGAAGTATCGCGACAGCGCGCCCACGTTCGGGGCGATCGACATGCCGTTGTCGTTCAACACGACCACGATCGGCGTCCCGAGCCCGCCCGCCTGGCTGATCGCCTCGAACGCCACCCCGCCGGTCATGGCGCCGTCGCCGATGACCGCCACGACGTTGCCCTCGGCCTCGGCGCCGAGATGACGCATGCCCTCCTTGATCCCGACCGCGTAGCCGATCGAGGTGGATGCGTGCCCGGCGCCCATCACATCGTGCGGGGACTCGGGAATCGAGCAGAACGGAGCCAGCCCGCCGTACTGGCGGATCGTGCTCAGCCGCTCGCGCCTGCCCGTGAGGATCTTGTGGGGGTAGGCCTGGTGGCCCACGTCCCAAAGGATCTTGTCGCGCGGGGAGTCCAGCAGCGAGTGCAGCGCGACCGCCAGCTCACACGTGCCCAGGTTGGCCCCGAAATGTCCCCCGATCTCCCCGACGGTGTCGATGATGTGCTCGCGCACCTCCTGTGCGAGCTGCGCGAGCTCCTGCTCGGACAGGCCGCGCAGGTCCTCGGGACCGTTGATGTTCTCCAGGAGGCTCATGAGCTGCGGGTGTAGATGAAGTCGGCGATCCCCTCGAGCTCGGCCGTGGTGTGGGCACCATCGGGTGCCTGAGCTCCCGCGTCACGCGACCGATAGGTCGGCGACCTCGGCGAGCGCCTCCCGTGCCATCCGGTGCGACTCCGCCGCCAGCTCCCTGCGCGCGGGCGATGCCGAACTCGCTCACGTATGTGCGCTTTCCGTGACGCTCATCGCTACCTCGTGGCTTTCCAAGTGCATCGTCGGTGCCGGTCACATCAAGTATGTCGTCCACGATCTGGAACAACACGCCAAGCTCCGCAGCGAACCTGCGGAAGGGCGCGGTCTCAGGTCCGTCTTCGATCCCTGTCAACAGTAGTACGCAGAGCACCGACGCCCCGATCAGACGGCCCGTCTTCAGCTCGTGCAGTCGCCGCAGCGCGGCCGGGCCAGAGGGGGTACGCGGGTTCACATCCGCGTACTGGCCGCCAACCATGCCGCTCACGCCGGTGGCCGCGGCCAGCTCCGCCGCCGCGGCCAGCACCCGCTCGGGCGCCGAGCGCTGGTTCCTCAGCAGGTGGCCGAAGGCCTCCGCGTACAGTCCGTCGCCCGCCAGGATCGCGACGTCCTCCCCGAACTTCACGTGGCACGTCGGCGCTCCGCGGCGCAGCTCGTCGTCGTCCATCGCCGGCAGGTCGTCGTGGATCAGCGAGTAGGTGTGGATCAGCTCGATCGCGCCAGCCAGCGGCAGCACCTCGCGCTGGCGCAGCCCGATCGCGCGCGCGGTCGCCAGCGCCAGCACCGGGCGGATGCGCTTGCCGCCGGCCAGCAGCGAGTAGCGCATCGCCTCCTCCAGCCCCTCCGTGAGCGGCTCCTCGGAGAAGCGCATGTCGCGCAGGTAGCGCTCGACATCCTCGCGCAGGTGGTCAGGGTAGCTCGCGTTCACGGCATGAGCAACCGGATGGGCCGAGCGTGCAGGCGGGCCGGCAGGCGGGCGGGCCGGCGGGCGGGCGGGCGCGGCGGGCGGGCCGGTGGGCGTGCAGGCGGGCGGGCGGGCACCTATAAGAGGGTGTCCTGACCCGGCGCCGGCATGGAGACCTCGGCGCGCGTCAACTGCTCGAGCTCGGCGGCCGCCTGCGTCGCCAGCGAAGCGCAGTCCTCGACCATGCTCGCTGCGGCGTCCGGCGACAGCTCGCCGGAGCGCAGCTGCTCGGCCGCGCGATCCAGGCGGGTGATCAGCTCATCGAGGCGCTCAACGCTGGGGTTCGTCATGGAATCCGCGCATTGTCTCGCACCTCGCGCAACACTGCCGCCAGCACCCCGTTGACGAAGCCCGGCGCGTCGGCGCCGCAGAATGTCTTGGCGCTCTCCACCGCCTCCTCGATCGCCCCCTCAGGAGGTATCGGCGCATCGGCGGGGACCGTGTCAGGGTGGAGCATCTCGACCAGCGCCACGCGCATGATGCTGCGCTCGAGCGGCTGGATCCGCTGCACCGACCACCCGTACGCGTGGCGATCGATCAGCTCGTCGAGCTCGGGTGCCCGGTCGGCCGCCGCCTGCGCGAGCGCGCGCGCGAACAGCGATGCGTCCCCCTCGATCGTCTCCGCGAGCGGGCGGCCGGTGAGATCGTGCTGGTAGAGCGCGACCACAGCAGCGCGGCGCTGATCGGAGCGGCGCATTCAGGCTCGGGCGACGTAGTCGCCCGAGCGCGTGTCCACCCGGATGCGCTGGCCCTGCTCGACGAACAGCGGCACCTGGATGACCGCGCCGGTCTCCAGCTTCGCGGGCTTGGTGCCGCCGCTGGAGACCGAATCACCTCGCAGCCCGGGATCGGTCTCGGCGACCTCGAGATCGACCGCGCTCGGCAGCTGCACGTCGGCCGGCTCATCGTCGATGAACAGCACGTCCACCTCGCTGCTCGGTGTGATCCACCGCAGCGCGTCCTCCAGGGCGCGCTCGGCGACGGCGATTTGCTCGAAGGACTCGCTGTCCATGAAGTGCGCGTCAGCGCCGTCCGCGTAGAGGAACTGCATCTTTCTCGACTCCGTGCGCACGGGCCGGAACTTCTCACCCGCCCTGAACGTCCTGTCGATCACGTTGCCGTCGGACGCTCTGCGCAGCTTGGTCCGCACGAACGCCCCGCCCTTGCCGGGCTTGACGTGCTGGAACTCGAGGATCTTGAAGACCGTGCCGTCGACCTCGATGTGATTTCCGTTCTTGAATTGATTTGTGCCTAGCACGTATGCCTTTTACCCTTCACGATATGTCCACGAGGTCTAACAAGCCTAGCCGCATGGATCAGTACGTGCGGGTCAGTCGAGTCGGCGGACGCTCGGGCGAGAGCTTCATCTCCCCCGACCTACAGCGCGACCAGGGCGCCGCGTGGGCGGCCTCTCGCGGCGTGGAGATACCGATGATCCACGAAGACCTCGACCAGTCCGGCGGCAAGCTCGACCGCCCGGGCCTCGACGCGCTCATGGCACGCATCAGAGCAGGCGAGACGGATGGCGTGATCGTCTCGAAACTCGATCGCCTCAGCCGCCTGGGCGTGGCCGACGCGCTGCGCCTGGTCGAACAGATCACCGAGGCCGGCGGCTCGATCGCCGCACTCGACCTCGGCCTCGACCCGACGACGCCATTCGGCGAGTTCGGCATGACGATCATGCTCGCACTGGCTCGCATGGAACGGCGACGCATGAGCGAAGCGTGGGAGCACGCCAAGACGCGCGCCCTCGATCGCGGCGCGCGGATGGGGCCGACTCCGTTCGGCTACACGCGAGACGACGACGGGCTGCTGGTCCCCCATCCCAAGTGGGCGCGTGTCGTCAAGCGAGCGTTCAAGCTGGCGGCGGATCGCGGCGTTGACGCGGCGCTCGACTACTTGCACAAGCAGGTACCAGCGTACCCCTCCCCTGGCAGGCCGGGCGTTCGTCGCAAGCGCAGCGCCGATCATCGGACGTGGAACCCGTTCACCGTGCGGCGACTGCTTCGCAACCGGACCTACATCGGCGAGACGCGCTACGGCGACCGGCTTGTACGCGACTCGCACCCAGCCCTGGTGGACCGCGTGACCTTTGAGCGCGCCCACCCCGGCGAGGAGAGGCCGAAGCGCCGGCCAGCGGCAGTCTTTCCGCTCAGCGGGTTCGCCACATGCGCCAACTGCGGCGAGGTCTTGATCGGCGCACGCGCAGGATTCACACCCGACGGTCGCGGGAGGCGCGCCTATCGCTGCCGGGCGTCGCTGGCGAGCTGGAGGGGCAAGCGGTGCGGCGCCTCTACGAACGTCCTGGCCGACCTCCTCGAGAACTACCTCGTTGAGCGGATCAAGCAGGCGTATGAACAGTGCGGTACGGCTGACGTCGCCGCGAGCTGTCATCGACACAGATGACACGTTCAAGGATGTCCAGCGCGAGCTTGAGGCGGCCGAGAGCGAGGTCGAGCGCTTTGCCGCCGACCCCACCGCTGCCGAACTGCTCGGCGAGGCCGCATGGACAGCGGCGCTGCGCACACGCACAGAACGCGCCGAGGCCGCCCGCGCGGCCTACCGCGAGCACGTGGACGCGATGCGCACGGCAGACATCGTGATCCCACCAATCGAGCTGCTGGACAGCCTCGCGCCCGAGGAGTTGACCACCGTCCTACGCAGCGTCTTTCAGACCGTCCGCGTCAGGCGCGGGCGCGGACCGCTGTCCAGTCGTGTCGAGCTGGCGTTTCATGGCGAATCGGTGGCCGGGGTGGCGACGCGCGAGGACGCCACATAGCGCCCGCTCCAGCCCTTCGCGAGCCTCTTGGGGCATTGGTCCCCACACATCCCACCGGCCCTCCCTTGACGGGCTGGCGGTGCGCCGCGCAGCTCGTGCTGGCGGGCTCGGGGTGCTTTTGCGCGCAGGTGCCCTCATGCTGTTATTGACCCAACTCCCGGAAGACGGCCATCGAGTTCTCCAGGCAGGGCTTCTCATGCCGGCTAATGACCCGACGACGCCGAGGCGGCCAACGACTTCACGGCCCGCGGCGCCTCCGGGAGCTGCGCCGAGCGCGTACAAGGAGGCGAAGCCGACGCCTCCGATGCACGTAGCAGCGGCCACCCGGCCGCGACCACTCCCGGCGTCGGCTTCGCCCCTTGGTCCTCGTGCGCCCTCGGTCCGCGACTCGCGCGTCCCCTCGGTGCCGCTGTTCGGTCCCTGAGCTGGCCCTCGTTAGACCCACTCGTCCGGCGGGGCACCGGGCGTCCACGCCTGCGTGACGCTGCCGCCCTCTTGACTGAGTTTGTGCCCGAAGTCCGCGATGTGCAGTTGGAAGCTCAACTCCTCGCACGGGTCATAGGCTGCGTCGTCCAGCAGCCGGCGCCAGTACGCCAAGGCGCACAGCGACTCAAGATGCGCCGCTCTGGTCCACCAGCCCTGCTTGAGCGCGGCGAGCTGGGTCGGGTAGCGCCCATGTAGGGCGACGATCTCGCCCCACATGCGGCTACGCCAATCGCGATCCCCGCCGTAGGGCTCAAGCCACGGGGCACGCTCGCCCGGACTCCGACCCTGGGGGGCGCGGCGCGCAAGCAGATCGCGGCGCGCCGGCGAGCCTTCCCCGCCCGTGCCTAATTCGTCGAGGCCCTGACGGACGAATTGCGCCGCGACGCGCGACACGGGCTCGTCTGCGTCGTCGGCCATGCCTTCAAGACGACGAACGAGCGGCTCAGGCAACGTGATCCTCACTCTCCGGTCCATTTCCGATCTCCAGTCGGTCGTTTTGGGCGGCTTGTGTGCCCTTCAACTGGTTACTGACCGCAAGTGGCCCAAACCGGCAACGAATTTTCCGGCCCGATAGTGGCCCTGGCTCGGCCCCCGTGCATCAGGCGACGCGTCTTCTGCCGGGTCAGCGATGGTCGCGCGAACGCGTAGTCCTGATCCTTCGTCAGGAGATGCCAGCAGAGCACGACGAGCTTGCGCGCGACAGCGACCGCTGCGATCTGCGCGCCGCGGCGGGCACGCACGCGCTCGCCGAACGCCTTCAGCGGGCCGGGGCTTCGAATCGAGATCCACGCGGCCTCGACCAGCATCGAGCGGGCCTGCGGGTCACCGCGCTTTGAGATGTGCCCATAGCGCGCCGGCTCCGACCCGGACTGGCGGACCTTCGGGTCCAAGCCCAAGTACGCGACGAGCTGGCCGGGGCTGTGAAAGCGCGTGATGTCCCCGATCGCGGCGATCACCGCGGCGGCTGTGCCGACGTCCACGCCGGGGATCGTCAGCAGCCGCTGGAACCCCGGGAACGCGAGGGCCTGCTGGGCGATCCGCCGGTCCAGGGCGGTGATCTCGCTGCCGAGGAAATCGATGTGGCGCAGACAGCTGCGGACGGTTAGTCTGTTCTGAGTGCGAGAGTGCCAGGCGCCGGATGGCGGCGCCGGGGCACGGGTTCAGGATCCTGTCGTCTCAGCTTGCTGAGACCGTGCTTTCTGGGCCGTTTGTGCTGGCGTCCGACTGGCCGGTTTAGGTCCGGGCCGGCGGTGGGCTGACTCGTAGTCTGTCTGTCGACGGTGCCTGACCTACGGCCGTGGTGTCGCCCACCGCCGTCCGGGATCACCGGCGTGACTTGTTAGGAGCGTGGGCTCAGCAGGCCCCGTGGCACGGGTCGGGCGGGGTCACGATGCCGATCGCATGGCCGGGTGGCAGGGGCTGCGGGTTGAGCGCCGACGCGCTCGTCGCGGTCGTCGCCAGGCAGGCGGCAGCGCCGACGAGGACGCATGTGAGATTTCTGCGGATGTTGATGGCGGCCATGGTGCGGTCCTTTCTGTAGTAAAGCTGACTCATGTGAACCTAAGCGCTCTTCTGAGCCTTCACATCGGGCTCGCGGGTGATCCTTGGCGCGTCGCCTCATCCCTGGGTGGGACAGTCACCCGCTTGTCCCCATGGCACGCCGAGGACGATGCCTAGACGTATGCGGCGTCCGCCGCGAGAAAGATGGGGATTCGCGCGCGGATAGACCAGCCGCCGTCGTCGGTCGGACCGGCTTCGAGCTGTCCCCCGAGGGCGTCGAGGTGTTCGCGCAGGCCGCGCAGTCCGTTGCCGGTGCCATGTCCGGCGAGCGCGGACGCACGGGGCGCCGCATCGTTGGCCACCTCGACGATCATCGCGTCGCGTCCGCCGCGCAGGAGAACTCGTACCGAGGCTCCGGTGGCGTAGCGCAAGGCGTTGGTCAGGCCCTCCCGAACGATGCGGGTGGTCGCTTGGACGACCTGCGTGGGGAGTCCTTCGCGCGTCCCCTCCAGTCGCAGGGTCACGTCGAGGCCGGTGCCGGCCGCGCGGGCGACGAGCTCCTCGACCAGCTCGAGGTCAGGCGCCTCGCCGATCGCGTTCTCGTCGGCCAGCAGCGCGACGAGTCGGCCCATGTCCGCCTCGGCCTGCCGTGCGGCGGCGGAGATCGCGTCGAACGTCTCGGCCGTCATCGGCGGGCTGGTCGCGACCAGCCGTTGCCCGGCGCTCGCCTGGACGACCATCACGCTGATCGCGTGCGCAACGATGTCGTGCAGCTCGGCCGCGATCCGTGCGCGCTCGTAGCGAACGGAGAGCTCGGCGTAGGCATCCTGCTCCTGGTCCAGCTCCTGGACCCGTTCGGCGAGCCTGTCAGCGACGAGCTGACGCTCGCGTACCGCCTTACCGACAATCCAGCCGAGACTCGACGCCAGCACATACGGCACCCAGACTTCGCCGAATTCGCCGATCGCCGCCGCGGAGGCGAGCGAAACGGCCACGAGCACGAGCGCGCCGGCAATCGCTGACCTGCGCTCGGCCCAGCCTCCGGCTCCAAACGCGCTGAGCGTGACCAGCGGGAACGGCAGAAGCTGCGTACCACCCTCTGGCGCCGCGACAGCGATGGCACCGGCGGCGATGATCCAGGCAGCTGTGGGGCGCGAGCGGCAAAGGCCGAGCGATCCTCCGCACGCCGCCGCCGCGAGCGCCTCGAGCACACTGGTGCCGAGCGCGACGCTGCCGATGGCGGCGAGACTCGCACCGGCGAGCCCCACCGCCACGTCGAGGCGACGCCCTGACATCTCAGGCCACCGCGAGCGGGAGCTCGGCGACCGCGCGTGCGCGCCCGCCATCGACGGTCGCTTCGAGCGTGCCCCGGTGCAGCTGTGCCCGCTCGCGGGCACGTTCGATCGCAGCAGCGATGTCGCGGCGTCGAGTTGCCGGGCCGGCGACTGCGACCTCGAGCGCGCTGTCGCCGAAGCGCACCCGAACATCCACGCCGGGAGTGTCGTCGAGGGCGCCCAGCAGGTGTTCGACGATCCGATAGGCGGAAAGCTCGATGCCCGCCGGCAGGGCCCGCGGGCTGCCCTCGACCTCGAAATGCGCATCGGCCCCCTTGGTCCTCACGATCATCGCGTCGAGCGCGGTGAGCGTGGGCTGCGGAGCGAGCGGGCCATCGGACTCGTCGCTGCTTCGAAGCACCCCGACAAGCGCGCGCATCTCCTGCAGCGTCTGGCGGCTCTCCTCCTCGATGTTCACGAGGGTCGCGGTCGCGGCTGCGGCGTCGGTCGTGGCGGCGCCGGTGTCGGCGAGGCGCGCCAGCTCTCCGAGGCGCCGCTGCAGCAGCTCATCGAGCTCGCTCGAGAGCCGCCCCCTGTCGGTCGCAACCTCGAGGCGAGCGCGTTCGTCGCGGACCGCGCGCAGCTGCTCGGTGCGCCCCCGCAGCTCCGCGGCGATGCGCGCCCGTGAATGCACGATCCTGCCGGCACCAAACACCAAGAGGGTCAGCACGATGAACGGCGGGATTTCGCTGAACGGTACCCGGCTGTCTGCGCTGGCCATCACGGCGATGCAGCCGATGCCGAGCGCGAAAGCGGCGAGCGCCGGACCTCGGTCAAGGCGCGCGGCTGCGGCGAAGACCAGTATCCAGGTCAGCGGGAACACGATCCCGCAGCGCGCCATTTCGCCGAACACCACGACGTGCGCAGCCAGGGCGACCAGCACCACGCTCAGCGCGAGCAGCGGCGCCGAGCGACGCCACACGAGCGGTACGGTTACTGCGAGGAAGGCCGGGATCGCCAGATAGCTGGCGTCGATCTTTGGTTCGACCGCGTCGCTGTAGATCAGGACCAGTCCGAGCAGGCTCAGCAGGGCGGCGATCGCTATATCGCGCCGGCCGATCGGCTCTCCGGTTTGGATCATTGAACTCATGATGGCTTTCCTTTCACTCGGATGCAAGGATCGCCGCGATCATCGCCGCCGATCGTTGCAGGGTCGTCATCCGGCCGAGTGATTTCTCCCCGCCGAGATCATTCCACGGGGCGAGCCGCGATCGGCGATGATCGTGTCGATCATGACGGAAACCTCGTTTGTCACGATCCTGTTCACGGACCTCGTCGGCTCGACGGCCCTGTTCGACCGCCACGGGGACGAGGCGGCCGATGCGCTGCGCCGGGAGCACTTCGCGAGCCTGCGCGCGGCCGTCGTCGAGCACGGCGGCCGCGAGATCAAGTCCGCGGGCGACGGGCTGATGGTCGCCTTCACGAGCGCCGCCGACGCTGTGCGATGCGCGATCGACATGCAGCGCGCGACGACCGGCGCGACGGGCGGATTGCCCCTGCGGATCGGGCTCGACGCCGGCGAGCCGCTCGCGGAAGACGACGATCTGCACGGCACGCCGGTGATTGTCGCGAGCCGCCTGTGTGACGCCGCCGGCGGCGGCGAGGTGCTTGTGAGCGAGGTGGTCCGCCGGGTGGCCGGCTCGCGTGTCACCGCTCTCATGCGCCCTGCGGGCGCGATGCGCTTCAAGGGGCTCTCCGAGCCCGTGTCGGTGGCGATCGTGGAGTGGCGAGACGACGAAGACCAGCGGGCGGCGACCGGCGAGCCCGAAGCGCCGGCGCGGCCCATAACGGTGGTCATTGCCGACGACCAGCGCCTGCTGCGCACCGGCTTTCGCGTGATCCTCGAAGCCGAGCCAGACATCGAAGTCGTCGGTGAGGCCGATGACGGCCGCGCCGCCGTCGACATCGTCAAGCGGCGCCGTCCCGACGTCGCGCTGATGGACATCCGCATGCCCGAGCTGGACGGCCTCGCGGCTGCCCGCAGGATCCTCGCCGAGGACAACCTGCCGACCGCTGTCGTGATGCTCACGACGTTCGACGTCAGTGAGTACATCTACGAGGCACTGCGGATCGGCGCGAGCGGCTTTCTGCTCAAGGACACGCCGGCCGACCGGCTGCTCGACGCCGTGCGCGTGGCCGCCGCCGGTGACGCTCTGATCGCCCCGTCGATCACCCGACGACTGATCGCCCAGTTCGCCCGAGCCGCACGACCTGCCAGCAGCGGCACGCCCACCGCTCTCGCCGAGCTGTCTCTCCGCGAGCTCGACGTCCTGCGGCTGGTCGCTCGAGGACTCTCGAACGCCGAGATCGCCGACGAGCTCATCCTCAGCGAGAACACCATCAAGACCCACGTCGGACGCATCTTCTCGAAGCTCGGACTGCGCGACCGTGTCCAGGCGGTTGTGCTCGCCTACGAGACCGGGCTCGTCGAGCGTGAGCTCTCGCCCGACGGCGCCGAGGCGAATCACCGCAGCTCCGGTTGATCTCTCAACTCGATCACCGGGCGTAGCACTCGATCATCTCGAGGACGGTCTTTTCGGCCTGGGGGCGGCTGAGCTGCATGTCGAGTCGCAGGAGCTTCCACACGAGCACGTCCGTGGCGATGACTACGGCCGTGAGCCGGCGCTCTCTGGATGCGCGCCGGTGGCCGGCGAGCAGCGGCTGGAAGACCCTGCTCGCCCAATCGCGGTGGTAGTCCCTGCCCCTGTCGGTGAGGTAGCGGACCGCGGGGATGCGGTCCTCCTGGGAGAGCATGCGCAGAATCGCCGTTCCGTGCGCCTCGTAGTGGTCGAACACGTTGGCGACGGCCTCGGGGAAGCGGCCCACGGGAGCCGCGTCGCGGCGTGATTTCTCGCTCGTCGCCCACCGTCCGTACGCCGCGGTGAGCAACTCGTCCTTGGAGTGAAAGCGTGCGAGGAGCGTCTGTTCGGTGACGAGCGCGTCGGCGGCGATCTCGCGCAGGCGAACCTCCTCATACGGTCGCGTGCCGAAGTGCTTCCACGCCGCGGCGAGCAGCCGCTCGCCGGTGGCGGCGGCCGCATCGGCGCGGGCGGTCATCCGGTAGGTGCGTTCCTTGCGGGGGGCACTTGACTTTTTCATCTTGGTCATACTAAGATGAAGTATATGCGAGTCTTCCAGACGCTCATCGCGTTCAGCGGCAACGCCCCACCGCAGCTCGCGCTCACACGTGAGCTCGTCGACCGCGGTCACGAGGTGCGGGTTCTCGCCCACCGCGCTGCACGCGAGCGGATCGAGAGCACTGGGGCGGAGTTCGTCGAGTACCGGCGGGCGATGCCCGACCTCGACATCACGCGCCCGGAGACAGACCCTGTACGTGACTGGGAGGCGCGCACGCAGTTTGGCGCCGCAAGACGACTTCGCGACGGCGCGACCGCGCCGATGCCCGACGGGACACGCGATGCGATCGAGATGCTCGAGGGCTTTAGCGCCGACGTGGTCGTGTTCGACTGGCTCATACCGGCCGCCGCGATCGCCGCTGAGCTCGCGGGTGTGCCAGCCGCCGCGCTCGTTCACTGCCCCTATCCACTGCCGGCTCGCGGCGCGCCCCCGCTGTTCAGTGGCCTGTCGCCGATGGCGGGTCCGTTGGGTGCCGTGCGCGATCGCCTGTTCGATCGCATGACACGCCGCTTCTGGGCGCCCGCACTGCCCGTGCTGAACGGTGTGCGTGCCGAACATGGGCTCGCGCCGCTGAAGGACTACGGCGATCAGGTTCTCGGTGCGCAGGCCATCTACGTGATGACCGCGCCGGAGCTCGACTTCTCGAGCAAAGCCCAGCTCCCCGCGAACGTCCACTACGTGGGCCCCGCGTTCGAGCCGTTCCAGAAGGACTGGGAGTCGCCGTGGCCCGAGGAGAACACCGATCCGCTCGTGCTGCTCAGCTTCAGCACCAGCTACATGGATCAGAGCGCGCTGGCCCAGCGAGTGCTTGATGCCGTCGCCGGGCTGCCGGTCCGGGCGCTCTTGACAGCGGGCCCTGCGCTCGACGCCAGCCAGCTGCGCATCCCCGCCAACGCGCGCACCGTGGCCTTCGTGCCACATCGAACCGTGCTCCCGCACGCCTCGCTCATGGTCACCCACGCGGGATGGCAGACGGTCAACGCGGCGCTCGCCGATGGTGTTCCGCTCGTCTGCATCCCCGATGCACGCGACCAGCCCGATAACGCCGCCCGCGTCGTGTTCGTGAACGCCGGCGTGAGGGTCAGCAAGAAGAGCTCTCCCAGCAAGCTGCGCAGCGTGATCGCCAGCGCCCTGGAAGACCGGTCGATCGAACAGGGTGCCCGCGCGATGGCCGACGCCCTCGCGCGCAGCGACGGCGCCACGGTCATGGCCGACGCGCTGGAGCGCCTCCCTGCACCAAACGTCGTGAAGACAGCTACACCCCACGGATCACCCGCAGCAGGCTGAGCACGCACCCCCACAGATCGACGCGCCGAGCTCAGGACCTCGGAAAGTGCGCGTCAAACCGCTGAGTGGCACTGCGGCGTTGCTCGATGAGCCAGTCGATCTCCCCGGAGACGGACGGCCTGCATCAGGATTCAAGGGGCTCAGGTTCGCAATCCGGACGGCGGAGCGGGCGGGTCGCGATAGGTAGTCGGCGGCCGCACCGGCCGAGCGCCGGGTATGACTATCTCATCGCGGAATAGGCAGAGTGCGCGGTTATCCGGGCGCGCCGCGCTCGGATAGAGGATGCCGCGGTATCCCTGGCGATGAAGCTGCTCGCCCGCCCTCTGAAACGGCGGCCATGCGTGTCGCCCCGGTCTCGGGGCCGGGAGCTCCAGCTGCGCGAGCTTGGCGGGCGTCGAGAGGTCTGCGATGTCGATCGCGTCAACCGTCCAGCGCCACAGGTCGCGCGGCATCGCGTGGGTGGGCGGCAGCGCGATCTCAGCGAGTACGCGGTACCACTCCGCCCATGCGGTCGCCTCCTCGTCCGCGAAATACGTTGCCCCGATGCGCGCCCCGCGCTGCCACCTGCCGCTCGACGGCGGAGATGGCAGCAACAACGGATCGGCGCCGTGCGGAGTCTGTCGCCACCAGAAGCCCGCAACCGACATACGCTCGATGTCGGATGCCACGACGACGGGCCTAAGAGAAGGGAGCCTCTTCGAGCGCGGATACGAGCTCGGCCACGCGCAGGTACTTGCCGCCCGCGATGAGATCGATCGGCTTTTTCTCGTGCAACGCAGGGACAGGCTTGCGCAGCCAAACCGATATATAGGCGGGGTCCATGACACGCGCCAGACGTTCGACAAGCGCAGAGAGCTCGATCAATCGCTCGGCGCGGAGTCCCGTGGGCGAGCGCGTGTGGGCAAGCCACGCCCGTGCCGTGCTGCGAGCCACACCCGTCGCGCGAGCGATGTCGGCGTCGCTCAGCCGGGCAACATCATGGAGGTAGACCGCCTCTCTGACAAGCGGACCAGATGCTAGCGCTGACGAAGACACAGGCCAACTGTAGCAGAATTGCAGCAGGTTTGTAGCTGTCCCTAAGCAAGGCCCCGCCCGCGGGATTCACGGGCAAGACCGTGAGCGCCCTTGCAGGACAGGCGCTTACCTCCGAACGCCCTGATACGTTCTAGGCACGTTTCAGAACTGGTTGGTGCTCAGAGCCACGTTGCCTCCGCCCTACGGCTACGCGGCCGCCGCCGCCAGGCTCGCGATGTCGATCCCGATCACCTTCAGGCGCCGCTGCAGCGCGTTGAACGCGAAGGTGTTCGTGTCCTCCATCGAGTAGTCGAGGATCGCGTAGTCGTTCGGGTCGGCTCCCTTGGGCACGAGCACCGCCGAGGCCAGCGGCAGCAGCTCGGCGACACGCTCTGCGATCCGCCGCCGCAGCAGCGAGTCGCCCGCCTTCTCGCGCAGGAACCACGTGCCGTAGGCGACGTGGCGGTGCTCGTCCTGGGAGATCAGCTTGAAGCCCTCCACCCAGCCGGGCAGGATCGACTTGCGCTCCATGAAGTCGGTCAGGAACCACTGTCCGGTCAGCGCGAGCGTGCCCTCGATGATCATGTGGTACAGCGTCACGAAGTCGACCTTGGCCTCGATGTCGCGCGGGTTCTCCACCAGCCGCTGGCCCCAGTCGACGAGCACGCCGTCGAACATCTCGATGAAGGCCGGGTTGAGATCGTTGCGCGCCTGCTCGAGGCGATCCTCGAACGTGCCGTCGATGCCGAGGACCTGCTCGTAGAAGCGGTTGAAGTGCTGCGCGTGACGCGCCTCGTCGACCTGCTGCGTCGCCAGGAACGCCTCTTCGCTCTGGCTCTCATAGGCCATCACCAGGCCGGAGAACTGCGTCGTGACGCGCTCCTCGCCGATGAAGAACGACGACAGGTTCCAGGCGAGCTGCCGGCGCAGATCCGCGTCCATCTGCTCCCAGTCCCTGCGATCCTGCGTGAAGTCGATCGTGTGCGACTGCCAGCTCTGGCGCTCCCACAGCTCGTACAGCTGCTGCGGCGTCATCAGCGTGACGGATGACAGCTTCGACTCGTCGGAGATGGTGCCGACATCCCCCTGGCTCGTCAGATCTAGAAGTGAGGGCATGGTGGACCGAAACCTCCCGGACGATGGACGTGAGTGGGCATGCCTTGGGCGTCCGAAACATACTCCCTTTGGGCAGGGCTT
>CAWFAC010000005.1:0-29752 GCA_963813625.1 uncultured Solirubrobacteraceae bacterium
CGAGGCATACGCGCTCAGGCGATGACCGTGAGCGCCTTGGACAGGCTCGTGAGCACCTCACGCGAGTCCTCGCCCACGACCACCAGGTCCTCGATCCGCACGCCGAGCTGCCCAGGAAGGTAGACGCCGGGCTCGACCGTGACGACGTTCCCTGCCCGCAGCCGCTCCTCCCCGGCGGTGCGCGACAGGCGGGGGCGCTCGTGGATGTCCAAGCCGACGCCGTGGCCGAGGCCGTGGCCGAAGTGCTCGCCGTGGCCGGCGCGCTCGATCACCTCGCGCGCGACCGCGTCCACCTCGCGCCCGCTCAGCCCCGCCCTGACGGAGCGCAGCCCCCGCTCCTGCGCGCACAGCACGAGCTCGTATATCTCGCGCGCCTGCGCCGAGATCCCCTCTCCCGTGGCATACGTGCGCGTGCAGTCAGAGCAGTAGCCCTCGTGCAGCGCGCCCCAGTCGATCGTCACCAACGCGTTCGGGGGGATCTCCTGCGCGCCCGGCGCGGCGTGCGGCAGCGCGCCGTGGGCGCCGGCCGCCACGATCGACGGGAAGCTTGGGCCCTGCGCGCCGAGACGGCGCATGCGCAGCTCGAGCTCGATCGCCACCTCGCGCTCGGCGCGACCCACCAGGCCGTCTTCCAGGACCCCGCGCAACGCCTCGTCGGCGAGCTCGCTGGCGGCGCGGATGCGCGCGATCTCTCCCGCATCCTTGACGGCTCGCAGCCCCTCCACGAGGCTCGTGCAGGGAACGAGCTCCCACTCCTGCCCCAACAGCTCTACGAGCCGCCGGTGCCCCTTGACGGTCACGCTCGTCTCGTCGAATCCCAGCCGCCCGGCCGTGTCCGCGAGCACGGCCGCGAGCGCGTCGAGCAACTCGCCGGTCACGATCTCGCGCTCGAAGACCGCAGGCACCTGCTCGGCCGCCTGCGTCGCGTAGCGAAAGTCGCTGAGGAAGCGATGCGCGCCGATCGCCGACCCCGCCGGCTCGCCGACGACGAGCGCGAGCCCGTGGCTGCCGGTGAAGCCGGTCAAGTAGCGCACGTCGACGAGCGAGTCGACCAGCAGCGCGTCGAGCTCGAGCTCGCGCAGCTCGCCCGCCAGCCGCTGCACGCGATCGGCACCCGCGCCGGCCGGCGGCGGCGATCCACTCACGCGGCACCCCGCCCGAGCTCGTCGCGCAGGGCCACGAGCGCGTCGCGGTAGCCATCCGGGCCGCGTCCGGAGATGGTCGCGAAGCAGAGCTCGCCGATCACCGACACGCGGCGCCAGGGCTCGCGATGCTGAACGTCCGACAGATGGATCTCCAGCGCCGGCAAGCCGGCGATCTCCAGCGCGTCGCGAATCGACCAAGCGTAGTGCGTCCACGAGCCCGGGTTCAGCAGGATCGCGTCGGCGTCGTCGCGCAGGGAGTGCAGGTGCTCGACGAACTCCCCCTCGTGGTTGGTGTGGAAGAAGCGGGTCGCCAGCTCGAGCGTGCGCGCATCCTCCTGTATGCGTCGCTCCAGCTCCGCCAGCGTCAGCGTGCCGTACAGCAGCGGGTCGCGGCGCCCGAGCTGATCCAGGTTGACGCCGTGCATGACCTCGATCCGATGGGCGCCGCTCGTCATCGCGCCAGCTCCGCCACAGCCGCCCGAACCTCCTCGGCGGCTACTCGACAGCCGAACTCGACCTCGCCGGGCGCCCTCACCAGCACGAACGGCGTGTCGGCTCCCACGCGCTTCTTGTCCAGGGCGATCGCCTCCAGTACCGCATCCATCCGAACATCATCATCAAGCCTCACCGGCAGGCCACGCTCGAGCATCAGGGCACGCACGCGCTCGCGCAGGCCCTCCTGCGCGGACAGGCGCAGCGCCGCCAGCAGGCCGAGCCCGACCGCCTCGCCATGGCGATAGCGGGCATAGCCGGTGGCGGTCTCGATCGCGTGGCCGACCGTGTGCCCGAGGTTCAACACCTGGCGAGCGCCCGCGTCGCGCTCGTCCGCGGCGACGACCGCGAGCTTCGTGCGCACGCACGCGAGGACCGTCGTCCTCATCGACCGCCGCGCCGGCCTGCACGGCCTGCCACAGCGCGCCGCCGGCGATCAGGGCGGTCTTGAGCACCTCCGCCCAGCCGGCCGCGAGCTCAGCCGGCGTGAGCGTCGAGAGCGTGTCGAGGTCGGCGAGCACGCCCGCCGGCTGGTGGTAGGCGCCGACGTAGTTCTTCGCCTGCGGCATGTCCACGCCCGTCTTGCCGCCGTATGCCGAGTCGACCTGGGCGACGAGCGTGGTGGGCACGTGCACCACCGGCACGCCGCGTTGATAGGTCGCCGCGCAGAAGCCCGTCAGGTCGCCCACCACGCCGCCGCCGAGCGCCACCAGGTGATCGGCGCGCGTCATGCCCGCCGCGATCAGCGCGCGCCACACGCGCTCGGCGCTCGCGAGCGTCTTCTGAGCCTCGCCCGGTGCGATCGCGATCGCACCCGCGGTCTTCCCCAGGCGCCCGCCGTACAAGGCCGCGACGGTCTCATCGCTCACGCAGAACGCGCGCGAGCGCGAGCGATCGAGTGGCCAGATCCCCTCCAGCCGGTCGCCGTCGCCGTCGCCGGCGCCGAGCAGCCCGCGACCTACCATCACCGGGTACTCGCCGGACGCGGAGCTCGCCCACAGCAGGCGTGTGCCGCGCGGCGCCGCCACCAGCGCGCGCAGGGCAGGGACGGTCCTCGCGGCGCCTGCAACGGGCAGACCCACGAGGATCGCGTCGGCCAGTTGCTCATACAGCGCCGAGCGGCTTGCGTACAGAGCGAGGAACGCCTCGCGCTCGCGCGCGAGCGGCCGCTCCGCGGCGCCCTGCGGCGACGCCCGCACGCGCTCCCACGCGACGTCCGGATCGACGTCGAGCAGCACGGTCACGTGGCCGGCCAGCGCGCCGCGCACGCGCTCGGAGCAGACGCTGCCACCGCCCAGCGCGATCACCGCGTCCGGTGCCGCGTCCGCCAGCAGCGCGCATACCAACTCCTCCTCGCCGGCGCGGAACGCGTCCTCGCCGTGCAGCTCGAACTCGTGCGCGACCGCATGGCCGAAGCGCTGCGCGAGCAGCGCGTCGCTGTCGAGCGACGCACCGCCCAGGGCATCGGCGAGCTCGCGCGCGACCGTCGACTTGCCCGCGCCCATGAAGCCGATCAGGACGAATGCCATCCGATCCGCTCTGCGTACGCGCCCACCGCCTGGAGGACGTCGTCGACGTGGTCGCCGCCGAACTTGCGCCGGTAGGCGTCCGCGAGCACGAGCGCCACCATCGCCTCCCCCACCACGCCCGCGGCGGGCACCGTGCAGGAGTCGGTGCGCTCGCGCAGCGCCTGCGCGGGCTCGTGCGTGGCGGTGTCGACCGAGCGCAGCGGCTTGGTGAGCGTCGGCAGCGGCTTCATCGCGCCCCGCACGATCAGCGGAGAGCCGGTCGTCATGCCGCCCTCCAGGCCTCCGGCGCGGTTGGTCTCGCGGTAGTAGCCGCGCTCCTGCGAGAAGAAGATCTCGTCGTGGGCCTGCGAGCCCGGCAGGCCGGCCACGGCGAAGGCGTCGCCGATCGCGGCGCCCTTCACCGCCTGGATCGAGCAGATCGCCATCGCCAGGCGCCCGTCCAGACGCTCCTCCCAGGAGATGTGCGAGCCGAGGCCCGGCAGCAGCCCGAACGCCTGCACCTCGAAGACGCCGCCGAGCGACTCGTTGGCCCTGCGCAGCTCGTCGATCTCGCGCACCATCGCCTTGGACGCCCGCGGATCCAGGCAGCGGACGGGCGAGCCGTCGACCTCCGCGAAGTCCTCGCGCGCCAGCGGGCGCTCGCGCTCGGGCGCGTGCACGGAGGCGATCTGGATGACATGCGAGTGGACCGTCACGCCCAGCATGCGCAGGAACGCCTTGCACAGCCCGCCGCCCGCAACCCGCGCCGCGGTCTCCCGCGCTGAGGCGCGCTCGAGGATGTTGCGCACGTCGCTCTGCTTGTACTTCTGCGTGCCCACCAGGTCAGCGTGCCCGGGGCGCGGCAGGTGGACCTCGGCGGCCGGGTGGGCGGGATCCAATACCGGCCAGGGGCTCATCCGCTCTTCCCAGTTGGCGTAGTCGCGGTTGGCGACCTGCAGGGCGACCGGCCCTCCGAGCGTGCGTCCGTGGCGAACGCCGCCGCTGACCTCGGCGGTGTCGCGCTCGATCTTCATGCGCCCGCCGCGACCGTGACCGAGCTGCCGGCGCGCCATGTCCCGGTTGAGGTCCTCGGGCGACAGCTCAAGGCCCGCGGGCAGACCCTCGACGATGCATGTCAGGCCGGGGCCGTGCGACTCGCCGGCGGTGATCAGACGGAGCTCCACGGCTCCAAGCTTATTTGCTGGGCGCTCAGCGACTGCGGCGCCGCTGCGCAGCGGCGCGGGCGCGAGCGCTCGAAGACCGCGCGCTGAACGCGCGATGCCCGGTGAACACGAGCACTCCCGCCTTCGGGGAGTAGCGCAGGCCCGGGAGCGCCACCAGCCCGGCGCGGCTGAGCAGCTTGCCGCCGGCCTTGGACTCACCGCGTAGGACGCCCTTGACCTGGGCGGTGGACGCCTTGGTCGAGGCGATGCTCACGACCCGCAGTTCGTAGGTGACGACCTGGCCGTTCGGTGGCAGGTATTCGAGTTGCTCGGTCTGCCCTTCCTTGAGAGCGATCGCTTCGCACTGCGAGGCGCTCGGCAGGCACACCGCGCTGCCGTGCAGGATCGCTTCACCGACGAGCGTGAAGATCGCGCTCCTGGCCGCGGTGACGCCCCTGAAGACGATCAGCGGCTGTGTCGCCGACGGCAGCGGCGTCAGCAGCTTGAGGTTCTCGTACGGCGTCAGCTGCACGCTCTGCGGCGTGGCGCCGGCGGGGAACACCCCGAACATCACCGCCACCTGGTAGACCGTCTTGGGCTTCGCCGTGGAGGGCTTGGTGGGAGTCGTTGGGGTCGATCCGCCGGAGCTCGGCGAGGAGGAGCCCGACGTGGACGTGGTGCTCGAGCTCGAGGAGGTCGAGGTCGTGCGAGAGGCGGCTTGGGCGGCGGTCGCGGCGGCCGTCTTTTTCGCCGGTTCCGGAAGCGGGGTGAAGGGGTTGTGCGCGACCCCCCGATGCTGGGCGGAGACGCCGCTGGTCGTCTCGGCGACGGCCTTTTCGGGGGTCGTCTGGCTGATCGCCAGACCCGACACGACCGCGGGGCCCGTCGCGACCGAGGTCGCAGACGAGGTGGCGCTCGAGCCGCCGCCGAGCACCACGTAGGCGATGGCAGCGGCCACCGCGACCGTCACCACTGCCACCAGCGGCAGCAGGCGCCGGTCGAGGAGGTCTGCCTTGAGGGAGCTCAGGAAGTCGGTCATGGGTTCACCCTCACGATCGCCGGCGCGGTCGGGGAGCTCGACGCTCCGGTGGTCGAGGTCGCGGGCGTCGCGGCGCCCGTGCCAGCGGCGGCGGTGCCAGTCGACGCGCCGGTCAGCCCCTGGCTGGCAGGCAGCACGTACGCGGTGGCCGTGATCGTGCCGCTGAGGTTGCTCGTGGCGCCCTTACCGGGTTCGGTGCCGGAGGTGACCGGGGCGAGCTTGACGCTCTGGATCGTCAGCAGGCGCCCGCTGACGCGCAGCGCGCCGGCGGGGCCGCGAGTCGTGAAGCTCGTGAGCTGGCGGAACAGATGTTCGAGATCGAAGAAGCTGCCTTCGAAGACGAACGTAAAGGGCATCTGCGTGAAGCCGGCCGCAGCGGTGGCGGAGGCGCCGGCTGTGGCCGCCGAGGCGGCCGAGCCCGAGGCGCTGGAGCCCGAGCTGCCGGCGCCGGAGGCCGAGCCGGAGGCTCCGGGGCCCGAGCCGCTGGAGGTGACGCTGTTCACGATCGAGGTGAACTGGACGCTCTTCTGATCTGAGGCCAGCGCGAGCTGGTACATCAGCGACGGCACTTCCTGGTGGGGCGGAACCGCTTTGCCGAGCGTCACCACCGACGCGTACGCGGTCGAATACTGTGACTGCGCGGTACGCGCGCTCGAAAGCTGGCCTTCAGCGCCCGCGAGCTGTGTGTGTGCGGCGCTGACTTCGGCGGCGACCTTGCTCGCCTGTTCGCGCTCGGGTGAGACGACCATGATCCAGGCCGCCACCAGGATCGCCAGCACCACGCCGCCCAGGATGACCATGCGATCGCGTCCGCTCATCGCGAGCTCACCCCTGACGTCGTCGTCGATGTAGCGGTCTTCGAGGCGCTGCTCGCCGGATCCGAGATGCTCTTGGTCGCGGACGCGGCCGCGGCCGCGCTCGGGAGCGGATCGAACGTGACCAGCGCCGTGAAGGTCGGGTAGTGGGCCGGGCACGAGCCGCCGCTCGAGCCTCCACCCGGAAGACGACGAGGTCGAGCTCTGCAGCGTGACTTCGCTGACGCCGTCGATGAGACGCAGGCGCGTGAGCGTCAGCGCGACCACGGGCTGGCTGGTGGCGCATCCGGCGAGCGTGAACGTCGGCACGCTGCCGGGCGGCGTCGCCGAGCTGACCGACGCGCCCCGCGCGGCGCCCGAGCTGGAGGCGCCCGAGCTGGAGGTGTGTGAGCTCGCGGAGCCTGCGCCGGTCGAGCTCGTCGATCCGACGGTGCCGCTCAGCGAGGAGATCGAGACCTGCCGGGGGAGCACGCGGCCGAATTCGTGGAACGCGTGAGCCCAGTCAAAGCGCGAGTCGATCAGCGCGTTGACCGCCTGTGTGCGCTGTTCGCGCAACGCGATGAAGCTCGTGTAGGGGGCCAGGCGTTCGGCCGCCACCTGTGCCTGCTGCGCCTGCGCGGTGACTGTGGCGACCTGCGCACGGCTGCTCGCGACCTGGTGGTCGGCCATGCCATAAAGCAGCGCCATCACCGCGAGGCCGGCGGCCAGCGCCAGCACCGCGTACGCGCCGCCTCCGGAGCGCCCGACGCCGACCGGCGCGCCGGTGCGCTGCTCGGCGGGGATCAGGTTTACGGCTCTCATTGCGGGGCCTCCGAGGCTGCCAGCCCGGTGGCCACCGCCAGCCGGTGCGGGGAGACGTCCGCGGCCGGCCGCGCGTCGCGGAGGGCCAGCTCGCGGCAGCGCACCTCGACGCCGAGCGAGGCCTGAAGCGCCTGGGCGAACCCGGGGATGTCCTGCACGGAGCCGCTCAGCACGACGTGCGAGACCTCGCCGCCACCCTCCTGGGAGCGATGGAAGTCGAGCGAGTTGCGCACCTCGCCGGAGATCTCGCGAATGCCGTTCTCGAGCACCGACCACGCCTCCGCGCCGGAGGAGGGCGCCTTAGCCGCGTGCGACGGCTCGAGCGCTGCCGGGTCCTCGTAGCTCACGGCGGCCTCGCTCTCATCTGTGTCCTGCCCGCCGTTGGGCTCTTCGCCGTCGCCCTGCGCCAGCTCGGGCGCGGGCGCGGCCACCTCGAGAGGGTCCGGCTGGGCGCTGCTGATACCCGACCCGCCCGGCGCCGGAGCGTTGATGTCGACCGCCGCCAGCAGCGTGCGAGCCTCCGTCAGCGCGATGCTGCGACGCTCGGCGAGCTCGCTCGCCATCCCCTCCAGGCCGCTGCCCACGACGCGGGTGAAGCGGCAGACGGTGCCCTCGGCGATCGCCAGGTTGGTCAGCCCATCGACGTTCAGATACAGGACGCGGTCGGCCTGCTCGGGTTCAGGGCGGTAGAGCGAGCGGATCAGCGCGAAGGCCGACAGGTCGATTCCCTCGGGGGTGAGGCCGGCGCGGCGCACGGCGCCCAGCAGTCGTTCGATCATGTCGCGCTGCGCGGCGACGAGCACCACGCGCTGGCGAGGACCGGCGGGGGTGTCGACGACGCCGAGCGGGTGGAAGTCCATGACGGCGTTGCTGAGCGGCATCGGCACCTGGTCCTGGGCCTGGAAGCTGACCGCGGCCGCGAGCTCCTTGGGGTCGGTGACGGGGGGCAGCTCGAGCGTGCGCAGCACCGTGCGCTGGTTGGCCACGCCGACGCGAACGCGCTTGCTCAGCCCGCTCTTGCCGAACAGCTCGCGCAGGGCGTCGCCGAGCGTGTCCTCGTCCATCACTTCGCCGTCGCGCACGATGTCGCCCGGGAGTGGCAGGGAGGCCGCGTGCTCGGCGACGATCGATCCGTTCACGCGCGCCCGCACGGCTGCGACGAACCCCGGCTGGATGTCCAGGCCGACGACATCGGCGCCGCCGCGGCGGCCGAGCTTGAGCGGGAGCGTCATGGAGATTGAGGGGAGTCGTGAGGGGATTCGCATCTGGCTAGGGCGCTTCGGAGGAGGGGCGGATCGGCCGCAAGTGGGGTATCGGCGTCAACGCAGCAGCGCTTTAGTGAAGGAAGTGATTGACGTAGACAGCGACGAGCTGCGGCCCGAGGAAGACCGCGAGCAGCGCCCCCGCCGCGAGGAACGGACCGAACGGAACGGCGGTCTTGCGCCCCACCCGTGCGCCCCTGCGGGCGATCACGACGGCGCCGACGAGCACGCCGGCGAGCAGCGCCGTGAGCAGCGCCGGGGCGACCGCCGCTCCCAGGAACAGCCCGATCATCCCCGCCAGCTTGACGTCGCCCATGCCCATGCCTCCCGGATAGGCGAGGGCGGCGAGCAGCAGGAAGCCGCCCGCGGCCGCCCCGGCGATCAGCCGTTCGGGCTCGCCGGCCGGATCCAGCGCGAGGCCGATCGCGAGCGCGAGCGCCGCGCCGAGCGCCGTGATCCGGTTGGGGATGATCCGGTGCTCGAGGTCGATCAGCGCGGCGGGCACGACGAGCAGGATCAGGACGACGCTCAGCGCGATCGCGGCGGCCGAGTGGTGCACAAGCACCGCGCCCACGCACAGCACGGCGGTGAGCGCCTCCACGAGCGGGTAGCGGGCGGATATCGCGCCGCCGCAGCTGCGGCAGTGTCCGCGCAGCGCCAGCCACGAGAGAATCGGGACGTTGTCGTAGGGCTTGACCGGCGTTCCGCAGGAGGGGCAGTGCGAGGCCGGCGTGATCAGCGACTCGTGCCGGGGCAGCCGGTAGGCGACGACGTTCAGGAACGAGCCGACGATTGCGCCGAGGACCCCCGCGAAGGTTGCGACCTCCATGCTCAGCTAATCGACAACCGCGTGTGCGCGCTTGAGCCTCGCCGCCGGCGAGCTCACCAGGTGCCGGTCTGACAGGCGCCTTTGGTGCTGCCTTTGGCTTCGCACGTGCGTTTCACTTCGCCGCTTGCTATGCGGGTGATGGTGAACGTGTCGGCGTTCGGCCCGGGCGCGACCGCGGTCACCACGTAGCCCTTACCCGATTCCTGTTCTTTGGCGACGCTGAGGTAGGCGTTGTTGCCGCCCGCGGCGGTCTGGATCGCCGACTCGTATTCGTGCAGAATGCTGGGTTCGATGCCGGCGTAGTTGCCTTCGTGGTCGGTCGAGTAGGTCTCGGCCGCCAGCGACGCGGTGCGCGCCATTTCCTTGGCCGAGGCGTCGTATGCCTTGCCCTTCTGGTTGAGAAAGGCCGGGATCGCGATCGCGGCCAGGATGCCGATGATCAGGATCACCACCAGGAGCTCGATCAGCGTGAAGCCCTGGTTGTTCTTGATGGAGTGCTGAGTTCGAGGTCCCATCAGAGACGCTATCGGCGTGACCGGCTCGCGGCTTTAACAGCATCGCCGACGGCAGGCAGATGTGCCCGCCAGCGTGACTCGCTCGCGCGCTTTGACCGCCGCGATGCCCCGAGCACGAATGCGGATGTCTGAGCACACGAAGGGGCGGCCCGTGGGCCGCCCCTTCTGCTCGTGCTGCTCTGAGCCTCGGCGCGAGGCGTCAGATCAGACCACTACCAGGTGCTTTTTGCTGCGCCGGCGCAGGTCGTCGCTTTGGCGACGCCCACATTGCATTCGCGCGTGATTTCACCGTTGAGGTTGCGGTGGATGCTGAATTTGTCTTTGGTGTTCGCCGCGACGCCGACCACCGTGTATTCGCTTGGTTCGGCTACGGTCACTTCGAGCCAGGCTCCACCGTTGGCCGCTTTTTCATTTTCCGGAATCGACGACTCGTATGTGTGCGCGACCACCGCCGAGAAGCCGGTGTACAGACCTTCGTGGTCGGTCGCGTAAGTCTCGGCGGTGGTCTGGCCGGTCCGCGCCATCTCCTTCGCCGAGGCGTCGTACGCCTTGCTCTTCTGGTTCAGGAATGACGGGATCGCGATAGCGGCCAGAATGCCGATGATCAGGATAACGACCAGAAGCTCGATGAGGGTAAAACCACCCTCCTCCTTCGAGCGCTGGCGCAGTCGATACAACATGTGATCCTCCTAGGATCCGCTTTGGGCGCCAGCCCTCGGTAATCGCCTCAAGCGGCGATGCGTCCCCCTCGCGAGGGCCGCCGGCTTTGCTACGCATCTTCATCGGATGCTCTGCCTTGGCACCTCGGCACTGGCCTTGTCAGCGCGTGCATCGGCTCGCCCGCCGCTGTGCTTTACGCGTGCACCGGCGCATGGACGGATGAGCAGCCGACCGATCGCAGGTCGGCCAACCCGCAGCGGGCGTTCACGCGCAGCCCGGCGGGAGGGCGCGCGCCGTCAGGCCGCGGGCTCGGGCGTCGCGCGATGCGTGGCCGCGTCTGCGTCTGCGTCGGCGTCGGCGTCGGCGTCCTGCGCCAACCACCGCGCCTGGGCGTCGATGCCCGCCACACGCACGCCGGCGCCGGCGCACCACGGGCAGGTGAGGTTGCTGGGCGTGCCGCCGAGGTTGGAGATCACCTGGCCGCTGCCGCTGCAGGCCATGCACTCCCGCGGCGCCTCCGACGCCGCCTGCTGATCTTCGCCGTTGCTCGCGTCGGTGGCCACGAGCGGTCAGACTAGCGGTCCGGGACACGCGTGGCCGCGGACGAGCAGCGTCGAGCCCGAGTAGCGTCGGGCCCGAACGGCGTCGAGCCGATCGCCTGCGCCGCCGAGCGGCGGCGGCCGCTACCGTTCCGCGCGTGAAACGTCCAGGACGCACTGCGGAGTGGGCGCTGGTGGCGGCGATCACACTCGGCGCTGCGGTGCTGCGGCTGGTGCACATCGGCCAGGTGTCTCCCGACCCCTTCTACGACGCGGCCGTGCGCAGCATGGCGACGTCGTGGCACAACTTCTTCTTCGGCGCGTTCGAGCCCGGCGGCAGCGTGTCGATCGACAAGCCCCCCGTCGACCTGTGGCTGCAGGTCATCAGCGTGAAGCTGCTCGGGTTCAGCACGACGACGCTGAAGCTGCCCGAGGCGCTCGCGGGCATCGCCGCCGTGCCGCTGCTGTACGTGGCAGTTCGCCGCATGTGGAGCATCCAGGCGGGCATCGCCGCGGCCGTCGCGATGGCGGTGCTACCGATCGAGGTGATCACCGCGCGCAGCGACACGATGGACGCGGTGATGATGCTCGTGCTCGTGATCGCGCTGCTGCTGGTGGTGCGCGCGGTCGAGACGGGCCGCACAGCGTGGCTGCTCGCCGGCGCGGTCGCGCTCGGGGTGGCGTTCGACGTCAAGCTGCTGGAGTCGCTGGTGGCGCTGCCCGGGCTCGCGGTGTTCGCGTATCTCGGCCTGCCGGGAGCCCGTGTGCGACGCGTGCTGGCGCTCGGGCTCGCGGCGGCGGTGTACGTGGCTGTGGCGCTGGCGTGGCTGACCGCCACGCTGCTGGTCCCCGCCCATGAGCGGCCCTACGCGATCGGCTCGACCAACGGCAGCGCGTGGAACGCGGCGTTCGTGTTCAACGGGAGCGACCGTCTCGCAGGCAAATCGCCTGAACCGGTACCCACGAACTACGAATCAGGGCACCGCTACCCCGTGGCGACCCAGGCCGAGCGCGACCACATCCCGATCGTCCCGCCCTCGCCCACGCGGCTGCTGGCCCGCGTCGGGCCGCTGTCGGGCGAGCGCCTGGGGCTCGAGCTGCTCGTCGCGCTACTGCTCGGGATACCGGCGCTGCTGTGGGGTCTGCGCGGGCAGCCCGAGGATCAGGACGGCGGCGAGGCGCACGACCTCGCCGGCCGGCGGATGCGCCGCGCGGTGGCTGGCGGGCTCGCCGTGTGGATGCTCACCGGCATCGTGCTGTTCAGCGACATGGCCCGCCTGCACCCGCGCTACGTGGAAGGCTTCACGCCGGCGGTCGCGGCGATGTTCGGGATCGGCGTGGCGTGGGCAGCCGCGCGGCCGGGTACCGACCGCAGATCGTCCAGAGCACAACTGGCGATGCTCGTGCTGGCGCTCGTGGTCACCGTGTACTACACCGAGCGCCTGCTGTACGGGCGCCCTGCCGAGTGGTGGGTGGCCCTCGCCGCGGCGCTCGCCGCGATCGCGTTCGCGCTGCTCGCGCGCGCGCCGGGCGTTCGCTCGTGGCCGCGCTCGCTGCTGGCGCCCGCTGGCGTGATGGCGATGACGCTCGTGGCGGTGCTCGCGATCCCGCTGAGCGCCGACCTCACGGCGATCGCCAATCGCGTCGGCGACGCGGGCTACGTCGGCGCGCTGCCGACCGAAGAGCAGCACCTGCTGAGCGCCTATCTGCGCGCGCATCAGCGCGGCGCCCGCTATGAGGTGGCGGCCGAGTCGGCCACCCAGATCGGATCGCTGATCGTCCAGGACGCCCGCCCGATTCTCATCCTCACCACCTACAACGCGCGCGTGTTCACGAACGTGGCCGAGCTGAAGCGGCTGATCGCGGAGGGGCAGGTGCGCTATGCGTTCCTGAACAGCTACTGCTCGCACGAAGCCCCGTCGTTGAATCCCGCGTGCTCGGCGCCGGCGCGGTGGGTGCGCGCGCACGGCACCGACGTCTCGCGCCAGGCGGGCCTGCACGAGCACAAGGTGCTATGGCTGTTGCCGGGGGCAGCTGCGTGAGCGTCGCCTCGGACTCGCAGCGGCTGCAGGCGCTCGCGGACGGCGCCCGCGCCGCGGGCAGGCTCGCGCTGGACACCGAGTTCATGGGCGAGGGTCGCTACCGCACGCTGCTGTGCCTGGTGCAGCTCGCGATCCCGGACAGCGTGGGCGCGGACGAGCGCATCGCGATCATCGACCCGCTGGCCGAGGATCTGGACGGCTCGGCGCTGGCGAGCGTCCTCGCCGACCCGGGGGTACAGGTGGTCGTGCACGCCGGCCGCCAGGACGTCGCGCTGGTGCGCAGGCGCCTGCAGACGGAGGTCACGAACGTGTTCGACACGCAGGTGGCCGCTGGCTTCGCCGGGTTGGGAGCGCAGTCCTCATACGACTCGCTGCTGACCGACATCCTCGGCCTGCGCGTGGCCAAGACCGCCAGCTTCACGCGCTGGGACGCCCGGCCGCTCTCGCGCGAGCAGCTGGCGTATGCGCGCGAGGACGTCGTGCACCTGCTCGAGCTGGCCGCCGATCTCGAGCGCCGCCTGCAGGAGCTCGGGCGCCTGCAGTGGGCGCGCGAGGAGTGCGAGCCGCTCGCTCGCTCCAGCGATGAGCGCGACCCCGAGGCGATCTTCGCGCGGCTGCCGCGCGTGGGTGGCCTGAGCGACTCGGCGCGGCCGATCGCGCGCGAGCTGGTGGAGTGGCGCGAGCGGACGGCGGCGCGTCAGAACCGACCGGTTCAGGGCGTGCTCGGCGACGCCACGTTGGTCGAGATCGCCAAGCGCAGACCGTCCTCACGCGGCGAGCTCGAGAAGATCCGCGGCGTGGGCTCGAGCGGCGCGGGGCGGCGGCGGGAGGATCTGCTGGAGGCCGTCCGGATTGGGCGCGAGCGCCCGCCCGATCCCGCGCCGCGACTGCCGCGCCCGCCCGCGCCGAAGCCCGACGACGCTCCGCTCGTGGCCCTGGCCGAGGCGCTTCTGCGCGCGCGGGCACGGGAGGCAGGACTCGCCTATGAGCTGCTGGCCGCCCGTGCCGACCTGCAGGCGATCGTCGCCGCTGCGCGTGTTGGCGGCGACGAGGCCGACGTGCGCACGCTGCGGGGGTGGCGGCGGGAGCTGGTCGGCGCGGAGCTGCTGGACCTGTTGAAGGGGCGCGTGTCGCTGTCGGTGCAAGAGACCGACAGCGGCCGGCGCGTGCAGATCAGCGACGCGCGTTGAGAGATCTCTATTCGATGTGGTTGTACACTTCGAACAGCGGCAGGTACATCGAGATCACGATGAAGCCGACGATCCCGCCGATCACGATGATCATGATCGGCTCGAGGATCGACGTGAGCGCCTTGACCGACGCCTCGACCTGTTCCTCGTAGAATTCCGCGACCCGGTCGAGCATCGCGTCGAGGGTGCCCGTTTCCTCGCCCACGCCGACCATGTGCGTGACCATCGCCGGGAAGATCGGCGCCTGCGCCAACGGCGCCGCGATCGTGCCGCCGCGCTTGACCGACGCGATCACGCCGTCCATCGATTCTTCGACGGCCACGTTGCCCCCGGTGCGGCCGGTGATCTCGAGTGCCTGCAGCAGCGGCACGCCGGCAGCGGTCAGCGACGCGAGCGTGCGCGACCAGCGTGCGACGGCGACCTGCTGCACGATCGTGCCGATCTTCATCGGCACGTGCAGGCGGAAGTGATCCCACTGGCGCCGTCCCCAGGTGGTTTTCTTCCACTTGACGAACGCCACGATGATGACCGCGGTCAGCGAGAAGATCAGCCACCAGTAGCCGGTGACGATCTTGGAGAGCAACACGGAAACCTGTGTCATAGCGGGAAGTGAGCCCCCGAATTCCTTGAAGACACCCTCGAACACGGGCACCAGGAACGCCACGAGCGCCATCATCACGCCGACCGCAAAGAAGACCACGAGCGCCGGGTAGACCATCGCGGAGCGGATCTGGCGGCGCAGCGCGGCGTCCTTCTGCAGCTGGTCGGCGACGCGCACGAGCGCGTCCTCGAGCACGCCCCCCATCTCGCCCGCCTGCGTCATGGCGACGAACAGCGGGTTGAACACCTTCGGATGGCGCGCCATCGAGTCGCTCAGCGACAGGCCCGCCTCGACGTCCTTGCGCACGGCGACGATCGTTTCCTTCAGGAACTTGCTCTCCGTCTGCTCCTCGAGCACGTACAGCGCGCGCAGGATGCTCATCCCGGAGGAGATCATGGTCGAGAGCTGGCGCGAGAAGATCGCCAGGTCGTTGGCTTTGACGGTCTTGAGGAACCCGAGCTCGATCTCGCGCGAGGCGCGCTTGTCGGCGATGTCCAGCACGATCAGCCCGCGCTGCTTGAGCTGGTCGGAGACCGCCTGCTTGGATTCTGCCTCGATCTCGCCGCGCGCCTTACCGCCGGCGAGGTCGATGGCTTTGAAGACGTAGGTGCTCATGCGCGGTGCCTAGGCCGCCGCCAACGAGGGTGCCCCCAGCAGGCGCCTGAGCTCCTCGGGCGTCGTCGAGCGCGCTTCGGCGAGCTTCTGGGTGATCTTGCCGGCGCGCACGAGCGTCGACAGCGAGGCGTCCATCGTCTGCATGCCGGCCGCCGAGCTCGTCTGCAGCACAGAGTAGATTTGGTGGGTCTTGCCCTCGCGGATCAGGTTCCGAACGGCAGGATTGGGCACCAGCACCTCGCACGCCACCACCCGTCCCGAGCCGTCGCTGTTGGGCAACAGCTGCTGCGTCATGATGCCCTGCAGCGCGACCGACAGCTGCACCCGCACCTGCCCCTGCTGGTGGGAGGGAAACACGTCGATGATGCGGTCGATCGTCTGCGCGGTGTCCTGCGTGTGGAGCGTGGCGAACACGAGGTGTCCGGTCTCGGCGGCGGTCAGTGCCGTGGAGATCGTCTCCAGATCGCGCATCTCGCCGACGAGGATGACGTCGGGGTCCTGGCGTAGGGCGGCCGTCAGCGCCAGCGAGAAGCTCTGGGCGTCCGAGCCGAGCTCGCGCTGGTTGACAATGCATTTCTTGTGCCCGTGCAGGAACTCGATCGGATCCTCGATCGTCATGATGTGCTCCTCGCGGGTGGAGTTGATCTCGTCGATCATCGCGGCCAGCGAGGTCGACTTGCCCGAGCCGGTCGGGCCGGTCACCAGCACGAAGCCGCGCGGGCGGCGCGTGAACTCGTGCACGGCCGGGGGCAGCCCGAGGTCGTCGATCGAGGTCAGGTTGAAGGGGATCAGGCGGAAGGCGGCACCGATCGCGCCACGCTGGTAGTAGGCGTTGACGCGGAAGCGCGCGTGGCCGGGGATCGAGTAGGCGAAGTCCAGCTGCCAGTTGGTCTCCAGGCGCTGACGCTGATCGCCGGTGAGAATCGAGTAGACGATCTCCCGCGTGTCTGAGGAGGAGAGCTTGGGATAGTCCTCGAGCGGCAGCAGGCGCCCGCGAACACGGACGGTCGGGTGTGCGCTGGAGCTCAGATGCAGGTCCGACGCCCGGCGGTTTACGACCTCCATCAAGAGGTCGGCGAAATCGATGTCCATGAGTCCGCCCATCGACCGCTGCGCCAGCCGCTGCGCGCTCGCGCCGGGCGGGGTGGACGAAAGTTCGAGCTCAGCTCGTGCCGATCACGCGGGCGATCTCGGCCATCGAGGTGCGGCCCTGCTTGACCTTCTGCAGGCCGTCGTCGCGCAGCCGTGTCATCCCCTGCGCGACGGCCACGTCGCGGATCGCCTCGGCCGGCTGACGTTCTAGCGCCATCGCCTGGATCTCCGGAGACATCTTCATCACCTCGTACAGACCGACCCGTCCGCGGTAGCCGCTGCCGCCGCAGCGACGACAGCCCACCGGCTCGTAGGCCTCGAGCTCCACGCGCGCCTTGTAGCCGCTCTCGCGCAGCACCTTCGCGGGGATGATCGTGCGCCGCTTGCAGCTCGGGCACAGCATCCGCGCCAGGCGCTGGGCGACGATGCACTCGAGCGCCGAGGCGATCAGGAACGGCTCGATCCCCATCTCGATCAACCTGGTGATCGCCGACGGCGCGTCGTTGGTGTGGAGCGTGGAGAGGACCAGATGCCCGGTCAGGGCGGACTCCACGGCGATCTGGGCGGTCTCGCGGTCGCGGATCTCGCCGACCATGATCACGTCCGGGTCGGCGCGCACCATCGTGCGCAGGCCCGCCGCGAACGTGAGTCCCACCTTCGCCGAGACCTGCACCTGGGTTAGGCCGACCATTTCGTACTCGACTGGGTCCTCAACCGTGATGATGTTCTTCTCGGGCGTGTTGAGCAACTGCAGCGCCGCGTACAGCGTCGTGGACTTGCCCGAGCCGGTGGGACCGGTGACGAGCACCGCGCCGTGTGTCTCGCCGCAGGCGCGTTCGAAGCGCTCTCGCTCGGGCTCGGCCATGCCGAGCTTGTCGAGCGCCACGACCACGGACGCCTTGTCGAGGACGCGCATCACCACGCCCTCGCCGTGGACGCTGGGCAACGTCACGACGCGCAGGTCGACATGGCGGCCATCGACCACCAGGCCCACGCGCCCGTCCTGCGGCAGGCGCTTCTCGGCGATGTTCAGCTCGGCCATGATCTTGATGCGCGAGATCACACCCGCGGCCATCCGCCGCGGGACGGTGGTGATGTCCGCCAGCACGCCGTCGACCCTGAAGCGCACCCGCAGCTCGCGCCCGTCGGGAGCGAGGTGCACGTCGGAGGCGCCCCGCTCGACGGCCTGCGCGACGATCTGGTTGACGAGCTTGATCACCGGCGCGTCTTCGGAGGTCTCGTGCAGGGCGACGACCTCGGCGCCGTCCTCTGCGTCCTCTACGCTCTCCTCAGACTCCCCGACGACGTCTTCGAGCCTGTCAAGGCGCGAGATCAGAGCGGCGATGTCAACCGGGGGGGCGACCGCGACGCGGATCTCATAGCCGGTCATGATCGCGATGTCGTCCACGGCGAGCACGTTCGCCGGGTCGGCCATCGCCACCAGCAGCGTGCGCTTGTCGGTGAAGGCCACAGGTACGGTCTGGTAGCGCTTGGCGACGGCCGTGCTCACGAGGTTGGCGGCCCCCATGTCGACTGAGAACACGCCGAGGTCCAGGTGGTCGAGCCCGTAGCGCTCCGCCAACGCGCGCGCCACCCCGTCCTGCGTTAGCGCCCCGGAATCGAGCAGCACGCGCTCGGGCGTGGTGCCGGATACCCGCGAGCTCTCGAGGGCGTCTTCGACCTGCTTGCGCGAGGCCAGGCCCATGTCGACGATCACGTCGGTGAGGAAGCGCTGTGAGGAGCCTCGCTGAGACGGCTTGGTGACGCCCGCGAGCTCGGGGTCCTGCGCCACCCGCTGCGAAGCGCTCTCCGGAGCGCTGGCGTCCGCGCCTGGATCGGCGGCATCGCTCGGCTGGCGCTGGTCGAGCCCGGGCTCGCCCTCGATCGCAGGCTCCACCTCGATGTACGGGTCGGCGCCGACGATCGTCTCGAAGTCGACGTCCGCGGTGGGGAGCGGGTCGAGCTCGACGTCCGCGCCCGAGATCGCCTCGGGATCGGCGTCGATGCGGACGTCCGCGTGGGGAGCCGCCGCGGCTTCGACGTCAGGATCGCTGCGAGCGCCCCGCTCGACCGAGATGACGCGATCGACGCCGGCGGCGCGGTCTCCGTCGATCCCGAAGATCGCGTGCAGGTCCGGATCGGCCCGCTGCGGGAGATCACTCATGCGCACCCTCCCCGGGGTCGTGGCTAACCAGCTGCGGCGCCCCGCTCGCGGGCGGCTGCGCGCATGACCTCGACGGGGGCCTTGCGGCCCGTCCACAGCTCGAAGCTGAGCGCCCCCTGGGCGACGAGCACCTCGAGCCCGTCGAGGGTGCGCGCGCCATGCGCCCTGGCAGCCGCCAGCAGCTGCGTGGATCCGGAGCGGTAGACCAAGTCAACGACATATGAGTACTCACCGACTTGATCGAACGTCAATCCGAGTTGGTTGAGCCCCTCAGCGTCAGTAGCCGAGCGTTCTATGCCGCCCGCCTGCAAACCGACGGAGGTGCAGTTGACGAGCAGCTCGGCCGGGCCTGGGGTGCGCACCGCCCGTGCTCCGAGCGCGCGCGCCAGCGTCTCGGCACGCTCGGGCGTGCGGTTCCAGACGGACACCTCGCTGGCACCCGACTCTCGCAGCGCCCACACCGCCGCCCGCGCGCTACCGCCAGCGCCGAGCACGAGCGCGCGCATCCCGCGCGGGGAGCGGCCGAGCGCGGCGATCAGCCCTGGGGCGTCTGTGTTCTCGGCCGCGATCGCGCCGTCGGCGGCGAACGTGAGCGTGTTGGCCGCGCCGATCTCGCGCGCCGCCTGGCTCGCGTGCGCGGCCAGCGCGAGCGCCTCCTGCTTGTGGGGGATCGTCACGTTCGCCCCGACGAAGCCCGACTGCCCGAGCGCGCTCGTCGTCTCGGCGAACAGCGCCGGCGGCACCGGCAGCCGTTGATAGCGCCAGCCCTGCATGCCCAGCGCGGCGAATGCCGCGTTGTGGATCGCCGGCGAGCGGCTGTGCGCGACCGGCCAGCCGAGGACGCCCAGGCGCGCCGTCACTTGCGCTTGCAGGTCGGGGGGTGCCCGCCGTTGTGCTGCACCGCCGCGTGGTAAGCGGCGGCGTCGGCTTCGAATTCGGCAAGGGTGTGGGAGAACACCTGCTCGCCACAGCCATCCGCGCCGGCGACGTAGTACAGGTAAGAGACGTGGGCGGGGTGCGCGGCCGCACGGATCGAGGCGAGGCCCGGGTTGGAGATCGGCGTCGGCGGCAGGCCCACGTGGGTCCTGGTGTTGTAGGGAGAGTCGATGTGCAGTTGCGCTTCTGAGAGTTCGTGCGTGTATGTCGGTATCCCCTGCGCGAGCTCGACCGCGTAGTAGATGGTCGCGTCGATCCCCAGCGGCATCCCCTGAGCCAGTCGGTTGTAGATGACGGCCGCGATCTTCGGTCGATCGCCCGGGATCTGCGCCTCCCGCTCGACCATCGAGGCCACGATCAGCAGCTGGTAAGGCGTCACGCGCAGGGCGCGAGCACGCGCGACCTCGGTGGCGCCGACGTTTTCCCGGAACGCGATCAGCTGCTCTTCCACCAGCCGCCCGGCCGCCGCACCCGAATCCATGTCGTAGGTCGCGGGGAACAGGAAGCCTTCGAGGTCCGGCGTGCCACGCGGGGCGCCGTAGTCCGTTGGGCTCAGCAGCGGTGATCTCCTGGACGCGATGCGGTAGCTGCCTTTCAGCCCGTCGGCGGCGGCGATCTGCGCGATCTGCGCGCGCGTCTTGCCCTCGGGGATCAGCACCTTCACGACCGCGGGCGTCGGGACGGTGATGACGTGCTTGGAGTTGTGCGAGCGCAGCAGTAGCACTACAGCCGCGATGACCGCTACGAGCGCGATCACCGCAGCCAGCCGCGCAAGCGGTGAGCGCGGCCGCATTGGATGTCGCGAGATCTCTGCCGGACGCTCGACACCGCGCACCGGGGGAGCGGGCGGCGGTGGCGGGGTCGGCGGGGATTGCGCCGCGGTCGGGGTCGGGGTCGGCGCGGGCGCTGGCTGCTCGATCGCAACTGGCGTGGGCGTCTGCGGCTCGGGCAGCTCCTCGGGCGAGGCCGGCTGCTCGAGTGCCATCGGCGGCTCCACGGGCACCGCCGGCTGCGAGCGTGCCATCGGCGGCTCCTGCGCGGGCGTGTCGGCGGCTCCGGGGAGCGCAGGCTCACGCTCGTGCAGCGCGGGTTCAGGCTCCGCCGCCGCGGGGGCTGGCGTCTCGCGCGCCTCGGACGCGACCTGCTCCGCGTCGGCGGGCGCGGCATCCCCGGACCGGAGCGCACGCTGACGCGCGCGCTCCTGGCGGTCGCGCTCGCGCTGCTCGCGCGTGCGTTCGCGCCCTGGCCGTGATCGATCGCCGCGGGACAAGGATCAGGAACCCTAACGTGATCGCGACGCGAGCCAGCTCTCCAGCAGGTGCGCGGCGGCCCGCGAGTCCTCGCCGGTGGTGAACGGCCCCTCCATCCTCTGGGCTATGCGCGTCGTGAAGCGCTCGTCGTGCATCTCGACGGGGACCTTCTCGCCTAGACGCAGCGAGAGCTCATGGGCGAACGCGCGCGTCTCGCGCGTCTGCGCCGTGTCCGTGCCGTCGAGCGCGAGCGGTAGACCGACGACCACTCGCTCCACCTGCTGCTCGCGGACGAGCTCGCGCAGCCGCGCGAACCCGCGCTTGGTGGCGGGCCGAACGACCGTCTCGACCGGCGTGACGATCGTGCCGCTGGGATCGCTGAGCGCGCATCCGCAGCGGGCACTTCCGTAGTCGAGCGCGAGCACCCGCATGCCCGGCTCAAGCTTCCAACGCGCCTCGTTGCGAGGACCGTCGAGGCACTGTCGGTCGTGCGCGCATCAGCCAGCGAGCGCCGCTTCGATCGCCGCGCGCCCCGCGGCGATCGCCTCACCGAGCCGCTCGGGGTCGCGCCCGCCGGCCTGCGCCATCGTGTCGCGCCCGCCGCCGCCGCCTCCTGCCACCTGCGCGGCGGCCTTGACCACGGCCCCCGCCTTCACGCCGCGCTCGACCAGCGCCGGGGCGACGCTTGCGATCAGATGGACGCGTCCGTCGGCGGCGGTTCCCAGCAGGATCGCCGCGTCCCCAAGACGGCCCTTCAAGCGGTCGACCGCGGCGAGCAGCGCCTTGGCATCGGGGGCGTCGACAGCCGCGGCGAGCACGCTCGCACCGGCGAGCTCCTGGGCGCCCTTTGCAAGCGACTCAAGATCGAGGTCGCCCGCGCCGCCTGCAGCCCCGCCGCCCTGCTTCAGCGCCTGCTCGAGCTGTTTACGCTCCTGCGTGAGCGTGATCACGGCGGCGGCGACGTCCTCGGGACGGGTGCGCAGCTGAGCGGCGATCTCCCTCAACAGGCGGTCGTGCGAGCGCAGCAGATCGACGGCGACCGGACCGGTGACCGCCTCGATCCGTCTAACGTTGGCGGAGCTCGAGGTCTCGTGGAGAATGCGAAACGCGCCGATCTCGGCGGTCGAGCGCACGTGCGTGCCTCCGCACAGCTCGCGCGAGTAATCCCCTTCGCCGACCTGGACCATCCGCACCACCTCGCCGTACTTCTCGCCGAACAATGCCATCGCACCGAGCCGCCTGGCCTCGTCGAGCGTGGTTGTGATCGCGCGGACGGGGTCGTTGCGGGCGATCCACGCGTTGACGCGGTCCTCGACGTCGCGCAGCTCCTCCGCGCTCAACGCGTGCCCGTGGCTGAAGTCGAAGCGCAGCTTGTCCGGGCCCACGTAGGAGCCGGCCTGGCGCACATGGCTGCCCACGCGCTCGCGCAGCGCAGCCTGGAGCAGGTGGGTGGCGGTGTGGTTGCACTCGGTCTTGTGTCTGGTGAGGTGATCCACGCGCGCCAGCACCTGCTCGCCGACATCGAGCGTCCCCGCCTCGACGATCACCTCGGGTATCCGGTCCTGGCCGACAAGGAGCACGTCCTCGACGCGCGCACGGCAGTCGCCGCGCTCGCATTCGATCGTCCCGATGTCCGAGATCTGGCCTCCGCCGGCGGCATAGAACGGCGACTCAGCGAGCTTGACCAGCAGGCGGGTGGGAGCCGATCCGTCTCCACCGTTCACACCATCGAGAGCATCCACGGGGCGCAGCGCGACGACCGTCGTCGGCTGCACCTCGGTCTCATATCCAGTAAACCGCGTCGGGGCGCCGTCGTCGAGCGACCCCAGCTCGCCAGCGCTCGCCAGCGCCCCCGCCCCGACCCGGCCGGCGCCCACTCTGCCACGCGCGCGCTGCTCGTCCATCAGCACCTCGAAGTCGCCCTCGATTCCAAGTCCCTCCTCGGCCAGCAGCTCGCTGGTCATCTCATAGGGGAAGCCGTGCGTGTCGTGCAGGAGAAAGACATCGGCAGCGGACACGGTCGAGCGCCCCGCCGCGCGAGCCTGCTCGATGCGCTCGAGCAGCAGTTCCATCCCCTGAGTGAGCGTACGCCCAAAGCCCTCCTCCTCCGCCGACAGCCACATGTCGGTCGCCTCGGCCTGTTCGCCCAGTTCCGGGTAGGTGCCGCCCATCACCTCACGCACCCGCTCGGAGTAGCGCGTGAGGAAGCCGGGGACCAGCTGCAAAGTGCGCCCCTGCTGGATCGCGCGGCGCATCACGCGGCGCAGCACATATCCGCGGTCCTCGTTGGAGGGGACCACGCCGTCGGCCGTGAGGAACGTCATCGCGCGCGCGTGGTCGGCGAGGATGCGCAGCGCTCGGTCGGTGTCGAAGTCCGAGCCATAGCGCCGCCCCGAGAGCTCCTCGCCGAGCTCGATCAGCGGCTGGAACTGGTCGGTCTCGAACACCGACTGCTTCTGCTGGAGGATGGCGGCCATGCGATTCAGCCCCAGGCCGGTGTCGATGCTCTTGGCGGGCAGGGGCTTGAGCACCGAGCCCGGCTCGTCTGGCGCGGGCTCCTGGTCGTACTGCATGAAGACGAGGTTCCAGTACTCCAGGAAGCGCTCATTCTCGCCGCCTGGGAGATCATCCGGCGAGCCGCGCTCCACACCGCGGTCGAGGTACAGCTCCGAGCACGGCCCGCACGGACCTGTCGGGCCGGCCTGCCAGAAGTTCTCCGCGCGCGGGCAGCGCACGATTCGCTCGGGCGGCAGACCGAGCGCGCTCCACAACTCGATCGCCTCCTCGTCGGGCCCGAGCCCGAGGCCGTCGTCGCCTTCGAATACGGTCACCCAGATGTCCTGCTCGCGGAAGCCGAAGGCCTCCCGCGAGAGCTCCCACGCGAACCCGATCGCGTCGCGCTTGAAGTAGTCGCCGAACGAGAAGTTGCCGAGCATCTCGAAGAAAGTGAGGTGCCTTGCGGTGTTGCCTACGTTGTCGATGTCGACGGTGCGAAACACCTTCTGGCAGCTCGTCAGGCGCGGCGCAGGCGGCGTCTGGAGGCCGAGGAAGTACGGCTTCAGCGGGTGCATGCCGGCGACCGTCAGCAGCGCCGAGGCATTGTGGGCGGAGGGCACGAGCGAGGCCGAGGGAACGCGCGTGTGCCCGCGTTCCTCGAAGAAGCTCAGATAGCGCTCGCGGATCTCATCTGAGGTCATTGTGCGACGGATGTTAGGCCGCGCCGGCGAGACTAGGCCGCGATGGTGCCGTAGCCGACGACCAGATCGCCGGCGTACAGGCACGCGATCTGCCCGGGAGCGGTGCGCTCAGCCGGCTTCTCCAGCTCGATCGCGAGGCTGGCATGGCGCCCCGCTCGGATCTCCGCGGGCAGACGACAGGCGAACCGTCGTCCGTGCGCGCGCACGCGCACGCCGTCGACGCTGCCACCGTCGCGATGGAGCGTCGCCTCGCGCACGCTCACCCCGCGTGCAAGCAGCGCGCGGCGAGGCCCGACGGTGACGCTGTTCGAGTGAGCGTCGGTGGCGAGCACGTACAGCGGCTCGGACGCGGAGACGCCGAGGCCGTGACGCTGCCCGACGGTGTAGGCGTGCGCTCCTGCGTGCTCGCCGAGCACCGTTCCCTGCGAGTCGACGATCGGACCGGGGCGTTTTCCCAGCCCTCCGTGCCGCTCCAGGAAGGCGCCATGCCGGGTTCCCGCCAGGAAGCACAGGTCCTGGGAGTCGCTCCTGCGCGACACCGCCAACCCGGCGCGCGCGGCGAGCTCGCGCACCTGCGGCTTGTGCAGATCCCCGAGCGGGAAGCGCAGGCAGGCGAGCGATTCGGGGGCCAGCGCGGCGAGCACGTAGCTCTGGTCCTTGTGCTCGTCGGCGGCTGTCCTCAGCAGCGGGGCGGGCGGATCGTCGATCACGCGGGCGTAATGACCGGTGGCCAGCGTCTGCGACCCGAGCGCGCTGGCGAGCTTGAGCATGGCGTCGAGGCGAACGTTGCCGTTGCAGCGAACGCACGGATTCGGCGTGAGACCGCTCGCGTGGTCGGCGAGCCAGCGGTCGACGACGCCGGCGCGGAACTCGGCGCGGAGGTCGATCGACAGGTGGGGCATACCCAGCTCGTGCGCCAGCTCGCGCGCACCGCGGACCGCCTGCGCCGAGCAGCAGCTGAGATCGCCGTCGTTCTCGTGGTCCGACCACAGCTCGAGCGTCACGCCCACGGCCTGCCGGCCGGCGCGGGCGACGAGCAGCGCCGCGACGGCGCTGTCGACCCCACCGCTCATCGCGACCAACGTGCGGCCCTCGTGCGGAGCGAGCGCGGCACGCTCGCGTGCGGCGCCGCCGAGAGCTCGGTGCAGCGCATCCGCCGCCAGCTCGGCCGCGTGGCGCTTGCCCGCGCTCAGCCCTCCGAGCTCCTGCGCGATCTCCGGCGCTCCAATCCGGGCGGCGCTCAGCAACGGCGTGCGGCGCAGCAGGCTGACGACGGCGCTGCCGGCCGCGACGATCGCTCCGCAACCGCTCGCGTCGAAACCAGCGTCCTGGATCTGCCCGTCGGGGCTGCGCGGATCGAGGGCGACCGAGACGCGGATCAAATCTCCGCACGCGGCGCCGCCGGCCGCGCCGGTGAACCCGTTCTGCGGCGAATGGCCGCGACCGAGCGGGCATTCGAGATGAGTTATCAGCTCCTCGGCGGTGGTGCTCACCCGAGTGAGTGTAAGGCTAGGACTGCCGTGCTTCGTCGATCGCCTGCTCGATCGAGTAGGCATCCTGCAGGCCGGTGAGCGTGGTCGTCTGCCCGTGCCGGTTGACGATGAGGATCGTGGGGGTCGCGTAGACCTGCACGCCTCGGGTGATCGATCCGTAGGAGGCGACCTGGCTCGCGGAGGAGTAGTGCACGGCGATCTTGTGTCGGGGCAGCGACTGCACCGCGCGCTGCACGGCGACGTCGTCGGTACCCCTTCGGTTCCAGAACAGCAGCACCACCACGCTCCCGTCGGCGGGCTCGGCTTCCACGGTCCGCTGACCGCTCAGCGTGGTCGCCCTGACCGTCGTGCGCGCCCGCGGTCTTGTGGACCGTGATCACGGGCGCGTGCGTTGCGACCTTGGTGGTCGGCGCCGCGGGCTTGGTGGCGGGCACGACGACCTCGACGCTACGCACTGCGCTTTTGGTGGAGGTGGGCGGCACCGGCGACGCCGTGCCCGAAGTCTGGGCTGACGCCGTGTCGTTAGAGGCTTGAGCGGACTTGTCTTCAAGCTGCTTGGCGTTCTGCTGAGAGGTCGCGACGGCCCCGTGGGCTTTGGCGATCGCGCGCGTGAGACCCGCGACGCCGGGCGCGGAGCCGTGATAGGTCGGCGTGGGTGCGGCCGCGGCTTTCGCCTCTGCTGCGGCGGTGCTCGAAGGATCCGCTCGGCGCCGTGGAGGAGCCCGCGGGCGCAGCTGCAGAGGGCGTGCTGGGCGAGGCGGCAGTCGATGAACTGGAGCCGCTCGTGCTGGTCGAGCGTCCTTGCAGGGCGAACAGCCACACCGCCGCGAGCAGGCATACGGCGACGAGCACGATCTGAAACGGACGAGAGAGCTGCGCCATCCCCCCCTGCTCGGCATCTCGTACGGAGAAGTTGAACCGCGAAATAGGGCTTGGACGCTTCGCAGCCCCGCCGCCCGCCCTAGGGAGTGATGGCTGCGCAGCACGGCGTGTACGACGGTGTTTGCGTCGCCATCGGCTCCTGTCCGGCTCCCTGCATGTCCTTCAGCAGCGTCTGCCCATCAGCGACGATCGCGACGTAGCGCGCGCCGAGCGCGTCGGCGTGGCCGAGCTGGCCCTTCAGCGACCGGCCGCCGAGATCCATCTGCGCTGAGAGCCCGGCCGAGCGCGCCTCGCTGAGCAGGCCGAACGCCGCGACGCGCAGGTCGTGACGCGAGCCGTCGATCGCCACGAACAGCTCCAGCGGGCGCGGCGCCGCTGGATAGCGTCGCCTGCGGTGGCGGCACTGCCGACCTCTCCGGACAGCATGATCCGCTCGACCCCGGCGGGCCAGCCGGTGCCCGGCGTCGGCGGCCCACCGAGCTGCTGGACGAGGCCGTCGTAGCGGCCGCCGCCCCCCACTCCGCTCTGCGCGCCGAGCGCATCAGAGGTGAACTCGAAGACGGTTCGCGTGTAGTAGTCGAGGCCGCGCACGAGCGTGCTGTCCACGTTGTAGGCGATGCCGGCCACGTCCAACAGCTCTCGCACCTGCGCGAAGTGCTGGGCGTCGTCGTGGCTCAGCTGGTCGAGCAGTCGCGGCGCGCTTGCCATCACGCTCCGAGTGCCGGGGTGCTCGGAGTCGAACGCGCGCAGCGGGTTCAGCTCGATCCTGCTGCGGACGTCCTCGGACAGGCTCGTTTCGTTGGCACGCAGATATGTCTGCAGCTGCTCGCGATACTCGCGCCTCCTCTGGAGGCTGCCGAGGCTCGTGACGCGCAGCCTGAGATCCCTGACCCCCATCTCCCCCAGCAGCGAGGCCAGCAGCGAGATCGACTCGGCGTCGACCGCCGGATCCTCGGAGCCGATCGCCTCGGCGCCGACCTACCAGAACTGCCGGTAGCGCCCGGCCTGGGCGCCTCGTGGCGGAAGAAGCTCGACAGGTACCACAGCTTTACGGGCTGGCGGCGTGTGCATGCCGTGCTCGACGTAAGCTCTGCACACGGGCGCGGTGCCCTCCGGTCGCAGCGTCAGCGAGCGCCCGCCCTGGTCCTCGAGCGTGAACATCGCCTTGCGCACGATGTCCGTCGACTCGCCCACGGCGCGGGTGAACAGCTCGGTCGCCTCGAGCACGGGCGTCTCGATCCGCTCATATCCCGCGCCCGCCAAGATCGAGCGGGCACGAGCCTCCAGGGCGGTGCGGGCGGCGGCCTGATCGCCGAGCACGTCGTAGGTGCCGCGCGGCGCTTTGATTTTCGCTGCGCTCAACTCAGGCTGCCGGCGAGTCGGCGGGAGCGCGTGGCACGCGCGGGCGAAGCTCGCTCAGGAAGGGGTTGGTGTCGAGCTCCCGTTCCAACGTCGTCACGCCCATGTGCCCCGGGTAGACGACAGTGTCGGCGGGATAGGACTCCAGCAGGCTCTCGATCGATCGCTCGGCGTGGCCCAGTCCCCACCGGCAGGTCGACGCGACCGACGGACCCCTGGAAGAGCACGTCACCCGACAGCAGCGCGCCGGGCACGGCGTAGGTGACGTGACCGGGGCTGTGGCCGGCGTAGATCACCTCGATCTTGAGGTCGGCGAGGCTCAGGCGCTCGCCACCGGCGAGCGTGTGGTCGGCCTCATAGCCCTCGAACGGCCCGAACCCGGGTGGTACCAGCTCATAATCTCCGCAAGCACCGCGCTGGATCGATGGGCAGTAGACTGGAGCGCCGGTCGCGCGCGCAACCGGCGCGACAGCGCCGATGTGATCGAAGTGACAGTAGTGACAAGGATCGCGTCGATCTCTACCCCGAGCGCGTCGATCGCCGCCAGCAGGCGCTCGGGCTCATCGCCCGGGTCGACAATCACCCCGCGCGTAGCCTCGCCACTGGCACGCGCGATGAATGAAGCCCTTCCTGCACCGGCCCAACCGTGAACGCCCGCACGTCCGGCCTGCTCACCGCGACGCCGCCTTTCCGCCGCCGCCCTGGCTGGCCTTCTTACGCTGGCGACGGTCGTAGACCCACTTGTCGGTGTAGTAGCTGATCAGCGTGTACATCACGAGCACGATCGGGAACAGGCTGATCGCCTGGTTCGACTCTTTGAGGAAGAGGAGCACGACCAGCAGCAGCAGCACGGCGGCGAACATCGCCTTGACGAACGCACCCCGCCAAGTCGGAGGACGGTCGCGCTTGTCCAGCAGCTTCTCCTTCTCGCGTGCGCGCTCGCGCGGGTCGCCGCTCTTCTCCGCGGCTGTTGGCTTGCGCCCGGTGCGCCCGCGCGCGCGACTCAACCACGCCGGCCGCGTTGCCCCGGTGCTTGGTCCGGCGTTTGCGCCTAGTCTGAGCCATGCGCATAGCAGCGTAGTGCGTTCTCGATCAAGTGGCGAGCGGGATCGAAGCCACGGATCGGGATGTCCCGCGGGAAACCCTCCAGCGCAGCGGCGGGCACAAGCCCCACCAGCTCGGCGCTCGCGACCTCGGCGTGGGCACGGACGGCGTCGAGAACCGTCGCGAGCGAGAGCTCGGACGGACGCTCGACGTTCATCGATACCTGCGCCACCCCTCCGCTCAACGCGACGCCGATGGCACGTACACCCGGCAGCCCGCGCTGAGCACCGTCGCGAATCAGAGCGGCTATTGTGCGCGCGTCATCCACCGTGGCTGGCGGCGCAAGCTGGAGGTTGAACGCCACAAGCGGCGGCCTTGCGGCGAGGAGCGCTGCGCCGGCGCGCGCGTGCATGGACGGCGGCCCGAAGTCCGGCGTGAACGGCTCCTCCTCGCCATCTGCCATCCGCGCCGGCCAGCCCGGCCACCCCGCCGCGCCGCAGCTGTGCGCGCGTGCGCGCGAAGCGCGGGTCGGCGCCCGTCAGCTCGCCAAACAGGAACACGGGCACCTCCAGCTCCTCGCCGATCCGGTCGGCCACCACGAGCGCCTCCGCGCACGCCGCACCTCTCGCGCTGTGGTCGAGATAAACCACGGGCACGACGTCCAATGCGCCGACGTGCGGATGCTGGCCGAGATCTGCTGGACGGCGCCCTGCGCGGGGCATCACGTCGATCCGCTCCACCGCCACACGTGCGCCTCGCAGCAGAGCGTCCGCCAACTCGCCGGGGCGCCCGGCGATACGTGAACACCGAGCGGTGATGATCGCGATCGGAGTGGACGTCCAGGAGGCGCGCCATGCCGGGGCCGCCTCGCGCCATGCCCGGGCTGCCGTCCCCGAACGCGGCGGCGATCGCCGCGATCGTCCGCTCGTCGCGACCCTCCGAGACATTGGTACTGCGTAGCAGGGTCGGAGGCGCCATCGGTGAGCATGAGGCTAGCGTTGACGACCCATGCCGGCGCTGCGGCTCGGACACTCGTGCGTCATCCGGGCCGGAGTAGCTCAGCTGGTTAGAGCAGCGGAATCATAATCCGCGTGTCGGGGGTTCGATTCTCTCCTCCGG
>CAWFAC010000006.1:0-963287 GCA_963813625.1 uncultured Solirubrobacteraceae bacterium
CAGCTCGAGGATGAAATCCACGCAGCGCTCTTTGCCAGCCTCATAGATCGCCTCCGCCTCACTACGCTCCACACCCCCAAGATTCGCCCCCGTTGAAGGCGCTCCTTGTTATGGAAACCAAAGACTGAACGGTTACCATTCTTAGACGGTGGGGCTGCAGCGTGGGTTCGATTCCCACCGTCTCCACTACACCCGAGAATCCGCTGCAAATGAGCCGTTTCTGGAAAATCACGGGGCGGCCGTGTCTGTCACGGTTCTGCGCAGCCTTCGCAGAACTGTGCCGCTTCCGTTGCCTTTGCCTGCAGGCTTTCGGTGTAGACGGTCGAGCCGTTCGCCCCGAGTACCGTCAGTTCAGAGGGCAGCGCGCTGAACACGCCGTAGACGAGCGGCCCCTTTGCGCGCGCGCGGTTCGACCGGGACCACGTTCAGCGGGACGGCACCTTGGGGGGTTCGCGCTATCACTGACTTTCCTGGTGGCACTAGGATTCCGTAGAGGATCGCGTAGGGGTGCGGGGTGCAGCCGATCGACAGCGACCAGGGGAACGCTTTGCTCGCGCCGAGTCCGATCGCTGGTTCGTTGAGTTTCGGGTCGACACCGGTGTCTACGCTGAGAAAAGGCTCGCCGTTGAAACTGCCGAAAGCGCTGATCGTGAAAGTTCCCTCTCGGGGGTGCGCCCGCTGGCGAGCTCTGTGCTCGTCGGGAGTTCTTCCGGTTCCTTGCGTGGTTTGACACAGTGGTATCTCGGCAGTTCCACGGTGAGCACGACGCCCCCGCCGGCATTCAGCTCGACGAGGGACACGGCGTGGCTCGTGCTGCCACGGATCTCCTGGGCGTAGATGCCCGCAGGGCCACCATCTCGTCGCGGTACGCGGACCACGCGCGATTCGATCGTCCGTCTGTCGGCGAGCACCAGCCTGGCCGAGCGCACCGAGGCCGGCACCGCGGTCTGGATCGTCTCGATGCCCACTTCGCAGAACAGCGCGGGGTGCCGGTACTGGGGCGAGGAGAGGCAGATGGGATTGTTGGGGCCGCCCACGATCAGAACTTCGGGAGCGCCCGGCCGGGTGTATGCCACCGTCACCGATCGATGACAAGAGCCCAGAGCGCCCAGCAGGCCGGACCCGGAGCTCACCTGGAAGCGAGTACCGGCGGCGGTGCGCCCGTGGGCCAGATTGATCTGCTTGGGTTCTTCGGTTCCGGCTTGCGGGAACCCGACGATTCGATCCAAGCGAAAAACCGTCTGAACGGCGGCACTGACGGTGGCAAGGAGTTTGTTTTCGACCGCGCTGGTCTTGCGGATCAGCGCTCGATCCGATGCGTTCTCGTAAGGCTTCAGCGGCGTGCCCAGGGAACGTTCCTCCCCCTGATCGGAGCTGCTCCGCGCTGCTCGCGAAGCCTCGAATTCCCGGCTGGCCGCCGACAGGGCGCGATAGCCGCTCTGGGCCCACGTCCTCGCGTCGGCGCAGAACGGCGGAGCGGGGGCAGATACGCCTTCGAGCCTGGCCGTGGTCGCGGCCTGGACCGCCGAGGCGATCGCCGGGTTGCTCCACGACAGCTGGCGTACTTCGGCGGCGTACGCTTCCTCGGCCTGGCGATACACGCCGCCGGGCCGGTCGACCGCCGCACCGAGCTCCTCGTCGATCGTTTGCTTCTGTTGGGACAGGCGGGCGTTTTCGCCCCTGGCTCGGGGCGAGGGCGCTGAGAACAGCGTCAGGGACGATTCCTGTGGCATCCCCGACACCACCCCGGAGCATTCTCGGGCGATCTGCGCTGCCGCGGCGCTCTCCGCGCCGCGCGCCGCGGCGGTGTCGTGCAACAGCGCCGTGACGAGCCTGTACTGGGCGATCAGATAGGCGCGTATGGCCTGGGCGTCGGAGCTCGACGCGGCGGCGACCGGCACGCTGCCGCATAGCGCCGCGGAGGCGAGGACGAGCGCGGCGCCGACCCGCCCCCTCCATCGCGCCGGCCATCGCTTCGGCCGTGGGCGCAGCGGCAGGTTGCCGCGCCCATTGCCTTCGTTCGTATTCACCGACGGTGAGCATATAGCGCGAAAACGGACACCCCGCTTGACGTCACAACAAGCTCACGGGCGCCGCCCGAGGCGCCCCTATGCTGGCCCTAGGACATGCTCAACGTGCTGCAGGACGAGGACTTCGACATGCTCGCTGACCTGGCGCCAGCTCTGCGAGTACGTCGGGAATGACCCGAGCCACGTAACTGAGCACAGCGAGCCCTCGTTACCCGACAGTAAGCGCTGTCGGTTCGATCGTCGCGGGGTTTGCGCAACCGAGGGTTCTCTCCATAAAGTATCGCTTTGTCTGCAGGCGAGGTCGATGATGGAGGCCTGTCGTACCCGTAGGTCGTGGCGGTCAGCGATGAGCGAAGTGCGAGGCCGGCTCGAAGTCCCCGTGCAGCACAAGGGGGTCGAGGTCCGCACCGTTGGGCCACACGAGGGTCCCCAGCTCAGCGTCCACACGAACCTGTGCAAAGAAGTCGGGATCAGCAAGTGGCTCGAACACGGGGCCGCGCAGCTCTCCGGTGAGATCAACATCGCGCGAGCTGCCGTCGCTGAAGCCAAGCCGCAGCCGGTGGTGGCCAAGGACTTGTGCGGACGTGACCTTACGAAGTCCATCGCCTCATCTTACGGCAGCGGGTCGATCGGCTTCGGGGTGCCGCCGCCTTTCGCGCGGTCCCAATCGGCTTCCAGCTCCTCGCGGTGCAGGCTGGTCCACTCGCCGACGAGCTTGATCGCACGAATCGGGAGGCCGCCGACAAGCACGAGTGCGTCCCACGAGTTCCCGCACGAGAGCTCCTCTCCGGGGATCCGTCGCTGGACGACGGCGAACCAACATTGGACACATGACGCTGGCATAATGGACACATGAGTCCACTGGAGCTGCTCGCGCAGGACATCGGGGTCAACGAGCGCACGCTCAGGCGAGCCGTGACGCAAGGAACCCTTCATGGAAGCAGGCCAAGTCCGCGAAAGCTCGAGCTTCCCCTGCCTGAGCACCAATACGTCCGAAGGTCCTGGCCGATGATCTCGCTCCTACGGTCGGCGCTCCGCACCGAGCACAACGTCCGGTTCGCGCTTCTCTTTGGATCCTCCGCTCTTGGAACCGACACATCGCAAAGCGATGTCGACGTCCTCGTCGCGATGCGTCACCCCGGCTTCCAGCGTCTCGTCGACCTCAAGACCAAGCTCACTCACCTCGTAGGTCGAAACGTCGACCTGGTCCTCCTTGACGAAGCGAAGCACGAACCATCCTTCCTGGCGCATGCTCTGGCTGAGGGGCGCGTACTCGTCGACCGCGATGAGCGCTGGCACGCCATCCGTGCGCGCGAGGGGCGTCTACGTCAGCGAGGGACGAACCGTGACGCCCAGCGGGTCCGTGATGCGCTTGCCGGAATCGACCGCATGCTCTCGGGCTAACGGCCCGTGGTGCCTCCGACCTCAAGGAAGACGGACCGGAATCGATGGCGGCAGGCCATCGCGCGCCACCTCGAGGAGTTCCCACGACAGTACGCGGCCCTCGAGCACGCGATGGCAGCCTTCGGCAACTTCGACCTACAGGAGTTCAAGCAGGCGTTCAACACGACCGATGACATCGACGCATACAACCGGGTCCAGGCCGTTGAGCGAGCGCTCGGACGAGTCCAAAACTTCGTAGCCCACCTCGCCCAAGCAGGCGCGAAGCTCGCGGAACTCCCGCCGTCAGCCGAGCGCCACGCATCGTCAGCCCACCAAGCATTCATGGCGCTACGCGATGCGGGTGTGCTCAGCAAACAGCTCTGCCGGCGACTGATAAGAGCGCAGGACGCCCGGACCACGATCGAGCATGGCTACCTCGGGACATCCGCGGGAAACGTCCACGAGGCCGCCCGGTTGATACGCGACAGCGCACGAGAATTCATCGGGGCATTCCGAGACTGGATGGCGCCGTACCTCACTGACCAACAGCGTTAGCGACGTCTGCAGCGCGCAGGCCCAGCGTAGGACCTTCCAAATCTGCATCAACTACGGTATCCCGGGGTGGAAAGGAACCTGAAGATGAGCGAGCGCGCGGACATCACACCTCGGGTCGTCAGCGAGACGCAGCCGCTTTGGTTCTTGGGCACACTCGTGCGTATCTTGCTCGACGGCGGGCAGACGGGTGGGGTGTTTGCGGCGTTCGAGGTCACGTTGCCCAGGGGCGCGTCGCCGCCGATTCACTCTCACCCTCAGGATGAGAGCTTCTACATACTCGAAGGCGAGGTCACTGTGTGGGTCGAGGACCAGCCGCGCCACTGCCGGGCCGGCGCTATGGCATTTGCCCCGGGAGGGGCGCCCCACAGCTTCCGCGTGGAGTCCGACACGGCCCGCATGCTCGTGCTCTCGACGCCCGCGGGCATCGAGGACTACGTGCGCGCACTCGCCGAGCCGGCCGCGTGGCCCTGGCTGCAACCTCCGGCCGATGGGCCGCGAGTCTCAGCCGAGCGTATTGAAGCGGTCGAGAGCGAGCTCGGGATGGTACGCCACGGCCCGCCTCCGACGCTCTCGATCTAGCTCGCAGCGCGGTTCGGGAGCCCTCGCAGATTCGCCACGATCAGGCGCAAGCGATGCGAGCCATTCTGGATGGGCCGTGTAGCCGCTGCGCGAGACGGGACGCTTACGGCTGCACTGAGGGTGGGCGAAGCTGGCGCGCCCTCGATCGCCGCTGGGAGCGATCCTCGCTCCGGCGTCACAAACCGCCGGCCTTCACGATGTACTGGTTGTGGGCGTCGATGATGACCACGCCGATGAGGCGCTTCTTGTTGCGGGCAGGAGCAACGCGGAGGCGTTTGGGCTCTTCTACGGACGGCGCGTGGACGCCGTGCTCGCCTTCTTCCTGCGGCGCACCGGCGACCGCGAGCTCGCCGCTGACCTGACCGCGGAGACGTTCGCCGCGGCGCTGTCGGCCCTGCCGCGTTACAGCCCGCAGCGGAGCTCGGCGCTCGCGTGGCTGTTCACGATCGCGCACCACAAGATGGTGGACTCGATCCGCCGTGGACAGGTCGAGGACCGGGCGCGCAGGCGCCTGGGCCTCGAGCCGCTCGTATTCAGCGACGAGGACATCGAGCGCGTGGAGCAGCGGGCGGCGGCGGCGGAGGGCGGCGCTGCGCTGCTCGAGCTCGAGCGGCTGTCAGCTGAGCAGCGCGGCGCGATCGAAGGACGTGTACTCCAAGAAACCGAATACGACGAGCTGGCTCGACGCCTGAGGTGCTCGGAGTCGGTGGTCCGCAAGCGCGTGAGCCGCGGGCTCGCCGAGCTCCGCACGAGAATGAAGGAGGCCTGAGAAATGGACGCGATGGACAGGTTCGGGCAGGAGCTGGTGCTGGCCTGGCGGTGCCGACACGCCGGGCGGCGGCCGCTGCCGGCGCTCTTCGGCACGCGCTTCGCGCGCACATCACCGCGACGCCGCGCATCCGTGCATGTGCGCGTCGCACTCGTCGCGCTCGCGCTCGTGCTCGCCACCGCCGCGATCACGCTCGCGGCGACCGGAGTTATCCTCACGGGCTCGCCGGTCGCCACGGTACGGGCTCCGATCGCCACCGCCGGCGAGGGCATCCCGGTGGCCGGCGGCGCGCGGCTGCTCCCCCTGCGAGCGCCAGACCCGGCGGGCGGCCTGCCGTGGGGAATGCGGATCATCCACACCACCCGCGGCCTCATCTGCGTGCAGATCGGCCGCGTCTATGACAACCAGCTCGGACAGCTCGGCGTCGACGGCGCGTTTCACAACGACGGGCGCTTCCACCCGCTGCCCACAGATGCGCTCCCAGACGTCCTCGCGAACGCAGCCGGATGGATGGGCGGAAACTGTGCGAGTCCGGGAGAAATCTACGCGGGCGACAGCGTGGGGCTCCAGGTCAGCGCGGCCACCAGCCCCCGCCAGGGCGCTGGGGTGCCGGCCGACCGCCGCGAGATCTCCTTCGGGCTGCTCGGAGTGCACGCGGTGAGTGTCACCTACCGCGAAGGCTCGAAGACCCGCACCCAGCCGGTGCTTCCGGGTTTGGGCGCGTATCTGATCGTGCAGCGCTACAGGAGCGGCAGGCCGCTGGGAAGCGTCAGCGAGACCGACGGCAGAGACGAACCGGGCAACTACAGCTCACCGGCCGGCCCGAACGGAGCGCTGACCGCGATCACCTACAGCTACGCGGGACGGTCGTGCGTCGACCGGGGCAACCTGCGCCTGGCCTCATGCGGACTCTCGGAAGTGCCGCCACCACGCCCGGCTGCGCTGCCGATCGTGCGCGAGCCGCTGCACGCACACCTGCACATCCACGACCACGTGATCACGAGCGCGCAGATCAGCTTCCTCGCGCCTTACCCCGTCACGAATGCCGACGAGGACTACTCGGTCACGGCGCCGGCCTGCCACCGCGGCCTCGCCGGAGGAGGCTCTCGCACCGACGTCGCGCGCGGCGCGCTAGTGACCATAACCGTCGGGAACGTTCTCTCCGACGCATGCGCCCGGGCGGTGAGGTTCACCGTCGAATACGTCAGCTTCGCGGGCGGCATGCCACAACCCACGCGCCTCGGCAGCATCACGATCCACGAGCCGCCCGGCACGCACCCCGCACCACTACCGAGGCGCGTTGTCGAACAGGAGAGACGGTCCAACCCGACACGCAGCCTGCACGCGACGATTCATCTCACGCTCCTGCCCCAGCCCCGCACTGCGTGCAACGCCGCGTTCCTGCTCTACCCGTGCTACAAGGGCGAGGTCGGGTTCATGGCTCCCTACGCGGTCACCTCTGCGGGCGGCGACTACTCGATCGACGGGTTCGCCACATGCAAGGCGGGTGGCCGCCCCGAAACCGGCTGGGGCCTACGACGCAACGTCAGGGCGCACGAAACACTCAAAACCACCTCGCTAGGGCTCTTCGTGCTCACGCCCTCCTGCGCATCGAGCGAGGGGTTCGAAGTCACTTACCTGAACCAGCAGGGCTCCTCGGCCGGCGCACCCCACGAATCGGTCATCGTCGGCAGGGTGACCCTGAGCAATGCAACGCTACCCAACGGGCAGAACCCGAAGCCACGTACGGGATGACGGCGGCGACTGCGTGCCGAGAGATCAACTGCCCCGTAGCGGTTCGGCGGCTGGGGGCTCGGGACGGGTGCCAGCGGGCGCCTGGACCGTGACGCTCCCGACGAGGACCGGTGGTTCCCCAATGCGTCGGTAGTCGACCTGGATCGTCGCGGAGCGCAGATCCAACTGCCTGAGGCTCAGCCGGCCCTTCGCGCCAGCGCGGGCGCACGTACGGACGAAGACTCCGCGGGCGTCGAGCCGCTGGCTTACCGTCTGGCCCTGCGCGACGTCCCGGCCTATCGCTGTTTGGGCGCCCCCGGTCACCCGCTCGGCAGGATGTCCGCGGGGGGTCGTGACGGCGGCGCATAAGTCGTTGGGGATGTCGATTAGATATTCGTCTCGAGCGCTGCTTGCCGTGTATGGCGCGATGAAGCTCACCTGCACTGCGGTGATTACGTTGCCGCTAAGCACGAGATGTGCGTGCAGCGGCTGGTGCAGGTTGAGAGTTTGCGCGGGGCTCTTGGGGAAGTGCGGCCACGGGCACGGATCGGCTAGGTGGGCAACCTGTCCGGGGGGCAGGCTGGGGCCGCGTTCGCAGCGCTTGCCGGCCAGCTTGTATGTGATCGTTGTGAGCGGCGCGATGGGAGCGAGGTCACCCTCGGTGCCGAGGCTTCCTCCGCCGGATTCGATCTGTTCTCCTGCGGTGGTGCGCTGCACGATCAGGTAGGCGCCGATCCCGGGTACCACCGTCTTGGTTGAATGGCTAACGCCGTTGCGGTAGCTCACGCTGACGGCCTCTGGGCCGAGCAGCCCATATGAGATGTCGCGCAGGTCGCGAAGGGGACGCCTGGATGCTGTCGGGTTGGCAGCCGCCCCGCGGTCCAGGCCGACGTGACGGCTTGCGAAGGCTTCGCCGACGAGCTGGCAGCTGGTGTTCGCGTTCGCGAGCCCCCAAGAGGCGTCGAACAGGTGTCCGTGGAAGGAGTCGGCAGGCAGTGCGTCCGGGGGAATCGGGTGAAAGCGCCCGTCATCGTGAAACGCTCCGTCGATGCCGAGCTCTCCAAGTCGTCCTTTCTCGACGCGGCCGACCTGCACGCAGACCTCCCCGCGGGTCGTGTGCACGATCCGCATACCCCACGGCAGACCACCTTCAGGATCCGGCACCCGCAGAGCAAGGAGCTGTGAGGCACCCGGGGCGGGGATGCCCTCGCCGACAGTCGGGTTCAGGAGCTCTTCCGGGTGGACCGGCGCCCCGGTGAGGATCACCCCGCTCGCGGCGAGCGTGATCGTCGTAACCGCAAGCAGGGCCGCGCAGGCAAGGAGGGCAGCGCGGAGCGGACGCGCCGGGGCGACGAGAAGGCGACGACGACGACGCCGCTCAGGCTGCCGCGAGGACGCTGCCATCGCGGCGGCGAGGTCCCGGCCGAAGGCCTGCAGGATCGGCGGGAGCTGTGGGGTCTCAGGCAAGGTCGGGTCTCCCTTCGAGTTGTGCGGTCGTCTCTGCCAGAGCGCGGAGCGCGCGGCTGACGCGCGAGCGCGCCGTCTGCTCGGTTATGCCGAGGCTGCTCGCTACCTCCGCGTAGGAGCGCTCCTGCACGACGCGCAGCTGCAGCGCCTCGCGCTGCTCGACCGTCAGGTCGCTGAGCGCGTCGGCGACAGCGGCACGCTCATTCTGAAGACCTGCGAGCTCCTCGACGCGCTCGTAGTCGAGGTCGCTCATCGACGGCAGCTGAAGACCGAGCCTGGCCAGGGCACGCCGTTCGACGCTCCCGCGACGGAAGTAGCCACTGAGCTGGTGGCGCGCGATGCCGAATATCCACCCGAGCGCCTCGCTGTCGCCAGCGCCGCGAAACTCAGCGCGATCCGTGAACGCCTGACAGAAGGTCTCTGCGACGAGGTCAACGGCGACGTCGGCTTGCAGCGTACGACGCGCAAAGAAGCGCAGAAGATCAGCGGCGTGCGCCTCGTACAGCCGAGAAATGTCATCGGGATCGAGAGCCATCACGCGTCCACTGAAGCTATAGGGGCACAACCGCCCGGAAACGTGACCACAGGCCGCAGCGATCACGGCGTTCGACGCCGCACCGTCCTCGTGTATCGCCGCCGATGGGACCTGTCAGCAGTGGCGGTGGCGCTCGGCCGTTAAACCCCGAGCCCGTCGAACGTCTTGATCACGCGCCCGGCGGCGGAGCGCCAGATAATCGTGCCCTGTTGCAGTGGGTTGCTGCGCGGAAGCGTCACTACGACCAGGTTCCCCACGGGAGCGGTCGTGATCGTGAAGGCCGGCGATATTCTGCGGCTGTAGCCGCTGGCTCGGCCGGCGGGGTAGCGCAGTGTGACCGTCGCGACGCCGTCGGGCACGACCATCGTGATGGTCGAGCTGGTGGCCGATCCGGGCGGACCACTGCTGGCGTTCTTACCCTGCTCGATCGCCGCCGCCGTAGCGCCGCCGCCTCCCGTACCGCCGATGAGCCCGTGGCCGAGATTGACGTTCCTGGCGAGCTCCATGATGCCCTGATGTGGCGTTTCCCCCGTTCCGCAGCCTCCGACGATGCCCGGATAGACGTAGTAGGGGCTGCCGTCGACGACGCGGGCGAGGCGTATGTAATGGACGAAGACGCCGCTGATGAACCCTTGCGCCGCGATGCCGCTCCCGGCGTCGGCGGCGGTCGCGGGTCGGCGCAGAACGGCGAGGATCGACAGCAGCGACCTGCTCGGCGCCCCCTGCAGCGCCCCGCCGTGGCCGCAGGCCGCAGGCGAGGATCGAGCGGTCTTCGACGGCAGCCGTCCTGCTGGCAGCGCGGCGATGCCGGGGTGTGATCCCCTGCCGCCACCGGCGAATCCCAACAGGAGCGCTGCGGTCACGCCGGCGGCGATCACGCCCGCGGCAGCCATGCCCCGATGCCGGCGCTGGCGCGCCCGCGCCTCTTCGATGACGCCCGCGTCGGGGCTTTCCGTGGGCGGTGGCTTGACGGTGACGCTCATCGAATATCGGGACTGTGCTCAAGCATCGGTCTGAGCTACTATGAATAGCACAATGTTGGACGTCAAGGTTGACCGCGGTGACTCGGCCCTCCTCCACGATCAGGTCGCGGCACAGATCCGTCGTGCGATCGCCGACGGCGAGGCAAGGCCCGGCGAACGCCTCCCGCCCGCACGGCATCTCGCCGCCGTCATGCACGTCAACACCAACACCGTCCTGCGCGCCGTGAGGCTCCTGCGCGACGAAGGGCTGCTCGAACTGCGCCCGGGCCACGGGATCCGTGTCAGCGGGACTCCGCAGCGCGGCGCGCTGCTCGACAAGGCGATCGAGCTCGTCCAGCTCAGCCGCGAAAGCGGGTATGACCGAGCCGAGCTGCTGGACATCATCAGACATGTCCCCTAGTGGTTGCTGTAAAGCACTTCGAGGATGACGCCGGGCCCGCATGCGTTCGCGAACACCGTTTCCAGCGGGACGGCATCGAATGGCCGGTCACTACCCGATCGTCACACGTGCCTCAGATCGACACCTGGACCAGTAAGATGCTATCTTACACGTGTATGCGTACCACCATCTCCACGAAGGGCCAGATCGTTCTCCCCGCCGAGCTCCGTCATGCGGATGGCATCAAGGCGGGGGAGGAGTTCGAGGTCGACCGGACTGGCCCTGATGAGTACCGGCTCACCCGGCTAACGCCACCGCCGAACCGTGGCTTGGTCGAGTGGCTGCGGTCGTGTCCGGGTGACGGCTGGTTCGTAGAGATTGAATCGGAGTCAACCGACTCGCTTTAGCTGATTGCATTGGCGCGCTATCTGGTTGACGCGAACGTCCTGTCGGAGGCGACCAAGCTCGCCCCCGACCAGCGTGTGATCGATTGGCTTGGGCACAATGAGCCCGAGCTCGCCGTGGATCCGGTCATCCTGGGCGAGATCCGTTTCGGCATCCTCCTGCTTCCACGTGGTCGGCCCCGAAGCCGGCTCGAGCGCTGGTTCGAGGAGGGAGCACAGAGGTTGCAGTGCATTCCGTGGAAGGCGTCGACGGGACTGCGCTGGGCAGAGCTGCTCGCGACGCTTCGCGCGGATGGGCGCGCGATGCCGATCAAGGACAGCTTCATTGCCGCGACCGCGCTGGCGCACGACCTGGCGGTTGTGACCCTTAACCGGCGCGATTTCGATTCTTCAGGTGTGACAGTCGTCGATCCCTTGCGCTAGGTGCCATGCGGACAAATGTTCCGTATGCGATGCGCGGTCGGAGCGGTAGGCTCAGCAGCCGTGGCATTCATTCCTGAAGAGGAAGTGGCAGTACGGGCCGGAGACGACATTTTTCCGGTCTTCGTCGTCCGTCCTGACGAGCAGGGCGCGCCTATCCGATTCGTGGGGACCGGCTTCATCGCGGCTCCCCGGGTCTTCGTCACCTCCTGGAACGTCGTACGAGACGAGCTTGAGGACGGCCAGCGCTACGCTGCCGCCCGAAGGGTCGTGGGTGGCCACGAGGCCCTCCATCTATCGAACATCACGCAGGACGTGGGCGGTCGAGATCTCGCCATCGCGTCGATAGACCGCGATCCAACTCTCGGACTTAGCTTGCCCGCGACGATTCCGCCGCTTGGAGCCGACGTTCTCGCTTGGGGCTACCCGCTTGCCCGGAATGACGTGTGTGACGATCGACTGTGGTTCCGGTTGTCACCGCGTTATCTTCAGGGCTACATCACGCGAGCCTTCATTTTCGAGTCGCGGCAGTTCTCCGACAGCGCGGTCTACGAGCTCGACATGCCAGCGCCGGAAGGCATGAGTGGAGCGCCGCTGGTTCGTCAGGGCACGAATGAGCTTCTCGGCGTCGTGTTCGGGGAACTCGAGGCCTCGCCAGTGTCGCTGGGCTCGGGCGGGCAAGCGCAGACGAGCGGGCGCGTGTCCTTTGCAATCGCACACCACACCCAAAGCATTGCCGATCTGTGTGGACCGGCCACCGAAGGAGCTCCGCTCAGCGAGTGTCTCCGGACTCGGTAGACGCAAGCCGCTAGTGTCGTGATTCATTAATTCGTCCGCAGTAGCGGGCGATTGAGTCGAGGATTTGGTCGGCGGTCTTGGTCCAGACGAAGGGTTTGGGGTTCTCGTTCCAGGTCTCGATCCAGGCTCGGATGTCGTCGTTGAGTTGACGTACGGAGCGGTGCGTGCCGCGCCTTAGCTTCTTGTTGGTGAGCTCCGCGAACCATCGCTCGACGAGGTTCAGCCAAGAGGAGCTTGTTGGTGTGAAGTGAAGCACGAACCGTGGGTGGGCTAACAGCCATTTGTGGATCGCCGGGGTCTTGTGGGTCGAGGCGTTGTCGAGGATCACGTGCACGTCGAGCTCGGCGGGGACCTCCCGGTCGAGGGTCTGCAGGAACTTCTTGAACTCGATCGCGCGGTGGCGGGCGTGCAGCGACCCGATCACCTTGCCGGTGGTGATGTCCAATGCTGCGTAAAGGCTCGAGGTACCAGAACGCTTGTAGTCGTGAGTTGCGCGCTCAGGGGTGCCCGGCAGCATCGGCAGGATCGGTGCGGTGCGATCCAAAGCCTGGATCTGGGACTTCTCATCAACACACAAAACGACCGCGCGCTCAGGCGGATCGAGGTATAGGCCGACGACGTCGCGGACCTTATCGATGAACTGCGGGTCCCTCAAGAGCTTCCAGGTCTCCTGACGATGCGGCTGCAACCCGAATGCCCGCCAGATCCGCGAAACCGCTGTCTGCGAGAGCCCGACCTCCCCCGCCATCGACCGCGTCGACCAATGCGTCGCATCCCTGGGCGTGGACTCCAGCGTGCGGACGATCACCTCCTCCACCTGCGCGTCAGTGATCACCCGCGGGCGACCCGGACGGGGCTCATCCAACAGCCCATCGAGACGATCGCGCGCGAACCGCGAGCGCCACTTCCGGGCTGTCTTCAGGTCGAGCCCAAGTCGCTGCCCGATCTCCGTGTTGTTCAGCCCCTCGGCCGCAGCCAGCACTATCCGCGAGCGCGCCGCCAACGCCTGTGCGCTCTTCCCACGCCGCGCCCAAGCCTCCAACCGCTCCCGCTCCTCATCGCTCAGAACAACCCCAACCGGTATCGGACTTGGCATCCACCAAGTCTAAAACCAGCTACGGACGAACTAACGACTCAGGTGACTAGCTTGCGGTTCGGGTGGTGCAGCGCCACGATATGCGCCTCCCCCTCGAGGGCCGCGACTGTAATTCCGCCGCTCTGTTCGCACCTCTCGAAGCGAGCACCTGGCGCGCGATGTACGCAGCCACCTCGATCTAGGTGCATTGGCCTAGGCGGCGCGCTGGTCAGGTACCGAACCAGCGGGCGCGGCGGCTGGAGCCGAAGTGCTCCTTCTCGGCGATCAGGGCGGCGGACGGCGCATTGAAGCTTCCGGTTCGCGAGGGGCCCGACAGGAAGTCGATGTCCACGCTGCCGACCCGACCGCGACCGAACTCGATGTAGCACGTCCCGCGCCCGAGGTAGCGTCCCGGTGGCTCGCCGCCTTGCAATCGGGCGATCAGCGTCTGCGCCACGATGCGCGCGGCGCCCTCGGCGAACACGCCGGCCTTGGGCACGCCCGCCGTGGCGACGTCGCCGATCGCGTAGACGCCGCGGAAGCGCGTCTCGAGCGTGGCCGACTCCACCGGCACGTAGCCGTCCTCCGTCATGCCGCTGGCGATGACCACGTCGGGGGCACGGTGCTTCGGTACGCCGAGAAAGAGGTCGAACACCAACTCGGTGCCGTCGTCGAGTATCGCCACGCTGCGCTCGGGATCGAGCGCGCTGACGCGGCGATCGGCAATCAGCGTGATATCGCGCTCGGCGAACTCCTTCACCAGGGCAGCGGAGGTCTCAGGCGAAGGCGGCACGGGCGAGCCCAACGGAATCACGAACGAGATCTCACAGGCGTCGCGCACCCCACGTGCGGTCAGCTCGTCATCCAAGAGCAACGCGCACTCGCTCGGCGCCGGAGGGCACTTGAACGGTGCGCCGCACACCCCGATGACCGCGTGCCCCCGCGAAAACGACGGGATCATCCCGGCCAGTCGCTCCGCGCCCGCCACGGAGTAGAACTCGTTACCGCCCGCGGCAAGGCCGGGTGTGGCGTCCATGTCGTAGTCCGCGCCGAGCGCGATGACGAGGACGTCGGCCTGATGGATTCCAGCGTCGGTGGTCACGCGCCGGGTCTCGGGGTCGATTGCCGTGATCGTCTCTCGCAGGACACGCACGCCGGGCTTCGCGACGTCGCGATAGGCCAACCGGACCGCGTCGGGGGTCGCACGACCGAACATCACATCGAGCTTTGAGAACCCGAACACGAACGCGTCGTTCTTGTCGATCAGCGCGACGTCGACGCTGTCGCCGAGCGCCTCCGACAACATGGTCGAGAGCTCAAGACCACCGAAACCAGCCCCGAGAACGACAACTTGGGTCTTCACGCGAGGGATCATAACCGCGCCACCCACCCGCTCCAGGGCACATCGGTCGGCGCGATCAATGCCGGCGTCAGCTAATCGTCCAGCACATCGATCACCTCGTAGGCGCCTGAGACGTGATCATTCTCGACGAACGCGGAGAGGTGATCGACGCGCTGCATCTCCTGGGCGTCGGCCTCAGCGCGCCAGTGCCGGTAGTCCTCTTGGGTCATGTCGAACAAGCCGAACGAGATGATCTCGTCCTCGTCGCGAATGTTGCGCGCATGGTAGGCACGCTGAAAGCCCGGAGGCCGGCCCTCGCCCGGATCCCACGCGCGCCGGAACTGCTCCCACGCGCCCGGCTTGAGACGCCGGGCGGAAAACATGACCATCATCTCGTGACCTCCTGTGATGTTGAGCTCTCGCCTCGATTCAGGCAGAAACCTTCGCCGTGGATCCCGATATGGGGCCCCACGGGCTCGCCCCGTTGATGAACATGGTGTCAGCTAATAGTATGCGTTGAGTAGCGGGATCTATCGGGGGGTACCGTCGTGGAAGCCGTCGTCGTTGTACCGACCGTGCGGGAGGCGAGCCTCGCGGGCTTTCTGGATGCTTGGCAGCACGAGCTTTCCGGCGCCACGGTCCTCGTCGTCGAGGATGGCCCCGAACGAACCTTCTCCGCCACGGGCGCCAACGTTCAGCATTTTGCCTGGTGCGACATCGAGGACCAGCTCGGGGATGCTGCCTGGATCATCCCTCGAGGAACTGGATGCGTTCGCTCGTTCGGTTGCTGGGTCGCCCATCAGATGCGCCCGGACATGATTGTGGCCTTGGACGACGACACTCGCCCGGACCCCGCTCACCGAGGGTTTCTGAGCGCCCATTGGGCACGTCTACAGAGCGCGGCGGACCCGGCGTGGGTCAGCACGCTTGATGGTGCCAGCCCTCGGGGGATGCCCTACTTCGCTACTGACCGAGAGCCTTCCGTGGTGCTCAATCACGGCCTCTGGACTGGCGTACCTGATTTCGATGCCGCGACCCAGTTGCTGGCGAGTCGCATGGAGATCTCGACTGCGTGGAGCGACCAAACCATTCCGAGGGGTAGTTACTTTCCGATGTGCTCGATGAACGTCGCGTGGCGCCCGGACTTCACGGCCGCGATGTACTTCCTGCTGATGGGCCCCGAGTATCCGTTCGACCGCTTTGGTGATATCTGGGGGGGTGTGCTGGCAAAGCGAGTTGCCGACCATCTCGGGCTCGCGATGAACAGTGGCTCCCCGGGCATCCTGCACGAGCGTGCTTCGAACGTATTCACGAACCTCGCGAAGGAGTCACGCGGGCTCGCGGTCAACGAGACGTTCTGGCGCGCCGTGGACTCCGTCGTGCTCACCGCGGAGTCTGTGCCCGCAGCCTACGCGGAACTCGCAGACCGGCTGCCGCTCGAGCAGCAGGAGTTCGCGCTGCTTCGGCGGGCGATGCGAACGTGGGCGGAGCTGTTCAGCACAACGCTCCCGCGATGAAGGTTGGACGCGCGAGCCCGCCGGGCACCGCAGCGACGGCTCGCAGCGCGGGCGGCAGACCTCGGCTGCTGATCCTCACCCCAGACTTCCCGCCGACGCATGGCGGCATCGCCGTTCTTGTTCACCGCCTCGCGCTCGCCACGACCGGATTCCAGCTCGAGGTAATGACGCTCGAGAGCCCGGGTGCGCGACGTTTCGACCACGAAGGGGAGCTCACCACGCGGCGGGTCCGCACGCATATCGGCGGGGGACGGGTGAGGATCCTCGCGCTGAACGCCGCAGGACTTCGGCGTGCCTTGCAGTTCCGTCCACACGTGACCCTGAGCGCGCACGTAGTCACCAGCCTGGCAGCCGCGGGGGTCCGCGGCCTGCTCGGGGGGCGCACGGCTCAGTACTTTCACGCAAACGAGATACGCGGCAAACCGAGGCTCTCCGCGTTCGCCGCCGCTCGCGCGGACGTCGCGATAGCGGTCAGCGCGTATACCGCGTCGTTAATCGCCGCTACGGGGGCCTCACCCGCGAATCTGATGCTGATCCCGCCCGGAGTCGATCTTCCGAGCGATCCCGGTGCGCTGCCCGCCGAGCGTCCCACCGTGCTCACGATCGCGCGGCTCGACCACAGCTACAAGGGCCACGACGTGCTCATCCGAGCGCTCGCCAGCGTGCGTGCGCAGGTGCCGGACGTCGAGTGGGTGGTCATCGGGGAGGGACCGCTCCGTCCGGGTCTCGAAGAGCTCGCGAGCTCGCGTGGGCTCGCCGGGACCGCACGTTTCCTCGGCGCGGTCTCCAACGGCGAGCGCGACTGCTGGCTGCGGCGCGCGGACGTGTTCGCGATGCCGAGCCGCGTCCCTACGGGCGCCCTCGCCGGTGAGGGCTTCGGGATCGTCTATCTGGAGGCGAACGCGTACGGCAAGCCGGTCGTCGCCGGCAACATCGCGGGGGCGCTGGATGCCGTCGCGGACGGGGTGAGCGGCTTACTCGTCGACCCGACCGACGCGGCCGCTGTGGGAGAGGCGGTGACGAGGCTGCTCCTCGATCGTGAGCTCGCACAACGGCTCGGCAGGGACGGCGCCGCGCGAGCGCGCGACTTCTCGTGGCCAGTGATCGCCGGACGGGTCGAAGCTGCCCTGCTCGAGCTGGCCGGGACAGGCGCGTGAGGGTCCTCTACGTCAACCACACCGCCGAGGTCAGCGGATCCGAGCGCTCCCTGCTCAGCCTCCTGGCTGGGCTGCCGCGGAGCGTGCATCCGCGCGTGGCCTCACCACCCGGCCGGCTGGCGCAAGCCGTGGAGGAGCTCGGGATCCCTGTGACAGCGATCGCGGGGACGGCCGGGAGCCTGCGGCTGCACCCGGCTCACACTCCGCGTGCGCTCGCGGAGATGAGCTGGGCCGCGCTGGAGGTGCACAGGGCAGCTCGCCGGCACCGCGCCGACGTGGTGCACGCCAACTCGATCCGAGCGGGGATCGAGCTCGGGCTCGCCCGCGTCTCGCCCGCTGCCAGCGTGGTCTATGTCCGCGACTGCCTGCCGCCGAGCGCGGTGACGACCGCGACCATGCGCCTGATCGCCAACACAGCGACGACCGTGGTGGCGAACTCCCATTACACGGCGGCCTCGGTGCGCTCCGCCGCCCCGAACGCGCGTCTCGAGGTCGTGCACCCCGCGCTCGACCTTGCTCACTTCGACCCCGCGCGCATCGACCGCCCGGCGGCGCGAGCACGACTCGGCGCGGCAGGCTCCCGGCGGGTGCTGATGGGCGTGGTCGCCCAGCTGAGTCCGTGGAAGGGCCAGGACACGGCGATCGAAGCACTGAGGCTGCTGCGCGAGCAGCGCGTGGACGCACATCTGCTGCTGATCGGGTCGGCAAAGTTCGTAGCCCGCTCCACGCGATTCGACAACGAGGCCTACGTCGACCGGCTGCGCCGGCTGATAGCGGACACCGGGCTCGACGACCGCGTTTCGTGGCTCGGCGAGCGCGACGACATTCCCGAGCTGGTGCGAGCGCTCGACGTTCTGTTGCTGCCGTCTCGCGAGGAGCCCTTCGCGCGGGCGCTTATCGAGGCGATGGCGCTTGAAGTGCCGGTGCTCGCGACGAATGTGGGCGGCCCGCCGGAGCTCGTCCGCGACGGCCGCGAGGGCTACCTCCTGCCACCGGGTGAACCGGCCGCCTGGGAGCACGCCGTGCGGCGGGTCATCGGTAGCCCTGAGCACGGGCGCGAGCTAGGGCGAGCCGGGCGCCAGCGCGTCGCCCAGGCGTTTGATGTCGATAGCCATGTGGAGGCCGTGCTCGCGATCTATCGGCGCGCGAGGGCAACACAAACGGGAGACGCGCGCTAAGCAGCGGCTGTTAGTGTGCGCCTCCTCCCACACGAAAGCGAGGATTCGATGGCACTCGGCTTCTACTTCGCCCCGCAGTCATTCACCGTAGAGCAGTACGACGAGGCGATCCGAAGGCTGCAGGCGGCCGGCGCGGGCTCTCCTCCCGGGCGCTCACATCACTGCGCGTTCGCCGGCGGCACCGGCGGCGGGCTACACGTCTTCGATGTGTGGGATTCGCAGGAGTCCTTCGACAAGTTTGGCGAGACGCTGATGCCGATCCTCTCCGAGCTCGGCGCCGATCCCGGCCAGCCCCGCGTCGTAGAGATCCACAACGTCATCGTCGGGTAGCCACGTGACGGCTCGCGGCTCGCCTGCCGCATCCCGGCAGCAAGCCCGGCCGTTCGCAGGAAGGAAGCCCAGTACCCGGAGTCTGAGATCGAGACAGCCAATTCCTCGACGCGGGAGCGCAGAGAATGTCGACATCCACGACTCACGGGAGATCCAGCGCAACGACGGCCCTCAGGGCGGTGGGGCTCTGTATCAGCTTCGCGTTGGCCGTCGTGGCCAGCGGCTGCGGCAGCAGCAGCACGTCGCCCACAACCGGATCAGCCACAACCGCCCAAGCGAGCACCGCCGCCGCGACTGCTCCAGCTCCCGCGCCACGCCTGTCGATTCTGTCGCCACGGACTGGCTCGCATACCGCCCCGACACTCACCGTTCGCGTCGCCCTCAGCGGCACGCCGAGCGTCGGCGGGGAGCGGTTTCGATATGTGCTCGATCGCCGTCTCACGCGGTCCGGTGCGGCTCGGCTCACCTTCCACGACCTCGCGCCCGGGCGCCATCTTCTTGAGGTGCTCTCGACTGGTACCGGCGCGACCCCCAAGGTCACGACCTTCACCGTCCGCGCACCTGCGCCGGCGCCCATCCCCTCGCCGGCGCAAGTCCCATCCACCGCGTCCACGCCTCCACCGACCGTCGCAAGCCCTCCACCGGCGCCACCAACCGCCACCAGTCCGCCACCGGCCCCAGCGCCCACCACCAGCGCGCCTGCCGCCAGCGGCGGCATACCTCAGAACGGCGGCGGCGACGGGGACCGCGACAACAGCGGCGGGCCCAGCGATGGCGACGGAAACCTCTGACGCCAACGACGCGCTCACATCAGCTGGCGACCGGCTTGTAGACGGTTACGACGGCGGCGCCGCCGAGGCCGATGTTGTGCTGCAGAGCAACGCTCGCGTCGTCGACCTGGCGCGCGTCCGCCTCGCCGCGTAGCTGCCAGCAGAGCTCGCTGCACTGCGCAAGGCCGGTGGCTCCGAGCGGGTGGCCCTTGGAGATCAGCCCGCCGGACGGATTGACCACCCAGCGTCCGCCGTAGGTGGTGTCGTGCGCGTCAACGAGCTCATGTCCGTGGCCCTCCTCGGCCAGGCCGAGCGCCTCGTATGTGATGAGCTCGTTTGCGCTGAAGCAGTCGTGCAGCTCGATCACCTGGACGTCCTCGGGTCCGACCTGTGCTTCCTCGTAGGCCTGACGCGCGGCCTCCCTGCTCATGTCGTAGCCGACGATCTTGATGCAGTCGGCGGTCTCGTCGAAGGTCGAGGCGAGGTCTGTGACCATCGCCTGGCCGGCGATCTCGATCGCCTGCGGCCACAGGTCGTGCTCCTCGACGAACCGCTCGCTTGCGACGATCGCCGCCGCGGCGCCGTCGGAGGTGGGCGAGCACTGCAGCTTCGTGAGCGGCTCGTGGATCATCCTCGCCGCCTTGATGTCCTCGATCGAGTACTCATCCTGGAACTGCGCGTACGGGTTGTTGACGGAGTGCTTGTGGTTCTTCCAGCCGATCCACGCAAAGTGGTCGGGTGTCGAGCCGTACCTCTCCATGTGATCACGACCCGCGTTTCCGAACATCTGCGGCGCAAACGGAGACTCCTCGGGCGAGCGGAGCTCGAACATCCGCGTCATGTGCTTGTCCATAGCGGGCGTGCGATCGGTGTACTTCATGCCGAGCGAGCCGCGCTCCATCTTCTCGAAGCCGACAGCAAGCGCGCAGTCCACGAGGCCGCCCTTGACCGCTTGGCGTGCAAGGAACAGCGCGCTTGAGCCGGTCGAGCAGTTGTTGTTGACGTTGACCACCGGGATACCCGTCAGGCCGAGGCCGTAGATCGCACGCTGGCCGTAGGTCGAGTCGCCATAGCAGTAGCCGGCGAACGCCTGTTGTACACGCTCGTATGTGATCCCCGCGTCGGCGAGCGCTCTCGAACCCGCCTCCAGAACCCACTCCGGGTAGTCGCCCTCCTTGCTGCCGGGCTTGTCGAACTTCGACATTCCCACCCCGATAACGAACGTGCGGCTGCTCATGCGCTCCTCCTTTTCGGCCGACGTGAGCGTCAGCGTTGGCCGGCTCTTCTCCTTCCGCCTACCGCCCGACCATACCTCATGACGCTTGCGTCACACTGGTGCCTTGCGGGCTCTCTACTACGACGGGGCTGGCGCGCTGGAATGGCGCGATGATCCCGCCCCGGCGATCCAGGCGGCGACCGACGCGCTCGTCTGTCCGATCGCGGTTTCGACGTGCGACTTGGACCAGACGATCATCCACGGCTCGGTTCCCGGCGCGGAGCAGCCGTTTGCGATCGGCCACGAGGGCGTGGGGCAAGTCGTCGAGGTGGGGGACAGGGTCACGGGCATCTTGCCCGGCGACGTCGTCGCGGTGCCTTACCACGTCTCCTGCGGGCAGTGCGACCGCTGTGCTGAGGAGCTTCCGTTGTTCTGCAGGGCGATCGCGGCTGACGGGCTCGCCGTCTACGGGATCCCGGTCGGCCCCGACTACGGCGGGCTGTTCTCTGAGGTGATCCGGGTACCGTTCGCTGAACACTCGCTGTTGCGGCTGCCGCCGAACGTCACGCCGCTGCAGGCGGTGTCCGTCGGCGACAACCTCACGGACGCCTGGCGGGCAATCGCCCCCCACCTGCAAATGCGCCCCGGCGCCGACGTGCTGATCATGAGCGGAGGATCGGCCGGCCTGTTCGCGGCGGACATCGCGCGCGCGTGCGGAGCGCGGCGCGTGCGCTATGTCGACATCGATCCTCTGCGTCTCGAGCTCGCTGAGCGCCTTGGCGCGGAGGCGAGCACCCCCGATGGCTTCTCGCCCGAGCAGCACCAGTACCCGATCACGCTCAATGCCAGCGGTTCGAAGACCGCGCTGCGCAACGCGCTGCTGGCCACCGCGCCGGGCGGTCAGTGCGAGAGCATGGCGTTCCACTTCTCCGACGTCGAGCTGCCGCTGCTCGCCATGCACTTGAAGTGCCTGCACTTCCGCTCGGCGCTCTGCAACGCCCGCTCGCACATGCCAGCGGTCCTACAGCTGCTCTCGAGCGGTCGTCTCCATAACGAGCTGATCAGGACCGACGTACTCCCGTTCGACGCTGCCGCCCAGGCGCTGCCAGCGGCGGGTTTCAAGCCGGTGTTCGTGCGCGAGCTCGACCGCGATGGCGCGCAGAGCGAGTCGGCGAGCCTTTCCAAGTAGCCGTCGATCGCGACTCGCACGGTTTAGATATTCACGGACGAGATATGCTATTCTCGGACGAGAGCCATCCAGGAGGTTGTTGTGCGCACTCGTGTCATTGCCGCGAATGAGGTTCGTATCCCGGAGCCGGTCGCCGGTGAGGTCGTCGTGATCCAGCGCTACGGCCAGGCCTACGCGGCCGTCATCGACGCTGCGACGTTCGAGCTCTTCAAGCGGATGCTCAGCATGTTCGGTGAGCATCAGCCTGCGGAGCTGTCGCTCTCCGACGCGGTGCTGGAGGTGCATCGGGCTTCCGAGGCAGGAGAGGACGTCGAGGAGTTCGACTACGGGCTGCTCGACACGCACGCCGTCGCGTGAGTGGACCCACGCCGCCACACGGTCTGCGCGGCGCGGTGCTCTGGGCATTCACCGCCTTCCAGCCGGAGGCGCCGTTCGAGCTCCTCGATGTCCACGGCAACGACCGCCACTTCCCCGACGCGCCCTCGGTCGCGCAGGCTACCAAGGCCGGCGAACTGGACTCGGTGGCGACATTCAAGGTCGCCGCGAAGCTCCGGCCGCTGGTGGTCCTGCAGGACCGCCCGCGCGGCGTGCTGCCCGAGTACGCGGCGCTGAAGCTCACGCGGTTGACGAAGCTCAGCGCGCGCGACCAGCAGCGCGTCCGCGACGGGCACGAGCCGGCGCTGTTCCACCTGCCAATCAACAGGACGAAGTATGGCCTCAGCCAGGAGAACGCCGTCGATCTCAACTCGCTCGTGCGCGTGCACCAGTCGGCGCTCGTGACCCGGCCAGTCGGTCGGCTCGACGCGCACGAGATAGACGTTCTCGGACGCCGTCTCGCCACGTTCCTCGATATCGACCTCGAGCCGGCGATTCGGGAAGGGGTCATCGAGCGCTGGGAGAAGCTCGTCGCGGCCCAGCAGGCCCGACGTTCGCCATCGACCTGAACCGCGCGAGACGCGCAATGCGAGGCCTAAGGCTCAGATACCGGATCCGTTCAGGGGTCGGCCCGTTGACAGCAGGCGCCGAGATCCGCGAGGTGTCTGAGTTCAGCGCGCACGCGCCGTGCTGGCGGCTTGCAGGCCCCTGTAGCTCACGGCGAGTGGGAGAAGCGTGGGGACCGGCGTCGCAAGCCCAGTATCTGTGGGCCTCTACGGCGTGTACCGCGACTCGCTTAGACGGGGGTCACTACCCGCTGCGATGACCTCGATGGTCGCCGCCATGAGCCTGCTGCGGAGGGCCTCGGCTAGGTCGCAAACGCCCGCGCCTACCCGTCCTGGGCCTGTCTGGTGCGCATCCGGAGGGTGCCCGACGACCCGTTTGATTGGGGTCTTGCCGTCCATGGTGACCTCTCCCTGTCCCTTCACAATCCCCTTCTCCCCTTATGCAATACATGCGCCTACTTGACAAGCTTTGTGGGAAGAATAAGAACATATCCCGACGGCGTTGTCAAGATGCTGCCAGCGTTCAACGGATCACGCTGAAGGGTTCCGAGCGCCCTGATCACAGGTCGGGGCGCCAATGTTCGGGGGTTTCGGCGCCGACGATCGAGGCTCCAGAGCTGGTGTTTGCCTCGCCTTTCGGGGCGGCTCGTTGACCGAAATAAGCCAGTGACCCCCCTCTAAGCGAGTCGGCGGCCGCCCGCGCAGGGGTCACCGAGAGCGCCTTCTACGAGGTCTTCGAGAGTCCCGACGAGTGCTTTTTGGCTGCGTTTGATGAGGGTCTCGTGCGTCTGTCCGGGGCGGTCGAAGGGGCGGCTGGGCGAGAGGAGCGCTGGGTCGATCGGGTCCGTGCAGGTCTCGTGGCGTTGCTCGGGTTCCTCGAGGACGAACCCGGGTGGGGACGTTTGCTGGTCCTCGTCGAGGCGCTTGACCGTGCGGTCGCGCTTACGTGCGAGCAGCGTGTGCTTGGCGTGCTGACCGGGCTCGTGGACGACGGCAGCTCTGAGGCGATCGCGGATGCTGTGACCGAGCCGGAGCTGACGGCTGAGCTCGTCGCCGGCGGTGTCTTCTCGGTCATCCGCACGCGGATGCTGACGCTGCGTGGCGAACGCCTCGTGGAGCTGGCGCCGTCGCTGATGTCGTTCATCGTTGGGCCCTATCTCGGGCAGACCGCTGCGAGCATCGAGCTCGCGGGGCGCGCCGCGGCGGCGGAGCAACTGCTCGAGCGGGTCGCTGAGCCTCCGCTTCCGCCGCCTGTACCTGTCAGCTATCGCACGTCGCTGGTGCTTCGCGCTATCGCGTGTGCGCCGGGTTCGAGCAACCGCGAGGTAGCCAAAGCTGCCGGGCTCGGCGATAAGGGGCAGACCTCGCATCTCCTGCGCCGGCTGGTGCGGCGCGGGCTGATCGAGAAGGTCGCGCCTCGCAGCGGCTCGCGGCGAGAGAACGCATGGTTGCTGACGCCATACGGCCGGCGAGTCGTCGAGCTGCTCAGCTTCGGTGCTGGTGCTCCGGCGAGCGAGAGCGTCGGAGAGGCCGCGTGATGAGTCGCGGGCCGAACAGCTGCCACAGGCGGGCAATGCGCCCTGCCTGCGCTGGCGATCGATGCGTGCTGCTTGCCGCACGCCGGTCGGCGATTTACAAGCGTCCGCCGGTCCGGGCGCTGCTGGTGTCCGGACCGATGACGAGCGCGTATCCGTGCTGGGGCCGTCGGTCCCGGCCGGGCGCGCTGTTTGAAATGACCAGTGTCGAGAGGTCCTTGTGAGAAGGCTCCGCGGCGTTGGTCGCTCATAACTCGAGGGGTAAAAAGGAGTGATGGAAAGAATGAGACATGTAAGGATGCTTGGGCTCTGCCTGGTCGCGGTGTTCGCAGTCGCGGCGGTCGCGGCTACGAGCGCGTCGGCGTTGCCGGAATGGGGCCAGTGCTACGCAAAGGAAGGCGGTAAATACGCCAACTCCAACTGTACGACGAAGGCCAAAAAGGGTGCGGGCACGTTCGAATGGCGGAAAGGCGCCGAAGTCAGCGCTGAACAGAAAAAATTCGAAGGTGCAGGCGGCCTCGGCATTCTGGACGCGGAATACAAGATCTGCTCAAGCGAAAAGGTTCGGAAGCCCCACTGCAACGCTGGCGAAGAAGAAAACGTCTTCCTCGGCAAACCGCTGGCTATCGAATGCGAATCCGAGACGAATCACGGTGAAGCCTCGGGGTCGAAGAACATCGCCAACGTCGCGGTGACCTTCCGAGGGTGCAAGCTGTTGGGTTCATCTCCCTGTTCGAACACTGAACACGAAGGGGAAATCCACGTCAATGCGTTGAAGGGGGAGCTGGGTTACATCAACAAATCCTCCAAGGACGTCGGCGTGTTGCTGGAACCGGCAGTGAAACATGGCAGGTTTGCTCAGTTCGGCTGCCTCGGTGGTCAGATCACGACTGTCGTGGGTGTCGGCAACAAGACCGAAGGTGCTGCGTACTCGCCAGAAAGCACCGGTGGGTATGACGGCATCATTTCGCCGATCACGCCTGTCAACACAATGAGCACGGAATTCACGCAGGTCTACACAATCAACGAAAACCTCGAAAACGTGCCGAGCAGCTTCGAAGGCAAGCACATCGAGTTGCTCGAATCGTTTGTCTACAACGCGGAACTGCCCGAATACACGACGAAATGGTCGAAAGCCGGTGAGTCGATCACAAACGTCAACAAACAGTCAAGTGGAGAAGCAGTAGAGATCAAAGCGTAGTCAGCGCTTGATGAAGTAACTGAAGTCGTGCGTGGGGGCGCTCGCGTCCCTGCGCACGCTTCATATCTACACGCATACGAGTGGGTTTTGAAGAGAGGGTTTGATGAGTGGCTTGCGGACGGGCGCGTGGGGGGACCGGTGGCGTGGGCGGCGGTTCTCTGGTGGGCTGGCGGGTCTTAGGCTGGCTGGCGTCTGTTCGTTGGTGTTGGTGTCGGTGTTTGTGTTGGGTGTTGCGTCGGCGGTTGCTGCGACGGGGCACGGGTTTTTGTCGGGGTTGAGTGAAGCGCCGGTTGGGACGGCGCTCGGGGAACCTGTAGCCGTGGCTGTGGATCACGCGAGTGGGGATGTGTTCGTGGGTGATCCGGCGGCTGGGGTGGTGGATGTGTTCAGCTCTACAGGCTCGTATGTGACGCGGTTCGGGGAAGGTCTGGAACCGGTGGCGGTGGCGGTGGACGAAGCGACTGGTGTTGTGTATGTCGCGGAACCGGCGAGCGATAGCGTGCTCGTGTTCAAGCCGAACGGCGCTGGCGGGTATGAATCGCTCTCGGAATGGTCCGGGGCGGCTGTCGCGGGCGGCGAATTCGGGGAAGTGGGGGGTGTCGCCGTTGATAACTCGACGAGCGCCGTTGACCCCTCGGCGGGGGACGTGTTCGTGGTGGATCGCGAAAACTCGGCGGTGGAAGGCGGCGTCGTGGACGTCTTCAAGCCCAAGCCGGCCGGGGGGGAAGAAGCCAAGGAAGGCGACTTTGTGCGGGCGCTGTCGGGTGTGAAGCTGGTCGAACCGAATGGTGTGGCGGTGAGCGCTGGGTCGGGGCGGGAGTATGTCGCCGATAGCGCGAAGGGCACGGTGTATGAGTTCAACTCTTCCGGGGTGTATGAAGCGAAGGTCACGGGGACGGGCTCGCCGCAGGGCTCGTTTCGGGGTAAGGAAGAAGAAGAAGGCAACGTGGCGGGCATCGGCGTTGACGAAACGACGGGTGATCTGCTGGTCGCTGAGGCCGAACGGCGCGTCGTGAGCGAGTTCAACGCGGCGGGGGAATGGGTCGGGTGGATCACGCGCACGCCGACGGGTGGGCTGGGCGAACCCCGCGGCGTGGCGCTCGCGGCCGCGGGCGGCGTGTATGTCGCGGACGCGGCTGCGCACGTCGTGGACGTGTTCGGGCCGGGCGTGGTCGTGGCCAGCGTGAGCAGCAAGAGCGCGTCGAAGCTGACGCGCACGACAGGCGTGCTGAACGGCGTGGTCAATGGTGAGGGCAAGCCGGTGCGCTACCACTTCGAATGGGGCACCAGCGAAGCGTATGGGTCGAGCACGCCCGTGATCGAAACGGGCGGCGTCGAAGAAAAGGTCACCGCGCTGCTGGGCGAACTACACGCGGGGACGACCTACTATTTCCGGCTGGTCGGGGAAGACGAAAACGGCATCAATGTCGGTGCGGGGCTGGAATTCACGACGCCGCCGGCGGTCGAAGGCGTCAGCACCGGCAAGGTCGAAGGCCTTGGGCAGAGCGCCGCGACGCTGACGGGGTCTTTGACGCCGGGCGGCGTCGAAGCGTCCTACTACTTCGAATGGGGCACCAGCGCGAGCTACGGCAACATGACCCCCTCCACGAACGCGGGCGCCGGCGCGGAAGCGGTCAGCGCGAAGGCGACGCTCGCGGGGTTGACGGCGAACACTACGTACTTCTACCGCATCGTGGCGGTCAACAGTTTCGGGGTGACGGTCGGGGAAGGCGCGAAGTTCACGACGTCAGGCCCGCCGCGGATCACCAACGAAGCGACCTCGCCGATCGGCCATGAAACGGCGACGATCAAGGCGAAGATCGACCCGGACGAGCTCGCCAGCGAATACCACTTCGAATACGGCGAAACGACCGCGTATGGCAGCGAAGCGCCCGTGGGCGGCGCAAAGCTCGCGGCGGGCGAAACACCGGTCGCGGTCTCGGCCGCGCTGAGTGGCCTGAAGCCGGGCGTGAGCTATCACTTCCGGGTCCTCGCCAGCAACGCGGCCGGCACGACCGTTGGGGCGGATCAGACGTTCACGACCGTCCCACCCGCCTTGATCGACAGCGAGTCGGTCACCGAAGTCAGCGCCACCAGCGCGACGCTGCAGACACAGATCAATCCGCTTGGCCACGACACCACCTACTACTTCCAGTACGGCAGCGCCAGCTGCGAAGCGAGCCCGCTGGCGTGCACCGCTGCGCCGGGCGCGCCCGGGACGGATATCGGCGCCGGCGAAAGCGACGTGCCGGGCAGCGTCGTGGTGCAGGAACTCCAGCCGGGCACCACCTACTACTACCGGGTGCTGGCGACCAACTCGCTCGGCACCGCGGCCGGTCTGCAGCATACGTTCACGACGCAGCCGGCCGCTACGGCGTTCGCGCTGCCCGACGCGCGCGCGTGGGAGATGGTCACTCCTCCCGATAAGCATGGCGCGCCGGTCGAGGCGCTGACCCGCGAAGGCGGCTGGATCCTCGCCTCCGAAAGCGGGGACGCGCTGAGCTATCTGGCGGGCGGCGCGATCACCGAAGAAGTCCAGGGCAACCGCAGCCCCGAAGTCCAGCAGGTGCTCGCGACACGCGCCAGCGGCGGCTGGAGCTCACAAGATCTCGTCACGCCGCAGACGAGGGCGCAGGGCGTCGGCGGCGGCAAGCCGCCGGAGTACCAGTTCTTCTCGCCCGGTCTCTCGCTCGCGCTGCTGGAACCACCGGGCGTCGGCCCCGAACCGCCGTTGGCGCCCGACGTGACGCAAAAGACGATGTACCTGCGCGATGATCATGGCGCGTCGATATCGCCCGAAGCCGGTGAACTGGCGGACTACGAGCAGGCCGAAGCCAACAGCGCTTTCTTCGCGCCCGGCTATCTGCCGCTCGTCACCGAAGCCGATGTGGCAGCCGGTACGATCTTCCAGGATCAGGTGCGGTTCGTGGATGCCACGCCGGATCTCAGCCACGTCCTGCTCGCCTCCAAAGTGCCGTTGACAGGGCCCTCCTCGGCACCCGGGCTCTACGAGTGGTCCGCGGGCAAACTGCAGCTCGTGAGCATCCTGGCAGCCGGGACGCCCGCGCCGAAGGTGGAAGCTGGCTACTACCGCGTGGTAGCGCACTCGATCTCCGATGATGGCTCGCGCGTGTTCTGGACGACACCCGAAGAAACCGGGCAGACGGGTCACCTTTACATGCGCGACACGCTGAACGGGGAAACGGTGCAGCTCGACGCCGCCGAAAAAGGCGTCTCGGAACCGTTGCGGGGCGCCGCGCAGTTCCAGATCGCGACGGGGGATGGCTCGCGCGTGCTGTTCACCGATAAGCAGCGCCTGACCGCGGACTCGACAGCGGAACCGGCGCTCGGGAAGGCTGATCTGTACGAGTGTGAGATCGTCGAAGAAAACGAAAAGCCCGCGTGCCGGCTGAAGGACTTGACGGTCGAGCGCAACGAAGGCGAACACGCCGCCGTGCAGGGCCTGTTGTTCGGCGCTAGCGAAAACGGTTCGAGCGTGTACCTCGTGGCGCAGGGTGTGCTCGCGGCCAACAAGAACGGCAGCGGCGAAAGCGCCCAGCCCGGCGGCGACAACCTGTATGCGCTCAACGAAAGCGCCGGGAACTGGGAAACCACATTCATCGCCGGCCTTTCCAAAGAAGACAAACCCGAGTGGGAAGGCGAAGTCCTCGCGGATCCCGCCTATCTGACGGCGCGCGTGTCGCCGAACGGACGTTATCTGGCGTTCATGTCGGACGCCAGCCCGACGGGGTATGACAACATCGACCAGAACAGCGGCAAGCGCGACGAGGAGGTCTACCTGTATGACTTCCTCACGGCGAGCCTGACGTGCGCCTCGTGTGACCCAACAGGCGCGCGGCCCGTAGGGGTGCTCGATACCCAGGAAGCCGGGGAAGGCCTCGGTCTGCTCGTCGACCAGCGCAAGGTCTGGATCGGGCGCTGGATCGCGGGGAACGTCCCCGGCTGGACCGCCCAAGAATCCGGCAGCGCGCTCTACCAATCGCGCTATCTACTCAACGACGGAAGGCTGTTCTTCAATAGCCCCGACGACCTCGTCCCGCGCGCGACCAACCACAAGGAGAACGTCTACCAGTACGAGCCCAACGGCATCGGTAGCTGCCAAAGCACCACGGGCGGATGCGTCGCGCTGCTGTCCTCCGGTAGCTCAGACAGGGAATCGGCGTTCCTGGAAGCTACCCCGAGCGGCAACGACGTGTTCTTCCTCACCGCCGCGCAGCTGCTCCCACAAGACACCGACACCGCCTTTGATATCTACGACGCCCGGGTCTGCACCCCCCAATCACCGTGCCTGACCCCACCCACCCAAGAACCCGCGCCGTGTCGCACCACCGAAGGATGCCGCCCAGCCTCGCCCGCCCAGCAAGCACCGAGCGGCCCATCCGGCAGCGCGAACGTCACCGGCACCGACAACATCCCCGCACCCGCCAAACAAGACCCCACAGACACCAAACCCAGCACAAAACCACTGACCCAAGCCCAGAAGCTCGCGCACGCGCTGAAGGCCTGCGAGAAACACTACCCCCACTCCAAGAACAAGCGCCAAGCCTGCCAAACACACGCCCGCAAGCTCTACGGCCCCAAGACAAAGGCCAGCAAGAGCGCAAACGCGAGGAGATCCTCCAGAGCTCCTTCGAAGGGAAGGAGCGGACGATGAGCGTTCCACGGCCTGCACCCGCCGCTCGATCGACGCGCCTGCTCCCCCGGTGGCTGGTTGTGCTCGCGGGTGCGCTCACGCTCGCGCTCGCCGGGGCAGCACCCGCGTTCGCCGAAACACCTTGGTGGCGGATCAACTCGGAAGTCGCACCAACCTACCTACCGCCCGAAGGCAACGGAGAGATCTTCGTCGTCGCGAGCAACCTCAGCGACGCGACGATCAACGCCAGCAAAACTCCGATCATCATCACCGACAAACTCCCCGAAGGGCTGACCGCGACCGGCATCCCCACGACCATCAGGCACGGGATCCCAGTGGAATGCTCGATCACCACGCTCGTCAAATGCACCTACACGGGAGTCGTCAATCCCTACGAACGGCTGGAGGTCCCGATCGAAGTGAAGGTCACGGAGCCGAAAGGCACCGTGACCTCGCTGCCGCAGGAAATGAGCGTGGAAGGTGGTGGAGCACCCAAGGTCTCGAGCACCCAGCGCGTGACGGTCAGCGGCGAACCGATCCCGTTCGGTGTGCAGAGCTACGAACTGCTACCGCTCGATGCCGAAGGAACACCCGCGACACAGGCTGGCTCGCACCCATTCCAGCTCGCCACAACGCTGGTCCTCAACCAGACGGTGGTACGCCAGCCAATCGCGCTGCCCAAGGACCTGCGCTTCAACCTCCCGCCCGGGCTGATCGGCAACCCGAACGCCGCATCGCAATGCTCGATGACGGCCTTCAGTGCGTTCGTCGAAGAAGCCAACCTCTGCTCCCCGAGCTCGGTCGTCGGCGTCGCAACCGTCACCGTCAACGAACCGCTCGCGCACGTCGTGACCAAGACGGTGCCGGTGTTCAACCTCGCGCCAGCCCAGGGCGAGCCTGCGCGCTTCGGCCTCGTGGTGATCGGCAAGGTCCCGATCATCATCGACACCTCGGTCCGCACCGGCCGCGACTACGGGGTCGTCGCGAGTGTCAACAACGCAACGCAGGTCGCCGGACTCCTGAGCAGCCAAGTGACGCTGTGGGGTGTCCCCGGCGACTCGCGCCACAACCAGTCACGCGGCTGGGAATGCGTCGCTGGCGGCGAATACGCGAAGCAAATCGGCAAACCCTGCCCCACCTCCAGCGAAGTACCTCAGCAGCCGTTTCTGACACTGCCGACCTCGTGCCCCCCAAACCCGACCAGGGAACCGCTGACATCCTCGCTGGAAGCAGACTCATGGGCGACGCCCGGAAGCTTCCTCTCCGAAGAATACGCGTGGACGAGCGCCACCGGCCAGGCACTTGGCATCGATGGCTGCAACCAGCTGCCGTTCACCCCGTCGACCAAGGTGACGCCGGAAGTGCACACGGCGAGCACGCCGACTGGGTTGAGCGTGAATGTCGAAGTGCCGCAGAAGACCACGCTTGAAGCGGGCGGGCTCGCCGAGGCCGACGTGCGCGATACGACCGTGACGCTACCCGAAGGGGTGGAGTTGAGCCCTGCTGCGGCGAATGGGCTACAGGCGTGTTCGGAGGCGCAGGTTGGCTATGTGGGGTTGAACGCGGCGACGCAGACGCAGGAGTTCACGGGCTCCCAGGCGTCGTGTCCGGTGGCGTCGAAGGTGGGGTTGGTGCATATCAAGACGCCGTTGCTCTCCCACGAACTGGAAGGGGCGGTGTACCTGGCCTCACCGGCGCCTCACTGAAGAAGCGGGCAGGAACCCCTTTGGCTCGCTCGTCGCGCTGTACATCGTCGCCGAAGACCCCGTGTCGGGTGTGCTCGTGAAGCTCGCGGGGAAGGGCGAACTGAGCGAAGGCTCGCTGCGGGTCGCGACGACGTTCACGAATGCGCCGCAGGTGCCCTTTGAAGATCTGAAGCTGGAATTGTTTGGTGGCGCGAGGGGGTCTGTGAGCACCCCGGCGCGCTGCGGCGCCTATGGCACACAGGCATCGTTTACGCCGTGGTCGGGAACCGGCACCGTAAACCTGTCTTCTGCGGCAGAAGAATTTGAAATCCGCTCGGGCGCGTATGGCGGGGGGTGCCCGGCTGGCTCGCTGGCGTTCTCGCCGGGGTTCAGCGCGGAGAGTACGAGCGCTCAGGCGGGGGCGTTCACGGGCTTTCAGCTGGAATTGGCGCGTCCGGATGGTGATCAGGCGTTGAGCTCGGTTTCGATGCATCTGCCGCCGGGAGTCGCTGCGCTGCTGTCGTCGGTGAGGTTGTGTGAGGAACCGCAGGCGGCGAGGGATGAATGCTCGCCGGAAAGCCAGGTGGGGGAAGCGACCGCGGTCGCGGGCCTCGGCCCCGAACCGTACGTGGAGAGCGGGGGCAAGGTCTATATAACGGGCGCGTATGGTGGTGCGCCGTTTGGTCTTGAGATCGTCTCGCCGGCCGTCGCGGGGCCGTTTAACCTGGGGACGGTTACGGTCCGCTCGAAGCTTTACATCGACCCGGAAAACGCGTCGGTGACGATCGTCTCAGACGCGTTGCCGACGCAGCTGCGGGGCATCCCGCTGCAGCTCAAACGCGTGCTGGTGGACGTCAATCGTCAGGGCTTCCAGTTCAACCCGACCAACTGCAGCCCGATGAGCATCAAAGGCACCGTCTCGGGCGCTGAAGGTGCCAGCGCCGAAGTGTCCTCGCCGTTCGGGGTCACTGGCTGTCCGAGCCTGCCGTTCGCGCCGAAGCTGTCGGCGGTCGCGGGTGGGCGCGGTAGCAAAGCCAACGGGACGAGCCTCGCGGTGACGGTCACCTCCGGCGGCGTCGGGCCGAGTGGTGTGGCGCAGGCGGGGATCGCGAAAGTCGATCTGGCGCTGCCGGTGGCGCTGTCATCGCGCCTGTCGACGCTGCAGAAAGCGTGCACCGAAGCGACCTTCAACGCCAACCCCGCGTCCTGCAACGAAGACTCGGTGATCGGTAACGCGACGATCCACACGCCGGTGCTCTCAAACCCGCTCTCAGGCCCCGCGTACCTCGTGTCTCATGGTGGTGCGGCGTTCCCGGATGTGGAGTTCGTGCTCCAGGGTGAAGGCATCACGCTGCTGTTGGATGGCAAGACCGACATCAAAGCCGGTGTGACCTACTCGCGCTTTGAATCCGCCCCCGACGCCCCGTTTACGGTGTTTGAAACCGTGCTGCCCGCCGGCCCGCACGGCGTGCTTACGCCCAACGTCCCCGAACGCGAGGAATACAGCCTCTGCAAAGCGAGCCTGCAGATGCCGACCGAGATAACCGGCCAGAACGGCGCCGTCATCAACCAAACAACGAACATCGCGGTGACCGGCTGTGGGGGCGTCAAGGACTCCAAAGCCGTCAAGCTGACGCGGGCGCAGCTGCTCGCCAAGGCCCTGAAGGCGTGCAAGCGCTACAAGAAGAAGGCCAGGCGCGCCACTTGCGAAAAGCATGCCCGGAAACGCTATCGCGCCACAAAGGCAGCGCACAAGAGCTCGACGCACAGGAGCACGGCCCACAAGAAACGCCGCTAGATCACCGCCGCCGCGCGCGTCGGCGCGTGAAGGCGTCCGAGGGCCGCGCAGCGCGCGAGCCCGCCGCGACGGCACTCAGTGCCGGCAGCAGCGCGCGCACTGCGTGAATGCGATCATGCTGGAAGGGACGGCGGTCGAGCAACCGCGACGACCTCCCACCCGCCCGATCATGGCCCGTATACCTCCCCTCGACCCCGCGGATGCCGAGCCGCGCGTGCGCTCCGCTCTGGAGCGCCTGCCGCCGCTGGCGGTGTTCGCGACGGTCGCCAACGCCCAGGGCACGTTCGTCAACTGGCTGCGCTTCGGGGGCGACTGCCTCGACGCGCGCTGGTTTGATCCGCTGCTGCGCGAGCTGGCGATCCTCCGCGTCGCGCGGCTGACGCCCGGCGCAGAGTACGAGTGGGCCCAACACGTGCCGATCCTGCTCGCCGTCGGCGGCTCGCGCGCACACGTCGCGGCGCTCGAGGCAGACGATGTCGACGCCGACGTGCTCGGCGAGGACGGCCGCCTCGTCCTCCGCTTCACCACCCAGGTGGTCCTCGACGCGACCCCCGACGACGCGACGTTCGCTTCGATGAGCGCACGCTTCACGCCTGCGCAGATCACGCAGCTCCTGCTCGTGATCGGGCAGTACATGATGCTCGGTCGCGTGATGGCCACCGCGCAGCTCGAGCTCGACGCCGTGCTCGGCGCCGACGTGCTCGCCCGCATCGAGCGGGCCAAGCAGGACGCGGCCAGCTAGTCTCGGCGGCGGCCGTCTCGACGCTCCCGGGTCGGGCTGCACCGGCGGCGTCCGAGCTCACCCGCATTCCGAGCGCTTGCGTCTCACTCGCCTTCCGCGCGCCAGCGCCGGTACAGAGCTGCGAACTCCTGACGCATCTCGGGCGAGAGATCCTCTGCTCGCAGGCGACCCGTGAGTCGGATCGTGGCGCGCATCTGCTCGAGGTACTCCGTGCAGTGCTCGCAGCCGCTCAGGTGCCGCTCGAAGCGTCGCCGCTGCGAGCGCCTCAACGCGCCCTCCAGGTAGTCGGTGATCAGCTCGACCATCTGCTGACAGACCAGCTCGTTGCGGTGCGCCAAGATCATCGGACGGCCATCTCGGTTTCCAAGGCCTGGCGCAGGCGACTGCGCCCTCGGTGCAACAGGACTCTTTGGTTGGCCTCGCTGATCTCGAGCACCTCGCACACCTCGTCGCCGCTCAGTCCGTCGACATCCCGCAGTAGGACGACCTCGCGCTGGCGCTCTGGGAGCGCGCGCAGCGCGGTCTTGATCGGGTTCGCCAGCGCCTGCGCCAGCATTCGATCATCGCTGTCCTCGATCCAGTGCTGTGGCGGTGACATCCACGCTCCGGACGCGTCGAACCGCGCCCGGTCCACCGCCGGACCTGCGTCGCCGACGGCGACGGTTCGATGCTCACGCATCCCGGTGCTCCTGGCCCGGTTGACGAGGATCCGCCAGATCCATGTCTTGAAGGACGAGCGCCCGGCGAACCCCTCCAGCCCGCGCAAGACGCCCAGCCATGTGTCCTGCACCACCTCCTCCGCGACCGCCGTGCTCGCGACGAAAGAACGCGCGATGCGCAGCATCGCGGCGTGGTGGCGGGCGACCAGCAGGACGAATGCCTGCTCGTCGCCAGCGCGCAGCCGCGCGAGCAGCTCGCCGTCCGCGTCCGCCGTCGCGCCCATATCCCGGGCGCGACGCCGCGTCGCGATCGACGGGATCAATCCCACGCGCACGCTGGGAGGTTGCGGAGAACATAGGAGACACCGGCCATGCCGTTCATCGCTTGCCGCGCAGGCTACGACGCCCTGGGGCGCCGCAGCCCGCTGCGGTTGGCTCGCTAGTGGGCGACGATACCCTCGCCGCCAATGGCTTCGGGGGCGGTGATCGATCCGACTTTGCTCAGCGCGCCCTGCGGCCCGACCGCGAACTCGTCCACGATCCCCGCGGCGCCCGCCTGCACGTACAGGAAGCGACCGTCGCCCGTCACCGAGGCGTCGACGGTGCCGGCGTCGGTTTCGGTGTTTCCCAACAGCGTGAGCAGCTGTCCGCCCAAGCTCGACTGGAAGCCGGAGAGCGAGGCGCTGCCCGCGTTGGAGGCGTAGAAATGGCTCCCTGCGCGGACGACCCAGCACGTCGCGGCCTGGCCCGTGGCGACCGAGTCGAGCTGCGCGACCGTCCCGTTTTCGTTCAGCTGGAAGCTCGCCAGCGAGTTCGTGCCGCCCTCGGCCACGAGCAGGTTCCCGTCCTTGTCGAACGTCACCGCGAACGGGACCGTGCCTGGCTCGGCGTTCACGACCGGCGTCTTCGACAGCCCGCCGAGCGGCTTGACCTTGAACACGTCGATGTCGTTGCCGTTGGCCTTCGTGGTGACGATCAGCTGCGAGCCGTCCGGTGAGAAGGCGACCTGGCCCGGCGTGTGCGTGAACTGCGGCGTTTCGGTGGGCAGGCCGAGCGCGCGGTTCGATCCGGGGATCGCGACCAAGCGCCCCGATGCCACCACGTAGCCCTGGAGCGATCCGCCTTCCTCGGCGTTCAGCACATACACGCTTCCCTCGCGGGCGGTGACGCTGACCGGGAACACTCCACCCGAGCTGATCACCTGGCGCAGCGCGAGGCGGTCGCCGAACACCGCAAAGACGGAGATCGTGTTGCTGCCCGCGTTGACGGCGTAGAGCAGGCCATTTTCGTCGTCGTATGTGAGCGCGCCCTGTGACGCGAGGTGATCGACTTCCGACCCGGTGAGCACGCCACCGAGCCCGCCGCTGTTGTAGACGCCGGCCTGGGTGAGGGTGCCGTCGGCGGCGCGGTCGTAGGCGACCACCTGGTTGCCCGTCGTGTTGTCCGTCTGGACGAACACGGAGTGATTTGCGCCGGCCGCGAGCGCCGACGCGGACGCCACGCTGGCCAGGACAGCCGCCGCGGCGAGCGCCGCGAGGCCAACACGAGTCATAGCTTTCATTGCAGGTTCTCCTCGGGTTTGGGGACGGACGTGCAACGTTCAGTCCCGCGAGCGCCCCGCGCGTTACACGCGCTGGTCGGCTCAGGCTGTGGCGCTGGGCCCGTGGCTTGGCGAGGGACGCTGCTCCGTGGCCGCCGCGGAGTGCGCGCGGGCGCGGATCACCGCGGCGACAGCGGCCGGATCGTCGAAGAACGGCACGTGCCCGGCGCCCAGGGTCACGTGGGTCGCCCACGGCAGCATCGCGCGGGCTCGCGGCGCCTGCAGCCGATATGGGAGCAGCAGGTCACGATTGCCCCACGCGATCGTCACCGGCGTGCCGCGCAGCTGCTCGGGGGCGGCGAAGCTGTAGTGGCGGAAGGCCTCGACGGCGCGCGCCAGGGATGGGGAGGCCCATGCGTCCCTGAGCGTCGCGACGGCCTCCTCCGCGGGCAGTCGCAAGGGGTAGCCGAACGTCTGCGAGAACAGCGCCACGCGCCCCGCGCGGGTGCGCGCCAGCGTCTCGACCGCCGGGCGTATCGCGCCGGGGATCCCGCCCAGCGCTGCGAGCGAGAGCTGGCAGAAGCGCAGTTCGGCGGGGGTCCAGAAGCCCGCCGGGGAGAAAGCGCTCACCGATCGAATCGCTCGGCCGCGAGCCAGCTCCAGCGCGATCGCGCCGCCCATCGAGTTGCCCGCCACGTGTGGGCGCTCGAGGCCGAGCTCCGCGAAGAACCACTCGAACGCGTCCACGTACGCGGGGACCGTGGGCTCGATCAAAGCCGGCAGCGCGGCGGAGCGGCCGAAGCCGGGGGAGTCGCACGCGATCACGTCGAACTCATCTGCGAGCCGATCGATCACCGGTTCCCACGCCTGCCAGTGGTGGCCGACGCCGTGGAGCAGGACCAGGGGCGGGCCTTCGCCCTCGCGCTGGTAGTTGATCGAGAGGCTCACGCCGAGCCGCGGATCAGATCCGCCCCCCGCTCGGCGATCATGATCGTGGGGGCGTTGGTGTTGCCGCCGGTGATCGTCGGCATGATCGATGCGTCGACCACGCGCAGGCCCTGCAGGCCGTGCACCTGCAGCCGGGAGTCGACCACCGCCTCGTGGTGGGTGTCGCTCATCCGGGCCGTGCCAACCGGGTGGTAGATCAGCATCAGGCGCCTGCGCAGGTCGGCTTCGAGCTCTCCGTCCTCGACGGCCCCGCCGCCGGGCTTGAGCTCCTCGACGATGATCTCCTTCAACGGCGCCTGCGCGGCGATCTCCCGTGCCAGACGCGTGCCCGCGATCATCGACGCGACGTCCTCGGGCTCGGACAGCGTGTTCGTGATGATCCGGGGCTTGTCCGTGGGGTCGGACGAGCGCAGCCACACCTGGCCGCGCGCCTTCGGCGAGACGAGCACGGGCGCGATCACCATGCAGTGACCCTCATACGTCTCCGCTCCGTGGTCTTCGAAGTAGGCGGCGCCCATGTGGAACTGGATGTCCGCGGCCGGCAGCCCGCCGCGCGTGCGGGTGAACGCGACGACCTCGGCCACGGTCGAGCTGAGCTTGCCCGATTTGCGCAGCAGCCACTCCGCCAGCGGCTTCGGCTTGTCGGCGCCGTACAGGGTGTTCCGGTCTGAGACTTCCCAGATCACGGTCAGGAACGGGTGGTCCTGCAGGTTGCGACCGACGCCCGGAAGCTCGTGCCGGAGCTCCACGCCGGCGGCCTTCAGCTCGGCCGGCGCTCCGACACCTGAGAGCAGCAGGAGCTGCGGCGAGCCGATTGCGCCGGCCGACAGCAGCACCTCGCGCGCGCAACGGACGACCTCCACGCCGCCGCGACCCTTGCGCAGGCGCACGCCCACGGCACGGTCGCCCTCGAGCTCGACGCCCAGCACTGTGACGTGCGTGCGGACCTCGAGGTTCGGCCGTGTGAGCGCCGGGCGCAGGTAGCCGTCGGCGGCGCTGAAGCGACGACCGTTCCTCTGTGTGACCTGGAGCATCGAGACGCCGTCCTGCTCGGGGCCGTTGTAGTCGGCGATGCGCGGGATGCCCGCCGCCTCGCTGGCGGCCAGCAGCCGGCGGTTCATCGGCCGCGGCGAGCGCTGCTCGCTGACGCGCAGCGGACCCCCGACGCCGTGGTACTCGGACGGGCCGCGCACGTTGTCCTCGGCCTTGATGAAGTACGGAAGCACGTCCGCATACGCCCAGCCTGGGGCACCCTGCGCGGCCCAGCCGTCGTAGTCCAGCGGGCGCCCTCGGACATACAGCATCGCGTTCATCGAGCTACTCCCACCGAGCATCTTCCCGCGCGGCATATACAGCGAGCGACCCTCGACGTGAGGCTCGGGCTCGGTCGCGTAGTCCCAGTCGAGCTTGGTATGGAACTGTTCCGGGAACGCCGCCGGGATCTTGATCTTCAGCGAACGGTCCTTGCCTCCCGCCTCGAGCAGCAACACCCTCGCCGCGGGGTCCTCTGAGAGGCGGTTCGCAAGCACACAGCCGGCCGATCCTGCGCCCACGATCACGTAGTCGTACATGGATGCCTTCCGCTGTCTAGGCGCGCGTGAGCGTCGCCCGGTCCGGGACAGCTGCGAACTGGTACTCGGCTGCGTCCAGCTGAGCGGTCCGCTCGAGGTACTCGCGCATGTAGCCGGGCCAGTTGGCCACGATCCGCCCCTGCTCGTCGCGGTACCAGGAGTCGCACTGCGTCCACGCCGTGCCGGCAAAGCGCGCCTGCAGCGCGCGGTCGCTGGCGGCCTCGACCTCTGCGCGCACGTCGATCGCGCCGGCGCCGCGGCCGCGTAGCTGCTGCAGGGCCTGGCGCACGTACACAGCCTGGGCCTCGAGGTAGACGAGGATCGATCCGCCCGACGTGTTCGTGTTCGGCCCGTACATCAGGAACATGTTCGGGAAGCCGGGAACGCAGATGCCAAGGTGCGCGTGCGCGCCGCCCGACCATCGCTCGTGCAGGCTGAGCCCTTCGCTGCCGGTGATCGGCATCGGGAACATGAAGTCGTTGGTCTTGAAGCCGGTCGCCCAGATGACGCAGTCGAGCTCGCGCAGCGCGCCGTCGGCCGTGACGATCCCGGCGGGCGTCATGCTCGCGATCGCGTCGGTGACGAGCGTCACGTTCGAACGTTGCAGCGCCGGCAGGTAGTAGGAGCTGAACAGGATGCGCTTGCAGCCGAACGTGTACTCCGGCCAAGCCTTACGACGAATCTGCGGGTCCTTGAGCTGGGAGCGCATGAACGCGGCCGAACGCACCGCGGCGACGCGTCCGACCGTCCGCGGGTGACGTATCGCCAGCGTGAGCGACTCGGTGTACTCGAATACGAACCTGCGCCGGAACGCCTGCAGGCCGGGGACGCGTTCGAACGCCGCCCTCGCCAGCGGCGGGTAGCGCCGGTTCTTGCGCGGCAGAAACCAGTTTCCGCTGCGCTGAAAGACGGTCAGGTGTCCGACCTCTGGCGCGATCTCGGGAATGAACTGGACGGCGCTGGCTCCTGTGCCGATTACGGCTACGCGCTTGCCCCTGAGGGGATACGCGTGATCCCATTCCGCCGAGTGGAAGCTGTGACCGGCGAACGTCTCGGCGCCCGCGATTCGCGGCCGCGAGGGCTGATGCAGCTGCCCCGTCGCCAGGATCAGGGCGTCGGCCTGATGCGTGGCTCCCTCTGCGGTCTCCACGCTCCAGCGGCAGCTCGCCGAGTCCCATGCGCACGCCGTGACGGTGCTGTTCGTGATCACGAGGCGATCGACCCTCTGCGCGCGCGCCACCTCGTGCAGGTAGGCGTGGATCTCAGCCTGCGGAGAGCACAGCTGCGACCAGTTGCGTCGCTGGGCGAACGAGAACGAGTACAGATGGCTCGGGACGTCGCACGCGGCACCGGGGTAGCTGTTGTAGAACCAGGTACCGCCCAGGTCCGGAGCCTTCTCGAGGATCGTCACGTTGGTGATCCCGTGCCGGCGAAGCTCGATCGCCGCGGCGATCCCGCCGAAGCCGGCACCCACGATCAGGACCCTCAGGTCCCGCCTTGACGAGCGCTGCCCATTGACCGCTGCGGTTGACGTTGGTTCCCCTCCTGCTCGCAGACCTTGCCTGCTGCGGTGCTCAACATTAGGCCCTTCCACGCTCGTTTGCTCGCGAGTCGGGGATCGCGGCAGGCGGCAAGGTCCGCTGCACCCACGCCAGCGCGGCAGGCAGCTCGCGCGGATCGATGTGGTGCCCCGCCTCGGACTCGTGGTAGGAGACCCGCAGGCCCTCCGCCTCGAGCAGCTCCCGCGCGCGGCGCGCGAAGCCGACATCTATCACCTGGTCGTGCTGTCCGTGGGCGATGAACACCGGCAGACCGGTGCGGCTCGCGAGGTCCGCCCGCCAGCCCTCGACGGTGGGCAGGAAGCCCGAGAAGGCGAGGATTCCCCCTGGGCTCGGGCGGCCAGGCCCGAGCCCGAGGGCGTAGCTCATGACCGTCCCCATCGAGAAGCCGCCCAGAACGGTCCGAGCGGGCTCGATCCCGGTCCGCGCCCACAGCTCGTCGTGCAGAGCCGCGAGCTGCTCGTACGCGGCGTTGAACGTGTCGGGATCGGGAGTGCCGACGCGCGGCACCAGGTACCAGTGGTAACCCGGCGATCCCGCCAGCGTCAGGGGAGCGCGGGGCGTGACCACGTGCAGGCGACGCTGGGGGTCGAGCACTTCGGCGAGCGGCAGCAGATCGTGCTCGTCGGCGCCGCGGCCGTGGCTCAGGACGAGCAAGCCGTGCGCCTCGCCGCGGGCCGGGCGCTCGCCAAAGATGAGCTCGCTCAAGTTCCCTCCAGCTTCCCTGACCGCCCGAGCTACCCCTCGCGCGGTACGTACGGCGCGAGCTCGCGCCGCGCGATCGAGAGCTTGTGCACCTCGTCGGGACCGTCGGCCAGCCGCAGGGTGCGCAGGTGCGCATACGCGGCGGCGAGCCAGAAGTCGTCCGACACGCCCGCTCCCCCGTGCACCTGAATCGCGCGATCGACCACCTTCAGGGCGACGTTCGGCGCCGCCACCTTGATCGCCGCGATCTCCGTGCGGGCGTGACGGTTGCCGACCGTGTCCATCAGCCAGGCCGCCTTCAGCGTCAGCAGGCGGGCCATCTCGATTTCCACGCGCGACTCGGCGATCCAGTCCTGGATGTTGCCGCGCATCGCGATCGGCTGCCCAAAGGTCACACGCGAGATCGCTCGCTTGCACATCGCCTCGAGCGCGCGCTCGGCGGCGCCGAGCGCGCGCATGCAGTGGTGGATCCGCCCGGGCCCGAGGCGTGCCTGGGCGATCGTGAAGCCGTCGCCCTCATCCGCTATCAGGTTGGAGGCGGGTACGCGCACGTCCGCGAAGTCGACTTCCGCGTGGCCCTCCTGGTCGTCGTAGCCGAACACCGGCAGGTTGCGCAGGATCTTGACGCCGGGGGTGTCGAAGGGCACGAGGATCATGCTCTGCTGCCTGTGCCTGGGCCCCTCGGTCTTGGTCTTGCCCATCACGATCATGATCCGGCAGTGGGGGTGGTATGCGCCCGAGGTCCACCACTTGCGACCGTTGAGCACGTAGTGCTCGCCGTCGCGTTCGATGCGCATCGCGATGTTGGTCGCATCCGAGCTCGCGACGTCGGGCTCGGTCATCGCGAACGACGAGCGGATCTCGCCCTCCAGCAGCGGTCGTAGCCAGCGGTCGTTCTGCTCGGGCGTGCCGAACTGGTGCAGCACCTCCATGTTGCCGGTGTCGGGCGCGGAGCAGTTGCAGGCCTCGGAGGCGATGCGCGAGCGTCCGAGGATCTCCGCGAGGGGCGCGTAGTCGGTGTTCGACAGACCCGCGCCCTGCTCGGGGTCCGGCAAGAACATGTTCCAAAGCCCGCTCTCGCGCGCGCGGACCTTGAGCTCCTCGATCACCTGCGGCTGGTGGTGAGGGTCGCCCGACTCGCGCAGCTGACGCTCGTATACCGCCTCCGCCGGGTAGATGTGCTCGTCCATGAACGCCGTGAGGCGCTCTTTGAATTCAGAACAGCGCTGGCTGGGCTCGAAGTCCATTCGGTCCTCCTCGGTGACGGCAACGGTCCAGGATCATCGCCCATAAGCCAACGAGGCGCCACCTCCCGCGCGGCGCGCGTGGCCTGGGACTCGCACGCGCCGGCACGCCCGCTCGCGCCCTCGACAAACACTGACCCTCCAGTTCAGCTTCATTGTTCCCCGAGCCTGCGGGCTGTTCGCGGGGTTGCGGGGCTGCGGGTGGCGCGTGTCTGGAGGAGCGGCAAACGAGCTGCCGAGCTCGTCAGCCGCTCGACTCGTCCGCTCTTGCAACTTGAACGCATCGACTGCGGCCTATATGGTTTATGACAGAAAAGTCGCCGCTGTTCCCCGGTGAGTCGCCGGGGATCTCGATGTCGCCGGACCGGCATGGCTCCGGAGCTACCCGGATCGAGGCGGACCTGTCCATCAAAAGAGGAGAAAAATCTGATGCGCAGAGCATCCACCTGTCTTGCCGTCCTCGGCCTTGCCTTGCTGGCGCTGCCGGGCGCCGCTTCGGCTGCGCCGACCGTCACGCTCAAAGCGGAGGCCGTGCCGATCCCAGGCTTCCCGGGCACCGGCAACATCCTCGGAGCCGGCGCGGCCGTCCAGGCCGAATTCACGATCTCGGGGACCGAATACCAGGGCTCGCCGCCACCGATCATCGGCGTCAACTTCTATCTGCCGACCGGCACGAAACTGCACACGACCGGTTTCCCGAGCTGCTCGAAGGCGACGCTCGAACAGTTCGGACCGGTCAAGTGTCCGAAAGGCTCGGCTGCCGGGCCGATCGGCAAAGTGGAGGGCTTCGTCACGTTCGGCAGCGAACGAGTCGAAGAGGGCTTGGAACTCTCGTCCTTCTACGCGCCGGGCGGTGGTCTGGAGTTCTTCGCCGACGGCCACTCGCCGACCTCGATCGAAATCGTCTCCAACGGCCACTACGTCAACCTCGGCGGCGGTAAAGGCTATGGCCCGGAGCTCATCACCGAAGTGCCGCTCGTCGCGAGCGTGCCTGGGGCGCCGTACGCGTCGGTCAAGTCGATCAGCGTCAAGGCCGGCTCGGCGTACAAGTCGCACGGGAAAACGATCTACTACGGCCGGCTCCCCACGAAGTGCCCGAAAGGCGGCTTCCCGGTGAAGTCGGAAGTGATCTTCGCGGAAAACGGCGAAACGAGCAAACCGGAGACCGTGCCTGTGACCTACAAGGCGCCGTGCCCAAAGAAGTAGCTGACCACGCGGAGCTAGCGCCCGTGAGGGCGTGATCTCGGCAACGCAGAGCGTGACGGGCGGCCTCCACGGACGGTGGGGTCGCCCGCCTCGCTGTAGACCTGCAAGGAAGGATCGGGGTGAGGACTGAGATCGTGGGACGGAGGAGATTGGTGGCCGGCATCGCCGGCTTCCTCGGCGTCGCCGCGCTCGCGGTCCTCGTCCTGCTCGCGGCCTCGGCGGGGGGCTCCAACCACACCTACACGGTGCGCGCGATCTTCGACGACGCCGGCAACATCATCTCCGGCGAGGACGTAAAGATCGACGGCGTGAAGGTCGGCGCCGTCGGGTCGGTCACGCCGACGCCTCAGGCCAAGGCAGCGGTCGTGCTGAACATCGAAAGCCCTGGCTTCCAGGACTTCCGCGCCGACGCGAGCTGCACGGTCCGCCCACAGGCGCTGATCGGCGAGAAGTACGTCGACTGCGTGCCAACGCAGCCACGCGTCGAAGGCACGCCGCTGCCGCCGCCGCTCAAGCAGATCCCGTCCGGCCTGGAAGGCGAAGGGCAGTATCTGCTCCCCGTGCAGAACACCCACAGCCCGGTCGACATCGACCTGCTCGGCGACATCACGCGCCTGCCCGAACGCGAGCGCCTCACCCTCATAATCAACGAACTGGGCGCCGGCCTGGCTGGGCGTGGAAGCGACCTCAATGCCGTGATCCGACGCGCCAACCCGGCCCTTCAGGAACTCGACAAGGTGCTCGCCATCCTGGTGGGCGAGAACAAAGTCCTGTCCCAGCTCGCGGTCGACTCCGACACGGCGCTGGCCCCGCTCGCCGCCGTCCGCGGCAGGGTCGCCGACTTCATCGTCCAGGCCAACAAGGTCGCGCAGGCGAGCGCCGCGACGCGCGGCGCCCTGGCCCGCAACCTGCAGCTGTTTCCGCCCTTCCTCAGGCAGCTGGGCCCGGCGATGGAACGCGTCGAGCGCTTCGCCGAACAGACCACGCCGGTCTTCACCAACCTCGCCGTCGCCGCTCCCGGCATCAACAAGACGTTCACGAGTCTCCCCGGCTTCTCAAAGAGCTCGACCAAGTTCTTCGAGAGCGTCGGCAGCACCGCCAGGCGGTCCGGGCCGGCGATCGTGGCGACCAAGCCGCTGCTCGCCCAGCTCAAATTGCTCGGGAGCGCAGCGTTGCCGTTCACCGGCAACATCTCCGAACTGCTCACCAGCCTGCGCGACACCGGCGGGTTGGAGCGCATCATGGACTTCATCTTCCTGGGCGCAGGCTCGTCCAACGGCTATGACGCGCTTGGCCACTTCCTGCGGACGGAAGGTATCGGCACGCTGTGCCTGACCTACGCCGTCAAACCCGCCCCCGGGTGCCCCCACAAACTGTTCAGCTCGGGCCCTCCTGCGACGGCGTCCGCCGCGATCAACCCAAGCACCACGAGCCTGGTGATGGCGCGGACGCTTGCTGTCATCAAAGGCGCCACGCCGGCACAGGCGCTCGCGAAATACCCGGGCTCAGCTCCCACTGCCAGCGAACTCGCGAGCCTGGGCTCCTCCGGCGGCTCGGGGTCCAGCGCGCAGCCCGTCGGCGGCTCTTCGGCGGGCACGACCTACTACACGCCCTCGGCCGGCGGCACGGAAGCCGGTGGACTATTGCTCAACTACCTCCTCGGCAACGAATGACGTGATGACTCGGCGACGGCGCATCCTCCGGCTGCTGCTTCCAGCGCTCGCTCTGGCAGGACTGGCGTTGTGCGTGCCGGCGGCGAGCCTTGCGAGCGAACCCGCCAACACCACGACCACCACCACGTCTGCTCCGCCGGCTGAAGGGACGTCCGCCTCGCCAGCGCCCGAAGCGGCTGCGCCGCCGACGACCACCTCGACCGGAGCGGCTCAGCCGCCGGCGAGCTCGGGCACGACGGAAGCCGCCCCGCCCCAGGTGCAGGCGCAGCACTCCCAGAGCGCGAGTCCGAGCGGCTCGCCGGCGAAGCGCCGCGCACACACGAAACCCACGGCGACGCGCGGCAGCGGGGCGGCTGGCACGAGCGAAGGCTCCTCCTCGCCGGGCGCGCGCGCCAAGCAGCGAGCGCCGTCGCCCTCGACGCTGACCCCGCCGCTGCCGTTCGCCCTGCAGTCCTCGATCGCGGGCTTCCCCGGGTTCTTCATCGAAAGCTTCCAGATCCCGCCGTTCCTGCTGCCGATCTTCCAGGCAGCCGGTACGGCCTACGGAATCCCGTGGCAGGTGCTCGCCGCGATCAATGAGGTCGAGACCGACTACGGGCGCGACCTGAGCGTCTCCAGTGCAGGCGCCGAGGGCTGGATGCAGTTCCTCCCCTCCGAGTGGGCCCAGTACGGCGTCGACGCCAACGGCGACGGCTTCAAGGACCCCTACAACCCGGCCGACGCGATCTTCACCGCGGCCCGCTACCTGCGGGCGGCCGGGGGCGACGCGAACATCAGGGCGGCCGTCTACTCCTACAACCACTCGCAGCAGTATGTGGAATCAGTGATGTTGCGAGCCCAGCTACTCGGCGGCACGCCTTCAGAATTGCTCGGCGCGATCACCGGTCTCACCGAGGCCCGTTTCCCGGTGTACGCGGCGTCGCACTTCAGCGACGGCTTCACGACCGTCTCCACCGGCGGCTCGGGGCCGGAGAAGACGCTCGTCGGCACCACGATCTACTCGCAGGCAGGCGCTCCCGTGGTCGCGGTCCAGGACGGGGAAATCGTGCAGATCGGCGACTCGCCCTCGCTTGGACGCTTCATCTCGCTGCGCGACGCGTACGGCAACACCTACACCTACGCGCAGCTCGGCGACGTGGCGCCGGTATACCCGGTGCTCGAGCCGCACGTTCACACGGCGCTCAGCGCGCGGATCGCCCGGTCCGGCGCCAAGGCCGAACCGGCGCCGAGCGGTCCGGCGACGGCGGGCGCGCAGTCACGTTCACCACTGTCCGAGGCCGCAGCCGTCTCGGGGCTCGCTCTGGGTGCCGCAGCTGGTCTGGAAGCTGCCCCGAGCTCCGCGCCACCGTCCCCGGCCCTGCGGCCGGCGCCTTCGCCGCCAACGCAGCGCACGAAGCTGCGAATGTTCACGGCAGGCCCCAACGAGGTCTACCTGCATCCGCTGCTCGCGGGCGTGCAGGTGATCTCAGGGACGGTGCTCGGCCATGTCGGCGCCAGCACGAACGCCACGGCCGCCGCGAGCGAAGCCGCCCCGCACATCCTCTTCCAGATCCGCCCGAGCGGCGTTGGCGCTCCGTTGATCGATCCCAAGCCGATCCTCGACGGGTGGGTGGCGCTCGAAGAACACCTCGATCTTCAGGGCCCGCGGTGAGAACCCGTTCCTGGCAACATCGCCGACCGTCGGGCAGGTGCTGCTCGAGTCAAAGCAGCAACTCGAGCCGCAGGTGCTGCACGACGGCGGCGTCCAGCTCGGGAAGTGCGGACGATCGGACGTGCAGGAGGGAAGGGTCGACAAGCGCGTGCTGGGGATGCTCGAGTATCTGTCGGTCTCGGGCCTGCGACCGACGGTGTCGGCGCTGCCGTGCGCCGGCTCAACGCCTGCCGCGCTCGCTGCCAACGCGCCGGCGAGCGCCAGCCACGAGACCGTGGACATCACCGCCGTCAACGGCATCCCGATCGCCGGCCACCAGGGACCGGGCTCGATCGCCGACGACACCGTGCGCAAGCTGCTGATGCTCCAGGGCCTCTCCAGGCCGCAGCGGATCGTCAGCCTGATGAGCTACCCGGGCGCCGCCGGCACGCTCTCCAGCCCGCGCGCGCGCACTGCAATCCAGATCGCCTTCGACTCACCCGAAGGGGGGCTCGCGCACGCCGCTGGCGTGTCCGCCTCGGGGCTCACGTCGAGCGGGTGGATCAAGCTGGTGGCCCGCCTGGGCGAGATCCCCGACCCGACGGTCGGCAGTGGGCACGCGGCTGCCGCCATCGCTGACAGCCCGGGCGAATCGGCTGCGAACGCCAGAGGGGAAACCGGTGGCCACAACTAGCCCCCCCAGCCCGCCCGCGGCGCCGCCCCCCCCGCCGCCGCCGAGCCCGTCCGGCCCCGTCCCCCGCGTGGGCTCGCCGCGCTCGCGGCGCGGGCGGATCATCGCGGTGGGGGCGCTCGCGCTGGTCGTGCTGATCGTCGCCTACCTCGTGTTCGGCAGCAGCGGCGGAGCCACTTACCACCTGATCTTCAACGAAGCCGACCAGCTCGTGAAGGGGGACCAGGTGCAGGTCGGCGGAGTGCCGGTCGGGAGCGTCACGAACATCGAACTGACCCACGACTTCAAGGCCCGCATCACGATTCACGTCGACTCCTCGCTCGCCCCCCTGCACGAAGGCACGGTCGCCCAGGTCAGAGTGCCGTCGCTGTCGAGCGTGGCGAACCGCTACATACAGCTGACGCCGGCGCCCAACAGCAACGCGCCGCTGGCCAGCGGCGCGACGCTGCCGGCGAGCGCGACCCGCGAAGTCACCGACCTCGACCAGCTGTTCAACACGCTCAACCCGGCGACGCGCAAAGGTCTGCAGCAGTTCATCCAAGGGTCGGCCGAACAGGTCGCGGGAGCCGGTCCTCAGATCGGCGAAGTCACCGAATACTTCCCGCCCTTCTTCAACGCCACCGACCACTTCTTCTCCGAGCTCGTGCGCGACCAGAAGACGTTCACGAGCTTCCTCGTGGAAACGGCCAAGGCGGTGACGACAATCGCCGCGCGCGCGGAACCCCTGACCGACCTGACCGAAAACTCGAACACGACCTTCCGGGCGATCGGCTCGCAGCAGACCCAGCTCGCGCAGGGCCTGAAACAGCTGCCCGTGACGCTGCGCCAGGGTAACGTCACGCTCGCCGGGCTGCCTTCGACGCTCGCCGCGCTCACCCAACTGGTCGAAGCGGCGAAGCCCACGACCGTGCCGCTGACGACGCTGTTCGAACGTCTGCGACCGCTCGTCACCACGGCCACGCCGGTGGTGCACAACTTCAACCTGGTGGTCAGTCGCCCCGGACCCAACAACGACCTCACCGACCTGGTGCGCGTGATCCCGGTGCTCGCCCAGACCCTGTCGACCGCTTCGCCGGCCGCCGTCACCGCGCTGCAGGAATCGGTGCCGATCACCGCGTTCTTCGGCCCCTACTCGCCGGACCTCGCGGGCACCCTGCGCAGCTTCGGCCAGGCGGCCGCCTACTACGACGCCGACGGTCACTACGTCCGTGCCAACCCGATCCTGCCCGACTTCAAACTCGGTAAGGGCAATAACCTCACCCCAACGAGCCCGCAGCAGGCCCTGGAAGGCCTGAAGACCGGCCAACTGCGCCGCTGCCCGGGAGGGGCCACGCAACCGGCCGCCGACGGCTCCTCGCCGTTCGTGGACGGCGAACTGCTGAGCTGCGACCCGTCGGAGACCCCCTGATGAACCGGCGCCGGCGCAACTCCCTCGCCGGCAGCCCGCTGCTGATCGGCGCCGTCACGACGCTGATCGTGGTCGTGGCCGTTTTCCTGTCCTACAACGCCAACAACGGGCTGCCGTTCGTCCCCACCTACAACATCAACGTCGAACTGCCCGAGGGCTCGGGCCTGCAGCCCACCAATCAGGTGCGCATCGCGGGCACGCGCGTGGGGCTCGTCAGCGGGCTCTCGATCCACCAGAGTCAATCCACCGGGCGGATCACCGCGATCGCCGACCTCAAGCTCGAAAAGGGCGTCGAGCCGCTGCCGGCCGACACGAAAGCGGTCGTGCAGTCGGTGTCGGCGATCGGCCTGAAGTACCTCGAACTGGAAAAGGGCGTCTCTCAGCAGAAGCTGAAGGCCGGCCAGACGATCCCGGCCGACCATACGCGCGAACCCGTCAATATAGATGAACTATTCAATATGTTCAATCACAAAACGCGGACCGCGCTGAAGGTCAGCACCATCAACTTCGGCGACGGCTTGGCGAGCAGGGGGCTCGGCCTGAACAACACGATCGCGGAACTGCGGCCACTGGTAACGAAGGCAGTGCCCGTGCTGCACAACCTGGCCGCGCCCGAGACGGCGCTGCGCGAGTTCTTCATCGCCCTGGACCGCGTGGCCTCGCAGTCGGCCCCCGTCGCGCAGGCGCAGGCGAACTACTACAGCGACCTGGACACGTTCTTCACGGCCTTCGCCAGCGTCACGCCGTCGCTGGAAGCGGCGACGGAGGGAGGCCCCGCCTCGCTCGAACAGGCGATCTACTCGTTCCCGCACCAGGCGCCGTTCGTCGAGAACGCCACCGAGTTCATGCGCCTGCTGCATCCCACCGCGAGCGCGCTGGTGACGGTCGCGCCGACGCTGGGACACGCCTTCAGCGAAGGCGCCGTCAACCTGGCCGCCGCAACCGCGCTGAACAAGGAGATCGCCGACGCCTCGCAGGCACTGGCGGAATTCGTCCAGAACCCGATCGTGCCGCTGAGCTTGGAAGCCCTCACGCAGACCCTCGAAGTCGGCAACCCGCTGCTTGCGGGGATCGCGCCCTCGCAGGCGTACTGCAACTACTGGACGCTCGCGTTCCGCAACCTCGCGAGCCTGCAGTCCGAGAACGTCGGCATCGGAACGCTGGCACGCGCCGGCTTCGTGCTCGCGCCGACGGGACCCAACAACGAGGGCTATCCGTCCTCGGCGCCCGCCAACGGCCCGTCGATCGAAAAAGCGTCCAAGACCGCCGCCCCCGGCACGATCGACAACAACCACCTCCACATCAACCCCTATCCGAACACCGGCGGGCCGGGCCAGCCGAAAGTGTGCGAAGCCGGCAACGAGAACTACGTGCCCGGCCAGGCCGCGATCGGCAACCTGCCCCCCGGCGACGTATCGAGCAACCGCGAACTGACGAGCCGCGAACAGAACATGTTTGGCGAAACCTACCCGCCTGAAACGCTCAAAGCCCTCGGGCTGGGGAAGGGGACGGGCAAATGAGCCGGCTGCGCTGGCTGCGCCGACGCGATGAGGTGCCGGTCGTCGAGCTGCAGCGCTCGAACCCGGTGCGCTTCGGGCTGATCGTGATCGTAATCCTCGCGCTCGTGACCTATTTTGGCTTCACCAAGCGCGTCCCGTTCAAACACGGCTTCCGCCTGAACGCGGTGTTCGCGACCGCGGTCAACATCCATTCCAAGTCGCCGGTGCGGATCGCGGGTGTCGACGTCGGCACGGTCAGCTCGATCAAGCGCGAGGGCAACGCCGGCCTGGTGAGCATGGAAATCGAATCGCGCGGGCTGCCGATCCACACCGACGCGACGCTGAAGATCCGCCCGCGGATCTTCCTCGAAGGCAACTGGTTCATCGAAATGCAGCCGGGCAGCCCGAGCGCGCGCACCGTGTCCTCGGGGTACACGGTCCCGATCACCCAGACCTCAGATCCGGTGCAGCTCGACCAGGTGCTCGACGCGCTGAACACCGACACCCGCGCCAACCTGCAGAACTTCCTGATCTACTACGGCGAAGCGCTGACGGTCAAGCCCGGTCCAGCAGAAAACGCCGAACAGGACCCCGAAGTGCACGGGTTGAACGCTGCCCAAGCGCTCAACCGGGCCTACTTTCGCGGGCCCTCAGCGCTGCGCGGCGGCGCGGTCATCAACCAGGCGATCGGCGGCACCGACCCGCACGACCTCTCCAAACTGATCGCCGGAGTCGGCAAAGTGACGGCGGCGCTCAACGTTCACGAGCAGCAGCTGAGCGAACTGATCGGCAACTTCAATACCTTCTTTGCGGCCTTCGCGACGCAGGCCGCAAGCGTCACCGCCACCGTGGCGCAGCTCCCCAGCTCATTGGGCAAGATCGACCGCGGTCTCGCGCAGCTCGATGCCTCGTTCCCGCCCACCAAGGCCTTCGCGCACGCCATCCTGCCCGGCGTCAAGTCGACGCCGGCGATGGTCACGGCGGTGCTGCCGTGGATCGAACAGGTGCAGGCCTCGCTCGCACCGAGCGAGGTTGGCGGCGTCGCCTCGGGGCTCGCGGCGGCGATGCCGCAGCTCGCGAAACTCCTGAGCGAACAGGTCCCGGTCTACCAGCAGGCGGAACTGTTCAACAAATGTCAGACCAAAGTGATCTATCCGGCCGGCAACACCAAGCTCCAGGACAGCGCAGCCACCAGCGGCGTCGAGGACTACAAGGAATTCTGGTACAGCCTCGTCGGCCTTGCCGGCATCGGCCAGAGCTTCGACGGCAACGGTCCGATGGTCAAGTTCCTGATCGGCAACAGCGGGCAGACGCTGCGCTCGCAGCCGACGTCTGTGCTCGGCACCAACCTGAAAGGGCTGCAGCTGCTCGCCCGCTCCCCGCTTACGCCGCTGGGCACGCGCCCGGCCTACCCGGCCGAAGAGCCGCCGTATAGGCCGCTCGTGCCGTGCTATACGCAGGCGCTGCCGAACTTCAACGGCCCCCTCTCGCAGGGCCCAGCCGACGGGAGCCAAGGATGACGCCCACCGAGGGTCACGAAGGCGGGCTGAGCGTCCGCGATCAGATCGAGCGCTACCGCTCAGCGTTCCTGGCGGTCGTCACGATGATCGTGATCGCGGCGGCCGTCGGCGGCTACATCCTCGCGCACGAGAACTTCAAGCTGCCGGGCTGGGTGCCCGTCCTCGGCCGCAGCTACTACACGCTCAAGGCCGAATTCCAGACGGCTCAGGCGGTCACCCCCGGCCAGGGGCAGGCGGTCACGATCGCCGGCGCAAAGATCGGCGAAATCGCGAGCGTGGACCTGCATCAGGGCGTGGCGATCGTGACCATGAAAGTGGTCCCCAAATACGCGCGGTTCTACCGCAACGCGACGCTGCTGCTGCGCCCCAAGACCCAGCTGCAGGACATCACGGTCGAGGTCAGCCCGGGCACGCCATCCGCCGGCAAGCTCAACAGCGGCGAAGTGATCCCACTGTCGCAGACCGCTCCAAACGTCAACTTCGATGAATTCCTCGCTGGGCTGGACGCCGAAACGCGCTACTACCTGCAGGAGCTGCTCGCCGGCGCCGGCGAAGGTCTCAACCACAACGGGAAGGCTCTCTCGGCGACGTTCAAGCGCTTCGCGCCGACCGCCCGCCTCGGCCAGGAAATCTCCCAGCAGCTGGAAATTCGCCACGAAAACATCGCGCGCTCGATCCACAACTTCCGCCTGCTGATGGAAGCGCTGGGCGGCAAGGACAAGCAGCTGGCGGAGCTCGTCGACTCGGCCAACGCCGTGTTCCAGACCTTCGCCCAAGAGGACGCCAACCTGCAGAGCACGCTGCACCTGCTGCCCGGCGCGCTGCACAAGACTGCTGTGGGTCTCGGCAAGCTGGGCACGGCCTCCGCCGTCGTCGGGCCGACGCTGAACAAGCTGCTGCCCTTCGCCAACGCACTCGCTCCTGCCAACGCGGCGACAGAAAGCCTGGCGAAGGCGACGACGCCGATCTTCAAGAACCAGATCCGCCCGTTTGCGCGCGAAATTCTGCCGGTCGTCAACGAACTGGCGCCCTCCACCAAGCAGCTGGACGAAGCGTTCCCGAAACTCGCGAGCACCTTCTCGGTGCTGAACGAATTCTTCAACGAGCTCGCGTACAACCCGGGACCCAGCAAGGGCGGCTTCCTGTTCTTCCTCGACTGGGCCAACCACAACATCAACAGCGTGGTCAGCTCCGCCGACGCTCACGGTCCTCTCGGCCGCAGCCTCGTGTACTTCAACTGCGAAATCCTGCCGCTCCTCAAAGGCGTCTCAGAAGTCAACCCGACCGTGAACCTCCTGGTCGGGCTGCTCAAGCCCCCGACCAAGGAAGAATGCAAAAACGAGGGCATCCTGGGACCGGCAGCCGGCGCCGCGAGCGAGCGCACTCACACGAAGGTGCCGGCCGGCGGCGGCCTGTTCTCGGGCCTCGAAGCGCATCCGTTTGGGGGAAAGAGCTGAGATGCAGAAGCGCGCGCCCACGTTTGGCAACATCCTGGTGATCATCCTGTTCGTGCTCAGCTGCTTCGGGCTGCTGATGTTCCTGTGGGAGTCCTTCGGCGGCCCGCTGCCGCTGAAGCCGAAGGGCTACCGCATCACCGTCGCCTTCCCACGCACGCTCGCGCTCGCTGAACAGTCTGACGTGCGCATCAGCGGCGTGGACATCGGACACGTCGTCGCGCTCAGCCTCGGCAAGGACGGCCGCACCCACGCGACGCTCGAAATCGCCGGTCAGTACGCGCCCGTGCGCGCCAACGTGCACGCGATCCTGCGCCAGAAGACGCTGCTGGGAGAGACCTACGTGCAGCTGATTCCCCAGAGCCAGTACGGACCGTTCCTGCCCGACGGGCAGCAGCTGCCCAACAGCCAGGTCGAACGGTCGGTGACCCTCGACGACATCCTTTCGGCGTTCGACGCCAAGACCAGGCGCGACTTCCAGATCTGGCAGCAGACCGTCGCGCAAGGGATCAACGGCCGCGGAGAAGAAATCAACGCGTCCTTCTCCCAGCTCGAACCGTTCGTCGAACACGCCAACAAGCTCGTCACCATCCTCGATTCCCAGGAAGGGGCGGTGCGGGCGCTGGTGCACAACACAGGTGTGGTCTTCAACGCGCTCGCCGGTCGCGACCACCAGCTCGAAGGGCTGATCGTCAACGGCGAACACACCTTCCGCGCCGCCGCCGAAGGCAGCCAGGCATTCGCCGAAGCCTTCCAATTGCTGCCCGCGTTCGAGCACAACTCGACCGTTGCGCTGAAGGAAATCGACAGCTTCGCCAACCTTGCCAGTCCGTACCTGGAAGAATTCCGCCCGACCGAGCGCCAGCTGTCGGCGCTGGTCCAGGCGGCCAAGCCGTTCGCGCCGGAACTCGACAAGTTCCTCACGGAACTCGGGCCGCTGACGAAGGCCGCCAAGAAGGGCCTGCCGGACGTCAAGACGACGCTCGACCTGAGCGTCCCGGTGCTCGAAAATCTTAGGCCGGTGCTGCACAACCTCGCTCCCTTCCTGCAGTTCACCGGGGAGTACGTGCCCGAGCTACAGGCGTTCTTCGCCAACATCACGGCCGCGTCGCAGGCGAGCCTGGGCAACAGCAACGTCGCAAACAAAGGCCCCAAGCAGCACTATCTGACGACGATGGCGGTCCTCAGCCCCGAGAGCCTCGCGATCTACCCCAACCGAATCGGCACCGACCGCTCGAACGCCTACCCCCTGCCCGGAACCTACCGCCAGCTCGCCACCGGACTCCCGGTGTTCAGCGCCAGCGCCTGCGCGAACTCCGCTCCCTCGGTCAGCGGTCCGCCCAACGAAACGATCTCCGAAAGCATCATCGAACAGATCATCCAGTTCAAAGTCGCCAACAAGCCGGGGACCGAAAACGCCGTACTCGCGCCTCCGTGCATCCAGCAGGGCCCGTTCACGTTCAACGGCCAGACGAGCCAGTTCCCGCATGTGGTGTACTCGGGCAAATGACCGACCAGCGTGATGACCACTTCGAGTACCACTTCGAGCGAGCTCGAGCTCGCGGGCGACCCGGACGTCGGCAACTGGTCGATCCGCTGCATTGACGTGCACAAGCGCCTCGGGGGGGTCCCGGTCCTCAACGGGCTGAATGTAGCCTTCCCCGACGACACGATCACGGTCGTGCTGGGTCCGTCGGGCACCGGCAAGAGCGTGCTGATCAAGCACATCATCGGGCTGATGTTTCCCGACTCGGGCGACCTCATCGTGCAGGGGCAGTCTGTGCCGAGCCTGACGATGCCCAAGCTGCTGGCGCTCCGCCGCAAAATCGGCGTGCTCTTTCAGGACGGCGCGCTGTTCGGATCGATGTCGGTGTTCGACAACGTCGCCTTCCCGATGCGCCAGCACACGGACTTCTCCGAGGGCCAGATCGCAGAGCGCGTCTCGGAGCGGCTGACCGACGTCGGGCTGGCGGACGCGATGGACTACGCGCCCTCGCAGCTCTCTGGCGGCATGCGCAAGCGTGCAGGGTTCGCGCGGGCGCTGGTGATGGAACCGGACATCGTGATCTTCGACGAGCCCGACTCGGGGCTGGACCCGGTGCGCACAGCACTGCTGTGCGAACTGATCCAGGAGATGCACACCATCCACAGGGGCACCTACCTCGTCGTGACCCACAACATCGCCTCGGCGCGGCAGATCGGCGAGTACATCGCTCTGCTATGGCGGGGCCGGATCGTAGAGGCGGGCGACGCGGCGAGGATGTTCTCCTCGGAGAACCCGTTCGTGCACCAGTTCCTGAGCGGATCGGCCGAGGGCCCGCTGACGATGGATTGAGCATGTAGCACTCTTGTGCTACGGTAGTGCACATGGCCCGAAACATCTCTGTTCGCGATCTTCGCAACAGCACGGCTGATGTTGTTGCGGCCGTGCGAGCCGGCGAGCGGTTGACCTTGACCGTCAACCACGATCCCGTGGCCGACATCGTGCCGCACATAGAGCAGCGCGATCCGTGGGCGCCCTCGACCGTGCTGCGCGAGATCGTTCGCGAGGCGCCCGCAGACGAGGGGCTGCTGGCTGATCTCGCCGATGTGCGCGGAGCGCTCGTAGAGGACCTGTGAAACGCGGGCTCGCCGACACGTCGGTGTTCGTCGCGCAAGAGACCGGGCGTGAGCTGGGCGAGTTGCCGGAGAGGATCGCGGTGTCCGTGATCACGGCCGCAGAGCTGGAGCTCGGCGTGCTTCGAGCGCAGGACACCGACACCCGCGCGCGCCGCATCGCCACCCTCGCGCGTGTCCGCAGCGCGTACAGGCTGCTGGCGGTCGATGCACAAACCGCCTCCTGTTTCGCGCGCATCGCAGCTCACGAGCTGGACGCAGGCCGGAAGCTGCGCAGACACGACGCCTGGATCGCCGCGACCGCGCTTCGGCATGGCGTCGTCGTGGTAACGCAGGACGACGATTTCTCGACGTTCTCCTCCGTTGAAGTGCTGCGCGTCTGAAACGCATTCTCGTCCTCCAAGATTGACGCAGACGGGGCCGTATGCGAACATGTGTTCGCATGATCGTCTGCGTCTACATCCCTCACTTCGAGCTGGCAGTGACCGCCGGTGAGGGGTCGCAGATCGCTCAGCAGACCTTGGCAGGGCGGGCACTGGCGGTGGCGCCCATCGTCGGCGGCGATCAGCGCGTGGGAGAGGTCTCGGGAGCCGCGGAAGCCCGTGGCGTGGCTGGCGGGATGGCTCTCGGTGAGGCGCTCGCCCGCTGCCCCGACCTCGTCCTCGTGCCCGGTGACCCGGTGCGTGTGGCCGAGGTCTGGGAGGCAGCGCTGCGCGCTCTGGAATCTATCGGCGCGGCCGTCGAGCCGGCCAGCCCGGGGCTCGCCTACTTCGAGGCCGGCGCCCTGCGCGGGATTCACGGCACGCACGAGGCGACGATCGCCGCCGCCCGGCGCGCCAGCCGATCTGTGATCGGTGAGCGTCCCGCGCGCATGGGGGCCGGGCCGACGCGCTTCTGCGCGCTGGCGGGCGCCCTGGCGGCGCGCTCGCGCCGCCCGCTCGTGCTGGACGGCAGGAACGCCCGGCGCTGGCTCGCCGGTCGGCCGATCGACCTGCTCGGCTTCCGAGAGGAGACCGCGGTGCTGCTGCAGCCGCTCGCTCGCCTCGGCGTGCGCACGCTCGGCGAGCTGGCGAGGCTGGGGCGCCCGGCACTCACTGACCGCTTCGGGGCGGCTGGCGCGCTCGCCCACCGGCTGGCCTGCGGCGAGGACAGCCCGTTGCAGGTGCGTCGCGTCGAAGAGCGCCTGGAGGAGTCGATGGAGGTCGGCGATGCGAGCTCCGGCACGGCGCTGAAGCGCGTGCTGGGCGTGCTGGTGAATCGGCTGCTGGCCCGGCCCGAGCGACGTGGACGCACGCTGCGCGTCGCCACGCTCTCCGCGCGGCTGGCCGCAGGCGGCGGCTGGCGCGAGCGCGTGGTTTTCCGCCAGGCGCTCTCGGACCCCGAGCGCATCTGGCTGGCGCTATCGGTACGACTGCTGGCGCTCCCAGCGCCGGCCGCCACGTTGGGGCTGGCCGTCGAGCGCTTCGGGCCCCCGGCCAGCGAGCAGGGCGCGCTGTTGGATGAGGCCACCGTCCGGTCCCCCGCCCACCGCGCCGCCCACGCTGCACGCCTGCGGGAGGCCATCGCCCAGGTGCGCGCCGTGGCGGGGCAGGATGCGGCGCTGCGGGCCGTCTGCGTGGATCCCGACTCGCGCGTGCCCGAGCGGCGGGTGGTGCTTGCGCCCATCCCGGAGCGATGACCCGCGCCATGGCACGCGCGCTGAACGCTCCCCGGTCCGCGCGCGTGCGATTGGACCCCGCCCGCCCCGATGGCATGCCGGCCGAGGTGAACGGTGAAGCGATCGAGTCGCTGCGTGAGTCCTGGCTGGTGGAGGACCGCTGGTGGACCTCCGAGCCGCTGCGTCGCCGCTACTGGGAGCTCGTGGGCGAGCGCGGGCGCAACGTGGTCGTCTTCCACGACCTGCGCTCAGGTCGCTGGTTCGTGCAGTGAGATGAGCCGCTCGGGAACACCGCCGTATATAGAGCTGCACTGCCACTCGGCGTACTCGTTCCTGGACGGCGTCTCGCTGCCACATGAGCTGACGCAGCGTGCGAGCGAGCTGGGCCACACGACGCTCGCGCTGACCGACCACAACTCGGTCTCCGGCTCGATGGAGCTGGCCCAGGCTGCGGCGGAGCATGGGGTGAGGGCGATCCATGGCGCAGAGATCGACGTGGTCCTCGAGCCCGCCATCGCCGGCACCTACCTCGGCGATGGCGCCGGGACGGAGTCGGCCGGGGTGAGCGGGACCTGCCATCTCACGCTGCTTGTGCGCGACGAGCGCGGCTGGAGCAACCTGTGTCGGATCATCACCCTCGCCCACGCACACACTCGCGATTCCTCGCATCGGCGCGAGCGCGCCGAACCGTCGGTGGACGTGCAGGCAGTGATCGACCACGCCGAGGGACTCGTCTGCCTGACGGGCTGTGCCGAGCGATCTGTGCTCGGTCGGCGCGGCGTCCACGACGAGCGCATGGCCCGGCGCCTGCTCGACGCGTTCGGCCCGGAGGGCCTCTACGTGGAGCTGCAGCGTCCATATGCCCGCGACGATCGCACCCGCAACCGCGCGCTTGTGGCGCACGCCCGGCGCTTGGGGATTAGATGTGTGGCCACCGGTGATGTCCACGCACACACGCGCGCCAGGGCCGAGCTGCAGGATGCATTCGTAGCGCTTCGCCACCACGCCGTGCTCGATGCCTGTGAGCCGTTGCGCCGTGGCAACCACAGCCACGTGATGAGCACACCCCAGGCGATGGTCAGCCGCTTCGCCGACCATCCCGATGCGGTCCGCGAGACCCTGCGGCTGGCTGAGCAGCTGACATTCGACTTGACCAAGGACCTCGGCTACCGCTATCCGGGGGCCGAGGAGGAGGAGGGTTCCTCGCGCCGCCTGGCCGAGCTGTGTCGGGTGCGGCTGGACGAGCGCTACGGATCGGATCCTGCCCACCCTCCCGCCGGGGCACGCGGCGCTCGTGCGGAGGCCGGTGCGCGTCTGGAGCAGGAGCTGCGCGTGATCGAGCAGCTCGGGCTGGCGGGCTTCTTCCTACTCCACCACGACATGATCGAGCTGGCGCGCGAAGTCGCCCTGGAGGTCCGCGGGCCCGACTCGGTACGAGCGCTGCTGGCGCCGGGGCGCGGACGGGGATCCTCGGTCTCCTCGCTGGTGTGCTACTTGACCGGGCTCTCCCACATCGACCCGGTCGCGAACAAGTTGGCGCTGGGGCGCTTCCTACACGAGGACCTGCACGGGCTGCCCGACATCGACCTGGACTTCCCGCGTGACATCCGCGAGCGGCTGATCCCGCGCGTGCACGAGCACTACGGGCACGATCGCGCGGCGCTGGTAGCAGCCTTTCCGACTTTCCGCGCGCGCGGGGCGATCCGCGAGCTGGGCAAGGTGCTCGGCCTGCCCGCCGGCGAGATCGAGCGCTTGGCCAGGGGCTCCGACGTATATGGACCCGCCCGCCCGGGTGCCGAGCACGGCATCGCCGCCTCGCGGGGGGGTCGCTGGCGGTGGTTGGCGCATCTGGTCGAGCAGGCCCAAGGGCTGCCCCGTCACCTCTCCCAGCACTCCGGTGGGATGGTCATCGCGACCAGGCCGCTGATCGACTGCTGTCCGGTCGTGCCAGCCGCGATGGAGGGCAGGCAGATGGTCCAGTGGGACAAGGACTCGTGCGCGGACGCGGGCTTCCTAAAGATCGACCTGCTGGGCCTGGGAATGCTGTCGGCGGTGGAGCGCTGCGTGGAGGAGATCGCGCGCGTGCACGGGGAGCGCATCGACCTCTCCCGCATAGCGTTCGACGATCCCCACACCTTCAGGGCGATCCGCGCGGCCGATACGGTCGGTGTCTTCCAGATCGAGAGCCGCGCGCAGATGCAGTCGCTGTTGCGCACCCGTCCGCGCAACCTCGAGGACCTGACGATCCAGGTCGCGATCGTGCGGCCGGGCCCGATCCAGGGTGGGGCGATCAACCCCTACATCGAGCGGCTCCAGCGCCTGCGTGAGGATCCCTCGTATCGGATCCCCTACGAGCATCCGGCGCTCGAGTCGGCCCTGTCGGAGACGCTCGGCACGATCATCTTCCAGGACCAGGTGATGCAGGTGGCGGAAGCCTTCGCGGGCTTCGGTCCGGGCGAGGCGGCGGGCCTGCGCAGGGCGATGAGCCGTAAGCGCTCGCAGGAGATGATCCAGCGCCACCGCGAGCTCTTCGTCGAGGGGGCGATGCGCCACGTGGGCGCCAGTAGGCAGACGGCGGAGCGCGTGTGGGGGATGGTTGAGGGCTTCGCCGGCTTTGGCTTCCCCAAGGCCCACAGCGCCGCGTTCGGCCTACTCGCCTACCAGTCGACGTGGCTGCGGGTCCACTATGGCGCGGAGTTCCTGTGCGCGCTGCTGAACGAGCAGCCGATGGGCTTCTACGCTCCCGACAGTCTCGTCCACGAGGCCGAAAATCGGGGGATCGCCATTCCCGTGCTTGGGCTCGACGTCAACGCCTCACAGGTGCAGTGCACAGTCGAGCACGGAGGCGTGCGCCTGGGCCTGGGTTACGTCAAGGATGTGGCGAGCGCAGAAGCGCACGGGCTGGTGGCCGAGCGTGAGCGAAATGGACCTTTCACCAGCCTCGGCGAGCTCGCCGGGCGCGCTGGCTGCAGACGCGGCACGCTCGAGCAGCTGGCCTGGTCGGGCGCCTGCGATGGCCTCACGACTGGGTCGGCGCCGCTCGGCGGACGCGACCGGCGCGCGGCCCTGTGGCAGCTGGGGGTGGCTACGCCGGCCGAGACGGCGGGCGCGGGGGAGGCGACTCAGCTCGCGCTCCCCCTGGAGCTGCCGGCGGCGCCGCAGCTGCGTCCGCTGGGGCGCTGGCAGCGGCTGATCGCCGACTACTCCACCAGCGGCGTGACCATCGGCGATCACGCGCTGGCGATCCTACGCGGGCGGCTGACCGTACCGATGCTTGCCACCAGCGCGCAGCTCCCCCGGCTGCCCACGGGCTGTCAGGTGGCGGTGGCGGGGCTGGTGATCGCCAGGCAGCGGCCGGGGACGGCGAAGGGGACGATGTTCCTGCTGTTCGAGGACGAGTTCGGCACGGTCAACCTGATCGTGGGAAAGGCGGTCTACGAGCGCCACCGCCAGCTGGCGCGAGCGGAGCCGCTGCTGCTCGCCAGAGGTGCTCTGGAGCGCGCGCAGGGGGTCGTCAACGTGATCGTGCGCGAGCTCGCTCCGCTCGAGCGCTTCCTGTCCGGCGGCGTGGAGGGGGAGGACGTCGATCGCGCCGCGCGCGTACACCGCCTACCGGGGACCGAGCACGCCGCGCCATCCGCCGGCCATGCAGCCACAGCCGCAGCCGAGGATGGCACCGAGGGCGCCGAGGTGGGGTCGAGCATGCGCGCTGTTGCCCCGCCAGTACAGAGCTTCGCGGCGGGGAGGCGACGGTAGAGACCCGTTGCCTGGCGCCGAGCACGTCCTCGTCCGACCCACCGAACTGAGCGGCGGCGCTACCCTCCGAGTGTGAGCGAACTGCTTGAAGCTCTGGCCAACGTCGGTGCTTATGTGCTGGCGCTCGGCCTCGTCGGTTGGGGTCTCTACCGCGTGTTCGGTACGCAGGTGTTCGGCGTTCCCGCGATGGTCGGTCTGCTCGTGGTCATCGCAGGCGGAACCATCTTCTCCAACATCGGGCTGCTTGCACTCGCAGTCGTGGTTGTCGGCCTGCTCGTCCTGGTGATGGTCATCGGAATGGCGATGACGCTCGGCCCTGAAAAGCCGATCCGCCCCGAGGGCGAGAGACCACCAGACGACTTCTAAGCTGAGCGCGGCGCGGTTGGCGGGCGGTTACCCTGATCGCATCGAGCGCCTCGGCGACACCGACCTGGACGTCTTTCCGCTGTGCCTTGGCGGGAACGTCTTTGGCTGGACGATCGACGAGGAGCGCTCGTTCGCGGTGCTCGACGCCTACTTCCAGACAGGCGGGAACTTCATCGACACGTCTGACAGCTACGGTCGTCGAGGATCTGGCGGATCGGGCGAGTCCGAGCGGATCATCGGCCGCTGGATCGCCTCGCGCGGAAACCGTGAGGAGCTCGTGATCGCCACCAAGGTCGGCATCGCCGCAGACCTCCCGGGGCTCTCACAGGCGACGATCAGGCGGGGCATCGACGGCTCACTCGGCAGGCTCGGCATCGACACGGTTGACCTCTACTACGCCCACCGGGACGACCCCGACACGCCGCTGCCAGAGACGCTCGGCGCGTTCGACGGGCTCATCCGCGAGGGCAAGATCCGCCACGCTGGCGCCTCGAACTACGGCGCGGCCCGCCTGGAGGAGGCCCTGAGCGTCGGGCGGACTGACGGCATGGCCTCATACGTGGCCCTCCAGCCGCACTACAACCTGGTGGAGCGTCGCGACTATGAGGGAGAGCTCGCGGGCGTGTGCGAGCGCCATGGGCTCGCGTGCATTCCCTATTTCGGACTCGCGCGGGGCTTTCTCACCGGCAAGTACCGCCGCGATGGCGGCCAGATCGACAGCCCGCGGGCGGCCGGCGTGCGCGAGGCCTACTTCAACGAGCGCGGCTTCGCGGTGCTCGACGCGCTCGACGACGTTGCCGCGGCGCACCACACCTCGCTCGCGGCCGTCGCGCTCGCCTGGCTGCTGGCCCAGCCCACGGTCCTGGCTCCGATCGCGAGTGCCACCTCGCCCGAGCAGCTGGCGGAGCTGCTGGCCTGCACCGAGCTCGAGCTCTCGCGCGTGCAGCTTGCCCGCCTGAGCGCTGCCTAAGACACTGCGAACGTGAGCAGCTGACCGTCGGGGTCGCGCACGGACAGCTCGCCGCTCGCGCTGCGCGCGAGCAGGGGCTGCGAGTGGGCCTCGACGAGGGTGCGCTCGAGCGCGTCGAGAGCTTCCGAGTTGCTGAGCTCGAACTCGATGCGCCGCAACCCCGGCGCGGTCTGCGGGGCCGCCGCCGCGCCCTCACTTTGCCACGAGTTCAGGCCGATGTGGTGGTGGTAGCCGTCGGCCGCGAGGAACGCGGCCGACGGGAGCTGTGCCTGCTCCTCCAGGCCGAGCGCGTCGCGGTAGAAGGTGGCGGCGCGGGGGACATCGGAGACCTTCAGGTGCACGTGTCCCACGCCCGTACCGGGCGCGATCGCCGCGTCGGGCTCGCGCGTGGCCTGCTCGAGTAGGTCATCCAGGTCGAGCGGCAAGGTGGCCATCCTCACGCCGCGTCCGTCCGCGGGCCGCTCCCACTGCTCGCGCGGACGGTCCACATAGACCTCGATTCCGAGGCCGTCGGGATCGCTCAGGTACAGGGCCTCCGAGACGCCGTGGTCGGCGGCGCCCTCAAACGGCCAGCCGGCGACGGCGACCCGCTGCACGGTCTCCGCGAGCGACGCGCGAGAGGGGTGCAGCCAGGCCACGTGGTACAGGCCGGTGGCGCCCGGAGGGAGGGGCGTGGAAGACGTGATGTCGGACAGCACGAGCGCGGGGCGCTCGGGATCGGTGCCCAGCCGCGCTTCGTGCTCCTCGCGCGCGACGAGCGGAAGCCCGAGCACGCGCCTGTAGAAGTCGGTGCTTCGCGGCAGGTCGCTCACATCTAGCGCTACGGAGCGAATACGCAGATCGGGATCGATCGCGGACATCGCCTAGAGGGTAGTGTGATCCCGACATGAACCTGCGCAAGCTCGGCAGCAGCGACATACAGGTCTCAGAGATCAGCCTCGGTTCGTGGCTGACGTACTCCGGCGGAGTGGAGCGGGAGCGGGCGAAAGCCTGTGTGGAGGCGGCCTTCGAGGCGGGCATCAACTTCATCGACACCGCCAACGTCTATGGGCGCGGCGCTGCAGAGACGCTGCTGGGCGAGGTGCTCGCGGGGCACGATCGCTCCTCATACGTACTGGCCACGAAGCTGTACTTCCCGATGTCGGACAGCGATCGAGGCCTGTCGGCCGCGCAGATCCACAAGCAGCTGGACGCCTCGCTGGCGCGGCTGCGGACCGACTACATCGACCTGTACCAATGCCACCGCTACGACGAGGACACGCCCCTGGAGGAGACGATGGCGGCGCTGAGCGAAGTGGTGCGCGCGGGCAAGGCGCGCCATATCGGCTTCAGCGAGTGGCCGGCCGAGAAGATCGAACAGTCGCTCGCGCTGCCCGGCGTCCAGCGGTGGGTCTCGAGCCAGCCGCAGTACTCGATGCTGTGGCGCGCTCCCGAGGCGCAGGTGATCCCGCTGTGCGAACGGGAGGGTATCTCCCAGATCGTGTGGTCGCCGCTGGGCCAGGGCGTGCTCACGGGTAAGTACCGCCCCGGCGAGCCGCCCCCCGCCGATTCCAGGGCGGCGAGCGAGAGCATGAGCGCCTTCATCGGCCGGCTCGTCGAGCCGCGCGTGCTCGAGGCGGTGCAGCGGCTGAGGCCGATCGCCGAGGAGGCCGGCCTGACGATGGTCCAGCTCGCGCTCGCGTGGGTACTGCGCCAGCACAACGTGGCCGCGGCGATCGTCGGCGCGAGCCGCCCCGAGCAGGTGCACGCGAACGCGTCGGCTTCCGGCGTGGTGCTCGGCGCGGACACGCTCGCCGCGATCGATGAGGCGCTCGGCGAGGTGATCGTGCGCTGAGCAGCCGCGCTCAGTCGGGCAGCCGCGCGACGAAGTCGGCGAGCTCGCCGGGGTCGCGCAGCGGCGCGCCGTGGCCGAAGCAGGTAAGGCGCGGCCTCAACTCGGCCAGCCTGCGCGCGGAGGAACGGTTGCGCGCCGGGTCCGGCGTGAGGATCGCTGGCGGCTCGTGCAAGCCCGGAATCCCAGTCCTGACGTTGACGTTGTGGAGCACGTCCCCGAGGATCAGGACGCCGTCGGAGGCGCGCCAGTAGGCGAGGTGCCCGCGCGAGTGTCCGGGAGTCTCGAGCACGGTGAAGCCGCTCACCTGATCGCCCTCGACCAGGGCGCGGGCGACCGGGTGGGGGGGACCGGTCCAGAAGCGCTGCTGCAGCTGGTTGAGCCAGCCGGGGGCTTGCGAGTTGGAGATCGCCCCGGGGGTCTCCATCGCCGGCACGTCGCCCTGGCCGCACCACAGGGGAATCTGCAGACGCTCGCAGATCGCATGGCTCGAGCCCTGGTGGTCGGGGTGGGCGTGGGTGAGCGCGTGCGCGCTCAGCGTGCGCCCGGCGATCTGACGCGTGATCCGCCGCTCGCCCTGCCGGGTGGCGGCGTCGATCAGGACATCGCCGACGATGTACACGTTGATCGCGTTGCGCGGCCAGCCGTCGAGCAGATGGACGCCGTCGGCGAGCTGCCTCACGTGCGCGAAGCCTCCCACGAGAAGCCGCGCACCGCGAGGTACAGCCCGAACGCGCCCCACAGGACGATCACCGCGAGCGCGTCGAGCGCTCCCCCCAGGCCCGTGCCCGTGACCATCGCCCCATACAGCCCGTCGATCAGCGGATACAGCGGCAGCGCTTCGGCGATCGTGCGCACGAAGCCCGGGGCGCTGCTCGAGTCGAACACGTAGAACGAGACAGCCACCACCGGCAGGAACACCGCGTTGACATACGCGGCGGTCGACTCGAAGTTGGGAATCGCGTGCGCGAAGGCGACGCCCAGCGCGGCGAAGCACACGACGCCGGCGAGCACGAACACGATCAGCGCGCCCCACTGCGGCGGCCAGCCGATCCCGAAGAAGACCTTGCCGGCGAGCACGATGATCGCGATCTGCAGCGCCGTGTTGGTCACCGCGTTGGCCGCAACACCGCCGAAGTAGGAGATCGTCGGCAGCGGCGTGCCGCGGATGCGCTTGAGCACGCCGCGCTCGCGCAGGAACACGATGTTGTAGGCCAGCGCGGTGAACGTGGTCGACATCACGCTCATGCCCGCGATCATCGGCACGAGCCGGTTGAGCTGATGCTGGTTGCCGGCGAGGATCGCCCCCCCGCCCGCGAGGAACAGCAGCGGCAGCAGGAAGTTGAAGAACGCGGCGCTCGGGTTGCGCCAGAACATCCTCCGCTCCAGGCGGTACTGGCGCCATGACAACGTGAGCGCGTCAGGCATCGGCGGTCAGCTCCAGGTAGACGTCCTCGAGCGTCGGGCGTCCCACCGACAGCTCCTCCAGGCGCTGCCCGCGGGCGAGTGCCTCGCCGGTCAGCTCGTACAGCAGCGCCGTCGGGTTACCCGTCTCGCGCTCCACCAGCTCGCCGTCCGCTCCGCGGTAGGCGATGCGGTAGTGCGCGGCCCCCACACCCAGCTCCCGCGGCGGCCCGATCGCCAGCACACGCCCGTCCTTGACGATCGCCACGCGGTCGGCGAGCGCCTGCGCCTCCTCCAGGTAGTGCGTGGTCAGCAGGATCGTCTTGCCGAGCGACCGAAGCGAGCGCACGGTCTCCCACGCGGCGCGCCGCGCCTCCGGGTCAAAGCCGGTGGTGGGCTCGTCGAGGAAGATCAGCTCGGGGTCGCCGACCAGCGCCAGCGCGAAGTCCAGCCGCCGCAGCTGTCCGCCCGACAGCTTGCGGCTGCGCACGTCCGCCTTCTCATCCAGCCCGGCGAGCGCAAGCACCTCCTCCACGTCGCGTGGATGTGGGTAGAAGCTCGCCCAGTGCGTGAGCGCCTCGCGCGGGGTGATGTGGCTGTAGATCCCGCCCGACTGCAACACGACGCCGATCCGCCTGCGCAGCTCGATCGAGCGGTTGGCCGGGTCGTGTCCGAGCACCGACACCTCGCCGCTGGTGCGTGTGCGATAGCCCTCGAGGATCTCCACCGTGGTCGTCTTGCCCGCGCCGTTGGGGCCGAGCAGACCGAACACCTCGCCGCGGCGCACCGTTATGTCGATGCCGCGTACCGCCTGATAGTCGCCGTAGCGCTTGCACAGAGCGCTCACCTCGATCGCCGGGGCCGTGTCGCTCACCGTCTGATCATCTCAAGACCGCGGCCGGCGCGACCGCGCTGTGTCTTACCAGTGCACGCCCCTCGTCAGCGTCGCCATGGCTATCTGCTCGAACGAAACGTGCTCCTCGACGTCGGGCTGGCCCTTCGAGGCCGCGGAGTCCGGAAACACGCGGTAGGCGAGGTGCAGGAGCCTGTCGACGGCGCTCGGCGAGAGCGTGTAGGCGACCTCACCGAACTTGCCCATCCACGTGCCCATCTCCTTGGGACGGGCGCGCAGCGCCTCGCAGATCATGTCGGCGGCCTCCTCCGGGCTGATCGCGGGGAAGGCGTCATACATCTTCGTCGGGGCGATCATCGGCGTGCGCACGAGCGGCATGTGGATCGTGGTGAACGTAACCCCGTCGCCGATCACCTCGGAGGCGACTACGCGCGTGAAGGCGTCCAGCGCGGCCTTCGAGGCGACGTAGGCGGAGAAGCGCGGCGGGTTGGTCTGCACCCCGATCGAGGAGACGTTGACGATGTGCCCTGAGCCGCGCTCGCGCATGTGCGGGAGCAGGCCGATGATCAGCTTGACCGCGCCGAAGTAGTTGAGCTGCATCGTGCGTTCGAAGTCGTGGAAGCGCTCGTAGCTGAGCGCGATCGAGCGCCTGATCGAGCGCCCGGCGTTGTTGACGAGCATGTCGATGTTGCGGTGGTCGGCGAGCACCCGCTCGAGCAGTCGCTCGATCGACTCGATGTCCGCGATGTCCGCGGCATACACGTACGCGGTTCCGCCCGCGGCGACGATCTCCGCGCGCACCTCCTCGAGCTTCTCCACGTTGCGCGCCACCAGCAGCGGCACGCCGCCGGCGCCGGCGACCTTCAGCGCGGCCGAGCGCCCGATGCCGGACGAGGCGCCCGTGATCAGCACGTGCCGCCCCTCGATCGACTCTTTGAGCGTCCCCCCGCGTCGCAGGTCGGGATCCATCTCCCGATCCCAGTAGTCCCACAGGCGCGCCACATAGTCCTGCAACGGCGGTGGCTGCTCGAGCGGCGAGCCGGCGAGCGCGCGGGCTGCTTCGCGCGTGTCGAACCGCGGCACCAGCTCCATGTGGGCGAGCACCTCCTCGGGGATGCCCAGCTCGCGCAGCACCAGCTTGCGCACCTGACGCCAGGGCGGCAGGTTGAGCGCGAGCGCGAGCGGCCATTTCGGCAGGGGGTCGATCAGCCGTTTGTCGATGCTGACGGCGAAGCGCGGGGCGTGTGCGGCGGTCGCCAGCTCGTTGATCAGGTCATCGACACGCTGCGGACGGGGGTCGGTCAGGTGGAACGCCCTGCCGTCGAGGTCGGGCTCGTGCGCGATGTGCTCGAGCGCGCTCGCCACCCAGTCGACGGGGACGATGTTGGTATAGCCGAGGTCGAGGCCCACGAGCGGCACCCACTCGGGCAGCAGCTGCCGCAACCGCTGGATCGCCTTGAAGAAGTAGTAGGGGCCGTCGATCTTGTCCATCTCGCCCGTGTGGGAGTCGCCGACGACTATCCCCGGCCGATACACCCGCCAGGCGACGTATGGCTGCTCGCGCACGATCCGCTCGGACTCGAACTTCGTGCGGTGATAGGGCGAGGGCAGCCGCTGGCCCTCGTCGAACATCTGCTCGTCGAACACGCCCTTGTAGCTGCCCGCGACGGCGATCGAGGAGACGTGGTGCAGGTGCTTGGCATCCACCGCCCGCGCCAGTTCCACAGCGTGGGTGGTGCCGCCGACGTTGATCGCGGTGTTGCGCTCCGCCGGAGCCGTCATGTCGTACACGGCCGCCAGGTGGAAGAGGTGGTCGATCTTGCCGCGCAACTCCGCCACCTGCTCCTTCTCGACGCCCAGCAGCGGGCGACGCAGGTCTCCGACCACGGGCTGCACGCGCTCGACGGCCGACGAGCCGACCATCACGCTCCAGCGCTCGACCAGCTCCTCCAGCCTGTCGGTCGAGCTCTCGCGCACCAGCACGTACACCTTGCCGTGGCGGTTTTCGAGCAGCTGCTCCATCAGGCGGCGACCGATGAAGCCGGTCGCTCCTGTCACGAAGTACGCCATCGTCTCCAGAGCCTATCTCTAATCGCTACGCCCCAGCGCCCGCTCCGCCGCGGCCCTCGCCGCCGGCGAATCGCGCCGCTCCCCGAGCGCCTTCCTCGAACACCTCCGGCCCAGCCGCAGCCTCCAGCGCGAGACCCTCCCGCAGCGTCATCCCCAGGCCCTCGATCGCGGCGCTGCGATCGGCGATCATGGTCCGCTGAGGGAAGCGCGCGAGTCCGTCTGCGAGCGCGAGCGCGCGCTCAAGGTGGGCCCCGGGCGCCACGACCTCGGTCACCAGTCCGATCGACTGCGCCTCGCTGGCGTCGATCATGCGACCGGTGAGGATCAGGTCGAGCGCGTGACCGAGGCCGACGATGCGCGGCAGGCGTTGGGTGCCGCCGTCGATCAGCGGCACTCCCCAACGGCGCTCCGGACAGCCGAACGTGGAGGACTCGGTCGCGATCCGCAGGTCGCACCACAGCGCCAGCTCGAGACCGCCCGCGAGGCAGAAGCCGGAGACGGCGGCGATGGTCGGCTTGGACGGCGTCAGGCGCGTGAAGCCCATCGGCCCCTCCTCGCTCGTCAGCCGCCCGGCCATCGTCTCGGTCGCCTTCAGGTCGGCGCCGGCGCAGAAGGACACGCCGCCGGCACCGGTCAGCACGAGCACACGCGCGTCTTCGTCGGCCGCGAAGCGCACGTACGCGTCGTGCAGCGCCGCCGCAGTCGGACCGTCGACGGCGTTGCGCCGATGCTGGCGGTCGATCGTGATCACCGCCGCGGCGCCGCGGCGCTCGTAGCGAACCGGCTCGGGCTCGCTCATCGGCGGATGCGTGCTACCAGCCGCCGCGCCACTGGCCGTTGCCCAGGAGCGCCTTGTGTGCCGCTTTACGAGCTTCCTTGCGCTGCTCCAGACGGCGCTGGAGCATGCTCATCACGAACACGAACGTGACGAAGAACAGGATCACGATGAAGCCGGCGGCGACGATCACTTTGTCGTTGGTCGCCCCGTAGAAGCCGCGCCCGTCGTTTTTCATATACGCCGCCGCGGCGGGGGCGGGGCCTGGCACGAGGACGAGGACGAGCAGCGCGAGCGGCATGATCGTTGCGAGCAGGCGGTGGTTGCGCATCGGTCGTGATGATCCTACCGGAGCACGATCAGGGTCGCGCGGCGCGGCGCGGCGTGGCGTGGCGTGGCGTGGCGTGGCGTGGCGCGGTATGGCCGTTGGGTTGGGCGCCCACCCATCGGCCGGCGCCGCGGTGTGTGTTCTCTCTTTCGCCGGCTGTATAACGATCGCTATACAGCATTCCCAACGTGACAACAACACCCACCCACCCCGTCACATTTGGGACACAAACTCAACGCTTACCATCAGCATCTAGATGGCCCTGCTGATCGCATCGGACCTGCACAAGGATATGGCCGGGCAGCCGCTGCTGCGCGGGGTGTCGTTCAAGCTCGAGCGCCGCGAACGGATGACGCTTGCGGGGCGCAACGGGGCGGGCAAGACGACGCTGCTGCGTATGCTCGCCGGCGAGGCGTCGATCGACCGGGGCGAGCTGAGCGTCGCCAAGGGCGTGCGCATCGTGCTGCACGACCAACGTCCGCCGCGGGAGCGAGGGATGGTCCTGCGCGAGTACCTGCTGTCGGGCTGCGCGGAGGAGCTGCGGATCGAGGCGGAGCTCGGCGAGCTCGAGGCGAAGATGGCGGGCGGTGCGGCTGACGAGGCGACGTTCGCCCGCTACGCGCGTGAACAGGCGCGGCTGGAGACGCGCGGCGGCTACCTGTGGCGCAACCGCGCGACGGCTATGGCGCATGGCCTGGGCTTCCGCGAGGCGGACCTGGATCGGACCCTCGATACGTTCTCGGGAGGACAGCTGACGCGCGCGTCGCTGGCTCGCGCGCTGGCGACGGGAGCGGACGTGCTGCTGCTGGACGAGCCGACCAACCACCTGGACATCGAGTCGCTGGAGTGGCTCGAGCAGACGCTCGTGGACCTCGATGCGGCGGTGGTGCTAGTGGCGCACGACCGCTGGTTCCTGGAGGCTGTGGGCACGGCGGTGCTGGAGCTCGAGGCAGGTCGCACGCGCTTCTTCGCGGGCACCTGGCACCAGTGGCGCCGCGAGCAGGCCGCCCGCGAGATCGCGCTCGGCAAGGCGATCGAGTCGCAGAAGGCTGAGATCGAGCGCATGGAGCGGTTCATCGAGCGCTTCCGTTACAAGGCGACGAAGGCCCGCCAGGCGCAGTCGCGCGTGAAGAAGCTCGCCAAGATGGAGCGGATCGAGCGCGACCCTAGAGACGGGAAGGGCCTGGAGTTCGCGTTCTCCAAGCCGGAGCGCACCGGGCGGGTGATCTTCGAGCTGCTGGACGGCCGCATCGAGGTGGGCGATGTGGAGACGGTGGTGCTGCTCGAGCACGTGGAGCTGTGGCTCGAACGCGGCGAGCACGTCTCGCTGGTCGGTCCCAACGGCACGGGCAAGACGACGTTGATCGACACGCTCGCCGGTCGCCGGCCGCTGGCGGCGGGCAGCCTGAGCACCGGCCACAACGTCAAGGTCGGCCTCCTCTCTCAGCACGCCGACGAGCTCGGCGCCGGCGGGCCCGCGGACCAGAGCGTCCTCGATGTGGCCCAACGCGCGACCAGGCTGAGCCCGGGCAAGGCGCGCGCGTTGCTCGGGCGCTTCTTGTTCTCAGGCGACGAGGCGGACAAACCGCTCAGCGGCCTCTCCGGCGGCGAGCGCCGGCGCCTGTCGCTGGCGGTGCTGGTTCAATCCGGCGCGAACGTGCTGATTCTGGACGAGCCCACCAACCACCTGGACCTCGAGAGCCGCGAGGCGCTGGAGGATGCCCTGCGTTCGTTCTCAGGGGCGATCCTGCTCGTGTCCCACGACCGCGCGCTGCTCGACGCGGTGGGCACGCGCACGATCGCCGTGGAGGACGGCTCGCTGCGCACCTACCTCGGCGGCTGGGCCGAGTATGTGCGTGTACGCGAAGAGCGTCGGGCGGCGGCGTCTGGCAAGGCGCCCGCCAACTCGACATCCGCGCTTGCGCGGCCCCCTCGCGTCGCGGCCAACGGGTCGGGGCCGAGCGCCGAGCTCGCCGATGACGCCACCGAGCACCCACCAGCCGACGGTGCGAGCAAGAGCAGGTCGAAGCCGAGGGGCAAGGGGCCGTCGAAGAACCGACTGAGCGCGCAGCAGAAGGCGGAGCGGGCGATCGAAGAGGCGGAGTCGGCGCTTCGCGCACTCGAAGCGGACCTCACCGATCCGGCGGTCTGGGCGACACGCTACGAGGCGGCGAAGTCCGAAGCGCGCCACACGGCGGCCACGCGCGCGGTGGAGGAAGCATACGCGCGCCTGGAGGCGCTGATCGACTGACTACTAGGCTCGGACCATGCGAATGCGCGAGCTAGTCTCTGTGTGTGTCTGACCGGCTGAAGCTTGCTCGCAACGTGGCGATCGTGCTCGTGATCGCGGCGGCCGTGTACTTCCTGCCTGGAGGCGGGCGCGCGGCGAGCACGTTCGAAGCGGCGCTGTGGGTGGCGTTCGGGCTGGGCATCGGCTATGCGGGCCTGCGCCTGTACCGCGAACACCGCGTTGCGTTATACGGTCTCGGCGACCGCCACCGGGCGATGTTGTACGGCGCGGTCGCGCTCGGCGTGTTCGCTTACATGGCGCGGGCGCGCATGTGGCTGACGGGGGTGGGTGAGATTGCGTGGTTCGTGATGGTCGGCGCGGTCGTGTACTCACTGCTGGAGGTGTATCGCTACTCGCGCACGTACTGAGGCGGTCGGCGCTGCGCCTATCCTCGGAGCGATGGCGGCGACGACGGCAGTGACGGACAGCGGCGACGCTGGCGCGAGCCTTGGCGAGCAACGTCGCGCCCTGCCGGACCAGCCCGGCGTGTACCTGTTCCGCGATGGACAGGGGCGGGTGATCTACGTTGGCAAGGCCAAGTCGGTGCGCAAGCGCGTGGCTTCGCACTTCTCCAAGGCGCAGGGCGGGCGGGGGATGGGATCCCCGGGTCACGCGGAGATGGTGGCGAGCGTCGAGCAGATCGAGTGCGTGGTGGTGGCCTCCGAGGCGGATGCGCTGCTGGCGGAGCAGAGCTTCATCAAGCAGTACCGACCGCGCTTCAACATCCGCCTGCGCGACGATAAGTCCTACCCGTTCATCGCGATCTCCCTCGACGAGGCGTACCCGCGGGTGTACTTCACGCGCGAGCGCCACCGTGCCAGCCGCGCGTACTTCGGCCCATACTCGAACGCGAAGCGCGTGCGGGCCACGCTGGAGGTGCTGGCCAAGGTGTTCATGTTCCGCTCGTGCACGGGCCCGGAGCCGGGGCGGCGCAGCGGCAGCCCGTGTCTGGACTACTACATAAAGCGCTGCGGCGCCCCGTGCGTGGGGTACGTCTCCGAGGCCGAGTATCGCGAGAGCATCGACGGCGTGATCGACTTCCTGTGCGGGCGCTTCTCGGCGATCGAGCACGATCTGGAGGCGCGGATGCGCGCGGCGGCGGCGGCGGAGGAGTTCGAGCAGGCGACGCTGGAGCGCAACCGGCTGCACGCGGTCCGCTCGCTGCTGGAGCGCCGCCGCGTGACGAGCGAGTCGGTGGGGACGTTCGACGCGGTAGCGGTGGCGGTCGACGGGCGGGATGCCAACGCGCAGGTCTTCCAGGTGCGCGACGGTGTGCTCTCCGACCGTCAGTCGTTCTACCTGGCCAACGAGGCTGAGCGGGATCTGGCGGAGGTGGGGGAGGAGTTCATGCTCCAGTACTACGGGGGCTACACGTCGATCCCGGCGCTGCTGGTCCTCCAGCGCAAGATGGGCCGCCGCGCCCCCCTGGCCGACGCGCTTTCCAGCCGCCGTGGCGGGCCGGTGGAGCTGCGGGTGGCGGAGCGCGGCGAGAAGCGCCGGATCCTGGAGCTGGCAGAGCGCAACGCGCTGCTGGCGCTCGATCAGGAGCGGCTGCGCTCCGAGCGTCGCCGCCAGAGCCGGGTTGAGGCGCTGGAGGGCCTGCAGCAGGTACTCGGCCTGGACGTGCCGCCGATCCGGATCGAGTGCTTCGACATCTCCAACCTCGGTGGCACGCACACGGTGGCCTCGATGGTCGTGTTCGAGGGTGGAGCGCTGAAGAAGGCCGACTACCGTCGCTTCACGATCCGAACGGTCGCGGGGTCCTCCGATGACTACGCGGCGATGGGCGAGGTGCTAGCGCGGCGATTCGCGCAGTGGGAGCGCCAGGCTGACATCTCGCCGCACGACCCCGCTTATGACGCGAGCTTCGCGTCGCTGCCCAATCTCGTGGTGATCGACGGCGGCAAGGGGCAGCTCGCGGCCGGGCTGAGGTCGCTGCGGGGCTTCCGCGACCGCGGCGTCGCGGTGGTGTCGCTGGCCAAGCGGATCGAGGAGATCTTCGTGCCCGGCCGCGGCTCCCCGCTGGTGCTCGAGCACTCGACGCCCGAGCTGCAGCTGCTGCAACGCGTGCGCGACGAGGCGCATCGCTTCGCCATCACCCACCACCGCACCCGCCGCGACAGGGCGATGAAGAGCTCGCTGCTGGACGAGCTGCCGGGCGTTGGCCCGTCGCGCAAGCGCGCGCTGCTCACGCACTTCGGCTCGCCGGAGGCGATTGTGGCTGCTTCCAGCGAGGAGCTCCAGGCGGTGCCGGGTCTGCCGGCGAAGGTCGGCCGCGAGTTGTACGGGCACCTGCACCGCGCGGGCTGACACGCTCGTCCGCGCGGCGCGGCACAATGCTGAGGATGGCCGTGATCAGGCCCCTGCGTCCGCTGCGAGCCGCCGGTGGGAAGGCCGGCGAGCCGACGATCGAGTCGCGCCTACAGGATCTCGTCGTGATCACCGGTTTCTCGGGTGCAGGCAAGTCGACGGCGATGAACGCGTTTGAGGACGCGGGCTACTTCTGCGTCGACAACCTGCCGCCGGAGATGATCCGCTCGCTGGTGGAGCTGTTCGTGCACAAGGGATCGAAGGTGGAGCGCGCGGCGGTCGTGTCGGATGTACGCGGGGGTGTGTACTTCGAGGCGCTACGCGCGGTCGTCGACGACCTCGACGCCCTCGGCCTGACCCACCATGTGCTGTTCCTCGAGGCGGGCGAGCAGGCGCTGGTGACGCGCTACAAGGAGACCCGTCGCCGACACCCGCTCGCGCCGCAGGGCAGCATTGCGGCTGGGGTTGCGGCTGAGCGTGCCCTGCTCGAGCCGCTGCGCGGCCGCGCTGACCTGGTGATCGACACGACTGGCATGTCGGCGGCGATGCTGCGCGAGAAGATCGCCGAGGAGCTGCTTCCGCGCCAGACCGTGGGGCGTCTGTCGGTGACGTTCATGAGCTTCGGGTTCAAGCACGGGCCGCCGCGTGAGGAGGACCTCGCGTTCGACGTGCGCTTTCTGGCGAATCCCCACTATGAGCCTGAGCTGCGCGACCTGACCGGGCTGGACGAGCCGGTGGTCGAGTACATCGCCCGCGACGGAAGGCTGGAGCAGCTGTACGACAGGCTGCAGGCGCTGCTCGACTTCCTGCTGCCGCAGTACGTGGCGGAGGGCAAGGCCCACCTGGTGATCGCGATCGGCTGCACCGGCGGCCGCCACCGCTCGGTGGCGATCGCTGAGCACCTGGCCGAGCGCTACCGCGACCAGGACGCGCTCGACGTGGCGGTTGCGCACCGCGACATCGACAGGTCTCCGGGTGGCGCCTGAGCGAGTCACGCGTCTCAACTGAGCGTATAACGATGGTTATACACCACTCGCGAGCGAAGTGATCGACCGAGGCCGCCGCGAGCTGGTGCGCTGATAGCCTGGCCGGGCACGCCGGGCGATGGAGTGGTGCTCCTGAGGCCCGGCATCGTTCATTTTCGCTTCAGGAGGCAGTGAATGCCGGTACGTGTGGGGATCAACGGATTCGGCCGGATCGGGCGAAACGTATTTCGTGCGGCCAAGGCCCAGGGTGAGGCCGTGGGAGATGAGATCGAGTGGGTGGCGGTAAACGACCTCACCGACTCGCGGACGTTGGCGCACCTGTTGAAGTACGACTCGATCCTCGGCCCGTACCCGGGCGCGGTGCGCGCCGCGGGCGAGAGCGCGGTGGAGGTGGATGGCGCGGAGCTGAAGGTGCTCGCGGAGCGCGATCCGGCGGCACTGCCGTGGGGGGAGCTGGGGGTGGATGTGGTGATCGAGTCGACCGGCCTGTTCATCGACCGCGAGAGCGCGGCCAAGCACCTTGCGCAGGGCGCGAAGAAGGTGATCATTTCGGCGCCGGCGACAAATCCGGACGCGACGGTCGTTCTGGGGGTGAACTTCGAGGAGGCGTACGACCGCGAGCGCCACGAGGTGATCTCGAACGCGTCGTGCACGACGAACTGCTTGGCGCCGGTGGCGAAGGTGGTCAACGACACGGTTGGGATCAAGCACGGCCTGATGACGACGATCCACGCGTACACGGCAGACCAGCGTCTGCAGGACATGCCGCACAAGGACCTGCGCCGGGCGCGCGCGGCGGCGATCAACCTGATCCCAGCTTCGACGGGCGCGGCGAAGGCGATCGGGCTAGTGATCCCTGAGCTACAGGGCAAGCTACACGGCTTCGCCGTGCGCGCGCCCGTGCCGACGGGCTCGGTGGTCGACCTGACGGTCGAGTGCTCGCGCGAGACGAGCGTGGAGGAGATCAACACGGCGCTGAAGGCCGCGACCGAGAGCGGCCCGCTGGTGGGGATCATGCGCTACACCGAGGATCCGATCGTCTCGAGCGACATCATCTCCTCACCGTTCTCCTCGATCGTGGACTCGCTGCTGACGGCGGTGGTCGACGACACGATGCTGAAGGTGGTCGCGTGGTATGACAACGAGTGGGGCTACGCCAACCGCTTGGTGGATCTCGTACAGAGGGTTCTGTGAGCATGAGGAGCATCGACGACCTGGACGTGCACGGCAGGAGGGTGCTCGTGCGAGTCGATTTCAACGTTCCTCTGGAGACCGATGCGGATGGCGCGACGGTATTGGCCGACGACACCCGGATCGTGGCGGGGCTGCAGACGATCGAAGAGCTGCGCGGGCGGGGGGCGAGGCTGGTGCTCGTGTCCCATCTCGGCCGGCCGCAGGGGCACGTGGAGGAGGGCCTGTCGATGGCGCCGGTGGCCGAGCGCCTGCGCGAGCTGACCGGCGCGAAGATCACGCTGGCGCCCGCGGTGGTCGGCGAGCAGGTGAAGGCGCTCGCCGAGCACCTGCAGGACGGCGAGGTGCTGCTGCTCGAGAACGTGCGCTTCGAGCCGGGGGAGACGAGCAACGACCCGGCGTTCGCGCGCGCGCTTGCTGATCTGGCGGAGCTGTACGTGAACGACGCGTTCGGCGTGGCCCACCGAGCGCATGCGAGCACCGAGGGCGTGGCGCACCTGCTGCCGAGCGCCGCGGGACGGCTGCTGGAAAGCGAGGTGAAGACGCTTACGGGGATCCTCGAGAGCCCGACCCACCCGCTCGTTGCGATCGTGGGCGGCGCGAAGGTCACCGACAAGATCGCGGTGATCGACCGCTTCCTGGAGGTCGCCGACGTGCTGATGATCGGCGGTGCGATGTGCTTCCCGTTCCTACGCGCTCAAGGACACGCGGTGGGCGAGTCGCTGTGCGCACAAGAGGACGTGGAGCACGCGCGTCATGCGCTTTCGCGCGCGAGCGACACGCACTCGCCCCAGCCGGGCCGCGCGCGCCTGCTCGTGCCGAGCGACCTGGTGATCGGCGACCGCCTGGCCGATGACGCACAGCACCGGGCGCTCGACGGTGTGGAGGTGCCGAGGGGCTGGATGGGCCTGGACATCGGTCCGGCGACGGCGGAGCGCTACAGCCGCGAGATCGCGCGCGCGGGCACGGTCTTCTGGAACGGCCCGATGGGGGCGTTCGAGTTCGAGCCGTTCGCGGCGGGAACGCGCGCGGTCGCGGAGGCGGTCGCGGAGGCGAAGGGCCTGACGGTGGTCGGCGGCGGCGACTCGGCGGCTGCGCTGGCGCGGTTCGGGCTGGAGGACGCGGTCGACCACCTGTCGACGGGCGGCGGCGCGACGCTGGAGCTGGTCGAAGGCGGCGTGCTGCCGGGGGTTGCGGCGCTGCAGGCCGCGGGAGTGTCCTGTTAATGGAGGCCCACCCTCCCGGCCCGGCCCCGCGCGCCCGCGCGCCGCTGATCGCGGGCAACTGGAAGATGCACAAGACGGGCGAGCAGGCCGAGGAGCACATCCAGGCGCTGCTCCCGCGCGTGTCGGCCGTCGATGGCGTGGACGTGGCGATCTGCGTCCCGTTCACGGATCTGGGCGCGATGGTGGACAGTGCGCGGGGATCGCGCGTGGAGGTATACGCGCAGAACATGCACCAGGAGCCGGAGGGCGCGTACACGGGCGAGGTGTCGGCGCCGATGCTGCGCGAGCTGGACGTGCGCGGCGTGGTGCTCGGACACTCCGAGCGCAGGGCGATGTTCGGGGAGACGGACAGGGCGCTGGCGCTGAAGGTCCCGGCGGCGCTACAGGCAGGGCTGGTGCCGATCCTGTGCGTGGGCGAGACCGAGCAGGAGCGCGACAACGACGACACCGATCGCAAGCTGCGCCAGCAGATCAGGGACGACCTGACGGGCGTGGCGAGCGAGCGACTTGCGGAGGTGGTGATCGCGTACGAGCCGATCTGGGCGATCGGAACCGGCAGGGTGGCCACGCCCGAGCAGGCGCAGGAGGCGATCGCGTTCGTTCGGGCGCTGGTGGGCGATCGAGACAGCAAGGCGGCCGAGGACGTACGGATCCTGTACGGCGGGTCGGTCAAGCCCGAGAACGCGGCGGAGCTGCTGGCGCTGGCGGACGTCGACGGGGCGCTCGTGGGCGGCGCATCGCTTGTGGCGGAGTCGTTCGCGCAGATCGTGGCGGCGGCCGCGCGATGAGGGTCCCGGTGGGCGCCGGGGCGCTGCCGGTCCCGTGTGCCTGCCTGGTGGTGCTCGACGGGTGGGGCATCGCCGAGCCGGGGCCGGGAAACGCGGTATCGCTGGCGCGCACGCCGGTGTTCGACGAGCTGTGGAACGCGTACCCGCACACGACGCTGCAGGCGAGCGGTCGGGCGGTGGGCTTGCCGGAGGGGCAGATGGGCAACAGCGAGGTGGGGCACCTGAACCTGGGCGCGGGGGCGGTGGTGCGCCAGGACCTGGTGCGCATCGACGACGCGGTGGCTGATGGATCGCTGGCCGAGAACGAGGCTTTACGGGCTGCGTTCGCGGCGGCCGAGCGGGTGCACCTGCTGGGGCTGGCCTCCGACGGCGGCGTGCACTCCTCGCTGGCGCATCTGCGCGCGCTGATCGCGTTGGGCCACGCGCTGGCGGTGAAGGACGTGGTGGTGCACGCGTTCACCGATGGGCGCGACACGCTCCCGCATGCTGGCGCGGCGTACCTGCGCGAGCTCGACCAGGCGGCGGACGCGCGCGTGGGCTCGGTGGTGGGGCGCTACTGGGCAATGGACCGCGATCGCCGATGGGAGCGTACGCAGCGGGCGTACGACATGCTCGTGCACGGCCGCGCGCCCCATTATGCCGACAGCGGCGAGCAGGCGGTGCAGGACGCTTATCGCAGGGGCGAGACGGACGAGTTCATCGAGCCAACGCTGGTGGGCGGGGAGGCGAGGATCCGCCCGGGCGATAGCGTGATCGCGTTCAACTTCCGTCCCGACCGCATGCGCCAGATCACGCGCGCGCTGTCCGAGCCGGGGTTTGGCGAAGGCTCGCCCGAGGAGCTCCCCGGCTGGACGGGGCGCGGCGGAGCGCGGGCGCTCGCGCGCTACACGACGCTCACCCGCTACGAGGATGGCTGGCCCTACCCGGTGGTGTTCTCGCCCGAGCGTCCCGCGAGCACGCTGTCGGTCGTGCTCGAGCAGGCGGGGGCGTCGCAGCTGCACGTGGCGGAGACGGAGAAGTACGCGCACGTGACGTACTTCTTCAACGGCGGCGAGGAGGCTCCGCTGAGGGGCGAGCGGCGCGAGCTGGTGCCCTCGGCGCGGGACGTGCCGACGTATGACCACAAGCCGCAGATGAGCGCGCGGGAGGCAGCGGCGGCGTTCGTGGGCGCGTGGCGGGCGGACCGTCCGCGGTTCGGGATCATCAACTTCGCAAACGCGGACATGGTCGGGCACACGGGCGTGATCGAAGCGGCGGTGCGGGCGGTGGAGACGGTGGATGAGTGCCTCGGCGAGGTGGTTGCGGCGGTGCACGAGAGCGGCGGCGCGTGCGTGGTGACGGCCGATCACGGCAACGCGGATCACATGCTCGAGCCCGACGGCAGCCCCAACACGGCGCACTCGCTGAACCCGGTGCCGCTGATCCTGACGAGCGCGGGCGCGTCGCTGCGGGCGCAGGGCGGCATCCTGGCGGACGTGGCGCCGACGGTGCTGGAGGTGCTGGGGATCGAGCAGCCGCCGCAGATGACGGGGCGCTCTCTGATCGAGGGACGCTAGATTTTTGTTTATGGGCCGGCCTACCGGCCGGCGGGGTGCGTGCGCGTTGAAAGGAAGGAGGGCAGGTGGCCTCAGATCAGCGGCAGGGTATGCGGAGAAGCCTTTCGTGGCGTCTGCTGGCGAACCTGTTCATCGGCGCCGGCGTCAACCACTTCGTGATGCCGCGCGCGTACGAGCAGATCGTGCCGCCGCGGCTGGGCGGCCACGCCAAGCGGATCGTGCAGATCAGCGGCGTGGCGGAGATCGCGGGCGGCGTGGGCGTGCTGGTGCCCTCGACCCGGCGCCTGTCAGGACTGGGCCTGATCGCGCTACTGGCGGCGGTGTTCCCATCGAACATCTACATGGCGCGCGAGCCACAGCGCTTCGAGAGGATCCCCCGCTGGGCGCTGTACGCGCGGCTGCCGCTGCAGCCGCTGATGATGGTGTGGGCGTGGAGGGCGACGCGGCGATGAGATCGATCGCCCGCGCGGCGTGCGCCAGCGCTGCTATGTTCGATTGAGTACGTCGTTGGAATCGGACCGCCATGTCGACCGTCACCGCCGTCAAGATCGCCACCTCCGAGCAGGAGACCCTTAGTTTGGGCGAGCTGCGCGCGTGGCGCGGGTTGCTGCGGGCGCACGCGTGTCTGGCCAAGCGGCTGGACACTGCGCTCGAGCAGGCGCACGGGCTGCCGATGACCTCCTATGAGGTGCTCCACCACCTGGAGGAGGCGAGCGGCGGCCGAATGCGCATGTGCGAACTGGCCGAGCAGGCGCAGCTGTCGCGCAGCGGGCTGACGCGCCTGGTCGACCGCCTCGAGCGCGACGGCCTGCTCGAGCGCTGCTCGTGCGACCACGACGCGCGCGGCTCCTACGCCTGTCTCACCCACCCCGGACGCGAACGGCTGCAAGCGGCGCGGGGAACGCATCTGGCGGTGATCAGGGAGCAGTTCTTCTCGCACTTCTCCGAGCGCGAGCTGAGCAGCCTGGCTGACATGTGGGAACGCATCGCTCCCTGCAGCGGCTTCTGAGCTCGCGCGTCAGTCGTGTTCGGGGCGCTGTCGCCGACGCCTGTGGCGGCGGTGCAGGACCAGCCCGCTGGCCGCTGCGAGCAGCACCGCGAGTAGCCCGTAGAGGCCGAACGCTTCGATCGCGTTGCTGGCGGAGTGGCCGAGGAAGTAGGCGATCAGCCCGACCGCGGTTGCCCACGTGATCCCGCCGAGCGCGTTCCACAGCGCGAACGAGCGCCAGTGCATGCGCGTGGCGCCCGCCAGCCACGACGCCCAGATGCGCAGGCCGAGGAGGAAGCGACCGAAGAACACGGCCTTGGGCCCGTGGACCTCGAAGAACGGCTCGCCGACGCGCAGCACCTCCTGGCGCTGCTGATGGAACGCACCCGGTCGCTCGAGCACCCAGCGCCCGCCCTTGCGCCCGATCAGGTAGCCGATGTTGTCGCCGACGATCGCTGCTGCGGCGGCGATCGCGATCACCAGCTCGATCTGGAGTTTGCCCCGGCTGGCGATGACGGAGGCGGCGATCAGGGCGGTCTCGCCCGGGATCGGAATCCCGCCGGACTCGCACATCACGAGCAGGAACAGCAGCGGGTAGCCAAAGGTCTGGACGAGGTGGTTGACATCGAGGATGGCGGCGAGCATCGGCGGGCCGGGTCTGTCGCGTGAGTGTGGCGGGCGGGCTGCGGGGTGCGGCGTGCGGCGTGCGGGGTGCGGCAGGGTGGGTGGGGTGGCGGGGTGGGCGGGGTGGGCGGGACCCCAATCTCCTACTGCGTGTTTTCGGAGACGAGCTGCTTGAGGGCCGAAGAGGCCTGTTGGACGTCGGAGTAGACGACGTTGCGCAGCACCACCTTCGTCGGCGCGGGGGCGGTTAGGATCACGACCGCGACGATCGCGAGCACCAGCGCGAGCAGGGCGAGCATCACGGTGAGCATGCGGCTGGAGCGCCGCCGGGTGGGCGCCCGCGCGGGGCTGGGTGCTTGGACGCTCGCGGCGCGCGCTCTGGGTGGCCCGGGTCGGGGTCGGCGAGCGGCGATGGTGCTGGGGGGCGAGCTCGAGCGCGGGCCGCTCGCGAGCACGCTGGTCGCGCTGGTGACGGGAGCGTTGCGGGCGCCACGAGTGCGCTCGCCGGGCGCGATGCCGTTGGCACCGTTGCTCAACGCGTGGCGCATCGCGAGGGCCGTGTCGTAGCGGTCGCGTGGATCGAGCGAGAGCGCGATCGCGACCGCGTCGGCCAGCTCCGGGGTGACGGCGGCGACGAGCGTGTCGAGCATCGGCGGCTGCTCCTGCTGCTGCTTGAGCGCCAGCTCGGTCAGCGACGTGGCCTCGTACGGGAGCCGCCCGGAGATCAGCTGGTAGGTGACGACGCCGAGCGCGTATAGGTCGGCGCTTGGCCCGGCCTCCTCGCCGCGCGCCTGCTCGGGTGCAAGATAGGCCGCGGTGCCGAGGACGGAGCCGATCTGGGTGATGCTTGACTGCTCGGTGGCCTTGGCGATCCCGAAGTCTGCGAGCTTGACCTCGCCTTCACGCGCGCGCAGCAGGTTGCCGGGCTTGACGTCGCGATGGACGACGCCATGGCGGTGTGCGTAGTTGAGGCCCTCGCACGCCTGTTCGATGATCGACAGGGCCTCCTCGACCTCTACCCAGCCGTCGTCGCGGAGGATCTCCGCGCAGGAGGACCCCTCGATGTACTCCATCACGATGAAGTACTGGCCGCTGCGCTCGTCGCGGCCGGAGTCGAATACCTGGACGATGTTCGGATGCACCAGGCGCGCGGCGGCCTGCGCCTCGCGCTGGAAGCGCGACACGAAGGCGGGGTCGTCGGCGAGATGCTCGGCCAGCAGCTTGACCGCGACTTGGCGCTCGAGGCGCACGTCGAGAGCAAGGTGCACGGTGGACATCCCGCCGAAGCCCAACCGGCTCTCCAGCCGGTAGCGCCCGGCTATCTCGGCGGCGCTCATTTGCCGCCTTCCTGGCCACCGACCCCGGCGCCGCCGGCTCCCGATCCTCCGGCCGAGCCGCCGTTTTCGCCGGCGCCCTGCGGCGATTCGCTCGCCCCGGGCGCCGGCGTGCCGCCGCCGGAGCCAGAGGTTGGGGGTGCGGTGGCGGTCGTGGTGGGAGTGGACGATGTCGGCGAGGTCTGGGTGACGGTCGGGGTGGTGGTGGAAGTGGTGGTGCGGGTGCTGGTGGTGGTCTTCGACGTGGTGGCGGCTGCCGTGGTTTGCGCGAGCGGCTGCACGCACAGCGCCAACGCGCGCTGGCGCAGGTTGTCGATGCCCTGGCGCAGCGTGTTGTTCAGGCCGGCGTCGACCGTGGGGGGGAGCGCACGGAAGTCCTGTTCGGTCTTGACGATCGCGGCTTCGGTCGCGGAGCAGCTGCCGTTGCCCGCTTCCGCCTCTTGCGCGACCGCTTCGAAGTCGCTCTGTAGGGGGCCGGCGTTGGCGACGGGGATCAGCTTGCCGGTGGAGCTGCCGCAGGACACGAGCACGGCGGCGGCGACGCCGAGCAGGCTGGCGAGCAGCGCGCTGAGGCTGCGGCGCGCGGTCATTGCCCGTACTCCAGGCGCTCGGCGAGCGAATCGGGCAGGCGCGCCGCGCGGATCGCGGCCGCTGCGCCTGCGATGTCGTAGTCGGCGCGGTGGAAGGACGCGGCCATGCGGTCGAGGTCGAGCAGCAGCCAGGACGCGCGCGGGTCTCCGTCGCGGGGCTGCCCGACGCTGCCGGGATTGAGCAGCCACTCGCCGTCGGCGACGTCGAGCTGCGCACCGTCGCGGCGAGGCTCCCCGGTGGCGAGGTCTCCGTTGCGGCGCTCGAACGAGAGCGCGACGTGGGAGTGGCCGATCAGGCAGATGCGCTGGCGTTGGGCGTCGAGGCACAACTCGGCGAGCAGCGCCGAGAGCACGTACTCCCAGACCGGGTCGCGCGGGCTGGCGTGGTAGAGGCCCACCGCTCCCTCATCTCCCTGCGGGGACAGGCCCTCCAAGAAAGCGAGGTTCTCGGGCGCGATCACCTCCCTGGTCCACTGCGCGGCGAGGCTGGCACCGCGGGAGAACTCGTCGAGCGGTATCTCGCCGGTGACGGCGAGGTCGTGGTTGCCGGCCAGGCACACGGCGGCGTGCTCGCGCGCGAGCTCCACGCAGGCGTCGGGATCGGCCCCGTAGCCCACGAGGTCGCCGAGGCACCACAGCTCGGATGCGTCGCTGGCCGCGACCGCATTGAGCGTCGCCTCGAAGGCGTGCCTGTTGGCGTGGATGTCAGAGATGACCGCGACCTTCATCCTTGCAGGGTAGGAACACCGTCGTTCGTCCGGTGTTCCACGATCGACATGGCTGCAACAGCGCAGCCATCCGCCGTGCGCTCGGCGGCGCGCACCACGCGAGCTACTCTGCGTCGGGGTCGTCCTCCGTCCCGCCGTACTCGGGCAGGTTCTTGATGCCCTCGCGGGTCCGCCACTTCGAGTAGTTGTCCTCCATCGCGTCGATCAGCTCGCGCATGAAGCGCGGCGACAGATTGACGCGCGAGACGACCACGCCCGGAACCTCCTCGGACTCGACCTCGTGATCGACGCGCGCGAAGGTGACCGTGAACTCGTAGTCGGAGTGGCTGACGTTCGCGAAGTTGGCGTATACGCCCCCCATGATCTCGGGGGAGAGATGGATGTTTATGTGGCGCTCGGCGCCTGAGTCTTGCTCGTTCACGTAGCTAGTATCGCAATCGTCGCCCACGGAACCATGACCGAGCCTGAATCCGACGATGATCAAGCCACCCGCACACGCCCGGTGAGCGCGACCGCGACGCCGCTGGAGCGCCTGCGGACGGACGTGATCGGCACCGCCGAGCAGCTCGCGGGCGAGCTGTTGGAAGCGGTGGCGGAGCGAGGCGCGGCGCGCGTGGCGGACGGCCGCCCGGCGTTCTCGGGCGACGGCCGCGCGCAGATCACGCTGGAGCGTCCACGGCGGGCGGAGTTCGGCGACTACTCCACCAATGCTGCTCTGCTGCTGGCGCCCGGTCTCGGCGTGTCCCCGCGCGAGCTCGCCGAGCGTCTGGGGAACGCCCTGCGGGAGCGCCTGGGGGCGAGCCTCGAGCGCTTCGAGGTCGCCGGTCCGGGCTTTCTCAACCTGTTCGTGTCGGACGCTTGGCTGAGGGCCGCGCTTGCACAGGCGCTGGCCGCGGGCGATCGGTTTGGCGGCGCAGGCGTCGAGCAGCCCGAGCGCATCCTCGTGGAATTCGTGTCGGCCAATCCCACCGGGCCGATGCACGTGGGCCATGCCCGCAACGCCGCGTACGGCGACGCGCTCGCGCGCATGCTCGCGCTGCAAGGGCATCACGTGGATCGGGAGTTCTATGTCAACGACGCCGGCTCGCAGGTGCGCAAGCTCGGCGAGTCGATCAGGGCGCTGGCACGCGGCGAGCCGGTGCCTGAGGACGGTTACAAGGGCGCCTACGTGGTCGAGCTGGCGGCGAGCCTGCCGAACGCCGCCGAGATGGACGCGCTCGATTTGGGTCGCGCTGGGGTAGCGATCGTGATGAGCAACATCCAGGCGTCGCTGGCGGCGTTCGACGTGCAGGGATTCGATCGCTGGTTCTTCGAGAGCTCCCTGCACGATGGCGATCCGAGCCCGGTGGCGCACACGCTGGCGATGTTGGAGGAGCAGGGGCACACCTACCGCAGCGAGGGAGCGCTGTGGCTGCGCACGAGCGAGTTCGGCGACGACAAGGATCGAGTGCTCGTGCGCTCCAGCGGCGAGCACACGTACTTCGCGTCGGACATCGCCTACCACCAGGACAAGCGCGAGCGCGGCTTCGAACGCCAGATCGACGTGTGGGGCGCTGATCACCACGGCTACGTGCTGCGGACGAAGGCCGCCTACGAGGCCCTCGGCGGCGACCCTCAGGAGCTGGAGCTGCTGATCATGCAGCTCGTCCACCTGATCAGCTCCGGCGAGCGCGCGCAGATGTCCAAGCGCGCCGGCGAGTTCGTGAGCCTCGATGAGCTCGTGGCGGAGATCGGCGTGGACGCGGCGCGCTGGTACCTGCTGGCGCGCTCCCACGACACCACCGTCGACCTCGACCTGGACCTGGCCAGCGAGCAGTCGAGCGATAACCCCGTGTACTACGTGCAGTACGCGCACGCGCGCATCGCCTCGATGCTCGCCAAGGCCGGCGCAGAGCGCGTGCGGGCGGCGATCACGGCGGCGATCGACGTCCGGCTTGGGCCGCTGCACGCGACCGAGCGCGCGTTGGTGGAGCAACTGCTGGCGTTTCCCGCGGAGCTCGCCGAGGCGGCTCAGCGGCGCGCTCCGCACCGGATCGCGGCGTACGTGCTTGCGCTGGCGCAGACGTTCACCGCGTTCTACCGCGACTGCCAGGTCGTGGGAGTCGAGCCGGAGGCGGTGGAGTCGCTGCGCATCGCCCTGTGCGTGGCGAGCAGGCGCACGATCGCGCGCTGCCTGGACCTGCTCGGGGTGGCGGCGCCGACGCAGATGTAGCTCTCTGTGAAGGAGGGTGGGTTGTCAGTCGAAGCGCGCGAGGTCGGACTCGAGCCTGGCGGCGTCGGTGGGGCTGAGCGTGACGGGGGTCGTGCTGGCGGTGCTGCGCGCGCGCGTGCGGCGGCGCCAACTGGGAAGGAGCACGAGGACGGTGGCGAGCAGCGCGAGCACGACGGCGAGCGGGACGAGGTAGGCGGCGAGGTCGAAGCCGTGCGCGCTCGGCAGTCCGAGCACGGTGGGGCCGTACTGGGCGACGAGCGAGCGCTTGATTCCGGCTTCGTCCTGGCCCTGGTTGATCAGGCCCTGGATATAGGCTCGCTCGAGGTTGGCCTGCGGCGACTGCGCGACGTTCAGCGCGATTTTGCAGGTCACGCACATGACCTGCCGTTCGATCACCGGCAGCGAGGTGCGCGATGTGTCGCTGGCTGCGGCCTGGGAGGCGGGCGCGGCGATAGCGACGCTCGCCACGAGTGCGACGAGCAGCCTCATGAGCGCGCGGCGAGCGCGAGCGCGAGCGCGCCGTCGACAAACGGCTGTTCGATCTCGCCCCGGGAAATCGCGACGATCCGGCCTTGGCGGTCGATCAGGAAGCTCTCGGGCACCTGATTGGTGCCGTAGGCGCGGGCGAAGTCGCCGGTGGTGTCCCGCAGCATGGGGTAGGTGAGATGGTAGCTTCGGACGAAGCCTTCGGAGTCGGGGGACGCGTCGAGGTAGGTGACGCCGAGCACCGTAGCGTCGTGGTGTTCGAGGCTGCTCTGGGCGCGCTCGAGCAGCGGCGCCTCTTCGCGGCAGGGCGCGCACCACGAGGCCCAGAAGTTCAACACGACGACTTTGCCTCTCAGCGACACCAGCGATCGCTGCCCGCTGGCGCCCAGCACGGGCATTGCGCGCGTGGCGCGCGGCGCGAGCGGGTACTGCCGGCGCGCGACGAGTTCGTCGAGCGTGCGGTTGGCCGACTGCGCGGACACGCCGTAGATGAGCAGCGCGACCATGCCGGCGCCGGCGAGCGATGCGAGGATCGGCAGGACGCGGCGTCTCACGACCGACAAGATTAGAACCCGCGGCGTAATATCTGGGCCGATTGCGGCGGTAGCTCAGTTGGTAGAGCGCAAGCTTCCCAAACATATGCCCTATGGGTTCATCGCCCGGCTCCTGGAGCGCGCCATGTATGACCGCCGGCGCTCTGAGCTGACGGGCCGCCTCACCCAGGCCTGAGCCCACCTGCGCTTGGTGGCGCCGCCAGAGCGCGAGGCGTACATGATCGAGGGCGAGGCCCTCGGGCGCCGCTATGTACAGGCGATGGAGGGTGGAAGGAGGAGTGGCGGGAGTTCCGCGCGCGCATGCGCCAGGGGTTCCGCGAGGCCCTTGATGACCTCTCCGACGGCGTCGAGTAGCGCTCGCCAGGCGCGCTCACTGAGCGCGAGGGCCACTGGTCAGCGAGGGAGCCGATAGCGGACGCCGCGCCCGCGCTCTGAGCCGACCGGCTCGATCTTGCGCTGCTTCTTCAGCTCGCCCAGCACCTCCGTGGCGCGGCTTTCGTTGAGGCCGAGTAGCGTCACCACGTCGGGCCGCCCGATCTCCTCCTCGACGTCGAAGAAGGCCCGCACGAGGTCCCACTGCTCATCGAGGGTGCTCCGCTGCCTGTAGGTGATGCGGGCGTCGAGCGCGCTCCTCGACTTCCGCGTCAGGCGGAAGGAGCGGCTCCGGTTGAGCAGGCGCTCGACCGCTCCTGCTGCAGCGAGGCGCTCAAGGACCTCAACGGCCTCGCCCTCGCTGCACTGGGCGGCGCCCGCAAGGGCTTCGACCCGCAAGGGCGTCCTGCCCAGAAGCTCGGTGATGGCGATGTGCGAGCGCACGTCTTCGCGGAAGCGCTCATTGCTCGCCACGAGGCCGTCGAAGAAGGCGCGGACGTTCCGATCGACGCTGCCGCCGAGCAGGCGGCAGATGACATCGCCTCCTTCAGGGAAGATCTCAGGGGCTGGATGGCCATCACGGAGCATGGCGAGGTGCATCACTCCTATGCCGGCGCCCTCGCGCTCGGCCAGCCCCATGACGTGCATGGCCTCGGCCAGCGCCGGGTTGCGGGGCAGGGAGCGCGTGGCCAGCAGGCGGTCCTTGTCGACGCCCTCCGGGAAGTCCCCCGGTGAGGTCACCTTGAAGGCGTCTGCGGGCCTGCCGACGACGAGGGCCACGATCGACGCCCTCGGCATCCGGTAGTCGCGATGCATGATCGCGTTGACGAGGGCCTCACGCAGCGCTCGCTGGTCGATGGGGCGCTCGTCGCGCCGCTGCGGACCGATGAAGACGGGGCGCGCAGGGAAGGCGCGCTCGATCTTCGCCCAGGCGGCGTCGAAGGCGGTGATGACGGGGGCCGGGAGGATGGCGCGGTCGGTGGAGACGGCGCCCTCGACATCGACCACGCGCACATCGAGGCGCTCGACGTTGGGCTCGAACGGGCACAGCAGCACGGCCCCCGCCTGGTTGAGCGGAGGATCGTAGCCGTCCTCCATCACCACGCCCAGCCGGCGCAGAAGCTCGATGTCGCTGGGGGCGGGGATGCCGTGCCTCTCCTTGTAGTGGCGGTGGGCTGACTGCAACGCGTCTGCGTCGCAGGTCGAGAGGCGCTCGGATGAGCCCTCGGCGGACCAGTCGTAGCTGCGCCTCCGCTCCAGGAACTCGCGGGCGCGGTCGCCGTGCAGCTCCACGCAGTCCGTGCCCTGGCGAGTCCGCAGCTTCCCGCCGCTGCGGATCTCGCTGAGCGCCGGGGGCACGTTGATCAGGTAGAGGCGCTTGCCGCCCTGCATGACCTCCTCGGGGACGTCGATGGAGAAGTTGGGCTGCGTGAGCGCGTGGATGCGGGTGCGCAGCCACTGCAGGTCCAGGAAGGAGCCGACGAAGGCGCCAGGGCCGGACTCCTTGTCGTCCACGCCCACGACAATGACCCCTCCCTCGTCGCTCATGGCCATGCAGGCCACCTCGGCTGCGAGCGCGTTCGCCGCTGGCTCGTGGTGCGCGTCGATGGCGGCCCGCTTGCCGCCTCGACCCACGGTGTGAGCCTCCTCCTTGAAGTCGACGATCTCGGTCTCGACGTCGCTGGCGTTGGCACCGCCAGCGACGGCGGCTATGGCGTCGAGGGCGGCCTGGCGGCGGGAATGGGCGTCCATCGAGGCCATAAAAGCACGATAGCGTCGGTGCGACGTTACCGTTCTTTTTTCGCCCCGGCGACCGTTCTTTTACGCGCCGCCGTCCGCTTCCCTCAGGCTCAGGCCGCGTCCTCCTGCGGCTGAGTCTCCCCTGATGCGCGGGCTCGCCTGGCACGCTCAGTTCGATGTCACCTGACTGGTCGCTTTTCGTATTGCTCGCCGTCACGCGCATAGGCACGACGCGGACCAGGTCGGGTGGCCCGCCTGGCCACTTGCCGGCGAACGCCCTCCTCTCGCACGCCCAGGGGTGCCATCTCCTCGAGTCCGAGGAGATCGCCTCGTGCGCCCACGCCTCAGGGGTGGGTCACTGGCCTCAGCCGCTCCGGTTGCAGCGCGGGCGCCCGCGAATGAGCGAGGAGCTTGGCTCGCGCAGGGCGAAGGCGTCAGCGGAGCCCCGGTAAGATCATCCGCAGCGGACTTGGCAGATGACTTGCCAGGCCCTCGTGCGGCGGTAGCTCAGTTGGTAGAGCGCAAGCTTCCCAAGCTTGAGGTCGCGGGTTCGAAGCCCGTTCGCCGCTTCGGGTTCCAGGGCCGCATTTGGGCTCTGTGGAGCGGTGTAATGCTCCACTTGCGCTAGGAAACACGCGGCTGGGTAGAAACGATAGCGGGCCAACCGGACAGGAATCTGCTGCGCCAGTGCTGCACCGAGATTGGTTCCAGGTCCGGCCGACCTCGTGGGGGTGTACCGCGGCAGAATCGCGCCCGACTGTTCCGGCCAAGTGCTCAGCGACGCAGCGAGCGTGGGGGCGAGAGGAGTTTGGGTCGACCGAGATAGAAACCTTGGGCGAAGTCAACGCCACGATGCTTGAGTGCCGTCAGAGTGGCGGCGTCTTCGACGCCCTCGGCGATGGTTTTCTTGTCGAGCGAGTGGGCGATGTCGACGATCGACTTGACAACCTTCTGGTCGGTGTCATTGCTAACGAGGTGGCGCACGAACTCCAAGTCGATCTTCAAGTAGCGCGCCTTGACGTGCTTGAGATATGTAAACGACCCAAAGCCAGTGCCGAAGTCATCGAGCGCGAGGTCGCAGCCGATGCCGTTGAGCGTCCGGGCAAAATGCTCGGCCTTCTCGAAATTGGACACCGCCGCAGTCTCGGTGATCTCGAAGATCACGTTGGCGGGATTAAGTCCATCAGCCAGCGCCTTACGTACCAAGCCTAACACTCTCTCATCGCCGATCGACGGCCCCGCGAGGTTGACCGTCACGCGCTCGCCGTCGATCGCCAGGCGCAGAGCATGTTCGGTGACCCAGCGATCGATCTCGACTATCAGACCAACGCGCTCGGCGGTCGGAAGAAAATCGCCGGGCGCGATGATCTCGCCATCCTCTGAGAGCATGCGGATCAGCAGCTCCTGGGAGGCGACGAGGCCGCTACGCAGGTTGACGATCGGCTGGCCGTAGAGAACGAAACGGTCCTCAGCCAGCGCTGCGCGAATCCGCTCAACCCAGGTCAGCGTCCCGGCAGCGCGTCCGCTGAAAACGAGCGCTTGATCGCCGCCGTGCTCCTTGGCTTGATATTGGGCGATGTCTGCCGCGACCAAGGCATCGTCGGCGCTGATCTGCTGCTCTGGAGTAAACAGGCTGATCCCAACGCTCACCTTGATCGGCCCACTCGGTCGCTCGCAGAGCAGCGAGCGAACATCCGAGGCCACCTTCAGAGCCTCCTGCTCAGTCGACTCAGGCAGCACGATCGCGAACTCATCGCCACCGAGACGGGCAAGGATGTCTGTGGCGCGTGTTCGACGTTCCAAGACTTCGGCGACGGACTTGAGCGTCCGGTCGCCCGCCTCATGCCCCTCGCTGTCGTTGACGAACTTGAAGTTATCGACATCGAGCGCAAGGACGGCACCAGCGTGCCCATAGCGTGCGGCGTACCCCAGACAGGCATCGAGCTCGGGGATGAAACGCCGACGGTTGTACAGATCGGTCAGCCAATCGTGCTCAGCTAGATACCGGAGTTCGCGTTCCATGCGCTTGCGCCCGCCGATGTCGCGCGCGATCCGGGAGACACCAATCACCAGCCCCTCCGAGTCACGGATCGGCGAGTCGGTCAAAGACACATCGATGACGCCGCCATCCTTGCTTAGATCCTGGCTCTCGATCTGCCGCTGCTCATCACCTGCTGCCACTCTGGCCACGAGCTGCTTACGCTTTGAAGGATCGCGCGCGAGAAAGCTCGCTGCATCTTGATCCAGTGCCTCGATCGCGCTGTAACCGTACAGACGGCATGAAGCATTGTTCCAGGACTGGATCATGCCGCTCTTACTCATGCCGATGATCGAATCGGCGGACGACCTGACGATCGCCGCAAGGTGTGAGCCTTCGACCTGAGCCGCCTTCTGCGCGGTGATGTCGGTGACCATCGCCAGCGCGCCCACATACTCGCCGTTGCGATCATGCAGCGAACTGGTCGCCATCAGCGTCCAGACCTCGTGACCGTCCTTGGCGCGAAACGGAAACTCGAGCCATTCATGAACGCCCTCGCGGCGAAGCTCGAGGCTACGCTGCGCCTGCTCGACAAACGCCGGGTCCATAAAGTCGAACACCGACTTGCCAAGCATCTCCTGTGGCTCGTATCCGAGCATCTCAGCCAGTGCGCGGTTCGCAAGCGTCGTCAGGTTCTTCTCGTCGATCGTCCAGATCCCCTCGCTCGCCGTCTCGACGATGACCCGGTAGCGCTCGTTCCTCATATTTGAGCCTCGACTTGAACTCGAGCTGCCTGAATCGGACGAACGGTCTCCGTCGCCAGCCCGAAAGATAGAACACCGGCTTACTGCGAGGGAGTCGCTGAGAAGCGACTCGTCCGTCGGTGGGACGCCACTGTTCATAGGCGTCTCCTCACTACGGCGTCGAGCACCGCGATAGAAGGGGATGGCTCCCCGGGTCTCTTCGACCTCTATGTGTAGGACCGACAGTTCGCCTCTTCAGGATGAGCCAAGCATGAGCAACTCAACATCTGTTGGGCAGAACCCGAGTCCGATGCGGTCATACGCTGCAAGCTGCTCGCCCGGGTTGATCTAGCCGCCCCCGGGCACTCGGTGGCCGGCCACCAGTCTGGTGATTCGGTAGGCCGGCGTTCACGAGCCGGTCAATTGGCGACGTCGCCTCGTCATCAGGCGCGCTGCGACGATGCCCACGAGCAGAAAGATGACGAAGCCCGCGATGATGGGGTACGGCGAGGATGGTGTCCCAATTGCGGGGAAGCTGATGGTCGCGCGTGCGCTGCGTTCGACGAGTCCGCTTCGGACGGTGAGGAGCGCGTCCCACGGGCCGTCGGGCAGCCGTCTGTCCAGCATGATCGTGATCGGCTCCGTGGCGCCGATCGCCAGGCTAGTACCGAGGTTGGCAGGGAACGGGCCGGCGATGAGCCCACCCGGGCCCACCGAGAGTTGCAGGGTTCCGTTCATGTCGAGCGCTCGTCCGCCGGTGTTGTGCACGCTCGCGACGACCACTGGCTGACCATCAGGTGAGCGTTTGCCGGTCAGCGAGTCGATCGTGAACTTGGATGCGGGCGCGCCCCCGGGCCCGATGGAAAGGTAGACGCGGATGCCGACCCGGCTGACTTGGGTGATGCCGCCACCAGCGGGTGGCGCCGAGTGCGTCTCTGCCCAGACCACCCCGTACTGTTCGCCGGGGGGCGCGTTGCGGGGAACGGCGATGGTCACGGTGGCGGTCGCGTGCCCGCCGGGGGGGACATCGGACGCACCCGGAAGAACTGATGTCCAGGTGGACAATTCATTGGGGGTGTGTGCGGCGGCGCCGACGAACGCGCCCTCGCTGATGGTGGCGGCAGCGGGGTAGATGACGATGTGCACGGTCGAGGTCGTCGTGTTGGAGATCTCGATCCGGCGGTGGATGGTTGTTCCCGGGTGTGCCCAGGCGACACACGGCGAGTACGAACGCAGCGACCACCAGCCAAGCGGTTGTGACTAGGAGGAGAGCGATCATTGTGTGTGCTTCGATCACGCTCTCAGCGCATCGGACACCGGTCGCGGCTTGCCAAGGTGGAAGCCCTGGCCATAGTCGACGCCATGCTGCCTTAGCACTTCAACAGTCTCTTGATCGCCGACGAACTCCGCGATCGTGTGCTTCCCGAGGCCCGCGTCGACATCTGCACGATCGAGTCTAGGATCAGCTGGTTGGTCTTGCTGACCGGCAGATTGCGAATGAACTCGCCGTCGATCTTTACGTAGTCGAACGGGATGTGCTTCAGGTAGTAGAAAGAGCCAAACCCTGCGCCGAAGTCGTCGAGAGCGAAACGGCAGCCAAGCGACTGCAGCGTAGTGGCAAACCCCCGCGCCCGGGCCATGTTGGCGATCGCGGCGGTCTCGGTCACCTCGAGCACGAGGCTTGCCGGGTCGATCATGGTCTGCTCGAGCTCGCGCTCGATGAGCTTGAGAAGCTCGGGGCCCCCTACCGAGCGACCTGAGATGTTGACCTCTAGACACACCTTGCGGTCTGCTTCGGCGGTGCTCGGCCTTGGATCCGGGAAGGTTTGCGGGGCGGCGGCGTCATGGTCTTCCGAGGGCCGGCACGGCTCTCCCTGCCCGGGACCAACGCATTCGGGGCGGGGACCTAGCGAGAGAGGAATCATTATGAGGACGACCCGCATGCTGTCTATAGGCGTGCTCGTTGCGGTGGCGAGCTGCGCGGCGATCGCAAACGCCGGCGCCCGCACGCCGGCGGCGCACAGAGCTACAACCGCCACGGTCGAACTGCGCGAAACGAAACTTGGCGAGATCCTGGTGAACTCCTCGGGTTTCACGTTGTTCGAGTTCACCAAAGACAAAAAGAACATGGATGACTGCGTGAACATCACTGGGTGCACCGGGGTTTGGCCCCCGCTCGAGGTTACCGGCACGCCGACCGCCGGACCAGGCCTGATTGCGTCGAAGCTGTCCACGATCACGCTGCCGGGCGGCGCCAGCCAGGTGACCTACGCCGGTCATCCGCTCTACATGTACAGCCACGACAAAGGTCCCGGAGAAACCTCATATGTGGGAGCGAGCGAGTTTGGCGGCAAATGGTTTGCCCTCAACGCTAAAGGCAAGAAAGTGAAATAGGAGCGGCTGCCGCGAGGTGGTCCGCGGAGGGGATCAGGCCCGCGGGCCGACTGAGGGAGAGCAGGCACGGAGGCCCTCTCCCTCAGCCGGGCTCTCACGTGCCGCCCACCTCGGCTCGCCCGTGCATCTCGATCGCGCTCATCGTGCGCCACATGTTCGCGAGCCCGCAACGATCGAGTGTGGCCTGATCCGCCGGCGAGAGCGTGGCGTATAGCGCGCGTCCCTCGGCGACATCCAGATCGACGAAGCGTTCCACCAGCTCCGCGATCGGCTCGGGCGCTTCATCTGCGGCTGTCGTGTACTGCACGTATGCGGCGACGTGGTCGAGCACGACGTCCCATTCCCGCCGGGTCTCACCCGGTCCGTCCATCACATGGTGATGGTCGCTCACGCTGTCAGCCGACACGTAGAAGAAAGCCGCGTCCAGGATCGCAGGGTCTCCACCGGGCTCGTCCTTCTCGGCCGGGCCCGCGGCCTGCCAGTAGAGAACACCGACGATCTGCTCGCCGTCGGCGAGACCGTACGCCTTGCTGCCTAATTCGATCCACCCGAAGGTCGTCACACGCGCACACCTCCGGTCAGGCTCTGGTCAGCCATCTTGTGTCCCCTTCTCTGGTCTTGCGTCGCTCTCCGTTGTCCTTCCCGCATCCAGTGTCGATCAGGGAAGCATGACGTTGTGTAGCTCGTAGACGGTCGTCTCCACCGGCGGGCGGGGCCCGTCTCCGACGAGCTCGCGGATGGCGGGGCCGAGGCGCTCGTCGTCGAAGCGCCGAGCGTGCTCCTCGGACTCCCAGACGTCGATGATCTGCCAGGTCCCATCGGTTTCGCCCGCCGAGTGCATCAGCAGCCCCTCAGGAGGGTTCGCATCGACCCCAATCCTCGCCTGCGTAGCGTCGTACATTGCTGCGGTGACCATAGGCGGTCGGGTAATCCTAATGATGGCCATGGCTTTCCTTTCGCTCGTCGTGTGCGGGCGACGATACGCCGAACGGATCTAAACGATCGAGCTCCGAACCAGGACGACGCGCTTGCCCGACGTTGATGCGAGCATACGTTCTCATAAGACATGGCCCGCGGCGGCGTAGACTCGAATGATTCGGTTCTCGAACGGAGGAGGCCTCATGAGTGCTTCAAGCCCGTCAGCCCCCCGCGGACGTCCCGCCCGAGCGTTTTTGAGCCTGCGGCTCCTGGTGGTGGCCGTCGCGGCGCTACTGGTTCTCAGCGCTCCCGCGCAAGCACGCCGAAAACACCATCCTCCGCCGGAATTCGCAGGCCTGAAGTCGGCCACCACCTGTATCCCGGGCCCGATCGGCCCCGGAATCACAAGCAGCTACCACCTCAGCTGGGAACCGGCGACCGAGAAGGGCCGACGCTCGCGCAAGATCGTCTACGAGATCTACCAGGCGACCACGCCCGGTGGCGAGGACTTCGGGAACCCGACGTACACCACGGCTCGTGGCGTGACGTCGTTCGACACCCCGCAGCTCTCGTCGATCGAAACCTTCTACTTCGTCGTGCGCGCACGAGACCGGGCAGGCAACGAAGACTCGAACACCGTTGAGCGCCAAGGCGAGGATCTCTGCGAGTGAGGTGAGACGGCACAGAAGAGGTAGTCGTTCGACTAGCTGGCCTGGTCGCCCGCGCAGCCGGGCGCGTGGTGTGGCATCGTCACGATCCGCGCACTAATCTGGCTCCGCGACAACGGACGTTCCATATCGGGCGCGCCCGTGCGAACCGCGCCCGCCGAGCTGGCTGCGGCGCGTCCTGTGGGCCTGCGCCGACGTGTCCGTGGCTGCAGCGCCAGCTCTCCCTGCGTGCTCGAGGCCGTGGGGAGTCTTCTCCCACAAGAACGGGTTGCGGATCAGCTGCACCAGCGCACGCCAGGCAGCGATCGAATGGAGCACCCAATAGAGCGGATTGAGCAGCGCGAACGGCGCCGAACGCCAGCCGTGGCCGCGCATCGCGGCGATCAGGTTCAGGCAGATCATGACGCCGTTGCCGATGATCAAGTTGACGAGCGCGACCGTCCAGAACGCCCCTGAGTTCAAGAGCGGAAGCTGTGGCTCGCCGAAGCCGTACCATGCTGCGGTCCCGGCCCACATCACGGGGGCCAGAAGGAACGTCAGAGGCGTGCCCGCGATCAGCAGCAGGAAGCCGAGCGCGTCGACGATCCCGACCTGGCGCACCAGACGCCGGGGCGAGCGCAGGTGTACGAGCGCTGTCTGCATGTAGCCCTTGATCCAACGCGTGCGCTGACGGATCCAAGGGCGCAGCTCGGCGCACGCCTCCTCCTCTGTGTCGGAGTCGATCACACCGACGCGGTAACCCTCGACGGCTGCTCTCAGGCCCAGATCAGCGTCCTCAGTGACATTGTGCGGATCCCATCCGATCAGCATCCGCAGCTCGGGCACGCGAAAGTGGTTGGAGGTTCCGCCGAGCGGGATTGGTAGGCCCATGCGGTCGAGGCCGGGGAGCATGGAGCCGAACCAGTAGCCGTACTCGAGGCTGAACATCCGCGTCACCAGGTTGGATGAGAAGTTCCAGTAGCGCAGCCTCGCCTGCAAGCAGATCGTCTTCTCGCCGGCGTGCTCGAAGGCCGCGGCGGCCTTGCGCAGCTGCCGCGGGTCCGGACGGTCCTCGGCGTCGTAGATCACAAGCAGCTCACCCCGCGCGAGGAACAGGCCCACGTTGCACGCCTTCGGCTTGGTCTTCGGTTGAGCGTCGGGAACGATCACCAGACGCACGGTGGCAGGCGGGCGTGCGGCGCGGGCAGCCTCGATCGTCTCTGTGTCGTCTGACTCGAGCAGAACGAGCACCTCGAGCTTCTCGGCCGGATAGTCCAGCGCGGCGAGATTGTCCATCAGCTCGCCGATCACGTTCGCCTCTCGGTAGACCGGCACGAGCACGGTGTATTGGGGCAGGCGCCTGTCGTCGCGCTCGACAGCTGCCTCGGTGACGCGCGCTCCGCAGCAGAGCCCGACCAGGCATGCCACCAACTTGAAGCTGACGGCTGCGAGGAACATGAGGTTCGCCGCCGCGACGATCACCGCGACAGTGAGCTGCCATTCGACCAACAGGCCCACGAGGGCGATCACGCCGGCCGCCAAGACACAGCGCTTCTGGCCGAGCGACCAGCCTGCGGCCGCAGAGAGCTCGGGGCGGCGCGAGAGCAGCTCGGTGGTTGATCGGCGCACGATGTGCTCCCGGAAGCAAAAAACGATCGTGCGCTCGATGTCCAGCGGGGTCGTCGTTCGCAAGTTGAACCTGGAGGACGGGCCCAAATGCTCGCGGATCAGCTCACGCAGCGCGCGCGTAGGCGGTTCGCACGTGGCGACGATCGTGCGATTGCCTTCGCGTCTCACCGGCACCCATCCCTCGGCGAGCAGCATCTCGGGGTCGAACTCACGCACGAGGGCGTCGTCGATCTCAGCGCACAGCAGATCGATGAACGGCAGGCTCCACTGCTCACCGAGCGCGCGTTGCAAGTCCAGGCGGTGCACCCGCCCGGCGGCGAGGAGGATCTGCCCAAGGCGCTCCGCCGTCTCGGCCTGACGTGCGAGCGCCCAATCGAGCGTCGCGCGATCGATCAGACCGGCGGCTAGAAGCGTCTCGCCGATCGGCGTCGGCTGCTGATGTAAGGGCTGGCCGTCCGTCCTTCGTCGGCCCGGTCTGCGAGCGTCGTCGGCGGTGCTGCGGCGAACACGAAACTGTTCCGCCTCGCCGGCGAGCGTGACGTTGCTGTCATTCGGCAGGGCCGACTCCATGGCCCCGCGTCGGGTGCCCACGCAGGAGCGCTGAGGAGCTGGTGCAGCGCCGGACGAATGTTCAACCTGAGCAGGGCACTACGGGTCGGCCGCGAAGCGCTCGACCACGCCTCGCCCGCCCCGGCACCGCATACCCAACGGCCTGCGCAGACGCCGTGGCGTTTGACCGACTCATGACGACGTCCAGGGCCGATAGTAATCTGACCGCGTTGTTCTATTTTGCCGCTGATGGAGATCCGCTGAGGCACGGATGCCGTCTGCGAAGGAGCCCGTGAAATGCCGTGTAGATGCCGATTCGGCCGCCTTCATCGCATCCTGCTCTTGACGCGTCCCGGTGGGTGTGCTTAGATCACGGTGTTGTTCATCTCAAGAGGAGAGGTGCAGGTCGGATGAACGGATTGTTTGTCGGGCGTCTCGGCAGGAGGGGATGTGGCTCTGGCGGCATGCGCGACCTCCCGATCGCCGGCCGAACCTATCCGCGGCGAGCTTGTCCGAGCGTCACTGAACGGATTCCCTCTCCGGTGGCGCTCGTAGAAGCTCGGCGGCTCCTTAGCTCCCTCTACGCCGAGTATCAATGGACGCCGGGGTTGGATGACCCCGGCGTCTTTTATCGACGGGGCGCCGATCGGCTGCGCCGCCGTTCGTGCGTGCGCGGAGACATCGTCGCTTGACGCACCGCCGGCGCGAATGTCTCAGATCGTTGCCGGGGGTCGTTCGATGACGACGCTCTCTGGTGCGACGGTGGTGGGGCGCCCCAGACCGCGCCCGCTCGCCGACGACGTCCCGGGGCTCCTGAGCGAGGTTCAAGAGGAGCTGGTCAGGGATGTCCAGCGGATGTGGATTCTTTCGGCGATGGCCAAGATCGTGTGCGAGCAGGGTCTCGAGTCGGTGACCGTGCAGCAGGTCGTCGGTCGCGCGGGCGTCACTCGGAGCACGTTCTATGAGCTGTTCGAGAATCGTGAGGACTGCTTTCGCACAGTGTTCGAGGAGTCAGTCGCGAGAGCTGCGGAGAGGGCGTATGCGGCCTACCAGGCCGAGGGGACATGGGTGGATCGGGTTCGGGCCGGACTGCTGGCGCTGCTGACGTTCTTCGATCGGGAGCCTGAGCTGGCGAGGCTGTGTGTGTTGCACGCAACCCCGGCGAGCACCGCGACGGCTGCGCGTCGCAGCGAGGTGCTCGGCAAGCTCGCGATGATCGTGGACGAGGGGCGTGGTGCCGCACGCGCTGGGACGCATCCGCCGCCATTGACCGCTGAGAGCGTCGTTGGCGGGGTGCTGGCGGTGATTCAAGCGCGTCTGCTCGAGCCAAATCCACGACGGCTGACCGCGCTCTTGAGCTCGCTGATGAGCGTGATCGTGCTGCCCTACCTGGGGCAGGACGCAGCGCGGCGGGAGCTCTCTCGGCCCGTGAACGGATCCAATCGTGTGCGCACGAAGCCGCACAGCCGTCGCGATCCGCTTCCGGATCTGGACATGCGCCTGACCTACCGCACGCTCAGGGTTCTCGCCGCGATCGCCGTCGCTCCGGGTATCAGCAACCGAGAGGTGGCGCAGGCAGCGGGCGTACGGGATGAGGGGCAGATCTCGAAGTTGCTCGCGCGGCTGGAGCGCCTCGGCCTAATCCGCAACACCGGCATGGGACAGCCCAAGGGCCGGCCAAACGCATGGACGATCACCCCTCGGGGCGCAGAGGTTGACTCGGCGATCGAGCTCGCGCGAGGGCGCGTGCGCCGCTGAGCGAGCGGTCGGACGCTTGGCCGCCTAGGACAACGCAGGCGCGGATCTTCCGCCACCTTGGCGATCACGGGATGAGACAAGTCGGTATGTCAATCTTGGCGCCGTAGGCGCCGCCGGAAAGTTAGACGGTACGGCGTGCCGGCGCCACCCCTGAGCAGACCGCGTCCCTTCCGAAACGCCGCCGTCCGCCTCAGTCCGTCACAGGGTCGCCTTGTATGCTGGCACGTGATCTCAGATGCCGCGCTCGCCGTCCAAGCAAGCCAAACCGTCTAGCGAAGGCGTTGCCAAGCAGCGGGACAGCGGGTCCGGCCAAGCGGCCAAACCGAGCCAACGCGAGCGGTTGATCAGAGCGATGGCGCAGGTGGTGGAGCGCGAAGGATACGCCGCCGCTAGCGTCGCGAAGGTGATCGCGGCGGCCGGGGTCGGGCGCGTGACGTTCTACGGCGAGTTCGCCGATAAGGATGAATGCTTCCTCGCGAGCTACGACGCCCTCGCGCGGCAGACGCTCGGGCAGATGCGGGGCGCCGCGCGCGGGCAGGACTACCAGGCAGCGCCACGCGCCGCTCTCAGCAGCCTGCTCAGGATGCTCGAGGCCGAGCCCGAGGCGGGATGGGGGATGCTGTTCGAGCCGCCCGGAGGGGGACCCGAGCTGCGGGCCCGCGGTCGGCTGGTGATCGAGGCCACGACAGCGCTCGAGCGGTTTCTCGCTGACGCTCCACCGCAGGGGCCACGGCTGGAGATCCCGGCGTTGGCCTTGATCGGCGGCGTTCGACAGGTGATAGCCAGACGCGTGCGTCGAGTCGAATACGACGTGCTGCCTACCCTGACCGACGATCTGCTGGCCTGGGTGGACTCCTACGTGCTGGCTCGTGACGAGGGTCCAGGCGCCGTGTTCCTGAAGGACGGCTCATCGCTGCGCTCGCGCGAATCGCAGGCACGGGCAGGTGAGCAGGCCCGGAGAGCTACGGCGACCGCGCGGGCGGGAGCCTCGCAGGCAGCGGCGGCGCAGCGGCTGCCACGCGGTCGGCGCAAGCAGCGCGAGAGCTTCGTCAACCGCCAGCTGCGCGAGCGGATCCTGGGCGCAACCGCGGAGATAGCGATGCTCAAGGGCTACAGCGAGATGACCGTAGCCGACATCGTGGGGTGCGCGGGAATCGGCCGCGACGTTTTCTATGTCCACTTTCGAGACAAGCAGGACGCGTTTCTCGCCGCCCAGCAGCACAATCTGCAGGATCACCTGAGCGCATCCGCGGCTTCGTTCTTTGCGGCGCCAATGTGGCCCGAGCGCATCTGGAAGGGGCTACGGACCGTGACCGAGATCATCGCGGCGGACCCCGCGCTCGCGCATCTTTGGCTGGTCGAGTCGTTTGCCGCCGGGTCAGCCGCTATTCAGCACACGGAGGAGATGATGGTGATCTGCACGCTCTACCTCCAGGAGGGCTACCACTACCGCGCGGAGGCCGCCCATCTGCCGCAGCTGTGTTCGGAGGCGATCGTGGGCGCTCTCTACGAGATCCTCTACCACGAGATCGACGAGGGTCGCGGCGCACGCGTGGGTGAGCTGCTGCCCGAGCTCGCCTATATCGCGATCGCGCCGTTTACCGGCGCACGACAGGCGGCCGAGCTCATCGGTGGATACATGCGTGCCGAGACAGACTCCGTGCGCTGAGCTGCTCGAGCAGCTCGATCGCCTCCCGGGGTCCCGTGAACGGCGCGACTGCGACGTATGTGATCTCGGGCAGATGGAGCGGCAGCTGCGAGGCGTGGCCGCGGGCCACGTGACGCTGGAGGATCTCGAAGATCGCGCCGACGATCGTCTCGGAGCATAGGCGTGGCAGTTCGCGCCCTTGGGCTCGGTAGCCGTAGCCTTCCTCCAGGAAGAAGGTGAAGGATCTCGTGATCTCCTCGGCACGGCGGATCGCGGCTGGGCCGGCGGCGTAGCACTCGACCAGTCGCAGGTGCGAGATCGCCGGGTTGGAGGCGATCAGCCTGAGCAGGGTCTCCAAGCAGTTCCATACGCGCTCGGGCCAGTCACGTGCGCCGAAGTACGCGGTCGCGCAGGCGTCGAGAACGAACTGCGTGGGGTATTGCTGGGCCTCGAGAAAGGCGTTCTGCTTGCCGGTGAAGTATTCGTAGAACACGTCCGTTGAGAGTCCTGCCTGCGCGACGATGTCGGCGATCGTGGCGTTCGCGTATCCCTTGGTCATCATTACCTCCGCGGTCCCATGCAGGAGCCGCTCGCGCTGGCTGTGCGCGCCTATGCTCGCTGGCGGGCGGGGTGTGCGGGGGAGCACGGAGCGCGGTCCGGTGCTCCAGCGCGCCTGTCCGGCCGGTATAGCGTAAGAAGTCAACCAGGCGAGCCCGTCCTCCATCAGCGACGGCAGACGGTCATCGGTATGGGTGCGCAGATGGCTGGCGACGACGTTGCGCAGCGCGCCCATCACCGCCGTCACGGGGATGTCCAGCTTGGTGCCGTCCTTCGGTGGGCTGTCCAGGAACTCTTGAACTTGGCGTTCGAACTCGCTCAGCACGCACCTGCGCTGCTCGCGCATCCGCCGCCCGCCGGTCAGCCCGTCGACGAGCAGCACCCTCATCCCGTCGGGGTCACTCTCGAGCACGCTCAGCAGTCCACCGAGTGCAACGCGCGCCGCGTCCGACCAATCGCTGGCGCCGGTTGTCGGACGGATCTGGTCGAACACGCGCTGAGCGACAGCGCGGTATGCGCCCAGGAGCTCGTCTTCGTTCTCCTCGAAGCGCCTGCCAGACATCTCGATCTGCCCCCTTGGGAAGCTCGTGTCGCGATGCATCTCCCTCATCGTCGGGCAGATGATCCTGCTGGCCCCGCGCCGCGTCCAGTCAAGGCATAGAACGATCTACCGCTTGACTCTTTAAGACGGATCGTGTCCGGTTGCCATACCGGCGAATATTCAGCTACACTCCCGTCATGGGAGCGGGGAGGTTGAGGGAGCTCCAGCCGCCGATGCAGTCGCCTGTCAACTGGGCGCTGTTGGGGCTGGTGATCGAGCGCCCGAGCTACGCGTACGAGCTTGCGCAGCGCTTCGAGCGTGCATACGGGGGGGCGCTGTCGCTGAGCAGCACCTCGCACGCATACACAGCGCTCGACGCGCTGAGGCGCAGGTCGCTGATCGAAGAGGTTCCAGGAACGCGGGCGGGACGGCAGCCCAAGCCGCGCTACCGTGCCACCGCCAAGGGCGTAGAGGGCTACCGTGATTGGCTCGTCGGCCAGATGCGCGAGGAGCGTCGTCGCCAGCGCCTGTTCGTGCTGGAGCTGGCGGCACTGGGGAGCAACCCCGAGGTGGCGCTCGACACGCTTTCGCGATACGAGCAGGCGTGTCTGCAGGAGGCGCACGAGACGCCTACGGCTCCGCGCGATTGCGCGGCGTTCGACGCAGGCTCGGATTTCACGGAGCGGCTTCTTTGCGAGGAGAACCGCCTCGCGGTGGCGGCGAAGCTATCGTGGGTTCGGTACGCACGGCGGGAGCTCCAGGCGATCGCCGACGACCACTCTCCGCGCAGCGCGAGAGAGCGCATGCTCGCATTCGGCGCTTGACACACTCTGGCGGGACTGCTTAGCTGGTGGCGTTGTTCAGGTAGGGCGTTGGTGGTTTACCAGGCGAGTTGGCGTCGCTCTGGCGGAGCGGAGGAGATCAGGGGAATGGATTCCAAGCACATGGCGCTGCCGGCGCGAGCAATGCCTTCATGGCGGGCGCTGGCGACAGCTGCGCTGCTCTGCGTGCTTGTTGGGGAGGTGACCTCGCACGGCGCCGGTCACTCGTCGGCGCTGGGCGTCGCCCGCTCCGGCGGCGTCGCCCAGGGTGGGCGCTCGAGCTTGCCGTTGGCCGCGCGGGCTTCGATCTCGGCGGCGCTAGGTGCCGAGAGTCCCGCGTATCGCGTGAGCGCCTCCGGGGGTGCGTTTCAGGCGCTCGGCCCGGGCCGGCGCCTGAGCGCCCACTTTGAGCGCTCAGGCGTCGAGCTCGGCGCGGGGCCGCTGATGGTGGGCATGAGCCTGCGCGCGATCGGCTACGGAGCCGCGCTCACGGCCCAGGGCGATGTCTCGCCCACGGCGAGCGCAAACGGTGTGAGCTACGCCTATGCGCAGCTCAGCGAGTGGTATGTGAACGGACCCCTGGGTCTCGAGCAGGGCTTTACGATCCCGCGGGCGCCAGCCGCCCACCCGACCGGGCCCCTGACCCTGTCGATGGCGATCTCAGGCGACGCGAACGCCGCGCTGTCCGCCGACGGGCAGAGCGTCACGTTCAGCCGCGCCGGGGTGGGGTCGCTTCGCTACGCGGGGCTCAGCGCGAGCGACGCGCGCGGACGCGTGCTGCACAGCTGGCTCTCCGTTCACGCCGGGAGGCTGCTGTTGATGGTGGATACCCGCGGCGCGCGCTATCCGCTGCGGATCGACCCGCTCATCCAGCAGGGCGAAAAGCTCACGGGCGCTGAAGAGGTCGGCGAAGGTGAGCTCGGCCTCAGCGTGGTGCTGTCGGCCGACGGCAACACCGCGCTGATCGGCGGCCCACGCGACGACAACTTCGCAGGGGCGGCGTGGGTGTTCGCCCGCACCGGCTCCACCTGGACACAGCAGGGTCCGAAGCTGACCGCGGGCGAAGCGAGCGCGCATCTCGCCCCGGGGGAATGCGACGAAGAAAAGAACGAAGAAGGTGAATGCGCCTTCGGTCAGAGCGTTGCGCTGTCCGGCGATGGCAACACGGCGCTGGTCGGCGCGCCCGGTGCGAACGGCAAGGCCGGAGCAGTGTGGGTCTTCACGCGCTCGGGCTCGAGCTGGACCCGCCGAGAAATGCTTACCGGCGGCGAAGAGACGCGCGAAGGTCACTTCGGTCGGAGTGTGGCGCTGTCCGCCAACGGCGAAACAGCGCTGATCGGCGGTCCGGGTGACAGCGGTCATACGGGCGCGGCATGGGTGTTCGTCCGCTCCGGCCTGGGCTGGATTCAGCAGGGGGAAAAGCTCACCGGCGCGGGTGAGGAAGGCGAAGGACACTTCAGTCGGAGCGTGGCCCTCTCCGCCAATGGCGAAACAGCGGTGATCGGCGGTCCTGGTGACAGCGGTCATAGGGGTGCCGTATGGGTGTTCACGCGCTCCGGCTCGGGCTGGATTCAGCAGGGGGAAAAGCTCACGGGGGCAGGGGAGAGCGGCGAAGGCCGCTTCGGCTGGAGCGCGGCGCTGTCCGGGGATGGAGACACGGCGCTGATCGGCGCCCGCACCGACGCGAACGGTGCGGGCGCAGCTTGGGCATTCATCAACTCTGGCTCGAGCTGGATCCAGCAGGGGGAAAAGCTGACGGGCGCTGAAGAGCTTGGCGAAGGTCAGTTCGGCTACAGCGTGGCGCTGTCCGGAGATGGCGCCACTGCACTGATTGGCGCGCCTCATGACCACTCGTTCCTCGGAGCGGTGAGGCTGTTCACGCGTTCGGCCTCCACGTGGACCGAGCAGCCTGAACAGCTCGCGGGCGCCGGCGGCGCCGGCAAAGGCTGGCTTGGCACCGGCGTGGCGCTGTCCGGCGACGGCGATACAGCGCTGATCGGCGCGTCGCACGACGATGGCAAAGTCGGAGGCGCGTGGGTGTTCGCGAACGGACCCGCGCCTGCGCAGCCGCCTACGGTGAGCAGGATCTCGCCCAAGAGCGGCCCGCCGCAAGGCGGCACCGAGGTGACCATCAGCGGGACCAACTTCACCACAGCTACAGCGGTCCACTTCGGCGCCGACAGCGCCGCGAGCTTCACGGTGCAGTCGGCGACCTCGATCATCGCGATCTCACCGACGGAGCCGGAAGGCACGGTCGGCGTCAGCGTCACCACGCTGGCGGGCGAGAGCGAAGCCTTGGGGCCAGAGGACCAGTTCAAGTTCGTCTCGGAAACGGAAGAACCTGAACCAGGGCCCGAATTGAAACACCACCAAACGAACCCGGACGAAGGCGGATCGAGCTCCAACGACTCCACAGCGAGCAGCAGCTCGGCCCCGAGGACCATCGCCGCCGCGAGCGGCGGCGTGCTGAGCTTCAGAGGGTCGGGCTCGACGTGCAGCCTTGCGCTCTCGAGCAGAAAGATCATCGTGCAGGCTCACAACCGCGCTGCGCTCAGGTTCACCCGTACTGGCACCGGCGCGTGCGCTGACAAGCTTACCCTCAGACTCAAGACGAAGAGAAAGGGCAAGCGCTCCAGGACGACGACGATCGGGAGCGCCAGCTTCTCGTTGGCGACAGGGAGCAGCCAACTGATCAAGATCGAGCTCAACGCGGCCGGTCGCGCAATGCTGAAGGCCGCTCACGGTCGACTGCGAGCCAGCTTGGCGATCGTCAGGCTGTCGCCCGCCCCAACAGGCACGAGCACCGAGGCCGTCCTAGTCGTCACGGGTGCTCGACGGGCACGCTCCGTGCACTGAACTGCTCGAGCAGGCGGATCGCATCCTCGGGTCCGGTGAACGGGGCGATCGCTATATAGACGATTTTGGGTAGATGCTGTGGCAGCCGAGCGGCCTCGCCGTGAGCGACGTGACGCTGGAGGACCTCAAAGACCGCGCCGACGATCGCCTCGGAGTACAGGCGCGGTAGCTCAGGGGCTTGGGGTCGGTAGCGGTAGCCTTCCTCCAGGAAGAAGGTGAAGGATCTGGTGATCTCCTCGGCGCGGCGGATCGCGGTCGGTCCAGCCGCGTAGCACTCGACCAGCCTCAGGTGTGCAACAGCCGGGTCGGAGACGATCAGCCCGAGCAGGGTTCGCAGGCAGTTCCACATGCGCTCCGGCCAGTCGTCCGCGCGGAAGTACGCGGTCGCGACCGCGTCGAGAATGAACTGGGTGGGATACTGCTGGGCTTCCAGGAATGCGTGCTGCTTACTGGTGAAGTACTCGTAGAAAACGTCGCGTGAGACACCGGCCTGCGCGACGATGTCCGCGACCGTGGCGTTCGCGTATCCCTTGGCCATCATCACCTCCGCGGTCCCGTGCAGGAGCCGCTCGCGCTGGCTGCGCGCGACGACGCCAGCCGGCAGATGGTGGCGCCCGCGGGGCAGCCGGGTCCGTGCTCGCGGGCGAGCGCCGCGCTCCTGCGCGGGCGCCGTCGCCAGCAGCGCCCGCGGTCCATTGCTCCAGTGCGCCTGCCCTGCTGGTATCGCGTAGGACTTCACCCACGCGAGCGCGTCCTCCACCAGCAACGGCAGTCGGTCCTCGGAGTGGGTGCGTAGGTGGCTGGAGACGATCGCGCGCAGCGCCCCCATCACCGCCGTCGCAGGGATATCGAGCGTGTTGCCTTCCTTCGGCGGGCTGTCCAGGAACTCCTGAACGTGGCGCTCGAACTCTCCGAGCACCCGTCTGACTTCCTCTCGGACGCGCTGCCCGCCCGCCAGCCCCTCGACGAACAGAAGCCGCCCGGCATCGGGGTCGCTCTGCAATTCGTCGAGCAGTGGCTCGAGGGCGAGGCGCGCGGCGTCGGACCAGTCGCCGTCGCCCACGACCGGGCGCATCTTGCCGAACACGCGCTCAGCGACGGTCCGGTAGGCGCTCAGCAGGCAGTCTTCCTTGTCCTCGAACTGCTCGTAGAACGTCGCGGTCGAGACGCCGGCGCGCGACGCGAGCTGCACGATGCTCACCCCCTGATATCCCGCCTGCGCGGCGAGCTGGATCATCGCGTCCATCAACCGCTCGCGCTGGCTCTGCCTCGGTGAGGCGCGCTCGCTCGTCTTCGGGGCGCGCTGGCCGGAGGTGGCCGGTTGGCGGGGCGATCGTGGCATGGCGGCGTCGCGCGAAGGGTATACCACTTGGCATCTCTCTGACCGCACTGTTCCATTAGCCCCACCGTGGTGTCCTCGAGACAGATGTGTTTTGTCCGCAAAAACGCCCAAAAACGCCACATTTCTGGACCCAGCATCAGACACTTGCGCCTGAAGCTTGACACTTGCTAGCAACTGTGCTTAGATTACGTCGCTGTTCATATCGCGGCACAAATCGATGATTGAGCGGGGAGCTCGCCCGGCGCTTGCCGGGGCGAGGGTTTGAGGAAGGAAAGGACGCCGATCGGGGATGGATAGCTTGCTTGCAAGAGGTTTCAGCGGGCGTGTCGCCTGTCGCGGGCTTGCCGCGGCGACGGCGCCAACAGCCGCTGGCCGCATGAACTTTGGGCTGGCTCGCCAGCGCGCTGTGCGCACGGAGCGCGGCAACGCCGCGACGCATGGCGGAGTCGCGCGCAGGTCAGCCGACTACAGGCGTCCGTCGGCACGGGCACCGCTGGTGTCGATGCCGATGACGAGCGCGCATCTGTGCGGGGGCCGTTGGTCCCGGCCGGGCGCGCTGTTTGAAATGACCGGTGCCGGAGGCCGTCCGTAAAGAGGGCTCGGGTGTCGGCTGCTCATAACTCGAGGGGTACAAAGGAGTGATGGAAAGAATGAGACATGTAAGGATGCTTGGGCTCTGCCTGGTCGCGGTGTTCGCGGTCGCCGCGGTCGCTACGACGAGCGCGATGGCGCTGCCGGAATGGGGCAAATGCGTAGCGCAGGCCGGTGGCAAATACAAGGATGCCGCTTGCACCGAAAAGGCCGCAAAAGGCACAGGCGAATTCGAATGGAAGAAGGGCTCGACGCTCCCAAACGACCACTTCCAAGGTGAAAACGTCGGGAGCGGTGGCGTTCTGAGCACGCAGCTCTACCTCTGCAGTGCAGAAAACGAAGCCGTCAGGGAAAGACTGGTCTCGGAAGGAGCGTGCACAGCAGGTGGCGGATCGGTCGTCAAGTTCATCGAAGCCAAGATCGAATGCGAAACCGAGCACAACACCGGCGAAGCGGTCGGGAAGAACAAGGTCGCCAACGTCTCCGTGCGGTTCCGCGGCTGCAAGCTGTTTGGATCAGCCCCGTGCTCGAACGGTCCGGAATCAGGCGAAGTTCAGGTCAACCCGCTCAAGGGCGAACTGGGCTACATCAACAAATCCGAAAAGAAGGTCGGCCTGCTGCTCGAACCAGCCAAGAAGCACGGCGACTTTGCTTCATTCAACTGCGCCGGGATTCTCACGACGGTCGTAGGAGTGGGTAGCACGAAGCAAGGCGCGTGGTACAAGCCAGAAACTCACGGTGGTTATGACGGGATCATCTCGCCGATCTCACCTGTCAACACGATGACGACGAAATACGAACAGGTATACACCGTGAATCCTGAAACATTCGAAAACATCCCGAGCAAATTCGAAGGCAAACACATCGAGCTGCTCGAAGATTTCACATACAACTCCGAACTCCCACGCTACTCGACGATGTGGTCGCCGTCTGGTGAGGAAATCACCAACGTGAACACCTCAGAAGAAGAAGGTGAGATCAAGGCATAGGCAGGGAGGCTGCTAAAGCGAGAAGTAGCCGAAGTGAGAAGTGGTGCGTGGGGTCGCAGTGGCCCCACGCACGCTTCATGAGTGGATACGCGAGCGATGGGTTTCAGGAGAGAGGTTCGAGACTTGATGACGGGTTTGTGCGCAGGCGGGAGTGAGGCGACGGGCCGTCCGGGGACCAGTACGCGAGCGCGGCGCCATCGTCGGTGCGAGCTCTCGACGGTCGCAGGAGCCTGCGCGCTCTTGGCGATCGCTTACGCGTTCGCGTTGGGTGGCTCCCCGGCGCTGGCTGCCACCGGGCACGAGTTTCGATCTAGCCTCAGCGAAGCGCCCGTGGGTACGCATCTGCAGGAACCCGGCGCGCTGGCTGTAGACCACGCGGATGGGCAGCTGTTCGTGGCCGATCCCGCGACTGGCATGGTCGATGTCTTCAGCTCCGGGGGCGCCTACGTGACCCAGTTCGGCGGAGGAGCGCTGCTGGCGGCGGGGATGGCGGTCGACGAAGCCAGCGGCGAGGTGTACGTCGCCGACAGCTACCAGGACGCCGTGCTCGTCTACAAGCCGAATGGCTCAGGCAGCTATCAACTGCTCTCGGAATGGTCCGGGGAACACCTGCCGGGCGAAGAATTCGGCGAAGTCGCCGCGGTTGCGGTGGACAACTCCAAAGGCGCGTTCGCCGGGGACGTCTACGTCTTAGATGGCGAAAACCCCGAAATCTCTGTGGGTGCGGTGGACGTGCTCAAGCCGAAGCCCGCGGGGCCAGAAGAAGCTCAGGAAGGCGAATTTCAACGGCGCATATCGAGTCCCAAGCTCGAAGCGCCAAACGCCCTGGCGCTTGACGCCGCCACGGGGCGCGTGCTGGTCGGCGACTCCGAAAAGGGCGAGATCTATGTCTTCAGCGCCGAAGGCGCCCTTGAAGAAAAGCTCACCGGCAAGGGCCAGCCGTTCGGGAGCTTTCGTGGCAAGGAAGAAGAAGGCAACAACATCGACGCGCTCGCGGTCGAAGAAGCCTCGGGTGACATCTACGTCGCAGAAGCGCAGCACCACGTCATGAGCCAGTACGGCCCCGAAGGCCAGTGGCTCGGCTGGGTCACGAGCGCAGCCGCTGGCCAGGCCCTGCAGGAACCCCGCGGCGTGGCGCTGGATGCCTCGGGCGAACTCTACCTGGCAGACGCCGGCGCTCGCCTGGTCGACGTCTTTGGCTCCGCCGTCGTCGTCCCCGACGTGGCCACGGGCAAGGCGACAAAGCCCGCCCGCACCACAGCGATCTTGAACGCCGTCGTCGACGGCGATGGCAAAGCCGCCAAGTACAGCTTTCAGTGGGGCGCAAGCGAAGCCCTCGGCCAGTCGACGGCCCCCCAAAGCGGGGGCCCGGGCGAAGAAGCGTTCGTCAGCACCCTAGAAGGCCTTCACGCCGGCGCCACCTACTACTTTCGCGTCGTCGGTGAAAACGAAAACGGCGCCAACTACGGGATCATCCGCCAGTTCACGACCCTCCCCGCCGTGGAAGACCTCATCACCGAAGCGGCAACGAACCTGCAGCCCGAAAGCGCGACGCTCGCGGGCACGCTCAAGCCGGGCGGCGTCGATACGCACTACTTCTTTCAGTGGGGCACGAGCATCAGCTACGGCAGCCAGACGCCGCTGCTCGATGCCGGCTCGGGTCCCGAAAAGCTCCCCGTTCAAGCCAACCTCGAAGGCCTCGCGCCGAACGCGACCTATCACTATCGCCTGGTCGGTGAAAACAGCTTCGGCACCACGTACGCCGAAGATCGCTCGTTCGCGACCTCCGGCCCTCCCCGGATCAGCGACGAACCGCCAAGTCCCGTAGGCCATGAAGAAGCCACGCTCCACGCCAAGATAAACCCGGACGAGCTGGCCACCACCTATCGCTTCCAGTACGGCGAAACGAGCGCCTACGGCTCAGAAGCGCCGCCGGGCGGTCAGGGTATCGGCGCGGGCTCGACTCCGGTGGCGGTCTCGGCGACCCTCAGCGCCCTGAAGATCGGGACCACCTACCACTTCCGCGTCATCGCCGAAAACGCGGCGGGCACCACGGCCGGCCCCGACCAGCGCTTCACGACGGTCCCGCCGGCACTGATCGACAGCGAGTCCGTGGCGGAAGTGAACACGAGCGAAGCGACGCTTCAGAGCGAGATCGACCCGCTCGGGCACGACACCCACTACTACTTCCAGTACGGCAGCGAAAGCTGTCAGGCCGACCCGGCCGGCTGCACGGACCTGCCGGCCCCGCCCGGCACCGACATCGGCGCGGGCGAAACCGATCAGCCCGCGAGCGTTCAGCTCAAGGAACTGGAGCCGGGAACGACCTACTACTACCGCGTGCTGGCGAGCAACACGCTCGGCGTCTCCGAAGGCGTCGAGCACACCTTCACCACCAAGCAGGGTGTCACCCCGCTCGCCCTCCCCGACAACCGCGCCTGGGAGATGGTCTCCCCGCCCGACAAGCAGGGCGCGCCGGTCGAAGCGCTCACGCGCGAAGGCGGGCTGATCCTCGCCTCAGAAGACGGCAACTCGTTTACATATGTCGTCAACGGCGCGCTCGGCGAAGAAACCCGGGGCAACCGCAGCCCCGAATGGCAGCAGGTCTTCGCCAGGCGCGGCCCGCACGGCTGGAGCTCGCAGGACATCGTGACGCCGAGCAGCAAAGCCAAGGGCGTGACGCTCGGTCAGACACCGGAGTACCAGTACTTCACGCCCGACCTCTCCACCGCGCTGGTGGAACCGGCAGAGATCACGGTGGATGCCGAACCGCCGCTGGCGCCCGGCGTCAAGCAGTCGACCAGCTATCTGCGCGATAACGAAACCGGTACGTATATGCCATTGGTCACCGAAGCGAACACCGCCCCGGGCACCGTATTCGGGCGCGAGGTCCACTTCGTCAGCGCCACGCCCGACCTCAGCCACATCGTGCTCGCCTCCGCGGTCGCGCTGACGGGGCCATCCTCGGCGCCGGGACTGTACGAGTGGAGCGGGGGCGCGCTGCAGCTCGTGAGCGTCCTGCCCGATGAGACGCCCGCGAAGGGACTCATCGAACTCGGCTACTCCCATACGGCCGCGGACGCGATCTCAAACGACGGCACGCGGATCATCTGGACCACCGACGAAGCCGAACCGAAGCTCGGTCACCTCTACATGCGCGACAGCGCCACCGGCGAAACGGTCGAGCTCGACGTCGCACACGGAATCGGCGAACCGCCCGGAGCCGGCACGGCGCGCTTTCAGAGCGCGAGCAGCGACGGCTCGCGCGTGTTCTTCACCGACCGCCAGCGCCTGACCGCCGACTCCAGCGCCGAACCGATATCGAACAAGCCCGACCTGTATGAGTGCGAAATGATCGAGGAAGAAGGCACGCTCGCCTGCCATCTCAGCGACCTGACCGCCGCTCGCGGCGAAAACGAACACGCCAACGTCCAGGGCCTGCTGCTCGCCACCAGCCAAGACGGCGCGAGCACGTATTTCATCGCCCAGGGCGTGCTCGCCGAGAACGAAAACGGCAACGGCGAACAGGCCAAGGCCGGCAAGGACAACCTGTACGAGGCCCACTACGACGGCGCCGAGTGGACCACTACCTTTATCGCCACGCTCGCGAGCGAAGACGACCCGGAGTGGGAAGGCTTCCGCGTTTCCAACACCGCGTTTCTGACCGCGCGCGTCTCCCCGGACGGACGCTACCTGGCGTTCATGTCGGCCGCGCCGATCACGGGCTATGACAACGTCGATGTGCACAGCGAAAAGCCCGACGAGGAGGTCTACCTCTACGACTCCGCCAGCGCCCGCCTGACGTGCGTCTCGTGTAACCCGACTGGCGCGCGGCCGGCGGGGGTGCTGGATGCCGAAGGCGTCGGCGAAGGGCTCGGGCTGCTCGTGGACCGGCGCAAGGTCTGGTTCGGCCGCTGGCTGGCGGGCAACATCCCGGGCTGGACTGCGGAGAACATCACGGGCGCGCTGATCCAGTCGCGCTACCTGTCCGACAGCGGCCGGCTGTTCTTCAACAGTCCCGACGACCTCGTGCCCGCCGCCATCAACCACAAGGAGGACGTCTACGAGTACGAGCTCTCCGGCACGGGCACATGCGAGAGTCGCTCGGGCGCATGCATCTCGCTGATCTCCTCGGGCGCCTCAGCCAACGAATCGGCCTTCGTGGAAGCGACCCCCAATGGCGGGAGCGCGTTCTTCGTCACCTCGGCACAGCTCTTGCCCCAGGACACCGACACGGCATTTGACATCTATGACGCGCGCGAATGCTCGGAAGCCTCGCCGTGCCTGACCCCGCCATCTCCCGCACCGCCGCGGTGTGGCGAAACGGGCACCTGCCGTCCGGCGCAGCCCGCGCAGCCCGCGCCGCTCGGGCCCTCTCTGGCCTCGACGAGCCCCTCGGGTTCGGGCAACCTCGGGTCCCATCCAGCGACGGCCGAGCAGGGAACCAAGGCCCTCAAAGCGACCTCGAAGCCGCTGACCCGAGCGCAGAAGCTCAGCAACGCGCTCAAGGTCTGCCGGAGGCTGCGCTCCAAGAACAAGCGCGCGCGCTGCGAAACGCACGCCCGAAAGCTCTACGGCGCCAAGACCAAGGCAGGTAAGGCAAAGCGCTCCGCCGTTGCGCACCACGACGGGGGACATGGACGATGATCTCCACGCGAGCCACAGGAGAGTGCTGCGCACCGCGCCCGCGCGTGCGAGCCCTGCAGCGGAGCATGCGAGCGCTGCTGCTGGCGCTGGCGAGCGCGGCGATGCTGGGCGCGATGGGCGCGGCGCCGGCGCTGGGCGCATCCCCATGGTGGCAGCTCGGCACCGAAGCGGCGCCGAGCAACCTTCCACCGGGAACGCAGGGACAGATCAACGTCGTGGCGAGCAACCTCGGCGACGCGCCGATCAACGGCAGCGAACACGCGGTCATCATCACCGACAGTCTGCCGACAGGGCTGACCGCGACCGGCACCGAAACCATCCTCATAAGAGGCGTTCCGGTCGAATGCACGATCACGACGCTCGTCAGCTGCAGCTACGCGGGCGTCCTGAACCCCTACGAACAGATCTCGGTCGGGATCAAGGTCAAGGTCGAAGAGCCCCTGGGCACGGTGGCCTCGCTCGCCGAGCACGCGAGTGTGGAAGGTGGCGGAGCCGCGCCAGTCGCGCGGTCCCTCTTGCTCGAGGTCAATGGCCAGCCGCCGGCTTTCGGGGTGGCCGGCTATGAACTGACGCCGTTCAGCGAAGACGGCACGCCTGCCACGCAGGCCGGCTCGCATCCATTTCAGCTCACGACCACGTTCGCGCTCAACCAGACGGCCGAACGCTATCCCGTGGAGCTGCCCAAGGACCTGAGCTTCAAGCTGCCGCCGGGACTGGTCGGCGATCCGAACGCGGCGACCCAGTGCACGATGACCGACTTCGCCCTGCTCGTGGAAGAAGCCAATCTCTGCCCGCCGAGCTCCGCGGTGGGCGTGGCGTCGGTCGTCGCCCACGAACCCCTCGCCAACGTGATCATAAAGACGGTCCCGGTGTTCAACCTGGTGCCATCCCAGGGCGAGCCCGCGCGCTTCGGCTTTGAGGTGCTCGGCAAGATCCCGGTCGTGATCGACACCTCGGTGCGCTCGGGCAGCGACTACAGCGTGGTCGCGAGCGTCAAGGACGCCACCGAGACGGCGGGACTGCTGCGAAGCCAGGTGACCCTGTGGGGCGTGCCCGGCGATCCGAGCCACAACAACTCCCGCGGGTGGGAATGCGTCGCCGGAGGCTACTTCCAGCACCAGGTCGGCAAGTCCTGCCCGGCGACAACCGAAATCGAACAACAACCGTTCCTCACGCTCCCCACCTCCTGCGCCGCCAACCCCTCCGCTGAACCGGTGATCTCCTCCGCCGAAGCCGACTCTTGGGCGCAGCCGGGCCGCTTCCTGGGCGCCGAATACGCCTGGATGAACGAAACCGGCATGCTGCTCGGCTTCGAAGGCTGCAGCCAGCTGCCCTTCAGCCCCGAAATCGACGTGAGGCCGGAAGAACACTCCGCCGCCACCCCCACGGGCCTGGAGGTCAAGGTCAGCGTCCCGCAGGAGAGCACCCTGGAAGCCGGAGCCCTGGCCGAGGCAGACGTCAGGGACACGACGGTTGCCCTGCCCGCGGGAGTGGAACTGAGCCCCTCGGCAGCCAACGGGCTACAGGCGTGCTCTGAGGCCGAGATCGGCTTTGAGGGCTTCAACTCAGCCACACAGACGAACGAGTTCACAGATGCCCAGCCCGCCTGCCCGGACGCCTCCAAGCTCGGTACGGTCAAGATCAAGACCCCGCTTCTCACCCACGAACTGGACGGCTCGGTATATCTCGCCTCCCCGGCTCCAAACGGCGAACCAAGCCAGAACCCCTTTGGCTCCCTGGTCGCGCTGTACCTGGTCGCAGAAGACCCCGTCTCCGGGGTCCTCGTCAAGCTCGCCGGCGAAGGGCAGCTCAACGAACAGACCCGGCGCGTCGCAACCACCTTCAAGAACGCCCCGCAGGTGCCCTTCGAAGAACTGACGCTAAATCTTTTTGGAGGCCCGAGGGCGTCGGTCTCTACCCCCGCGCTGTGTGGGAGCTATGGCAGCGAAGCGACCTTCACGCCGTGGTCTGGCACACCCGCCGTCAACCTGAGCTCCCCGGCAAAAGACTTCGCGATCACCTCCGGCGTGGGCGGCTCCGGCTGCCCCGGCTCTGAGCCCTTCTCCCCGGGCCTGATCGCGGGCGTGAGCAACGGCCAGGCCGGCGCGTTCACGAGCTTTGACCTTGAACTGACCCGCCCCGACGGGGACCAGGCCCTGAAGGGCCTGACGGTGCACCTGCCCTCGGGCATCGCCGCGCTGCTCTCCTCGGTGGAACTCTGCACAGAAGCCCAGGCCAAGGCGGACGCCTGCCCGCCGGGCAGCGAAGTCGGCAAGGCCACGGCCGTAGCGGGCCTTGGCTCAGAACCCTACGTGGAGGAAGGCGGGCGCGTCTACATCACCGGCCCCTATCAGGGAGCCCCTTTCGGGCTTGAGATCCTAACCCCGGCCGTTGCGGGGCCCTTCAACTTGGGGTACGTGAGCGTGCGCTCGAAGATCTCAGTTGACCCCAACGACGCCTCGATCACGATTCAGACCCCAGAACTGCCCACACAGCTGAAAGGCATCCCACTACAGCTCAAACGCGTGCTGGTGAGCGTCGATCGTGCTGGTTTCGAGTTCAACCCGACCAACTGCAGCCCGATGAAGATCGAAGGCGGCTTCAGCGGCTCAGAAGGGGCGACCGAATCAGTGTCCGCTGCGTTCGGGGTCACGGGCTGTGGGAGCCTGCCGTTCGCGCCGAAGCTGTCCGCGGTCGCGGGTGGCCGAGGCAGCAAAGCGGATGGCACGAGCCTCGCGGTGACGGTCACCTCCGGCGGCGTCGGGCCGAGCGGGGTCGCGCAGGCGGGGATCGCGAAAGTCGATCTGGCGCTGCCGGTGGCGCTGTCATCGCGCCTCTCGACTCTGCAGAAAGCGTGCACCGAAGCCGTCTTCAACGCCAACCCCGCGTCCTGCAGCGAAGACTCGGTCATCGGCTACGCGACGATCCACACGCCCGTGCTCTCAAACCCACTGTCGGGCCCGGCGTATCTGGTCTCGCATGGTGGTGCTGCGTTCCCGGATGTGGAGTTCGTGCTCCAGGGCGAAGGCATCACGCTGCTGCTGGATGGCAAGACCGACATCAAAGCCGGCGTCACCTACTCGCGCTTTGAATCCGCCCCGGACGCTCCGTTCACCGTCTTCGAAACCGTGCTCCCCGCCGGCCCCCACGGCGTGCTGACGCCGAATGTCCCCGAACGCGAACAGTACAGCCTCTGCAAAGCGAGCCTGAAGATGCCGACCGAAATCACGGGCCAAAACGGCGCCATCCTCAACCAAACAACGAACATCGCGGTCACGGGCTGTGCGGGCGTCAAGGATTCAAAGGCGGTCAAGCTCACCAGGGCACGGCTGCTCGCCAAGGCCCTGAAGGCGTGCAAGAAATACAAGAAGAAGGCCAGGCGCACCGCGTGCGAACGCCAGGCGCGGAAACGCTACGCCGCCAAAAAGGCCGCCCACAGGACCACAGCCCGCAAGAGAGGCGGCTAGGGCGTAGCGAGAGCTCGCTTTGCCGCCCACTCCTGGAGGAAGGTCGCCGCGTCGGCGGGATCCAGCGGGTGGGCGAACAGGAAGCCCTGTCCGCTGTCGCATTGCTCGCCCTGCAGCAGCGTCAGCTCGTGTGCCTGCTCGATCCCCTCAGCGAGCGTCTCGAGCGATAGCGCCTTACCGAGCTGCACCAGGGTGCGGATGATCGTCTCGCCCTCTTGGTTGTGCGCCATCTGCGTAATGAACGACCGGTCGATCTTGAGAGCATCGACCGCGAAGCGCTCGAGGTGCGCCATCGAGGAGTAGCCCGTCCCGAAATCATCGATCGCGATCCGCACGCCGAGCTCCTTGACCGCCGCCAGACGCAGGGCGGTCTGCTCGATGTCCCGCATCAGGGCTGTCTCGGTGATCTCGATCGTCAGCAGATCAGGGTCGAGCCCCGTCTCGCGAACTATGCGCTGCACGTCCTCAACGAACTCGTCGTTGTCGAGCTGTCGCGCGGATACGTTGACAGAGACGCCGATCGGATAGCCCGAATCGCGCCAGCGAACACCCTGACGGCAGGCCTCCTGCAGGACCCACCTGCCGATTTCGATGATCAGTCCCGTTTCCTCAAGAAGCGGGATGAAGTCGTTCGGTTGGACGACCTCACGCGTCGGACTGTTCCATCGGATCAGAGCCTCCATTCCCGTGGGGGTCATGTCCTGCAGGTTGAATGTGGGCTGGTAGACCAGGAAGAACTCGTCGTTCTCCAACGCCGTACGCAGATCCATCTCCAGCTCCATCCGGGTCTGCACCGCGGTCTGCATTCCTGATTCGAACAGCACGTGGCGGTGGCGCCCATCCCACTTCGCCTGGTACATCGCGATGTCTGCGTCGCGCAGCAGGTCCTCGGCGCACTGTCGCTCACCCGCGGCGATCCCGATGCTCGCGGTCACCTTCAGGGGAGCGTGATCTGGTCCGTTGAGCTTGAACGGTTTGTCGAGCGCTTCGAGCAGACGTTCTGCGATCAGCTCTGGCCCTGACGCGAGCGAGAGCTCGCCGGCGATCACCACGAACTCGTCGCCACCGAGCCGGCCGACCGCGTCGGTCTCTCGCACGACGGCGGTCAGTCTGGATGCGACCGCGCGCAGGAGCTCGTCACCGGCGGAGTGGCCGAGCGAGTCGTTGACCGCCTTGAAGTTGTCGAGATCGATGAACAGCGCCGCGAGGGGAGCCTGGTCGCGGCGGGCGCGCATCATCAGCTGCTCAACGCGATCCAGAATCAAGGTCCGGTTTGGGAGTCCCGTCAACGCGTCGTGGGTCGCGAGGAACGCAAGCTCGCGCTGGCGGCGGGCGAGTTCCTGCTCGGCGCGCTGGCGCTCTGACTCAAAGGACTCGCACATCCGCACGAGCGTGACGTTGAGGCTGTGCTGCAGCATCGCCAACGCCTCAGCCAGCACGGCAGGTCCGAGATCCAGATCCTCTGCGCACTCTCCCACCACCTCGCGGGCTGCATCGCACCAGCGCAGGCAGCGCTTGGTGACCTCGTTCAATGGAGCCGCGCGCTGGGAGGCCAGCTGGCCGAAGATCTGCCAGGCCTCCTGTCCGACCTCGCGCGCGGCCTCGATGCCCTCGCCGGACATCCAGCGTGCGACCGCGATCGTGGAGACGGCTCCCACGCGGGCGAAGCGCTCCTCGACCGATGGGTCCAACTGGCGGCTCGACTCTGTGGTGCGTCGGAGCATCGCCTCGACGACGTCGTCGGTGCGGGCACTCACGGCCTGGCCCAGACGACCGAGGTCATCGACCGGCGAGTTGGACTGTACGCGCGGCATTCAATCGAGCAATCGGCATTGATCAGAGATCGCTTGACTCTTGACGCGTCGTCCGTGGACGTCTGCAAGCGACGAGGTCGAGTTGCTCAGGCAGCTCTACGTCATCGCGCGGGGGCGGGCAGCGCCGAGCCGAGCGCTGACCTCGCCGGCGCAGCGCCCGCGTTGCGTGATCGCCCCACCACTGCCGCCACTGCGTCGACGACCCACGGGTCGAACTGGGCGCCGGCGTGCTCGAACAGCTCGGCGAGCGCCAGCGAGGCCGGCATCGCCTTGCGGTAGGGCCTCGTGGTGGTCATCGCGTTGAACGCGTCGCAGCAGGAGACGATCCGCGCCTCGAGCGGGATCTCCTCACCGCGCAGACCGTCGGGGTAGCCGCCGCCGTCCCAGCGCTCGTGGTGAGAGCGCACGATCCGCCCGACGTTCCCCATGAAGCCTCCGACACGCTCGAGCATCCTCTGCCCCTCGACCGTGTGGGTCTTGATGATCTCCCACTCGCGCGGGTCGAGCTTGCCGGGCTTGTTGACGATCTCCTTCGGCACGGCGATCTTGCCGACGTCGTGCAGCAGCGCTCCGAACTCGACCGTGCGCTGTTCGTCCACGTCCATTCCCAGCTGGCGCGCCACGTCGAGCGCCAGGCGCACGACGTCCCTGCAGTGCTCGCCCGTGTAGGTGTCGTCGGCCTCGACCACGTCACCCAACAGCAGCGCGGTGCCGCGGTAGGCATCGTTCAGCTCGATCAGCTGCTCGAGCCGAGCACGCCGTTCCTTGGAGAACCACCGCAGCACCCCGAACAGGGGCGCGATCAACAACACGGCCCACGGGCGCTCGACCGTGGCGATCGCAACGGCCAGGCCGAGCGGCGCGAGCGCCAGATCGATCAGGTACACTTGGCGCACCTCGGCGGCGAGCTCCCTGATCGTGATGCCGTGGCGCAGGCGCTCCCTGACCGCGTTCGCGCAGAAGTCACACGCCAGTTGAGCCGCAAGCGCGAGCACCAGCACGCCCCAGTAGGCGTCCGGACTGTGATCGTGGGCGAGCGCGAGCACGAGCGCCGGGCCCACCGCGAACCAGCTGTTGCCCGGTACCGTCAAGAGGCGGCTGGCCGGCGTGCGCCCGGCCAGGATCGCGGGCATCATCGCGAGCGCCAACGACAGTGCCACTAGTAGCGGAGCTATCGACACGGGCACCGCGAACAGCATTGGCACGAACAACGCCTGCGTCGGCACGGTGAAGCCCGTCCCGATGTCGAAGTGGGAGTCGCTGGTGACCGCCACACCCACCACGTACAGCGCCGCTATCGCCGGTGACAGGCCGCGGTCCCAGCCGCCGGCCAGCGCAAGCGCAAGCGCCACCACGACGAACGCGCTGCCGACCAGGAGCTCGCCGCGCCGCTCCGCGTCGACGACGCGCCCTTCCCGTTCGGCGAACGACGTGCGCAGACGCTCCGATTCGGTGAACGCGTTGGCGGACATAAGCCTCTCGCTCCGCCTATCGTCAAGAGCGCGGCCCTGATCAAGGGATTTCGACGGACGGCGCCGCTCTTGCTCGGCTGCAGATCGCGATCACTGGATTAGCGGACGCCGGGCATCCTCGCCGCCTCGAACAAGTGTCCAGCAGCCTTGCCTACTGGCGATTCGAGCGCAATGCTGCACGCCGACCTTGTAAGTAGAACTGAAAAAGGCAAACTCACTGCGAGGTGGGGACGCAAAGCCAGAGGTCTCGCGCACGAGATAGCTCAGCCGCCAGCAACATGCACGGAGGCTCTTGTGTTCCCGAACCCCTCACATCTCGCACCCGCCCAACCGCGACCGCCCCGGTGGCGCCGCTGCTCGCTCGGCCTGGTAGTCGCTTTCGCCGGCGTCGCCCTCAACGCCGGCTCCGCCGCCCCGGCGCAGGCGGCGCTCATCAGCACCCGCGCATGCAACGACGCGGCGCTCTCACAGCCCTTCCTCGCGTGGGGGGACTCGAGCTCCTACGAGCTCGTACCGGGTGGGGACTTCGAGGGCTCGCTGTCGGGGTGGACCTTGGACGGCGGCGCCCAGCGGGCCGCCGGCAGCGAGCCCTACGGCGCTACCGGCTCCGTCGGCGCATATTCGCTGCTCCTATCGTCGGGGGCCTCGGCGCAGTCGCCGTTCACCTGCGTCGATGCGGCCTACCCGAGCTTCCGCTTCTTCGCGCGCAACGAAGGGCTCTTGTCCACGGTGCTCGTGCAGGTCGTCTATCAGACTGTGCTCGGGCCGGTGTCGGTGCCCTTGGGTGCGGTCGCGCTGAGCGGCAAGTGGCAGCCCACGCTGCCGATGCTGACCGGCTCGGTCGTGTTCGGCGCGCTTTCCGGCGGCACCGCCCAGGTCGCGCTGCGCTTCACGGCGCTGACGGGTTCGTCGCGCATCGACGATGTGTTCATCGATCCGCGCATGCGCTGAGGGCCCGAAGCGTAATCCAGCGGTGCGCTCGCCTGGGCCGGCACTCTTGGTCGAGCGTCGGGCTCGTCCCCGCCTGAGCCGAGCCATCAAAGCTTCGAGGCGCTCCGCCGTCCGTGCCCCGGGCAGGGCGCCGCGGTCTGGGCGCTGGCGACGCTGTTGTCGAGGAACCTGAATTGGGCGGCGAACGGGAAGCCGCGGCGCGGGCAGCTGTTGGGCAGCAGGATGCCCTTCGGCCGGTAGGCGAGCGTCCTGCCGCCCGCCTGTTCGTAGTAGGTGACTTTCTCCGGCCCGATTGTGGCGTGCAGCCGTATTACAGATATGTAGGGAGCTTCGGGCAGCGTCGGGACCAGCGGCACGCCGATGCTCACCAGGCCTCCAAACGGGGCCGGCGCGGGAAGCAGCAGGCCGGGAAAGACGATGCGGGTGTCGACAGGGGTGGTTCCTTCCGCGGAGAAGAGCACCGCGAGATGCCCTTCCTGATCGGGTGAGCGTAGGATCGTGATCGGCGCGCTCTCAGTGATGATCGTGGAGCCGAGGACGATCCCCGTCAGCGCAGCACCGTAGCCCATGACCGAATCGGGTGGGCATCCGGAGGGGCCTGACGCTTCGAGGGTTTCGGCTGTGCACGTGGCCAGTCCAAGGCCGCTCAGCCCCAACCCCAGGTTGTCGGGGTAGCGCAGCTCGATCTGGGTCAGCGGTGGCGGTACCTGGCCCGCGGGGGCGGTGAAGGAGAAGGCGAATTCGAGCGTCGTCGCCTGACCCAACCGCTCGGGGATGAACGTCGCGTTGAGTTTCGCCGACGGTGTCGCCTGTGTAACGGCCGGAAGGCACAGGCCAAGCAGGACCGCCGTCAGGAGGGTCGCCCAGCGCCCGATTGTCGTTCGACTCACCCGCGCCCGTCAGTAGAGGAGGGTCCCGGTCGTCTGTACGACGAGGCCGTAGGTGTGGCGGTTGAATGTTCCGTACAGTCCGGCTCGGCCGTGCGCGTGCGCGTAGTGGCCGCTGCCGCTGGTGACAACGAGCGATCCGGCGAAGCTTTCATAGACTCCGGAGCCGTGCGGCGTCGCTGTTCCGTGGCCCGTGATCGTCCCGGCTCGGGTGTAGATCGTGAAGCTGCCGGTGAAGGTGGCGCCGACATCGAAGTGGACGCGCATGCTGCCCGGGAGGGTTCCCGAGGCTCCGCCTTCCTCGTAGAGCAGTGAGCCCGACGCCGAGATATAGTGCAGATGGGCCGTGTCGGTCGCCTTCAATGTGCGCGCCGCGCTGGCTTGCTGCTGACGCATCGCGCCGTAGGCCTGGGCAGGCCTGATCGCGACCAGCACCGCGCCGACCAGCATCCCGAGCAGCGTCAGGGCGACCGTCGCGGGAAGCCGCCACCGTTTCATCCTGGGTATGACGCCCCAGCTCCCTCTGTCGCACGCTTGGCTCATTTCGTCGAGCACCGGGCTATAACCCCCGCGGGCTCGGAATGACGCGGTCCAACGAGCAGACGAAACCGGCCCGATGGTGCATGCTGGTGAGACGATACATCAGACATCCCCGGCGAATCGTCGGCCAAGGCGGCGTTTACGTTCGCCGAACTCCGCCAGCGACTGCTCCAGATCCTCGCGCGTGAAGTCCGGCCACAGCTCGTCCCGGAACACGAGCTCGGAGTAGGCTGACTGCCACAGCAGGTAGTTGGACAGCCGCCGCTCCCCGCCGGTGCGGACGATCACCTCGGGGTCGTGCATGTCCGGGGCGTACAGCAGGCGGCGGAACTCCTCCTCGGTGGAACCCTCAAAGCGCCGCGCCGCGTCGAGGATCTCCGCGCGTCCCCCGTAGTTGAAGGCGACGCACAGGGTCAGGCGACGGTTCGTACGAGTTAGCGACTCGGCCCACTCGAGCTGCTCGATCAGTCGCGGGCGAAGCCCCCCACGGCGTCCCACGAAGCGCATCCTCACTCCCTGCGCGTGCAGCTCAGGGGTCTCAGCGGCGATGCGCTGCGCGAGCATGGCTAACAGCCCCTCGATCTCCTCGACGGGGCGGGACCAGTTCTCGGTCGAGAACGAGTAGACCGTCAGCTCCTCGATGCCGAGCTCCACGGCGTCGCGCAGGCGAGCCTTGAGCGTCGCGGCGCCGGCCTGGTAGCCCTCGTCTACCGGTAGGCCGCGCGCTCGTGCCCAGCGGCGATTTCCGTCGGTGATGATCGCGACGTAGCGCGCGGCTGCGGGGCGTCGTCCCTCGCCGCTGCTCGAGCCGCCCGCAGTGCGGGCGGCTGCGGGCCGGCACAGGCCCCGTGGTCGCGCCGTTTCCCCGTCAGGCACCGCGCACTCGCTTCGCCAGACGCCAGCCCCGCATCAGCGCGAGCGTGGGCGTGATCAGCGGTCGCAGCTCTGCGCACACGTGCGCCGTGACGGGCCGGGCGAATGGGCTGCTCGCCGCCGGTGCGGATGTGTAGTAGGCCACGACGCCGACGAGCGTCATGATGTGGTGTGCCGAGTTCGGGAGCAGGCGCGCCCTGCTCGCCGCGTCCCTGGCGACGTTCACAAGGCGCGCTCCCATCAGCTCGGGGCGCTCGTAGCACTCGACGTATCCCAGCTCGCCCGTGGCGATGTCGTGCTCACGGTCCACCAGGCTGTCGAGCATCGTCAGCGCGCCGATCCACAGATACACCGCGTCGATCTCTTCGGCATCCCTGAGCGTGGTGCGGGCATCGGCCGCGGCGGCGATCAGGGCGTGCACGGCGAGCACCGACGCCGTGGCGCCGGCGAGGAGCTCCGGCCACTCGAGACCCGAGCTCCCCGCTTCGCGCGTGGCCCAACGCTCGAGCTCCGCGGTCCCGGACTCCGCCGCGGCGTGGCTCAACACCTGCGCCTCGGCGCACCGCTCGGCACTTCGCTGGGCGACATTGGCGACCACGTCCGCTCGCGGCAACCGTGCCAGCGCATCCCTCGTCGCCCCGACCAGCTCTCGCAGGTAGCCGCCGTCATCCGATCGCGGATGGTGACGGTAGTAGTCCACGCCTGGCCGCTCCCCGGGGGCGACCGCGTCGATGAGTGCTTCGAACAGGCAACGACCTGCTAGCGGGTCGGGCAGCGGCTGCTCGGTCAGCAGATCCAGGTAGTCGTAGGCGACCTGCAGCGCGATGATCGCCTCGACCGTGTTCCGGCGGTGCGCGGGCTTCGCGAGTGTCGCCAGCGTCGCTGCCACCTCGACGTTGAAGCTCTCCTCGCGCAGCTTGCTCATCGCCAGCCCCCGCAGGATGGGATCGGGAATCGCGTGGGCACGTCGCTCCCACCGTGCGAGCTGTTCCCGCACCAACGGTGCGACGGTCGTCCAGTAGCGGAGGTTTGCAAGCAGCAGCGCGAGGCCTGTTTGCGCCATCAGCCGCCTGTCGGCGAACGGGTCTGCCGCCTCCGAGCGGCCGGTGCGCGCCGTTGCTCCGCCCGTCGCCCGGCGCCACTGCCGCTGCGCGCTACTCATGAAGGGCGAGGGCCGGGGAGACGCGGGAGGCGAACCAGCCGGGAACGGCCACGATCGCGAGCACGACGACGATTACGAGCGCGAAGATCTCGAGCGGTCTCGAGTCCGCGCCAAGGCTTGCGACCGGAAAGCCCGTGACGTGCTCGAGATAGCCGTCGATGATGACCTGGCCGTAGATGCCGGCGAGTGCTCCCGTCACGCAGCCGGCGCCGAGCATCAGTGCGGACTCGACGAGCAGGAGCAGGCGCACGCGACGCGGCTTGACTCCCGAGAGCCGCAGCGCGGCGAGCGACATGCGCCGCTGCCAAATGGCCGAGGTCAGCGCCGCGGCCATAGCGAGGATCGCCGCCACCAGTAACAGCGCCGATATCTCACCGAGCTGGCTGAGCCCTTCGCTCGTCAACGCGTCGATGCTCGCCTCTCTTTCTCTGGCGGTCGTCGCTTCCAGGCCGCTCGCGGGTCCGAGCGCGAGCTCGATCTCGTGGCGCACGCGCGCCACGCTCGCGCCACGCTCAAGCTCGACTGCGAGCACGGTGGGCATGCTCGTTCTCCACAGGCGACTGTAGTCGGCGGTGCCCATAAAGATCACGCCCGGGCTCCAGGCGAGGTTGGTCGTGGTGGCGGCGATCTTCATTCGTACGTCGCCGCTCGGTGTGGGCAGCGTGAGCGTGCCTCCGATCCCGACATGATCTTCTTCGGCGATCTGCTTGGAGAGCGCGATCCAGCCGCTTGCGCCCAGACGTGCGACGGCGCCCGTGGCGCTCCCGCCTGAGATCTGGCTGTCGAGCACTTCCCGATTAGCGCCCGGCGGGCGCGCGATGATCCACACGCGCCGGTCGCCGAGCTGCAGGAACCCTCCCTGGAAAGCCCGCACGCTCGCGACCGCTCCTATCCGGGCGATGCGCCCCGCAGGGCCGTCTGGCCGGAAGTCGACGGTTGCCTGGTTGTCGCCCGGATTGCCGACCCAGATGCTCGCGTCGGCTGCGTAGCTATGGGCAAACCCCCTGATGCCTTGCAGCAGATCCCCGCGGGCGCCGCCCAGCGCGACGCTGCCGAACAGCGCGACCGAGCCCGTGGCGGCAAGCGCGAGCGAGCGAACAGGGGTCGCTCGCAGCGACGTGAGCGCCACTGGCAGGATCGTCAGCCCTTGGAAGTGCTCCGCCAACGAATGGGCGGCGCGCAGCACGCCCGCGAACGTCAAAGGGACCGTGAGCACGGTTGCCAGCGCGAGCAACGCGCAGGCACTCAGCGCAAGCGAGGGTGTGGTTACGAACAATACCGTCGTGACCGCCAGCAGGATCGCCGCACCGACGGCTAATCCCCGCTCCGCGCTGTGAGAGAGCATGTTGCCGGGCACCCCGTCGTCGTGGTAGATCGCGTCCAGCGCGCGTCCGCGGCGCAGGTCGAGGAGCGGGACCGCCGAGGCCAGGATTGTGGCGAGCACGCCCGCGCTCAGGGCCAGGAGCAGTGGCTGTGCTGTGACGATTGTGCGCGTGCCCAGCGTGAACGCCTCGGCGAGATAGCCGGTCGACTGGCGAAAGACGCCCAGCGACAGCGCGTAGCCGCCCACCAGTCCCACGAGTGAGGCCGCGACCCCGAGGCAGAGGGCTTGGAACAAGAGCATCTGCACGATGGCGGATCGCTTGGCGCCGATCAGGCGCAGATCGGCGATCGCACGGCGGCGCTCAGGAACAGTGAGGAGCAGCGCGTTGAACGCGAGCAGCACCCCGAGCAACACGCTGATCGCTGCGAAGAACGCGCTCGCCTGGTCGCTCGGGCGCAGCGCCTGGCGCAGCAGTCCGACATCCTGGTCGGCCGCGGCGACCTCTAGGCGCCCGCCCGCGAGCGTCTGCAGCTCTCGGTGCACGGCGTCTTGCCGTCCCGGCTCTGCCTCCACGAGGATGCGTGTGACGCGTCCGTTCAGGCCCGCGAGCTGCTGCAAGTCGGCCAGTGGCATCACTGCCACGTCCGCCTGTGAGAGCGCGCCGAACGCTTCGGGCCCAAGCACGTCGGAGATGTTGAGGCGCAACGCTCGCCCGCGCAGCAGCAGCGACACGGAGCCCGGCTGGCCGGTGCGCGCGCGCGCGGCTGCGATCGGGGGGGTTGGGATATCAATTGCTTGAGCGCTGGCCCTGCTGAGACCGATTCCGCCCGGTGAGAGGGTCGCGATCGGGAGGGTGTGCGCGAGTCCGTCCAGCACCACCAGGCTCGTGTCGGCACCGGCAAGATCGACCGTGAGGCGCCGCCCGCGCGCGCCTTCGATCGTCGCGGTCTGCTCCAGCAGCGGCGCGGCCTGCTTGACCCCTGGCAGGCCTTCGACGCGCTTGATGAGGCCTTCTTCGAAGCTGTCGCCACCGCTGGTGCGCAGCTGGAACGTCGCCGGACCCACGACCGCGTGAACCACTTCTGCGGCCGACCCGGCGACGTCGGCGCTCACGAGGATCGTAGCGAAGACGAGCGCCACGGCGATCGCCACACCGAGGCCCGCGAGCAGCTCCTGCACGGCGTGGACGCGCAGCCGCCGCCGGTAGAGGTACAGCAGGGCGCCAGGCCGCATCAGCGGCCGTGCCCGCGGTGCCTCAGAACGTGGCAACGCTCACCCTTGCGCGGTCACCGACTGCGAGCGCTTCACGCTGAGGTCGTCGACCTGCTCACCGGGGTTGGCGTCCGTGAGGCGTCCGTCGCGCAGTGTGCGGTGGCGGTCCGCGATGCTCGCCGCCTCCAGGTCGTGGGTGACGAGCAGCACTGCGGCGCGGCGCTCGTGCGCGATCGAGCGCAGCAGCTCGACGATCTCCCTGCTGCGGGTGCTGTCGAGGTTACCGGTGGGCTCGTCGGCGAGGATCAGCCGGGGTTCGCCCACGAGCGCACGTGCGATCGCCACGCGCTGACGCTCGCCGCCGGAGAGCTGCTCTGGAGTCCGCCGCGCCTGGTCTGCGTCCTCGAGACCAACACGCTGGAGCCACGGCAGCGCGTGGGCTTGTGCCTCGCGCGTTCCCATCCCGCCGAGCACGAGCTTGATGGAGGCGTTCTCGAGCGCCGAGACTCGGGGCATGAGCTGTGGGCTCTGATAGACGAATCCGACATCCCGGTGCAGGTAGTCGCACGCCTGGCTATCCGACAGTGACGACAGCTCGCGTCCGGCGAAACGGATGGCGCCCTCGTCAGCTGACAGCAGCGTCGCGATCAGCAGCAGCAGGGTTGTCTTGCCCGAGCCGCTGGGCCCGTGCAGGGCGAGCATCTCACCCGCTTGCAGTGTGAGGCTCACGCCGTCGACTGCGTTCACCTGCTCCCCGCCTCTGCGGTAGCGCTTAACCACCCGCTCGAGTTCGAGCATGACCACGGCGCCTACTGTAGGGCGTCTGCTGGCCGATCTTCGATCGGTAGCGGCGCGATCACGCGCTCGCCCGACGGCGCAGAGGCACGACCGGAGCGAGCTCGGGCGCGAAGCTGCCGCGAAGCTCGCCCTCGGCCAGCGACAGCGCGCGATCGGCGCCGGAGAGCCCGGTCGACTCACCGGTGCTGATCAGGACCGCGATGCCCTCGTCGGCGAGCGAGCGCAGTAGCGACAGGATCCCATCCCGGGCGAGCAGGTCAACGCCCGCGGTGGGCTCGTCGAGCACGAGCAGCGACGGTCCTAGGACGAGCGCTCGCGCGACCACCACGCGCACGGTCTCGGCGCTGTCGAGCTCGCGCAGCACGCGTGAACCGCACTGCTCGGCGTCGACCCGCTCGAGCGCTGCGAACGCGCGCGAGCGTGCCGGCCGTTGGGGAATCCCCCGCGCCAGCTGAGCGACCATCAGCTCGGCGAGCACGCCGCGTCCTTCGGCGTCGCCGAGGGCGCTCGGGCAGTAGCCGATCCCGTCGCCCAGCGCGCCGCCGCCGCTGCCCGCCAGGTCGCGTCCCGCGAAGCGCACCACGCCCGTGTCAGGGGGCTCGATTCCAGCCGCAAGGCGCAGCAGCGTAGAGCGCCCGGAGCTCCGTATGCCCCACACCGCCACCAGTTCGCCGGCGTCGAGCGTCAGCGACACGTCGCGCAGCACGACGCGCTCGTGCGTCCCCTGCCGATAGCGTCGGCCCACGTGCTCGAGCGCAAGCAGGGTCATCGCCGCGACGCGCGAACGTTTACGAGGGCCCTGAGTTCCCGCCGCGCATACTCGAGCCACGCGAGTTTCGCTCCGACTGCAAGGCGGTCCTCCTCGCAGACAAGCCGGGCGGCCAATCCGGCGGCATCATCGAGGACAGCATCATCGAGGACAGCGCCATCCGCGGTGGCTATCGGCGTCCTCTTTGCCTCATCCAGGCACGCCTGCTCGTAGTGCTCGATCACGGTGAGCGCCGCGTGGGGCTCGAGCACCGCGAGCTGGCGCGCGAACAGGCGCGAGCGCCGGCGCTCCTCGTGCGCCTGCGCGATCAGCCAGTCCTGGTAGCCGCGCACGCCCTCGACCGTCGCCCGGTAGTGGGGCTTTGGCTGACGCACCACGCCGGGCGCCGCGCCGGTGGCGAGCACTTCCTCGATCATGGACCTGCGCTGCAACGCGTCGAGCGCCGTGTAGATCTGCGAGGGGCTTGACAGCTCGAGCGCGTCTCCGTACGTGCGCTCGAAGCGCCGCACCAGCTCATACCCGTAGCTCGCACGCTCGATCACCAGCCCCAACAGCGCCCAGCTGACCAGCGATCGCATCGCCGGGATGCTCCTGTCCGTTACCACCCTCACTCCCATCAGCAAGTGCAGCGTACCTGAATATTCACGACCTAGTCTTTAGGAAGGGCCGGTCGAGACTGTAGCGAACCGGCCAACCGTGGTTTGCGTGATGAGGATCGAGAGGGACGCAGCTGTGGCTGTCGCCCGTTGTGGAGCCCAGGCTGTAGTGTGCTCGCGCTCGCCGAGCTCTCCTGGCGGTCATTTCCGGCCGCGTACTTGGGCTCGCACCCAGAACTATTCACAGCCTGGAACCTTCTAGGAAAGGCATTTATTTTGCCGTCTTGTGTCCGGGTCGCCCCACTACTCAAACCTAGAACCTTCTAGAAACGAAGCTTTACGGCCGCCACAAATCGCGCCACAATGACGGCGTAGGATGTTGAAGACGGCTACTTCTGTCTGCGCTCGGGACGCGCGTACAGAATGAGGAGTGGGGGATGCAAGAGCAACCACGGGAGGAGATCGCACGAGCGCTCTTGAGCGCCCGCCACTTGACCTCGACGGTACACGCCACGCCTCGTCCCGACACTGCTCGCAACCAGGTGCCCGAACCCAACAGCGGGGGGCCCTCGCTGATGTCGTTCGTCGTGGTGTCGCTTCTCGGAGAGGCCGCCGCAAGCGCGGAGGTCGCGGGGCGCTCCGCGGCCGCAGGTCAGTCGCACTCGCGGGCCGTTGAGTCTCCGATCCCGTCTCCGGTCGGTGTCACCTACTGCACGACGCTCGTGGGATGGCAAAGCGGCGCACTATGATTTCGAATGGCGCACGAGCGAAGCCCTTGGCTCGAATATGTCGGATACGAGTTCAGGTACGGGTGAAGAAAAGGCTGTTGCCGTTCTGACGGGGTTGCAGGCGGGCACGAGGTACCGTTTCCGGCTGGTCGTGGAAGGCGAAAGCAGGTCCAAGTTCGGTGTGATCCACGAAGTCAAGATTCTTCCTGCGGTGGAAGGGTTGAGCACCGCTCCCGTGCAGAATGTGACGCCGGGTGGCGCGGCGTTGACGGGTTCGTCGACTCCGGGCGGGGTTGACGCGCACTACTACTTCGAATGGGGCTCGACCACGAGCAATGGGAACACGAGTCCCTTGGCTCCCGGCACGGCCGCGGGCAAGGAAAGCGTGACGGCGGAAGGGAGTCTGCTTGGGGGGCACACGCCGAACACGACGTACTATTATCGGCTGGTGGGGATCAACAAATTCGAAGCGACTCAGGGTAAGGAAGGTAAATCACGACGTCGGGCCCGCCGCGGATCACAGGTGAACCGATGACCGGGATAGGCCACGGAACGGCAACAATCAAGGCACGGATCAACTGCGACGAGGCTCGTGAGCGAATATCATTTTGAACAGGCGAAACGACATGATCTCCTCGGGCAGCTCGGACAACGAATCGGCGTTTCTTGAAGCGACGCCGAGTGGCGAAGAAGTCTTCCGGCGTGGGTTCGACGGGGAGGGGGTGGCGATGATGTTCTTGCGACCTCTGACGATGCCCGCGCGATCGACGCGGATGGTACGTCGGCTGTTGCTGATTGTGCTGGCGGGTGCTGTGGTGGTGGCGTTGGCGGGCGCTGCGCCGACGTTCGCTGCGTCGCCGTGGTGGCAGATCGGCTCGGAAACAGCGCCGACGAACTTGGCGCCTGGAGGCGAAGGACAGCTGTTCGTGATCGTGAGCAATCTCGGCGATGCGCCGATCAACGCCAGCAAAAGCTCGGTGATCATTACCGACAAGCTTCCGGAGGGCGTTTCGGCGACCGCGATAACCGGCCCGATCAAGAACCAGACCCAGGTGGAATGCACGCTGGCGATCCTGCAGTGCACGTTCGCGGGGATCCTCAACCCTTATGAACAGATCACGATCTCGATCAAAGTGAAGATCGAAGAGCCGCAGGGCACCGTCAGCTCGCTGCCTGATGAAGCGAGTGTTCAAGGCGGCGGAGCAGCGAGGGTCTCGAGGACCCTCCCCGTCCCGGTCAACGGCGAAGCCGCACCGTTCGGTGTCTCGGGCTTTGAACTGGCGCCGTTCAACGAGGACGGGACGCCCGCGACGCTGGCTGGCTCCCACCCATTCCAGCTGACGACGACGGTTGCGCTCAACCAGACCGCGCAACGCTATCCCGTCGCGCTGCCGAAGGATCTGCATTTCAGTCTTCCGCCGGGCCTGGTCGGGAACCCGAACGCGGCAACGCAGTGCACGATGACCGACTTCAGCGCGTTGGTGGAAGAAACCAATCTCTGCCCCCCGAGCTCGGTGGTGGGGGTCGCGACCGTCGTCGCGCACGAACCGCTCGCCAGCGTCATCACTAAGACGGTCCCGGTGTTCGACCTGGTTCCCTCGCAGGGCGAGCCGGCTCGGTTCGGGTTCGAGGTGATCGGCAAGATCCCGATCGTGATCGATACCTCCGTGCGTACCGGCAGCGACTACGGTGTTGTCGTGAGCGTCAACGACGCCACCCAGACCGCGGGACTGTTGAGCAGCCAGGTGACCCTCTGGGGTGTTCCCGGTGACCCGCGTCATGACAACGCGCGCGGCTGGGAATGTGTTGCCGGTGGTGCGTTCGCCAAGCAGGCCGGCAAGCCGTGCCCGGCGACAAGCGAAGTGCCACAGCAGCCGTTTCTCACGCTTCCGACCTCGTGTGCCGCCAATCCCGCCCGAGAACCGCTGAGCTCCTCGGTGCAAACGGACTCCTGGGCCAACCCCGGCAGCTTCCTCTCGGCCGAATACGCGTGGCTGAGCGGGACCGGTCAACCGCTTGGCTTCGACGGCTGTAACCAGCTGCCGTTCACGCCGTCGATCAAGGTCACGCCGGAGGTGCATAGCGCGAGCACGCCGACGGGGTTGAGCGTGAATGTGGAAGTGCCGCAGAAGACGACGCTGGAAGCGAACGGGCTGGCCGAGGCCGATGTGCGGGACACGACGGTGACGCTGCCCGAAGGGGTCGAGCTCAATCCGGCTGCGGTGACTGGGTTACAGGCGTGCTCTGAGGAACAGATAGGATACAAGGGGCTCAACCAGGCGACCCAGACCAGCGAATTCACCCCCGGAGAACCGTCGTGTCCGGAAGGGTCGAAGGTCGGGCTCGTGCACATCAAGACGCCGCTCTTATCGCATGAACTCGAAGGTGCGGTGTACCTGGCGACCCCGGCGCCCAAAGGCGCGGAAGAACCGGGCAGGAACCCGTTCAACTCGCTTGTGTCGTTGTATATCGTGGCGGAAGACCCGGTGTCGGGTGTGCTCGTCAAGCTCGCGGGTAAGGGCGAACTGAACGAAAGCACGCTGACGGTCAGTACCACGTTCACAAACGCGCCGCAGGTGCCGTTCGAAGATTTGAAGATCGAACTGTTTGGTGGTCCGAAAGGGTCGGTCAGCACGCCGGCGCACTGCGGGGACTATGGGACCGATGCGGCGTTCACGCCGTGGTCGGGCACCGGAACGGTCGACCTGTCCTCGCTGGCGGAAGAATTCAAGATCACCTCCGGCGCCGGTGGTGGAGGCTGCCCGGGGAGTCCGCTGGGGTTCTCGCCGGGGTTCGACGCCCGCAGCACGAACGTGACAGCTGGCGCGTTCACGCCGTTTTCGCTTGAAATCGCGCGTCCGGATGGTGATCAGGCGCTGACTGGGATCACGGTGCATCTGCCAGCGGGTCTCGCGGCGAGCCTCACGTCGATCACGCCGTGCCAGGAACCGTCGCACTCGTATGAAAAATGGACGTGTGGTCCGGAGAGCCTGATCGGCCAGTCGACGGCCAGCTCGGGTCTGGGGAGCAAACCGCTCACGCTAGGGGGCGAGGTGTATCTGACGACTGGTTATGACGGGGCGCCGTTTGGCTTGTTGGTGGCGACAGAAGCAAAGGCCGGCCCGTTCAACCTGGGCATCGTGGATGTGCGCTCGCGGATTAACGTCGACCCGAACACGGCGGCGGTGACGATCACCAGCGACCCCGGCCCGCGAAATGAAGCGTTCCCGACGCAGCTCAGAGGGATCCCGGCACAGCTCAAACAGATCGATGTGAGCGTCGATCGACCGAGCTTTGTGTTCAACCCGACCAATTGCAGCCAGCTGAGCATCCAAGGGACGCTCAGCGGCTCAGAAGGAGCGAGCGCGACCGTCTCAAGCCCGTTCGAGGTGACGGGGTGCGCTGATCTCCCGTTCAAACCGGTGTTCAGAGCTTCCACCGTGGGGAAGGTCAGCAAGGCCAGCGGCGCGAGCCTCGACGTGAAGGTGACGTCAAAGGCTGGCCCGGAGCCAGGAGGTGGTGAAGCGAGCATCAGGTCGGTCAAGGTCGACTTGCCCAAGCAGCTCCCGTCGCGCCTGACGACGATCCAGAAGGCGTGTCCCGCCGCAACGTTTGAAGCTAACCCGGCGACCTGTCCCACGGCGTCGGATGTGGGTACCGCGACGACGAGCACGCCGTTGCTGAACGTGCCGCTGAGCGGACCCGCGTATCTGGTCGGCCACGGCGGCGAGGCGTTCCCGAACCTGGAGCTCGTGCTTCAGGGCGGTGGGATCACGCTGATTCTTGATGGGAACACCGACATCAAGAACGGCATTACCTCGAGTACGTTCAAATCGGTACCGGACGCGCCGGCCTTGCGCTTCGAGTTGGAGCTCCCCACCGGGCCGTATTCGATCCTCGGCGCGAACGTCCCTCAGGGCGCGAACTACAGCCTCTGCGGGCAGACCCTCACGATGCCGACCGCTATCACGGGGCAGAACGGCGCCGAAATCCACGAGACCACGAAGATCGCGATCACCGGCTGCAAGCCCGCGATTACGGTCGTGCGTCACAGCGTGAAGGGCGAGACCGCGACCGTCGCCGTCAGCGTCCCCGCGGCCGGCAAGCTCGTGGCGACTGGATCGGGTCTGTCGGCGACGACTGGGAAGGCAGCGGGGGCCGGGACGGTGACGGTCAAGCTGACCCTCTCCAAGCATGAGCAGACGTTCCTGGCCGAGCACGCCGACCGCGAGCTGAGGGTGTCTATCGAGTTGACCTTCACCCCAAAGAAAGGCGGCAGGCTGAAGAGCAGCGTTACAGTCCTCATGGCCTGAGCACGCGATCGGGTCGCCGAAGGACTGGTCTAGCCTGAGCTTGAGCGCGGTGCCCCAGGTCGGCGGGCCACCTCGGGTCAGACTGCCGGGGAGGGTAGGTGATCCTGGGAGGATGCCTGCCGCGTGCGACCAGCGCCCCGGCGTTTCGCAGCCAGTATAGATCCTCCCAGCGAGCACCCCCCGATGAGGTCAGCGGACGAGGCGGTTTGAATCTGCCCAGGTCTTCAAGAATCCCCGGGCGGTTCAACCAGATGTGGGGGGCATTTCATTCGCTGTCCTGTGGCCAGCTCGCCCCACTACTCACAAGCTAGAACCTTCTAGAAAAGCCTTACGGAGCCCCCCAAATCGCGCCACAATGACGAGGAGAACTTTAGAAGTGCTACGTCTGTCTGCGCTCGGGGAAGCGCGTACAGAAATGAGGAGTGGGGGAATGCGAGAGCACCGCCAGGAGAAGATCGCACGGGCGCCCTGGGGCGCTCGCGACTTGACCTCGAGGAGACTGGCCATGTCTCGTCCCGACACCGCTGGAGCTCAGGTCCCCCAACGCGACAGCGGCCGGCAAGCTATCGGCGCTCTAGTCACTACGCGCGGGTGGCGTAGAGAACGTTCTAGGAGTTCTCCCAGAGCACTGCGGACTGAGGTCTTCCAGAGCACTGAGGACTGCTTTTTGGTGGTGTTCGAGGAGGGTCTTGAGCGGCTGTCTGAGGTGGTCGCGAAGGCGGCTGCGCGCGAGGAGCGCTGGCTACGGAGGGTTCGCTCCGGTCTGGTGGCGTTGCTCGGATTTCTCGATGATGAGCCTGGGTGGGGCCGGTTGCTGGTCCTCGAGGGGCCGGTAGCGGGTGCTGTGGCGTTTCGGTGTGAGCGGCGTCTGCTCGGCGTGCTGACCGTGCTTATGGATGACGGTGGCCCTCAGGCGATCGCGGAGGTCATGCCCGAGTCGCAGCTGACGGCCGAGCTGGTCATCGGCGGTGTCTTCTCGGTGATCCGGGCACGGATGAGCGACCCCGAGCGCAACGGCGGGGCGCTCGTGGAGCTGGCGCCGTCGTTGATGTGGTTCATCGCGGTCGCGTATTTGGGGCAGGCCGCTGCGAGCACGGAGCTCGCTGGGGGCTACGCCGCCAGCGGGCAGGCGCCTGCACCGGCGGCTGAGTGTCCGGCTCCGCGTCCGGTGCCTGTCGGCCATCGCACGGCGCTGGTGCTCAACGCGATCGCGTGTGCGCCGCGTTCGAGTAATCGAGAGGTCGCCGCGGCTGCGGGGCTCACCGACGAGGGGCACACTTCGCATTTGCTGCGCCGGCTGGCGCAGCGGGGGCTGATCGAGAAGGTTACGCCACGCAGTGGCTCGCGACGTGAGAACGCGTGGCTGTTGACGCCGTGCGGGCGTCGTGTGATCGAGCTGCTCGGTCTCGCCACTGCTGCGACCCCGGGCGCTCCAGCGAGCGCCGGCATCAGGGAGGCCGCATGATGAGCTCGAGGCTGACGTATCTGCGCGACGGGCGGCCAAAGCGCGGCGGTCAGGCTGGCCGTCGGGCTGTGCCGAACGGCGTGCCGCGCGTGGCGCTCGACTCAGCTGACTACAAGCGTGTGTCGGCACGGGCACCATTGGTGTTCGTGCCGATGACGGGCGCGCATCCGTGCGGGGGCCGTTGGTCCCGGCGGGGCGCGCTGTTGCAAGTGACCGGTGTCGGGGGGCCTTCCGCGAGGAGGGTCCGGGCGTCGATCGATCATAACTCGAGGGGCAAAAAGGAGTGATGGAAAGAATGAGACATGTAAGGATGCTTGGGCTCTGTCTGGTCGCGGTGTTTGCGCTCGCGGCGGTCGCGGCGACGAGCGCGTCGGCGGGATTGCCGGAATGGGGACAGTGCTATGCAAAGGAAGGCGGTAAATACGCCAACGCTGGTTGTACCGAAAAAGCCAAAAAGGGCACCGGTACGTTCGAATGGCGGAAAGGCACCCAGGTCACCGAAAGCAGGAAGTTCCACGGAGTGGGCGGGACCGGGGTTCTTACCGGATTCTATGAATTCTGCAAACGAGGGAATCTAGCCCCGAACCCGGATTGTTACAACGAAGAAACGAAAACATACGAAGAAAAGGAAGAGAATTTCGGCCCAATCGGGGTGGAATGCGAAAAAGAGACTGCTGTTGGTGAAGCATCCGGGTCGAAAGAAGTGAGCAAGGTGTCGGTGAAATTCGTGGGTTGTAAGCTCGCGGGGAGCAGCCCTTGCTCGAACTCGTCTGTTGAAGGAGAAATCAACGTCAACCTGCTGAAGGGCAAGCTGGGTTACATCAGCAAAGCGAAAAAGGAAGTAGGCGTGTTGCTCGAACCGGCCGTGAAGAAGGGCGAGTTTGCGAAATTCGTCTGCTCCGGCTTCATCGCTACGGTGGTGGGAGTGGATGCCAACACGAAGACCGAAGGTGGGCCTGTCTATACCGGATCGGGTCACGACGGAATCATCTCGCCGATCACGCCGGTCAATACTATGACCAAGGAAGAGACGCAGGTCTACACGATCAACGAAAATGAGGAAAACATTCCAAGCAAGTTCGAAGGCAAGCCGCTCGATCTGCTTGAATCCTACATCTACAACAACGAACAACCCGAATACCGCTCGTCGTGGTCGCGCGCTGGTGAGACGATCACCAATGTGAACACGTCCGAAACAGAAGCCGAGATCAAAGCGTAGTATACGCTTGCTCTAAGTAGCGAGGTCGTGTGTGGGGTCACCAAGTGACCCCACACACGCGTCGCAGCCGGAAATGGGCGAGAGCGGGTTTGAAGATTGAAGAGAGAGGGTTGGATGAGAGCTTCGCGGACAGGCGGTGGAGGGCGGGGGTCGCAAAGACGGCTGTCCCGTCCGGTGGAGGTCTTCGGGGCTGCCGGGGTCTGTGCGCTTGTGCTCGTGCTCTGCGGGCTTCTGTTCGGTGCGCCGGCGCTGGCGGCGAGGGGCCACACATTCCTTTCGAGCCTGAGCGAAGCCCCTGCGGGCACCCCGTTGAAGGAACCCGGAGCCGTGGCTGTCGATCACGTCAGCGACAGGGTGTTCGTCGCGGATCCTGGCGGCAGGGCCGTGGACGTGTTCAGCTCGACGGGGACCTATCTCACGCAGTTTGCCGAAGGCCTTGAACCGGCGGGTGTGGCGGTGGATGAAGCGAGCGGCGATGTGTATATCGCCGAACCGGGCGGTCACGTCATCGACGTGTTCAAGCTTAATGGTTCGGGCGAGTATGAACTGCTCTCAGAATGGGAAGGCGCGGGTACGCCCGGGCAGGAATTCGGCGAAGTCGTCGGCGTCGCCGTGGATAACTCGACGAGCGCCTCGGCGGGCGATGTGTATGTGGTGGACTCCGCAAGCGGTGTCGTAGATGTTTTCAAGCCGGAGCCGGAGGGGCCGCTGGAAGCGCAGGAAGGCGAATTCCTCAGGACCCTGACGGGAGTAAAGCTGCAGGAACCGAACGGCGTCGCCGTGAGCAGCGCGGCGGCGACGGCGGGGACGGTGTACATCGCCGACAGCGCCAAAGGCGCGGTGTACGCGTTTGGCGCTGGCGGTGCGTTTGAAAGCAAAATGACCGGGGGGAGCTCCCCGCAGGGCACGTTTCGTGGGAAAGAAGGCGAAGAAGGCAACGTGAGTGCCGTCGCGGTCGACGAAACGACCGGTGGTCTGCTCGTGGCCGAGGCCGAACGGCATGTCGTGAGTGAGTTCAACTCCGCAGGCGAATGGGTCGGCTGGATGACGGCTACGCCGTCGGGGTCGTTTGCGGAACCGCGGGGCGTCGCGGTCGGCCAATCGGGAGATGTGTACGTCGCGGATCCGGCTATGGGCGTGGTGGACGTGTTCGGGCCGGGAGCGGTGGTGCCGGATGTGACGACGAACTCGGCGTCGAAGTTGGCGCGTACGACAGCGGTCTTGAACGGAGCGATCGACGGTGATGGTAAACCGGCGCACTACCACTTCGAGTGGGGCACAACCGAAGCTTACGGGTCGAGTACGCCTGTTATGAGTTGGGGTGCCGGTGAAGAACCGGTTACGGCGGCGCTTACGGGCCTACAGGCGGGGACGACATACTTCTACCGGCTGGTCGGACAAAACGAAAACGGGAGCAATGTTGGGGTGGGCCGGGAATTCACGACTCCGCCGGCGGTGGAAGGGTTGAGCACGGGTCCGGCGAAAAGCGTGACGTCGAGCGGCGCGACTTTGACGGGCACGCTAACGCCGGGCGGCGTCGATGCGCATTACTATTTCAAGTGGGGTCTGACAAGCGAGTACGGCAACACGAGTCCGGCGCCACCGGGCACGGATGCAGGGAGCGGCGCGGAACCGGTGGGAGCGAACGCCGAACTGAAGGGCCTGACGGCGAACACAACGTACCACTATCGCCTGGTGGGGGTGAACAGTTTCGGCACTACCGAAGGTGAAGATGTGCGTTTCACAACGTCGGGGCCGCCGCGGATCACGAGCGAACCGACGACGGGGATAGGCCATGAAACCGCGACGATCAATGCAAAGGTCGACCCGGACGAGTTCGCGACGAAATACCACTTCGAATACGGCGAATCGACATCGTACGGCACCGAAGTGCCGCTCGGAGGCGCGGACATTCCGGCGGGCGAAGCGCCCGTGGCGGTTTCGGCCGCGCTTACGAAACTGAAGCCGGGTGTGAGCTACCACTTCCGCGCGGTCGCGAGCAACGAAGCGGGCACGACAGATGGTCCCGATCAGGTGTTCACGACGATTCCCCCAGCGCTGATCGACAGCGAGTCCGCAGCGGAAGTGACCTCCACCGGCGCGACGCTTCAGACGCAGATCAATCCGCTCGGCCACGACACGAGCTACTACTTCCAGTACGGCACCTCCAGCTGCGAGACGAATCCCGCCGGGTGTATAAGCGTGCCGACCCCGCCCGGCATCGACATTGGCTCGGGCGAAAGCGATCAGGCGGGCAGCGTGCCGGTGCAGGAACTCAAGCCGGACACGACCTACTACTACCGCGTGCTCGCGACGAATTCGCTCGGGACCGCCGAAGGCGCTGAGCGTAAGTTCACGACGCAACCGGCGAGTAACGTGTTCGCCCTGCCTGACGGTCGCGCGTGGGAGATGGTCTCCCCGCCGAACAAGCACGGCGCGCCGATCGAAGCGTTGACCCGTGAAGGAGGCTGGATACGGGCCTCAGAAGATGGGAACGCGCTCACGTATGTCGCGGACGGAGCCATCAGCGAAGAAGCGCACGGCAACCGCAGCCCGGAAATGCAGCAGGTCCTCGCGACCCGCGGTCCCGGCGGCTGGAGCTCGCAAGAGATCGTCACGCCCAACACCAAGGCACAGGGCGTAACGTTTGGACAGGCGCCGGAGTACCAGTTCTTCTCGCCCGACCTGTCGCTCGCGCTGGTCGAACCGGTGGGGAATAGCGCGTACTCGGAACCGCCGTTGGCGCCGGAAGCCGCGCAGAGGACGATGTACCTGCGCGACGACCCACCGATATCGCCTGAAGCCTCCGAGCAGGTGGCCTACCGGGAAGCCGAACAAAACCGCGGCTACCTGTCCCCCGGTTATCTGCCGCTCCTCACCGAAGCGGACGTGGCGCCGGGTGCGGAATTCGGCGGGCACGTTCATTTCGTGAGCGCCACACCCGATCTGCGCCACGTGATCCTGCAGTCGAGCATCGCGTTGACCGGGGCGGGATCTGGACCCGGCATCTATGAGTGGTCCGGCGGGACGCCCCAGTTCGTGAGCACGCTGCCCGGCTCCACGACGGCGGGGCATGAACCGGAACTTGGCTTCTACCACGCCCCGGCGAACGCGATCTCGAGCGACGGCACGCGGATCATCTGGACGAGCAAAGAAGAAAACACCGGCAACGGTCACCTCTACATGCGCGGCACGGCCGCGGGGGAATCGGGGGAAACGGTCCAGCTCGACAAGGCGCAGGGCGCGCCCGAACCTGAAAAAGGCTCCGCCCGGTTCCAGATGGCCGCAAGCGACGGCTCGAAGGTGTTCTTCACCGACAAGCAGCGCCTGACCGAAGATTCCACGGCCGAACCGGGCCAGGGCACGGGGAAGCCCGACCTGTACGAGTGCGAAATGGCAGAAGTTGTGCTCGAAGGAAAAAGCAAGCTTCACTGCCTGCTCAAAGACCTCACGGTCGATAAGAGCGCAGGCGAACATGCGGCCGTGCAGGGCTTCCTGCTCGGCTCAGGCGAAGACGGCACAAGCGTGTATCTCGTCGCGCAGGGTGCGCTCCCGGTCATCAACGAAAACGGCGAAAACGGTAACGGCGAAAGGGCCGAAGCGGGCAAGGACAACCTCTACGCTCTGCACTACGAAGCAAGCGAATGGAAGACTACGTTCATCGCCGTGCTCTCGGCCGAAGATAGGCCCGAGTGGGAAGGAAACCAGCTCGCGGACAGTGCGTTCCTGACCGCGCGAGTCTCCCCGAACGGGAGGTACCTGGCGTTCATGACCGCCGCGAGCCCGACCGGATATGACAACGTCGATCAAAACAGCGGAGCGCATGACCAGGAGGTCTATCTCTATGACTCGACCGCGGCGAGCCTGAGCTGCGTCTCCTGTGACCCGACCGGTGCCCGACCGGTCGGTGTCCTCGACACCGTCGAATCCGGGGAAGGCCTCGGGCTGCTCGTCGATCGACGCAAGGTGTGGGCCGGGCACTGGCTCGCGGGCAACATCCCCGGCTGGACGGCGCAGAGCCTCGTAAGCGCGCTCGTGCAGTCCCGGTACCTGTCGAACGAGGGGCGGCTGTTCTTCAACAGTCCTGATGATCTCGTGCCGCAGGCAAGCAACCACAGGGAGGACGTCTACGAGTACGAGCCCTCCGGCGTCGGAAGCTGCGAAAGCCCCTCTAGTGGGTGCGTGGCGTTGATCTCCTCGGGCAGCTCGGGCAACGAATCGGCGTTTCTTGAAGCGACGCCGAGTGGCGACGATGTGTTCTTCTTGACGGCCGCTCAACTGTTGCCGCAGGACACCGACACTTCGTTTGACATCTATGACGCGCGTGTCTGCGTGTCGGGCTCGTTGTGCGTGAGTTCGCCGTCGCGTGCGCCAGGGGGTTGCGGCACGGCTGAATCGTGCCGTCCGGCGCCCGAATCGCAGCAGGCTCCGATCGGACCGGCGGGAACGGAAGCGGTCTCTGGGTCGGGGAACATCGTCCAGGCGCCGGCAGCTAGACAGGAAGTCAAAGGGGTCAAGACGAGCGCGAAACGGTTGAGCGAGGCGCAGAAGCTTGCGAATGCGTTGAAGGCGTGCAGGAAGCGGGACTCCCATTCGAAGAAGAAGCGTCAGGCGTGCGAAGCGCACGCGAGGAAGCTGTACCGGCTCAAGAGGAAAGCGAAGAACAGCGCAACGGCGAAGAAGTCTTCCGGCGTGGGTTCGACGGGGAGGGGGTGGCGATGATGTTCTTGCGACCTCTGACGATGCCCGCGCGATCGACGCGGATGGTACGCCGGCTGTTGCTGATTGTGCTGGCGGGTGCTGTGGTGGTGGCGTTGGCGGGCGCTGCGCCGACGTTCGCTGCGTCGCCGTGGTGGCAGATCGGCTCGGAAACAGCGCCGACGAACTTGGCGCCTGGAGGCGAAGGACAGCTGTTCGTGATCGTGAGCAATCTCGGCGATGCGCCGATCAACGCCAGCAAAAGCTCGGTGATCATTACCGACAAGCTTCCGGAGGGCGTTTCGGCGACCGCGATAACCGGCCCGATCAAGAACCAGACCCAGGTGGAATGCACGCTGGCGATCCTGCAGTGCACGTTCGCGGGGATCCTCAACCCTTATGAACAGATCACGATCTCGATCAAAGTGAAGATCGAAGAGCCGCAGGGCACCGTCAACTCGCTGCCTGATGAAGCGAGTGTTCAAGGCGGCGGAGCAGCGAGGGTCTCGAGGACCCTCCCCGTCCCGGTCAACGGCGAAGCCGCACCGTTCGGTGTCTCGGGCTTTGAACTGGCGCCGTTCAACGAGGACGGGACGCCCGCCACGCTGGCCGGCTCCCACCCATTCCAGCTGACGACGACGGTTGCGCTCAACCAGACCGCGCAACGCTATCCCGTCGCGCTGCCGAAGGATCTGCATTTCAGTCTTCCGCCGGGCCTGGTCGGGAACCCGAACGCGGCAACGCAGTGCACGATGACCGACTTCAGCGCGTTGGTGGAAGAAACCAATCTCTGCCCCCCGAGCTCGGTGGTGGGGGTCGCGACCGTCGTCGCGCACGAACCGCTCGCCAGCGTCATCACTAAGACGGTCCCGGTGTTCGACCTGGTTCCCTCGCAGGGCGAGCCGGCTCGGTTCGGGTTCGAGGTGATCGGCAAGATCCCGATCGTGATCGATACCTCCGTGCGTACCGGCAGCGACTACGGTGTTGTCGTGAGCGTCAACGACGCCACCCAGACCGCGGGACTGTTGAGCAGCCAGGTGACCCTCTGGGGTGTTCCCGGTGACCCGCGTCATGACAACGCGCGCGGCTGGGAATGTGTTGCCGGTGGTGCGTTCGCCAAGCAGGCCGGCAAGCCGTGCCCGGCGACAAGCGAAGTGCCACAGCAGCCGTTTCTCACGCTTCCGACCTCGTGTGCCGCCAATCCCGCCCGAGAACCGCTGAGCTCCTCGGTGCAAACGGACTCCTGGGCCAACCCCGGCAGCTTCCTCTCGGCCGAATACGCGTGGCTGAGCGGGACCGGTCAACCGCTTGGCTTCGACGGCTGTAACCAGCTGCCGTTCACGCCGTCGATCAAGGTCACGCCGGAGGTGCATAGCGCGAGCACGCCGACGGGGTTGAGCGTGAATGTGGAAGTGCCGCAGAAGACGACGCTGGAAGCGAACGGGCTGGCCGAGGCCGATGTGCGGGACACGACGGTGACGCTGCCCGAAGGGGTCGAGCTCAGCCCGGCTGCGGCCAGGGGGCTGGAAGCGTGTTCTCAGGCACAGATCGGCTATGAGGGCCTCAATCAGCGCACCCAGACGGAGGAATTCAGTGCGGCGAGGCCGTCGTGTCCGGAAGGATCAAAGGTCGGGCTCGTGCACATCAAGACGCCGCTCTTGTCGCATGAACTCGAAGGTGCGGTGTACCTGGCGACCCCGGCGCCCAAAGGCGCGGAAGAACCGGGCAGGAACCCGTTCAACTCGCTTGTGTCGTTGTATATCGTGGCGGAAGACCCGGTGTCGGGTGTGCTCGTCAAGCTCGCGGGTAAGGGCGAACTGAACGAAAGCACGCTGACGGTCGGTACCACGTTTACAAACGCGCCGCAGCTGCCGTTCGAAGATTTGAAAATCGAACTGTTCGGTGGTCCGAAAGGGTCGGTGAGCACGCCGGCGCACTGCGGGGACTATGGGACCGATGCGGCGTTCACGCCGTGGTCGGGCACCGGAACGGTCGACCTGTCCTCGCTGGCGGAAGAATTCAAGATCACCTCCGGCGCCGGTGGTGGAGGCTGCCCGGGGAGTCCGCTGGCGTTCTCGCCGGGGTTCGACGCGCGGAGCACGAACGCGACGGCGGGTGCGTTCACGAGCTTTGAGCTGGAACTGACGCGTCCGGACGGCGGCCAGGCGCTGAGGGCGGTCTCGATGCATCTGCCGCCGGGGAACGCCGCGCTGCTCTCGTCGGTCACGCAGTGCGGCGAAGAACAGGCCACCAGAGATGAATGCCCGGCCGCTAGCCAGGTCGGGGAAGCGACCGCGGTCGCGGGCCTGGGTCCGGAACCGTATGTCGAGGGCGGTGGCAAGGTGTTCATCACCGGCCCGTATGGTGGTGCGCCGTTCGGTCTTGAGATCGTCACCCCCGCGGTCGCAGGCCCGTTCAACCTCGGCACGGTGGCGGTCCGCTCGAAGCTGTTCATCGACCCGAACAACGCGTCAGTCACGATCGTCTCAGACCCGTTGCCCACCGAGCTGCGTGGCATCCCGCTACAGCTCAAACGCGTGCTGGTGAGCGTCAACCGCCCAGACTTCGAGTTCAACCCCACCAACTGTAGTCCGATGAGCATAGAAGGCAGCATCAGCGGCTCAGAAGGAGCGACCGCGTCGGTGTCCTCGCCGTTTGACGTCGCCGACTGCGCGAACCTGCCATTCGCGCCGAAGCTCTCCGCGGTGGCGGGTGGGCATGGCAGCAAAGCCAGCGGGACGAGCCTGGAGGTGACCGTCACCTCGGCCGGGCTGGGGCAGGCGAACATCGCGAAAGTCGATTTGCAGCTGCCCGTGGCGCTGTCCTCGCGGCTGTCGACGCTGCAGAAAGCGTGCACCGAAGCGCTCTTCAATGCCAACCCCGCCTCTTGCGGTGAAGACTCCGTGATCGGCAACGCCACGATCCACACACCAGTGCTGGCAAACCCGCTGTCGGGGCCGGCGTATCTGGTCTCTCATGGTGGTGCGGCGTTCCCGGATGTCGAGTTCGTGTTGCAGGGCGAAGGCATCATGCTCGTGCTGGACGGCAAGACCGACATCAAAGGCGGCATCACCTACTCCCGCTTTGAATCCGCGCCGGACGCGCCGTTCACGGTTTTCCAGACGGTATTGCCGGCCGGCCCGCACTCGGTGCTGACCGCCAACGTCCCGGAAAAGGAAGACTACAGTCTGTGCAAGGCGCGTCTTGCGATGCCGACCGAAATCACCGCACAGGACGGTACCGTGATCAACCAGAACACGACGATCGCGGTCGGCGACTGTGGTGGGGTGCTGCCCGCCAAAGCCGTCAAGCTGACGAGAGCGCGGCTGCTGGCGAAAGCGCTGAAGGCGTGCAAGAAAGACAAGAAGAACAGGAGGCGCGCGGCGTGCGAAAAGAAAGCCCGCAAGAGGTATGGCGCCAAAAAAGCAGCCCACAACGCAGCAGCCCGTAAAGCCAGACGTGAAGCACGGTCGCAAGCGGCCAGACCACGTTCTCGGACTGGGACCAGCGCGTCACGCTCACAACCCCAGCCAACGTGATCGACATTTGCAAGCTCGAACACGTAGGACGCTCAAGTGCGTCGTGTGAAAGCTCGAGCGCTGTCGTTACCGGGCGGCGCTCGGGGCACCTCGGCACGGATTCCCTCTCCGTTTCCCGCCGAGGACACCCGCACGAGCCGGGCGTGGCCACCTCACACTCCGGGGGGCCACGCCCGCTCTGCCGGAGATCGACCGCGCCACCGGGCATATCGACCGCGCCCGCCGGGGGGCCTCGAGTGTGTGCTGACACCGCTCATCCAACATGCGCTCCGTCAGCGATGAGTCGTCGCGTCTTGGCGCCAGCCGGCGCTCCTCGGACATGAGCCGCTAGGCCACGCTCGATACCGTGTCCGCGTATGAGCCTGCCGGCGTGAGGGCAGGCGTTTCGCCCGCCCCGTCCAGGCAGGCCCAGCCGCAGCACTCGATCACGTCCAGCGCCATCTCGCGCTTCTGCGCGAACACCGCGAGCTGTCGCTAGCCCACTAGGCGCTGTAGTAGGTCGGTGCGGCCGCGTCTTCGCGGCTGCCGCTCAGCAGTTCGAGCAGCTCCTGCGCTGTCGTGCCGCCGAGCACGCGCAGGCGATGCAGGCGATCGGGGTCATCGCCCGGATGCGCCCAACCCGGTACGACGGTCGTCGAGCCCGTGTAGCCGGCCGCCCTCACGGCGGCGACGACGGTGGGATCGTAGTGGCCGGACGGGTAGCAGAACCAGTTGACCGGGACGTGGTAGCGCTGCTGGAGCATCTGGCGCGCGACGGCAACCTGGTAGTGCAGCTGTTCGGCGTCCAGCGTGATCAGGTCGGCGTGGCTGATGCCCTGGGTGTCGAGCTCCCACCCCGCCGCCAGCAGCCCGCGGACCTCGTCTGACCCCAGACCCCCTTGGGACGGCGGAAGACCCGCCAGCTGCAGGTTCTCGTCGCCGACCCACCCGAGCCGGCGCAGCACCGGGAGCGCCTGCGTGTACTGGGACTGGTAGCCGTTGTCGAAGCTGAGCACGATCGGCTTGCCCGCGCCGAGCGGCACACCGCGGTGCCAGTAGGCCTCGAGCTGGTCGAGCGTCACGGCATGCCACCCGGCGTTCTTGAGCGCCTGCATCTGTTCTGCGAACTCAGCGGGTTGCACATAGAGCCCCGGGAATGGCGCTCCCGCGGGAGGCGCGGCGATCACGTGGTACATGAGGATTGGGACGGGCTCTGTCCCCGGGGTCCCGGCGCTCGAGCTCGCGCTGGCTGCCGCCACGGAACCGCCGCTGCGCCGGTCGACGGCAGTGCGCACGCGCGTTTCGTGGCTCGCGGGCAGGGATCCCCGCGAGCTGTCCTTCGAGCCGCTCGCCAAGATGACGGTCGCTGTCGTGATCGCGACGGCCGCCGCGATCAGGCCGACGGCCAAGCGGCGCCGTCGCCGAATCGCTCGCCGGCGATCTTCACGACGCGCGTGCAGATCCTCGATCTCCATCAGTCGCCACTGAGGTTCGACGGTAGCGGCTGCCCCGGCGGCGGCGGGTCGTCGTCGAGCAGCTGCGGCACCGTCACGAGGCGAAAGCCCCGCGCACGCAGGTCGCGGATGATCGTCGGCAACGCGAGGATCGTCTGCGTGCGGGTGCCGCCCGCATCGTGCATCAGGATGATCGCCCCGGCGTGCGCGCCAGCGAGGACCCGCTGGACGATCACCGAGACACCCGGCTGCAGATAGTCGTCGGTGTCGACCGACCACAGGACCATCAGCAGATGCAGCGCACGCAGCTCGCGCATCGTGGTCGCGTCATACGAGCCGTACGGCGGGCGGAACAGCCGCGGCTGCGGCCCACCGAGCAGCTCGATGCGGGCGATCTGTTCGAACAGCTGTTCATGCTGGTCGTGCGCTGACAACAGGGCCATCTCCGGGTGCGTCTCGGTGTGATCGCCGACCACGTCGCCGTCGCGCAGCTCTCGCATCGTCGAAGCGCTGAAGTACTCCAGCATCTTGCCGATCTCGAAGAACGTCGCGTGGACGTGGAAGCGCTCGAGGACGCTGAGCACTGCCGGTGTGTACGGGCCGGGGCCGTCGTCGAAGGTCAACGCGATGTCGTGCCCGCGACGGCCGCCCTCTCTGACGAACGGGGTATACGCGCGAACCGCGCTGACCGCGGCGTTCTGGTCGTTTTCGGGAGCGCTCTCGGGATGGGCGCGCACGGGGCGCCTGTCGATGCGGGAGTTGGCGGCGGTCGCCGAACGCCCGTTGTGAGAGCCCGCCAGCGCGGCCACGATCACGACGACCAGCCCTGCGAGCCCGAGCGCGGCTGCCGCCCTACGGCGGCGGATCTCTCCCAGGCGTCTCGTGTCGGCGACGGGCGCAGGAGGCGGGGCGGTTGGCGCCCCGCGAGCCCGCGGCCGGTCCTCGAAATCCCAGTTCCAGCGGGGGCTCATCGTCAGATGCTAGACGCCGCCCGACCGGCTGCGCTCTGTGCGCCTCGTGTTGCTGCGCGCGATCGCGAGTGCGCTCAGGCCCGCGATCAGGCCGAGCGCGCCGAGGATCGCCGCGGTCACGGCGAGGGGGCGGCGCACCGCAACGGGCTCGCTGATGCCGACGCTCTGCGTGTGAGAATGTGAGCGGTGGAGTAGAGTCCGCGTCTCGTGTTGGACGCGATCTTGTGTCTGCTTCCCGCTCTAGCGGTGGCGATCCCGCTGCTTGCGCGCCGGTACCCGGGCGAGCGCGTTCTGCTTGCTTTGCGGGGCAGGCGACGCGTTTACTGGCCGCGGCCTCGCTCCTCTGCGAACGTGGGCCGTGGCGTTGTCTTGGTGGCAGCGCACGGCGGCTTGTTGATCGGCCGCTCGCTCGCGGTGCGCCCGCCGCCTTTCCTCGCCCTGGCGAGCTAGACCTGTCGCCCGCAGACGGGTCGTCGCTGCTCGCTCGCTGACGGGGATCTGCCGCGATCGGGCGTGGGCTTGGCGTGGCGGGTTCTTGATGAACCCCGTCCAGGCACGTACGTGAGGAGTCTTCATGTTTCGCCGTCTCGTCATCGCCGCGCTCGGTGCGCTCTTGCTGGCGCTCGCGGCCGCAACGCAAGCGCAGGGCAGCACGCAGAGTCCCATCATCGAGAGCGACAACTCGATCAACGATCAGGGAAGCAGGCGGAAGTTCAGGAGCCCGCTCGCGTTTGCGCTCGCGCTGGTCGGCGTGCTTGTGAGCGCGCCGGCCGCGCTTGCCCACGCGCAGCTGCTGGGGACCTCACCGGCGTCGGGCTCGACGGTGGCGAGGCAGCCCGCGGCGGTGATCTTCAAGTTCAACCAGAACGTCGGCGGGACGCTCGGCGCTGTCCGCGTCTATGACGCGCAGGGAGATGAGGTGGACAACCTCGACGTCTCCCACCCGGAAGGGAACGAGCACTGGATGGGCGTCGGGCTGAAGCCGGGCCTGCCGGACGGCACGTACACGGGGACCTATCGGGTGATCTCGGCCGACACGCACATCGTCTATGGGGGCCTCGTGTTCAACATCGGCCATGCCGGCGCCGCCCCGAAGTTCACGGTCGCCGGCCTGATCGGCCGCAACAAGAGCGGCAAGATCACCGAGGTCGCCTTCGGCGTCGTGCGGGGCCTTGACTACCTAACGATCGCGCTGCTGCTCGGCGGCCTCGCGTTCGTGCTCGTCGCGTGGCTACCAGGGTTCGCCGCCGTCGCCGGGACTGGCCCGGAATGGCAAAGGGCTAGGCGGGCCTTCGCCGAGCGCATGCGACTGCTGCTGACCGTTGCGGTGCTGCTGGGAGTCCTCGTGAGCGTGCTGGGCATCCTGCTGCAGGGCGCGAGCGCCGCGGGCGTGTCGCTGTGGATGTCCCTGAAAAGCACGATCATCGAAAACACTCTCGAAAGCCGGTTCGGGAAGGTGTGGGGTCTGCGCGCCATCGACTGGATCGCGCTCGGTGCGCTGCTGACCGTGGCGATGGCGCTCGGGCGCAGAGCAGGGCGACGGGCCGGCCGGGATCACGCGGCGGCCGTCCCTGAGCCAGACGCGGAAGCTGCCGCGCTCGCCGTGCCGTCGCGTTGGCTGCTCGGGCTGGTCGCGATCGGCGCGGCATATCTGGCGATCACGCCCGCCCTCAGCGGCCACGCGAGCATCCAGAGCCCGACCGCCGTGTTCTTTCCCTCCGACGCGCTTCATGTCCTGGCCGCGAGCGTGTGGGTCGGGGGGATCGCCTGCCTGCTTTTGGCACTGCCCGCCGCGACGCGGCAGCTCGAGAGCCAAGATCGCAGCCGGCTGCTGCTCGCGATGCTCGCCCGCTTCTCCCCGCTCGCGCTCGCCTCGGTGATCGTGATCGCCGTGACCGGTGTCGTGCAGGCGTACATCGATGTGCGCAGCTTGAACGGCCTGCTTCACAGCACCTACGGCGCCCTGATCATCGCCAAGACCGTGCTGCTGCTCCTATTGATCTGCCTCGGCTGGGTCAACCGCGAAAGGGTGATCCCCGCGGTCAAGCGGCTCGCCCTTGCGGGTCAGTCTCCGGGTGCGGCCGGAATCCTGGCTCGGCGCACGATGCGCGGTGAGCTCGCGCTGATGCTAGGGGTGTTCGGGGTGACCGCGGCGCTGGTCAGCTACGCACCGCCGATCGACCTGGCCTCGGGGCCGTTCTCCGTCAACACGACGCTCGGCCCAGCGGAGCTTGAGATGACGGTCGAACCGGCGAAGGTCGGCCTGAACACGGTCCACCTGTATCTCATCAACGCCAAGGACGGCACTCAGTTCACCGCGACCAAGGAACTGACGGCCATCGCCAAGCTGCCCTCGAAGGGCATCGGCCCGCTGCCGTTGCATGCCAATCTGGCGGGGCCCGGTCACTACATCCTGAACTCCGCCGTGCTCAGCCCCGGCGGCACCTGGGAAATTCAGCTCACCGACCGTGTCTCGGAATTCGAATCGTACAACCGCACTGTGAAGGTCCCGATCGGATGAGCGCCTCGACTGAGAGGCCCCTCTGACGGTTTGCGGGCACTCGCGGGCGTCCCAGGCCGTCGCGCCAGGCGGGCGCGGGCACCCCCGCCAGCCACATTGTCACCGACTCAGGAAGGAACACCAAGCATGAAAGCCAAGAGAATCGCACTGCTTCTCACCACTGCAGCGTTCATCGCCCCGGCGAGCGCTGAGGCTCACATCAGCCTTCACCCCAACACCATCCCCGCTGGAGCCTTCGCGACGCTCGACGTGCGCGTCCCAGGCGAGCAGGAAGGCGCCTACGTGAAGAAGGTCGACGTCCTGTTCCCCGCGGGCTTCACCGGCGTCGACTACGAAAACGTCCCGGGGTGGAGCGCAAGCGTGATTGAAACCAAACTCGCCACCCCGATCAAAGAAGGCGGGGAAACGATCAATACCGTGGTATCGCAGCTTGTCTGGACCTGGACCGGCCCGCTCGGCAAGGTCAACAACGGGCAGTTCATCAACTTCCCGCTCTCGCTGGCGATCCCGGAAAACACAGCGGGCAAAGCGCTCGAATTCAGGACGGTCCAAACCTACAGCAACGGGCAGATCGTGCACTGGATCGAACCGTCGCTGACCGCCGAACACCCCGCACCAAGAATCAACGTAACCGCCAAGGGCGGCGTGATCGAGGACATCGCAGGCCACGAGGCCGGCCCCGAAGCCGGCCAGGCCGCAACCACCCAAGCGACGCCGACGCCTAGCACGGCCGTCGTGAAGTCGAGCAGCGGGGCGAGCAAGGGCCTCGGCATCACGGCGCTGATACTCGGCGCACTCGGGCTGCTGGTCGGGCTCGTCGCGCTCGCGACGTCGCGACGCGACAGGGCAGCTTCCTAGAGAGCATCGGAGCATGTCGAGCCTGCACTCACAACCCGTCGTGCGTAGGCGAGATTGTGAGTGCAGCTCGGCAGCGCGAGCGGCCGCGCTTCTGAGACGTTGCTCGCTGGCCACGGGCTGTCTGCTTGTGGCCTGCGCGGTCGCCCCGCAGCTTGCGCTCGCGCACGGGATCGTCGGTAAGGCCGATCTGCCGATCCCGGTGTGGCTGTTCAGCTGGGCGGCGGCGATCGTGCTGGTCGTCTCGTTTGTCGCGCTCTCAACCTCGTGGACCAAGCCGCAGTTGCAGCGCCCGCGGCTGCGACGCGCTTTTCGACTGCCCGTGCAGTTTGAGCCGCTGCTGAGCCTGATCGGCCTAGCCCTGTTTGGCTTGATTCTCTACAGCGGCTTCGCGGGCGCTCAGGTGGCAAACGCGAACTTCTCGGTGACGTTCATCTACGTCGTCTTCTGGGTCGGCATGCCTGGCTCGAGCTCGTCTACATACTGCCTGACCGCGACCGGCCTCAACGCTGGCCGCGCTTTCGCTGGGCTATTTCCTTGTCATGGTGAGCGGCATGCTGCTGTTCGGAGTGGAGGAGTGGGGGTCCCGCGCCGACGGGTTCGGCGTCTACTTCAACCTGATCTCGCGGTTATCGGCAGTGGAGTACCGACAGGGCTTTGTCTATCTGCGTCGGCCCTTGAGCGCGATCACCGGTCTTCAGCTACAGCCGGGCACCGTAGCGCTGATATGCACGATCATCGGCACTACAACATTCGACGGGTTCAGCAATGGTGGGATATGGCGCAACAACGAGCCCAGCGTGCAGAGCCTCTTTGCCGACCTGGGTCTCAGCCAGACCCCAGCACTCGAGCTGGCCTACACCGTTGGCCTCGTCTTCTGCATCCTCTTGATCGCCGCGGTCTACCGCGTTGGGATCCTCGGCGTTCACAGCATCAGCCGCCGCTACGACACGGACCAGCTGACGCGCACGTTCGCGCATACGCTCGTGCCGATCGCGTTCGCCTACGTGCTGGCCCACTACTTCTCGCTGCTCATCTGGCAGGGGCAGGCGATCGGCTACCTGGCCTCAGACCCCCTCGGCAACGGCGCGAACCTGTTCGGGACCAGCGGCTATCAGATCGATTACCAGATCATCTCCTATGCCGCGATCTGGTACGTCCAGGTCGCCGCGCTGATCACTGGCCACGTGGGCGGCCTCGCGCTCGCGCACGACCGCGCGTTGGTGATGTATCGCGATCCCGAAGAGGCGGTGCGAAGCCAATACTGGATGCTCGCCGTGATGGTCGCGTTCACGAGCTTCGGCCTGTGGCTGCTCTCGGCGGTCGGCACATGAACAAGGCACACATGAGCAAGCGCATCGAGAGCCTGCTCGCCCGGCTCGACTACGACAGGCGCGTGACCGGCCCACGCGCGGCGACGCTCACGCGCGTGCCGACCGGCAGGGCCTGTGCGCCGTGGACCCTTGCCAGCAGGACCTCGGTCGCGCCCGGCCGCTCAGGGCGGATGTGCAGGAGCGCGTCGTGGCCGTAGTAGCGGCACTGCTCCACGCGGCCGCAGAGGCCCGCCGGATCGCCATCGTCGGCGGCGCCCCGCTCACGCGGACGTACGTCGAGTTGCTCGGGACGGACCATCACCGTCCCCGTCGCCTCGCCGCTCGTCGCCGCACGGGGGCGCAGCTCCAGCGCGCCCAGGGACGTGCGCGCGGTCCCGTCCTCGAACCCCGCGTCGATCACATTTACCGCACCGAGGAAGCGTGCGAGTCGCTCGTCGGCCGGCTGCTCGTACAACTCGGCGGGCGCTCCCTGCTGGACGATCCTCCCGTCACGCAGGACCGCCACCACGTCGGCCAGCGACAGGGCCTCCTCTTGGTCGTGGGTGACCAGCACCGTTGTCACCCCCTGCTCGCGCAGGAGCCCATGGACCTCCTCGCGCACGCGGCTGCGTAGCGAGGCGTCCAACGAGGAGAACGGCTCGTCCAGCAGCAACGCGCGCGGGCGGCGCGCGAGCGCGCGCGCGAGCGCGACCCGTTGCTGCTCACCGCCGGAGAGCTCGTGCGGCAGGCGCCGCGCCAGCGGCGCGATCCCGACCATCTCCAGCAGCCCGGCCACGGCGTCCCCGCGACGCTCGCGCCGGGAGAGGCCAAAGCCGACGTTGTCGCGGACGCTCAGATGGGGGAACAGCGCGCCCTCCTGGGGCACGTAGCCGACGCCGCGCCGCTCGGGCGGGAGGTAGGTGCGCTCGTCTTCGAGCACCTGGCCTCCGAGCGAGACCGTGCCCCGCTCGGCGCGCTCGAAGCCCGCGATCACCCGCAGCAGCGTGGTCTTGCCGCAGCCGGACAGGCCCAGCACCGCGGTCAGCGATCCCGCCTGCACGTCGAGGTCCACCCCTTGGAGAACCGCTGTCCCCGGGTAGCCCTTCCACAGCTCGCTGACCGACAGGCGGCTCATCGTCTCCGCTCCGCGTGCGTGAGCGTTTTCATGCGGCGGCTGAGCAGGTAGGCCGGGATCGCCGAGATCGCCACCATCAAGGCCGCGTACGGCGCGGCCGCCCCATAGGAGAATTCGGACGTGTACGCCCAGAACTGGGTCGCCAGCGTGTTCACCCCAGTCGGACGCAGCAGCAGGGTCGCCGTCAGCTCGGTGGCCGCGGAGATGAACACGAGCGCAAACGCGGCTCCGAGCCCCGGCGCGATCAGCGGCAGCGTCACCCGCCTCCACACGCTCGCCGGCCGGCGGCCCAGCGAGCGTCCGACCTCCTCCAGGCTCGGCGGCGCCTGCGCCATCGCCGAGCGCACGCCGACCACCGCCAGTGGCAGGAACAGGATCGCGTAGGCCACGATCAGCTCGAGCGCGCTCTGATAGAGAGCGAACGCGTAGCGCACCGAGAACGATACGAGCCCGAGCGCGATCACGAGGCCGGGAAGCGCCATCGGGAGGTAGGCCAGCCGCTCGATCAGCAGCGTCACGCGGTTGCGGTGGCGGATCGCGAGCGTGGTGACCGGCACCGCCAGCGCCGTTGCCAGCGCGGCCGCCGCGGCGCTGTACGCCGCTGTGTGCGCTGCCGCGGACAGGATCGAAGCGGGGGGCAGGGTGGTCGAGCTTCCGCGCGTCATCCAGTACACGAGCGAGCCCATCGGCACGCCGAGCGCCAGGACGGCGAGCGCGGTCAGTCCGGCCAGCACCGGCGCTGAGAGCCGCCCGAGAGCGACCCTGGGGGCGATCCGTCGTGCGCCCGGTCCGGTCCGCCAGGCTCGGCCACGGCCGGCGAGCGACAGCTCTCCGCCGAGCGTCGCGATGCTGAGTGCGACCAGCACGAGCGACAGCACGCACGCGGCCGACGTGTCGAAGCCGAGCTTGAACTCGGTGAAGATCTCGACCGTGAACGTCCGGTACTGGACGATTTCAAACGCCCCGTACTCGGCCAGCAGCGCGAGCGTCACCAGCAGGCAGCCGCCCAGCACCGCGGGCCAGATCTGACGCAGTGTGACCCTCCAGAACGCTCGCCACGGGCCCAAGCCGAGGCTGCGTGCGGCCTCCTCGAGCCCGGCGTCGAGGTTGGCGAGCGCGCTCGCGACGGGCAGGTAGACGAGCGGATACAGCGACAACGTCATGATCATCACCGCGGCCAGGTATCCGTGCAGCGCGGGGTCGATCGAGACCCAGCCGAAGCCCACCACGAAGTCCGGAACGCCGAGTGGCAGCACCAGCGCCACCGCCCACAGCCGGCGCGCGGGCAGCAGCGTGCGCTCCACGCACCAGGCCGCCGCTACGCCTAGCACCGCGCACAGGACCGTGCAGGCGAGCGTCAGGCGCACCGTGTTCCACAGGAGCACCGCCACGGTGTGACGCAGCACGAGGCGCTCGACTTCGCCCCAGCCCGACTGCTGGGCCTGGACGACCAGGAAGGCGAGCGGCAGCAGCACGAGCGCGGCGGCGATCGCGCCGCCGGCGACGCTTACCAGCGGCCAACGTCGCCGGCCAGACCACGCGCGCGTCCATCTGCTTGCGAGTGGCGGGGTGGGGGCGAGCGTGCTCACGGTGTCTACAGCAGTCCGAGCGCCTGCTCCAGCGCGAGGGCTTCGCTCCCGTCGCCGAGCTCGGCCGGTGTCAGCAGCGTCGGCTGCAACTGGGCGAACGGACGCAGCCCCGGAGCCGGTCTGAGCCCGGGCCGCAGCGGGTACTCGTAGCTGTGGCTGTGGGCGATTATCTGCTGGCCTGTCCGGCTCACGAGAAAGGCGAGGAACGCCTGCGCAGCTGCCTGGTGCGAGCTCGACCGCAGCACCGCTGCGCCCGAGACGTCCACCAGATCGCCCGGATCACCGGGCGCGTAGTAGTGCAGCGCCGAGTGCACGCCGCCCTGGCCGAGCTCCGCGCGCAAGCGGTACCAGTAGTAGTGGTTGATCGGCCCCACCGCGCTCTGACCGTCGTTCACCTGAGCCAGCACCGTCTCGTTGTCAGGATAGATCTTGCCGTTGGCCTGCAGGCCTTTCAGCCAGCTTTCCGCCGTGGAGCGCCCGTCGCGCTTGATGATCGAGGTGATCAGCGGTTGGAAGTCGCTCTCCGAGGGGGCGAAGGCGACCTTGCCCTTCCACCTCGGCTCGGCCAGTTCGAGGATCGAGCTCGGTAGCTGCGAGGGTGCGATCAGCGAGGTGTTGTAAACCAGCACCGACACCCGGGCGGACACGCCGACCCAGTCGCCTTGGACGGAGTTGTAGCGGCTCGGAACCGCCGCCAGCGTGGACGGCAGCACGGGGCTCAGCAGGCCCTTCTCGCGCAGTGTTTCCAGCACCGGCGTGTTCTCGGCATAGAACACGTCAGCGGGCGAGCTCGGCCCCTCCTGCAGGATCTGGTTGCCCAGCGTGGCCTCGTCGCCGGAGCGCATGCTGACGGTGATCCCCGTCTGGCGCTCGAACGCCGCGACGAGCGCCGCGGTCGTCTGTTCGTGCTGGCCGTTGTACAGCGTGATCGCCGTCCCGCTGTGGGAGGAAGAGCCGCAGGCGCTGAGCAGCAGCAGCGCGGCTGACACCAGGACGGCGTTGAGGACGGGAAGCTTGGCGCGGCTCATCTGGGAAATCCGATCTATACGGTCGGGATGCCAGGTCGACCGTAGCACAGGGTTAGGGTTGCCTAACTTGGCGATGAGCGCGCCGGTTCGCCGCCGGATCGGCGAGAATCACCGTATGCACGTGACCGCCAAGGCCGACTACGCCGTGCGAGCCGTCGTGGAGCTCGCCGAAAGCGGCCAGGGCTCACCTCGCAAGGTGGATGAAGTCGCGCAGGCGCAGAGCATCCCCGTGTCGTTCCTGGAGAACATCCTCACGCAACTACGCTCCGCGGGCATCGTTCGCAGCCAACGTGGTCCCGAGGGTGGCTACTGGCTGGCGCGCCCGGCCGACGAGGTCAACCTCGCACAGATCATCCGCGCCGTCGAGGGCCCGCTGGTAGGGGTGCGCGGGCAACGACCGGAGGAGGTCGAGTACGCCGGCTCGGCCGAGAGCCTGAAGCAGGTATGGGTCGCGCTGCGCGCCAACCTGCGCAAAGTGCTCGAGCACGTGACCGTCGCGGACGTGGCGGCGGGTCGACTGCCCAAAGATGTGCTCGCGCTCACGCGCGAGGAGGAAGCCTGGCAGACCCGCTAGAGGTCGATTCCACGGTCGTATGCCCCGCTCTGGGGGTGCGAGGGTCACTGGACACGCACATGTGCCGCAGGTTGGGTACCCTATTGGTGTCGCCGGCGGGCACTGCGAGGTCGTTGCGCAGTTGTTCGCACCCCCGCGGCGCTCATTATCCAAAGGAGACCCCCGACCGATGTCAGCCCCGCCCACAGCCGTTTCGCCAGTATCGAGACCGACAGCCGCCGCGGCCACCGGGACGGCCGAGGCCGCGCTCGAGGCGATCGTCGGCGCAGCCAGCCAGGAGGCCACGTTCTCGCTGGCGCTGAACCAGGACCAGAAGGACATTCGCGACTGGGTGCATGGCTTCGCCCGCGACGTGGTCCGTCCGGCCGCGCACGAGTGGGACGAGAAGGAGCAGACCCCCTGGCCGATAATCCAGGAGGCCGCGAAGATTGGGCTGTACGGCTTCGAGGGGCTCGCGCAGTTCTTCGCGGACCCGACCGGGTTGACGCTGCCGATCGTCAACGAAGAGCTGTTCTGGGGGGACGCCGGCATCGGCATGTCGATCATGGGCACCGCGCTCGCGGTGGCCGCAATCTTCGGCCAGGGCTCGGGCGAGCAGATCGGGGAGTGGATCCCGCGCTGCTTCGGCAGTCAGGACGACGTCAAGGTCGCGGCCTTCTGCGCCTCTGAGCCCAACGCCGGCTCGGACGTCTCCGGCGTGCGCACGCGCGCCAGGTTCGACGAGGCCGCCGGCGAGTGGGTCATCAACGGCCAGAAGGCGTGGGCGACCAACGGCGGCATCGCCGACGTCCACGTCGTGATCGCGACGGTCGATCCGGAGCTTGGGGCTCGCGGCCACGCCGCCTTCATCGTGCCGATGAGCGAGGCCAAGGGAATCTCCCCGGGTACGAAACTGTCCAAGCATGGCCTGCGCGCATCGCACACGGCCGACGTGTTCCTCGACGACTGCCGGCTGCCCGCCGGCTATGTGCTGGGGGGCAAGGAGAAACTCGACGAACGCATCGCACGCGTGCGCGAAGGCAAGAAGGGCAACTCGCAGGCCGCGATGCAGACGTTCGAGGCTTCGCGCCCGACGGTCGGCGCGCAGGCGCTCGGGATCGCCCGCGCCGCATACGAGTACGCGCTCGAGTACGCCAAGGAGCGCGAGCAGTTCGGCAAGAAGATCATCGAGAACCAGGCGATCGCGTTCACGCTCGCGCGCATGAAGCTCGAGATAGACGCCGCTCGCCTGCTCGTCTGGCGCGCCTCCTGGATGGGGCGCAACCTGGTGCAGTTCGAGAACGCCGAGGGCTCGATGAGCAAGCTCAAGGCCGGCGAGGTCGCTGTGTGGGCAACCGAGCGCGCGATCCAGATCCTCGGCGGCAACGGTTACATGCGCGAGTTCCCGGTCGAGCGCTGGCATCGAGACGCAAAGATCTACGACATCTTCGAGGGCACCGCAGAGATCCAGCAGCTCGTGATCGCTCGGGCGATCTCGGGGATGCACATCAAGTAGCTCTGTAGAGCCAAATCCGGACAATCCGCGTCGGCGGGGAGTACTCCGCTGGGGGTGCTCAGCCAAGCTGCGACGCACGCCTCGCGCCAGTTCTCGCGCCAGTCGCGCGGTCTTTCGTCGTGTCTGGTGTCGCGTAGCAGCCGTGGAGCGCCCGAAACGGCTGCTGTCGGCGTACCTGCGCGGCAGCAGTGCCGTCTGATGGCGACGACGCCGTGATTCCCCAAGATTTCCCGACTCGGAACCCCGCAACCCGAGCGGACCTCGCGCTTCTGGAGGCAACACCAGCTAACTGGAGCGAACGCGACGCGTTGCCAGCGACTCATAATCGGTAGGCCGCAGGTTCGAGTCCTGCCGGGCCCATTTCTTCACCCGAGGGGACGGTTTCGGACCAGTCGGGACAGTATCTCGCGGTTGCCTGCAACCGGGGCAGTTTTGGTATGAGCAGGAGGGCTGTCGACGTCCGTGCCGGGCATGCCCATCACGTGTTTCGTTAGCTACTCGTTAGCAGGCCCGCGTACGACTCGTTAGCAATCGCCTCGATCGAGCGTGTCGGGACGATTACAAGCCTCGACGAAGAGTTGGTCTGGGACGGCTCGAGACCCGGTCAAGCCGCGGGCACGGAGATAGAGATCGCGCCTGTTCTGTGGGGGTGAAGGCCGGAACCGGTCCGGCTGTGACCCTATAACCAGGAGGCACCATGGCAAATTTCGAGCGGGTGGTTGACAATCGCTGGCGGCCGGATCTCCCATCCAGCCAGCGCCGTGTCCGCGAGGAGGAGTTCGAGGACGCTCTCCCAGACGAGGCCGAGCCGAAGGTCATCTACAGCCGCGAGCTCTCGTTCGTCCCCGCGCGACGCAAGGCATTCGAGCCCCACGACGCGCAGACCGTCGCGCTGATCCGCCGCCTGGCAGAGCTCGAACGCCTCCCGCACGGTGAGCCTGTGAGCAAGCTGCTCGAACAGTGGCAGTGGCTCGAGGCGATGAAGGCTCCCGAGGAGAAGCAGCGCTGGCTCGAGCCGCTGATCGCCTCGGTGCGCCGCGACCCCTCTCACAACGAGCACCTGGTGATCTTCCTGATGCTCGTCTTCGAGCCGGTGCGGCGCAGCGTCAGCAAGGCGTTCGTCGCTGCGCACGACGGGATCAGCGCCCAGCCCCGCGACGTCAGCTGGGCCAATCGCGAAGAGGCGCGGATGATCCGGTACGCCGAGCGTCAGAGGCTATATGACGTCACGCGCGAGGCGGCGCTTGAAGCCGTGTTTCGCTACCCGGCGGAAGCGCCCGCGAAGTTCTTCCCGTGGCTGCGCGAGACGATTGCACAGCGGGCGCTCGACAAGCTTCGAGCTGAACTGCCCGAGGCGCCCACGACCGGCGTCTCCTCGGCCGAGGCGCAGGCGATCCAGAACGCCCTCGCCGGGTTCGACCAGCTAGAGGCGCCCGACATGCGCGAGCGCCACGGCTACCGGGAGTGGCGCGGGCACGTGCGCATGCGCGACGTGTTCGACGTCGTCGAGGAATTCTTCGCGCACGATCCGGTCCGCGAGGCCTGCCGCGTCGCGGTCGGGCGGCTCCCCCGCGCCCAGCGCGAGGTGATCGACAGCTACTTCTTCAACGGCAGCGACGTGGCCGACATCGCCGCGCACCGCGAGGTGAGCCCGAGCACCATCTACAACCAGAAGGCGATCGCACAGGGCTCGCTCTACGCAGACGACGTGTTCTTCTCCACGCTCCACTCCCTGCAGAGGGTCCGCGACCAGGTCCGCGCGCAACAGCTCCACGACGCCTACCCCGACGGCGTCATGCCCGACGGCCGGCGAATCGTGGTCATCGCCGCCTGAGGCCGTCACCATGCCCCTGAGCGAGGTTGCGCTGGTCGTCTCGATCGCCAACGGCTGCGCGGCGCTGATCCTCATGATCGGCCGGATCAGCGATCGGTACCGCGGGCGCCGCCGCGAGCGCCCGAAACGGCGACGCTGAACGCCCTCTCAGGCATCCTCGCCCGGCCCCCCAGCGGTCTCGCTCACGTGCCGGCCGCCAGCGCGAGCGGCCGGGCGGCGCCTGCGGCCAGCGCCGGCCTCCTTCGCTGCTGGATCGCCTGCGGCAGGATGGCGCCCACGTGCTCGGCGAGTAGCTCCAAGGCCGGTTCGCCCGCGAAGTTCTCGATCCACGCCGCGATCGCGGCGACGCCGAGCAGCACCTGACGGCGCTCGATGCCGTCTGCCTGACCGTGGCGCACGGCGTTGCCGGTGCCGCCGAACACAGCCCGCACGACGAATTTCTTGACCTCCGGCGTGAGGCCCATCAGCTTGACCACGGTCTCGAAGCCGACCGCCTTCTTGGTGCTCGCGGGCCGGGGGAGGATCGCCGAGGCGTATGCGGCCTCGCGGTAGGCACCCTCGAGGCCGAAGTACAGCGAGCCGCTCGCCTTGATGTACTCGCGCTCACCGGCGTGCTCGAGCGCGTGGTCCAGATGCTCGCGCAGCGACGGGTTCAGATGGGGGGCGGTGGCGATGGCGTGGCGCAGCGCGGGCACATAGCGGCCGTCCGAGCAGATCCGCTCGAGAGCGTCGAGCACGATCGCTTCCACATCGTCGCGCTCAAGCCGCGCGAGGCCGCGCGAGACACCGACATCGATCCCTTCGAACAGCAGCCAGAGAGCGTCGCGTTCCCAGATCCTGATGAACCGGTCGACATCCTCGAATCCCTCCCAGGCATGCGCCAGCTTCCCGAGCGTCCCCCTGATCGTCTCGAGGATTGACGGGGAGCGCACGGGGATCAGCGACGCGTACACGGAGGAGACCTTGCCGGCGTCGATCAGCGAGCGGCTCACCGCCGCCACGCCCGTGGGCCTGCCAATGCCGGTGATCCCCTTCAGCCACGACGGCTCGCCGACGCCGAGGAGCCCGTGGGTGCGAGCCGCGCCGGTGGCGAGCGCCAGCGCGTCGCTGCCCGCGGGCCCGGCGCCCAACCCGGCGAGGTAGGGCCACTGGATGCCGGGCTGCGTGAGCGTCAATTTGGAGTAGGCACGCGCCATGCCGGTGATGTTCGACATCGCCCGCTGGGCCTGGGCGATCGCGCTGTCCTGGAGGGCAAAGACGCTCGCCGTCCTGGCTGCGGCCGTGACCCGCGGGGTGGCGCCTGAGGCGCCAGCGAGCTTCGCCCGGCGCACGGCGATCTTCGCGACGATCTCCCCGAGCGCCGCCTGCGCTCGGCGGGTTCGCGACACCATCACGGCCATCAGACGCTCATCCGCGCTGAGGTGGCTGCCATACAGCCCCCGCCAGACGCTGCTCTCCTGGCACACCTCGACGAGCGCGAGGCGCAGCCGCGCGCGATCGGCCGTGTCGAGCGTCTCGATCGCCAGCGCCCCGGGGGAAGGGGAAAGGCACCCCGCCAGCAGCGTCGTGATGACACACCGGGCGCTGGGACGCGCGGGCCCGGTGACAGCGGCGATCAGCTCGTGTTCGACCGCGAAGACCGGCGCATTGACGTGTACGGACTCGAACCCCGCCGAGGTGAGCGAAACCACCACGCTGCGATGCTCGATGACGAGGGTTCTGGACATCACTCGAGGTTATCGCCGCTTCCGGCCGGGGCCAGCGCGTTCACGGGGACGCTCTGAAGGCCGTGCTGGCCCGGGGTCGTCACAATGCCGAACTAACTTCTCGTCAGATCGCAAGCTTGATCGCCTGCAATGGGTCCTCGCAGCTAGCCATGCCGGTGAGTTCGCTAGCTACTTGCTGAGGAAAAAGTCACCCTCTTGAGGTCGGTGTTCCGTCCGGTGTGATGGTCAGAATGTCCTGCAAATGAGCGGGTTTCTGGTCGAAAGGAGAGCTGATGTTGACGCTTCGGGCGGAGCAGTCGGAGTCGTTGTGGGATGTGGTTTTGCCGGTGGAGGCGCTGGAGCTGCCGGAGGATCTGGCACGGATCGACGCGCTGTTGGCCGAGGAGGAGTTGTTGTGGGCGATCGTGGAGCGCTGGCGCTGCGAGTTCGAGCAGACGGGGCGGCTGGTTTTGAGCGAGGGACGCCCGACGATCGCGATGGAGACATTCGTTCGGTTGATGGTGCTCAAGGCGCGCTATGGCTGGGGGTATCGGACGCTGGTGAGCGAGGTCTCCGATTCGTTGCATTTGCGGCGTTTCTGCCGGATCGGCCTGTCCGGGCGGGTGCCGGACGAGTCGACGGTCCGCAAGTTGACGCGGCGTGTCGGGCCGGAGATGGTCAACGAGATCACGCGTGCGTTGATCGAGAAGGCGTGCCGGGAGAAGCGTTTCTGGGCGCGTGCGGTGAGGATCGACTCGACGGTCATCGAGGCGGACGTGAAGTATCCGACCGATTCGGGATTGGCGGCACACGGGGTGCGTGCCCTGGCCAGGGAGGCCCGCAAGCTTGCCGCGTTGGTCAAGGACGGCAGGGCACGGGTACGGGATCGCTCAAGAGCGATGGGCCGCACGCTGCGCGCGATCTCGCGCACGCTGCGCCGGCGTACCGGGGAGCGCAAGAGCGAGGTGCTGGCGCTGACGGCCAAGACTGGCGAGCTTTTGGAGCAGTCGCTCAAGGAAACAAGACGACTCGCGCAGCGAGCACGAGCCAAGGCGCGTGGGCGTGGCGCGAAGAGGAAGCTGGCCGCGGCCACCAAGCTGGAAGTACTGGCCGACCGTTGCGAGCGGGTCCTCAGCCAGATCGAGCAGCGCCTCGCGGGGGAGCCGATCACAGACCGTCTGATCTCACTCTCAGATCCCGACGCGCGGCCGATCCGAAAGGGCAAGCTCGGCAAAACGACCGAGTTTGGGTATGTGACCCAGATTTGCGAGGTGACCGAGAACACCAGGCGCGGAGCGCGTGGGCTGATCCTGCCATCGGCGAGCACGCCAGGCAACCCCGGCGAGAACACGCTGCTGCCCACGACGGTCGCCGAGCTCACGAGGCTTCAGATCTCTCCGCGCGAGATCGCCCTCGACGGCGGGTTTCAGTCCGGCCCCACCAGCGAGAGCCTGGCCGCGCTCGAACCCGAACGGGTATTCATCACCGGCCGCCAACAGCCCGGCTCCAAACGCACCCAGCGCCGCTTGCAGCGCTACCGCACCGGCGCCGAGGGCCGCATCAGCCACCTCAAGCGTGGCTACGGCCTGCGCCGCAGCCGCCTGAAGGGCGAGCAAGGCCACCGCACCTGGACCGGGTGGGGCATCCTCGCCTACAACCTTGACACGCTCGCCATCCGGACCAGCTGAAACACTTCACCCGCTCTCTCGACCAGAGCACCACTCACGAACAACGGCCGCGCCGGCCCAACACCGACGCGGCCGTTTGTTTGCTCAAGACTTTTTCCTCAGCAAGTAGCTAGCCTTGACGTTCTTGACGTAGCTAGCTAGACTTGACGATATTGACGCGCCGCCAGAGATCTTCTGCCTCACCCGCTTTCCGTCCTACCCGCCTGATTGATGGCTTCCACTAAGAACCGCCAGACCGCAAAACGATCCGTCAAGGGCGCGACCGAGACGCCGTCCCGAACCTCAAACGCGGCGTCGCCAGCTGCAGAGGCCCAGCCCAAGCGTGGCCGCAGAACGGCGAAAGCCGCGAAAACGAGCACGGCCAAGAAGGGCCGCACTGGCAAGCTGACACCTGTCAGCGGCCCGGCCGCGGGCACGAGCCTTGGTCATTTCGGGACGGGCTCCGCGGCGCGGAGCGCCAAGGCGCGCAGCAAAGCACAGAGCAGCAAAGCGCGGAGCACCAAAGCACGCAGCGCGGCGCCCCTGCCGGCGAGACGCCTGGCGCAGGCCGATGTCGAGGGCCATGGCGTCTACGTCGACCTGTCGGCGGCGCGTGTCGCGCCAGTGCGGAATGCGATGAAGCAGATCGCCGAGCTTCTCAGCCAGCCGGACTCCCGCCAGGCCGAGAGTGCGGCTGCCTTCCAGCAGCGCGCGCAGGCTGCGGTCGACGCATTTCGCGTCATCGCGCTGGGTAACGGTCGCCAGGTCCAGTCGGTCCTTGATGCGCTAGAGCAGGCGGCCCCCGAGGATGCCGACGCGGCTGACCTCGGCGAAGCAGAAGCCCGGGGACGCTTGCGTCTCCACGCGCTGTACAACAAGATCGTCGACGACTCCTACTCGGTGGCGGAGCTGGGGGAGACGTGGCGCATCAGCCGCCAGCGCCTGGCCCAGCTCCGTAACGAGGACAGGCTGTTCGCGATCAATGTGCCCTACCAGCGCGGGATGCTCTATCCGCACTGGCAGTTCGGGCCGGATCAGCGGCCGAGGCCGATCATGTCGAACCTGATCAAAGAGGCCAAGGACTCGGGGCTGGACGCGATTGGCTTTCACCAACTGATGACGAGTCCGGCGTCGGGTGACCGAGTGGCGCCTGTGCAAATGCTCGACGAAGGACAGGAGGAGCTCGTCCTCGGGATCGTCCGCGCGTCTGACGCATAGCCGTTGCACTAGCCGAGCGCTCCGCCACAGGGTTACGATGGCGCGGCTTTGTCCGCTGTCCGACCAATCCCGCTGCCACCTACGGCGTCCCCGAACAGGCTGCCGACGCTAACCGAGTTAGATCTCCCTCCGCAGTGGCGGCTGCACTGGGACGCGGACCCTCGCGTCCCGCGCCACCATCCAACCGGCCGGTTTCGTTTCGACGCGCCTGCGGGCGAGTACGCGGTCACTTATGGCAACGCAGATCAGTACGGGTGTTTCGGCGAGGTGTACGGCGACGGCGGGTCGATACCGCCGTCCGCCACTTCGCGATTGTTGAGCTGCCTCACGGCGACCGGTCCGCTGCGTTTGGTGCAGCTCGACGACGGCCGGCTGCTGAAGGCGCTACATCCGGGTCTCGACGGGCGCATCAGCACCGACGTCGAATACCCGACCACACAGCGCTGGAGTCTTGCGCTGCACGAGTGGTATCCGGATGCTCATGGGGTCCGCTACACGGCTCGGCATGCGACGCCGCACTTGAACTACTGCCTGTTCCTGGACCGATGTGCCGGCCTCCTTGACCTCCACACCGAAGGCAAGCTCGAGGATCTCGCGGACATCGTGACGCTCGCGTCCGACGCGTACGGTCTTGCTCCACGGCTATTCGAGCCGCGAGACCCCGGCGGATGGTGAGGCATCAAAGCCCGCAGCAGATGACAATGTCGTCACGACGTTTGGCCGCCGCGCCGCGTAGGGACGTGACGAAGCTACCGGGAGGATTTGGACCGGGGCTTGACCTCGATGGGGACGATGAGGCCCGCGCCTTGGCGTTCTCGCAAGCCCGCTCGGCACTCTCCTTCGAGGCGAAGACTGCCCGGGATAGCGCATCGCACAGGCAAACAACGTGCGCGGGACTTTCAACGACGTAAATGGCATCGCGCACAGCAGGCCGAGGCCGACGTCTTTCGCACGCGGGGCGCCGATGCTTTCCCGGAGAGGAAGCGATTGTCCCAATGGGCGCCGTTGGAGACTGTCGAGATGGACGAGCCGCGGTTGTGCCGGCGCAGGCTCGCGACACGATCGCTTTCGCCGGAGCTAAGCGAGCGTCTCGCGCGTTGCCGACCGGACGCCCGGTGTTCGTCCGAGGCGGCACTGTTCAGCCTGTCGGAGACCGGTCGCGACGACCGCTTCGTCACCGTAAGCGTCAGCGTTGCGGCTGTCCGTGCCACACGGGCGAACGGGCCGCTGCTCATTGGACGATCGCGCCTATGCTCACGCTGTGTGTCTGCTAGCGGCAATAGCAACTCAAGGCCTTTCGAGGGCTATGGCTGCGGGCACGGCCTCTTCTCGATCCATCTGAAGCCGATGGTCGCGCGCGAGGCGCCAAAGTGGGGGCCTTCAGTTGTCGTGCTCGGTCCGCGCGAGCTTCGCCGTGAGGCGTGGGACCAACGCCTGGGCGTGCGCACTCTCGATGCGCCTGCGGGTCGGGGCGCCGAACATGTCTAGTGCTGGCGCGGGATCGCCGTCTGGCAACGCCGCGTAGGGCCAGTCGGTGCCGAACACGACATGCTCGATCTCGGTGACCTCCTTGATGCAGGCGAGCCCCTCCGCGCTGTTGCTCAGGCCCGTGTCGTAGTACAGGTCGGACAGGTAGGCGCGGGCGCCCCTGGGAGCCTTGCAAGCTAGTCGCGGTTCGCGCTCGGCAAGCGACGCGATGCGTCCGGCGAGGAATGGTGCCGCGCCCCCGAGATGAGCGAGCTGGAGGCGCAGACGTCCACAGCGCTCCAGCGTTCCGCTGTAGATCAGGTTGATCGCGGCGCGCGTTGTCTCGAAGGGGAACTCCGCAAGCCACACGGGGAACTGACCGAGCGGCGCCGCGTATGGGGGGACCTGGGGGTGCAGGAAGACGTAGGCGCCACTTCGGTCGAGCTCGTCGAACACCGGATCGAATGCGGGGTCACCGACATAGGTCCCGCCGACGTTCGTGAGCAGCGCAACACCGTCGAGCCCAAGCTCGTCGAACGCGTGGCCGATCTCAGCCAACGAAGCCTCGACGTCCGGCAGCGGTAGCGCTGCAAGGCCCCCGAAGCGCGCGGGGTGCTCGGCGACTAGGGCGGCCATGTCGTCGTTGACCTCCCGGGCGAGGCGGGCCGCTAGCGCGAGGTCGCCGAAGAACACGCCCGGCGGCGGAAGGGAGAGCACGGCGGCATGGATGCCGCGGCTGTCCATCATCTCCAGCTGTGCCGCAACACTCCAGTCCGGCACTGGCGACGCGGCGCCAAGAAGATCATCCAGGAGCGCGCAGTACCGGCCGGGGAACGCGTGACCATGGAGATCCACGCGTGGGGAGGTCGCATCCATCTCCAACTTCTACGACAAACCTGCGTCCAGTGCCGCGACCACCCGCCTGGCGATCTCTGCTGCGTAGGCGAGAGTGATGCTGGTGCGGTTGCGTCAGGTCTCGGGGTCCCCGGCAGCGCCGTAGATATCGGTCACGGCCCGCCACGACGGGATCGTGCCTAGGCCGGTGGGTGTGCGGATCATCTTCGTGTAAGTGAACTCGCGGAGCGTCTCGATTGCGTGTTCTCGACCGTAGCCGCTGTGCTTGACGCCGCCGAACGGCGTGCCGAGGACGCCGCGAAAGTAGTTGTTCACTAGCACCATACCGACGTCGACGCAGCGAGCTACGCGGTAGGCGCGGGCACCGTCGGCGGAGTAGACGCCGCACATGAGCCCATACTCGGATTCGTTGACGATCCCAATCGCCTGCTCCTCGGTGCCGAAGACGGTCACCGTCACGACCGGGCCGAACATCTCCTCGCGCGCGATGCGCATGTCGGGCATGACGGCGGTGAAGAGCGTCGGCGGTACGTAAAAGCCGCCTGCGAGCGCGGGGTCTCGGGGTAATGGGGCCTGTGCTGCGATCACGGCGCCTTCCTGCTCGCCGCTGCTGAGGTAGTCCATGACCTTCTGCTGCTGCGCCTTGGTGACTAGCGGGCCGACATGGGTGCTTGGGTCGGCGCCGTCGCCCACCTTCAGTGCACGGACGCCGGCGGACAGGCGCTCGACGAAGGCGTCGTGGACACCGCGCTGGACGAGGACACGCGAGGCAGCCGTACAGGCCTCGCCCTTGTTGAAGTAGCCGGCCTCGAGAGCGTCGCCCACAGCGTGATCGAGGTCGGTGTCGTCGAAGACGACAAGCGCGTTCTTGCCGCCGAGCTCGAGCGTGACCGGCGTGACATTCTCGGCCGCCGCCTTCGCAACCGCGATCCCCGCGGCGGTCGACCCCGTGAACGACACCATCCGCACGAGCGGGTGGCTTACAAGGGCCTGCCCAGTGCTCGGCCCGAACCCGGCAACCGCGTGCAGCACGTCAGGCGGTAGTACGGTGTTGAGCAGCTCCACGATCCGCATGATCGTCAGCGGCGCCTGCTCGCTGGGCTTGAGCACCACGGTGTTGCCGGCCGCGAGCGCCGGTGCAACCTTCCCGCCGGTGTGAATAGGCGGCCAGTTGAACGGGATGATCCCGCCGACGACACCGAAGGGCTCTTGCACGACCGCTGTGTGGATGACGCCCTGGTCGTAGAACTCGCCAGGTAGCTTGTCGACCAAGCCGCCGAAGAAGCGCAAGACGCCTATCAGGAAGGCTACGTCGAGCCAGGCGTCCACGACTGGCTTGCCATTCTCGAGCGACTCGAGCGTAGCCAGTTCGTCGCCGTGCGCCTGCAGCACGTCGGCACCCGCGAGCAGCAGGCGACCGCGATCCTGTGCCGTGCGCATGCGCCAGTCCGCTTTGAACGCGTTGTCGGCAGCGCGCACGGCACCGTCGATCTCAGCGCCGCCGCCGCCCTGCACGACCGCAATGACCTGCCCCGTCGCTGGGTTCTCAACGGGAAAGCGGTCGTCCTCGTGCTGGGACGACCAGCGAAAGAGCGTCGTTGGGCTTGCGTGCGTATCCGTCATCGCTCCTCCGGTGACTCGGCACTACGGACTGGGTTGCGCGGCACCCCGCTTGCTCCTCGGATGCGGGCCGTCGATCGCGTACGGTAGGTCATCGATCAGCCAGGTGTCCATGACGTGAGCGCGAGCCGCCGGCCGAGATAATCACGGGCGATGCAACTGGAATACCTCAGCGATCACAATCGCCAGACCGCGCCGGTCCTGCTCGTGTACGGCGATGAGCCGGACGATGCCGTGGTGCTTCGTGGCGCGGCTGACTAACTCGCGGTAGGAGAGATTGGCACCAGGTGCGTCGACCGTCTCCCCGGCTTCCGCGCCATCGAGGCCGCTCGCTCGTTGCTTCTGTTGGCGCCGACGACCGCGGCGTCGAGCCGATCAGCGAGCCCCGCCGGACCTTTCGATGCGTACTGCGTCCGGACCGTGGCTGACGGTGTCGGGCCTGCTTGAGCCCTTCGAGGCTCGAGGGCAGGCTGGTTCTCGCCGCCATCAGTGCCTAGCCGACGCAGGGCGCGCCCTTGACTGATTTTCCAACGACTGGGGCTGGTAGCACTCGCACGCCTGGCTGCCGCATCGCCGGGAAAGCAGCCGTCCCCCAGTGAGCGGCGCCAGCCCTGCACTGGACGAGGAGGAGCTGCTGACCCACCCAGCCCGATCACGCTCGCTGCGTGAGCAATGCGGAAGGGCGACCGTCAGGTGCTGCCGACGACTGCAGCTCGTCCGACCTCGAATCTCGTGTCCCCCTGGCGTCTATGCTTCACTCGTGCCGGATGTCCGCGAGCGCTGGAGGAGCGGGTGGCTTGACGCCACCGTGTACGACTCGGCGGTGGAGCATGAGCACGTCGCGCGTGTGCTCGGGCGGTTGATCTGGGGCATGGACGCGTCGGGCTTCTACGAAGACATCGCGCGGCTGGGCAAGGAGCCGGACGGCACCGCGATCCTCGATGTTCCATGTGGGGGAGGAGTGGCGTTCCGCGGCTTGCGGGCAGGCCAGCGCGTGCGCTACGTCGCCGCCGACCTCTCGCCGGTCATGCTGGAGCGGGCTCGTGCTGAGGCCCAGCGTCGCGGCCTGGACCAGGTCGAGTTCACAGCGGCCGACGTGAACGCGCTGCCGTTCGAAGACGGCTCATTCGACCTTTGCGTCAGCTACACGGGACTGCACTGCTTCCCAGATCCTGCGGCCGCGCTAGCCGAGATGGCGCGCGTGCTGCGCCCCGGCGGTGCGCTGCGCGGAACTGCGGTGGTCAAGCATGCGGGGCTGCGGCAGGACGCGTGGGTGCGCCTCATGCAGCTGAGAGGTTCGTTCGGCCCCGGTTGCACGCTCGCCGAGCTGGAGTCATGGCTCGCCGATGCTGGGTTGGTCGAGGTGAGCGCCAGACGCGATGGAGCGCTGGGGTACTTCTCCGCGCGCCGCGAGCTCGACGACGCGTAATTCGACACGCTATGCCTGGCGGTCTCACGGAAGTGCACGAAAAGTACCAAGACCCCGATCTCCCAGATGGAACTCGGTTTTGGCACCCTTCACGCCTTCGCCTCAGAGGCTGGCGTCGCGCGGTGAGGCACAGCTCCTGTCTCCGTTGACGCGGCTGCTGACGCGATGCGGAGCGTTGGTTACCCACTCGTGCGGCTCTCAAGCAGATCACGAAACTCGAGCATCCCGCGCTCCATCTCGTTCACAATCACTTCGGCCTCTTCGACAAGCTCCGCGTCGCTGCTCTTGAGCGCGAGGCTGAGGGATCTCGACACCCGGGTCGCGTGCGTGGCTCGTACGGCATTCAGTCCGTACTCGACGATTTGCCCATCCCGGTTCTCCTTTCGCTGCGACGAGCAGTCGTTGTGTCGCTCGCGTCCGGAAGGGGAAAGTATCGGATGCCCCCGTTGACGGGAACCGGCCGGTCGATAACGAAGTGACCTGATTCGATGCCTTTGCCAGCAGGCTCCTGACCCATGGATGCGACGCTCCAGCTCGTGCTCACGGCCGAGGCAATCAATGAGCGACTGGGGGTCGCTGAAGTCCGCTTGCCCAGGAGGCGATGACCCGGGCAAACTCGGCCCCTGCCAGCTGGAGGAGGTCATTGTGGCCGACGCCAGGGAAGACGTGCATGCGCTTCGGCCCTAGCGCGGCCTCAAAGAGGGCCCTGCCCTGCGAGAGCGGCACGATGTCGTCACGGTCGCCGTGGAGAACTAAGAGCGGAGCGCGCAGCTCGTGGATGCGGCGCACTGTCGGATAGGCGTCGGGAATAAAGGACGCTGGGAGAAACGGATAGTGCAGACGGCCGAGCTCGCGGACGCTCGTGAACGCCGAGAGCAGCACGAGGCCCGCAGGCGGGCGCTCGAGTGCGAGATCCACCGCGACGGCGCCGCCGAGCGACTCTCCGAGATAAAAGACGCGCGCAGCGTCCACGTTGGGCTGCTCGAGCAGGCAGGCCAGTGCCGCGCGAGTGTCGCGGTAGGTGCCCTCCTCGCTGGGCCTGCCGCTGCTGTGGCCGTAGCCGCGGTAGTCGAAGAGCAGCACGTCGAATCCGGCGGCCGTCAGCAGGGCGGCGTGGAGGACGCGGTCGCCCACGTTGCCGGCGTTCCCGTGGCAGAGGAGCAGATGGCCAAGCGACTCGGCACGGGCAGCGATCCACCAACCGTGCAGCCGCTCGCCGTCGTCGGTCTCGAGCACCAGGTCGCGGGAGTCTAGCCCTGCCCGGTCAGGCGTTTGGACGATCGTGCGGGACGGGAAATAAAGCAGCGAGTGAAGCAGCGTGCGGATCATTTGGAAGCCACGTTCCTCCGCTGCCCGCGCCCGACGTGCCTCCCCCCGCGCCCGCCGCAGCGGCTCCGGTGTGCGCGCCCGCCGGATCGGCGCGAGCACCACAGGCACCGCCGTGTCGCGACCTCCGTCCCCTCCAGCAGGAGCGGGCTCGTCGCCCCACGCTCGGGCGCGGCCTCTGCGCCTTCTGCCAGGAGCGGCTGGTCGGTGACACCAATGCTCGGGAGATCGAGCACCGCGCCGAGGTGAAGGGCAACGCCGGCACCACAGGGGTGGTCACGCCCGGTGGCGGGTCATGCCCGGCGACGAACTCGCGCAGAGTGACAGCCGCCGCCGATGGACGATGATCGCGTTTCCTCGCGTGTAGGGCGGACTTGGAAGACCAAGGCGAAGCGGCCACATGCGCAGCGGGTGTCCAATTGCATTGACCGCTCTCTGAAGCCTGGTCTTCTTGGGACGCCTCACCGGTCGTGCGCTAACGCAGCCGTCCCGTAGCCGCAGTTAAGTAGATCGTCGTGCGTGCGTCGACGGCGAGCTGCCCGCGCTCGACCCTTGAGACGAGCGCGTCGAGGGTCAGGGTGCGCCCGGCGAGCGCGGGGCTGTCCTGACCGAGGCGCTGCGCGGTGGACCCGGACACCGCGATCCCCAGCGTCCGGTGGCCAACGTGCTGCTCGGCTCTGGCGGCGGCGTCGATGACGACGCCCTTGCCGGTGCCGGCGGGTCCGACGAGGATCGCGGTGCGCTCTGGGCCGGTGATGGCCTCCAGGGCGTGTGCCTGCTCGGCGCTGAGGCGTCCGCTGATCCGCTCGGCGATCTGGTCGCTGGCGAGCGCACGGGCCTCGACGCCAACATCTCGGCCCGTGCCGGCGGCGAGCGCGGTGAACCTGCGCTCGATCGCCTGCTCGCGCGCACGCACGGCGAGCGTCGTCATCAGGCCGCCCTGCAGGGGGAGAACGTGGCGTTCGGCGATCATCGCCCGTGAGAGGTCGAGGGCGTTGCCCGGTGAGAGCTCGCCGACGGACTGCTCCAAAAGGACCGCCCGGAACTCGCCGGGCTCGAACGTCGCGGCGCGCTCGGTCAGGCGCTGCTCGACACGATCCTCAAGCGGACGCTCCGGCGGGGGCTCGACGGCGGCGCCGGGCAGCCGGCCCGGCTGCTCACCGGCGAAGTCAAAGCGCGCTGCGGAGTCGTTCCAGGCTTGCTGCAGGTCGGCGCGGGTGATGAGCACCTTGGCTTTGCGGTTCTCCAGCTTGAGCTGGCGCAGCTCGCCGCGCTCGGGTGCGCGGCCCCACTTCGCACGGAAGCGCTCGGCGGCCCTGGCGACCTCGCGGCTGCGGGAGGAGAAGGCGTCCAGCAGGCCGCGCGGTACGCCTGCTATCTCGAAGTAGCGGCCGTGTTTGCCGGTGCCCCGCTCGACCGCGTACCCCCGCTGCTGGAGTTGGTGCGCGAGCGCGGAGCGGTAGTACGCGCCAAGCTCGCGGGCGGAGCGGAAGATCGGGCGTGAGGCGACAGCGACGATCTTCCCGTCATCGCGGACGGCGCTTGTAATGACCACGTGGCTGTGGAGTTGCGGGTCGGGCGCGTCTGTCTCGAGGACGCCGCGGGCGGTGGTGTGCCGGTACTCAGCGGCCACGACGTCCCGCGCCGGCTCCTCGAACACCTGCCCGTGGGAGCGCCGGCGCACGGTCGGCACGGTGTCGGTCAGGTGCGCGATCGTCTCGCTGACCGCTGCGGCGTGTGCGGCTTCGATCTCGCGTCGCTGGGACTCGTCGGCGAGCGCCCACACAGCGGACACCGACTTCGGGGCGCTGAAGGTCAGGTCGATCCCGCCGCCCCTGGCGCCGTTGGAGCCGGCCTGTCGTAGCCACCGTCCTGACCTGGGGTGTCTGCCCTCCATCAGCGAGATGAAGTCCCGGCCTTCGACGGTGGAGCCATCGATGCCGAGGCGCGCGAGCGTGTCGGGCGAGGCGAGCCACTGGCCGGGTGCCTGGGTGGGCTCTCCGTCCGGGGAGAGGTAGTAGTCGCCGCGCTCTGGCTCCACGGTCTTTGACTCCAGGTAGCGCGCGTAGCCGCCGCCCTTGGCGGCGCCGATGCTGGCTGCGGTCATCACAACGGGTACAGACCCCAACTGCTCCAGACCGGCCAACGAATTGGCACAGCACGGACACAGCGCCCGCACAGCGGTGCATCTACGGATGAAAAGTCAAGTTTCCGAGCTTTTCTTATGGGCGCTGTACACGTTCTCGGCGCAGCGCCGGCGAGCAGTTCCAGGCGACGCGTCTTCTGCCGGGTCAGCGATGGTCGCGCGAACGCGTAGTCCTGATCCTTCGTCAGGAGATGCCAGCAGAGCACGACGAGCTTGCGCGCGACAGCGACCGCTGCGATCTGCGCGCCGCGGCGGGCACGCACGCGCTCGCCGAACGCCTTCAGCGGGCCGGGGCTTCGAATCGAGATCCACGCGGCCTCGACCAGCATCGAGCGGGCCTGCGGGTCACCGCGCTTTGAGATGTGCCCATAGCGCGCCGGCTCCGACCCGGACTGGCGGACCTTCGGGTCCAAGCCCAAGTACGCGACGAGCTGGCCGGGGCTGTGAAAGCGCGTGATGTCCCCGATCGCGGCGATCACCGCGGCGGCTGTGCCGACGTCCACGCCGGGGATCGTCAGCAGCCGCTGGAACCCCGGGAACGCGAGGGCCTGCTGGGCGATCCGCCGGTCCAGGGCGGTGATCTCGCTGCCGAGGAAATCGATGTGGCGCAGACAGCTGCGGACGGTCTCGCCCTCCTCGTCGGGCAGCTGCTGCTCTGTCAGCCACACCCGGCCCTGCTTGCCGAACAGATCACTGACCGGCGGGCGGCCGAGCAGACATCTCGCAAGGACGGCGTGCACTTCATTCTTCACGCGTGTGCGGGCCCGCACGAGCCCCGCACGCCGGGCGACCCGCCGGCGCAACGAGCTCGTCGCCTCATCGGGCACCCACACTGCTTTGAGCATCCCCGCCGACAGCAGCTTGGCGAGCATCGCCGCGTCAAAGCGATCGGACTTCACGCGCGCGTGAGAGATCGCTCGCGTCTCGGCCGCGTTGCAGACCACCACCCGCCCGACCGGCCCTTCCTCGAGCAGCCGGGCGATCATCATCGCGCCGCAGCTGGCCTCCAACACCACCTGGTCACCGCTCCCCAGATCGGCCGCGAACTCCCGGATCGCCTCCGGGGTACTCGCGATCCGCCCGACGCGCGAGACCCGGCCGCCCTCGGCGACCGCGACCTCGCAGAAATCAAGGTGAACATCCAAACCAAACGACCGCACAACAACCGCCTCCCTTCACAAGCCGGATCTATGAGATGGAAGGCACCGCGGGCAGCGACAACTACGGATACGGGCTCTCAGCCCAACCGGGTGAGTCGCAGGGGCGGCCATCTAGTCATTGACGGGCTCACAGCCCAAATGCACGGCGGCCTGCCCACAAGCGTCCTTCCCACGAGCCCCTGTCCCGGTCACACGACCCTACGATCGCCGCCGGACAGCAGGCCCAGCGGTATTTCATAGTAGTCTGTCCGGGCTTGGCGGTGTGCGCCGGCCGCGGGAGCTTCGTGAGCGTCGGCGAACGGGCGAGCGGGCAGCCCGAAGGGCTGCAAGGCCGGCAGCGCAGCGCCGGGAACGGAGGAGAGCCGACCGGTAGGGAGGCGCGGTTACAGCGGGCGCAGCCCGCGTGCGCTATCTGGTCGTTGCCGGTCGGCCGCGGCGCGGCGGTCGCCGGCGCGGCGATCTGAGGGGTGATCAGACCGGCTGAGCGAGCTTACGATTCAGGCTGCGGCGAGGATGGGTTCGAGTGCGTCGGCTCCGAGGTGCTCCGGTGGCAGCGTGAGCGTCAGCCGCCCGTCGCGTTCCAGGATGTGACGGACGTTCAGCAGCGTCAACCCGATCACCGCGCCGCTCTCGTCATAGTGAATCGCGTGCCCGTCGGGCGTCTCTAGGCCGCGTGCTGCAGGACGGGGCTCACCGACGTTGAGGTAGAGCACGTCGCCGCGCTCGTCGTAATGGTGATGGTCAAACGGGATGCCGGCGATAGTGATGGTCATGATTTCCAGCCGCGCGGCGGGTTTTCTTGGACCAGTGCGGTCACGACCCATGCGGGCTCGTCACTGAAGTCTACGACCACCCGCAGCCACCTTCGGGGATCGACGTGTCGCCGATAGAAGTGCTCGCGGCCCGGGATAGCATCGTCGACGCGGTAATCGGGATGCGCGACGGTGCCGAGGATCAGTTCGTGCTCGTCTACGAGCTCCGGCCGACCGAGGGACAGGTGCAGACGGGTGCCCGCGTCGAAGACGACAAGGCGTCCGTCGGGATCAGTCGTGCTTGGATCGTTCTCGGCCACCCAGACAAGCTACGAGCAGCGCCAGACACGGTCGTCCCGAAGTCGCGAGCACTCAGGGGAGCTTCGCCTTGTCGAGCATCTCGATGAGGGCTGGGCGGCGGCGGTGCTGCTCGCGCAGGTCGAGGAGCTGGTCTGAGAACCAGTGGTCCTGTCCAGAGGCGCTCGCGGCCCGGCGTGCGCGCTTCAGCATCGCGATCGCCCTCGCGTATGCGCGGCGGCCCGTCTGGAGCAGCTCTTCCCCGGCGACGAGCATGTACAAGGAGAGCGCCTCGTCAGGGTGCGTGGGCTCGCGTGCTTGGGCGAGGCGGGCACGCCGATCACCGCCCGGGTCCCAGGTCGGGTCCTCGGTTGCAACAACCCACGCGGTGTCAGCGTCGCCCTCCTGCAGAAGCGCGTCGACGTAGCTGCCGCGGTCGCGCTCGCGCAGCGCCCGTCTGGCGGCGTCACGCTCGAGTCCCCAGGCATCGAGCGCCTCCGCGGCGCGCCGCAGCGTCGAGTAGGTGCTTGCCGACGGTGTGCGCTCGTGCTGCTGGCGACGCAGCGCAAGCGCTTCGACCGGCGCGCCGCCGCGCTCGTGCACGCCGCAGGCGACGTCGTAGAGCTTGTCGACCTGCCAGCCGCTCGTCTCGGCGATGCCGCGCAGCGCGAACGCGAGCACATCGTTCTCGCACTCAAGCTCTGCCATCGCCTCGCACACGGCGATGAACTGGTGCGGAGCGCTGAGGTCTCCGCCGAGCAGCGCGACGACGGCCTCGGTGTCGCCGTCGAGCACAGCGAGCCGCTCGCGTGCCCACCGCACCGCGAACTGCTTCCTGCCGTCGGTGTGGCGCTGTCCGATCGCATGCCTGTAGGCGGCGAGGCCGCTCTCACCCAGCGCCTCGCGGTAGCGGACGGGATCGACCTCGAAGAAGTCCTGATCGTCGCAGCTGAAGCGCACCATCCACTCAGCGAGCTTCACCGGGTCGGCGACCCGCGCGTCGCACAGCTGCGCGTGCAGGTCGAGTAGCTCGCGCGCGAGATCGCCGATCGTCCCGTTCGAGTCGTCGGCGTGCATGATCACCTTCACGACGTGTCCGACTGCGCGCTCGATGAGAGCGAGAAGCTCAGCCGAGGGTGAGTTCTCTGCGGCGAGACGCAGCTCCTCGAGCACCGGCTGTGCTGCCCGCGCCCACCCCGAGCTTTCGTGGTAGTCGAGGAACCGGCGTGTGCGCAGCCCACGGTCGACCTCGCGGCGCAGCTCGCCTAGATCCCCTTCGCTACGGGCCGCCGCGAGCAACACGTGGCGTTCTACGTCGGGATGGCGATCGACGGCGGAGCGCACGATCTCGCGAAGCTCCTCGGCTGGCAGGCCGCGCACGATCTCGTGAACGTCCTTGGTCTCGCGGCGAGCTCTCGTGGGCACCGCGCCATCGTGCCACTTCGTCCGGCGGCGTGAGGCATCGGTAGGGGGCTACGATCGCGCGGTGAGCGCGTTGCGTGACAGGCCCGAGATTGTGGTCGTCTCGCCGCTGAAGGAGTGGACGTGCGCTGCGTGCGGAGACACAGATGCGGGCTGGCTGATCATGGATGACGGCGGCCCGCTTTGTCTTTCCTGCGCGGATCTCGCGCACCTGACTTTCCTTGGCGCCGGGGATGCGGCGTTGACGCGCAGGGCGCGCAAGCACAGCCCCCTCTCCGCCGTCGTCGTGCGTTTCAGCCGTGCGCGCAAGCGCTATGAGCGGCAGGGCGTGCTCGTAGAGGAGCCAGCGCTCGAACAGGCCGAAGCGGAGTGTCTCGCCGACGACGACGTCCGCTCGAGGCGTCGTCAGCGAGAACGCGAGCGGCGTGCCGTCGAGGACGCGGACCTCGAGCGTGAGCTCGCGAGCGAGATCGGCCGGCTGTTTCCGGGCTGCCCGTCTGAGCGCGTGGAGGAGATCGCTTCACACACCAGCAGGCGCGGCAGTGGTCGTGTCGGCCGGACCGCCTCTGCGCGGGCGCTTGATTCTGCCGCGATCACGCTCGCGGTGTCCGCGGCCGCGCGTCATCGGGATAGTGAGTACGACGATCTGCTGATGGCTGGCGTCGACCGATCTGAGGCACGCGAACGTGTGCGTGCAACGATAGACAGCGTGCTCGAAGCATGGCGAACACCGCCGGGCTGACGCGCTCTGGCGACGCCAGGCTCGGTTACAGTTCGGCGAAGCCGGCGTCCGGTATCTGGCCGTTCGAGCGACGGCGCCGCGGGCGATCGGATGGGTCTGTACTGCGCAGTTGCGTGGCCGGTAGGGGGAGGTTGGGGTCTATATCCGCGATGGCCCCAATATCGCCACATGCAGCAGCGGCCACTGGCGCCCAAAAACGGAGCGCACCCGTCCTCGCGCTGAGCGTCGAGCAGGCGTGCGAAGCGCTGGGCGTGTCCTGGGACACCTGGCGCGCGCATATCGAGCCCGACATGCGACTTGTACGGCTTGGGCGGCGCAAGCTGATACCCGTCAGCGAGTTGCAGGCTTGGCTCGACCGGCACGTGGAAAGCGTCGGAGTGGGGAAGTAGGATGCGCGTGTCTTACGAAGCGCCCCCGCACCGTTGGCGCGGCCGGGGGCATGGCAGAGGAGGTTGAGCTCCCATGCAGCCGGCACCGTACACCGCCGCACCGTCTGGAGGTGATGTCTGATGGCGACCGGCGTGCGTCAACGCCATGGCCTCAACTGCAACCGCAAGGTGCGCTGTGACTGCCCGTGGGAGGCGTCGGTCTACAGCAAGCGCGATGCGAAGAAGATCCGCAAGACGTTCCCCACGAAAGCCGCGGCGGTCGCGTGGCGTGATGACAGCCGCTCGGCGGTGCGCAAGGGCTCTATGTCTGCTCCGACGGCGATCACGATCACCGAGGCGGCCGATGCGTGGCTTGCCCGAGCCCGTGCCGGCACCAGTCTGACGCGCTCAGGGGACCCGTACAAGCCGAGCGCTCTACGGGCCTACGCGGACGCGATGCGGCTGCGCGTGAACCCCGTGATCGGCTCGATGCGGCTGTCCGAGGTCCGCTCGATCGACTTGAAGCGGCTGCTCGTCAACCCCCTGATCGCTGAAGGTCGCAGCGCGTCGAACGTTGGCGTCACGCTGTTGCCGCTCAGGGCGATCTACCGGGAGGCGATCGAGGAGGGCGTGGTGGCCGTCAACCCGACGTCGGGCCTGAAGCTGCCGCGGGTGCGCAGCCGTCGTGACCGGATCGCCACGCCGGGCGAGTGCGCCAAGCTGCTAGCGGAGCTATCGGCGGCTGACCGGCGCGTGTGGGCGACCGCGATGTACGCGGGTCTGCGGCGCGGCGAGCTGATGGCGTTGCACGTCGAGGACGTAGACCTGCCCGGCGGCGTGATCCGGGTGTGCCGGGGGTGGGACGCTGAGGCGGGGGAGATCGCTACGAAGTCGGGGAAGGATCGCAAGGTGCCGATCGCGGGCGCTCTGCGCTCCCACTTGGCCGAGCACGTGCTCGCGCTCGGCTGGCGTGAGGGTCTGTTGTTTGGTGCCGCGCCGGCCGTCCCGTTCTGTGACCGGACGCTGACCGAACGTGCAGACCGGGCGTGGGAGGGCGCCGGGCTGAGCAGGATCACGCTTCACGAGTGCCGGCACACCTACGCCTCGCTGATGATCGCCGCCGGCGTCAACGCAAAGGCGCTGAGCGAGTACATGGGGCACTCGAAGATCGCCGTCACGATGGACCTCTACGGCCACCTGATGCCCGGCAACGAGAGTGAGGCCGCGGGGCTGCTCGACGCCTACCTCGAACGGTCGCAGCTTGCGCCGGCTCGCGCCAGTCTCGCGCCAGTTCAGCCCTGATTCGACCGGATTCCAGCGGACTCAGCCGGAGCGTGTTTGGCTTGACCATGCGGAAAACGGCTCGACCATGCGCGGCGCGCGTGATCTACGACATCTTCGAGGGCACCGCCGAGATCCAGCAGCTCGTGATCGCCCGGGCGATCTCGGGGATGCACATCCGCTAGCGCGGCAGGTCTACCAGGCCTGGTCAGTACCGCAGTGCGGGCACATCACGGTCGTCGACACTGCGGCGCTGAAGAGGCAGCCGCACTCGCACGCGTAGGAGGCCTGATCGACCGGACCGCCTGCCTCTCGCACCCGCTTGACGGCGGGGTCGCACGATCGCGCCGGGCGCGCGGACGCTCGAGCGCCCTGTCCGCGGCGGCGTCGGCGCTGCTGTTCGCGCTCTCTGAGCGGGCGGAGGAGTCTCGGTCTCATTGTGGGTCACTCCCTAGAACGTCGGGCACGCTCGAAGGTTTCGCCCTGCAAGCGCAATTTCCTCGTGGATCGCATCCGTCGGGCGGGTGCGCCGGATGCGGGCGGGTTCGGGCGCGGGCGCCAAGGGGGGTTTGAGATACTGGTGGCGATGGACCCTGCACGCAAGCGAACTGTGCGTCTGGTCGTGGCGTTGAGCGCGGCCGTGGTGCTGGCGAGCGCGCTGATCTACACGAGCTTCAGCGCCGCCAGCCCGGCTCTCACGCCCAGCCAGCTGGTCCGCCAGGCGCAGCCTGGTCGTAGCTACCAGCTGACCGGCACCGTCGTCGCGGGCTCGGTCCACCGCGAAGGCGCGGTTCTCCACTTCAGCGTCGAGGACCGCGTCGGCGGGACAACGATCCCGCTCGCCTACACGGGGACGGTGCCGGATCCCTTCCGCGAAGGCCGTGAGGTGATCGTGACCGTCGAAAAGCAGGGCGAGCGCTTCATCGGCGAACGCAACTCGCTGATCACCAAGTGCCCGTCCAAGTACAAGAGCGCTCCTGCGAGCGAGAACCAGAGCTCCTGATTGCCGTTCGCAAGCGCGGACACCACAGACTCAGAGCGTAGGCGTTGATGGCCGGCCTCGGCTTCGCATGCCTGCTGCTGGCGCTCTTGGTGTGCGTGTACGGGATCGGCGCGTCGCTGTATGGCGTGCGTAGCGGACGCGTGGAGTTCTCGGAGTCCGGACGGCGCTCGGTGTACGCGCTCGCTGTCGTCCTGATGGTCGCCTTCGCCGTGCTGGAGCTCGCGTTCCTGCGCAACGACTTCGCGTTCAACACGGTCGCAGACACATCGAGCCGTACGACGCCGACCTTCTACAGGGCCGCCGCCGTGTGGTCATCGCAGGAAGGCTCGCTGCTGCTGTGGGCGTTGCTCATGTCGCTGTGGTCGAGCCTGGCGCTGTTCCTCACACGCAAGCGCATGCGCGACGTGGCAGCCTACGCGACCGCGATCATGCTCGGCTTCGGCGGTTTCTTCGTGTCGCTGATGGTGTTCTACGCCAACCCCTTCGCCACCACCCGCCCAGCGCCACCCGAAGGCGTGGGTCTCGATCCGCTGCTGCGCTTCCCCACGATGATGATCCACCCGCCGATGCTCTACTCGGGCTACACGTTATGCACGATCCCGCTGGCGTTCGGCATGGGTGCGTTGTTGGCGCGCAGGGTAGACGCCGACTGGATCAAAGCGGTCCGCCGCTTCGCGTTCGCCGCCTGGCTGTTCCTGGGCGTGGGCATCCTGCTCGGCGCCCGCTGGTCATACTCGGAGCTCGGTTGGGGCGGCTATTGGGGTTGGGACGCCGTGGAGAACGCCTCGCTGATGCCGTGGCTCACCGGTACGGCGTTCCTGCATTCGCTGATGATCCAGGAGAAGCGGGGAATGCTGAAGGTGTGGAACGTGTCGCTGGTGCTCGCCACCGGCACGCTCGCGATCATGGGCACGTTCCTCGTGCGCAGCGGGATTCTGAACTCGATTCACGCTTTCGGTGGGCAGACGCTGGGCGTGCCGTTCGTGGTGCTGATCGCCGTGCTGATCGCCGGCTCCATCTACCTCGTCGTCTCGCGCCGCGACATGCTGCGTTCCGAGCACCGGCTCGATTCGCTGCTCTCGCGCGAGTCGGTCTTCCTCGCCAACAACCTCGTGCTCGTGGGGCTCTGCTTCGTGATCTTCTGGGGCACGTACTTCCCGTTGATCTCCGAGGCGCTCACCGGCCAGGAAGCGTCGGTCGGGCCGCCGTGGTTCGACCGCTATACGGTGCCGCTGGCGCTGGTGCTGGTGCTGCTGAGCGGCATCGGACCGGTGATCGCGTGGCGACGCGCGACGCTCGCCAACGCTCGGCGCAATTTCCTGGTGCCGAGCGCCGTCGCGCTCTGCACCCTGCTCGCGCTGCTGGCCGGGGGAATCGACCACAAGCCGCTGGCGATCGCGATGTTCTGCTGCGCGGCGTTCGTGTTCGGCAGCATCGGACAGGAGTTCGTCCGCGGCGCACGCGCGCGCCGGGCGATGGCTGGCGAGGCAGCGCCGATCGCGCTCGTGGCGCTCGTGCGACGCAACCGCCGGCGCTACGGCGGCTACATCGTCCACATCGGCATCGCCGTGCTGTTCGTGGGAGTGGCCGCCTCCTCTTCCTTCCAGCACGCCTCCGAGCTGAGCCTCTCACCGGGCCAGTCCACCCGCGTCGGCGCCTACAACATCCGCTACGTGCGGCCCACGGCGACGATCACGCCCAAGTACGACGCGGCCCACACCGGCTCGACGCTCAGCCTGGGAGCGATGCTGGACGTGAGCGAGCACGGACACCACGTCGCCACGCTCTATCCCAGCGAGGGCTACTACGCCTCCGACGAAGCCAGCGAGGGGTCGGTGGGCAGCCTGCTCGGCGGTCAGCCGGTCAGCCATGTGGCGTTGAACGCCGGGGTCACCCGCGATCTCTGGAGCGCGATCCAGCCGGACATCGAAGCCCCGGCGCTGCAGCGGATCGTGAAGATCGGCAACAGCACGCTGCCGCCGGACGAGGCGATCGTGGCGATCGGCTACCTGGCCCGCGCCTACCTGCAGCATCCGCCTCAGGCGCAGTTCCACTTGATCGTCTCGCCGCTGGTGATGTGGATCTGGATCGGTGGCCTGATCGTGTTCGGCGGTGGTCTGATCGCGATCTGGCCGGTTGGGTGGGCCGTCTACTCCGTGCGTCGTCGCGTGGCGGCGCGCTCGCGCGCGCGGGCCGTGCGGGGCCTGGCTCGCGCCTGACGCTTGCGCGTCCTGCGACGCTGACCGCGTGGGCCTCCTGACTGCAATCCTCACGTTGCTGCTGATCGGGCTCGTGGTCCTCGTGATCGGCGCGCCGCTGCGCCGCGCACGCCGTGCCGGGGGTGGGGGGTTCGGGGTGCAGCCTCTCTCGCAGTCCGGCGAGGACCCCGCTTCGCCGCCCGTGTACGCGCGGGAGGATCTGGAGTCGGCGCGGGAGGCCAAGTACCGCGAGATCCGCGACGCGGAGCTCGACTATCGCACCGGCAAGCTCTCGCGCGAGGACTACCGGGCGATCGACGCCGAGCTGCGCGCCGAGGCGATCGAGATCCTCAACCGGCTCGAGCGGCTCAGGCCCAAGGACGCTTGAGCAGCACAAACGCGTTCAAGAAGAACAGCACGGCGAAGAAGATGGTCCAGCGGTTGAGGTTGCGCTCGACCATCGATCCACCGCCCAGTGGACCCGTGCCACTGCCCACCCCGAATGCGCCGGACAGGCCGGAGTCCTTGCCCGAGTGCATCAGCACGAGAAAGATCACGATCACCGCGATCGCGACCTGCAGGACTGAGAAGATCGTTTCCACGCGCCTCAGAGTATCGCGTTGGCGGCGCTATGGGCAGGGTAGGCTGGCGCTGGCGTTGGCGCTGGAGTGGTCGGCGAAGGCGAACGCGGCCGCGAACGGAAAGCCGCCGGACGGGCAGCTGTGCGGGACGGTGATCGCGCCGGCGCTCGTATGGCTGTGTGGATTGCCGACTGTCAGCGACAGCGAGATGAACGACGCGTCCGGCTCATACACGAGCGAGGGGATCGGGGGTATCGAGACCGTGAGCTTGTAGCCGTAAGGAGGGCTGTCGGACTGCAGGACGGCCGTGCTGATCGTCTGCTCCTGCAGCGGCGTGTTGCCCTGGCCGAGGATCTCCATTGCGGGGCGCCCGCCAATGTTGGGGCCGCGGAAGGCCCACAGCGTAGCCTGCTCGGGGATCGTTTCCGAGCCGGCGTGCACCTCGAGCGTCGCGTTGCCGCGGCCGGCGAGCGATCCCGAGGGACAGCCCGCGGCGCCTTTCTGCTGCAGGCGGGCCGCAGCGCACATCTTCATCCCGCGCAGGTTGACCCCCAGCCCCGCCGGCAGGTGCACGACGATGCTGCTCACGGGGGCTGGGACGCCTTCTTCCCCGAGCGAGCCTTCCTCCCGGCCAGAGAAGCGGATCGCGAGCGTGAAGGCGGTGCTCGCCCCGCGCCGGTCAGGCGCGAAGCTCGGGCGGATGCTGGCCCCCGTCGCCGCCCGCGCCGCCGCGACCGGGATCGCCGTGCAGCCGAGGATCGCGAGGACCGCGAGCAGGGTGCGCGCTGCGAGCGCCGGCGGATCAACCGCGCACCGGCGCGTGCGCCACGACGCTCGGCCTGTACCGGGGTGCTCCCCTGCGCTCATTTTTTCTTCGGCTTCGGGCAGGGGATCGTGTGCTTGGCCAAAATCGTGGAGCCGTCCTCGAAGCTGAACTGGGTAGCCACGGGCCAGCCCGCGTGGGGGCAGATCGCAGGGAGGACGATGCCCTTGACGTGGAGCAGCTTGCGCTTGCCGTGCACGTTCTCGTAGAACGCGGCGTTGTGTGCGCCCAGCGACAGGAAGCCGCTCGTGACCGACGCATCGGAGGCTTCGGGCAGGACTTTGATGAGCGGCACTTCGAGGCTGAAGCCGAGCCCGTAGGGCTTCGGCCCCTGGATCACGCTCGCCATGAACACGAGCTGGATCGAGACCGGGGTCGAGCCTTCCACGTAGACCAGCAGTGCCGTGTGGCCGGGCTGGTTGTCGGCCAGGAAGAAGTCGACGGTGTAGCTCTCTTTGATGACTTCGTTGGCGATCTCATAGGCGCTTTCGCCGCCGCCGAATCCCGCCTTGGAGTTGGTGGGGCAGGCTTTGGGGCCGATGTTTTCGAGCTGTTCTTTCTTGCACGTTCCGGTGCCCTGCAGGTTGAGCGTCACCCCAGACGGGCCGAACACGTCGATGTGGGTGATCGGCGAGGGCACCGGCAGGTTGGTCGAGCCGATCGTGGCCTTGCCGAACGCGTTGGTCGGAGCGCCGAATTCGTTCGGCGAGAAGCCCGCTTCGGTGATGGTCACCGTCTCTTCCGCCTGCGCTGCGCCGGCGGCGAGCAGGCTCGCGCCGCACAGCAGCGCCGCGATGATCCCGATGATCCGTCCCCTGGGCATTCTCAGCCTCCATATCCCCGATGCGACCGCCGCGGCTTGTGCGGGGGTCCTGTCATGTGATGAACACGTCAACCTCAACGATAGAGCGGTCGCGCGGTCTGATACAAGCCGACGCCGTGTCCGGGCGCCGAACCGATTGTCCGACTGCAGGAGAGCGGCCCGCTGTCCAGTAGAACATTCCCCGATTCGCTTGTGCGATTACGAATCCTTTACGGATTCGTGGTTCGCTGCCGATAAGAATCCCGGTGGGCGTGCCCCGCGATGGTGGGCTAGCTGCGCCGACCACAACCATGGGACGACCCCGAGATGATCGATTTTCGCGTATGCCGCCGCTGAACAGCGCCCGCCGCCGGGCTCTGCGCGCGATGCTGTCCGCCGTCGCCGGCGGCGGATTGACCGCTGCCAGCCTCGGAGGCCCGCTCGCGAGCGGGGCGTTCGGCGCCGCGACCACCACCAGCACGCCGGTCTCCACCGACGGCTCCTCGGCGCCAGCCGCCGCCGACTCGGGTGCCGCCGCTCAGGAAGCCGCCGGCGCTCAGGAAGCCGCCGCCGGCCAGCCGTCGACCAGTACATCGACGGCGCCCGCCGCCAGCGCCGCGCCGACAGAGACCTCGACCGCTCCGAGCACGACCGCTCCGAGCACGACCGCTCCGCAGCCGAGCGCTCCTGCGACCGGTGGCTCGGAAGCCCCGACGGTGGTGCTCCAGCGCAAGCAGGAAACGAGCCCCGGAACAACCTCCAGCCCGGTCCAGACGACGATCAAGGCGAAGACCAAGACCCGCAAGTCGACCAAGCCCACCAACAAGACCTCCGGCCCCAACAACGTGGCGCCGTCGCCGCAGTCGGTGGCGGTCCAGGCGGGAGCGCTCGCGGCGGTGCTCGCCTCCTCGGAAGCGTCCGCCGCTGCGCTGGACTTCTACCGCATCCCGCTGTTCCTGCTGCCCATCTACAAGGCCGCCGCCGTCCAGTACGGGGTGCCGTGGCAGATCCTCGCCGCGATCAACGAAATCGAGACCGACTACGGCACCGACCAGTCGGTTTCCAGTGCGGGTGCCGTCGGGTGGATGCAGTTCATGCCCAGCACGTGGCTGCAATACGGCGTGGACGCCCTCAACGCGGGCTACGCAGACCCCTACAACCCGGTGGACGCGATCTTCGCCGCCGCGCGCTACCTGCGCGCGGCGGGCGCCGCGACCGACCTGCATGCCGCGATCCTGGCCTACAACCACTCTGAAGAATACGTCGACTCGGTGCTCCTGCGGGCCAAGCTGATCTCCACCTATCCGAAAGCCGTGATCGCGACGCTCACCGGCCTGATCGACGGTCGTCTGCCCGTGAGCGGAAAGCACGTCGCATGGAGCTCGCTTCTCGTCCCGCCCCCGTCCGCGTCCAGTGCGACCGCGCAAGCCACGGCGGTTCCGAGCAAGCCTGCGAGCGGATCAGCTGGAGCGTCGGGCCGGGCGAGCGGCTCCTCTCCCTCGCCCGCGAGCAGCACGCCAGGCTCATCTCCGCCTCTATCGCCCGCTGCGGCCGCGGCCGCAGCCAGGTCTGGCGCTGGCGCCCCCGCCGTCCAACCCCTCCAGCTCGTCGAACTGCTGAGCGCTCCAAACGCGTCCGTGGTCGCCGTGCAGGACGGCCGCATCGTCCACATCGGCCACTCGCGCAGCCTCGGCAAGTACGTGGTTCTCCGCGACGTCTACGGCGACGTCTTCACCTATGTCGGGCTCGGTAGCATCGCGCCGACGTACGCGCTGCCGAAAGCTCCGAGCGCGCCCGCGCGCTCTCCGGTCGTGGAAGCGGCGAGCACGCGTGATCCCGCGCCCTCACAGCCCGCCAGCGCGGGAACGCAGTCTCCGGTCACCCTCCACGTGACGACGCCTCGGCCGCGCGCGTCGGCTCACGGCCAGGCATCGCTCGAGGTAGGCTCGCAGGAAGCGGCTCCCGCCGGCATGGGCAAGGTCCGCCTGTTCGCGCACCCGGGCAACGTGGACGCGCTTGCGGCCGCAGCCGCAAGCGCCGCGAGGAACGCCCGGCAGAGCAGCGCCGGTCAACGCCTGCCGCTGCGCAGCGGCTCGGTGGTCGCGTCCGGCACGGTGCTCGGTCGTGTGCGCGTGCCGCCGGGAGCTCGCGACGGTCACCTGCGCTTCGCGATCAGCCCCGCTGGCGACGCGGACACGGTCAACCCCGGTCCGATCCTGGACAACTGGTCGCAGCTGCAGACGGCGCTCCACCCGCGGGGCGCAAAGGCGACCGACGCGCTGCTCGGGGCGACCGCGAGCGACGTCTTGCTGCTGTCGAAGGCACAGCTCGAGCGCACCGTGCTCTCAGACCCAGGGATCACGCTCGATCGCTGCACCCGCCACGAAGTCGTATCGGGCATGGTCGACCGGCGTGTCCTGGCAGTGCTCGCGTTCCTGTCGCGCAGCGGGCTGAAGCCGACCGTGAGCGCTCTTGAGTGCGCTCAGCGTCAGGACGCGGCCGCCGCGGCGCTGTCGTCGAGGCCGGCGCGCGACGACGTCGAGATCTCCGCCATCAACGGCGTTCCGATCGCCGGCCACCAGGGGCCGGGAACGATCACGGATCTCACGATCCGTACGCTGCTGACGCTTCCCGGCGACTTCGTGCCCCACGCGATCGTCAGCCTCATGCGCTACCCCGGCTCGTCGAACACGCACGCCGCGACCGCGTACTGGAACCGCATCCGTCTGCAGTTCCGCCCGGCGCGTGTCACCGCTGCGCTCAACCCGGCAGCTGCCGCGACGGCCGCGCACTCGGCGCGCTCCGGCCGAACCGCTCCCGCGCCGCTCGTTAGCACGAGCGCCCTGAGCGCCACCCAGTGGAGCCAGCTGATGGAACGAGTGGCAGCGCTTCCGGCACCGACCGTCGCGACCAAGCGCAGCCCTGCCGCCGTCCCGGACCCGAAGCGCCCGTAGCCGCTAGCCGCTCGGGGACGGCGATGCGGGTGCTCCGACGCCACCCGGACGGGCGCCAAAGGCCCCCTGCAGGTCGCTGCGGCACTTGGCATCTGCGGCCTGGAACGTTGCGCTGGTCGTGTTCAGGCCTTTGTCGTTAAACACCGGCCCGTTGCCCGATGTGTTTGGTTCCGGCACGTTCACGCCGTGTTCGCGCATGCACGCCGCGAACTTCGCGAGCGCCGCCTTGTTGAAGCGAGGAGCGACGCCGCCGAGCAGGCCCGGCAGGCCACCGCACTTCTTCACCGCCGCTTGATACTGGGCGCGCGTCACGCCCTTTGGCAGCTGTGCACCGCCGAGAAGGCCGCCGACGCCGGGCGCTCGCCGCTGGCCCGGTGTGCGTTTGGGCAGCGTGACGCCATTCTTCTGCAGGCATTCGCGGAACGCCGAGAAGCGGCCTGGGAGGGCGCCTGCCGCACCCCGGGTGGGTGTCGTGGCGCTCGCGTTGGCCGTCGAGGAGGAGCTGCTCGAGGAGCCTCCGCATGCCGCCAGCGCAAGGCTGGCGAGCACGAGGAGCAGTATCGCTGTCGCTGGCTTGCTGCTCTTGCTGTCGATGTAAGGCATGGACTTCCTTTGTTGGGATCTCGTTGTCTGATTGGTGCCCGCCGGCAGCGCTCGTCGGTCGGCTCGGACTGTAGCTGCTAGCCGCCGCCGAACAGCGCTGGTCCACCGCCGGTCGGATTGGCGGTGCCACTTCCGTTGCCGCCGGCGCCGCTCGCACCGCCACCCGAGCTCGTGCCGCCGAACAGCGCCCCGAGGCCGCCGCCGGCGCCGGCCCCGACGCTGATCGATTCGGCGCTGAGCGCGCCGCCGGGGTGGGTGGCGCCGGTCACGGCCACCGTTTCACCGGGGTGGATTGCCTTGACGCTCGACTGCACCGTCTTGGTCACGCTCGTCCCCGGCGAGGTCGTGACCTTGACGGTGTTGCCTTCGGAGGTGGTCACGTACAGCGTGCTGCCGGCGAGGTACGCGACGGTTCCGGCGGTCGGCCGCGTGAAAGCGCCGGCGCTGGAAGCGGACGATCCACCCGTCGAGGCCGCGCCCGTGCCGCCGCGCAGGGCGCGGAAGCGCGATGCGAGGCTGGCCGCGGTGGCGCCGGTGGACGAGCTCGAGCTGCTCTGGCCCTTCTGCACGAGCACGCCGCCGATGAACCCGCACGCGATCAGCAGCACGCTGAGCAGCGCCAGGGCGATTGGATTCCCGCCCACCCCGAGCAGCCGTCGCCGTGGCCGGCGGGGCAGCTCCTCGGGCTCCTCGAGCCAGTCGTCGGGCTCCTCGAGGGGTAGTGCAGGCTCCTGGTGGGGGGAGGCTGGTTCACTCAAAGCGCAACGCTTCTATCGGTCTGAGGCCGGCGGCGCGCGCGGCCGGGTAGGTGCCGAAGAACAGGCCGGAGGCCAGCGCCGCGCCGAAGGCCAGGAAGATCGAGTACGTCGCGATCTGCGGGTGCACTCCCGCGATCTGGAACTGGCTGCCGATCACGCCGACGGCCACGCCCGTGATGCCACCGAAGACGGACACGAGCATGGCCTCGGTCAAGAACTGCGTGAGGATGTCACCGCGCCTGGCGCCGATCGCCTTGCGGATGCCGATCTCGCGCGTGCGCTCGGTCACGCTGACGAGCATGATGTTCATGACGCCGATGCCGCCGACCAGTAGCGAGATCGCGGCGACCTCGCCCAGCAGCGTCGTGAAGATGCTGCTGGTCGAGCTGGAGGTTTCCAGCAGCGACCCCTGGTTGAGCACGCTGAAGCCCGGTTCGGAGGTGTTCTTGATCTTGTGGCGTTCGTCGAGGATCTGGGTGACCTCTGATTCTGCCGCGTTGAGCGAGGATTCGGACTTCGCCTGGACGGTGATCGAGTCGATCGGCCCGGTGCCCGTGAGCGAGTCCTGCACGGTCGTGATCGGGGCCATCACCACGTCATCCTCGTTGGTGGCGCCGTTGGACCCCTTTTTGGCGAGGACGCCGACGACCTCGTAATTGCTCCCGTTGACCTTCATGTTCTGGCCGACCGGGCTCTGCCCGCCGAACAGTTCCTGCACGACCGTCTGCCCGATCACCGCCACGCGGCTGTGGTTGCTGATGTCTTCGGAGGTGAACGAGGCGCCTTCCTGGACCTTGTAGCTGTGGGCCGTCAGGTAGGACGGTGTGGTGCCGACGAACGACGATGGTTCGTAGCTGGAGCTGCCGTAGACGAGCTTCGTGCTGGTGGCGTTGACGACCGGCGAGGCGCTCTTGACGTCGGGCGCGAGCGCGGGGTTCTCGAGTGCTCCGGCGTCCTGCCTGGTCAGCGAGATGCTCGCGGTGGTGCTCGCTCGGGCACCACCGCGAAAGCCGCCACTGCCCTGTACGACCAGCACGTTGGTGCCGAGGCTTTGAATCCGCGATTGGACCGCCTTGGATGAGCCGTTGCCGACGGCTATCAGCACGATCACCGAGGCGACGCCGATCGTCATGCCGAGGATCGTCAGGCCGGAGCGGAGCTTGTTCGCGGTGATCCCGCTCCACGCGATGCGCACGGTCTCGAGGCCGATCACGGTTGGGCCTCGGCGACGTCGGTGTCGATGCGATGACGGTGAGCTGACTTCTGGCTGCGCGGGGGAGGCGGCGCATCGTGCACGCCGCGCGAGCGATGGTCTTCGATGACTTCGCCGTCGCTGAGCCGGATCACGCGCTTGGTCTGCTCGGCGACGTCGGGCTCGTGGGTGATCAGGACCACGGTGCGTCCTTCTTCGTTCAGGCGCGCGAAGATCCGCAGAACGTCCTCGGTGGAGTGGGAGTCGAGGTTTCCGGTCGGCTCGTCGGCCAAGATCAGCGAGGGGTTGGTGACGAGCGCGCGCGCGACCGCCACCCGCTGCTGCTGGCCGCCCGACAGCTCCGACGGCTGATGGCGCATGCGGTTGGCCATCCCGACCGAGCTCAGCGCTCGTTCGGCGCGACGCCTGCGCTCGGGACCCCGCAGGCCGGCGTAGGCGAGCGGCAGCTCCACGTTGACGAGCGCGCTCGTGCGCGCGACGAGGTTGAAGCTCTGAAAGACGAAGCCGATCTTGCGGCTGCGCAGATCGGCGAGATCGTCCTCATCCATCTCGCCGACGTCCACGCCATCGATCAGGTAGCGACCGCTCGTCGGTATGTCCAGGCAGCCAAGGATGTTCATCAGCGTGCTCTTGCCACTGCCCGAGCTGCCCATGATTGCCACGAGATCACCGGAGTCGATGCGCAGCGACACGTCGCGCAACGCGCGTACCCGGATCTGACCGAGATCGAAGATCTTCGTGACCTCGTGCACCTCGATCACCGGGTGGCCTGGGCGAGCACCGGCGCGGGTCGGGGAGGCGCCGTCGCGAACGGTGCGCCTGACCAGAGGCTGGCTGCGAGGGACGCGCGCTCGGGACCCGATGCGCGACCGTAGCGAGCCCCGCATCAGCCACCGCCTCTGAAGAGCGCCGCGCCGCCACCCAGGCCGCCGCCACCGAGACCGCCGCCCCCGAGCCCTCCGCCGAGGCGGCCGCCGAGTTTGGAGGTCAGGCTCGCGCCCGTGTTGGTCGCGGTCGGCAGGACCACCGTTTCTCCCGCCTGCAGGCCGCTGAGGATGATCGTCGAGCTGTTGCCCGCCAGCCCCGTCACCACGCTCTGGCGCACATGTTTGCCATTGCGCACCACGGTCACGGTGTCGGCGGAGATCGCGCTGGTCGGGACGTTGATGCCTTCGGCCTGTTTGACGACGACTTCGGCGGTGGCGCTCATCCCGGGCTTCAAGCCGGATTCCATCTGGTCGAGCTGGAACGTCACGTCGTAGCTGACCACGCCGCTGTTGCTCGTCGAGAGGATCGCGACTTCGCTCACGTGCGCCGCCTGCTTGCGGCCTTCGAGCGCTTCGACTGTGACGGTGGCGATCTGACCGTCTCTCACGTGGCTGATTTCGGATTCGCTCAACGGCACCACGAGCTGCATCGAGCTGAGGTCGCTCAGGACCGCAAACGAGGAGCCAGAGGAGCCGGCGGAGCCCGAGGAGCCGGAGGAGCCCGACGAGCTGGACGAGCCGGCGCCGGAGCGGCCCGATGAGGACGCGCTGCCGGCGCCGGCAGCACTCGATCCCGATCCGCTCGAGGAGCTGCTCGTGCTCGAAGCCCTGGTCGTGCCGCTCCCCGACACGACTTCGCCGACCTGACCGGAGAGCGAAGCGATCGTGCCACTCTCGGGCGCGTAGAGCCTGGTGTCGACCACGGCCTGTTCAGCGCCTTGCACGCTCAGCTTGTCGCTCTTGACGGCCGCTCTGGCGGAAGCGAGGTTCGCTTCGCGGGTGGCGGTGCTGATGGTGGATTTCGACGAGCTCGAGCTCGATTCTTTGCTTTCGCGTTCAGGCGCCGTTGCCGTGCCCTTGCTCGGCGTGGTGCTCGTCGGCGCGGCCCCCTTGCTCGGCGTGGTGGTCGTCGGCGCCGTCCCCTTGCTGGGCGAGGTCTTCGTGGGCGCGGTGGTGGCGGGTGTGGTGCTCGTCGGCGCAGCGCTGCTGCTTGGGCTGGTGGCGGTTGGCGCGCCGGTGCTCGTTGGCGCGACGGTGGTGGCCGGTGGATTGCCTGGGGAGGTCGCCGTCGCAGCGTAGGCGATCTCCGAGCCGCCCGCGCTGCTCAGCGAGGCCGCCGCGGCGTTGCTGGCGCCGCCCGCGCTCGACCCGTTCGAGCTTCCTGCGGTCGAGGTTTCGCCGCCGGTTTCTTCCTCCTTGGCGAGGTTGGCTTCAGCCGACTGCAGTGTTGCCCTGGCCTGTTCGAGCGCGACTTCGGCGCTCTGTGGGTCGAGCGTCGCCAGCAGTTGGCCCTGGGCGACCTGCTCTCCTTGGGCTACGTAGATGTGCGTGACTGTCCCGCTCGTCTTGAAGCCGAGGTTCAGCTGGCTGGCGGCCTGGAGGTTGCCGCTGCCCGACACGGTCGACTGCACGACACCCGGCGCGACGGTGGCCGTGCGCGTAACCGTCGCCTGGCTGCCCGACGCGGGTCCCACAACGAGGACGGCGACCGCGATCGCACCGGCGCACAGAGCCCCCAGTGTGTAGACAAGCCAGGATGCTCCGGTCCGCTCTGTCATCTCGTGTCACCTAGATGCTGGTTCAAGCCCGTAAGAGAGTACGAAGAAAGGCTGCAAGCGCGCCTAAATTCACCTAAAGCTCCCGCAGCGTTGTTCTTTATGTGGCATATGGCGGCGCTCGGCGACCTCGGCGCGGCGATCAGCGCGGCGCTTCTGGTCCGTGGCGAGGCGTAACGTTAGGCGCGACTTGCCACAGCCAGTCGTGCATCTCTCGTCGGTTCTGCGAAGCCCGCTCCTGGATAGGGCGGGGGAGCGGCTGGGCCGGGTCGAGGATCTGATCGTGCGCCTGGCCGACGGCGGTTATCCGCCGGTGACCGGCCTGAAGGCGAGGATCGGCGGACGCGAGCTGTTCGTCCCGGTCGACAGGATCGCGTCGCTCGAGCCCGGCGCCGTGCGCCTGTCCGCAGAGAAGCTCAGCCTGGGCAGATTCGAGCGCCGCGCCGGCGAGGTGCTGCTGGGCGCCGACGTGCTCGGCCGCAAGCTCGTCGACGTTGAGGCCGATCCGCCCAGGCTCATCACGGCGCACGAGATCGAGCTCGCGTGCATCGACGGCTGGTGGCGGGTGGTGGGCGTCGATCACAACGCGCGCGCGCAGCTGCGTCGCGCGCTGCCGCGCCGTCTGCGCACGATCGTCTCCGACCGGCCGTTCCTCGACTGGGCAGACATGGAGCCGTTCGTCGGCCATGTGCCCACCTCGCGTCTGCGCTTCTCCCATCGCAAGCTCGCCAACCTACATCCGGCCGAGATCGCGGACCTGGTGGAGGCCGCCTCGCACGACGAGGGCGAGGAGATCATCGAGGCAGTGGCTGAGGACCGCGAGCTCGAGGCGGACGTGTTCGAGGAGCTCGACGAGCATCATCAGCTGGAGTTCATCCGCGAGCGTCCGGACACCCAGGTGGCGGCGGTGGTCGCGCGCATGGCCGCCGACGACGCCGCTGACCTGATCGACGAGATCGAGCAGGAGCGACGGGGGCGCATACTCGCGCTGCTACCGACCACGCAGCGACGCCAGATCGAGGCGCTCCTGGGGTACAACCCCTCCACCGCCGGAGGCCTGATGAGCCCTGACTTCATCGCCCTCGCGCCGGCGGACGTGGTCGCCGAGGCGCTGCGCAAGGTACGCGACAGCGACCTCGGGGCTGGGACGCTCACGTCGGTGTACCTGCTCGACGGCGACGGCCTGCTGCGCGGCTCGGTGTTCGTGGTGACGCTGCTGCGCGCCGATCCGCACCGGCCGCTCGAGGAGATCGCCGAGCGCGAGCCCGTGTGGGTGGGGACGGATGCCGATCTCCCCGAGGTCGCGCGCATGATGACCGACTACAACCTGGTCATGCTGCCGGTCCTCGACGGCGACGAGCGGATGGTCGGTGTGGTCACCGTCGATGACGTGCTCGAGCTCACCCTTCCGAGCGGCTGGCGGCGGCGCTTCGGCCTCGTGCGCGATTGAGTGCCCGTTGCTAGGCTGAGCCTCGGACGAGTTCCGCACGGCGCGTAGAAAGGAGGCCGGCATGGATCGAGAACAGCCGCGAAGTACCCAGCCGACCGCACGCCCGTCGGGCCCGTCCCTCCCAGCCTGAGCGCCGCGCGGGACACGTCTGAGCCGGCGTGCGCCGTGGCGCGCCCCTGCGCCGAGACGTGAGAAGTGGTCCCGCGAGCAAGGAAAGGAGGAAGCCCCGACATGGCTGAGGAGACGCTGGCGTCCGCCGAGTGGCAGCCGGAGGGCGTGCCTCCGGTCCTGGACGAGGCTCATATCGGCGATATTCGCGGCGCTCTGGGGACGATCCGGGTCCACGACACCGGCGAGCGCCACGGATGGCGCTCCCGCGCGATGGCGCTGCTGGCGATCATGGGCCCTGGCCTGATCGTGATGGTCGGCGACAACGACGCCGGCGGCGTATCCACCTACTCCCAGGCCGGTCAGAACTACGGGACGAGCCTGCTGTGGGTGCTGCTGCTGCTGATCCCGGTCCTGATCGTCAACCAGGAGATGGTGATCCGCCTGGGCGCGGTCACAGGCGTCGGCCACGCGCGACTGATCTTCGAGCGCTTCGGCAGATTCTGGGGAGCCTTCTCGGTCGGCGATCTGTTCCTCCTGAACTTCCTGACGATCGTCACGGAGTTCATCGGCGTGAGCCTGGCGCTCGGATACTTCGGGATCAGCAGCGACGTGGCGGTGCCGATCGCAGCGGTCGCGCTGGTGGCGATTACCTCGACCGGCAGCTTCCGCAGCTGGGAGCGCTTCATGTATGTGTTCGTCGTCGCCAATTTCCTGGTGATCCCGCTGCTGATCCTCGCTCACCCAAACGTCCGCGAAATGGTCCACAACACGTTCGTTCCGTCGATCTATGGCGGTGCGAGCTCAACGGCGGTGCTGCTGATAATCGCGATCGTGGGCACGACGGTGGCGCCCTGGCAGCTGTTCTTCCAGCAGTCGAACATCATCGATAAGCGGATCACCCCACGGTGGATCAATTACGAGCGCGCGGACACGGTGATCGGCGCGTTCGTCGTCGTGATCGGCGCCGGCGCGCTGATCGCCGTTACGGCGTTCGCGTTCGCCGGCACCTCCGACTTCGGCCGGTTCACGGATGCGGGCGCTGTGGCGAGCGAGCTCGCCCAGCATCTGGGGTCCACCGCGGGAACCTTCTTCGCGATCGTGCTGCTAAACGCCTCGCTGATCGGAGCTGCCGCGGTGACGCTCGCCACCTCCTACGCGTTCGGCGACGTGTTTGGCGCTAAGCACTCGCTCAACCGCGGGCCACTGGATGCGAAGCTCTTCTACGGAAGCTTCACGCTGATGGTGGTCGCGGCGGCGGGGATCGTGCTCATCCCCGGAGCGCCACTCGGTCTCATCACAACCTCGGTTCAGGCGCTGGCGGGCGTGCTGCTGCCCAGCGCGACGGTGTTTCTGTTGCTGCTGTGCAACGACCGCGACGTGCTCGGGCCGTGGTCGAACCCGCCGTGGCTGAACGCGATCGCGAGCGTCATAATCGGCGTGCTCGTCGAGCTCTCGCTGATCCTGATGGCGAGCACGATGTTCCCGCATGTGAACGTCGCCCACCTGTTCCTGTATCTATCGCTCGTGCTGGTGGCTGTCTTCATCGGCATCGCCGTCTACGCCGTGCGCAATCGACCGAGAGCAGCCGTGGAGGTGGCCAAGGTCGCCAAGGACAGGCGCAGCACATGGACGATGCCCCCACTGGCGCTGCTCGAGCGCCCCGTATGGTCGCCCGGGCGCAAGGCGGCCATGCTGGTGCTGCGAGGCTATCTCGCGGTGGCCGTGCTGCTGCTCCTGATCAAGACGGTACAGCTCGCCCACTGAGGACCCCGACGCATGCGCGCCGGGCGATCTATGTTGAAGTGGGTCGATGCTGCCGTTCTGGATATCGATCGCTGTGCTCTCGCTCGCCCAGGGCGCGGTCGTGGCGCTGCCCGGTGCGCTCGCCGCGGGGCTGCCAGCGCGCCTGCGCAGCCGCCGCTGGGCGGTGATCCCGCCGCTATCGGTGGTCGCGTTCGTGTTCATCACGCGCGCGGCCGAACACGCGAGCGCGCAGGGACTCACATATCTGGCGCTCGTGGCGGTGCCCGCGCTCGCCGCGCTCGCGCTCGGCTGGCTCGCCCGCGGCGCGCGTCCGCGAAGAGCGCTGCTGGTGCTGCCGCTGTTCGCGCTGGCGTGGGTCGATCGTGACGGCCTCGCGGGAGAGGGGGCGGCGCTGGTGCTCTCGGCGCTCAGCTGCGTAGCGCTCGGCGTGCTGCTCGCCACGATCACGCCGCCCCGCTGGCTCGCCGCGGGGATCGTGGCGATGGCCGTCGCGGACACTGCGCTCGTGGTCTCCGACCTGCTGCAGAGGCCCAACAACGCCCTCAACGCTGCGCATCCCGTGGCTGGCCTGCCGCCACTCCAGAGCGCCACGTTCGGCTCGGCCGTGATGGGCTACGGCGACCTGTTCATAGCGGCTGCGCTCGGCGGGCTGCTCGCGGTCACCGTCGGCCGTTCGCTGCAGCTGCGCGCGGCGGCACTCACCGCGGCCTTCGCGCTGGGCTTCGACCTGCTGTTCTTCCTCGTGGACGAGCTGCCGGCCACGGTGCCGGCAGCGCTGGTGTTGACCGTGATGATCCTCAGGCGCCGGCCGGGATCCTCACCTCTGTGGGAAGCCCGTGCCGCTCGCCCGTCTGCATCGCCGCCGACTCATCGGTCGCGAGCTGGGGCCGTGCGGTGATCGCCCTCGCGGTGATCTCCACCGCATCCGGGGCGCGCACCTCGCGCTCGGAGGCCGCCCCGGCCTGCTCGATCCTGCGCACCTGGGGGATCACACGATGGTCGAACGAGCCGATCGCCTCGTTGTAGGCGGAGACGGCGGAGTCGAGCTGACGGCCGACTTTCGAGAGCGGTTCGACGAAGCGGCCCAGGCGGCTGTGCAGCTCGCGCGCGGACTCCGCGATCTCGCGCGCGGAGCGCGCGATCAGCTCCTGACGCCAGCCGTAGTGGACCGCCCACAGCAGGCCGATCAGGGTCGTGGGCGTGGCCATCAGGACCTGTTGCTGCACGCCGTACTCGATCAGCGCCGGGTCTTGGGCGAGGGCGGCCTGGTGGATGCCGTCGGAGGGCACGAACATGACGACGAACTCCGGGGTGCAGTCGAACTGCCGCTGGTATCCCTTGGAGGCGAGCTTGGCGATGTGCTCGCGCGTCTGCCTCGCGTGGCGAGCCGTGTGCAGCTCGCGCTCGTGCTCGTCTGAGGTCTCCAGCGCGGACAGGTACGCGTCGAGCGGGACCTTGGAATCGACCACGACCAGCTTGCCGCCGGGCAGGCGTACGAGCATGTCGGGCCGCAGCGCGCCCTCGCCGGTCTGGACCGTGGCCTGCTCGAGAAAGTCGCAATGGGAGACCATTCCCGCCATCTCAACCACGTTGCGCAGCTGGATCTCCCCCCATGCGCCTCGCGTGGCGGGGCGCTTGAGCGCCGAGACGAGGTTGCCGGTCTCCTGGCGCAGCGTGCCAACCCCCTCGCCCAGGTGGCGGATCATCTGTGCGAGCTCACCCTGGGCCTGCCTGCGCTCGCGCTCCAGGCGCCCGATCTCCTCCTGCATCCTGCCCAGTCGCTCCTGCACCGGCGTGACGACCCCCTTGATCTCCTCGGCCCGCCTGGCCATCTCGCCCTGCGCGCGCTCCTCTTCGACGTGGCGGGCCTCGGCGACTCGCTGCGCCAGCGACTCGCCGGTCTGGGCGAGCACGTCGACCGAGATCGCCGTCAGCTCATCGCGCACGCGCTCGCGGCTCCTGTGCGTCGAGGCGGCGGCGCAGGCCGCGCCGAGCAGCACTCCGACGATCAGCAGCAGGACACTCAGGACAGTCATTGGGCACGACCCCTCTCAGATGGCTGGAACCCATCAAAATGACAGGCGCCTCGGACATATCCGGGTGGTCGCGGCTTGACATTAGGGCCACTCGTGGGGTATCTTCGGACGACGATCCCTGGTGCCCAGGAGGGTCGGGGGCATAGTGAAAGAGGGAACAGGCCTGAGGTGCTCCGCGGCGTCAAGCGGCGCGGAGCAGCGCATAGAGGGAAGCCAAAGAGGGGGCTGTGCCTGCGGGCCTGTCCCGCACCGTATGAGGAGGATGTGAGATGCAAGCCACGAACGGCTCCGCAATTTCGTTCCGCACGCGCGGACGTCTGATCGGGTGCTTGATGGCACTCGTATTGGCGCTCTCGGCGCTGGTGTTCGCGCCGGCTGCCGCCAACGCCCAACCGCCGCCCGGGGGTCCGATCTACATGGCCCTTGGTGACTCGATCAGCTTCGGCTACAGCCAGCAGAAATTCAACGAAAACTACCCCACCGAGTCGCCGTCGCGCTTCGAAGAAGGGTTTGACAACTTCTTCAAGGACAAGCTCAACAAGGAACTCAAGGGGATCACGATCGACGACCTCGCCTGCCCGGGTGAGACCTCCAACGGGCTGATCGGTGAAAATGAAGAGCTCGGCGGGATGATATCCACAGAAGAAACTTCGCCCCCGGCCCCGTATCAGGGCCTCGGCGATTGGCATCCCTGTGCGTACAAGAACGTCGACGGCTTCCCGCTGCACTCCGGATACGGCTCGATCTCGCAGCTTGAAGACGCCGTCAGCGTCCTCACCTCGGACAACCCGTACACGGGCAAACCGAACGAAGTCAAGGCGATCACGCTGAACATCGGCTCGAACGACGAGCTCGCGGCAATCGCCCAGTGCAAGGACGAAGTCACGAAGGAATTCACGGAAACGGGCAAAAGCAAGTGGGGCGCCTCCCCCGAAGAGGCGGTCCTGGCGTGCATCGACTACACCGCGGTGAACGTGACGGTCCCGCACATCCTGGAAAACATCGGCAAGACGCTCACCGTGTTGGACACCTACTACTCCGGGCCGATCATGCTGCTCGGCTTCTACAACCCGGATGCGTTCGTGCTTCCCGGAACCGATGGGCTGCAGAAAGGCGTCAATGAAGCGATCGAAGCGGACTTGCTCCCGTACTTCCCGAACGTTACCTTCGCGAATCCGTTCCCGGTCTTCAACAGGGACTCGGGTGTCAACGCGAAAAGGGAGCAGGCAGCGATCTGCAAGTTCACGGAAATGTGTAACCCGAACGTGCAGGTAGCTGGCGGAAACCCGCCGGGCATGGACGGCGACATCCACCCGACGGTCAAGGGCTACAAAGAACTCGCGAACCTGGTCAACGCAGCGTACTTGGCCAACCCCGCGAAATGATCCTCTGAAGGCGAGCGCAAGGCTCGTACCGGGGCGCTCGGCTAGTCGGCCGGGCGCCCCGGGTGTTTGAGCTGCCTGGCTGCCTCTTCCAGGATCCCCAGCATCGCCGGTGCCGCGGGTACCAGGCGGGCGCCGGCGGGCGTGGCGGCGATCACCTGGCGGACGGGAGGGGCGGGCGAGAGGGCGCGGATCAGGATGTCCGCGCGCACCACCGACAGCGCCAGCTCCGGGATCAGCGCCACGCCCACTCCGGCCGCGACCAGACCCTCGACCGTCTGGTAGTCATCGCTTTCGAAGGCCACGCGCGGCTCGAAGCCGGCCGCATGGCAGCTGCGCACGACGTGGCGCGCACACGGGCTCGAGCTGGACGTCTGGACCCAGGCTTCGCCGTCGAGGTCCTGCAGGCGGAGCCTCTCCTTCGCGGCGAGCGGGTGCTCTCGCGGGAGCGCCAGGTACATCGGGTCCTCGAGCAGGTGCGTGCGCGTCATGTCCTCCTGCAGCGGCGTCTCGCCGGCGAACTCGAACAACAACGCGAGGTCGAGTTGACCGGCGCGCAGGCGCGGCGTGATCTCCTCGGGCTCGCCCTCGGCGAGCGTCAACTCGACCTCGGGATAGGAGGTGCGGAACATGGCGATCGCGAGCGGCATCAGCGTGGCGCCCGCCGTCGGGAAGGACGCCACGCGCAGCCGTCCGCCGCGCAGCCCGGCAATCGCTGACAGGGACGCCTCGGCCGCCTCCACGCGCGCGAGGATCCCCTCGGCGTGTCCCACCAGCGTCTGGCCGGCCGCGGTCAGGCTCACCCCGCGCGGATGACGCTCGAGCAGCGCCATCCCGGTTTCGGCCTCGAGCGCGGCGATCTGCTGCGAGACCGCCGACTGCGTGTAGGAGAGGGCAGCGGCTGCAGCGGAGAAAGAGCCCTCGTAGGCGACCTCCTTCAAGACCTTCAGGCGGGGAACGTTGAGCATAAGACTCACTTATAGCAAAGATCAAAAGAATCATTGGTGCTGATGGCAGGATGATGTCAAGATTGAACGAAAGCACCCCCCGAACAGTCCAAGCGGCCGGCCCATTGCGCGTCCGGCCACGAGACAGGAGAGCCCCCAATGTCCACAAAGATCATCGTCTCTTACGACGGCACCGCCAACGAGGACGACGCCATCACCCTGGGCCGGATCTTCGGCCGCGCCGGCGCCGAGGTGGCGCTCGCGTACGTCCGCCACACCCAGGAGCCAGACCGCGATCGCGAGACGCTTGCCCAGAACGAGGCGCAGGAGCTGATAGACCGCGGCGTCGCGCTGCTCGGGATCCCCGGCGCGGTCGGGCACGCCGTGACCGACCGCTCCACCCCCGAGGGCCTGGCGACGCTGGCCGAGTCCGAGGGAGCCGACGCGATTGTCTTCTGCTCCGACTCCCACACCGCCAAGGGGCACATCGCGATCGGCAACTCGGCCGAGCGCCTGCTCGAAGGCGGCCGCACCGCGATCGCGCTGGCGCCGGTCGACCTCGCCGAGCGCGTCGAGCGTACGGGTATCAAGCGGATCGTCGCGGTCGGCGACTCCGACGGCGGCGCGCGCGAGACCGCCGATGCTCTCGCAAGGGCGCTGGGAGCGACGGTCGAGCCGGTCGCCAACGACCAGGCCGACCTGCTCGTGATCGATTCACGACCCGACGCCGAGCAAGGTCGCGTCTCGTTGAGCTCCTCCGCGTCGCACCTGATCGAGACAGTCACCTGCCCGGTGCTCGTTGTGCCGCGCGGCGTCAAGCTGGCGTTCGACGCGGCCACCGCCACGGCGGCCGCCTAGAGGCGAGCATCACTCGTGCCCGTGCGGGCGCGCGCGCCGGCCTTCAAAGACCCCTCCGGCCGCGCGCCCGCGCAATTACGTAGCGAGCCAGCGCCGTCAGGAAGTCCAGCGTGCCGCCCACGAGGTGGCCTGCCGGGCCCGTCCACAGCCACGCCTCTGCGCGGCGGTGGGGCGGGGAGCTGCGCGCGGTCCTCATCAAATGGCACGGTATCCTGGCGGGGGTGCCACCGGACCGTGAGACACTCGCTTCGCTCGAATCCCCGAACCGGCCAGCCCTGAAGACCACCGTCACCGAGCTCGGGGACTCGCGCGTACGGTTGCAGGTCCAGGTGCCGCCCGTAGAGGTGGAGGGCCGACTGGAGCGCAAGGCGCAGCAGCTCGGCCGCGAGCTGAAGCTCCCCGGCTTCCGGCGCGGGAAGGTGCCCGCGCCGCTGGTCATCCAGCGGATCGGCCGCGAGGCGGTGCTCGAGGAGGCCGTGCGCGAGACGCTCTCGAGCTGGTACTCAGACGCGATCGAGAGCGCCGGGATCGTGCCGGTGGGCGACCCGCGACTGGACCTGGGCGAGCTGCCGCCACAGGGCCAGGCGCTCGAGTTCTCGATCGAGATCGGCGTGCTCCCCAAAGCCGAGCTGGGCGAATACAGGGGCCTGGAGGTCGCCCGGCGCGAGCCCGAGGTGACCGACGAGCAGATCGAGCAGGAGGTCGAGGCGGTGCGCGAGCGCCTGGCTCGCCTACAGACGGCCGAGCGTCCCGCCGCGGCAGGCAACTTCGTGGTGGTCGACTACGTCGGCTCGCTCGCCCCCGATTCCACCGGCGAGGAGCGATCGGCGGCCGAGCAGCGGTGGCAGCCGTTTGCGGGCGGTGAGGGGCGCGACCAGCTCGTCGAGCTCGGCGCCGGCAACCTGATCCCAGGATTCGAGCAGGGCCTGCTCGGTGCGAGCGCCGGCGACACGCGCACGGTCGCGCTGCGCTTCCCCGACGACTACTCAAACGAGCAGCTCGCCGGACGAGAGGCTGCATTCGAGGTGAACGTGAAGGAGGTCAAGCTCAAGGAGCTCCCGCCCGTGGACGAGGACATGGCGGTCGACGCGGGCTTCGACGACCTACGGGAGCTGCGAGAGGACATCCGCCGCCAGCTGAGCGAGGCGGAGGAGGCGCAGATCGAGGCCGAGTTCCGTCAGGCGGCGCTCGACGCTGCGGTGGCCGGCGCGCGGGTGGCCGTCACACCCGAGCTCGTCGACGCGAGGGCGCGGGAGATGTGGGAGCGAATGCTCCACTCGCTCTCGCACCGCGGGATCTCGCGCGAGGCCTACCTGCAGGTCCTGGGCCGCGGGGAGGCGGACATCCTCGCCGAGATGCAACCAGAAGCAGAGCTCGCGCTGCGGCGCGAGGCGGTGATCACGGCGGTCGTCGCCGCGGAGGCGATCAGCCCATCCGAGGAGGAGCTGCTGCGGGCGCTTGCGCCGACGGCGGAGCGGGAGGGAATCGAGGCGCAGACGCTGCTCGACGACCTGCGCAGCGCCGGACGCCTGGAGGAGGTACGCGAGGATCTGGCAGCCCGCGCGGCGATCGATCTGATCGCCACCGCCGCCAAGCCGATCCCGCTCGCACAGGCCAGGGTGCGCGAGCAACTGTGGACGCCCGCCAAGGCTGGCGAGACCGCCTCCGGCGTCAGACAGGAGCCGGCAGCGGCGCCTGCGCGGCTGTGGACGCCCACCGATCCAAGATCGGCCAGCTAGCCTTCTAAAGGAATCCGGTCAGCGAAGCGAAACAAAGGCGAGGACCATGACCCAAAAGCGAGCACTATGAGCCCACTCGTCCCGATGGTGGTCGAGCAGACCTCGCGCGGCGAGCGCGCGTTCGACATCTACAGCCGCCTGCTCAACGAGCGGATCATCTTCCTCGGCACACCCGTGGACGATCAGATCGCCAACCTGATCGTCGCGCAGCTGCTGCATCTCGAGTCCGAGGACCCCGAGAAGGACGTGTCGCTGTACGTAAACTCCCCGGGCGGCTCCGTCTACGCGGGCCTGGCGATCTACGACACGATGCAGTTCATCAAGCCCGACGTGCAGACGATTTGCGTGGGCATCGCCATGTCGATGGGAGCGCTGCTGTTGGCAGGAGGCGCCGAGGGCAAGCGCATGGCGTTGCCCAACGCCAAGATCCTGATCCACCAGGTCTCCTCCAGCTTCGAAGGCCAGGCGACGGACATCGAGATCCACGCCAGGGAGATCATCGACGTCCGCAGGCGCCTGGACGAGATCATCGCCAAGCACACGCACAGAGAGCTCGCGCAGGTGCGCACCGACACCGAGCGCGACTATTTCATGAGCTCGGAGGAGGCGAAGGAGTATGGCATCATCGATCGTGTGATCTCGGAGCATTGAGCGCGAGATCGCGCGGACGGCGCCTGACGGGGGACACCAAGGGATATGGCCAGACCCACAGATTCCAATGAGCAGCTGCTGTGCAGCTTCTGCGGCAAGTCCCAGCGACAGGTCAAGAAGCTGATCGCCGGCCCAGGCGTCTACATCTGCGACGAGTGCATCGACCTCTGCAACGAGATCATCGACGAGGAGCTCTCGGCGCCGCCTGCGTTCGATATCGAGAACCTGCCCAAGCCGCGCGAGATCTACGACGTCCTGGACGAGTACGTCGTCGGGCAGGACCCTTCCAAGCGCACGCTGTCGGTCGCGGTCTACAACCACTACAAGCGCGTCCAGATGATGATGTCCGGCGACTCGGACATCGAGCTGCAGAAGTCCAACATCCTGCTGCTCGGCCCCACCGGTTGCGGCAAGACGCTGCTGGCCCAGACGCTCGCGCGCATCCTCAACGTACCGTTCGCGATCGCCGACGCCACCGCGCTGACCGAGGCGGGCTACGTCGGCGAGGACGTCGAGAACATCCTGTTGAAGCTGATCCAGGCCGCCGACTATGACGTCAAGAAGGCGGAAACGGGGATCATCTACATCGACGAGGTCGACAAGATCGCGCGCAAGGCAGACAATCCGTCGATCACGCGCGATGTCTCCGGCGAGGGAGTCCAGCAGGCGCTGTTGAAGATCCTCGAGGGCACCCAGGCGTCGGTGCCGCCCCAGGGTGGCCGCAAGCACCCTCACCAGGAGTTCCTGACGATCGACACCACCAACGTGCTGTTCGTGTGCGGCGGCGCGTTCGCGAACCTCGACAAGGTGATCGAGCGGCGGATCGGCCATAAAGGCGTCGGCTTTGCGGCGGCGATCGAGGCCAAGGCCGAGCGCGACACGGGCGAGGTGTTCGAGCAATGCCTGCCCGAGGACCTGATCGAGTACGGGCTGATCCCCGAGTTCATCGGTCGTCTGCCGGTCATGTCGGCCGTGCACCAGCTCACGCGCGAGGATCTCGTGTCGATCCTGGTTGAGCCGCGCAACGCGCTCGTCAAGCAGTTCCAGCGCTTCTTCTCCTTCGACGGGATCGAGCTGGTCTTCTCGGAGGACTCGCTCGTCGCGGTCGCCGAGAAGGGCCTCGAACGCGAAACCGGGGCGCGCGGGCTGCGCTCGATCATCGAGGAGATACTGCTCGATGTCCAGTTCGAGCTGCCCTCCCGCCGCGATGTCAAGAAGTGCGTCGTGACCAAGGAGACCGTCGAGAAGGGCCTCACGCCAACGCTCGTCACAGAAGCGGCACGCGAGGAGGCAGACGACGCTTCGCTGCGCGAGGAGTCCGCCTAGGTGTCCCGGCGCAAGGCCGCGTCCAAGTCCAAGTCCAAGCTCGAGCGAGTGAAGGCTCTGCCGTGGGCGGCCCTGCTGCAGGGCATCTTTGTGATCGGCCGCCGCTGGCAGGCGCTCTCCTCGAAGGACCGCGCGCGCCTCACCCGCCTCGTGCGCGACTCTCAGGGGCGCCTCGGCAACCTCAGCACGAAGGAGCGCGCCGAGCTGCGCAGGCTGGCTGGCAAGCTCGACGTCAAGGGGATGGCCAGCGAGCTGGCGGCGCTCGCGCGCGCCGGGCGGCGCCGTCGCCGTCGCCGCGTCTCGGCGTGAACGCACGCACGGGCGGCGGCGCGAGCTGGACTGAGGCGCAGGCCGAGCGCAAGCTGCGCTCGCTGGAGCTGTTCGGGATGCGCTTCGGCCTGGACAGGATGCGGCGGATGATGACCGCGCTGGGTTCTCCGGAAGGCCGCTTCGACGCCATCCACGTTCTCGGCACGAACGGCAAGTCCTCGACCACGCGGATGATCGCCGCGATTCTCGAGCGTCACGGGCTGCGAACGGGCGCCTACCTCTCGCCCCACCTGATCTCCTATCGCGAGCGCGTCCTGATCGATGGCCGCGAGCTCGACGCGGACGCGTTCGCCGCTGCAGTCGCCCGCGCTTCGTGGGCGGCCGAGCGCGTCAACCGCACGCTCGGCGAGGGCGACCACGTCACGCAGTTCGAATTGCTCACCGCCGCCGCGCTGTGGGAGATGGCCCGCCAGGAGGTGGGCGTGGCGGTCGTGGAGGCCGGACTTGGGGGCCGCTACGACGCGACCAGCGTGATCGACTCGCGCGTGACGGTGCTGACGAACGTCGGGCTCGAGCACACCCGCTGGCTGGGGCCGACCGTCAAGGACATCGCGGAGGAGAAGCTCGCGGTCGTGCGACCGGATACAGCGCTCGTGCTCGGCGCTGACCTGGCGGCGCCGGCGCTGGCCGTGGCCGAGCGGGTGGCGCGCGAGCGCAACGCGCGGATCCTTCGCCCGCGCGCCGCGCCGCGCGCACCCGAGCTGCGCGCCCGCGGCGCCTTCCAACGTCGTAACTTCGCGCTCGCGCGCACCGCGGCGGAGGCTTATCTGCAGGGGGCAGGCATCGCGCGGAGCGAGGACGCCGTCGCGCAGGCCGCGTCGGGTACCGAGATAACCGGACGCCTGCAGCTCGTCGACGAGGACCCGCCGACGGTCCTCGACGCGGCGCACAATCCCGACGCCGTCGCCGCGCTCGTTTCCTCGCTCCCGGAAGTGCTCTCCCAGCGCCCGCTCGCGCTCGTGCTCGGGGTACTCGAGGACAAGGATGCCGCCAGCATGCTCGCGGCGCTGCTGCCCGTGTGTGAGCATGCATGGTTCACTGCTCCGCCGAGCAGCCGCGCTCTGTCGCCGGCGGCGTTGCAATCGCTCGCGCGCCAGCTCGGCTTCGATGCGAGCGTGTGCGAGCCGACGCCCTCGCGCGCGCTCGAGCAGGCACGGCGCTGGGCCTCCGAGCGGGCAGGCGCCGTGCTGGCGACCGGATCGGTCTACCTCGTCGGAGACCTGCTCGGTCGGCTGCGCCGCCCCGATACCCTGATGGTGCGACGGGCAGGTCGCTAGAGCTCCGCCAGATGAACGACGAAGGCCCATCCGTGCTCACCATGATCGGCGCGGTCGCGCTGATCGTCGCGCTGGTCATCCTCGTATTCTTCGCCGCTGGCTATGGATTCGGCCGGCTGTTTCTCTAAACTCAGCCGGCCGATGCTACCCCTCGCATATTTCGGAATCGAAAGCAGCGGCTTGAATCTGGCGATCGACCTGCTGATTCTGTTCGTCGTAGTCCTCTACCTCGCGCTGATCTACTGGACCTACGCCGACGCGCGGCGCAGGATCCTCGATCCGATGCTCGTCGGCTGCGCCACGATGGCGTCGCTGTTCCCGTTCGTAGGCACGATCATCTACATGGTCGTGCGCCCACCCGAGTACCTCGATGACGTGCGCGAGCGGGAGCTGGAGACGCGGGCCGCCGAGGCGCGCCTGCTTCAAGTCGACCAGGCGCTGTGCCCTCACTGCGACTATCGAGTCGAGCCCGACTTCATCCGCTGTCCAAGCTGTCTGCGCAAGCTCAAGGAGCGCTGCGCGAGCTGCTCGCGCCCGCTCGACCAGGCGTGGACGATCTGCCCCTATTGCGAGGCCGACGTCCCCGGCATCGCCGCGCCGCGCTCACGCCGCCGCCGCAGCGCCGCGGTACTCGAGAGCGAGGCCACGGATGTCAGCGGCCCGGCCACGCCGGAGGAGGGCGAGGTCGGCGACCAAGCGGAGCCCGCGGTGGCCCCCGAGCCGGCAGTCAGGCCGCGCGGCACACCGCGCGCCGGGCGTCCCCCTGGCAGTCGTCCGCGCCCGACCTCCTGAACGCCAGCTTCAAACTACGCAAAGGAACCCATGGACCGAACGCTGATCCTCGTCAAGCCCGACGCCTTCGCCCGCGGCTTGAGCGGCGAGATCATCGCCCGCTTTGAGCGCAAGGGGCTGAGCATCGTCGCGCTGCGGCACATGACCGTCGGGCGAGCGCTCGCCGAGCGCCACTACGCCGAGCACGCGGAGCGGCCGTTCTTCGGCGAGCTGGTCGATTTCATCACGTCGGGCCCGATCGTGGCGATGGTGCTGGAGGGAGCTGACGCGGTCAGGGCAGCGCGGCAGGTCATCGGTGCGACCGATCCGTTGGAGGCCGCGCCCGGGACGATCCGCGGGGACTTCGCGATCGAGATGGGCGCCAACATGGTCCACGGCTCGGATTCGCCGCAGTCAGCCGCGCGCGAGGCGGCCCTGTTCTTCGAGGACCTGCGGGAGTAGAGGCCGCGCCAGCCTCGCTGATCCTCGCCTCCGTCTCCCCTCAGCGGCGGGCGATGCTCGAACGTCTGCGCGTCGCGTTCACGGTGAGGGCGTCGCACGCGCCGGAGCTCGAACGGGGCGACCCAAGCGAGGTGACGGTCGAGAACGCCCTGCGCAAGGCGCTCGCCGTGCGGCGGGCGGGCGCGCGCGAGGTCGTGCTCGGGTGCGACACGGTCGTGGCGCTCGACGGCGAGATCTATGGCAAGCCCTCCGACGCTTGGGGCGCGCGTGAGACACTGGCAATCCTCAGCGGCAGGACGCACGAGGTGGTCAGCGGCGTCGCCCTGCTGCTGCCCCACGAGCACCGATCGGAGCTCGACCAGCGCACCGCTGTGGCGCGCACGGAGGTCACGTTCCGCGTGCTGGAGGACGGCCTGCTCGATTGGTACATCGCGACCGGCGAGTGGTGCGGCCGGGCCGGCGGCTACGCCATCCAGGGCGCGGGCGCGGCGCTCGTGCGGGCCGTTGTGGGGGATTATGAGAACGTCGTCGGCCTGCCGCTGGCCACGCTGCTCGACGTGTATCCGGAGTTGCTCACAGATCACCAGACCGCCGCGCGAGACCTCCAGCAACCAAGCTCAGACGCCACCCGGGCTGACCCACTGTAAATACACTTGTGATACCGACCGCAAGACGAGAGGGGTACTCTCGCCGACCCCTTCGGCGACGCGCGCGATCTGCAAATCGACTGGCAGATCTGGAGGGCGCCCGCGGGAGTTCGCTAGACTGCGCCGCGGGTGCGCGCCCGATAAGCGCTGGCCGCCGAGCGCGCCGCTCCTCGATCTGTGATCGGTGGCGGCGCCGGACCGGATCTGAGCGTGCCCTTCTCTCTATATGGGCATCTTCAGCTATCTGACAGGGTTCGGCGGTCGCGACATGGCGGTCGACCTGGGGACGGCCAACACGCTCGTGTACGTGCGCGGGCGGGGTATCGTCCTGTCGGAGCCGAGCGTCGTGGCGATCGACTCGCGCAGCGGCGAAGTGCACGCTGTCGGGATCGAGGCCAAGCGCATGCTCGGGCGTACGCCCGGCACGATCCAGGCGATCCGCCCGCTCAAGGACGGCGTGATCGCCGACTTCGACGTGACCGAGCAGATGCTCAGGCACTTCATCCAGAAGGTCCACCAGAACCGCTGGGCGCACCCGCGCGTGGTCGTGTGCGTGCCCTCCGGCGTGACCGGCGTGGAGAAGCGCGCGGTCGAGGAGGCGTGTCTGTCGGCCGGGGCGCGGACGGCCTATCTGATCGAGGAGCCGATGGCGGCGGCGATCGGCGCGGGGCTGCCCGTGGGCGAGCCGACCGGCTCGATGGTCGTCGACATCGGCGGCGGCACATCAGAGGTGGCGGTGATCTCGCTCGGCGGGATCGTCGTCTCGCAGTCGATCCGCGTGGGCGGCGACGAGATGGACGAGGCGATCATCAACTACGCCAAGAAAGAGTACAAGCTGCTGATCGGCCAGCAGACCGCCGAGGAGCTCAAGCTCGAGATCGGCTCCGCCTGTCCGATGGCCGAGGAGCTGCAGGCCGAGATCCGCGGGCGCGACATGGTCGCCGGGCTCCCCAAGACGGTCGTGCTGACCAGCGAGGAGATCCGCCAGGCGCTCGAGGAACCGCTGAACCAGATCATCGACGCCGTCAAGGAGACGCTCGACCGCACCCCGCCCGAGCTGGCCTCAGACATCATGGACCGCGGCATCATGCTCGCCGGCGGCGGCTCGCTGCTGCAGGGCCTCGACGAGAGGCTGCGCGAGGAGACGCAGATGCCGGCGCACCTGGCCGAGTCGCCGCTGACGTGCGTGGCGGTCGGCTCGGGACGCTCGCTCGAGGAGTTCGAGGCGATCCATCGCTCCAACCGCACCTCGCGCAATCGGCGCCGCCGGTAAGCAGGATTGGTCCCGCCCGCCCGTGCCCACCCACTCGGATTCACCAAGGATTGGGTCCCGCCCGCCCGTGCCCACCCACCCGGATTCACCCCGCCCCCTCCGCGGGTAGTCTGTCGCGTGAACGCTTCGGAAGGTAGCCATCGGTGCATGACAAGACGGTCCGACGTCGACGAGCGGTGCTTGCGCTGCTCGTCGTGCTCTCCCTGCTGCTTCTGACCGCCTACTTCGGCGAGGCCCCAAACGGCCGCCTGCACGTCGTGCAGCGCGACTTCCTGACGGTGGTCTCACCGATCCAGTCGGGAGCGAACAAGGCGCTGAAGCCCGTGCGCGACCTGCTCGGCTGGTTCGGCGAAACGCTGCACGCTAAAAGCCAGCGCGATCAGCTGCTCAAGCAGACGGACAAACTGCGCCGCGAACTGGTCGCCGAGGAGGCCGAAAAGCGCTCCTATCACGAGCTGCTCGCCCTCTACCACCTCGACCAGCTCGGCGTCGGCGACTACCGTCCGGTGAGTGCCACGGTGGTTGGCAAAACGCCGAACATCTGGTACTCGACGGTGACGATCGACAAGGGCGAATCGGCCGGTGTGCGCCTCAACGATCCAGTGGTCAACGGCGAAGGTCTGGTCGGCAAGGTCGCCCAGGTCGCCTCTGACGGCGCCCTCGTCGACCTCATCACTGACAGCTCGATGGGGGTCTCGGCCAGGATCGGCACGAGCGACGCGACCGGGATCGTGCAGCCAAAGGTCGGCGACCCGAACGACCTGCTGCTGGAGTACCTGCCCGCAAACACCCAGGCCAACAGCGGCGAATACGTGGTCACGTCCGGCACGGTGTCGAGCCCCGACGACTCGCTGTATCCGCCGGGGCTGCTGATCGGACAGGTCACCTCGGTCAACGAAGAAAGCGCATACGAGTCCGTCAACGTGCACCCGATCGCCGACCTGCACAACCTGGACGTCGTGCAGGTGCTGACCGCCGGGGCGGGCACGCGACCGTCGGATCTCAACCGGCTGCTCGCCAGCCTCCCGCCGGGCCAGAGCAGCGGCGCTCCCGGCGAACAGCTCGCCTCGACGCAGGTGGGAGAATGACGGCGTCCGCGTCTGGCTCGCTGCTGTTGCGCGTGGCGGTGTTGGCGCTCGCCGTCGTGTTCTTCCAGATCGGGGTCGTCTCCGAGGTCCCTGTGTTCGGCGTCAACGTCGACCTCTCGCCGCTGCTGGTGGCCTTCGTCGGACTGCTGTGCGGCTCGACGCTCGGGGCGCTCAGCGGCTTCGCGGTCGGGCTGCTGGTCGACCTGGCGCTGCTGCAGACGCTCGGCTTGACCTCGCTGATCTTCACGCTGATCGGCTACTGGTGCGGGCGGCTGCGCGAGCTGCGCGACCCGCAGGCGGCGCTCACGCCGCTGCTCGTCGGCGCCGGCGCTTCCGCGCTATCGCTCGTGGGCTACGCGCTGATGGAGTTCATGCTCGGGGTCGACGCTCCCGTCAGCTTCGAGCTGCTGCGTCAGATCGTGCTGGGGGTGTTCGTGAACACGATCGTCGCGCTGCCGATGTGGGTGCTGGTGCACCGCGCCCTCGAGGGAGCCCTGCCCGAGGACCCCCGTCGGCGCCGACGCCGACGCGCCTACACGACCGGCGGCCTGAGCCCGCTCTCGCGCTCATGAGCGCAATCGAGCCCGTACGGCCGCGCGATCCGCGGATCCCCGTCTCGCCGCAGCTCGCGCTGCGCGTGGCGATCATCGGCGGCGTGGCGATGGTGCTGTTCGGCGTGATCTTCTTCCGCCTGTGGTACCTGCAGGTCCTCTCCAGCGAACAGTACGTTGCGCAGGCCAACGCCAATCGTGCGCGCGACCTGCCGATCGCGGCGCCCCGTGGTCGCATCCTCGACCGCGAAGGCCAGCCGATCGTGGCCAGCATCACGACCAACGCCGTGCAGGTCGTGCCGTCGGCGCTGCCGCCGCCGGGCGCGCCGCGCCTGGCGCTCTACCGCCACCTGGGAGCGTTGCTCGGGATGAGCGCCGGGCACATCCAGGCGCTGGTCGAGCGGGGCCGCACGGCCGTGCCGTACGCGCCCGTGACGATCAAGACCGACGCCGGCCGAGGTGTCCTGACGGTGCTCGCCGAGCGCCAGAGCGAGTACCCCGGCGTCGTCCAGCAGCCGGTCTCGCTCCGCGATTATCCTTACGGCGAAATGGCCGCCCAGGCGATCGGTGACGTCGGGCAGGTCTCCGAATCCGAGCTCAAGCTGCGCGCCTTCCACGGCGTGCAGCCCGGCACGGTGGTTGGACAGGAAGGCTTGGAGTACTACTACGACCGCTACCTGCGTGGCAGGCCGGGGGTGCAGCGGGTCGAGGTGAACGCCGCCGGCTATCCGGTGCCGAGCAGGCTCGCTCCGACCTCGCCCAAGGCCGGGCTCAGCCTGAAGGTGACGCTGCAGCTCGGCCTGCAGCGGGAGGGCGAAAAGGCGCTGCTGGAAGGGATCGAACACGCGCGCGGGGGAGGCAAACCGGCGACCGCCGGCGCGTTCGTGGCACTCGATCCGCGCAACGGCGAAGTCCTCGCGATCGGCTCCTACCCGAGCTTCGACCCGAACAAGTTCGCCAAACCGCTGACCGAAAGGGAATACGCCCAACTGAGGGGGGGTGGCACGGCCGTCGATAGGCTCGTCGACCGCGCGGTAAACGGCACCTATCCGACGGGCTCCACGTTCAAGCCGATCACCGCGATGGCGGCGCTCGAAGGCGGCGTGATTACGCCATCCGAAGGGCACGGCTCCGGTCAGTGCATCTACGTCTCGACCGAGGGATTCTGCAACGCCGGCCACGCGGACTACGGTGCGGTGGGGTTGGTGGAAGCGCTGAAGGTCTCTTCAGATACCTACTTCTTCGAAGTCGGCGAGCTTTCCAACCCGCACGGCAACGTCATCCAGAACATGGCGCACAAGCTCGGGATCGGCGAGCCCACCGGGATCGACCTGCCGAGCGAGTTCCAAGGCGTGGTCCCCGACGCGGCCTGGCGGCAGAAGGTCAACGAGCAAGAACTCCGCTGCCGCCGGCGCACCCACCGCTCCTCGTGCGGCATCGTCAGCGAAGTACGCCCATGGAGCGTGGGCGACGACATGCACCTCGCCGTCGGCCAAGGCGATCTGCTGACCGACCCGCTGCAGATGGCCGTCGCCTACTCGACGCTCGCCAACGCCTACATGGACGGCGGCGAAGGCACGGTCGTGACCCCTCACCTCGGCAAGGAGATCGACGAAGCCAACGGGAGCCTCGTGCAGAGCCTGAGCTTCCCGCGGCGCCACGTGCACTTCAATCACGAAGATCTGAGCCTCGTCATGCAGGGCATTCACGAGGCGGCCAGCCAGCCGGGCGGCACCTCCGCGGATGTGTGGCAAGGCTGGGACCAGGAACAGCATCCGGTGTACGGCAAGACCGGCACGGCCCAGCACCAAGGTCAGGAAGACCAGTCCTGGTACATGTGCTACGTGGGCGACCCCAAGCGCCCGATCGTGATCGCGGTGACCGTCGAACAGGGCGGCTTCGGCGCCGAAACGGCGGCGCCGATCGCGCGCCTGATGGCGTCGAAGTGGTTTGGCGTGCCAGGGAAGTTCGTGGCTGGGAACTCCAAGACGCTATGACCCCGCTCAGCCCGATCAAGCCCTCCGAGGAGCCACCCGTCGCGCCGGCGGCCACGCTGCGGCTGCCGTTGGACCCGCTGCTCACGCTCGCGGTGATCGGACTGGGCGTGTGCTCGATCGTCACGCTGGGCGCGGCCACGCGGAACCTCGTTCCCGGCGATCCCCATTACTACGTCAATCGCCAGACGACCTACCTGGTGATCGGCTTCCTGCTGATGCTCGCGCTCTCGCGGTTCGACTACGCGCGCCTGCGCCGGTACAAAAACGCCATCTACGCGGCGTTGCTCTTCAGCATCGTCGCCGTGCTGGGTCTCGGACACTCCGCGCAGGGCGCTCAGCGGGCGATCAACTTTCCGCTGTTCTCCTTCCAAGCCTCCGAGCTCGGCAAGCTGCTGTTGATCCTCGCGCTCTCGGCGCTGATCGTCGAGCGCGCGCGGCGGTTGCGCGAGCGCGACACCACCGTCCGCGTGATGATCGCGGCGCTCGTGCCGGCCATGTTCGTCATCGCCCAGCCAGATCTGGGCTCCGGCATGGTCTACATGGTGATCGCCTACATGCTGCTGTTCGTGGCTGGCGCCCCGTGGCGGCACCTGCTGGCGCTGGCGGCGCTCGTGTGCGTGTCCGTCGCGTTCGTGCTGGTGGCGGCTCCCGCCGCGGGCGTCAACGTGCTCAAGCCCTACCAGGTGGCCAGGCTCACCGCCTTCCTGCACCCCTCGTCCAATCCCGAGAAGGAAGGCTACCAGCAGCAGGAGTCCAAGATCGCGATCGGCGCCGGGGGCAAGACCGGCCGCGGCGTGAACGCCAGCCAGGTCCCCAACGGGTTTGTGCCCGAGAGCAACACCGACTTCGTGTTTGCAGCCGTGGGAGAAGAGTACGGCTTCGTGGGCGCGGGGCTGGTGCTGCTGCTGTACGCGTTGCTGATATCGCGCACGCTGCGCGTGCTCGTGATGGCCAAGGACCTGTTCGGCTCGCTGATTGCGGCCGGCGTAGCGGCTATGCTCATGTTTCAGGTCTTCGTCAACGTAGGGATGACAATCGGGATCATGCCCATTACCGGCGTAACGCTTCCGCTCATGAGCTATGGCGGCTCGTCGGTCATCGCGACCCTCTTGGGCGTCGGCCTGCTCCAATCGATCTACGTCCAGGCGCGCGCCTCAGCAGCGCTGAAGGGCCGCGTACTGCGCTGATAGACCGCAATGTCCGCCGAGCATCTCTCACCAGACCCTCAGCGCCGCCGGGCCTTCGGCCCGCTCGCGCAGGGTACGTTCGATTGGGCGCTCCGGGTGCGCGCAGACTCGCCGACCCGGCGCCAATCCGCCCGATGCTCGGCCCGTTTCCATACCGAAAGACTGGATCAAATTGAAAAAGCAAGTGCTTGTCAGCGTCGATCGCGCGGAGACGCGCGTGGCGCTTCTGGAGGCGAGCGGAACGCCCGCCGCCTCACGTTCGTCATCCGCCGCTCGGAAAGCCGGCGCCAGCCGCAAGCGCGGCGGCGGCCCGGAGGCCGGGTATCGAGTCGCTGAGCTCTACATAGAGCGCCGCGGCGGGCGCTCGATCGTCGGCAACATCTACAAGGGAAAGGTCGACAACGTCCTGCCCGGGCTGGAGGCCGCGTTCGTCGACATCGGCCTCGAGAAGAACGGCTTCCTGCACGTCGACGAGATCGTGCTGCCGGGCGTCGAGACGCCCAAGCGCGGGCGTGGGGGAGGCGCGCGCAAGATCGCCGACCTGCTCAAGCCCGGCCAGGAGATCGTGGTTCAGGTGGTCAAGGATCCCCTGAAGACCAAGGGTGCGCGCCTGTCGATGGAGCTGACGATCGCCGGGCGCTACATGGTGTACGCGCCGACTGGCGAGGGAGTGGGCGTCTCCCGGCGTCTGGAGGACCGCGAGCGCGAACGCCTGCGTCGCCAGACCGCGAACCTCGAGCTGGGCAGCGGCGGCGCGATCATCCGCACGGCCGCGCACGGCGCCAAGCGGGAGGATTTCGAACGCGAGCTGATGTACCTGCATAAGCTGCACGAGGTACTGGTCAAGCGCGTGCAGGAGACGGTCGCGCCGGATCTCGTCTTCCAAGAGGCAGACCTGTCGGTGCGCGTCGTGCGCGATATCTTCTCCGAGCACTTCGAGCGGGCGATCGTCGATGACGAGCAGCAGTACCACCGGCTGGTGTCGTTCTTCACGCGCACCGCCCCGGAGCTGGTCGAGCGGGTGGAGCTGTGGCAGGAGGCGGAGCCGCTGTTCGAGGCCTACCGCGTCGACAAGGCGATCGAAGGGGTGCTCGCACGGCGCATCGATCTGCCCAGCGGCGGCTATCTGATCATCGACTACGCCGAGGCGCTGACGGTGATCGACGTCAACTCGGGCAGCTTCATCGGTCGCGGCAAGGGCGCCGGGCTCGAGGACACGATCACCAAGACCAACCTCGAGGCCGCCGAGGAGGTCGTCAACCAGCTGCGGCTGCGTGACATCGGCGGCATCATCGTGATCGACTTCATCGACATGGCCCGCGCGCGCAACCGCGACGCGGTCATGAAGACGCTGCGCAAGACGCTGGACGAGGACCGCACGAAGACGTTTACGGCCGAGATCTCGAAGTTGGGCCTGGTCGAGATGACACGTCAGAACGTCACCGAGGGGGTGCGCGAGATCATGAGCCGGCCCTGCCCAACGTGTGAGGGAGAGGGCGTGATCCGCTCGGAGGAGACGATCGCGATCGAATTCGAGCGCAGGCTGCGAGACGTCGCTGCGGAGCATCCCGAGGCGGAGGCGTTCCTGGTTCAGATCAATCCACGCGTGAGCACGCAGTTCACCGGCCACAGCTCGCGGGTGCTGCACGCGTTGGAGGCCCAGACCGGCAAGTCGTTCCTGTTTGAGGGCTCCGAGGGGCTGACGCTGGACCACTTCGCGGTTACGTTCATGGGCACGCGTGCGGAGGTCGAGGAGCGCGCGCTGCCCTTCCGTCAAGGCGACGAGGTGCTCGTGGAGATCGTCGAGCCGCACATGTACGACGTCGACGACGCGGTCGCGAAAATCGACGGCTACATCATCTCGATCGCCGGTGCGTCGCCGAATGTCGGCGAGAAGCGGATGGTGCGCATCGACCAGGTCGGCCGCACTGCGGCCAGCGCGCTACTGCTGGACGAGTCCGGCGAGGTGGTCACGGCGCCCGTACGCGCCGTCGACACGCGCGCTAACGGGCGCGGCAGGCGGCGGTCCGCGGCCGCCTCCGGCGCCGCAAATGGCGCCTCCGAGCAGGTGCAGTCGCGCGGCCGACGGCGCCGAGCGCCCGCCGACAGCGACGACGCGCAGGCGCGACGGGAAGCCGGCCTGAGCGAGTCGCTCGCGGGAATCGACTCCGAGCCCGAGGAGGAGACGGCCGTGGGGGCGCTCGCTGCGGTCGACGCTGCCAAGGACGAGGGCGCCGAGGATGGCCTACAATCCAAGCCTCGGCGTCGTGGCCGCAGGGGCGGACGGCGCCGTTCGGCTGCCAAGGCCAAGGCGACCCCCGAGTAGAGTCGATCGGCTCGTCCGGCAGCAGCCGGCCGAGGCGTCCTCACAAGCCACAGAAATCGAGACCCACACGGACATGTACGCGATCGTGAAGACCGGCGGCAAGCAGTACCGCGTCGAGCGTGGTCAAACCCTGCTCGTCGAGCGCCTGCCCGCGGCCGAGGGAGCCGACGTGATGCTCGAGCCGATGCTCTACCGCTCCGATGAGGCCGTCTTCGACCGGGCGGGCCTCGAGCACGTGAAGGTCACCGCAAAGGTCCTCGCCCACGTGCGCGGCGAGAAGCTGCGCGTGTTCAAGTTCAAGCCCAAGCGGGGCTACAAGCGGCGCACCGGCCACCGCCAGGAGCTCACCCGGATCGAGGTGACCGCGATCACGGCCGGGCGCGCGAAGCCAGTCGCCAAGGCGCCGAAGGCCAGCGGCGCGGACGCTGACGGCGAGAGCGCCAAAGCGACTCACGCGCGGCCAGCGAAAGCGACGAGGTCGAAGGAGAAGACCGAAGATGGCTCATAAGAAGGGGCTCGGCTCGAGCCGCAACGGTCGGGACTCAAACGCCCAGCGCCTGGGCGTCAAGACCTTCGCGGGACAGACCGTCAGCGGTGGCGAGATCATCGTGCGCCAGCGCGGCACCCGTTTCAAGCCAGGCGCAGGCGTCGGCATCGGCAAAGACGACACGCTGTACGCGCGCGCTGCCGGCACGGTGCAGTTCACCGCGGGCCGGCGCGGGCGGGTGGTCAGCGTGCTGGCCAGCGGCGAGCAGAGCTGAGGGATCGCGACAGCAGGCCCGCGGCGCGGCGATCCCGCGTCCGCGCAGCTCGCTGCTGTCACGATGGTGGCGATGCTTCACGATCGCGCGCGGATCCACGTCCAGGCGGGCGCCGGCGGCGATGGCTGCACGAGCTTCCGCCGCGAAGCGCACGTGCCGCGTGGTGGGCCCGACGGCGGCGACGGTGGACGCGGGGGGGACGTGGTGGTCGTGTGCGACGACTCGCTGCGGGACCTCCAGAGCTTCAAGCGCAAGACCCACTACCGCGCTGCACGGGGCGGGCGCGGCGAAGGCTCCCTGCGTCATGGGGCCGACGGAGAGATCCTGACGATTCGCGTGCCACCGGGCACCGAGATGACCGCTCCGGATGGCGACGGAGAGGATCTGGAAGGGCGTCGCTGGGAGCTGCTCGCCGCCGGACAGCGCGCGCGCGTCGCCCGCGGCGGCAGCGGCGGCAAGGGAAACAAGCGCTTCGCCACGCCCACTCGCCAGGTCCCGCGCTTCGCCGAGCGTGGCCTCGCGGGCGAGCAGGGCTGGCTCGAGCTGAGATTGAAGCTGCTGGCGGACGTCGGCCTCGTGGGCCTACCCAATGCCGGTAAGTCATCGCTGCTCTCGCGGCTCACGCGGGCCGCGCCGAAGGTAGCCGGCTATCCCTTCACCACGCTCTCGCCGGTGCTCGGCGTGCTCGATAGTCATGCTGCCCTCCGCGATGGTGGGTTCCGGGCACATGAGGCGCCGGAGCGTCAGCTGGTAGTGGCGGACATCCCGGGGCTGATCGAGGGCGCCAGCGAGGGCGCTGGCCTCGGGCACGACTTCCTCGCGCACGTCGAGCGCACGCGACTGCTCGTGCACGTGCTGGACATCGCGCCCGAGCTCTCCATGGGCGAGCCTGCGGACGCGGTGGCCAACCACGCCACGATCGAGCACGAGCTGGCGACGCATGACGAGCGCCTGCAGCGGCTGCCGCGCGTGCTCGCCCTGTCGAAGGCCGATCTCGTGCCCGAGGAGCGCGCGCGCGCGGCGGTCGCCGCGTGGGAGCGCCGCCTCGGCGCGGACGTGCCCGTGATCGCCACCTCGAGTGCGACCGGCGCCGGCCTGCGCGAGCTGGGGGAGCTGTTGCTGCGGATCGTGCCCGAGGCAGCGCCTACGTCGACCGAGTTGGCGCATGCCGGCGCGCGTGCGGGTGAGCAGGAGCTGGCCGAGCACATGGTGTTCCGGCCAACCGCCGGCGCCGGCTTTCAAGTCGAGCGGCTGCGAGAGGGCGCGTTCGCCGTTAGGGGCAGGGGCATCGAGCGGCTGCTCGAGCGCTTTGACATCGACAACGACGACGCGATGGCCTACCTCGAGGGCAGGCTGCGGCGGATCGGCGTGCTCGGAGCGCTCGAGGCGGAGGGGTTCCAGCCGGGCGACGAGATCGAGATCGCGGGCGTGACCTTCGAGCTGGATCCGAGCGCGCCCACGTGAGCCTCTACGCTCCTTGGCGCCGATGAGACGCGTGGTCATCAAGCTCGGCTCCAGCGTCGTCGCCGACGCCGACGGCGAGCTGCGTGAAGCGGCGCTCGCGCACGTGTGCGACGCCGCCGCCGGCCTGCACCGTCAAGACGCAGAGGTGATCCTCGTCACCAGCGGCGCGATCGCGCGGGGGATGCGCGTGATGAGCCTGCCCCAGCGCCCGAGCTCGATCGGCGCGCTGCAGGCGGCCAGCGCCGTCGGGCAGGGCAAGCTGTACAGGATCTACGACGAGCTCCTGCGCGAGCGCGAAGTGACGAGCGCGCAGGTGTTGCTGACGTTTTTCGACATGAGCGCCCGCACGCACTACCTCAACGCGCGTCAGACGCTCAGCACGCTCCTTGAGTGGAGGGTGATGCCGGTGATCAACGAGAACGACACCACCGCCACCGACGAGATCTCGTTCGGCGACAACGACTTCCTCGCCGCGCAGGTGGCGGTGCTCGTGGCCGCCGACGAGCTGATCCTGCTGACCGACATCGACGGGCTGTTCACCGCCGATCCGCGGCTGTACCCCAACGCCCGGATCGTGCCCGAGGTGAGTGACTTCGCCGCGCTCGATGAGCTCCAGATCGGCCACACGACCTCACCGCTCGGATCGGGCGGGATGCGCTCGAAGGTGGTGGCCGCGGAGATGGCCACCGCCGCCGGGATCCCCACCGTGATCTGCAACGGCCTGCGTGCGAAGGCGCTGCGGGCGGTGCTCGCGGGCGAGCGCGAGGGAACGCGGTTCGCGGCGCGGGACGCCCGCTACAGCAGCTTCAAGCTGTGGCTGAAGTACGCCAAGCCCTCGCGCGGCACGCTCGTGATCGATTCGGGCGCGGTGCGCGCGGTGCGCGAGGGCAGCGCCAGCCTGTTGCCCGTCGGCGTGGTGGAGGTGATCGGCGAGTTCGACGCGGGCGACGCGGTCGAGATCGCCGAGCGGGGCGACGGCGAGCAGGAGCCCGGGCGCACGCTGGCGAAGGGGATCTGCAACTACTCCGCCGATGAGCTGCGGCGCGTCCTCGGGCTGAAGTCCGACGCCGTGCGCGAGGTACTCCCGCGCGCGACCGACGAGGCCGTCCACCGCGACTACCTCGTGCTCGACTGAGCAGCCCCTGTCGTACGCTGTGGCCATGGCAACTGCCGTCTCATCGGTCGCTGAGGTCTGTCGCGCGGCCAAGCGCGCAGCGCGCACCCTCGCGCAGACCGACACCGCGGTCAAGGACGCCGCGCTGGAGGCGATCGCGGTCGCGCTGGGCGCGCGCTTGGACGAGATCCTGGAGGCCAACGAGCGCGACATGCAGCTTGCGCGCGACGCCGACATCGGCGAGGCGCTGCTCGACCGCCTGCGTCTGGATCAGGCGCGCGTGGAGGCGATCGCGCGGGCCGTCCGCCAGATCGTGGCGCTCGCGGATCCGGTCGGCGAGGTGATCGACGGACATCGCCTCCCCAACGGCCTTGACGTGCGCAAGGTGCGCGTGCCACTGGGCGTCGTGGCGGTCGTGTACGAGGCGCGTCCCAACGTCACAATCGACGCCGCCGCGCTGTGCCTGAAGTCGGGCAACGCGATCGTGCTGCGAGGGTCCTCCTCGGCGACGCACTCCAATGCCGCGCTCGCCCAGATCGCCGGCGAGGCCGCGGTCGCAGCAGGGCTCCCAGACGGCTGCGTCAGCCTCGTCGCCGGCGGCGGGCGCCAAGAGCTCGCCGAGCTGGCCACCCAAAAGGACGCCGTCGACCTGATCATCCCGCGCGGCGGCGAGGGCCTGAAGGAGGCGCTGCAGGCGGTCGCCACCGTGCCCGTCATCTACGCCGCTTCCGGAAACTGCCACGTCTACGTGGACGCCGCCGCCGACCTCGACCAGGCGGAGGCGGTCGTGATCAACGCCAAGACCCAACGCCCGGGGGTGTGCAACGCCGCCGAGACGCTGCTGATCCACGAGGCGATCGCCGCCGCGTTCGTGCCGCGCGTGCTGCGCTCACTCGGCGCCGCCGGCGTCGTCGTCCGTGCCGACGAGCGCACGCGCGCGCTGGCCGGATCGCCAGGCGAGGACGATCTGATCATCGAGCGCGCAACCGACGAGGATTGGGCGAGCGAGTACCTGGCGCCCATCATTGCGGTAGCGATCGTCGATTCGGCCGAGCAGGCGATCGAGCACATCGGGCGCTACGGAAGCGGTCACTCCGAGGCGATCGTCACCCGCGACACCGCCGCCGCGCGCGCGTTCGGACTCGGGGTCGACGCGGCGTGCGTGTACGTGAACGCCTCCACCCGCTTCACCGACGGCGGAGAGTTCGGCATGGGGGCCGAGATCGGTAACTCGACGCAGAAGCTGCACGCGCGCGGACCGATCGGGCTGCGTGAGCTGTGCACGTTCAAGTACCTGATCGAAGGCGACGGACACGTCCGCGACTGAGCGCCCGGCGGCGGCCGCCGATCTTCGCTCGCTGGGCATCCTCGGGGGGACGTTCAACCCGCCCCACGTCGGGCATCTCGCCGTCGCGCGCCACGCGCGGCAGGAGCTCGGGCTGCAGCGCGTGCTGCTGGTGCCCGCCAACATCGCCCCCAACAAGCCCGCCGCGGAAGATCCAGGGCCAGAGCACCGCCTGCGCATGTGCCAGCTGGCGCTCGACGGCGCCGTCGCGCTGTCGGCGTGTGCCGTGGAGATCGAACGCGGCGGGCTGTCCTATACCGTGGATACCCTGAAGTCGCTACATGCCAGCCACCCCAACGCCGAGCTGACGTTCATCGTGGGAGCCGACGCGGCCAGCACGCTGGGGTCGTGGCGGGAGCCCAGCAAGCTGCTCGAGCTGGCGCAGCTGGCGGTCGCCGCTCGCGCGCCCCATGTCGGGGCACACCCCCGTTGGGGGCGCACGCAGGCCGGCTCGGCGCGCCAGCGAGTGCTCGACGCGCTGGCCGGGCTCGAGGCCGCCGACGGGCGCGGGCGCGAGCGTGGGGCGCTGGCTGAGCGCGTGAGCTTTCTGGAGATGCCCGCGATCGAGGTGTCCTCCTCGATCGCGCGCGCACGTGCTGCAAACGGGGAACCGATCGAGCAGCTCGTCGGCGCCGCCGTCGCTCGCTACATCGCCGAGCATCGCCTGTATCGCGCTGGGAACGAGGCGGTCAGCTGATGCAGGCCGAAGCGCTCATCGGCGAGATCGCCCGCTATGCCGCCGACAAGAAGGCCATCGACGTGGTCGAGCTCGACCTGCGCGGCGTGCTCGGCTACACCGACTACTTCCTGGTCTGCTCCGGCAACACCGGCCGCCAGGCCAAGGCGATCCACGACGGCATCCTGGAGGGGCTCAAGCGCGAGCACGACACGCTGCCGCGCAGGGTCGAGGGGTCGGCGCACGCGGGCTGGATCCTGATGGACTACCTCGACGTCGTCGTTCACATCTTCACGCCCGACACGCGCGAGTTCTACCGGCTCGAGCAGCTGTGGGGCGAGGTGCCCGCCTGCGCCCCCGCAGGGGGTGCGCGCGTCGCCCGCGAAGGGCGATGAGCACCGTCCGCTCCAGCCATGCGCCGCGCGTCAGCGCGGTGCTGCGCCAAGGCGAGCGGGTCACACCGCTGGAGCTGTTCTTCGACCTCGTGTTCGTGCTCGCGCTCACGCAGTGCACGGCGCTGATGGCGCGGACTCCGACCTGGGAAGGCCTGCTCAAGGGCCTGCTCGTGCTCGGCATGCTGTGGTGGTCCTGGGGCGGGTACGCGTGGCTCACGAGTGTCGTGGACCCCGAGGAGGGGGCGGTGCGCCTCGCGATGTTCGCGGCGATGGCCGCCTTTCTCGTCGCCGCGCTGTGCGTGCCCGGCGCCTTCGGCTCGGAGGCGCTGCTGTTCGCGTGCGCCTACGCCGCAGTGCGCGCTGCGCACATCGTGCTGTTCATGCTGGCCAGCCGCGAGGACGCCGCGCTGCGCCATTCGGTGATCGGACTGGCCATCAGCACCGCGATCAGCGCCGGCCTGCTGTTCGTCGCGGCCTTCACGTCCGGCGGCGTGCAGCTGGGCCTGTGGGGGCTCGCGCTGACGCTCGACACGGGCGGGCCGTTCCTGTTCGGCATCGACGGCTGGAAGCTCATGCCCGCCCACTTCGCCGAGCGCCACGGCGCGATCGTGATCATCGCGCTGGGCGAGTCGATAGTCGCCATCGGTGTCGGGGCGAAAGCGGTCATCGGCGCAGGCGTTGTCGCCGTGGCGGTGCTCGGCGTGGTCGTCGCGGCCGCGTTATGGTGGGCGTACTTCGACGTGGTGGCGATCGTCGCGACCAGGCGCCTGGAGAAAGCGGCGCCAGGCCGCGAACGCAACGAGATCGCGCGCGACTCCTACTCCTACCTGCACTTCCCCATGGTCGCCGGCATCGCGCTGATCGCCGTTGGCATCAAACGCACGCTCGTCAACGTCGATGACCCGCTGAAGCTCGTCCCGGCGGCGGCCCTACTCGGTGGCGCGGCGTTGTATCTGCTCGCCCACGTCGCCTTCAGGCTGCGCAACATGCATACGCTCAGCGGGCGGCGCCTGGTGTGCGCGATCCTCCTGGTCGCGCTGCTACCCGCGGGCCTAGCGCTGCCAGCGCTGGCGACGCTCGGCATCCTCGCCGCGGTGCTGGTCGGCCTGATCGCGTACGAGGCGCTGCGCTACGCCGACGTGCGCGACCGAGTCCGCCATCAGCCGGCGGGTGGAGGAGTGCCCACGTAGTAGTCCGGCAGCCCACGCGACGCGGACTCGCCCCGGACGAGCGCGAGCACGAGCGCCTGCGTGAGCAGCGCCAGCGCCGTGGCAAGCGCGAACGCCGCCGCGGTGCCCAGTCGCGGCAGCGACACCGCGAGCGTGAAGCAGAACAGGGCGAAGGCGCCGAACCCGCTGACGAGCCCGCGCAGCAGCCGCAGGAGCTCGTCGGTCCCGCGCTGTGCGTGGGTGAACGTCGCCAGCACCGTGGCGATGATCGGGAACGGGGCGAGGAGCCCGCTGAGCTGCGGGCCCAGCCAACCGGCCACGGCGGTCAGCGTCAAGACCAGCGCCAGCGCGCAGGCCGCCCGTACGGGGAGATCCCACGCGGGAGGCGTCGCGTGCGCGGGCAGGTTCCGGCCCGCTCGTGGCAGCGACGCCAGCCCTACGAGCAGCGCGACGGCCGCCAGGCCAAGCGCCGCGCCCACGGGAACCGACAGCGCGCTGAACGCAACGGTCGCCGCGGCGAACGCGATCCAGCCGGCGAGCATGCTCGCACCCCAGAACAGGCGAGGAGCCAGGCGCGCGTACACGACCACGAACGCGATCAGCGACACGAGCCCCAGCAGGGTGCCCGCGGCCGCGCCCGCCGCGAACGCGCTCCCGTGGGCGAGCGCGTACGCGAGCAGGATCGGGCCCGCGACGACCGGCAGCCCCGCGATCAGGCCGCCGACCCGCGGCCCGAAGCGGCGCGCGACGAGCGACGCGCCGACCACGAAGCTGGGGGCGAGCAACACCTTCACAGCGAGCAGGCTCACGAGCGGATGATTGCGCACACAGCGTCTCGCCTGCCCGAGCTTGACATTCTGAGTGGTACGCGAAAGGATACCGGTCGGTATGCGAGATGCCCTTGCCGGCCTCCCTCCGGGGCCCCGCCTGCCTCGCGCCGTCCAGAGCGTGCTCTGGATGCGCCGCGCGCAGTGGCTGATGGACACCTGTCAGGCGCGATTCGGCGACATGTTCACGCTCAAGATCGAAAACGAAGGCACATGGGTCGTCACGTCCGATCCGGACGCGATCAAGCAGGTGTTCACGGGCGATCCGCGCCTGCTCCACGCGGGCCAGGGGAACCGCATTCTGCTGCCGGTGCTCGGGCCGAGCTCGGTGCTGCTACTCGACGACGACCCGCATCTGCGCCAGCGCAAGCTGATGCTCCCCGCCTTCCACGGCGCGCGGATGCAGCGCTACGGCGAGCTGATGTCCGACATCGCCGCGGTGGAGATCGAGCGCTGGCCGATCGGCACGCCCTATCCGCTGCGCCCGCGCATGCAGGCGATGACGCTCGAGATCATCCTGCGCGCGGTGTTCGGCGTCTCCGAGGGTCCGCGCTTGGAGCGCCTGCGCCACGAGCTTCGCCGGCTGCTCGACATCTCCACCAATCCGCTCGCCGGCCTCGTGCTGATGATGCTCGGGCCCGACCGCGTCCCGCGGCTTGCCTCCTTCCGGCGCGAGCTCGAGCGCGTGAACCGGCCCATCTTCGAGGAGATCGCCCACCGGCGGCAGGCCGGCGATCTGGCCGAGCGCGACGACATCATGTCGCTGCTGCTGCAGGCCACGCACGAGGACGGCAGCCCGATGAGCGACGACGAGCTCCGCGACGAGCTCGTCACGCTGCTCGTAGCCGGTCACGAGACCACCGCCAACGCGCTTGCCTGGGCGGTCGAGCGGCTGTGCCGCCATCCCGAGAAGCTCCAGCGGCTCACCGAGGAGGTGCGCGCCGGCGAGAACGGCTACCTGGTAGCGGTCGTCCAGGAGACGCTGCGCCTACGCCCCGTGATCTCGGTCGTCGTGCGCCGCCTCGCGGAGCCGATGGAGATCGGCGGGCGCCTGCTGCCCGCGGGCGTCTCGATCACGCCGTCGATCCACCTCGTCCACCGCCGCGCCGACATCTACCCGCAGCCGGATCAGTTCCGGCCCGAGCGCTTCCTCGAGCAGTCCGGCGGGCGCGCGCCCCAAACCTACACCTGGATCCCGTTCGGCGGCGGCGTGCGCCGCTGCCTGGGTGCGGCCTTCGCCCAGTTCGAGATGGAGACCGTGCTGCGCGAGCTCGTCTTGCGACGCACGCTCACCCCGTCGCGGCCCGAATCCGAGCGCGTGTACCGTCGCGCGATCACCGAGACGCCGCGCCACGACGCCGAGGTGCTCGTCGGGCGCTGCCGCGCGCCCGCGGCCGCGGCCGCGCCGACGCCCGACGCCGAGGCGGCCCTGGCTTGAGCGCCACCGGAGCGCGCCGCGGCGCACGCCCCACGCGCAGCGAACGTCAGGCCGCCACCCGCGCCGCGCTGCTGCGCGCGGCCTCGCGCTCGATCTGCACGCACGGCATGCACGGCGCCTCGATCGACCGCATCGCCGAGGAAGCCGGCTACACGAAGGGCGCGTTCTACGCGAACTTCGAGAGCAAGGAGGAGCTGTTCCTGGTCATGCTCGACGAGAAGTTCGCAGCCGAGCTCGAGCGCATCGACAGCGCGATGGCCGGCTCCGGCGAGCCGGCCGCGGAGGTCCGTCAGGCGGCCGGCGAGTTCCTCTTCAACATCGACCGCGACCCCGAGTGGCCGCGGCTGTATCAGGAGTTCGCCGCCCACGCCGCCCGCAACGACGCGTTCCGCGCCGAGTTCGCCGCACGCCAGCGCGCGCTGCGAGCCCGTATGGCCGACGTGTTCGCGCGCTGGGCCGCCGCGATCGAGCTCGAGCCGGCGCTCCCCCACGGCGATGTCGCCACGATCGCGTTCTTCATGACCGACGGCTTCCTGCTCGACCGCATCATCGACCCCGAGCTCGACGACGGCCTCTACACGACGATGTTCGAAGTGTTCCTGCGCGGGCTCGCCGCGATGGCCGAGCCACGCCACGCGTGAGCGCCGCTCGCCGCCGCTACAGGATCCCGCTCAGGCGCCTGAGCGACATGTAGAGTCGGCGGTCATGGCAGCGGACGCGGTCTCACCCGAGTGCGTGGACTGGCAGGCGTGGCACTCAGCCTACGAGAACCCCGACTCTGCGCTGGTGCGCCGTCTTGCCCTCGTGCAGGCTCAGGTGCGCGCCGCGCTGGACCGGGCCCCGCCGGGGCCGATACGGGCGATAAGCGTCTGTGCGGGGCAGGGGCACGACCTCATCGGCGTGCTCGCCGAGCACCCTCGGTGCGCGGACGTAAGCGCTCGCCTGGTCGAGCTGGACGCGCAGAACGTGCTGCTCGCGACGCGCGCCGCGCGCTCGGTGGGTCTCAACGCGGTCCACGTGATCGCGGCGGACGCGTCGCTCACCGACGCCTACGTGGGCGCGATCCCGGCCGACGTGATCCTCATCTGCGGCGTGTTCGGCAACATCGCGGCGGCGGACGTCGCCAACGTGATCGAGCATCTCGACCAGCTCTGCGCCCCGCACGCCACGGTCATCTGGACCCGCCACCGCCATCCGCCGGACCTCGTCCCCCACGTGCTCGAGACCTTCGAGCGCGCGGGCTTCGTCAGCCTGGCCCTCGAGCAGGCCCCGCCCTTCTGCGTCGGCGCGCACCGCCTGCTCGAGCAACCCCGGCCGCTGCAACGCGGCGTCAGGCTGTTCGAGTTCATCGGCCATCGGGCTCTATGGCCGCACCTGGGCGATCGTGAACGCGCTGCCCTCGGCGCTCTTTTCCGTCCGGACTGCTCGCTCGTGGAGTTGGTGGAAGCCGTTCGCGCACTGCCGTATGGACGCCCGCGCGAGAACAGCGTGGACGGCATGTTGAGCGAGGGCCGCGGCACGTGCTCGACCAAGCACCTGTTCCTCGCCCAGGTGCTGGCCGAACGCTTCCCCGAGACCGAGCCGGCGCTCGTGCATCGCGTGTACGAGCTCGATCGCAGTCGTGCCCTCGAGCTGTTCGGGCGGCCGATCGCCGACGCGATCCCGGTCGACGGGCTGATCGACGTGCACCGCTACCTGACGCTCACCTTCGAGGGGCGACGTATCACGGTGGATGCGACCTTCCAAGGGCCGCCCTGGGATGGGCGTTCCTCGCTTACGCTCGCGTGTGGTCCGGGGCTCGACTACCCGGCCGGCGCGGACCCGGACGCGGACAAGCGAGCGCTCGAGCGCGAGCACTGCGACGCTGCGCTACGAGAGCCGTTCATCGCGGCGCTCGCCGCCGCGGGCGCGCCGCCGGAGGCTTGACCCGGGCCCTCAAGCCGAGGGGCTCGGCGCGGGCGAGGTGCGGAGCCCGACGCCGACGGAGATCATCGAGCGAGTTGGGGAGACGTCCCCGCGCGACGATCCCTCGAGGGGAGCGATCGCGCGCGGGAACAAATCCCAAGCCGTCAGCCTACTTGTACGCGTACCAGTCTTCGTACAGTACGTATTCGCCGATTTCTTCGTCGTAGCAATAGAAGCCACCTTCGTCGTAGCCACCTTTGACTTTCAGCGCAACGAGGAGGCACTCTTCATTGATGCCCTCGTCGTAATAGAAATACGTGTACGGGTTTTTTTTGTATTTCGCGGTGAAGCCGCCGACGTTGGTATCGCCATAGAATTCCCAGGTCTTGGTTTTGCCTTTGACCACGAAATAGTATTCGGCCGGGCACCCCGAAAAGCCGGTGGCACAGAAATAGTAGAAGGCATCGCCTTTGATTTTCGGGAATTTCGATGCTTTGACACCGGACGCCGATCCATTGCCACCAGTGGCGGACGGCGTTGCCTGAGCCGCGGTCGTGACCAGCGCCAAGCTGGTGACCGCGCAGGCTGCAACTACTGTAAGCGTGCGTCGCACGTGCATATTCTCCGACCTTTCTCCTAGTGATGCCACCCCCCTTGGATACCAGGTGGCGGCGGGGATGGTACCACGAGGCCGCGCGATCGAGCGGGTGCCCGTACGCGGCTGTACTCGATGAGGACAACCAGCGTCTAGTGGTCAACCAGCGTCGATCGCACAAGCGGCAACGCCGCTTGGCGCTCATCCGCGGTGACGAGCGTGAAGTCGTGCGCCAGCGCAGTCGCGGCGATCCAAAGATCGTTGCTCGGCTGCCGGCCGGCGTGTGCGCGTAGCTCGCCGTAGCGGACAGCAATGTGGCGATCGATAGGTAGCGCCGGCGCTTCGGCGAGCACAGCGGCCAGCAGCGCGAGGCGGCGTGCCCGGGTGGTCTCGTCCCCTGCGATCAGGATGCCCGCCTCTAGCTCTCCCACCGTGACCACGCTTACGGCCCAGCCCTCGGTGAGCTCTCCGACGTTGCGCGCACCCGCAAGGACGCTCGTGTCGATCAGGCTGCCCACGGATCGCGCGCTGCTTCCTCGTCCTCCTGGCGCATCCGGCGCAGATCCTCGGCGAAGTCGGGGTCGGGTAGGTTATCGGCGAGGATGGCCGCGAGACGCTCTGGCGCTGCGAGCGCACGCGCTCCTGGCAGCGGACCGAGCTCGGCGACAGGACGTCCTGCCACGGTCACGGTGAAGCGCTCACCTTGTTCGGCGCGTCGCAGCACGGCGGCGATGTCGTTGCGGAGCTTGCCTTGAGGGATCACGGCCATCCGCGGCATCGTAGCAGAACTGCTATGGCCACCAAGGATGCTCCACGATGCGAGATCGCTGAACGGCCGAACTGATGGATCACGTGATCACAGGGCTCAACAACGACGCCGAAGATCGCCAGAAGGAGCGTTGAGCGCTGGCGGGCGGACACAGGTCGAACATATGTTCCCGTCCGGCCGCGTCGGTAAAGTCAGCGTGCGTATGCCACGAAGACCAGCAGACCCGGCGGCGCAGCGGAAGGTGCGTGGCGCCTTCTTCACACCGCCGGCGATTGCCGACTTCCTTGGCGGCTGGGCGATCCGCTCGGCTGATGCTCGCGTTTTGGACCCGACGTGCGGCGAGGCCGTCTTCCTCCTCGCCGCCGCCGAGCGGCTCAAGGCGCTCGGGGCCACTCCCGAGGGGATTGCGGCCCAGCTGACCGGTGTCGATCTGCACCAGCCGTCGCTTGACGCTTCGGGCTCACTGCTCGCAGCGGCGGGTGCCGGGGCTAACCTCGTGCGCTCGGACTTCTTCGAGCTGCCCACGCCAGCACATCTTGGGGATCAGGTCGGCTGGCAGGACGCCGTGATCGGCAACCCGCCGTTCGTTCGCTACCAAGAGCATCGCGGGCAGGTGCGGAGGCGCTCGGTGGCGGCCGCTCTCGAGCAGGGCGTCCGGCTGTCCGGCCTTGCCTCGTCCTGGGCGGCGACACTCGCACATGCCTCGGCCTTTCTGCGGCCCAGCGGGCGCCTAGCGATGGTGCTGCCTGCCGAGTTGCTGACCGTTGGTTACGCCGAGCCGATCAGGCGCTGGCTAAGGAGGCGGTTCGCCGTTGTCAACCTCGTGATGTTCGAGCGCCTTCAATTTCACGGCGCCGACGAGAAAGTCGTGTTGCTCGTCGCGCGCGGCGAAGGCCCCTGCGACTCGTTTTGCCTGTTTCATGTCGATAGCGCCGATGACCTCGCCGACGTGCATCCTCTGGACCCTGTCGGAGCCAAGCCCGCAGCCGAGGGCAAGTGGAGCGATCTGGCGCTATCTCTCGATGTGCGCCAGCTATTCCGATCGGTCACCGACCGGATGGCGCGGCTGGATGAGTACGGAGCGCCGACGCTCGGAACGGTCACGGGGGCTAACGACTATTTCGCGGTCTCAGAGGTCACCCGGCTGAAGTACGACATCGCCGAGAAACAGCTGAGACGCATCAGCCCACCTGGCACCAGGCATCTCAAGGGGCTTTCCTTCTCCCGCGCTCAATGGGAGGAGCTCAAGCTGTCCGGCCAGCGCGTGTGGCTGCTCTACCCCGACAAGAAGACACGCAGCAAGGGCTTGGCGGCATATCTGGAGTACGGTCGCGAGTGCAAAGTCCCCGACGCCTACAAGTGCACGGTGCGCGATCCCTGGTGGCGTCCTCCGGTTGTCGCCGTACCTGACTTGTTCTTCACGTACATGTCGCATCGCTATCCGCGGCTGATTACGAATGCCGCGCGGACGACGTTCGTCAACTCGATGCTCGGGCTACGGCTGAACGATGGTGTCCCGGCCGAAGCACGCAACGCGCTGCCGTTGCTCGCCCTCAACTCGTTGACGATGCTGGGTGGGGAGGTGATGGGCCGCGGCTATGGGGGTGGCATCCTCAAGATGGAGCCGAGCGAGGCGTCTGGTCTTCCGGTGCCAGGACCTGATGCGCTTGAGAAGGCGTGGCGTGCGTTGTCGCCACAGAGCCCGAACCTCGATGCTGCCCTTAAGCGCGGCGAGTGGTGGACCGTGGTGGCCGAGGTCGATCGAGTCTTGCTCAAGGGCGCACTTGGCCTCAGCAACGACGAGGTTGTGGCGATCCGGGATGCTGCGACGCTGCTTCGCGTCCGTCGCACGCGGCAAACTGAGCCGCATCGCGAAACCGTCTAAAAAACCTGATGTCCTAGCAGAGCTCGACTCCATCCTGGAGGCGGCGGACGCTGACCCTGCGCCGTGGACGCATCCACCAGGCTCGCACGAAGGCGAGCGCCACTACGTCCCGGACTACGCGATGCTGCGCGCGCTTCTAGCCGTTCCCATCGAACAGGGCCACGCCGAGAGCCAGCCATCTGGTCGTGTGGCAAAGTCCCTTGACGCCTATGTCGCCCACGAGCTGCGACGCGCGGGGTTTGATCCGAGCACAGTGTTCCCGCGCCTGCGGATACCGAGAGCCCTTTCCCCTGAGATGAAGAGTGTCGAGGACGCCATCGACCATCTCATGAGAGTCCTCGATGAGTACGAGTCGTTCGCATCCCAGCGGTTGAAACCCGCGCCGTTGCGCCAGGCGATTATGAGCCTGGGGCGCATCAAGCTCGGCGGCTCGGAGACGAACGTACTCGGCCGCTTCTATAAGAAGCAGGTCGATGCTGTCGTTCTCTCTGACTGGCTTAGGGGCCCCGACGTACTCGTGTCCGGCAAGACACAATTCTCCAGCTACCTCAACAACAAGAACAACCGATACGAGGAGGCCATCGGCGAGGCTCACAATCTGCGTGACCGCTACCCACTGGCGGCGATGGGTTTCGCATATCTCGTACGCTCGAACGTGTCCGAGGGTGGCGCATTCGAGCTGCTGCGCGATCTCCTCGTACGGCTACGCCGGCCCGACGGTCCTTTCGATGCCACTGCGCTGCTCGTCGCCGATTGGGATGAGGAGACGTTAGTTCTGGGTACCGTCGAAGATCCGGCACGTACCCTCGCACTTCCACGGTTCTTCGAGGACTTGCTCAATGCCGTGATGTCATACACACCGGTCGATGTCTATCAGGGTGTGCGCGCACGCAAGCTCGGCGAGCCCGAGGGCGGGTTTCCTCCGAGCGAGGACCCCGACATAGATTAGGCTACCCGCATTGTCAGCAGAGCCGCGGCCGGAGGGTCTTCTATCAATACGGTCAGTCGGAGAATGTAAAAAACTAGTTATTTGGTCATCCAGATCTATACCGAAGCCTTCCTTGGGCAGCTCCTGCCACCAAGCACGCGAGTCGACGAAGATGTGGTGTCGCGGCCTGATCACAGAGCGGCATCGTTCCCAACGGAGCTTCGATCGGGTTGTCGGTCAGGCGAGGGCACAGGGCGCGACGGTCCGCCGGTAACCGGATCAAAATGCGCGGCGGCCTGGGTCGCGCTAAATTCCGCAGGTCAATGGCAGGGCCATCAGCTTCGGCGATTCGATCGCGAGAGGAGAGGAACCATGTTTGACGCAGGGAAGACACGCTTCCGTGCAGCGGGAGCGCTGGCGGCACTCTTTGTGATCGCGCCCGTCGCAGTGGCACAGGCAACGGCGGGGACTGAGAAGCTCAAGGCACACCCCGCCGAGGTCATGGTCAACACCGACACGACCATCGCGGGCAGCGGCTTTCCCGCGCATACGATGGTCTCGCTCACGGAGTGCGGTGCCCTCTTTTGGCTCGCGCCCAAATATCCGTGCATCACCGAAAACGCAGAGACGGTCGAAACAGATGCCAAGGGCCGCTTCAAGAGACCTTTCGAGGCGCAGCTCTGTCCCGAAGGCATGCGTGCACATCAGCCCACCACACTCATATGCTACGTGGGCGTTCTGCAGTTCGGCGAAGACACGGGTATGCTCGAACCCGCTGCCAAGGTCAAGGTCACCTACCCCTGATTGCGGCTTGCTAGAGCAGCGGTAGAGCTGGCGGGCGCCGCTGGGAGCCGGTTCAGACTAGTGGGGCCCGGAAGACGAACGCCAAGGACGGCGCCGGCTCGTGTCATCACCGGATCTCGACTCCGCCGATGCCGGCCGGGTGGGATACTGGGAGCAAGCAAACCCGGTATCCGGAAGGAGCTCACATGAAGTTCATGATCAATGCGACACCCGGCCCTATGCCTCCTACGCCTGAGCAGTTCGACGCGGCCATGGCTTGGCTCGAGGGAAAGGCGGGCGATGGCACGTTTGATTGCATCTACGGGTTCCTCGAGGGGGGCGGTTTCAGCATCACGAACGCCGGCTCCCATCGCGAGGTTCTCGACCTGATGACGGATTACCCGCTGTTTGGAATGGTCACCTGGGATGTGCGCCCCGTGCTCGACTTCAAGGAGGGAACCGACAAAATACGGGCAAAGCTCGCCGAGGCCCAGGCAGCGATGGCTGGCGGTTGATGCGCTGTCTCAAAGGTGGAGCTAGTCGGGCTCGAACCGACGACCTTCTGGCTGCCAGCCAGACGCTCTCCCAGCTGAGCTATAGCCCCATGTTCAGTGTCCGCAAGTGTAGCTATTGCGGCCCCGTGCCTCACCCGCGCGGTATGAACTCGGGCACGTCGAGGTCGTCGTTCGGGCCGCCCCCGCTCGACCTTCGTCGTCCCCGCGGCTGGTCCGGATCGCTGCCGGCGGACGCACCGGCGGCCTCGCGCGGCTCCCGTTCGGTGCCCGTGGTGACCTGGTCCAAGCGCGCGGTCATGCCGCCGTGGGTGAGACGCACGTCGCGAAGCAGGCGCTCGGCGTTGTTGCGCAGCGAGGCCGACAGCTCGCGCAGGTTGCGCGAGACCTCGGTGCCCTCGCTCATGATCTCGCGCGCCACGACATGCGCCTCGCTGGTTATCGCGCGGGCTTCGTCCCGTGCCTGCGCCCTGAGCTCTCGCGCCTGATCCTCGGCGTCCGTGCGCAGCCGCGCGAGCTCCTCGGCGCGGGCCGCCAGGAGCGCGTCGGTCTGCTCGCGCGCCTCCCGCGCGATGCGATCGGCCTCCTCGCGCGCGCTGTCCAGCAGCCGCTCCGACTGCTCTTCAGCGCCCGCGCGCAGGCGTTCGCTGTCCTCCCTGGCCGACGTCCGCGCGCGCTCCGATTCCTCGTTCGCCGCGGCTCTGACCTGCGCGGACTCCGTGTGCGCATCGGCGAGCAGCCGGTCCGCCTGCACGCGCGCCTGCTCCAGCGCCAGCGACGCCTCGTCATGCGCCTGCTCGAGCACCCGCGAGGCCTCCGCGTGCGCCTGCTCCAGCGCGTGCGCCGCCTGCTCGCGCGCCTGCTCGGCCTCTGCCTGGAGCGCCTTCGCGGCCGACAGCGTCTCGTTCCTGTCGGCCTGCGCCTGCGAGCGGGCCGTGCTGAGGAGCTCCTCGGCCTCCTCCTCGGCTGCCAGCACGCGGTTCTCCGCCGCGCGGTCGGCCTCTGCGATCCGTTCGCGGGCGCGTGCCTCGGCCTGCTCGCGCAGCTCCGACGCGGCGTGTTCGGCGGCGCCGACGATGCTCGCCACGCGGCCAGCCGCCGCGCTGAGAGCGTCGGGATCGGCGTCGTCCGCGAACTGTTGGGCCTCGTCCAGATACTCCTCCACGCGGTCATCGTAAAGCGCGGTGTCGGGCCGCGCCCGGACCTGCGCCGCAGCTGCGGACGCCGCCCGGCCGCTCGGCCCGGACGCCGCCCCACCCACATGGCAGAAAACGTGGGAAATCTGTCCTTGCGGACAGGCTCGCGCTAAGCGATGATCGGGACGTGCACGCAGCGCGCAACACCCGCCATGTGGCCATCGTCGCCTACCCCGGCGTCCAGAGCCTCGACGTAACCGGTCCACTCGAGGTGTTCGCCGGAGCCCAACTCCTGATCGACGCGGCCGATCGCCGTGAGCACCGCTATCAGGTGCGCGTGCTCAGTCGCGACGGCAAGCCGCTGCGCACCTCCAGCGGCCTGACCATCACCCCGCACGCCAGCCTGAGTGAGGCGCGCAAGCCGATCGACACGCTGATCGTCGCGGGTGGATACGGCCACGGCGCGGCGGCGAGCGACCCGGCGCTCCTCGACTGGATCGCCGACACCTCATCAAGGGCAAGACGAACAGCCTCCGTGTGCACCGGCGCCTTCCTGCTCGCCCGCGCCGGCCTGCTCGACGGCCGCCGCGCGACCACGCACTGGGCGGCCGCGCAGGAGCTGCAACGACTGCATCCCAAGGTGCTCGTCGACCCCGAGCCGATCTTCGTGCGCGACGGGTCGATCTGGACGTCGGCCGGCGTGACCGCCGGCATGGATCTTGCGCTGGCGCTCGTCGAGGAGGACCTCGACCGCGACGCCGCGCTGTTGATCGCCCGTCAGCTCGTGCTGTTCCTGCGTCGCCCGGGCAACCAGTCGCAGTTCAGCGCCACGCTCGTCGCGCAGCAGCCGCAGCGCGAGCCGCTGCGCGAGATCCAGCGGGCGGTGCTCGAGGACATCGCCGGCGATCACTCCGTCGACGCGCTCGCCCTCCGCGCGCACATGAGCCCGCGTCACTTCGCTCGCGCCTTTCGCGCCGAGACCGGGGTGACCCCTGCGCGCTACGTAGAGCGGGTGCGTCTGGAGGCTGCGCGCCAGCGGTTGGAGGCCACCGCTGATCCGGTCGCCGCGATCGCCGCCGGCTGCGGCTTTGGAACCGCCGAGACCATGCGCCGCGTGTTCCTGCGCACGCTCGAGGTCGCTCCCGCCGAGTATCGGCGCCGCTTCCACACCCCCACCACGAAGGAGACAGTCACATGAACATCGCGATCGTCCTCTACGACGGCTTCACCGCGCTCGACGCGATCGGGCCATACGAGGTGCTCAGCCGACTTCCCGGTGCCAGCGTTACGTTCGCCGCCGTCGAGCCGGGGCCGGTGTGTACCGACAACGGCATGCTCACGCTCATCGCAGAGCGCGCGCTCCAGGACGTCGAACGGCCCGACATCGTGCTCGTTCCCGGCGGGCCGGGAGAGGTCGCCACGCGTGCAGGCGGAACCGTGCTCGACTGGCTGAAGGAGGCCGACCGCACGAGCACGTGGACGACCGCGGTGTGCACCGGCTCGCTGGTCCTCGCCGCGGCCGGGCTGCTCGACGGCAAGCGTGCGACCAGCCACTGGCTTGCCATGCAGGAGCTGCGCCGGCTGGGCGCCGAGCCCGTCGAGGAGAGGGTCGTATTCGACGGGAAGCTCGTAACCGCCGCCGGAGTCTCCGCCGGCATCGACATGGCCCTCACGCTCGCCGCCCGGATCGCCGGTGACGTGGTCGCCCAGGCGATCCAGCTGGGGATCGAGTACGACCCGCAGCCGCCGTTCGACGCCGGCTCGCCCCGGAAGGCGCCACCTGAGATCGTGGAGGCGCTGCGGGCGAGGAGCCGCTTCGAAGCACAGGACGACGGCTCGCGCCAGGTGAATCGATCATCCGTCCACTCTGCTTGACCGGTCTGCTCGCGGTCAGTAGTTGTTCGGCCGTAGCACTTGAGGGACTCTCCAGAGGGGCCTCTTCGAGGGCAGCGTCGTGAATCCTCGTCCCGCGCGGGTTCTGACTGATCGATGCATTCTGAAAGGTGGGCAAGATGCCAGCCAGCAGCGAGGAGTTCACTTTGGAGGTCTCGCTCGACGCCTCACAGATCGCGACCGACGCCGAACCGCAGGAGCTGCGAGTCCTCGCTCGCGCCCGAGACGGCTCGCTGAGCGCCAAGACCGTGCGGGCCAAGCCCGGCCGGCATGCTTCGGTAGCGCTGCCTTTCGCCGAGTTTCCCGGCCCGCTACAGCTGCTGGTCGGGCCGGCGACCGCGTCCGAGCTCGACCTGGTCAATCTCCAGACGATCAGCGTTGACGTCCCCGGCAGCCGGTGGGCGAAGAGCCGGAAGCTCTCGATCGAGCCCGTCGTCGTCTCGCCCTATTACTGGTGGTGGTGGCTCGAGTGGTGCCGTAGCTTCGTGGTCCGCGGCCAGGTCGTCTGTGCCGACGGCAGCCCGGTGCCCGGCGCCACCGTCTGCGCGTACGACGTCGACTGGTGGTTCTGGTGGACGAGCACCCAGCGAGCTGGGCTGTGCCACCACGGACCTCAACGGCACGTTCGAAATCGACTTCACGTGGTGTTGCGGGTGGTGGCCGTGGTGGTGGTGGCGCGATCGGGTGTGGGAGATCGACCCCGACCTGATCGCCCGCGTGAGCGCGACCCTGGAGCAGGACCCTCGCATCGAGCTCGGCCGGGTCAGCGCGCAGCCGAGCCTGAGCGTGTTCAGTGAGTTGCTCGGCCCCGCCGCCTCGATCCGCGGGCCGCTCGCCCCGACCGACGCCCAGCGGCTCGAGCAGCTCCGCGCGAGCCTCCTGGCCAAGCTGCCGAGCTCGGCGGAGCTCAGCGCGCTGCGCGTCTGGCCGTGGTGGCCGTGGTGGCCCTGGTGGGATTGCGACGTGGACCTGATCTTCAAGGTCACACAGGACTGCAACGAACCCGGCACCGTGCTGCTGGACGAGGGAATCGACCAGGTTCGAGTCGACATCGCTCAGACCACTCAGGTCACGCTCGTCGCCAACGAACTCGCCTGCTGTCGCCGGTCGTGTCCGAGCGAGCCGTGCATCGAAGGCGAATGCCTCGACGTCGCCGAGGTCTGCTCGGAGCCGATCAACGACGTCGGCGGCAACCCCCCGGGCACGCCGAGCACGCCGGTCGGATACCTGTTCCCGGGTTGGGTCGCGCCGGGTGCCGCCTCGGCCAACGGCGATCGCGCCTTCGGTGGCACCGTCGAGATCTCCAACGCCAACATCATGAGCGGCGTCGACTACTACGAGATCCAGTACTTCAACGGCTCTGAATGGGTCGACCTGCCACCGGGCGCCGCGCAAGCGTTCTCGCGGTCCTGGTTGCAGCCGGTGCCGCCGCCGACGGTGTGGCCGTCGGGTGCCGCGCCATTCCCGTTCGGCAACCGGGTCGTCAAGGGGACGTCGAGCACCGTCAACGTCGTCGAGAGCCGGGAGCACTACGAAGCCTCGCCCGGGCTCCCCGGCGCGGCGTTCTGGACCTCGAACGAGTTCCTCGTCGTGCCGATCGACTCGTCCAAGTTCGCCGACGGCGTCTACCAGTTCCGAGTGGTCGGCTGGCGGGACGCGGGCAGCGGCGAAGTCGAAGGTCCGCCCGTGGTCTCGGGTCTGACCTACACAGCCTTGGGCGGCGAGGTGCTCCCCGTGTGCGGCGATCCGGAACAGGCCAACGGTTGGGTGCTCGCGTTCAACAATCGGGTCGAACCCGACCCCGCCGCGATCCTGCCATGCGGAGCCGGCTCGACCCACCTGTGCGTCACCGAGCCGAACACAAACATCATCTCGGTCAAGGTTGACGGCAGCCCGGTGTCGGTGTGCGGAACGGTCGACGCGGCAAGCGGCACGCTCGAAGTCGAATTCCTCGCCCAGGACCTCAGCGGCAATCTCGGCTCCTACTCGTTGATCGCCGTCTACGGCAGCAGCCTCGCGGTCGATCTGCTCGCTCAGTCGACCAGCGAACTGACGCTGGTGTCCGGCGACGTCGTGGGCCCGTACTACGGCCAGGCGCTGGCCGAGGGGGCGACCGCGCCGGTCTGGCAGGGCGGGACGATCCGACTGACGATCAGCGCAGCCGAGGCCTTCCCAGAGCCATGCTGCTATGACCTCGAGCTGCAAGCGTGGTCTCGGACGGTCGTTGACTGTGACACCGATTTTGCCTACTGGAACCGCAGCGACTTCACCATCGGCGTCGGGGTGTGCCCGCCCCCGCTCGAGCTCGACGCTGGCGAGGTCCATGCGCTCGGGGCGATTGCCCGAGGGTGAACCCCGCGTGCAACGAGATCCTGGCGGCGAGCGCGCATTCCGGTTCGCGCTCGCCGGCTTAGCCGTGTGGCGCCTTACCCACCTCGTGGCCCTCGAGGATGGACCGGCCGACGTGATCGCCAAGCTCCGGGTCCAGGCAGGCAGCGGGACACTCGGGGAGCTGATGGACTGCTTTGATTGCATCAGCGTGTGGGTCGCCGCCGGGTTCGTGCCGTTCGTCGCGCGGCGCCCCGGCGAGCGGGCCGTGAGCTGGTGCGCGCTCTCCGGCGTCGCCTGCGCGCTGCAGCGGCTCGTGGCGTCGCGCGAGGAGCTGGATGTGGACCTGTTGGCGGACGCGGGCCGGCCATAAGATGGGTTGTTGTGGCCAAAAGCGGGCCGCGGCGAGCGCCGCGCTGCGTCAGCGGGACCGGAGCGCCGCGCCACGGCGGGCAGCGCCACGGGCCGCGCCGCGGGCCGCGACGGTCCCCCCAACTGCGCGAGCGGCCAACGTGCCGCTGCGCTACCTCGGCGTGCGAGCCGTCCGGGTTCGCGGCGCCGCCAGCGGTCGCGTCTACCACGCCTCTGCGGCCAGCCCCTCGATCGCGATCGACGCTCGCGACGCCGCCGCGCTGATCCGCACGGGCCTCTTCGGCTGATCGCAGACCTCGTCAAGGGAGGTGGAGTTCGCGCTATGTTGCGGCGATGGCGCGCCAGCAACGCACGCTGATCCTGCTGGTACCAGCGCTCGCGCTTGCGCTGTCACTGTTCGGCTACGCTTGGAGCCCTGAGCGCTCACTGGCCGCGACGCCCGAACGCGGGCCAAGCGGTGCACCACCCGCAGCGGCGCGCCCGCCGGAAGTCACATTGGGTCACGGCGTCGGCGGTGGCGCGGGCGTTCGAGTCACGATGCTTCCCGTCGGCTTGTCGCTCGAGTACCCAGTGATGGCCGAGGACCTCGGCGCCGGTGCGTGCCCGCCTCCCGCCCTGGTCGCGGAGCTGCTGCGACTCGGATCCCCGCCGTTGGCTTTGGCCGGCGTCAGCCAAGATATGACCGCGCCCAGTGGTGTGCTGAGCGGCCCGCCCGCTTCCTGGGAAACAGCCACGCTGTACCCGTTGCCCGCTGATTTCTGGGGTCAGCTTCACTGTCTGCTGAGCACCGCGCGCGACCCACTCACGGTGGGCATCAATGCGAAGACCGGTGCGCTCTCGTGGGCGGCGCCGATGGTGGCCGCTGCGCAGAGCGCCGCCACCGCTGGGCTTGACTTCTCGCTCGGGAATGAGCCGGACCTCTACGATCTTCCCAACTACTCCTCGCTGGCCAAGCCGCAGAGCGACGAAGAAGCGGCAGCGGTGAACCTGTATCTGCAGGTGGCGTCGTATCTGCAACAGGCGCTCGGGAGTGCCCCGGTACAAGGGCCGGAATTGGCGAACCCCGCGCACTGGCAGCGCGAACTCCCCCGCGTCATCGCCCAACTCCACGAGCAGACGGTGGGCGTCCATCTATATCCGCTGACGGCTTGCGCCAGCCCGAAGGCGGTGACAATCGGGGGACTGCTGTCGGCGCGCGCGGCCAACGCGCCTCGTAGATTTGCGTGGGTCGTCGCGGACGCAAACGCGGCGCAGGTTCCAGCGATCGTATCTGAGGCCAACTCCGCTTCGTGCGGCGGCAGGGGAGGGGTCTCGGACAGTCCAGCAGCTGCCGTGTGGGCCGTGCGCTTCGTCCTCGCCGCGCTGAAGACCGGTTTCCGGGAGGTGCGCTTCCACTTCAGCGGCGGTCCCTACGATCCATTCACCGTCCGTGGCGAACAGGTCTTCGCTCGGCCGCTCGAGAGCGCATTGGTCGCGCTCAACCAGTGGCTGCCCGTCGGCTCCTCGCTGCAGCCTGTAGCCGGTGTGCGAGGCCTCGTGGCAACCGCTGTGAGGGCGCCCCCGGCCACGGTGCCGAACGCCGCGGGCGCGATTCAGCTGATTCTCGACAACGAGCAAGCGCGAGCGCAAGCCGTCGTGCTGCGCAGTGCGCAGCGGGTGCGCGTAGAGGTGCTGAGCCCTGCGAGCGCGGGTTTGCAGACAAGGGAGGTGAGTCCATCGCGCGGGCGCATCAAGGTCGTTGTAGCGGGAAATAGCGTGCTCGCTGCCTCGTCCTCACCGTAACCTCGCTGTCGCTAACCTGCGACTGCCGATGGCCGAGCATCGATACCACCCGCATGAGATAGAGCCCCGCTGGCAGGCCGTGTGGGCGAGCGAGCGCACCTGGGAGGTCTCGAACGAGGGCGCCGGCGAGGCGCGCCGAGACGGCCGCGGCGGGCTTGCGAGGACCGGCGCGCAACCGCCGAGCTCCTACGTGCTCGAGATGCTGCCGTACCCGAGCGGCGAGCCGCACATCGGCCATCTGAAGTGCTACTCGGTGGGCGATGCGATCGCCCACTTCCACCGCCGCCTCGGCGCTCGCGTGCTGCACCCGATGGGCTACGACGCATTTGGGCTGCCGGCCGAGAACCACGCGATCAAGACCGGTGTCCACCCGCGCGAGTCCACCGCCGAATCGATCGCCTCCTTCCGTCGCCAGTTCCACTCGTGGGGAATCTCGATCGACTGGTCGCGCGAGCTCGCCACCGACGAGCCGGCCTACTACCGCTGGACGCAGTGGATCTTCCTGGAGCTGTTTCGCGCTGGCCTTGCCTACCGCAAGGAGGCCGCGGTCAAGTGGTGCCCGAAAGACCAGACGGTGCTGGCGAACGAGCAGGTGGACGCCGACGGGCGCTGCGAGCGCTGCGGGGCGTTGGTCGAAGTCAGGCAGCTCGAGCAGTGGTTCCTGCGCATCACCGACTACGCCGAGCGCCTGCTGGGTGACCTCGACGGGATCGAGTGGCCCGAGCACGTCAAGACTATGCAGCGCAACTGGATCGGGCGCAGCGAGGGTGCCGAGGTGACGTTCCGGTGTGAGGAGCTCGGCATCGACTATCCCGTGTTCACGACTCGCCCCGACACGCTGTTCGGCGCCACGTTCTTCGTGATGGCACCCGAGCATCCGGACGTCATGCGTCTTGCGCACGCAACCGTGCACGAGCACGCGGTCCACGAGTACGTCAATCGCGCGCTCACCGAGCCCAACGAGGAGCGCGGCAATGCCGATAAGCCGAAGACCGGCGTGCCGCTCGGGCGGACGGTCACCAACCCCGTTAACGGCGAGCAGATCCCAATGTACGTCGCCGACTACGTCCTGATGGAGTACGGAACGGGCGCGATCATGGCGGTGCCGGGCCACGACGAACGCGACTACGCCTTTGCTCGCGCGTTCGGGCTGCCGGTCAGGCGCGTGATCGCGCCGGCCGGCGGCGGCGAGCAAGCCGACGCCGACGGGGACGGTCTGCCCTATGCCGGCGATGGCGTGCTCGTGAACTCGAACCCCGCCTTCGATGGGCTTGGAAACCGCGAGGCGATCGGCGCGATCGTGGCGTGGCTCGACCGCGAGGGCAAGGGCCACGCCTCGGTCAACTACCGCCTGCGCGACTGGCTGGTCTCCAGGCAACGCTACTGGGGCGCCCCGATCCCGATCGTGTACTGCGAGAGCTGCGGGATGGTGCCCGTACCCGACGATCAGCTGCCGGTGGAGCTCCCCGACGTCGAGGACTACACACCGAAGGGCCGCTCGCCGTTGGCGGCTGCGGCGGAGTGGGTCAACACGAAGTGTCCTGAGTGTGGTGGGAGCGCGCGCAGGGAGACCGACACGATGGACACGTTCGTGGACTCCTCGTGGTACTTCCTACGCTACTGCGACGCGCGCAACGATCAGGCCGCGTGGGACCAGGCGGCGCTGCGCGAGTGGATGCCTGTGGATCAGTACATAGGGGGGGTCGAGCACGCGATCCTGCACCTGATGTACGCACGCTTCTTCACCAAGGCGCTGGCCGACCTCGGACACCTCGACTTCCAGGAGCCCTTCCAGGCGCTGTTCACGCAGGGCATGATCACCAAGGACGGCGCCAAGATGAGCAAGTCGAGGGGCAACGTCGTCTCGCCGGCGGCGATCATCGAGCGCGTCGGCGCCGACACCGCGCGCTGCTACATCCTGTTCCTCGGTCCGCCCGACCAGGACGCTGACTGGTCGGACGAGGGCGTGGAGGGGGTGCACCGCTTCCTCTCGAGGCTGTGGCGGCTCGCCGCCGAGACAGCTGAGCGGGCCGGACCACCCCGCGCCGAGCTGGCCGGTCCGGCCGCGGCCGGCGGTGCGGAGGAGGCACTGTTGCGCAAGACCCACTGGGCGATCGACAAGGTCAGCGGTGATCTGCGACGGTTTGCGTTCAACACCGCGATCGCCGCCGTGATGGAGCTGCTGAACGACTGCTCGCGGCTGCGCGACGCGGTCGAGCTGGACACGCTGCGCTTCGCCCTCGGCACGGCCGCCTCGCTGCTGTTCCCGTTCGCACCGCACGTGTGCGCCGACATCTACGAGCGCCTGACCGGCGAGCGCGTTTGGGAGCAGCCATGGCCGCAGGCCGAGGAGGCGCTGCTGGAGAGAGAGGTCTACGAGCTCGTATGTCAGGTCAACGGCAAGGTGCGCGACCGCGTGCAGGCGCGCACGGACGCGGGCCCGGAGGTGCTGAAGGACCTGTGCAGGGCCGCGCCCAACGTAAGAGCGCACGTCGACGGCAGAGAGATCGTGAAGGAGATAGTCGTGCCAGGCAAGCTCGTGAACCTAGTCGTCCGATAGGCGGTGCCGCGTACACTCGGGCGTCGATGTCCGAGCTGAAGCCCGCGTACCTGATCCACGGCGACGACCACGGTGCGGTCGCCGAGCGCCGCGCGGGGCTGCGCGCTCTCGCGGAAGGCCAGGACGGGGGCGGCGCGAGCGTCGAGCTGCTCGAGGGCGATGCGGCCACGCCGGCAGGCGTGGCGGGGGCGCTCGCCGCGATGACGCTCGCCATCAGCCGGCGCGTGGTCATGGTCGAAGGGGTCGAGCGCTGGCGCCAGGCGGACGTCGAGGGGGATCTGGCGGCGACGATGGCGCAGATGCCGCCCGACACGACGCTCGCGCTGTTCGCGCGCGAGGACGCTCGCGCGAAGGCTCCCATCGCCCTGCACGAGTCGGTCAAGCGCGCCGGCGGCCAGGTTGTGGCGCAGATGACCGTCAGGCCGTGGGAGCTGGCCAAATGGGCGCGCCAGCAGGCCGCGCGCCTGGGCCTGTCGCTCGACAACGCCGCCGCGAAGGTGCTCGTGGGCCAGGTGGGAGATCGCCAGCAACGGCTGCTGCGAGAGCTCGAGAAGCTTGCGCTCGAAGGCAGCACCGCTGTCGGGGAGGAAGCCTTCGGGGCGGATCCATCCGCGGCCGAGGCGGCGGGGGGGAGTCCCGCGGCGGCGCTCACGCGCGTGAGCGCGCAGGACATCGAGCGCCGCGCAGCTCACTCGACCGAGTGGCGGGCATACGGGCTGGCCGATGCGCTCGTCGCGGGCGACGGGCGCGAGGCGACGCTGTCCTACCTGCGGTTGCGCCAGCAGGGCGAGCGCCTCTCGGGCCTCACCTATCTGATGGCGGGGCGGCTGCGCGACGCGCTCGCGATTGCGCTGCGCCTGCAGGCGGGCGAGTCCGTCGCCGAGGTCAAGCGTGGACTGCGCATGCCAGCGCGCGCTGCCGAGCGGTTCGTGGCGGATGTCGCGCGCACCGACGCTCAGCGCCTGCGCGCGGCGCTGGCGGCGCTCGCTGACCTCGAGCTCGACTCGCGCGGAGGCGCGCCGCTGGCGGGCAGCCGCACGGCGCTCGCGGGCTTGGACGAGGACACGCTCGTCCTGCGCGCGATCGAAGCTATTGCTGGCTAGAGGGGCGCGTGCCCGCGAGCACGTGGGCTGCTCGTGACTTCTTGCGGGCGCCCGTGTTGCGATGCAGCGCGCCGCGCTTGACCGCCTTGTCGATCGTGCTGACGAGGTCACGGTGGGCCGTGGTGGCGGCCGCAGCATCGCCGCTGTCCGCGAGCGACTCCAGGCTTCGGAAGTGCGTCTTAATCGTCGAGGTGTAGCGGCGGTTCTCCAGGCGCTCGCGCTCGGAGCGCAGAATTCGCTTCTTCTGGGAGTGGATGTTGGCCATAGATCGGTGCTGCGGTGGCGCGGCCAGCAAGCGCCGGGCGCGCCGCAGAGCGCCGTACTATAGCGGCCTTGTCCGTGGTCTCAGGAGCCGACGAACCTCCCGGAGGAACCCGGTCGGATCCCCCCGGCGAGGTGATCGGCATCCCGGACGGGAGCTTTGGCGAGGAATACGGCGGGCTGACTCGCCCAGAGCGGCGTCCGGGCGGCGGGGGCGATGACGATGGGGGCGGCGCTGGTGGCGGGCCAGAACACGTCGCACGCAACACGGCGATCGTCTCAATGGCGACGGGCCTATCGCGCGTGCTGGGACTTGCACGCGAAATCGTCGCAGCGAGCTTCTTCGGAACCTCGGGCCCGGCTTCGGCGTTCACGATCGCCTTTCAGATCCCGAACCTCGTGAGCAACCTATTTGCGAACGCTGCTCTGTCGGCGGCGTTCGTGCCGGTGTTCACAGATCTGCTTCAGCAGGGCCGCAAGCGCGAGGCGTTCCGCCTCGCTTCGACACTGTTCTGGATCATGCTGATCGCGCTCGGCGCGATTACCGCGATCTTCGTGCTTGCAGCGGGCGTGATCATGCCGCTGCTGACCGGTCCCACGTTCAACGCCCCGCTCGACGCTCTCACCGTCGGCCTGTCCCAGGTGCTGTTCCCGGTCGTGCTCCTGATCGGACTGATCGGCTTGCTCGTCGGGATCCTTCAGTCATACGAACACTTCACGATTCCGGCGATCTCTCCCGCTGTGTGGAACCTCGTGATCATCGTGCTGCTGGTGCTCCTACGCCCGCACTTTCACGGCGGTTACGAGGACGGCAATCAGCTGTATGCATACGCGATCGCGATCTTGGCAGCGACGTTCGTACAGCTGCTGATGGTCTTCGGGGCGCTCGGACGGATCGACTTCCGCCTGCAGTTCTCGATCGACTGGCACGATCCGCGCATCCGCCAGGTGTTCGGGTTGATGCTGCCCGTGACGATCGGCCTCGGCATCCTCAACCTCGACCAGCTGATCAACTCGGTGTTCGGCACGCTCGTCTCCGAAGAAGCGCCGCGTGCGATTGACAACGCCTTCCGCATCTACATGCTTCCTCAGGGCCTGTTCAGCGTGGCGGTCGCCACAGTGCTGTTCCCGACCCTCAGTCGCATGGCTGCGCGGAACGACGTGAGCGACATGCGCCGCACGATCGGCGTGGGGATGCGCCAGATCAACCTGCTCCTGATCCCCGCCGCGGTGTTCCTGCTCGTGCTGACGACACCGATCGTGCGGCTGGTGTTCGAACGTGGCCATTTCAACGGGACATCGACCGAGCTGGTCTCGGAAGCGCTGTTCTGGTTCGCGTTCAGCCTCCCGTTCGGCGGGCTCAACCTGCTGCTGACACGCGTGTTCTTCGCCGTCCAGCGACCCTGGATCCCGACGAGGCTGGCAGCGCTGAACATCGTCGTGGACATCATCGTCTCGATCGGCCTGTACAAACCGCTGGGGATCGCCGGGCTGATCATCGGCACGGTGGCGGCGAACGTGGTGATGACGGCGCTTCAGTTCCACCGCCTGCGGATCGGCTTCAACGGCAGCCTGGAGGGCGGCCAGACAACCATGATCACCGCTCGCATCACCCTCGCCTCGGCGCTGCTCGCCGGCGTCTCGTGGGGGGTGTGGAAGCTGCTGAACGAGCTGCTCGGCCTCTCCCTGCCCGCCCAGATCGTCAGCGTGGGAGGCGCAGCCGCGGCCGGCCTGGCCGTGTACGCGCGAGCCGTGCTGTTGATGCGCATCCCCGAGGCACACCAGGTGAGCCGGCTGATCCGCGCACAGCTTGGGCGCGCGTAGGCGCGCGGGCATGCGGCCGGACGAGCCTTCGCTCGCCCGGTGCATCCGATCAGAGATCGCCGCTTACTACTTACGTCCCAGGACTTTGTGTCTTGCCTGGGCGGCGTGACACTCCCGACACCTGGACTGGCCGCCGGCCCGAGGGCCGGCGCGTTGCCGCGGTTGGATCCCGAAGGCTCCGCGTCGAGTTGGCGATCCGCCGGACCAGCAACGCTAGCGGGTCTGGCGCCGCGGCGTGCGCCATCTACGCTGTAGCGGCGTCATGGACCAGGCCCACATCCGCAACTTCTCGATCATCGCGCACATCGACCACGGCAAGTCGACGCTGGCGGATCGCATCCTCGAGCTCACGCACACGGTGGCTGCGCGCGAGATGCGCGCCCAGCTGCTGGACTCGATGGATCTCGAGCGCGAGCGCGGCATCACGATCAAGGCGCAGGCCGTGCGCGTGTTCTTCACGGCAAAAGACGGCGAGACCTATCAGCTGCACCTGATCGACACCCCCGGGCACGTGGATTTCACGTATGAGGTCTCGCGCTCGCTGGCGGCGTGCGAGGGCGCGCTGCTCGTCGTGGACGCCTCTCAGGGCGTGGAGGCGCAGACGGTCGCTAACACCTACCTGGCGGTCGAATCGGGCCTGGAGCTGATCCCGTGCTTGAACAAGATCGACCTGCCGGGCGCGGAGCCCGAGCGGGTGGCGGGCGAAGTGAGCGAGCTGATCGGCGAGCCGCCGGAGTCGATCCTTCAGATCAGCGGCAAGACGGGAGCGGGGGTGGGCGAGGTGCTCGAGGAGCTGATCGAGCGCGTGCCCGCTCCGTCCGGCGACCCGGAGAGCGCGCCGCGCGCACTGATCTTCGACTCCGAGTTCGACCAGTATCGGGGGGTGATCGCGTACATCAGGGTCGTCGATGGGGTGTTCCGCAAGGGTGAGCCGATCCGCGCGATGGCCACTGGCACGGAGGCGGACATCGACGACATCGGCTTCTTCAGCCCGCAGATGATGCCCACCGATCAGCTGGCGGCGGGCGAGGTCGGCTACCTGATAACGGGCCTGAAGGACGTGACGCTGCTGCGCGTGGGAGACACGCTGACGACACGCGCGAGATCCGGAGCGCGCCCACCCGGCGCGGCTGGCCGCGCGGGATCGGGAGCCCGTCCATCCGAAGCGACCGAGGCGCTGCCGGGCTACAGGGAGGTCAAGCCGATGGTCTTCTGCGGCCTGTTCCCGATCGACTCCGACGACTACCCGGACCTGCGCGACGCGCTGGAGAAGCTGGTCCTGAACGACGCTGCGCTGTCGTGGGAGCCGGAGACCTCGGACGCGCTCGGGTTCGGATTCCGCTGTGGCTTTTTGGGCCTGCTGCACATGGACATCGTGCGCGAGCGCCTGGAGCGCGAGTACGACCTGGAGCTGCTGGCGACGATGCCCTCGGTGGAGTTCGACGTGACGCTGACGAACGGCGAGCAGCTCGAGGTCCACAACCCGTCGGACATGCCCGACCCGGGCACGATCGCGGAGATCCGCGAGCCGTTCATCACCGCGTCGGTGATCGCTCCGAAAGAGTTCGTGGGCGCGGTCATGGGTCTCTGTCAGGAGCGCCGGGGCGAGCACACCGGGATGCACTACCTGTCCCCCGAGCGGGTACAGATGACCTACGAGCTGCCGCTCGCGGAAATCGTGCTGGACTTCTTCGACCAGCTGAAGTCGCGCACCCGCGGGTACGCGTCGCTGGACTACGAGCTGAGCGGCATGAAGCCCTCCGATCTGGTCAAGCTCGACGTGCTGCTCGCGGGCGACCCGGTGGACGCGCTGTCGATGGTCGTGCACCGCGAGAAGGCCTATGAGATGGGGCGCACGTTGACCGAGAAGCTGCGCAAGCGGATCCCGCGCCAGCAGTACGACGTGCCGATCCAGGCGGCGATCGGCTCGCACGTGATCGCCCGCGAGACCGTCAAGGCGTTTCGCAAGGATGTGATCGCGGGGTGCTACGGCGGCGACATCACGCGCAAGAAAAAGCTGCTGGAGAAGCAGAAGGAGGGCAAGAAGCGGATGAAGCAGGTGGGGCGCGTGGAGGTGCCGCAGGAGGCCTTCCTGGCGGTGCTGGAGCTCGGCGAGGAGTAGCGCGTGGCCGCGCCGCACCGCGGGTCCGCGCCTGCGAGCTCGGGTACGACACGGCTGCTGTTCGTGTGCCTGGGCAACATCTGCCGCTCGCCCACCGCCGAGGGCGTGATGCGCTCACTGGTTGCGCAGGCGGGCCTGGGTGAGAGCATCGAGCTGGACTCGGCGGGCACGGGCGCCTGGCACGTGGGCAGCCCGCCCGACGTGCGCGCCGCGGCGGTGGCGCGCGGGCGCGGCCTCGCGCTCGACGGCTCCGCGCGGCAGGTCTCGCGCGAGGATTTTTTTGATTTTGATCTCGTGATTGCGATGGATCGCTCGAACATGCGCGAGCTCCGGCGACTGGCGCCGGGCGAGGACGAGCGCGCGAAGGTGAGGCTGCTGCGCGAGTTCGATTCGGTGGGCGCCGGCGAGGAGGACCTGGACGTTCCCGACCCCTACTACGGGACGCCGGGAGGCTTCGAGGAAGTCTTCGACCTGGTGCAGGCCGCCTGCGAGGGCCTGCTTGCGCGGATCCAGGCCGGCGAGGCGCCGTGACGCTCCCGCCCGGGGCGAGCCACGCGAGGCGGGTCGGGGGCGGAGACATCAATGAGGCCTTCCGCGTGGTGCTCGCGGACGGCAGCGACGCGTTCGTGAAGACCCGCTCGGATGCGGCCCCCGGCGAGTACGCGGCCGAGGCCGCCGGATTGCGCTGGCTGGCCGAGCCCGGTGCGCTGCGCACGCCGCGCGTGCTCGCTGTGGACGAGCGCTACTTGGCGCTCGAGTGGATCGCGCCGGCCCAACGCGGCCGCCTGGACGACGCCGGCGCGGAGGAGCTCGGGCGGGGGCTGGCCGCGACGCACGCGGCGTACGCGCCCGGCTTCGGCGATCCGCGCGTCGGCGCGGCTCGGTTCGGCTGGCTGCGGCTGTCGAACGAGCCGACGAGCGACTGGCCGAGCTTTTATGCGCAGCGCCGGTTGCGCCCGCTGGCGGCGATCGCGCGCTCGCGCGGCGCGCTGTCGGCGTCCGCGATCGAGGCGGTCGAGCGCGTGTGTGAGCGGACCGGGGATCTGTGCGGCCCGGAGGAGCCGCCGGCGCGGCTGCACGGGGACCTGTGGTCGGGCAACGTGATGGCCGACGCGGGTGGCCGTCCGTGGCTGATCGATCCGTCGGCCTACGGTGGCCATCGCGAGGTGGATCTGGCGATGCTGAGGCTGTTTGGCGCGCCGTCGGAGCGCGTGTTCGCGGCTTACGAGGAGCTGGCGCAGTTGGCTGACGGCTGGCGGGATCGTGTGGAGCTCTACCAGCTGCTGCCGCTGCTGGTGCACGCGCTGCTGTTCGGCGGGTCCTACTGCGCGGCGGCCGAGCGCGTCGCGCTGCGCTACAGCTGAGGAGCTCCGCAGCTGTAGCGCGGTACTCGTCTCGTGAAGGCTGTATAGCTATGGCTATACAGCACTTGCGCGGCGACTGTCCACATTCGGCCGCTTGGGTCGGAGTGGGGGATATGCGTCCCGACACCGCCTCGGCCCGTCGGCGGCTGTACCTGCTCGCACGGGTTGTGGTCGCCCGCCACTATCGCCGCGAGCTCACCCTGGCCGCGGTCGCCCGCGCCCTCGCCAGCTCGCCCCGCCAGCTCCAGCGCGCGTACGCACAGTTCGGCGAGATCACGTTCCGGGAGGATCTGCTCGCGCGGCGGATGGCCGCGGCGGCCGAGCTGCTGGTCGAGCAGCGCGCGATTCCCGTGGCCGACGTCGCCCGCCTGGTTGGCTACCGTCAGGCGCCGCACTTCGCGCGCGTGTTTCGACGTCGCTACGGACTCTCCCCGGCGCGCTTTCGCCGGGCGGCGCTTCAAGCCGAGGAGCGGTCGTAGATCGGGTCGGGCTCCGCGACGGCCTCGGTGCCGGGCAGGCGCAGGCGCATCAACGTCCCGCCCCCCAGGACGGGCTCGGCTGTGATGCTGCCGCCCTGCTGCGTGGCGACCTGGCGCACGATCGCAAGGCCCAGCCCGGACCCGGGTCGCGCGCGCGCGTCGGCGCCGCGATAGAAGCGGTCGAAGATGTACGGCAGGTCCTCGGCGGAGACCCCGGGCCCTTGGTCGCGCACGGTGAGCTCGCCCGCCTGCAAGCGAACCGCGACGGGCTCGCCCGGGGGGCTGTACTTGACGGCGTTGTCGATCAGGTTGCCGACCGCACGCTCGAGCCTTGCGGGTACGCCGGTGACGATCGTCGGCTCGAGCTCCATCAGCACCGGGGTCGCGAGCGCGCGCCTGCGGGCCCGCTCGACGACGTCGCTGACCAACAGGTCCAGGCGCACCTCCTCGGTGTCCGCGCGCGGCTCCTCGCCGCGCGCGAGGTCGATCAGGTCGTTCATCAGCAGCGTGAGCTCCTCGATCTGCTCGACCACGTCAGCGAGCAGCCGGCGACTCTCGACCGGGTCCATGTCCTGGCCTTGCTGCTGCAGGATCTCGATGTTCGTGCGCAGGCTGGTTACCGGCGTGCGCAGCTCGTGCGAGGCGTCGGCTACGAGCTGGCGCTGCGCGTGCACGGACGCGTCGAGTGCGTTCATGGAGCGCTCGAGCGCGTCGAGCATGGCGTTGAAGCTTCTCGCCAACCGCCCGAGCTCGTCTTCCCCGGATGGCCGTATCCGCCTGCTGAGGTCCTGTGTGAGGGCGACGTGCTCGGTGGTCTGGGTGAGACGCTTCAGCGGCTGCATGGCCGCGCCCGCGACCAGGCGTCCGAGCACGGCCGCGAGCACGATCCCGCCGAGGCCGAGCAGCGCCAGGATCAGGCGCAGCCTGCCAAGCAGGCTGTCGACTTCGGTGAGCGGCTGCGCGAACTGCACGGCGCGCCCGGAGCCGAGCGGCTCGGCGAGGATGCGCATGTGGATGTCGTCGACGTATGCGTCGCGGAAGAATGACTTGCCACCGCTCGCCGCCAGCAGCCGGGTGCGGGCGTCGACGGGCAGCGAAACGCCGCGCGCGGAGCTGACGAGGATCGTCCCGTTGGCGCCCACCACCTGCTGGTAGCCGCGCACCTGATTGGGCCCGGGCGGCAGGTTCCCGAACGGATTGCTGGTCGTGCTGCGTCCGCTGGCGGCGCGGCTGGACTTCGTGCTCGTGGGCGTGCTCGCGCCCGCGGGGAGCGTGCGCAGCGCCAGCCCGAACGGCGCGCCGTCACGCGCGTAGCGCGGAGGTCCGCCGTGGCCATTGAGGAACTGCAGCAGGCGTGGGGCCTCCAGGCCGCGGTTGCGCAGCTGCGCGTCGACCTGGCTGTGGAGCTGGTTGGAGGTGAGCAGGTAGATGAGCAGCGACGCGAGCACGACCGCGATCGCCACCGCGGCGGCCGATGCGAGCGCGATGCGCCGGCGGAAGCTCATGGCGGTGCCCGAAGCACGTAGCCGACGCCGCGCACCGTGTGCAGCAGTCGGGGCTCGTCCTCGGCCTCGGTCTTGCGCCTCAGGTAGCCCATGTAGACGCCGAGCGAATTGGAGCTCGACCCGAAGTCATAGCCCCATACGCTCTCGAAGATCGCCGAGCGCGTGAGCACCTGTCGCGGGTGGCGCAGGAACATCTCCAGCAGCAGAAACTCGGTGCGGGTGAGTGCCAACATCCGCTCTCCCCGCCAGGCCTCGTGGGCGCGGAGGTCGAGCCGCAGGTCCTCGAAGGACAGGGCCGCCTCGCTTGCATCCTCCTCGCCGGCGCGGCGAAGCAGCGCGCGCACGCGCGCGAGCAGCTCGCGCAGGGCGAACGGCTTGACCAGGTAGTCATCCGCGCCCGCGTCCAGGCCGGCGACGCGATCGTCTACCTCGCCACGGGCTGTGAGCATCAGCACGGGCGTTGTGTCGCCTCCGTCGCGCAGACGCCTGCATACCTCGAGGCCGTCGACGCGCGGCATCGCGATATCCAGGATGATCGCCTCGTACGGCGCCGCGCCAAGCCGCTCGAGCGCCTCGTGCCCGTCGCTCGCCTTGGCGACGTCGTAGTGTTCAAGCGTGAGAGCGCGGAGCAGGGCGTTCTGCACAGCGGGCTCGTCGTCGACGACCAGTATGCGTGCTTGCTCGGCCATGATCGAAGCCTTCCCGCGTATGGCCCGCACCGTCGCCGGCGGCGGGTCGCACGTGGAGGGCGCAGTTCTGAGGCTAGCGTGATGGATGCCGGGGACCTCCGGCTAAGGAAAAGCGAAGAGAATCCTAAGAATCGCCGGGGAGGGGACGATCGCGCAACAGCAGCCCGTGTCCAATGAGAGCGCCGGGGAACTGGCGGCGCAGTCGCGCACGCTGCGCAACAGCATCATCAGCCTGGCGATCTTCTTCGCGCTCGTGGTGGCGCTGCTGCTGGCCGTCCCCGGCCTGGACGCGGCCGCGGATCGCATCACCCACGCGAACCTGCCCTGGATCCTCGCGGGGATCGTGCTCGAGCTGCTCTCGTGCCTCGGCTATGTGGTCCTGTTCGGCCTGGTGTTCGGCAGGTTCGCGCGCGGTGTGAGCTCGCGGCTGTCGCTCGCGGAGCTCGCGGTCAACTCGGTCGTGTCGGTCAGCGGCCTGGCTGGTATCGCGCTGGGTGCGTGGGTTCTGCGCACGAGGGGCGTGTCGGTGGAGCGGATAGCGAAGCGCTCGGTTCTGATATTCGTGCTCACCAGCGCGGTCAACGTTGGCGCGGTGGTCGTGATCGGGGTGCCGATGTGGCTCGGTGTGATTCCCGGCTCGAGCAATGCGCTGCTGACGCTGCTGCCCGCCGCGGCCGCGCTGGCGGTGATCGTGGGCACGCTCGTGCTCGCGTCGTGGGCCCGTCGCGAGGCCGCCCGTCAGCGCCTGAAGGAGGGGCGCGCGGCGGTCGCGCTGATCGCCGTGAGCGGCGGCGTGTATGACGCGGTGCGGCTGATCCGCGAACACGACTGGCGGCTGCTGGGCGCGGTCGGCTACTGGCTGTTCGACAATCTCGTGCTGTACGCGAGCCTTGCGGCGTTCGGCCACGCGCCGTCGTTCTGGGTGGTCGCGATGGCCTATCTCGTGGGAATGCTCGCCAACTCGATCCCGGTCCCGGGCGGCTTCCTGGCGGTGGAAGGCGGGCTCGTGGGCATGCTCCTGCTGTTCGGTGCGCGTCCGGCCTCGGTGGTGATCGCGGCGGTCCTCGTCTACCGGGCGATCTCTTTGTGGGTCCCAGCGCTGATCGGGTCGGCTGCCTTCCTCAGCCTGCGTCGGGAGATCGGCAAGCCGGTCGCTCCGGCCGTTCCTGGCTGATCGCGGCGCGGTCGCGGAGCGCGCCGCGGAGGCTAACCCAGGGCTAACCCGAGAGCTCTTTCGCGTAGGCGACCGCGGCGGCTGCCTGCTGGCAGACATGGCGGGGTAGGTTCGCCATCACGCGGGCGAGGCTGCGGTCCACCGGTCCGGACAGGCCGGGGCAGTACACGGGCGCGGGCAGCTTGCCGGTGGGCGAGCCGGGCGCGTTGACGGGAAGCAGCTCGCTGCTCGCCTGCAGCGCGTGGGCGAAGGTGTCGGAGAAGATGTCGATGGCGACCCTGCCCGTGTAGATCTCGATCGAGCGGCCTTCGTCGTAGACGGTGGCGGGGACGCCGCGTAGGAGCGTGTTGCTCTGCCGGCCGAGGGCGGCGTTGGAGTGCAGCTCGTAGACGACCGTTGTGACCTGGAGCGGAAGCAGGCAGCTTCCGCCGCCGAAGATGCCTTTGCTCTGCACGCAGTCTCCGTAGTAGACGCTGTCGCCGACCGTGGCGATGTAGCCCTTCAGACCATCGGCTGCCGCCAGCGGGTGCCCGTCGAAGCTCGGGCCGACCCAGTAGACCCTGTAGTAGGGGAACGTCTGGGCTTCGCCGAGCTCGATCGCGGATATGGGAGCAGGATGGCTCGTACCGCAGCCGGCGAGCGCCAGGGCGCCGCACGTGGCGGTGACGGTCAGCGCAGCTGTTGCCGCGCGGCGGAGTCGGTGACTGGCTGTCGCGACGGTCATGGCCGTCATTATCTTGGCGTGCCCACCAGAAGCACAGCTACTTCCGGGTCTGTCGACTGTTCATACAGCTACGAACCCGCCGCGATCTCGGCGGAGGTGCCGGGGTCCGGTGGGGTAGCACACCGGACCCCGGTCGATCTTCCCACGGAGCGCCTGCGTGCGGCTCCTGTGCTGCGCCAGCCGATCGCTCTCGTGATGCTGACGGCGATGCTGATTGCGCTGTGGCTGGCGGTCGACCCGCGCACGCCAGATCTGGCCGCCCAGGTTTATCGGGTGGGCCTGTTTCGCGAGCTCGGCTTTGCGGTGTGGGACGAGCACTGGTACGCCGGTCACGGCCTGCTCGGCTACAGCCTGCTGTACCCACCGCTGGCGGCGCTGTTTGGCATGCGGCTGCTGGCGGCGATGTCGGTGCTGGCGTCGAGTGTTCTGTTCGAGCGGCTGGCGCGGTCGGTGTACGGCGACGCGGCCCGGTGGGGCGCGGCTTGGTTCGCGGTGGCTGCGCTCGGCGACGTGTGGATCGGGCGTCTGACGTTCGCGCTGGGGATCTCCTTCGCGCTGGCCGCCGGGCTGGCGCTCGTGCGGGGTCGGTGGCTGTGCGCGGGCTTGCTGGCGGCGGTGTGCGCGGCCGCGAGCCCGGTGGCGGGCGTGCTGCTCGGGCTTGCCGGCGTGTCGATTGCGCTCGCACGGCGCTCGCCACTCGTCGCGGTGACGCTGGCGGGCCCGGCGGCGGCGGTTGTGCTGGCGCTGGCGGTGGTGTTTCCCGAAGGTGGCTATGAGCCGTACCCGATCCTGTCGTTCGCGGCGACCCTGTTGGTGGTTGTGGTCTTCCTGTGGGCGCTGCCGCGGGGCGCGCGGCTGCTGCGGATCGGGGCGTATGTGTACCTGGTGGCGTGTGTGGCGTGCCTGTTGGTGCACTCTCCGCTCGGCAGCAACATCGAGCGCTACGCGGTGCTGCTGGCCGGACCGCTGCTGCTGTGCGCGCGGCTGTCCGCCCGCGGCGACGACGCCTCGCCGCGGGCGGGCGTGAACCCGGCGGCGGCGGCAGCGCTGTGCGTGATCGCGGTGTGGGTGGCGTGGGGGCCGGTGCGCGAGACGCTGGCGGTCGCCGGCAGCGAAGCGACCAGCGCCGCGTACTACGCGCCGGTCGAGCGGTTCCTGTCGGGCGTGACGGCCCCACCGGCGCCGCCGGTACGGGTTGAGGTGCCGCTGACGCGCTCGCACTGGGAGGCGGCGCTGCTCGCGCCGAGGGTGTCGCTGGCACGCGGCTGGGAGAAGCAGCTGGAGACTCGCTTCGACGGCGTCCTGCTCGCGGGTGGGCTGACGGCGGCGAGCTATGACCGTTGGCTACACGAACAGGCGGTCTCCTACGTCGCGCTGCCGGATGTGCCGTTGGACCCTTCCAGCGCCCAGGAGGGGCGCCTGATCCGGCGCGGCGTGCCGTACCTGCAAGAGGTGTTCGCGAGCGCGCACTGGCGCATCTTCCGCGTGCTCGCGCCGACGTCGCTGGCCTCTGGTCCGGGATCGCTGACGTCGATGGGACACGACTCGTTTGCGGTGCGCGCGCGCTCGCCGGGGAGCTTCGTTGTGCGGGTGCACTTCACCCGCTACTGGAGCATCAGCAGCGGCAGCGGCTGCGTGGCGCCGGCGCCGGGGGGATGGACGGCTGTGAGCGTCCGCGCTGTGGGAACGGTGGTCGTGACGGCGCGCTTCTCGCTCGCGCGCGCGTTCAACCCGGGTGGCTCGTGCAGCACGAGCCGGTCCTCGTGAGCGCGCGCATGCCGTGCGAGCGTTGAAGCGATCGCAGGTCACAGGCCTGCTGTGCACGGGCGCGGTGTGGGTGCTCGTGGCTGCGGGGTGCGGGAGCGCCGCGGGCGGATCGCACGAGAGCGCGGTCCAAGCCGATCAGAGCTCGGTGGGGGGCGCTGGGTCGGGATCGGCCACACAGCGCAAGCTCGGCGTGTCGCCCTATCGCTGGCTGGTGCGGACGGCAGGCGCGCCGCCGCCGATCGCGGTCGAGAACCGCAGCACGGGTACGACCGCGTGGCGCTTGCCGGGTCCAGCGTATGAGATCGGCGGAGCGGCCGATGGAGCGATCGCGGGGTACGTTGCCGAGCAGGCGATCGCGCCGGGTGAAGTGCAGAGCGTGTACGTGGACGCGCCGCGCGCGCAGGCGGTGACGGTGCAGGTCTACCGCATGGGCTGGTATGGCGGGCGGGGCGGCAGGCTCGTGTTGCAGAGCGCGGCGCTACCGGCGAGGGGTCAGCCGCCGTGTCACCATCGCTTCGCGACCGGCCTGACGGAGTGTCGCTGGCACGCCACGCTCACCTTCCCGATTCCTACGGCGCTCGCGAGCGGTGTGTACATCGTCAAGCTGCACGCGTCGACAGGAGCGCAGAGCGACTGCCTGTTCGTGCTGCGCCCGGCGCACCCGACACCGCTGCTCGTGGAGATCCCGACCGCTAGCTACGAGGCCTACAACGCGTGGGGAGGCGACAGCTTGTACCCGGGCGGGAGCAAGCTGGTTGGCATCACCGGGAGCACCCAGGGCGTTGAAGTCTCCTACGACCGACCATACGAAAGCCAGACCGGCGCCGGGCAGTTCTTCATCCGCGACGTGGCGATGGTGCGCTTCCTCGAGCGCTACGGCTATCCGGTCGGGTATACGACGATCGAGTCGATCGACCGCGATCCCGCCCAGGTTTTGGGCCCCACCCACCCGCGGGCGTTGATCGATGTGGGGCACTCCGAGTACTGGTCATCCGAAGACGAGCGGGCGTTCGCGGCGGCGCGCGACCGAGGAACGAGCCTGCTGTTCATGAGCTCCGACACGATGGCCTGGCGGGTTCGCTTCGCGCCTGCGACCGCTGCGTCTAGCGAGGCGGGCGAGCGGGCCCACCGGATCGTCGCCTACAAGGAGTTCGCGGCGCTCGACCCGGACCGCGCGGAGCCGTCGGGGCTGTTCCCGCTCGGCGGGGCCTCGCTCGTGGGCAGCGCGTACAACGGCTGCATCACGCCGCGCATCGCGGTGCCGGGGCCGCCGGTGTACCGCTATGGCGCGTGGAGCCCCGCGCGGAGCCTGCGGCCCACGTGGCTGTTCGCGGGGACGGGCATCACGGTTGCGACGAGCATCCCGGGGATCGTGGGTTACGAGCTCGACCAGCGCTCGCCCGCGACGCCGCCGGGCACGCTGCTGGTAGGTGTGGGGACGGCCGTCGGGTGCGGGTCCGAGGCCGAGCCTTCGCCGACCCACGGCAGGTTGTCCGAGACGACGCTGTACACGGCGCGCTCGGGCGCGCTGGTGTTCGCGACGGGGACGCTTGGGTGGGAGTACGCGCTCTCACCGGTTCCGCAGGCGTCGCCCGACGTGCCACTTGCTCCGGATCCGCGGGTCGTGACGATGACGCGCAATCTGCTGGCGCGCGTGCTCGCGCCCGGGGGCTAGCGCGCACTGGCGCTACGCGGGCGCGAGCCCGTACAGGCTGCTGTAGCCGGTGAGGTAGATGTCTTTGCCGTCGCTGATCACCGGGTCAAACGCACCGGTGTCCATTTCGAACAGCACGCGGCCGGTGGAGATGCCGAGGCCGTAGGTGCGGTGCTGGCCGAGGTCGGCGAAGTAGACGGTGCGCCCGATAACGGTCGCCGAGCCGGAGATGCGCCCGTGGGCGTTGAACGTCCAGCTGACGTGGCCCGAGCGCGCGTTGAGCGCGTAGAAGTTGCCGTCGTAGGAGCCCACGTACACCGTGGGGCCGAGGCCGGGGGCGTTGGTGACGGCGGGCGAGGCGTAGACGTAGGCGCCGGTCTGGACCGCCCAGTCGAGCTTCCCGGTGGAGGCATCGTAGGCGTAGACGCGCCCGTCGGTGTTGCCGAGGAAGACGCGTCCGTTGACGACGGCGGCGGTGGAGTAGAACGTGCCGCTGCCGAGCAGGGCGCCTTCGGAGCCGCTAACCCACAGACGCCGCCCGCTCGACTCGGAGACCGCCTGCAGGTGGCCTGAGTAGTCGCCGAAGTACAGGACGCCGTCCGACAGGGTGGGGCTCGCCTTGACGGCGGCGGCGGCGTGGTAGGTCCAAAGCACCGCTCCGTCGCGATCGTTCAGTGCGTAGACGATTCCGTTCTGGGAGCCGAAGAACAGGCGGTCGTGGTCGATTAGCGGCGAGGACTCGCTCGGGCTGGGCAGAGGGCGCCACCAGCGGATCGAGCCGTTGGCGCTGTTCAGCGCGATCACGCGACCGGGGCTGCTCGAATGCCCGCTGAAGAGGATGGTGACGTACACGGTGTTCGCGGTGACGGCGGGGGAGGAGGCGGAGAGCTGGCCAAGCGCCCGCGTCCAGACGGCGTGGCCGTTGCGCTTGTCGATCGCGCTCAGAACCGCGTTGTCGGCGAGTTGGAAGATGACGTTGCCGTAGATGACCGGGGGAAACTCGAGTAGGGCGTGGCTGTTGCGCACCCACAGGCCCTTGAACGGTGGGTGGACGCGCGCTGGGGCAGGAAAGAAGCGCGTGTGGTTCTTGGTGTAGCCGTAGAGCGGCCACGCGAAGCGGCTGGGACCGCGCGTGGGCAGCTTGGGCGCTGGTTGGGCGACGAAGGGGGCGTGGGGGTGGTAGATGCTGCCGGTGCGGTGGCGCTCGTACACATAGCCGCTGAGCACGACCGCGATCAGCGCGACGGCTAGTGCTGCGAGGGCCGTGCGCATGCGTCTCGAGCGGGGGAGCAGGCGCCTGCGGCGGTTGCTCACCGGGCCGAAGGGGGTTCGCTCAAGCGGCGAGCTTGCGGGATGACGTGCGGGCGGGTGTGGTGGAGGTCGGGGGCTCGTCCAGCGGTCGAGCGGCTGCAGCTGCGCGCGGGCCTAGCGCGCGTGTGCCGCCGTCGGCGCCGCGTCGTCGGGCATGCGTGGCCGGCCGCTGCGCGGTGTGGGCGATCACGCGAGCGATGCTGAGCGCGAGTAGCCACAGGCAGGCGACCGCCAGAGGGGGCAGGGTCAATCCCGCCACGAGCGCGAGCACGTCGTGGTTGGTGTTCAGCGACCAGTTCCACAGCAGGTAGTCGCAGACGGTGAGTCCGGAAACGAAGACCAGCGGCCTGTGGGACACAAACGAACCCTAGAGGTGTTCGGGGACAGACCGCGGTCCACGGCGTGTGGCGCTGGCGCGGGCGCCTATGATCGCTCGCGATGAGCGGCGTGGAGAGGCGATCCGAGGTGTTTGCGCCGGGCGTGCTGAGTGACCGTGTGGCGCTCATCACGGGAGGCGGTACGGGCCTGGGGAGAGCTACGGCGCTGGAGCTTGCGCGGTGCGGAGCGAGGGTGACGATCGCGGGGCGGCGCAGGGAGGTGCTCGAGCGGGCGGCGTCGGAGATCGGCGAGATCGCGGACGGGGCGGACTGGGTGGCGGGCGATGTGCGCGAGCGTGCGGACGCGGAGCGGCTGGTCCGGACCGTGATCGAGCGCCGAGGGCGGCTGGACGTGCTGGTCAACAACGCTGGCGGCCAGTTCTTCAGCCCGGCCGAGCTGATCGCTGCGAACGGCTGGCGGGCTGTGTGGCGGCTGAACGTTGAAGGCATGCTGAACATGGCCGAGACTGCGTTCGAGCTGGCGCTGGGACCGGCGCGTGAAGGGACGGTGGTGAACATAACGCTGTCTCCCCACAACGGGATGCCGGGCATGGCGCACTCGGGCTCCGCGCGGGCGGCCGTGGAGGCGCTCACGCGGGAGCTGGCGCGGCGGTGGGAGCACGCGAGCGTGACGGTTACGGCGGTGGCGGCCGGACACTTCGACACGGAGGTGCTGGCCAAGTATCCGGCAAGCGTGCGCGCGGGGGCGTCGCGCACGGTGCCGTTGCAGCGGCTGGGCACGGTGGCTGAGCACGCGTGGCTCGTGACGCTGCTCGCCTCGCCGCTGGGCCGAGCGTTCAGCGGCTCGACGATCACGCTGGACGGGGGGCGCGATAACTGGTGCGGGCCGTGGCCGCCCCCCGGCCTGGCGGACGAGTCCGGCGAGGTGCCGAGAGAGGAGCGCCGCTAGGAGCAGCGTTGGGTGCCAGCCGCGAGGACGGCCGCGCTCGGGTCAGGCGCGCCGGTAAGATGAACGAGGGCGTGCGGGCGAAGTGTTGTGGCTGCACAGAAGCCTTCCAAGCTTCTAGGACGGGTTCGATTCCCGTCGCCCGCTTGTTCGCCACGGGGAGTGGCGCAGTCTGGTAGCGCACCCGGCTGGGGGCCGGGCGGTCGCAGGTTCAAATCCTGTCTCCCCGATTTCGAGAAGCGCCTGCAAATGAGTTATGTTTCGGCGCGAGCTGGGTGCTTTAGAAACGCGCGACGGGGTCCAAAACGGGGTCCAATTGTCTCGCAAAACACGAAGGTGGTTGCTCTGAGTTGCTCTCGGGTGCGCTGACTTGCGCTGGCTGACGAGCCCCTCGCCGTACGGCCCACCGCTCCGCTGCGAGCAAGGCACGCGGGCCGCGCGGTGGGCTGATAGCCCACGCATGGACTTTCGAGCCTAGCCTGTCGTCGCGGGTTCATAGCGGGGACCGATATGGACCCGTTAGCGATTGCCGGATCGCCGTAGAGACAGCGGTCGTCTGGCCTGGCTAACGGTTTTTCGAGACCGTTAAGATTTGGCTGTGCAGAGCCGAAAAACGGGGGCGCGCCCGTATGTGCGCCACTCCAGCCAGATCGCTAGTTGAGGGTTCGCGCCGGGCGGGCGCAGTCCGGTCTCTCGTTGCCAACCAGGCTGTTGCGGACGGTGCTCCGACGCGATGGGCCCAGTCCGAGCTGTGCATCTGTATCTGGCTGAGGTCGGCCGCGCCCGGTTCGAATCCGGGCGCCCCGATTGCCGAAAGGCCCCGTGTTTACGGGGCTTTTCAGCGTTTAGAGAGCCCCCAAGGTTCCAATAAGGTTCCGTTTTGTGCAGAAGCGGTGGCTCTCCGGGCTCATAGGACGCCGAGATGCCTGGTTTTGGGCGCGGGAGGGGCGGTCAAACGGCTTGCCCCATCCACCCTCGGTCGCTGGTTCGTAGCGGGGGCGGGATCAAAACCAGTACCCGCGACCACCCAGGACGCGTCTGGCACTGGGCGGGGCACAGCACCGGCGGTAGTGCACCGGATCGAAGGAAGCTGGGACCTCAGTGCCCGCCGACTGGTCGGAGCGCGCGAAGAAGGTCTAGTGATCCTTCCAGGGGCAGCCTGGCTCGTGCCCCAATAGATCTGCCAGACCGTGGTGAGTTCAACGGGGATCAGTCCCGGACCTAACGAGCAGGGGATCGAATGTGGCGCCTGCCGCCGTGGATGGAGCGTGACGACCTCCTTCGTAGCGCTTCGGTGGGCTGAGGCTAACTTGGCCCCAGCGTCTACCGCCCCGTCTGAGACGGCAGCGGCCTCGGATCGACTTTCCAAACCCGGCCACGACGGTTGCGGGAGAACCCTGTCTTTAGCCGGGTATCAGCCAGTCCGCGAGTGACCGTGGGTGTTCGAGGGAGGAGATCACCTCCGTGATCTCCTCCCGGTAGGCGTTTCTGTGCGTCTCGCGGGCCTCCTCGTCGGCGGGGGACCATGCGGTCGGGTCGTGCCCGAGGAGATTGAGGATCTGCACGCTCGGCGTGAGCAGCTGCTCGGCGCACAGCGCGAACCGTCGCCTTTCGGGGAGCTCCCGCCGCAGAGTCCGCCAGATCTCCGGCGCGTCAGCTGCCCAACCCGGGGTGGCCCCGAACGTCCAGGCGGCGTCGGTGCGCTCGGCGAGCGCGTCGAGGCTGTCGAGGTCTTTCTGGGTGAGACCGGCGGGACGACGCTTGACCTCGCCGAGCGCCATTGTCCCGTCGGGCAACAGCAGCACGACGTCCACCTCGCCCAGGGGGTTCTTGCCGCCCTCCTCGAGGAACTCGACCCCGGGGTAAATGCCGACGAGGCCGCCGCGCGCGAACAGCCGGGTCCACCATGCAGCGCAAAGGATGTGGGGCAGCGCATCCGCGGCCTGCACCTCGAGCAGCAGGCGGCTTGCCCTGTAGCGGAACCTCAGCTGGTCAGCGGGGAACGGCTGGCGTATCGGCTCGCCGCAGCCCGCGCACACGACCGGTGGTGCGAGCTCACCGGCGGGCCGCCACCCCTTCGTCCCGCACTGCCCGCACTCCACGCGTGCGCCACGCACGATCAGCCCGGCGTTCTCTGCCCACGACAGCCACGTGCGCGCCCTGCTCGCCCCCAAGATCGGTGCCAGCTTCGACGCCTCTAGCTCATGCTGTTCATCGTCAACGGGGGGAACGACGAGGTCCTCGACCAGCTCCTCGAGGCGTGCGCTGCGGGCGCCCGCCTCCTCGCTGTGCTCGGCCAGGACGGCCTGGATCTCTCGTATCCGCCGACGGAACCAAGAGATGCCGTCCCGCTCGCCCAGCCGATCGAGCTCATCAAGGATCCGCTCATCCTTGAGCGCGTCCACGGCTGTGAACGACCCGATGCGCTCAAGCAGCGCAGCGGCCGCCTGCGCCGGCCTCGACGGCCGCACCCGAAGACCCTGGTCGGCCGCTGCCGCGCGCAGCAGCGCCCAGCTGCTCGGCCATGGGACGGGGATGGTCTCACTGCGTTCGTGAACCTGAAAGTCGTATCCGCCGCCTACCCAGCCTCCACCTGTGAACGCATGTCCCCGTAGTGTCCGGAACGCGGGCAGTCGCTTCTCGGGGAGGACGATCCTGCCCCTCAGGTTCAAGCCGAACGCATGCCCCGGCCGACCACTTACGATTTCGCGGTCCGTCGGGTCCCACACGCTCACGGTGGCGACGCCGTCGGCGAAGTGCGCGATCTCGGCGGAGTATCTCGCGGGCCGCGCCGGCGGCTGCAGTATCTCCCCGGCGCTGAATGCGGCCCACTCTCCGTGTGCGCCCGCCGCGATCTCCTCCAGACGCTCCTGCTCGACACCGGCGGAGATGAGAGCCCACGGCCGAAAGCCCCCGCGGCGCGTCGCCGCGAAGCGAGACCTGTCCCCCTCTAGGTTCGTGATGCTGTCGAGCTCCACAACAACGTCCGCCGTCGTGGGCACCGCGAGCGGCAGCGCGCTCGGGAGCCCGTGCGCGGAGCGCAGCGTCCAGAGCAGACACAGGTCAGGCACGCTCCCGGGCTCGTAGACGACCGCGATGTTGCTGCCGACGTGAAGCCGGCTCCAACCCCGCTGCACCCACACGGGGGCGTCGAGGAGGTCTTGTGACCATGCCGCCGGGTAACATGCCTAGCTTGTGGAGCGATAGCGCGCGGACGTCCAGCGAGTCACGGGTCCTGAGACGATCGATCAGGTCGTGGAGGGATGGGTGTGGGACCTCCTCGAATGTGATGTTCGCGAGCTGCTCCCACTGGATATCTGGGTTCAGCGCCGAGCGCTGCACCAGATCGGCCGGAGGCACCGCCGGGAGGACACCGAGCGTCGCCGCGTAGGCGACCCACCAGGGGTCCTCCTCCGCAGGCAGCGCAACGCGGAACTCGTACTCGTCCTCCAGCGGGTTTGCGAGCAGCATCGTGAACAGCGGCTCCGTCAGCGGCCCGAAGTCCGCGCGGACGTCCAGTGTCTTTCGTAGCTGCTCGTCTTCGTCGATCTTCCCACGGCCGGCGACGTGGTCCAGGCCGTTGTCGCGCACGAGCTCGAGCCATGGCTCCTCGATCGCCCTAGCCGCCGAATCGGCAGGAATCAGGATGGAACAGCCTCCACCCCAGAAGCAGCAGTGTTCGCCGATCGCCTTGCGTGCATCCGGCAGCGACGTGCCGTCGACGACGGACGTCAACAGCTCCGGCCCGATCACCCTCCCCGCCGGCTGGTTGCCTTCCAGCGGCCGAGTCGAGAGAAGCAGGTCGAGCTCTAGCGATCGTCGGGTCATCGCTCCTCGGCGGCCAGCCGATCTTTGAGCAGCCGCGCGGCTTGGGTCACGGTCGGATATCGATGACGTGCATCCTCAGAACAGCTCGACGAAGGTCAGCCGCCGGTTGTCGTGAGTGGATCGTTTAGTGGTGCGCGGCACTTGTCGGGCGGCGAGTCGCTTGTTCCACATACTAATCGCGCGAGCAGGGGCACGTCTTCGTGCCCCTGCCTCGGCCAGACTGAGCTGGACCGGACTCCGGCTTCAGGGCTCGGTACGATCGTGTCGGGTTGGCGGGTCTTGACGTATTGCAGGAGCGCGCCGTGCATGAACAGGCCGAGCGCAAGGGTGGCGTCGCTTAGCTCCTCCATCACATCTGGGTTGCTGACGATGTCTGGCAGCAGCTGGACCCCGACCTCATCGGCGAACTCGAAGCGCACACTTCCGATCGTGTCCTCGGCGGTGATCGTGCCCTCCAAGCTGGCTGCGTCTCTGAGCGCGTTGGCGATCTTCTCATCTCCGTGGGTCTCCCGCTCCGGATGCAGCAACGGGAAGTGGAAGGTCACGTTGCGATGGTACTTAAGCCACCTCTGGTAGTGCGATGACTTCGCGTCGAGCCCGGCCATAATCCGGTCGTGGTGGCCTTTGGTGGGCTCGTCCAGGCTCGCTATGAAGCCCTCGATCTCGCTGGGAAAGCTCCCACCCGAGTCCGCGATGAACTTCGTCGCCTCGCGCCCGTCCGGGGAGACCCTTGAGCTAACGGTGCTGAGATCCTGTTCGGGTATCAGCGCCGAGGTCGGCCCCGCGCCCCAGTCCGCGCCATCTTCATCAGAAAGCGCCGCGATGAACTTCGTCTCGCGCTGCCCCGGCGCTTCAGGGTCGGGCTCGTAGCGGCGGTCTGCGTCGTCGGTCAGTGCTGGTTGTCGTCCCGAGTAGGTCGTCCAAACCGGGTGTCAGCCGGGGCCTTTGCGGAGACGCTCGCTCCCGCGCCAATGCGCAAACGACGGCGCGGTAGGCCTCGTGTAGCTCATCGCGATGCAGGGCGCGCCGTGATCGGACTAGTGTGCACGTGGTGGTCGCGGGTGCACACGACGTCCTGATTCTCGGAGGTGGGACCGCAGGATGCGTGTTGGCCGCGAGGCTGAGTGAGGAGCCTAGACGGTCGGTCTGCTTGGTTGAGGCGGGGCCTGATCACGGCTTGCGGGACGGCGGTCCGTGGCCGCCGGAGATGCTCGATGGTCGCGCCGTGCCTGACACGCACGATTGGCGCGACGATGCGGGCGCATTTGATGGTCGCGCGCCTGATCGATGGTTGCTCGCCCCACAATCTGTGCCCGTGAAATCCTGTGACACTGTGCGGACAATCACACGCCGGGAGCGTGCCGCCTGTATAATCTTCGAGTTCTAGGCGAACTACTCGGGAGGTAGCAGACATGCCACGTATCAGGGCGGTCGGTCTTGCGATCCTTGCCGTTCTCGCGATAAGCGCGATGGCAGCAGGCGACGCCTCGGCGGCCAAAGTTTTGAACCTATACGACAACAACGGATATATGTCAGAAGGCGAATTGGTGACGTTGTCTTCTAGCGAATTCGTGCGTTTTACCTTCCCCTCACGGGATTCAGAAATGAGATGCACAGGTTCGGGGGGCCTCGAAGGTGAACTCGCAAGCAACGGTGAAAGGATCGACTCAATCAGGATATATGAAGCATATGGTTATCTAAACAATGGCCTAGAATGTGAAGGCCACGGCATCCAAGCGGTCGAAGCAGCCGCATTCCCTTGGGGGGTCGCTCTGGGCGCAAACGGCAAAGCATCGCTGAACGGCTTTGACGGCATACGCTTCAACATCGACTTCGACACGGTCAACCCGCCGCTGTATACATGCCATTACGTCTCCGGCAAAAGCGGGCTCAAAGGTACCGTGACCGGAAGCGGGGACCTCAATCTAAAGTTCTCCGGGACGCTGACGGACAAAGGGGTGAAAGACTGCCCAAAGGCCAAGGTAGAAACCGGATTCTTTGCGGGCTCCAGCCCAGGCGCCGGGCTAATCGAAGGCTACGTCGCCTAGCGTCTGATCAGCGCAGCACGGTGGGCGGGCTCGGCGAGGTGTCGGGTCCGCCCACACGTATTAGGTGTACAGACAGGAGCTGAGCGAGACGCGCTCAGCTCCAGCAACCGTCTCCGTAAGCCGCTGCGCTGAATCGTGCTTGTAGATCGGAGGACACCGCAAGCGACCTTCCGGACCGGTCGTTAGGCTGGACCCCGTCTAGGCGCGCTCTAGCCCAAGACGTTTGACGGGACGAGCGAGCGGTCCCGTGTTCGACGAAGACCGCCAAGCGAGAGTTCTCCTTTCGACCGAGAGCGGGCGCCTCGATGGTCGAGCCCGACGTGCCTCCTTTGGACGAGGGGGAACACGGACAGACGTCGGCCCGGAGGCTCCCGCATCGCGCATGGTAAGCAGTCGTCTCGCTCCCTTGAGCCCACGCGCTTGGACGTCGCCCATTGGGAGCGTGAGCTGGGGCGCAGCGGAGACGTTCGGAGCTGGCGCAAATGCGGCAGCAGGGTGCGTGGTGCGCTGGGGCGTTGTGGGGTAGTTCGAGGGAGGCGGACTATCTCGCTGAGGTCTTGCCGCGGCCGCTGCCGCTGGCGAATAGGGCACCAGAGAGGTTGTGTCGATTCTCCTGAGTTTGTCGCTACTTGCGACCTTTTCGAGTTTTGCCTCGATTCTGAAGTCTCGATTTCGCTGGTTTGGTGGGCCCCCGGAGAGTACAATCGCGACCGGAGGGCCTTTTGGTTGTGCGCGCTCGCGAAGCGGGTGCGGCCGGGCGGCTTAGGGTGTGCGGACGGCCTCGGGTGGGGGTTTGCGGACGGCCTCGGGTGTGGTTTGCGACCAGGGAAACGACGCGGACCGGGAGCGTGGGGCTCATGATCGGACCGACCAAGACTCTGCAGCCGGCGCAAGGGCGCTCGGGGAATCATTCGGCGGCACGTCTGTCTAGAGGTGCGTTCCCGTTGCGCGCACTCGTGGCAGCCGCACTGCTTTCCCTTCTGCTCGGTGCGGCGCTTTCGGCGCGCCTTGGCAGTGAGCGCTCCTCCGTGGCGCCCGCAGCGCGCGCTGGCGGCGCATCACGCAAGGGTTTGACCAGCCTGCCGTTGGCCGCGCGGGCGCCCGTCTCCGGCGCGCTCGGTGCGGATGACCCTGCCTACTGGGTCCGAGCTGCCAGTGGTGGGTTTCAGACGGCAAGTCAGGCGCAGCGTCTGCATGTCCGCTTTGGCCGCTCGGGGGTGCTGGTCGCTTCGGGTAAGCTGCGCGCTGGCCTGAGCTTGCACGCCGTAGGCTATGGGAATTCGCTGCGTGCCGTGGGCGGCGTCCGGCCGAGCGTGAAGGCCAACCGTGTGACCTACGCGCGTGCAGGGCTGAGCGAGTGGTATTTGAACGGGCCGCTGGGGCTCGAGCAGGGATTCACGATCCCGAAGGCGCCATCCGGCCATCCCGCTGGGCCGCTGACGCTCTCTATGACGCTCACTGGAGACGCGCATGCCGTTCTGGCCGCCGGCGGAGCAAGTCTCACGCTCAGCCACACTGGCGGGTCTTCGCTTCGCTACGGCGGCCTACTCGCCACTGATGCGCGTGAGCACCTGCTGCACAGCTGGCTCCAGTTGAAAGCAGGGCGTCTGCTAATACGGATCGATGCGCGCGGGGCGCGATACCCGCTGTGGATCGATCCACTGATCCAACAGGGCCACAAGCTCGACGGCGAAGAAGCGAAGGGTCAGGCTGAGTTTGGCTGGAGCGTCGCGCTCTCATCCGACGGCAACACCGCTCTGATCGGCGGCCCCGGAGAGAACGGATACACCGGTGCGGCGTGGGTCTTCACGCGCTCAGGCTCGACCTGGACCCAGCAGGGTCCAAAGCTCGTAGGCGGCAGCGAAGAGGCAGGCGGAGGCGAGTTCGGCTATAGCGTCGCGCTGTCAGCTGACGGCAACACCGCGTTGATCGGCGGCCCGGATAACCAACCCAGGGAAAGCACCTCCGGGGCGGTTTGGGTCTTCACGCGCTCAGGCTCGACCTGGACCCAGCAGGGTCCAAAGCTCGTAGGCGGCAGCGAAGAGATCACCCAGCAGGCGTTTGGCTTTAGCGTGGCGCTGTCCGCCGACGGCGACACCGCGCTGGTCGGCAGCCAGGCCGCGGTGTGGGTGTTCACGCGCTCAGGCTCGACCTGGACCCAGCAGGGTCCAATCCTCGTCCCGAACGGCGAACCGAGCGCCTTATTCGGCGATAGCGTGGCGCTCTCCGGCGACGGCAACACAGCGCTGATATCCGGCCCCGACAGTCCCATCTCCGAAGCTCCAGACAGCCCGCCCGGAGGAGCCGTGTGGGTGTTCACCCGCTCAGGCTCCACCTGGACGCAACAGGGCCCGAGATTCACGGGCACCGAAGTGAGCGGTCCCTGCGGCTCGCAATTCGGCGACAGCGTGGCGCTGTCCTCCGACGGCAACACAGCGCTTATCGGCGGTTCTGTCGACGGTTCCGGTTGCTCTGGAGTGGGGTCCGCGTGGGTGTTCACGCGCTCAGGCTCCAAGTGGACGCAGCAGGGCCCAAGGCTCATAAACCCCAGCGGAGAGCCCGGCGAAGGCTACTTCGGCTTCGGCGACAGCGTGGCGCTGTCCTCAGACGGCAACACCGCCCTGATCGGCGGCGAGACCGACAACGGAAACCGCGGCGCTGCGTGGGTGTTCACACGGTCGGGCGAAACCTGGACCCAGCAGGGCTCTAAGCTCACAGGCGGCGGAGAGGCCGGCGGAGGCGCCTTCGGTGACAGCGTGGCGCTCTCCGGCGACGCAAGCACCGCGTTGATCGGCGGCATCGACGACGACACTTTCCTCGGCTCGGCGTGGGTGTTCTCGAGCTCCACGTCGAACAATCCACCGGCCGCGGTCACAAGCGCGGCGTCGTCGGTGGCGCTCACGTCCGCGACGCTAAATGCGACGGTCAATCCAGAAGGTACAACGGTCAGCGACTGCCACTTCGAATACGGCACGTCGCCGTCCTACGGGTCAAGCGCGCCGTGTGCATCGCTGCCAGGGTCGGGCATCAGCCCGGTGCCGGTGTCCGCGTCGGTGACGGAACTCAGCCCCCATACCCTTTACTACTTCCGGATCGTCGCGACCAACTCCGGCGGCACCAGCCGTGGGGCTGAACGGATGTTTACACCCGGATCGCCAGAACAAGAAGTACCGGAAGTCGGCAGATGTCTCACACTCAGCCCCAGTGCGACCGGCAGGTATAAGACCGCTGCCTGTACGACAAAGAGCACAGGCGAAGACACCGGCAAATACGAATGGCACCCGTGGCCTGCAGCAAAAGGCCACTTTAGCATCAAAAAGGGGGCGACGGTGCTCTCAACACACGGTAAGGCGACCATAAAATGCCTCAACAACACCTTCGCGGGTGAATACACCGGGTCGCAGACGGCTGTGGTCTCAATGATCTGGGGCGGATGCGAAGGATCGAGTGGGCTGGGCGGAAAATGCCAAAGCGAAGGCGCGGAAGCCGGAGAAGTACGAAGCAACGCGCTGGAAGGCCAGCTTGGCTTCATCAAAAGTGGGACGAAACCGTCAGTCGGCTGGGACCTCAAACCTGTCTCACAAGCCTACCTAGCCACCTTCAAGTGCGGCAAATTGGCGGTCTCACTGGCTGGCTCGGTCATTGCTCAGTCAACCCCCGTCGACAAAATGGCCACAACGTTCAAAATCGGGTTCAAAGGCGGGACCGAAGGGGTCCAGAGCCCGGAACGGTTCGAAAAAGGTCTGAAAGACACGCTTACGCTGATCGCGAACGGAGAAGAAGAAGAGGAGCTAGGGCTCAGGATGACCGACTCCATAGTGAACGAAGAATCAGTCGAGATCAAAGCAATCGTCTAGCGTGCAAGGAAGATGCGTGATCGCGCCCAGCGAGTCCGCCGAGCAACCCGCCGCGAGGCTACCGTTGTACGCGCTCCGAACGCGTCGTCTCCAGTGCGGAGCACGACAATCCAAACGAACGAAGAAGACGTGGAGATCAACTCGGTTGTCTAGCGCCGGCTGGTAAGGCGACGGAGCTGTGCGTGGGGCCCGAGAACGTGGCCCCACGGATCGCTATGGGGCGGATCGCCGGTGATGTGCGCTCCCGCTTTCGCGAGGATGTAGTCGTCCCGGTGAACGCATCACGGGCTTGCGCTTCGGACGACCGATGAAAGTCAAGGGCTTGGCGGTGAATTTAGGAACGAATTTCGGGCAGCGGATCGGTCGCGGGTGACGTCCTGGGAGTCGTAGAGCGCTTTTGTGGCGCTGGTTTCGGCGAGGCGTGGGTCGAGCGGCGTGAATTCAGTCGCTTTTTGGGTAGACGTCGCCACCGCCGGAGCTGGCCGGCCGTTGTCGAGGAGCGTTGTGGGCGTTAGGCTGCTTGTGGGCGCGAGTCGATGACGAGTCGAAGCGCAGACGTCAGGGGCTCGTGGTCTGCCGCGCGACTTTGCCCTTCGAGGGCCTTTGAGATGCGCGCCCCGGTGTCACGCTCGCGCCCACCTTCGCCGCCGCCGGCGTGGCCGCCTGCCAGTCGCGGACCATCCGCGTGTAGGAAGACTCGGCCTGGCGAGCGAGCTGGAGCTCGGCATCGCGCAGCGCCGCTCTGTTGGCCCACACCCCGGTGCGCTTGCCCCTCAGCGTCGAGGCGCCGGCGCGGACCTCGAGCAGGCGCAGCTTCTTGGCCGTCAGCGATGGCTGCTGGTGGGCGTAGTCCTCGCCGCGAGTGAGCAAGAACCAGAACAGGCACACCAGCTTGCGCGCGCTCGCGACGACGGCGATCCCGTGTCCGCGGCGGGCGCGCAGGCGCTCGTAGAAGGCGTGCTGGGGGCCGGGCTGGCGAACCACCGACCAGGCCGCCTCGACCAGCGCCCAGCGCGCCTGTGCAGAGCCTTGCTTTGAGATCCGTCCGCCCCTCGCCGGCGATGAGCCGGACTGGCGAACCTTCGGGTCAAGGCCGAGATAGCCGACGAGCTGACGCTGCGTGTGAAACCGGCGGATGTCGCCGACCGCGGCCATGAACGTCGCCGCGCAGATGACGTTCACCCCGGGCACCGTCATCAGCCGCCTGATCTCCGCCGATCGGAGCGCCTCGCAGGCGATCAGGCGCTCGACCGCCTCGATCTCAGCGTCGAGGAACTCGACGTGGCGCATGCATCCCTCGAGCGTCTCTGACTCCTCGAGGGGCAGCTCCAGCGAGCGCAGCCACTGCCGGCCCTTGGCGCTGAACAGGTCGCTCATCGGCGGCTTGCCCTTCAGCCGGCGCATCAGCACCGCGTGGATCTCGTTCTTCGCGCGCGAGCGCGAGCGCACCAGCTGCTCACGCCGCGACAGTCGACGGCGCATCACCCGGCAGCGCTCATCAGGCGTCCAGACCGCGTCGAGCTCGCCGGCCGCCAACAGCCTCGCCAGCGTGCGCGCATCCAAGCGGTCGGTCTTCGCCCGCGCCTGGCTGATGCCGGTATCCGCCGGGCTGACGACCACGACCTTCACAACGTGCGGCTCGAGGATCCGCGCGACCTCCCACGCGCTGCCGGTCACCTCGAGCGCCACCCGATCGCGCGGGTGAAGGCTCTGAGCGAACAACTCCAGACGCTCGGGCGTCGTCTCCACCCGCCCCGCCGAGCGCACCTCACCCGCATCGGCGATCGCGACCTCGCAGAAGTCGCGATGCACATCCAGGCCGATCGACCTTCCGATCTCTCTCACTTCGACCTCCTTCTAGTTGTCGAACCAGAGGGAGAACTGGCGGGCGAACGACACAGACCGATACGTGCTCGCGGCACAACTGGGCAAGTCGCAGGGGCGGCCACTGACAATGCTCGGGCTCGAAGCCCATCGTCCAAAACGGCCTACCCACTTACGTTCTCCCGGAAAGCCCCTGTCCCAGTCACCCGACCGTAATCAGGGACCCGGACGAGACCTTCCGAGACGGATTTTCATGCCCCGACCTGCAGGCGTCTGGGAGCGCCGCCGACTGGCTCCTGCTTTGCGCGAAAGGGAGCAGTGGGGCAGTCGACCTTTCCCGTGAAGCATCGGAGGGCGAGGCGGGGCACCGCGGGCGCGATCGTCGCACTCTTTGTCTGTTTCGGAGGGAAACCGTCACGGCCAAGCGCCGCAGGCAGCGACTCGACTTGTTCAGTGCGAACCCTTCACGCGAGAGGAGAAATGCGTCAATACCAGACACATCTGTTCGTTCACTTGATCACCAGAATGTTCGGGTGGGTGGCAGGAAGTCGCCCGCCTGCAGCCCCGGCGCGCCGTAGCTGATGGCCACAGTCGGATCGAGGGCCATGTGGAGGATGTGGGGATCACGTCAACACCGGTGGCGCACGGGGTCGAGCGGCGCAGTTACGGCGGGATGCGAATCTGCGCGATGCCACCCCCGTCCGCGACGTACACCGAGCGCCCATCCGGCGAGGCCGCGAGAGCTCCGGCCAGTTCTCCGTTCGTTCCGCGAAGTCGGCGACAAGCGCCGGCGGCGCATGCGCGGAGGTCGCTCACTGCCAGCGCACCGTCGGCCGGTGAGCGGGTGACTTCAACCACGGTCCCGGCGTCGTCGTGGTGTTCCAAGGCGGAAACGAGCAGCCCATTCGATCGGGAGGAGACCGTGTGTGGGAGATCGCCGGACCAGCGCGGCGCAAAGCTGCACTTCCGCATCGGAAAGCTCGTGAATTCCACGCATCCCGAGGGCGGCGGCGCCTCGCTGAGGGCGCCGGTGCTCGCGTCGCGTGAGAGCGCGGCGACCGCGAGTTCTGGTCCGCTCGCCGCGTAGAGGGTGTCGCCGGACGCGCTCAACGACAGCTGCGTCCCCGTGAGCGCGACCTTGGCGCAACCCAGAGGCGGGCTGAGCGCGTCGCTGACGCAATCCCCCGGTCCAGATCCGGCGCTCAGCAGACCGCTCACAGCGTCGCGACTGAACTCCACGATGCGGCCTGCGTCTTCGCCGACCAAGCCGGCGGCGTAGAGCTCCGAGCCGTCCCGAGACACCGCGAGTCCTTCGACTCCGCCTTCCATGAGCAACGGTGCCATCGTGCAGTTCCTCCCTGGCAGCGGCGTCGACGCTAGACATTGCGCGAAGGCGAGACCGTGAGCACCCACCCGGTAGACGTCTATGACAGCCCGGCGCCCGTCAGCCGCGTAGACGTAGCGCGAGTCCGGTGACACGAGCAGGTCACCAGCAGATCCGATCGCGGCGGACGCGCAATGGCTGTGCGCCTGGTCGGTGAGGCATTGCAGTAACCGCACCGAGCCCGTGCCCGGATCTAGGCCGAACGTCACGAGGTAGTCGCCGCCGTTGTTGCGCCCTCCTCCCCCGCTCACGTAGAGGTGTCGTCCGTCGGGGCTGATCACGAGCGCGAACGGCTGCTCGATGCCACCCACGCGCTCACATGGTCCTCGCTGCCGCGCGACCGGTCGTACGGTGTCTTCGAGGCAGCCTCGCCGCCCGGGGAGCGGGTGCAGCGCGCCGTTGCGGAGGTCACGCGCGAACACGAGCAGACGCGAGTGCGGGGCGTGCGGACCTGGGATCAGTTCCGCCTGCTGCGAGCTGTAGACGAAGCGGCCGTTTGGCGAAACGGCCATCTGCGTCGGTTCGAGCCCCGCCAGCGAGGGGGCCGCTGCGCACCCATCAATGCCCCGGGTGTCGACGCAGCCCGCCGGGCCGATTGGCTGGGCGGCCGGCTGCATGGCCACGGCGGCAGCCGCGGCGAGCAGCGTCAGCGCCGCCGCGCACGAGCCGACGAGCCGACGAGCCGCACGAGCCTCAGCACACACCCGCATCCTCGTCGCCGACCAGCAAGCTCCCCATTAGCGGCCCACCCTACAGGCCTCACGGCAACACCAGCGCGCGCTCGACCGCTTGGCACTTTCCGAACGAAACCGACAACTCTGCGAATCGCCCGGCCCCGTCTAGAGCCAATGCCGTTCACTTATAGGCCGGGGCCGGCTTCCGCTCCTGGCAGAAAGGAGCGGTCAAGGAAGGTCCGCCCCAGGGTTTCGCGGCTCGTCCATTCCGGTCGTCTGCCCGGCCGTCGGTCGGACGCCTGCTCGGCCCGGCAAAGCAGTCGTCACCGGACACCGGCACCTGACCGCTACAGGCCCGCTGCCCGCAACGCCTCGTCGTGATCGAACGCTAGCCTCGCAAACATGCGGCCCGGCCGTGGTCGGCCAGGCCGCTGGATACTGCTAGACGCTACGGCTCATTTGTAGGTGTACTGGTCCGCTTTGGTTTTCGCGCTCGCAGCCCCGTTGACTATGGTCTTGATGTCTACTTTCCCGGCCGCGTGCGGCGGTGCTTTGACTACGCATTCGGTGTGGTTGCAGATCGATTCGATGGTTGTGATGGTTCCGAACGAGAACGGCTCTTCATACCGGCTTTCGAAGCCTGCGCCGAAGACGTGGACTTCCCCACCGGACGTCGGTCCGGTGTTCGGTTCAATGCGCGTGATTACCGGCAGGTACTTATAGAGGTCTTTTTTGTTGACCGCACTGGTGCCGGCGGGCGTCGTGACGGTCACGTCCACAGTACCCGCCACTTCCTGGGGCGGGGCGACGACACCGATTTCGGTCCCGGCTGCGTTGACGGAATACTTGCTGGCGACGATGCCGCCAAACGTCACGCCCCGCGCGAACTTGAGGTTCGTGCCGGTGACCGTGACGAGCATGTCGCCCGTGGCGGGACCGGAGGTCTTGTAAACCTTCGTGACGGTCGGTCCGGAAAGCGTGGTGAGGGTGAGCGTGACGTGCGCCTCGTTGGCGCCTGCACCGGCACCATGCACGGTGCCGACCTGGAAGTGCGTTTCGCATCCCAAGACGCCGCCGCCGCCGCCGGACCCCGGGAAGATGCCGCAGTCGTCGGCACCTCCGCCGCCACCGGCGTACCCGCCGCCGCCACCGCCGCCGTGGTATCCGCCGCCACCGCCACCTCCCTTAAAGGAACCGACCCCGCCTGTTTCCTTGTATCCTGCGGTGCCAAAATAGCCCGGTTCACCGTTGATGAAGCAGCTGCCTGGGTTCCCGGCCTCGTACAAGGTCCCGCCACCACCACCCCCGCATAGCTCGTGTTCGCCCGATTCGCCATCACTGCCAGCATTACCGCCCGCACCGTTCTCCGGGTAGACCGTGCTCGGCGGCAGCGTCCCTTCCCCGGCACCGCCTCCGCCGCCGGCGAACACCAGAGCGCCGCTGGCGTCGAAGGCGCCCGAGAAGCCACCTCCTTCAGCAGCGCCCCCTGCCCCGCCGCCATCATCCACGCAGACTCCGAGGATTTCTTCCGGGGCCAGCCCGAACGTCCCCGACACCCCATCCCCCCGTCCGCCTGGGTGGGCAGCCGGACTGTTTGCACCCGCTGCGCCCACGGCTTCGACATGAACTTCGTAGGCCAGTCCTTCATGTTCTACCATTTCGCAGCCTTCCGTGGGTGTCGTGTACGAGCGCGTTTCCGCCGAAGCCGACACCGCCCCAAACGCCATAGCTACCAGCACGCCAACAGCAGCAAGTGCTCCACGAGTACCAGCTCGTCCAAGAGACATGAGGCACCCCTTCTGTTGCCCCTTTCGCAACGCAACGCCCCCCACAAGCCCGCCATGCGTGACGTCTCGCCACCCTGAGCGGCCGATACTACACCCAACACGAATCGCGTGGACGCGGCCTACCGCGTCGTGGTGCCCGCGATCCTAACTCGGCGATTCAAGGCTGTTCCTCGACGAGCTCTCGGACTTTGCCCGCTTCGGACGCGCGAGCGGCCGACGCCGCGCACCGCGCGAGCCGCGGGCCGGTCACGCGGCCTCGTGCCAGGAGCAAGCGGACCCAGCGTCTGACTCGGTGGCCGCCCGTAGCCGACTGCCGCTTCTCTGTGCGACCGAGCGCCCCAGCGACGGCCGGACAGACGACCGGAATGGACGACGAACAGTCGCCGAGACCGACGAGCCGATCACGACTGCTTCGCCATGGCGAAGGGGAAGTCGAGCGAGCGGACGCCGAGACGCCTGGAGTTCGCGCTGAGCGCAACTGTCGCGGAGGTGAGCAGGACTGCTGCCTTCGGCGCATGCGAGCGTAACCGCGCCGTCGAGTTCACGCGGGAGTGGTCACGTGGATCAGGGACCGGTCCGTGGCTCCGTTCGCCTCGCGAAGCGAGCGTCGGATACTGGTTCGGTTAGTGAGCCTGTCTCGAGGCTTGCGGAGATAGGCTGCGTGAGCGCAGCGGGTGAGCGACGCTCGGCGCGATCACGAAGCCATGAGCGAACACGGCCATTACAGCGAGCAGCAATTTGAGGAACTCGTCAGTTCAGCGCTCGACGAGCTGCCGATCGAGTTCCAACGTGCGCTGGAGCACGTAGCGATCGTCGTTTCCGACCGCGGTGCCGAGAACCACGCGTACGGCATGTACGTCGGCTCCAGGATGGGTGGCATGCCTTTCTTCGGGGGCGGCGGCTTTCCAGACGAGATCCTGATCTTTCGCGACACACTCGTGCGCGACTTCGGGAGCGATCCCAAGCGCCTCCGGCAGCAGGTCATCAAGACGGTGCGTCACGAGGTTGGTCACCACCTCGGCTTCGACGAGACGGGCGTTCGCAAGCTCGGGCTCTGAGGGCTTCACGCCCCGCCGCGTGAAGGTCCGCTTGGCCGACGATGGAGCCACGACGACAGCCGTCTCGTGACCGCCCCGGCGCGACATCCGAGAGTCCCCGGTGTTCCTAGCCTCACCCGGGCGAGCATTGCAGTGGCCCCTTTGGGCGCAACCCGGCACGCAGGCGCCGGTGGCGGGTAGCAGGTCGCTCCCCCGCCGTAAAGCAAGTTCGGGGCCCCCGCCTGCGGCGGGGTACGGCAGTTACTCGTGAACTTGCTTGACGGCTCCTCCACGACCTGCAACGGCGAGCAATCAGTTGGGCAGGGCCCAACTGATCCAACGAGCTCGAACCCCACTGGAGGAAGTCATGGTTTCTCGCACCCTTATACGCGACCTTCCCGACCGCTCGCGTGTCGTCGTTCACCTGCAGCTGAGAGAGAGGGCAGACGCGGGCGGGCTCTCGCCCGTGTTCTCGGTGACGACGGATCGCTATGAGCCGCACGGAACCCACAGCGGCAGGTCGCGCCATCGCCGCGACGGTGACCCCGACGCCGGCGGCTGCCAGCACGATATCGCCCTGCTCGCGTTCCCCGAGCTCGCGCTGCTCGTGGACCTTCACCTGGCCGACTCAGCGACGGGCGAGCCGATGCACGCAGAGGCCAACGCGCTCTACTTCTACCGCACGGCGCGCGGCCTGCCCGGCGGCTGGAGCGACGATTACCAGCACGCCGAGCGCGAGGGCCTGACGGCCGAGGCCTATGCACGGCGCGTGGCGTGCTCGATCCTGCGAGTGGATGAGATCCCGCTCGACGACGTGCCCGAGCAAGACCTCGCCGCCGCGTTTCATCAATTCGTGGAGGACCAGCGCGAGCGCTGGCAGGACGAAGCGCGCGCCGGGCGCCAGCAGTTGCAGGCGATCCCCACGATCTATGAGCTGCGCGGCTATGACGCCGCCGGGAACGCGATCGAGCGCCGCAGCTATCCCAACTGCGCCGAGCCGTAGCCACGCCGGATTCGCTTGCGTCGCGCGGCCAGTGCTCGGCTTCTATTCAGAGAGTCCATGCGATCCCTCAAACCCAGACGAACATGAGCACCGGCAACCTCGAGCTGCAAGTCCCGGACATGTTCGTGCAGGCCATCGCCGAGCGCGTCGCCGACCTGCTCGTCGACAGCCTTTCCGCGACCAGTCCATCCGAGCCGTGGATCGGCGTGGAACAGGCCGCGGAGCACCTCGCCTGCCCCACGAGCCGTATCTACGACCTAGTGAGCCAGCGGCGCCTCACACCGCGCCGTGACGGGCGCAGGCTCCTGTTCAAGCGCTCACACCTCGACGCGGCAATCGAGGCCATGTCGTGACTACCGTCCCACTGCCCCAGCACAATGAGAGGACGCACCCCTGATGGCCGCGAAAATGGAGAAGACGAAGACGCCCGGCATCTTCAAACGCGGAGGCCGCTACGTGTTCAGCTACCGCGTCAACGGCCGGCAACGGTGGGACTCCTGCAGAACACTCGAGGAAGCACGACGAGAAAAGGCCGCCCGCACGACGGACATCGGCCGCGGCGAGTTCGACCGGCGCAGCCGCATCACGCTTCGCGAGTACGCCCTGGAGTGGATCGAGCGCTACCAGGGCCGCGGCAGGCGCGGCTTCCGCGACAGCACCCGCGACGACTACAAGCGCATCCTCAAACAGTACGTGTTCAAGTATTTCCCCGAGCGCACACGGCTCACCGAGATCACACCGAGCGACATCGCCGGGTTCATCGCCTGGCTGTGCGACCCGGAAAAGCAGGGACAGGCACTCTCAGACAAGTCGGTCAGGAACTATCTCGGCCCACTGAGCGCATGCATGGCAAGCGCCGTACGCGAGGGCCTGATCCGCCACAACCCGACCCGAGACGCAGACCTTCCACACCGACCGACCGCCGACGACGTTGAGAACGAGGACACCCGAGCGATGACATCCGAGCAGCTCGCGGCCCTCCTCACCGCCATCCCAACCCGACACCGCGTGTTCTTCCGCCTGCTCGCGGCAACCGGGCTGCGGATCAGCGAGGCCATCGCGCTGCAGTGGCGCCACCTGGACCTGGACAGCTCAAGCCCTCACGTGAAGGTCCGCCGCGGCGTTGTGCGGGGCACTTTGGGGCCACCGAAGAGCCGCTACACCGCCGCGAGGTCCCGCTAGACGCCGAGCTCGTGCACGCGCTCCGCAAGCTCCAGCAACAGACCGAGTGGCCCGGCGAGGAGGATCTCGTGTTCCCCGCAAGCAACGGGACCTACCTGCACGTAGGGAACCTTCGCCGACGGGTGCTCAAGCCCGCCCGCGAGCAGGCCGACCTGGAATGGGTCGGCTTCCACACATTCCGGCACACCTGCGCCTCACTGCTGTTCGCCAGCGGGCGCAACGCCGTACAGGTCCAACGCTGGCTCGGGCACCACTCAGCCGCCTTCACGCTCAGCCGCTACGTCCACCTGCTCGACGGTGACCTCGGCGAAGCACTCTCGCTGCCGGCGCAGAGTGCGACAAAGTGCATACATCCCCCACACCGCCCGACGCCACTACGGTCGCCATGCCGGAGCCAGATTTCGCATCGTAGAGCCAAAACGCCGACTCCACGACAAGCCACTGCACTCCCCGATGTGGTCGTGGTCCAAGCGCTCGGGGGTTCGCGTCCCCTCGCTCACCCCTCATGAAGTACCTGCAAAGCACGTCTGCAGGCGTCGGGTTTGGTTGCGAAGGACTTGTTGGGGTCGAATTCTTGCTAGCCAGCTGCGGATCGTCGGGGCAATAAGCTCTCGGTCGGTGCGATTCGCGATCTCGATCCCGCAGTACGCTCGCGACAGCCGCTTCGACGAGGCGGCCTTCCGCTCCCACCTTCGCCGCGTCGAGGAGCTCGGGGTGTTCGAGAGTGGCTGGGTGCAGGAGCAGGTGATCGGCGCCGCCGGCGTCCTAGCGGCGCTCCAGACGCTGACCTATGCCGCGGCTTGCACCGAACGGTTGCGGCTGGGCTGCGCGGTGTTCGTCCTGCCGTTGCACAACCCGCTGCACCTCGCGAAGGCGATCAGCTCGCTGGACTGCCTCAGTCATGGCCGCGTGGAGGTGGGCGTCGCCACCGGTGGCCGGGAGCGACCGTTCGCGGCCTTCGGCGTCGACCCAGACAAGCCTGTCGCGCGTTTCAACGAGGCACTGGCGTTGATGAAGAGCTGCTGGACCGACGCGCAGATCGACTTCGAGGGACGCTTCTGGAGGCTCCACGGAGCGACGATGGAGCCCAAGCCGGTGCAGGAGCCGTACCCGCCCGTGTGGTTCGGCGGCAACGCGCCCGCCGGGATGCGGCGCGCCGCGCGACACGGCGACGGGTTCATGGGCGCGGGATCCCAGACCACCGCTCGGTTCGCCGAACAGGTCGCGATGGTGAAGGACGAGCTGGCCGTCCAGAACCGCGACCCAGGGAAGTTCCGGTTCGGCAAGCGTGTCTACGTGCACGTCGAGGACGATCCCGCCCTCGCGCGAAGGCGGCTCGAGGACGCCCTCAGACATCACTACGGCGGCGGCGACTGGTCGGAGCACATGCTCGCGGGCACCGCGGAGGAGTGCGTCGCAGGGATCCGCGCGGTTTCCGACGCCGGTGCCGAGCTGGTCCTGCTCAATCCGCTCACGGATGATCAGCGACAGCTGGAGCGGCTCGCGGTTGAAGTCATCCCGGCCCTCGTGTGAGCGCTCGGCCGCACTAGCAACTCGGCTAGCTGCCTCGGCCCAAGCGTGGGAACGGCTTTCCTACACCGGCCAGCGAGACCTCCGGGCGTAGTGCGAGTTCGATCAATAATCGGACGGGTATGGCCAAGTCGCAGCAAATCCGGGACCACATCGCTACGCTCAGCCGCTACGCCACCTACCGGGAAGGCACCTCGGCGAAGCACTCTCGCTGCCCGCGCAGGGTGTGAACAAAGTGCGAACATCCCCCACACCACCCGACGCCATTCCCATCGCCATGCCAGAGCCGGATTTGGCGTCCTAGAGCCAAAACTCCGACTCCACGACACGACACGACACTGCCGGAAGTGGCTGTGGTCCAGGCGGTCGTGGGTTCGAGCCCCATCGCTCACCCGCTTAGGAAAGACCTGCAAATCCGCTGCCTTTGCTATTGAAGGTGCAATGAGCTGCAACGGCAGGGCGTCTGAATCGCCCTGTCTCGGAGCTTTCGGGAGCGACTCGGGACCAACCTGGTCCCGAACCCGCGCAGGGACGAGGGACGGGCTCGGATTACCGAGTTTGGCCTGGAAGGGTCTACCGAGCGTGGACTAGAATTGTGCCGTGGATCGCGCTGAGTTTGACGCCTACCGAAGACACCATGAGCGCACTCGCTCAGCGTTCTGGTTGATGATCGTGCTCATTTCGGTTGGCGTTGGCTACGGAGTTGCCAACGCCGGCTGGTATTTCGCTGGCGCGATTGTGACGGTCGCAATGATCGTCGTCGGCCAGCAGGCGCATCTTCGCTTCGACCGTGTGGGAACGGCGGTTTGATCTGGCTCCACTGCACCGCCGCGCCGGGGCCACTGCAAACCGCCGCGCCCAACCGTGCTCGCTGGCTGAGGCGGTTTCCAGTGCTTCGCGACGCGGCGTGGAGGCGGAAAACCGTCATCTAGGCCGCTCTCGCGCGGGAGAGCTTGGCACGCGACCGGCTCGGTCTAGGGAGTTTGTCCAGGATGGTTTGGCGAGACGGCCGCTTGGCCCTCCTCCTTGAGCAGACGTGCCGCCATCCGCCGATAGCGAGCCAGACGCGACCCTTCGAAGTAGATGTTCCAACCCCGGCGTGTCACGAGTCCCTCGCGGATCGCCTTGCGCATGGCGTCTTCTCGTTGCCGGCGGCTCCACTTGCTGTGCACAGCGGTGCGATTCTATGCCGAATTGTGGACGACGGGACGGCTCGCTGTGCAGCTCCACGGCACTCCAGCACCTTGAGGATCTCGGACTGATCTGCGTCAAGCGCCAAGCGTCAGATTCGAGTCAGTGGTACTGTGCCGGGGTACGAAGCCAAACCTACCCAGGGGGTCGAACGATGCGACGGATGACGTGTGGGCTCGCGGCACACCTTACGTTGCTGGCTGCGGTGCTTGGCTTGCTCGCATTCGGGGCGGGCGCAGCGCAGGCCAGCAAGACGGTCGAACTGCGGTCTGAAGGTGTGTCCCTCGGGTCGGGGCCGATCCGGCTCATTGGCAAGTGGACGATCTCGCTGCCAACGTACGGGGAAACAATTGCATGCGAAAACGTTGTTCCGGACGTCAGTGTTGCCGAAAACGGTACAACCAGCACCTACATTTCCTCGACTCCTGCAGGTGACCAACCTCCGGCAGCATGCGGCCAAGGAACCTTTGTGTACAACACGTTCGAAAAATCCCTCGCCAAGAAGAAGCCGAAACTACCGAAGGGTTATGGCGATCTGAACTACCGGGGCGTGGGCTCGGGCTGCGCATGGTCTTTCGGGCGGGCCATCGGCACCGAGACTACAAGCGGTGACTTGACGATGCACTTCGCTGGCCCGATGATCGTCGGCGAAGAATTCCGTGGTGGCTGCGCCGGGGCGCACTATGAAGCTCAGTTTTCGTTCGAGACGGAATCGGGCGGTCCGGTAGAAATATTTGAGAAGAAAGGCTGAGGCGTGTGCGGGGTTGGCTCTCGGGCCACGCGATCTCGCACGGCTTGGGCGTCTTGATAGGCTGCCCCTCCCCGAGGAAAGGTCGAACGATGCGACGGATGACGTGTGGGCTCGTGGTATCTGCGACGTTGGCGCTCGGAGCGATCCCGCCATCAACCGCGACTGCGGATCACAAGTACTGCTCACCGCAGACGGAAAGCAAGATCGAACGTCACATCAGAAACTGGGAAAGCAAGCTCCGGGGAGATGAACAACGGCGGGAATACCTCGAACAGAACGGGCGCAGCACGGCGCAGGTGAAACGTCACGAAGGAACTGCCAGATACGAGATCAAACACTTCACGGAAAATCTAGAAAAGTTCTACGCTAAATGCTCTTAGCGAAGCCGAGCCTCCATAGGGTCTAGGAGGGCTCGTCGAAGCTGGCCTCGACGTTCTGCTCGTCGACGCGCTCTTGCGCCTCGGCGGCGGCGCTGAGCGCGCGCTTGTCGGCGTCGATCAGCGGGCTGAGGAGGCTGCGCGGCCACAGCCGGCGGTGGCGCACGACGTTGATCTCGGCGGCGAAGATCGTCAGCTGCGCGCCGAGGTACAGCCACGCGAGCAGGCCGAGCACCAGCGCGAACACGCCATACAGCGGGCTCAGGCGTTTGAGCTCGTGCTCGACGTAGTAGCCGCCGAGATGCTGTAGCAGCTGCCAGAAGACCGAGGCGGCGATCACGCCCGGCAGTAGCACGCGCCAGGACAGCTCCTCCGCGGTCAGCAGTTTGAACGCGAGCATGAACAGAGCGAGGTTGAACGCGAACGCCACCACGACGCCGCCGACGACGGTCAGCGCCGGGTGGCTGGAGGAGCCGACGAAGCCGCCCACGACGGCGGAGACGATGCTGAGCGTGCCGAGGATCGCGAGCATTCCCAGGCTGCGCAGGCGCGCGTGCAGGAAGTCGGGGCGGTGCTTGTAGGGCACGGCCCAGATGCGGTTGAGCGCGTTCTGGGTGGCGTTGGTGATGCCCATGCCCGCGAGCAGCGCGAGGACGATGCCGATCACGAGCGCTGTGGTGCTGCCGGTGAGGGAGTGCAGCGTCAGCTGGTCGCGGATTATCGGGATCTGTCCGAGCGTGCCGTCGAGGATCTTGCGCTGCTCGTCGGGGTCGCCCTGGAGCACGAAGCCGAGGATCGTGACGAACACCAGCAGCAGCGGGAACAGGGAGACGAACGCGTAGTAGGAGATCAGCGCGGCCAGCTGGCTGGCCTGGTCGTCGCCGAACTTCTTGGCGACGGCCACGAGGAAGCCGAGCCGTGGGCTTCGCTGCTGGCGGCGGTCGAAGGCGTGCAGGCGGTCGGTGAGGCTCATTTCAGACCCCCCTGGGCGGGCGGCTCATTGCGCTGTGCTGCGCGTGAGGTAGTCTCGTGTCGTTGGAGGATCGCCACGGTATCGGGTGCGTCATCTACGCGGCAAAGAGCACCCAGGATCGCCGCGGGTCGATTCCCGACCAGCTAGGTGAGTGTCGAAGCAGGATCGAGGCCGACGGCGCTCGCACGGTTGTGGGCGAGTACGTCGACGAGGCGTTTTCTGCGTTTCACCGCAGTCGTGGCCCGGGCCTCGTTGACGCGATGCAGCATGCCGAGGATCTCGCGGGGGAGCGTGGTGCCGCGGAGCTGTGGGCGCAGCACAGCGATCGTCTCGCGCGGGGCGACGGACGCTCAGCGAGGCATGCAGTCGAGATCGCGCTTTGGGGCACTGAAGCGGGACGTCCAGGTCCGAACGGTCCAGGACCCAGACACCTTCCGCGATCTGCTCTACGCCGTTGTCACCGGACAACGCAACCATGAGGACTCTCGCCGCAAGGGCCTTGCAGTTGCGGCGGGACGCAGGCGCGCCGTCGAACGAGGCGACTACACCGGCGCCATCTCGGATGGCTACAGGCGCGTGGTCGAGGTCGATGACACCGGCGCCATCAGCAAGCGACTGGAGATCGATCCGGAGCGTCGTGCACTGATCGAGATGATCTTCGCCATGGCGCTGCACGGAAAGCGCACAGGCGCGATCGCACGAACGGTCAACGAAGCTGGCTGGCGCACAAAACCCTTGATCAAGACCCAGCAGCCAAAAGCATGGGATATCCAGCGCATTCTCGATGTCCTGCAGAACCCTCGCTACGCGGGACTGGCAGCGACGAAGGGCGAGATAGTCGGCCATGGTCACTGGCCGACGTATCTCACCGAGCGCGAGCACTATCGCCTCCGCGCGCGGCTTGCACAGCCCAGGCCAACGAGAACACCACGCCAGCTTGAGCCCTATCTTCTGGCCCGGCTCGGCAGCTGCGGCTACTGCGGAGGTGCGCTGCACTGTTCCACCGGACAGGAGCGCGAAGACGGCACGTTTGCCCGGCGCTATATCTGTGCGAGCCACGATCGCGAGCGCTACGGAACTGAGCGCTGCCCGGCGGCCCGCATCGACGCGGACGTGGTCGAGGCGATGTTCGTGTCTGCGATCCGCTCATTGCTGCTCGAGGACAGCGCAGAGGAGCTCGAGTCGCGGGGTCAGCCGGCATCGCTCGGCGGGAGGTGGTCTGATTCACCCGAGCGTCAGCGCGTGCTCGCCGCCGTGCTCACCGGCGATGATCGGGAAATAGACGCGGCGCTCGGAGGGCTTCTTGCCCGTGTGGCGCCCGAGGCGGCGATGCTGCAACGGGTGGCGCTGTCAAGCCGGCACGCCCGTCAGCTTGAGGTCGCTAAAAAACTTGAGGCGCTGGGCGAACGACGATCGCGGCGGGCGAACCGAGGTGTCGCGTATCCAGACGCGGGAGCTGAATGGGGTGCTGCTCACCTGGTTCTCCACGGTGACCCTCGCGATCGACGGACACAGCGTAGTGATCGCCGCGCACCATCGAAAAGCCACTGGCCTAGGCGTATGCCCGAGGCGGGTGCAGGTGCGCTTCGATCGCCGTGAATGGATCCGCTTCTCGCCCGTGGCGCGGCTCACGCACCGGCTCTACACCGTGTGGGAGGACTCCGAGATCATCGGCGCTCTGCAGGCCTGGGCCGACGCTCAGGGGCGCAGTCCAAGATCATCGGATTGGTTTCGCGGCAACGTCGAGCACCCAAGTTCTTTGACCGTGCGACGCCACTTCAAGAGCTGGACGCGGGCACTGAAGCGCGCCGGGCTGAAGCCCGCTACGTCTCCACGCCGCCGTATCTGGGACGACGATGATGTGATCCGAGCCCTCAGGCGCTGGACCGCTGCGAACGGGCGTTCACCCACCCGTGCTGACTGGATGCGCGCAGGACCACAGCGGCCCTGCAGGGAGACCGTTTGCCAACACTTCGGCAGCTGGCGGGCAGCACTGATCGCCGCAGGCCTCACTCCTGACCAGGCATCCGAAGCCCGCCGCCAGCCCGAAGCACAACCCCCAGCCCACAATGCTGCCCGGCCACCCGTCTGACCGGGCCACCGAGGGCCTTCACTCACAATCAGGGTCTCGCCGTCTGGGGGTCCTCGACCGAGCTCCAGGCGGATTGGTGTTAGCGAGACTCCCGGGGTCCACGTTTACGCACCCCACACTGTCCAATCGGCGGACCTGGGAATGACGCCATCGCAGTTGCGCCGACCGCGACCCGCTGCCCGGGCGTTAGCTAGCTACCGCGCCCGTTCAGAATCGGGCGCCGCAGGCCGGTTCTTCGAGATCCGGAACGCCGCTGAGCTCGCCGACCGTTGTGCCTCTACACATCGGGGGACGGTTGGTTCAGCCGGCGGGTCAGGCGAGCGGCGTGCGGCGGCGGGTCGCGCCGAGTACCTGTGGCGCGGGCCGAACCGGCGTACTGCAGTGGCCTTGGCGGGGGTCGCGATTCTGAGCCGAACAGTAGTGTGGCGGGAAAGAAGGCCACCGCGGCGCTGGAGCCCGCGGATATCCGTGGGGCACGCGCGGGGCGAGCGCCGAAAACCCAGTATCTATAGGGCTATAGAGGCGTCCCGCGACTCTATCAGACGGGGGTGACTGCCCTCCGCGGCGAGCTCGACGGTCGCCGCGATCAGCTTGGCGCGCAGGGTCTCGCGTCGGTCGCTTATGCCCGCGGTTACGCGTCGTGGGCGTGTGGGCAGGGCTTCGCGAGAGGGTCCGAGCACCCACGTGATTCGGGTCTTGCCGTCCATGGTGAGCTCTTCGCGTCCCCTCATAATCCTTCTCCTCTCCCACATTCTCGCGCAACAAACGACGTCTCTGTGGGAAGTATGGAAACATATAGCCACGAGCTTGTCAAGAGGCCATCGCCGTTCAGCGGCGTAAGATCGGGGGTCTAGACCCTTGGGATCAAGGCCCCAAACGCCTGGCACCCGGGTCGGGGTGGAGTACTTCGCGTGTTTACTTGATCGTCAAAGTCAAGTGCCCTAGACCGTAGTCACCCCCGTCTAATAGAGACTGTGGTTGCGCAGGCGGGCGTTCCGCAGCGCGCGTTCGATGAGGTCTTCGCGAGCGTCGAGGAGTGCTTCCTCGCAGCGTTCGAGCTGGGTCTTGCGCGGCTGTCGGGGGTCGTCGAGCAGGCGGCTGCGCGGGAGCAGCGCTGGGCGGATCGGGTTCGTGCGGGTCTGGTGGAGTTGCTCGGGTTTTTGGATGACGAGCGCGGGTGGGCTCGCGTGCTCTTCTGCAAGGCGCCCCTCGACAGCGCGGTGGAGTTTCGCTGTGAGCAGCGCGTGATGGGCGTTCTCACAGCGCTCATGGATGACGGTAGCCCGCAGGCGATCGGCGAGGTCATGTCCGAGCCGCAGTTGACGTCCGAATTCGTGGTTGGCGGTGTCTTCTCGGTGATCCGCTCGCGCATCCTTCAGGCCGAGGGCGAGTCGCTGGTGGAGATGGCGCCGTCGCTGATGTCGTTCGTCGCGAGGCCGTATCTGGGAGCGGCCGTCGCGAGCGCCGAGCTCGCGGGGAGCAGCGCGGCTGCAGGCCAAGCGCTCTCGCGCGAGGCTGAGCTTCCGCTCGCGTCTCCGATTCCGGTCACCCGTCGAACGACGCTGGTGCTGGGCGCGATCGCGTCGGCGCCGCGTTCGAGTAACCGCGAGATCGCCGCGGCCGCGGGGCTGAGCGATGAGGGGCAGACCTCGCACCTGCTGCGCCGGCTGGCGCAGCGCGGCTTGATCGAGAAGGTCACGCCGCGCAGCGGCTCGCGGCGAGAGAACGCGTGGCTGTTGACGCCGTGCGGGCGGCGTGTGCTCGAGCTGCTCCGCTTCGGTGGCGCCGCGAGGCCGGACGCTCCAGCGAGCGCCGCGGTCAGGCAGGCCGCGTGATGACTTGCGAGCTGGCTCATGCCGCCTACAAGCGTCCCTCGGTGCGGGCACCGCGCGTGTCCGCGCCGATGACGAGTGCGCATCCGTACGGGGGCTTCTGGTCCCGGCCGGGCGCGCTGTTCGAAGTGACCGGCGTCTGGGTCCTTCCGTGAGGCGGGCTGCTCGGTCGTCTGTCGATCATAACTCGAGGGGTAAAAAGGAGTGATGGAACGTATGAGACATGTAAGGATGCTAGGGCTCTGCCTGGTGGCTGCGTTCGCGGTAAGCGCCATGGCGGCGGTGCCGGCGATGGCCAAAAAGGCAACGACGGGATTTCAAAAGCTCGAACACTGTCCCTACACTGACAGTGAAATAGCCATCTGTACCGCGGACATTTCAGGACCCGGCTCGGAATTCAAGGCCGGGAATATCAAAGTGCAGCTCGAAACGCCCATAGTCTTGCAGGGTGGCCTGCGCACTGTTGAAGAAGGACCCCATGCAGGCGAATCCCAGTTTCTGGCCCCGGTAGGCGTTGAAGCCCTGGCGCCAGTAAAGCAGAAGGCGCCTTCGCTCGAAGAAGTCGTGAACCCGGCGGAGCTATCGGCGAAGGAACTCAAACGCTACGAACGCGATGTCGCAGCCGGACGCACGAAGGGCTTCGTGGCGATCGAACTCGCGGGTAGTGTGGAACAAGTCTACCTGGATACCAGCAACCTGCTCGAAGAGAACGGCCCGACGCTCACACTGCCGGTCAAGGTGAGGTTGATCAACCCGTTCGTCGGCAACGACTGTTATGTGGGCTCCGACGCGGACCCGATCGAGATCACACTCACAACGGGCCAGTCCGGCGCGCTTCGTGGTAATGCTGGCACCATTACTACCATCGAAGAAGGGGACATCCTGTTGGTCGAGGAAAACTCGCTGGTCAACGGCACTTACTCGTCGCCCGGAGTGGAAGGCTGCGGCGTAGCGGACGGTGCTGATGCGGCGATCGACTCGAAGATCGGCCTCCCGGCTGGAGAAGGACAAAACACGACGACAATCAAAGGATCGATATTCCTAGCTGGCGCGGAAGAGGTAGCCGAACACTTTGGCGCATGACAGCACGCTAAGTAGACACGTTATGTGATGACTGGGCCCGTCGCGTTCGCGGCGGGCCCGATCATTCGATGTTCTACGTGTTACCGAGGACAAGGAGAGGTCGCATGAAACGATTGGGAGTCAGAGGTCTTTGTATAGTCGCGGCGCTTGCGATTACGGCGGGCGGCGTTTCTGCGTCGGCTTTCGCCGCGCCGCCGGAAATCGGCCGATGCGTGTCACACGCAGGTGGTAAGTATACGAACAACGTGTGCACGAAGTTGGCGAAGACGGGCAAGACGGGGAGCTTTGAATGGGAATCTGGTGCGCTGAAAAGCAAGTTCACTGGATCGGGTGGTGTGGCGACGTTGGAAACGGTGCATAGCGTGAAGGTGACGTGCAAAACCGAGACCTCGGATGGAGAATATACTTCGTCGAAAACGGTGGGGAATATCTTGGTGGTGTTCATGGGCTGCGAATCGGTGGGTTTCAAATGCTACTCGGCCGGCGCTGCGGAAGGCGTGATCGCGATAAATCCGCTTGCGGGTATGTTGGTATGGGAAAAATACGGGAAGAAGGCGGCTATCGACCTGTCCCCGCAGATCGGGGAAGTGATCGCGGAATTCACGTGCGGCCCGTCAGCTGTCAGGGTGACGGGGTCGGTCCTTACGAATATTCCCGTTAATAAATCGGAACTCAGCGTCGAACAGAAATTCACCGCGAAGAAAGGCAAACAAAAACCCGAATACTATTACACGTCGGCAACCGAAAAGGTCAAGGATGTGTTGATGACGAGGATCGGTGGCGCAGCATCTGAATTCGTGCAGTCTGGGCAGACGGTCACGAACATTCAGACCGATGAAGAACCGCTGGAGGTCAACACGACCGTCTAGAGCGGATGCGGCGTGGCTAGTCAGCGTCGATGGCGGTGTTGTGCGTGGGGTCGCGACGCGGCTCTACGCATGCTCCGCGTGGTGCGGTTGGAGATGCTGGGCGGAGAAGGGCGTGAGATAGTGAGGGAGAGGGCAGTGTTGGGAGCTGTACGTCGGTGTGTGGTGGTGCTTTGCCTGGTGTTGGGGTGTTTGTTGTGGTGTGACGCGCCGGCGTGGGGGTTGAGTCAGCGTGGGCATGTGTTTGCGTTCTCGTTTGGTGGTGTGGGTGAAGGTGACGGGCAGTTTCGTTTTGAAGGCGCGTTCAAGCTGAAGGAAGCCGCAGGGGTGGCGGTGGATGAAGCCTCGGGTGATGTGTATGTGGTGGATCGCGGGAATGGTCGTGTAGAGCAGTTCGAGCCGGTGCTAGGCGCGGGTGGTGAAGTGGCTGGTGAGGAATTCGTGGCTGCGTGGGGTTGGGGCGTGAGTGATGGTGCCGCGGAATATGAGGTGTGCACGAGTGGTTGCCGGGCTGGCCTCGCGGGCACGGGCAAGGGGCAGCTGAGGGAAGCGGGGCCGATCGCGGTGGATAACTCGCCGGGTGGCCTGGAAACGGTGTATGTCGGTGTGTATGCCTCGGCGAAGCGTCCTGATGTGCAGCGGTTTCCGGCGAATGGCGAAGCGGCGTTGGGGCGGCTTCCGGTCGAAGAAGAAGGAAGCCTCGACGGTCTGGCGACGGATCGGCGGGGACGGGTGTGGGTGTATCGCGGGGAAGAAGAAGGCACGGGCGTGATCGAAGGGTTCACCGACGCGACCCACCCGGCGAGGCTGGAACCGGTGCTTTCGTCGGTGATCGCGTGCGCTAAACCGGGGTTCGGTGTCGACGCGGGCGGCGAAAACTTCTATGTCGATCATGAATTGTTGACCGGGGAAGAAGAATGCCCGGCGGTCCTGGAACGGGAAAAGGCCGAAGAAAAGGAACCCGCTGAAGGCAAGTATGCGCGGCCGGTGGTCGCGGCGAAGGTCAACGCGCAAGAAGTGCGAGACGGGGCGACGAAGCCGGTGTTCGGGGAGCTCGACGGGCAGGACACGACGGCGGTAGCGGTTGATCAGGCCAGTGATGCGGGTACGCCGTTGGGGGAAGCCGCGGATGGGGATGTGTATGTCGATAACGGCACGTCGATCGCCGTGTTTGACTCCGGTGGCGCGCTGATCCAAACGCTCGGTGCGGGGATCCTCGAAGAGGGCATGGGTGTCGCGCTTGACGCCAAGACGGGCGATGTGTTTGTAGTGGATGGGGGTGATGACCGGGTTGATGTGTTCTCCCCGGAACCGGCTGGCAGGCCGGTCGTTGAAGATCTGGCGGCGCAGAATCTGACGCCGAGCGAAGTGACGGTCTCAGCGCTCGTCGACGCGAAGGGCTCAGACACCCACTACTATTTTCAGTACGGGACCGTTGATTGCGTGCTCGATCCGTCGGGGTGTACGGATGTACCGGCCGCTCCGGGGACGGATCTGGGGGCGGGGTTCGGTGCACAGAGCGTGAGCGTGACGTTGCGGGGTCTCACGCCGAGTACGACGTATTTCTACAGGGTGCTGGCGAGTAACGGGCTGGGGGAAGCTGAAGGTGAGGAGTGGTTGGGGACGATCCAGACGCTGCCGAGCTCGCTGGGGTTGTTGGCTGATGGGCGGGCGTGGGAGCTGGTTTCCCCGGCGGAAAAGGACGGGGCGGGCATCGAACCGCTTTCGAAAGAAGGCGGCCTGATCCAGGCGGCCGGGGATGGGGAAGCGGTGACGTATGTCGCGAACGGCCCGGTCGTGGCGGAACCGGGCGGCAATCGCTCACCGGAAGCGACGCAGGTGTTCTCGACGCGTTCTGCGGCGGGCTGGTCTACCCAGGATCTCGTGACGCCGCATGGGAAGGGGGAAGGTATCTCGCCGGGGGAACCGTCGGAGTACCGGTTCTTCTCTGAAGATCTCGCGTTGAGTCTAGTCCAGACACCGTTGGGTAGCGTCGAACCGCTGGAAGCGCCGCCGTTGGCGCCGGGCTCCAGCGAAAAGACGCTGTATGTGCGCGATGACCCCCCACTCACACCGTCGGGGTCTGAACAGCGGGCGTACGCGGCAGCCGAAGCGAACCGCGACTTCCTGTGGCCCGGCTATGCGCCGCTGGTGACCCCGTCGAGCGTGACGGGCGAAACATCGCCTGGGGAAAAAGCGCGGTTCGGCGGCCACCTGGAATTCCTGGACGCGACCCCTGATCTGGCGGATGCGGTCTTTGAATCCCAGGTGCCGTTGCTCGCGGGCTCGGCCCCGGGATTGTATGAGTCCCAGACGGGTGGTGGGTTTGCGTTGGTGAGTGTGCTGCCGGATGGTTTGCCGGCGGGGGATGTGGGCCTCGAGGATGAACCGCAGCTCGGGGATGAAGGTACCGACGTACGTGGCGCGATCTCTAGCGACGGGTCGCGGGTGTTCTTCTATAGCGCGGGCCTTGAAGAAAACAGCGAAAACGGCGAATACCATCGTCTCTACCTGCGGGATACGAGCATGGGGGAAACGTTGCAGGTCAACGCGGCGCAGGGTGTTGCTGAACCGACGGGCGAAGAAAGCGAAGTCGCGTTCCAGGCCGCCAACAGTACGGGCTCGAGGGTGTTCTTCACCGACACCGCCCCGTTGACCAGGGAATCCGAGCAGCGCCCGGTGTTCGGCGCGACGGATAACCCAGCGGACTTGTATGAGTGCGAAATCATCGAAAAAGCCGGGAAGCTCGCGTGCGACCTGAAAGACCTCACGCCGGTGGCGGCGGGGGGTAGCGCGGATGTGCTGAACGTGATCGCGGGTGTCAGCGAAGATGGCTCCAGCGTGTATTTCGTCGCTAACGGGGTGCTCGCACCCGGAGCTAAACCAGGGCACTGCGTCCATGAAGCAGAGGAAGTCCCGCCACCGGACGCGACGTGCAACCTATATCTCTGGCACAACGGCACCACAACCTTCATCGCTGCGCTCTCCAATGAAGACTCTGGTGACTGGGGCAGCCTGAAAGGGACCGGGAAGGAGGGCAGCCATGTGCAGCCCCGGCCGGATCTCACGGATCTGAGCGCGCGGGTGTCCCCGGATGGGGAATACCTCGCGTTCATGTCCGACATGCCGCTCACCGGCTATGACAACACCGACGCCAACCACATAGGCGAAGGCATACGCGACCAGGAGGTCTACCTCTACCAGGCGAGCACGGGGCTGTTGACGTGCGCCTCGTGTAACGCGAACGGCCCGTCCGTGGGGGTGTTGGATGCGTCGTTGGCGGGCGAAGGGTTGGGGCTCGTCGTTGACCGTCGCGGGGATTGGCTGGGTGAGTATCTCGCGGGGAGCGTCCCGGGGTGGACACCGTTGGGCCTCGACGGCGCGACCCACCAGCCGCGGTATCTCTCCAACGAAGGCCGGTTGTTCTTCGACAGCCCTGACGAGCTCGTGCCGCAGGCCGTCAACGCCAAGGAGGACGTCTACGAGTACGAGCCCAACCAGGTAGGTAGCTGCGCGCAGCGGCAGGGGTGCGTGTCGTTGATCTCCTCGGGTACCGCTGAGCAGGAATCGGCGTTCCTGGAAGCCAGCGAAAACGGCGATGACGCGTTCTTCTTGACCGCTCAACCCCTCGTTGCCGCCGACCACGACACCAACTTCGATATCTACGACGCCCGCGTCTGCACCAACGCCTCGCCGTGTCTGACCAGCGAAGCGTCCTCGCTGCGGCCGTGCGAAACCTCGAAAACGTGCAAACCCGGTTCCTCGCCGGCCACCAGTTTCGCGGCGCCGGCGAGCGTGACACCCGGCCCCGGCAACAGCGTCAGCCGGCAAACCAGCCCGACGAACACGACCCCGCAACCGAAGCCGAAGCCGTTGACGCGTGCGCAACAACTCGCCAAAGCCCTCAAGCAATGCAGAAAAGACAAGCACAAGCACACGCGTCAGGCGTGCGAAAAGGAAGCACGCAAGCACTACACTCCCAAGCGCAAAGCAAAGAAGTCCACGAGCCCCGCCAAGAAGGTGGGCAAGTGAGCTCCCCGCTGCGATCGCGTAGCGAGGGCGGGGGCCGCTATGGCTTGGTGGGTCGGTTGTTCGTGGGTACGTTGGTGGCGGGTGCGTTGGTGTTGTTGGGTTGTGCGCCGGCGTTTGCTGGTGTTTTGTGGCGGCTGGATTCCAGCTCGGCGCCGACGTATCTGGTGGCTGGCAGTCAAGCGCGGATCATCGCGACGGCGAGCAACCTGGGAGACACCGAAGTGGTGGGCGATGGTGCGCATCCGGTGACGCTGAGCGACCGGCTGCCCGGCCATCTTCGTGTTTCTACGGGGGTGGCTGCTGGCGCGATCGAAGCGAAGCTGGAAGCCCCCGAACGCACGGAAGCCAAGAGCTATCTGCACTGCTCGATCGAAGAACCCGCTCGCAAAGAAATCAGCTGCCAGACGACCGTCACGACGCAGCCGCTGGCGCCGTATACCGAGCTGAAGATCGTGATCCCAGTCGAACTGGAAGGGGGAGCGGCCTCGGGGGAACAGAACACCGTGAGCGTGGCCGGTGGGGAAGATCCGGGTGGTGGGGAACCGCCAGCGACGCCACCATACAGCCGGGCGATCATCGTCAACGGCGAATCGACTCCGTTTGGGGTTGAACGCTTTGAATTGGTGCCCGAAGAAGAAGACGGCTCGACCGATGTGCGCGCGGGCTCCCACCCGTTTCAGTTGACCACGACGCTTGATTTGAATGAGACGCTCGCGCCGTTGGGCGAAGGGCAGGCGGTGTTGAACCCGGCTGCGGCCGCGCTCGCGCGGAACCTCAGCTTCGAGTTGCCGCCGGGACTCTTGGGGGATCCGCAGGCGGTCCCGCAGTGCTCTGATGTTGACTTCTCGAGTATCGGCGCGAACAACGTCAACGCGTGCCCGGCGGATACGGCGATCGGGGTGGCGTTGGTGACGCTCACGCTGCCGAGTCCGCCGTTGCCGGATCTCACCGAAGCGGTCCCCGTGTTCAACATCACGCCCGCGCCGGGGGAGCCAGCGCGGTTCGGGTTCGAGGACACCCAGGTCCCGATCATCCTGGACACCGCGGTACGCACGAGTGGCGACTACGGCGTGAGCGTCAACATCCGCAACACGACGCAGGCGGCGCAGCTATTGAGTAGTCGCGTGACGCTGTGGGGGCAGCCGGATAGCGCGAGCCATGACAGCTCGCGTGGCTGGGCGTGCCTGCACAACACAGAAGTCAACGGCGAAACATGCACCCCACCCACCCAGCGCTCCAGCATCCCGTTCCTGACGCTCCCCACCTCCTGTCTGGGGGAACTAGCGACAGCGATGAACGCGCAAGCATGGAACGGCGCAACAACCGACAGCGACTACACGCTCCAGAACGGCCTCGGCGAACCCCTCGCCAGCCTCCAAAACTGCGAAGACGTGCCGTTCACCCCGGAGATCAGCGTGCAGCCCGTCGAAGAACACGAAGGCCAAACTCCCGGCGCGGCGGTGACGTCCGCGAGTACCCCGACGGGCGTGAAGCTCAACATCGGCCTGCCCGCCGAAGAAAACGGCCTGGGAGAGGCCGCGGTCCGTAGCACGAGTGTCGCGTTGCCCGCCGGCGTGCAGCTGAGCCCGTCGGCCGCGAACGGGCTCACCGCGTGCTCGCTGGCGCAGATCGGCTATCAAGGCCCGGGTGCAGTGCGGGACCCGTTCGCGCCGGGTGCCCCGGAACCGTCGCGGTTCTCCCCCGTGACGGCGGCATGTCCGGAAGCGTCGAAGGTTGGGCTGGCGCGGATCAAGTCGCCTGATCTCGCGCATGAACTGGAAGGCGGGGTGTATATCGCCGAACAGGACAACAACCCGTTCGGGTCGCTGTTCGCGCTGTATATCGCCGCGGAAGACCCTGTTTCGGGGGTGCGCGTCAAGCTCGCCGGCGAAGTGTCCCTCAACGAAGCAACCGGGCAGATCTCAACCACATTCAAGGACACGCCGCAGGTCCCGTTTGAACACCTCAGCCTGCGGTTCTTCGAAGGACCGAGAGCGTCGCTGAGCACCCCGCCGCTATGCGGCACCTACACCACGCTCGCGTCGTTCACGCCGTGGTCCTCACCGACGCCGCTGACCCGAGAAACCGGCTTCCCGATCACCTCGGGGCCCGACGGGACCGGTTGTTCTGACCCGTTGGCGCTCCAGCCCGGCTTCCAGGCGGGGTCCACGGATGCTCAAGCGGGCGCGTTCACGTCGTTCACCCTGACGATCAAAAACCCCGACGGCGACCAGCAACTCTCCTCCCTCACCATGCATCTGCCGGCCGGGATCGCCGCGATCCTCGCGTCGGTCACACCCTGCCCCGAACCGCAGGCAGCACAAGAACAATGCGGCCCTGAAAGCCTGATCGGGCATTCCGTCGCGAGCAGCGGGCTGGGTAGCGAACCCTACCAGCTACCCGGACAGGTCTACCTGACCGGCGCCTATAAGGGCGCGCCGTTCGGGATCGAGATCGTGACCCCCGCGATCGCGGGCCCATTCAACCTCGGCAACGTCACCGTGCGCTCCACCATCAACGTCAACCCGAACACCGCCGCGGTCACGATCACCAGCGACCCGATCCCAACCCGCGTCAAGGGCGTCCCCGCGCAGATCAAACAGCTCAACGTCACGATCGACAGGCCCGGCTTCCAGTTCAACCCGACCAGCTGCGAACCAAAGCAGATCGAAGGCACCATCGCCGGCTCAGAAGGCGCAACCGTACCGGTGTCCTCGCCGTTTCAGGCGCAAAACTGCCAGGGCCTGCCGTTCGAACCGAAGCTGACCGCCACGGCGGGAGGGCACGGCAGCAAAGCGGATGGCACGAGCTTCGCGGTGACCGTCACCTCCGGCGGCGTCGGGCCGAGTGGTGTGGCGCAGGCGGGGATCGCGAAAGTTGATCTGCAGCTGCCGGTGGCGCTGTCCTCGCGTCTGAGCACGTTGCAGAAGGCCTGCCCGGAAGCCGCGTTCAACGCCAACCCCGCCTCGTGTGATGAAGGCTCGGTGATCGGGTATGCGACGATCCACACCCCGGTGCTGGCAAACCCCTTGTCGGGCCCGGCCTACCTCGTCTCTCATGGTGGTGCTGCGTTTCCGGATGTGGAGTTCGTGCTTCAGGGCGAAGGCATCACGCTCGTGTTGGATGGCAAGACCGACATCAAAGCTGGGGTCACCTACTCGCGCTTTGAATCCGCGCCGGATGCCCCGTTCACGGTGTTTGAAACGGTGCTCCCCGCGGGCCCACACGGGGTGCTGACGGCGAATGTCCCCGAACGCGAAGACTACAGCCTCTGCAAAGCGAGCCTTGCAATGCCGACCGAGATCACGGGCCAGAACGGCACGGTGATCAACGAGACGACGAACATCGCCGCGAGCGGCTGCGGCGGCGTGCTTCCGACCAAGACCGTTAAGCTCACGAGGGCGCAGCTCCTCGCGAGGGCCCTGAAGGCGTGCAAGCGCAAGTACAAGCACAGCCACAGCAAACGCGTCGCGTGCGAAAAGCAGGCCCGGAAGCACTACGCCGCCAAAAAGGCGGATCGCAAGACCGCCGCCCACAGGGCAGCACGATAGCTCCGCGAACACCCGCGGGCGCCGCGAGCTCCGCGACACTCTCGGGTCGCGCGGCTGTGCCCCTTTGGACGCACCCGGCGCCTAGGCGCCGGTGGTGGGTAGCAGGTCGCTCCCCCGCCGTAAAGTAAGTTCGAGCCCCCCGCCTGCGGCGGGGGTACGGCAGTTACTCGTGAACTTGCTTGACGGCTCCTCCACGACCTGCAACGGCCAGCAATCAGGTGGGCAGGTGCCCACCTGACTCAAAGAGCCCAAACCCCACTTGAGGGGTCATGGCTGCCTCCCGCCCTGGGACCTTCTATCTCGGCACGCGCTGAGGGCGAAACCTTCCGAGAGCCGCGACGGGGTGGGCGCTCGACTCCGGCGGGTTCACCGAGCTAGCGATGCACGGTCGCTGGCTTACGACCCCAGGCGAGTACGTCGATGCTACGCGACGATACGTGGTCGAGATCGGAATGCTCGATTGGGCGGCGCCAATGTTCTGGATGAGTGAGCCCGCATGCTGGCGCGCCGACCTCCCGCCGAAGATCACCAGCGCCGGGCGCGACCTTCCTAGAGATGGGGGAGCGCGGTCCCGAGCTCCATACGTCCCAGCTCCCCCGGGCTTGGACGCGCAAGTCGGTCGTGCGCGCTCCAATTCGGTTGCTTACGACCACGCTAGGTCGGCTAGCTCTATAGCCGCGCGCGTCTCGGTGGCGATCGGAGTCGAAACGACCAGCGGAAGGGAAGCAGAGCCATGACGTCTTCCACAATTCCACCCGGCGGGACCACGAGTACGAGATCCATCCCAGCTGCATCAAGCAGCTCTGGACCGGACAGGCTGTCGTGATCACACCTGGGTCTGGCCAGCACGTCATCGCTGAGATCTACCATCCGCAGGAGGCGCGGTCGTGAACCCAGAGATCAGTCAGAGCAATCAGCCGACCTCGATGCCTCGACGCCTAGACGGACCGCTGCTGCGGCCCGACCAGGCAGCCGTGCTGCTTGCGGTGAAGACGAGCTGGGTGTATGACGCCGTGCGCACCGGCAACCTGCCCTGCATACGAGTCGGGCGCCACATCCGCTTCACGCGCGCGATGCTCGAAGAGTGGCTGCAGGACAGGTACAGGGCGTGACACCCGGGTCCAGTCCTGACGGCAGCGGAGCACGGTGTGCGCGGTGCGGTCGGCCGTGTAGCTCCGCGCTCCGCGCTCGGTCAAGGTCGGGCCTTCGGCCTGGCCCCTGCGGGGCCACCCCTGACGGGGCTCTGTTGACCTCCACTCCGCGCTCCGCTTTGAGCCTGTTTTGTCGGCTGGCAGCCGACCGGCTCGAACAAGCCCGGCAGCCGGCCAAGATCGTCGGGTAGCCCGCCACGGAGCTTGCCCTGTCCGTCAAGCGCTGCGCGACGTGATACGGTCACACGAAGGCGAAAAGCTGGCTGCGCTACTGCTAAAGTATGGTCACTGTCTTGTCGAAGATCTAATCATGTCTGTGTCCGAAAGGGGACCAGCAATGCCCGATAGCGCGACACTCGCAGAGCAGACCGTCCCAGGACGTGCGGAGCGGGACCCCGACTGGACCGGCGAGCCTGTCAAGGTGACGATGAGTCTGCCGCAGGGCTGCGTACAGAACATCAAGTGGCTGGCAGAGCGCCTGCAGGTTCCCAACAGCCATGTCGTGCGACGAGCTGTCGACTTCAGACATCGGATCCAGAAGGAGATTGATGCCGGCGCCAAGATCCTCATCGAGCGCGATGGTCAGCTCATGACGATTTGGTTCGACTAGTCGCCTAGTTGGCGGCGATGAACGGACGGTGGGGAACACCTGGGTTTAGGATGCCCTGGCGTGAGCGGTTCCGATGAGCACTGGCAGGACGAGCCGCCAGATGACGGCCAACCCGATTTTGGGTTTGGGCCCGGACACCTGACGATCAACGTTCACGGGGGCCAAGTGACCGTTGTCATCGACGGTCGGTCGATGCATCTCAGCCAGGAACAGCTGGTTGTGCAGGGGGACTTGAACATGCTCGAGCAGAGCCTCCATCAGTATGGCCTCTCGGCGGGCGACATCAAGGAGCTCAAGGAGGCGCTCGATGAGGACGGAGGCCAAATTGGTCACGTCACTCGCGGGTGGTTCGGCCGCATTGCCGAGAAGGTCGCAGACGGATCGCTGACCGGGGTGGCCACTGACCTCATCGTGAAGCTGGTACGCAGCTTTGTCGGCATATAGTCCAAGCACCAACCGTTGACGAGCGACGTTGCCGTGCGCCTGGACGTGACCTTCGTGGTGCTGTTCAGGCCACGGACGGGGCCGGAGCTCAGGCTTTCCTCTACGGCCGTTCTGGAGCCATAGCGGCGTTCTGTGTGACCGCGGCCACGAGAAACTCCCCACTGGTGGCCACTTAATTCCCCACTCGTCCGGTTCGGGCTCGACGGTGCGGTGTTCTTGCGCCGTCGATCGTCGGGAGGACGCCCATGAAGAGCGGAAGGACCCAGGTGGAGATCATCGCGTTGTATGAGGAGCTGGGGAGCTATCGGGCGGTGGGAGCGCTGCTGGGCTGTGATCACAAGACGGTCAAGCGCTATGTGCAGGCGGCGGGCGAGGCGGGCCAGTTCGCGCCTGCGCTGGCGCGCGCGCGGGTGACCGACGAGTTTTCGGGCCTGATCGCGGGGCGGGTTGAGCAGTCGGGCGGGCGGGTCACGGCGCGGCGGCTGATGCGGATCATGCGCGCGGCGGGCTATGGAGGCTCGGAGCGCTCTCTGCGTCGGGCGTTGGCCGAGGCGAAGGCCGCCTGGCGGGCCAGGCAGGCGCTCGAGGGCCGGGTCTATCGGCCATGGGTGTCAGAGCCTGGGGAGTGGATGCTTTGCGATTGGGGCGCGGCGGGAACGGTCTCCACACCGGCGGGTCCGCGCAAGCTGTCGTTTTTCTCCTCGGTGTTGGGCTGGTCTCGCTACCGGACGGTCAGCTTCTCTTGCTCGGAGCGCTTCGGTGCGCTCGCCGTGGGTCTCGCGCACAGCTTCGAGGCGGCTGGCGGGGTCCCGGCACGGGTGCTGTTCGACAACCCGAAGACGGTCGCGACCGGGCATCTGGCGGGGGCCGCGGTGCTCAACCCGGACCTTGTGCGCCTGGCGGCGCACTATCGTTTCTCGCCGCGCACGACTGAGCGCCAAGACCCGGAGTCCAAGGGCAAGGTCGAGGCGGTCGTTCGTTTCACGAAGTCCGATTTGATCCCGTATGAGGGTTTCGGTTCGCTCGATGAGGCAAACCAGGCGGGCGTGGCGTGGTGTGAGGAGGTCAACGGCGAGGTCCACTACGAGACGCGCGTGCGGCCGGTCGAGCGTCTGGAGGTCGAGCGGCCCCTGTTTCGTGCACTGCCAGCGCAGCGCCCAGCGTTGGCGTGCGGCGAGGAGCGCAAGGTCGATCGCCTGGCGACGGTGCGGTTCATCTCGGCGCGCTACTCGGTGCCCCACCGCCTCGTTGGCGAGACGGTGCAGGTCGCCGCCTCAGACCGCGACGTGGTGATCATGCACTCCGGTGTCCCGGTCGCCCAGCACGCGCTGTTGGCGCCGGGGGAGACCTCGATCAGCGACGCGCACTATCCGACGCCGTCGCCGAGCGGCGTCCGTCAGCTGCGGCCACGCACACCGTCAGAGCACGCGTTCCTGGCGCTCGGCAGCGAGGCCGAGGGCTACCTGCGGGCCGCTGCGGCGGCGGGCACCGCCCGCCTGCACGAGCGCCTGGATGAAGCGCTCGCACTCGCGCGCACGCGTGGAGAGGACCAGACGCGCGTGGCGCTCTCTCGCGCGAGCACGTTCACGCGCTTCGCCCACGGTGATCTGTGCTCGATCGCCGACGGGCTGCGGGGCGTGGCGCCCGCGAGCGTCGCGGACGCCGAGCCACTGCAGCTCGAGGGACTGCCGAAGGTCGCGGTCCGCTCGCTTAGCGACTACCGCCGTGCGCGCGCATGAGCGCGCTTGACCCCGAGCTCGAGGCGGGGCTTCGCCGGCTGCGTCTGCGCGGGATGCGCGAGGTCGCACCCGATCTGCTGGCGACCGCCAAGACCCAACGCTGGGCGCCAGCGGAGCTGCTGTCCACGCTCGTGCGCGAGGAGATCGCCGCCCGCGAGTCATCAAACCAGCGCGCCCGCCTGAAGGCCGCCGGGTTCCCCGCACCAAAGACACTCGAGGGCTTCGACCTCAAGGTCTCCCAGCTACCGCGCGCCACGTTCGAGTTCCTCGCCTGCCTGGAGTGGTTGGATCGCAACGAGAACCTCTGCCTCGCCGGCCCAGCCGGCGTCGGCAAGAGCCACCTCGCCCAGGGACTCGGGCGCGCCGCGATCGCCGCCGGCAAGAAGGTCCGCTTCTTTAAAGCCGACCAGCTGATCGAGGCGCTCTACCGCGGCCTGGCGGACAACACCGTCGGCAAGCTCATCGAGCGCCTCCTGCGCCACGACTTCATCGTGATCGATGACCTCGGTTTCACCGCCCTGGATCGCCTCGCCGCCGACCATCTGTTCCGCTTCATCGCCGCCGCTTACGAGCAGCGCTCGGTGGCGATCACGACCAACGTCGACTTCGAGCGCTGGACCCAGTTCCTGCCCGACGCCGCCACCGCGACCGCGATCCTCGACCGCTTTCTTCACCACTGCCACGTGATCACCCTCGAAGGCGAGAGCTTCCGTCTACGCGAGGCACGCGAGGTCATCACACCGGCATGAACATCGCGAAAACAGCCAATGGATCACTCGCGCCGGGCACACGCAGGGCCGCAGAACGCCCCCGAACGCCCCGATTCTCGCTCCCGCCTGCCAAACCGGCCCGAAAAGGGCCCGCCGGGCCCCCTCGGCGATCGCGCCGCCGGCCTCTCACTCCACTCGCGCTACGCGCCTCGCTCCGTGAGAGACCGGCGCAACCCCAACCCCGTGGTCCTATCAGCGTGGAGAATTATCTGGCCACCAGTGGGGATTCTTATTGGCCCTTGACATCTGTGCCGCTAGCCGAACGCAAGGTCGACGGTGTCGGCCTCGGCGTCTGACGGCTGGTAGTGCGCGTAGATCTGCGTGGTCTTTGAATCCGCGTGGCCCATCCAATGCTGGATGGTCCGCAGGGGAACGCCGTTTGCCGCCATACGCGTGCCGAATGTGTGCCGCAGCTCATGAAAGGTGATCCTGCGTACGTCCGCTCGCTCCAGCGCGTTCTTGAAGCGCCGGACGAGCTTCGATCGGTCGAGCGGGTGTCCGGTCTCGGCATGCCCGAAGACGAGGTCGTTGACCGCGGGATACAGGGATCGCTCACGCACGTCAGCCAGCGCGTCGGCGACGCGCTTGGCCATCGGCACGGAGCGCCCGGAGTCCTCCGACTTCGGATCGTTGAACTCGCCTCGGACGTAAGGGGAGACCACGCGCACTTTCCGTGCGTCGAAGTCGACGTCGCGCCAGCGCAACCCAATCAGCTCACCTTGGCGTAGTCCGGTCATCGCGGCTGTCAGGTAGAGCGTCGGCTCGATCTGGCCGAACGCGTCGTCGGAGTAGGGGAGCGCGAGGAGCTTCTCGAGCTCCGGCTGGTCAAGAAACTTAATCCGCGTCTCGGTCGTCTTGATGACGGGGCGATCGGCGAGCTTGACGGGATTGCGCTGGCACCAGCCCATCCGCAGGCCGAGCTCGAACACCGAGTGCATGGTGTTCAGGTGGTTGCTGATGGTGGTGCGCCATCAGCTCGATGTGCTGCGTCGTCAGGTCGAGTGTCCAAGGCTGCGGTCAAGCGATCGTGCCTTTCTTGCCGCGGCAAGCCGTCTACTCCCGCCCCGGCGCCGCGGTGGTCTGCTCGTCACGCGGCAGACCCTGCTGCGCTGGCACCGCGAGCTCGTGCGGCGGCGATGGACATACGCGCGCGTGAGGCCAGGGCGGCCGTTGATCGACGCCGAGAAGCGCGGGCTCGTGCTGCGTCTCGCGCGCGAGAACCCACGCTGGGGCTATCAGCGGATCGCTGGCGAGCTCACGAAGCTCGGCTTCTCGGTCTCGCCGAGCACCGTCCGTCGCTTGCTAGCGCGTGCTGGCCTTGGGCCGGCGCCGAGGCGCTCGGGACCGAGCTGGCGCGCGTTCCTGCGGGCACAGGCGTCGAGCATCGTCGCCTGTGACTTTTTCACGGTCGAGACCGCGTTGCTGCGTCGTTACTACGTGCTCTTCTTTATCGAGCTTCACAGCCGCCGGGTGCACGTCGCCGGCTCGACCGCACATCCGAGTGGGCGCTGGGTCGCGCAATAGGCGCGCAACCTGAGCTTCTCGGGAGTGTTCGGCGACGTGAGGTGCTTGATCCACGACCGCGATTCGAAGTTCGTCGCCAGCTTCGACGAGGTATTCCGCAGCGAGGGCATCAGGGTGATCCTGACTCCGCCTCGGGCGACCCGGGCGAACACATACGCCGAGCGCTTCGTCCGCACCGCACGGACCGAGTGTCTTGACTGGCTGCTGATCCTCGGATCGTGCCAACTCGACCGGGTCCTGCGTGTCTTCGTCGAGCATTACAACAGCGAGCGCCCACACCGAGCACTCGGCCGATGTCCGCCAGTCCCGCCCCAGTTGGCACTGTCGCCGCCCCCAGGTGCGGCGGTCAAGCGAAGGGATCGACTCGGTGGCCTCGTGCATGAGTACTACCGGGCCGCGGCGTGATGGAACAGGGATTTGGCACCCTTCAGGCACCGTTCTCGCTGCGCACTCTCGCCGCGTCGCCGACTGCCTTGCGAACGGGCAGCCGGCAAGGTCTGCCGCTCGGTCGTCTCCGTGCTCGGCCGTGAAGTCCGTATCGCGCTACGTCGGCATCTCGCGCCCCAGCCAGCCACGGTAGAAGCCCTCAACGTCCGGAAGGAACTCGTGGACCACGGGATAGCCTGGCTGGAGCGCCTCCACCTCGAGCTGGCGCGCGCAAGCGGGGCAGTAGTACTCGCGGATCTGCTGCAGCTTGGGATCCGGCCCTGCCATCTTCGGGTAGATCTCGAGCAGCGCCTCCTCGGTCTCGCGCACATGGACCACGGCGTCGATCTTCCAATTGCGATTGTGCGCACAGAAGTCGTGCCCGCAGTCGCAGCGATAGGTGAGTTGCCGATCGAATCGGCGTCGGACGATGTTCAGCCCTTCGCCCGTCGGCAGCACGATCGGGTCATCGTAGGGGACGCGCTCCTGGAGCACCGCGAGCCACTTGTCGAACCGGTCCCCGTCCTTGTAGCCGGACTGGATGTCCTTCACCTCGCGCCGGGATAGCTTCTCGTCGTGCAGCGCCGCCAGGGTCTCAACATCAAGCGTGCCCCCGGCGGCGGCGAGGGCGCCGTCCTCACCAGGCCGCGGATCCGATGCGGCGAGGAAGGCATCGGCGGCGTCGTCGGGGTCGAGCTTGCCGGGCTGCGATCGCTCTGCCACGACGGTCGGAGTAGCGACGTCATACTCGAAGTCCTCCGGCAGGTCCCAGAACCCGCGATACTCTGCGGCCCATCGCGGCGACAGTCGCATCGATTCCGCATACATCACCTTGACGGTCTCGACGAACTCCTGGGCCAGAACCCGCTCGCGCTCGGCCGCCACCCAGTCTCGCACCGGCATCGCGCGCTCGAGCCGGCGCTGTCGAAATGCGTCGCGGTCGGAGACGCCGTAGACCGACTCGGCGAAGCGGGGAAGGAGATGACCCTCCTCGACGTCTCGCTCAATCGCCTGCACTCCCCTGAGAAGCGGGTCGCCAAGGCCCGCCCCGCCCTTCATCACGGACAGGTACAGGTCTCCATTGGAGTACGGCTCAAGCAGCGTCATCCCGTCGTTCTTGTAGTCGCGGGAGCTGCCCTGGATCTCCATCAGCGCGGGGCTCTCGAAGTCGCCGTCGGCGACCGGGTAGGCCTCGCCGCGGCGGGCACGCTCGATCAGGTCAGCGCCGTGAATGTTGTGAATGTAGGCGGTGGCTCCGGGATAGCCGCCGAACAGCCCGGAGGAGGAGAGCACGCGTCCGGTCCCTATGTTCTGGAGCTCCCAGAAAGGCGTCTTGTTCACCATGAACAGCGATTCGAAGCTCGACCCGCCGCGATGGCGCCCGGGCCCGCCGGAGGATGCCTTGATCCGCCGTGACAGGTAGACGAACGGTGAGATCAGCTCCCACATCTCGACGTCTCCCATATCCCCCTCGGGATTGAACATCGCGGCGCAGTAGTCGGTCCCGTCGAGAACATACTTCGCGCCCATGCCCTGCGCCGAGACCTCGAAGTTCATGATTGCCGAGGAGCTGCCGTACTGATCGATCCCGCCGCCCTGCTGCACGTTGCCAGACACCGAGTACGCGGCGAGCACCTCCTCGATGAACCCGCGTGCCTGAAGCGCTCGGGAGATCGTGCGCGGGAAGCCGGTGAACGAGGGCTGCAGGAAAGCCCAGGCGATCGCGGTCGAGCCCTCAGCGTCGCCGATATTGGAGATCGTGCCCTCCGGGAAGTTGGTCTCGATCGCAAAGAACGCGCCGTCGTTGACCTTGTCGTTGCAGATCAGCGTCTGGGTGAACATGACCCAGATCGCCCCCTGCATCCCCGACGGGGTGCAGTTCATCGAGTGCCAGCCCCACGCCGAGCAGCCGTCGTAGTCGAGCTCATAGGTGCCGTCGTCGCCGATCCGTACCTCGAAGGGGGAGTGCATGATGACGTCCCGGCGCGCACGCGCCGGGAGCTGCACCTTGTCGGCGAACTCCGCGTCGAATCCCGCAGGAGAGCGGTAGCGGCCAGGGACGGTCATCTCGCGGATGCGCGACTTAAACGAACGCCGACCCTCCTCGATGACCTCGCGGCTGAAGCGCTTTAGCCGCTCGACCCCCTCCTCGAGGATGATGCGCTCGACTGCCGCGCGGACCATGTGGCAGCCGGCCAGACGGGTGCGCTCGTCGAGCAGGTAGTACACCGAGGCGCGTGTGCGCTTCTTGCAGCGCTCGAGATGCCATCTCGCCAGCTCGTCTTGCTCCCCCACCTTCATACACGGCAGGTCAATGCCGTCCTCGTAGCGCATGGTCGGCCCCACCGGCACTCCACCCGGCGTGCTCGCGCCGATGTCGAGCACGTGGGTGACCCCGCCCGCCCACGCAACCAGCTCGTCCTCCCAGAAGATCGGCACGAACGTCTGCACGTCGGCGTTGTGAACGTCGCCGATCGTCGGGTCGTTGTTTGCAAAGATGTCACCCCGCCTAATGCCGGGGTTGTCCTCATAGCCGTTGCGGATCATCCACTTGATCGCGTCGGACATTGTGTGGACGTGGACGATGATGCCAGTGGATAGGGCGAGCGAGTCCCCCTCGGGCGTGTACAGGGCAAAGCAGAGCTCGCCCAACTCGCGCACGATCGGGGAGGCCGAGATGTTGAGCGCTGTCTCGCGTGCGGACACCAGCCCGCCGCGGATTCGGGAGAACAGCTTCTCGTAGCCGATCGGGTCAGAGGTCATCATCTGGAGCTCGTGGAGGCCGCCGTAGTGGCCGGTGTCCGCGAACAGGCGCTCTGACTCGGTGAGCATCTCGTCCAGGCGCTTGCCGCCCCAGCCGATAGCCGACCTGCCGCCCTGAAGGTCGCGTGTGGCGTCAATGATCGCCATCTGTGGATCCCTCCATGTTTGTGAGGTGGAAGATGTGGTGACCGTCAAGGGTCGCTCGGCGTCCGCGCGGTATCGCGAAGGTGGTCGCCGAGTGCTCGACGATCGCCGGGCCGTCGATCGAATTGCCGGCCTTCACCGATTCGAGCTGGAAGATCTCGGTCTCGACGAACTGTTCGCGGCTTGCACGGCCCCAGTGGACTTGTCTCGCAGCCTTGAGAGGTGGCTTGCCAGGCTCCTCGGGCAGCTGCGGCAGCGCGGGCTTCTCCACATCCACCGTCCCGTGGACGATCACGTGAGTGACCAGGTAGCCGAACTCCGGTGAACGGGCCGAGGACGCGTACATCTTCGCGTAGGCGTCCTCGAACGTGTCGATGAGGTCGTTCACGTGTGATGCGTCTTGCAGCACGGCGTGCGGAGAGACGAACTCGATGTCGTTGAGTTGACCGTAGTACTGCATGCGCACGGCGTGCGTAAAGCGGATGCTGTCGCGTCCGATCCCCGACTTGGCAAATTCCCCGGCGACACGGTCCTGGAGGCCGGCCCAGGCGACCGTGATCATGCCACCGATCCCCGCCTTTTCCGGTGGGCCAAACGTGGGTAGCAGCGGCATATCCACCGTCTGGTCATAGCGATAGTCGAAGTCCGCGCACGCGCAGCCAAACGCCGAGAATCCCGCGGCCCAGGCGGGCACGAGTACCTCCTTGTACGTGACGTCCTCGGTGTACCCGGCAACATGGAGCGGACCGCCGCCCCCGTAGCATAGGAGCGTGTAGTCGGCGGGGGCATAGCCCTTGCCGAGGATCCGCCCGACAGCCTCGTTCTTGAGCGTCTGCTCGAACAGCTCGATGACGCCGGCTGCGGCCGCCTCGACCTCCAGGCCGAGCGGCCGCGCGATCTGCCGCTCGATCGCCGCGCGCGCGAGGTCGACATCCAGCTCCAGCTCGCCTCCGAGGAAATAGTCCGGATTGAGACGGCCCAGCACGAGGTTCAGATCGGTCACCGAGACAATGTCCGTGCCCCCCTCGGGCCAGCACACGCCGATTCGCGAACCAGCCGAGTCGGGCCCCAGCTCTGGACGGTTTGAGTTCGGATTCACGCGCACGAACGAGCCGGTGCCGGCACCGATCGAATCGATCCGCACAAGCGGAATGTTGAGAAGAAATCGCGCGATGTCGGGCGTTTGCGTGATCTCAAAGCGTCCGTCGGTGATCAGCGCGATATCGAAGGAGGTACCGCCGATGTCGGTGCACAGCACGTTTCGCAACTCCATGCGCTGGGCAAGCGCCTGCCCGCCCACGACGCCGCCCACTGGGCCGGAGACCAGCGTTCGCCCAAGCTCCTTTGCCTCAATTGAGATGGTGCCGCCGTGGGCAGCCATGACCCGCAGCTCAAACGGTGCGCCGTGCGCCTTGGTCACATCGCGCACCGCCTTGAGCGTGGTGCGCGAGGGCTCCGCGGCATAGGCCTCGATCACGGTGGAGTTCAGTCGCGGCAGATCGCGCCGCATCGGATACAGCTCGGAGGAGCGGAAAACAGGAACGGCGCCATTGACGCCGCGCTTTGCCTTCTCCTGCTCGACGATCTCCGCCACGCGGATCTCGTGTGCGGCGCTGCGGTAGGAGAAGAGCAGCGAGATGACGATGCCTTCCACGCCGTCCTCCAGCAGCATGATCGCGGCCTCGCGCGCATCCTGCTCGCGTAGCGGCAGGACCTCATCCCCGAACACGTCGATGCGGCCACGAACACCCTTCATGCGCGCACGTGGCACCAGCGGCTCATTGTGGAAGTGGGTTGCGAGGTGAAGGCGATCAGAGTAGGAATAGCCCAGGTATGTCTGGATGCCGCGCTCGAGCCGCAGGTAGTCCTCATGGCCGGCGTTGACGATGCAGCCGATCTTCAGTCCCTGGCGTTGGAGCAGCCGGTTGAGCATCGCGGTGCCGGAGTAGATGCCCGAGACGATCGGGGGAAAGCCCTCCTCGGGCGTCGAGTCCCACTGGCCCAGGGCGTCGCGTGCTGATGCCATGAACCCGATCGACTCGTCCTCGGGAGTCGTCTGCGCCTTGCCGACGACAAACGAGCCACGCCGATCCACAATGAACGTGTCAGTCATCGTGCCGCCCGCATCGATCGCGAGCACGCGGGGGACTCGTGCGCCGCTATCAGACATCCGACCTCCTCGCCTCGTCCCGTTCAACCGAAGCTATCACGTGCGGCCGTGTGGTCGCCCAGATGCGATCGCGCCCGTTTTGCAGATCAACCTGCGCCCGCCCACTCAGGTGGCCGGGCGGTCGCTACGAGCTGCCCCACGCCTTCGCGCTCATCGATTCCCTGCTTCCATCCGAGGATTGCACAGAGTTCCTGCGCTGGCTCGACGCGCGGATCGCGATTCGTCCGGTTAGCGTTCTCACGACGATCCGCTGGCACCGACCCGACCGCGAGGAGCTCGCCGAGCGCTACAAGTCGACCATGTCAGGGGCGTGGAACGCAGTCCCCGCTGCGATCAAGCTGCGGCCGCTGCGGGGAGCGGGGGGAGACAAGGTTCTGGCTGCCGGGAGTCGCGGCACTCGTCCCGGGGGACAGGCTCATCTGGCAATGTCTTCATGCGCCAATGAGGCCCCACGGCGATCGAACGGGGTCAAGCCTTTCCGACGGCGCTGGCGCCAGGCCAATCGATGGGCACGCTGCTGCTTCCTGCCAGAAAGCGGCGTCGGCGAGAAGTTGCGGGAGCGGTGTCCGCCGACACGCTCGCATCGATAGGCGAAGCGGTGGCGACGGCCGCGCCTGGCTCAGGCGTTGCGGTCTCGCGAGACCATCCCCCGCTAGAGGAGCTCGGCGAGGCGCCGGGCCGCCCTGGCGGCGCCGTCTACCTCCGCGATCGCGGCGGCGATTTGCTGAGGCCGAGCCCTCAGGGCTGTGCGGTGAAGCTCCGTAGGCCAGGCTGGCCCGGAACCGGGATGCTGTGGGCATGGGCCCAGATCTGATCGCCTGGGCAGTGGCGCCCGCTGTAGCAGGCGTGTGGCGCCCCGAAGTAGAACCGCACCCAGCCTTGGTCCACCTGGGCCTTCAGGCTGGCTGTCCGTGTGAGCGACCCGTCCACACTGTTGAGGACGAGGACGGGAAGGTCGTCACGCGCCACGAGCCCCACGACGTCGTTGATGTTGGCGCTCGCGACCTCGTAGTGGGCCCCGTCGCGGTGGGTGCGCAGATAGCGGCTCAGCGCCGGGCTGCTGAAGTCAGTCATCAAGGCGTCTGTGCGGGCGTGGCGGATCAGGTACGCATCCTTGCTCAGTGACGCTGCCAGCAGGCCGAGCCCAAGACATGCGAGGACGATGCGAAGTCCCGTGAGTCTCCGGCTTCGCGGGCCTCCACTGCGTCCCGAGCGTCCGCGCCGGCCCAGGTCGCGCCGCCAGAGCACGCTGAGCGACAACCCGAACACGGCGCAGACGGCCGGCGCGAACGCCTCCAGGTAGCGGGCCTGCAGGCGTTCCATCGCGCTGAATGCGACTAGCCCGACGAGGAACCACACCACGATCCCCACAGCAAACCGTGCGGGCGGGCTACGGAGGACCATCCGCAGGTACTCACGGCCCTCTGCGAGCAGCACACTCAGTGCCAGCAGTCCCAGCAGCGAGGTGGCGAGCAGAGCGATCCCGATCAAGGTCCAGTACTGGTTGGGGCCGGCACTCAGCAAACGCAGCGGGCCGGCTCCTCCTTCGGCAGTACCTGTAGCGCCATGACCGGAGAGGCGATTCAGGCCGTCGTATACGAGCGTCACATGCCAGATGCTCCCGTTGGCGGAACCGATCGGAAATGGCCGCTTGCTCGTGGGTGTCAGCGAGGCGATCGCAGTCCACGACAGCGCCACCACGAGAAACGTCCCAGCTGTGGCCAGCATTACGCGTATGCGGGTCCCGGGCGCCGCTGCCCACAGCCATAGCAAGGCCAGGGCGGGGAGCGCAATCAGCATCTCCGCAAGCTTGACGTTGAAGGCCAGGCCCATCACCGTCGCTGACAGCACCGACCAGCGCATGCGTCCGCTCTCCAGAGCGCGCCAGGACAACCACAGCGCGCCGATCTCCAGGGCCGCAAGCACCGAGTCCATGGTGTCGCTGCGCGAGGTCAGCACCGACACCGGCAGTAACGCAAGCGCGAGCACGGCGGAAATCGCCGCTGCGACGCCAAATGGGCGTCGCAGTGCGCCGAACAGCAGCCCGCAGGCGGCTACCCCACCGAGCGCCTCGGGGAGATGCAGCCCAACCAGGCTGAATCCCAGCACGCTTGTGGTGGCCACCTGCAGCCAGAGGTCCAGCGGTGGCTTGTCGATCGAGACCGTCCCGCTGGGCTCCAATGCGCCAAAGAAGAAGTCGTGCCAGGAGGTGCCCATGCTCCGCACGGCTGCGTCGTAGAAGACATTGCCGGACACGTCGTGGATCATCCACAGGCGCAGCACGGCGGCCGGAACGAGCATCAGGCTCAGCGCCAGCCACGACGTCCAACGGGCGCCTGGGGGAGAACGCGAGGGAGTCGTGACTGGCCTGATCGCCAGTTCGGTGCCGGTGGTCACGTTGACGTGACTTCGGCCCAAGTGAACATGCGGCTAGCTTCAGCCGTGTATCTAAATCGTGGATGAGTCGGCGATGAGAAACCGCTTATTGGGGGACGTGTCGAACAGATCCAGCTGCTCGGGTGTCGTATCGACCCGACCCGAGGAGCGCACCTCACCATCCTGCGCGATCGCGACCTCACAGAAATCGCGGTGCACGTCCAACCCGATAGCCCTACCGACCGATCTCACCTCGTCCTCCTCTTGGTTGTTGAACTGCGGAGAAGCAGCGGGTAAACGACAACGACCGATACGCGCTCACGGCACACCCGGGCAAGTCGCAGGGGCGGCCACCGAAACTGCCGGGCTCGAAGCCCATCGTCCAAAAACAGCCTGCCCCACTGCGTTCTCCCTGAAAGCCCCTGTCCCGGCCAGCCGACCCTAGTACGATCGGCCCCCAACAGCAGCCTTCAAGCCCGCATTTTCAGGCCCCGAAACCCGGGCGTCTCGTCAGCCTGTATCCAAGCGCCTGCTTCCCGCCGGAGGCGAAAGCCGCCCTGCACGGACCCCGTTCATCGGTCGGGCCGAACTTAGGGGGTCGAGGCAGCCCACGGACTTTGGATCGCCGCGACCTCCTAAAGGCGGCATCTCAAGGTATGCCTATGGAGCCAACCGGGATCGAACCGGTGACCTCCTGCTTGCAAAGGTGCGGCCACGCGCCGTGAGGCGTCACGAGGCGGCACAGAACTCGCGGCGAAACGCGAATGCCGGGCCGAGTCGACGTCTCGCGACCATACGCAGCCCAGCCGATGTTCGCGTCGGGTTCGCGGCGGCGACCCGCCCACCCCTCGAGCAAGAGTCACTAGATGCCGACCCCTGAGAAGCCGCGGGACTCAAACGCGAAATGGAGCCTCGCATATGTATGTACGCCGCTGTCGCTCGCGCCCGTCCTCGGTCGGAGGTTTCCCGTACCGCCCTAACCGACCTGCCGTAGGGCCGCCTGGAGCGAGGAGGCGAAGCCTTCGCTGGTGAACGTGGCCCCTGAGACGACGTTGATTTCGGCGCTCTGCGCCTGGAGTGCCTCGGTGCGGAGCGCCGGAGTGACGCGTTCGCTTATTTCCTGCGAGAGCGCATGTTCGGTGGGCAACTGGAGTGCCTTTACGTCGACGATCTTGCCGCCTTCCTCGGCTACCGCGACCTGCACCGGCCCGTAGGGAGTTTCGACCACCGGGCCCGTGTAGGTCCCCGTCGTGGATGAGCCACGCGAAGGGCTCGACCCGCCGGCGCCGCTGGCTTGTGAACCGCAAACGCGCGGAGGTTCGCAAGAGCCCGACCCGGAACTGCCCGATCCGCCATTGCTGCCGGTGCTGGCCTTGCTCCTCGACCCGCCTGTGCTGCGGCTCGCGCTCGCCTGCGGCACGGGTGCCAGGGCGCCAGTGCCCTTGCCCTCGCTGCGCAGGTAGATCACTACGAGCACGGCGACGACCGCGACGACCGCCGCAGTGCCTGCAAAGCGACGAATCAGCCTCAATGTCTTCGCCGCGATCATGGTGTGCCTCCGATCGTCATCCTCTTTCTCCGGTGGGAGCAGCGTGCCGAACGCCCGTCGGTGCCGCGTCCGGCAAGTCCTCTCGCCCGCCCACGGCGAGTCCCGCGGGCCCGTCGGTGCCGCCCGAAGGCACGTCCGCATCCTGCAAATGCGTCTCGACGCCCGCGGAGTAGGAGATCGTGTCGTCGTCGAAGATGACGATCGCACCGTGGCCCGGGAGCGTCGCCGCCCACTTCGCGCCAGCTCGGCCCATCGCGAATGCAGCAGTGGCATAGGCGTCCGCGACGGCGAGGTCCTGGCCGACGATCGTGACCGACAGCACCCCCTCCGGGGCAAGGCCAGTATGTGGATCGAGAATGTGCTTGCCCCGCTCGTAGGTGCCCGAGGTCGCGACCGCCCCCGCACGAAGACCAAGCACCGCGGCGACTGCGAGCCGTTCGACGGGGTGCTGGATGCCAACCCGCCAGCAATCACACCCATGGGGGGCGCCGTTTAGGCAGATGTCCCCGCCCGCGTTGACGCACCAGCGCTTCGCCCCCGCTCTGCTGAGCAGTCGCCCCGCACCCTCCACCGCCCAGCCCTTCACGAACCCCGACGGATCGACGCCGCCACCCAGGCTCGCCATCGGTGCGGCCACATCGAAGTAGCCGCGCGTGCTTCGGCGCAGCGACTCACAGCGCCTGAGCACCCACTGCACGCTCACGTGCGCGTCCGCAAGTGCGAACTCGCCGCGGTTGAGCCTGCTGATGTCGCTGTCCTGCCGGTAGGTGCTGAAAGTTTCGTCGACGAAGCGCAGCCACGCGAACAGGTGATCGAGAACCGTCTCGTCGAAGCCCATGTCGCACACCTCGACGATCACGGGCATCCCCATGACGTGCTCGACCCGCTGGATCGGGGGAGGGAGATGAACGGGCGGAGCGCCTCTGGCGCCCGGCGCGCGGGATCTGGATGCCAATAGCGCCACCGCTGCCCCTCAGGCTGCGAGCGCGAAGCGCTCGTTGTGGATTTGCTCCTCAGGCACCCCGAGCTGATCAAGCGCCTGCCGCGTAGCATCCATCATCGCGGCGGGCCCACAGATGTACACGTCGCGGTCCGCGATCCCGGGGACGAGCTTGGCGAGGTTCTCTGGGCCCAGCAGCGTGGCGCCCTTGCGCGTGCAGTGATCGCCGATCAACAGGTGAAGCGTCGCGCCGCGGCGTCGCTCGACCTCCCTCAGCTCCTCTTCGAAGATTATGTCTCTCCTAGAGACAACCCTGTAGAGGAGTGTGACGTCGGCCGACTCGGAGAGCTCCTCGAAAAGCGTCCGCAATGGGGTGATGCCGATGCCCCCCGCGATCAGGACGACCTCAGGCCGTCGCCTCGCCGCCGATGTGAACACCCCGAACGGTCCCTCGACGAATACGCGTGTTCCCGGCTCGAGCTTGCCGATCGCGCTAGAGAAGTCGCCAACGGCCTTGACGGTGAGCCGCAGCGAGTCGCCAGTGGGGATCGCGGAGAGCGAGAATGGATGTGACTGCCACCAGCGCCCCTTCGTGATAAACCGCCACAGCATGAACTGGCCGGCCTGCGCCCTGAGCGCGTGAAGGTCGCGCCCCGTAACTTCGATGCTCGTCACGCCCGGCGCCTCGACTGTGACGCTCCTCACTCGCAGTCTGTACCTGAACGCGCTTCGCATCGGGCGGACGACGCGGTAAGCGAGCAAGATCGCGAGCGTTGCGACGTACAGCGATATCCAGTAGTCCGCCTGCACGGGGTGGACGACGAATTCGTTGCCGGTTGGCAGCTGGTGCAGGTAGCCAAGCGCGATGCCAGCATAGACGGTGAAGTGCACGAAGTACCAGCTCTCGTACCTCATCCGCCGACGAACGATCGCGATCGAGGTGAGCACGACGAGCACCATGATGGCCGTGCCGATCGTCGCGGTGACCATTCCCGGGTATACGCCCAGCAGGCGTGAGAACTCGTGCCCGAACGTGAGCCTGTCGGCGAGCGAATAGCCCGCGGTGATCAGGAGCACATGCGCAACTATCAGCGACACGCAGAGCTTGCCGTTCACCCTGTGCCAAGCCGTCAGCCTGTCGAAGCCGACGAGCCGCTCCAACGGCGGGAGCCGCGAGAGCATGAGCACCTGAAGCAACGCGAGGTAGACGCCAAGCAAACCGGTGATCCTGCCGAGGCTGATAAATGCTTCAGGGCGTCCATGCACGCCGGAGATGCCTCCGTCATGCAGCCACATCCACACGATCGCGGCACCATTCCCAGCGATGATCAGCGTCAGCGCTGCGGCGCTCGCTGCCCTGCGCGCCTCCTCCGGCCTTAGCCGCCACTCCCGGGCGCGCGCCACCGGGGCTCCGTCGCCCGCGAGCGCTTCGCCCCCCTGCCGGAGTGCCGCCACCCTAACCTCGCGATCTCTTGACTGCATCCAGGGTTCTCCCACCTGCAGGGAAGCGGCTTTTCCTAAACGCTCGCTGTCGCAGACGTGAGAACTTGCTTATCAGGACCGACGCCTCGTCACCCAGCGTCGGTCGTGTTTTACCTGGCGCGGCGCCTTCGCTGCCGCTTCGCTCCCACCCGCCTCGCCTTGCGGCGACACGGACGGATTCATCGAGGAGTGCCGAAGCCCCGGCCAGCGCACGCAGCACGCACGCTCGCTCTTGCGGCCCGGCACGTTCTTGACGTGCTGCGCATTGACCAGCAACAGCTCGAAGTCGTCCTCAAGCAGGTAGTAGACCGGCTTCCGGTAGACGCCCGTTGCCTCCATCGCCACGTGCGTGACGCCGAGCCCGAGGGTCGGGTGCGCGCGGGGCGTGGCTATCGCCACCTCAGATTCCTCGCCCGCTGGCCCTCACGAGAGGCGATGCAAAGAGCCCGCGACCGAATCCGTGAGATCACGGACTACAAGCGGCTCCGCGACCCGGTTGAAGTGATCGTTCAGGACCTCAACCGGTTCCTGAGCGGCTGGGCGAACTATTTGGGTCTTCTCGCCATTAGGTGGTGAATAGGCGGCCTGAAAAGGCCGCGTTCGGCGCGCGTTTGCTGGGCGTTCGCCCGCTGAGGTCTCCTCCGGAAGTTGCGCAGGTAGCAGGCGACGCGCAGCCGCCCTCGGCGGCAGGCTGCTGGCTGTTGAGAACTAGCGGCTTGCGAAGGAGGACGACGTGCGCGTCACGACCGGATTTAACCGGATGCTCCGCCTGCCTGGGGCGTCCGTCATCGATGTCAGCTTCGGCGCGGAGGGGGTGATCGTGACCGTCCGGCTCAGGCGACGACGGCGGAGGGTCTGCTCTGGCTGTGGGCAGCTCGGCGGCCAGATCCACGGACGACGCATAAAACCGCGCAGCACGGGGCGAGATGTGAGCACCCTCACGTGGGCTTTACCTCGCCATCAAGAAGGCGTGGAAATGTTTCGATAGGGGAATACCGCAAGACAATTAGGGAGATTTCATGGCCAGGATCACTGTGACAACCGATCCAACGACCCAACACGCCTCTCCAGTGCTGCTGGACGAGAGCGTCTACTCGATACATCTCAGTGACGACCACTCCGCGGCGCAGCTCATCGAGCGGCTCGGCTGGGCGATCACCGACGCCGAGAGCACCCAGCGGGCGGAACAAGCGCTGTAACCCGACGACTTTTCCGAGGCGGCCTGCGCCTATGCGTGGGTCGCCGGAGTGGGGGGTCCCTGGATGTAAGTCCCAAGTGGTGCAGCTGGCCGGCCACAGACTGTGCAGACGGGCGCCGAGCCGAAGGGTGTCCGAGTGTCGTTGGACAAGCTGTATTTGTACCCCGACGGTCACGCGAACCTGACCTTCGCGCCGGTTCCCGATGCTGGGTTTTCAGGACTCAACATGCCTTTGACGAACGCGGTCGATGTGCTCAGCGAACTGACCGTGCTCGTGAAGCGAATGAACGACGAGGTCGTCAAGGGCCGACCGAAGGCGTAGGCGTCGCTCGCTGGTTGCTTCCCCGGCAGCCGGCATGCTCGTTGTCTGGGAACAATCTGGGGAACAAACCGGGCGAAACTCAGAAAGCACTCAGAGGCAGAAACCCCAGCAACACGAGCTCCATCAAAGTCTGGAGCCATCTGCGCAGATGGCCAGCGCGCAGAGCCTGAAGCGCACGCTCGCCGGCGGCGGCTTCACGCTGATCTCGCGCCTGGCGATTGAGGACGAGCGACGCGCCGGCACCCTCGTCGGGATCCCGGTCTCAGACGTGGACCTTGGCCGGGAGCTGTGCGCGGTCTCTCGCGCTCGGGCAGCGCTCAAAGGTTCGGCCCGCGTGTTCCGGCGCTGGCTGCAAGCGCGCGCAGCGCCCCAAACCGCCACGTAGCGAGATCGCTGCTCGTGGCTGCAGCTACATGCGCCTGGAGCCTCCCCGTTGAAGAGCGCTCGCGTCAACGGCGATCCCGGCTGGCGCATCCTCTCCAGCTGGCGCTTGGCGCGTTCGCCCATCGGCGGGAAGCCGTCGAGCATCAGCCGACGGTAGTCGGCCAACAGCGTCTCGACCGGCTGGGGTAACGCGAAGCGCTGGCGTCGGCCGCTTCGCTTGGTCGAGTCGTAGCTTCGGCTATCGGCTCCGGCATCTAGCGCCAGCCCGTGGCTCGACGGGGATCGACCAGTCTCGGCAAAGCCTCGATACACAGCGAGCGGGATGCCTTCATCGTCGATCGCCACTCGAAATAGCGCTCGGTCTGAACCCGCGCAATCGGCGTCGCCCGCGCGAGACTATATTTGCTCGATCTACCTACGCTCGATCTAGCGTGATGACCCGCTATCGAACGTAGAGTTGATGCTGGCAATGCACGAGCGATCGGACAGACAGCCTCTCTTCGACGGAGTCGCGGTCGCGCTCGTCTCGTTTTTCGACGAGGACGATAACTTGATGGTCGAGCAGACGGCGGAGCTCGCGGCCCACCTCGCCGGTCGCGGTGTGCGTGCGGTCGCGGTTGCGGGCACGACGGGCGAGCCCTGGTTGCTCAGTGCCGAGGACCGAGTGGCGCTCGTCAAGGCCTGCAAGCGCGTCCTCCCGGCTGACGTCCCGGTACTGGTCGGCACCGGCCATGCCGAGCAGGACGAAGCGGTGCGCCTCACGCGCGCGATGCGCGACAGCGGTGCTGACGCTGCGCTCGCGCTCGCGCCGCCCGGGGTCGCTGACTGCCGCCCGTACTACGAGGCGGTCGCTGCAGCATCGGACGGCTTGCCGGTGCTCGGCTACCACTTCCCGCTCGTGGCTCCGCCGGGGATCGCGATCGAGCACCTGCGGGAGCTGCCGATCGCCGGTCTGAAGGATTCATCGGCCGATGCGGACCGGCTGATCGCGACGTTGGCCGACTATGAGGGTCCCGTCTACGTGGGGTCCTCGGCCTATCTCGCGCTCGCAGGACCAATGGGTGCGACTGGTGCGATCTTGGCGCTGGCGAACGTCGAGCCGGAGGGCTGCGCCGCCGCACTTGGCGGAGATATGGACGCGCAGCGGCACCTCGCCCCGCTGCACCTACGTTCGCTTCAAGACTTCCCGCGCGGCCTCAAGGCGATGCTCTCGAAGCACTGACGTCGTCGGGAGTGACCAGTGGGCGGAGCGCCGATCGAAGTCACCGCTTTTCGATCGGGATCAGGCGTACGACTGGTCGAGTCTGAGACTTCCGAGATGGACGATTTCCGAGCGCCAACGATGCTGCGTGTCGTGCATCCGCTACCGCCTACGGAGCGAACGTGACGGGTGACGCGTTCACGAGGGAAAGGCCCCTTAGAAGCCGTCGGGATGGGCAGGTGACCCTGGTAGGAATCCCAGACTTCAGTCCAGGGACGGCGAGCCGGCCGCGTGACCGGCGGAGCGGCGGCAACACGCATCACGCCGTAGGTGGAACAATGGGTGCCCTCAACGGAGAAGGGGATCGCCATGGCACCGGTCATCGACAAGCGCGTGACGGCAGAGATCGACGGTGATTTCGTCGTCTTTCTCATCGGCATGCGGATCAACAGGGTCTGGAAGGCGTCCAAGTGGCTGCCCGTCTTCCTGGCGATGCCGAAGATGGTGCGCGAACTCGAACACAACCCCGAATCCGGGTTTCTCGGCGCCAAGCTGTACCTCGGCAGTCCCCGACGACCGATGGTCGTCCAGTACTGGCGCTCCTTCGAGCACCTGGAGAGCTATGCGCGCGGCCGTGAGAACGCCCACTGGCCGGCCTGGGTGGCCTTCAACAGGCACGTCGGATCGAATGGCGACGTCGGTATCTGGCACGAGACCTACCTCGTCCCCGCCGGCAGATACGAGTGCGTCTACAACAACATGCCGCCCACTGGCCTTGGCGCGGCGACGAGTCTGGTCCCGGCCGCCGGTCGTAAGGCCACGGCTGCAGGCCGAGCAGGGGTACGTGACGAGCCCTATCCCGAAGACGCCCCCACCGAGGGCATCGAGGTCTGAGCTAGCTTCAGCCCTCCGATTGTCCATCGAGCGCCTGAGCGCGAGTGCTCCTTTCCAGCAGGTGCAGAAGCCATGGCCGGGCACGACGCGATCGCTCAGGACGCGCTCCGAGCGCGTCGACTGAGCGTCCCGCCACGCTCGCTTACGCTGTCACCGGTCGCGGTTAGTCGTCGCTGCCGAGGAAGCCGGCCAGGATCTCGATCGTCTCATCTGGTCGCTCAACAAAGAAGAGGTGGCCCGTGCCGGGGATGATCCGCAATGCCGCGTTGGGGATGCGTTCGACGAGCAGCTGGCTGCTCTCGCCCGGGATGACTTGATCGTCGTCACCGGTCAGGATGAGCGTCGGTGCTCGGATCAGCTCCAGGCGACCGGCCGTATCGTGCGCGAGGACGGCCTCGATCTGAGCCCGGTAGCCGGCCGGATCCTGCACGTCGCGCGCCTTCTTCTCGATGAACGCCTCTAGCCAGGACGGCTCTACACCTTGCGCGAACGCGAACGGGGCGAGCGCACGCATACGCACAGCCCAGTCGTCGGTGCGCGACGCAAAGGCCCTGCCAGCTGCCTTCGGGGCACGCGCGGCGTAGGCGATGCCCGCGTGAGTGCAGCCGAGCACCAGGCGACGGACACGATTGGGATAGCCGATCGCCAGCTCTTGGGCGATCATCCCACCCAACGACATGCCGAACACATCGGCCTGCTCGAGCCCGAGATAGTCCAGCAGAGCAGCGGCATCGTCGGCCATCTGCGCAGTGGTGTAGGGGCCCGGCGTGACCGAGCTCGAGCCGCTGCCACGGTTGTCATACGCGATCACGCGGCGCCCCTCGTCCGCGAGCCGCATACTCAGGGGCTCCCAGTCGTTTGCGATCGCCGGTATGCCTGCAATCAGAAGGATCGGTGGCCCATTCCCGCGTTCCTCGTAGAACAGGCTCAGTCCGGACAGCTCGGCGAGCGACATCAGCGTCAGAGCCTACGCGACCACCCAAACGCCGGGAGGGCTCGAGCCACGACGCGCGTGCTTTACGCGGAGACCGAGCGTCCGACTCCATCCGCGGACGAATGGGAGGCGTCCGGTCGCGCCCTCGTCGCGCTCTCGCTTTGGCGTAAGGGATCAGCCGACCTCAGGGCCAGGCGGCTTGACAGGATAGGCGGTACCAGCTACCTTGTGCTGCATGGTAGCCACGGGAAGAGCGGCAAAGCGCGATGCGGCGATCTCGCAGCTCCGCCGTGGCGTGATCGAGTTCTGCGTTCTCGCGCTGCTCGCTGACGAGGAACGCTACGGGTTCGAACTCGTGCAGAAACTCGCGGGCGAGGACGCCCTGGTCACGACGGAAGGGACCCTGTATCCGCTGCTCGGCCGCCTTAGGCGCGAGGGCGCCGTGGAGACGACTTGGCGGGAGTCGCCGGCTGGGCCCCCGCGCCGCTACTACCGGCTGACCCCCGCTGGGAGGAAATCGCTCGCGGCGTTTGTGGATGAGTGGAGCCGCTTCCGCGGCTCCGTTGATGCAATTTTGAAGATAGGAGACCCGCAATGAGCACGAGCACTCTCCACCCGGTCGCCACCGCTTACCTTCAGCAGGTGCGGCGCGAGGGACGCGACCTGCCCCCCGATCGCCTGGCCGAGCTCCTGATCGATCTCGAAGAGCATCTCTCGGCCGCGATCCCCGCTGACGTCTCCGAGGAGGACGCCCGCGAGGTCCTGCGTCGCTTTGGTGACCCGCGCGAGATCATCGATGCGGGGCGCCCTGAGTTGATCGTTTCCGCTGAGCGCCGGGGCACGCGAGAGTGGGCGGCGATCTTCTTGCTTCTGTTCGGATTTTTCGCCGCCGGCGTCGGGTGGGTCATCGGTGTCATTGTGCTCTGGCGCTCGCGAGCCTGGACGACGCGAGACAAGCTCATCGGCACGCTTGTCCTTCCGGGTGGCCTGTTTATGACAGTGGCGCTTCTGGTGCTAGCTCTCGGGCGATTGCGCAAGGTAATGTGCACCAGCTACGGCACTAGCGTGGTGCACTGCACGCATGGACCCACCAGCGGGCCGTCGACCCTCGGTTCGATAGCTCTCGTGCTCCTCGCGTTGACGCCGCTCGCGACCGCGGTCTACCTCGCCCGTCGAGCGCGCTAGCTGAGCTGGTCCGCCGTAGGCGGTCGCACAGCCTGGGTTGAGCCGCGGTAGGTTGCGCGCGATCGTGTCTCCAATTCGGGCCTGCTGAGCCTGGCGCACCTGTCAGGTGAGCTCGAGGAGTGGGAAGGCTCGGTGTGGGCGTGGCGGCACGAGGAAGTTCTGCCGTCGCGTGGCGGTGATGAAGCGCTCGAGCCCGAGGTTCCGTTCGGGCACGCTGTACTCGGCGGCGAGATCGAGCGATGCCTGGCTGCGGCGCATGGTCGCGAAGAAGTCGGCGCTCGGGACGTAGATACTGAAATGCAGCTTGGGCTGGTCCGAGCCGTCCGGGACGTCGAGCGAGTCAAAGCCGGGGCCATCGTTTCGCACATGGATCGGCGCTTGGTCTGCAGCGCGGCTGGTCCGCTGCAGCGCCGCTACGTGCCCCAGGTGGGGTTCGCCGTCGAAGGTGCGATCACCGGCCGCTTCGCGCGGCGCTTCCGTAGGTCCGTCGAAGAGGTTGGGCAGGAACGCCGGGCCGCCGCCGTCGGTGAATTGATCGGCGTAACCGGTCGAGGGCACCGGAGCGCTTTTGAACATCTCCGCCACGCGGCGGATGTAGGTCTGTTCGGGTCGCTCGTAGAACTGCTCGAGATCCAGGATCACGTGCGATAGGTGGACGATCGAGCCACGCGCGAAGTAATCGCGCGGACGCGCGCTCGTCAGCCGCGCCGAGCGGTTGCCGAGGAACGTCGTGATCGCCGGATGGCCGGCGCTTGAGACCTGCTGGTCTGAGAACCCCATCCACATCGAGGACTGCGGATTGATCGTTTCGGCGTACGGCAACTGCTGCTGTTCTGCGACCTTGCGCGGCAGTCCCTGCTGGTTGAACATCAGGCGACGCGAGGTAAGCTCGAATAGCGCGGAGAGCCCGGATTCGCTGACTTCGCGTCCGCCGAGCGAGCTGCTTTCGCCGCTCAACCATGCAACCACTTCCTCGATCACCTCGGTGGAGTCGCTGCGCAGCGTGAGCAGCATGTCGTTGGCCTCGATGCGCACCGGCACGTTGAAGCGCAGCTTGCTGATGCCCGGGTTTTCCGGCGAGACGTCGGTCGGGCCGGGCACGGCCTCCTCAAGCACGTAGCGTCCGGGTGCTTCGACCAGGCACGGCATGTGGGCCCCGACGAGCGACCCTTCCATGCCACCGGGCAGGCGTTCGAAGTAGGGGATCCCGTAGGAGACAATCGCGAACACGCCCTGGGGGCTGAAGGGGTAGGCGGACTCGACGGTCGCGAGGGCGCCCGCGAGCATCGCCTGGTCGGCGCTCGTCGGCGTTCGCGTCAGCGCGATCGTCACGAACATCGTGTAGACCGGGCCGGGCCGGATTGGGACGCCTTCCTCGACGATCGCGTGCGGAATGTAGTGGTCGATCGCGAACTGGATCCGCGGCAGCAGCGAGGCGGCAGCTTCAGCACGCTCCGGCGCGGCGGCGAGCGCCTGAAGCGCGCCGAGCGTCGAGCCGGCGAGGCCGAGTGCAGCTGCACGCTGCAGGAGGGAGCGTCGCGTCAGGCGCGCATCCCCCATGTCTGACTCGAGCTCTCGTGCGTCCGGCATGTCCCCACTAGGTTCCCGCTCACACCCGGGCACACAAATGATTGCACGAACCGTGTGCGGATGCGCGTCGCCCGCGAGCCGCGCGAAATCCACACGGAGGGTCGTCCGTCCTATATACTCGGCCTGCTACGGGGTGCGCCGTGTCCTGCTCGGTCGACGTACGCGGGGTCTCCCCGTCAAGCATTCCAGCCGTCCAGGGAACGGGCTGCCCGTGCAGGCGTCCCTCGCGGCAAACGAGAGCGAGATGGGAGTGAATCCATGTCAAGACTCAAGTTGGCCGTAGCGGGGGGACTCGCCGCGATGGCGCTCGGGGCCTTTGCCGCCCCGTCGGCCTCGGCCTTTTCCTGGTGGGTCGGCAGCAACCCGAAGACCTCTGAAATCCTCGGCGAAGGAGTGAAGGTCACTTTCAGCAACACTGCAACAGTCAAATCGCCGTTCACCTTCAAGGTGCTTGGCGAATACGAGATCAAGTGTGCGGCCGCGAAATACAGCGGGCTCTACATCGAAGGCCTCGTCTTCCTCGGCGCCGCGAGCATCGCGTTCGAAAGCTGCACGATGGCGAAACCGGCTGGCTTCACGCTCGCCGGCGGTCAGATCATCACAGGCGGCCTGCGCGGCGAAATCAAACCGAACGGCGCAAAAGTCGAATTCGGCCTGGCGTCGAGTGGCGGCCCGATCGCGGTGTTCCAAATCGAAAGTACGGAACTCGAATGCCCGGTGCTGGTCAGCCTCGGCGGCACGCTCGGCGGCCTACTCAGCAACCCGAGCAAGCTGAGCAAAGAAAAGTCGTTCGTGTTCCACAGCACAGCCCTGACCTTCGCGGCGAACCGGAACTGCGGCGCCGCCCCAATCAGCAAGAAACGCAAAAAGAAACACAAGGAAGAGGGCGAAGGGACCGTCGAAGGCAACAAGGGCAACACGACCTACTCCTCCGAAGCGTCCTTCTGGAGCGCCCACTGAGCGGCCAAGGAAGGTAGGCAACAGAACAGCTGGCGTGCGCGGAGAACACTTCGCGCACGCCAGTGGCACACGACCCGCCGTTCGCCCGGTCACAAGCCCCTGAGCGGGCGGTTCCGGCCGACAGTTGGGATCCACACGGCGCCTGGCCGATGGCGTCACATCGACGTCCCGTTCTCTCCCGAGCTGAAGCCATCTGACCGGCCGGCTGGGCGCCGGGCGGCCGCAGGTGCAAATCCTGTCTCCCCGATGCTTTTGTCTGCAAAGGCTAGCGAATAAGAGCGAGAAACCCCGAAAACACGGGGCCCGCGGGTCGTTAGCTCGGTTTTACGGTGGGTGCTGGCGGTCGCGTGTTTGCAGGACGTTTGCGGCTGGGCCTGACGGTTTTTCAGAACGTTTGCAAGTGCACCTCGTCTCGCAACCGCCCCGTGGCGGCCCCGGCAAAGCGCTAGCGAGTCGTCAAGCTCGACGGAGTGTCGCTTGTCGTCCCAGGGGGGCGTCTGCTCGGCTATGGCGCGGACGCTCGCTCCCGGCGGAAGGGAGCACTCTCGCTTGCGACATCACCTACGCCGATACTCCAGCAGCCATGAGGGCGTCGGCTCGGTCGGTGAAGGCTTCCCACCGAGTGATCAGACCATCTTGGATGAAGAACACTCGAAGGCCCGCCCGGAAATCTCCACGCCACTCGTCCTTCCGTGGCCGGTGAACATGTTTCGGGCGACCACGACGTTGTCGTAGCCGCGAACCGTGTCGAAGTTTGCGACGAAGTCGTCTGCCCACGCTTCGAGGAACTCCTCGTGGAAACGGCGGACCTCGTCGCGCCCCCGTCGCTCCTGGTGCTCTGGCGAGCTCGACACCGGGCAGAAGACAACGTCCGGCGAAAGCAGACTCAGGCAAGAGTCCCAGTCGCGACGGTTGTAGGCGAAGTCCGCCCAGACGCAGGCGACGATCATGGTGGGAGACGGTCGGCGCATCTAGGGATCGTCCCCGGTTGCCCGGCGGAAGCCACTGGTGGGCACCGCGCTGATTTTCGTGGCGATAGTCTCGTGGAACCGCACTAAACGCGGGCCAGGTCGATGACCTGGCCCGCGTCATGCGTCTATTTTTTCTTCTTGACGGGACTCAGTTCGCTCGGTTCGGCGTACGTGATCGACTCCGTCGATTCGAATGTGCCGGGCACCTTCTCCTTAGTCTTTCCTTCTGTGACCTTGAACTCGAGCTGCGTGGGCTTGCCGCCTTCGAAGTTGGTGGGTACCTGGCGGCCTTCGATTTGTGCAAAGACGGCCGTGTAGCTTTCCGGTGGCGTGACGAGCACGGACACCGGTGTCATATCAGCGATCACGGCACCCTTGGCTTCGAAATGCTCTTTGCCGCATTCGAACGCGACGAACTTCCCCTTCGACTTGAACTCGACGCCCATGATGGACTCGGCGCGGTTGATCACCCCGTAGGACAACGTCAGGGGGTTCGTGACGATTTCGCCAGCGGCATGTCCCCCCGTGTTGCACCCTGTGCCGGTGGTCTGATTTTCACATCCGGTCTCTACCCATCCGGTGGCTGCCGTCCAGTAGTCGTCTTGGCAATGGACGATCTGGCCACCGACCGTGTAGAGCCCAGGGCCGCTTTCGATATATGACTGCGGGCCGGGCCCCGTGCATCCGTTGCACTCCGCCTGTGCTGCTGACGGGATCGCGGCCGCGAGCCCCCCCATCATCACAAACGCCATCATCGCGCCGGCCACGTGGATTCGAGCGCTGCTACGTCTCATCTGTCCCCCTCTTCGATTGATTACGGGCTGCTTACCGATGGCCAACCTAACGAGTCCCCTCCAAGAAAGCTAGCCCTCGGACGTAGCACAAGATCTACCTGACGCCGTCGGGGCGGCGGGCGACACGCGGCAGGAACATCAGGGCTCTCCTGAGCCGCCCTGTTCCACGGAGACGGTGATCTGACCCGGGTCAGATCACCTTCCACAGAAAGCAGGCGCCTCGCAGGCGAGCCGCGCACTGTCGCCGCGGACGACCTGCGAGCGTCTCGAGGAGTCTCGAATGTAGGTGGTCCGACGATTGCTTGATGGAGCAAAGCGGCAGTCGGCGCCTGGGGCGCGAGCATCACGGTCGGCGCTCGCGCTCTGGGCATTCGGAGTTCAGAGCTGAAGACCGGCCGTCGCCGACATCATCGGTGCTCGGCGTGCGTGGACCGTCGAGATGATCTCCTCGATGTCGATCCCCTGCAGGTAGATGCTCGTGGTACCGAGGTTGGCATGCCCAAGTTGGCGCTGGATGACGTTCACCGAGACGCCCTCGCGGGCGAGCTCGACGGCATGCGCATGGCGCAACTGATGAGGCGCGAAGCGGCGTCTGACGCCAGCCTCGGCGGCATGCCGGCGAAACTCAGTGCGGACGGCGGGAGCTGACCAGGGGCGACCTCGTGTCGGGCCGTCAATCACGCAGAACAGCGGGCCCGCCGGGAGCTCAAGGCGCTCTGCGAGCCAGGGCCGCAGGTTCTCCCAACCCCAGGCATCCATCCCGACCTCGCGCCGCCGGCCGCCCTTGCCCCTACGCACGAGCACAGATCCGCGCCGCGGGTCAAGGTCATGCTCGCTCAGCGCCAGCGCCTCCTGGACGCGGAGCCCGCCGCGCCAGAGCATCACGATCATCGCCCGTAGCCGCCAGCCGTGAGGGTCATCGCTGACGTTGCGCATTACGCAGACGATCTCCTCAACAGTCGGTGGATCGGCTGGGTAGAGCATCCCCTTGTTTCGGGGCGCACGCCCGGCGTGGAAGCCTGGAAGTGTCGCGGGTGAGCGACGCCGTCCAGCAGAATCGAGCATTGACGAGAAGGTCATGGGTTCTCCTCCCATTCACGCAGCGGATAGTTGGCGCCGCTCTACCAACACAGTGATCTCGGCGACGGCTAGGCCCATCGTCCAGAACGTGGAAGCGGGTGCATCGCGTACGCCCGCGCCTGCTGGGCCATGGCGAAGCAGGCGTCTCGCCAGCACCGCACGAGACGCTCGCGGCTCGTCGTGGGTGTCGCGCAAAGGCTGGCGGCGGCGGTGGTAGCGACGTTTGTGGCGGTGATTGCTCCGACTGAGGTGTGTGTCACTCGGGCCGTAGGTGCTGCCCGGCGGACCGGTGGCCGCGAGGGCGGTCTTTTAGGCCGTTGTGGCGGCTATCTGGTGCTTGTGGAGCTTTAGTAGGTTGTGGGTGGCGGTGATCAGGCGCCACTCCGAGCGTGCGGCGGATCTGCCTCGTCGCTGAAACTGATTGATGCGCCTGTTGTGCTTGGTCTGTGCGAACACCGGCTCGACCATCGCCTTGCGTCGTCTGTAGAGCCCGCCGGCGTAGTCGCTCTGAAGTGTCTCGCGCATCGAGGTGTAGCGCCCGCCATCCCACCCCGGGCGGGGCGTGTTGCGCTTGCCGGCGTCGGGTGGGATCAGCACTTGAACATGCTCGTTGGCGATGACGTTGTCCATCTGCTCCTCATTCCAATAGCCCGAGTCGGCACAGCGACCCCGGGAGTCTCTCTCACACCAATCGCGTGGAGCTCCTTCTTCGTGGCTTGAACCATCGGCTGCAGGTGACCGAAGTCCGGGGAGCTCGCGCTCACCTCGGCAGCGAGCACGATCTGCTCGTCGTTCACGACGGCCTGAGCGTTGTAGCCCTGGGTATAGCTGCGCGGGGTCTTCACGTTGCGCGAGTCAAGATCAGTCGTGTTGATCTTGCCCGCGGGTATCTCGGGCGGCTTGAATGGTTTCGGTGGGCGACCGAGCCGCCGGCCCTGGGTGTCTCGTCCGTGCGCGCGGTAGTGCTCATAGGACTCGGTTCGCGGTCCGTTCGACCGCGAGGTCTTGCTGAAGGCGTCGCTCTGCCTCGAGCAGCCGCTCGGGGCGTGAGCGGGGGATCGGCTTTGCCTCGCGGCGGCGGTGCTCATCGAGCTGGCGACGAGCCTCGCGCAACCATCCCTCGCGGCCCTGAATCCGGGCGACGATCACCTCGGGGTCAAGCTCGATCTCAACGCCGGGACCCTCGGCCTCTGCCTCGCCGCCCGCCTCGGTCTTCGCGCTCGCCTTCTCGGCGCGCTCTGCCTCGAGCTTCTGCTTCGCCTCCTTCAGAGCGGCCCGCCGCCCCTCGCTGGTGCGCAGGTGCTCGGGCAACTCATCGCCGCGTGCCTCCCCGTAGAGCTCGTCCTCCGCCGCGTCGATCTCACCAGCCTCCTTGAGGATCTCCTTGGCGAGCTGCTCGTAGTCGAGGTTTGAGTGATGGGAGGCGTTGGCATGGACCTTCGTTCCGTCGATCGCGATCACCCCGACCTTCACCAACCCCGCCTGCTTGCACAGCCCCAGCACAGAGCTGAACAGCTTCCCCAGCGCGTCCTCGTGGCGGGCACGGAAGCGCGCGATCGTCGCGTGATCGGGCTTCTGCTGCGCGGCGATCACCCGGTAGGCGACATCCTCCACGCACTTGCGCTCGATCCCCCGCGATGACCGCTCGCCCCTCGCATAGGCATACAAGAGAAGCGACACCATCATCGACGGCTCGAACGCCGCCCGCCCCCAACCGTCCATGCGGTAGGAGCCATAGAACGCGGCGAGATCCATCTGCTCGACCGACGCCAGCAAAAACCACGCCAAGTGGCCCTCCGGCAGCCAATCACGCGGGTCTGGGGGCATCAAGAACGGCTGCTCACGATCGCACGCCAAGAAGTTCATAGCCATGCCCTGAAGTCTCTAAATCTGCTCGGACGGACTCCCCAGTTTGTGCGACACCCACCGTCCTTAGCAGGCGTGGCGCGCACCGAGACTCGGGCGCGCGCATTTGGGGCGAAAGCAGGTGCGAGGTCGACCGGCCCGTCGCGCTTCTCGGCCGAGCGAGTCTGCGGCGAACGATCTCGAGGTTCTCCGCGAGAGCAGCCGCACCTCGCGCGGGACGCGCGGATGAGGCCTTTCCGATAGCGTTCGCGCTCAACAGCGAAAGGACGCATGCAATGCGACAGGACGGAACCGAACGCCGGCGCCGAGGACGCAGCCGCGCAGTCCGACGCCTTGGCCTCTCCTTCGCGATCGCCACGCTCGTGCTCGCTGCGTCGGCGGCCTCCGCGCTCGCCGCCGCGCCGGTGCCCGGCAGCTTCACCGGCAACATTCCCGGACGCACCGGCGGACTCACCTTCTACGTGTCCGGCGACGGCACGCACGTCCAAGACTTCACGATCCCCGTCGACGAACTCAAATGCACCGGCGAAGGATCCTCGACACTGAACGATCACCTCGAAGCGCTCGAAGTCAAGATCGAATCGGGCGCGTTCAGCACGACGGCCACCGAGGAAGGCCGGCTCGAAGGCCACCCCGTGACCTTCACGTTCGCCTTCAGCGGGGCGTTTGCGAGCAACGGCGAAGAAGCCTCGGGCACCTACCGCGAGGAAATCGCCTTCGAAGGCTCAACGCGCGCGTGCACGACGAGCACCCAAGCGTTCAGCGCCAAACGCGACTCCCAGCCTACCCAGACGACCGAAGCGCCGCCCGCCGGCAGCTACACAGGCAACATCCCCGGAAGGACGGGGGGGCTGACGCTGTACGTCTCCGGCGACAGCACCCACCTGCAAGACGTATCGATCCCGACGGACGACCTCAAATGCACCGGCGAAGGCACCGCGACGATGAACGACGAGCTCGAAGCGTTCGAAGTCACGCTCGAAGCGTCCAGCGGCAACAACTCCGCCTTCAATTACAGCGCCACCGAGAAAGGGACGCTCGAAGGGCGCCCGGTCACGATCAAGTTCACCTTCAACGGGCACTTCCACTCGGTCAACAAAGAAAGCGTCGAGCGGCTCGCGGGCACCTACCGCGAGGACATCACCTTCGAAGGCGGCTCGACCCGCAGGTGCACGACCGACAACCAGTGGTTCAACGCGACGCGCGAATCGCAGCCGACCCAGACGACCGCCGCGCCGCCCGCCGGCAGCTACACAGGCAACATCCCCGGAAGGACGGGGGGGCTCGAGTTCTTTGTGTCGTCCAACGGCTCGCACGTTCAGGACGTCTCGATCCCGACGGACGACCTCAAATGCACCGGCGAAGGCACCGCGACGATGAACGATCACCTCGAAGCGCCAGAAATCACGGCCAAGCTGACCGCGCTCGGACGCACGTTCAAGAGTGCGAAAACGGAGAAAGGCGCGATTCTCGAAGGGCATCCGGTCACGATCAAGTTCACCTTCAACGGGCATTTCCACTCGGTCAACAAAGAAAGCGTCGAGCGGCTCGCGGGCACCTACCGCGAGGACATTACCTTCGAAGGCGGCTCGACCCGCAGGTGCACGACCGACAACCAGTGGTTCTACGCGACGCGCGAATCGCAGCCGACCCAGACGACCGCCGCGCCGCCCGCCGGCAGCTACACCGGCAACATCCCCGGAAGGACGGGCGGCCTGAGCTTCGAAGTGTCCTCGAATAGCCTCCACCTGCTCAGCGTCAAGATCCCGACCGACGACCTCAAATGCACCGGCGAAGGCTCGGCGACGGGCAACGACAAACTCGAACTTGCGGAAATCGCGATCAAGAGCAAGGTCACGTTCAAAGCGACGATCACCGGCAAAGGCATGATCTCGGGCAAACCGGTGTCGTTCGCCTACACGTTCTCGGGGCACTTCCACTCCGTCAACGCTGCCGAAAAGGAGCGCGCCGCGGGGATGTACCGCGAGGAACTCACCTTCGAAGGCTCGACCCGCAAATGTACGACCGACAACCAGTCCTTCTCCGCGACGCACACGTGATACCCGCGGCGCTTCGCGCTAACAGGAAAAGGCGCTCTCGTGTCTGGGACGCGCGTCCCGGCGCACAGGCTTGCTCGCCGGCGCCGTCGGCGATGAGCCTGATCGCCTCGCGGATCCACGGCGATACCGCGATCCTCGCGTTCGCGCGCCCGTCGCTGAACGCGTTTCTGTTCTGCGACTCCGTGCAGTGATCGACACGGGGTTTAGGGACCCAAGTAGTGCCTCGTTGTGGGCGCTGAGGTGCCTGCTTCGCGGCAAAGCAGGCGCGAAGTCGCCGGCCGATGAGACGCCTGGGGCGTGCGCATGACGTAGCTGGTGCGGCGCGAGGCGTCGGCGGACGCCCGCGTCGGCGGCGTGCCGGCGAAGCTCGCTGCGGACCGCCGCAGCCGACCAGGCTTGCCCGCGGGTGGGGCGGTCGATGATGCAGAACGGCGGGCCGAACGGGAGGAGCAGGCGCTCGGTGAGCCAGGGCCGCAGGTGTTCCCAGCCCCAAGCGTCCATGCCGACCTCGGGTCGGCGCTCGCCCTTGCCGCAGCGAACGAGCACAGAGCCGCGCCGCTGGTCAAGATCACGTTCGGCGAGCGCGAGCGCCTCTTAGACGCGAAGCCCGCCGCGCCAGAGCATCACGTCATTGCCCGCAGCCTGAAGCCATGAGCGTCCTCGCTTGCGTGGCGCATAACCGCCACGATCTCCTCCACGGTGGGCGGGTCGGCAGGGTAGAGCATGCCCTTGTTGCGGGGCGAGCGCCCGGCGTGGTAGCCAGGGAGCGTCGCGGGTGAGCGACGCCGCCCAGCAGAGTCGAGCACGGCAGAAACGGTCATTAGTTCTCCTTCCGTCGTGTGGCTGATAGTGGCGCTGCTCTACCAGCACCGCGAGCGAGTGAGGTTCGTCTCGTTGGGCACGCTCGAAGGTGCGCCAGGGGCACGACGCCCCGGCCGGGACGCGGCGCTCTGATCTGCGTGCTTGGATCCCGCTGCTTCAGGTCTTCCACTTGATAGAGCAACCGACCGGTGGCGTCTCGACCGGGACGGGATCGCGACCATCGAGCACCGCATCGATGGCGCCGCGCAGGAACGCAGCGTTCTGAGTGGGGTCGTCGTGATCGGCGTCCGGGGCGCCGCGGTAGCGGATCGCCCCGGTCGCATCGAGCACGAACACATCCGGTGTCGTCTTCGCGCCATAGGCCCGGGCGACGTCCTGCGACTCGTCGCGCAGGTATGGGATGCCTTGGAACTCTCCTCGCTCCACGCGAGTCCGCATAGCCTGAAGCGAGTCGCGGGGATAGCGCTCTGCATCGTTGGGATTGACCGCGAGCACCCGCACGCCGCGCTCGGCGTAGTCGCGCGCGACCCCGACGATCCGCTCATGCCAGGCCAGCGCGTAGGGACAGTGGTTGCAGGTGAACACGACGACCGTTGCGGGAGCCTCGCCTGGCTCGTGCGTGGTGCCCTCGGTGTCTGGCAGGGCCAACCTCGGTGCGTGATCACCAATAGATGTCATCTCACTCCTCTCGGTAAAGTGCTCTGGGCGGCACGCAGCGCGTCACGCACGTCGGCCGGGTCCGGTGTCGGCGATATCAGGCCGTCGCGGCGGTGGTAGATGCGGCACGTCAGGCCGACCGGCCCCTCGCCGGGTGGCTGAACATCGACGCCGTCGATGCGGATCGTCGGCGAGCCGACGAAGCGCTCCACCGTCGCCTCGGCCTGCGTGTGGACCTCGCGGACAACGACCGTGCCTGGGTCAAGCGCCGCGTCCACCATCGCCTCCCGCAGGTCGGCGAGCGCCTTGGGATGCGAGGGGCAGCCCTCCCAGAACAGAAGCTCGACACGCATTCCTTCAGGCTAGTGTCAGAGGCTGCCGGTTGCGAGAGGAATAATCAAGACCTGTGGATCGGCGTGTCACGCGACTTGCGATCACCACCCTCTGATTCGTCAGGTCGTTCGATGAGCTTGCCGTTCTTGAATACCGCGCCCGGCTACGACGAGGAGCTGCGCAACTCGGTGTTCTTCGAGCGTGGTCTGCACGCGACGTCCATCTGCGGCGCGGTCGGCGCCGCGGTGGCCGTGGCGATGCTGCAGGGGCAGGACGAGGCGGGGATCGCCTCCGCCGTCGGCATCGCGGCCAGCATGGGGCCGGCCTGCTGGAGGCCAACCGCACCGGCGGGACCGTCAAGCGGGTCCACTGCGGCTGGGCCGCGCACTGCGGCGTGGCAGCGGCCGACCTGGCCCGGCACGGGCTCACCGGCCCGCCGACCGTGCTGGAGGGCCGCTTCGGGTTTCTGCAGGCGTTCTGCGGCGATCGCGCCCACCCGGACGCCATCGTCCGCGGCCTGGGCACGGACTAGGAGCTGCCGCGCGTGGTCTTCAAGCCGTACCCGTGCAACCACTTCACCCACGCCGGCTTGGACGCCGCCCTGCGGCTGCGCGCCCAGGGCCTCGCCCCCGCCGACGTCACAGCGATCGAGCTGGGCCTCGCCAAGCCCGTCCTGCGCACGATCGCCGAGCCACCCGAGGCCAAGGCACGGCCCGCCTCCGGGTACCACGCGGCGTTCAGCGGCCCCTACACGGTCGCCGCGGCGCCGCTCGGTGGCGGCCTCGGCGTGTCCCACGAGGACTTCACCGCCGCCGCCGCCCGTGACCCCCGCCGCCTCGCCCTGGCCGCCCTGGTGCGCTGCGTCGAGGACGAGCGCTGCAGCGCGTCGTTCCCGCACGCCTTCCCCGCCGTCCTGCGCGTGACCACCCGCACGGGCGAGGAACTCGAGGCCCGCGTCGAGGTCAACCGCGGCGGCCCCGGCAACCCCCTGTCCGACGAGGAGCTGGCGAGGAGGTTCCACGACAACGCCGTGAGGTCCCTCCCGGAAGGAGCGCGCGGCCGAGCTCTCGGCCCGAATGCTCGCCTTTCCTGACGCTCGGAGCGTCGAGGATCTCACCGCGCTGCTGACCTTGGCGGGGGAGCGCTGAGGTCGAGACAGTTACCGCTCCCGGACTGCGTAGGTCATGTGGGTCACCCGCTGCGTCGGCTCCGCGCGGACCGGCTCCAGCGCCACGCGGCCCGCGTCCACGCCCTCGAACAGGCGGATTCCGGAGCCGAACAGCACGGGTGAGAGCGCGATCGTGAACTCGTCGATCAGGCCGGCGTTCACGTACTCCAGGACCGTTGCGCCGCCGCCCGCGATGCGGACGTCGCGGTCGCCGGCGGCCTCGCGGGCCTGGTCGAGCGCGGGCTCGATGCCGTCGTTGACGAAGTGGAAGGTGGTCCCGCCCGGCCGCTCCCAGGGGTCACGCTTCTCGTGCGTCACGACGAAGATCGGCGTGTGGAACGGCGCCTCCTCCGGCCACGCCTGCTCGCCGAGGTCGAACATGCGCTTGCCCATCACGCTCGCGCCGGTGCGCTCGAACGTCTCCCGCACGATGTCGTTCTCGCGCCCTTCCTCGCCGCCCTCGCCGAGCGTCAGGTTCTCCCGGAAGAACCGCTGCGGGAATATCCACTGCTGCAGTTCCATCCACTGCGCCGGCGGCCCATCCGGGTCGTCCATGCGCTCCTCGGGCGCGATGAACCCGTCCAGCGACATCGTCACGCTGAAGAACACCTTCCCGGCCATCAGTCCTCAACTCCCTTCCGAACTATCTCGGTGACGTAGGCAGCCAGGTTGCTCAGGCTCTGCTGGCCGCCCTCGATTGCGTGGTACTTCTCGACCGCCTCGTCGCGCAGCTCCTTGGTGGGGAACACCGTGCGCATCTCGATCCGGGTCGCCGCGCCGTCGGGCGCGAACGTCAAGACCGACTCGAAGGCGTTCGGGTCGCCGCGGGACTCACCGTGCAGCAGCGCAATCCGCTCCGGCAGGGCGATCTCGGTCCAGGAGATCCACTCCTGGTAGTCCGTCCCGTCCGGTCCGTGCATCACGAAGTCCCACTCCCCGCCGACGCGGAACTCGAACGCCCGCGTGGTGGTGGTGAACCCCTCCGGTCCCCACCACCGCGACAGGTGCCGCACCTCGGTGAACGCCTCGAACACCAGCTCCCGTGGGGCACTGATGACCCGGGAGATCACGATCTCGCGGTCGGCAGTCGCGGACTGCGCCGGCGCTCCTCGTCCCGTCGCGCTCATCAGCTATTCCTCCTGCCTTGCCTGCTTGAGGTCCTGCACGTACTCGTCCAGCCGGTCGAAGCTCTCGTTCCAGAACCGCTCGAACCCGCCGGTCCACTCGTGAACCGGTCGCAGCCCGCGGGCGTCAAGGCCGTACAGGCGTTGCTTGCCTGCCTTGCGGTCCCGCACCAGTCCGACCTCCCGGAGCACCCGCAGGTGCTTGGACGCCCCCGGCTGGGTCATCCCCAGCTCCTGGGCCAACTCGGTCACCGGTCCCTCACCCGCCCGCAGCAGCACCAGGATCTCCCGGCGCTGCTGCTCGGCGATCGCGTTGAAGACGTCCGACGTAGTCGCTGCTCGTGCCATGGCGCAATCATATACCGATATCGGCATACGTCAAGCCGGGAGGAATCAGGCGAGTCTTGTCAGATGACGATCGTGACCCTTGTCAGCGGCTGCGGAAACGCGTATCCCGGGTTGGCGGGCGGGCGACCAGCCGCGCAAGATCGAAGCGGACCGACGCAGGCAAGGGAGGACATGCTGTCGGAGGCTGACGCGGACGACGAGTACCGCGCGTCGCAGGGCAAGCCCCTGGGCAAAGCCTGAACGCGTCGACCGTCTAGCGGTGTTGCGCGAGTTCATGCCGTTCCTCGAGCAAGCTGTCGAGGAGGCCAGCGATTGCCCGAGGCGCCCCGTTCGTGCCCGCCGGCGCCGGCCCGCCAAGCCTCGAACGACATGCGCCGTGTCGTCCCACGCGCTCGCCGTCTGATCGCAGCGAGGAGTGCGGCACGCTTGACTCTCCGTCGTCGCCCGTGGTCGGCTTGGCGCTCGCGGCAGAGAGTGCGCATGTCACGGATTGCGTCGGGGTCGGCGCTGCTACGTTCAGCGGAAGCGGGCCTTGGGCCCTTGTCGACGGGCGCAGTTCGGGATCAGAGCAGGCGATCGATCGCCTGCTCTAGGGGTGGAAGGTCGTGGCTTACGATCTCGAGCACCCGGTCGATGTCGATTCGGAAGTATGCGTGAGTGAGCAGGTCACGCAGCCCGGCTACGTTCGCCCAAGGGGATCTCGGGCGTCGAGTCGCGCGTCTGTGGGCTGAGGTACTTCACGGCCTCGCCTATGACCACGAACTCGTAGAGAATTGCGTCGTGTAGTAGTGCGGTGTCCTGCTCGCTGGAGTCTTGCTCTGCGCGTGCCAAATGCTCGTGGATCGTGACGATGGCGTCCTTGATGTCGCGCAGGCGATCGTTCTCCTGACGGGTCACAGCGGCAGGGCCTCGGCGAGTACCTCGGTACGGATGTGCTCCTTGAGCATGTCGGGAGTGGCGACGTCGACTGGGATCCCGAGGATCTCGTTGGCCTGGCGCCGGAAGCCGGCGAGGTCTACGAGCGTCCTATTTGGCGCAAGGTCGACCAACAGGTCGATGTCGCTGGCCGGGCCGGCCTCGCCGCGCGCCACTGAGCCGAACACGCGCACCCTGCGCATGCCATGCGCGCGAGCGCTCTCGAGCAGTCTCCGGCGGTTGCTACGCAGCTGCTGCGCGCGAGGTCCGATCTGGCCGCGCACCGAGGTCGTGCTTGCCGGTTGCCCGTCGGTGTCCGCGGCGCGCAGTTGGAGCTGTTGGTCGCACCCGCGCAGCAGCCGCTCGAGCGTCGGGAGACTGGGCAGGGTGACACCCGTCTCGTAACGGGCGAGCGCGGGCTGGGAGGTGCCTGCTCTCCTGGCCAGCTCAGCTTGCGAGAGACCGGCGTGCTCACGCGCCTCACGGATCATTGCAGCAACGGTCATCGCTGGGAATTATACCGATTGAGGTATCGGAGCTCGGGTCCTTGGGCGGCTCAAAGTAGGATTCTCACTGGCTCCTTGCCGGTGCGCTCGGTCTCCTCTCACGCAGTGTCGGCGTCCTCCCCGCATTCAAAGAATCCGGAACCGTCGAGTCCGTCCGACGCCCCCGCGAGGGTCTGGTCGGCGGTCCGGGTCGACGCGCGTCGCGTAGCGTACTTGCGTACGCTTGTGCTGACCATCACTAGGAATGATTCAGAGGAGGAGACATGCCACAGACTCGCCGTAGGAAACAGGCCGGTAGCGCAGCACTCGACCGTCTGCAGGGCTCGATCGAGGCCGCCGAGGCCGCGCTGAAGGATCTGCGGGGCGAGGTCAGCCGCGACTCTCGCGCACTGCTCAAGGACGTCGGCACGACGCTCACGGCCGCGCGACGGAACCTCACCCGCAGCCGCCAGCGCATCGCCAAGGACCTCGAGCAGATCGAGCAAGCGCTGGCGAAAGGCAAGACGGCCGTACGCTCAGCCCCAAAACGCGGGAAAAGTGCACCGCGCGCCGGCGCAGCCCGGTCGAGCAAGGCGGCTGGCGCCGCTAGTTCGACCAAACGGACAGCGAAGAGAGGCAAATCGAGCTGATCTTCGCCGGCGTGATCGCTCCAGCGATCAACGCGCAATGGATCGAGGTCAGGCGGGCTGTCTGCGCTAGGTTGGGCTGATCTGCTGCGGGGAAGTCTGGTCGTGTGAACGGGACGATGACGGAGGAGATGGCGTGAAGGCGGTGCGATTCGACCAGTACGGCGGGGTCGATGTGCTTCAGGTGCGCGAGGTCGAGGATCCCGTCGCTGGTCCCGGACAGGTGCTGGTGGCCGTCAAGGTGGCCGGGATCAACCCCGGTGAGATCGCGATCCGCGAGGGGCGTCTTCATGAGCGCTGGCCGGCGACCTTTCCCTCAGGCGAGGGCACAGATCTTGCCGGCGTGGTGCAGGCGCTCGGCACCGGCGTAAGCGCGTTCGCTCTCGGGGACGAGGTGCTTGGCTGGACCGAGCAGCGCGCCAGCCAAGCCGAGCTTGTCGTGGTTCCGGCCGATCAGCTGACGGCCAAGCCGGCGTCGGTCTCATGGGAGGTGGCGGGGTCGTTATGCGTTGTAGGGCTCGCAGCCTATGCGTCGGTTCAGGCGGTCGCTCCGCAGGCCGGCGAGACCGTCGTGGTCTCGGCCGCGGCCGGCGGGGTAGGCTCGGTGGCCGTCCAGCTCGCGCGCCGCACCGGAGCGACGGTGATCGGGCTGGCCGGCGAGCACAACCACGACTGGCTGCGCCGCCACGACGTCGTGCCGGTGACCTACGGCGACGGGCAGGCTGAGCGGATCCGCCAAGCGGCCCGCGGCACGATCGACGCGTTCATCGACACGTTCGGCGGCGGCTACGTCGACTTGGCGATCGGGATGGGTGTTGCTCCGCAGCGGATCAACACGATCGCCGACTTCGAGGCGGTGCAGCGACTCGGCGTGCACGCGCAGGGCACCCACGCGATCGCCAGCGCGCCACTGCTCGCGGAGATCGCGGGACTGGTCGCCGACGGAAGCCTTGAGATACCGATCGCGCGCGTCTTCCCGCTGGACCAGGTGCGCGACGCCTACCGCGAGCTGGCCGCCCGCCACAGCCACGGCAAGATCGTGCTGCTGCCCTGAGCTGCGCAGAGTCCGACTTAGCGGTCACTTCAAAGCCCCGAGATCGCGGCGCGGTCCCGAGCGTGACAGGAAGCCGCATACGCCCGCAGCCTACGATGAGCCGGTGCGACCGGCTGCCATTGTTCGCGACTTCCGCCCACGTTTCTGCAGGCCCGTTTGCATTCTCGCTCGGGCTCTGTCGTCATGCGGCGGCCTCTTAGCCGATGAGTAGCCCACCCGTGCGTGCGCAGGCTGCGCCGCAGATGGGCCGGACGGCCTGGGCGCGCAACCTCGCCGCGCCGGTCCGCGACTTCATGGGGACCGAGACCGGCAGCGGGATCGTGTTGCTGGTGGCGACGATCGCCGCCCTGCTGTGGGCCAATTCGCCGTGGCCGCACTCCTATGAGTCGTTCTGGACGACGACCTTGTCGATCACGATTGCCGGTGGCGGGATCTCGATGGACCTGCGCCACTGGGTCAACGAGGGTCTCATGACGTTCTTCTTCCTCGTGGTGGGCTTGGAGGCCAAGCGCGAGTTCGACCTGGGAGAGCTCCGCGAGCGCCGTCGCCTCGTGATCCCCGCCGTCTCGGCGCTTGGTGGCATGGTAGTGCCCGTCGCGATCTACCTGATGTTCAACGCTGGCGGTCCCGGCAGTCGCGGATGGGGGGCCGCCATGTCGACAGACACGGCCTTCGCCCTCAGCGCGATCGCGCTGCTGACGCCACGCGCGGCCACGCGACTGCGCGTCTTCCTGCTGACGGTGGCGGTCGTCGACGACCTATGCGCGCTGCTCGTGATAGCGATCGCGTATACGAGCCATGTCTCGCTCGTCGCGTTGGCGATTGCCGGTGCGTTGCTCGTTGCACTCCGCGCCCTTCGCTACGCGCCCCAACGCGCTCGACCAGTGGCTGTTGCGGTGGCCGTCGCTCTGTGGGCGGCAATGTTCAAGTCGGGAATCGATCCCGTCATCACAGGACTCCTCGTCGGATTGGCGACCAGCGCCTATGCGCCCTCCCGTGGCGATCTCAAGAACGCGATTGCCTTGACGCGTTCCTTTCGCGAGCAGCCGACGCCCGAGCTCGCGCGCTCAGCACAGCAGGGCGTGATGTCGGCGATCTCACCAAACGAGCGCCTGCAGTTCAGCCTGCATCCCTGGACCTCGTATGTGATCGTGCCGCTGTTCGCGCTTGCCAATGCCGGCGTTCACTTCACGGGGGGCCTCCTAGGTGACGCGATCGGTTCACCGATCACACTCGGGATCCTCATCGGCTACGTCGTCGGCAAGCCCGTCGGGATCGCGGGCGCCTCATGGCTCGCCTCCCGCCCCGCACTGCACGGACCCCGGTCACCGCTCAGCACGCCGCTTCTGGCTGCCGGCGGCGCATTCGCGGGCGTCGGATTCACGGTCTCGCTCCTGATCGCGAGCCTGGCGTTCACGGGCCGGCGACTCGAAGAGGCCAAGGTTGGCGCCCTCGCCTCAGTCGTTCTCGCTCCGATCGTCGGGTGGCTCGTCCTGCGCGTCGTGAGGCGCCTGCCGACCAGTGTACGCGCGCGTCAGCTGGCGCGCACCGCCGACGACATCCTCGACCTCTCCGAGGACGTCGACCCCGAGCGCGATCACATCCGCGGCCCGGATGACGCGGTCGTCACACTGGTGGAGTACGGCGACTTCGAGTGCCCCTATTGCGGACAGGCTGAGGGAGTCATTCGCGAGCTACTCGCTTCGTTCGGCGATGACGTTCGCTACGTCTGGCGTCACCTTCCGCTCAATGACGTACACCCGAACGCCCAGATCGCGGCGGAGGCCTCCGAGTCTGCCGCGGCGCAGGGCAGCTTCTGGGCGATGCACGATCTTCTTCTTGGCCATCAAGGCGATCTCCGGCTTAGCGACCTCGCCGGCTACGCCCGACAGCTCGGTCTGGACGCAGATCGCATCACGGCCGAGCTACGCCGCCGCGAGTACGAGCCGCGTGTGAGCGAGGACGTGGCCAGCGCAGATGAGAGTGGCGTATCCGGAACGCCGAGCTTCTTCGTCAACGGGCGTCGGCACTACGGGGCATACGATATCGGCACCCTCACCAGCACGGTTCGCGCCGCACGCGGGCGCGCACGACTCACAGCGGGCGCGCAACCCGGCGAATCGGCGCCCTCGCCATCCACGCGTCACGGAATTTGATGTGCCGAACTCTTGATGGCGAGATGGCGCTCGAGCTGACGGCGGAGACGTTCGCCCAGGCGTGGCGCGGGTGGGCGCGCGTTCGCGTCGACGGCCGCGAGGAGATGACTCATCGGGTCCCGACGCCAAACGCTCCTACGGCCAGGCTCCCGGCGAACTCATTCAGCTTCGGTGATCCTCTGCTGGCACCCCGGCCGACGCCGCGGCGGCGCGGCGCGCTAAAGTGAGCTGACGGGTCGAGCGTCCGTTCGACCAAAGCAGTGCCCCGCGTTCCGCAGTCGTTGCTTCGCAGCACCCTCCGCGTCTCGCAGTGCACATACCTGGAGGGGAACAGAGATGGCTACAGGAACCGTGAAGTGGTTCAGCGACGACAAGGGCTTCGGATTCATCACGCCGGATGACGCCGGCAAGGACCTATTCGTGCATCATAACGCGATACAGGGAAGCGGCTTCCGGTCGCTGAGCGAGGGCGCGAAGGTCAGCTACGACGCTGAGCAGGGCCCAAAGGGCCCGGCGGCTGCGAACGTCCAAACGCTCTGAACACGCCGAGCTCGACCAGCGACAGAGCGCGACGCGGCGGGTCTTGCCCGTACGCGATACGCCGCCTGTGCGCGTCGTCGATGCGCTCGGAACTCCACAACAAAGGACGGACAGGCATGGCCTCAAGCGGCAAGAAGAAGACCACGATGGCAAAGCTCACCCGTGAAAGCCGGCTGCGCGAGCGTCGGCTGGACAAGCAGGCCAGGAAGGACGCGAGGAAGCACGCGCCGGCACAACAGCCAGACCTGCCCGGCGACGAGCTGAAGGAAACGAGCGGCGAGTCAGTCCAGCCAGGTGCCGAGCCGCCCGCTCTCGAAGCTGTCGTTCAGGCGCTCGCCGACGCCTGATCGGCCTCACGCACTCGACGCACGCGGCGAGCGGACGGTGGTTCAGCGTCCGCGCTTCTACACCGGCGTGTAGGCTCGGGCGCTGTGGGCTCGGCGCCTCGGATTACGGTGGTCGGCTCGGCGAACGTCGATCTCGTTGCACGATGTGAGCGGCTGCCGCGTCCGGGCGAGACGGTTACTGACGCGGTATTTGAGCGCGTGGCCGGCGGAAAGGGTGCGAATCAGGCTGTCGCCGCGGTGCGGCTCGGCGCTCGCACCCGCTTCGTAGGGCGGATCGGAGCGGACGACCTCGTGCTGCGCTCGCTCGAGCGCGAGCGGGTGGACATCAGCGGCGTTGTCCGGGAGGAGGGAGCGAGCGGTGTCGCGCTCATCCTGGTTGACGCGAGTGGCGAGAACGTGATCGTCGTGGCGCCCGGCGCGAACGCGCGTCTCACCCCCGACGACGTTGACGTGGGCAAGGCGGATGCCGTGATCTGTCAGCTGGAGATCCCCGATGCGGCAATCGCCGCGGCTGCTGCAAAGGCGCCGTTTTTCTGCCTGAACGCGGCACCAGCGCGCGGCACACTGGAGTTGGAGCCCGATCTGCTTGTGGTCAACCGCTATGAGTACGAAGTCGTGGGTCCTCGCGGCAAGCTCGTCGCGCTTACTCTCGGAGCGCGAGGTGCGATGCTGCTCGAGGCCGGGCGGGAGGTCGCCCGCGCGATGCCGCCTCGAGTGCGCGCTGTCGACGGCACCGCCGCAGGCGATGCCTTCTGCGCGGCGCTGGTCGTCTCTTTGCTGGAGGGCCGGGACCGTGGAGAGTCGCTAAGCCGCGCTTGCGCCGCGGGTGCGCTTGCGGCCTCGCGGATGGGCGCGCAACCCTCGCTGCCGATGGCCCGCGAGCTCGATGAAATACTCGCCCCATGACCGCCCCCCGTGGCCGATGATCGTCGTCGGAGCCTGACGCGGGTGCTGGGCTACTCGCGTTGCGAGGCCCAGTACGCCTCTGCCTCGGCCTCCATGACGGCCAGGCGGGAGTAGTAGTCCGGGAACTCGTTGAGGTGCGCCAACGCGATCTTCGCCGTCACCGTAACGTCGTCGTCGGTGACGTTGGTCTTGAGATCCTGCGTCCCGTGCTCGAGCTCGACGTCCATCCCCATGCGGAACTGCTCGACGTCAAACGGCGATGCAACCCACTCGACACCGATTCGTTCACCGGCCGCGTGGGCCTCCTCGGCCGTGAAGTGGGCCCTGTCCGCCACAGGTTCAGTCCAACGCGCCAGCGGGCAGCACGAAGCGCAGCGGGACTCGCTGGTCCGTTGCGCTCGAGAGGCCGAGGCGGGGGCCATGCAGGCCTCGTCGGGAGGCTTCGGGGACGATCGCCTCGGCCACCCCACCGTGGTCGGCGATCCAGGCCGTTGCGGCCGTGAAGTCGCGGCCCGACGCGAGGAGGGCAGCGCGCTCGACCACGTGCCCGCCGGAGGAGTGAGGCCGTGCGAGCCGCCTCACGAGCGCGTGGATCTCAGTGTCAGGGACGAGTCCTCCGCTCATGAGAACTCGGTCACGGAGTAGACGGGGTGATTGACACGTGCGGGCGCGCTCTCGCCCGCGTCATCGGTGTGCACGCAGAACGGCTCGAAGCGCCCATGGTCGAGAATCGCGACGACGACGTCACCACCTTCGTACAGCGGCCTGCCGACCTCGATCTCCCGGTCCTGTCCATGGAAGCGACAGCTCAGCTTGAAGATCCGCCGCGACCGGGCGGGGCAGCCGGCCGCGATTAGCGATCGCTCGCGCAGCTCGCTGTAGGCCTCCTCGGCGTGTGCTCCCCGCGAATCGATGCCGGCAACGAAGAAGCTCGTCACTTGCGCCGCGCCTTGGCGGGCGCGGCGGGGTCGTGCCGGCGCTCCGCGGCCGTCATCTTGCGGATTCTCAGCGAGCCGCCCTCGAGCTGGCGCTGGACGTCCTCCAGCTTCGCGCGGCGACGCTCGGCCGCTCGATCTGGATGAGTGAGCATGACTCCAGGCTAGCGCGTTGTCAGCGGCCGGCCTCGCCGTGGCAGACCGCCTCTACGTTGTGCCCGTCTGGATCGAGCACGAACGCACCGTAGTAGTCGTCCGAGTACTCGGGTCTGAGAGCGGGAGCCCCGTTGTCGCGTCCTCCCGCCGCGATAGCTGCTGCGTGGAAGGCGTCGACCTGTTCCCGCCGGTCTGCGGCGAAGGCGACGTGCACGGGAGCTCCGGTCGGGTAGGCCGTGGATATCGCGAAATCAGGTGCCTCTTCGAGGCCGAACTCGATCTCCGTGGCCCCCTCGCGCCGCTGTCCGATTTCACTGAAGCCGAGTGGCAAGAGCGTCGGGATGTAGAACTCTCGGCTGCGGTCGAGGTCGCTCACGCCGACCGTGAGATGGTCGATCACGACGCGACGTCTCGGCACACGGGAGACTCTAGCCCGCCGGCGCTTCGGTCTCGTGGTGTGCTGGGGGGCCGGCAGCAGCCCTGGATGGGCGCGTTCGTAGGCGATCCGCCGCATGATGACCTGCGCGCGAGCGGTGAACTGTCTGCGCGCGAGGTCGCTCTGACGCTTTGCGGGGCTAAGGGAGCGGTCGCTGTTTATCCGCGCGACTTCGCGTCTGAACAGGAACAGGAGCCGTGCGAACGAGGCCCTGGGCGGCTCGCCGCCGGCTCCAAGGACCCCGCCAAGGAGGGCTTGTGTGAGCGTCTTGCCGTTGCGCAGTCGGATTGATGCGCTGCTGACTCCCTCCCCACCATGTCCTGATCGCCGTCTACGACGGTACGTTCTACGAGTCGAACGCGACCTGTGGCCGTTCCCCCGGCACCTCAGCGGTGCCTGAGCCCCACACGACGGGCCCGCTCACGATCGTGCCGTGCTCTTCTTCGATATCGGCGAGGTGCCCATCGACGATGCGACCGAATTCATCGGATCCGTCGGCGTGCACCGTGAAGCCCCAGGGAGCGCCGCCGTCGGGATCCGGCGCCCGCGCTTCGGGCGCAGTGCCGTTCGCTTTGCCTGCCGGCGCCGGTCGGCGCGCTGGGAGCCCGACGGTCCGGCCGCCGACGGTATATGCGACATGCAACGAGGCGTCCCAGTAGCGACCCGGCAGCACCAGCAGGAACGCGTCGTTCGCATCTGCTCGTATGGGGCGAGGTGCGCCCGCGCCGATCAGCAGCGCATGGCTCGCGCTCGGCGGCAGCTGGCCGTTGATGACCGTTCGCAGTGGCTCGGGAGCGTACGCATACGGATCTGCGAGGTAGCTTTCGGCGCTGAACATGGGGCCCCGCCGGGTCAGGATCCTGGCCTCGTTACAGCGTTCTTCACCGGCTTGCCCTCCGGGATCCCCCGGTGGGTTCCACGGGATGGGGGCTGATCCCGTGCGCGGCTGCACGAGCTGGCGATTGACGATCACCCCGAACTGGAAGCAATAGTTTCGGTTGGAGGGGGCCGCGGACCCGGCGCTCGCCCGGGGATTTGGCACTCCCTGCCAGCTGCGCAGCACCCACTGCGGTCCCCCGGCGGGATCGGCAACCCGCACCGTTTCGCGCAGCGTGCTCGCGACGGGGATCTCGAACGGCGGGTAGCTCACGTGTGTCGGCGGGAGCGGTTCGCGGTAGGCGGGCACCGGAGGCTCAACAAGCGAGCGGTTGGTTTCGTAGGCGAGCAGGTTGGCCGAGTGCCGATAGATCAACGTGCTCCCGTTGCGCAGGTGAGCGGTGAGCGCGAGCGAGCGGGGATCCACGTGCCCGTCGAGCACGGTGAGGAACACGCCGCCGTGAGGATCAATCGCCAGCGCGCGCGAGGTGCCCGCGCCGCTCAGCATCAGGGACGCCACGCGCGGTGACGCAACCCCGTAGACGAGCGTGCGCGCAGGATTGTTGCCCCAAGGGAAGCCCGAGCGTTCGCCCATCCCGGGGACAAAGCGGCGCATAAGGACGAACAGTGGGCTCTCGCCGAGTCGCCCGCAGACCTGGGGCGTGAACGACACGTCCGTGAAACGCGGGTCCGAATGGTCTCGTGCGCGGGACGCCTGCGCGCAATCCTCATCGGGATACGCCCCCAGGTCGGTGTCCGCTTCTGCTTGGATCTGCCACGGAGCACCTCTGTGCGGGTCTGCGACTTCAAACGCCGAGGACTGCGCGAACGCCACGGTATGGCGAACCCCGTCGCGGCCTACCACGACGATCCGCGGCCGCACGTCTTCGACGTAGCCGCGGTAGACGGTGATGAAGCTCCCGTCGGGACCCAGCCGCAGGGCCCGCGGACCTCCGAGGCCGTACGCGGTGGCTGACCGAGCGCCGGCACCCGCCACACCGTTGACGACGGTCCGCGCTTCGATGGAGCTCGAGCCGGAGAAGACCCGGGCGCCAGCGAGCACGGGGCCGTCAGGCGAACCGAAGCCGCAGGCATCGATGCCGCCTAACGGCAGCGCGCGAAAGACATGGTCGAGACCGACAATGCCGAACTGGCCGTTCAGCACCTGTCCCACCGCCGTGCACGTCTCCCCAGCGCTTGTGCGCCCGGTAGGGCTTCGAGCGCGTGCGCGAGCGCGCGCAGGCCACGTGAGACACGGGCACAGGCGGCCTGCTCGGACACGCCGAGCCTCTCGGCCACCTCCACGTAGGAGTGCTCCTCGACCACGCGCAGGCGAAGCGCATCGCGCTGCTCTTTGCTCAAGAGCGAAAGCTCCCGGCCCAGGGCCTCGCGCAGCTGATCCAGTCCTGCCCGCCGCTCGATCACGAGCAGGTCATCGTGGCTAACGGGGGCACTTGGATGCCCAACCTCTGCACCCGCCGTCGCTCGGTGTTCGCCCGGCGCAGATACCGGGCGAACCGCCGTCCGGCGACCGTGAACAGCCACGCCCGCTGCTGCTGCCGCCTGAGTCCTGCCAGGCTGCCCCACGAGCGCAGCGCTGTGGCAAACGTCTCGGCCACCAACTCAACGGCCAGCTCGACATCAAGTGTGCGGCGAGTCAAGAAAAGGAGCACCGCCTCCCCCTCCTCCCGATAGAGCGCTGAGAACGCATCGGCGTCATCCATCGGACATAGAGTGCCGCGAGCACCAAGTCTTGTGACGCGCAACATCGGCGGGGACGCGGCGTGCTTGCGCGCTTGGCTGGATCAGCTCCGACGAACAAGCGCTAGGTCGCCGCTAGGTGCCGCGCGAGACCAGCCGGGGGAGCGGAGAGCCTGGGTCTCCGCTCCCCCGATACGAGCTGGGTGTCCTACCCCTCTCCGGTTACGAGATGGTCTGTTTGGATTTCGGGTTCATCAGCTGATGACTGATGGTGTAGAGGACTGTTCCTTCTTTTTCGAACACCACCGACAGGTAGATTTTACCTTCCGTGACGCTTATCGAGAAGGACTCTTCGTAGCCCTTTGCACCATCCAGCGCGGCCTTGCCCTGACCGCTGAATTCGTGACCGCCGGCGATGGCGACGCAAGAAGCAGTGTTCAGGTGCGTTAGGCGGAAATGCGCTTCTTTGTGCGGCAAGGTCGTTTCCAACTGCTCCTTGCCGATCAAAGCAGTGTTGAGGTTGTTGTCCTCGTTCAGGCCTTCTGGACCCTTGGGGCCCGCGTGACCGACGCCCTGGGCTTTGGTGCATTCTTCTTTGTGAATTTCCATCCAGATCTTGGTCGCGCGGTTAGACTGATCCGTTTTTCCCGTTTTGTCCACGAACGAGGCGACGATCGTGTCGGTGCCGGCTTTTTCACCTTTATACGTGAAGGTGGCTTCGCCTTTTTCGTTCGTCGTGCCGGTTCCCGTCTGTGGGTTCGCGCCGGTCACGGTGAAGGTGACCGTCACGCCAGACTCAGGAACGCCGCCTTCCGTGACCGTCGCCGTGACCGTGTGGGTCGCGCCCACCGGGTTTTCCGCCGTTAGTGGACTCAGTGTGATTTCCGGTCTTGAGACTTCGATTTCACCGACCACCGCAAGCCCCGCCAGCGCAGTGTTCGGCGAGCTGTTGAATTCGTTGATTATCGCACCGGTTTCGATGTCGAGGTGATAAATCACGCCGGTATCGAGGTCTCCGGTCCAGAACGACGTTCCGTCTGGGTCGAGGTTGAGCGCAAACAGTTCCAGGTGGCCGGGGATCGGGTAGGTCTGCACCGCTACTCCACCCGCGTTCAGACGAACAACCTCTGACGCGCACCCTACCATCACTTCGCCGTTAGGCCTGATCCGCAGTGCATAGCACGGTGCTGGCAGCCCGCTTGCAAATTTGGCTTCCTGCACATGTGTGCATACGTTGTAGCGGTCGATTTCCGTACCCTCGCTGGTGTAGTACATCGTGCAGCCGTTGGCGGCAAGATCGACCCAGTCAGTGCCGCCACGTGGGCCTGCCGCTTCGACCGGGATGCTTTCGATCAGTTCTCCGTTTGTGTTGAGCTTTTCGATGGTCGGCGTTTCCGGTCCACCCGCATAGATGTTATTCGACGCATCGACCGTGCAGCTCTCGGGGTGACCAAAGACGAACGTTGCGGGGAACGGTGAGATGAGCACTTCCCCATGATCGTTGTACTTACTCATCGTTTTGAAAAAGTCGGTCACGTAGAGATTGTGTTCCGAGTCGAAACACATGCCGGTTGTGTATTCGGCACCGCTGCTATCGGTGAGCGTGTCCTGCAGGGTGCCAGTGGGGCTGAAATTCTTCACCTGGGAGCTTCCAACCCCCGCGAGAACGTCGCCTTTTACGAACGGCACGCCGTTCGCGCTCGCTGCGGACGCGCCGATCAGCGGCACCAGCAGCCCGAGCGTGAGCGCTGTCGCCGCGACGAGGACCATCGCCCCGCGGCTGCGCGTGGGCCTAAAGACACGTTTCATTTCGCTTCCCCCTTGCCTTCGCTTAGCGTCGGATGGGGCGCCACTCAGCGCATGATCTGGCTGCGCAGAGATGGGCAGCCCAGTGTCGGTATGCATCGGTATTGGTATCCGACCGTTGATTGCTTGTCAACCCGGCCGACGTCGAGTTGTTCGGTCTTGTTCGCCCCGGCGGACTCTCGGAGCTAGGAGGCGGTCTGTGAGATTATTCTCATCGCGATCCCAGGCCTTCCTCGCCGCGTAGAGCGGCGCCGGCAGACGGCGCGTTGCGACGGTGACGACCGCCGCTCGCGTTGACGCTGTCGACGTTCATGCCACACGCCGGATCGCTCATTCCACGGCGCTGCGACAGCCAGAACAACAGCGCGAAGATCACCACCCCGAGGATGTTCAGAAACAGCTTGTAGTTGACCGCGATCGTGCCGAAGATGTCTCCCCGCGAGGGCCGCGGCCCCTGTGGGATCAAGCCGAGGGCGCTGAACGAGCCGTCGATGATGAGCGCGGCTGCGACCATCGTGGCGAACATCAGCGCGACGATCCGCAGCGCGAACTCGCTGCCGTAATACTTGCGATAGATCGCGATAATCGGCAGTGCGATCAGGTCGGCGAAGATGAACGCCATCACTCCGGCAAAGGAGATGCCGCCCGACCACAGCACGGCAGCGAGCGGCACGTTGCCGACCGAGCAGACGAACGACAGCACTGCGATCACCGGGCCGATGATCGCGCCCCATACAGCCTGGATCAGAGCAGGTGAGCTGCTGAGGAAGAGGCCGTTGAAGAAGTCGTTGGGAAGCTGCGCGACGAACCCGGCGAGCAGGAAGCCGACCGTGATCTCCTTGTAGAGCATCCGCCAGTCACCGCGAAAGTTGCTCGCCACGTCCGACCACGCCGAGACAGACGAAAGGCGTTCGCGCCAGCTCATCCGCTGGTCTGCGATCTGGTGCTGATGCCCCGCGTCGGCTGCCTGAGCGTGCTTGCGTGCCTGCTGCTCAAGGCGAGGAGAGACGAATACCCGCAGCAGCACTGCCATCAAGACGATCATCACCAGGCCGCCCAGGTACTCCGCGAGCGTGAACTGCCAGCCGATCAGCACCCACAGCACCAGCCCGAGCTCCCACACGAGGTTCGTGGAAGCAAACTGGAAGGCCAGCGCTGAGGAGGCCGAGGCGCCCTTTTGGAAGAGGCTCTTGGCGATCGCGACCGCCGCGTAGGAGCACGAGGAGGAAGCCGCCCCCAACCCCGTAGCCTTGGCCACCGGCTGCGCGCCATCGCCCGAGAGCGCGCGCTCGATCCGCTCGCGTGGCACCCAGGCCTGCACGACTGCTGAGATCGCGAAGCCGAACACGAGCGCCCACCAAACCTCCCACGCCATCAGCAGAGCGTCCTTGAAGCCGTCGCCGATAGTCGTCAGGACACCGATACGGCCCACTATACCCTTCCCCAGTATGAGTATCATGGTGATATGGCTACGAGATCGAGATCACCGGCAGGTAAGGGCTACCAAGCGAGCAAGGACCAGTTGCTTGACCGCTTGGCGCGCATCAAGGGTCAGGTGGGCGGCATCGAGCGGATGGTCGAGGGGGATCGCTACTGCATCGACGTTCTCACTCAGATCAGCGCCGTCCAGGCCGCCCTCGACAAGGTTGCGCTCGGACTGCTCGACGGGCACGCCCGCACATGTGTCATCGCCGCCGAGGCCGAGCTACAGGAGGAGCGCGCGGCTGAGCTGATGGCCGCCGTCGGGCGGCTCATGCGCCGCGGCTAGGCTTGACAGTGCCGGAGCACTCCGAGCACATACGGATCGGGTGGCAAGGGCGCGATGGCCGCAGGGGACGACAGCCCTGCGCCGAGGTGCCCCAGGCGACGACGCTTGAAGCGGAAGGTCTAGCGGAGGCAGACGTGCGCGACACGACGGTTACGCTTCCGGAAGGCGTCGAGTTGAGCTCGTCGGCGGCGAATGGACTACAGGCGTGCTCTGAGGCGCAGATCGGGTTCCTCGGGCTGAACGCGGCGAGTCAGACCGATGAATTCACCGATGCGCAGGCGTCGTGTCCGGCCGCGTCGAAGGTCGGCACGGTGGAAATCGAAACGCCGCTCTTGCCGAATAAGCTGACCGGGAGCGTATACCTGGCCTCGCCGGCGCCCAACGATGAAGCGGACCGAAATCCCTTCAACTCGCTCGTGGCGCTGTATCTGGTCGCTGAAGATCCGGTGTCGGGCGTGCTCGTGAAGCTCGCCGGGGAAGGGCAGCTGAACGAAGGGTCGCTACGGGTGGCCACGACGTTTCGTAACGCACCCCAGGTGCCGTTTGAAGACTTGAAACTCAATCTGTTTGGAGGCCCGCGAGCGTCCGTCTCGACACCCCCCGCGTGCGGGGACTATGCGACCAGCGGGGCGTTTACGCCGTGGTCGGGGACGGGGACCGTCAACCTGGACTCCGCGGCCGGAGAATTCGCGATCACCACGGGTCCGAGTGGGTCTGGCTGCCCGGTTGGCTCGCTGCCGTTCGCGCCGGGCTTCGTCGGGCAGAGCGATAACGCGCAGGCCGGCGGCTTCACGAGCTTCGCGCTCGAACTCTCACGCCCGGATGGCGATCAGGCTTTGAGTGGCGTGACGGTGCAGCTGCCGCCGGGCAACGCGGCGCTGCTCTCGTCGGTCAAGCTGTGCGGTGAAGAACAGGCCGCAAGAAATGAATGCCCTGTGGAAAGCCAGGTGGGGGAAGCGAGCGCGGTGTCGGGTCTCGGCTCGCAGCCGTATGTCGAGGGCGGGGGGAAGGTGTATATCACCGGCCCGTACGGCGGTGCTCCGTTTGGTTTGGACATTGTCACGCCCGCGGTCGCCGGGCCGTTCAATCTCGGGACGGTGACGGTGCGCTCGAAGATCTACGTGAACCCGTCCACGGCGGCGATCACGATCGTCACGCCATCGCTGCCGACGCAGCTGCGGGGCATCCCGCTGCAGCTCAAACAGGTGCTCGTGAACGTCAACCGCGCCGGCTTCGAGTTCAACCCCACCAACTGCACCCCGATGAAGATCGAAGGGACCGTCGACGGCGCCGAAGGCGCCAGCGCGTCGGTGTCCTCGCCGTTTCATGTCGTCGGCTGCGCGGGCTTGCGGTTCGCGCCGAAGCTGTCGGCGGTCGCGGCGGGTCGCGGCAGCAAAGCCAATGGCACGAGCCTGGCGGTGACGGTCACCTCGGGCGGGGTCAACTCCACCGGCGCTGCACAGGCGGGGATCGCGAAAGTCGACCTGCAGCTGCCGGTGGCGCTCTCCTCGCGCCTATCGACGCTGCAGAAAGCGTGCACCGAAGCGACCTTCAACGCCAACCCCGCGTCCTGCAACGAAGACTCAGTGATCGGCTACGGGACGATCCATACGCCGGTGCTCGCCAACCCGCTCACAGGGCCGGCGTATCTGGTCTCTCATGGTGGTGCGGCGTTCCCGGATGTGGAGTTCATGCTGCAGGGCGAAGGCATCACGCTGCTGTTGGATGGCAAGACCGACATCAAAGCCGGTGTCACCTACTCGCGCTTTGAATCGGCGCCGGACGCACCGTTCACGGTCTTTGAAACAGTGCTCCCCGCGGGCCCACACGGGGTGCTGACGCCGAACGTTCCAGAAAAGGAAGAATACAGCCTCTGCAAAGCCAGCCTGCAGATGCCGACCGAAATCACCGCCCAGAACGGCGCCGTGATCAACCAAGCAACGAACATCGCGGTCACGGGCTGCCAGGGGGTCAAGGACTCGAAAGCGGTCAAGCTCACCAGGGCGCAGCTGCTGGCCAGGGCCCTGAGGGCGTGCAAGAAGTACAAGAAGAAGGCCAGGCGCGCCGCGTGCGAAAAGCGCGCCCGCAAGCGCTACGGTTCCAAAAAGGCAGCCAAAAAGGCGAAGGCCTCGACGAAGACGACACGCTGACGTGAGAGGTGACCTGCCGCAGACGCTTGGCTCACACGCAGCGGTCGACCTCGACCATCACGAGAGCGGTGAGAACGACGACGCGTCGACCGTCCTCCCACGTGAGTCGTTCACGCGTCTCGTGAGCGCGATCGTGGTGACGTTGCACCACGCTGTTTAGAGTCTGCCAATAGCTGAACAGCGCCTGCAGCAGCCCGCAGCGGCTGTCCCCGAGCTGAGGGCGGTACATCTCGACCACGCTCGACAGACGGTCGAGCGTGTCTGTCGAGACCGGACTCGCCGTATGCGGCCCGTGCCATTCGACGAGGGCAGACGCGAACTCCCACATAGCCTCGCGCGCCTCAGCTGATACGGCGATCACCTTATCCCTGGAGTCCGCGCGCCACAGCATCGCCCAAGCCTCGGACCACAGCTGACCGGCCTGCAGATACCTAGATTTGAAGCGCTCGTCCGCCAGATAGGCAGCAAGATAGTCCTCGAGTCGCTCAAAATCCTGCAGCTGCACACGCGGTTCGGTGGCAAGATCGGGCACAGCGCCCGCCTGGACCACCGAAGTCCCAGCTTCCGTCATGTGTAGAGCATCGGCTCCCGACGGGCGCGCCTTGAGGAGGACAGTTGCTTATCTCAGCAGCGATTGCGCGCGGGACCAGAGCTTCGTCATGCCGCGGATCCAGCGCTCGGGGTTCTGCGCCTTGCCGACCGCGTACTCGTGCATCTCGGGGTGTGTCAGGATCAGAAAGAGGTCCTGCTGGAGACCGTTGAGGATGCGCTCCGCGGCCTGTTCGGGCGTGAGCACATCGCCGCCACCGATCACAGCGCTCGCCTTGGCAGCGTCGCCTCCGGCGCCGCCCCGCAGCATCGCCGTGTCGACCGCGCCCGGACAGATACACGACACGCGCACACCGCTCCCCGCGTGGGTGAACGCCAACCACTCAGCGAACCCGACCGCTGCGTGCTTGGTCGCCGAGTACACCGCGTCGCCGGCTGCAGTGAGGATGCCGGCCATCGACGCGGTCGTGACGAGGTGCCCATCGCCGCGCTCGATCCAGCCCGGCAGCAGTGCGCGCGCAGCGTAGACGTGCGACATCAGATTGATACGCCACTGGCGATCCCAGACCTCATCGGGCGCCTCCGCTCCGCCGCCTGCGGCCAGCCCAGCGTTGGCAAACCACACGTCGATCGAGCCAATCGTGCGCTCGACCTCCTCTACAAGCGCACGCGTAGCCTCCTCGTCTGACACATCGAGAACGCGCGGAACGACGCTCGCGGCGCCCAGCTCCTCGCTCAGTCGCTCGACCCCACCGCGATCGAGGTCGGCGGCGACGACGCTCCGTGCGCCACGATCGAGCAGAGCGCGCACGAGTGCCCCGCCGATGCCACCGGCCGCACCGGTGACGACCGTGACCTTGCCCTCGGGCTCCATGAGTCGCAGACCCTACCCGAGCACCATCCATCGCGCGCTCGCCTCTACATCGCGCTCGGTGCCCGGGCGGGGCTAAAGTGGACTGGGGCCTCGCTAGGCCCCCCCTAACGCGAGGTCCCTGAGGGATGGGACCGCCCCGGGTCGCTTTGAGAACCTGCCCTTTGCAGAGCGCAGGGGCTACGAGCGCCGGGGCGGTCCCGCGTTGATCTTGCGCCCCTGGCCCCCCTGGGGCGCGCCTGCAGTCTTCAAGAGTCCTTCGCCGAGCATCCCTGCGACCGCCAACGCGCTCACGGGCGAAGGCCCGGTGAGCTTGAGTCCGATGCGCGTGATCACTGTGAGCCTCCTCTTCGTTCGGTCTTGGTTCTCCTGTGTCATGCACAATGCCCCATGGCTGCACGCTTGTCTGTGAGAGTGGTCACCTTGTTGGAACACGATCGCTCGGCGCTTCCCACGACCGACGCGCGCCGATAAGTCTGCTTCCGCTCGGAGTAGAGTCGTCCGCAACGGCATGACCGGCGCTGATTTATCCCTCACGCTGCATGAGCGCTTCGCGCACGGACTGGCCCGGTCACTCGCCGGACTGCCGCCCGCGATCCAGGTGCTCCTGTCGGGCAAGCCCCCGGTGAGCATTGACGGCGACACGTTGGCGCCCGAGCTGCAGCTCACCTTGGCGCTGCTCGAGCGGCGCCGCGAGCCGCCGCTGGAGACGGTGTCGCCCGCCGAGGCGAGGCGTGCACGGCGGCGGATGGCAGCCGTCGCCGCTGGTAGGCCGGAGGCCGTCGGCGCTGTGCGCGACCTTGTGATCGACGCAGACGTTCCGCTGCGTGCGCGGCTCTACACCCCCAGCGATCCGCGCGGCCTGCACCCATTGCTCGTCTTCTTCCACGGTGGCGGCTTCGTCTTCGGAGACCTCGACACCCACGACGGCGTCTGCCGCCTGCTGTGTCGCCACTCTGGCGCGCATATCCTCGCCGTCGACTACCGCCTGGCTCCGGAGAACCCGTTCCCCGCGGCTGTCGAAGACGCACGAGCGGCGCTGCGCTGGGCTTTCGCGAACGCGAGCCAGCTGGGTGTCGATTCGAACAACATCGGCGTCGGCGGCGACAGCGCGGGCGGCAACCTGGCGGCGGTCGTCTCGCAGCTGGCCGCGCGCGACGGCGGGCCCGCGCCGACGCTCCAACTGCTGATCTATCCGGCGACAGACTTCACCAGCAGACGTCGCTCACGTGAGCTGTTCGGCGAGGGTTTCTTCCTTACCCGCGCGCATATGGATTGGTTCGAGGATCAATATCTCGGGGCCACCAGGACGCAGGTCAGTGACCCGCGGGCGTCACCGCTGCTCGCCGAGGACCTCTCAGAGCTGGCGCCCGCGCTCGTCGCCACCGCTGCCTTTGACCCGTTGCGCGATGAGGGCGAGGCCTACGCCGAGGCGCTGCGGGCGGCGGGAACTCCGGCCACCGTGCGCCGTTTCCGCGGCTTGATCCACGGCTTCCTGAGCGCCTGCGGTGTCAGCCGCACGTGCCGCGACGCGGTCGTCGAGATCGCGGGCGCGACTCGCGCCATGTTCGCCGCAGCGCCCGCGCCAAGCCGCGGGGTCCCTTCGCCGGCGCCGGCCGTCACGGCAAGGGGCTCGTTGCCCGCTGAATCCGAGCAGTTGACCGTGGGCCTTCGTCAGCGTCCTTCCGACGACGATCGCTGAGCGCTGCGTCAGCTCACTGGAGCTCGCTGGCACGGGTCCGCGATGCCAGCCCGAATGGGTTGCCCTCGGAGTCCCTGCAGACCGCCCACAGCTCACCGGGATGGATGACGCTGCCGCCGAGCGCTTGGACCTGCGACAGGGCACGCGCGACGTCCTCGACCTCGAAATAGGGCAGCGAGAAGGAGTCTCCGGGGCCTCGCCCGCGAGCATGGACTCCGACCCCCGCGCCGGCGGTGCGACTCTGCCAGCCCTCACCCACCGTGCGAGGCTCGAGCTCGAGGCCGAGCAGGCCGCTCCAGAAGCTGCGAGCTCGCTCGGGGTCGTCGGCCGGGAACTCGATCAACGCGAGCGTCGATGCCATCTCACTTACGTTATCCGCCCGACAGGCGGGTGGGCGTTCTCGGCCGCTAGACTGCCCGGGCAGTGCGGCCGTTGATGGATGCTTCGCGATCACCGATGGAGCCGCCTGGTTTTGCGGTCTCGCCTGCGCGCGCCGAAGACGGATCTTGTCGATGAGCAGCCCGCGCAAGCGAGGCGAGAACGCCTATCAGAGCGCCGGCGTCGACTACGCCGCCCTGGACAGGGGCAAGCGCTTGGCTCTCAACTCGGCCCTCGCCACCTCGGGGCTCATCGCCAACAGGGGAGGCGTGGCGCGCGACGAGTCTCGCGGCGAGCCCGCGTTTGTGTTCGAGCTCGGCGGTCAGACGCTCGCGTTCGTTCTCGAGGGGCTCGGGACGAAGTCGGTGATCGCCCGAGTAGTTGCGGAGGAGCAGGGCATCAACCGTTTTCGTGCGGTCGCCTACGACACGGTCGCGGCGATCATCAACGACCTTTGCTGCGTCGGCGCGCGCCCGCTCGTGATCAATGCCTACTTCGCGACCGGTAGGCCGGACTGGTGCAACCACGACGACTGGTATCGGGAGCTCATCGAAGGCTGGTTTGCGGCCTGCACCGATGCGGGCTGCACATGGGGGGGTGGCGAGTCTCCATCTCTGCCAGGGCTGCTGACGGTCGGTGATATCGAGCTGGCTGGCAGTGCCGTGGGCGTCATTCCTGACGGCAACGAAGCGATCGTGGGCCAAAACCTAGCTCCGGGGGATGAGATCGTGCTGATCGCGAGCACCGGCCTTCATGCCAACGGTGCGTCGCTCGCTCGTGCTGTCGCGAGCGATCTCGACGACGGCTTTGCCACCCAGCTGCCGAGTGGAGAGACATTCGGCGAGGCCTTGCTCAAGCCAGCCCACCTGTATTCCGAGCTCGTTGCCTCGATCCTCGATACCGGCACGCCCGTCACATATCTCAGCCACATCACCGGGCACGGCCTGCTCAAGCTGATGCGACCTGCCCGCGAGCTCACATACCGGATCACCGAGCTACCGCCGGTTCCCGAGGTGCTCACATTCCTCGTTGACCAAGCCCACATGACCGATCACGCCGCCTACTCGACCTTCAACATGGGATCTGGATTTGCGATCTACTGTGCCCACGGCAGCGGATGCGAGATTGTGGATAGTGCACGTCGCAGGGGCCTGAACGCGATTGTGGCGGGGACGGTGGAGAGCGGCGAACGACGTGTGGTGATCGAGCCAGTCGACGTCGAATATGGCGGTGAGGAGTTGTCGCTCGCGCCAGATCGCTAGAGCCCGGCAAGCGGGACGGCCGCTGCTTGATCAGCGCTCCGCCGGGCTATCCGCCCCGTGGCGGTTGCGATCAGACCGGGCCATGCGGTCCACGAGCTCGGGGCGCAGATCATCGAGCGAGTCGATGATCACATCCGCCAAACACAGCGCGTCGCGCGCAGGCGGGAAATCGGGGTTGGGCAGAGCGATTAGGAGCATCCCCGCGGTCTCGGCAGCGCGCAGGCCGTTGGTCGAGTCCTCGACAGCCGCGCACCGCGACGGCGCGGCGCCGAGCCTGCGCGCCGCCTCGAGATAGACCTCGGGAGCCGGCTTGCCCCGCGCGACCTCCCCGGCCGAGACCGTCACCGCGAACAGCGCCCGCATATCCGCCAGCTCGAGCACCAGCTCGATGATCGGGCGGTTGGCGGAGGAAGCGAGCCCGAGTCGCCAGCGGCCCGCGAGCGAGGCGACCGCGTCGTGCGCCCCGGGCATGAGGGGCAGACGCTCCCGGTAGCTACGTTCGAGTCGCCGCACGACCTCGCGCGCGATCTGCTCGGGCGCCATCGCGACGCCCAGTTCCTGGTGCATGTAGCGCGACCACTCGGGAGAGCTCATGCCCATCATCGCGCGCGCCGCATCGCTGTGCCAAGTCCCGCCATGCTCACGCACGAGCTGCTCGCGCGCCGAGGCCCACACCCGCTCGGAGTCGATCAGCACACCATCGAGATCGAATATCACCGACTCGATCATCTCGGCCGAACGCTATCGCTCCAGCTACCCAGAGCTCTTCCAATACGATGCAGCTCATGGCCGGCACCACGTCACTGCGACCACCGCCGTGGGGACAGCCGGAGACCGACCGCACCACCCGCCGGCGATGACCGCGCAGCTGCGTGAGTCAACGGCCACGATCCGCTGGCTGACCAACCCGCCACAGGGTGAGCCGCGGCTGACGGTGGGCAGCCACAGCTTCCCGGCGGTGGCGCTCAACGTCAACGCGATGGCCCCGGACCCGCTTGCGAGCTCGCCGGGTGAGCTGATAGCGGGTGCCTTCGGCAGTGTGTTCGCGTGGCTGCTCGCCGATGAGCTCATGCGCGATGGTGCGCAGGCGCACGAGCTGGTGATCGAGGTCGGGTTGACGGCCGAGATCACCGCCGGCGCTGATCATCGAGATCCGGCGGTGTGCGGGATCCACTGTCACGCGGAGGCCCGGGTCCCCGGCGTCGACGCGCAGCGGTTGCAGGCCGTTTGCGCGGCGGCGTTGGGACGTTGCGCCAGGGCCATCGGCTTGCGCGAGGACATCGCGATGCGCGTGGACTCGACGGCGCTGGGCAGTTGAGCCTCGGCCTCCCACAAGCCGTTCACGCGTGCCTGTTTGACATGGATGGCGTTCTGACCAAGACCGAGAAGCTGCACGACGCTGCCTGGAAGCAGATGTTCGATGCATACCTGCACGAACGCTCCCTGCGCACCGGCGAGCCATTCGTCGCGTTCGACGACAGGCAGCGATTACGACGAGTACGTGGACGGGAAGCCGCGCGAGGAGGGCGTACGCTCGTTTCTGGCCTCGCGCGGGGTTCAGCTGCCCGATGGCGGGCCTCACGATGGACCGCGCGCTGAGACGATACACGGGCTCGGTGAGCGCAAGAACGAGATCGTTCTGCGATTGATCCACGACGACGGCGTACAGGTATATGAGGACACGCTTCGCTACCTGGAAGCCGTGCAGCGCGCGGGGCTCGCGTGCGCCGTCGTGTCCTCCTCCACGAACACACAAGAGGTTCTCTCGGCCGCCGGCCTCACGGGCCGCTTCGACGCTGTTATCGACGGGGTCGTGGCGGCGCGCGAGCACCTCGAGGGCAAGCCCGCGCCGGACACGTTCCTGGCAGGAGCGCGCGCGCTGGGTGTCGAGCCGGCGGCGGCCGCGGTGTTCGAGGACTCGGTAGCCGGAGTACAGGCGGGGCACGCCGGGCACTTTGGGTGGGTTGTCGGTGTCGATCGCGCGGGCCAGGCAGATGCACTGCGTGCGCACGGCGCGGACATCGTCGTCCCCGACGTCAGCGAACTGCTCGACCCGCGGTGATCACGCACCCGGCCTTCGCGACCGAGGCGTGGTCGCTGCGCGAGACCTCGCTGGACCTCCGCGTCCTGGCTCAGAGCGAGTCGCTGTTCGCGCTCGCGAACGGTCATCTCGGTCTGCGTGGAAACCTCGACGAGGGCGAGCCCTACGGGGATCCGGGTACCTATCTCAACGGCTTCTACGAGGTTCGCCCGCTGCCGTACGCCGAGCCCGCGTACGGCAACCCCGAGGCGGGGCAGGCGATCGTGAACGTCACCAACGGAAAGATCATGCGCCTGATCGTCAACGACGAGCCGTTCGACGTGCGCTACGGCGAGCTGCGCCGACACGAGCGGGAGCTCGATCTGCGCGCCGGCGTGCTTCGCCGTACGGTCGAGTGGCTCTCGCCGGCGCGCCAGGGCGTGCGGATCTCATCCGTGCGGCTGGTCTCGTTGGCCCAACGAGCCGTGGCAGCGATCCGCTACGAGGTACAACCGCTCGGCGAAAGCGCGCGGGTCGTGATTCAGTCCGAGCTAGTCGCCAACGAGCCCGTTCCAACGCGCGACGGCTCGGACCCGCGCGCGCAGGAAGCGCTCGCATCGCCGCTAGTCGCTGCGCTCTTCTCAGGTCGCGATACGCGTATCGTGCTCGCGCACACGACTCGCGGCAGTGGCCTGCGGATCGCGGCGACAGCCGACCACGTGATCGAGGGCCCGCCCGGCACGGGGACCGAACTCGACACGTCCGAGGACTTCGCGCGGGTGACCGTGGCCGCCGAGCTCGTGCCCGGCCAGCGCTTGACGATCGTCAAGTTTCTCGGCTACGGCTGGTCGCGCCAGCGATCGATACCCGCGCTCGTCGACCAGGCCAGCGCGGCCGTCAGCGAGGCCCGCCACACGGGATGGGAGGGTCTGCTGGGTGCCCAGCGCGAGATCCTCGACGACTACTGGCAGCGCGCTGAAGTCGAGGTCGACGGCGACGAAAAGCTGCAGCTGGCTGTTCGGTTCGCGCAGTTTCATGTCATCCAAGCGGCCGCGCGCGCTGAGCGTCGAGCGATCCCGGCCAAGGGCCTGACGGGCTCGGGCTATGACGGGCACGTATTCTGGGATAGCGAGAGCTTCGTGCTGCCCGTCCTCAGCTACACGCTTCCCCGCGCGGCCGCCGATGCACTGCGCTGGCGGCTGTCCACGCTCGCGCTCGCGCTCGACCGTGCGCGACAGCTCGGGCTTCGCGGTGCAGCGTTTCCGTGGCGCACGATCCACGGAGAGGAGTGCTCCGGCTACTGGCCCGCCGGCACAGCGGCGTTTCACATCAACGCGGACATCGCGAACGCCGTCGTGCGTCTGCAGAGCGTAGCCCCCGACGCGAACTTCGATCGCTCGGTCGGCGTCGAGCTGCTCGTGCACACCGCGCGCCTGTGGTCCTCGCTCGGCCATCTCGATGCAGGTGGAAGGTTCAGCATCGACGGAGTGACCGGACCAGACGAGTACAGCGCGATCGCCGACAACAACCTCTACACAAACCTCATGGCTCGGCGCAACCTGGGCGCGGCCGCGGACGCCGCCGAGCGCCTGCCCGAGCGCGCCGCCGAGCTTGAGGTCGACGCCGAGGAGATCGCGCGGTGGCGGGCGTGTGCCGACGCGGTCGTGATCCCGTTCGATGAAGGCCTCGGCGTCCACGAACAGGCGACGAACTTCTGCCGTCACCAGCGATGGGACTTCGAGAGCACGCGACCGGACCAGTACCCGCTGCTTCTGCACTTCCCATACTTCGACCTCTATCGAAAGCAAGTGGTCAAGCAGGCCGACCTCGTCCTGGCGCTGCTCGCGTGTGGCGACGCTTTCACACCGGAGCAGAAGCGGCGCGACTTCGACTACTACGAGCAGCTCACCGTGCGCGACTCGTCGTTATCAGCATCGGTCCAGGCCGTCATCGCCGCGGAGGTCGGACACGTAGGACTGGCCTACGATTACCTGCGCGAGGCGGCGCTGTTGGACCTCGATGATCTTGAGCACAACACCGCCGACGGCCTGCACATCGCGACGCTCGCCGGCGCCTGGATTGCGCTCGTGTCTGGCGTGGGCGGGACGCGCGATCACGAAGCCCGGCTGAGCTTCGCGCCGCGACTGCCCGAGCCGCTCACCCGCGTGGCGTTCCGCCTGCAGTTCCGCGGTCGCCGCGTGCACGTTGAGGTTCGTCGCGAGCAAGCCTCCTACATCCTTGGTGAAGGCGAGCCGCTCGACAGCAGCCACCACGGAGAGATGATCACGCTCACCACGGGCGAGCCGGTCGTTCGCCCGATTCCCACGGCGCCGGCTGGCCCGCAGCCGCGCCAGCCACTGGGCCGCGGGCCAAAGACGCGTGACAAATAGGTCCGAGCACGTGACCGTCGCTTACGCGGCCCTGGGGTTCTCGAGCACGAGCGCGACTCCCTGGCCCGACCCGACGCACACGCCGAGCACGCCGTAGCGGACTTCGCGTTGGCGCAGCTCAGTCGCCAGCGTCAGCACGTAGCGCGTGCCCGAGGATCCGAACGGGTGGCCGATGGCGACGGCACCACCGTTGGGGTTCAGGCGCTCGTCCGGGACCTGGAAGCCGTTGAGCTGGCGTGGCAGCTCGCGCAGCACCCCGAGCGCCTGCGCCGCGAACGCCTCGTGCACCTCCCACACATCGATGTCGGCCGGGGCCACGCCGGCGCGCCCGAGCGCCGTGGCGATCGCGAAGGCCGGCGCGATGCCCATGTATTGCGGGTCGAGCGCGTGGGTGGCCGACGCGAGGACCCGCGCGAGCGGCTCAGCGCCGAGCTCCTCGGCGGCGGCGGCGCTCGAGAGCACGACGGCGCTCGCGCCGTCGGACAGCGGGGCGGAGTTCCCGGCCGTCATCTGCGTGGTGCCGGGCTGAGGCGGCAACGCGGCCAGCGCCTCGGCGGTGGTGTTGTCGCGGATGCTCTCGTCGTGCTCGAACGTGTGCGCCGGTTGGCGACGGGTGGCGGGTATCTCGACCGGCCGTATCTCGTGCGCGAGGCGGCCCGAGTCCCGCGCTGCGGCCGCAAGGCGGTGCGAGCGCAGTGCGAACGCATCGATCTCCTCGCGCGAGAGCTCGTAACGGTCGGCGACGTTCTGCGCGGTCCTGATCATCTCCACGTAGGCGTCACGCGCCAGCAGTTCGGGGTGGGGCGGACCGCCCGCGCCCGCCCACATGGTGTCGAGCATGAACACCGGGCCGCGCGGGCTGAACGGCTCTTCGCCCTTCATCAGGGCCCATCCGGACCGTGACATCGACTCGACGCCCGCGGCGAGCCCGACGCTCAGCTCGCCGCTGTGGATCGCGTGGGCCAGCTGGATCGTGCACGTCAGCGAGGACGCGCAGAAGCGGTTCACCGTGACGGCGGGGACCGAGTCGGGGAAGCCCGCGGCCAGTGCGGCCCAGCGCGCGACATCGCCCATGCCCTCGTGGGCGGTGTTGACGCAGCCGGCCGCGATGTCCTCAATGCGCTCACCCTGCACCCCGACGCGATCGCAGGCAGCGAGCATCGTCCGCCCGAGCAGGTCGTCGAGGCGGATGTGGGAGAGCGAGCCGCCGTAGCGTCCCACCGGGGTGCGTACGCCACCGAGGATCAATGCGTCAGTCATGCGGGCTTCCTGTTCGGTCGTTGGGTTGACTACCGAGATCCTCGCACTCGAGCTGGCGTGTCGCGGGCCGGGCCGGTGTAGCGTTGAGCGACAATGTCAGCAGGGCAAAGCGCGAATCTCGCCGTGCCGGTGGAGGTGGGCCGAGACCATCTCCGCGGCGGTGATCCAGCGGTGGCGCGCACGCTGTTGGTGTACGGCGACTACCAGTGTCCCTATACGCGCGCCGCCTATCGCTACATCCAGCGGATCGAGCGGCACCTCGGGGAGCGTCTCTGCTTCGTGTTCCGCCATTTCCCCTTGCGCGAGATTCATGCTCACGCGCAGATCGCCGCCGAGGTCGCCGAGGAGGCGGGCGCGCAAGGCCTGTTCTGGCAGATGCACGAGCTTCTGCTCGCCCGCCAGCGGGCGCTCGAGCCGGGCGATCTGGATCGCTATGCGCGCGAGCTTGGTCTCGACGTCGATGCGATGTCCGCCGCGCTGCGCGACGGTCGCCATCGCCCTCACATCGAGGACGACCTCTTCGAGCGGTGCGCGCTCTGGCGTTAAAGGCGCACCGACGCTGTTCATCGACGGCGTTCGCTACACCGGTTCCTACGTCCCGGATGAGCTGGAGCCGGCGCTGGCGAGCGTGGGCTGAGGGGCGCTGCGCCACTGCGGCACGCCCAGCGTGATCATCCGCAGCTGGCGACGAGCGGTGGCGATGATCTCGCCCTCGGCGGTGGGGTCCTGCGGCGGTGCGTCCAGGATCGCCTCGGCGGTGGAGACCATCGCGTTGACCATCAGCCCGGCCAGCAGCTGGAGATCCTCGGTGTTCCAACGGTCGAGGTAGGGGAAGCGTGCGAGGTCAGTCGCGAGGTCGCTCGCGAACAGGCGGATCTCGCGCCCGATCGCACGGCGCAACACGGCGACGCCGCCGAAGCGCTCACGCGCGATGAAGCGGAAGTGCGCGTCGTGCTCGTGCACGTACTCGACGAGGATCTCGACCGAGTTGCGGATCACGTGCTCATAGGTCCGCGGGTCCGCGCGCGCCGCTCTGATCATCTCCCGCAGGGTGCGGAACGACTCGTCGATCAGGACGAGACCGAGCTCCTCCATGTCGTCGAAGTGGCGGTAGAATGCCGTCGGGACGATGCCCGCCGCGCGCGTCACCTGGCGCAGGCTGAGGCTCGAGAAGCTCTGCCCCTCGAGCAGCTCGAGCGCCGCGTCAAGCAGCGCCCGGCGCGTTCGCTGCTTGCGCTCCTGACGCGTAGCGCCGTTGGGTTCTGGAGTACGGTCGTGCACGGTAGTAATGTGACGATGCTCACAGACTGTAACGACTGTTTGATGCCAGGGTAGGTGTACTCTGTAAACAACTGTGCACTGACTGGCCCGCGAGTCGAGAACGCTGCCCACCACCACGACCACCACCTCGCCCCGCGGCCTCGGCCGCCGCCTGCTGCGCTCGAGCCTGCTCGAGGCGCTCGCCTACCCGCACGGCGTCGACCGTTACGTCGAGCTCGTGCGCCCGCTGCTCGTCAAGCGCGATGTGCGCGCCGAGGTGACCGCGGTACGCCACCAGACACCGAAGAGCGTCACGCTCGTGCTTCGCCCGAACGAGAACTGGAGCGGCCTGCGTGCGGGGCAGTCCGTCGGCGTGAGCGTCGAGATCGACGGCGTCCGCGAGACGCGGTCCTACTCGCCGGCGAGCTCCCAGCACGCGGCCGCCGGCGCACTCGAGCTGACCGTCTCGACCCACCCGGAGGGCCGGGTCTCGCGCTACCTGCGCGATCGGGCACGGCCGGGGATGATCGTCGGCCTGACGCAGGCGCAGGGCGACTTCGTCCTGCCCGAGCAGCGGCCCGAGCGAATGCTGCTGATCAGCGGCGGCAGTGGCATCACGCCCGTGATGGCGATGCTGCGCACGCTCTGCGACGAGGGTTTCGCCGGCGAGGTCGGGTTCCTCAACTATGCCCGCTCGTCCGAGTTGGCGCTCTACGGCGCCGAGCTCGATCGGCTCGTGGACCGCCACGCGCGGCTGCGCGCGGCCCGCGGCTTCACCCGCGGACGCGGCCAGCCGATCGCGGGGCGCTTTCGCCGCGAGCACCTGCGCGCCGTCGTCTCCGAGCACGCGAGCGCGGCGACGTTCGTCTGCGGCCCGCCGGCGCTGATCGATTCGGTCCGGGCGGTGTGGGCGCAGGACGGCCTGGCCGAGCCGGCCGTGGAGACCTTCACGCCGCCGGCGTTGAGCTTTGACACCGCCCACGCACAGGGCGTGGTCAGCTTCGCGGCCAGCGGACGCGAGGCCGCAAACAGCGGTCTGCCGCTGCTCGAGCAGGCCGAGGACGCAGGGCTCGCGCCCGAGCACGGCTGCCGGATGGGCATCTGCAACACGTGTAGCTGCCGCAAGACCGCAGGCTCGGTGCGCAACGTCTTCACCGGCGAGATCTTCGAGCGCTAGCGAGGAGCAGATCCGCATCTGCGTGTCGGTGCCCGTAGGGGACGTCGTGCTCGAACTTTGAACCTCCACCTCGACAAGGAGCCAGCCATGCCCAGCCCCGCGCCCAATCTCACGCCCGAGCAGCTCGAGGCCTTCGGCCGAGAGCTCGACGAGATCCGCGCTCGCGTCGTTGCCGACCTCGGCGAGCGCGACGCCGAGTACATCAACAAGGTCATTCGTGCCCAGCGCGGGCTCGAGCTCGCCGGCCGCGGCCTGCTGTTCCTTGGCTTCCTGCCGCCGGCTTGGATCGGCGGCACCGCCGCGCTGGCGCTGTCGAAGATCCTCGACAACATGGAGATCGGTCACAACGTCATGCACGGGCAGTACGACTGGATGAAGGATCCGCGGCTCAACGGCAAGACCTTCGAGTGGGACACCGCATGCCCCGGCGACCAGTGGCGCCACTCGCACAACTACATGCACCACACGCACACGAACATTGTCGGCAAGGATCGCGACATCGGCTACGGGATCCTGCGCATGGCCGAGGACCAGCAGTGGCGTCCCTACTACCTCGGCAACCCGCTGTACGCAACGCTGCTCGCGATCTTCTTCCAGTACGGGGTCGCGCTCCACGACCTTGAAACCGAGCAGATCGTCACTGGAGAGGCGAGCTTGGCAGCGAAGCGCGGCATGCTGGGCGAGGTATGGCGCAAGGTCCGCGGCCAGACGCTCAAGGACTACGTGCTCTTCCCGCTGCTATCCGGGCCCTCGTTCCCGTTCGTGCTGGCCGGCAACGCGACCGCCAACCTCAGCCGCAACCTGTGGGCGTTCACGATCATCTTCTGCGGCCACTTCCCCGAGGGGACACACGAGTTCAGCGAGCAGGAGGCCGAGAACGAGACCCGCGGCGAGTGGTACTACCGTCAGCTGCTCGGCTCGGCGAACTTGACCGGTGGGAAGCTGTTCCACGTCCTCGCGGGCAACCTCAGCTTTCAGATCGAGCACCACCTGTTCCCGGACCTTCCGGCGCACCGCTACGGCGAGATCTTGGTCGAGGTCCGCGAGATCTGCGACCGCTACGGCATCCCCTACAACACCGGCCCGCTGCACAAGCAATTCGGCAGCGTTGTGCGTAAGATCGTCAAGCTTGCGTTGCCACCGGTTCGCCGCCGTGGCGGCTCGCAGCCGGATCGGGAGGAGGCCGACGAGGCGCGGCTGGAGCAGCAGGCGGTAGCGGCCTGACGATATGAGCGTATGAGCGAGACCCTCAACAGACTCGAGACACGCAAGGACACGATTCAGGTCATGGTCGAGTCGGGCGCGACGCACGTCGGCGGCATCGTCGGGATCGTCGTCGGCGCGGTTCGCGACGTGACGCGCGAGGTGGGCGACTGGGCGACGGACGTGTTCGAGATCCGTGACGCGGCGCGCCGCGCGCGGACGGATAGCGACGGGCGCTCGGGCGTTCCCGAGCCGCGCCCATAGCACTGCGTGCGTCGGTCCTGCACCGCGGCGGTCAGTGGCTGGAGGTCGGTCCGTGCTGCCATGGCCCGTCGTCGTGCGGTGCCGCGAGCCAGCGCTCGGCGTCGGCGCGGCCGAGCTCGATCAGCTGGTCGATGAACTCGCGCGCGAAGAAGAGGTAGCTCAACAGCTCGCCGTGGATGGGGTTGCGCGAGCCTTCAATGACCCGGCCGATGAGCCCCAGGTCGGGGCTGCGGAGCAGGCCGCGGGCGTCGGCGTAGCGGCGCTTGTAGATGCGGGCGGCGAGGCGCCCGATCGCGAAGCGGTCCTGGGGCGCGACAAGGATGTAGGGGATCCGTCGCCGCGCCGCGGCCGCGCCGCTGGCAGCGAGGGTCTCGTTGACGCGCGCGAGCGTGGCGACATCCTCGGCGAGCTGGTCGGCGAGAACCGTCTGGAGCAGCTGCGCGACGCCGTCCACGACGTCCGGTCGACCGGCGACCACACGGGTTGGCGTCAGCGAGGAGTTCAGCGCTATCACGATCACGCGCTTGGCGCCGAGTGCCAGAGCCGGCCTCAAGGGCGCGTTCAGGCGCGTGCCGCCGTCGCCGTACCAGCCGGCTGCGGCCGGCGGCTCGGTCACCTCGACGGCCTCGAACAGCGCCGGGATCGCGGCCGACGCGCGCACATGGACTGCGCTCAATGCCGTCGCGGCATAGTCGATCGCGCGCGCGAGGTCGGCCGGCGGCGCAGGCCCGCCATCGTGGAAGACGACGCTGCGAGTGGTGGCGTATGACGTTGCGACGACCGCCGCGCTGCCCAAAGTCCCGTCGGCGACGTTGCGGGCGAGCTGCTCGAACGAAATCAGCCGCTCGAGCGTCGCGGCCAGCGGGGTCGCGTCGAGCAGAGCCGGCACGTCGGGCGCCGGCAACCCGACCACATCTGCCACGTAGCGGACGAGCCGGCTCAGCTCTCCGACCGACAGCACAGGCTTGAGCACGTCGCCGTACTTCATCGTCCGCCAAACCTCGACCGCGCCCTCCGTGGCCTCGCTGAGCGGACGCTGCGCGTTGGCCGCGAGGTAGGCGCCGTTGAGCGCCCCGACGCTCGTTCCGACGATGATTCGCGGGCGCTCCCCGCGCGCTTCGAGCGCGGGGGCGAGCGCGGAGAGCGCGCCGACCTCGTAGGCGCCGCGAGCGCCACCGCCAGCAAGCACCAGGCCGATCTGTGCTTCATCTGTCATTTGCACGGGCCTTGTTCAGGCGTAGAGCGCCTCGATCTCCCCTGCGTACTTCTCGGCGATCGGCTTGCGCTTGAGCTTCATCGTCGGCGTCAGCTCATCCTCCCCGGGCATCCACTCCGCGGACAGCAGGCAGAAGCGCTTGATCTGTTCTGCGCGAGCGAGGTGTGCGTTGGCGCGCTCGACGGCTGCACTGATCTCGGCGCGCAGGTCCTCGCGCGCGGCGAGCTGGCTGGGCGAGGCGTCGGTGACGCCGCGCTCGCGCGCCCAGGTGGCGGCGGCCTCGGGCTCTAGCACGAGCAGCGCGACGTTGTAGGGGCGGCGGTCGCCGATGCACACCGCCTGCCCGATCAACGAGTGGGCGGACTTGAGCTGCGTCTCGATGTTGGTGGGCGACATGTTCTTGCCAGCGGCGTTGATGATCAGCTCCTTCTTGCGATCCACGATCGATACGAAGCCCTGCTCGTCGATGTGGCCGATGTCGCCCGTATGCAGCCAGCCCTCGGCGTCGATCGCTTCGGCCGTCTTCTCTGGCTCGCCGCGGTAGCCCCGCATCACCAGGGGGCCGCGCACGAGCAGCTCGCCGTCCTCCGCGACGGCTATCTCCGCGCCGGCGACGGCCTGGCCGACGGTTCCCAGGCGATTGGCGTGCGGGCGGTTGGTAGTGCACGCGCACGAGAGCTCTGACATGCCCCACAGCTCGAGCAGCGGCAGCCCGATCGCGCAGAAGAACTCGAGCAGGTCGCGCGTCGGGGGCGCGGCGCCGATCACGATCGACTCCGCCTGGTCGAGGCCGAGGCGCTCGCGCAGCGCGCGCAGCACCTGCGCGTCCGCCTGAGCGTAGGCGCCGGCGAGCTCGCCGGCGACCTCCTCGCCCGCCTGTTGGCGGCGGATCACCTCGAGGCCGATGTCGATCGCCCCCTGAACCGCTCCGCGGCGGGCGGCGTCGGGCTCGGCGGCGATGGCCGACTCCAGTCCGGCCTTGATCTTCTCCCACACCCGGGGCACGCCGCCCCATACCGTCGGCCGTGCATCGACGAGCGCAGCCCCGAGCTCGCTCGCATCGGCCACGTAGGTGATGCACAGCCCGTGGGCGATCGATGTGTACAGGCTCGCCCAGCGGTCGGCGATGTGGGCGGAGGGGAGATAGGACACCGTCCGTCCGCCCGGCGTGACGGGCAGCGCGATGGCCATGGCGCGCAGCTCGGCGAGCATGTTGGCGTGTGTGATCTCAACGCCCTTGGGGGGTCCGGTGGTCCCGGAGGTGTAGATCAGCGTGAGCACGTCCTCACCGCCGAGTGCGCGCCACCTGTCATCGAAATCGAATCCGCCAGCAGATGTGTCTGCCTCCAGGTCCGCGAGCGAAAATGTGCCTTGAACGCCGGCCTGCACGCACACCACGTGCTCGACCTCCGTGCCTCGAACGGCCTCGAGCAGGCGATCGGCGAACTGCGCCTCGCACACCACGACGCGGCAGCCGGCGTTGCGTAGCACGTGCTCGATCACCTCGGCCGGGAAGGTGTTGTAGATCGAGAACGGCGTCGCGCCGAGGTGCATCGCGGCGCAATCGATGAGCGCGAACTCGGGGCGGTTGAGCATCATCAGCGCGACGGCATCGCCTCGTTGCACGCCCAGCCGCGCGAGCCCGGCGGCGATGCGTTCCGCGCGGCGAGCGTACTCGGCCCAGGTCAACTCCTGCCCGCCGCCGGGCGTGCGCAGCGCAAGCTCGTTCGGACGTTCGGCGGCGGTTGCCTGGAAGAGCTCGCACAGCGTGCTCGCCGAGTCGAGGCGAGCGCCGATGTCGGGGACTGAAGCGAGCGCAGCGTCCACGCTCGCGACTGTACGCGATCCGCCTGCGCAGCGCGGGAACGTCAGGCCAATCGGGCCCGACAAACGCTCAGCGAGCGCACCCCGCTCTCGCGCGTGGGAGGAGTGTGGGCAGTAGCGCAGAAACCGCCGCGTCTATGCGGCTGTGCGGACGTGCCGCGTCCCGACCAGACGGGGGTTACTGCCCTCAGCGGCGAGCTCGACGGTCGCCGCGATCAGCCGCGTACGCAGGGTCTGAGCGTCATAAAAGGGCGTGAAAGCCCGGCTAAGCGGGGTCTTGCCGTCCATGGTGACCTCTTCGCGTCCCTCCACAGTCCCGTCTCCCGTTGTTCACCCACACGTCCCCGACACGCAACGAGCGCCAGCTCGTGTGGGAAGCATGGAAACATATCGCCAAGAGTTTGTCAAGTATTCGATCGGTGCTCGGCCCGCAAAATCAGGGTCCAGACTCCAGAAGTCAAGGGCCCAGGCACCGAGTGTCAAGGGTTATATAGAACACTAGGGCTGTTCCTTGACACCAGAAGTCAAGTGTCCTGGACGGCAGTAACCCCCGTCTGGTCGGGACTGTGGTCACTCGCGCGGGGGTGTCGGAGAGCGAGTTCTATCAGGCCTTCGAGAGCGCCGAGGATTGCTTCTCGGCGGCGTTCGAGGAGGGTCTCGCGCGGCTGTCCGAGCAGGTCGAGCAGGCGGCTGCGCGCGAGGAGCGCTGGATAGGGAGGGTCCGCTCAGGCCTGGTGGCGTTGCTCGGCTTTCTCGAAGACGAGCCTGGGTGGGGCCGTTTGCTGATCGTAGAGGCGTTCATCGGCCCGACGGCGGCGTGCGAGCCGGCGCGCCGTGTGCGGGGCGTGCTGGCTGGACTCATGGAGGAGAGGAACGGTGACGCGATCTCGGGCGAGAAGCTCGCGCCGTCGCCCGCGTTGACCGCGGAGCTGGTACTAGGTGGCGTCTTCTCTGTGATCGGCGCGCGGATGTGCGAGCCCGAAGCGAGCGCTAGGGCGCTCGTGGAGCTCGCGCCGTCGCTGATCTCGTTCATCGCGGTGGTGCATCTCGGTCAGGCAGCCGCGAGCGCGGAGCTCGCCGGAGGCTACGCGGCGGCAGATGATGCGTCCGCGTGGGGCGTTGAGCGTCTGGTCGCTCCCCCGGTGCCGGTGAGCCAACGCACCACGCTTGTGCTCAGCGCAATCGCGCGAGCGCCGCGGTCGAGCAACCGCGAGATTGCTGGCGCTGCTGGGCTCGGTGACGAGGGCCAGACCTCACATCTGCTGCGGCGGCTCGAGCAGCGGGGACTGATCGAGAAGGTCAGGCCGCGCAGTGGTTCGCGGCGCGAGAACGCCTGGCTGCTGACGCCGTGCGGGCAGCGTGTGATCGAGCTGCTCGGGCTCGCCTGCGCTATCGACGCTAGCGCTTCCGCGAGCACCAGTGTCGGAGAGGCAGCGTGATGAGCAGCGAGCCGATCTTTGTGTGTGACGGGCAGGCAGAGCGCGCTGCCCGTGCTGACGATCGCAGCGCGCAGTGCCCGGCGTGCGCGTCAGCCGCTTACAAGCGTCCGCCGCCACGGACACCGCTGGTGTCCATGGCGATGACGAGCGCGCATCTGTGCGGGGGCCGCTGGTCCCGGCCGGACGTGCTGTCGCAAGCGACCGCCGTCGGGGGCCCCTCCGTGAGGAGGGCTCGGGCGTCGATCGATCATAACTCGAGGGGTAAAAAGGAGTGATGGAAAGAATGAGACATGTAAGGATGCTAGGGCTCTGTCTGGTCGCGGTGTTCGCGGTCGCGGCGATCGCGGCGACGAGCGCGTCGGCGCTGCCGGAATGGGGTAAGTGCACAGCGCAAGCCGGAGGCAAATACTCAGACTCGAACTGTACGGTAAAAGCCAAATCCGGTACGGGCAGTTTTGAATGGACGAAAGGCAAAAGCCTCAAACCCGTCCGCTTCGAAGGCGCAAACGTCGGCAGCGGCGGCGTGCTACGGTCGGCGTTCCTCCACTGTGAAGGTGGCACCTACGCTGGTCATCTGGTGTCGCGGGGGAAGTGCGCAGAAGGCGGAGGCACAGTAGTGGAAACCGAAGAAGTCTCGATCGAATGCGAAAGCGAGCACAACAACGGCGAAGTGTCAGGAGCAAACGAAGTAAAGAACGTGCAAGTCACGTTCAAAGGCTGCAAGGTGTTTGGGTCGGCGCCGTGCTCTAACGCGACAAACGAAGGGGAAATCCAGGTCAACCCGTTGAAGGGCAAGCTCGGTTACATCAACAAATCGGCGAAGGAAGTGGGGCTGCTTCTTGAACCGGCTAAGAAACATGGCGAGTTCGTGAAATTCAGCTGCGCCGGAATCATCTCCACGGTGGTGGGCGTAGGCAACACCACAGAGGGCGCTTACTATCTACCCGAAAAAACCGGTGGGTACGACGGAATCATCTCGCCGATCACACCGGTGAACACGATGACCTCGAAATACACGCAGGTATACACTCTCACCCCGACGTTCGAAAACATCCCGAGCAAATTCGAAGGCAAGCACATCGAGCTGCTCGAAGACTACATATACGGAACCGAAGAACCGGAAACGAACGGCAACATGTGGTCTCACTCCGGTGAGGAAATCACGAATATAAACACGGCCGTAGAAGAAGGTGAGATCAAGGCGTAGTTGACGCCACGTAGAAGCAAGCGAAGTCGTGCGTGGGGTCGCGAGGTGATCCCACGCACGCTTCACATCGACTGAGTCGATCAGTTTGGTTTTAGAGAGAGAGGGTTTGATGAGAGGGTCGCCGGCGGCGGCATCCAGAGCGGGGACGTGCGGGCGCCGGCAGGCGGCGGGGGCGCGTGGGCTCCTTGGTTTCGTCGAGCTGCACAGTGCTCTTAGGCTATGCGTGTGTGTTGTTTGCGCGAGCGCTGCGCTCTTCGGCGCAGCCGGCCAAGCGCTCGGCGCGACCGGCCATGCGTTTTTCTCGAGCCTCTCGGAAGCGCCGCCGGGCACGAAGCTCTTGGGACCCGGCTCGGTGGCGCTCGACCGCTCCACGGGCGAGGTGTTTGTGGGCGGCCTGGAATCGGGCTACGTCGATGTCTACGGCTCCTCCGGGAAATTCGAGACGCGCTTCGGCGAAGGCGTGATTGAAGCGGCGGGGATCGCGGTCGATGAATCGAGCGGCGATGTGTACGTGGCTGCACCGTTCGAAGCTGCGGTCTTGGTGTATGAGCCCGACGGAAAGGGTGGCTACAGGCGGCTGGGCGAATGGTTCGGGCAGGGCACTCCCGGAGCGGAATTCGGCGAAGTGATGGGCGTAGCGGTAGATAACTCGAAAGGCCCGTCGGCTGGGGATGTGTATGTGGTTGAGGCGCAAGGCGTGGGGGTGGAAGGCGGCGTCGTGGACGTGTTCAGGCCGAAGCCCAATCCAGAACACCCCGAAGAAGTCGCAGAAGGGGCAGGCGAAGAAGGGGAATATCTGAAGCGCCTGTCGGGCCCAAAGCTCGAAGAACCAAACGGCGTCGCCGTCGACGCCTCCACGGGCAGGGTGCTGGTGGCAGACAGCGCCAAGGGCGCGATCTACGCCTACTCGGATACTGGAGGCTATGAAGAAAAGCTGACGGGCAAGGGCTCTCCCTACGGTTCTTTCAAAGGCAAGGAAGAAGTGGGCAACGTTGCGGGTGTGGCCGTTGATGAAGGCTCGGGTGATATCTATGTGGCCGAATCTGAACGCCACGCGGTCTCTCAGTACAGCTCGAGTGGGGAATGGGAGGGTTGGATCACAGACGGCCAAGGCGCGCCGTTGGGCGAACCGCGGGGTGTGGCGCTGACACCCGCGGGCGAAGTGTATGTGGCTGATACGGTCGTGGGAGTGGTGGATCGCTTCGGGGCGGGCGTGGTGGTGCCGGGCGTGGAAACGGGCAAGGTCGCCAAATCGGGGGTGACGCGCACCACCGCGCTGCTCGGGGGCGTCGTCAACGGCGATGGCAAAGCGGCCGGATACCGCGTCCAGTACGGCGAAAGCGAAGCGCTCGGCTCTGAAACCGCGACCCAGGCGTCTGGTATGGGCGAAGAAACGGTCTCCGTGAAGCTCTCGGGCCTGCATGCGGGCAGGACGTACTTCGCTCGGCTGGCGGCCGAAAACGAAAACGGCGTGAACTATGGCGTCGTGCGCGAATTCCAAACGCCGCCCGCGGTGGAAGCCCTCGTCACCGGCGCGGTGAAGAACCTGGAGCCCGAAAGCGCAACGGTGATGGGCTCGCTCAAGCGCGGGGGTCTGCAGACGCACTACTACTTCCAGTACGGCACGAGCACTGCCTACGGAACGATCAGTCCCGAACCGCCGGGCGAAGTGCCTGCGGGCAAAGAAGAAAAGGAAGAAAAGCAGGAAAAAACGCTCGAATCGAATCTCTCGAGCCTCTCTGCGAACACGACCTACCATTACCGCTTCGTCGCGGAAAACAGCTTCGGCATTACCTATGGGGGCGATCAGACGTTGACGACGTCGGGTCCGCCGCGGATAACCAGCGAAGCGACGACCGGCATCGGCCATGAAGACGCGACGATCCACGCGAGGGTAGACCCCGATCAGATCGCCACCAGCTACCACTTCGAATACGGCGAAACGACTGCCTATGGCAGCGAAGTGCCGGTGGGCGGTCAGAGCATCGGTTCTGGCTCTGAACCCGTTGCCGTCTCGGCGAGCCTCTCCGAACTGAAGCTCGGGGTTACCTACCACTTCCGCGTCGTGGCCGAAAACACTGCCGGGACCACGACGAGTCCTGATCAACGGTTCACGACAGTCGCGGCGGCGCCGATCGACGCGACCTACGCAACCGAAGTGGGCGCCACCGAAGCGACTCTCCACACCCAGGTCAACCCGCTGGGTAACGACACCCACTACTACTTCCAGTACGGCACGCAGAGCTGTCAGGCAAGCCCGGGTGCCTGCACGAATGTCCCCGCGGCGCCCGGGGAAGACATCGGCTCAGGCCAAGAAGACGTGGCCAAGAGCATCGCCTTGAGCGAACTGGCGGCGCACACCACATACTACTACCGCGTGTTGGACGCAAACTCGCTGGGCACTACCGAAGGCGCCGAGCACACGTTCACCACGCAGGAAGCACGAGGCTCGTTCGCGCTGCCCGACAATCGCGCCTGGGAGATGGTCACGCCTCCGGACAAGGGGGGCGCCCCAGTCGAAGCGCTCACGCGCGAAGGCGGGCTGATCCTGGCCGCAGAAGACGGGAGCGCCCTCACCTACCTCGTCGATGGCGCGCTTGGCGAAGAAGCGCAAAGCAACCGCAGCCCGGAATGGCAGCAGGTCCTCGCCACACGCACCGCCAAGGGCTGGAGCTCGCAGGACATCGCGACTCCGAGCAGCAAAGCGCAGGGCATCACGGCGGGTCACGCACCGGAGTACCAGTTCTTCACGCCCGATCTCTCGAGCGCCCTCGTGGAACCGGCGGGAGCCGGCGCTGAACCGCCGCTGGCACCTGGGGTCACGCAGGCCACCATCTACCTGCGCGATGACACGACCGGCACGTTCCTGCCGCTCGTGGACGAAGCGAACGTGGCTCCGGGCACCAAGTTCGGCGCCCAGCTTCGCTTCCTGGGCGCGACGCCGGATCTCAGCCATGTTGTGATCGCCTCGGCGGTCGCGCTGACGGGTGCGGGCTCGGCGCCGGGCCTGTACGAGTGGTCTGCCGGCCAGCTGCAGCTCGTGAGCCTGCTCCCCGGCGGGGCGGCGGCCTCCGAAGCGGAATTGGGCTACTCGCACGTCCAAGCGCACGCGATCTCGAGCGACGGCTCACGGATCATCTGGACCCGCAAAGAAGAAAACAGCGGCCGGGGCCACCTCTACCTATACAACGCCACGAACGGGAAGACGCTTCAGCTGGACGCCGCGCAGGGCGTCGTGGAACCGAGCAAAGGCTCAGCCCAGTTTCAGGGCGCGAGCAGTGACGGCTCGCACGTGTTCTTCACTGACCGAGAGCGCCTGACACCGGACTCTACCGCAGAACCCACGGGGTTCCACGCCAGCGCCGATCTATATGAGTGCGAGATCACAGAAGAAAACGGCAAGCCGGCGTGCGACCTACAGGACCTGACAGTCGACCACAACGAAGGCGAACACGCCGCCGTCCAGAACTTCATCCTCGGTGCGAGCGAAGACGGCTCGAGCGTCTACCTCGTCGCGCAGGGGGTGCTGGCGGGCAACGAAAACGGCAACGGCGAAACGCCCGAAGCGACCAAGAACAACCTGTACGATCTGCACTACGACGGTACGCAGTGGACGACGACGTTCATAGCCGTGCTCTCAGGCGAAGACAGTACGGAGTGGGAAGGCAACGACCTCGCCGACACGGCGTTCCTGACCGCGCGCGCATCGCCTCACGGACGCTACCTGGCGTTCATGTCGGCGGCCAGCCCGACGGGCTACGACAACCTCGACGCGAACCCGGCCGCGAAAGGAGTGCGTGACGAGGAGGTCTACCTCTACGACTCGGCTACGGCGAGCCTGCGGTGCGTCTCGTGCAATCCAACCGGCGCGCGGCCCGCCGGCGTGCTCGACGCCAACGAATCCGGCGAAGGCCTGGGCCTGCTGGTGGACCGGCGCAAGGTGTGGCTGGGGCACTGGCTCGCCGGCAATATCCCCGGCTGGACTGCGCAGAGCCTTACGAGCGCGCTGTTCCAGTCGCGCTATCTCTCAGACGAAGGGCGGCTGTACTTCAACAGCCCTGACAACCTGGTGCCGGCGGCCGAAAACGCCAGGGAGGACGTCTACGAGTACGAGCCCGCGGGTGTGGGTAGCTGCCAGAGCCCCTCGGGAGGCTGCGTGGCCCTGATCTCCGGCGGAAGCTCCAGCCGTGAATCGGCTTTCCTGGAAGCCACGCCTAACGGTAGCGACGTGTTCTTCGTCACCGAGAGCCGTCTTCTGCCTCAGGATACCGACACGGCATTCGACATTTACGACGCGCGCGAATGCACCGAACTCTCGCCCTGCCTTACTCCCCCTGAACTCGGAAAGCCGGGGTGCGGGGGCACCCCGACCTGCCGTCCCGCGCAGCCGTCCCTGCAGATCTCCGGCGGACCCGCGGGCACGGCGACCGTTTCGGGAGCCGGGAACATCGTCTTCCAGACGCCACCCGCCAAACAGGAAGGCGAGGCCCACAAATCCCCAGCTTCGCTGATCCAAGCCCAGAAGCTCGCCAAAGCCCTGAAGATCTGCCGCAAGCAGCACGCGCATTCCAAGCGCAAGCGTGAGGCGTGCGAACGCAGTGCCAGAAAGAGCAACAAGCACAAGGCGAACAAAGCCGATGCCCGCAAGGCGGGCGAGCGCTCGGGAGCACGAGGGCGATGAGCGTCGTGGGATCGACGATGCGGCGTCTATCGCTGGCTGTGCTTGTGAGCGCGTCCGCGCTTGCGCTTGTGGCCGTCCCGCCTGCCCGCGCCGAAGCGCCGTGGTGGCAGATCGGCTCTGAAACGGTGCCGACCTATCTTCCCGCAGGCGCGGACGGACAGCTGCTGGTCGTGGTGAGCAATCTCGGCGACGCACCGATCGACGGCAGCAAAGGCCAGGTGGTGATCGGCGACAAACTCCCGTCGGGACTGATCGCGACGGCGATCCAGGGCCCATTGAAGAACCAGACGCAGGTCGAATGCACCCTCGCGACGCTGAGATGCACGTTCGCCGGGATCCTGAACCCGTATGAACAGATCACGGTCACGATCAAGGTCAAAGTCGAAAAGCCCGCAGGGACGGTCGCCCGGCTGTCCGATGAAGCGAGCGTGGAAGGCGGAGGCGCAGCGACTGTCTCCCGAACGCTCGAGGTCCCCGTCAGCGACGCACCGCTCCCGTTCGGCGCTGCGGGCTTTGAACTGACGCCGTTCAACGAGGACGGCACTCCCGCCACGCAGGCCGGTGCGCACCCCTTCCAGCTGACCACGACGCTGGTGCTCAACCAGACCGCGGAACCCCGATATCCAGTCGAGCCGCCGAAGGATCTGAGCTTCCATCTTCCGCCTGGGCTGGTCGGCAATCCTAACGCGGCCACACAGTGCACGATGGCGAACTTCTTCGCGCTGGTGCTCGAAACGAACCTGTGCTCGCCGAGTTCCGTTGTGGGAGTCGCGACGATCGTGGCGCACGAACCGATCGCCGGCATCATCACCAAGACCGTCCCGGTATTCAACCTCGTGCCGGCACAGGGCGAGCCCGCCCGTTTCGGCTTCGAGGTGATCGGCAAGATCCCGATCGTGATCGACGCCTCCGTGCGCTCGGGCCACGACTACGGGGTAGACGTAAACGTCAAGGATGCCACCGAGACGGCCGGACTGCTGAGCAGCCAGGTTACCTTCTGGGGCGTGCCGGGCGATTCGCGGCACAACAACGCCCGGGGCTGGGAATGCGTCGCCGGAGGCTACTACGCAAAACAGGCTGGCAAGTCCTGTCCCGCAACGAGCCAGGAGCCCGAACAGCCGTTCCTGACCCTGCCCAGCTCCTGCGCCGCCAACCCGCAGGCCGAACCGGTTATCTTCTCGATGGAAGCCGACTCGTGGGCGCAGCCGGGCAGCTTCCTGGGCTCCGAATATGCGTGGATGAGCGATAGCGGCCAGGTACTCGGCTTCGAAGGCTGCGGCCAGCTGCCCTTCAACCCCGAAATCGACGTCAGGCCGGAAGAACACTCCGCCGCCACCCCCACGGGCCTGACCGTCGATGTGATGGTCCCGCAGCAGACTACGCTCGAAGCCGGAAAGCTGGCCGAGGCCGACGTCCGCGACACCACCGTAACGCTGCCCCAAGGAGTGGAGCTCAGCCCCGCGGCGGCGAACGGCTTGGAAGGCTGCTCTGAGTCCGACGTCGGCTTCAGCGGCTTCAACCAAACGACGCAGACGAACGAATTCAACACCAAGCCCGTGTCCTGCCCGGATGGCTCGAAGGTGGGCAGCGTGCATATCAAGACGCCGCTGCTGACGCATGAACTCGAAGGCGCGGTGTACTTGGCTTCGCCGGCGCCGAACGGGGAAGCGGGCAAGAACCCGTTCGGGTCGCTGGTGGCGTTGTATATCGTCGCGGAAGACCCGGTGTCGGGTGTGCTCGTGAAGCTCGCGGGGAAGGGCGAATTGAGCGAAGGCTCGCTGCGGGTGGCGACGACGTTCACGAACGCGCCGCAGGTGCCCTTTGAAGACCTCAAGCTGGAATTGTTCGGTGGTCCGCGGGGGTCGGTGAGCACGCCGGCGCACTGCGGCGACTATGGGACGCAGGCGGCGTTTACGCCGTGGTCGGGGACGGGGACGGTGAATCTGGTCTCGCCGGCGCAGGAATTCGAAGTCGCCTCTGGTGTGGGTGGGTCTGGCTGTCCGGGTAGCCCGCTTGGGTTCTCGCCGGGGTTTGATGCGGCGAGTACGAGCACGCAGGCGGGAGCGTTCACGGGCTTCCAGCTCGAATTGGCGCGTCCGGATGGTGATCAGGCGCTCAGCTCGGTTTCGATGCACCTGCCGCCGGGGGTCGCGGCGCTGCTGTCTTCGGTGAGGCTGTGTGAGGAACCGCAGGCCGCGAGCGATGAATGCCCGGCGGAAAGCCAGGTGGGGGAAGCGACCGCGGTCGCGGGCCTCGGCCCCGAACCGTATGTGGAGGGTGGCGGCAAGGTGTTCATCACGGGCCCGTATGGTGGCGCGCCGTTTGGTTTGGAGATCGTCTCGCCGGCCGTCGCGGGGCCGTTTGATCTCGGCACGGTGACGGTCCGCTCGAGGCTGTTGATCGACCCCAACAACGCGTCGGTCACGATCGTCAGCGACTCGTTGCCGACGCAGCTGCGGGGCATCCCGCTGCAGCTCAAACGCGTCTTGGTGGACGTCAACCGCCCGGGCTTCGAGTTCAACCCGACCAACTGCAGCCCGATGAGCATCAAAGGCATCGTCTCGGGCGCTGAAGGCGCCAGCGCTGAAGTGTCCTCGCCGTTCGGGGTCACTGGCTGTCCGAGCCGGCCGTTCGCGCCGAAGCTTTCGGCGGTAGCGGGTGGCCGCGGCAGCAAAGCCAACGGCACGAGCCTGGCGGTGAAGGTCGAATCCGGCGGGGTGGGGCCGAGCGGTGTGGCGCAGGCTGGGATCGCGAAAGTCGATCTGGCGCTGCCGGTGGCGCTGTCCTCGCGTCTATCGACGCTGCAGAAAGCGTGCACCGAAGCGACCTTCAACGCCAACCCCGCGTCCTGTAGCGAAGACTCGGTGATCGGCAACGCGACGATCCACACGCCGGTGCTCTCAAACCCACTGTCGGGCCCCGCGTATCTGGTCTCTCATGGTGGTGCCGCGTTCCCGGATGTGGAGTTCGTGCTCCAGGGCGAAGGCATCACGCTGCTGCTGGATGGCAAGACCGACATCAAAGCCGGCGTCACCTACTCGCGCTTTGAATCCGCCCCCGACGCGCCGTTCACGGTCTTTGAAACGGTGCTCCCCGCCGGCCCACACGGGGTCCTTACGCCGAACGTCCCCGAACGCGAGGAATACAGCCTCTGCAAAGCGAGCCTTGCGATGCCGACCGAGATCACCGGCCAAAACGGCGCCATCATCAACCAAACGACGAACATCGCGGTCACGGGCTGCCAGGGCGTCAAGGACTCAAAGACGGTCAAGCTCACCAGGGCGCAGCTGCTCGCCAGGGCCCTGAAGTCGTGCAGGAAGTACAAGAAGAAGGCCAGGCGCACCGCCTGCGAAAAGCAGGCGCGGAAGCGCTATGCCGCCAAGAAGGCAGCGCACAAGACGACCGCGCGCAAGATTGCTCGCAAGAGCTCCGCCACGGCCCGCGTCGGCGATTGAAAGCGTCGAGGCCGCCCCGTCTGCGCGCTCGCGCACGCGCCTCTGTTGCGGAGCTTGGCACCTGCCGTCGGGGCTAGAGCGGCGGCTTCTGGCGCATGAGCGCTCAGGGGCCGCTGGTGCTCTCGCTGAACCTCGAACTGGCAATCAACGGCGGCCGTGCGCGCTCGTCGCAGGGCGCCGGAATGGCTGTGGTGTGTGGATTACGGTGTCGTTTATTTTTTTGTGTTGGGTGGGCTTGACAAGCGGCTTGACATCGAGTAAGCTGCGTTTTTTAGGGGTCGAGGCGCGTTGGGAGTCGCGCCGTTGGAGGGGATTTCTCATGGCCACTGGATGTATTCGGGAGCGTAACGGTCGGTTTTATGTTCGTACGAGGGTGCTCGTGATTGACCCGCATACGGGCCTGGCTCGTTGGAAGCAGGTCGAGAAGGCCGCGGGGCAGAGTAAGCGCAAAGCGCAGAGGGTGTTGCGGGGTCTTCAGGGCGATGTTGAGGATGGTCGCTTTGTGCCGAGTAGTACGACGGTGTTGGAGCTTGGCCGTAGGTGGCTTGATGAGCATGTGCAGCCGAACTTGAAGCCTGGTGCGGCGGCGAACTATCGGGGCACGTTTTATCGGCATATAGCGCCTGCGCTTGGTGCTGTGCGTGTTGATGATTGTCGCCCGCAGATGATTAGGGCGTTGCTTGGTCGTAAGCGCGCGGAGGGTCTTAGCGATGAGACGGTCGCGAAGATCCGTCGGCATATTCATGCGATGTTCGCGTTCGCGCAGGATGTGGGTCTTGTGACGGTCAATCCGGCGAATAGTCCTCGTGCGCGTGGGCGTAAGCAGGGGCGTCGTCGTGCGCGTGGCACGGAGCTCAGTCCTGTGCAGGTCAAGCGGTTCTTGGATGAGTGCTCGCTGCGGTGGCGGCTGTTCTTCACGGTCGCTTTGGACACTGGTTTGCGTCGTGGTGAGCTGATCGGGCTTCGTTGGGGGGACATCGATTTGCTCGAGCGGATCTTGTATGTGCGTCGGAGTATCGGTCCTTATGATGAGCCTGGTAGCGTCGATTCTTGTGGGGAGCTGGGCGAGCTCGCGCTGGATGACGATCGGTTGACGACGAAGACTGAGGCTAGTCAGCGGCTGGTTCCGATTCTCGATGGTGCGCAGGCCGCGCTTGAGGCGTTGTTCGCGGGGGCTGGGGATACGCGTGATCATGCTCCGGTGTTCGCGACGGTCGAGCGTAAGTGTGGTCGTGATGGTGTGATGCGCGCGGCTGGCCGGCCGTTGAGTCCGAGGATGGTTACGCGTGTGTTTCGTCGTTACGCTGAGCGTGCTGGGCTGCCGGAGTCGGTGCGGCTGCACGATCTCAGGCATACCGCGATCACGAGCGCGATCGGTCAGGGCGAGGACATTCTGCTCGTCGCGGCGTTCGCGGGGCACGCGAAGACCTCCACGACGGTCGATGTGTATGGGCATTTGATGCCCGATCGGGTGCGCGAAGCGGCGCGGCGGATGCGATCGGTTTCGGGCCCGGGTTCTCCGGGTGAATCGCCTCGGACCGCGCCGATGTTGCCGTCTTCGATCTTCGCGCGTCGTGTTGACTCGACGAGTCCGTGGAAGCCCGGAGATCAGGGTCGTGGCGCGACGGTCACGATGCTGCTCGAACATGGCGCCACGCCACGTGAGCATTCGCTCGAAGCACGACAGATCGATCGTGGGCAGCGCGCTTCCAGTACTCAGCGCGATCCCGTCAACGCTTTTGCCCGTGCGCGACTGATCGCCGCGCGGGATGCCTACAGCAAACCCACCAATCCACCAGACAACACTTACCCGACACAACAGTAGTTTACCCCGAGAGTCACCCGCGCCGGCCGCCGCTGAGGTCCCCGGACTTCGCCGGCGGGATCAACGCCTCAGCCAGGGCCCGGCACCGCGGAGGGTGTGCGCAGCGAGGACCGCTTGCGCCGCCCTCCGTTGGGTGCCCCATCAATCCGAGCATCCTCGCAGCCGCCTCGCCGCTCGATCGCCTTGCGAGCCTTGCCGGCAGCCGCCTCGCCGCTCGATCGCCTTGCGAGCCTTGCCGGGTTGAGCCGGGGTTGACATCTCTAGAGGCCTCGGCGATCAGGCACAAGCTCTAGCGGGTCGAGCGCTCACGCGTTAGCGTTGCGCCTACACTTCTCCATCGACGCACGATGCAATGAAGGCGCCCATGCCCAAGCGGCGAATGATCTCGCGTATCCCTACCGGAGGACCCACAGAGTGCCACTGGACCAGACCAAGATCGGGCAGGTCGTCACCGAGCAGATGGAAGCACTCGAAGGCGACTACGGCGACGACTGCGAGATCGGCGACGTCTGCACCGTCGTAGAGATCATCGGACCACACGGATCCACCGTCAGAGTCCGCAGCAGCGACCCACGCTCACACGTCGCGATCGGACTCCTCCGCGTCGCCGAGGCCACCATGCAAGGCACCTACGGCCCCGACGACGCCTGGAACCCCTAAACACCCAAACCACACCAAACCCCACCGCGTGGGCGCCGCGTCAGTTGGCTGTGGTGTGTGGATTACGGTGTCGTTTATTTTTTTGTGTTGGGTGGGCTTGACAAGCGGCTTGACATCGAGTAAGCTGCGTTTTTTAGGGGTCGAGGCGCGTTGGGAGTCGCGCCGTTGGAGGGGATTCTCATGGCCACTGGATGTATTCGGGAGCGTAACGGTCGGTTTTATGTTCGTACGAGGGTGCTCGTGATTGACCCGCATACGGGCCTGGCTCGTTGGAAGCAGGTCGAGAAGGCCGCGGGGCAGAGTAAGCGCAAAGCGCAGAGGGTGTTGCGGGGTCTTCAGGGCGATGTTGAGGATGGTCGCTTTGTGCCGAGTAGTACGACGGTGTTGGAGCTTGGCCGTAGGTGGCTTGATGAGCATGTGCAGCCGAACTTGAAGCCTGGTGCGGCGGCGAACTATCGGGGCACGTTTTATCGGCATATAGCGCCTGCGCTTGGTGCTGTGCGTGTTGATGATTGTCGCCCGCAGATGATTAGGGCGTTGCTTGGTCGTAAGCGCGCGGAGGGTCTTAGCGATGAGACGGTCGCGAAGATCCGTCGGCATATTCATGCGATGTTCGCGTTCGCGCAGGATGTGGGTCTTGTGACGGTCAATCCGGCGAATAGTCCTCGTGCGCGTGGGCGTAAGCAGGGGCGTCGTCGTGCGCGTGGCACGGAGCTCAGTCCTGTGCAGGTCAAGCGGTTCTTGGATGAGTGCTCGCTGCGGTGGCGGCTGTTCTTCACGGTCGCTTTGGACACTGGTTTGCGTCGTGGTGAGCTGATCGGGCTTCGTTGGGGGGACATCGATTTGCTCGAGCGGATCTTGTATGTGCGTCGGAGTATCGGTCCTTATGATGAGCCTGGTAGCGTCGATTCTTGTGGGGAGCTGGGCGAGCTCGCGCTGGATGACGATCGGTTGACGACGAAGACTGAGGCTAGTCAGCGGCTGGTTCCGATTCTCGATGGTGCGCAGGCCGCGCTTGAGGCGTTGTTCGCGGGGGCTGGGGATACGCGTGATCATGCTCCGGTGTTCGCGACGGTCGAGCGTAAGTGTGGTCGTGATGGTGTGATGCGCGCGGCTGGCCGGCCGTTGAGTCCGAGGATGGTTACGCGTGTGTTTCGTCGTTACGCTGAGCGTGCTGGGCTGCCGGAGTCGGTGCGGCTGCACGATCTCAGGCATACCGCGATCACGAGCGCGATCGGTCAGGGCGAGGACATTCTGCTCGTCGCGGCGTTCGCGGGGCACGCGAAGACCTCCACGACGGTCGATGTGTATGGGCATTTGATGCCCGATCGGGTGCGCGAAGCGGCGCGGCGGATGCGATCGGTTTCGGGCCCGGGTTCTCCGGGTGAATCGCCTCGGACCGCGCCGATGTTGCCGTCTTCGATCTTCGCGCGTCGTGTTGACTCGACGAGTCCGTGGAAGCCCGGAGATCAGGGTCGTGGCGCGACGGTCACGATGCTGCTCGAACATGGCGCCACGCCACGTGAGCATTCGCTCGAAGCACGACAGATCGATCGTGGGCAGCGCGCTTCGAGTACTCAGCGCGATCCCGTCAACGCTTTTGCCCGTGCGCGACTAATCGCCGCGCGGGATGCCTACAGCAAACCCACCAATCCACCAGACAACACTTACCCGACACAACAGTAGTTTACCCCGAGAGTCACCCGCGCCGGCCGCCGCTGAGGTCCCCGGACTTCGCCGGCGGGATCAACGCCTCAGCCAGGGCCCGGCACCGCGGAGGGTGTGCGCAGCGAGGACCGCTTGCGCCGCCCTCCGTTGGGTGCCCCATCAATCCGAGCATCCTCGCAGCCGCCTCGCCGCTCGATCGCCTTGCGAGCCTTGCCGGCAGACGCCTCGCCGCTCGATCGCCCTGCGAGCCTTGCCGGGGTTGAGCCGGGGTTGACATCTCTAGAGGCTTCGGCGATCAGGCACAAGCTCTAGCGGGTCGAGCGCTCACGCGTTAGCGTTGCGCCTACACTTCTCCATCGACGCACGATGCAATGAAGGCGCCCACGCCCAAGCGGCGAATGATCTCGCGTATCCCTACCGGAGGACCCACAGAGTGCCACTGGACCAGACCAAGATCGGGCAGGTCGTCACCGAGCAGATGGAAGCACTCGAAGGCGACTACGGCGACGACTGCGAGATCGGCGACGTCTGCACCGTCGTAGAGATCATCGGACCACACGGATCCACCGTCAGAGTCCGCAGCAGCGACCCACGCTCACACGTCGCGATCGGACTCCTCCGCGTCGCCGAGGCCACCATGCAAGGCACCTACGGCCCCGACGACGCCTGGAACCCCTAAACACCCAAACCACACCAAACCCCACCGCCGGTTCGTGTGCGACGGCGCGACCGCACGTAAAAACGTTTAGGCTGCCCGCCATGCCAACATCCCCGCACACCCCACGCGCACGCGCCTGTGTCGCGTTGAGCGTTGTTCTGGCCGCGCTGCTCGCCGGCTGCGGTGGCTCCTCCGACAACGGTGTCGCCTCGAAATCCGCCAGCGAAATCCTCGCCGCGAGCAGGGCCGCCGCCACCGGCGCCAGCTCGGTGCGCGTCGCCAGCAAGAGCTCCCAGGGCCCGCTGGTGATCACGGTTGACCTCGAACTGGCCAGCAACGGCGGGCGCGCGAACGTGTCCCTGCTCGGGCTCACCTTCGAAGCGATCCGCATCGAAAACACGCTCTACGTCAAGGGCAGCCCCGCGTTCGACAAACGCCTGTCCGCCACCCTCGGCGTGCACCTGCCCACGGGCGTGTGGGTAAAGGCGCCCGCCAACGGCGGTCAGCTCGCCCAGCTCGCCCAGTTCACGGGCCCGAGCGAGCTCAAGCTGCTGCTGAGCACCGTCGGCCCGGTCAAGGGCGCCACCACGAGCATCAACGGGCAGTCGGTGATCGAACTGAAGGAGACCGGCAAGCTCTACACCGGGGTCCTATACGTCGCCACGACCGGCAAGCCGTTCCCCGTCAAGATCCTCAAGCACGGCAAGGAGAGCGGCGAAACGACCTTCTCCAACTGGAACCAGCCGGTCACGTTGACTGCTCCCGCGAACGCCGTCGCCATCAAGTAGAGCGCACGCTCGCATCGAGCGGGTGAAGGGTGACCGGCCCGCGCGGCGGCCGGGCGGTACGGTCTGAGCGTGCTGCCGACGTTCGATGGGCACAACGACGCGCTCACGCGAGACGACTGGGAGGGGATCGTCGACGGGCGGCCGAACGGGCACCTCGACCTGCCGCGGATGCGGCGCGGCGGCGTCCGCGCGGGCATCTTCGCGGTCTTCACGCCGTCCGCCGGCGCACACGCGCAGCCGCTGGCGCGCACGGACGGCGTGCTCGAGTTCGAGTTGGCGCCCGCTCTCGCTCACGCCGATGCGGCTGCGCACGCCACCGCGGTCGCCGGGCGTCTGCTGGCACTCGAGCGCGCCGGGCACATGCGCGTCGCGCGTGAGATCGCCGACGTCGACGCCGCGTATCAGGACGACGGGCCGCCGGTCGCGGTGCTCCACCTCGAGGGGGCCGAGGCTGTCGATCCGGCTCTTGAGGCGCTGGATCTGTGGTACGCGGCGGGCCTGCGCTCGCTCGGCCTGGTCTGGAGCCGGCCAAATGCGTTCGCCCACGGCGTGCCGTTCGTCTCGCCGTCCTCGCCCGATATCGGGCCGGGGCTAAGCGACGCCGGCATCGCGCTCGTGCGTCGCTGCGCCGAGCTCGGCGTCGCGGTCGACCTGAGCCATCTCAACGAGGCCGGCTTCTGGGATGTCGCGCGCCTGGACGCCGGACCGCTCCTCGCAAGCCACTCCGGAGCGCACGCTCTCTGCGCGGCGTCGCGCAACCTCACCGACGCCCAGCTCGACGCGATCGCCGCGTCCGGCGGCCTGGTTGGGATCGTGTTCGCGTGCCCGTTCCTGCGAGCGGACTTCGCCAACGATCCCCGCACACCCATACAGCTGATCGTCGCCCACGCGCGGCACGTCAGCGAGCGCATCGGCGTCGCGCACGTCGCGCTTGGGTCAGACTTCGACGGCGCGAAGATACCCGACGCGCTCGCCGACGTCTCCGGGATGCCAGCGCTCCTGGACGCGTTTGCCGACGCCGGCTTCAGCGACGAGGAGATCGGCGCGATCGCGTGGAAGAACTGGCGACGGGTACTCGCCGCCTGGTGGTCGGCCTGAGCGCTGATGCTGCACGAGGATCGACACCGCGCCGAGTCATTTGGGAGCGACGCCGAGCGCTACGACAGGGCGCGGCCGGGCTACCCCGACGCGCTCGTCGACGAGCTGCTCGCCGGGTCGGTGGCTCTCAGCGTGCTCGATGTGGGGTGCGGTACCGGTATCGCGAGCCGACTCTTCCAGGCCAGGGGGTGCCAGGTCCTGGGCATCGAGCCGGACCAGCGGATGGCGCGATTGGCCCGTAGCAACGCCCTCAATGTCGAGATCGCGTCGTTTGAGGACTGGCAGCCACGCGCGCGTCGCTTCGACTTGCTCGTATCCGGCCAGGCATGGCACTGGATCGATCCCGAGGTGGGCGCTGCCAGAGCCGCCGCGGTCCTCCGTTCAGGGGGCCGGCTTGGCCTGTTCTGGAACTTCGGAGTCTTTCCAGCTGACGTCCGCGGCGCGCTCGCCGCGGTCTACACACGGTTGGCGCCGGGACTCAAGCGCTACTCGGTCCTGCTCGGCAACGCAGACCGGCGACTCGACGCCACAGCTGATGCGCTACAGCAGACCGGCCGCTTCACAGCGCCGCAGCTGCGCACATGGAGCTGGACGCGGGCCTACACAACCGAGCAGTGGCTCGAGCTGCTGCTCACGCACAGCGACCATCAGACGCTGCCGGCCGCGCGTCGCGATCGGCTGATCGACGCCGTCGGCCAGACGCTCGATCAACTCGGAGGCGCCTTTGAGATGATCTACGAAACTCATCTCGTGAGCGCCTTCGTGCGTGGAGGGGAAGCGCCGGCAGCCCTACCGCGCCAGCCCTAGCTCGACCGTTCGCGTTGCTCATACAGGCTGTCGACGCGCGACATCCCCTTCGGCGGCAACACCCCGCCGATGATCCACAGCAACGGGAAGACAAACCCCACGATGAACATGATCCAGCGGCCGTTTTTGATCGTTTTGATGCCGAGAAACACCAGCAGAAAGACGTAGATAATGCCCAGGCCGACGTATAGCAACGAAAACTCCCATCATTGTGGAGGTCGTTGAAGCTTAGACGTTGCGCTTGAGCCCGCTCCGTCGCAGCGACCACCACCATGCCCACACCGACGATCGATGAGCTCACGCTAGCCGACGAGCCCGCCCGCTGGACGGTGCTCGGCTTCAGCGTGGCGGCCGGCGCCTGTCAGCTCGGAGGCGTGCGGCTGCGCTTCAGCGACGCGCGAGCGGGAGCGGGCATCGTGGGCTGGTCGTTACGCGACGCCGCCAGCACGGAGCTCGACGGGCTGCCCACCGCGCTCTCAAAAAGCCCGCCCGCGGCCGAGGCCCCGGCGCATCGCAACGGGGTGCTCGCAATCGACCACGTCGTCGCGATGTCTGCAGACCTCGAGCGCAGCGTCGCGGCTCTGCAGGCCGCCGGACTGGATCTGCGCCGCGTGCGCGAGCAACCGACGCCCGCCGGCGCGCCGCGCCAGGCGTTCTTCCGCCTCGGGCGCGAGATCCTCGAGGTCGTCCAGGAACCCGCCGAGGTCGTGGCGCGTGCCGGCGGCGCGAATCGGCCGGCGCGCTTCTGGGGCCTCGCGCTGCTGGTCGCAGATCTCGACGCCACCGCGGAGCTGCTCGCGCCGCACGTCAGCGATGTGCGCCCGGCCGTGCAGCCCGGCCGGCGGATCGCCACCGTGCGTCGCTCCGCCGGCCTCGCCGTGCCGCTCGCGCTGATGAGCGCGCAGGAGCGAGCGGGCGAGAGCGCATGAGCCGCGCGCGCTCGAGCTGGGAGCAGTGGACCGCGGTCGACCATTACATCGAGGATCTGCTGCTCGGCCGGGATCCCGTGCTCGAGGCAGCGCTCGCCGCGAGCGCCGACGCGGGACTGCCGCCGATCGCGCTCTCGCCCGCGCAGGGCAAGCTGCTGCACCTGCTCGCGCGCGTGCACAACGCGGGCAGCATCCTCGAGCTGGGCACGCTCGGCGGCTACAGCACGATCTGGCTTGCGCGCGCGCTCCCCGGCAACGGCCGCATGATCACGCTGGAGCTCGACCCTCGCTACGCCGAGGTCGCAGCCGCGAACGTCGAGCGGGCCGGCCTCGCCGGCCTCATAGAAATCCGGGTCGGACGCGCGCTCGACAGCCTGCGCGCGCTCGTCGCCGAGGGCGCCGGTCCGTTCGATCTCATCTTCATCGACGCCGACAAGCAGCGCACCCCCGACTACTTCGTATATGCGCTCGAGCTGTCACGGCCGGGCAGCGTGATCGTGACCGACAACGTCGTGCGTGCGCCCGCTGCGGCTAGCCCTGGCCGCCGGCGAGGATATTGCTCGCCGTGCTGTGGGCGAGCGACATGATCGAGATCATCGGGTTGACGCCCGGAGCAGTCGGGAAGGCCGAGCCGTCGCCGATCCACACGCCCCTGGTGTCGTGTAGCTCGCCGCGCCCGTCCGCAACCGAGTCGCCCGGATCGGAACCCATCCGGCACGAGCCCATCTGGTGTGCCGTGAACGCCGCCACGTCGTTGGCCTGCAGCGAGCCTCGCTCGATCTCCGCCAGGAACGCCTCGAAGTCCTCTCCCTCGCGCCACATGAGAGCCGGCCGCTGGTAGAAGGTGATGATCTCCTTTGCTCCGGCCGCCCGCTGGAGCTTTGCCAGCTCGACCATCGCGCGCCGGAACAGTCGCGCGTCGACCTCGTCCGTGAACGACCAACGCGTGACCGCACGGCCGTGGGCGTCGATCACGACCTGCCCCGCACCGTGATCGCGGGCCACAGAGATGAACGGCGCGATGTAGGCGAGCTTGCGCTCCAGCAGCTGCTTGTGCGCGAGCCCGTCCTCCCACGGCAGCGACATCGCCACCACCGCCGGTGCGACGGAGATCGCCTCGACCAGGAAGCCGTGCTCGCCCTCGCAGCGTGTGAACTCGTCCGACAGCGCCGACTGGATCTGGCCGATCCACCCCTCGATCGGCTGCTCGTACACGCCCGCCACGAGCGCCGCCGGATGCAGGCGCAGGTGCCTGCCAGCCGCAGGGCCGCCGATTCCCGACCGCAGCAGCAGTGCCGGGGACTCGATCGCGCCCGCCGCCACCACGACCGTCGGCGCCTGCACAGTGAGCGTCGCCGTCGAGCCGTCCTCGTGCGTCACGATCGCCTCGACGCCCACCGCCCTGCCATCCAGCGTGAGGATTCGCTCGGCGCGCGCGCCCACCACGAAGCGGGCTCCCGCGTCCGCCGCATCCTGGAGGAAGGTCTTCATCGCCGACTGCTTGCAGCCCGCTTGACAGCCCGCGAAGCAGTAGCCGCAGGCACGCGGGTCCTCGCACGAGGTGTCCGCGTTGCGCGTCAACGGGCGGTGCGGATATCCGAGCGCCTCGCATGCCTCGATCAGCTTCTTGTGCGTGCGGTTCTGAGAGGTCGCCGTGTCGTTGACCAGCAGCCGCTTCCACACGCCCTCGATGTGGCGTTCGTAGTCGGGCTGGTCGATCCCCTCGACCCCGCTTGCCGCCCACTCGCGGCGGATGTGCTCAGGCGTACGGATGCAGTTCATGTAGTTGACAACCGTCCCGCCCCCCAACGTCGAGCCCGCGAACATCGCGATCGAACCGTCCTCCGAGCTCATCAGGCCACCGCCGAGGTAGAGCTCGAACATGCCCGGCAGCTCCAGCTGCTTGAAGTCCGACTCATTGCGGTACTGGCCCATCTCGAGCACGACCACCGAGGAGCCAGCCTTCTGCAGCTCCGCCGCGATCACGCTGCCGCCCGCGCCCGAGCCCACCACGCAGGCGTCGGCCTGCAGGGTCGCGGACGCGCCGGCCACGCTCTCGATCGCGATCGTCTTCGGCGCCTGCTCCGGCGAGGGCGGCGCGGAGATCGGGCCGGGATAGCCGATCGCATCCCAGTTCGGATTGTGTCCGGACTCGTCCGGCAGCGCGTAGAAGAACAGGAACGTGAGCCCACGCAGCTGTCTCACTCCGAGCTTGGCTTCGGGGCTGGAGGCGGCGATCGCATGCACCAGCTCGGTGCGCGCCCGCAACGGGAGGCCGGCGATGTCCTGCGTCGCGAACGCGTCGAGCAGCTGCCCCATCGCCTCGATTTCCTCGGGCAGCGCGGTCTGCGCGAGCAGACCCTCGATCTGCGCCGGCACCCCGAGATCCGAGGCGGACCTCGCGTAGAAGTCGCGCAGCACCTCGCTCTCCTCCTCGACCTCCAACGACGGCGCGAACGTGTCGCACAGCGCCGCCAGCGCCTGCCGCCGCGTGTCGCTCAGCACCCCAACGGTTACAGCCATCACTCCTCCTCGATCGGGCCTGACACTATATTCTCGCGCCTATGGCGCGCGAGCTGAAGCTGGGGATGAACACCGGCTACTGGGCCGGCGGGCCGCCGCCAGGCGCGGTTGAGGCGGTCGCCGAAGCCGAGCGGCTTGGGTTCGACTCGATCTGGACGGCCGAGGCATACGGCTCGGACTGCCTGACACCGCTCGCGTGGTGGGGGGCCTCGACCGAGCGCATCAAGCTCGGGACCGCGATCGTGCAGATGTCCGCGCGCCAGCCCGCCGCCACCGCGATGGCCGCCATGACGATGGACCACCTGTCAGGGGGCAGGTTCATCCTCGGGCTCGGCGTCTCCGGGCCGCAGGTCGTGGAGGGCTGGTATGGCATGCCGTTCGCCAAGCCGCTCGCCCGCACGCGCGAGTACATCGCGATCCTGCGCGACATCTGGGCGCGCAAGGGCCCCGTGCAGGCGCCCGGGCCGCACTACCAGCTGCCGCTGCCGGACGGCACCGGTCTGGCCAAGCCGCTGAAGTCCTCGATCCACCCGCTGCGCGAGGACATCCCCATCTACCTCGGTGCCGAGGGGCCCAAGAACATCGCCCTGTGCGCCGAGCTGTGCGACGGCTGGCTGGCGATGCTGTTCGCGCCCGAGCACCAGGACCACTACGCGAGCTCGCTGCGGGAGGGCTTCGGCCGGCCGGGAGCGCGGCGCACCGCCGAGGAGTTCGAGGTCTGCGCGACGGTGCCGCTGATCGTCGCCGATGACATCGACGCTGCCGCCGACTCGCTCAGGCCTTTCTACGCCCTGTACTTCGGCGGCATGGGCGCCAAAGGCACGAACTTCCACGCCAACGTCGCCATCCGCATGGGCTACGAGGCCGAGGTCGAGCAGATCGCCGAGCTGTATCTCGCCGGACACAAGGCCGAGGCCGGAGCCAAGGTGCCGCGCAAGCTGATCGAGGAGATGTCGTTGATCGGGCCGCGAGCGAAGATCCGCGACGACCTCGCCAAGTGGCGCGAGTCGATCGTCACCACGCTGCTCGTCTCCGGCGACGCAGCCACGCTGCGCGCCGCCGCCGAGCTCGTGCTCGGCTGACCGGCGCTCGGCTGCAGCCCGCCAGCCACCGGCAGCAGCGCGGGGACCCAGCGCAGGTAGTGTCTGCGGCGATGGCCGAGATCGACCCCGGGCTGGCACAGCAGGTCTTCGCAAACTTCCAGTATGAGATCTACGGCCATGGTCTCGTAGGCGAGACCCCCGCGCTGCCGCTGACAGCCGTCGGGCTGGAGGAGCGCGCGCGGGAGCTGCTGAGCGCGGAGGCGTTCGGCTACGTCGCAGGAGGCGCCGGCGCCGAGCTCACGGTGCGCGCCAACCTGCAAGCGTTCGAGCACGCGCAGATCGTGCCGCGGATGCTGCGCGACGTCTCGCAGCGGGATCTCAGCACCTCGGTGCTCGGCACGGCGATGCCCGCGCCGGTCCTGCTCGCGCCCGTCGGCGTGCAGTCGATCGTCCATCCGCAGGCCGAGCTGGCGGTCGGCAGGGCGGCGGCCTCGTTCGGTCTGCCGTTCATCCTCAGCACCGCCGCCTCGCACTCGATCGAGGAGGTCGCCGCCGCGGTCGGGCAGGCCAGCCGCTGGTATCAGCTGTATTGGCCCAGGCAGCGCGAGCTCGCCGCGAGCTTCGTCGCGCGCGCCGCCGATGCCGGCTATGAAGCGATCGTGGTCACGCTCGACACGTGGCTGCTCGGCTGGCGCCCGCGCGACCTGCACAACGGGTACCTGCCGTTCCTGAAAGGCGAGGGCGTGGCGAACTACCTGTGCGACCCCGTCTTCCGGGCTGGGCTGGAGCGCTCGCCCGAGGAGGACCCCGGCGCGGCGATCGGCCACTGGGCCTACCAGTTCGCCAACCCCAGCGTGACCTGGGAGGACCTCGCGTGGCTGCGTGAGCAGACCGCGCTGCCGATCGTGCTGAAGGGGATCGTCCACGCCGACGACGCACGACGTGCGCTGCAGGCCGGGGTCGACGGCGTGATCGTCTCCAACCACGGCGGGCGCCAGGTCGACGGGTCGATCGCTGCGCTCGACGCGCTGCCGGCGGTCCGCGATGCCCTCGGCAGCGCGATGCCGGTGCTGTTCGACAGCGGCATCCGCAGCGGCGCCGACGTGTTCAAGGCGCTCGCGCTCGGCGCCGACGCGGTATGCCTCGGTCGCCCCTACGTGTGGGGCCTCGCGCTCGGTGGGCAGGCCGGCGTCGAGCACGTGCTGCGCTGCCTGCTGGCCGAGCTCGATCTCACGCTCGCGCTCAGCGGCTACACGACGATCGCGCAGCTCGACCGCAGCGCGCTGCGTGCACCGCGCTGAGCGCGTGTCCTCCCGCGACCTCGCGACCACGAAGCGCCTCACGCTCCTCGCCTGCATCATGGGCTCGGGCATCGCGCTGCTCGACGGCACCGTCGTCAACGTTGCGCTGCCCACGATCCAGCGCTCGCTCGGCGGCGGGCTCGCGGGGCAGCAGTGGGTCGTCAACAGCTACCTGCTGACGCTCGGATCGCTGATCCTGATCGGCGGCTCGCTCGGGGATCTATACGGAGAGCGGCGGATCTTCGCGATCGGCGTGATCGGCTTCGGCGTCACCTCGCTGCTGTGCGCGCTCGCGCCCTCGATCGGCACGCTGATCGCCGCACGCGCGCTCGAGGGCATCGCGAGCGCGCTGCTGACGCCGGCCTCGCTCGCTGTGATCGTGCACACGTTCCCGGAGTCCGAGCGCGGAGCGGCGATCGGCAGCTGGACCGCATGGGGAACGATCGCCGGCGTGCTCGGGCCCCTGCTCGCCGGGGAGCTGCTCGCGATCGGCTCGTGGCGGCTGATCTTCTTGATCAACATCCCCATAGTGATCGCGTGCGCGACGCTGATCCTGGTCGTGATCCCCCCTGCGCAGGCCCGCACGACGGGCGCGCGGCGGGTCGATGTGCCGGGGGCGCTGCTGTGCGCCGCAGGGCTCGGCGCCTCCGTGTTCGCGCTGATCGAGCAGCCCCGCCTCGGGTGGTCGGGAGTGCTCGCACCCCTGATCGCGGGGGTTGCGCTGCTGATCGCGTTCCTCGTCTACGAGTCGCGTGCGCGCGATCCGATGCTGCCGCTGCGGCTGTTTCGCGACCGCAACTTCTCGGCCGGGAACATCGAGACGTTCTCGCTGTACGCCGGCCTCGCGATCCTGTTCTTCTTTCTGGTGCTCTTCCTGCAGCAGATCGCCGGCTTCACGCCACTGCAGAGCGGCCTCGCGATCCTGCCGATGACACCCGTGATGTTCCTGCTCTCACGGCGCTTCGGCGCGCTCGCCGATCGTTACGGGCCGCGCCTGTTCATGGGCGCCGGCCCGCTCGTGGCTGCCGCCGGCCTGTTGACGTTCCAGCGCGTCGGCGTCCACGTGAACTACCTCACCGACGTCCTGCCCGGTCTGCTCGTGTTTGCGCTGGGGCTGTCGATGACCGTCGCTCCGCTCACCGCGGCGGTGCTCGCAGGGGTGGATCAGACGCAGGCGGGCATCGCTTCGGGCGTCAACAATGCGATCGCGCGGGTGGCCGGGCTGATCGGCACCGCCGCCGTCGGCGCCGCTGTCGCAGCCTCGTTCGGCACAACGCTCGATCGCCTGCTCGCTCCCGTGCCGCTCGGGCCAGTCGGGCGCGCGGCCGTCCAACAGGCCAAGCGCCTTCCGCTCGGACGTCCAGAAACGCACGGCGTGCCGCCACTTCAGGCCCACGCCCTCACGAGCGCCGCCGAGCAGGCTTCCGTGCACAGCTTCCACCTCGGCATGGCGATCGCCGCCGTCCTGCTGGCGGTGGGCGGTCTCGCCGGCGCGCTTGGGATCCGCAACCGACGCGGACAGGTGCGCGCCGAGCAGTGCCCCGTCGGCCAGCTCGTAGGCGTCGGTCGGGAGATCCCCGAACGGGCGCGCCTCGGCGCGGCGGCGTAGATTGGCTGGGATGGCGGGATCGACGCGATCGACGGCGGTTCTCGACACGGCTTCCACGAGGCAGCGCGTGAGCATGCCACGACGCGTGCCGCTCCCCGCGATCGTGCAGACGTTGTGGTCGCTGTTCGGGATGGAGTCGTTCGTGCAGTTTTCGCTCGAGCGCTATCGAGGCGAGAAGATGCTCACGTTCCGGATCGTCGGTTTCGGCGAGGTTGTGAGCGTGTTCGATCCGCAGCTCATCCGCGAGCTTTTCACAGGCGACAGCGATGTGCTGCGCGCCGGCGAGGCCAACGCACAGGCGCTTGGAGTGTTGGGGCCCAACAGCGTGCTGCTCCTCGACGGCGAGCGCCATCTGCGCACGCGGCGCCTGCTGCTGCCGCCGTTTCACGGCCAGGCGATCGCTCATCACGCGCGGCTGATCGAGCAGATAGCCGCAGCGGAGATCGAGCGCTGGCCGCGTGGTGAGCAGTTCGCGCTGTGGCCACGCATGCGCGCGATCACGATGGAGGTGATCCTGCAGGTCGTGATCGGCGTGCGCGATCAGTCGCGGCGCCGGCGGCTCGCCGAGCTGCTGCCGGCCTTCGTGCGTGGGGGCGTGTTCGGGATGCTCACCGAGACCAAGCTTCCTCGGCTCACCAAGGGGGCGATCGGACGGCGACTGCCGTGGATGCGAGCCCGCGCGCAGGGCGAACGACTGCTGTACGAGGAGATCGCCGATCACCGCGTGCGTCCCGAGGGCCGCGACGACATCTTGGCGCTGCTGATCGCCGCCCGCGACGAGGATGGACGTGCCCCCAGCGACGTGGAGCTGCGCGACCACGTGCTCACGCTGCTGGGCGCGGGACATGACACGACCGCGGCGGCGCTCGCGTGGTGTTTTGAGCGGGTGCTGCGCCACCCGGACGTCCTCGCACGCTGCCGCTCGGCGGGCGCGGAGGACGACGATTATCTGACGGCGGTCGTGAACGAGACGTTGCGAGTTCGCCCCGTGATCGACTCCGCCGCTCGCATGCTGAGCGCGCCGTTTGAGCTGGGCGGGTATCGGCTGCCGGCCGGCACGTTTCTGGCGGCGTCGATCGCCGGGATTCAGCTTTCGCCCGAGCTGTACGCCGATCCGCTGCGTTTCTCGCCCGAGCGCTTTCTCGAGCGCCCGGCACCGTACACGTTCATTCCCTTCGGAGGAGGAGAGCGCCGCTGCATCGGCGCGAGCTTCGCGATGATGGAGATCAAGACCGTGCTGCGCACGGTGCTCGGTCGTGTGGACTTGCGTGCACCCAGCCTTCGAGATGAGCGGCCGAGTCGCACCCGCAGCGTTGGCATAGTTCCCGCGCGCGGCGCGCGAGCAATCGCGAGCGCGCGCGTGTATCGGTAACCTGGCGGCGATGCCCGAGCTCTCGCGGTCACTGTTCCGCGCCGGGGAAGGTGAGCCGCTCGTTCTGCTGCACGGCTTCACCGGCACATGGCAGCACTGGCGACCCGTCCTCGCCGACCTGGTTGCCAGCTTCGAGGTCATCGCTCCCACGCTCGCCGGCCATGATGGCGGACCCCGATTCCCGACCGATGGTCCGCTCACGCTCACCGCCGCCGCCGACTCGCTCGAGCGCCACCTCGACGAGCTCGACGTCGGCAGCGCTCACCTGGTCGGCAACTCGATGGGTGGCACACTTGCGATCGAGCTGGCGGCCCGCGGTCGGGCGCGCAGCGTCGTCGCGATCTCCCCCGGTGGGGGGTGGCGACGCGAGAGCGGCGAGGCGGAGCGGGTCGCACGCTTCTTCGTGCGCCAGACGCGCATGCTGCGCGCCTCGCGATCGCAGCTGGATCGCCTGATGCGCGCCGCCTGGAGGCGGCGCCTCGCGTTCCGCGACGTGATGCTCCACGGAGAGCTCGTCTCGCCCGCGGACGCGATCGGCATGGCACGCGGCGCCCTGGGCTGTCAGATCGTCGGCGAGGTCGTCGGCGCGCTGCGAGGCGGCAGCGACGCCGTGCCGCAGGATCTCGACCGGATCACGGTGCCGGTGCTGCTCGCCTGGTGCGGGCGCGACCGGCTCCTGCCGCTGGACACGTGTGCTGTCCGCTTCCGTGTCGAGATACCCGGCGTGCAACTACGGGTGCTCCCCGCGGTTGGTCACGTACCGATGTGGGACAACGCGCGGCTCGTGAGCGATACGATCGCCGATTGGGCCGCACGCCACAGCCAGCTCGGCGTCGCCACGAGCTGACGCCTGCGTGAGGAACTCGCGGCCGAGGCGCTGGACGAGTGTCCTGATGTCCTGCGCGGCGAGCCACGAGCCGTATTCGTGCGGGCGCTCGGGCGTCGAGGAGAGGTTGCAGCCGCGGAGGTCGGGGGCGAGGGCTCGGTGGTCTCGTCCGAAGTCGGCGAGCTGGTGGCGAAACGTATACCAGCACTGCGGAAACCCGTGAAGGAACACGATCAGCGGTCCATCGCCGCTGTGAGCGTAGTGCAGGCGCACGTCGCCGAGGTCGGCGTAGGCGTGCTCGACGTCGGTTTGGCGTGAGGCGCTCATGACTCTCCTTCGGTCGTGGTCGGCTGCGCGGCCTGGCAGTCACTCGAGCGAGCATCCTGCCGCCCCGGCTCGCGAAGATCTGGCGGGATTCGGACGAGGTCGGCGCGTACGCCGTCCATGTCCGAAATCCGCTATCCGGGGCGTTCATACTGCGTTCGTGGATCGCGAGTTCGATGTGCGCTACCGGGCGTTGCGGAGCCGTGACCGTCGCTTCGACGGCCAGTTCTTCGTGGCCGTGACCTCGACGGGCGTGTACTGCCGCCCGAGTTGCCCGGCGATCACGCCTAAGTGTGAGAACGTGCGCTTCTACCCGACCGCGGCGGCGGCTCAGAGCGCGGGGTTCCGTGCGTGTTTGCGCTGCCGTCCGCATGCGACACCGGGCTCGCCGGAGTGGAACCGGCGCGGGGACCTGGCGGCGCGGGCGATCGGATTGATCGCGGACGGCGTGGTGGACCGCGAGGGTGTGGCCGGCCTCGCGCGCCGGCTCTCCTACAGCGAGCGTCACCTCAATCGCCAGCTCGTGGCCGAGCTCGGCGCCGGCCCACTCGCCCTCGCGCGAGCGCAGCGCGCGCAGACTGCGCGGATGCTGATCGAAACGAGCCGCCTCAGCCTCATCGACGTGGCGCACGCGGCGGGGTTCTCCAGCGTGCGCCAGTTCAACGACACGATCAGAGCGACATACGGACGCACGCCCACCGAGCTGCGTCGCAGGGCCTCCCCCGCACGTGGCGGCAACGGCGACAGCTCGGGCGCGCTCACGCTGCGTCTTGCGTATAGGGACCCGCTCGACTGGACGCACATGCTGCGCTTCCTTGCCATGCGCGCCATCCCGGGGATCGAGGAGGTCGCAGATGGCGCCTACCGGCGCACGCTGCGCCTGCCGCACGGTCATGGCGTCGTCGAGCTGACCGCCGCCGACGGACATATCGCGTGCAGGCTGCGGCTGACAGCGCTGCGGGACCTCGCGGCCGCGGTCCAGCGCTGCCGGCGCCTACTGGACCTCGACGCCGATCCTGCGGCGCCGGATACGCATCTGGCGGGCGATCCTCTGCTGGCGCCGCTCGTGCTGAGGGCCCCCGGGGTCCGCGTGCCGGGCGCGGTCGACGGCGCGGAGCTGGCGATCAGGGCTGTGCTTGGACAGCAGGTCTCCGTAGCCGCCGCGCGCACGACGGCCGCACGCCTCACCCGTGCGCTCGGCGAGCCGCTCCCGAGCCCAGACGGTGCGTTGACACACCTGTTCCCGACTCCGCAGGCGATCGTCGCGGCGGACGCTGCGACGCTCTCCGGTCCCCTGCGCCGCCGCGAGACGCTGCGGGCGCTGGCGAGGGCGCTCGCGCACGGGGAGACCGTGATCGACCCGGGAAGCGACCGGGCGGAGGTCCGCTCTGGGCTGCTCGCGATTCCCGGCATCGGGACGTGGACGACCGAGTACATCGTGATGCGCGCGCTTGCGGACCCTGATGCGTTTCTCCCCACAGACCTCGCCGTCAAGCGCGCGCTCACGCGGCTCGGCCGGCCGGCACGCGCACGGGAGATCGCAGACGCGGCGCGACCGTGGAGGCCGTGGCGCGCGTACGCGCTGCAACATCTTTGGACCGCTTAGCGGCCTCGCTCGTAGGGAGACGGCGCCGGGCATAGACGCCACGCGTCCACGACGTCAGGCGCTCGCCGAGCGCTGTTCGCCGTCCTGCGTCCACGTCACCACCTGGCCCTTGAAGGCGAGCGAGGCCGGCTCAATGCCACCCGGGGGGCTGGTGGCAAGCTGGCGGCTGAAGTTGTGGAAGCCGATCAGGTCGAGCACTTGGCCCGTGCTGGTAACCGCTTCAACGGCCACGAAGCGCCCGGCGACCTGCTTCAGCGAGCCCGTTCTCTCAGGTCCTGCGCCGGGGATTTCGGCCCCAACTTCCCACAGAAGCACGCGCCGCGTGCTCCCCTCTACGCAGCCGTACACGGCGGGGTAACTGGGGCCCGCGGCCTTGAACACGCGCACCACGCCGCGATGCAGGATCGTGCGACCACGCTGGCGCTGACAGACCACCGCGTGGTGTGGTGTGACAGAGCTGGCGGCGGGAGCGCTGGTGGCGTGGGCGCTCGCAGCTGACGCGCCGGATGTGAGCGTGATCGCGGTCAGGACCGCGGCAACCATCTTAGGCGGGCTCGCGTGCGTAGTCGCGCATCGCCTGGATGATCGGGTCGAGCCTGCGCCCGCGCGCGGTAAGCCGGTACTCGACGGTGGGCGGGCTCGAGGGGATGACCGTGCGCTGGACGAGCCCGGCGGCCTCGAGGTCGCGCAGGCGCTCGGAGAGCATGCGCGGGGAGATGCCGGCGACGGCGTCGGCGAACTCGTTGAACCGCAGCGCGCCGGTGAGTGCGGCGTAGATGATCGACAGCTGCCAGCGCCGCTCGAGGAGGTCCGCGGTTTCGCGGACCTCCACGGGGACGGGCTCACACCTACGCGTGCGCGACATCGCGAGCGGGCTCCAGCGCGCGGTCGAGGACCTCCTGGACGGTCATCACCGGATGGAAGGTCATCTGCTCACGGACCTCCTCGGGGATGTCGTCGAGGTCGCCGCGGTTGCGCTCGGGCAGGATCACGTCGGTCAGGCCGGCGGCGTGGGCGGCGAGCGCCTTCTGCTTGAGCCCGCCGATCGGCAGCACGCGGCCCTGGAGCGTGACCTCTCCGGTCATGCCGACGGTGTGCTTGACAGGGCGTCCGGACAGTAGCGAGGCGAGCGCGGTGACCATCGTGACGCCAGCGCTGGGCCCGTCCTTGGGGATCGCACCGGCGGGCACGTGCACGTGGAACTCGCGGTTCTCGAAGGCGCTCTCGTCGATGCCGAGCTCCTCGGCGTGCCCGCGGACGTAGGAGAGCGCGATCCTCGCGGACTCCTTCATCACGTCGCCGAGCTGGCCGGTGAGCACGAGGCCGTTGGCGCCCGAGCCGCCGCCCTTCATGGCGGTGGCCTCGACGAACAGGACGTCTCCGCCGGCGCCGGTCACGGCCAGGCCTGTGGCGACGCCGGGGGTGGCGGTCCGCGCGGCTGACTCCTGGAAGAACTTCTGGCGCCCGAGCGCGTCGCGCACGACCTCCAGCTCGATCTTCACGGGAGCGTCGGCCTTGCCGGAGGCGATCCGGGTCGCGGTCTTGCGCAGCACGGTGCCGAGCTCGCGCTCGAGGTTGCGCACGCCGGCCTCGCGCGTGTACTCGGAGATGATCGTGCGCAGCACGTCGTCTGAGATCGAGACCTCGTCCTCGCGTAGGCCGTTGCGGTCGCGCTGGCGCGGCCACAGGTAGCCCTTGGCGATCGCGAGCTTCTCCTCGGAGGTGTAGCCGTCGAAGCGGATCACCTCCATGCGGTCGAGCAGCGGTCCTGGGATCGTGTCGGCGACGTTGGCGGTGGCCAGGAACATGACCTGGCTGAGGTCGAGCTCGACGTCGAGATAGTGGTCGCGGAAGGAGTGGTTCTGCGCGGGGTCGAGGACCTCGAGCAGCGCCGAGGAGGGGTCTCCGCGCCAGTCCGCGCCGACCTTGTCGACCTCGTCTAGCAGGATCACCGGGTTCATCGTGCCGGCGTCGCGCAGCGCCCTGACCAGACGGCCGGGGAGCGCGCCGATGTAGGTGCGCCGGTGCCCGCGGATCTCGGCCTCGTCGCGCACGCCGCCGAGCGACATGCGCACGAACTCCCGTCCGGTTGCGCGGGCGATCGACTCGCCGATCGACGTCTTGCCGGTTCCGGGAGGACCGATCAAAGTCAATATGGCCCCGGATCGGTTGCCCGCCCGCCCGTCGGCCTCGATGCCCCGCTCGGCGCGCAGCTTGCGCACCGCGAGGTACTCGGTGATGCGGTCCTTCACGTCCTGGAGGCCCTCGTGGTCTGCGTCCAGCACCGCGCGTGCGGCGACCGGGTCCAGGTGCTCCTCGGAGCGCTTGCCCCACGGCACCGCGATCAGCCAGTCGAGATAGGTACGGATCATGCTCGACTCGCCGGTCTGCTCGCCCATACGCTCGAGCCGCGCGAGCTCCTTCAGCGCTTGCTCCTTGACGGGCTCGGGCATGTCGGCCTCGTCGATCTTGGTGCGGTACTCGTCCGCGACGGAGGCCTCGTCGTCGCCGAGCTCCTTGCGGATGGACTCCATCTGCTTGCGCAGGAAGTACTCGCGTTGCTGCTTCTCGGCGCCCTCTTGGACGTCCTCGCGGATGCGCTTGCGGACCTGCAGCTCGGCCAGGCTCTCGCGCTGCAGCTTGACGGCGAGCTCGAGCCGCTCGGCCACGTCGAGCGTGCGCAGCAGCTCGACCTTCTGCTCGTATGACAAATTGGGCGAGTAGCCGGCGGAGTCGGCGAGCGCGCCGGGCTCGGCGATCGCGCGCAGGAACGCGGAGATGCGCCCGTCGTCGCCGCGCAGCTCGAGGATCTCCTCGACGGTGGCGCGGTACTCGCGCTCGAGCTCGCGCGTGCGTTTGTCGGTGGGCACCTGGTCGGGACGCTCGTCGACCTCGACGCGCAGCTCGCCTTCGGCGCCCGTCTCAGCGGCGCCGATCAGCGCGCGGTGCTCGCCGGAGATGGCGACCGCACGACCTCCGCCGGGCAGGCGGATCTGCTCGGAGACCTCGGCGATGGTGCCGACCTCGAGGAACTCGTTTTCGTGACGTGGCACGAGCACGACGCGCTCGTCGTCGCCCACGTCGATCGTCAGCGTGATGCCCATGTTGGGGAACACAACGGTGTCGTCGAGGGGGATGAGCCGCAGCCGTGGCTTGGGCTCTCCCTCCGGGGATGATGCGGAAGGCTGGATCTGGGGCTTCTCTGAGGCAGGTGACATAGGTATCCGCTCCATATGAGCTTACGAAAGTTTAGTTAGTATAGCGCGCTGTGGTTGCGCGCGCAAGTACTTTGCCGAGAGTCTAGGAGTGGCCTAGGAGGGCTCGTCGAAGCTGACCTCGACGTTCTGCTCGTCAACGCGCTCCTGAGCCTCGGCGGCGGCGCTCAGCGCGCGCTTGTCGGCGTCGATCAGCGGGCTGAAGAGGCTGCGCGGCCACAGCTGGCGGTGGCGGACGACGTTGATCTCAGCGGCGAAGATCGTCAGCTGCGCGCCGAGATAGAGCCACGCGAGCAAGCCGAGCACGAGGGCGAAGACGCCGTACAGCGGGCTCAGGCGTTTGAGCTCGTGGTCGACGTAGTAGCCGCCCAGGTGCTGCAGCAGCTGCCAGAAGACCGACGCGATCACGACGCCGGGCAGGAGCGCGCGCCACGTGACCTCGGCGGCGGTCAGCAGTTTGAAGGCGATCATGAACAGGGCGAGGTTGAACGCGAACGCCACCAGGACGCCGCCGATGACGGTGAGCGCGGGGTGGCTGGAGGAGCCGACGAAGCCGCCGACGACGGCCGAGACGATGGCGAGCGAGCCGAGGATCGCAAGCATGACCAGGCTGCGCAGACGGGCATGCAGGAAGTCGGGACGGCGCTTGAAGGGCACGGCCCATATACGGTTGAGCGCGTTCTGGGTGGCGTTGGTGATGCCCATGCCGGCGAGCAGCGCCAGGACGATGCCGATCACGAGGGCTGTGGTGCTGCCGGTGAGCGAGTGCAGCGTCAGCTGGTCGCGGATGATCGGGATCTGCCCTAGCGTGCCGTCGAGGATCTTGCGCTGCTCGTCGGGGTCGCCCTGGAGCACGAAGCCGAGGATCGTGACGAACACGAGCAGCAGCGGGAACAGCGAGACGAAAGCGTAATAGGAGATCAGCGCGGCGAGCTGGCCAGCCTGGTCGTCGCCGAACTTCTTGGCGACGGCCACGAGGAAGCCGAGCCGCGGGCTTCGCTGCTGGCGGCGGTCCAGGGCGTGCAGATGGTCGGTGAGGCTCATCGGAGCCCTCCGCGCGCGGCGTCTTGGCCCCGGCCCGCGATCGCGGCTTTCGAGCCTTGGGAGGGGGGTCTGCCGACGGCTGCTCGCGACATCCCCATGTGTCTATCCGATCCGAGCAGCGGGCACCAAGGTGGGGCGCCGAGTGGCCCGCCGCTGCGCGCGCGACGCATCGGTTCGACCCGGCGGAGGAGGTCGCGTTGGTGGCGCGCGCGAAGCGCGAGCTCCTGTTTCGCGCGCACGGCCATCGGCTGCGAAGGGAGGACCTCGAGGACTGCTACAGCCAGGCGACGCTCGAGCTCCTCGCGCGCGCGCGCAGCGGAGCGGCGTTCTCGAGTCGCCTGCATTTGGCCCGCACGATCGAGCAACGCTTTCTCTCCAGGATTCACGATCGCAGGCGCGCGCTGTCCGGGCGCAGCCCGATGCAGGCCGCGCTCGAGACGGCGATGTCCATCGGCGGCCTGGAGGAGGCCCAGATCGAGATCGTCGACACGCGCGCCGAGCCCGAGCGACTGGCGATCCTGCGCCAGGAGCTGCGCCGCGTGCAGGCGCTCGCGCAGGAGCTCACCCCGGACCAGCAGCTGGTCCTCGCATGTCAGGTCGGATTGCAGATGAGCCGCGGCGAGTTCTGCCGCCGATACGGCTGGTCTGCGGAGAAGTACCGCAAGGTGGCGCAGCGCGCGCGTGCGCGCCTGCGGCTGCTGATGACGGCTGACGAACGACATGTCCCACTTGCGGCGCGGATGTCGGATGAGGGTGCAGGGATCGACCTATGAACATATCTCCCCCCACTCATAGGCATGTTCCCTGGGACGCCGGCGGCCGGTTGAACGGACGGCAGTGCGGTGATGCCCATGCACGCGCAAGCGGCCGGGATCCGGACGGCCTCCCGCCCCGGCTTCCGGCCGCCCGCGCGTACGGCTCGGTGGGGGCGCGATGCCGCTGATAGGACGAGCGTCGCGCGAGGTGTACCGCGTGTACGACGAGGACGAGTTCTTCGCGGACGCGAGTCGCGACGAGACAGAAGCGAGTCGCGATAAGAGCTTCCAGGCGGCGCCGCGGGTCAGGGAGCAGCGGCTGCGCAGGGTCGCCGGCGTGACGATGCTGCTGACCACCATGGGGGCGGTGGGTGGACTGATCGCTGTCAGCGGCCTGTCGGCGGTTGGAGACAGGGGACGGCGGGTCGGTGCGGGTCTGCTCGCGGCCAGCGGTTCGCTCGTGTCCTCACGTGCTGCTCACGCCCACGTGTGGCGCGAGCGCGTGGGCGCGGACGGGTCTCGCCGCCGGCGCGCGCAGGGCCGGCGTACAGATCGCGCTCGCACCGTGCGTCGCGTGGTTGCAGGTCCGCGAGCGGATGTTGTGCTGGGCAAGCGGAGCGCGCCGATCGGGGTCGCGTCAGCGGCGAGCGTCGGACACCCAGCGGCGAGAGCTTCCGCCGCGCCGCAGCGCCGGGGCGGGTCAGAGTTCGGATTCGAGCGCTGAGGAGCGCGGGGTGGCCGGCGAAGGCGTGCGACCAACCGTGACGATCGCGACCCGTGCGCTGTGGCGAATCCGCCTGGCACGCGAACTGCCACGCTATCTGCTGTACACGCTGTCGCTCGCCGGGCTGGCCGCGAGCGCGCGCTTCGCGATCGCGCCACCGAAGCCCGTTCTGCCGGCGGCAGCCCTGCGCGCGCCCGCGCCCGCTGATCCGGCGGCCGAAGCGTACGCGGCGCTCTTCGCACGCCACTACTTGACGTGGAACGCCGCCGAACCGCAGGCCAACGCTCGCGCGCTCGAACCGTTCCTCGGGCCGGGGATGGAACAGGACGCCGGTCTCGAGCTTCCTCCCAGCGGCGAGCAGCGGGTCGAATGGGTGGAAGTGGTCCAGACGCGCGAGTTGGCGCCAGGCGACCACGTATACACGGTCGCGGCAGAGACGGACGCTGGTGCGCTGCTGTATCTGACGGTGGGGGTCACGCGCACGGCCGCGGGCAGCCTCGCACTTGCTGGCTACCCGGCGTTCGTGGGCGCCCCAGCTGCAGCGCCGGCGCAGACGGTCGGACATCTGCGTGAAGTAGGTGATCCCGCGCTGGCGACAGTGGTGCAGCGCGTCCTGCGCAACTACCTGGCTGGGTCCTCCAGCGAGCTGGCGGCGGATCTGGCAGCCGGCGCTCGCGTCTCGCTCCCGGGGCTGCCTCTGAGCCTCGAGTCGACGCAGCGCCTCGACTGGGCGCCCGGGGGCAGCTCGGTGGCGGCCACGGTTCAGGCCCAGGACGGACGGGGCGTTCAGTACACGCTCGCGTACGAACTGGATGTGGTCCGTGCGCAGGGCCGCTGGGAGGTCTCGGCCGTGCAGATGGACCCTGATGCGTAGACACCCGACCCCGAGGAGACCCGATGAACACGCGCAGTCGTCGTTGGCGGATAGTTCCACTGGTGGCGTGCTTGTGCATTGCCACGGCGCCTGCGGCAGCAGGCGCTGCGGTCGCGGGCACGAGCTCGACCGGGGCGCCGCCCGCAGCGATGCCCGAAAAAGCAGGCAGCTCGCTGGAATCAGCCGCCGCCAAGGCCGGGGACACAGGACGGGCGGTAGCGATGAGCTTGATCGGCTTGGCGTTCGCCGTGGCGGCGACGGTGCTGGCTTTCCGCCGAGACTTCAGGGAGGCGGCGGGCGTGTTCGCGGTTGGCATCGTCTCGGTGCTGCTCGCTACCCCCGCGGGTGTGAGCCTGCTGCGAGACACGGTCGCGTCGCTGTTCGGATCCCCATGACCGAGATCCGCTCTTATCGCCGGGTCTTCGACCTGGAGCGTCGCATCTACAGCGTCGATCGCCTGCGGCTGAACCCCGGCGGGGTGCCCGTTCGGGGAGTCGTGTACTTCATCGCGATCGTGGCGGCGAGTCTGATCGCCGCAGGCCTGCCGCTGGTCGGGGCGCTCGCCAGAGCGCTCCCCTGGTACCTGCGCGACGTCGCGCTGCCCGGCGCGGGCGCTGCGGTCCTGAGCGCGATTCGCGTGGAGGGTCGGACGTTCCACCTGGCGGGGCACGCGCTCGTGCGCTACCTGATCGGACCGCGCCGGCTGGCGGGCGCGCGACGGTGTACGGCGGTCGGGGAGCTCTGGTGTCCCGAGCAGATCGTGCTGCTCCCGGACGGCTCCGACGGTCGCATGCGACGCCTTCGCTACACGGGTCCGGGTGCGGTGCTCGTGTGCGTCGAGTACGAGCGGACCGGTCGCGTGATCGAGCAGGGGAGTCGGGGCTTCGCCCGCCGTGGAGCGCGTCGGGCGGTCACGCTCAGGGGGCTGGGGCCGCCACGCGCCATGCGGCGGGGGCAGGTGATCTCGCTCGGTCGAGGCGCGCGGCTGCTCGTACGAGCGGGCAGCCGATGAGGGCGCCGATCGCGTTCGTGTACGGCAACTGCGTGTTCGCGCACGGTCTCGACGACGGCTGGGCGGCGTTCGCGGTTGAGACATCCTCGTACGCGTGGTTGAGTGAGGAAGGCAAGCGCGCCCGCTTCCTGGCGCTGATCGGCGCCCTGGAGGCGATCGAGGCAGACGTGCAGATACTGCGCGTGTGCCGACGCTGGGAGTCGGAGCGATACGCCCGCAGCCTGCGCGAGCAAAGCCACTTGGGGCCGGGCGCAGCTCGCGTCCACGCACGCGCACGAGAGCGCTATATCGAGGAGCACGTTCGGCGTCTGGGCGACGTCGGGCTGGCGCAACCGGCGGTGTTCGCGCTCGTGAGCCTGCGCGAGCCCGAGCGCGATGTGGCCTCCTACGTGTCGCGCGCGGTGGGACAGCATCCGAGAGAGTTGTGGGGGGGACTCATGCGGGCGCTGGCCGTGCACGACAGGCGTGTGTTGAAGGCGTCCGAGCTCGAGCGCGCGAGGGTGCGCGCCGATCAGGCCCACTCGCGGCTGTCGGATTTCCTGCCGGTACGCCAGGCGCGGGGCGTCGAGTTGCAGTGGCTGGTGCGCAGAGCGTTCTGCAGAGGGCTCGGGGAACCGATGGTCGACGGCTTGCACGAGCCGCGTGCGCTCGTGTTCGAGCGCAACGGGGAGGCGGTGCTTGCTCCGCTGGAGGGGGACGTGATGCGCTGGGCCGACGGCTATGTCGAGCATCGGGGCAGAGCCCTCAAGGTCGAGTCCGAGCTCGGCACGAGCTGGCAGGCACAGATGGTCATGGGGGCCCTGCCGGAGCGCATGCATTTCCCGGGTGTCCGCGCAGAGCTGATGTTCGCGCCGGCGGAAAGCCTGCCGTTCGGGATCGACCTGTCGCTGAACGCGCGCTTCCTGCCCAACGAGCTGGCGCTGAGGATCGCGCGGCGACGAATCCAGGACGCGGATCAGATCGTGCGGGCGGAGTCCGGCGGCGAGCAGGGGATCTCCGACCTGGGGTACGAGCGCACGCACGAGGCGAGGGACCTGCTCGGCTATCTGCAGGCTTCGAGCAAACCGCCGCTCCTGCGTGCGACACTCGCGATTGCGGTCGCGGCTGCTGACGAGGAGGAGCTTGAGGAGCGCGTGGAGATGTGCAGGCGGGCCTACGGGGAGATCCGCCTGCACCGACCGCTCGGGGATCAGCTGCAGCTGTTTCTCCAGCATCTGCCGGGACAGAGGACCAGGCTGGAGGGCTATGACGACACGCTGACTGCGGAGCAGGTCGCGGCGATGATGCCAACCGCCGCCCACGAGGCAGGTTCGAGCAAGGGCTTCTACCTCGGGCACACGCTTTCGGGATCCAGGCAGCCGGTCACCTTCAATCTTCGTGAGGGCTCTGACAGCAACGGCAACGCGACGATTCTCAGCGTCGGCGCGCTCGGATCGGGCAAGACGACGCTGGCACAGAAGCTCGAGTACGAGGGATTCCTGCAGGGCGCGAGGGTGATCGACTGTGACCCCAAGGGCGATCACCGCTTCCATCTGCTGCCGGACGTGACGCCACATGTGGAGCGCGTGACGCTGCGAGGAGACCCCGGGCTGCGCGGCATGCTGGACCCACTCAGGGTCGCGCCCGCTCATCTTCGTCAGGACGCCGCCGTGTCGTTTCTGCGCGACCTCCTACCTGCGAGGGCGGAGGCGGCCTGGGAGACCGCGGTGGTTGGTGCGGTCGACCGTGTCCTTGCACGCTCACCCGATCCGACCTGCCGCGAGGTGGTGAGCGCACTCGAAGCGGGAGACGAGATCGACACACAGGTCGGCAAGGCGCTCGCCGTCTATGCTCGCTCCGGGCTCACGCAGCTCGGGTTCGCGGACCCCGCCGTGAAGCTGCCGCCCGTAGGGCACCGGCAGGTGACCTATCTGCCGATCCGCGATCTGCCGGCTCCGCCCCCGGGGATGCCGCGCTCGGAGTACTCCCAGGCCGAGCGGGTAGGCGAGCAGATCGTGCGATTGATCGCGATGTTCGCGATGCACCTGTTGGGCGCCGAGCGGGATCGGCTGAAGCTGTTCTCCTTCGATGAGGGATGGCGATTGCTGGGGGATCCTGTGGGCCGGACGCTGCTCGGCTCCCTGCAGAGGATGGGTCGCTCGGAGTTGGCGGTTCCGATAATCAGCACGCAGTTGGTGACCGATGCGCTGATCGGGGAGCGGGAGTCGCTCGAGAACCTGATCGGCGCGACGTTCGTGTTCGGGATGCGCTCGCACACAGAGGCGGCACGCGCGCTGTCGCTGCTCGGGCTGGACCCGGACGACAGGCGGATGTGCCAGAGCCTGCTCGAGCTCGACGGGGGTCGGTGTCTGTTTCGCGACCACGGCGGGCGGGTGGAGGCGATCCAGGTCGACGTCGTGGTGCCGTCGCTGCTGCGCGCGTTCTCGACGACGCCCACGAGCTGAGTGAACGCCCACCCGACCGCGCTGGCGACGCTCGTCGCATTCGCGGTAGGTGCCGGATGCGGTGGGTCTTGTGCGCCAGCGCTCGCACGCGCCACCCCGATCGAGCGCGCCCACCGAGCCGATGCGCAGAGCGTGTCGGCACGCACCGGGACTGCCCTAACTCGGGCGCCGAGCGGGGCTCCCCTGACCTCGACAGCGACGCAGACGGGCGCGGGCACGGGCACGGGCACAGCCGAACAGGGCGTTGGCGAAACGCCGCAGGCAGAGGTGGACCCCCTGGTGAGCAACGGCCTGGGCAGCCCCACGTGCAGGGGCTCGCTCGCCGGGGAACTGTCGGCGACGAATAGACGCAACTGCGAAACGTCAGGGTTCGTGGCGGCGCCGGCGCCCACCGGCGACTACGGCATCGACGTGCACATAGCCACCGGCGTGCTCGACTTCGGCTCGTGGCTGCCGAGCACGGTGCAGGACCTGTTCGTGACGCCTCTGTGGATGGCGCTCGTGTGGGCAGTGCACGCGCTGGTCGTGATGGTGGAGTGGTGCTTCACGATCGATCTGCTCGACAGCGCTGCTGCCGGCGGCGTGGGCAGAGGCCTGCGTCAGATGCAGGCGACATTCACCGAACCGTGGCTGCCGATCGCGCTGGCGGCGGCGTCGGTGCTGGCGCTCTATCACGGCATCGTCCGCCGTCGCGTGGCCCAGACGCTCGGCGAGGCGCTGCTGATGGGAGCGATGATGGTCGGCGGGCTGTGGATCATCGCCGATCCTACGGGTACGGTTGGGGCGCTCGGTGCATGGGCCAACCAGGCAAGCCTGGGGACGCTCGCGGTCGCCGCCCGGGGCACGCCGGTGAGCGCGGGGCGGGCGCTCGGGAGCAGCCTCGACACGGTCTTCGCAGAGGCGATCGAAGCGCCTTGGTGCTACCTGGAGTTCGGGGAGGTCGGCTGGTGCCGGGAACCGTCCCAGCTGGACCCGCGCTTGCGCGCAGCCGGGCTGAAGATCGCCGCACGCGAGATCGCCCCCGCCTGCCAGCACAGCTCAGCTCCGCCCGCGCTGTGCGCGAGCGCGGGAAGCGTGCCGTCGGCGGCGCTCGAACACAGCGCTGAGCAGCTACGCGACGCGCGCAGCAACGGCGCGGTGTTCCTCGCCCTGCCCGCGAACGGGCCAGCGCGCAACTCGATCAACGAACAGGGCTCGCTGCTGCGGACTCTGTGCCAGAGCAGCGAAGCGGAAAACTGCCGCGGTCCGACCGCGGCGCAGGCCGAGTTCCGAACCGTCAGCGGAACGTTGTGGCGGCTGGGAGGTGTGCTGGCGATCGCAGCGGGTCTGCTCGGCATGCTGCTGCTGCTGGGATTCGTAGTTCTGCGGCTGCTGACGGCGGCGATCTTCAGCCTGCTGTACCTGCTCGTGGCTCCCGCGATGGTGCTGGCGCCAGCGTTCGGTGAGGCGGGCCGGACGTTGTTTCGCAGATGGCTGGCGCAGTTGCTGGGGGCGGTCGTCTCCAAGCTGGTGTTCTCGTTCCTGCTGGGGGTCGTGCTGGCGGTGCTCGCGATCCTCGCCGCCATGACCGCCGTCGGCTGGTGGACGCAGTGGCTGTTGATGTCGGCGTTCTGGTGGGGCGCCTACACGCGCCGCCATCACGCACTCGGCGTCGCCGGCAGCGCGCTCGGCGATCGGAGATCGCCCAATGAGCACGCGGGACGGCGGTCGGCGATGCGGCGCATGAGCGAGCTGCTCGACAGCCGCAAGGCGATCGCGGCGGCGCGCTGGGCGAAAGGCAGGCGGCCGACGTCGGCAGCGAGCGTCGAGTGCCGCCGGAAGCTGGCACGCGGTGGAAGAGAGCTGGCGCAGGCTGGCGGGGACGAGCAGGTTAGGCGCACGCTGGAGGGCGAGCGCCGCGACGCGCACGAGCGGATCGGGGATGCCCCCGAGATTCTGCAGCGGCTGGCGGCCAAGCGCGCTCAACTGGAGCGCGTGGGGCGCGAGCGGAGCAGCGCGCTGGCGGCGGGCAAGACCCGGCGCGCGGCTGAACTGCGACACCGCGGAGATCGCGTGAAGGGGGAGATCGAACGGGAGCAGGACACCCTGAACGCGGCGCGGCAGGTGGCGCGCGAAGGGGAGCGCGCGCGACGCGGAACCGGCGATATGTACACGCGCGAGCGCCGCGAGCAGCAGGAGCGCTTCCTCGACGCACAGGCTGCGATCCCGGCGGGCGTGCGAGCGCGTGATCGAGCGGAGACCCGGGGCACCGCCGCCGAGCGCGGTGGTCGGGTGGGCGAAAGGCGGGACTACGCGGCGCTGGCCGGCCTCGCGGGCTACGGCCGCGATGAGTACGAACGGCTGGACCCCCGCCGCAAGCGCGAGACGCGCCTGGAGATCGACCGCGAGCTTGCTCTGCGCAGGGAGCTCAACGAGACCGCCAGGACGCTCGCGGCGGGTGGAGAGGCGGTGCAGTTGGGGCGCCGGGAGCGACACAGGGCGAGCAGGGAGCTCGACGGCGCGCTGCAGCAGCGGATGCGGGACGGCGGGCACAGCATGCCCGCATCGCGTAGGACGCGTTCGGGGTTCGACGCCTGGCGGGAGGCGGGGCGGGCTGAGCGCAGATCGACGGGCGGGCCTGAATCCAGCGTGTTGCGCGACGCCCGCGAGGTGGCGGCGCGCCGCAAACGGCAGCTCGGCAGGGACCGGCCTTGACGCCGGCGGCGGCGCGGCGAGGCGCGACCGCTGCCGGCGCGCTCGTGGCGATCGCGTTCGCGCTCGTGGCGGCGCTCGCGGCGCTCGGCGGTGCGTCGCTGGCGGCGGGCGGTGCGTCCGCGTCCGGTGCACCGGGCGACAGCGTATCGGCCCTGGCCGCCAGGGAAATTCCAGCTCTGTATCTGCGCCTGTACCAGGAAGCTGCGCAACGGTATGGCCTGGATTGGGCGATCCTCGCGGGGATCGGCAAGGTGGAGTGCGACCACGGGCGTGATCCCGATCCGTCGTGCACCCGGGAAGGCGCGGTCAACGCGGCGGGGGCTGGGGGTCCGATGCAGTTCCTGGCATCGACGTGGGCGAGGTATGGAGTGGACGGCGACGGCGACGGCCGCGCCAACCGCTGGGATCCGGCGGACGCGATCTACTCGGCAGCCAACTATCTGCGCGCATCCGGCGCCCCTGGCGATTATCGACAGGCCCTGCTCGCATACAACGATGCGGACTGGTACGTAACAGATGTCGAGAGCTGGGCGGCGAGGTATGGTGGCCCGCCCACCCCACCCGCCCCGACGGGTCCGTCGACGTCGCTCGCCGGTGTAGAGGTCGGCGAAGGCGGTGCAGGCGCGGAAGGTGCAGACCTGCGCCTGGAGGGCGAGAGCCCGACGCCGGTGCGTTTTGTCGCGGGCGAACGCGCGGAGCTGTCGCCGCAGGACGGCCATCTCGCGCTGGTCCCCACCGGCGTGCCGGCGACGGTCCAGGCGATGGTCGTGGCGGGCAACGAGCTGCAGGACCTGCCGTATGGGCCAGGCGGACATCCGGACCCGTTGGGGGCGCTTGAAGAGGACTGCTCCAGCACCCTTAACTATGTGCTCTATCGCGCTGGCGTGCGCCGGATCTCCGAAATCGTCAGGGATAACCCGCTGGCCCAGGACTACGTCAACTGGGGGGCGCCGGGCGCTGGGCGCTGGGTGACGATCTACGCGACGACAACCCCGACGCCGCACGTCTTCATCCTGATTGCGGGTCTGCGCCTGGACACGAGCCACGACGGCACCGACGTGGGTCCGAACCGTTACGAAGACGGTCCCCGCTGGCGGATCCTCGACCAGATCCCGACCTGGGCGCACTGGTCGGTGCGCCACCCGCCAGGGTTGTAAGGTGCCGGGCATGTCAGCCCGCAAGGTCGACTACCTGCTGATCGGGGGAGGACTGGCGTCGGCCAACTGCGCGCGCTGGCTGCGCGAGGAAGGGGCTGAGGGCGAGGTGCTTCTGATCGGACGCGAGCCCGATGCGCCGTACAACCGTCCGGACTGCTCCAAGGGCTACCTGCGCGGTGAGGAGACCCGCGAGGAGCCCCTGTTCCGCCCGAGCGAGTGGTGGTCGGAGCAGGACATCGAGCTGCTGACGCGCACGAGCGTGACCGGGCTGGACGTAGCGTCGCGCACGGCGACGCTGTCGAGCAAGGACGAGGTCGAGTTCGGCAAGGCGCTGCTTGCCACCGGCGCCAACGTGCGCCGCCTGAACGTCAGCGGCTGCGAGCTCGAGCAGATCCACTACCTGCGCACGCTCGCCAACGCCGACGCGATCCGCGCGGGCGTCGCGGACGCCGAGGAGGTCGTGATGATCGGCGGCTCCTACATCGGCTGCGAGGTCGCGGCGTCGCTGACGCTGCTGGGCAAGAGCTGCACGATCGTGATGCGGGAGCAGCGAACGCTCGAACTGGGCTTCGGCGCTCGCGTGGGACAGTTCTTCCAAGATCTGCTCGAATCGCACGGCGTGAGGGTGCACGGGAGCGACCAGCTGGAGCGCTTCGAGGGGGACGGAAGGGTCGCGAAGGTGCTCACGAGTCGCGGCCTGGAACTGGCTGCCGACGCGGTCGTCGTGGGCGTGGGCGTGACTCCCGACGTGCAGCTCGGACAGAGGGCGGGCCTCGCGATCGGAGAGCGGGGCGGCGTGCGCTGCTCTTCGCGCTTGGAGAGCTCGGTCCCGGGCGTGTTCGCCGCGGGGGACATCTGCGAGTACGACTCGCTCATCCACGGCGGAGCGGCGGTGCGGCTGGAGCACTGGGACGTGGCCTTCAACCACGGCAAGACGGCTGCTCTGAACATGCTCGGCAGCGACATCCCGCACGAGGTGGTGCCCTACTTCTACTCCGTGTTGGGCGACTGGGGCGAACTCGAGTATGTCGGACCGGCGTACGAGTGGGACGAGGAGATCCTACGCGGGTCGCTCGAGGACGGGTCGTTCACAAACTGGTATCTGAAGGACGGCGCAGTGAAGGCGGCGCTGACGTTCGGGCGCTCGGACGACCTCGACGCCGCGCGGCGGCTGGTCGTGGACGGGCCCAGGCTGGACGAGGTTCAGCAGGCCGCGCTCGGCGATCTCGACGCCGATCTCGCCTCAGTCGGGCCCGGGTAGGCTCGGCCGGTCTCGCGATCGTGGCGAGCGTCCCTCAGTTCACGGGCGAAGCCCAACACCTACTGCGGGCACCGGGGCTGTTCGACTGGTCGACGGTCACGCTGCTGGCGCTGGTCGTGTACGTCTACGCCGTCGAGGTCGAGCGATCCAATTGGAGTGCGGTGCTGGCGGGCATCGCATTCTGGCTGATGGACTGGGTGAACGAGATCATCAACGCCCTCGTCCTGCACTTCAACGGCCACGCGGCGTTGTGGACGGTCACGGGTCGCAGCAGCTTCGTGATCCTGATCGGGCTCACGGTCGAGATATCGCTGTTCTTCGCGATCAACGGAGTGATCTTCGTCAAGCTTCTGCCGCGAGATCGCGCCGCACGTATCCTCGGCATCCCCAACCGCTGGGCGTTGGCGATCGGGTTCTCACTGATCTCGGTGGGAGTCGAGCTGCTCTTGCATGCCGACGGGGTCTTCCACTGGTACTACTGGTGGTGGAACGTGGCCAGCTTCCCCGTGATCGTGGTGTTCGGCTACCTGACCTTCTACGTGGTCGCGTTCACTGTGTATGACATGCCCCGGCGGCTGCGCCAGCTGCAGGTGGTGGGTCTGCTGGCGGGCATCAACCTGATCGCCGGTCTCGTGTTCGGCCCGTTGTTGGGATGGATCTGAGCCGGCTGTGCGCGGGCGCGCTCGCAGGGGTGGGCGTTTCGCGGCGAGGCGGAGCACGCGAGGCGTGCAGTAGGATCCGTGGAGTTCATACGGTCGGTGGTCAAGGGAAGCCGGTGAGAATCCGGCGCGGACCCGCCACTGTGACCGGGGATGCCCATCGTGGCACGCCGATCTGGCGTGCAGCCACTGGCCCGCTCGCGGCGGCTCGGGAAGGCGCGGAGGGGTAGGCCCGGGAGCCAGGAGACCTGTCTCCGACCCAAGCCCACAAGCCCTCGTGGAAAGGGGTTGGCTCCATGCTCTCAGCTCGTCGTGTCGCTCTGGCGCTCAGCGTCGCATGTCTCTCGTTGGGCCCGTTTGCCTCGGCGGCCCTCGCGGCCGGCCCCGCGACCGTCACCGTCAGGGTGGAGGGGTCTGCCGAAACACTGCTCGCGCCAACCCAGGTCACAACCACGACGGAACCCGTTGTCAAGGACGGCAAAGCCGAAGACTCCTGTCTCGGAACAAGCGCTCTTGGCGCTCTGCAGCTGGCCACCGGCGGCAACTGGAGCGGGCCGTGGAACGGCAAGTTCACCGAATACGAAATCTATTCGATCGACGGCGAGAGCCATGAATTCGAACCGGGCGCACCAGCGAACTACTACTGGTCGTTCTGGCTCGACGAAGAGGAAAGCCCAGTGGGAGCGTGCGGAGCCGAACTGCACCCAGGCGATCGCCTGCTGTTCTTCCCGGCCTGTTACGGCGCAGCCTGCCCGCCCAACCCCACCCCGCTCGGGATCGAAGCGCCAGCGAGCGCGAACGTCGGTGAACCGGTGGTCGTGACCGTCAAGAAGTACAGCGCCAGCGGAGAAGGAGCGGACGCCCCCGGCGCGACCGTCACCGGTGCGGACGCCCCAGCCACCACCGACGCCAGCGGTCGCGCCGCCTTGACGTTCTGCCATCCAGGAGAAGCGACCGTGCGCGTGAGCGCACCTAACTCGGTTCGCACCGAGGCCGCGATCCACGTTCAAGCAGGCACCAACGGCAGCTGCGGGACGCAGACTGCATCTGGATCGACCGGCTCGGGGTCGTCCACCTCCGAAGGGGGCGTCGCCGGCTTCAAAGCGGCGGCAAGCCCCTACAAAGGCCCATACGCGCTCGTGGCCGACGTGACGGACCTGACCGACGGCCAGATGTACAAGCGCGGCCGCGCGCCGAGGGTCCTCTCCGGCAGCATCCGTGCGCATAGCGCCGTCTCCTCGGTCAGCCTCGAGCTGCGTCGCGAGTACAAGGGTCGCTGCTCCGCCTACGAAGGGGTCAGGGAGCGCTTCCTACACGCGCGCTGTGGCCAGGGGAGCGTGTTCAAGGTCTCGAGCGACGGCGCCTTCTCCTATCTGCTGCCCGCGGCCCTGGCACCCGGGCGCTATGTCCTCGACGTCTACGCAACCGATGTCGCCGGTAACCGCACGGCGCTCGACCGCGGCAGCTCGCGGATCGTGTTCTATGTCCGCTAGGCGCATGTCGATCTCCACGCTGGCGGTGCTGTTGCTCGCCGGGGAGGCCGCGCTGCCGGTCCAGGCGAAGCTCGCCGCGCGCGGCGCGGCAGCCGCGCCGAGCGTCCAGAGCATGATCGTCGGCTCGACCGGATCGATCCTGTCCCCGGCCCGCACGATCACCGCGAGCGCCATCACGGTGCGCGTTGGCGCCAAGCGCTGCGCCGTGGCCGCCGGCACCCCGCTGGCGGTGCTCGCCGCGCTTCAGCGGGTCGGCGGGCCGCGGTTCGCGTTGCGCGACTACGGCCGCTGCAACTCCTCGCCGCAGAGCTCCGGCGAGTTGTTCGTGTACTCGTTGGGCGGCGAGAGCAACCGCGGGCAGAGCGGCTGGGAGTACAAGGTCAACGGCGTCTCGGGCTCGACCGGGGCGGGCGATCCCAGCGGCCCGATGGGCGACGGCCGGCTGCTGCGCTCCGGCGAACGCGTGCTGTGGTTCTGGTGTCAGGCCTCCGGCGGCGGCTGCCAGCGCACGCTCGAAGTCGCGCCGTCGTCCTGGACTGTGTCGCCGGGCGCGTCGCTGCGCGTGACGGTGAGCGGCTATGAAAACGAAGGCCGCGCCGCGCCCGTTGCCGGGGCGATCGTCGCGCTCGGCAGCGACTTCGCCTCCTCCGGCTCCGCCGGACGGGCGACGCTGATCGCGCCCTCGACGCCCGGCCGCTACCAGATCAGCGCCACTCGCACCGGTCTCGTGCCATCGTTCCCGGAGACGATCGCGGTGAGGTGAGACCGCTGCTGAGGAATCCCGCCGTCGCGCTGGCCGAGGCGCTCGCCGTGCTGGCGCTGGCGGGCTGCGGCCTCGGCGCCGGCCCGGCGCCGACGGCCATCCAGCTGCTGGTCACGCGCGAATTCGGCGCTCGCGCGCTGCGCCCGAGCGGGCCGCTGAAGGTGAGCGGGCAGGAGACCGTGATGAGCCTGCTGATGCGCAACTACTCCGTCGACACCCGCTTCGGCGGCGGCTTCGTACAGAGCATCGGCGGGCTCGCCGGCGGCCACGAAGCGGGGCACCCGGTCGATTGGTTCTACTTCGTCAACGGCGTGCAAGCGCCCAAGGGCGCGGCCGCGACCAACGTGCATCCCGGCGATCACGTCTGGTGGGACCGACACGACTGGAGCCAGACCGAGGAAGTCGCCGCGGTCGTGGGCTCATTCCCCGAGCCGTTCGTGAACGGCATCGAAGGCAAGCGGCTGCCCGTGCGCGTCGAATGCGCGTCCATATCCGGCTACGCGTGCCGCACGGTGACCGCGCGCCTGCGCGCGCTCGACGTCCCGGCGGCGATCGCCGCCATCGGCAGCGGTGGCGCGCCGGAAACGCTGCGCGTGATGGTGGGGCCGTGGCTCCGATTGGAGGGGGACCTGGACACCCAGGGCATCGAGCGCGGCCCGCGCGTGAGCGGCGTCTACGCACGCTTCTCACCCTCGGGAGACACGCTCACGCTGCTCGATCAGAACGGTCGGGCGGTGCAGACGCTGCTCGCCGGCGCGGGACTGATCGCGGCCACACGCCAGGGCGAAGATGCGCCCGTGTGGGTCGTCGCCGGAACCGACAGCACAGGCGTGGAACGAGCCGCGCGAGCGTTCGACCAGGCCACGCTCCGGAGTCACTTCGCGGTGGCCGTTTCGGCCGCCGGTGCGCTGCCCCTCCCGATCGGAGAAGCGTGAGCATGCTGATCGCCTATCGGCGCCGGGCGAGCCCGCTGCACGCGACGCGTGCCTCGATCGGAGCGCTGTACGGCGTGGCGCTGGGTGCCGCGGCGCTCGTCGTCCAGCATCCCGTCGTGCTCGCCGCAATGCTCGTCACCGTGCTCGTTGCCGGCTACGCCTGCGGGGTCCTAGGCCAGATGGCGCACACGCTGCGCAGGCTCGCGCTGCCGATCCTGATCCTCACGGTGCTCGTCAACGTGCTCGTCAGTCGCGGTGGGCTGACGGTGCTCGCGCGCTTGGGCTACTTCGGTCCGCTGGGTCAGGTCAACCTGACGCTCGAGGCGGCCGCCTATGGACTACTCGTCGGCGTGCGGCTGGTGATCGTGATGCTCGCCGCGGTGCTCGTCAGCAGCGCCGTCGACCCCGATGAGCTCCTGCGCTCGCTGCGCCGTCTATACCCGAGCTCCGCGCTGGCGGCAACGGTCGCCACGAGGCTGATCCCCGTGCTCGCCCGTGACGCCGAGCGGATGGCTGACGCGCAGCGCTGCCGGCCGCAGGGATTGCCCGACGGTGCGCGCGCCCGGCTGGCGATCCTGCGGGCGGTGATCGCGGGATCGCTCGACCGCTCGCTCGACGTGGCGGCTACGCTCGAGGTGCGCGGCTATGGCGCGGGCGGCCGCCCGGCGCGTGTGCCGCGCGGTGTCTCCCGCCACGACGCGCACTTCGCGCTCGCCGCCGTCGCCACGCTCGCCGCCGCCGCTGCCACGCGTGCGAGCGGCGCGGCTCGCTTCGACGTCTACCCGCTCCTACATCCCACCCTCGGCGTCGGCGCGCTGCTCGCGGCGCTCGCGGTGCCCGTGCTCGCGCTCGCTCCGTTCCTCGATCGACGCGGCATCGCGCCATGAGCGTGCTCGAGGTGGAGCACCTCACCTATCGCTATCCCGGCGCGCACGCGCCGGCGCTGAGCGACGTCACCCTCGCGCTCCAGCCCGGGGAGTTCTGCCTGCTGGCGGGCCTGTCAGCCTCGGGAAAGTCCACGCTGCTGCGGGCATCGTGCGGCCTGGTGCCGCATTTCCACGGCGGCGAGTTCGCGGGTCGTGTCACCGTCGCCGGACTCGATACGCGGGAGCACGGTCCCGCCGCGATCGGCGCGGTTGCGGGCACCGTGTTTCAGGACCCCGAGACCCAGGTCGTGATGGGAACGGTTCGCGCCGAGCTGGCTCTGGGTCTCGAGAACCTCGGTCGCCCGCCCGCCGCGGTCGCTCGGGCGATCGAGGAGGTGGCGCTTGCGCTCGGCCTCGCCTCGCTGCTCGATCGCTCCACTCACGAGCTCTCCGGAGGCGAGCTTCAGCGCGTTGCGCTCGCAGCCGCCCTCGCTCCCCGTCCCAAGCTCGTACTGCTCGATGAGCCCACCTCACAGCTCGATCCAGTCGCGGGCGACGAGTTGATCTGGCTGCTGCGGCGCTTGAACCAGGAGTGGGATACGGCGATCCTGCTGATCGAGCATCGCCTCGAGCGCTGCCTGGCGGCGGCTGACCGCGTGGTCGTCCTCGAGCAGGGGCGGCTCGTCAGCGACTCCGATCCGCAAACGTTGCTGGACTGGGCGAGCGGCGCGTGCCCTCCGTTGCAGACACCCGCGGCGCGCATGTTCGCCGCTGCCGGGATCGAGCCGGCGCCCGTGGGTGTCAGGCAGGCGCGCGCGACGCTGCGCACCCGCGCTCTGCTCGAGCCCAGCGACGGCGAGAGCGCTAGCCTCGCCGGCGGGAATGCGGGCCGTGGCCCACGATCGCCCGCACGCCGCTGGCCTCGGCTGCCACGACCGGGCGCTCGGACCCGCGATGCGCCGGCTTTGCGCGTGCATGGGGTGTGGCACGAGGTGCGCGACGGTCCGAGCATCCTGCGCGGCGTCGACTTCTCACTCGACGCCGGCGAGCGTGTTGCCCTGATGGGTCGCAACGGCGCCGGCAAGTCCACGCTGCTGCGCCACGCCGCTGGGCTGATGACCGCGACGCGCGGAGGAATCGAGCGCAGCGGCCGGGTCGCGCTCCTGCTCCAGAACCCGGGCGACTATTTCCTGCACGAGCGCGTCGCCGATGAGGCGAGCAGCGGGGCGATCGAGCGGGTGCGCCTGTCCGGGCTGGCCGAGCGTAACCCGCGCGATCTCTCCGGCGGAGAGCGTCAGCGGCTGGCGCTCGCGATCGTGACCGACGGCGAGCACCCACCCGCGGTCCTCGCCCTCGACGAGCCGACGAGGGGCATGGACCGCGGCGCCAAGGGGGCGCTGGCGGGCTGGTTGATGGAGCGTCGCGCCGAAGGCACCGCCGTGATCGTGGCCACCCACGACGTCGAGTTCGCTGCCACCTTCGCCGAGCGCGTGCTGCTGCTCGCCGACGGGCGCGTGATCGCAGACGCAAGCGCCGGCGAGGTGCTCTCCGGCGGCTGGTACTTCACAACCGAAACAGCGCGCATCCTCGACGGCGCCGGACAGGCGCTGCTGCCCGAGCACGGTCAGGCGATCCTGGGCTGGCGGATCGAGCGGGCCGCGGCGGCGGCGAACCGGAAGGCGATTGGCGACTCCACGCGCGCTGAGGTGCTTCGATGAGCTGGCAACTCGCGTCGCTGGTCATCGTCGTCGTCGCGCTGGCCGCCTGCTTCTGGTGGTATGAGCGCTCGCGCCCGTCCTCAAAGGAGGTGGCCCTGGTGGCCACGATGGCGGCGTTGAGCGCGCTCGGACGGGATGCCTTCGCCGCGCTGCCCGACGTCAAGCCGACGACCGCGATGGTGCTCATCTGCGGCTATGCCTTCGGACCTGGTCCGGGCTTCGCGGTTGGAGCGGTCGGAGCGCTCGCGTCGAACATCTTTCTCGGCCAGGGGTCTTGGACCCCGTGGCAAATGCTCGCCTGGGGGGTCGTAGGTGTCGCCGGCGCGACGCTCGGGCGGGCGTTCGACAGGCGCCCGCTCGGGCGGCTCTCGCTGGCGCTCGCGTGCGCGCTCGCGGCGGAGCTGTTCAACCTGCTCATCGACCTCTACACCTGGACTCAGGGGGGAGTCCACACGCTCGCCGCCTACGGCGCGTGGCTCGCCAGCGCCTCGAGCTTTGACGTCACGCATGTGGTCGCCAGCTTCCTGTTCGCCTTTGCCTTCGGTCCGGCGTTGCTGCGCATGCTCGTTCGCGCGCGAACGCGCCTGGAGATCGTCTGGGACCCCGTGCCGAGCGCGCCGGTCGTGATCGCGGTCGTGCTCCTGGGATGCGCGGGGCTCGTGGACGGATACAGGGTCGCGCGCGCGGGCGCGGCTGCCAGTGCGAGTGCGCAGCCTGCGGTGGACATCTCCGGCAGCGCGGGCCACCCCTCTGCCAGCCTCGCTGCCGGCCTCGACGTCGCTCGTGAGCTCGCCTATCTGGCGGCCGCGCAGAACTCGGACGGCGGCTTCGGCGGCGCGCAAGGGCAGACCAGCAGCGAGCTCTACACGGCCTGGGCCGCGATCGGGCTGGCGGCCGCGGGCCGCGACCCGCTGAGCCTGCGCCGCGAGGGCCACACCGTCCTCGATGCCCTCCGAGGCGAGGCGTCGAGCCTGCAGGGCGCGGGCGACCTTGAGCGGACGATCCTCGCGCTGCATGCCTGCGGCGCATCCGCGCACTCGCTGCCGGGAGGCGATCCGGTGACACGGTTGCTGACCTTTCGCGACGGCGACGGCTCGTTCGGGCACCTCAGCAACCTGACCGCGTTCGCGATCCTCGCGCTGCGCGCCGCGGGCTACCCCGCCGGCAACCCGGTCGTACACGCCGCCGCGCGCTGGCTGGGGCGCCAGCAGGAAGCCGACGGCGGCTTCGGCTTTGCCGGTCGCGGCGGCGGCAGCGATGTCGACGACACCGCCGCTGTCGTGCAGGCCGTCGCGACCGCGGATGCTCGAGCGGGAGGGCACGCGGGAACGATTCTCGCCCGCGCGAGCAGCTTCCTCGTGCGCGCCCAGAACCTCGACGGCGGCTATCCGCAGCAGCTGGGGGGCCAATCCAACGCCCAGTCGACCGCCTGGGCGATTCAGGGCCTGCTCGCCGCCGGGCGCGACCCCGAAACAATCACGCGCACGGGGAGTCGCTCGCCGCTGGGCTACCTCGAGAGCCTGATCGGCGCCGACGGAAGTGTCCGCTACTCCCGCACGGGCTCGCAGACGCCCGTGTGGGTGACCGCACAGGCCCTGACGGCGTTTGCCCGCAAGCCCCTCCCGATTGCACCGGCGCCACGCACAGCCTCGCGTTCGGCCCGCGGCTTCGATGCGACCGCGCGCGCCCTCGGCGCGCTGCTCGGCGGCGTCCTCGCACCGGTGACCGGGTGAGCGTTCACCCGCCCTTTAGCGAACCTCATACCCTGTGCTGAAGATGTCGGGACACGCGTACACCGCCGGGACGATGTCCCCGAGGCCGGTCGTTCGGAGAGCCGAACGCGCGGGCGCCGCGAGCGCCCTCGGCTTGGCCGGGCTGTGCGTGGCGGGACTGGCGCTCGTGTGGGTCGTCGCCGAGCTGGTGCCGGCCGTCCAGTTGAAGGATGCGGTGGCGCTGCACGACTTCACGCTGCTCAGCCGACCTCAGGTGGACGGGACGGCGAACTTCCTGCTGCACCTGCTCGGCCCGCTGCTGTTCGTCCTCTGGGGCGTGGCGCTGATGGCCCTGGCGCTCGCGCGCGAGCGCCCGCGGGTCGCGCTGGCGGTCGCCGCGGTGATGGGCCTCGCCCCCTTGACGTCGGAGACGCTCAAGCCACTGCTCGCCCATCCCCATGTCCAGGTCGGCGCGATTCACATCGGCTCAGCGTCCTGGCCGAGCGGTCACTCGACCGCCGCGCTCGCGCTCGCCCTGTCCGCCGTGCTCGTCGTGCCGCGTCGTCTGCGACCGATCGTTGCGGGCGTCGGCGCTGTGTTCGCCGTAGCCGTCGGCTGCGCGCTGCTGATCCTCGCCTGGCACATGCCGAGCGACGTCCTCGGCGGCTACCTGGTGGCGGCCTTCTGGACGGCGCTTGCCGTCGCCGCGCTGCGGGCCGCCGACCGGCGCTGGCCGCCACGCGCCGACCCGTAGCCGAGCAGGGGCGCACCGCGGTCACGGCGTCTTCGGCGGTAGCTCACGAGCGAGGTGGCTCGGCGTCCGATCCGTGCGCGCCTGGGTGCCATATCGGCTCGGGGTGCTCGCTCTCGCCGGGCTGGACGTTGGCCGCGCGGCTGAGGATGAACAGCAGGTCCGAGAGCCTGTTCAGGTAGCGCACCACCTCCGGGTTCGCCTCCACGCCCACGGCGATCGCGCGGCGCTCCGCGCGGCGGCAGACCGTGCGGCAGACGTGCAGGTGTGCGGCCGCCGCGGTGCCTCCTGGGATGACGAACGAGCGCAGCGGCTCGAGCGTGACGTTGACCTCGTCGCATGCATGCTCGAGCCACTGCGTGTAGTCGGCGCCGACGCGCAGCCGTGCCCGTGCGGACGGGTCAGCGCTTCCACCCGCCCGATCGTCCGCTTGCTCGCCGGGCGGGGCCGGCACCGACAGGTCGGCGCCCACGTCGAGCAGGTCGTTCTGCACGCGCCGCAGCCACGCCGCGAACGCCTCGGGGAGACCGGGTTGCAGCAGAGCCACGCCGATCGTCGCGTTCAGCTCATCGACCGTGCCGTACGCCTCCACGCGCGGATGCAGCTTGGACACCCTGCTCATGTCGCCGAGGTGGGTCTCGCCTCCGTCGCCGAGCTTGGTGTAGATGCGGGTCAGGTTCACTGTCATGGCCGGATCGCAGCTCGAGTCTCGCATACCGCGCCGCCCCCATCCGTGGGATCGGATACGTTCTCGCTCCTCATATGCGCATTGGTGTTCCGAAGGAGACTGCGGCCGGGGAGCGCCGTGTGGCGCTTGTGCCGGAGGTGGTCGGCAAGTTGAAGGCCAAGGGTCTCGAGGTGGTCGTCCAGAGCGATGCCGGCGCTGAGGCGATGCTGACCGACGCTGCGTTCGCAGCTGCCGGTGCGCAGATCGCGCACGACGACGCCGAGGTATGGCAATGCGATGTGGTCGTCACGATCGCGCCACCGGACCCGCGGGCGATCCGCGGGCTGGGGTCGGGCTCGATCCTGATCGGGTTCCTGGCGCCGCTCACCAGCCCGCAGACCACGCGCGCGCTCGCCGACGCGAAGGCGACGGCGTTCGCGATGGAGGCGATTCCGCGGATCTCGCGGGCGCAGGCGATGGACGCGCTGTCCTCGCAGAGCAATGTCGCCGGCTACAGGGCGGCGCTGCTCGGCGCCGAGGAGATCGGCCGCTTCTACCCGATGCTGATGACCGCCGCTGGCACGATTCCCCCCGCCAAGGTGCTCGTGCTCGGCGTCGGCGTCGCCGGCCTGCAGGCGATCGCCACGGCAAAACGCCTGGGCGCGCGCACGACCGGCTACGACGTCCGCCCGGAGGTCGCCGAGCAGGTGCAGTCGCTCGGCGCGCAATGGCTCGATCTCGGCGTGCAGGCCAGCGGCGAGGGCGGCTACGCGCGCGAGCTGACCGAGCAGGAGCGCGCCCTCCAGCAGCAGGCGCTCACCGACGCGATCAAGGGCTTCGACGTGGTCATCACGACCGCGCTCGTGCCCGGCAGGCCGGCGCCGAAGCTGGTCACCGCCGAGGCTGTCGAGGGCATGAAGCCGGGCTCGGTGATCGTGGACATGGCGGGCGAGGCGGGCGGGAACTGCGAGCTGACGGAGCCGGGTGAGACCGTCGTGCGCCACGACGTGAAGATCGTCTCGCCGCTGAACCTGCCGTCGAGCATGGCCGAGCACGCCTCGCAGCTGTTCGCCCGCAACGTGCTCGCGCTGCTCGAGCTGATCATCGGCGACGATGGCCACCTGGCGCTCGATTTCGACGACGAGATCGTCAGCGGCGCGTGCGTCGTGCGCGACGGCGAGATCGTCAACGAGGGCGCGAAGGCCACCGTGGCGGCCGCGGCATGATCCTCGCCAGCACCCTCACGACGAACCTGTCGATCCTCGTGCTCGCCGGCTTCATCGGCTTCGTCGTGATCTCGAAGGTGCCCAACACCCTGCACACCCCGCTGATGTCCGGCACCAACGCGATCCACGGGATCGTGCTGCTCGGCGGCCTGCTGGTCATCGGCCTGGCCGGCAACGACACGTTCAACAAGGTCATCCTCGTGATCGCGATCGTCTTCGGCACGATCAACATCGTCGGTGGCTTCCTGGTCACCGACCGCATGCTCGAGATGTTCAAGTCCAAGCCGGGCGGGCGAGACACCGGCAGGAGCGGGGGGGATGCAGGTAAAAGCGGGGGGGACGCAGGTAAGGGCGAGCGCGATCCCGAGCGCAAGGGGACGACGCCGTGACCGCAGCGCCTGTGCTCGCGACCTCCTTTCTGCACAACCAGAGCTTCCTCGACGTTCTCTACATCGTCGCCTTCTCGCTGTTCATCCAGGGGTTGAGGGGCCTATCCGGTCCCACGACCGCCGTCCGTGGCAACCGCACCGCGGCGGTCGGCATGGTCATCGCCGTGGTCGCCACGCTGCTCAACCCCAACGAGGGCAACTGGGGGCTGATCGCGCTCGGCATCGCGCTCGGCGCCGCCGTCGGCGTGCCGGCGGCACGCCAGGTGAAGATGACAGCGATGCCACAGATGGTGGCGCTGTTCAACGGCGTCGGCGGCGGCGCCGTGTTCCTGATCTCCTGGTCGGAGTTCCGCCTCACCAACGGCTACTCCTTCACACCGACGTACATCGCGATCTTCTCACTGTTCGCGGCGATCGTCGGGTCGGTCTCCTTCTGGGGCTCGAACATCGCGTTCGGGAAGCTCCAGGAAATCCTGCCCGGGCGCCCGATCACGCTGGGCGCAGGCCAGCAGATCGTCAACCTCGTGCTGCTCGTCCTCGCCGTCGCAGCCGGCGTCGATATAGCCGCCGGCGATCACTCCGAAGGGATCTTCATCGGCATGCTGGTGTGCGCCGCGCTGCTGGGCAACGCGGTCGTGCTGCCGATCGGAGGCGCCGACATGCCGGTCGTGATCTCGATGCTGAACGCTTTCACCGGGCTGTCAGCCGCGGCGACCGGAATCGCGCTCAACAACCCGGCGATGATCGTCGCCGGGATGATCGTCGGCGCCTCCGGCTCGATCCTCACGAACCTGATGGCCGTCGCCATGAACCGCTCGATCCCCGCGATCGTCGCCGGCGGGTTCGGCGGCGGCGGCGCGATCGAGGGCGCCAGCGGAGCCGGCGAGCACGCCGGCAGCGTCCGCTCGACGACCGCCGCCGACGCGGCGATCCAGCTCGCCTACGCCAACCGCGTGATGATAGTTCCGGGCTACGGCATGGCCGTCGCCCAGGCCCAGCACGCGGTGCGCGAGCTGGCCAAGGCGCTCGAAGCGCGGGGAGTCGAAGTCGCCTACGCGATCCACCCGGTCGCCGGGCGCATGCCCGGGCACATGAACGTGCTGCTGGCCGAGGCGGACGTCCCCTATGACCAGCTCGAGGAGATGGACGAGGCCAACCAGGAGTTCGGGCGCACGGACGTCTCGCTCGTGATCGGCGCCAACGATGTGACCAACCCCGCGGCCAAGAACACGCCCTCCTCGCCGATCTACGGCATGCCGATCCTCGAGGTCGCGGACAGCCACTCGGTGATCGTTATCAAGCGCTCGATGAACCCCGGGTTCGCGGGCATCGAAAACGAGCTCTACTACGAGCCCGAGACGACGATGCTGTTCGGGGACGCGAAGTCTGCCGTGAGCGAGATCGCCGCCGAGCTCGCGCATATCTAGGACCCGGAGGGTGCATGCACCGTGCGCGGGGGTGCACATGTGCGTCTTCGTGAGCTGGGTCCGGACCGTGCATGCACGGTCCGGCGGGACGGCACATGTGCCGTCCCGATGAGGGGCCGCATGCGGCCCCTCACAGGCGGGCGCATGCGCCCGCCTGAACAGCATGAGAAGCGTTGGTGGTTGGCATGAGACGCGTCGGTGGTCTGCCACACTGCGCTCGTGATCGAGCGCAGCCAGGCTCTAGCGGCCCTCGCGCGCGACGAGTTCGACGTCGTGGTCGTAGGCGGCGGCATCACCGGCGCGGGCGTCGCCCTGGATGCTGCGACACGCGGCTACAGCGTCGCGCTGCTCGAGCGCGCCGACTACGCGTCGGGGACCTCGAGCCGCTCGAGCAAGCTCGTCCACGGCGGCCTGCGCTACCTGCAGAACTTCGACCTGGGGCTCGTGCGCGAGGCGCTGCTCGAGCGCCAGCTGATGGTGGCGCTTGCCCCGCACCTCGTGCGCCCGCTGCCGCTCGTGGTGCCCGCGTTCGAGGGCGCGCGCCCGGATCGGCTGGTCGGAGTCGGCTTGAACCTCTACGACGTGATGGCCGTCGACAGGGACCGCCTGCGCTCGCGGCGGGGACGGCGCGCGCGGGCCGAGCGAGCTCAGGGCGGCGACCCGGCGCAGCCAGAGGGAGCGGAGTCCTGGAGCCCGGAGCGCCACCGCATGATCTCCGGTGAGGAGGTGTGCGAGCTGTTGCCCGCGCTCGTTGCGCGCGAGCCGACGAGCGGCTACCTCTTCTACGACTGCCAGACCGATGACGTGCGCCTCGTGCTGACCGTGCTTGGCGAGGCTGAGCGCTTCGGCGCGGTCTGCGCCAACCGCATCGACGTCACCGGCCTGCTCGAGCACGGCGGTCGCGCCCACGGTGTGCAGGTCCTCGACGCCGAGAGCGGCGAGCGCTTCGACGTGCGCGCCGCCAACGTGGTCAACGCCACCGGCGTGTGGGCCGACGAGCTCAGGCCACAGGAGCTCCACGACGAGGCCGAGCTGCCGCGCATCAGGCCCAGCCGCGGAACGCACGTGACGATCAGGCACGAGCACCTGCCGCTCGTCGGCGGCGCGATCGTGCCCGCCGGCCAGGGGCGCTCGATCTTCGCGCTGCCGTGGCTCGGACACACGCTCGTGGGGACGACCGACAACGACTACGAGGGTCCCCTCGACCACGTCAGGCCCTCCCTCGAGGACATCGACTACCTGCTGGAGGCGATCAACGCCTTCTTCGGCACGGCAATCAGCCCGGGCGAGCTGACCGGCGCGTTCGCGGGCGTGCGCCCGCTGATCTCTACCGGCGATCCGAAGAAGTCCGTGGACATCTCGCGTAAGGCCGAGCTGTATGAGACCTCCTCCGGCATGATCACGATCACCGGCGGCAAGCTCACCACATGGCGGCGCATGGCCAAGATGACCGTCGATCGCATCGTCGAGCGCGACGCGCGAGACGCTCCGTGCCGCACGCACGAGATCCCGCTCGGCCAGGCGATCAGCGCGGAGGAGCTGCCGCGCGTGGAGGGCGTGGGGCGGGTGGGGCGGGCTGGACCTGATCCCTACCAGGCGCTCGCCTCCCGTTACGGCCACGCCGCCCACGACGTGCTCGCGCTCGCAGCCGACCGTGGAGAGCTCGCGCAGCCAATCGTCGAGGGCCTACCCGACCTGCTCGCGGAGGTCGCGCTGGCCGCTCGCCGTGAGCAGGCGCGCTCGATCGGCGATGTGCTCCTGCGACGCACCCGCCTCGGCCTGCTGGCCGCGCGTGCGCTGAGCGCCGAGGAATCGAACGTCGCCCTGCCCCCAGAGGTGCCTGGCGGCGGCGTCCCGCCGGTGCGGCGCGTCGGCGATGTGATGGCGCGCGAGCTGGGCTGGAGCGCTGAGCGACTCGCGCTCGAGCTGGCGCGCTTCGCCGAGGAGGCCCGCGCCGAGGGGATCGTCGCTGACGCCGAGCGGGTGGGCGTCAGCCCGGCGAGCTTGCGAGCGCCGCCCGCGCCGGCGTGAACGCCCCCACGCACCGCCTGCGCGCGGTCGAGCTGACGCTCGAGCTGGGCGAGCGGCCGTGGTTGATGGGGATCGTCAACGCGTCGCCGGACTCTTTCAGCGATGGCGGGCTGCACGCCAGCCTCGATGCGCAGCTCGAGCTGGCCGGGGAGCTGCTCGCCGCGGGAGCGGACATCTTGGACGTCGGCGGCGAGTCCGCTTCGACCTGCGACCCGCCGGTCCAGGCGGCGCACGAGATCGAGCTGGTGGTGCCGCTCGTCCAGCGGATCGTCGGCGAGCTGGGAGCGCTCGTGTCGGTGGACACCTACAAGCCGCCCGTCGCTCGGGCGGCGATCGCCGCCGGGGCCAGGATCGTCAACGACGTCAGCGGGCTGCGCGACCCGGGCCTGGCCGGGGTGTGCGCGCAGACCGGCGCCGCGCTCGTTGTCATGCACACGCGGGCCGCGCCGCGCGAACGGCTACAGAGCTCCGATCTCTACGGCGACGTCACGGGCGAGGTGCTGGCCTTCCTGCGCGAGCGCGCCGCCGTGGCGATCTCGCGCGGGGTTGCGCCCGAGCAGCTGATCTTCGACCCCGGACCCGACTTCGCCAAGACGCCGGCGCAGACGATCGAGCTGCTGGCGCAGATCGGTCGTCTGCATGAGCTCGGGCGACCGCTGCTGATGGCGATCTCGCGCAAGGACTTCATCGGCGCCCTCACCGGACGTCCGCCGCGCGAGCGCCTGGCCGGCACGCTGGCCGCGCTCGCCCACGGCGTGGAGCAGGGTGCGCACATCTTCCGCCTGCACGACGTCGCCGCCGGCGCCGACTTTCTCGCCGTGCGTGCCGCGCTCACAGGCGAAACTGAGCCGAGCAGGGATCTCGCCCTGCCCGATGAAATCCGCTACGACCGCGAGGCGCTAGGCTGAGGGTCATCCACGGGTGCCAGCTGCTGTCCAACGCGGCTGGACGCCAACCACCCATCCACTACGAAAGAAGGAACCCCGATGGCTGTACTCGAGCGCTCCGAACTGGAGGCCAGTCCTCTGGCCGACCTGCACGCAATCGCCGACCAGATCGGTCTCGAGGGCTTCAGGCGGCTACGCAAGGCCGATCTGATCGACGCGATCCTCGGCGAGGCGAGCTCCACCGAGGAGAGCGACGGCGGTGCGCGCATCCCCGAGCAGGAGCCCGAGCAGGAGCCCGAGCGATCGGCGGCGGCGCGCAGCGGCCGAACGGCTGGGTCGGAGTCGGCGGCCGCCGAGCGCCCGCGCAGGCGCCGCTCGCCGCGCTCGCGCCGCTCGCGGCCCGCCGATGCCACAGAGACCGCGGACGGGGTCGGCGCATCCGACCCCGAGGTGGAGGTCGCCGCACGCATCGCCGCGGGCGTGGTCGAGCTGCTCGGCAACGGCTCGGCGTTCCTGCGCGTAGAGCCGCCGGAGCCCTCCGACGAGGACGTTTACATCTCCGCCGCCCAGGTTCGCCGCTGTGAGCTCGTCTCCGGCGACCGGGTCACCGGGCCGGTGCGCACGCCCCGCCGCTCCGAGCGCTACCCGTCTCTGGTGCGCATCGACACGATCAACGGGGAGTCCGCCGACACGGTCTCCGACGGGGCCCGCTACGACGAGCTAACGGTGAACTGGCCGAGCGAGCGCATTGCGCTCGGCTCTCAGGACCCCACGCTGGAGGCGATCGAGTGGCTGACCCCGCTCGGTCGGGGTTCGCGAGCGGTGATCGTGGGGGCACGGCACTCCGGCAAGACCGAGACGCTGCGCCGCCTGCTGCAGGCTGTCCACGGGCGCGAGGATCTCGAGCTCACGCTCGTGCTGACCGGCGCCAGGCCCGAGGAGATCGCCGAGTGGCGCGAGGGTCCGGTTGCGCCTGCCGCGGCGCTCACGTTCGCTGCGTCGGCCGATTCGCAGGACCAGGCGGTCGAGCGCGCGATCGACGCGGCCAAGCGGGTGGCCGCCCGCGGCGGCGATGCGCTGGTGGCGATCGACAGCCTCGACGGGCTTCATCCGCAGGCCGCGCGCAAGGCGCTCGCGGCTGCGCGGAACCTCCGCGATGGCGGCTCGCTGACGGTAGTCGCCACGGCCAGGGAGGCGCCCGGCGGCGAGACGACCGTGATCGCGCTCGATGTTGCGCTCACCTCTACCGGGCGCCAGCCGATCCTCGATCTCGCCGCCAGCGCTACGCTCAAGCCCGAGCTGCTGGTGGGCGAGGATGGCGCCGCGGCGATCACCAGAGCGCGCGCGGCCGCCGTCGAGGCGTCTGGCTAGCGCCGATAGGCCACCCGGCCCCACGAGGGCTCGGGTGCCAGCTCGATCGGCTCGCCGCCGGCCGATCCGCGTTCGGCCGGCTGCACGTAGGCGAAGGTGCCGGTCTGCGCGTTGAAGCTCACGCCGAGCTCGCCCTCCTTGACGCGCTGATCGAGCCACGCCCCCCGGAACACGAGCCGGCGCAGCCAGTGCACCAGCGAACGCTCCGCCGGTCCGATCAGCTCCGGCCAGCAGTCGTTGACGTGTTCGCCCAGTCCTGAGGCTGGGTCGAGGATCTCGCCGTTGACGGCGAGGTTTACGAGGTCTTCGAGCTCCTCCTCGCCCAAGCGCCCGCCGACGAACCCGAGCTTCAGCGCGGCCTGCTCGCAGCGCTCGGAGAAGTCACCCTCGTTGAAGGTGAAGCGAAGCTCGCCGTATTCGAGCACGAAGTCCTCGCCGGAGTCGTAGTTTTCGCGTCGCGCGGTTTCCATTTGCCTTTTTGGAGCCCGCCCGCCCATCGTTGCGGGCCCCAGCTCGTCGGGATCATACGGCGCGTTCCTGCTTTCGCGGCTGTGGTGCATGGGATTTTGCAGCGTGGGTGGGCACCTGTACGCTCCCGGGCCGATGGCACGCCTGTCAGAGCACGGATTGCGCCGGTCGGTCGGCGTCTCGGGTCTGTTCGCCACCGCATACGGCAACGTCGGCTCATCGATCTACTACGCGCTCGGCCTCGTCGCCGCCCACGCGCTCGGCCTGACACCGCTCGTCTTCCTGTTCGCGGGCGGGCTGTTCGCGCTGACGGCCAAAACCTACGCCGAGGGCGCCTCGATGTTCCCCGAAGCGGGCGGCTCCTCGTCCTTTGCGCGCCACGCCTTCGACGACGTCGTGTCGTTCTTCGCGGGATGGGCGCTGAGCCTCGACTACATCCTCACGATCGCCATCTCGGCCTTCTTCGTGCCCCACTACCTGAGCGCGTTCCCCGGGCTGCACGCGCTCAAGCACAACCCCGACGACATCATCGGCGGGCTGATCGTGGTCGCCCTGCTCGTGTGGCTGAACATCCGCGGCCTCGGCGAGTCGGCGAGGCTCAACCTGATCCTCGCGATCCTCGACCTGTGCACCCAGATACTGCTGATCGGGGTCGGCACGGTGCTCGTGCTGAACCCCTCGCTGCTGATCAACCAGGTGCATCTCGGCACTGTGCCCACGTGGGAAGAACTGATCTTCGCGCTGTCGCTGGCGATGCTCGCCTACACCGGGATCGAGACCGTCGCCAACATGGCCGAGGAGGCCAGGGATCCCGGCGTGCAGGTGCCCAAGGCGGTCAACCTGGTCGTGCTCGCCGTGCTCGGCGTCTACGCGGGCATCTCGGTCGTCGCCCTCTCGGCGCTGCCGGTGGTGCACCACGGCGTCGGCTACAGCGCCGAGCTCAAACAGTCCTTCCCCCACCCGGGCTACGCGACCGCGCTCGGCGGGTTCTTCGAAAACGACCCGGTGCTCGGGGTCATCTCGCGCCTGGGCCTGCACGGCACCGTCTTGAAACTGGCCGAGTACTACGTCGGGCTCCTCGCCGCGACGATCCTCTTGATCGCGACCAACGCGGGGATGATCGGCATCTCGCGCCTGTCATGGTCGCTGTCCGAGCACCGCCAGCTGCCACGGCTGTTCTCGCAGCTGCACGCCAGGTATCGCACGCCCTGGTTCACGCTCGTGTTCTTCTCCGCGCTCGCGGGCGTGCTGATCCTGTATGGCAACACCGGCGTGCTCGGCAACCTCTACTCGTTCGGGGCGATGCTGTCGTTCACCACCGCGCACGCGGCGATCGTGGCGCTGCGGATCAAAGACCCCGACCGCGAGCGCCCCTACCGCGCCCCTTGGAACATACGGGTCAAAGGCGCGGCGATCCCGATGACCGCCGTGATCGGCGGCGTGGGGACCTTCGGTGCCTGGGTCGCGGTGACCACCCTGCACGTCGAGGCTCGCTACGTGGGCATCCCCTGGATGATCCTCGGCATGGCCGGCTACTTCATCTACCGCAAGCGCCAGGGCCTCGACCCGCGCAAGGACTACCGGATCGAGCGTCCAGAGCGCCCGGCGGACTTCGAGGAGCTCGAGTACCGCACGGCGCTCGTGCCGATCTTCGGCGACGACGTCAGCGCGTCCGCTCTGAGCAGCGCCGCCAAGCTGATCGGAGCGGACGGCGTCGTGTATGCGATATATGTCCTGCCCGTGCCGAGCCAGCTGTCGCTCGAGGCGGGGCTGGAAGAGGAGGAGGCCCACGGCCGCTCGGTGCTCGAGAGCGCTCGCATCCAGGCCAGGCGCGCGGGCATCAAGATCCACACCGGCCTGATCCGCACGCGCAACCCCGGAGCGGCGCTCGTGGAGGAAGCCGAACGCGTCGGCTCGGACGTGATCTACTGGTCGGCGATTCACGCACCCGCGGGCGAGCAGCGCATCGGCCCGACCGCGGCCTACCTGCTCAGCAGGCGCCCCTGCCGGGTGATCATCGAGACCGACAACCGTGGCGTGCGGCGCGCGGAGGGCGTTCCCGCGCCGGTGTGAGCCAGCGCGTCGGCCGTGCGGTGGGCGGCACAGCGCCCGGCGCGGCATCAGCCAGCCGCGATCGCCGAGCGCAGCGCCTCCTCCAAGCGCGGGTACGCGAACTCGTAGCCGAGCACCAGCGGCTTGGCGGGCATCACGCGCGCGCCCGTGGTCACGATCTCGGCCATCTCGCCGTACAGCGCACGCAGCGCCAGGCCCGGCACGGGCAGCAGCGAAGGACGCCGGAGCACCCGGCCGAGAGCCTTCGAGAACTCGCGGTTGGTGACCGGCTCGGGCGCCGTGGCGTTGATCGGCCCGCTCCAGCGCTCGTCGTCGAGCGCCGCGAGCATCATCCCGACCACGTCCGCGGCGTGGATCCAGGAGATGTATTGACTGCCCCCCGCCACCGGGCCGCCCACGCCGAGCCGGAACGCGGGCAGCATCTTTCCGAGCGCTCCGCCGCTGCGGTCGAGCACGACGCCGGTGCGCACCTGCACCACGCGCGTGTCCAGCTCGGTGGCCGCTGCGGCGGCGGTCTCCCACTCGACGCACACGCGCGCCAGGAAGTCGCTGCCCGGCAGCGCGTCCTCGTCGAGCGGCTCCTCTCCGTGCGCTCCGTAGTAGCCGATCGCCGAGGAGCTGAGCAGCGTTCGCGGACGGGGGTGCGCTCGCGTGAGGCCGTCAACGAGGTTGCGCGTCCCGATCGCGCGGCTCTCGCGGATCGAGCGCTTGACCTTCGCACTCCAGCGCTGGGCCACCGGCTCTCCCGCGAGGTGCAGCAGCGCGTCGCGCCCGGCCAACGCCGCGGCCGGCGCCGGCTCGCTCAATAGCTGCCACCCCACGGCCTCCACCTCGCCGAGCCTGCCCCTCGCGCGCGCGGGGTCGCGCGTGAGAACGGTCACGTGCGCTCCGCGCTCGTGCAGGGCGCTCACCAGCGAGGGACCGATCAGACCCGTCGCCCCGGTCACCGTCACGCGCAGGGCAGACACGCCCCTAGCCTCTCACACGCGCCCGTCAACCACCTGGGCGCCCGCGGAGCTCCCCGTGACGGCGTCGCCCTGGGCGAAGCCGAGCTCCTGACCCGCCAGCGCCGTGCCCGCGGCGCGAGCCTGCTCGGCCACCGCGGCGGCGACCGCGGAAGCAACGTCGCGGTTGAACACCGACGGGATGATGTAGTCCTCGCGCAGCTCGCTGTCATCCACGATCGCGGCGATGGCGCGGGCTGCTGCCATCTTCATCTCCTCCGTGATCACCGGCGCGCGCACGTCCAGCGCGCCACGGAAGATACCCGGGAAGCAGAGGACGTTGTTGATCTGGTTGGGGTAGTCCGAGCGCCCCGTCGCCATGATCCGCACGTACGGGGCCGCCTCCTCGGGGTTGACCTCCGGGTTGGGGTTGGCCATCGCGAACACCATCGCGTCGCCGTTCATCCGCTCGAGCGCCTGTGCCGGCAGCGCGCGTGCGCCGGAGACGCCGATCAGCAGGTCCGCGCCGTCGAGCACATCCGCCGGCGTGCCCGCGCGGCAGTCCGGGTTGGTGACCTCGGCGAACCAGCGCTTGACCTTGTTCATCGACCCGTCCAGGTAGTCCTCGCGCTGCACGTGCAGCACCCCGCGCGAGTCGGCTCCGATGATCTTGCTCACGCCTGCCGCCAGCAGGATCCTGGTGACCGCGATCCCGGCCGCGCCCAGGCCGATCACCAGCACGCTGAGGTCCTCCAGACGCCGGCCGGTCAGCTTGACGGCGTTCAGCAGCGCCGCCATCACGACCACGGCCGTGCCGTGCTGGTCGTCGTGGAAGACGGGGATGTCCAGCTGCTCCTTGAGCTGCTCCTCGATCTCAAAGCAGCGAGGCGCCGAGATGTCCTCCAGGTTGATCCCTCCGAACGCGGGCGCGATCAGCTTGACGGTCCGCACGATCTCCTGTGGGTCGGCCGTGTCCAGGCAGATCGGGAAGGCGTCGACGCCCGCGAACTCCTTGAACAGGCAGCACTTGCCCTCCATCACCGGCATCGCCGCGCGGGGACCGATGTCGCCGAGGCCGAGCACCGCGGTCCCGTCGGAGACGACCGCCACCGTGTTGCGCTTGATCGTGTACTGGAAGGCCCTGTCTTCGTCGTCGGCAATCGCCAGGCATACGCGCGCCACACCGGGCGTGTACACCATCGAGAGGTCATCGCGGGTCTTCAGCGGGTGCTTGTTGGTCTGTTCGATCTTGCCGCCGACGTGCAGCAGGAAGGTGCGGTCGGTGCTGTCGATCACCTCGGCGCCCTCGATCGCGTTGATCGCCGCGAGGATCCGATCCCAGTGCTCCCTGCCCGAGGCATCCACGACGATGTCGCGCAGGCTGTGGCTACCGTCGACCTCTACGAGGTCGACGGCGCCCACGACGCCGCCGGCCTCGCCGATCGCGCTCGTCACATGCCCGAGGATGCCGTGGGAGTCGTCGAGCTTGACGCGGATCGTCAGACGGTACTGCGCGCTTGGCGTGGCGCTCACTGGGTAGGACTCCTCGGTGGTTGGCGGCACGGCATCTTAGGAGGTATCGACGGGGAGCACGTGCTCCTTTCGCGCTGCGATCTGCCCGGCGATCTCCGATCGGTCCACGTAGAGTGCTCAAGCATGGCCGCCGACACCACAGCTGCTACGGACGTGAGCGCCAAGGGCAGGGCGCGGGCCCCCGCGCGCGAGCCCGCAGGCGAGCGCCCGACGGGGCGGCGACTGTTCTTGATCGACGGCCCGAGCCTCGTCTACCGCGCCTTCTATGCGCTGCCCGAGTCGATCGCGACATCGACCGGCGTGCCCACCAACGCGATCTTCGGCTTCGCCTCGATGCTCGTCAAGATCGTCACCGAGTACGGCGTCTGCCCGACGGTCGTCGCTTGGGACGCCGGAACATCCGGGCGTACCGAGCTGTTCGCCGACTACAAGGCCCAGCGCCGCTCGCGCCCGGACCTGCTCAAGCAGCAGTGGCCGGCGATGGAACCCCTGGTCGAGGCCTTCGGCTATCGCAACGCGCGCGTCGACGGCTACGAGGCCGACGACGTGATCGCTTCGCTCGCCCAGCACGCGCTGCAGGCCAGCCCGCCGGTCCCGGTGACGATCGTGACCGGCGACCGCGACGTCTTCCAGCTGATCGACGAGGCGGGACTGGTGAAGGTGATGGCGACCGCGCGGGGGATCACCGAGACCAAGATCTACGACCGCCAGGCTGTGGTCGACCGCTATGGCATCCCGCCGGAGCTGATCCCAGACTTCTACGGCCTGAAGGGGGATACCTCCGACAACATACCGGGCGTTCCGGGGATCGGCGACAAGACCGCCAGCGAGCTGCTCCAGAGCTTCGGCTCGCTGGAGGGGGTGCTGTCGCACATCGACGACATCAGCGGACCCAAGCGCAAACAGAACCTGCTCGATCACGCCGAGGACGCGCGCGTGTCCAAGCGCCTGGCAACCGTCCGGCGCGACGTGGTGGTCGAGTTCGACATCGCCGCCGAGGCGGCGCGGGAGCCCGACCGCTCGCGCGTGCGCGAGGTCTTCCGCCAGTACGAGCTGCGCGACCCGCTCCGACGCCTGGAGGAGGCGCTCGGCGACCCCGAGCTCGCGGCGCCGGTCGCCGCCGCAGAGCTCATCGTGACCGCGCGGTTGCGCGAGGGGACGCCGCCGGACATCGCGCATGTGGGCAGCTCGCGCGCCGAGCTGTGCGTGGCCGTGCGCGCGATCGAGCCCCCCGACGGCGCGCTGTTCGCCGACGGCGCCCCCTGGCGCTTCGCCGCCGCGGCCGACGGGGAGGTGCTGGCGGGTGACTGCGCCGGCCCGCAGGAGGTCGTCGCGGCTTGCGGTGAGCGCCCGGTTGTGACCCACGACGCCAAGTCGCTCGGGCTGGTGCCGGCAGCGCTCGTGCACGACACGCTGCTCGGCGCCTACCTGCTCGAGCCCGCCAGGCGCGGCTACCCGCTGGCCGAGCTGTGCGAGGAGCGCGGGCTGGCCAGCGACATCGAGGACCAGGCCGCCTCCGACGCCGTGCTCCTGGGCGTGCTGGCGGACTGGCAGCGCGAGCAGATCGCAGAGCGCGGCCTGGAGGGCGTGATGCACGACATCGAGTTGCCGCTGGTGGTCGTGCTGCGTGAGATGGAGCTGCTCGGGATAAGGCTCGACCTCGAGCGCCTGGCGGAGATCACCGAGCGCGTGCGCGGCGAGATCGCAGCCCTCGAACGAGACATCTTCACGCTCGCGGACGAGGAGTTCGTGATCGCCTCGCCCCAGCAGCTCGGGGAGATTCTGTTCGAGAAGCTCGGGCTCTCACGCAAGCGTCGCGGCAAGACCGGCTACTCGACCGACGCGCGCGTCCTCCAGGCGATCCGCTCCGAGCACGAGATCATCCCCAAGATCGAGCGTTGGCGGGAGCTCTCGACGCTGATCAAGACCTACCTGGACGTCCTGCCCGAGCTCGTGGACGAGCGCTCGCGGATTCACACTACGTTCCTGCAGGCGGTCGCTCAGACGGGCCGCCTGTCGAGCACCAACCCGAACATGCAGAACGTCCCGATCCGCACGCCGCTGGGCAGGGAGATCAGGGGCTGCTTCGAGGCCGAGGCGGGCAGCGTGCTGATCTCCGCCGACTACTCGCAGATCGAGCTGCGGGTGCTGGCCAATGCCGCGGGCGAGCCGGCGCTGATGGAGATCTTCGAGCGCGGCGAGGACGTGCACACGGCGACCGCATCGAGGGTGTTCGGCGTGGAGCCACACGAGATCGACCCGGGGATGCGCTCGAAGGCGAAGATGATCAACTACGGGATCGTCTACGGCCTGTCCGACTACGGCCTCGCGGACCGCCTGAACATCCGGCGGGAGGAGGCCAAGGAGTTCATAGACGCCTACCTCGAGCGCTTCCCGCAGGTGGCGCGCTTCATGGTCGAGACCGTCGAGCGCGCCAAGCAGGAGGGTCACGTCAAGACGCTGTGGGGCAGGCGCCGGCAGATCCCCGAGCTGCGCGCCCGCAACTATCAGGTACGCACGCTCGGCGAACGCCTCGCCGTCAACACGGTCATCCAGGGCACCGCCGCCGACATCATCAAGCTCGCCATGGTCCGTTGCCACGGCGCGCTGGCGCGGTCGGAGCTCGACACGCGCCTGCTGCTGACGATCCACGACGAGCTCCTGTTCGAAGGGCCGCCGGGCGAGGCCGCGGCCGCACGCGAGCTGATCGAGCGCGAGATGGTCGGCGTGTGGGAGCAGCGCGAGCCGCCGCTGGCTGTGGACATCGGCGAGGGTGGCACGTGGCTCGAGGCGAAGTGAGCACGTCGTGGCGGCGGGCGCCATGAGCCGCGGCCTCGCGGTGCTGCTCGGCGTCGGCGCCGGCTGTCTGGTGGGGATGCAGGCACCGATCAACTCGCGCCTGGGCAAGAGCGTGGGCAGCATCCAGGCGGCGACGTTCTCGTTTCTGGTCGGCACCGCCGTGCTGTTGCTCCTGCTCGCCTTCGTACACGACGGATTCGGCGATCTCGGGCAGGTCGGACGGGCGCCCTGGTGGGCGCTCGTAGGTGGCCTGCTCGGCGCGGTGTACGTGACCGTGGCGCTGATCGCCGTACGAACGCTCGGCGCCAGCGGCCTGACCGCCGTCGTGATCACCGGTCAACTCGCGATCTCGGTGGTGATCGACCGCTTCGGCCTGTTCGGGATCGCCAAGCAGCAGATCGACGCCGCGCGCATCGTCGGGCTGGTGCTGCTCGTGGTCGGGGTGGCGCTGGTGGTGCGCAAGTGAGCCGCGTCGCCTCTGCGGCCTGTGTTCCCGTGTTACACTAGAACCGTGGAGCACGTATGGCTAACTTGACGCTCACGATCGATGGAGAGCTACTCAAGCAGGCGCGTATCCGCGCCCTCGAACAGGACACGTCAGTTAACGCGCTCGTCCGCGAGTATCTCGAAAAGCTTGCGACTCGCACTCCGGACCGCGAAGGCATGGACGCGTTCCTGGGAATGACTGAGTCGATTCACGCCGGTAGCGGCCCCGATGGCCGTCGCTGGACGCGTGACGAGCTATATGAGCGATAGGGCTTTTCTTGACACCAACGTGCTGGTGTACGCGATCGATGAGACGGAGCCGGAGAAGCGTGCCACAGCTCGTCGGCTCCTGGGCTCGGTCGGACAGGGCGAGTTCGTACTGAGCACACAGATCCTAGGCGAGTTCTACGCGGTGGTGACGCGCAAGCTGGATGAGCCAATCCCGGAGACTTTGGCAGCGGCTGTTGTCGATCAACTCAGCCTGCTGCCGACGGTGCACGCCGACCCTGCGCTCGTCAAAGCCGCGATCCAGGTCAGCCGCTCTGCGCAGCTGTCTTACTGGGACGGCCTGGTCGTGGCCGCCGCGGCCTTCGCAGGGTGCGAGCGGCTACTGACGGAGGATTTGAACGACGGTCAGGTAATCGGCTCGGTACGCGTCGAGAATCCGTTCGCGTGACTCAACCGAGCGCCAGCTCGAAGCCCTCGCGCCAGCTGGCGTGGCTGGGCCGCCACCCCAGCTCGCGCTTGAGGCGGGCGTTGCTCGCGCCGCGCAGCTCGTTCATCATCTCAACGGCGATCCGCCCGGCGGCGAGCCGGCCCACCCAGGCCGGGACACGCCAAGGCGCGGGCGCGCCGACGGCGCGCGCGTACACCGGGACCCACTCGCGGATCTGCGCCGGCTCGTCGTCGACGACGTTGTACGTCGCGGGACCGCTGTGCGAGAGCGCCGCGACCGTGGCGCTGGCCGCGTCGTCCACGTGTAGGAACGAGAACACGCCCTGTCCCGCGCCCACGATCGGCAGGCGCCGGCGGCGCAGGTTCACGGCCCACGCCCCGTCCTTCGTGAACCCCGAGCCGGGACCGTAGAGCTGGCCGTAGCGCAGCACGATCCCGCCGGCGTCCAGCACCTGGCGCTCGAGCTCCGCGATCGGTTCGACGACGAACGGCAGCGTCGCGCTGGCCAGCGGCGCGTCCTCGTCCTTGACCCAGTCCCCCTGGGGCGCGTATGCGAACGCGATGCTCTCGGCCACGATCTTCCCCACGCCGGCAGCGCGCGCTGCGGCGAGGAGGTTGCGCGTGCCCTCCCGGCGCAGGCGCCCAGTGCTCTCGAGCTCGCGCTCGAAGCGGCGCATGTTGATGTCCTCAGGCAGGTCGGTCAGCAGGTGCACGATCTGATCCGCGCGCGCGTCCGCGACGGCCTGGGTCAAGCCCTCCGCGTCGTACGCGTCGCAGACAGCCGTCTCGATCCCTTGCGCCTCCAGCGCGTGGGCCTTCCCGGGCGAGCGGGTCATTGCGATCGGCTCATGGCCCGCGGTCCTCAACGCCGGCAGCAGCCGACGGCCGATCACGCCCGTCGCGCCCGCGACGAACACCCTCATCGCCTCGCCTCCAGCGCGGCGGTGCGCCACAGCCAGGCGAGCAGCACGGTCGCGGCGGCGAGCGAGAAGAAGTCGAGGTAGCCAGTCCAGGACGGGTGCGCCTTGCCAATGTCGAGCAGGTGGTTGACGCTGTGCAGCGCGTATTGGATCGTCGTGAGCGCGAGCACCGGTACGCGCCAGGAGACCCGTCGGACGGCGACGAGCAAGCCGATGCCGATCGCCCCGTAGAAGCTGGCCACATCACGGATGTAGTGCCCGTTGAAGGAGCCGAACGGACCGACCGCCGTGTAGAACCCATGGGGGCTGGCCGCCATCAACAGCGCCAAGCCGAGCTGGATCACGGCGAACAGGGCGATGCCGACGCTCACAACTGACGGAGCGGTGCTCCGCAGCGACGTGCTGCGCGCGAGCTGCTCGGAGCCGGCTGTCACGAGTCCCACGATATGGGTTCAGCTCGCCGCCGCGGAGGTCCAGTTGGCGGCCGCGCGCCGATGCCACTACGCCTCCGGGACATCCGCCGCCCGGGAGGCGAGCCGCGCAGGCGCGTCGCTCACCTCCGCCAGCGCGTCGGCGATCAGGCGGACGCCGTGCTCGATCGCCGGCTCGGACAGGTTGCCGTAGCCGAGCAGCACGCCGGGAGGCCCGCCGTGCGCGAAGCGATGCCAGGCAAGGCCCTCCATGCCGACGCCGCGCGCGGCGGCGGCCGCGAGCAGCGCCGACTCGTTGACCTCGTCAGGGAGTGACAGCAGCTCGAACAGCCCTGCGCCGGCTCCGCTGGGTCGCCCCTGCGGCAGCCACCGCGCGAGCGCTCCGAGGAGCGAGTCGTGTCGCTGCTGGTAGCGCAGCCGCATGCGCCGCACGTGCCGGTCGAGCTCACCCCGCTCGATGAAGTCGCACAACGCCAGTTGGCCCACCACCTCCGAGCCACCGTCCTCGATCGCCTTCGCCGAGATCAGCTGCCACGCCAGCCATGAGGGAAGCAGCATCCAGCCCAGACGCATCCCCGGCGCCAGGCGCTTGCTGGCCGAGCCGATGTACAGCACCCGCTCCGAGGCCAGTCCCTGCAAGGCGCCGACGGCGACGCGATCGTAGCGGTACTCGGCGTCGTAGTCGTCCTCGACGACCAGCCGATCCCCGTCCTCGGCCCATTCGATCAGGGCTGCGCGGCGCTCACGGCTGAGCACGCAACCCGTCGGGAACTGGTGCGCCGGCGTCACGAGCACGGCCGCGGCGCCCGTGTCCCCCAGTGCCTGCACACACAGGCCCTGCTCGTCGACCGGCACCGGGATCGTCTCCAGGCCGGCCTGCTCGGCGATCAAGCGGTGCGAGTGCCAGCCCGGGTCCTCGACCGCGATCGCGCCGACACCCTGACCCTGCAGCCAGCGACACAGGAGCGAGTATCCCTGCATGAAGCCCGTGCACACGAGCATGTTCTCCGGGTCGGCCGCCGCGCCGCGGACGCGGCCGAGATAGTCGGCGAGCGCTTCACGCAGCCTCGGCACGCCTCGCGGATCGCCGTAGCCCACGGCCCCGAGAGGCGACTCGCGCCAGGCGGCGCGCAGCGAGCGCAGCCAGCTGTCGCGGGGAAAGCCGGCGAGGTCGGGCAGCCCGGGATGGAAGTGGTAGGGGAAGGTCGGCAGCAGCGAGCGCGCCGGCGCGCGCGGGACGGTGGCGCGCACCGCCCTGGCGACACGCACGGCGGCGCCCTGGCGCGTCTCCAGGTAGCCCTCGGCGCCGAGCTGTCCGTAGGCCTCGGTTACGACGCCGCGCGAAACGCCGAGCTCCGCCGCCAGAGCGCGCGTGGAGGGCAACCGCGTCCCGGCGGGCAGACGCCCGCGCCGGATGTTCTCGCGCAGCGAACGCTCCAGCTGCTCGTGCAACGGCAGCTCGCCGGAGCGATCGATTTCAACCAGAAGCTCGGGACCTGCAACTGGTCCTTTCGTATTGCTCACTACTGGAACTGTATACCGGACCAGTGCCGGCGTAGGGTGATCCTTACAGCAACCGCTAGGAGGATCGTCATGACCCTGTCGCATCGGGATGCAGCTAGTTCAACCAGCCAGATCACGATCGTGGGGGGAGGGCTCGCCGGGCTTACCGCGGCGATCACGTGCGCCGAGGGTGGCGCTGGCGTATCTCTGCTGGAGGCCCACGCCACGCTTGGGGGCCGCGCGCGCACCAACGACGGCCAGTACAAGGCCAACTTCGGCCCGCATGCCTTCTACAAGGACGGGCCGTTCTGGAACTGGATGGCCGAACGCGAGCTGCTGCCTCGCTATGCGGGCCTGCCGCTGGCGGGCATCAAGTTTCGCTGGCAGGGCGAGGTCAGGCGAACTCCCCCGCTGGGCGCGATCCCGTCGGTATTGAGGCTGCGCGGTCGCGAAGCTCCGATCGAGCTCGACTTTCGCACCTGGGCCGCGAGCCACACCGACGAGCGCACCGCGGCGATGCTCTCGGCGGCAGCCGGCGTGTACACGTTCTACTACGACCCGGGTGCGCTGTCGGCCGCGTTCGTGTGGTCTCGAACCGTCAGGGCATTGCTCAGTCCGCCGCCCCCCGCGCGCTATCCACTCGGCGGCTGGAGCGCGGTGGTGAGCTCGCTGGAGACGCGTGCGCGCGAGCTGGGCGTGTCGATCAACACCGGCTGCAGCGTCGATGCCCTGCCCGAGCCGCCGGTGATCGTGGCAACGGAGATGGGCGACGCGCGTAAGCTGCTCGGCGATGACGCCGTGCGGTGGACCGGCGGGCACACGCTGTGCATTGACCTGGCGGTGCGTCATCGCCGCGGCGATCCGTACGTGGTGTCCGACCTGGACGACGCCGGGTGGATCGAGCGGTTCACCGCCCCGGACTCGTCGCTGGCGCCCGCAGGTGAGGAGCTGGTGCAGGCGCACATGCCGATCCGCCCCGACGAGGACGTCGCGCTGGCCGCCGCGCGCCTGGAACGACTCCTGGATGCGTCGCTGCCGGATTGGCGCGAACGCGAGACCTGGCGCCGGCGCCAGGTGATGGACGCACGCAGCGGGGCGCTCGACCGGCCCGGCACGAGCTGGCGTGATCGACCAAGCGTCGATCGCGGCGACGGCGTGTTCCTGGCAGGCGACATGGTCGCCGCGCCAGGCCTGCTGGCGGAGGTCGCGTGGGCCAGCGCGGTGGAGGCGGGTCGGCTGGCGTTGCAGGCGTTCGCGGCAGGCACGCCGCGGCTGCGCAAGGTCGCGTGAGCGCCCTCGCGCGGAGGGTCACCCAAGGGGATCTGATTTATCTGATAGACTGGCGTCATGGTCCGCATGAGCGCTACCGAGGTGGCCAGGAACTTCTCCGCCGTGATCAACCGGGTTGGCGCAGGCGAGGAGATCGAGATCGTTCGCAACGGCGCGCCGGTCGCCGAGCTGCGCCGGCCGTCGCGGCCGGGCAGGCTCAAGGGCGAGGAATGGCGGAGGTTCGTAGGGAGCCTGCCGGTCGTCGACGACGACTTCGCGCGCGACGTGGAAGCGGCGCGTGCAAGCGTCGGGTCTCCCGTGGCCAAGTGGCCGGCTGGCTGATCGACACGTCGGTGCTCGTCGACGCCGAGCGTGGCGGGGGAGCGCTCGCGCGAGTTCCAGATGACGAGGAGCATTCGATCAGCGTGGTGACGGTGAGCGAGCTGCTGCACGGCGTTCATCGTGCGCTCGACGGCGCTCGCCGAACGCAGCGGCAGGCTTTTGTCGAGCACGTGCTGGCTGAATTGGAGGTCCTCCCCGCCACCGTCGAGGTGGCTCGCATTCACGCAGACCTGTGGGCACAGCTCGAGGCCGGCGGTGACCTCATCGGTGCGCACGACCTGTGGATCGCTGCCACGGCGCTCGCTCATGGCATGCGGATCGCGACGGCAAACGCACGCGAGTTCGAGCGTGTGCCCGGTCTCGACGTGCTAGCGCTGTGAGGGAGCCGATGCGCTCTCTCAGCGCGCCCCAGCCCCAGCCACCGCCACGCGCCCCGCCCGCGAACCACTGCCGGGCGCCTCGCCCACAAATGACGGAGGCGCGATCGCGAGGTAGTGCGAGAAGGCCCACCCTGAGACGCGTCGGTCCTCGAACGCGCGCACGATCGCTGTGGTGAGCCGGCTCGGGGTGAGCTGGCCGATCGCGCGCTGGACGTTCAACAACCAGCGGTATTTGCGCTCGTGTGCGTCTGAGAACGCGCCGTAGCGCGCCAGCGCCTGCTCGCGCGTGCGCCGCCCCTCCACCACCGCGCGCAGCTCGCGCCCGCACGCCAGTCCGAAGTACAGCGCCGTGCGGATCCCCTCGGCGGTCAGCGGGAGGCAGTGGCCGGCGGAGTCGCCTGCGAAGAACACCTGGTCTTCGACCGCGCTGCGCAGCTGGTGGGGGATCCAGTTGCCCTGGTAGCCGTTCGCGGGCAGACCGAGCTCGTGCGCCAGTCTGACGGTCGGCTCCTTGACGCGGTGGGAGGGCCAGAACGAGCCGACGCCGACCCGCAGCTCCTCGTCGGCGGGAAAGCTCCACGAGTACCCGGCGCGGATGTAGCGGGCGTCGATCCATAGCTCCATCTCCGCGCCGCGGCCCGGTGGGTGCACCTCCAGGCCGCGCGACAGCCGCGCCTCGGGAGGTTGGATCGGCGTCGAGCGCGATAGCACGCGCCGCCAGCCGAGCGCGTCGACGATCAGCGGCGCGCGCAACTCGCCTCGGTCGGTGTGGACGCTCAGGCGGTCACGGCCGGCGACGGTGGCGGTCTCGAGCTCGATCTCCGAGCCGGCGGCCTGGCTCCACAGCGCAGCGCACAGCTCGCGGTAGTCGAACGTGGAGAACGACCACGGCAGCGACCAGCGCGCGGTGTGAAAGGGGGTGTGGACGACCAGCTCGTCGAAGCTCTGGCGCCACGAGTCCATCAGGTCGAGCGCGTGCATCCAGCCAGTGGGCATTGCGCACGCCGACGTCTGGCGCTCGCCGAGCTCGTAGCGGTCGATCACCAGCACCCTCGCACCCGAGCCGGCGAGCTCGCGCGCGACGGCGAGCCCGGCGAAGCTGGCGCCGCACACGAGCACGTCGCAGTCGCGCTCCAAGCGGGTGCGCTGCGCCCCCCGCTTCGTCGCTCGAACAGGCATCTACCGGCAATGATACGGCTGCGCTACGCTTCGGCCGGTGCAAACAGTGATGGAGAACCCTCAGGCCCGCGTGGTCGACGGGTCGAACGGGCTACTGCTCGAGGTGGACGGGCAGATCGTTCCGAACTACGACGCCACGTTCCGGTCGATCGAGGAGGGCGAGGTGGTCACCGGCCACGTCGTGCGGATCGACAAGGACGAGGTGCTCGTCGACATCGGCTACAAGTCCGAGGGCGTCATCCCCGCCAACGAGCTGTCGATCCGCAAGGCCGTCGACCCGGGCGACGAGGTTCACCTCGGCGAGGAGGTCGATGCGATCGTCCTCACCAAGGAGGATCAGGACGGCCGCCTGATCATGTCCAAGAAGCGCGCGCGCTTCGAGAAGGCGTGGCGGCGCATCGAAACCGCAGCCGAGTCTGGTGAGCCGGTCGAGGGCACGGTGATCGAGGTGGTGAAGGGAGGATTGATCATCGATCTCGGCGTTCGCGGCTTCCTGCCCGCTTCGCTTGTCGACATCCGCCGTGTTCCCAACCTCGACGAGTACATGGGCACCAAGATCGAGACCAAGGTGATCGAGCTCAACCGCTCGCGCAACAACGTCGTGCTCTCCCGCCGCGCGGTGCTCGAGGAGGAGCGCAAGGAGGTCCGTCAGCAGATCCTCGATCGCCTGCAGCCGGGATTGGTCGTGGAAGGGCAGATCTCGAACATCGTCGACTTCGGGGCGTTCGTCGACCTCGACGGGATCGACGGCCTGATCCACATCTCCGAGCTGTCGTGGTCGCACGTCAACCATCCCAGCGAGATCCTCTCGATCGGCGACACCGTCAAGGTCAAGGTGCTGGACATCGACCGCGACCGCCAGCGCATCTCGCTCGGTCTCAAGCAGACGCAGGAGGACCCCTGGCAGCGGATCGTCGACACCTACAACGTCGGTGACGAGCTCGCGGGCAAGGTCACCAAGGTGGTCACGTTCGGCGCGTTCGTCGAGATCCTCGACGGCGTCGAGGGCCTCGTGCATATCTCCGAGCTCGCGTCGCACCACGTCGAGAGCCCGCGCGAGATCGTGCATCCCGGCGATGAGATCCGCGTGAAGATCCTCGAGATCGACTCCGAGCGCCGGCGCCTGTCGCTGTCGGCCAAGCGCGTCGAGGACCAGATCCTGCCCGTTTCCCGCCCTGGCGAGCCTGAGGCCGAGGCCGAGGCCCAGGTGGACGGCGCGGTCGAGGTGGCGGAGTCGCCGGCCGAGGCCGAGACGCTCGAGGCGGTGGAGACGCCCGAGGTCACGGACGCTCCCGAGGCGATCGAGGCGCCGGAGGGGATCGAGCTCGCAGAGGCTGTCGTCGTGCCCGAGGCTTCGGAGGCTGTGGTCGAGGAGGCCGAGGCTGTTGTCGAGGCGCCGCAGGCTTCGGGGGCTGTGGTCGAGGAGGCCGACGCTGTTGTCGAGGCGCCGGAGGCTTCTGAGGCTGTGGCCGAGGAGGCCGAGGCCGCTAGCGAGGCGCCGGAGGCATCGGGGGCAGGCGACGTGCCGGAGGAGCCGCCGACGGCCGAGGCGACCACCGCCGAGGGGACCGCCCCGACGGACGACGGCGCGGCTGCTGAGGCCGAGCTTAGCGCCGAGTCCGCGCAGCAGGACTGACGCGGCGGCCTGAGCAGCTCGGAGACGGTGCGACCGTCGGTGCCCTTCGTCGGACTGACCGGAGGCATGGGGGCTGGCAAGTCGACCGCCCTGCAGGCGCTGCGACGATTGGGCGCGGAGGTGCTGTCGAGCGACGAGGTGGTGCACGAGCTGTATCAGGGCGAGCAGCTGCGCGAGGCGGTGCTCGCCCGCTTCGGGCCAGTCGTGGCGCCGGGAGGCGTGGTCGATCGCTCGGCGGTCGCTCGGCTGGCGTTTGCGAGCGAGGATGATCGGGCGTGGCTCGAGGGCGTGGTGTGGCCTCTGGTGGGCGCCCGCGTGGCCAGCTGGCTCGAGCTGGTCCGCGCGCAGACACCCGTGCCCCGCGCCGCGGTCGTGGAGGTGCCGCTGCTGTTCGAGGCCGGTATGGAGGGACTCTACGACGCGACGATCGCGGTGGTCTCCGACGAGCGCCTGCGCGAGGAGCGAGCTGCCGCGCGAGGGCACGCGCTCGTTGACGAGCGCGCGGCGCGCCAGCTCTCCCAGCAGGAGAAGGCGCGGCGGGCGACGTTCGCGGTGTGCAACGACGGCAGCGAGGAGGACCTCGAGCGGGAGCTGTCGGCGGTTCTTGGCAAGCTTGGAGGATGAGCGGACGGCTCCCTCGAACGATCGTCGCGCTCGCGGTGACGGTGCTGTTCGTGGCGTTGATCGCCTCCGTGCTGCACCAGGCGGAGCGAAACCTCGCGCTGCCGCTCACCGACACGAGCGTGATTCGAGAACAGGCGGCGGAGAAGCGGCTTGATCCGGCTCTGATCGCGGCGGTGATCTACGCGGAGACCAAGTTCGACCCGCGACCCTCCCCGGCGGGAGCGCAGGGACTCATGCAGATCCTTCCGGCCACCGCCTACTACCTGGCTCACCTCTCGGGCGGCAGTCGCTTCACGGCCAGCGACCTCGCGACGCCGAGCGTCAACGTGGCCTACGGCAGCTACTACCTGCGCTATCTGCTCGATCACTACGCCGGCAACGAGATGCTCGCGGTGGCTGCCTACAACGGCGGCCTCGCCAACGTCGACAAATGGGTGGCACAGGCAAACGCGGAAGGTAAGCAGCTGAGCATCCCGGAAATTCCATTCACGGAGACGCGCGAATACGTGCGGCGGGTGCTCGCTGCGCAGCGGGCGTACAGGGCGACGTATCCGCGGCAGCTGGGGTTGGAGTAGCTCGCCGCAGGCCTGGTGATGTGGTTCCGCGTAGCGTCGTCTCGAACGACGCAAACCGCGCGCTCCCTGTCGCGCTACGATCGGCGGCGTGAGGCGAGTGTGGGGCCTAGCCGGCCTTCTTCGCGGTGCGAACGCAGCCAGGGACGATCGGGCTGTCCGGGATATAACTCGGCGCTTGCTCGCCGGCGCCGCTGTGATGATGTTCGGCTGCCTGCTCGTGCCCGCATCGGCCGGCGCGGCCTTCAGCCTGATCACGTCGTGGGGTGGGAGCGGGGAAGGAATGTTCGCTCCGGCGGTCGCCGGCTTGACTGTCGACTCCAAAGGCGATGTGTACGTGGTGGATGGGCAGAGCACCAGCCGCATCGAGGAGTTCAGCGCCACCGGGAGCTTCATCGCGAAATGGGGGACCAAAGGCGAAGGGGCCAGCGAAATGGACTTCCCGGTGGGGATCGCGATCGCGGCGGGCGGAAGCGACGCAGGCAACGTCTACGTGGCCGACGCCGGCAATCGGCGGGTAGACGAGTTCGGTCCCGAAGGCACATTCATCAGGACGTGGGGCTGGGGGGTGAAGGACGGCAAACTCGAATTCGAGATCTGCACGTCGAGCTGTCGCAAAGGGCAGCCGCACGGCGAAGACGAAGGAGGCTTCGAGAACCCGGTGGGGGTCGCCGTCGATCCGAAAACGGGGGATGTGTATGTCAGCGATGCGAGTGGCGTGCTTCGGGCACCGATCCAGAAGTTCAGTGCCACGGGGAACTTCCTGGGCAAGGTGGGAGTGGAAGAATCTCTTGACGGTCCCATCGGAGGCGCCTTCAGCGAGCCGGACGCGCTCGCCACCAACGCCGCCGGCGACCTGTTCGCCGTCGACGGGAGCAACGAACGCGTCCAAGAGCTCGGCCCGGGCGGTGAATTCCTGCGCATGTGGGGGCGAGGGGTACAGAACGGCGAACTGCACTTCGAGACGTGCACGGAAGCCAAACCGAAAGAATGCAGGATCGGTGCTCAGGGCGAAGAAGCGGGTGCCTTCGAGTTCATCGGCGGTGCCCCTGTCAGCATCGCGATCGATCCCTCCGGCAACGTCTGGGTGCCCGACCCGGGCAGCGAGCGCGTCCAGGAGTTCACCTCCGAAGGCGGCTTCGTGATGGGCTTCGGCTGGGGGTCAGCGACGGGGCGGAAGCGTTCGAGACCTGCACGAGCAAATGCCAGGCGGGCCTGAAAGGCGTGCGGCCGACCGAATTCGAGAACCCGCTCGGCGCGGCCGCGGCCCCGTCGGGATGTGGGATCTATGTGACCGATGCGAACGCCGATGACCTTGTGGACGTGTTCGATGACCCGGCCAGCGCGGCATGCGGCGGGCACGGCGAACCAGAACCCAAACAAGAAAAAACCCCAACCAGCAACGGTGGCGGCACGAGCACTACGTCGACCGGGCCCGGGACGGGCAGAACCGCGACCACGTCGACCACGCCCGGCATCGCCTCGACGCCGCAAGCCGTCGAAGAACTGCTGCTCGGGTGCAGCAAACGCTCGCTCGTCCTCAACGACGTGCTGATCCGCGGCGCTCGCGTCGCGCTCGTGGGCAGCGCCGCGAAGAGCCTGGACGGCAAGAAGGTCAAGATCACCTTCGACGGCAACGAGCAGGTGGCGAGCGCAAAGGTCGGCACGAACGGTCAGTTCTCCACCACCGCCGCGTTGCCGCCGGCGCGCCTGCGCGACAGCAACAGCGCGCGCTACATGGCCGAGTCCGGCAACCAGCGCTCGCTCGACCTCAAGCTCACCAGGCGCCTCAGCCTCGAACCGCCGAAGACGTCGGGGAGGACGGTCACGCTCGTCGGCCAGGTGGTGCCGCCGCTGACGAAGCCGATCGCGGCTGTGGTCGTCCAGCAGCAGCTCGAATGCGGCAAGACCACGATCGCCAAGCGCTTCACGCCCTCGCCGAGTGGCCATTTCCGCATCACGCTCACGGTCCCCGCGGCCGCCAAGGCCGGCATCTACAGGCTCACGAGCAGCGTCACCGAAAACCCCGGTGCCAAGCACGGCTTCGCCACCTACAGCCTGCCGCTGCCCGTGATTCTGGGGTGAGCGTCCGGCCGCCTGGGGAGGGGCTACTGTAGGGGGCAGCCATCGCGTATGCCCGACTTCAAGCTCGACTCAGTCTTCACGCCCACAGCAGACCAGCCCAAGGCGATCGCGTCGCTCGCCGAGGGCATCGAGTCCGGCCAGCGCTTCCAGACGCTGCTCGGGGCGACTGGCACGGGCAAGACGATGACGATGGCGGGCGTGATCGAGGCGGCGCAGCGACCGGCGCTGGTGATCGCCCACAACAAGACGCTGGCCGCGCAGCTGTGTAACGAGTTCCGCACGTTCTTCCCGGACAACGCGGTCGAGTACTTCGTCTCCTACTACGACTACTACCAGCCCGAGGCGTACGTGCCCAGTAGAGACCTGTACATCGAGAAGGACTCCGCGATCAACCAGGAGGTGGATCGCCTGCGCCACGCGGCCACGGCCGCGGTGTTCGCGCGCAGGGACGTGATCGTGGTGGCGTCCGTGTCGTGCATCTACGGACTGGGCTCGCCCGAGACGTATGAGATGAACATGCAGATCCTCAAGCGGGGCGAGGAGATCGACCGCGACGCGCTGCTGCGCAAGCTGGTCTCGATCCAGTACACGCGCAACGACAGCGTGCTCTCGCGCGGCAGCTTCCGCGTGCGGGGAGAGACGCTCGAGGTGTTCCCGGCATATGCGGAGACGGCCTTCCGCGCGAGCATGTTCGGTGACGAAGTCGAGCGCCTGCAGCAGTTCGACCCGCTCACCGGCGAGCTGCTGGCTGGCGACCTGGAGCATGTGGCAATCTGGCCGGCGACGCACTACAACGTCAAGGAGGGCACGATCGAGGACGGCGTGGCCGAGATCGGCCGCGAGCTGAACGAGCGCTGCGAGCAGCTGGAGTCCGAAGGCAAGCAGCTGGAGTCCCATCGCCTGCGCCAGCGCACCCAGTACGACATGGAGATGCTCAGGGAGGTGGGCTTCTGCTCGGGGATCGAGAACTACTCGCGCATCCTCGACGGGCGCAAGCCCGGCGATCGGCCGTACTGCCTGATCGACTACTTCCCCAAGGACTTCATCTGCTTCATCGACGAGTCCCACCAGACGGTGCCGCAGATCGGCGGGATGCATGAGGGTGACCGCTCGCGCAAGCAGACGCTCGTCGACTACGGGTTCCGGCTGCCGAGCGCGCTGGATAACCGCCCGCAGACGTTTGCGGAGTTCCTGTCGATCACGCCGCAGCTGCTGTTCGTGTCGGCCACGCCCGGCGAGTACGAGCGCACGCAGTCGACACGCGTGGTGGAGCAGATCGTGCGCCCGACGGGGATCGTCGACCCGGCGGTGGAGGTGCGCGAGACCAGGAACCAGATCGACGACCTGATGAACGAGGTCCGCAAGCGGGTGGAGCGCAACGAGCGCGTGCTGGTGACGACGCTGACAAAGAAGATGTCTGAGGACCTCTCGCAGTACCTGCTGGAGATGGGCTTCAAGACGCGCTATCTGCACTCCGAGATCGACACGCTCGAGCGCATCCAGATCATCCGCGACCTGCGGCTGGGGGAGTACGACGTGCTGGTCGGCGTGAACCTGCTGCGCGAGGGCCTGGACCTGCCGGAGGTGTCGCTGGTGGCGATCCTCGATGCCGACAAGGAGGGCTTCCTGCGCGGGGAGACCTCGCTGATCCAGACGATCGGCCGCGCCGCGCGCAACGTCGATGGCACCGTGCTCATGTACGCCGACAAGGAGACTCGGGCGATGCGCGCGGCGATCTCTGAGACTGACCGCAGGCGCGAAATCCAGCTCGCTTACAACGAGCGGCACGGGATCACGGCTGCGACGATCGTCAAGGGCATCTCCGATATCGCCGAGTTTCTGCAGGCCGAGTCGAAGGTCCCGCGCGGGCGCAAACGGCGTTCCACCAAGCGCGCCGCGCGCGAGATGCCCGCGCATGAGCTCGAGCGGCTGGCTGTGGAGCTCGAGGAGGACATGGTCGCCGCCGCGGACGAGCTGCGCTTCGAGTACGCCGCTCAGCTGCGCGACGAGCTGCGCGAGCTGCGCCGCGACCTCGCGGCGATGAGCCGCGAGCAGCTCCAATTGGCCGACGGCCCCTTGGGGGACGCAGCGGGAAGCGAGACCCCGACGACCGACATCGCCTAGGATGCGCGCCGTGGACTTCGATCGGCAGGCAATCGAACGAAGGGACTTCCCGGTCGCGCGGCGGGGATATGACCCGGCCGCCGTGGACGCGCACCTGCGCGCGCTCGCCGCGGAGTTCGAGGAATACCAACGCGCCGGCATTGCGCGCGGCGCCGATGTGTCTCTCGCGTCGAGCGCCGGCACGCAGGTGCAGAGCATCCTCCACGCGGCCGAGACGGCCGCCGCGGAGATCGAGCGTCACGCGTTCGACAGCGCGCGGCAGGTGCGCGAAGACGCCGGCCGCGACGCCGAACGGACACGTGAAGAAGCGGTCGAGCGGGCGCGCGCGCACGTCGCTGCGGTGGCGCAGGTGGCCGCCAACCTGTTGGAGCGCGTCGGCTCGATGGACGGCGAGGTCAGTGCGCTCGTGGAGAGCCTGCGCGCCGGCGCCGGTCGCCTGGCCGCCGACCTGTCGGCGGTGGAGACGGGCATGAGCGAGCTCTACGACGCGGCCTCCGGGCGTGGCAGCGCCGCCGCCGCTCAGCCTGAGCCGCCACCCGCGTTCGAGGCTGAGCCCCACGCTACGTTCGCGGCGGAGGCTCCGCGCGCGTTCGAGGCGGAGCTCGACGACGCGCTGGAAGGCTCACCCGCGCAGGCTGCCCCGCCGCAGCAGCCGATCGCGCCCGCGGCGGCTGCCGCGCAGCCACAGCCAGGCGCGGGCGGTGCCGGCGACCTCGACGGTGCTCGCCTGATCGCGCTGAACATGGCGCTCAACGGCGAGTCGCGCGCGGACACCGAGCGCTATCTCGCCGAGAACTTCCAGCTTCCAGACCGGACCCAGCTGATCGACGAGGTGTACGCCGCGATCGAGGGGTGAGGCGGCGCGCTCGCGATCGTGTAGGGTCCGCTCGGCGTGGCAGCTGCGGTCAGACCCATCACCGGCCGCTGCCTGTGCGGCGGCGTGAGCTACAGCGTCGATGCCGAGCCGGTCTGGCAGGGGGCGTGCTACTGCGCGAACTGCCAGCGCCAGACCGCCACGGCGTTCTCGGTGATCGTGGGCGTACCGAGCGAGGCGCTGATGGTAGAGGGCAGCACGCTGGCCTCCTTCACGACCACCGGCGAGGACCATCAGAGCCCCACGGAGCGGCGCTTCTGCTCGGCCTGCGGCTCGCCGATCTTCAGCACCGTCGAGGCGATGAAGGGGCTGGCGTTCCTGAAGGCAGGCACCCTCGACGACGCATCGTGGATCGAGCCGACGGTCGAGATCTGGACCCGCTCGGCGCAGCCGTGGGCGCCGCACTTCGAGCACGCCACGCGGTTCGAGCGAGCCCCCGGGTAGGGCCCGCCGCTCTCGACCGACGCAAGTTGGGCGCGCGCCGGCGGGCCAACGGACCCGAACATCTGTTCGCCCGCGTATCATGGATGGTCGATGTCACAGAGCAACCAGATCGTCGTCTCGGGAGCGCGTGAGCACAACCTGAAGGACATCTCGCTGGCGCTGCCGCGGGACGCCCTCGTCGTGATCACGGGCCTGTCCGGCTCGGGCAAGTCGAGCCTGGCCTTCGACACGATCTACGCGGAGGGTCAGCGCCGCTATGTGGAGTCGCTGTCGGCGTACGCGCGCCAGTTCCTCGGGCAGATGGACAAGCCGGACGTGGACTCGATCGAGGGGCTGTCGCCGGCGATCTCGATCGACCAGAAGACGACCTCGCGTAATCCGCGCTCGACGGTCGGCACGGTCACCGAGATCTACGACTACCTGCGCCTGCTGTGGGCGCGCGTGGGCAAGCCGCACTGCCCGATCTGCGGACGCCCGATCGTGGGCCAGTCAGCCGAGCAGATCATCGACCAGGTGATGGAGCTGGCGGAGGGCACGCGCTTCATGGTGCTCGCGCCGGTGGTGAGGGGCCGTAAGGGCGAGTACGGCAAGCTGCTGGACGAGCTGCGCGCGGACGGCTTCGCGCGCGTGAAGCTAGACGATCGCGTGCGCATGCTGGAGGAGTCGATCGTGCTCGACAAGCGCTACAAGCACGACATCTCGGTGGTGGTCGACCGTCTGGTCATGCGCCACGACGTGCGTAAGCGGCTGGCCGACTCGATCGAGACGGCCGTCGCGCTGGCGGATGGGCTGGTCGAGATCGAGATCGTCGGCTCGGCACGGTCGGCCTCCGCCTCGAATGAAGATGAGAGCGGATCGGGCGTGGAGAACGCGGCGTCCGGCCAGCGTAACGGAGCGTCGCGAGGCCACGCCACCGGCGCCAAGGGGGCCCGCGCGGCCGCCGCGCAGATCGTTCCGGGGGTGGCGCCCGAGCCGGGGACGCTGTTCACGTTCTCAGAGCGCTTCGCGTGTCCCGAGCACGGGCCCTCGCTGACGGAGCTCGAGCCGAGGATCTTCTCGTTCAACTCACCGCATGGCGCGTGCGAGCGCTGCACGGGGCTGGGCTCGCAGATGGAGATCGACCCCGAGCTGGTCGTGCCCGACCCGTCGCTGTCGATCGGCGAAGGGGCGCTCGCGCCGTGGGCGGGGAGCGCGTCGAACTACTACGAGCAGATGACCGACGCGATCGCGGAGGCCTACGGCGTCGACCTGGACGTCGCGTGGGAGGAGCTGCCCGAGGAGCAGCGCGATGTGTTCCTGTACGGCACGGACGGCGAGCCGGTGCAGGTCACCTACAAGAACCGCTACGGGCGGCGGCGCTCTTACGCGACGCGGTTCGAGGGCATCGTCAAGAACCTCCAGCGCCGCTATCGCGAGACCGACTCGGAGTGGACGCGCGAGAAGATCGAGCAGTACATGTCGCTGCGGGCGTGCCCGGTGTGCGGTGGGGCGAGGCTGCGCGCGGAGTCGCGCGCCGTGCTGGTGGGGGGGACGCGGATCGAGGACTTCTGCGCGCTCTCAGCGCAAAGAGCGCTGCAATGGCTGGCAGAGGTCGAGCTGTCGGAGACCGACAGGCATGTCGCGCGGCTGATCCTGCGCGAGATCTCCGAGCGGCTGCGCTTCCTGGAGAACGTCGGCATCGGCTACCTGTCGATGGATAGGGCGGCGGCGACGCTGTCCGGGGGGGAGGCGCAGCGGATCCGCCTGGCCACGCAGATCGGCTCCTCGCTGGTCGGCGTGCTGTACATCCTGGATGAGCCCTCGATCGGCCTTCACCAGCGCGACAACTCGAGGCTGATCGGCACCCTGGAGCGCCTGCGCGACCTGGGCAATACGGTGATCGTGGTCGAGCACGACGAGCAGACGATGCGCGCGGCCGACCATCTCGTGGATCTCGGCCCCGGGGCGGGCGAGCACGGCGGGCGGATCGTGGCGGAGGGGACCGCTGCGGAGGTCGAACGGGTACAGGAGTCGCTGACCGGCCAGTTTTTGTCGGGCGCGCGCACGATCGAGCCGCCGCAGCGGCGTCGGACGCCGAGCGGATACGTGGAGATCCTCGGCGCGAGCGAGCACAACCTGCGCGACATCGACGTGCACGTCCCGCTCGGCGTGCTCACGTGCGTGACGGGGGTGTCGGGGTCGGGCAAGTCGACGCTGGTCAACGATGTGCTCTACAAGGCGGTGGCGAACCGCCTACACCGCGCGCGGCGGCGCCCGGGCGCGCACCGCGCGATCCACGGCCTGGAGCAGCTGGACAAGATCATCGCTGTGGATCAGTCGCCGATCGGGCGCACGCCGCGCTCGAACCCGGCAACGTACACGGGACTGTTCGACGTGATCCGCGACCTGTTCGCCAAGACGCAGGAGGCGCGCGCGCGCGGCTACAAGCCAGGGCGCTTCAGCTTCAACGTCAAGGGAGGGCGCTGCGAGGTGTGCCGCGGCGACGGCCAGATCAAGATCGAGATGCACTTCCTGCCGGACGTGTACGTGCCGTGCGAGCAGTGCCACGGCAAGCGCTACAACCGCGAGACGCTGGAGGTGCGCTTCAAGGGCAAGAGCATCGCGGACGTGCTCGACATGCCGATCGAGGAGGCGCTGGGCTTCTTTGAGCACATCCCCAAGATCCGCCGCCGGCTGGAGACGCTCGACGCGGTGGGCCTCGGCTACGTACGGTTGGGCCAGCCGGCGACGACGCTGTCCGGCGGCGAGGCGCAGCGCGTGAAGCTCGCGACCGAGCTGTCGAAGGTGGCGACCGGCAGGACGCTGTACATCCTCGATGAGCCGACCACGGGCCTGCACTTCGCGGACGTGCAGAGGCTGCTGGAGGTGCTCCAGCGCCTGGTGGACGCGGGCAACAGCGTGGTCGTGATCGAGCACAACCTCGATGTGATCAAGAGCGCCGACCGCCTGATCGACATGGGGCCGGAGGGCGGCGAGGAGGGGGGCATGGCGATCGCCGTGGGCACGCCCGAGGAGGTCGCGGCCGAGCCGGCGTCGCATACCGGCAGGTTCCTGGCGGAAATCCTCCCGGTGGCGGCGAGCCGTGGTGCGGCCAAGCCCGCCAAGCCCAGGCGCCGCGCCAGGGTCGCCGCTTGAGTGCTCGCCAGGCGCGCCTGTGGGCGCAGAAGTGGCGCTGGTATGAGCGCAGCTCGCTGCCGTGGAACCGCGCGCGCATCCACTGGGAGTTCATGCGCCGCGAAGCGTTCGTGCGCTGGCCTGTGCACGGCAACGTGCTCGAGTCGCTGCGCGAGGGACGGCTGCGGGTCGGGGCGGGCGTGCTGTTCGAGCCTGGCGTGTGGATCACCGCGCCGGGCGCCGCCCGGGTGCGCATCGGCGCGGGGACCTTCCTCAACATCGGCGTGATGGTCGCCTCCGAACAGCTCGTGGAGATCGGTGAGCACTGCATGCTCGCCAACGGTTGCTTCGTGTCGGACGCGAGCCACCGCTACCAGGACCCCGACGAGCCGCTGACGTGGCAGGGCTTTGAGAGCAAGGGATCGACGCGCATCGGCGACAACTGCTGGCTGGGCGCGCATGTGGTCGTCACGAGTGGCGTCACGATCGGCAAGCGCTGTGTGATCGGTGCCAACAGCGTGGTCACGCGCGACATCCCACCGTTCTCCCTCGCGGCCGGCTCGCCCGCGCGGGTGCTGCGGCCGATCGGCCGATCGGCTCAGCCGCCGGCTCCGGGCGCCAGCTAGTGTGCCCTCGATGGAGCTGTTCGAGGCGATGCGCTGCGCGCCGACCACACGGCGCTTCACGGCCGATCCGGTTCCGCTCCATGCGCTCGAGCAGGTGCTCGAGAGCGCCCGCTTCGCGCCGAGCGGCGGCAACCGCCAGGGTTGGCGCGTGGTCGTCGTGCGCGACCCCGAGCTGCGCGTCGCCCTGCGCGATCTGTACCTGCCCGGCTGGCGTGCCTACCTGGAGCAGACAGGAGCGGCCCGCATGCTGGCCGAGCCGGAGAGCTTCGACCCGGTGCGGGTACGCATGCTGCGGCGAGCCGACGAGTACGCGAGCGGCCTGGATCGGGTTCCCGTGCACCTCGTCGTGGGCGTTCGAATACTAGCCGATCTCGCGGTCACCGACGCTGGGCTGCCGCGCCAGAGCATCGTCGGCGGCGCGTCGGTATACCCGTTCGTGCAGAACCTGCTGCTGGGTGCGCGCGCCGAAGGCCTCGGCGCCGCGCTGACGACGCTGCTGGTGCCGGCCGAGGCCGAGGTCAGGCATCTGCTGGGGATCCCCGAGGAGATCGCGCTCGCGGCGCACATCGGTGTGGGTTATCGCGCGGACCCGTGGCCACAACGGCTGGCCCGCAGGCCGGTCGAGGAGTTCGCCTTCTCTGAGCGCTGGGGTGAGCCGCTCCAGGGGCCTTAGCGAAGATCGGTGCCCAGGCTTGCGTGCAGCTCGGCCAGCTCGCCGGGGTCGATCGAGTAAGTGTGCTCGGCGCCCGGGTACCGGCGCGCGCGCACGTCCTCAGCGTATGCGGTTACGCCGTCGTTCATCTCCTGCTGGAGGTTGGCGTAGCGCTTGACGAACCGCGGCCCGAGGCCGTCGCGGATGCCCAGCAGATCGTGGAACACGAGCACCTGGCCGTCGGTCGCGGGGCCCGCGCCGATACCGATCACCGGGATCTGCACGAGCGCCATCAGCTCCTCGGTGACCGCGCTGGGGATCGCCTCGAACACGAGCGCGAAGCAGCCGACCTGCTGTAGGGCGAGCGCCTCGGAGGCGATGCGCGCGGCCGCGGTGGCCGTGCGACCCTGCGCCTTCCAGCCGCCGAGCGCGGTCGAGGTTTGCGGCGTGAGCCCGACGTGTCCCATCACCGGGATGCCCGCGCCGACGATCGCGTGCGCGCGGCTCGCGGAGGCCTGGCCGCCCCCCTCGAGCTTGACCGCATCGCAGCCTGCCTCCTTGACCATGCGCATCGCGGTCGTGATCGCCTGTTCGTCGGAGATCTCATAGGAGCCGAACGGCAGGTCGCCGATCAACAGCGGCGTGGTCAGTCCGCGCCGCGCGGCGCGCGCCAGCACGAGCATGTCCTCGAGCTCCACCGGCGTCGTGGCGGTGTAGCCGAGCATGGTCGTCGCAGCCGAGTCGCCGACCAGCACCAGGTCGACGCCCGCCGCCTCGGCCGCGCGGGCGCTGGGATAGTCGTAGGCGGTGACCATCACGATCGGGTCGCCCAGGCGCTTCTTCTCGATCAGCAACGGCAGCGTCATCGGCAGGCGCTGGGCGGGTGGGATTCGGTCGTTCGGGGTCTGAATGCTCGCGTGGCTGGACATGGCGGTTCCTCTCTGATGGCCGGTTGACGCGCGCGCTCTCACGAGAGCAGCGTCGCCACCCGCTCGTCGATTGTGATGATGCGATTGGTGCTCGCCTGCACGTGCACGACGCGCGGTGCGTATCGCTCCAGGTCGGCCTCGTCGTACTGGCCGTAGGAGATCACGATGATCGTGTCGCCGCGGTGTACCAGGCGCGCGGCGGCGCCGTTGACGCGCATGTCGCCCGAGCCCCGCTCACCCGGGATCGTGTACGTCTCGAAGCGGGCTCCGTTGTCGACGTCGACTACGTGGACCTGTTCGTGCTCGAGCATGTCCGCCGCCTCGAGCAGCTCGGGGTCGATCGTGATCGAGCCCACGTAGTGCAGGTCGCAATCGGTGATCGTCGCCCGGTGGATCTTTGACTTCAGCATCACGCGCTGCATGTGGCGATCGCCTTTCGGTCGAGCGGTTGATTGGGGGTCTGCGCGACCGCGGGCCGCAGGATTGCGTTGTCGATCAGGCGCACCTCGCCGATCCACACGGCGAGCGCCAGCAGGGCGGCACCCGTGAGCGTGTCGACGGGCTCGAATGTGTCGGGCTCTACGAGCGCGACGTACTCGGGCTCCACGCCGAACGGCCGCATCGCCTCGCGCGCGACGTCGAGCAGCGCGTCGGCCGCGCGCTCGCCCGCCGCGGCCAGCTCGCCGGCGGCGTGCAGGGCGGCGGGCAGCGCCAGCGCGCGGGAGCGCTCGTCGGGAGCCAGCAGCACGTTGCGGCTAGACATCGCCAGACCGTCCGGCTCGCGCACGGTCGGCAGCGCCTCGATCCGGACCGCCAGGTTCAGGTCCCGGGCGAGGCGGCGGATGACCACGACCTGCTGGGCGTCCTTCTGGCCGAAGTACGCGACGTCCGGCATCGCCATGCACAGCAGCTTGGTGACGACGGTGGCAACGCCGCGGAAATGCTCTGCGCCGCGAGCGATCCCCTCCAGGCGCTCGCTCACGCCGAGCACCTCCACGGTCGTGGCGAACCCGTGGGGGTAGACCTCCTCGACCGACGGCGCGAACAGCACATCCGCGCCCGCGCGCGCTGCGAGCCCGGCGTCTTCGCGCTCGCGGCGAGGGTAGCGCTCGAGGTCAGAGCGCTCGTTGAACTGCGCCGGATTGACGAACAGCGACACGACCACCACGTCGCACTGCAGCCGCGCGTGGCGAATGAGCGAGAGATGGCCCTCGTGCAGCGCCCCCATCGTCGGGACGAGCGCGATCGCGAGCCCGTCGTGGCGCGCGCCCGCCAGCGCCGAACGCAACTCGACCGCGGTACGCACAGTTTTCATGCGCGAAGCGAGGTGCGGTGGTGGGCGTTCATCGGCTTCGGTCCAGTTCCCTGCGGATACCGGCGCGACTTCAGATGTGCATACGGGCGCTGCGTCAGGTCCATCTCGAGCCAGCCCGATGATGGCCTGTGAGAAATGATACAGACCTTGGCGGCCTGCGACTACCGTGGCGGCGGTGTGTGCCCAACCTCACACGAGCGCGCGCGGATGCCTCACCAGGCGTCGATGTTGGGGCGCCTCTTGCCGGGGCGCCGCCACCACTCGCCGGTGTGCTCATCGAACAGCGTCGCGATCCACCGTCGGGAGTCGGCAGGGTCGATCACGTCGTCGATCTCGCCGTAGGCCGCCATGTTGACGCCTTGGCCGCGCTCATAGGCCGCAGCGACCGTCTCGCGGAAGACCTGCTCGCGCTCCTGTGGATCCCCGATCGCGTCGAGCTCCCGGCGCATCCCGAGGCGCACCGCGCCCTCGAGGCCCATCGCGCCGAACTCCGACGTCGGCCACGCGATCGTGAACAGCGGCGCCTTGAAGCCGCCGCCGGCCATCGCCTGCGCGCCGAGCCCGTAGCCCTTGCGCAGCACAATCGTGCCGGTTGGAACGCTCAGGTTGGCGCCGCCGAGGAACAGGCGCGCGAAGTGTCGAACGGTCGCGGTCCGCTCGGCCGCCGGGCCGACCATGAATCCGGGCGTGTCGCACAGGAACAGGATCGGCAGATCGAACGCGTCGCACAGCTGCAGGAAGCGCGCCGCCTTGTCAGCGCCGTCGGCGTCGATCGCGCCACCCAGATGGGTTGGATCGTTGGCCACTACGCCCAGCGGGCGACCGTCGAAGCGGGCGAGCGCGGTGAGCATCCCTGCTCCGAACCCCCCGCGTAGCTCGAGCACCGAGCCCTCATCGAACAGCGTCTCGACCACGCGGCGCACCTGGTAAACGCGCTTGCGCTGCTCGGGGATCAGCTCGCGCAGCAGCTGCTGGTCGGGCACGGATGGAGGCCCGCCGGCCCGCGCGGCGCCGCGGAAGTAGGAGAGGTAGCGCTTGGCCAGCGCGACAGCCTCGGCGTCGTTGTCGGCGCGCAGGTCGACCACGCCGTTTGCGTGCTGCACCTCGATCGGGCCGACCTCGCCTGGGTCGTGGACGCCGAGCCCGCCGCCCTCGATCATCGCCGGGCCGCCCATGCCGATGCTCGAGTCCTCGGTGGCGATCACCACGTCGCAGCATCCGAGCAGCGCTGCGTTGCCCGCGAAGCAGTAGCCGGAGGCGATGCCCACGAGCGGCACGAGGCCGCTCAGGCGGGCGAACAGCACGAACGCGCGACAGTCCAGGCCAGCGACGATCGGCATATCGACGTCGCCCGGGCGTCCGCCGCCGCCCTCCGCGAACAGCACCACCGGCAGCCGCCGGCGCTCGGCGAGCTCGAACAGGCGGTCCTTCTTTGCGTGGTTGCGCATGCCCTGTGTGCCGGCCAGGACGGTGTAGTCGTAGGACATCGCCACGCACGGCCGACCCTCGACCTGGCCGATTCCGCCGACCAGCCCGTCCGCGGGGGTACGGGCGATCAGCTCCTCGCGCGTGCGCCGGCGCTCCTGCGCAGCGAACAGCAGCGGCCCATACTCGACGAGCGTGTCCGCGTCGAGCAGGTCGGCCAGGTTCTCGCGCGCCGTGCGCCGCCCGCGCTCGCGCCGGCGGGCGACCGCCTGTGGTCGTGCGCCGTCCAGCCCGAGCTCGTGGCGCTCGCGCACGGTCCGTAGGTCCTCCCGCTCGCCGCCAGCTGTCGGCCGCGCGGGGCGCGCGGCGTCGAGGCCAGCGACGGCGCCCGGCTCGAGCGTCACGAGCAGCTGACCCTCCTCCACGGCGTCCCCGACAGCCACCGCGAGGCCGCGGACCACGCCGTCGGTCTCCGCGAGGACCTCGTGCTCCATCTTCATCGCCTCGAGTACCACGAGCGCCGCGCCCGCCCCGACCTGCTCCTCGCGCGCGTGCGGGATCGCGACGACGACGCCGGCGAACGGCGCGGTCACCAGGAGCTCGGCGGATGGTTCCATCGCCAGATCATCGCTCACCTAAGCCCGCACCGCGGGGTCGCGTGCCAGGCCACGTCTGGGAAACTGGATCGTGCGGTCTCTCACAGCGAGGAACTAGCATGCGAACGGTGTCACCCGAGGCAAGTGAGCGATCGTCATCCGCGCGGCGGGAGGACTTGAAGGGGGTGCTCGCGCAGGCGCGTGGCTGTGTTCGCTGCCCCGAGCTCGCCGCAACCCGCAAGACTGTGGTGTTCGGAGCCGGCAACGCAGATGCCGAGCTGATGTTCGTGGGGGAGGCGCCCGGCGCGAGCGAGGACGAGCAGGGGCTGCCGTTCGTCGGACGCGCGGGCAAGCTGCTGAACACGCTGCTCGGGGAGATCGGGTTGGCACGGGAAGACGTCTTTGTGTGCAATGTCCTGAAGTGCAGACCCCCTGGCAACCGCGACCCGCAGCCGATCGAGATCGAGAACTGTCAGGAGTACCTGCTGCGCCAGGTCGAGCTGATCGCGCCGACGGTGATCTGCACGCTTGGCAACTTCTCGACCAAGCTCCTGCGCGCCGATCCGACGGGGATCACGCGCCTGCACGGACAGCCCGAGGTGATCGTGCTGGGCGTACGCGCCGTGCGGCTGTACCCGATCTACCACCCGGCTGCTGCCCTGTACACGCCACGGATGCTCGAGACGCTGCGCGAGGATTTCACGCAGCTGCCGGCGCTGCTAGCCCTTGGCGCCCCCGAGCAGCCCCCGCTGGAGGCACTGCCCGATGTCTCCGAGCCGCCGCCGGAGCGCGAGCTGCCGGCGGAGCGCGAGCTGCCGACGCGACCGGTCGAGAGCCGCTCCGAGGTGGACCAGCTTGGACTGTTCTAAACCGTTCTGGACGCCGTCCAAGGATGTTTCCCCCGCAAAGGAGGGATTTCGGCAGCAGCGTCGAATCTTTAACTTCAGGTCCTAAAGTGAGTAGGCAAGGCTGCCGATGAAGGTCCTGTCTCCATCCCTCCAGGAGTAAACGACCGGCCCGCGTCACATTCTCCCGCGGGTCGGTCTTTTTTTTGCGGGCCACGCCTACGGCGGGTAGGCGCCGGACAGGCTCTAGAGTCTCCGGGTGGCCGTTCGAAGGGTAGAAACCACTGGTCCCGCGGAGACCGAATCGCTGGGCGCAGAGCTCGCCGCGGGCCTCGGCGATGGCGACGTGGTGCTCGTGCGGGGAGAGCTCGGCTCTGGCAAGACCACGCTCGTGCGCGGTGCGGCGCGCGCCCTCGGTGTGAGCGATCCTGTGACGAGCCCCACCTTCAGCATCGGCCACCGCTACGCGGCCGCCGGTGTGACTGTCTCGCACCTGGACCTCTATCGGCTGACCGGACTGGAGCACGAGGACCCAGCGCTGCTGGCCGACTACCTGGGGGCGGGTCGGATCGCGTTCGTCGAGTGGCCGGAGGACGCGCACGCCGAGCTCGCGCGGGCGCGGATCCGCGTGACCCTCAGCCACGGCGGCGGCGACCGCCGGCGGATCGAGGTCGACGAGCTCCGCGGAGCACACGAGGCCCTAGCGCGATGATCGTGCTCGGCTTTGACACCTCGACGCCGTCCACAGCTGTGGCCGTGCGCTTGGCCAACGGGCGCACAGCTCACGCGCGCGACGATCCACCCGCTGGCGCCCACCCCGGACACGCGACCCGCCTGCTCGAGCTGGCCCGCGAGCTGCTCGTAGGAGCGGGTATCCCGTGGAGCGGTCTCGATCGGATCGCGGTTGGGGTAGGGCCCGGCACCTTCACAGGGCTGCGCGTCGGCGTGGCGACCGCCCGCGGTCTCGCGCAGTCGCTGTCGGCCGAGCTGGTGGGGGTGTCCAGCCTGCGGGCGCTCGCGGCGGCGGCGCTCGCCGGCGGGCGCGCAGAGGCCGGCGAGGACGCGGGGGCTCGCGAGCGCGCAGGGGCTGGCGAGCGCGGCGCGGTGCTCGCGGTGATCGACGCTCGCCGCGGTGAGGCGTTCGTGGCGGCTTACGAGGCGGACGATCGGGGAGCACCGTTCGAGCTGGCGATCCCGCGGGCGCTGCCGCCGCAGGAGCTCGCTGGCGTCGTCGCTGAGGCGGAGGAGGCGGGCGGCGGAGCTCGGGACTGGCTGGCTGTCGGCGACGGAGCGGTGCGCTTCCGCGGCGATCTCGAGGCGGTGGGGGTGCGCGCTGCGCCCGACGCATCGCCGCTGCACCTGGTGAGCGCCGCTGCGATCTGCGAGCTGGGGGCGCACAGCGCGCCGGTGAGCTTCGAGGAGATCGTGCCCGACTACCGCCGCCGCCCCGACGCGGAGCTAGCCTTGAAGGATGCCGGGACAGGGAGACACTCTTGACATGAGCGAGCGGACCGCTGCCCAGCACCCCGTCGAGCAGGCGCCGTCCGTGGAAATCCGGCGGCTGAGCTACCCGGATCTGCCACAGGTGATCGCGATTGAGCGGCGCGTGTTTCCGACGCCGTGGTCACTTGCGATGTTCGTGCTCGAGCTGTCCAAGCAGTCGGGTATCTGCCTGGCGGCGGTGTGCGCGCAGCGGCTGGTCGGATATCTGATCTGCTCGCGCTACGACACCGTCTGGCACGTGATGAATGTGGCCGTGGACAGCGACCAGCAGCGCAGGGGCCTGGCCTCGACCCTGCTGGCGGAGCTGTATGAGCGCGTCGGCGACCCCCACGCGCGCTTCACGCTCGAGGTGCGCCGGTCGAACAGCGTCGCCATCCACCTATACGAGCGCGAGGGCTTCCGTGCGGCGGGCATGCGCCGCCGCTACTACCAGGACAACGGCGAGGACGCGCTGGTGATGTGGCGCACGCCGGCCACGCTCGAGGGCTCGCTGGGCGACGTGCCGAACCCCGGCCCGGTGGGGCGGGCGGGACCTTTTTGACGATCCTCGCCCTGGAGACCAGCTGCGACGACACGTGCGCAGCGGTCGTCGACGCGGACGGGCGCATACGCTCGAACGTGATCTCCTCGCAGGAGGCGCACGGGCGCTTCGGCGGTGTGGTCCCGGAGATCGCTTCGCGCCAGCACCTGGAGCTCGTTAACGTGGTCGTCGAGGAGGCGTTGCGCCGGGCGGGCGCGGCGCTCGAGGACGTCGAGCTCGTGGCCGCCACGCAGGGTCCGGGGCTCGTGGGGGCGCTGCTCGTCGGCCTCTCCACCGCAAAGGCGCTCGCCGCCGCCAGAGAGCTGCCGTTCGCGCCCGTCGACCACCTGCAGGGGCACATCGCCGCGAACTTCCTCGTGTGCACGGGCGACGACGAGCTCGGCGCACCAGAAGGGAGCTCGGCGTCGCGGGCGCCGTGCGCGAGTCCGTTCGAGCCGCCGTTCGTGTGTCTGATCGCGAGCGGCGGGCACACGCTGCTCGCGCTCGTCAGCGACCACGATGGCTTCGAGGTCCTAGGGCGGACGCTCGACGACGCCGCCGGCGAGGCGTTCGATAAGGGGGCCAGGATGCTCGGGCTCGGCTACCCCGGAGGCGCGGCGCTCGAGCGGCTGGCCGCGGACGGAGACCCCGAGGCGTTTGCGTTCCCGGGGTCGCCGAGCGAGCGCGCGCGCGGAGGGACTCGAGCCCGCCGGGCGGGCGGGACGCGAAAGAAGGCGTTCGCGGACAGCCTCGACTTCTCCTTCGCCGGCCTCAAGACCGCGTTGCTGTATGCGGCTCGCGAGCTGGGCGACAGCGCAGTGCGGGAGCGTGCCCCCGACCTGGCGGCGTCCTATCAGGCGGCGATCGTCGCGCGCCTGATCGAGCGCGCCCGGCAGGCGTTACGGCACACCGGGGTCGACCGCTTGGCGATCGGAGGGGGCGTCGCGGCCAACGGTGAGCTGCGCCGGCGCTTGTGCGAGCTGGACGCGGCGCTCCACGTGCCGCCACGCGCGCTGTGCACCGACAACGCCGCGATGATCGCCAGCGCGGCTCGCTTCGGCGAACGGCTAGCGTATCCCCGCTATCTGGCGCTCGACGCCTACGCGACCGGAGAGCGTGCGCCTTGACGCTCCTCGGCGTGGTCCTCCGCGGCGGCGCTCGCGTCGCCGCTCTGTTCGTCCTCGACCACCAGTGGTCCCAGGGCAATGACGCGATTCTCCGTCAGCCACTCCTCCATCTCGGCGATCGCGGCGGTCTGCTCGTCCGATGGCGTGAGGACGTCGAGATATTGGCTGGCCTCGTCTGAGTCGATTACAAACCCGTGCTCGGAATAGCCATCCGCGAAATGCCGCGCGCACTGCTCGGCGTCTCGACGAGACATACGGGCGAGCAGCAGGCGCACGGCGTAGTCCTGGGCGACCTTGAGGGCTCGCGCCTGCTGACCGTAGTGCTCGGCGTCGATGTTGGCGAGCAACGAGGCCATCGTGTCCGACACGAGCTTGGTGGCGATCGGAAGCACCGTCTCGACTCTCCTGCCCGTTCGAGCGCGCAACAGCCCCATCGCCTCCTCGATCTGCTCAACCGCCGAGGCCTGCAACCGCTTCACCGCCTGGACCTGATCCAGCGCGGAGGACATCTCCTCTGGTTCTTGGTTCATGAGCTGAGCGTCCAGTGGCCCGAGCTCAGCGTCACGACCCATGTAGATCTGGTCGGCGCCGAGGATCAGGAGCGTCGCGCCGCCCTTCGCGTAGCGCGGCACCACCGCCGTCCATCCGCCGCAACGGCGCTGAAGGAGCCTTGCGAGCGAGTACGCGGATGCCCGGTAGCCCCCTGGCGAATCGACGATCAGGGCTACCCGCTCGGACTCCGCGAGCTGGGACCGGAGCGCGAAGAAGCCGTCCCGCAGGTCATCGTCGATGGCGGCCATCGGCTGATCGTCGGGCAGGTTCTGCAGCAGCAGCCACACGGGCAGCTCGAGCGCCGCACCGATCGCCTCTGCGCGGACGCCCAGATCGTATGGAAGCGCGACGTCCAGGCCCGGGAACAAGCCTGCATAGTGGGCCCTGCCGTTGGGCTCCTGCCGCGGGGCGTTCGTGGAGCGCTTGTCAGCCGCGCGCGTCAGCAGCGCCTCCACGGCTCTCCCGTTGCCCTTGGCGTCGCGGACATGCCGCCGCTTGGCCCCCTCCGCCTTCTGCCCCGACTTTGCCACTAGAGCCACTACCGTACACGATTGCGAGACCTACGGCACGACGTGTCCTGAGGAGGACACTATGCCGATGTCCGATCCCCCGGCTGTTGCCACGGTCACCGTCTTCTCCAAGCCCGACTGCCATCTGTGCGCCGAGGCGATGGCGGCACTGCGCCGCATGCAGGATGAGCTGGGGTTCGTGCTCGAGGAGCGCGACATCACGGCCGAGGAGACTCTCCACCGCGCCTATTTCGAGCGTATCCCCGTGGTGGCGCTCGACGGGGAGGAGCTGTGCGAGTGTTTCGTTGAGGAGGCGGCGTTGCGCGAGCGTCTAGAGTCACGGCGATGAGCTATGTAGAACGACCGACCGGCGCCCTGGCGGCTGAGCGCGATGGCACCGCTGCCTCCGGCGAGCGGCTCTCGCTTGGCGTGGCGGCTCGCCTGTCGCGCTACCTGCAGGTCCTGACGCAGGCCAAGAAGATGGGCAAGGAGACGATCTCCTCGCAGGAGCTATCCGACTACACGCACGTCAACTCCACGCAGATCCGCCGCGATCTTTCCGGCTTCGGGAAGTTCGGCAAGCGCGGCGTCGGCTACAACGTCGAGGCGCTCGTGTCGCAGATTCGCAAGATCCTGCGTACGGCTGGACAGCACAACATCGCGCTGATCGGCGCCGGGCACCTCGGCAACGCGATCGCCTCCTCGGAAATCTTCGCCGACCACGGCTTTCGCGTGGTCGCGATCTTCGACAGCGACGAGGTCAAGGTCGGCAGCAAGGTCGGCAGCCAGGTGGTGCGCAACGTCGCCGAGCTGCGTCAGGTCGTCGAGGACGAGGACATAGTGGTGGGCGTGCTGGCGGTGCCCAAGCACGCCGCCCAGGGGCTCGCTGACGAGCTGGTCGACGCGGGCGTGAAGATCATCTTCAACTACTCGGAGTCGCTGCTGGATGTGCCGCCGGAGGTGACCGTCCACACCTCCAGTCCGGCGGTCGATCTGCTGTACGCGCTGTACTTCTATCTGACCTGAGCCGCGGGCTCCGAGTGCGTCACACTGGACGTCCGAGCGCTCCGACCAACCACCCCGCAGACGCCAAGCGATGAACAGCCTGGATCTAGACCGAGCCGCCGAGACGTTCGCGCTCGCCGCCGACCTCACGGTCGGGGTGGAGGAGGAGTTCTCGATCCTCGACCCACGCACGCTGGAACTGATCCCCCGCTTCGAGCAGATGCGCGCCGCCGCCGACGGCGATCGTGTGCTGCGCGAGAGCGTGGCCGGCGAGCTGATCTCCTCGGAGATCGAGATCATCTCGGGGGTCGGGTCCGATCTCCACGACGCGCTGGCTCGCCAGCGCGAGCGCCGCCGACGCCTGTTCGCGCTCGCACAGACGCAAGGCGTTGCGCTCGGTGCGACCGGGACCCATCCGTGGGCCGACTACCGCGAGCAGCCGATCATCGACACCGAGCACTACCGTCGCGTCGAGCAGGGCCTCAAGTACGTTGCCTGGCGCAACAACACCTTCAGCCTGCACGTGCATGTGGGCGTGTGCGACATCGACCGCGCGGTGCGGGCGTGCGACCGCCTGCGGCCGGTGCTGCCGCTGCTGCTGGCGATCTCCGCGAACTCCCCGTTTCTCGACGGCCGCGACAGCGGCCTTCACTCGGCGCGCACGCAGAGCTTCACCAAGAGCTTCCCCCGCTGCGGCGTCCCCGACGCGTTCGGCGGCTGGCGCGCGTACCGTGAGTACATCGAGTTCCTGCAGAAGACCAGCTCGATTGTGGAGTTCACCCAGGTATGGTGGTCGGTAAGGCCGCACTTCAGCTTTGGCACGGTGGAGGTGCGCATCTGCGATGTGCAGGCCACCGCGCAGGAGTCCGAGGCGCTCGCTGGCCTGATGGTCGCGTGCATCGCCCAGGCGCTACGGGACGGGGATGAAGGCGTGCCCTTCGAGCACCCCGCACCGCGCTTGATCGAGGAGAACCTGTGGCGCGCGATCCGCTTCGGGCTCGACGGGCAGCTGATCGACCTGAGCCGTGGGGAGGAGCGACCGGCGCGCGAGGCGCTCGAGCGGCTGCTCGCCTGGACGACGCCCGTGCGCACCGAGCTGGCCATCGATCCCGCTTTTCCCGAGCGCAACGGCGCGCAGCGCCAGCGACAGATGATCGAGGCGGGCGCGACGCGCGAGGACGTGTTCACGGCTAGCGTGAACGAGACGATGGAGAGCTACCCCGAGGAGGTGACGGTTTGAGCTCAGACGACGCGCGGCCGATCGAAGCGCGGCCACCAGGCGAGCAGGCGATGGGGCCGAGCTCGGGTTCCGCCGAGCCGACCGAAGAGGAGCTCCGGGCCGCCTACGAGGCGGAACTGAGCCGGATCACCACGACCGACATGATCGCGCAGGCGGTGGTCTCGCTGCTCAACATTGGCGCTCGGCGGCTCGCGCCGTCCACCGGCGCCGAGGGGACCAGCGCGGCCGGCGCCGATGCGGCGGCCGGCGCGGACGGACAGCGCGACCTCGAGCAGGCACGCGATGCGATCGACGGCGCGAAAGCGATGTTGGACATCCTCGAGCGCAGGATTCCGCAGGAGCTCGGTCCGCTGCGCGATGCGCTGTCGCGCCTGCAGATGGCCTACGCGCGCGAGATCTCCCGGGGTACGCCCGCCGGCGGGCAGGAGCAGGCCGGTGACGGTGCGGGCGGGCCAGCGCAGCCCCCAGGTGAGCAGGAGGCGCCGCAGGAGGGCGCTCGGCCGAGCGGTCCCGGACCGGCCGAGTCGAGCGGGCGGCTGTGGGTGCCCGGACGGTGAGACGCCGCGAGACCGGTGGGCAGTGGCCGGCACCCTGTCGGTCGGCACGATAGACTCCGCCCGCGTTTGCACCGGATAGGCGCTCGTGCTGAGTGATCCGGCCGTCAAATGTGCGCGCGAAACGTCCTCGCGCGGCACGCAAATCAGACCGCGGAGGATTTCTGTTGAGCAGCTTTCTGACGAACCATGGGATCGTCGTCGCCCTCGTTTGTGCCGCCTGTGCCGTGGTCTACGGCTTGGTGACGACGCGATCCCTGCTGGCCCTCTCACCCGGCAACGAGCGGATGCAGAGCATCTCGCTCGCCGTTCAGCAGGGCGCACGCGCCTACCTGAACCGCCAGTACACGACGATCGCGGTTGTGGGCGTCGTGCTGTTCGTCGCGCTGATCTTCATCCAGAACATCGCGGTCGCGTGCGGCTTTGCGATCGGCGGTCTGCTCTCAGGCTCGACCGGCTATATCGGGATGAACGTCTCGGTGCGCTCCAACGCGCGCGTCGCAGAGGCCGCGAAGGGCGGGGTCACCCCAGCGCTGCGGGTCGCCTTCCGCGGCGGTGCGATCACCGGGCTGCTCGTGGTCGGATTGGCCCTGATCGGCGTCGCCGGCTACTACGGCGCGCTGACATCGCTCTTCAACGACAGCCCGAAGACGGCGGTGGACGCGCTCATCGGCCTCGGCTTCGGCGGCTCTCTGATCTCGGTGTTCGCCCGGCTCGGAGGTGGCATCTTCACGAAGGCGGCGGACGTGGGCGCCGACCTTGTAGGCAAGGTCGAGGCGGGCATCCCCGAGGATGACCCGCGCAACCCGGCGACGATCGCAGACAACGTCGGCGACAACGTCGGCGACTGCGCCGGCATGGCGGCCGACCTGTTCGAGACCTACGCGGTGACCGCGATCGCCGTGATGCTGCTGGGCGTGCTCACCTTCCACGAGTCCACGCGCGTCGTGCTGTACCCGCTCGTGATCGGCGGCGTGGCGATCATCGCCTCGATCATCGGCACCTTCGCGGTGCGCTCGAAATCCGGCAACGTTGAGCGCGCGCTCCTGCAGGGGTTGATCGTCTCCGCTGTGATCGCGGCGGCCGCGTTCGCGCCGATCACCTACTGGCTGATGCGCAACATCACCTTCAGGGTGGTCGGAAGCACCGTCGACACCCCGAGCTGGGGACACCTCTACCTGTGCTCGCTGATCGGGATCGCCGTCACCGCGCTCCTATTCGGACTAACCGAATATTACACTTCGACCCGCTTCTCGCCGGTCAAGAAGACCGCGAAAGCGTCGATCACCGGCCACGCCACGAACATCATCCAGGGCTTTGCCTCCGGACTCCAGGCCACGGCGCTGCCGGCGATCGTGATCGTGCTCGGCATCCTCGGCTCATGGAAGCTCGCGGGCGGCGGCGTCACCGGCATCTACGGCATCGGCGTCGCCGCGGTGGGGCTACTCTCGCTGACCGGGCTGATCGTCGCGCTGGACGCGTTCGGCCCGATCACCGACAACGCGGGCGGCATCGCCGAGATGGCGGACCTTCCGGAGGACGTGCGCAAGGTCACCGATCGGCTCGACGCGGTCGGCAACACGACGAAGGCGGTGACGAAGGGTTACGCGATCGGCTCTGCCGTGCTCGCCGCGATCGTGCTGTTCGCGGGGTTCGAGAAAGAACTCGAGCTCAAGGCGGGACACCTGATCTCGTTCGGGATCAACGAACCCCCGGTGCTGATCGGGCTGCTGCTGGGAGGCATGATGGTGTGCCTGTTCGCCTCGCTGTCGATCGAGGCGGTGGGGCGCGCCGGAGGGGCGGTCGTCGAGGAGGTGCGCCGCCAGTTCCGCGAGCACCCCGGGATCATGGATTACTCCGAAGAGCCAGACTACGCAACGTGCGTGGACATCGTCACGAAGACCGCCCAGCGCGAGATGATCCTGCCCTCGCTCCTGCCGATCGGGCTGACGCTGATCGTCGGGTTGATCGACGACCAGGCGCTCGGCGGCCTGCTGATCGGGGTGATCGTGGTCGGCTACTTCTTCGCCGTGTTGATGACCGCCGGCGGTGGCGCGTGGGACAATGCCAAGAAGCTGATCGAGGACGGCTCCTTCGGCGGCAAGGGCTCTGACGCACACGCCGCGTCGGTGACCGGAGACACGGTCGGCGATCCGTTCAAGGACACCGCCGGACCGGCGATCAACCCGATGATCAAGGTCGCCAACATCGTCGCCATCCTGATCATCCCGCTCATAACCTGAAGCTCGGCCAGGCGCGAGCGAGCCTTGCGTGCATTTACAGACGGTGGCTGTGGCCGCGCCGTATCCCGGCCGCCCCGAGGACCTAAGCTCAGAGTGAGATGAATGGCCGACAGGCGCACCGCGTGGCTACGTTCGTGCTCTCGCTGCTGATGGTGGCGATCGGCCTGGCGCTGATCGTCCAGGCGGTGGGTGGACACGCGAGCTCGATCTCGCCGCGCCTGCTGCTGGGCGTGCTGTTCATCGCGGCGGGGGCGGGGCGGACCTACCTCGAGGTGAGGCGGGGTCGCGGGGCATGAGTCGGGACGGGGGCGAGCTCGAGCGCGCACCATCGGAGCTCGCGGCGCGCTCGCGCGTAATCGCCCGCCGCAGCATCGGCTCGCCGATCCTGTTCACGATCGTCTACTCCTCGCTGGCCAGCGCCATCTACTTCTCGCTCGGGGTGATCGCGGGTCACGCGCTCGGGCTCACCCCGGTCGTGTTTCTGGTCGCTGCCCTGCTGTACACGCTGACCGCGATGACGTATGTCGAGGGCGCCTCGCTGCACCAGGACAGGGGCGGCGCGACCGTGTTCGCGCGCTACGCGTTCAACGAGCTCGTCAGCTTCATCGCCGGCTGGGCGATCCTGCTCGACTACGTGATCCTGATCGCGGTCACCGCCTACTCAGCCACCCAGTACCTGGAGACCTTCTGGAGCGCGCTCGGTGACAGCGACGAGGCGCTGGGGCTGGCGCTGGCGTTCATCGCGCTGGTGGTGCTGAGCAACATCCGCGGCTTCAGCGGGCGCCGCGCGCGCAGGGTGGGCATCCTGTTGGTAGGCGATCTGGCGCTGCAGGCCTTCATCGTCGTGCTGGGGCTGGCGCTGTTCTTCAACCCGAACACCTGGCTGAACCCGATCCACCTGGGCAGCGCCCCGACGTGGTCCGGCCTGATCTTCGCGCTGACCGTCGCTGTGATCTCGTTCACCAGCCTCGAGTCCGCGTCGGGCCTGGCGGGAGAGGTGAGGATCAGCCGCAACGGCCTGAAGCGGTTCGTCGCGAGCACCACCGCGACCGTGGCGTTCCTGTACGTGGGCATCGCGCTGGTGGCCGTGACGGCGCTGCCAGTGCGCGCGGGGCACACGGCGCTGGCGACTCGCTACATGAACGCGCCGATGATCGGCATCGTCGAACAGGTGCATCCGCACTGGCTGGAGCAGGGGCTGACCTACCTGGTGGCGGCGCTCGCCTCGTTCACGCTCGTGGCGGCGGCGAACTCGGCGATGCTCGGGCTCTCGCGCCTGGCCTACTCGCTGTCCACCAACCGCCAGATTCCCAGTGGCCTCGGCCGCCTGCATCCGCAGCGCTCGACTCCGTACGTGCTGATCATGCTCGCCGGGCTGCTCGCGGCCGGGCTGGTGGTGCCGGAGAACCTCGACCTGCTGATCGGAATCTACGCCTTCGGCGCGATGCTCGCCTTCACGATCGCGCATCTGTCGATCTGCCGCCTGCGTTACACAGAGCCCGACCGCGATCGCCCCTACAAGGTCCCGCTGTCAATCACGGTGCGCGGTGGCGAGCTGCCGCTGCCGGCGGCCTTCGGGGCGCTGGTCTCGGCGGCCGGCTTGGTGGCCGTGATGGTCGTGCACGAACCCGCGCGCTATGTCGGCCTCGGATGGATGGCGGTGGGGATCGTCCTGTACGTCGTGTACCGCCGCGCGGATGAAACCTCGCTGCTGCGCCGCGTGACGGTAGCGCCGCAGGTGCTGCGCGCCGAGCAGTCGCGCGAGCGCGACTACGGCTCCGTGCTCGTGCCGCTGTTCGGGACCGACCTCGACGACGACATCGTTCAGACCGCCGCGCTGCTGGTGTCGGGGACGCAGACCGACGAGGCGGCGATCGACGCGGCGACGATCGAGGCGTTGTGGGTGTTTGTGATCCCGATGTCGCTGCCGCTCGACGCGAGCCTCCCGGAAGCGCAGGTCAAGCACGCCCGCCAGGTGCTCGCGCGGGCCAAGGCGGTGGGGGAGGAGTACACCGGCGTGCAGGTGGCTACAGCGACGGTGCGCACGCGCCGGGCGGGCTATGCGATCGTCGAGGAGGCGCGCCGCCGCGGCGTGGAGGCGATCGTGCTCGGCGCCGAGGAACCGTCGCTGATTCGCGGCGGCGCGCGCCTCGGCGGGCGGGGTGGGCCGCTGGAGGGGTATGTCGGAGACGTGACCAAGTACGTTGTGCGCAAGGCCAGCTGCCGCGTGATCGTCACCGCGCCGGCCGCGCGCGACTCGCCGGTGGAGCTCGCTCGCCGGGCGCATCGAGAGAAAGCCCCAATGGTCTAACCTGCGCACCTATGTCCATCCGCTCAGCTCCATGTTCGTCCTGATCGTGGGCGCCGGCCGCGTGGGGTCGGCGGTCGCCAAGTCGGCGCTCGCTGCCGGCCACGAGGTGTCTGTGCTCGACGAGGACCCGCTCTCGCACGAGCGCCTCGACGCCGGCCAGAGCAAGAGCTGGGAGGATTCGGGCGGCCAGTTCACGGTTGGCACGGCGCTCGAGACGGACGCCCTGATCCAGGCCGGGATCGAGCACGCGCAGGTGTTCATCGCCTCGACCGCCGGCGATAACACGAACCTCGTCATCGCCCAGGTCGCGCAGAAGCGCTTCGGCGTGGAGAAGGCGATCGTCCGCGTGATGGACCCGGCGCGCGCCGACTGGTATGGCGAGCAGGGCCTGCAGACCATATCTCCGACCAAGCACGCGATCGACATGTTCCAGCGCGCGCTGCAGCCCGAGCCGGCGTAGCGGCCATGTACGCGATCATCGCCGGCGCTGGCAAGGTCGGGCGCAACCTCGCCCGGGAGCTGATCAACAAGGAGCACGAAGTCACGTTGATCGAGTCCTCGCGCGCGTGCTACCTGGCGAACGAGGAGGAGTTCGAGCACGCCGTGCAGTACGGCGACGCGACCGAGCTGTGGGTGCTCGAGCGCGCCGGCATCCAGCGCGCGGACCTCGTGATCGCGGTGACCGGCGACGATGAGGACAACATCCTCGTGTGCCAGGTCGCCAAAGAGAAGTACCTCTGCGACCGGATCATCGCGCGCGTGAACAACCCCCGCAACCACGACCACTTCAGGCTGCTGGGGATCCAGCCGGCGGTGTCGGCCACCGCCCTGATCCTGCGACTGATCGAGCACGAGGTGCCCCGCTACGGTCTCGTTCACCTGCTCGCGCTCGAAGAGGAGCGCCTGGAGATCATTGAGCTCGAGGTGGCCGTCGATGCGCCGACGGTCGGCGAGCGGGTCTCAGACATCGCGCTGCCCGAGGGCAGCCTGATCATCTCGGTGCTGCGCGGCGGATCCGGCTTCGTGCCCAAGCCCGACACGGTGATCGAAGCGGGCGACGAGGTGCTGCTCGTGCTCGACCCGGGCCTGGAGGACGCGATCACCGCGTACTTCGCGCCCAACGGCCAGCCTGCGGCGTTCTGAGCGTTCGGCGAGCGCTCGTGGGATCTGCTGGAAGCTTGGCTATTCTTCTACGCGAACACTGTCCGGGATAGTCCAATTGGCAGTGACGCCCGGTTCTGGTCCGGGAGATTGGGGTTCGAGTCCCTGTCCCGGAGTACGGTGGCGCCTCGTATTTACGGGGCGTTTCGCGTTTTCGGGGGCCGCTCGGGCCAGGATTTGGGCCAGTCGTGCGATCGCGGCCTGGGCGGGTGCCCCGGGAGTGGGTATCTTGAGCGCGTGATTGACGATGCGGTGATAGCTGAGGCTGGCCGTCGGTTGTCAGAGGCGGCGCCACCGAGCTCACGGGTGATCCTGTTCGGCTCGGCTGCGCGTGGGGAGCTGACGCGGGATAGCGATCTGGACTTCTTGGTGATCGAGCCGGAGGTCGAGAATCCCGCCTTGGAGTCGGTGCGGCTGCGTAGGGTGCTGGGGGATCTGGTGCTGGCCGCTGACGTGATCGTCGCGAGCGAGCACCGGGTGCAGGAGTGGCGGGATGTGGGGGGGAGCCTGATCCACGCGGCGCTGGCCGAGGGCAGGGAGCTGGCGGCTTAATGGCCAGCAAGCAGGATCTTGCAGAGCAGCTTCTTCGTCGCGCTGACACGGACGCGGCCGGGGCCAGGGCGATGCTGCCGATCACGAAGTGGCGGATGTGCTCGTCTGCTTTCACGCCCAGCAGGCAGTCGAGAAGGCACTCAAGGCCGTGCTTGCTGCCCGCGGCGTGGAGTTTCCATTCATTCATGACATCAGTGGCCTGGCCAAGCTGTGCAGGGAAGCGGGCGCACCGCTACCGGGAGAGATGGATGGTGCAGACCTGCTGACGCCCTACGCGGCTGGCCTGCGCTACGACAACGACACGGTGCACGCCGCCGAGCGTGAGACGGCGTCCAGGTGGGCGACCGCCGCGGTCCAGTGTGCGCGGGGCCTGGTTGAGGAGGCTGGGGGTGGACAGAAGTCCTCAACCGAGCCCGGAGCCGTCGATGGTGGCAGGTTCGCGCGCTGCAGCTGCTGGACGATCGCGGTGGCGACAACGTCACCGGTCGGCCGCTCGCAGCGCGACCGTCGTAATCAAGTGTCATAGAGGCAGTCATCCTGAGGGGAGGCCGTCGCTCTCGCCGCGGATCGCGGACGGCCGATGGTGGCCGCGCGGCCGGGTGCGATTCGCTGGCGACCAGCGCGGGCTGCGACCTGTGGGGTGCGTAAATTCGATCGGGGCATGGTGTCAGGCGGCGATGCTGTACTCGTGTAGGCGATCGCGACGCGGCTCTTACGGTCCGCCGCGATCACGGTCGCCTGCTCGATGCGAGCGATCGAGCCAATCCGTGCGCGCCAGCTGTGCGCCAGTGGGCCCCTGACTCGGCCGGATTCGAGCGGACTCGGCCGGAGTGTCGTCTCGGGCGTTCTCTGTGGAAATGCAACGGATTTGGCTCTACAGCGCCGATCGTCGCTGGCAGGCTGACCCGATTCGAGTCCCTGTCTCGGAGGAGTTCGGGCCGGCGAGGAGTACTACGCCGCGGCCTGTGCGGCCCAGTCTCGATAGAGCTCGAAGTAGCGCCCGCCGGCGGCGATCAGCTCGTCGTGGGTGCCCTGCTCGGTGATGTGCCCGTGCTCGAGCACCACGATCCGTCCCGCCTGGCGAATCGTGGATAGGCGGTGGGCGATCACGATCGAGGTGCGCCCGGCGAGCAGCCGGCGCATCGCCGCTTCGATGCGGCCCTCGGTGTGGAGATCCACGTTGGAGGTCGCCTCGTCGAGGATCAGTATGCGCGGGTCGGCGATCAGGGCGCGCGCGAAGGCGATCAGCTGGCGCTGGCCGGCGGACAGCTGCGCGCCGCGCTCGCCGACCTCTGTCTCGTAGCCGCGAGCGAGCTGCGAGATGAACTCCTCGGCCCCGACCGCGGCGGCCGCCTCGCGGATTTGACGCTCTTCCGCGTCGGGGCGTCCGAAGGCGATGTTCTCGCGCACCGTGCCTGAGAACAGGAACGCCTCTTGCGGCACGATCCCCATCTGCGAGCGCAGCGAGTGGCTCGTGACCTCCTTGAGGTCGTGCTCGTCGACGAGGACTCGGCCCCGCGTGGGATCATAGAAGCGCGCCGCGAGCTTGGCCATCGTCGACTTGCCCGCTCCCGTGGCGCCAACCAGCGCGATCGTCTGACCGGCCGGCACGAACAGGTCGATGTGCTCGAGCGCCAGTACCTCCTCGGGCTCGGACGGCGGTCGACCGGCACCGTTGGCGGCCTGGCTCGGCTGCGCGGGCTGCTCGACTGCGCGGTCGCGCATGCGGGAGCGAGGGCGGTAGGCGAAGGAGACGTCCTCGAAGCGCACCTCGCCGCGGATCGGCCCCAGCGCGGGCGCATTTGGAGCGTCCTCGAGATCGGGAGCGGTGTCCAGCAGCTGGAAGATCTTCTCCAGGGCGGCCATGCCTGACTGGTAGGTCGTGTACAGCTGCGAGAGCTGCTGGATCGGTTCGAACAGGAATGACAGGGTCGCCACGAAGGCGACGATCGTGCCCACCGTGATGTGGCCTTCGATCGCCTGGTCGCCGCCGTAGAGCACGATCAGCGCGAGCGCCACGCCCGAGAGCATTTCAACGGCCGGGAAGTAGGCGGCGTTGAGCCGCACGGTGACCATGTTGGCCCCGCGGTTGTCCTCGTTGAGCGCCGCGAAGCGGGCCTCGTGCACGGGCTCCTGTCCAAAGCTGCGCACCACCCGGATGCCCGACAGGGTCTCCTGCAGGTAGGCCGTGATCGAGCCGATCGTCTCTCGGGTGCGACGGAAGGCGCCCGAGGAGACGAGCCTGAACCAGATGCTCGCGCCGGCCACGAGCGGGATGATGCAGAACGTCAGCAGCGCGAGCTTCACGTCGAGATAGAGCAGCACGCCGACCGCGCCGATCAGCGTCAGCCCCGCCTGGAACAGGGTCACGACCGAGTCCGTCACGAGGCTTTCCAGCGCCTCTACGTCGTTGGTCATGCGCGAGATCAGCACCCCCGCGGGACGGCTCTCATAGAAGCCGATCGGCTGGCGCTGAAGGTGGGTGAATATGCGCAGGCGCAGGTCAGCCAGCGCGCGCTGTCCGACCCAGCCCACCAGGTATGTCTGCGCGCCGGTAGTCAGCCACACGAGCAGCGCCGAGAGCAGGAACGCGAGGACCACCACCTCTAGCGTGCGGACGTTGTGCTGTTCGATGCCGCGGTCGATCGCGATCTTGGCCAGCAGCGGCGGCGCCAGCGACGCGGCGGTGCCGAGCACGAGCACAGCGAGCGTCGCTGCCGCGCGCACGCGGTAGGGACGCACCAGCTCGAGCAGCCCGCGCAGGTTGCGCCCGCGACTGGCGCGGCTGGCGCGCTCCCCAGCCCACTGCCCGCCCCGCCCGATGCCCGGTCCGAGGCCGGCGCGCGAGCCGCCATGTCCTCCGCCGCCGAGGCCGACCGGAGGACTCACAGTCCCCGCCCCGACCGCCGAGGGCTCCCGTGGTACGCGAGCGCGTGCTCGGGCACGATCGCGTCCGCTACGGCGGCGGAGGACGCGCCAGTCTGGGTGGCGATCTCGCGGTAGAGCTCTGAGCTATCGAGCAGCTCCGCGTGGGTGCCCTGCGCCACGATCCGCCCGTGGTCGAGCACGACGATCTGGTCGGCCAGTGCGATTGTCGAGAGGCGGTGGGCGATCACGAAGGTCGTGCGCCCCGCCATCGCCTCGCCGAGCGCCAGCTTGATGCTCTGCTCGGTCGAGGCGTCGACCGAGGAGGTGGCGTCGTCCAGGATCAGCACGCGCGGGTTGGCCACGAGCGCACGCGCGATCGCCAGGCGCTGGCGCTGTCCGCCGGAGAGCGTCAGGCCGCGCTCCCCGACCTGGGTGGCGTATCCCTGCGGCAGGTCGGTGATGAACTCGTGCGCCTGGGCCCGGCGCGCGGCCTGTTCGATCTCGGACATCGGCGTTCCGGGCCGGGCGTAGGCGATGTTTTCGGCGACGCTCGCGGAGAACAGGAAGGGATCGTCGCTCACGACTGCCACCGCGCCGCGTACCTCACGCACGGGGACCTCGCGCACGTCTGCGCCATCGAGCAGGATCGCTCCGGCGACGGGGTCATACAGCCGCGAGATCAGCGCCACCAGGCTCGTCTTGCCCGAGCCCGTGGGGCCCACCAGCGCGACGGTGCGCCCAGCGGGCACATCCAGGTCGACGTCGCGCAGCACCGCGCGACCGCTCTCGGGTCGCTGCGGCACGGAACCGTCCACCGCGCTCGCGCCGAGCTCGTCGTGGGGATCCTCGTAGCGCATCGTCACGTCCAGCAGCTGCACCCGCCCATTGCCGGCGGGGAGCTGCTGCGGGTGGGCGGGATCGGTCAGCCGCGGCTCGCGGTCGAGCATCTGGAAGATGCGCGCGCCGGAGGCGGTCGCCCGCTGGGCGAGATTGAGCGTCACGCCGAGCGAGCGCATCGGTGCGATCAGCATGTTCAGGTAGAGGTAGAACGCGGTGAACTGGCCGAGGGTGAGGTGCGAGTGGATGACCGACTCGCCTCCCAGCAGCAGCACCGCCGCCAGGCCGAGCTGGGGCAAGAACGCGATCACGGGGTTGTACCTGGCTTCCAGGCGGGTGGCGACCATCGCCTGGTTAAACACGCGCCCGACCGTGCTCTGAAAGCGCGTCAGCTGGCGCTCCTCGCGGGCGAAAGCCTTCACGACCCGCACGCCGGAGATGTTCTCCTCCGCGTCCGCGGTGAGTTCCGCGATGCGCTGCTGTGTCTCCTGGATGGCGGGACGCGCGCGGCGGCCGTAGCGGTAGGAGATTGCAACCACGAAAGGCACCGGAACGAGCGCGATCAGTCCGAGTTTCGGATTGATCGCGATCATCACGACCCCCGCGAGCGTGATCGTCAGGATCGACTGCAGGATGAACACGAGCCCGTAGCCGAGGAAGAAGCGCACCGCCTGCAAATCGACTGTGGCCCGCGACATCAACTGGCCGGTCTGCTGGTGGTCGAAGAAGCCGAGCTCCAACCGTTGCAGTTGGCCGTACATCCGCTCTCGCAGGTCGTACTCGACCCCCAGGGAGACCCGCCCGGCGATCAGCCGCCGCCAGTAGGTTAGACCCCAGCGGAGGAGCACCAGCGCGAGGATCGCGAGGGCGAGCACGAGCAGCGTGTGGCGATCGTGCGCGCGCGCCGCGCTCGCGTGGGCGTGCTGGGCTCCCTTGCGTACGGCTTCCACCGCCTGGCCGGTGAGCGCGGGAAGGGCCACGGTCATCACCATCGCTACGCTCGCCAGCGTCCACGAGGCGCTCAACCCGGACTTGTACGGGCGTAGGAATCCAAGCAGTCGGTAAAAGGTCGTCATAGTTGTACGGGCAACGATTATCGCAGGCGCTCACGGCAGCCGCCTCGGCGCTCGTGCGGCTGCTCCTAAGCTCCGGTCATGTCCACACCGACCGGCCACGCGCAGGGACCGCCCTCAGGCGCGGGGCTGTGCGAGAAGTGCGCATACCAGCAGCTGGTGCGCAACACTCGAGGCTCGGTGTTCTCGCTGTGCAGGCGCTCTCGCGAGGACGGCGCGTACCCGCGCTACCCGCGCCTTCCGGTGCTCTCATGCGAGGGCTATCAGGCGCGCATCCCGCCACCACCGGATGAGGGTTGAGCGGCGCATTTGCGCTCAACCCGCGAGCGCGCTCGCGGGCTCGGGCTCCGGCGCCGCGGGCGAAGGCGCGGAGGATACGAAGTCGCGCCCGCGCACGAGCACGAACGCCAGCACGGCCCCTGTCAGGGCCACGACGGCCGCGATCACGGCGATCGTCGTGAACGCTTCGGTGAACCCCACGCGGTAGGAGTGCTCTAGCGCCCCGCGGGTGGCGGAGGAGAGCGAGCGCGCGATCTTGCTCACTTCGCCGGACTCCAGCAGCGTGCCCAGCCGGCCGTGAGCGGCGCTCAGTACTTCCACGGCATGCCCGCTGGCGTGGAGCGCGGCTGTGGTCGAGCTCGTGACATTGTGCTGGAAGACGGCGCCCAGTCCTGCGATTCCCGTGGCGATGCCGACCTGGCGGAAGGTCGAGTTGATCCCGGAGGCCATCCCGCTGCGCTCGGCGGGCACTACGCCGACGGCCGTCGAGGCCAGCGGCGGGTTGACCAGGCCGACACCCGCTCCGGCGAGCAGGAAACCGGGAATCAGTATCGTCCAGCTCGAGCTGGCGTCGACGACGGTCATCGTCACCAGGCCGATCCCAATCAGCATCAGGCCGGAGCCGAGCAGTAGCCGCACGGGGACGCGAACGCTGAGCCTGCCCGCGATCGGCGCGACGATGAACGTCATCAGGGTGGTGGGGAGGAAGCGCAAACCCGCCTGCAGCGGGCTGTAGCCGAGCACGTCCTGGATGTACAGCGTCAGGTACAGGAACATCGCGAAGAACGAGGCCGACAGCGTGAACGCGACGATGCTGGCGCCGGCGAACGCCGGGCAGCGAAACAGGCTCAGGTCGAGCATCGGCCGGCTCTGGAGATGCTCGACGAGCACGAACGCCGCCAGCAGCACGCCGGCGGCGATCAGCAGCGAGACGATCTCGGTCGAGCCCCAGCCCTTTTCGTTGCCCTGCACGAGCGCGTACACGAGCAGGAACAGCGAGGCCGAGAAGGTGACCAGGCCGGCCCAGTCGACACCGGTGGCGTTGGGGTCGCGCGACTCGGCCACCTGGGTGAGCGTGACGAACACGGCGATCGCGCCGATCGGCACGTTGACGAAGAAGACCCACTCCCAGCCGATGCCCGAGGTGATGATCCCGCCGAGCACCGGGCCGACGGCCACCGCCGCGCCCGTGACGGCGCCGAAGACGCCAAACGCCGTGCCACGGTCCTTGCCACGGAAGGCCTGGGCGATCAGTGCGAGCGAGGTGGCGAACATCATCGCGCCGCCGGTGCCTTGCACGGCGCGCGCGAGGTTGAGCATCAGGGGCGTGCTCGACAGGCCGCAGACGGCGGAGGAGGCGGTGAACACGAACAGACCCGCGACGAACACGCGCTTGCGTCCGATCAGGTCCGCGATCGAGCCGGATGTCAGCAGGAACGCGGCGAGCGTCAGCGCGTAGGCGTTGATCACCCACTGCAGGTCGGAGAACGAGGAGTGCAGCGAGCGCTGGATGTCGGGCAGCGCGACATTCACGACGGTGATGTCGAGCAGCAGCATGAAGATCCCGATACAGACGGCGATCAGCGTCCACCACTTGCGCTCCAACACGGCTCCTCGCCTCGCCGGCTTGCGATTGCTGTCTCGCACTATATGAACAGGCACCGCACCTTTCGGAGCCGATCCGGTGCGCTCACGGCCCTATCCGCCCTGCAGATGGCGCTGTAGGAACGGCACGATCTCCTGCCACAGCGCCGCGGCCGGTTGAGGTCGATAGGTGGGCCTGTAGTCGGCGAAGAAGGCGTGGCCGGCCCCCTCGTAGACGTCGACTTTGACCTCCTGGCCGCTGGCCGCGGCCTGCTCGCGCAGCCGCGCTCCGAGCTCAGGTGAGGGATTCTGATCATCGGCACCGACCGCCGCCAGTAGGGGGCAGTGCAGGTGTTCGGCCAGCTCCAGCGGCGGCGTCGGGCGTGCGGGCGTAGAGCGCTGTTCGGGAGTGGCCTTGTCGATGAATCCGCCCCAGCAGTCGACGGCAGCGCTCAGGCGGTCGCTCGCGCACGCGAACAGCAGCGCGTAGCGCCCGCCCATGCAGAAGCCGATGCACCCGAGCTTCCCCGACACGTCCGCGCGAGCGCGCAGGAGGTCGGTCGCGCCCTCGAGGTCGCCGAGCACCGTCTGGTCAGACATCGAGAACAGCCGCTCCATCAGCGCTGGCAGGTTGTCCATCGGCGGGGGCCCGCCCTCGCGCGTGTAGAGGTCGACGCCAAGCGCCACGTAGCCGAGGTTGGCGAAGCGATTGGTCACGTCGCGGATGTGCTCGCCCAGCCCTCCTGCCTCGTGGATCACGATCATCCCGGGACTGCTCGCGCCTGGGAGGGCGGAGCGGACGGGCCGTGCGAGATATCCGTTCACCGGCGCGCCGCCGGCGCCCGCGAACGTGAGATCCTCAGCGAGGATGCCGGTCGGGTCGGTGACCGCGCCGGGGACGCCGTCGGGGCTAGGCTTGACCTGCGTGCCGGTCATGTCGCTGCTGCCTCCTTTTCGCTGGGCGGATCGTCATTCTCGCGGGGCGGATCGTCGTGCCTGTAGCGATCGCGTTGGCTCACACGCGCGCGCTCTCAGCGAGCACTGAATCGGCGTCGAGCTCGCGGATCTTGCGCCTGACGCGCGTGCGCGTCTCGCGCAGCTCGTGCTCGAGCTTGGCCAGCTCGTCGGCGCGGTGGCGGACCAGCTCGAGCTGGCGGTCGATGTGTCCGAGCGCCTCGCCCAGCAGCTCTCGCCGGCGCTCGGGGTAGACGTCGTCGCGCTGCAGCTGCGCGCGGACCTCCGCGCGCGCCTCCTCGGCCGTCAGGAGCGTTCTGAGCTCATCCAGCGACACGCCCAGCAGGTCCTTCAGGCGCATCACCTCTCGCAGCCGCTCGACCTCCGCCTGCGTGTAAATGCGGTGCTGACCCGATGGCCGTGCGGGTGCCTCGGCGAGCAGGCCGATCTCCTCGTAGTAGCGGATCGTCCTGGGAGTGGTCCCGGCGAGGCGAGCGACGTCACCGATCCGCAGACCCTCGCGGCGGGGCGTCGTTGGGTGCGGCTCGTGATCTGGCGTGTGTGTGCTCATCAGCGGGGCTCAGCGCGTCGGCGTCGGCACGGAGGAGGGGGAGGAGGAGCCGTTACGAGCTGCGCTCTGCGTGACACGCCCAGGCTCGAGCGCTCCCGTGCGCAGCTCGCCGGCGGCGGGCAGCGCAACGTCAGGCTCACCGGCGTGCGCCTGAACGTGGCGCGGGCGCAGCAGGCACACGCCTGCACCCACGAGGGAGACCGCCGCGAGCACCCACAGGGCCGCGTGCATGTTTGCGATGAACGGCGCGAGCTTCTCCGGCGAGAGCCCCTTGGCGAGACCCGAGAAGACCGCAAACAGCGTCGCTTTCGGCACCGCCGAGGTGATGATCGCGAGCACGAACGCGATCGACAGCACAGCGCCGGTGTTCTGCAGCAGCGTTCGCGCGCCGGCGGCCACACCGCGACGGTTGGCCGGCACGACACCCATCATGGCTGCTGTGTTGGGGCTGTTGAACATGCCGGAACCGGCGCCTACCATCGCCAGCCACAGCGCGCTCTGCCAGTAGGGAGTGTGGACCTGCAGCGTGGTCATCGCTGCGAGGCCGGCCGCGCTGACGAGCATGCCGAGCGCTGCCAGCGTACGTGAGCCGTGGCGATCGGCGTAGATCCCGGCGAGCGGCGAGGCAACCAGCATCCCGAGCGCGAGCGGGATCAGCTTGACCCCGGCGGTGATCGGCGAGTTGCTCTGGGCGCCCTGGTAGTAGAACACGAACAGGAACATCAGTGCGAAGCGCGCGAGGCCGTTGATGAACGCCGCCGCGCTGGCCGCCGCGAACAGGCGGTTGCGGAAGATCCGCAGGTCGAGCATCGGCGCGCGCGAGCGTTTCTCGATCAGCACCCACAGGGGCAGGAGCACGGTGGCGGCGGCCAGGCTGGCGATTACCTCCGGGTCCTGCCACCCGCTCAAGCCGCCGCGGGAGACGCCGAGCACGAGGCCGGTGAGGCCTACCACGAAGGTGCTGGTGCCGAGCACGTCAAAGCCGCGCACGGAGTCCGGTTTGGCGAGCTCGCGCAGGATCAGCGCGCCCCACGCGGCACCGGCGAGCGCAAGTGGAACGTTGAACCAGAACACCCAATGCCACGAGATCGCCACGAGCGCGCCTCCGAGCACCGGGCCGAGCACCAGCCCGATCGCCGCGACCATCGTGTTGGCGCCCATCGCCAGCCCGAGTTCCTCCTTGGGGAAGGCGTCGGTCACCAGCGCGGCGGCGTTTGCGAACAGGAACGCCGAGCCGATGCCCTGCAGGACGCGCCACACGATCAGCACGTTGGCGTCGGGCGAGAAGCCCGCGCCGAGCGAGGCGAGCGCGAACGCTAGGAAGCCGGCGACGTAGGCGCGCTTGCGCCCGAACAGGTCGCTCAGGCGGCCTGCCATCAGGACCAGCACGGTCGCGGCGATCAGGTAGGCGAGGATCACCCATACGAGCGCGAGCAGGCTCGTGTGCAGTGAGCGCTCGAGATCGGGCAGTGCGATGATCAGCGTGCCTGAGTTGGTGGCCGCGAGCAGCATCCCCAAGCTCGTGCACGACAGCGCCCACCACTTGTACTGCTCGTGGCCGCCGGAAACGCCTAAGCGAGATTTGGAAGTTAACGTGAACGTAAGGATCAAGATAGCAGGTGATGGCGCCGCCGGCATGCTGCTAAAACGGTGGGATGTCCTCGAACGAGCCCAAGGTCGTGAAGTCCGATCAGCAGTGGCAGGAGGAGCTGACGCCGGCGCAGTACGACGTGCTGCGCAAGGCCGGCACCGAGCCCGCGTTCACGGGCGAGTATGTCTACAACAAGGACTCCGGCGACTACCGCTGCGCGGCCTGCGGCGCGATGCTGTTCAGCGCCGACACGAAGTTCGACTCCGGCACCGGCTGGCCCAGCTTCACCGAGCCGGCGGTCGCCGAGGCGGTTGAGCTGCGCCCCGACAACAGCCTGTTCATGCATCGCACCGAGGTCATCTGCCGCACCTGCGGCGGGCACCTGGGGCATGTGTTCGATGACGGACCGGGTCCGGGAGGCCAGCGCTACTGCATTAACTCCGCGGCCCTCTCCTTCGAGCCCGAGAACGCGCAGGCGGACGACGGCGGCGGCTCCAGCGGGAGCTGACGGGCCGGCGCCAGACGGCGTATGGACGGAGTGTTCTCACCGGCGCGAGCCGGTAGCCTGATTGCCAGCATGATCATGTTTGAACAGTCCCGGCGGCTGTCCGAGCCGCTGCGCTGGGGGCGTCGCGAGAAGACGGCTGTTGCTGCGGTCGTGAGCTGCTTGCTGCTAGCGCTTGTAGGACTCGGCGCGTTCGCGCTGACCAGCGGCGCGCCCGCACGCGCCGACTGCATCGACCTGACCTTCGCGAGCACGCTGGGCGGAGCGCATGTGCACGCCTGCGGCGCGCACGCCAAAGGCATTTGCGCTTCGCCGAACGCATTCCGCGGGATCTCCCAGGAACTACGGGCGGCCTGCAACCGGGCTGGATTTCGATTCGGCGCCGGTTAGACGCGGGCTTTCAGGGTCGTCTAGACAAATGTCGAAACGGCCGGGCCAAGAGTTGGCCAGGATGGCCCTAGCGGCGTTCGCACAGGCCGGATTTCATACGCGGACTGTCATTTGGTGCGCGGCGCCCGCCTGCGGTGGGGCAGGTGCTCACCACATCCACGACTGTAGGAACGGAGGCACATGACCTGGCTGTCATACCCAAGTTGGCTGAACGCAGGTGATAACGCGTGGCAGATGACCGCCGCGACGTTCGTCGGCCTGATGAGCCTGCCCGGCCTGGCGGTCCTGTACGGGGGCGTCATGCAGAAGCGCTGGTCGGTCAACAGCATGATGCTCACGTTCGTGGCGTTCTGCGTGACGCTCATAGTCTGGTGCCTGTGGGCGTTCAAGATGGGCTTCGGCCATCCGATCGCGCACAGCGGCTCGGGCATCTTCGGGACCAAGGGGTTCCTGGGTACCGCCCTGGGCGAACCGGGCAGCGTGCTCAGCCATGTCGGCGAGGAGGGCCAGGCGGAAATTCAGTCAATCACGACCGGGCCGCCATTCCACTTCCCGCTGTCCTCGCTCGTGTATTTCCAGTTCGTGTTTGCCGCGATCACCCCGATCCTGGCACTCGGCTCGGTGCTCGGGCGGGTCAACTTCAAGGCGTGGATCCCGTACGTCATGTTGTGGATCACGTTCGTGTACGCGGTCAACGCGTTCCTTCTGTGGGGCGGCGGCTACTTCGCGGCACACGGCGCCTTGGATTACTCCGGTGGTTATGTCATTCACCTATCCGCCGGGATATCAGGGTTCGTATTCGCGGCGGTGATCGGCCCACGATTGCAGCGAGATCGCGAGATCGACGCGCCCAACAACCTGCTGATGGTCGCGTGCGGGGCTGGTCTGCTGTGGCTGGGCTGGAATGGGTTCAACGGCGGGGACTCCTACTACGCAGGCGCAGACGCATCGGCGGCGGTGCTGAACACCAATCTGTGCACCGCTGTAGCGATGATGGTGTGGATCGCGTGGGACTACATCTTCCGCGACAAGCCCTCGATGCTGGGCGCCGTGAACGGGATGATCACGGGTCTCGTCGGGATCACACCGGCGGCCGGGTTCGTCAACGGCTGGGGCGCGATCATCATCGGTATCGTCGACGCGACGATCGTTTGGATGGCGATCCGCTATCTCAGTCGAGCGCCGATGTTCAGACATGTCGACGACACTCTCGGGGTGATCTATACGCACGGCATCGCCGGGTTGTGCGGGGGGCTGTTAGTTGGGCTGCTGGCCGATCCGGCGCTCGTGGAGTACATCGGTGTGAAAGGCGCGCCCAACCTGCCGGGGTCCTCGGGGCTGCTGATCAGCGGCAGCTGGACGCTGCTGCGTTGGCAGGCCGAGGCGGCCGCGTGGGTGATCGCGTATACCGCGGTGGTGACGTTCATCATCTTGAAGGTGGTGGGCATCTTCGTACCGTTGCGGCTCAGCGACGAGGAGTTGGAGATCGGCGATCACGCGATCCACGGCAACGAGGTCTACCCCTCGGATGTGCCAACGCTGGGCGGCCCCCACGCACCTGCGTGGCAGCCGGGTGGCACCTTGCCCGCGGGCGCTGGAGCGGGTGCATAGGCAGGGAGGCTCTCACCTGACGCGGGCGCGTCCTCCCCACGGACGCGCCCGCTTCGGAGTTGAGAAGCGCGGCGGCCCCGAATCGGCGGGGCCGCCGCGCTGTGTGTGCTGGCGCGTACGGTGGGAGCCCGCGCGACGGCTGCGGCTCAACCGGCGATGCCGATGGGGCACGCCACGCCGGTGCCGCCGAGTCCGCAATAGCCGCCTGGATTCTTGGCGAGATACTGCTGGTGGTAGGCCTCTGCGTAGTAGAAGGGGTGCAGCGGCGGCCCCTCGGCGAGCTCCGTGGTGATCGTCCCGTGGCCGGCGGCGGCGAGCATCTGCTGGTAGGCGTCCATCGATGACTCCGCGGTGATGCGCTGCGGGTCGCTGTCCCAGAGGATCAGAGAGCGGTACTGCGTGCCGAGGTCGTTGCCCTGGCGCATTCCCTGGGTGGGGTCGTGCCCCTCCCAGAACAGCCTCAACATCTCTTGGTAGCTGGTCTTGGCGGACTCGAAGGCGACGAGCACGACCTCCGCGTGGCCGGTGCGTCCGCTGCAGACCTCCTCGTAGGTCGGGTTGGGCGTGAGTCCTCCGGCGTAGCCGACCGCGGTCGTGTACACGCCGTCGGCTTCCCAGAAGATCCGCTCGGCCCCCCAGAAACAGCCCATGCCGAAGATGGCCATCTGCACGCCCTCGGGAAACGGTCCCCGCAGCGGGGTGCCCAGCACCTCGTGGCGGTCGGGCACGGCCATCTCCTCGGTGCGTCCCGGGAGCGCGGAAGCCGGCTCCACCATGGCGGTCTTGTCGCGGCCGAAGAGACCCATGCACCCAGGCTAGCCGATGCTCGCGCTGATCCCGCGGCGCGGCTGTAGAGTGGGCCGCGATGAGTGCCAGCTCGGCTCCTCGCCGGCCGCCGTCCGGCTCCTTCGGGAGATCGGCTGGGCTCGCGTGAGCGCGGCGCGCGAGCGGCCGGTGGTGCGCTACGAGGTCGTGGAGCGCGTGGCCCGGATCACCCTCGATCGGCCCGAGCGCGGCAACGGGATCACGCCCCGCCTGATCGGTGAGCTCGCTGGCTGCGTGGAGCGGGCTGATCTCGACCCAGCGGTGCACGTGTTGCTGCTGGCAGGCAACGGATCGGGATTCTGCGGTGGGTATGACCTCGTTGAAAGTGCCGAGGGCGGCGGTGCAGAGACGGCAGCGGCCACGAGCGCGAGACGTGGCTCGCCGCTCGACCCCGCGGTGATTGCGGCCAACCACGACCCCGGCGGGACGTGGGACCCGATGGTGGACTACGCGATGATGGGTCGCAACGTCCAGGGTTTCATGAGCTTGTTCCGCTGCGGCAAGCCGGTGGTGTGCCGGGTACATGGCTTCTGCGTCGCCGGCGGCACGGATATGGCCCTCTGCTCAGACCTGCTGATGATCGCCGCGGACGCCAAGATCGGCTACCCGCCGGCCCGTGTGTGGGGTTCGCCTACAACGGCCCTGTGGGCGGGCCGCGTCGGGGCGCAGCGTGCCAAGCGGCTGCTGTTCACGGGCGACTCGCTGTCCGGCACGGAGGCGCTCGAATGGGGCCTAGCGATTGAGGCGCCGCCGGCGCAGGAGCTGGTGGCGCGCACCGAGATCCTGCTCGAGCGGATCGCACGCGTGCCGGTCAACCAGCTGATGATGATGAAGCTGCTCGTGAACCAGACGCTGTACGCGCAGGGCCTGCACGCCAACCAGGTGCTCGGGACGGTGTTCGACGGGATCGCCCGCCACACGACCGAGGGTCACGCCTTTCAGCGGCGGGCGGCACAAGCGGGCTTCCGCGAGGCGGTGCGCGAGCGCGACGAGCCGTTCGGGGATCTGGGACGCTCCACCTTCAAGGGCTAGCGCCCATCTGCGATCGTACGGGCCGTGGCACTGATCCGCGTGAGCCGCCCTCTCGGTCGTGAGCTTCAGCGAATCTTTCCCGCCAGGCCGTTTCACCTTCGTTTCTGGGACGGCGGCGCCGTGGCGGCGACGGTGGGCGACGCGCCGACGTTCTTCGTGCGCCGGCCCACGGCGCTCGGTCATTTCCTGTCCGCTCCGGGAACGCTGGGTCTCGGTCGCGCCTACGTCGATGGCTCGCTGGCGGTCGACGATCTCGACGGCGCGTTCGTGGTGGTGGACGAATGGGAGCCGCCCCGCATCAGCGTCCCGGATCGCGTTCGCCTGGGCATGGCATTGGTCGCCGCCGCCGCGCCCGGCGGACTGCCGCGTCGCCCAGGCCTGGAGCTGACGCTTCGCGGTCAGCTCCACAGCGCCGAGCGCGATGCGGCAGCGGTCCGCTACCACTACGACGTCGGCAACGATTTCTTCGCGCTATTCCTGGATGAGTCGATGACCTACAGCTGCGCGATCTTCTCGCGTGGCGCGCAGACGCTCGCGGACGCGCAGCGCACGAAGCTCGACATGGTCGCGAGCAAGCTCGAGCTGCGGGCCGGAATGCGAGTCCTAGACGTCGGCTGCGGTTGGGGCAGCTTCGCGATCCACGCGGCGCGGGAGTATGGCGTGGAGGTGCTCGGCATCACCCTCTCCGAGCTGCAGGCCGAGCTCGCGCGCGAGCGCGTGACGCAGGCCGGTCTCGGCGAGATGGTCGAGATCCGCGTGGCGGACTATCGCCGGCTGCCGCGCTCGTCGTTTGACGCGATCGCCAGCATCGGCATGTCCGAGCACGTGGGCGAACGCCAGATCGACCTGTATGCCCAGTCGCTGTTCGAGCTCCTGCGGCCAGGCGGGCTGCTTCTGAACCACGCGATCGCGGCGCTCGACCCCGCGGAGAAGCCGCTCGAGGACCTGTTCTCCACTCGCTACGTGTTCCCCGACGGGGAGCCGCTGTCGCTGTCCCGCGTGCAGCTGGCGCTCGAGCGTGCAGGCTTCCACACCGAGCACGTGGAGGGCTTTCGCGAGGACTACGCGGTGACCCTCAGCCACTGGGCGCAACGGCTGGATGGCCGACTCGACGAGGCGGAGGCGCTCGCGGGCGTGGAGCGTACGCGCGTCTGGCGGCTGTATCTACGGGCCGCTGGGCGTGGCTTTACGACGGGTCTGACGGCCGTCTATCAGGTGCGCACGCGACGACCGGCCTGATCTGGCGCCGGCTCGGCCGGGCGCTCGGTGCGGCCGGCCGAGCCGGGGTGCGGCGGCTAGCGGCGGGTGGGGGGCGGCGGAGTCGGTAGGCGGCCAAGGGCAGCTCGCCGGGACGCGGGGAGGCGCCGGAGGCTAGAATGGCCGAACTCGCGGATGTAGCTCAGCTGGCTAGAGCGTCGCCTTGCCATGGCGAAGGTCGAGGGTTCGAATCCCTTCATCCGCTTCAGGCAAAACCCCTGGTAATCTGGGGGTTTTGTTGTTTCCGGGGTGGGCCGGCGGATAGCATCCTGGCCCGTGGGTACCACCCGTGGGTACCAAACTCACGCACAGCGGATCCCGGCCGTCTGGGCGCACGGATGGCCGGAGGACGCGTGCGGGTAGCGTTGTTCGTCCGTCAACGTTCATAGCGTTGCGTCCATGATCGATCCGACCTCGGGCCCAGCGCGTGGAAGATGAGCAAGCGCAAGAAAGGCTCCGACGCGGCGCGCCAACCACCGGCGCAGCACGGTTCCTGGCGGGTTCTCTACCACCCGAAGGCCCGAACCGAGGCGGACGCGGTACCCCAGCAGGAGCGCAAGGCGATCGACAACGCCGTGGACAAGCTGGCCTCGCTCGGCCCGACGCTCCCTTTCCCGCACTCCAGCAAGGTCATGGGCGACCCAGGCGGCTCACTGCGTGAGCTGCGCCCGCGGGCAGGGCGCAGCCCGTGGCGGTGCATCTACGAACGCATCGGCGACGTGTTCGTGATCGGCGCCGTGGCCCCCGAGGCTCAGAAGAACAAGGCCGGGTTCGTCGGCGCCGTCAGCGCGGCCAAGGCTCGGCTCGCCGAAATCGAGAGGTGACCCGGACCCGGACTATCACAAGTTTGGTATAGTTGCTCGACGTGAAGCTTTCTGATCTGCCCACTCACGATGAGGTGCTCGCCGAGCACCTGGACGCCGATCCCGAGTTCCGCAGGGAGTGGGAGCGCACGGCCCTGGCTCGTGCGGTGGCCGTGAAGGTGATCTCCTACCGTGCCGAGCACAGCCTCAGCCAGACCGCGTTGGCCAAGCGACTGAAGATGAGTCAGCCAGCCGTCGCGCGGCTTGAGAGCGGGGATCACAACCCCACGTTTCCGATGCTTCTGCGCATCTCAGACGCGCTTGGGGTCGAGCTTGCGATCGACATCACGCCCAGCGGGCACGAGCCGCAGCTGATCGGCAAGCGCGCACGTCGCAACGCCCTGGAGTCCTTCCAAGGCAACGGCTACGCGGTCGTCGTCGCCGCGACCTGAGCCTCCACCGGCCGTACTGTCGCAGGCCGCGACGACCGTCCCACGCCAACCCTCGCAGCGGCTGCTTGCTCACCCGGTCCTCGTCGTAGCTCGCCCAGGCGATGGGCGTTGAGTTGCTTGGAGGAGATGCGATAAGCGAGGCGGCTGGTCTTGCAGCTTGAGCGGTCCGCGTGTGGTGGGGAGCCCCTAATTCGGCGCTGGGACACCCGTGTCCTCGGCGAGTGCCTGGCGCAGCGTGGCCTCGAAGGGGGCGGGTTCAATGTCGAAGAGCCGGCGGGCGGAGTCGTCTGTCACGACCGTTTCCGTGCTGAGACCCTCGATCAGCGGCCGCGCGACGCCGGCGTCGACCGGCGTGACGAGACCGATCCACAGCGAGGACAGCCACGGAGTCAGGAAAGGGACGGGTATCTTCGGGCGCGGGCGTTTGCCGAGGGCGCGCGCCATCACGTCGAGCATCTCACCGTAGGTGAGAACGTCCGGGCCTCCGATCTGCAGTCGCGGCCGGTCGAGGCCTCGAGGTGAGGCGCCTGCGAGAGGTAGCTCAGGACGTCATCGATTCCGATCGGCTGGGTTCTGGTCGCGAGCCAGGCGGGAGCTATCATCGCGGGCAGACGCTCGACCAGGTATCGCAGGGTGCGATAGGACTCGCTTTCGCTGCCGACGACCATCCCGGCGCGGAAGTAGGTCAGCGGCGGGCCGTGCGCCTCGAGCTGGCTGGCGGTCTCGTGGCGGCTTCGCAGGTGCTCGGAGCGAGGATTGTCACCGAGGCCACCGAGGTATATGACACGGCCAATGCCCTCCTGCATGGCCATGCGCCCGAATCCCTCGGCCGCTCGTCGCTCGCGCTCTGCGAAGTCCGAGGCGTTGCCGCCCCGGCCCATCGAGTGCACCAAGTAGTAGGCGACATCGACGCCGCGGCCGGCGCCCGAGAGCGACTCCGGCCGGAGAACGTCCCCCACGTGGACCTCGAAGCCCTCCCCGAGCAGCTCGCGCGCGCGAATGCTGTCGCGGTCGCGGACCAAGCAGCGCACCTCATCGCCGCGCTCGGCCAGACGGCGGGCGAGACGCCCGCCGATGAAGCCGCTGGCGCCGGTGACAAGGACTCGCACGGGAACACAAGCCTAGCCGCCGCGAGCCAGCCCATACGGTGGGCCCATGCGCCAAGCGCGCCGTACGAGGGGCTCGATTGCCGGAGACGAGCCGCGTGATCAACTCGCTGCTCGACACGATCCTCGACCGCACCGTGGTTGCGGGCTACTCAAGCGTCGGCTATCGAGTCCGCAGTCGCACGTGGAGCCCCGCCGACCTGCCGGCGCTGGACGGGAGGGTAGTGCTCGTCACCGGTGCGACCTCTGGGCTCGGGCTCGCTGCAGCCGAGGGCTTCGCACGCCTCGGTGCCGCCGTCTGGCTGCTCGCCCGCAGCGAGGAGCGTGGTGAGCGTGCTCGCGCGGAGACCGTGGCACGGTCGGGCAATCGCGATGTTCAAGTCGGCCTCTGCGGCCTTAGTGACCTCAAAGCCGTGCGGAAGTTCGCCGAGCGCTTCAGCAGCGAAGTGCCACGCCTTGATGTGCTCGTCAACAACGCGGGCGCGCTGCTCGGCGAGCGGACGCTCTCGGTCGACGGCATCGAGCTGACATTCGCCACCAACGTCCTCGGACCGTTCCTCCTAACGAATCTGCTGTGCCCGCTGCTCAGGGCGAGTGCTCCCGCTCGCATCGTCAACGTGTCCTCAGGTGGCATGTACGCACAGCGGCTCCACGTCGAGGACCTGCAGAGTGCCCACGGTGAGTTCGACGGCGCCACCGCCTACGCTTGCACCAAGCGCGCCCAGGTGATCCTGACCGAGCAGTGGGCGGAGCGGCTGGAGGGTAGCGGCGTCGTCGTCCACGCGATGCATCCCGGTTGGGCCGACACCCCGGGCCTCGAGTCCTCGCTGCCACGCTTCTACGGCGCGACAAAGTGGCTGCTGCGCACGCCACAGCAGGGCGCAGACACGATCGTCTGGCTGGGTGCCGCTCCCGAGCCGGGACGCTGCTCCGGTGGCTTCTGGCATGACCGCCGAGAACGCCCGACCCACCGCGTGCCGTGGACCAAGGAGAGCGCCGCGGACCGCGACCGGCTCTGGGCCGAGTGCGAGCGTCTCAGCGGCTGGCAAGACATTCCGGCCACAACCCACTCAAACAGATAAGGAGAACCCGATGGCCCGCTACAAGGCATCAGTCGACACGCCCCATCCCCCAGGCGAGGTGTTCGCCTACCTCAGCGACTTTTCGACGACCGCGGAGTGGGATCCGGGCGTCGTCGAAGCCGAGCAGCTCGGCGACGCGCCGGTCGCAGAGGGGAGCGAGTTTCGGCTCGTGGCGGACTTCCTTCGCCGCAAGACAACGCTCACCTACAGGATCGTCGAGTACGACCCGCCGAGCGCGGTGACCTTCCGCGGCGAGAACTCAAGCGTCGTCTCGCTGGACCGGATCACCTTCGAGCCATCGGACGGCGGCACACGAATCACCTACAACGCGGACCTCGCGCTGAAGGGTCCGCTCAGGCTCGCCGACCCGCTCCTCGCGCTCGCCTTCAAGCGGGTCGGCGACCGCGCACTCGCGGGTATGCGCAAGACACTCGGAACCAAGCAGCCCGTCTCGTGAGCGCCGGACGCGTTTACGTGCTCGAGCGCGGACAGCGGCTCGAGCTACCGGTCCAGCGGGCATTCGAGTTCTATGCCCAAGCACGCAACCTCGCGGTGATCACGCCGCCCTGGATGGGTTTCGAGGTGATCACGCCGGGACCTATCGAGATGCGCCCCGGCGCACTGATCGACTACCGCATGAAGCTGCATGGTGTACCCGTCCGCTGGCGCACGCGCATCGTGGTGTGGGAGCCACCGGTGCGCTTCATCGACGTCCAGGTGCGTGGCCCGTACGCGCTCTGGGAGCACACGCACACCTTTGAGCCCGACGGCGAGCAGGCGGTCCTGATCGGCGACCGCGTCCGCTACGCGATGCCCCTGGGCCTGCTCGGGCAGATGGCCCATGCCGCGTTCGTCAAGCGCGATCTCAAGCGGGTTTTCGACTACCGCGAGCGGGCGGTGGCAGAACGACTCCAACCCGCGCCAGCCGGTACGTGAGTGCGATCGTCTGGTTCCGGCGCGACCTGCGCCTGCATGAGCACCCTGCGCTGCGGGCGGCGCTGGACGCCCACAACGACGTCGTGCCCGTCTTCTGCCTAGATGACCGCCTACTCCACGGCCGTCACGCGTCCGGCCCACCGACGCAGTTCCTGCTCGAATGTCTGGCCGACCTCGACGGGTCGCTGCGCAAGCTCGGCAGCGGCCTCGTCGTTCGCCACGGTCCCCCTGAGCGCGAGCTCACAGCGCTCGCAGCGGAGACCGGGGCCGAGGAGCTCCACTTCACCGCGGATATAAGCCCCTTCGCGCGCCAGCGCGGGGAACGCGTGCGAAAGGCGCTCGATGCCGCCGGGCTCGCGCTTCATGGCCATCCCGGCCTCAGCGCGATCGACAACGTCGGCGCACCGCGAACACAGGCGGGCAAGCCATACGCAGTCTTCTCCGCGTTCCACCGTTCGTGGGAGAGGGAGGGCCGGCGCGAAGTGCTGGGCGCGCCGCGCCGACTGCCCGCGCTTCCGTCGGGCCTCGCCCAAGGCGAGATCCCATCCCTTGCATCGCTCGGGCTCGAGCAGGAGGTGGACGAACCCCCCAAGGGCGGTGAGCGTGAGGGGCGCAAGCGGCTCGAGCGGTTCCTCGCGCACGATGTTTCAGGGTACGGTGAGAACCGTGACGCGCTCTCCAGCAGCTCCACTTCGCGGCTGTCGTCCTACCTGCATTTCGGCTCCGTCTCCGCACGCGAGGTCGAGCACCGGCTGGGGTCCGACGGCGGGTCCGCCGCCTTCCGCCGCCAGCTCTGCTGGCGCGACTTTCACCACCACGTGCTGCTCAATTTCCCTCGCAACGCCACCTCAGAGTTCCAGTCGCGCTACCGCGGAAAGATCAAGTGGAGTCACGCCGAGCGGCGGTTTGTGGCGTGGTGTGAGGGGTGCACCGGGTACCCGCTCATCGACGCGGGCATGCGCCAGCTGCGGCGCGAAGGCTGGATGCACAACCGCGCGCGACTGGTGGTCGGGTCATTCCTGACAAAGGACCTCGGCATCGACTGGCGTTGGGGGGAGCGGCATTTCATGCGCCTGTTGGTTGACGGGGACGAGGCCAACAACAACGGGAATTGGCAGTGGATCGCCTCGGTCGGGACCGACCCCCAACCGGCCTACCGCCGGATCTACAACCCGACGCGCCAGATGGAGGCGCACGATCCTGACGGAAGCTACGTCCGCCGCTACGTTCCGGAGCTGAAAGACGTCCCCGACCACTACATCCGCGAGCCGTGGACCATGCCGGCACGTGTGCAGCGCGAGGTGGGCTGCGTGCTAGGGGCCGACTATCCGAAGCCGATCGTGGACCATGCCGACGCCAGGCGGCGGGCGCTCGAGCGCTACAGGATCGACTAGGTCTGTGGGCCTTGACCCCGCCGAACTGACCCGAATCACAGCGATTGACCGTCGACGCTCTCGCTCTTCTGCGCGACGGAGCATGTTGGTCGTCAAACCCCAGACTGCTGAGTTGGACGAGCTGGGGGTGCCGGCGCTGACGGCGCCCACACGACTGCTTAGCCCGGCGCAAGCGAGCGTCTCGGGAGCCAACGCTCGTGCGACCGGGCCTCGTCCGGAGGGAGCGCGAGCGCAGCCCTCGCTCGGACGTTCGCTCGTCCTGCGAAAGAGTGGCGCGGGTCCTCTGCGTGAAGTCTTTGCGTCGGTGAGTGCCGCGCCTATCGGGCGACGATGGGCGCGTCAATCGCGGTTACAGCGGCCGTAAGAGCAGCGTCGTCGGTTTGCCCGGCCCGCCGTTCTCGTGGGCAAGTATGGAACGAAGCGCGGGGCGCGCTTGAGCGCCAGCCGCGGTGTGGCACGTCTGCCCGGTGCAGGCCTGGAACTCATCGAGTACCCGCACGGCGGGCCCGTGCGTCCCACGGGCCCGCCTTCAGGTCGGTGTCCCAGGGTTGCGGCGTCCTTTAGAAGCGGCTACGCGCTAGCGAGCTCGTGCTCCGAGGCATCGATGATACCGGCCCGGTTCTTGTGTGAACGCTCATAGGAGCGCACGCGCTTGGCACGCTCCTCGTCGCCCTCGTCCAGCACGGCGCGGATCTCGCTCACGCTGAGCTCGTCATATCCCGGCCACGGCTCGTCGCCGCGCAGACTGGTGATCCGGCTGAGGATGGTTTTTCGGTTTTCGTTCTTTCGCTCCTTCAGTGGCCAGCGCGCCCTTGACCTGACCCTCGGCCTGCGCCACTCCGGGTGCCTTGCGTGCTTTGCGGGCGGTGCGTTTTGCACTCGATCTCGCGTCACGAGCAGTCCCCTTCACGCTTTCCGACGTCGAGCGGGCCGCGTCGGCAGCACCTGTCTCGCTGATGTCGTACGAAGAGTTCCCGCGGATCTCCGAGCGCACCACGGCCTCGGTCAGCTTCGGGATCTCCTTCAAGATTCGGTCGAGCATCTTCTGCTCATCGGCACGGATGGAGTAGGCGAGGGCCCGTGTGGCCTCATCGCCGACAGAGCTCGCAAGATGCTCGATGGCGGTGTAGGTGGCGATCTCCAAGGCCTCGGTCGCACACGCGTCCTTGGCGTTCTTCAGGACTTTCTCCTCGCCTGCCGTGCCGCGGATGAGGTCGAGCGGCGTCTTCCCCAGTGCTAGTGCCTGTCCAATGACGGTCTGTACGAGCCCAACGCCGGCTTGTATCGGGCTGCCGCCCTGTCCGAGCTCGTCTAGACGGCGCTGCACGCGAGTTGCGTGGTCACGCGTTTCGCGTAGGTGAGATTTGAGGCCGTCGCGGTAGCTTCCACCCGGCGTCATTGCAATCTGCGACTGCAGCACTGTGACGAGCGCCTGCTCAGTGGCATGCGCCTCGCTGAGGTACTGCACGATCTTCTGCTTGGTCTTGTCCATTGGTCTCCAGCTTTCTTTAGACAGTGTGTAACGACGTGCGCAGGCGCACGAGCGGTGGGTCAGTCAGCGCGTTCATTGATCGCCAGTGCCTCGTCCTGGCCGCTGTCGCTTGCGTCCGGGTCGATCGCGCGCGCCTGCGCGTGCTGGTCGCGGGCAGACTCGGTCAGATGCTCAGCCTCAACAGCCTGTCGCTCTGCGGCCGCATGTCCCTGGCGCGCCTGAGCGGCGCGTTCCTCAGCTTCAGCCTGGGCACGCTTGGCTTCGGCGGCCTGCTCATCAGCCGAGGCGCGCGCGCTTTCCGCTTGGATCGAACGGCTTCTGGCCTGCTGGCGAAGCTCGCCCGCCTGCTCGCGATGACGTTGGTCCCGCCTGCGGCTCGCGGCGCGAGCGATGAGGGCGATGAGCAGTAGCACCACCACGGCGCCAACAGCAATTCCGATGATCGTTCCGGCGTTCACGGTTTCCTCCTGTAGTTAGCTTTATTTGGGTTCCGGTGCCCCTGTGCTGACGCGAAGACGTCTAGCCCGAGAAGACGCGCGGTGGGCCCCTGGTGCCGCTGGAGCCAAAGGCCGCGGAGTCCACGGCCTTTCTCAAGCTGAGCCCGCCGCCGGTCAGCAGCGGGATGAGATGGTGAGCACGGTCACCTCCCAATGCGTGATCGAGTTGGTGCGTCCATGGCTACCCGCGCCCGTTGCTTCGGTTGTGTCGCTTTACCGTCTCGGCGACCCGGTCTACGGCTTTCTTCAGTGACCCCTTCGCCTGGTCGGCGTGTCCCTCGTTCTTCAGGCCTCGATCTCCGGTCAAGGCACCGGCAGCCTCCTTGACGCGTCCCTTCGCTTGATCGATGTTCTTGTCGGTCATAGTCCCTCCTGGTTTGAGTTGTTGCCGGGCACGCCGCCGCGATGAGCGCACCGGTGAGTAGCCACCACGATCAGTGCGCCGCCGACGGGCAGATAGATGAGGGCTGCAGCGACGGCTCTCCCCCTGCGGCGCAGCCGCAGGGGGAGTCACTACGGCGCTAGAGGCGCCGTTCTTCGTAAGGCCCGCCGACTACTCGTCGTCGAGCGCTGCCCGTGTAGAACAGCGACAGCACCACACCAACGATGCCGGCGATGATGAGGATCAGGCCGATCGTTGGGCGCGACACGCCCGACACGTGGAATGTGACGGCGTAGCGGATGATCGCGCCGACGGCGATGAGGAAAATCGATGTTCCGAGGGTCATGGCTAGACCCGCCCGCCTCTGCGATAGCCGAATCCGCCGCCCGTGAAGAAGACCACGAGGGCTACCAGCAGCAGCAGCCAAAGCAACGGGCTTACTCCGATTCCGCCCGCGACGGCTGCGATTACAAGGACTATCAAAAGCAACTCTAAGAGCCCCACAGGACCCTCCTTTCCGTTGAATGCTCCTCAGCAAACCCTCTTGCGAGAGAGAACACTCTTTCTGTCACAGAGAGAGCGCTCTTTCTATCACAAAGAGAGCGATCTTTCTAGTGCTAAGCTTCCAGGATGCTCGAGACCCGCCAAGAAGCGGCCGAGACGGGGTCCAGCGCTCGTGAGCGGATTCTGGACGCCGCCTACGAGCTGTTCTCGCGACGCGGCATCCAAGCAGTTGGGGTCAACGAGGTGACTGAGCGCGCGGGCGTCGCGACCGCGACGCTCTACCGGCACTTTCCCTCCAAGGACAAGCTCGTGCTCGCGTTCCTCGACCTCCGCGAACAGCGCTGGACCAAAGACCTCATTGAGGCCGGGGCCATGCGTCGCGGCTCGAACCCCGAGGAGCGACTACTCGCCATCTTCGATGTACTCGACGAGTGGTTCCATCGCGACGACTTCGAGGCGGGCTCGTTCATCAAGGTACTGCTCGAACTCGGCCCTAACCATCCCGCAGGCGGCGCCAGCGTTCGGCATCTCGAGCAGATCCGCGCGATCGTACGCCGCTTAGCCGAGGAAGCCGGCCTGCGTGACACCGATTCGTTCGCGCGCTCGTGGCACATCCTCATGGAGGGCGCGATCGTCGTAGCAGCCGAGGGCGACGCGCAAGCCGCGCGGCGAGGCAAGTCGATGGCACGCCAGCTCATCGATCAGTACCGATAGCTATTTCCCCGCGCGAGTGGAATGATCCCGGAGTGGATGATTTACGTAAGCGCCGTATGGCGCAGAACGAGGCCCTGGCACGGCGCATAAACGACAGGATCGAGTATCAGCGTCCACGCAACGGAGAGTCGGCCGACACCTTCATGTGCGAGTGCGTCCGCGTGGATTGCGGCGGGGTACTGGACCTCTCGATCGGGGAGTACGCGCGCGTGCGATCCCATCCGCGCCGGTTCGTCGTGCTCCCAGGGCATGAGGAAGCGGCCGTCGAGTCGACTGTCGAGGTCTACCCCGGTTATGTCGTGGTCGAAAAGCGCGGCGAGGCGGGACGGATCGCGGAAGCCGAGGCGGGCGGCTAGCCCAGCTCGCACTCGCCGGATGCGAGAGTGCCGGGCTCGCGGGGTCGGACACCCACCGCCGCTCAGGACGGACGGCCCAGGTGTGTCGGGCCCCAAGCGACACGCCTGCTAGCTGAGCATCGCCACAGCCGACCAGCCCCAAGGCCGGGCTTGCGCTTGGGACGAGCAGCAGCACTCTCGTCTGATCCGCGCGCCGCGCCTGCTTTCCCCAAGAGCAGTAGCGGCCGCTCGGGGGAGACCGACGGGGTGCGGGCCGATCTGCGAGAGCGTCTGCAATGACCGCCGCGCGCCCTCCCGTCGAGCACTAGCCTGCCGTCGCCCTCGCTTGCCGCGAGTGCCTTCACGCCAGATGTACCGGGGCGCCGTCCTCGACGCCAGGCATGAATGCCGCAGTGAACGCCTCGGCTTGCTCGGATGCCGGGCGGGCGTGCAGATACCGGCTTGTGGTGCTGAGCGCGCTATGGCCCATCGCCTTCTGGATCGCCACGACATCAACGCCGCGCGCAGCCAGGAGCGACCCGAACGTATGCCGCAGGTCATGGAAGCGCAGCGGACGGACGCCAGCGGCGACCTGGGCGCGCTTGTAGCGCCGGCGTAGCGCCGAGCCATCGAGCGGGCGCCCAAAGACGTTGCAGAACACAAGGTCGTCGGGCGAGGTGAAGTTCTCGCGCCGGCTCATCCGATCCAACGCACCCGCCGCCTGGTCGGCGAGCGGCACACGGCGCACACGCCCCGACTTCGTCGACGACTCCATACCCGCGCTCATCGCACGAGCAATCGTCAGAGCGGAGCCCGTGAAGTCCACATCGCGCCAGCGCAGTGCAAGCAACTCGCCCTGCCTCAACCCGGCGTAGGCCGCGACACGCACCACCTCGGCGTCCTGGTGGTCCTCGGCGCGCCGTGCCATCCGCTCTCCGTCGTTGACCGCCGGATAGGCCGGATCGCGGTGTCGCCCCTCGGCGAGTGAACGGGCGATCGCCTCTATCTCCTCCGGCGAATAGAACACGAGGGGAGCTTGGGTAGGCTCCCGGCGCTTATCGGATCGGGTCACCGGATTCGCCGGCAGCCCGAACGTGGACGGCTTACAGCCATGGTTGAAGACTGCCGAGACGGCCGAGCGGTACTTGTTGACGGTGCTCGCCGACGCGCCCGTCGCGCTGATCGTCGCCAGCAGCTCATCAATCTCCCGCGTTGTGATCTTCGCGGCCGTACGGTCGCCGAGTGCGGCCATGACGTGTCCAAGCGTCTTGCCTTCGCCGCGCTTGCGCGGCACGCCGGGCTCACCCAGGACGGCCTCACGGTCACGCAGCGTCGACGGCTTCGCCCCGGCTACATCCGCGAGCCAGCGCATGTGGGAGTGGGCGACATCTCGAAAGGTCACACCGCGCGTCCGGAGCTCCTGCTCGATGCGCCCCGCATTGGCCGCCTCGGCAACATGCGCGGAAACCAGCTCGGCGGCAGCAACGATCGCGCCGCGTTCGTCGTAGGCACCGTCGGCTACCCGGCCCCGGCGTCGCACCCAAGCGCCGGTCTTCGGGTCACGTTCGAGCCACGCCGGGCCGATGCGTCGCTTGATCTGGCGTCCGACGTGCCGGAACTTCGCTTCGTAGAACGGCTGGCCGCCGTGTTCGCGGACGATGATGTTGGCGTTGGGCGTGGCTGCTGGCATCGGGGTGTTTGTGCGCCGATGGCGCATCTCGCGCAGGCTGCTGCTCACTGATTCCGGCGCAGCGTATCACGTGGGTACCACGTGGGTACCAAGAACGACGTGGGTACCACTTTGGGTACCAAACGAGCCGAAATCGGCTTGTTTCAGCCATGTTGAGCGCCACGAATCGCGCCAGTATACGCCCCACGGGGCGCATAGCCCGCCTTGCCATGGCGAAGGTCGAGGGTTCGAATCCCTTCATCCGCTTTCCGCAAAGAGCCTGCAAATCACCCGGCTTTGTCCGGCAAGGAGGCCGGTCGGTAATCTCTCAGATCGTTGCGAGTACCACCAGTGGGACCAAACACCACGTCGTGGATTGCTCGAGCCAATCCCTCCCAACCCTTGACTCGAGCGAACTCGGTCGCCGGAAGTTGGTCGCTCTCAACACCTTGAGGTGCGACCGTGATGCGTGCGAAACGGCGGTTTGCAGTCTCGCCAGGGGGTCGGGCTCGCCGCTGGTTGAGAGGCCGATAGAACGGCCCGCGGCCCGCGGTGACGGTTCGACGTATTGAGAGAGGGAGGCGACGATTCAAGTAATCCGACATTCCGTCGATAACTTTGGTATCTTGTAACAACGTTACCCAAGAAACAGGCATGCACCGGACGCCGCACCGCGGCGGGCCCAATGGCAAGGTCGCCTAGAGCCTTAAAATCGACAGCCGGCGCCCTCGCATCGTCCAAGGAGAACCTCATGGAAACCCGCGTCTTGCGCATACCCGAGCAAGTCCACACCCAGGCAACCCAGATCGCCGCACTGCGTCATTCGCACCCCGGCGACCTCATCGCCGAGGCGTGGCGCGAGTACATCGAAAACCACCGCGATCAGTTCGCAGAGGATCTCGAGAAGACGGCAAAGCTGCTGCGAGACGGGACGCTCGAGCAGCTCGCGGAGTTCGTCAGCCGCAACGCCGAGGACCGCGCAGACGCAGCCGTGGAGCGGTTGAACTCCGGCAGAAAAGACACCGTCGAGAGCGGACCGGCGGGCGAGACGGAGCCAGCCCACGCGTAGTTGTTCGAATATCTGGGAGGAGGTCTGGGGTGCCGACTAGGATCACCGCCCTATGGATCGTCCCCTATCCCTCGTCGGCCGTGCCGTCAGATGCGCGCACATCTGCAAGGACTGGGAGCTGCGCGTGACGGCACGGTGCCTCGACGAAGATCTCAACGCGGATGCGACCGCCGACTTTGAGTCGATCAGCGGGCTCGGGATCATCAAGGCATTCGTTAAAGACCGGTCGACCACCGTTGTATCGAGCAGGGAGATCCGGCCGCTTACCTCCGGGCAGGAGGTCTGGGCGCTCGGCTACGGAAACGACCACCGGGGCGCGACCTTCTACGACGAGGAGGAGGGTGTCGTGTGGCTGGTCGCCTACGGGCGGCACAGGTCCGGGACTCCCGGCGACTTTTACCCGGTCTGCAAGCAGCTCGACAACGACGGTCAGCTACTCCCGAAGAAGGCAGACATGGTCCGGCTGTACAAGGACCGAGATCGCCGGTTCGTCGATGCCGTCACGGTTGAGGCGCCGGTCGTGCTGAAGGCGGCGCGCAAAGTTGAGGGCGAGTATCGGTGCACGATCGGAGGTGAGCTCGGCGCTGGGCTCGCGATCGAGGTGGTTGAGGAGATGAAAGCCACCGCCATCACGGTGGCGTTCAAACCGGCGGGGGGCGGTCCGCTAAGCCACGTAACGATGGAGCACGGTCAGGTCCTCCTGCAGGCTCTCGCCTGTGGGCAGTGGGAGCTGATCAGCCGGATGCCCTCCCGCGACCTCGCCCCCGACGAGGTCGGGTTCACGATCACCCTTGTTCACGGCAAGGTGGTGTAGCCGGTGGACTTCCTCAGCAAGAACATCAGGACGATCCGGGCCGGGATCCAGGACCACAACAGAAAGTGCCCTGTGCCCGCCTGCGCGATCCTGCTCCACCCGACGGAGCACGAGAAGCTTGACGTGAACGAACTCTGGGGCCTGCCGGTAGATGCCGACAAGCGCGTTCGCCTCGGTTATTTCATGATCAAGTGCGAGGGCTCCGCGTGGCGGGTCGAGGACGAGCTCGAGCTATACACCCGGCAGCTCGAAACCGCGACACCGCCGAAGCTTCCGGGCACGCCTCTCGAGCAGCCACTCGCCGCCCAGGCGGACCAGTAGAACCCGGTGAGCGAATGGCTGTGGACGTGGGATGGCAGCCGTGCACGGTCGTGGCACTCGCGTTGGTGGGCGACGAACCTGTCTCCCCGATGAAGGAAGTGCCTGCATATGAGCACCTCTTTGGTCGAGCGCGCCCCTGGACGCCCAGGCAACGGGGAGTGAACGGGGAGTAACGTTCGGCGACGACGGCTGTAACTCGATCGGCGGGGGCGACCTTCGGGTCGAAAACCACCCCGTTCTCGGCCTACCTCCGGCCGACGGCCGGAGCCCCTGGGGCTGATTAGGCCGAGGGTCAGCCGGTCTTGGTGGCTGGTCCGGACGGCCCGGCTTCGGATGGTGCCAGCAAGGGCGGCGGGTCCAGGAGCCGCGGATGCCCCGGGTCTAGAAAGTCCATGATCGTGGCAGCGTTTGCGTCTCGGTTCGTGAGCGCAGGCAGGTTCCACTTGTGCTCGATCGTCGCCAGGATCGAGGTGTGATCGCAGACGACGTCGCTGACGCCGCCCGGCTTCGAGTAGGGCGAGGCGACCACAGCTGGGACCCTGACGCCGTACAGGCTGTAGTCGCCGGACTCGCCTGACCCGAGCTTCGGCGGGATCCCATCCGGCGCGATGGCCGCGGGCGGCGGTAGGTGGTCGTAGTAGCCGCCGTGCTCGTCGTAGGTGTAGATCAGCAGCGTGCGCGCCCAGGCGGGCGAGCGCAGGACCGCTTCCACCGTTTCGTGCGCCCAGCGCTCGCCGTAGTAGATGTCGTCCGGGTCCTCCTCGGTCTCGCCGGGGTCGAGCCGGTCGAGTGCCTCTTTCACGATCTTCGGCAGCGCGGTGAGCGAGCTCGCGATCGACGAGAGCGCCCCGGCCGCGGCATCGACGAAACTGACCTGCGGGAGCGTGCCTGCCCGGCAGTCCTCCAGGAACCTGCTGCGACGATGGTGGTGGCGGAGGTGGTCGACGAGGATGCGGGGAACCACCAGCGTCATGGGGATGTCGGTCGAATAATCCGCCCAGCTCGATGCCGTGGTGTGAGAGGCGGTCGAAGATCGTGCCGTTCGGCGGAGGCTTCTCGAACGCGTCGAGGACTTCGTCTTTGTTCGTGGCGGTCCCGCCGAATGCCGTGCCGGCGAGCAGGAAACGGCGGTTTGGGTAGGTCGGGCCGGCGACGGACGAGAACCAGCGGTTCGCGAGCGTGAACGTGCTCGCCAGCGAGTACGCGAACGGCAGTACCGCAGGCCCGTAGTAGCCCATCGCCTCGCTCGCGCCCTTCTCCGAGCGGACGAAGCCGTTCATCGCTCCGCCGTTTATCTGTTCGTGCGTTGCCTTCCAGCTCTGCGTGAGGTTCTTGGCCTGTGTGGTGTTCGGACATGCGAACGAGGAGACCTCCGCCGGCGGGTTGGCTCCATTCGGGTTGCTGTTCGTCGCGTTGCCGGTCGAGTCGAAGGTCAATCCGTCGACGTCGGGACGGTTACGGCCGAGGTCGCCGAGCAGGTTGTCGAACGAGTGGTTCTCCATCATCACGACCACGATGTGGTCGAAGGGCATGTCTACGTGGATCGTGCCGGGAGCAAGCTCCGGGAATGGGAGGCTGCCAGCCTGCCGCAGGGCGGGGAGAGCAGACACAGGCCCAGCGGACACGCCGGGATCATAGGACCAGGAGGCTCGATACACGACCTCGGTAAACGCCAGCGTCGCCGTTGGCGCAAGCCCGCTACGCTGGCACGGCTATGCGACGATCGACACGTCGACCCCGCCGGCGCGCGGCGCCGAACTGCTCAAACAGACGACATGCACGACCCTGCGGGTGCTGTGCGAGCGCTGTGTCCTGTTGACGCGGCGATGGCTCCGGGTTGCGCCTGGCCAGCCCAGCGCCGGTCAATCGAGTTTGACGTTCCCCGCCGACGCGGCAGCTTCTGAGCTGTGGCCCTGCGGAACCTACCTCACGGGTAATCGACAGCACGACTCCACTCTGGAACGATGCGATCACGCAATCGGAATGGAGCTGAGGCCGCGTGGCAACCACAGCAGAAGAGCGGACCGGGAGCAGCACGTACAGCGCGATCAAGCTTGCCGGCCACGCCGGTGGCGTGAGTATCGCGCTTGGCATCGTCGGCGCAGCCGTCGATGAAATGTGGACTTTCCCCGGGACCGGTGCGACGGCGGACCAGATCGCCGCTTTCGTGGGGGCGCATCGATCGGCGTTGCTGCTGGCGATGGTTCTGAATACGACTGCGGTCGGGCTGTGGCTCGTCTTCGGTGCCGGCGTCTGGCTGTGGCTGCGGGAGATTCGTGGCGAGAGCTTTTTCTCGGTGTGCTTCCTGATCGGGCTCGTGAGCTTCGTCACGCTGCTGCTGTCCGGCTTCACGTCCATCTTCTTGCTCGCCTATCGCGCGCCTGACGCCTCTGATCCCCGGCTGCTCTACGACCTCGCTTGGGGTCTTCTCGCTATGTCCGGAGTGCCCACCGCGCTCGCGCTGGGCTCATACGCTGCGCAGGTATTTCCCGACCGCCGATATCGTTTGACGGCGCTACTTGCCATTTTGGGCGCGGTTGCGCACGTCCTACTCCTCGCCTCGCTTGTCATCACTAGCGGTTTCCTCTCACTCGAGGGAGGGGTCACGATTGTGATACCCGCCACGCTGTTTGCGTGGATTCTCGCAACGAGCATCGCGATGACGGCCGCCGCACGCCGATCTGAAGCGTCAATCGGTGGAGCGAAATGGTGATGTGGGGAGCCGTGCCTAGGTCAGGTCGAGCCTCGGCAGACCGCCTGCCAGCCGCCGTCAAACATTCCACGCCGGGCACTGCCAGCAGTCGAGTGCCCGTGTGGTCTGATGTCTCTCAGACGGAATCGCTGGCGACGGGGTCCAGCGGTCTGGGCTGCGGTGGCGCGTGCAGTCGGACGCGAACACCGTTGGCGGGCACGTAGGTGATTCCTCGACGTACGCCTTTTTCGGGGCGGCGGCCCAACGGTCTCAATCTGGTTCGCTCGAGCACCCGCTGGATGACTATCTGCATCTCGAACGTGGCGAAGCTCGCGCCCACGCACCGGCGTGTGCCCCCACCGAAGGGCAGCCATGTATAGGTGTCGGGAGCATCTGGACCGAGGAAGCGCTCGGGCCGGAAGGCGCGGGCGTCCGGATAGCGATCCTCGCGACGGTGGATCGCCGCGATCGACGGGTTGATCTCAACCCCTGGCGGGATCTCATAGCCGCCTACCTGGAAGGGCGCCCCGCGGACGACGCGGCCGACACCCATGATCACGGGGCGCAAGCGCAGTGTCTCCCTGACCACCGCGTCGAGGTAGTCGCCGCTTCCCGTAGCGAGCTCGGCCGTGAGTCGTTCAAGGACACGCGGCGTGCGCAGCAGCCGCTCGAAGGCCCACGCCAGTGCGGTCGCGGTCGTCTCGTGTCCAGCGACCAGGAGGGTGACGAGCTCGTCGCGAAGCTCCTGGTCGGTCATCGGCCGACCGTCCTCGTCGCGCGCGAGCAACAGCATCGAGAAGATGTCCTCGCGCTCCTCGAGGTTCTCATCCGCGCGGCTGCGGGCGATCTCGTCATAGATCAGCTCATCCAGCAGGCGACGGCTCTCTTGGAAGCGCTGCCCCGCTCCGGCGCCGAAGCGCCCGCGCGAAAGTCCGAGCAGTAGCACCCCGACGCGTGAGGCGACCGGGTCCAGCAGTGCCCGGATGCGCGTCTTTAGCTCCTCCTGGCGCGGGCCCTCATCGACACCGAAGACCGCCCGCATGATCACATCGAGCGTTAGCGACTGCATCTGTGGCAGCAGCTTGAAGGGCTCGCCCACCGGCCACGAGTCAATTGAGCGATCTGCCGCTGCACGCATGACCTGCGCGTAGGCCCGCATCCGATCGCCGTGGAGTGGCGGGAGCATCAGCTTGCGCTCGCGCAGGTGCTCGGCGCCGTCGAGCAGCAGCAATGAGCGGTCCCCGACGACGGGGCCGAGCACAGCGTTGGCCTCACCGGCGCGCAGTCGATTCGGGGAGCCGCGGAAGATCTCCTTGACCATCTCGGGCTCGAAGACCATCACGAAGCGAGGGTCAAAAAGGCTGCTAAAGGTCACGACGTCGCCGTAGCGCGATCGGCACGCGTCGATGAAGCGGGCAGGTATGAGGATGAAGCCGAGCGTCTGAACAAAGCGCGGCAGACGCGGGCCAGGAGGCATCGGTGTAGCCACAGTCGCCGACATCCCAGCCATCATCGCAGGCTGGCGCTCGCGGCTCGACGCGTCCCTCGCTGAGCCCCTCGCCCGCATGTCGCGAGCGGATGTCGCAGCACGTAGCGTCCGCCGTCACCGCGTGTGAGCAGGCCCAACAGCTCTAGCTCGCTGAGCGCGAGCAGCACCTCCGCCGAGTCGGTTTCGGTATGCGCGAGCTTGTCGGGTGTGTCGCATCCCGTCCCCACGCGCTCGAGCGTCGCCTTCAATCGTGGCTCGAGGGCTGCATGCGGATCGCGTCCCGTAGGCGGCTCCGGGGACGCCAGCTCGTCCTGGTGCAAAGCGCCGATCCGATACAGGAGCTCGAGCACGTCCTGCGGGCCTCGGACCAGGCTCGCACCGTCCATTAGCAGGGCGTGTGTCCCGCGCGACAGGGGAGAGGTGACGCGCCCCGGGATTGCCGCGATTGCTCGTCCGCGGGCCCGCGCAAATCGCGTGGCGGCGAGGTCCCTCGACGTGTGCTCGGCCTCGACCAACACCACGAGCGTTGCCAATTCGACGACGATACGCTCGCTCGCCAGCTGCCCCCAGAGCCGTTCGGGGCAATCCCACGGCAGCTCGCAGACGGCGCAGCCCGCCCTCGTGACGCGCTCCCGTAACGAGCGCCTGCGTGGCGGGCACGAAGCGCCGAGGCCGCCGCCGATCACCGCGATGGTCCCTCCGCCCACGTCGAGCGCGCCCACGTGTGCCGCGGCCGCGATCCCGTCGGTAAGACCGGCCGTCACGGTCACCCCGCTCGCAGCCAGTCCACGCGCGAGGCTCCTGGCCATCTCGATGCCGTAGTCGCTGGCCGCCCTGCTTCCCAGGATCGCAACCACCGGCGCCCTAGTGAGCTTCGCGAGCCGGCCCGCTCCGCCGGCCACATCGAGCAGGCGCGGCGCCGCCGGGCCGTTCAGCGCGTGCGGATAACCACGATGGTGGTGGCAGATCGCCTCCACGTCGGGGTCTCGCCGCAGCTCAGCGGCGTCGAACTGGTCGTATCGGAGCTTGAGCTCGCGGGCACGCCTGCCTGCCACGGCCTGCAGCAACTCGCGGTCCGCGAGCGCCAGTAGCGCCAGCAGCCGTCCGCGGTCGCGGGCGCAGTAGTCGAGCGGCCCGCTCAGCGCTGACAGCAGCCAGCGGCGGCGCACGCAACTCACGCACGCGCGGGTGGCCGCGTGATTGCGACGGTCCGTGCTCACAGCGCGCGGCTCCCCGCCAGTCCCACGTCTGGCCGCATCGCCAGCGCGGCGCCGAGGTCCTGCGCACGCACGGGCTCGCTCGCGTCCAGGTCGGCGATCGTGCGAGCGACTCGCACGACGCGCTGCTCGCCACGCGCGCTCAGCAGCCCTCCTTGGCGAGCCGCGCGCAGCATGTGTTCGCTCCTGTCGTCGAGGATCACGTGCTTGCGCAGAACGCGCGCGTCCATGTGCGCGTTCACCGCCACGCCCTCCGGTGCCAGCCGCGCGGCCTGGCGCTCGCGGGCGCCCGCGACTCGCTCGCGCGCCTGCTCGCTGCTCGTCAGTGCTGCAGCGCGCGGATCGAGCCCGACGTCTCGATGGAGATTGGCCAGCAGGTCTATGCGATCGAGCAGAGGGCCGCTGAGTCGGCGACGGTGGCGCGCCATCTCCGCTTCGCTGCACGAGCAGCGGTCTCCTTCTCCCGCGTAGCCGCACGGACATGGGTTGGTGGCGGCCAGGAGCATGAAGCGCGCCTGGTAGACCGCCGAGTGGCGCGCGCGTGCGATCGCCACCCGCCCGTCCTCCAGCGGCTGGCGCAGCGCCTCGAGCGTCGGCCGCGAGAACTCCGAGAGCTCGTCGAGGAACAGCACGCCGTTGTGCGCCAGCACGACCTCCCCGATCGATCCGCGGCTCGCCCCGCCGATGAGGCCCGCCGCCGTGATCGAGTGGTGGGGTGCTCGGAACGGCCGGCTTATCGCCAGCTCCTCGACACAGGAGACCATCACGCTGTGGATGCGGGTCACCTCGATCGCCTCGGTCCTACTCAGGGGCGGCAGGATCGAGGGCATCCGTTGGGCGAGCATCGTCTTGCCCGTGCCCGGCGGGCCGCTCAGGAGGCTGTTGTGCCCGCCTGCCGCGGCGATCACCAGCGCTTCGACCGCATGGTGCTGTCCACACACGTCGCTCAGATCCGGACCGTGCACGCCCGCGGTGCGGTTGGGCGTCTCGCCAGGGCGCTGCTTGGGCAGCCGGTCTCCAGGTCCTCCGCTGAGGACCCGCACCGCGCTGCTCAGACGCTCGACAACGGTCACCTCGAGCCCGTCGACCAGTTTCGCCTCGCGGGCGCGCGCCCCAGCGAGGGCCAGCGTGCTCAGACCCGTCTGTCGCGTGGCCTGCGCCACGGCCAGCGTGCCGTGAGAGGGCCGCACCTCGCCGTCGAGCGCCAGCTCTCCGAACAGCGCGGTGCTCTCCAGCCGCTCGCGTGAGAGCTGGTCGCTGGCTGCGAGCACGGCGCAGGCGAGGGCGAGATCGAGGCCCGGACCCGCCTTCCGCACATCGCCAGGCGCGAGGTTCGCCGTTATCCGCTTGGCGGGGAACTCATAGCCCGAGTTGCGGATCGCCGCTTGGATGCGCTCGCGTGCCTCGCGCACGGCCGCGTCCGCGAGCCCGACGATCGCAAACCCGGGCAGTCCCGGCCGGACGTCGACCTCGACGCTGACGTGACGCGTTTGAAGCCCGTCGATCGTGAACGCGTGCGCCCGCGCAAGCATGCTCTGGTCTCCTCTAGCCGGCCTTCGGATGGAGCGGGCAAGCTAGACCGCGCTTGGGACGGGACGCTCGGGCGACTCGCCGGATGCGCGGGGCCGAAGGGGTCGTTGGCCGGTCGGGCGCTTCAGCCGTGTGAGTGCGGTGGGCTGGCTACAGGCCGGCGGGGTGACGCGCGACGAACCCGCCGGTGGAGGCCATGCTGTCCGACCAGCGCGTGCCGGTTTCCGCCAGCGCGACCGTGTCGAAGCGTTTGCCGTCGACGACCATGAACGCGTGTTCGGAGTTTGCATAGATCGTGATGTATCTCCCCGGCCCGGCTTCCCCGTAGGACTCCAACCCGGTGGAGTCCTCGGGCGAGCTGAGCAGCCCGCCGCCATGCAGTGCGTAGGAGACCGAGCCCGAGCAGTCATAGCCGTCGGACTGGAATGAGCCGTGTCCGCCTCCCCACACGTAGGGCCGCGTCGCGATTTCATCACCGGCCGCTATCACCTGTGCGACCACGCCAGACGCGTCGCCTTCGCCGCCGCCGGCGGCGCCCGTGGACGCGCCCCCTGTCGTGTCCGCCGAGCCGCCGCTGGAGCTCTGCGATACAAGCGCGGAGGGCGGCGGAGTGAGCGCAGCCTCGTCGCTTACGCCGATCAGACTCCACGTGGCCGCGCCGACGACACCGTCCACGGTCAGTCCGTGGCGAGCCTGCAGCCGGCGAACCGCTGCCTCGGTTTCGGGACCGAATTCGCCGTCGACCGCGAGGTGCAGCGCGGCCTGCAGACGATCCACCGCAGCCGCGCCGCCGGCGGGCGGCGCCGCAGCGGTGCCAGGCGTTCCCCCGGTGCCGGGCGTCAGCCCGGTGTCGGCCGTCGCCTCGACCGGCGCAGCGTGACGAGCGGCGGGCTTGGGCAGAGCCGAGGGCGGGGGGGTCAGCGTTTCCTGGCCATGCACGCCAATGACGCTCCAGGTCTCCGGGCCGACGACGCCGTCGACGCCCAGGCCGTGGCGGCCCTGCAGCCGGCGAATCGCAGCCTCGGTTTCGGGGCCGAATTCCCCATCGACGGGGAGGTGCAACGCGGCCTGCAGCTGCTTGACCGCGTCTGCGGGACTTCTTTGAATGCTCTTTTGAGTGCTGTTTTCAGTGGATTCAGCCGTGGACGCTTCGGGCTTGTGTGCACTCGTGGGAGCGGCTGCTTCTCGCGCGACGCCCACCGTGGCGTACTCGGCGGAGCTCTGCGTGGATGCCGGCGCTGCGGCGCCGCCCGGCAGCGACGCTGCGCCGGGGATCGTGCTGCTGACATCCGCGATGAACGCTTTCCCGTCGGCCTGGCTGCGCAGCGCGGCGCTCGTGAGGGGTCCAACGACCCCGTCCACGGTCAGGCCTCTGCTCGCCTGGAAGCTGCGGACGGCTGCTTCGGTTTCCGGTCCGAAGATCCCGTCCACTTTGATGCCGCCCAGGGCCTGCTGGAGCAGTTGAACCTGTCTGCCTTCGCTTTCGTAGCTCAGCACGATGCTGTGTTCGGTCGTGGTCGCCGGTTCGTGGTTCGATGCCGAGTTGATCGTCGCCTGCCCGCTTGCGAGGCCGGCGGTGGGTCCGACGGTGAGCGCGGCGAGGGCTCCGAGCGAGACTCGCTTTGCGCGCGTGCTCGTCGGCACGAAGCGCAGCTCGGCCGCGCGTCTGCGCGCGCGCGAGCGCCCGAGCGAGAGCTGCCACGGCTGCTCATCGGCGAGGTCGCGTGGCAGGCGCGTGACGGTGCGCGTATCGAGTAGCGCGATCGGCGAAGCGGCGGTGCTGCGGCGTGCGCGCCCGTGGCTAGCGCGAGCGCGGCGTGCGCGCGAGCGCTCAAACGATGCATTCCAGTGCTCGAGAACAGCAAGATCACGCGGGGAACCCGACATCCTAGGCGTCCTTTCTCCATTCCTTTGCATGGCGCCTACGGGGTTAGCTGACGGGCTCGCGTAACGTCTACGCTACGCCACGCATATGGTGGCGATTCGCCCCAGCAGCCTCTCGGCTGCAGTGGGTCCCCCGCTCCTGGACCCCTTGGGGTCGAGGACTCGGCACGAACGGGCGGCAACCTAACAGATCTCGTTGCAGGATGCATTCCAGAGGAAGGTCTGCAAGCGTTCTTGCCGACGGAACCGAGCGCGTGCACGCACGTGCGCTGATAACTTCGTTGTCCGATGCGCAAGCAGGGCCTTGACTTCCGACTGCTTCTCTCGTTGCTCGTGCTCGTCCTCGTCGCGGGGGCCGTTGCGCTTTTCGTGATCGGTGGCTCATCCGGTACCCAGGCGCGTGCGCAGGCCCATGCGGCCGACTTCGACGCGGCAGCACTGCTCTCGCCGCCGGCGCAGGCGCCGGCACTGGCGCTGCGCAACTACTTGGGTCAGTCGGTGAACATCGACTCCTACAGGGGCAAGGCGGTGCTAGTGACCTTCCTGTATACGAACTGCCCGGACATCTGCCCGCTGATCACCTCCAACCTGCGAGTCGCGCTGAACCTGATGGCACCGACGACGGCCTCCAAAGTGCAGATCATCGCTGTCTCGGTGGACCCGCGGGGGGACACGCCGAAGGCGGTTGCGGCGTTTCTGGCGCGCCACGAGATGAGCGGTCGGATGCAGTATCTGATCGGCTCAGCTCACGAACTGGCTCGCGTATGGAAGGCGTGGGGCGTCGGCTCCGAACGCGACGCCGGGCAGCCCCAATTCATCAACCATACGGGCCTCGTCTACGGGATCACCGGCTCGGGCAAGCGGCTCACGCTCTACGCATCGAGTTTCCAGCCCTCGGAAATAGCCCACGACGTGCCCCTCCTGGCGGCTCGCTGAGCGCTCGGCGATGCCGCCGCGGTTGCGACTGCTCGGTTGGACGCTCGCGGGCGCAGCAGCTATCGCCGTGCTGGCGGTGTTCGGGCTGGCACCTCACTCCTCGACCGGCCGTCCGGCGCCGGCGCTGCCACGTGAACGCCTAGTTGGGTCGCCGATGACGCTCGCCGGCCTGCTCGCCGCCGGAGGGGGACGGCCGGCGCTGGTCGTCTTCTGGGCGAGCTGGTGCGGGCCGTGCGCGCGAGAGGCGCCGGCGCTCGAGCGCTTCTCGCGAAGTCCGGCCGGCCGCGGACGGATCGTGGGCGTCGACTGGAGCGATGCGCTGTCCGGCGCGCGGTCGTTCATCCGCAGCCACGCGTGGACGTTCCCGAACATGCGCGATGGCGAAGGGACCGTCGGCAATGCATACCGCTTGCAGGTCCTGCCGACGACGTTCGTCCTCGACGCCCTAGGGCGTATCCGCGCGGTGCTGCGCGGCCCGCAGAGCGAACGCTCGCTGCAGGCGGCGCTGGCAGGAGTGGAACACGGCTGAGCTGCCCCGCGCCGGGCGTGCGGGTGCCCGACGGGCAACGCTCATACCTACAACGGCCTCCTCGGCTTCATTGTGCCTACGTAGGCGACAAATCGAAGCAGGAGACCGAGGACGAGCGCACACACCAGAGCGATCATCGCCCCGTAGTAGGTCCAGACGGGGACCACCAACAGTGCACAGAGAACGTCCAGCGCAATGCCTCGCCGCGAGGTCACCGTGGTCGGTCTGCAGTGGTGAACATTGCCACGAGTTCTACCAGCCGGTCGTCAGTTTGCCAAGGCTGCAATCACGCCACGAGGACCACCTTTCAACCGATCGTGACGTGCGTACGTTGAGCGACCCAGCCGCGGCCCCGGCGGTCGCGCACCGTTAGCGTGTAGCGACCGTGCCGTAGCGGCCGTAGGTCTGTGAGCACGAGTTGCGAGTCGGCACGACCCATCGGCACGCTCGCGCCAATGGCATACACGACGCGCCCGCGCGAGATCGTTGCGCGTCCGCTCGCAGCGCTAGCCGTGAAAGTGACGGTGCCCGAAACCAGTCTGCTTGTGCACTTCTGCTCGTGGACCTTGCGCTCACGGCCGTCCTTCTGGAGCGTCGTGGTGACGGTCGTGCAGGCGACGAGCTCAATCTCGCCTGAGGACCCTTTTGGCCCGGTCGCGCCTGCGGGCCCCGGCGGGCCGGTGGATCCCGGTGCTCCGGTGGATCCTTGTGCTCCGTTGGAGCCTTGTGGGCCTGCGGGTCCTTGTCCCCCCACGGATCCTTCGGGCCCGATGGGTCCCTGTGGGCCGCTAGGTCCTTCCGGACCCGCGGGAGGGCTACCGCCGGTGCCCGCAAGCGGTATCTGCAGCGGGCTGTTGGCGTAGTCGTTGCTCGCGACCAGAAGCGTCGCCGTGCGAGTGCCCTGGCCCTGCGGGGCGAAGTACAACTCGAGCTCACAGCTGACTCCCGGGGCGAGGCTCCCCAAGCACGTGTCAGAGCCGACCAAGAAATCACCGGCGTCGGCGCCAGCGAACGACAGTCCCGCGACCGACAGCGCCTGCTGGCCTTCGTTTGTCAGCGTCAGCGAGTCAGGCGCGCTGAGCGACCCCTGTGGCGTGAGTGTGAATGCCGGCGGCGCGCCCGGGCTGACCCGTAGGACTGGCACGGACACCGCTACCCCGTCCGGCCTATTCGCGCCGGTGACCAATCCCTGCCTAACTTCGGTCCCGTTGAGGTTGGCTCGGCCGATCATGCCGTCTCCGAAGTTGGCCCAGTAGACGTACGGGGCCTGCACTGCGAGTCCCTCCACGCGGTCGAGGCCGGTGATGAAGCTCTGGCTCACTTCGTTGCCTTCGAGGTTCGCCTCGCCGATCGTTTCGGTTTCGTGGTTGGACCAGTAAAGGTGCTGGCCATCAGTCGCCACCCCGTAAGGTTGCCTCGCGCCGGAGATGAAGCTCTGGTTAACTGCCGTCCCATCGAGGTTCGCGCGGCCGATCGTGCCGTTTTCAAAGTTGGTCCAGTAGATATGCCGGCCATCCACCGCCACGCCGAGCGGTTGTCTGGCGCCAGAGATGAATTCCTGGTCGACTTCGGTCCCATCGAGGTTCGCGCGGCCGATCGTGCCGTTTCCGAAGTTGGTCCAGTAGATATGCTGGTCATCGACCGCGATTCCTTCGAGGTGGTTGGCACCGGAGATAAGATCCTGGTTGACTTCCTTTCCTTCGAGGTTCGCCTCGCCGATCGTTCCGGTTGTGTTGTTCCCCCAGAAAATGTGCTGGCCGTTGACCGCAACGCCCTCGGGAGCGCTGGCGCCGGTGATGAATTCCTGAATGGGGTTGGAGCCGTCGAGATTCGCCTCGCCGATCATGGTACCGGCTCCCACGTTGGCCCAGTAGATGTGCGGTGGCGCTGCGAACACAGCGCTTGCACCAGGCCAACCCCAGCCGATCAGCGCCGCAACCACGCCCAGCGCCAGACCAGCGCAGCGCAGCGGTGCGCGGGATGTGGGCCCGATCTTCAATACCCAGCCAGTCATCGCACTCTCCTTGCGTTGCGCGTGAGCGTTAGGTCGCACTGTCGCGGCTGCCTTCCCCTGACGCTAGGCTGGGCCCCTCGTGACCGCTAGGACTCTACCGGGACCTACCTGACCTCCCGTCGAGCGTGGCCGTAAATACCATGCCTGCATGTCCGCTCGATATCGCGTGCAAGACGATAGTGTAAGTGTCGAGCGGGCCGCGAACGGCCTTGGATCCATCGAGTATGACCAGTCCCGAACGAGGCGCGAGTTCCAATACCGGCTGGCTCGGTGGACTGCTTGACGGGCGTCTTGGCGCACGGATGTTGCCAGGCCGGGCGCCGCTTGGGCCACCGCACGACCGCGAGGGACGCTTCGCCAACTGGTCGCGCACGGTGACGTCAAGACCGGTCGTCTGGCACGAGCCCGTGAGCGAGGGGGAGATAGCGGCGCTCGTCAATGAAGCATTCACGTCAAGACAGCGGCTACGTGTTGTCGGCGCCGGACATTCCTGGAGCGCGATCGCCGCGCCGGATCAGATCGCGCTGTCGCTCGATCGGTGCTCCGGTATCGCTGGCGAGGCGCCGGGCACAGTTGTGGTGCGCGCCGGGACGCGCTTGTGTGACCTCAATGTCGAACTCGCCGAGCGTGGGCTTGCTCTGCCGATCCTCGGGTCGATCACGCACCAGACGGTCGCCGGCGCCATCGCAACCGGCACCCACGGATCGAGTCTCGTGCACGGCAATCTCGCGAGCCTGGTAGAGGCGGTGAGGTTGGTCACTGGTACCGGCGAGGTACTCGAGCTCGACGCCCACGATGCGAGGCTTGACGGCGCGCGCGTTCATCTCGGAGCCCTCGGCGCAATAACCCGCGTCACGCTGCGTGTGGTCCCCGAGTTCCGACTCGCTGAGACGATCGAGAACGTGCCCGTCGGCGAGGTCGCGAGCCAGTTCGAAGCGATCGGCCGCAGCGCCGAGTACGTGAAGGTTTGGTGGTTGCCGCACACGCCGCTCGCCCACATCTATCGATACGAGCGCACTGATGATCCGCCATCGCGTCGCCCCACGCCCGAGACCGAGCGCTGGTTCGACGAGCGGATTTTGCATGGCGTGGTGTTGCCGATCGCGTTCGCCGTGCATAGGTGGCGCCCGGCCGTGATCCCCGGCGTGGAACCGCACGATGGTGCGGACGTTCCTCGATAAACCGAGGCGGGTCGGCCGCAGCGACCTGCTCCTGACAACGCCGATGCCCGCCCGGCACCGCGAGACGGAGGCAGTCGTAGCGCTCGCGTCGGCGGGCGACGCGTTCGATCGGGTGGTAGGCCTGATCGACGCGGTGGCGGTGCGGGTAGACGTCATCGTCGAGCTGCGCTTCGTGCGCGGTGACACAGGCTGGATGAGTCCCGCGCACGGCGCCGACGTCGTGCAGATCGGTGCCTACGCGGCCGACACACAGGAAGTGGAGCGCTACTTCGCCGAGTTCTGGCGCGAGATGCGTCAGCTCAGCGCGCGGCCGCACTGGGGCAAGGAGATGGATCACGACGCCCACGAGATCCGGGCGCTGTGGCCGCTCGCGTCGCGCTTTGGCGACCTGCGCGATCAGCTCGACCCGGCCCGCGTCTTCGCAAACCCTTTCCTTGATCGCGCCCTCGGCGCCTAGAGCCGCAAACCGGGATCGCGAGCGTCGCGTCTCACGCCGCCAGGGCGCTCAACATCCACGATCGCCGTGGTGCGGGGGGATGATGCCGTCATTCGCTGCGCGAGCCGGTCGAGCACCGTGTAGTAGTGCGTGGGTGCGATTCGCACGAGGGCGTCGAACAGGTACGCGTCCGCTCCAACCAGAATCCGCGCCTTGCCGGCGTCGACGCCTCGATGGATAATCTGCGCCGCGCGCTCGGGCGTGGTCCGCGTCATCGCCTCGAAATCTGCAGCCAGTTGCTCGCCGGAGCGCCCGAGACCACGCGGGTCGGATCGCATGCGCCCGTTGCGGACGATGTTCGTCCTGACACCGCCCGGGTGCACGGTGATCGCCCGTACGCCCGTGCCCGCGAGCTCGTGGCGCAGGGACTCGGTGAAGCCACGCACGGCGAACTTCGAGGCGCAGTATGCACTCTGGTGCGGGATGCCCGCCAGGCCGAAGACGCTGGACGTATTGACGATCGCGCCAGAGTCCTGCTCGAGCAACGGTGGCAGGAACGCCCGAACGCCGTTGACCACCCCGTCGAGGTTCACCGACAGCAGCCACTCGTCGTCCTCGGGCGAGGCGTCGGCCACGGTTGAGGACAGGGCCACGCCGGCATTGTTGAACACCGCACCGATCGGAGCGGGCGCCCACGTCGACACGTCGGCCGCGAGTACCATAAGGCCCTGGCGATCGCGCACGTCGAGGTGGCGCTCGAGCACTGGCCCGACGAGCATGACGGCCGTCTCCTGGAGGGCGGCCTCGTCCGCGTCTACGATCGCCACTGGACACCCATGAGCTGACAGGCGAACCGCCAACGCCCGGCCGATACCGGAGCCCGCTCCGGTGATCACCACTGTCCGCCCGGCGAGCGGCGGATGAGCGCGGCGAGCCGAAAACGGTAATTTAGGAGGCGGCATCGGAGTGCCGCGGTGCGAGCCCGTTGGAGATGATCATGGCGTGGGCCTGGCGAGATCGTCCATTGCGTGGTCGATACTACCGGTCTAGAGTCTGCGTACCGCGCCGGCGGCCAGATCGGGTCGTCACGCACGCCGTGCTGTCAAGCGAGATAGAACCAATCGTCACTGACACTACGGCTCCCAACCCGGGTAGTGCTCGCGTGCCCAGTCGCGATCGACCTCTCCGCTCAGCATTCCCCGAAGCGCGTGGCGTGTCGTGCGGTTGACGAGCGCCATATAGAGGTGACCGGCTACGAGGACGCAGGCGAGGATGGTCGCGAGCTTGTGGGCGCCGAAGATCAGGTTGTGATGAGTCCCCACGACGATTGTGTCAACGCCCGAGATGTATAACGCGGCGAGCAGAATGCAGACGAGGAGGAAGTTGAGCTTCTGGCCGGCATTGAAGCGCCCGGCCGCGGGCGCCGGCGCGCCAGTTCGCAGACGCGCCGGCGCTGTGACGAGCCACCTACGATCGCTCGAGTCGAGCGTGCGAAGTTCGCGTGCGCTGCCAGCGAGCGCGCGCCGGTTCCCTGTCACCACGCTCACGGCAACGCCGCAGATAAGCAAACCCGCGGACGCTAGATGCCATGCGTACATCACGCTGTGAAATGTGCCTCGGCGACCGACAACGAGGCCGCTGAGGAGCAAGCTGAAAAACGCGACCGCGATGAGCCAGTGCACGGCTCGCTCGGACCGCGTGAAGCGCTGCACGTGGGGCGTCACAACACGAGTATGAAGGGTGCTTGGCACTGGCCGGTCGCGCAGCATGAGAGTGTTCTCAAGTTGCTCGCCGCGCGCGTGTCCCTGTCATCGCTCTCTACGCGTCGCCGAAGGCGAAAGCGAGATACTCGCCGTTGCGCCCAGCGACCGACGGCGATACGTGTTCGTCACCCGGGCTTACGGGCGAACGCGATTCCGCCCTCGTGCTCAAGTGCTCCGACGGCGACTTCCACGAACCCGGCGTGAACCAGAGCATCGTGCCACCACTCTACGCTGGCCGGATGCTCCCAGCGGCGGGCGGCGATGCGCACAGCGTTCTTTGCCAACCGCAGCAGCCCGGCCGGCCCGTGTCGGATCATGCGCCTGATGAGGAGCGCGATCACGGCACGGTCGCGGCGATCGGCCAACCCAAGACGAAACATCATGTCGCCAACGACCAAGCGTCCGCCGGGGCGCAGCACGCGGCGGATCTCGGCCAACGCGCGTCGCTTCTCGAGGGCGCTCAGGTGATGGAAGCAGTAGTTGGAAACCACGACGTCGACTGCAGACTCCTCGAGCGGGAGTTCGGTCGCGCTGCTGAGCAGGACCTCCGCGTTTTCGATTCCGAGTCGACGGAACTTGCAATCGAGGTGGCGACACATCGCTGGTGAGATGTCGAGCGCGCTCACGCTGGCCACAAGCGGCGCGGCCGCCAGCGCGAGCAGACCGGTGCCAGCGCCGACATCTAGCAGGCGATCATGGGCGCGCAGGCGCGCGATCTCGAGGATACGATCGCGGAGCCCTGTGAACCCGGGAGTGTCAGCCATCCGCTCGAGATCATCGACGTGCGCATCCCAGTCCTTCGCGCGCAGCCAGCGCAGCCGCGACGAGCGAGCGACCCGCATCGGCGCGGGTGCGGGCGCGGTCCCTGCGGATGTGCTGCAGTACGAACGAGGCGTCTGGAGCAGCGAATGCGATATGGGTTCGTTTGGCGCTCGGATACCGTGTAACTACCAGCTCACCACAGGTTCACCATAAATAAATACGTGAGACTTCTCTAACAACCTATTTGTGAGACGTCTCTAACCGTTTCCGTGCTTCCCGTGCCATCAACGCCATCACGCCAATCGCCCGATCCGCCAAGCGGAGGAGCCGCCCCGGGGGTCACCGAACAACGCGACCCGGCCAGGCGTGAGGCCAATCGTGCAAGACGCAGGCGGGCGCTTCGCCGTCAACGTATGTTGGCGTTTGCGCTGCTGGCATTCGCGGGCGCAGCCGTCGCGTTGACCGTCGCGCTCAACGACGCTCGACCCACGCGCACACCGAGCGCGACTGCACCGACCGACCGGACCGTCACGTCGGCGCAGGGCGCCGAGCGTCCGTCGTCCTACGCGGTTGGAGTGCGCGTGGTGCGACTGGTCGACACCGGTCGCACGATCACGCTCCCCGACGGTTCGAGCGAGCCGCGGATTCTGATCACCGAGGTGCGCTACCCCGTGCTGGGAGCGGCCGGAGCAGCCGACCTGCCGAACGCACCGGCCGCTCATGCTGACGGTCCGTTCCCGCTCGTCATCTTCGGACACGGCTACGCCGTCACACCGGCGCTCTACGCACACTTGTTACACGCCTGGGCCCAGGCCGGGTATGTGGTCGCCGCGCCCGTGTTCCCGCTCGAGAACGCCGATGCACCGGGTGGTCCCGCTGAGTCAGACCTGGTCAATCAGCCCGCCGATATGCGCTTTGTGATCTCTCGCATGCTCGCAGCAAGCAACGCGAGCTCTGGCCCGCTGGCTGGGCTGATCGACCCGGCCCAAATCGCGGTCACCGGACAGTCAGACGGCGGTGACACAGCGCTTGCGGTGGCCTACGATGGCAGTTACCGCGACCCACGCGTCGGTGCGGCGATCATTCTCTCCGGGGCCGAGATACCCGCCCTCGGCAGCTTCACGTTCCCCCGTGCGGGCCCGCCGCTACTCGCCACACAGGGCAGCGCGGACACCATCAACCCACCGAGTGCGACCAACGCGTTCTTCGAAGCCGCGCCGCCACCCAAGTACCTGCTCAGCCTGCTCGGGGCCGAACACCTGCCGCCGTACTCCGATCAACAGCCGCAGCTCACGATCGTCGAGCGGGTGACGATCGCTTTCCTCGACGGCTACCTCAAGCACAGGCCGAGCGCGCTGCAACGCCTTGGACCGCTCGGCAACGTGTCGGGAACGGCCACGATCGAAGCCGACCCGTAGTCGCGATAGCCTGTCGCGCACACAGCGATGACCTCCTCCGATCAGTCGCAATACGCCGACGCTGATCGGCGTCGCGACGCCGATGACCGCGTCGCCCGGCGCGCGCGAGCGCGTCGCCACAGGGTTCGACGACGACGTCGCGTCGCGGGCTTGATCGTCGCTGCGGGCGTTGCGGTGGTGGCGCTGTGGATCGGCGGCGGCTCTCATCCAGATCGGTCGAGCTCTGCGTTCAACGGCACGCGGACCGTGGCTGCGCGAAAGAGCATCGCGCTACGGGATACGCGCGCTGTGCCCGTCGCACCGTCGCCGGGGTCCCTGCCGCAAACGCACGCCTATCCGTCCGCGTCCAGCACTCAGTTCAAGTCGCTGATGGCTTCGCTGTGGGCCGGCATCGTGCATGACTCGGTGGTCCCAGCGTTGGTGGCGTTCTTTCCGAAGAGCGCCTATCTGAAGCTGAAGGCGATCGCGTCCGCAGGCTCTGACTGGAGCAACCGCCTCGTTCACGACTACGCCCTCGACATCGCCGCCGCGCACCGGCTTCTGGGCGGCAACGCCGCCCATGCCCGGCTCCTCAGGGTCGATGTCCCGTCGACCTACGGGCATTGGGTCCCGCCCGGCGTCTGTTACAACGACATCGGCTATTACGAGTTGCCCAACGCCCGCGTCGTCTACAGCGAGGGCGGGCGGGTCCGCTCGTTTGGGATCGCATCGATGATCTCTTGGCGCGGCGTGTGGTACGTCGTTCATCTCGGCGCGATTCTCCGATCTGCCGATTCTGGCGTGGTGGATGAACCCGCGTATGGGCCAGGCACGTCTGCTTACTCAGGGACCTGCTAGCAACCATGATCGGGACTACAGTGGCGCCTGGCAGGCGCGGCGCTCGCTTGGGCGCGCGCGCCGCGGGTACTGCTGTCAGCTTGACGATCGCGTTCGTTCTGGCACTCCACCTGTCTGGGGACCCCCGAAGCGCCAAGACTGCGTCGATCACCGTATCGGTCACGATCGACCAGCGTCACCCCGGGGCGCGGGTGCCGCGGGCGTTTCTCGGGCTCTCGTTCGAGCTGTCCAGCTTGAGCATGATCGCTCACTACGCCGACAGCGGAGACCTCGCGACCTTGCTGCACTCATTGGGTGCGGGCATGCTGCGCTTCGGCGGCGCGTCGGCCGACACGCGCGTTGCCTGGACCGATGCGGCCACACGACGGCCCGCTTGGGCGTCTTCTGTGCTGCAGATCGGCGAACTTCGCGACCTACGCGTGCTCGCGGAGAGGAGCGGCTGGCCGATTCTGCTCACGATCGGCCTCGCTCACTTTGACCCGCGCGCGGCGGCACGCGAGGCTGCTGCCGCGAAGGCAGCGCTCGGGGGGTGGTTGGCAGGGATCGAGCTGGGCAACGAGCCCGACGCCTACGCGCGGCATGGCCTGAGGTCCGCGCCCTGGACGTTCTCCCGCTACAGCGCGGAGGTCGCGGTCTATCGCCGGGCGATCGAGCATGCCGCACCCGACATCAAGTTGGTCGGACCGGATGTGTCTGGATCGCACGTATTTGGAACCTGGGGACGTGGTACGGCACTGCGGCAAAGACCCGCACTGCTCACGGGACATCACTACCCGCTCGGCTGCCACAAGAAGCTCGCACCAACGATCGCGCGGCTGCTCAGTCGGCGGACCCGTTGGGCGGAGAAGGCATCCCTGGACCGCTACGTATCCGTGTCGCGCGCCAGCGCGACGCACTTCCGTCTCGATGAGACAAACAGCGTGTCCTGCGGTGGGAAGGCCGGTATCAGCAACACGTTCGCATCGACGCTATGGGCAGTTGATTACATCGCACAGGCGATGGCTGCGGGCATCGCCGGTATCAACTTTCAAGGCAACCCAGCCAACTGTCAGGGCTACACACCCGTGTGCGCACCGACCACTCAACAGCTCGCGGCGGGCGATCTGGTTGCTCAGCCGGAGTGGTACTCGCTGCTGCTCAGCAAGGGACTCATCGGCGAGCGCCCGGTGCGCGCTGTCGCCTCCCCAAGTCGGGCGAACCTCGACGTCATCGCGCTGCTGGGCCGTCAGGGAAAGCTCGACGTGGTGATCGTCGACGACGACCCCGCTGGAGCCAAGCGCGCCAGCGTCAGACTGCACGTCGGACGACGTTTTGAATCCGCGACACTTTTGCCGCTGACCGCGCCTTCGCTCACTGCCACTGCGGGCGTCCGCCTGGGGGGTCGAGCGGTCGAAAGCGATGGCCGGTGGCAAGCGCCCGCGCGGCTCCAGCACCGCCCAAATCGGGCCGGCGTGATAGCGGTGGATGTGTTGCCCGGCAGCGCCATGCTCGTCACCGTGACGGCCAGTCGCGAGCCCGCGAACTAGCCAGCCGAACAGTGCCGCGCCTGCGGTCGCGCACCCGAACGACCGGCGGCTATGTCCACCCTGTTTCAAACGAACGTTTGTATGATACGATCGTTGGACATGGCCAGCGACGAGACGAGGACCGCTTTACTGCACGCGGCGAGGCAGCTCGTGAGCGAGCGTGGCTACGCGGGCGCGACCGTGCGCGAGCTGGCGGCAACGTCGGGGGCGAACATCGCTGCCGTCAACTACCACTTCGGCAGCCGCGAAAAACTGCTCGACCAGGCCATCTTGGAGCCCTTCCTGGAATGGAGCGAGCGCGTCGATGAGGTTGAGGTCGATCCGGGCGCCGAGCCGCTGAAGCAGCTCGCAGCGCGCGCCCGTCCCATGGTCGACGGTATCTCGAACATGCAGCCCTTGTTTGTGATTGGCCTCGAGGCGCTGCTGCAGTCTAGGCGCTCGCCCGAGCTGCACCGCCAGCTCGCCGAGCACTACGCCGAGCACCGTCGCCGAGCGGTCGAGTCGATGGCGAGCACCGAGCGCGGGAGCCAGCTGCCGCCGCGCTTGCTCGAAGTCGCCGCGTCCTACATGCTCGCTGTCATCGACGGTCTGCAGCTGCAGGCGCTGCTCGATCCGGACGCGATCCCTACCGGCGACGAGCTCGCCGCGTTCTACGAAGGCCTCGCTGCTGCCGCCAGGGCAGCTGGGGCACCCGCTGCAAGCGCCGAGAGCCACCCGCCGTGAGACAACGCTAGGTATGCGCCCGCTACGCCTGTGCGACGCCCATCATCGCCCGGCGACCGTCAATCAGAGGAGAGAAGGCAGAGATGCGAAACAGACTCCGACTCATCGTCTTGGCGCTGCTCGGCTGTGCATGCCTGATCGGCGCCGCGCTCGCGTGGGCGTCGGAGACGTTCACGGTCTACACCCATTTCACGCCCTACAAGCTCGGCGCCCCGAGCAACCTCTCCGCTAACGCCATCTTCTCCACGGGCGGGCCCGTCCCGACCCCGATAACCAACGTCCTCGCCTACGGTCCTGCGGGCCTCAGTGTCAATGTCAACGGCGCCGGGACGTGCCAGAAGGTTGTGCTGGAACAGGATGGCGCGAGCGGCTGTCCGGCGGACAGCCGCATCGGCTTTGGCGGTGGCGTGGGACTCGTCGAAATCGGCAAGGAACAAGTGAAAGAGCCCTTCACCGCCGACTTCTTCCTCGCGCCGAAGGAAAACGGCTACATGGCGTTCTTCGTCTACGTCAAGGCGGTGAGCCCGGTCTCCATCGAACTCGTTCTGACCGCCAAAGAAGTCCGCGGTGCCAAGCCCTACGGGTATGGTGTGACAGTCGAAATCCCCCCGATCCCGACGCTTCCCGGCGCGGCCTACGCCTCGACTGAAAGCGCCTATTTCACGTTCGGCAGCCAACACGTTGCCTACTACCAGACCGTCCACGGCAAACAGACGCTCGTGCACGTCAAGGGGCTGATCCTCCCCAAAACCTGCCCCAGGACAGGCTTTCCATTCAAGGTCACGATCGGCTTCATCGACGGCACCCAGAGCACCGACACCTACACGATGCCCTGCCCCCGCAAGTGATCCGACCGACCGCCGATGCTGATTAACCCAAACCGGCAGGCCGCGGTGCGCGCCCGTCGCACCGCGGCCCCGGTCCTGCTCGCTGCCTTCGCTCTCGCGGCGATCGCGTCGAGCGCGATCGGTGACTCGATATCTTTGAACCCGGAACCACCTCCGCCGCCGGTCGCGACCTCCGCCACAATCACCGCGTCGCTATCTCCGGACAGGCTCGCTGCGAGGGCGGCCCTGACGGTCACGATTCAATACAGCGGCGGGGAGTTCGGGGTGCCCTCGGCCGTGCGACGGTCGGTCCTGCGGATCCCCGCTGGGATGATCCTCGACGTGCCGAGCCTGCATAGCTGCAGCGCGGCGCGCTTGCGAGCGCGCGGCGTGAGCGGTTGTCCGGCACAGTCGCAGCTCGGCACCGGTCATGCGCTCGTGGCGACCCACGCAGGGTCGCTGATCGTGACCGAGGATGTCGCACTGCACGCGTTCCTAGGCCCGCCGCGGAACCTCGCGCCGACGTTTGAGATCCTCGCTCAGGGCTACACGCCACTGAACGAGCGTGTCGTGTTCAGCGGATCGGTGCTGACGGCTGGCGCTCCCTACGGGGAACAGCTCGTCATGTCGATCCCCCCGGTGCCCACGTTGCCGATGGAGCCCGATGCGTCGATAGTCACCTTTTCGTTGACCGTCGGCGCGAGGACAGGGCACCTGACACGCAGTCAAAACGCAGTGCTCGTACCCGGGACGTGCCCTGCCGGAGGCTTCCCGCTCGCCGCCGAATCCAGCTACGCCGACGGATCTGACGGCAGCGCCCTCGCGAGGATCCCGTGTCCGTGAGGTGCCGCACACATGTTCGGGAATCTCGCGCGGCGGATGCCGCGTGCAGTCGGCGGCTTGATCTCATGGTGGCGGGGCACGGTCGTGCGCTGTCCTGTCTCCGCGTTCTCCCAGACCTCGTGTTTGGATGCCTGACGGGCGAGTCTGCAACCGTGCGTCCGCGAGTGGGGTTCGAGGTAGCGCTTCTTCACGCAGCGATCTCGACGGGCTCCACGAGCGCCCATCCAGTCGCCGGGATCTCTTCGCCGCGCTCGCGCCGATCCTCAAGCACGAGCTCGATCGCCTCGCGGACCATCAGACGCGCTTGCTCGAGGCCCTCGCCCTGAGTGTGCACCTCGGGTAGCTCTTGGACGTGCGCACAGACCCAGCCATCGCCAGCGTCCTCGAACACCACGTTGAATTTGAGTGCGCTCACGTCTGGAAACGGTAGCGGGTCGGCGGGCGTTGCCTGCAAAACGGGCGAGCGGGCGAACGGTCGATGCCTGGGCGCGGGAACGTGGGCTCCAAGGGCGACACTTCGCACGCAAGGGGGGTCGTGGGGGTTGGCGGTGACATCGCGAAGGGGGGACGGGAGCGGACGGTGCCGGTGATCCCGGACCTCATTTCTCAATTACCAGCCAGAGCCAAATCCGGGACGCAATCGGAGGGGTTTGTACACGTGCCCGGCGCCTAATGTACACGCCGACGTTCCGACCCACAGCTACGCGACCAATCGAGGTGCACCCCACACCCGCAGCGATCTGCGCTACTCATGCGCGGACGAGCCGTGGATTCCAGAGCACCTCCCACAGGTGCCCGTCGGGATCGCGAAAGTAGCCGGAGTAGATCCCCCAGGGACGATCATGCGCTTGGTCGGTGAGGGTGGCTCCAGCGGCTTGGGCCTGGGCGAGCACGGCGTCGACCTCTGCCTCGCTCGTCACCGCGTGCCCGATGCTGAACTCTCCAGCCCTCGGCGGACCGGGCAGGACCTTCGCGTCCTTTGCCAGCTCGGTGCGCGGGTAGAGACACATGATCAGGCCACCCTGTAGCTCGAACATCGCGATCGCCCCATTAGGCTCGACCTCGTCGCCTACGAACTCGGTACCGATCACCCCGCGCGACTCCAATCTGAGGCCGTCCCTGTAGAAGGCGAGCGCCCGCTCCAGATCCGCGACAGCGAGCGTGATTACGTCGATTCTGGGTTCCATCGTTCTGCCCCAGAGCTTACGTCAGCCGCGCCAGATATCGCAAGTTATCCCATCTCTTTTCGCGATCCCGAGTGTCGCCCGCCCGTGACACCACCGTGACTACCCGGAGCCGGCGCGCTATTGAGAACCCAATTGAGGACTGTCCCTCAAGTACTTTCGCCGGGGCAGCCTTGGCTTGCGGCGGAGTGGTGCTCGTCGGCATCCGTGACGGCGTGACCTTCGGCGTCCGCCGCATCCTCAGCATCCACCACTTCAGCTTCTAGCACCTCCTCGGCCTGGAGCCCGCTCCCGATTTGGAGCGGAGGAGGCTGCACAACATGGACTCGTGCGGGGGTCAGCTCGTGAGCGTACCCTTCCCACGCTTCGAGGGACGGCTGCATCTGGGCTCCCGCCGTGAAGATCGTCAAGATGGCACCGGCGGTCGCAAAGACGCGCTTGAGGGTCGGGGCCAACCGGGCGTTTTCGTTTGTCGCCCTAGCGGCGTCCACCGCGCCCATGAGCGCTTCGGTCGCGCGCTGAACCGCTAGTGGACCTCCGATCTCGATGTGCCTCAACGCGGTCTCGACGTCAGACAATCGCCGGAGGATCAGATGCGCGACCTCCTGGGGCAGATCAGCGTCGGGTCCTTCTTGAGGGCGTCCCGGTAGGCCACGATATCGTTGTCCGTGATCGACTCGATCGGGCGCTCACCGAAGCGGGGGATGAGGTACCCGTCGATTACGCCTCGCTAATCAGCGATGGTCGCAGGATCGCGTTCGCGGTCAACCTCGATGTAGCGAAGGAACTCACGGGCGGCGTCGGTGAAGCTGACGCCGAGCGCGCAGCGGACTCCAGCTCACGTCGATGACCCGGCCGGCGAGGCGCATGTAGAGTTCGTGGTGCTTGGCCACCATCTCATCCCAGCTGAATGCGAGCGCCGACTCGCGGGCGGCACGGCCCAGGCGCACCCTGAGCGCGGGGTCGGCGGCTAGTTCGTTCAAGCGATCGGCGATGCTCTGCGGCTCGCGTGTTATCAGGAAGCCGTTCTGCCCGTCGCGGATCAGCTCACGTACCCCGCTGACCGGCGTGGCGAGTAACGGCAGACCGCTCGCGGCCGCCTCGAAGGCGACCAGCGAGAAGGTCTCATAGCTCGACGGCAGAACGAACGCGTCCGCCAGCCTGTACACGATTGGGATGTCGCGCACCACCCCGAGCCAGTGCACCGCGTGACCGACCCCGAGCGAGTCAGCCAACTGCTCGTAGCTCTTGCGGTCTCCCCCTCCCGCCACGACCAGCTCCCAGCCAGGCGCGCGAGCAAGCGCCTCGATGATCGAGCGCAGACCCTTGTGCTCCCACATTCGTCCCGCGACGAACACAGCGATGAACGGCTCCTGCGCTATCCCCAGCGAGGAGCGCAGCGCGGCCACCGTCTGCTCGGACACCGCCGGGGCGAAGGCCTCCGTATCGACCCCGTTGTGAATCGTTGTCACCCGATCGGCTGCCGCGCGATAGTGGGATCGCATCTCCTCCGCGACGCCGTCCGACACGCACACGAACGTCGCTGAGCTGTTCGTGCGAACGCACGCACGCTCGGCGATGCGCTTGATCGGGCCGCCGAGGGCGACATTCACACGCGACCGCCTGGTCGAGCTCGTTGGCGCCGCCCTGTACACCTGGTGGCAGCAGTGGATCGCGATGCAGTCCGCCCTGTTGAGCGTAATCGCCCCGGTGCACTGGAGCACACCTCGCCGCCATCTCCACACTGCCGCGGACCCGACGAGCATGAACCACGGATAGAAAAGCAGGAACGGCCGCCTCGGGCCGGGCATCCGATGAAAGCTGACTTCTACGTGGGCTGGAAGCTCGCACGTGTGGGCGATCACCGTGACGTCGTGACCGCGCCGTCGCAGGCCGACCACTAGCTCCGCGAGCTGGCGCTCCATCCCACCGATTAAGCCCACGTCGTGAGCGACAATCGTCACCTCGCATGGCGGCTGGCCGACTCGGACCCTGGGAGATATCTCGGTGTCCGCTTGCATTGGAGAATGTGCTCTCAGCGGCGGACGGCGGGCAGGGTGATCACGCCGGGTCCACTCCAATCATCGTGTCAACCTATAGGATACGTCGTGTCGCGGGATCTAGGTGGGGGGTGCTTTGAGTGGAGGCTGTCGTGGTTGCGCCGGTGCTGATCGGGCTAATTGCGCTGTCGAACCTGTCCGGCGGAAGATGGCCGATCGAGGCATATTCGACCCGCTGGTGGGAGGCGGTCGGCTTCGCCGTCTTTACCGTTGTGCTCGGCGCGTGGCGGCGAAGGAACGCCGATGACGCGCTCGACGCGATAGACGAGCTGGCTGCTGCTGGCGAAGCAGGGCGCTAGGCAGCGGCGGCGGTCTCGTCGTCGGCGAACGGTCCCGGCGCGTTCCGGTCGATCACAGTGCCCGTGTCCAGCGCGAACGGCTTGCGGTAGATCGGCTTGCACGGTCCGTCGCGATAGTCAGCCGCGTCGTGCGGTATGCGCCACTCAATGTCGCGGCGCTTTTTCAAGCCGGGCGGAAGGGTCTCGAAGCCGTAGGCCATACACCTCGATCTTAGCCTCGATTCACCGGTGTTGTCCGGTGGTGGGCGAAGAATGACCTCCTGAATCGGGCTTGGTAGCGACAGATTGCGGCTGTCGCGGCCCGGGATCAGGAGGTCACTCGTATGGTGCAGGATGGCGCGCCGGTCGGACTGGATGGGGTGCGGGTCGTCTTTGATGATGATCGCGTGGTCTCAGACGCGGGGATCGCGCTCGTTGCGACGCTCGCGGGGCGGCTCGGGGTCGAGGCTCTCGTGGGCCGGTTCGTGACGCTTCGTCGTGATCGGCCAGGGGCGGCGAACGCGGGCAGGAAGGTGATGGCGCTCGTGTTCGCGATGCTGCTTGGTGCTGATTCGATCGATGATTGTGATGTGCTGCGGGCCGGTCGCACGAGCCGTCTTTTGGGTGGCTGGCTGCCGGCGCCCTCGACACTCGGGACGTTTCTGCGGGCGTTCACTTTCGGGCACGTGCGCCAGCTCGACCGGGTACTCGATCAGGCGCTGGTGCGCGCGTGGCGGGCGGGTGCCGGCCCAGGCGCCGAGCGGCTGATCGTTGACGTGGACAGCTTTATCGGTCAGACCTACGGCTATGAGAAGGAGGGTGTCGGTTTCGGGTACACCAAACAGCGCGGCTACCACCCGCTGCTCGCGAGCCGCGCGGGCAGCGGCGAGGTTCTGCACGTTCGGCTGCGCAAGGGTCAGGCGAACACGCAGCGCGGTGTCGTGCGCTTCGCTGAGGAGCTGATCGCCCGCGTCAGGCGGGCAGGCGCGACCGGCGAGAAGCTCCTCAGAGCCGACTCGGGGTTCTGGAACGCCAAGCTGATCGCAAGGCTCGAGAGCGCCGGGTGGCTCTACTCGATCAGTGTGCGCCTACAGTTCTGGGTTCCCGACGCAATTAATCAGATCCCCGAGTCGGCGTGGCAGCCCTTGGAGGACTATTCCCAAGACGGTGAAGCGCAGATCGCCGAAACGACCACTCACGGACGACGGCTGATCGTGCGCCGTACCCGGCTCGTCGGGCCGCAGGCCGAGCTGTGGCCAGATTGGCGGTATTTCCCGTTCATCACCAACCGCACCGACCCCCTGGAGGTCGTGGAGGCCGAGCACCGCCAGCACGCCGTCGTCGAGCTCACGATCCGCGACCTGAAGGACCAAGCCCTCGCGCACTTCCCCTCCGGCCAGTTCAATGCGAACAGCGCCTGGACAGTCATCGCCGCCATCGCGCACAACCTGCTGCGTTGGACCAGCGTGATCGGGCTCTCCGGCGAGACCGTCCGCGTGGCGCGCACCATGCGCCGCCGGCTGCTACAGATCCCTGGCCGGCTGACCCGCACGGGGCGTCAGTGGACGCTTCACCTTCCCACTCGCTGGCCATGGCAACACGACTTCACCAGCGCGCTCGCCCGCATCCGCGCGCTACCAGAACTCACCTGAGCGCAAACCACCGCGACCGAGAACCAGCCAAGCCACCCGTCGACACGACACGCTCACCCCTACCCGAAAACACGCCCCCCGAGGCCCCCAAGAAGACGCCCGCCGCTCCCAACGCTGACCAACACCAAACGAGGCACCCGAAAACCACGCCAACGACATCAATCACCCCCATCAGACAGTCACACGGTGGATCCAGGCTTAGACGTGGGACGGCTCAGCAAGTTCGTGCGCGAGCTCCCGATCGGTGTCGAAGCCTTCGACCGTCCGCTCCTCATCCGGGGTCACGACGAGGGACCGGTCCCGCCCAAGGCTCTGCACGCCAACGTTGCCGACGCTCAGGAACGGGCGGTGGCGTTCGTCTCCCAGGCTTCGGACTCGCGGCTCATGGGCGCAGCGTAGAGGAGCGCCGAAGCGAAGCGTTGGCGGGGCGCTGAGCGGCGTTCCCGGCCGAGACGATGGATGACCCGTCCGAGCGCCCGGGAGGCTCAAGCGGCTTGTACGGCCCTCCATCTCGGGACCTTCTCGGGACCTTTTACACCGTGTCGCTTGTACATGTGCTGCAAAAGGTGAGCATTTGCAGGTCTATGAAAGAGGCGGGCTTGTCAACTGGGTTTGTGTGCAATTTGCGGGGTGGTCGTTTCGTTTCGGGGTAAGTTCGGGCGGGCTTGGCGTGCCTGCGAGCAGGGGCGGGCGTGCGCCGGCGAGTGCTGGCGGCTGATGCGGCGGGTGAAGCCTGGCGTTGCTCAGGGTGCGCGTGCGGGTTGATGGTGGCGAGCAACGCTCATCTCTCTATCGCCTCATCGTGCTGTGAGGATCAGGTGTCATTGGAGGTCACTCCGGTGGCGCATTTCCTGAGAGAACCGTCAAGCGGCTAGACGAATAGGGGCGCCTGCCGGAGCAAAGGGTTGGTTGCGGGTGAGCATGTGCCAGATCGCCTCGGTGAGCTTTCTGGAGAGCTCGATCTGTGCGACCTTCGGGCCGCGCTGGCGGCCGAGACGCTTCTTGGTGCGCTCGTAGCGCTCCTTGTAGAGGGGGTGATCGCAGGCATTCAGCGCCGCCTCGAACAGCGCCCAGCGCAGATATTTGGGCCCGTGCTTTAAGATCGGCCCGCGACGGTCCGTTTCCCCTGACTGGATCACCCGCGGGCAAAGGCCGGTGTAGCCGCACAGCTTCGTCGGTGAGGAGAAGCGGCTGATGTCACCGATCTCACACGCGATCGAGAAGCCGACGAGCCAGCCCACGCCGGGCGCGGTCATCAGCAGCGGCACGTAGGGGTGGTCGGCGCCGACGTGTTTCAGATCGCTGGCGATCGCGTCGATCTGGCGGTCGAGCTCGTCGATCAGCACGAGGCTGGCCTCGACGTTATCCCGCCAGGGCTCGGGGACCTGCAGGCGCTCGAGCAGCTTGCGACCCGCGACACCGAACAGGTCCGATACCGGGCACGGCTTGCCGAACGTGATCAGCGTGGAGTGGATCCTGTTCTTCAGGCTCGAGCGATGACGCACCAGGTGCAAGCGAAACCGCGCGAGCTCGCGCTCACGACGCACCTGCGGGTCGGGCAGCCAGATCGCCGGCACGAGGTCGCGAAACGAGAGCTCGGCCAATACGCGCGCGTCGATCTTGTCGGTCTTGCACGCCAGCGGCGCGAGTCCCTTCACGCGCTGCGCATCAGCCACCAGGACGTCCCAGCCTTGGGCTTCGAGCGTGTCATGCACGAACCTGGCGCCGTTCATCGACTCAACGACCGCACGCACCCGGCCCGGGTGTTTCGCTGAGACGCGCTCGGGCAGGCGGCACAGGCCGTCCTCGTCGAATGGTGCTGCCAGCTCGTCGACGAGCTCGCCTTGATCAGAGATCAGGCAGACATCGAGGCGCTTGCGACTGAGATCTAACCCAACATGCAACATGATGTACGAGGCCTCCTTCTTGGCTCGGTCTTCGGTGACAACTGATCGTGCCACCGAAGGGGGCCTCCTTCATCACATTCCAGAGCAGGCGCCCGGCCAGACCGCCGACACGACCGCTTTCGGTGGATAGGAGGAGGCCACTAATCGAGCCTAACCGCGCCGGAATGCCCCCTCTAACCTGCTGCGCGCATCCACGATGAAGGCCCGAGCCGGGATTAGGTACTGCAACAGTACGCCTGCCGGCGGCAGTGCGCCAGACCCGCTAGCGAGCTCCGGCACCCTTGCCCAGGGAGCCGATCCAGACCGCCGACGACGCGGGAGACCCGACAGATGTCGCTCTCAGTCGACGACGAAGCGCGCATCGTCGACAACGACGCCGTCTTTATCGGAGTGCGGGGATCAGGCTGCCTACCCCTATGGGCGGAAAGCCGAACGCTAGCGAACGTGTGACCTGCACACCCGTTCGCCGGCTGTCGGGGGCGAGCAGGCGCGGTCACGACTTCCGGTGCGCAACCGCAAGCGTCACCGTTTTGCTCAGGTTGATCGGGACGCTGCCGCCGTGCCCGTGGATCGTCAGGCGCGACCCGATTCGACCGTGGTGGGCGCTGAGGAGCTTCAGCCCTGCGCGCGTGAGCTTTATCGATACGCGTTCCCTCTTACCGGGCTGAATCGTCTTGCTCGTCTTCCCGACCACGATCGCTCGGTGCTTGGCAGCCATCGCCGCGTGGCCGGAGGGCGAACTCGTGAGGATCACTTCCAGCGTGCAAGGAGCGTCGCCCGCACACTGGATCGTGAGGGACGCGCTTCCACCTGAGACACCCACCGTCGAGCTCCTGGAGATACTCGCGTTGCTGCTTTGCCCGCTGCCGGATCCCGATCCACCCGATCCTCCGGATGCAAGCGGTCCACCCGAGCCTCCGGATGCAAGCGGTCCACCCGAGCCTCCGGATCCACCCGAGCCACCCGATCCTCCGCTCGCCCCGACCGGTTCCAGCGGGACGTTGAGGGTAGTGAAAGAGGCTGCGACAGCACTGGCGCTCACCGTCTTTTCCTTGTATGCCGGGTTGCCCGAGAACTGCAGCGCATATGCTCCCGGCGCGAGCACGCGCGTGCGGTATGCCCCAGTGTATTCCCCAGTGGGGTCTGTCATGCCACCGGCAGAGCACGTCCATTCATGGGTCGCGAAGCATATCCGTGGTGCGGCCCCGAGGACTGTGACCGTTATGTTCGGCACCCCTTTTCCCGTCGAGCTGTCGGTGACCGTGCCGCGGATGAACCCGCCCTGCACCATTGGCGCGTCAATGTGTTCGGTCTGTTCTTTTTCGACCAGTGGGATCCCTGTGGCAGCGCCAAGCCACGAGGCCCCGGAGTAGCACTGCCCCACATAAAAGTATTTTTCTTCCCCGCCAATCCCGTTTTCAAAGCACACGTAGTACGTCCCTGGCGCAACCAAACCAGAGAAGTAGTTCCCGCTCTCGCCCGGCGCGGTGTATTCCAAATAGTGCTTGGTCGAGTCGTAGATGTAGACTCCGACGCTCAGTCCACCGTCAGCTCCGGCCCCGCTGATGTGCCCCGTGAAGTCGGCGAAACCCATCGCCGACGCGGGCGCGAAGAACAGCAGCAAGGTCGCGGCTACAATGCCGCGAGTCATTATGCGTGAGGTCATCTCTATCTCCTCTAGGGGAAACAGGCTACTCCATGCTGCCGGACCGCGGGCGCTGCCGCCGACGGTGTTCGAGGCTGCTCGCTGCTCTTGACGGTCGCGTCCCATGGGCCGGGGGATTTGAAAAGACGGGCGTAGCCTCCGCTTTGTCCTGACAAGACCAAGCGATGGAGGTACGCCCGCATGGAGAAGGTAGCCCCGAGCGAGAGGTTCCGCTCTGAACTGGATGAGGTGCTGGCCGGTGTCGGCAGCGAGGAGGACCCGATCGAGACGGTCGGGCGCCTTGGTGCCCGGCTGATTCTGCAGCAGGCGCTGGAGGATGAGGTCAGCGAGTTCCTCGGCCGCCGGCGCTATGAGCGCGCTGAGGAGACGGTCAGTCACCGCAACGGCTATGAGCCAAAGACGGTGAGGACGACGAGCGGGGCGATGCGCCTGGAGCGCCCGAGGATCCGCGACGCGAGCAAGCTCGGGTTCGAGAGCAGGATCCTCGGCAAGGGCGTCACCCGCACGCACGCGCTGGAGTCGCTGGTGATCAGCGGCTTCCTTCGGGGACTGTCCACGCGGGATGTGGAGGGCGCCCTGGAGGAGGTCTTCGAGGAGTCAATCGCGTCCAAGAGCACGGTCTCGCGGATATGTGAGGACACTCGGGAGCGATACCGGCAGTGGTGCCGGCGGCGGCTGGAGGGGCACGACATCGTCTACTGCTTCTTGGACGCGATCTACCTGAAGCTGCATCCCGACGACACACCCTCGGAGGGCGTCCTTGTCTGCTGGGGAGTGACGCTGGAGGGCCGCAAGGTCCTGCTCGGATTGGCTCTGGGAAGCCGCGAGAGCTATGACGCGTGGCTCGCGTTCGGCCGCGACATGATCGCCCGCGGACTCAGAGCGCCAGCGCTCGTGATCGCCGACGGCGCACCGGGGATCTGGAAGGCCACCCGTGAGCTCTGGCCCAATGCTCTGGAGCAGCGCTGCACCGTCCACGCGCTCAGAAACGTCACGGGCAAGCTCCCGGAGCGCCATCACCAGGAGGTCAAGGCGCGCTGGTGGAAAGCGTTCGATGAGGCCCGCTCACCGGGCGAGGCAACCAGCGAGCTGCGGGGAATCATCGCTGACTACCGCACGGCGTACCCCTCGGCGATGGCGGTCATCGAAACGGACCTGCCCGCCCTCGTCACGCACCTGCGGTTCCCGTCCGAGCACCGCAAGCGAATCAGGACCACGAATCTCCTCGAGCGCACGTTCGTGGAGGTCCGCCGGCGCACCAAGGTCATCGGGCGCTTCCCCGGGGAGACCTCAGCGCTGTCCCTGATCTGGGCCGTGCTCGAGCTCTCCTCCCGAGGCTGGCGGGGAGTGAAGATGAACCCCAAGACCGTCGCTGAGATTGAGCGCCTACGCCGTCAACTGCGCGAGGACCCAGCCCCACCCATGACCGGCGACACCGAGGAGGTGATCGCCGCATAAGATCCGCAGCCAGCGGAGCTACGCCTCGGTGAATTTACCCGGGAAACAGGACGCGACCCGCCGCGGGAGGACGTCAAGCGCACGCTTCGGCGGTGGCCGAACGGAAACACGCAGGGCACAAACCGCTCTAAGCTCGTGAGCTTCTACGCCTGGACGATGGAAGAGGGATGGCGTAAGGACAATCCGGCTCAGCAGACGCGACGGCCTCGCAGGCGCCCCGCCCAGAAATACCGCCTGACTGAAGACGAGGCGGTTGCCGTGCTCGGTGCTGCGCATGGGGTCCGTGAGCGGAGAGCGATCTTTCTCGGCCTGTGTGCTGGGCTTCGGAACGCCGAGCTGCGGGGTTTGCAAGGGCGCCACTTCGTGCGCCTGGGCGTGGTTTGGGTTTCAGCCGACATCGCAAAGGGGGGTCGCGAGCGCTACGTGCCGGTGACCAGGGATCTGGTGGCGGTCGTGGATGAGATCCTGCGAAGCGTTGACCGACATGAGTACGTGCTGCCGGCACAGCGGTTCAGAGATCCGCCATTCAATAGGGAGCGGAAGGATCTGCGAATGCGCTCGTCATCTAGTCAGGCGCTACGTGAGCTGGTGATGCGGGTCACCAAGCGTGCCGGGATAGCGGCCCACGTGACGCCACATGACCTGCGCCATGCCTTCGCTGAGCACATCGCTCGCGGCACGGATACGCGCACCGCGCAGCATCTTCTTGGGCACGCGCATCTCGGCACCACCGACACTTATCTGGCGAGCCCACGGCTCGACGACCTGGTCTTTGCCGTGCGTGATACGAGCTACGGAGCACGAACGAACGTTCTAGGGGTACCGCAGACGGCTCAAAGGGCCCGTAAGGGACAGATTTCAATTACCAGCTAGAGCCAAATATCGGGGCTAATCGGAGGGGTTTGTACACGCGCGTGGGGTTTTACGTACACGGCCGGAAAACTTCCCAAAACCTACGCAAACCGCTCATCCCTCATTGTAATGGGCGCGTCACGGTTGGGTCGCCCCGTTGGCGCGGCGACGCACGACCTCCTCGTACGCAAGTGCGAGCAGCTTGCTCCAACCACCGTGCCTTCTGAGCGTCACCTCGTGGGGCGCGCGGGCTTGGCCTCGCGCCCAAACCCGGTAGTGGCGGGCGTTCGCACGCTGACCGGGCGGTAGCTGTTCCACGTACCCCACGAGCACGGCAACGCACTCGCCTGGGTTCGCCCATTTGTTGTAGCCGGGACCTGCAATGACCTTCCTCGGCGGCTTCTGGTTGGTCTCCAGGCCGGCGAGTTCCAGGGCGCGGTCCCACGTGCCCTTCGTGGGCGTCGCGCGATGCGGATCGCCGTGGATTTCGCGCCTCATTGCGAACCGGATTTGCGCCTCCGTGGGCAGGAGTAGCGGCGGCTTGCCGCGCTTGTTCTCCGCGAGCATCCGTTCGCGCTCCGACGTGTACTGGACCTGGGTCACGGTGTTCACGCCAAGGCGCGCCGCGACAATGCCGAGCACGGCGCCCGCATGCTCCGCGCTCACCCAGTCCTGCTCCTCCTCACCGTCTTTCTTGCTGAGCCGTCGCTGCTGCGTCTGCACGGGCAACTGCGCGACCTCCAGAACCTCGGACCACGACAAGTTCAGGCGTTCCGTGACCTGCCTCGCCCGTGGTAGAACGGCGTGTGCGACGCTGCGCGCCCGCGCGGCGTCAAAGGCGCGCTGCGTGACCGCTTCCGGCTCCGCGGGGTTCGCGAGCGCCGCGACCTCGCGCACCCCGCGGAGGAGCATGAGGGGTTCCCAAGCCACACCGTCGCGTTTCGCCAACGCCACGCTGCCTCCTGCCGCTCTCCCTGCGCCGGGACCCTACGCACCGGGCACCTCCATCCACGCGTGGCGGGCCTCGCGGATCGCGTAAAACATGAGAACAAAGGCAGAGGCCGGGTCCGCCCACCACCAGCCCGCGGCGGCGTTGAGCACGATCCCGACGAGCACGGTCGCGGCGAGCAAGCCGTCAATCACGGTCACACGCGCCTCCGTCTGCAACACGCGATTGCCTAGCCTCGCCCCAGTGTCGCGCTTGCCGGCGGCGAGCGCGAGCATCAGCACGACGGTCAGCGACAACCAGACCATGCCGGCCACGGAAGTCCCTGGATGGTTGGCGGCGACGAGCGTGTACGTCGCCTGCGCAGCGATGTAGACGGCAAGCAAGCCGAAGCCGACGGCGATCACTCGGAGCGCGACGCGGGTCCGGCCGTCGTCGGCGTCGCGTAGCTGCCAGATCACGACGAGGGACGCGACGATCTCAATCAACGAGTCCACGCCGAATCCCGCGAGCGCAACGGAACCGGCGGCGACGGCCGCGAGGACGAGGACGACGCAACCGACAACGTTCCAACTCAGCGTCGCGTACTCCAGCAGGACACCACGGTGAAGCAACGTTGCGGCCGTGCCGTCCACCGGGTCCACGCAGTCAATCGTATGCGCGTCCTGATGCGGCGTCGCGAATCTCGCGTGCCCAAAACGGCCCGGATCACGGCTGCGTCACCGGACGCCGCGCCGGCTTCGCTTCGTCGCCAGCGCGACCGCGGCGAGCCCCACCACCAGCAACACGCGCCCGAGCACGGAGCTGACCGTCGCCCAGGCGCTGCCGACGGCGAGGCCCGTGAACACGAACGCGGTCGCCCACAGTGCGCAGCCGGCCGTGGTGAGCGCGACGAAGGGGGCCAGCCGGACGCGCCTCGCCCCCGCGGGCAGCGACACGAACGTACGCGCGAGCGGCAACAACCGCGCGGTGAACACGGCACGAGTTGCGTTCTCGCCGAGCAAGCCGTCCCAGCGGCGCAGCACGCCGCGGGCGACGGGGACGCGCTGGAGCAACCGACTCGCACCGAGGCCGTAGGCGAGCAACGAGCCGACGACGTTGCCCGCGGTGGCAGCGAGCACAGCCAGTGGGAGGCTCATCCAGCCCTCGTGAACGGCGAACCCGGAGAAGAGGAGCGTGACCTCACTCGGGACTGGCACGCAGGCGCTCTCCGGCACCATTAGCAGGAAGACGCCGAGCGCGCCGTACTGCTCGATCACGCTCGTCATGGCTGGCGACCTCCGTGCCGTGGTGGGCCGGGACGACCGGGCGGACGCGGCGTGCGCGGTGGCGCGTGACCCGGCGGGTGCGGCGGCGGTGGCGGCGGAACGCCCGGCGCCGGTGCGCGCGGCCGGCGGTAGCCGAGTGCTGACTGCACGCTTGACGGACGCCAACGGGCTCCACCGCGCTGCGTTGGCACGCCGTCGGCGTTGAGTGCGTCGGCGATTGCCTGGAGGCTTTGCCCGTTCTCGCGCATCGCTGTGATGCGCTCCGTGAGCTTCGGCGCGAGTGCGGCGAGTCCGGGACGGCCGCGCGGTGGCCGACCCGGCTCCGGCTCGCGTTCCCACCGCTCAACCTCGCGCAGTACCGCGACGACGCGCTTGCCCGCCGCGGTGGCCGTGTCGATGCCCTCGTCAACCACTACGAGGTCGGCGTTCGCGGCCGCGAGCCAGTCGAGCAGCGCGACAAGCTCGCGCAGAGAGCCGGCAACGTCGGATAGGTGCGCTGTGACAAGGGTCGACGCCTCGCCGGCCGCGATGCGTTCCAGTGCCTCCGTCAGGCCGCTGTGCCGGGGTCCGCTTTCGTCGCGCACGACGGCGACTACCTCGAAGCGATCCCCGTCCGAGCCGGACATTCCGTCGGTGTGCGGAGCGGACGCGGCGCTGGGCCGGTAGATGATTGCCGCGCGCGCCATACCCACATTATACGCGATCTATTTGCGTACCGACAAGGGTCGCGGACAACTCGGGATCGAGCCTCGCTGACGCCGAGTCGTCGCAGAGCCCTCCCCATGGGGCGAGCGAGGAACCTACTCGAACCTACTCAACTCTTCCTCGAGACGACAGAGCACGGCGCCACTCGCGGTAGATGCCGGGCTTGCCGGCCCGCTCCCACAGAGCGTTCGCTGCGTCGGTGAGGCCGTCCCAGTCGCTGCGCACGTCCGCCTCGCCGAGGAGCGCCCATCCGACCTCGTCCAGCCGCAGATCGGCCTTGCCGGTGTTGCACGGCCAGCAAGCAGTAACGAGGTTGTCCTCCCCAAGCCAACTGCCGCCGCGGCCGCCCGGGTGGACGTGATCCAGGCTTGCTGAGACGAGCAGATACGCCGGGTGGACTTGCCCGGCCCTCCAGTTCGGGTGGTAGGGGAAGTCGTCCGGATACAGCTCGGAGAGGAACCGGAGTACCGGCGGGGCGACCGTCCTCTCGCCGCAGTAGCGGCACGTCCAACTGTCGCGGCGGTGAATCGCGACCTTCACGGCGATGGGCACCGCTCGCCGTCGCTCGATTTCAATCCGTCGTTGTCCGACGGTCGCGAGGATGTCGCCCGTGAGCGCCGCGTCGTCGGCTAGCGTCGCCGCGACAAGTTCTCTGATCGCGTCTGCGAGCCGTTGAGCAGACGGTGATGCCGAGCGAGCGGCGCCAGCACCGGGGGAAGCCGCCAACTGGGACTCATCGGTCATCGTCCGCAGAACCTACGTAACGCACATCCTTGGTGACGCGTGGGCAGCCTGACCGCGGCCACGAGAAACTCCCCACTGGTGGCCACTTAATTCCCCACTCGTCCGGTTCGGGCTCGACGGTGCGGTGTTCTTGCGCCGTCGATCGTCGGGAGGACGCCCATGAAGAGCGGAAGGACCCAGGTGGAGATCATCGCGTTGTATGAGGAGCTGGGGAGCTATCGGGCGGTGGGAGCGCTGCTGGGCTGTGATCACAAGACGGTCAAGCGCTATGTGCAGGCGGCGGGCGAGGCGGGCCAGTTCGCGCCTGCGCTGGCGCGCGCGCGGGTGACCGACGAGTTTTCGGGCCTGATCGCGGGGCGGGTTGAGCAGTCGGGCGGGCGGGTCACGGCGCGGCGGCTGATGCGGATCATGCGCGCGGCGGGCTATGGAGGCTCGGAGCGCTCTCTGCGTCGGGCGTTGGCCGAGGCGAAGGCCGCCTGGCGGGCCAGGCAGGCGCTCGAGGGCCGGGTCTATCGGCCATGGGTGTCAGAGCCTGGGGAGTGGATGCTTTGCGATTGGGGCGCGGCGGGAACGGTCTCCACACCGGCGGGTCCGCGCAAGCTGTCGTTTTTCTCCTCGGTGTTGGGCTGGTCTCGCTACCGGACGGTCAGCTTCTCTTGCTCGGAGCGCTTCGGTGCGCTCGCCGTGGGTCTCGCGCACAGCTTCGAGGCGGCTGGCGGGGTCCCGGCACGGGTGCTGTTCGACAACCCGAAGACGGTCGCGACCGGGCATCTGGCGGGGGCCGCGGTGCTCAACCCGGACCTTGTGCGCCTGGCGGCGCACTATCGTTTCTCGCCGCGCACGACTGAGCGCCAAGACCCGGAGTCCAAGGGCAAGGTCGAGGCGGTCGTTCGTTTCACGAAGTCCGATTTGATCCCGTATGAGGGTTTCGGTTCGCTCGATGAGGCAAACCAGGCGGGCGTGGCGTGGTGTGAGGAGGTCAACGGCGAGGTCCACTACGAGACGCGCGTGCGGCCGGTCGAGCGTCTGGAGGTCGAGCGGCCCCTGTTTCGTGCACTGCCAGCGCAGCGCCCAGCGTTGGCGTGCGGCGAGGAGCGCAAGGTCGATCGCCTGGCGACGGTGCGGTTCATCTCGGCGCGCTACTCGGTGCCCCACCGCCTCGTTGGCGAGACGGTGCAGGTCGCCGCCTCAGACCGCGACGTGGTGATCATGCACTCCGGTGTCCCGGTCGCCCAGCACGCGCTGTTGGCGCCGGGGGAGACCTCGATCAGCGACGCGCACTATCCGACGCCGTCGCCGAGCGGCGTCCGTCAGCTGCGGCCACGCACACCGTCAGAGCACGCGTTCCTGGCGCTCGGCAGCGAGGCCGAGGGCTACCTGCGGGCCGCTGCGGCGGCGGGCACCGCCCGCCTGCACGAGCGCCTGGATGAAGCGCTCGCACTCGCGCGCACGCGTGGAGAGGACCAGACGCGCGTGGCGCTCTCTCGCGCGAGCACGTTCACGCGCTTCGCCCACGGTGATCTGTGCTCGATCGCCGACGGGCTGCGGGGCGTGGCGCCCGCGAGCGTCGCGGACGCCGAGCCACTGCAGCTCGAGGGACTGCCGAAGGTCGCGGTCCGCTCGCTTAGCGACTACCGCCGTGCGCGCGCATGAGCGCGCTTGACCCCGAGCTCGAGGCGGGGCTTCGCCGGCTGCGTCTGCGCGGGATGCGCGAGGTCGCACCCGATCTGCTGGCGACCGCCAAGACCCAACGCTGGGCGCCAGCGGAGCTGCTGTCCACGCTCGTGCGCGAGGAGATCGCCGCCCGCGAGTCATCAAACCAGCGCGCCCGCCTGAAGGCCGCCGGGTTCCCCGCACCAAAGACACTCGAGGGCTTCGACCTCAAGGTCTCCCAGCTACCGCGCGCCACGTTCGAGTTCCTCGCCTGCCTGGAGTGGTTGGATCGCAACGAGAACCTCTGCCTCGCCGGCCCAGCCGGCGTCGGCAAGAGCCACCTCGCCCAGGGACTCGGGCGCGCCGCGATCGCCGCCGGCAAGAAGGTCCGCTTCTTTAAAGCCGACCAGCTGATCGAGGCGCTCTACCGCGGCCTGGCGGACAACACCGTCGGCAAGCTCATCGAGCGCCTCCTGCGCCACGACTTCATCGTGATCGATGACCTCGGTTTCACCGCCCTGGATCGCCTCGCCGCCGACCATCTGTTCCGCTTCATCGCCGCCGCTTACGAGCAGCGCTCGGTGGCGATCACGACCAACGTCGACTTCGAGCGCTGGACCCAGTTCCTGCCCGACGCCGCCACCGCGACCGCGATCCTCGACCGCTTTCTTCACCACTGCCACGTGATCACCCTCGAAGGCGAGAGCTTCCGTCTACGCGAGGCACGCGAGGTCATCACACCGGCATGAACATCGCGAAAACAGCCAATGGATCACTCGCGCCGGGCACACGCAGGGCCGCAGAACGCCCCCGAACGCCCCGATTCTCGCTCCCGCCTGCCAAACCGGCCCGAAAAGGGCCCGCCGGGCCCCCTCGGCGATCGCGCCGCCGGCCTCTCACTCCACTCGCGCTACGCGCCTCGCTCCGTGAGAGACCGGCGCAACCCCAACCCCGTGGTCCTATCAGCGTGGAGAATTATCTGGCCACCAGTGGGGATTCTTATTGGCCCTTGACAGGCAGCCTGAACCACGCAAACTCGGCGTTTCCACGGTACGAGTGGCATGGGCTCGCTGATAGAAAGACGAAGCCGCCGCGCTCCGCGTGCAAACGTCGCGCGACGGCTTCGGTAGTGCATAGGGCGGCCATTCGTGGCCGCCCTATCTATGCGGCGAGCGCTTCGTCGCTGGCCTCGCCGGTCCGGCGCGGAATCTGGGCCTGCTCCTCCATCGGGAGGGTCCGGATGAACACGCAGAGCCGTTCCGCGTCCGTCTTGTCCAGCCGCGTTGGCAGTCTCAGCTGGGCCATCTGTCCGCCCCGGAGCGGGAACGGGTACTCCATGAATCCGGCACCGCCCCCGGCCGGAGTCTGTGCCGGAGCCTGTGTTGTGCGAGCGGCCTTGACCGCCTTTGGCGTCGCGGCGCCGTCCTGCTTCGGAGTCGAGCCTCCACGCCTGAACGTGGGCGGACGCCCGGTGCTCAGGTAGTGCTCGTGCGCGTCGATCGCGTTTCGGAGCCTGCGCCCGTACGCAACGATGCTCTCCGACTTGTACTGCGAGCCTGCGAGCGTCTGAAAACGGCCCAGGTAGTCCGCGAGGTCGATGTTCGAGATGTCGAGGGAGGTGTACTGCTCGCCCTCCACGGTCTCGAAGACCTTCCTGGTTGCGGTTCTCCACGGGTCGACCTGTGCGACGGTCGCGTAGCCCTTGTCAACGAGCCAGTCGCAGTAAGCGATCAGCCCCTCAACGGTGCGGTCCTGCATGGTTGAGGCCACGGCATTTCTCCTTTGTAATCTGGGATGGCCAAGGCTCGCATGTAGTTCGGACGGATAGATCGCGCACCATGATCGCGGGGCTTCCTGAGGTTTCCTAGCTGTCCGCCATGCGAGCAGGTCATCAATCCGCATCCGTTCTTGACCAAATGCAGCTGGTCGGCGCGCTCGTTCTCGATGGGCTCACAAAATACCTGCAAATCAGCATCTTTTGTGAAGCTGCCGCGTGCGGCAACCTCAGTCACATGGTTTGAGTACGGACAGTTGGGCGTCGTTCGCATGGCCGAGCGCCGCAGGACAACCGTGGGCCAAGATGGCGAAGTCTTCGGGCAACAGGCGATTCTGTCCCTAGCGGAATCTTCGTGCGACGGCGTGAGTCGGCACCCCATCTGCGTTACACGGCGTCTATGTATCTAGGCGTGCGGCGCTGGATATCGCACGCTCAGTGTCTTCGGCGATCTTGCTTGGTGCCCGCGGAGCCTCGTCGGTCCTCTTGATAGGGCAGACTGCGCGCGATGCCGACGAACCCCGCCGCTGCCGAGTTACGCGAGCGCCTTGAGGGCTTCGTTCGCTACCGGCACGAACATCTAACGGGCGACGAGAAGGGCGAGGCGGCGCTCTTCCTGGAGAACCTCTTTCGCGCGCTCGGCCACGATGGCGTCCGCCAGGCGGGCGCGACGCTGGAGAAGCGGATCAAAAAGCACGACAACGGCGGGACCGCGTACGCCGACTTGGAGTGGAAGCCGCGGGTACTGATCGAGATGAAGAAGGCGGGCCGCGACCTCAAACGCGACTACCGCCAGGCGTTCGAGTATTGGATCGACCTCGTGCCGGATCGCCCTGAGTTCGTGATGCTTTGCAACTTCGATGAGTTCTGGATCTACGACCTCAACAGCCAGCTTGAGGAGCCCGTTGATCGCGTTGCACTTGATGATCTCCCGCACCGCTGGGAGGCTCTGGCGTTCCTGCTCCCGCGAGCCGAGAAGCCGATCTTCCAGAATGACCTCGTAGCGGTCACGCGTGACACCGCCGCTAGGGTTTCCGGGCTGTTCAACGCGCTCGTCGCGCGTGGCATTGATCGCGACTCAGCGCAGCGGTTCATCTTGCAGGCCGTGATGGCGATGTTCGCGGAGGACATCGGGTTGCTCCCGAGCAAGTCGTTCACGACAGCCCTCCGGGACGTGACCGAGGGCGCGGGCACGGCGTACGACCTCCTGTTCGGGCTCTTCCGGGAGATGAACGAGCGCGGCGCCACGCCGGGCGGCAGGTTCGAGGGCACGCCGTACTTCAACGGAGGCCTCTACGCGACCGTCACGCCGTTCGACCTGAGCGAGAAAGAGGTCGCGGACCTCGCTTCGGCCAGCAATGAGGACTGGTCGCAGGTGCGCCCGGTCATTTTCGGCACCTTGTTCGAGCAGTCGCTCGACAAGCCCGAGCGTCACGCGTATGGGGCGTACTTCACGAGCGAAGCCGACATTCAGAAGATTGTCCTGCCGACGATCGTTCGCCCCTGGCGCGAGCGCATCAACGCCGCTGAAACGCTGGAGGAGCTGGGCAAAGTTGAGGCTGCGATGCTCAGCTATCAGGTGCTCGATCCCGCCTGCGGCTCGGGCAACTTCCTCTACGTCGCGTACCGCGAGCTAAGGCGCTTGGAGCGCCAGCTTGATGAGAAGCGCCAGGCGATGAGCCGACGCGCCGGGCGGGGTGAGGAGATACGCCTCGCATTTGTTTCCACGCGCCAGTTCCACGGCATCGATCTTCGTCCGTTCGCGGTGGAGGTGGCGAAGGTGACGCTGATGCTCGGCCGGAAGCTCGCGGCTGACGAGCTGGGCGACGAGCGCACGTACCTGCCGCTCGACGATCTTGACGGGAACTTCCAGACCGCAAACGCCGTTACGGCGACGTGGCCCGCATTCGACGCCTGCATCAGCAATCCGCCGTACCTCGGCGCGAAGCGGCTCCTGGCCGAGAAGCCTGCCGAGGAGATCGCGGCGCTCCAGAAAGCGGATCCCGAAGTTGGAGGCTTGGCGGATTACGTCGTCTCCTGGTTCCGCAAGACGCACGACTTGCTGCCCGAGGGCGGGCGCGCCGGCTTGGTCGGCACGGCGAACATTCGCTCGGGCGACTCGCGCAAATACTCCCTGGATCACATCGTGGACAACGGAGGAGTCATCTACGACGCCGTGTCCTCCCAGCCGTGGTCGGGTGACGCGGCGGTTGAGGTCTCGATCGTCAACTGGGTGAAGGGGCCTGTTGATGGGCCGAAGACGCTCTGGCTCTCACGCGGGACGACAAAGATGGAGGTCGAGACGATCACTGGATCTCTCTCGCCGAACACGGATCTTCGGTCGGCCGTGAAGCTGAAGGCGAACACGAAACCGAAGGTCTGCTTTCAGGGGCAGACGCCGCAGCATACGCCGGGCTTCGTGCTCGCTCCTGACGCAGCGGCAAAGCTCGTCGCAGACGACCCCGCCAGTGCCAACGTCATCCACCCGTTCCTCATCGGCGCAGAGTTGACCGGGGACGGGCGGCCGTCCCGGTTCGTCATCGACATTGATGCGGCCGACGTGCTGGCGGCCGAAGTCCAGGCCGGTTCGGCCGTGATGGAGCACCTGCGACGTTCGGTGCTGCCCGACCGCGAAGCGAGCGCCGTCAAGGAGGCGGAAAAGAACCACGCCCCTCGTGGCGGCTAACCCAAATCGCAAAGTCACGTGGCACCAGAGGAACTTTCTCGAGAAGTGGTGGCAGCTTGGGTGGCGCCGCGGCGACATGTTGGAAGCGCTGAGGGGGCTGAGCCGCTACGTGGTGCTGTCACGGGTGGCATTCGTGACGCGGCAATCGGTCTACGCCTTCGTCTCGCCAGAGATACGACCCGCGGACGCCCTGCAAGCGTTCGCGTTCGAGGACGACTACTCGTTCGGCGTGCTGCACAGCACGCACCATCGCGCCTACTTCGAGGAGCGCTGCTCGAAGATGAAGGTTGATCCTCGCTACACATCGAAAACAGTCTGGGACACGTACCCGTGGCCGCAAGCGCCGACGACTGAGGCCGTTGAGATGGTCGCCGACACGGCCGCGAGGCTCATCACGCTGCGCGATGATCGGCTCGCTGACGGGCTCTCGCTGGAGGCGCAATACAACTCGCTCCGCGATCCCGGCAACAACCCGTTGCGAAAACTCCAGGAAGAGCTCGACGCGGCCGTGGAAGTCGCGTACGGCTTCAGCAACGAGGAAGACACGCTGGCGCAGCTTCTCGCCCTCAACCTGTCGATCGCTGAACAGGAGCGCAGCGGGCTCACCGAACCCCGCCGCCCGGGGAACGAAGGCCTGTCAGGAACGAAGCGAACCACCAGCCGGATCGAGTCGGCCACACGCCTGTGACACTCAACGAGCCTGAGGAGATAGCAATCGACTCACGGCGGTTCATCGCCCTCCACGGCACGACCTCAGCTGTCGTACCGGACGGTACGACGCCTGTGACTCTGAGGCCTGCGGCCGCCCACGGAAGCATGACCATCTGGCCCGCCGCGATCGCTCCCCGACGCTTTCTTTATCTCGGCGATTACGTGTCGATGTGTTTCGCTCATCATCGTTCCCGGGCGGACGGGCATCTCCCAGTGTTGGCCCAGGTTGAGCCGCCAGTTATCGGCTTGCATCCTGATCCAGCATGGCTCTCGACGATGGAGACGGCGGCGAAGGCGGTTGGGCGAAGCTAGCCGCCTTCCCACTTGCCGCCGCCCACCTACGACGAATCATGGGAAGACTGCGGCAGGATGGCTTGCGACACAGAGCTAGAGGTCACGGGACGTTTCATCTGCCATGACCCTGGCCGCCTTAGCCAGCTCCTCACGGAAAGCGGCCTGAGCAGATTCGTCCATCTCTGGCCAGAAGCGGACTCCTGGTGGCCGCCACTTTTCCGCGCTTGGCAACCGAGAATCCCCGTCGGGCAGTCCGACTATCCCCAGTGTCGGGAGGTCGCGGGCGCCTTGGTTTTCGAGGAGTGCTTCACTCCGGCGTGATCCGCGTGCATTGTCTCGTCCCACACATGAACATACCCCGGGCTCGCGATTTTGAGCCGTTCCTGGGCCTCGCGCCGGACCGCTTCCCAGCCGCCGAACGCTTGGATCGTGGCGACGGCTGGCACCGTTCCCCGAGGCTGCGCGGCGGCCCAGTCGGCGTAGCCGCGCTGTGTTGACCGCTCGCCGCGGCGAAGCTGGGTGAGGTAGCGGGCGACCGCGGCGGCGCAGCTCGTCCTCGTCCACTTCTCGCGTCGGCGCTCCCCGGGCCGCGACGCGCCGACGTTCCCCGAGTAGTCGGGCGCGCGCCTGCCGCGACCGCCGACGCGCCGGACGACGCGCGGCTCCGGCAACCCACGAGCGGACCGCGACGCAGCCCACTCCGCCACGGCGGTGCCGAAGCGCTGCACCCGTTCCGACGGGTAGGGCACGCCGTTGCCGCGCGCGAACGCCCGCAGGTCCCGCGCCGACGGCCGGAACCCGTGCTCGTCATGGAAGCGTTCCAGGAGGTCAACGAGTATTGGCGCGGTCGGATGGCCCCGGGCGGTGCGACGGTCACGCGTCGCGCCAAGCCCGGCGAGGACGAGCGCGGCGTCCCACGAACCGGCGCACGCGATGACCTGCTCGTCGTCGGGCAGTAACAGCCAACGATCGTTCCTCGGCCGGTAATGCTCGGTGGCGAGCAGCCTCGCTCGCTCCGTGCGGTACTCGCCGGTCGTCAACGAGTCCGCACCGAGTCGGCGGGCGACGAGCTGAAGGACGGCGACGACGTGCTCCGTGGTGATCCAATCCGCACGCGGTCCGCTCGCCTTCACCGCGAGCAACTGGTTTTGGCGCGCCTCCGGCTCGTGGGCGACCACCAGCGCTTCGCGCCACGGGAGGCCCAGGTATTCCGTGATCTGCCTCGCGCGGGGAAGGCCGGCGTGCGCAGGGCTCCCCGCGCACACAGCGTCAAACGCGCGCTGCGTCGCCGACAGCGGCTCGCGGGGACTTGCGAGCGCTGCGACCTCGCGTACGCCGCCGAGGAGCGCGAGGGGTTCCCACGGCATGCTTCGTCGATTCGGCGGCATCGGACGGTCTTCTGTATTGGCACGCTGAGGCTCGGGTTACTCGTACGGGGCGAAGGCGGGCACGCTGCCGTTCGGCAGGATTTCAATGCCGCTGGTGATGTATTCGTCGGCGACGATGCTCGTCACGGGTTGGCTGAGGAGTGCGAGGACGCTCGTGACGGGGTGGGGGAGTCGCCACGTCGCGAGGCCCCGGCCGATGCTGGCGACCCCGGCATTCGGCGCGGTGGCGGCGCAGACCGCGGTCGTGAGCGCCGTGTCTTCCTGGCCCTGGAGCCGCGGGTCGCGGATTTCGCCGTTGTTCCTCGCGGATTCTGCTTCGACCGCCTGGCGCTCGGCCGGGGGCGTCCAGTGCATAGTCAGCGTCGTCGCGGGGCCGGCCGTGATCGTGTGCGGTCCTTCCCAGGCCGCGGGATGCTGATCCCATAGGTCGCCGGAGTTGCGCGCGACCTTGGGCGGCCTCGTGTAACTCTCATCGGGGCCTTCGGCGGACAGCCCGACGCCGACGAGCTTCAGCGCCACGCCGTTGCAGCGCATGTTCGCGTCGTGCGTGCTCATTTCCGCTTCAATGCTGGCTTCGTAGACGTACGGGCCGTGCGCCGGTGAGGCGTGGTTGGTCGGCTCCGCATGGTGCTTGTGCCGGGCCGCGACGTGGGTGCCGGGTGGCGTCGCCGGAGCAGCGCTTGCGGCGTGAGCCTGCGGGCATGCGCCGGTTGTGGCGAGCGCCGCGCTCATGCCGATCACAACTGTTCTGCATCGTTTCGCCTTGCCCATGATTCGTGCCTCCCTGCGTTCGTTCGTTTGTAGGGTCGGCTCGTTGTATCTCGAATCGGACTTTTACGCTCTAACCTCGTCGATCGTTCTAGGCGAGGCTCCCGCGGGTGCCGCCATCCCGACAGTCCAAGCCTCGTTCGCCTGAGCACGCCGCGCTCGGCGAAGCGATCCGCCTCGCGAGGGTTGAGCGCGGCTTGTCGCAGGAGCAGTTGGCGGACGCCGCGGGTGTCCACGTCACGCACCTCGGCGGCGTGGAGCGCGGCGTCAGGAACCCGAACTACGCAACGATCGTGAAGCTTGCGCGGGCGCTCGGCGTGACGCCGGGCACGATCGTCACGCGCGCCGACGAGATGCTGAAAACCCAGTCGTAGTCTCAATGTGTGGGCGACGCGCGCGGCACTCGCTGCTGGCGCCCTCGCGATCTAGGCAGAGGCTGCCAACGGCCCGATGTCCAGATCCATCGCGGGGACGACCCAGTACGAGTCGTCGCCGACGAAGCCAATCCCGCACCGGCTCGGCACGTGCAGACCATGACGCCCGGGCCGTTGCTCCACGGCGTAGACGACGCACTCACGTCCCTGGTGCTCGCGAAGTCCGTAGCCGCTCCGCACGCTCCGATATGTCGCATGGACGACGGGAGCTGCACAGTGGCTCACGTCTGACTCCGGCAACTGACGCGCGAGCTGGCGCGCCGCGACGGCCCAGAAGGTCTCACGTTCATCAACGACGACTCCGTATCGGCTCGTCGCTACCACGCCGGCATGCGCGTACTCCTCCACCCAGTACAAGCGGAATCCGGTCCCATCCTGAGCGCGCAAGCAGAAGACCTCCACATACCGCGCGTAACGCGGCCTGCGCTCTGGCACAGCGTCCAGCCGAAAGCACACCCTCGGAACACTGCCGTACGACGCTCTCCACAAGCGGCGCTCTCTGCCACGCCCCGCCCCCATCGCATAAAAATACGCCCGGAGCTGCCCGCCTGTAAAGGCTTCGCCGCGTCGCGAGCGAAAAACCGTCCCGCCCCGGCGTTTCGGCTTGAACTAGGGTGCCCGGCGTGGCCGAGCTAACGCTGCACAGCCGTCCCGTCGGAACCGTCTTTGACCTCCTCGGCAGCAAGGAGGACGACATCACGTACAGCGTCGGCTGGGGCCTCGGGCAGAGCGAGGCGTTCACCCGAGCCGTCCTTGGAGAAGCATTCGGCGACGCCGAGCAGGGGGAGGTCACGGCGGTCCGGTTGCAGGAGAGCGAGTACGGGACGGGCCGCACAGACGTGGAGATTGAGACGGAGCGCCTGCATCTGATCGTGGAGGCCAAGCGCGGCTGGAACCTGCCGCTGGACTCGCAGCTCCAGCTGTACGCCGACCGCCTCAACGCGCGTGACGAGCGCGAGGGCCGTATCGCCGTGGTCGCGGAGTGTGCGCCGTACTACCCGCCTGTCAAGGCACTGCCGAAGGCGATTGACGGCGTGCCCGTCTTGTACTTGCCGTGGAAGCGGATCGCGGAGTTGGCGACGAGCACCGCGGTGGCGAGCCGGAACCACGCCGAGAAACGGCTCCTCGTCGAGCTAACCAGCTACCTGAAGGGGTTGATGACCATGCAGAACGTGACCTCCAACCTCGTGTTCGTTGTCGTCCTCGGCCAGGACCCGCTGCGCTGGTCCAGCCTGACGTTCAAGGACACGGTGGTGGAGCGCGGCTTCTACTACCACCCCGTCGGACGCCGGGGGTGGCCGAACACGCCGCCGAACTACGTCGGCTTCCGCTTTGACGGCCGCCTCCAACAGATCCGCCATGTGGAGGCGTACGAGGTCATCACGCGCCCGCACGAGCACATCCCGGAGATCATTCCCGACGAGGACTGGAGCGAGGAGCCCCATTTCCTCTACACGCTCGGGCCGCCGATCGTGCCGCCGCAGCCCGTGCTCAACGGGAAAATCTGGCCGAACGCGCGGCTGGAGTGCGCGCTGGACCTGTTGCTTACCTGCGGGACGGTCCAGGAGGCGCGCGACAAGACGCGCGAACGGCTGGAGGCCGCAGGCGAGCCTGTCGGGTAGAGCACAGACGCTGCCCACTCGCGTCCCCTCAAAAAAACTTCATCAGGGCCCTTGACTTCAAGCGCTTGAGGTATGTCAAGGTAGCTTCATGACGACTCTCACCATCCAAGATGTTTCCCGGCGCAGCGGGTTGAGCGGGCCGACGCTGCGCTATTACGAGGAGATCGGGCTGATCGGCCCGATCGCCCGCGACCCGAGCAGCAGCCACCGCCGCTATCGCGAGCAGGATCTCGACACGCTGCAGGTGCTTGCGTGTCTGCGCGCGATGGGCGTCGGAATCGAGGACATGCGCACCTACCAGGCCAACCGCGAGCTTGGGCACGCCAAGGCTGGTGAGCAGCGCGATCTGCTGCTTCAGCACGCCAAGCGGGTCGAGGCCGAAATCAAGACGTTGCGTATGCACCTCAACTACCTGCGGGCGAAGGCCGCGCTCTGGGACGCCCGCAGCCGTGAGGATGCGGACGCGGAAGCTGAGGCGAACTCGCAGGTACAGAAAGTGCTCCCACGACTGGAGGAGGCGATGCTCGGATGAGCTCCAAGGTGTTGGTAACAGGCGGCTCCGGATATCTGGGCACGCAGTTGATCGCGGCGTTGTTGCGGGATGGTCGTGATGTGCGCGCGACGGTGCGTTCCCTGGGTGCTGAGGAGGCTGTGCGTGCCGCCGTGCGCCGCGGTGGTGTGGACGACACCGGCGTCGAGCTGGTGGCAGCAGATCTGAGCTCCGACGACGGTTGGTCGGCCGCGCTTGAGGGCGTGGAGGAGGTCCACCACGTCGCCTCGCCGATCCCGTCGGGCCAGCCCAAGGACCCGGACGAGCTGATCATCCCCGCCCGCGAGGGCACGCTGCGTGTGCTGAAGGCAGCGCGGGACGCCGGCGCGCGCAGGGTGGTGCTGACCTCCTCATTCGCTGCGGTGGGCTACTCGCCCAAGGCAGTCCGCGACTACACGGAGGAGGACTGGACCGACCCCGATACGCCAGGTTTGCCCGCTTATCCGCGCTCCAAGGCGATCGCCGAGCGCGCCGCGTGGGATTTCATCGAGTCTGAAGGAGGCGACACCCAGCTGGTCGTGATGAACCCGACATTCATCGCCGGCCCGTCGCTGGTGTTGGCACTGCGCTCCACGCTGACCTACTTCAAGGCGATCATCGAGGGCACGATGCCGGCGCTGCCACGCCAGCGCTTCGGCGTCGTGGACGTGCGCGATGTCGCCGATGCGCACATCACGGCGATGGCCACTCCTGCCGCGGCCGGGAAGCGCTACCTGCTGTTGGCGGACGATCCGACGATCACCTGGTTGGGGCTGGCACAGGTCCTTCGCGACCATCTCGGGCCTGCGGGCGAGCACGTCACAACCGGCGAGGCGCCCGGCGAGGAGCCGTCGCCGCTGACGATCCACAACGACCGCGCCAAGCAAGAGCTCGGCTGGCAACCACGCCCGGCCGAAACCACGATCGTCGAGACCGCCGAGAGCCTGCGCGAGCTCGGCCTGCTGGAGGAGCAATGAGGCTCGGTGGTCGCTCGGCCGACCAAGGAGCAGGTGTGGCTGAGGCCGCCTGTCGCATGAGCAACCGGGCTGAACACGCCCCGGCCGCAAGCCGTCAAGGTCAAACCGTGAGCATTTGCGGTGGCATGGTCGGCGCTGTGTCGCTGGCGTTCGGCGCAGACCGCGAACCGACCCGGGTCAGCGGCCCGACGAGCCACGCACAATGGAGGTATATCCAATGACTATGACTCAACAGCGGGTTCTCGTCACAGGCGGCTCAGGGTTCATTGCCGAACACTGCATTCTCCAACTGCTCGAGCAGAGTTACCTCGTGCGCACGACCGTGCGGTCCCGTGAGCGCGAGCCGGATGTACGGTCGGCGCTCAGTGGCGCCGGTCAACAGCCCGGCGACGCGTTGGAGTTCGTGGCAGCGGATCTCACGAGCGACACCGGGTGGGCCGACGCCGTCGCGGACTGCGACTTCGTGTTGCACGTCGCCTCGCCGCTGCCCATTGATATTCCCGACGACGAGGACGAGCTCATCATTCCAGCTCGCGACGGGACGTTGCGAGTGCTGCGCGCGGCGCGCGATGCCGGGGTCAAGCGGGTGGTGCTCACGTCCGCATTCGGGGCGATTGGCATGGGCTACGGACGTACCGATCGCCTATTCACCGAGGACGATTGGACCGTCCTCGACGGTCCCGGCGTCAATGCGTACTACAAGAGTAAGACCGTCGCCGAGCGTGCGGCCTGGGATTTCATGGAGGCCGAGGGTGGTTCGATGGAGCTCGCCGCGATCAATCCCGTCGCGGTGTTCGGCCCGGTGATGGGCAAGGCTGTCTCCGGCTCGAACGAGATCATCCGGCGATTCCTCGATGGGGCAATGCCCGGTTATCCCGATTTGTGGCTCCCGGTTGTGGACGTGCGAGACGTGGCGAGCGCGCACCTGCTGGCCATGACGACACCCGCAGCTGCCGGTCAGCGCTTCATCGCCGCGAGCGGATCGGGCTTCAAATTGAAGGAGATCGGCTTCATCTTGAAGGGAAGCCTGGGAGAACGAGCCAAGCGTGTGCCCAGCCGGTCGATCCCCAATTTCGTGATCCGCATCGCTGCCATTTTCGACAAGACAGCACGCTGGATCGTGCCCGATCTGGGCATCACGAAGAACATCAGTGACCAAAAGGCTCGCCGTGTTCTGGGCTGGCAGTCTCGAAGGGCCGAGGAGACCATCACCGAGACTGCTGAGAGCTTGATCAAGACGGGGCTCGTCAAGGCGTGACCCGGCGGTGCGGATACGAATCGTCGGGTCCGAGGGGGCAACGGTTAGGACCCCGCTCGGCTCTGAAGCCCATCCGGAGGTAAGTCCTGCTCCTCGGCCACCCGGGTTGCCCGCTGGCAGGATCATGACCGTGTTGTGGCACGGCGGCTGCTCGGATTCTTGGCTTTCATGGCCCGTGAGATCACCGCGAAGTCTTCTTGTGGGATCTCGAACAGGCCGAACCGGAACATGCTCCCCCAGCGGCGCTTGTCCTTGATGAAGCTGAGCCGGTCGATCAGCGGTCTAATCGGTGCCTCGATGCCCTTGACGAACTCGATGTTGCGGCGCCATGGTGTGAACCCCGGCGCCTGTTCCACCTGGTAGAGCTCTTCGTCGGCGACCCGACCTATTCCCGTGAAGGCCTGCACCGGCTCGCCGTCTCGCAGCCCCGTCTTGGGCGAGTAGTACACCAGCCAGTCATCGGTCTTTAGCCGCTTGAGCGCGGAAGACTTGCCGTGGCCTGCCTGGGTGAATCCGCCCTTTACGCTCAGCTGCACGTGGTCTCGGCTGATCGTGCTCACCCAGTACGTCTGTTCGGGCGGGCCGAGCGCGGTCGCGCAGATGCTTAGTTGGCGGTGCAGCTGCTCGCGCTCGGCGCGACTTAGCGTCGCGATCATGCGTTGCTCTACTGCTGCGACGGTCGAGGAAGCCTTGCGTAGGCGGGTGCGCCCCTCGGCCGTGAGCGCGTAACGTTGGCTGCGGCCCTCGCCGGCGGCGCTCACGAGTCCGGTCGCTTGCAGGCCGGTGAGGAGCTGGTGCATCGCTTGTCGGGTGACGAACGCGTCGCGCGCCAGGTCTGCGTTTGAGATGTGCGGGCGCGCGGCGAGGATCTCTAGACAGGCGTACTGCGACACGCTGAGGCCGTAGTCGTGCAGCTCCCCGTCCATCGTCGAGTGCAGGGCGTGTTGGGCGCGCTTGAGGGCGTAGCCCACGGATTGATCGATATCGACTTGGCCCACGTCAACATCTTGACATACTGTGTATCCTATGTCAAGACCTTGACAACAACAGCAAAGGAGCGTAGTATCTCTTTATGTCCACCGTTGTAGGCCCCGATTTCATCGCCCTCCAGGTCCGCGACATTGAGCGTGCCGCTGAGTTCTACGAACGCGAGCTCGGGCTCACGCGCGCACCCGGACCCCCGCACGCCGTCGTGTTCGCCACCCAGCCGATCGCGTTCGCGCTCAGATACCCGCTGCCAGGAACCGATCTTGACAGTGGACAGGCCGGCCTCGGCGTCGCGCTGTGGCTGCGGGCCGACGACGCCCAAGCCCTTCATGGCCGACTCGTCCAGCACGGCGTGACGATCCTGACGGAGCCGGTCGATGGTCCCTTCGGCCGGACGTTCACGTTCGGAGACCCCGATGGCTACGCCATCACGATCCACGACAAAGGCTGACGAACTACGCTGCGGTTGCGAGCGGCATGGATTAGGACTCCGCCCGCGAGTCCTTCGCCACGACGCGGAGAGCGCCGAGACTTAGGTGGCGCGCCTGCGACGGTTCGCCGAGGTCTGGTGAACACCACTAACCCCAGCCTTCGGCGGAGCCCAGTTGCCCGCCTCGGTTGTGGAGGTAGCGGTGAAGCACGGCCTCCAACGCGGGCACGCGCCCGTTGACCTTCGCGAGCGCGATGCCGGCGAGGCAGTCGGTGAGTTCGCGCCACGAAGCGAGCAGCTCGGTCACCTCGGCGCCGTACTCGGGGTCGCGCTTGAACGAGGCGGCGAGGAGGCCGTAGTACGCGAGCGCGCTCGGATCAATGTTCAGGATCTCGCAGAGCACCGGCGGGTCCCATGTGGGCTCGTCGTCGCCGAGGTACGGCGCGGCATCAATCATCACGAGGTAGCCGACGACCACGCAAACGACCTCGTCGCAAGCCCGGGTAATCTCGCCGAGCGGTGCGTTCGCGGCGACGTAGCGGAGCGTGCTGATCTTGCTCGCACGCTGCAACGCGTTCCACATCGCGACCTGCTCCGCAATCGGCTTCTCGTTCATGCGCGCCCCCGCCTCGGCCGGCAGGCGGGCGGCGAAAGCGTTGAGGAGGCGCTCCGCGGCGTCGTCGGAGCCGAGGGTGCCGCGCACGTGGATGCTGGTGGCGTTCTCTAGGTACTCCCACGTCGCGTCCGGGAGGGGCTGGTCCGCGGACTCGTGCAGGCTCGCGCGGTTTCGTGCCCAGGCGAGCCCGGGGCTCCTGATCAGGGCCTCCACCCAGGCCACGGCGCCGTCCAACTGGGGCGTCCTCGGGTCGCCCGTCCCCGCCTCCCTCATCGCGGTGAGGATCGCGTGCAGCGGCGTCAGCGAGTCCTGCTGTCGTGCGAGTAGTCGGTCGTACGCGCCGCGCAGCCGGTCCTCGCTGGGCGCGTAGCCGAGGGCGAGCAGTCCGAGGGCGACGCGGTCAACGCTGTGGTAGCTCGCCATCAGCTCCGAGATGGCTTGCACTCGCTCCACGTCCCGTGGCGAGTAGAGGGGGACACGGCGCTTCCCGATCCAGTAGCGGGCCGGCGCCGCGAGTAGACCCTCGCCGTGCCAACGCCGCAGCTTCCGCTCCGACGCTCCCCCGGCCACCGCCAGCTCCACGGCTGGCAGACCATCCGCCGTGCCCAACTGAGTAGTGGCGGTGCCGCGCGGGATGCCCCTCTCCGCGCGGAGGCGCGAGACAGTCTTGTTGCCGAGCCCGACTCGCCGCGCGATCTCGCGGTCGGAAAGCCACGGCGACGCTTCTAGAAGCGCGGCCGCCCGTGCGCTCTGCTCGGGCTTCGCGTTCACGCCCCTAATGACACAGCACCGCCTGTGGGAAATCAAGGCCATCTCAGAACCCCTCCGTAGCTTCGGCGTCCCAACCGCCTCGGCGGAACTACGACAGCCCCGCATACGGGGCGCCAGGAGCAGACGATGACCAGCAACAACGGACATAACAAGAACGGAGCGGTAACCGCGAACAGCAGCAAGACGAAGAGCGGACACGCCCCGAACGGCTCCGCCAACGGAGCCGGGAACGGAAACGGCACCGCGGCGAGGCCAGGCAAACCGGCGCCCCCGGTTGTCCTCGGCGACGCGTACCTCGCGATCAACCAGCTCGCCATTTACGGTGCGCCCGTGGACGCCGCGCGGGAGTGCGTGGAGCGCGGCGAGGACTTGGAGGTGTCGGTGCGCAGGATGCTGGACGTAGGCGCTGCCTTCGTGCAGCATGGCGGGAACCAGGCCACGCTTGACTCGGTGCGCAGCGAGGTTGACCGGCTCGTTGAGAGCGTGTCGTTGACGGTCGCGGAGAACCTCCCGCGTTCCGTGAAGGAGCAGCTCGCCGGGTTCCGCGAGGTCCTCGGCGCGTACATGGATGCGGGGCGCGCGGAGAGCGTGCAGCGGCAGTTGGAGAGGATCATGCAGGCCGGCGCGCGCAGCCAACGGCAGGAGGTCACAAAGGCGCTGCTAGACGAGCACGGTCCGTTCGCGGTCCTCCGCGCCGACCTGGATGGTCGCCTGAAGGCGGTCGGCGAGCTGTTGCCGCACGTCGTCGCGCTCAGGGAGCAGTTGAGCGCCGCGGAGCGCGTGGATGCTGAGCACGAGCGAGGAACCGCGAAGGGCGTTGACTACGAGCACGTCGTCGGCGATACGCTCGCGCAGGCCCTCGCGCCGTTCCGCGACACAGTTGAGCACGTCGGCACTGAGCTAGGGTCGGACCGCAACCGCTGCGGCGACTACGTAGCCACCCTCAACCCCGCCACCACCGGCGGCGCGGGCGTTCGCGTCGTCGTGGAGTGCAAGGCGCGACCTCGGATCGGCGTGCGCGCCGCGATGACCGAGCTGGAGAAGGCGATGGGGAACCGCGAGGCCGGCGCCGGGCTCCTCGTGTTGGACAACTCGGAAGGCACCGCCCTCGGCGGCTTGTCGCTTCGCGCGTACCCCGGGAACCGCGTCGTCGTCCACCTGGACCGCGACAAACCAGAGCCCCTCGCTTTGGAGATCGCCTGCCAGCTCGTACGCGAGCTAGCGTCGGCCTCAGCGAGGTCGCGAGAGCGGAGCGTTGACCTTTCCGCGTTGGAGTCCGACCTCGCGAGCGTCACCGACGCCGTGGAGAAGGCGAAGGCGATTGCGAGCGGCGTCAAGGTCGCGAGGCGCGGCATCCAGAACATTGAGGACGCTTACGCGCGCCTCCGCAGTGATGCCAACGACGCGCTCGCTCAGATGGCCCGGCATCTGCGCGAGGCCCCTAGGACGACCGAGGACTAGAGCCCCCAAACCCCTAACCCGCACCCGACACGGGCGCGACCGCGGGTTCGCTCACGTCAAGTGGCTTCGGCGCGGCGGCAACCGTGCCGGCGAGGGGCAGCTCCTTACGTGGGCCGTCGCTGGACTGATCGCGCGGGTGCGACGATCGTCCCGCGGCGGCCCTGCTCGTCAACGAGGACATCATCTTCGCCGAGAACCTGGCACGCGTCGGTGCCGATGAATCCAGAGCGCGGCCGTCCACGCCGCGAGGCAAGCGTCAATCAGGTCCTCGCGATGCTTGTAGGCCCGGTCGTTCAGCGGCGAGCCCTCATTTAGGAGCTGGGCCGTAACCAGATGGGAGCGGAGATCGAGTGGCGGCGAGGCGTCGCGCAGGCCGGCGAGTCTCTGGATGAGCACGTCGCAGGCGGCCGCGCGCACCGGGCGCCACTCCGCCGTCGGCAGGCGCTTCGGCTTGCGCTTGTAGAGCGGCCGTTCCCGGTCGTATCCGAGCACGTCGGCGCCGACGATCGTCGTGTACGGGTAACACTCGCTCACCGCCAGACCCGTTTGCGGCGCCCCAGCGGTGCCGTCGGCGTACGACCAGCCGCCCGCTTCAAGCTCGCGGCGGAGTCGCACACCGGCGAGGCGCGGGCTGGCGAGGTTCGTTGAGTTCGCCGAGACCTTCCATCGGCCGTAGCGCTGCCCGACCTGCTTCTCGCAAAGCCGCTGCTTGTCCGGGTTGAGGACGAGGAGCGGCGCGTCCACGAACAACATCGCGGCGCCCGCGCCGTACGCGTTCGCCCACGCGACTGTCTCCTCAACGCCCGTCGTCCAACCCGCGTCCACGATCGTTCCGTCCGGGTCGGCGGCGACGACGCCCGTCTCGTTCGCGACGGTCGTGTCCGCCCAGGCGAGGTCCACGCCGAGAGCCCTCAATGCCAGCGCCTCATGGTCGCCCATTCAACAGCAAGCAACGCAGCACGCGACGGCGACGCGATGGTGACGCGGCTGTATCACACGGTTTCGCTCGCGACTAGAACGATCGACGAATGTTCGAGTTTAGGGCCGCGAATCGAGCTTTGATGTGTGCAGGGCCGGCACGGAAGACCGGCCAACAAAGTGGCTTCGGCGCGGATTGCAGTCCACGCCGAAGCCGGCAAAGGAGGAGTGATCTCCGATGCAAGACCAGCGTAGTAGCCAGATTCCCGGCGATCGCATTCGCGCCGTTGAAGCCGCGGTGCTCGCGCTCCTCCTCGCCGAGGACTGGCCCTGACTGCCCGACGAACTCGCCCAGCGGCTGCGCCTCCCCGCCGACCTTATCGCCGTCTGCGAGGCGACTCTGCGAGCAGACGGCTTGGTCGTCACGCGCGGCGGCAGGCTTCGCGCGTCATGGACGGCCGTGCGCGGCGACGAGCTTGCGGGCTGGGGCGACTCGATCAAACGTCTAGCCCGCGTGCACCGTTTGGGAGCCGCGATATTGCTTCATTAGCAAAGGCGGAACGACCGGCAACAACTCCCCTGAGGCCCGGCAAAACGGGGCAGCAGGGAAGCGGTCGCACGCTCGCTGAGCCCTTGCCTAACAGCCCGTGCCCAAGAATCGCTACCAACCCCCTGATCGCCTCCCCGGTGCCTCGGACTTCTCCAAGAGGCCGGACCTCAGCGGCTCCATGAACATCGTGCGGTTGTTGAAGAGCCAGCAATGGGCGTGGGACGAGCTACGCGAAGCCTGCGAACTTGAAATCAATTACGCACGCAAACGCGCGACCGGGCACTGGGAGCTTGCCGCCGTCGCCTTCGTCGTCTCCGGACACGTTGACATCAAGCCGTGGTACTACGAGACCGCGGACGAACTTTGGCGCGAGTGCGGGTTCAACCGTCGCCCGTCGTACGTCACCGCCTACCGCAGGCTGCGCGAGCTGGAGCGAGTCGGCGACGAGTTCCTGAACGCTGCGGCGCGCATCATCCAGCGCTGTCGCGTTCACGACCCGCGCGTCATGGCGCACGTCCACTTTGACTGGACCGAGGACGAGACCCACGCTGCGCTCGTCCACGACTGCCAGCCCGGCGACCCCTGCAAGCGCCGCTCGTGGAAGAAGACATCACGCCGCCGCTGGGGTCGCAACTCCGCGCTCCGGGCGCCGCGCGCGGCAACGAGCGTCGCACGCGAGGCGCGCGAGCAGTGGAACGAAGAGGAGCCAACGGACGCCGAGCAGCACGCCAAGGACGCAGAACCAGACACGGTTCAACGCCAACCCGGAAGCAAGCGCGTACTCGTCGGGGGTTGTTGGTATCGGACGCGTGACGAGGAGGCCGGCGTCCGCGCGTACACCAGCAACGGTCGGCTGCGCCGGTTCTGGCACGGCTACTACAGCGGCAAGGCGATCTGCCACTTCACCGGCGGCGCGATCCCAAGCGTGGACTCGGCGAGCACCGTTGAGTGCCATCTGTTCCCGGCGCTCTACGACCGCGCGAAGGCGATGGCCGGTGCGAGGCCGGAAACGGCGATCGGCGACAAGGGCATTTCGGTGTCCTCGTGCTTTGAGCACGCCACGACAAACGACACCGCGCCCGTCTTCCCGTGGCGCGGCGGCCCGCGCCAGGACTACCCGAGGTTTGACCGTCACGGCGTGAAGCGCTGCGACCACTGCGGTGGCGTCATGTATCAGACTCGCTTCTCAGCGAACAACGGCAAGCCGCGGCTCTGGTTCCGCTGCACTTTCCAGCTCACCGACGCCTGCAAGAAGGGCGAGCAGACGATCTACTGCAACGAAGAATGGCGGACACTGCTCCCGCTGCCCCGCACGAACGCGATGTACCACGAGTTGAAGGAATCCCACCAGGCGTACGAGGGGGTCCACGACTACTGGCGCGACCGCTACAAGGTCGCCGCCGACACGCTCGCGAACCGACCGAAGGCCGTCGGGCTCGGCTGGCACCGCCTGCGCGCGAACGTTGCATGCCTCGTTGACTGGCTGCGCATCGCTGCGAGGAACGACTGGCTCGGCTCAACGCGCTCCGCGCAGCGCCACGAGGGCACGCGGACGAAGCGCAAAGCGGGCCGCGACGCGTCCATGAGCATCGCGAAGACGCGCGCCCGCCAGGGCCTGTACACGCCCTACGGTCCCGGAGCCAAGAAGTCCGGGCGTGGGGAGGGGGTGCCGCCCTCCAAGCGTGCCCGTGGCGCGCCGCCGGGCAAGTAGCGCCGAGCTTCGCAGTCGGACCAGCCGCTCGGGGGATCGCCCCTGGGCGGCTTTCGCGTTTTGGGGGCTGAGACGGTCCGGCACGGTCACGCTGCGCCCGCGGGACCCGCCCGCTCGTCGTCGCAACTCAGTTCTCGCGGGAGACCGCCCCCAGCGGCGCTAATTGAAATCTCTAGGGAAATCTCTCCGTAAGGCGACGACCGGAGTCGAACCGGTGTAGACGGCTTTGCAGGCCGCTGCGTAGCCACTCCGCCACGTCGCCGTGAAGCCCCACAAGCGTATCGGGCCGGCGGGGCGAAGTCGCGGACCCCGGCCTTTGCGCGCCGGAGCGCAGGAGAGCGACACCAGCGTCGTGCGCTTGAGCCTTAGCGGGTCCTTCGAGCGCGATTATCGAAATTTAGCCCGCCCGTTAGCGGCGCTTTGGGACATCGTTAGCGTCCGCACACTGAGCGTCGGCACGATGGACTTCCCAAAGAAAGCTGGAGGTCATCCGTGAAACGTCTTCTAGTACCCGTACTGCTGGCGGCGCTCGTCGGCGGCGCTGTCGCGAGCGCGGCAGTGCTCTCCCTGGGCGTCGGCGCCGGACGCTCGGCGTCCGTCGTACGTGCAACCCCGGCCACTGTCCGCAGCGCCTCGGCGGGGACTCGCCACGAGGTCGCGTCCACGGCACCCACGGCCACGCAGGTCTACCGCAATGACTCCCCGGGCGTTGTCTCGATCGTCGCCGTGACCTCTAATGGCGAGGACAGCGGCACCGGCATCGTGCTCAACGACCAAGGTCTGATCCTCACTAATGATCACGTAATCGCGGGCGCCAGGAGCCTCACGGTCAGCGCGCACGGGTCCTCGCGCACGACCAGCGCGACGATCGTGGGCGAGGAAGCCAACAGCGACTTGGCGCTCATTCGCATAGATCCGGCCGGTCTCGGCGTGAAGCCACTGAAGTTTGTGAGCTCAAGCTCAGTACAGGTGGGCGATTCCGTGTACGCAATCGGTAATCCTTATGGCCTCGACGAGACGCTCACGCGCGGTATCGTCTCGGCTCTCGGCCGCGAAATATCTGCCCCGGACGGCGCCAAGATCGCTGGTGCGATTCAAACCGACGCGGCTCTCAACCCGGGCAACTCGGGCGGCCCGCTGCTGAATGAACAGGGCGACGTGATCGGTGTCAACTCCCAGATCGCAAGCGACGCCGCGAGAATCGGGGGCTCGCAGCCAGGCAGCACCGGTGTCGGCTTCGCGATCTCCTCGGATACGATCGCCCAGGCGATCAAGACGATTGAGTCCGGTAGAGGCGTCTCGCCTGCGTCGGCCAGCCGGAGCGAATCCGAATCCCAACGCAGCTCCGGCGCGCAGTCGCCCTACGGCAGTGGCTCGCCGTACGGTTCACGCGGTGCTCCATCCGAAGCTGAAGTCGCCGGGCCGGGCTCCGAAGCTGAAGTCGCCGGACAGGGCTCTGAAGCCGGCCTCGAACCCAGCTCTGGCTCGAGCGGCAACGGGTCGCCCGGCGCAGAAAGCGAAGCACAGCAGATACTCGTGCCCTGACGATCACGAGAGCCGGGCGCTGCGGGAATCCCCCGCCCGCAGCAGCGCCCGGCTCTCGGGTCTATTACGGCCCCGCTGAGGATCGGCACATCACATCACGTCATTCGCGCGTTGATACGCTTGCAATCACCCAGGGCGATTAGCTCAGTTGGGAGAGCGCCGCCTCGACAAGGCGGAGGTCGCAGGTTCGAGCCCCGCATCGCCCATTGGCCATACCACCGGACGATCCTCAGGTGATCCACAACCCGCGCAGCCCGCGCGTGAGATTCTGCCGGCATGCGTGTCTTAGGCTGTGAGCAGCAAATCTTTCAGAGAGGGGAGCCGCAGGCTATGTCGCGCAGAATCGTCTTGAGCCTCGTCGTGTCGCTGTTGGTCTCGCTGGGGGCGCTCGGCGTCGCTGCGCTCGCCGGCGCGGCGACCACAACCCAGCTGGTCCTGCCTCAGGGCGACGCCTTCGGCGTGCTCCGCCTCAACTGTGGCGGGATCTCCGAGCACGTCTACGCCACGGGCTTCGCCTCCAACGGATATCCGACAGGAGCCGCCTATCTCGCAACGACGTGCTACGGCCACGGCCATCCGTACACCTATACGGCGTGGGCGAGCGTCACCTGGACCTGGTACGGCGAAATCCGCAGCTACGGCAAGCTCGCGGAAGAACCCGCGGGGCTCAGCGCGAGCTTCTCGGCCGAAGACTCCCACGGCGACCGCGTCTACAACACGGCTTCCGCGGCCTATCTGGAAACGACCTCGCCGCCCGTTCTCGCGCCGGCGCCGCCGACGGGCGTCACGGCCTACGCCTACCGCACCGGCGAAGAGGGCGAGACCGGCCCGCAGGAGTTCTCGGTCGGCTGGACCCCCGCGCCCGAAACCGCCAGTCTGATTACCTCATCCACGGTCACCGCAAGGCCGGTGGGGTCGTCGGCGCCGACGCTCACGACGACGGTCCAAGGCACCGCGTCGGGCGCTGTGCTTGGCACGCTCGAACCCAGTACGACCTATCTGGTCACGGTCACGAGCACGGATGCTGAAGGGACCAGCGGCGAAAGCTCGCCGCCGGATGAAGCGAAAAGCCTGTCGCCTGAAGAAGGCGAACTGGTGCCCCCGATCGCGATCACCGAAGCCGCGTCCGGCGTCACGCAGACGGCGGCGACACTCCAGGGTTACGTCAATCCCGCGGGCGAAGAAGTCGGCGTGTGTCAGTTCGAATACGGGACGAGCGAAGCGTACGGGAGCACCGTGGCCTGCTCCTCGCTGCCCGGCGAAGGCGAAACCCCGGTCCCCGTCTCGGCGCCCGTGGGGGGCCTGAGCCCCAACACCACCTACCACTACCGGCTCCTCGCCGGGAGCCCGGGTGGCTCAAGCTACGGCGGTGATCAGTCGTTCACGACGCTGGCGAGCGGAGAAGTCCCGAAGGTGAAGAAACTCTCGCCGAAATCCGGCCCCGCGGCTGGCGGCACGCTCGTGACGATCACCGGCACGGGCTTCACCGGCGCCACGGCAGTCATGTTCGAATCGGCCGAAGCGCACATCGTCGCGGTCAACTCCAACACCTCGATCACCGTCGAAGCGCCCGCGGGGACGGTCGGCGCCACGGTCAACGTGACCGTCACCACGCCCGGCGGTACGAGCGCGATCACATCGAAAGACCACTTCAAATACAAAAAGAAATAAGACGTGCCGCACTCGCCTAACGGCGCGTGACCTCGAGAGACCGGGGAGTCCTCACGTTCGCAGCGTGCACGGGTTCAAGTCGGCCCCAGCCCGTGTCGGCCAGCGGTTGATGTGCGTCTTCACGGTTGCCTCGGAGACGACGAGTCGCTCTGCGATCTCGCGATTGGTGAAGCCAGCGCCGATCAGGCCGAGCACGTCGGCCTCGCGGGCCGTGAGACCGTCGGGCAACTCGACCAGGACGGGTATGTCCGGCGGTGCGGCACGGCGAAGCGGGATCTGCAATACTTAAGTGGATGCTTCAGTATCTGCCCACGCAGCCAACGCACGTCGAGCCGCCGATAGACGTGGTCTTCCACGCGCTCTCGGATGCGAACCGGCGTGCGATGATTGACCGCCTGCTCGACGGGCCCGCATCGGTGAGTGAGCTCGCGCGGCCGCTCGCGATATCTCTGCCGGCGGTCGTCCAGCACCTGCACGTGCTCGAAGCGAGTGGCGTCGTGCGCTCGCACAAGGCCGGGCGCGTGCGCACTTGCGAGATCGAGCCGCTCGCGCTGAGCACGGCCGAGCGCTGGATCAGCGAGCGGCGTGCGACGTGGGAGGGGCGACTCGACCGTCTCGGCGAGTTTCTCGCCGGAGACACCGATGAGTCGGAGAGCTCCCGGCAGTCAAAGAGGACAAGATCGAAAAGGAGATCGCAATGAGCAACAGGTCAGCCACGCACTCGACGTTCGTAATCGAGCGCAACTACGACGCAGCCCCCGCGCGCGTGTACGCGGCGTGGGCGGATGTGAACGCGAAGGGCCAGTGGTTCGGGCCGGGCGGCGAGCAGGCGCACGAGCTCGACTTCCGCGAGGGCGGTCGCGAGCACTTCCAGGCGGCGGTCAAGGCCGTCGTCTACTCTTACGACGCGCTGTACGAAGACATCGTCCAGGACCAACGGATCGTCTACACGTACAACATGCGCCGCGACGGCGTGCGGATCTCGGTTTCGGTGACGACCGTCGAGCTGCTCGCAGACGGCGACGGAACGGCCCTGCGCTACACCGAGCAGGGCGTATTCCTCGACGGCGAGGACCAGCCGGAGCTGCGCGAGCACGGCACGAAGGAGCTGCTCGACAAGCTCGGCGAGGCGCTCGCGCAGGGGGCTGCGACGGTATGAGCGTGGTCGCCGGCACGACCGACCCGACGCAGGCGACGCCGCGTGCGCTCGAGCGCGGCGCCGCGGGCTTCGGGAGCGACCGCTCGCGCTGGATTGCGCTGTATGTGCTGTGCCTGGGGATGCTCATGATCGTCCTCGACGTGACGATCGTGAACGTCGCGCTGCCGTCGATCCAGGAAGACCTGCGCTTCTCGACCTCGAGCCTCGCGTGGGTCGTCAACGCGTACCTGATCGCGTTCGGCGGACTGCTGCTGCTGGCCGGACGCCTGGGCGACCTCATCGGCCGCCGGCGCATCTTCCTCGCGGGCGTCGCGCTGTTCACGAGCGCGTCGCTTCTGTGCGGCATCGCTCAGACCGCGTGGTGGCTCGTGGCCGCGCGCTTCGTCCAGGGCATCGGCGGCGCGATGACCTCGGCGGTGATCCTCGGGATGATCGTGACGATGTTCACCGACGCGCGCGAGCAGGCGAAGGCGATCGGCGTGTTCGCGTTCGTCGCCTCGGCCGGCGGCTCCGTGGGCCTACTCGCGGGCGGCGTGCTGACGCAGTCGATCAACTGGCATTGGATCTTCTTCGTGAACCTGCCGATCGGCATCGCGACTGCGCTCGCTGCGCGGCGGCTGGTGCCCGACGAGCCGGGCATCGGCCTGCGCGAGGGCGCGGACGTCCCGGGCGCGGTGCTGATCACGAGCGCGCTGATGCTCGGCGTCTACACGATCGTGGGCCCCGCGACGAAACACGGCTGGGGCGCGCCGAGCACGCTGCTGCTCGGGGCGGGCTCGATCGTGCTGCTGGTCGCGTTCCTCGCGCGCGAGACGCGCGCCGCGAGCCCACTGATGCCGCTTCGGATCTTCCGCTCACGGCCGGTCGCAGCGGCGAACGCGATCCAGATCCTGTCGGTCGCGGGGATGTTCGGGATGTTCTTCCTCGGCGCGCTGTACCTCCGGCGCGTGCTCGGCTACGACGCGCTTGAAATCGGCCTTGCGTTCCTGCCCGTGACGATCGCCATGGGGACGCTCTCGATCCGGTATTCGGAGCGCATCTTCATGGCGCTCGGCGCGCGCCGAGCGCTGCTCGCGGGCCTCACGCTCGTGCTCGCGGGCCTCGTCACGTTCGCGCTCGCGCCGGTGCACGCAGACTATGCAACACAGGTCGCGCCGTCGATGTTGCTGCTCGGCCTGGGCGCAGGTATCGCGTTCCCGGCGCTGATGAACCTCGCGATGTCGGGCGCGACGCCGCAGGACGCGGGCCTCGCGTCCGGCCTGGTGAACACCACCGCGCAGGTCGGCGGCGCGCTCGGACTGGCGGTGCTCGCGACGCTCTCGACGTCGCGCAGCAACGCGTTGAAAGCGAGCGGGCATCCGCTCGCGTCCGCGCTGACCACGGGCTACCACCTCGCGTTCTGGGTGGCCGCCGCGCTCGTCGGCTGCGCGCTCGCCGTCGTGCTCGCGGCGGTAGAGCCCGGCCGTGCGCCCGTAGGAGCGCAACCCGCGGCGCTCCCGCATGGCGACGCGGACGCGCACGGCCAGGAGCACGCGCAGCGCGAGGCGCACGCGCGCGGCAGTTCGTCGGCGGAAGGCGCGAGCGCGTGAGCGATGAGCTCCGAGCGTCCCGCGGTCGAGACGAGAACGAAACCGCCCGAAAGGAACTCTGAATGGCGGACCACATCGAGCTGCGCGGAGTGCGCACCTGGTATGACGAATGCGGCGACGGCGACCCTGTCGCGCTCCTTCACCCTGGAGGAGCCGGGGTGGACGCGCGGGCGTGGTCCCCGAACCTGGACGCGGTCGCGGCCAAGTTTCGCGTGTTCACGCCAGAGCGGCGCGGCCACGGCCGCACTCCGGATCTCGAGGGTCCGATCACGTTCGACCTGATGGCGCAGGACACGATCGCTTTCCTCGAGTCGGTCGTCGAGCGCCCCGCTCACCTGGTCGGCTGCAGCGACGGCGCGATCGTCGCATTACTCGTCGCGCTGCGCCGGCCGGACCTCGTCCGCAAGCTCGGATTCATCGCCGGGGTTTTCCACCGCGACGGCTGGGCACCCGGAGTCCTCGACCCCGAGCCGGATCCGCCCGGATTTCTCGAGCGCCTCTATGCCGAGATCTCTCCAGACGGTCCCGCCCACTACCCGGTCATTGTTGAGAAGCTCGCCCGGATGCACGCCGAGGAGCCGACGCTGACCGCCTCCGACCTCCGCCGGATCCAAGCTCGCACACTGGTGATGGTTGGCGACGATGACGAGGTCACGCTCGAGCACGCAGTCACGCTGTATCGCAGCCTTCCTGACGGAGAGCTCGCGGTCATTCCCGGCACTTCCCATGGCTTGCTCGTCGAGAAGGCGCCGCTATGCAACACGATGATCGTCGACTTCCTCACAAATGACCCTGTGCCCACGATGGCGCCCATCCGTCGTGCTTAAGACCTATGCGTCGAAAGGCGACGATATGGCCGGCGGTGTTCTGTGGCACGTCACTATGTCTGTCGACGGCGTCATCGCAGATCGCCAAGGTTGGACCTCGGGATCAAGGTTGGTAACGGGCCGACCGGTCTGCAACACTGGCGTTCTTGATGGATGACTGGGATCTCAAACGCCTCGCCTGGAGACCGCACCACCCTGAGATCCTCTCCTCGGCTGAGGAGGGACGCGCCGTCGTTCTTGACCTGCCTGCGGGGGAGATGCTCCAGGATCACCAAGTTCATGAGGGAGCGTGGATCACCGTTATCGACGGTGAGGCAACTATCACCAGCCATACCGGTCAGACGGTCGATGCCCGGCCCGGGGTCTTGGTCCGGTTTGCGCCCAAAGAGCGCCACGAGGTCAAAGCCCTCGTCGACTCACGCCTTCTCCTGCTTCTCACTCCCTGGCCGGGCTCTGGCCATCCGGGTGCGATGACCCTGGAGGAAAAGACCGACGTCCGGGACCGCGCTGCCGAGCGGGCAAGCTGAGTAGCGGGCGGCGGGTGGTGGGCGCCCCGGCCATTGGCGATGGGAGGCTGCGCCTGCCGGTGATGATCGCACCCGAATCGTCCGCCAGTAGTATCTGCACCGCCCGGCGGTCGTGAGGGACCGTCGCGGCGAAGGCGGGGGGCCTTCGCGCCGCCCGCATACCAAACACGGAGGTGGACATGCGTATCTTTCTTTCGAGTCGAGCGACCGGCAGGAGCCTCGCTGGCGTGCTTGCAGTGGTCGGTCTGTGGCTCTCTGCCGGCGCGATCGCGCCGGCTCTAGCGTCGGCCAAAGCAGCGACCTGCTTGGGCACCGGCGAACGTCCCGGGGCGCTCTCGGGCGTCTACTCGGGCAACGTGACCGTCGAAGGCGTCTGCTACGTCGACGCCGGGCCCGCGGTTGTGCGCGGGAACCTAACCATCGGTGAACGCTCGATCTTGGTTGCGGCGTTTGCGTTCAACGATTTCACCGGCAGCGGCACGTCCAAGCTGACCGTTTACGGAAACGTGCGCGTGGAGAGCGCCGGCGGGCTCTACATGGGATGCGAGCCGCAAGCCTTCCCGTGCCTGGATAACCCTGAAGGCACCGTCGCGAGCAGGGATCGCGTCTTCGGCAACGTCGGCTCGCATGAACCTCTCGGTGTGATCATCCACGCCAGCGAAATCTCAGGCAACATCTCCGAGACCGGCGGCGGGGGCGGCGCCACGCGCGAATCGTGCGAACCCGCGCCCGGGTTCCCGTTCGGGTACTACAGCGACTACGAGGACCTCAGGGTGCACGGGAACCTCACCGTCACGGGACTGGAATCGTGCTGGTTCGGGCTCGCCCGAGATCACGTAATCGGCAACGTGCGGCTGACAAAGGACAATCTCGCGGATCCCGATGCGATCGAGGTCCTCGCCAACAAGATCGGCGGCAACCTGAACTGTCGCGAAAACAGCCGCCTGTGGAACAGCGCCGAGGAAGGGGAAGAAGGGCTTTTCCCACGCGCACCCGAGCCGAACACCGTCGCGGGAAAGCGCTCCGGACAGTGCGTCCACTCGAGTCCGGAAACACAGGAAGCACTCGAAAAAGGTGAATTCGGCCCCGGCCCGTTCTAGGCCGCTCTGAGCCGCCAGCGGTCCCCGCGGCATCAGTCGCGGGGACCGGCGCGACGTCGACTGTCGTTGCTTGGATCTCCCTAGCTGCTACCGAACGTGGCCAAAGATCGCTTCGTCTGTAGGCCCGCCGTACGCTTCCATCACGCCCGTGTGCACCGTATATCCCAGGCTGCACCCCTTGCCGACCAAATCCTTCGTCATCGTGGATGAGATCGCTAGCGTGAGTCGTTTCAGGGTCTGCTGAGCCACGATCTTCTTGCCCTGCTGAGGACAGTAGTTTTCCCCGCTCACGACCTCGTACGCCTCCAGCTTGCCTTTGACCTTGGCCCCGCCGATCGGGCGCAGCACGACGGTCCACGGGAACCCCGTGACCTCCTGGGGATAGTTGCACGCGGACGTGTCTTCCTCGTTGAGGTTGCCAAAATCGCCCTCGATCCGAATGTCGTCGGCCTTGCCGCCGTTGTTCAGGAGTTCGCCGTAGAGACCCTCGTAGCCGCCAAAGCAGCCGAAGGGCGTGATCCCTGGGTATGTCCATTCGTAGGAATCGTCACCCGAATAGAATTCCACAAATTCGCCTGGTGACACGGCCGGCCCGCCAGGTCCTTCGGTGAGCTCGAGCGTTTTGGGCGCCGCGGATGCGGTGCCGGCTGCCATCGCGCTCATCGCCAGCGCGGCGAGAAGAGCAAGGCCCATGATCTGCATACGTCCCATACCTGCCACCCCCAAGAGTCGTTGGTTGGGGGCCGACTCTACAGGCAGGCAGGAGCGTCGTCGATGCTCCTGCAAAAGCGCGAACACGCCGCGCTCGCCGGCGGCGGACGAATCGTCCCCCGCCGGCCTAGCGTGAGTGCCGGAAGCGGGCGCGACCCCCCGAGGCGCGCCCGCTTTCCGACGGTCGGTGGCCTATTCGACGACCAGGTTGACGCCGGTGGCCGTGTAGTGCGGGAGGTAGTGGAGGGATCCACCTTTCACCGCATTGCCCGTGACGCTGCTGAATTCACCGGTCCTCGAGGCACCGGTGATGATCGCGAACGATTCTTTTGCTGTGGCTGTGAATTTGCTCTGCTTCAGCGACAGCTTGCCGTTCAGCGCGACCGCTCCCGACGCCGACAGCTTGCCGAACTTCGTCGCCCCTTCGATCGTGAGTTTCATCGTCGCTTTCGAGCCCTGCGAGAAGGTGCCGTTGACCTGCAACGGGTTGCCGCTCCCGTTGGCCAGCGTCAGCGTCTTTTCGTTGACGAGGTTGGCGTCGATCGTGCGCGCGCCCCCATGCGGGAACAGGACTTCGAGCTTGCCCTTGTTTTCGAGCGCGTCGCCCGCCGGGAGCCTGAGCGTCACGTTGTTGGCGGCTGTTTCGGCGTTCGTGAGGTCGATCGTGCCGCTGTTGGTGAAGCTCGCGGCTGCGCTGTCTTCGGCGTTTTCGCTGTTCGAGCTCTCGATCAGGAGCGTCTGGCCCTTGTTGACCGTGCCGCTGAGGGTGCTCGCCCCGCGCTGGGCGATCTTGCTCGCACCCTTGTTGGTGTAGTTCAGCGCGACGCGGTCGAGCACCACCGGTTCGCTGGATTTCGCTGTGGTGGTCTTGCCGAGCCCCTCGTTGAAGGTGCCCGTCGTCTCGTCCAACGCGCCGGTGCCCGTCGTCGTAATCGAGCCTCCTTCATTGGAGATCGTCGGCGTGTTCGTCGCCGAGAGCACGACGCCAAGGGCGATGTTGATTGCGCCTTCGTTGATCAGCGTCGCGCCGCTCGCGTTGAACGACGTGTTGGCGTTGATCGCGAGCGTTCCTTTGCTCCCGTTCGTGATGTTGCCCGTCAGGTCGCGCGCGCCGCCGATCGCTTTTTCGGTCGTGATCGTGCCGTTGTTCGTAAGCGTCCCCGAGGAGATCGTGAGCGTCGCGTTGTTGGCGCTCGTTTCGATGTTCGTCAGCGTGATCAAGCCGGCGTTCGTGAAGCTCGTCGACGCGGTCGTGGTCACGTTCTCGCTGTTGTAGGACTCGAGCACCAGCGACTGCCCAGCGGCGATGTTGCCGCTGAGCGTGCTGCTCGCCCCGCGCTGGACGATCGTGCTCGCTCCGGTCCCGGTGTACTTCAGCGCCGCATCCCTGAGGATCACCGACTGGCCGCCTGAGGTGCCGGCGCCCTCGGTGAAGGTGCCCGACGGTTCGACGAGCACGTCGGCGCCTTCGCCCGCGGTGATTTTGCCGGCGGCGTTCGTGACCGAGCTTTCAGCCGTGGCGATCAGCTGGACCCCGGCTGCGATGTTGAGGGCGGCTTCGTTCGTCAGCAGCGTTTTCGATCCGTTGAAGCTGGTGTTCGAGTCGATCGCCAGCGTCCCCGTGTTGGTGATGTTGCCGGTCAGGGCGCGCCCACCGCCGTTGCCCTGTTCGGTTGTGATCGTGCCGCTGTTCGTCAGCGTCCCCGCGGAGATCACGAGCGTCGCGCTGTTGTTGCTCGTTTCTATTTTGGTGAGCGTGATCGAGCCGGCGTTCGTGAAGCCCGCCGAGGCGGTCGTGGTCACGTTCTCGCTGTTGTAGGACTCGAGCACCAGCGACTGGCCGGCGGCGATGTTGCCGCTGAGCGTGCTGCTCGCCCCGTGCTGGGTGATCAGGCTCGCGCCCGTGCCCGTGTAGTTCAGCGCCGCGTCCCTGACGATCACGGGCTTGGTGCCGCTCGTCGTGCCCGCCTCGTTGAACGTCGTCGAGGGTTCCATCAGCACAGCGCCGGTCCCAGTCGCGACGATTTTCCCAGTCGAGGCGTTCGTGACCGAGCTTTCAGCCGTGACGGTCAGTGCGACCCCGGTCGCGATGTCGATCGCGCCTTCGTTCATCAGCAGCGTTTTCGATCCGTTGAAGCTGGTGTTCGAGTCGATCGCCAGCGTCCCCGTGTTGGTGATGTTGCCGGTCAGGATGCGCGCGCCGCCGTTGCCCTGTTCGGTTGTGATCGTGCCGCTGTTTGTCAGCGTCCCGGAGGAGATCGTGAGCGTCGCGTTGTTGTTGCTCGTTTCGGCTTTGGTGAGCGTGATCGACCCGGCGTTTTTGAAGCTCGCCGAGGCGGTCGTCGCCACGTTCTCGCTGTTGTAGGACTCGAGTACCAGCGACTGGCCAGCGGCGATGTTGCCGCTGAGCGTGCTGCCGCTCGCGCCGTGCTGGGTGATCAGGCTCGCGCCCGTGCCCGTGTAGTTCAGCGCCGCGTCCCTGACGATCACGGGCTTGGTGCCGCTCGTCGTACCCGCCTCGTTGAACGTCGTCGAAGGTTCCATCAGCACAGCGCCGCTCCCAGTCGCGACGATTTTCCCAGTCGAGGCGTTCGTGAGCGAGCTTTCAGCCGTGGCGATCAGCGCGACCCCAGCCGCGACGTCGATCGAGCCTTCGTTCGTCAGCGCCGCTTTCGAGGCGTTGAAGTTGGTGTTCGCGTTGATCGCCAGCGTCCCCGTGTTCGTGATGCTGCCCTGGAGGTTGCGCTGACCGCCGTGAGCCGGTTCGCTCGTGATCGTGCCCGCGTTGCTGATCGGCCCGGCGATCGTGACGTTGTTGCCGCTCGTTTCCGCGTTCGTGAGCGTGATCGCGCCGTGCGCGCCGTTCGTGATGCCGGCGCTCGTCGTGAGGTCGGCGTTCACGCTGTTCGAGCTCGCGACCACCAGCGTCTGCGTGTGTTCGGTGCCGCCGATCGTCAGCGACTTGACGGTCACCGCGCTCGTCCCCGCCATTTCGACGGTGTACGACGCGGTGCCGTTTTCGGTGATGCAGACTTCTTCTTCGGAGGTCGGAACCGCTTTCTTGCTCCAGTTGCCGGCGACGAACCAACTGCCGCTGCCTTTCGCGGCCCAGGAGTTGGTGCAGCCGCTGGCGTGTGCCGCCGAGGGCAGCCAAGCCAGCGCGGCCAGCGCGGCGCCCGCTAGCAGGATCGTGATCGCGCGACGCGCACTCGTGAGCGAAACTGTCAACCGAGGCATCTGGACCCTCCGTAGTTGTGATGAGTGCATCTCTAACGCTGTAGCGCCCATTCCCGCGCCACGCGTCCCCCCCAAGCGACGACATAGGCCGCCCGGTTCGGCGCACAGGCTACATAACTCTGCCCCGAGAAGTCAACCCCTCCATCCAACCCGTCCATCCCCTGGCCGTTAACGAGAACGTAACGCCGAGGTGCGTCCCCTTGACGCAACCGGGGTCAGCTCAATAGCATTCGCCGCTGCACTGTCGGTGGGGCCTACCTCGGACGCGCAAGCGGCCGTGTTCGCGTGGGCGCACATCGTCGACGAGCTAGGAGGGGCTGCGGTGCCAACAAGGACGACTGGACGGGCCGGAGCGGCGAGCGTGTCCCACGGTGGGGTGCTGGCTGTCGGTGGGGGCTTCGAGCTGCGGCCCCGGCGGGTCGCAGCGCTGATCCTGGGGGCGCTCCTGGCCTGCGTCGCCGCGCTCGCGCTCGTGCTCGCGACCTCGCCGAGCTCGCCCGCAAGCCATCCGCCCGCCCTACGCGCCGGCGCGCAGCACCACCCCCCGGCGCTCGTGCCGGCCGGCCTCGCCGCTGCCGCCTCGGGCAGCATCGGTGCCGCCGAGCGCGGCTTCTGGCCGATCCGACGTGGTCCGTCGCTGCTCGCCCACGGCGGGCACATCCACGCCACGTTCACATCCGCGGGCGCGAGCCTGCGTGTGCCCGGGGGAAGCCTCGGCCTGTCGCTGAGCAGCATCGGGCGCGGCCACAGCCTGGATCCAGTGGCTGCGGTGGCGCCCACGGCGGTTGCCAACGAGGCTCTCTACCGCCGCGGCTCGGTCAGCGAGTCCTACCGCAACGGGCCGTATGGCCTGGAGCAGGGCTTCACCGTCGCCCGGCGCCCGCAGGCGGGCAGCGGGCCACTCGTGCTCGCGCTGCGCCTGCGGGGATCGCTGACCCCGCAGCAGCTCGGCTCCGAGATCCTGTTCAGGACGCGCGCCGGCGCCACCGCGCTCAGCTACGGCCAGCTCAGCGCCGTGGACGCCACGGGCCGTCGCCTGCCCGCGCGCATGCAGCTTCGCAACGACACCGTGCAACTGCTGATCGACGACAGCAACGCGCGTTATCCGATCGTGATCGACCCGTTCATCGGGCAGGGCGCCAAGCTGACCGGTGGCGGGGAGAGCGCCAAAGGCGAATTTGGCGAAAGCGTCGCGCTCTCGCAGGACGGGAGCACCGCCCTGATCGGCGCCGGCAGCAACAGCCATCACGTGGGGGCGGCGTGGGTGTTCACCCGCTCGGGCGAAACATGGACCCAACAGGCCAAGCTCACCGGCGCCGGCGAGAGCGGCGAAGGGCGCTTTGGCGCGAGCGTCGCGCTCTCGCAGGACGGGAACACCGCGCTGATCGGGGGCTACGGGGACGACGAAGGGGTCGGTGCGGCGTGGGCGTTCACCCGCTCAGGTTCGACCTGGAGCGCGCAGGGCGCCAAGCTCACCGGCGGCGGCGAGGGGGCCGGAGCCGGCCACTTCGGCTACAGCGTGGCGCTGTCGGGGGATGGGAACACCGCCCTGATCGGAGGCGGCAGCGACAGCCACGGTCTCGGCGCGGCATGGGTGTTCACGCGCGCGAGCGGCAAATGGACGCAGCAGGGCAGCAAGCTCATCGGCGCCGGCGAGAGCGCCGAAGGCCACTTCGGCGCGAGCGTGGCGCTTGCCGCGGACGGCAAAACCGCGCTGATCGGCGGCTATCGCGACGGCGGCGCGACGGGCGCGGCGTGGGTGTTCACGCGCTCGGGCGAAGAATGGACGCAGCAGGGCCCCAAGCTCACCGGCGCGGGCGAGAGCGGCGAAGGCGAATTCGCCGATAGCGTGGCCCTGTCGGGGGATGGGAACACCGCGCTGATCGGCGGCTCCAGGGACAACAGCGAAACCGGTGCGGCGTGGGTGTTCACGCGCTCGGGCGAAGAATGGAAGCAGCAGGGCGCCAAGCTCACCGGTGCCGGCGAGGTCGGGCCCGGACACTTCGGCTACAGCGTCGCGCTCGCGGAAAACGGCAACACCGCGCTGATCGGCGCCGGCGCCGACAACGGCGGCCTAGGCGCCGCCTGGGTGTTCACGCGCGCGGGCTCCACCTGGAACCAGCAGGGTCACAAGCTCACCGGCGCCGGCGAGTCCGGGGCCGCCCACTTCGGCTTCAGCGTCGCCCTGGCCGCGAACGGCAACACCGCGCTGATCGGCGGCTACGCCGACGGCCGCGAGCTCGGTGCAGCGTGGGTGTTCGCGTACGCGACCCCCAGCGCTCCCACGGTTGAAACCGGCGCAGCCTCCTCGATCGGCTCGAGCTCCGCGACGCTGGGCGCGAAGGTCAACCCCAACGAAGGTGAAGTGAGCAACTGCCATTTTGAATATGGCACGTCCCCGACCTATGGCGCGAGCGTGCCGTGCGCGTCGCTGCCGGGGTCGGGCTCGGTGGCGGTCGAAGTGTCAGCAGCGGTCGCGAGTCTGCTGCCGAACACCCCGTATCACTTCCGCATCGTCGCCACCAATCCCGGCGGCACGAGCCAGGGGAAAGACGCGGTGTTCATGACCGCCCCCAGACCCCCCACGGCCGAAACGGGCGAAGCCTCCTCGATCGGCTCGCGCTCGGCGACGCTGGGCGCGAAGGTCAATCCCAACGAAGGGGAAGTAACCGATTGCCACTTTGAATATGGCACCTCGATGTCCTATGGCGCGAGCGCGCCGTGCGCGTCGCTGCCGGGGTCGGGCTCGGTGGCGGTGGAAGTGTCCGCCGCGGTGACGGGCCTGATGCCGAACACCCCCTATCACTTCCGCATCGTCGCCACCAGCGCGGGCGGCACCGGCTATGGCGAAGATCACGTGTTCACCACGTCGCCAAGCGCCCCGACCGTCGTCAGCGGCCCCGTGTCCTCGCTCGAATCGACCTCGGTCACGCTCGGCGGGTCGGTGAATCCCAACAGCGAGCACGTCAGCGAATGCTACTTCGAATATGGCACCTCGGTGTCCTATGGCGCGAGCGCGGCGTGCGCTTCGCTGCCCGGGGCGGGCGGCAGCGCCGTCGCGGTGTCCGCGCCCGTAGGGAGCCTGAGCCCGCACACCCCCTATCACTTCAGGCTCGTCGCGACCAACGCGACGGGTACCACTCGCGGGGAAGACGCGGTGTTCACCACCACTCCCAACGCGCCCGCCGTTGAAACGGGCGAAGCCTCTTCGATCGGCTCGAGCTCGGCGACGCTCGGCGCGAAGGTTAATCCCAACGAAGGCGAAGTGACCGTCTGTCGCTTTGAATATGGGACGTCGGTGTCCTATGGCGCGAGCGCGCCGTGTGCGTCGCTGCCGGGGTCGGGGTCGGCGCCGGTGGCGGTGTCAGCCGCGGTCGCGGGCCTGCTGCCGAACACCCCCTATCACTTCCGCATCGTCGCGACCAACGCCGGTGGCACGAGCAAAGGCACAGACGGTGTTTTCACCACGGCTCCCAGCGCCCCAACCGTGGTGACCGGCTCCGTGTCGTCGCTCACGCAGACCTCGGTCACCCTCGGCGGGTCGGTGAACCCCAACAGCCAGGAAGTCAGCAAATGCTACTTCGAATATGGCACCTCGGTGTCCTACGGCACGAGCGTCGCGTGCGCCGCGCTGCCCGGGTCGGGCCCCAACGCGGTTTCGGTGTCCGGCTCGCTCACGGGCCTGAGCCCGGGCACCGAATACCACTACCGACTCGTGGCCACCAACGCGACCGGAACGAGCAAAGGCGAAGACGGTGTGTTCACCACCGTTCCCAGCGCTCCGATCGTCGTGAGCGGCTCTGCGTCGTCGATCACCTCCACCTCGGCGACCCTCAACGCGACGGTCGATCCCAATGAAAGGCAGGTGAGCGACTGCCACTTTGAATACGGCACCACGACCTCCTACGGCGCGAACGTCGCGTGTGCCTCACTGCCCGGGTCGGGCTCGACCCCGGTCGAAGTGTCCGCGCTCGCCACGGGTCTGCGACCGAACAAGGGCTATCACTTCCGGATCGTGGCCACCAACCCCGGCGGCACGAGCTACGGAGCCGATCGGACGTTCACGACCGCCGGTGCGCCAGAATTCGGACGCTGCCTCAAACAAGAAGGAAAACACGGCGCCTTCACCGCGTCCACGTGCTTGGCCGAAAGCCTGACCGACTCGGGGCCAGATGAATGGTACCCCGGCGTCGCGCAGGCGCCGTTCACGCTCAGCGCCCACACCGTCGTCCTGGAAACCGCCTCGGCGACCCAGGTGACGTGCCAGAACGCGACCGGCGGCGGTGAATACCGTGGCGCCACGGGCGTCGCGAACGTCCTGCTCAAGCTCTCAGGGTGCGTATCGAGTGGCCATGCGTGCACGACGCCGGGCCTCGCTGAAGGGGACCTCGAAACCAAGACGCTCGAAGGCGTGCTCGGATGGGAGATCAAGTCGAGCAAGAAGGTCGCGCTGGAAATCTTCCCCGTCGTGACCACCGGGCCGTTCATGGAATACAGCTGTGCCGGCGGCGCGCTTGTCACCGTGACCGGGTCGGTTCTGGTGCCGGTCGTCGTGGACAAGATGCTCACGACGACGACGCTTGCGTTCAAGGCGAGCAAGGGCAAACAGAAGCCCGAACACTTCGAAGGCGCACCGAGCGACGTGCTCAAGGCTTCGCTGGGCGGAGGACCGCTCGAACCGCTCGGCCTGGCTGGGACCGCGACGCAGACCAACGCGGAAGCGGTCGAGGTCAACGCGATCGTCTGAGGGCGCTGGAGCGTCGCGCGTGAGCGACCCCACTTGAGCGAGCTCGCGCGTGCGGGTGGACTGGCCTACAGACAGGCCGGAGCGTCGAGCGATCGCGTGGTCGTGCTCGTGCACGGCTACCCGGAGTCCTCGTACATGTGGCACGCGGTGCTGCCCGCGCTCGCCGACGCGGGGTGGCTGGCGCTCGCGCCGGACCTGCCCGGATACGGCGACTCCGAGCCCGACCCGCCCGCGACGTGGGAGCGCCACGTCGAGGCGCTCGAGCGCTTCGTGCGCGAGCTGGAGCTGGGCTCGGTCGTGCTCGTCACGCACGACTGGGGTGTCGCGATCGGCCTACGCTGGGCGTGCGATCATCCGGGCGCTGCGCGCGCGCTCGTGATCTCCGACGGGGGCTTCTTCGCCGATCGCCGCTGGCATGACCTGGCGAACGTGATGCGCACACCGGGGGAGGGCGAGAGCCTGATCGACTCCTACACGCGCGAGGGCTTCTTCGCCGCGCTGCGCTCGGTCTCCAGCGGCATGACCGACGAGGCGCTCGGCCAGTACTGGAAGGCGTTCGCCGACGACGTGCGCCGCCGCGGCCAGCTCGAGCTCTACCGCTCGGGCGAGTTCGACAAGCTGCTCCCCTACGAAGGCCGCGTGGCCGCGCTGGGAGTGCCGGCGCTGATCGTGTGGGGCGAGCACGACCGCTTCGCCGGCGTGCGGATGGCGCACCGCTTCCACGCGGAGCTGGCGGGCTCGGAGCTCGCGATCTTCGAGGGCGCCGGGCACTTCGTGTGGGACGATCAGCCCGAGCGCGCCAGCGGCGCGCTTGTCGACTTCCTCGCGCGGCGGGTGCGATGAAGCGCGCGCCTGCGACCCACGCGCCGGCACGCTAGCGACGCGCTGTCGCAGATCGCCTGACGCGCTCGCGCCGCAGGCGGATAGCCTCCAGCGCGATGACGGTCACGGTCACGCTTCCAGACGGCAAGGCGCTGGCGCTCCCCGACGGCGCCACGGGCGCCGACGCCGCCGCCGCGATCGGGCCGGGCCTCGCGCGCGCCGCGCTGGCGGTCGAGGTCAGCGTGGGTTCCGAGCGAGACGACGGCGATGCTCCACAGCTGCGCGACCTGGCGCGTCCACTGCCCGACGGGGCGCACATCGCGATCCTCACTCAAAAAAGCGGGCCGCAGGCCCTGCAGCTGATCCGCCACGACGCCGCGCACGTGCTCGCCGCGGCGGTCACGGAGCTCTACGACGGCGTGAAGATCTCGATCGGGCCGCCGATCGAGGACGGCTTCTACTACGACTTCGAGTTCCCCGAAGGCGTGAGCGTGTCCGAGGCGGACTTCCCGGTGATCGAAGAGCGGATGCGCGCCCACATCAAGGCCGCTGAGCGCTTCGAGTGCGAGGATGTGCCGGTCGAGCACGCGCGCGAGCGCTTCCTCGTCGAGCGCCAGGACTACAAGGTTGAGCTGATCGACGACCTCGTGCGCGCCGCCGCGGCGGGCGACCGCGAGGGTCGTGCCGCTGGGGCCCGGGCGGGTGGCGATCCGATCGAGACGGTCTCGCTGTATACCAACGGCCCCTTCACCGACCTCTGCCGCGGCCCGCACGCGCCAACCACCGAGAGCGTCGGTGCCTTCAAGCTGAGCTCCGTCGCCGGCGCCTACTGGCGCGGGGACTCCACCAGGACGATGCTCACGCGGATCTACGGAACCGCGTTCTTCTCCAAGGCCGAGCTCGACCAGCACCTGGAGCGGATCGAGCAGGCCAAGGCGCGCGACCATCGCAAGCTCGGGCGCGAGCTCGGGCTGTTCACCTTCTCCGACATCTCCCCGGGCGCCGCCTTCTGGCTGCCCGCGGGCACGACCGTGTGGAACACGCTGGTGGCGCTCTCGCGCCGGATGGGACACGAACGCGGCTACACCGAGGTCAAGACGCCGCTGATCTTCGACGCCGAGCTGTGGAAGACATCCGGGCACTGGGGCAAGTTCCGCGAGCACATGTTCACGCTCGAGGTGGAGGGCCGCGAGATGGGCATCAAGCCGATGAACTGCCCCGCGCACCTGCACCTGTTCGGCACGCAGCGCCACTCCTACAGAGACCTGCCGGTGCGCTACTCCGAGCCCGGCCTGCTGCACCGCAACGAGGCCTCCGGCGTGCTGCACGGGCTGCTGCGGGCCAGGCACTTCGCCCAGGACGACGCCCACATCTTCTGCACCGAGGAGCAGGTTCAGGACGAGCTGAAGGGCTGCCTGGAGATGGCCTTCGCCACCTACGCGCTGTTCGACTTCGACCTGCGCCTGGAGCTCTCCACGCGCCCGGAGGTGCGCAGCGGCAGCGATGAGACGTGGGACCACGCCGAGGAGCATCTCGCGCGAGCGCTGCAGGCGCAGGGCCTCTCCTGTGAGCTGAACCCGGGTGATGGCGCCTTCTACGGGCCCAAGATCGACATGCACGTAACCGACTCGCTCGGGCGCTCCTGGCAGCTCGGGACTGTGCAGATCGACTACTCGATGCCCGAGCGCTTCGAGCTGCACTACACCGGCGCCGACAACGCCGAGCACCGCCCCGTGATGATCCATCGCGCGCTGCTCGGCTCCTACGAGCGCTTCATCGGCATCATGCTTGAGCACTACGCCGGCGAGCTGCCGCTGTGGCTCGCGCCCGTGCAGGCGATCGTGCTGCCCGTGTCCGACCGCTTCAACGACTACGGCGCCTCCGTCACAGACAGCCTGCGCGAGCAGGACATCCGCGTCGAGCTCGACCAGCGCAGCGAGTCGATCGCCCGCAAGATCCGCGACGCCGAGCTGCGCAAGATCCCCTACATGCTGGTCGTCGGCGAGCGCGAGCAGCGCGACGGGGCGGTGTCCGTACGCGAGCACCGCGGCGGAGACGAGGGCAGCGTGGCTCTCAAAGAGTTCACAGATCGGCTCGCAGGCGAGCTATACTCGTCCGCATTGAAGCCCGACAAATCCTTACAGAGCCACGCGTAGCGTTCGTTTGACGCGCGTCCACCATAGCTAGTGCCGGTTCCCCGCAGGTTCGACCGGCGCCCGCCCGAGCGGGACACGACGAGGATCAACGAGCGGATTCGCGTGCCCGAGGTGCGGTTGATCGACGACGAGGGCAAGCAGATCGGGGTGCTCAAGACCGCGGACGCGCTCGTCTTTGCGCAGGAGCGCGACCTCGACCTGGTGGAGGTCGCGCCCGAGGCGCGCCCGCCCGTGTGCCGCGTGCTCGACTACTCCAAGTACAAGTACGAGCAGGCGCAGAAGGTCAAGCAGGCGCGCAAGCACCAACAGCAGATCACCGTGCGCGAGATCAAGTTTCGCCCCAAGATCGCCGAGCACGACTACGACACCAAGAAGCACCACGTCGAGCGCTTCCTGCGCCACAAGGACAAGGTCAAGGTCACGATCATGTTCCGCGGGCGCGAGGTCACGCACCCCGAGCGCGGCACCGCGATCCTCGACCGCCTCGCCGAGGAGCTCGCCGACCTCGGCGTGGTCGAGCAGCGCCCGATGCAGGAAGGACGCAACATGACGATGATGATGGCCCCGTCGAAGGCCGTGCTCGCGGGCAAGGCCGACGCCGGCGAGGCCGCCGACAGAGTGCTCCCCGAGGGCGCGCACATCGGCGACGTGGCGTCCGCCGCGATCGGCTCGCCGCTCGTCTCCGAGCCGCCCCCCGCCGCTGAGCCGGCCCTGGACGCTGAGCCGCCCGCGGCCATTGAGCCGGCCCTGGACGCTGAGCCGCCACCGCAGGCCGACCTGCCGCCGAGCAACGGCGAGATCGCCGACGAGGCCGCCGACGCAGCCAGCTCCGAGGACGCGAAGGACCCCGCGGACAGCACCGTGTCATAATCGGCGGTTCACGATGCCCAAGATGAAGACACACTCCGGCGCCAAGAAGCGCTTCAAAGTCACCGCCACCGGCAAGGTGCGCGGACGCCACGCCTTCACGAGCCACATCCTCGAGAAGAAGTCGCCCAAACACAAGCGCCAGCTCGGCGAGCCGGCGCTCCTCTCCGGCCACGACGTGCCGCGGGTCAAGCGGATGCTGGGGGTGGGCAAGTGACGCGCGTCAAGCGCTCCGTCGGCGCGCGCAAGAAGCGCCGCGCGACGCTCGAGCGCACCAAGGGCTTCCGCGGCGAGGCGCACTCCAACTACAGGCGCGCCAAGGAGGCGCTGCTGAAGGCCGACGCCTACGCCTACCGCGACAGGCGCAACCGCAAGCGCGACTTCAGAAGGCTGTGGATCACGCGCATCAACGCCGCAGCGCGAATCAACGGCATGAGCTACTCGCAGTTCATGCACGGCCTGTCGCTGGCCGGCGTCGAGCTCGACCGCAAGGTGCTCGCCGACATCGCCGTGCGCGACGCCGACACGTTCCGACGTTTCGCCGAGGTCGCCCGCGAGGCGTCGGCTGCCTGACCCCGGACCCGCCGGGGACCCGGCAAACGACAGACAGCCTCCCGGGCGTCGCTCCTGAAAAGGACGGCGCCCTTTTTGTTCGCACGCCAGCCACCAACGAGATCCCACACCCCACCACATGAGCCAGATCCAATCCCCCCACAATCCCCGCCTGAAGGCCGTGCGCCGCCTGCACACCAAGCGCGAGCGCGCGCGCAGCGGCAGGTTCCTGGCCGAGGGCGAGGACCTGATCGCGAGCGCCGCGCTCGCGGGGTGCTCAGCGGTCGAGGGCTACCGCCTGGCCGGATCGAGCCTCGGGGACGACAATTTTTTTGATGTCGAGCGCTCCGCGCTCGCGCGCGTCTCAACGCTCGGGTCGGGCACGCGCGTGATCGGCGTATACGAGCAGCGCTGGGGAGCAGCGCTTGGGCCGCTGTGCGTATACCTGCACGGGGTGGGCGACCCGGGCAACGTCGGCACGGTGCTGCGCTCAGCGCACGCCTTCGGCGCCTCGTGCGTGGCGCTCGGGCCGGGCTGCGCCGATCCCCACTCGCCCAAGGCGGTGCGCGCGAGCATGGGCGCGATCTTCTCGGTGGCGCTCGCGCGCGTGGACGATCCGGCCGAGCTGCCCGGCGAGCGCGTCGCGCTGGACGCCCGAGCCGACGAGCCGCTGAGAGGGCCGCTCGACGCGGACGCGGGCGCGGGCGCGGTAGCCCTCACGTTGCTGGTGGGCGCCGAGCGCGACGGGCTGCCAGCCGAGCTCGTGAGCGCGTGCGAGCGGGTCGCGCGCATCCCGATTCGCTCGGACTCGCTCAACGCGGCGATGGCCGCCACCGTGGCGCTGTACGAGATGACCCGCCGACCGTATCGCTGTCCCGCCCGCCCCAACGATACGGTGCCGGCGTCATGATCGATCGGATCGAGCAGCTGCAAGGTGAGGCCGAGAGCGCGATCTCCGCGGCCACCTCGACCGAGGCGCTCGAGCAGCTGCGCGTGCGCTACCTCGGGCGCAAGGCCGAGCTCCCGCAGATGCTGCGGAGCGTCGCCGAGCTCGACGCCGAGCAGCGGGCGCAGGTGGGCAAGGCCGCCAACGAGGCGCGCCAGGCGCTCGAGGCGCTGATCGGCACGCGCGCCGGCGAGCTGTCGGGCGCAGAGCTCGACGGGCGGCTGCTGGCCGACCGCGTCGACGTCACGCTGCCCGGCGCCCCACCCGAGCTCCTCGGCCGCCTGCACGTGCTCACCGCCACCCGGCGCGAGCTCGAAGACATCTTCCTCGGTCTCGGCTTCACCGTCATGGAGGGCCCCGAGGTGGAGACCGTCCACTACAACTTCGACGCGCTCAACCACAGCCCCACGCACCCCGCGCGCGCACACACCGACACGTTCTACCTCGCCCGCCCGGACCTGCTGGAGCCGGCCGAGTCGCGCCCGGGGCAGCCGCCCTCACCGCTCGCGGCCGAGGAGCTCGTGCTGCGCACCCACACCTCGCCGATGCAGGTGCGCGCGATGGAGGCGCACCCGCCGCCGCTGTACGTGGTGATCCCCGGCCGCGTGTACCGGCCCGACTCCGACGCCACGCACACGCCCCAGTTCCACCAGATCGAGGGGCTGGCGGTCGACGAGGACATCACGCTCGCCGACCTGAAGGGAACGCTGCTGGAGTTCGCGCGCGCGGTGTTCGGCGCTACCGGTGAGGGCGCAAGCGAGCGCGACGTGCGGCTCCGCCCCCACTTCTTCCCGTTCACCGAGCCCAGCGTCGAGGTCGACGTCTCCTGCTTTCACTGCGCCGGCGCGGGCTTCTTGAAGGACGGCTCGCGCTGCCACCTGTGCAAGGGCGAGGGCTGGCTCGAGGTGCTCGGCGCCGGCGAGGTCGATCCCAACGTGTACGCCCACGTGCCCACCACCGAGGCCAACGCGCCCGGCTATGACCCCGAGCAGGTCCAGGGCTTTGCGTGGGGGCTCGGGGTCGAGCGGATCGCGATGCTCAAGCACGGCATCCCCGACCTGCGCCTGTACTACGAGAATGATCTCCGGTTCTTGGAGCAGTTCGGATGAGGAGCCGGCCATGAGGGTGCCGCTGCCGTGGCTGCGCGAATACTGCGATCCGGAGCTCGACGTGCACGGGATCGAGGAGCGCCTGACGATGACCGGCACGAAGGTCGAGGCGATCCACCACCACGGGGTCCCATCGACCGAGGGCTTCGTGGTCGGACGCGTGCTCGAGGCCGAGCGCCACCCGGACGCCGATCGGCTGAAGCTGTGCACGGTCGACCTCGGCGGGGCAGAGCTCGCCGGCGCCCGCCCGGCGACGATCGTCTGCGGCGCCCCCAACGTCGCCGCCGGCCAGACCGTGGCGGTGGCGCGCCCCGGCGCGCTGATGCCCGACGGCAGCAAGCTGAAGCAGGCGAAGCTGCGCGGCGTCGTCTCCGAAGGGATGATCCTGTCCGAGTCAGAGCTGGAGATCACCTCGGGCGGCGATCGCAGCGACGGCATCCTCGTCCTCGACGACCTCGAGATCGATGCGGAGCTGGCGCCCGGCACGCCGCTGGCTGACGTGCTGCCGATCGCGATCGACGTGCTCGAGCTGGAGATCACGCCCAACCGGCCCGACTGCCTGGGCGTCTACGGCGTGGCGCGCGAGCTGCACGCCGCGACCGAGGTGACAGCGGCCAGCGCCCCGCTGGCTGCCCCTCCCTGGAGCGAGGACCCGGGCTCGGCGGGGCCCGTGGCGGGGGCCGAGGTGCGGGTCGAGTGCCCCGACCTGTGCCCGCGGTTCACGGCGCGCGTGTTCGAGCACGTCACGATCGCGCCATCTCCGCTGTGGCTGAAGGCGAGGCTGGCGGCCGCGGGGCAGCGGACGATCAACAACGTCGTCGACATCACCAACTACGCGATGCTGGCGAGCGGGCAGCCACTGCACGCTTTCGACCTCGACCGCGTCGCTGGGGGCACAGCCCGGAGGGCTGGGCCAGCTGACGGTGCGCCGCGCCCACGACGGCGAGCGCGTGCAGACGCTCGACGGTCAGACGCGTGTGCTCGACCGCGAGGTGGTCGTGATCGATGACGCCGACGGGCCCACGTCGATCGCCGGGCTGATGGGCGGCGCGCGCTCGGAGGTCGAGCCGGACACCACGCGCGTGCTGCTCGAGGTCGCCACCTGGAGCGGCCCCAACATCCACCGCAGCTCGTGGGCGCTGGGGTTGCGCAGCGAGGCCTCCGGTCGCTTCGAGAAGGGGCTGCAGCCCGAGCAGTGCATGCACGCGCAGGCGATCGCCACGCGCCTGCTGATCGAGCTGTGCGGAGCGACGGTCGCGCCCGGCACGATCGACATCCGCGAGCACGGGTGGGCCGGATCTCAGCCAAACGTGATCCGCCTGCGCGCGGCGCGCGTGCAGGCGATCCTCGGCGTGCCCGTCGCCGTGGAGCGCCAGGCGCAGATCCTGGGCGCCCTCGACTTCGCCAGCCAACCACGTGCCGACGGCCTCGACGTGAGCGTGCCGGCGCTGCGGCGCGACGACGTCACGCGCGAGGTCGACCTGATCGAGGAGGTCGCGCGCATAAATGGCCTGGAGCGACTGCCGGCGACGCTGCCGGCGCGCCGGGGCGCGGCCGGCCGACTGACCCACGCGCAACGCGTTCGCCGCGCCGCCGAGGACGCGATGGTGGGTCGCGGCCTGTACGAGATCGTAGGCTGGAGCTTCGCCGACCCCGAGCTGCTCGAGCGCCTGCGGCTCCCCGCCGATCACGACATGCGGCGCGTGCTCATGCTCGAGAGCCCGCTGTCGGAGGGGCAGTCGATGATGCGCCCGACGCTGCTCGGCTCGCTGCTCGACGCGGCCCGCCACAACGTCTCGCGCAACGGTCCAGACATCGCGATCTTCGAGTCGGGCACGGTGTATCGCGCAAACGATCGCATCCCCACCCACTCGGCGAGCACGCCTGCGGCGAGCACCGAGGCGGCGAGCACCCGCGCGCAGCCGGCCGATGAGCACCACGCGCTCGGCGTGCTGCTGAGCGGCGGCCTGGCGCGCCGCTCCTGGCGCGGAGAACGGCGCGAGGCGGATTTCTTCGCCGCCAAGGCGCTGCTCGGTGCGCTGCTCGAGCGCTTCCAGCTCGAGTGGTCGGTGGAGCCGCGCGCCTGGCCGTTCCTGCATCCCGGCCGCAGCGCCGCGGTGCTCGTCGCGAACGGGCAGGGGCAGAGCGCCCGGCTGGGCTTCATCGGCGAGCTGCACCCGCTCGTGGCGAGCGCGTGGGACCTCCCCCATTCAGGGACAGGCGAGCGCACGGCCGCGTTCGCGATCGACCTCGGCAGGCTGGCCGCGCTCGCACCACCACTGGTGGCTTTCCGGGCGTTCGGGCCGTTCCCGCCGTTACGTCAAGACCTCGCTGTGACGCTGCCCGAGTCCGTGTCCGCGGCCGAGGCGCTCGCGCGCGTGCGCACCGCGGCCGGCGTGATCCTCGACGAGGTGAGCGTGTTCGACGTGTACACCGGCGAGCAGGTGGGGGAGGGCCGGCGCTCGCTGGCGCTCGCGCTGTCCTTCCGTGCGCTCGAGCGCACGCTCACCGACGAGGACGTCGCTCCGGTGCGCGCGCGGATCGTGCTCGCCCTCGGCGAGATCGGTGGTGAGCTGCGTGGATAGGCAGGCCGCGTCGCAGACACACGCGAGCGACGGCGCGCGCGTGATCGTCGCCGGGGCGACCGGCTTCGCCGGCGCGCTCGCCGCGCACCTGCTCTGGCGCCATCCCGATTTCGAGCTGGTGGCCGTGACCGGGCGCTCGGAGCTCGGCCGGCCCCTGGGGGATCTCTACCCGCGCTACCGCGTGCCGCTGTCGATCGAGCAGCTCGAGCTCGATCGGCTCGCGCGCATCGACGCCGCGGTCGTCGCATATCCCCACGCCGCCGCCGCCCCGACCGTCGCAGCGTTGCGCGAGCAGGGCATCCGCGTGGTCGACCTGAGCGCAGACTTCCGCCTGGGCTCACTGTCCACCTACGAGCGCTGGTACGGCACCCATCCGCGGCCCGAGCTGCTCGAGCAGGCCGTCTACGGGCTGACGGAGCTGCACCGCGCGCGGATCGCCGGTGCGACGATCGTCGCCAACCCCGGCTGCTATCCGACCGCCTCGCTGCTCGCGCTCGCGCCGCTCGCCCGCGCTGGCCTGATCGCGGATGTGGTGATCGACGCCAAGCAGGGCATCTCCGGCGCCGGGCGCGTGTTCGACGAGACCACGCACCTGTCGATGGCCGGCGAGAACATCGTCCCCTACAAGGTCGCCGCCCACAGGCACACGCCCGAGATCGAGCAGCAGCTGTGTGATCTGGATCCCGCCCACCCCGAGCTGAGGGTGCAGTTCCAGGCCCACCTCGTCCCGCTGGACGAGGGCGAGATGGTCAGCTGCTACGTCACCCCGACGCGCCCGCTCGCCGCCGAGGAGCTGCGTGATCTGTTCCACGGCATGTACGCCACCGAGCCGTTCGTGGAGGTCGTCGCGGACCCGCCGGGCGTGCTGGAGGTGCGCGAGACCAACTACTGCCGCGTGTTCGCCGCCAGCGATCAGCACACGGGCAAGGTGGTCGCGTTCGGCGCGATCGACAACCTCTGGAAGGGGACCTCCTCGCAGGCCGTGCAGAACCTGAACCTGATGTTCGGATACCCCGAGACCAGAGGGCTGGCGTGAGCGCCGGCTCTGAGCAGCGTGCCACGGCACGGCAGCTCTTCCGCTCGCGCTGGGTGTCCGCCCCGGCGCACGTACGCGAGCTCCGCCTCGACGCTGGGCTGCCGGGCGGGTTCCGCGCCGCCGGGGTGGCCTGCGGAATCAAGCCCAGCGGCAAGCCCGACCTGGGCCTGTTGGTGTGCGACGCCGAGCACCCGGTCAGCGCCGCGCGCTTCACCGCCACGGGCACCCCCGCCGCGCCGGTCCTGCTCAGTCAGGAGCGCTGCCAGCTCGACGCGTTGCGCGCGGTGCTCGCCAACGCCGGCTGCGCAAACGCCGCCACCGGCCGGCGCGGGCTCGAAGACGCGGCCAAGACGCAGGGCGCCGCGGCGGCGGCGCTGGGCGTGGGCGAGGCAGCCGTCGCGCTCGCGTCGACCGGCGCTATCAGCCACTTCCTGCCGGTGGACGCCGTCCTGAGGGGCATCCTCGCGGCGCGCGCACAGCTGCGCCGTGAGGGCGACGCGGACCTGCAGCAGGCGATTCAGACGACCGACGCCTTCGAGAAGCGTGCGTGCCTGGAGGTGGAGCTGCCCGCCGGCCAGGTGCGCGTAAGCGCTCAGTGCAAGGGCGCCGGCATGATCTCCCCGCGTTTCGCCACGATGTTCTGCTTCGTGCAGACCGACGCGGCGCTCGCGCCGGAGACCGCCGACCTGCTGCTCGGCGTGTGCGTCAAGCGCTCCTTTGACCGCGCGTCCGTGGACGGGCAGCTTTCGACCAACGACACCGCGATCCTGATGGCCTCCGGCGCGAGCGGCGTCGTCGTGGCGCCCGACAGCGAGGACGAGCTGCGCTTCGGCGAGGCGCTCGACGCGCTGCTGCGGGCGCTCGCGATCATGATCGTCGCCGACGGCGAGGGCGCGGGGCGGATCGCCCGCGTGGTGGTGCGCGGCGGGGGGCTCGAGCGCGCCGAGGCGGCCGCGCGTGCGGTGGCCAACTCCCCGCTCGTCAAGGCCGCGCTGCACGGCGGCGACCCCAACTGGGGGCGGATCGTCCAGGCCGTCGGCGGGGCGATCCAGCGTCCACGCGAGGATGGGCTCACACCGCCGCTCGCGCTGGACATCTCGATCGAGGGGATCCACGTGTGCTCGGCGGGCGCCGTGATCCCCTACGACGCGGCCGCGCTGGCGCGCGCCGTGCAGGCGGACGAGGTCGAGTACGAGGTAGCGCTGCCGGGCGAGCAGGCCGAGACCGAGGTGTTCTTCTCGGACCTCTCGCATGAGTACGTCAGCGTCAACGGCGACTACACGACATGAGAGAGGACGCGATGCGCGACGTAGGCACGCTGCTGGAGGCGCTTCCTTACATCAGGGAGTTCCACGGCAAGACCGTGGTCATCAAGTACGGGGGCGCCGCGATGGAGGATCCAGCCCTGCGCGAGGAGTTCGCGCGCGACGTCGTGCTGCTCAAGTACGTCGGGCTGAACCCGATCGTGGTGCACGGCGGCGGCCCGGAGATCACCGACTACATGGAGCGCCTCGGGCTCCCGGTGCAGTTCGTCGGCGGCCTGCGCGTCTCGGACGAGCGCACGGTCGAGGTCGCCAAGATGGTGCTCGTGGGGAAGGTCAACAAGGAGATCGTCCTGCGCCTGAACCGTCACGGCCAGCCCGCGGTGGGCCTGTGCGGCGACGACGGCTCGCTGTTCCGCGTCGTGCGTCGCGCGGCGCCGGACGGCGAGGACATCGGCTTCGTCGGGCGCGTCGAGCGGGTCAGCGTCGGCGTGATCCAGCACGTCGCCAGCGACTACATCCCGGTGATCGCGTCGGTCGGCGCCGACCGCGATGGGCAGTCCTACAACGTCAACGCGGACGAGGCCGCAGGAGCGGTGGCGGGCGCGCTCGGCGCCTACAAGGTGGTGTTCCTCACCGACGTTCCCGGCTGGCTCGGCGATCCTCCCGATCCGGCGAGCCTGATCGCGCACGCCACGATCGAGCAGGTGCACGACGCCCTGCCGACGCTGCAGGGCGGCATGCGCCCCAAGCTCGAGGCCTGCGTGGAGGCGATCGAGAACGGCGTCAGCGCCGCGCACATCCTCGACGGGCGGATCGCGCACTCGCTGCTGCTGGAGCTGTTCACCGACGCGGGGATCGGGACGAAGATCGAGATGGCAGCGTGAGCCTGGTGGAGCTGCAGGAGCTCGAGCGCACCAGCGTGGTGCATACCTACGCACGCCTGCCCGTGGAGTTCGTACGCGGCGAGGGCGCCCGCCTGTGGGACGTCGACGGCAACGAATATCTGGACTTCCTGTGCGGCATCTCGGTCACGAACGTCGGGCACTGCCATCCACGCGTGGTGACCGCGGTGCGCGAGCAGGTCGGGCGCCTGATGCACGCGAGCAACCTCTTCTATACCGAGCCCGCGCTACGCCTCGCCAGGCACCTATCGGAGTCGAGCCTCGGCGGCAAGGTGTTCTTCTGCAACTCCGGCGCCGAGGCCAACGAGGCGGCGATCAAGCTCGCGCGCAAGGCGCGCGCCGCCGGCGACGTCGTGGTCGTCCACGGCGCCTTCCACGGGCGTACATACGGCGCCCTGTCGGCGACGCCGCAGGAGTCCAAGCAGGCTCCATTCGCGCCGCTGGTTCCCGGCTTCCGCGCGGTGGCACCCGAGCCGGACGCGCTGCGCGCGGCGGTCGACGCGCGCACCGCGGCGGTGCTGGTGGAGGCGATCCAGGGCGAGAGCGGCGTGCACGTGCTCTCCGCGGAGCTGCTCGCGGCAGCGCGCGAGGCCTGCGACGAGCACGGCGCAGCACTCGTTTTCGACGAAGTGCAATGCGGCATGGGCCGTACCGGCACGCTGTGGGCCTATGAGCAGACGGGCGTCGAGCCCGATGCGATCACCGTGGCCAAGGCGCTCGGCGGCGGTCTGCCGATCGGCGCGCTGATCACCGGCGCGCGCCTCGCCGATGTGCTGGCGCCGGGCGACCACGGCTCGACGTTCGCCGGCGGGCCCGTGGTGGCGGCCGCGGCGCTGGCAGCGCTCGAGCTGACCGACGATCCCGCGTTGCTCGGCGCCGTGCGCGAGCTCGGTGAGCGGCTCGCCTCAGGCCTGGAGCGCCTACCACACGTCGTGTCCGTGCGCGGGCGCGGGCTGATGCTCGCGTGTGAGCTGGACGTGCCCGCACCGGCGGTCGTTCGCCGCGCGCTGCTCGAGCAGCGGCTCGTCGTCAACGCCACCGGACCGACCACCCTGCGCCTGCTGCCGCCCCTGATCGTCGCCAAGGCGGAGATAGACGAGGCGCTGCGGCGGCTGAGCGCCGCGCTCGAGGGCTGAGCGGTGCGGCGGGCGCTCGCGGGCGGCCTCGAGCTCGACGACGATCCCGCTCGCGTCGACGTGGACGCCGTCCACGCGTTCATCAGCCGCGAGTCCTACTGGGGTCGCGGGCGCCCGCGCGCACGCGTCGAGCGCGCGATCCGCGGCTCGAGCAGGGTCGTCGGGCTCTACAGCGGCGGCGAGCAGGTGGGATTCGCGCGCGCGGTCTCCGACGGCGCGACCATCGCCTACCTGGCCGACGTGTACGTGCTGCCCGCCTTCCGCGGCCGCGGGCTCGGGCTCGCGCTGGTACGCGAGATCGTCGACGGCCGCGTCGACGAGGTGGGCGGGGTGGGCGGGATCCCATCAGACGTGCGCTGGCTGTTGCACACCGCCGACGCGCAGGCGCTGTACGCCAAGCTCGGCTTCGCCGAAGGTCGAGCGACCTACCCGTTGATGGAACGGGGCCAGTAGCCTTCGCCGACCGTGAGCCGCGAGCACGAGATCCCTACCGTCCGAACCGCCTCCTACGAGGCCGACCCCGCGCACGTTCACCGCGTTCTGCTGCTGTACTCGGGCGGGCTCGACACGAGCGTGATACTGAAGTGGATCCAGGACGCCTACGGCGCCGAGGTCGTGTGTCTGACGGTCAACCTCGGGCAACCGGGCGAGGACTACGAGGTGATCAGGGGCAAGGCGATGCAGCTCGGCGCGCTGGAGTGCCACGTGGTGGACGCCAGGACGCAGTTCGCGCGCGAGTACCTGGCGCCAGCGATCAAGGCCAACGGGCTGTACGGCGGCTATCCGCTGTTCACGGCGCTCGGCCGTCCGCTGATCGCCAAGCTGGCGGTCGAGCACGCGCGCCGTAGCGGCTGTGACACGATCGCCCACGGCTGCACTGGCAAAGGCAACGACCAGGTTCGGATCGAGGCGACGGTGGCGACGCTCGCGCCCGAGCTGAAGGTGATCGCGCCGGTGCGCTCGTGGCAGATGGGCCGCGACGAGGAGATCGCCTACGCGCGCGAGCACGGCATCCCGATTAAGACGTTCCCGACCCAACCTGGCACCGAGTCGGCGCCGTACTCGATCGACGACAACCTGTGGGGGCGCTCCTCAGAGGGGCGCTGGATCGAGGATCTCGAGCACCCGCCCGAGGACGACGTGTTCCAGCTCGTCACCCGTCCCGAGGACGCGCCCGACCAGCCCGAGCAGCTCGAGCTGAGCTTCGAGCGTGGCATCCCTGTGGCGCTGGGCGGGGAGCGGCTGGAGCTGGTCGAGCTGATCGAACGGACCGCCGCGATCGGCGCGCGTCACGGCGTCGGCATCGTCGACCACATCGAGGATCGCATCGTGGGGCTGAAGGTGCGCGACATCTACGAGGCTCCCGCGGCGGCGATCGTGCTGCCGGCCCATCAGGAGCTCGAGCGCCTCGTGTGCACGATCCACCAGAACCAGTTCAAGCCCGAGCTCGACCGGCAGTGGGCGTATCTCGTCTACGCCGGGCTGTGGTGGGAGCCGCTGCGCGGCGATCTCGACGCCTACATGGATCGCGTCAACGAGCGCGTCACCGGCACGGTCGGCGTGAAGCTCTACAAGGGTCACGCGCGCGTGGTGACGCGCTCCTCTCCCAACGCCGTCTACGACGCGCGGCTGGCGACGTTCGCGGAGTCCGGCGGGCTGTTCTCGCAGACCGCCGCGCCGGGGTTCATCGAGCTGTGGTCGCTGCAGTCGCGTATGGCGTGGCGCCTGCGCGACGAGCAGGAGGGCTGAGGGGCAGAGGCCTGTGCGCCGGGGCGCAGCCGTCCGGCGCGCCGCGTAGCTTGCCCGTCAACGTGATGGCAGAGGGAAGCGAGACGCCGAACGGCGAGCACGGCGCCGGGCCCGAGGGTCGCGCGCGCAGGAGCGAGGGCGACCTGCTGGCCGAACGCCGCGCTCGCCGCGCCGCCGAGAGTGGGGAGGTCGCGCTGACGCGTCGCGCCGAGGCCGCGGAAGCCACCGTGCAGACGCTCGAACGCCATGTGGCGAGCCTGCAGCAGCGCCTGCGCGAGGCTGAGGACGAGCGCCTGCGGACCACCGAGCTGCTGGAGGCCGAGCGCGCCGCCGCGCTCGAGCGCGAGCACGAGCTGCGACGCGTCAAGCAGCGCGAGTACGCCGAGCAGCAGCTGCGGGTCGAGGCCGAGGACCGGCTGCTGACGCTGGACCGCGACAGTCGCGCGGAGCTCGAGCAGTTGAGCGCCCGTCTGAGCACGGGCGAGCGCGACGCCGAAGAGCTGACGCGACGGCTGCAGGACGTCCAGCGCCAGCTCGCCGAGGTCGAGCAGGCGGCCGCCGCCGAGCGCGCCGTCGTGCGGGCCGATCTCCAAGCGCTCGCCGGGCAGGACCTGCAAGCGCGGCTGAGCGAGCTGGAGCGCCGGGCGCTGGAGATTCAGCGCCGGCTCGACGCCGAGCGGGCCGCGCGCGAGCGCTCGGAGCTGCTGCTGGAGAGCATGCGCGAGGGTCACCGCCGGATGGAGTCGCTGCTCGGCGAGATGAAGGGCATCGTCGCCCGCGTGAGCGCCGCGCTCGTCGCCGACCGAGCGGAGATCGACCGATCGAAGATCGACCAGCACCAAGCTGCAGCCGCCGCCCCGGCGTCGCAGGGTGCCGAGATGGCCGAAGCCCTGGCGGCGGCCGTCGAGCGTCTGCGCGCCCGCGCCGAGGCCGCTCCAGCAGCCCCTGAGGAGCTCGCTCCCGGCGCCGGCGGCGAGCCCGCGGCGCCCGCTCGGCGCCCACCGGCGCACAAGCACAGCTTGTCCTGGATCGGGCGCGTGCGGATACGACGCAAACAGCGGCGTACCCCATAGCGGGGCACCCCCCATGGCGGGGGGCAGGCAGGCGATCGTTGATCGTCCGCCGCGCGGCCGCCTAGCATGCAGTGCCAGTGAGTAGCTCCTCCTGCGCCCATCTCCACGTCCACTCGGAGTACTCGCTGCTCGACGGCGCGTGCAAGATCGATGCGCTGGCGGAGCGTGCCGCGCGGTTTGGCCAGCCGGCCCTCGGCCTCACCGACCACGGCGTGATGAACGGCGCGGTCGAGCTCTACAAGTCGTGCAGGAAGCACGACGTCAAGCCGATCATCGGCTGTGAGATCTATCTGGTCGACGACCACACAGCGTCGGCCGGCAGGGTGGAGCGCAACCATCTGACCCTCCTCGCTGCCGACGACGCGGGCTACCGCAACCTCGTCAAGCTTTCCTCTGCGGGCTTTCTGGAGGGCCTGCAGAGAGGCAAGCCGACCGTCGACCTCGCCCAGGTGGAGCGCTACTCGGAGGGGGTGCTCGCGCTCACAGGCTGCCTGGCGTCGCGCTTCTGCCAGCGCCTGCTCGAGGATCGTCCGACCGAGGCCCGCGCCCACGTCGACGAGCTGCTGCGCGTGTTCGGCCCCGAGAACGTCTACTTCGAGGTCCAGAAGAACGGGCTCGCGGCCCAGGAGAAGTGCAACGAGGGGATCGTGCGGATCGCGCGCGAGGTGGGCGGGCGCCTGGTGGGCACCGGCGACGTGCACTACCTGAGCCGCGAGGACTACGAGCATCACACGGCGCTGCTGTGCGTGCAGACCAAGAGCACGATCGCCGCGCCGAAGCTGACGTTCGAAACGAACGAGTTCTACCTGCGCGACAGCGACGAGATGATCGCGGCGTTCGCCGAGTGGCCCGAGGCGATCGCGAGCACGCTCGAGATCGCCGAGCGCTGCGCGGTCGAGCTGGAGCTCGGCAAGCAGCTGATCCCCCGCTATCCGACACCCGACGGCAGCAGCGAGCACGAGTTCCTGCGCGCGCGGGTGCACGAGGGCCTGCGCCTGCGCTACGGCGATCCGCCGCCGGCTGCGGCGGTCGAGCGGATGGAGATGGAGCTCGACGTGATCGACGGCATGGGCTTCAACGCCTACTTCCTGATCGTGTGGGACTTCGTCAAGTTCGCCAAGGAGAACGGGATCGCGGTCGGGCCGGGCCGCGGCTCGGCCGCCGGCTCGATCGTCTCCTACTGCCTGGCGATCACCGACGTGGACCCGCTGTCCTATGACCTGCTGTTCGAGCGCTTCCTGAACCCCGAGCGCGTGTCGATGCCGGACATCGACATCGACTTTTCGGTGCGCGGCCGTGAGCGCGTGATGCGCTACGTGACCGACAAGTACGGGCGCGAGTCGGTCGCGCAGATCGTCACCTTCGGCAAGATGTTCCCGCGCGCCGCCACACGCGACGCGGCGCGCGTGCTTGGCTTCGACTATGGCAGTGGCGATCGCCTGGCGAAGCTGATCCCGGACCCGATCATGGGCCGCGCCCCATCGTTCGAGGAATGCCTGAAGCCGGGACAGCCGCTGCGCAAGGCCTGTGACGAGGACCCGACGGCGAAGCGGATCATCGACGTCGCGCAGGGTCTGGAGGGGATCGTGCGCAACTCCTCGATTCACGCCGCCGCCGTCGTGATCGCCGACCGGCCGCTGACCGACATCGTGCCCTTGCAGCTCGCTGACGCCGGCACCGACGAGAACGGCGAACGGGTATTTCGCACCGTCACCCAGTTCTCGATGAAGCCAATTGAGGAGATCGGCATCCTGAAGATGGACTTCCTCGGGTTGCGCAACCTCGACGTGATCGAGGACGCGCTGGACATCATCGAGCGCTCGAGCGTGGGAACCGACGGCGAGGCCGTTCCTCGCCCCGACATGACCACGCTGCCGCTGGACGACGCGCGGACGTATGCGATGCTCGCCCGCGGCGACTCCACCGGCGTGTTCCAGTTCGAGTCAGAGGGTATGCGCGAGGCGCTCAAGAAGGTGCGTCCGGACGAGTTCAACGATCTCGTCGCGCTCAACGCGCTGTATCGACCGGGCGCGATGGACCAGATTCCGGTGTACGCCAAGGGCAAGCACAACCCGCAGGCCATCTCTTACGCGGACGAGCGCCTGCGCGCGATCCTCGAGTCCTCAAAGGGGGTGATCCTCTACCAGGAGCAGGCGATGCAGATCTCGAAGGAGCTCGCCGGCTTCTCGGGGGCCAAGGCGGACGACCTGCGCAAGGCGATCGGCAAGAAGAACCGCGCCGCGATGGCGGCGCTGAAGCCGGAGTTCATAGAGGGCTGTCGCGCGTCGGGCACGAGTCCGCAGGTGATCGAGTTCCTGTGGCAGACGAACGAGAAGTCGGCCGACTACTCGTTCAACAAGTCCCACGCCGCCTGCTACGCGTTGATCGCCTACCGCACCGCCTGGCTGAAGGCCAACCATCCCGCCGAGTACATGGCTGCGCTGATCTCTTCGGTGATGTCGACCAAGGACAAGGTGCCGTTCTTCGTGGCCCGCTGCGAGGAGATGGGCATCGAGATCCTGCCTCCCGACGTCAACCTCTCAGACCACGAGTTCACGGTCGTGGACGGGAACATCCGCTTCGGCCTGGACGCCGTGAAGGGGGTCGGCTACCAAGCGGTCGAGGCGATCAAGCGGGCGCGGGAAGGGTCCCCGCCCGCCCGCGCGTTCACGTCGCTGTGGGACTTCTGCGAGCGCGTGGACAACCGCACGGTCAACAAGAAGGCGATCGAGGCGCTCGTCAAGTGTGGCGCGTTCGGTTCGACCGGCGCCAGCCGCAAGGGCATGCTGACGGTGCTCGAGCAGGCGCAGGCGAGCGGCCAGAAGATCCAGCAGGATGCGCTGATCGGGCAGGGGTCGATCTTCGATCTCCAGGACGACGCGTCTAGCTCGGGCGGCGGTGCGTCGGGCGGTTCTGCCGCGGGTGCGGGCGCGGCCGTCGCCGGCGCGGGGCTCTCGCGTCCCGTCCACCCGTCGATACCAGCGGAGGAGTATGACCAGGCCGAGCTGCTGGCTGCGGAGAAGGAAGCGATCGGGCTGTTCGTCTCCGCGCACCCGCTCAAGCCGCTGCGCGACGCCCTGCGCGCGCGCGTCGACTGCCCCATCTCCGCGCTGGAGGACCGCCGTGACAAGGACTGGGTGACGGTCGGCGGCATCATCACCGAGGCCAAGCGCATCCGCACCCGCAGCGGCGATCACATGATGTTCGCCACGCTCGACGACCTGGCCGGCGCGGTTGAGCTGCTCATATTCGGTAAGGCGCTGGCCGAGCACGAGGCGGCGCTGGCGGTGGACGAGGTGGTGCTCGTGAAGGGTCGCGTGGACCACAAGGAAGCCGGCAAGACGTGCGTGGTGGTGCAGACGGTAGAGACCTTTGCGCCATCGCCGGAGGAGATCGCGCGCGCGCGATCCGGCGCCCTCGCGGCTGCCCGTACAGCCACCGCGCTGGCCCAGCCCGTTCATCTGCGCGTCGCCGCCGCGGACCTGTCCTCGAGCGCGCTCGAGGACCTGAGGCAGGCGATCGAGGACTTTCCCGGCCCGGCCGACGTCTTCGTCGAGATCGACACGACCGCAGGCACGCGCCGGCTGCGCCTCGGCAAGGAGTACCGCGTACAGCACACCCCAACGCTGCGCGCCGAGCTCGAGCAGGCGTTTTCTCCGGTGGCCGCCGCGGCGATCGGCTAGCGGGCGTCAAGCCGACGCGCATCGCCCTAAGCGCGCTCCGCGACGCCGCGCTCGTGCAGCGCCACCGCCAGCGCGACTTCGGCGGCCGAGGCCCCGCCGCGGTTCTCGCCGGGCGTCTCCAGCACGCACGGCAGCCGCTGCAGACCCCGTGTACCCAGAAACGCGGCGCAGCCCTCCTCGCCCAGCTCGCCGGCGCCGATATTGGCGTGACGGTCGCGGTTGGAGCCGAGCGCGGTCTGCGAGTCGTTGAGGTGCAACGAGCGGATGCGTCCGCGACCGAGCTTGCGCGTGGCTTCGCGCACCACGTCGGCCATGCCCGCGGGTGTGCGTATGTCGTAGCCGGAGGCGAGCAGGTGGCAAGAGTCCAGGCACACGCCGAGGCGCTCGCCCCCGCTGGCGCCCTCCAACAGCTGCGCCAGCTCGTCGAACGAGCGTCCGAGCGTCCCGCCGGCGCCGGCCGTGTTCTCGAGGTGCAGCTCGCAGCCCGCGCTCTCGCGCAGAGCTTCGCGGATCGTCTCACCCGCCCGCGCGATCGCGTCGCCGACGTCCCCGGCCTTGGCCGAGCCCGGGTGCAGCACGACCCCCGATGCTCCAATCGCCTGACCCACTCTCAGGGAGTGGGTCAATGACATCAGCGATTTCGCCCGGATCTCGCGGTCATCGCTGGCGCAATTGACCAGGTAGACGGCGTGGATCAGGACGGCGTCGATCGGGCTGGAATCCATCGCCTGCCTGAATGCCGCCACGTCCTCGTCGCGGTACACCGTCGGTTTCCACATGCGCGGAGATTGGTTGAAGATTTGGATCGCCCGACAGCCGCGCTCGACACCGCGTTCGATCGCCTTGGGCAGGCCGCCCGCGGGCGAGACGTGCGCTCCGATTAGCATGCGGGCGGATTATGAGGGTTCGCTTCGCGCCATCTCCCACCGGGGCGCTGCACATCGGCGGCGCCCGCACGGCGCTGTTCAACTGGCTGCTCGCCCGTCACAGCGGCGGCGAGCTGGTGCTGCGCATCGAGGACACCGACCGCGAGCGCTCGACGCCGGAGAACGTCACGCAGATCCTCGATGCGCTGCGCTGGCTGGAGCTCGACTGGGACGAGGGGCCGATCCTCCAGACCGCGCGCTCGGAGCGTCACCGCGAGGCGCTACAGGCGCTGCTCGACTCCGGCCACGCGTACCGCTCGAATGCCACCGCCGAGGACGTCAAGGCGTACAAGCTCGCGCACGGCGCCGACCACGGGTTTCGCGGCGAGCCCGAGCGAGATGGAGCGGTGCGCCTGCGCGTGCCCGCCGACGGCGTAACCGTCGTCCATGACGTCATCCGCGGCGACACGCGCTTCGAGCACGTCCACCTCGACGACCCCGTGATCGCACGCGCGGACGGGTCGGTCCTCTACAACTTCGCCGTCGCGATCGACGATCTCGACGCTGGCATCACGCACGTGGTCCGCGGCGAGGACCACCTGTCGAACACCCCCAAGCAGCTGCTGGTTCTGGAGGGCGCCCGCGCCGCGGGCTTCGGCCCCCACACGCCGCTTCCGTTGTATGCGCACCTGCCGCTGCTGCATGGACCGGACGGCAAGAAGCTCTCCAAGCGCCACGGCGCCGCCTCGGTGCAGGAGCTGCGCGACGCGGGGTACCTGCCGGAGGCGGTCCGGAACTACCTGGCGCTGCTGGGCTGGGGCGCCGGCGACGACACGACCGTGCTGTCGACCGACGAGCTGATCGAGCGGTTCACGCTCGAGCGCGTCAGCCGCAACCCCGCGCGCTTCGACGAGATCAAGCTGAAGTGGCTGAACGGCGTCTACATACGCGAGATGCCCACGCAGCAGCTGGCGCAGCGGGTGGGGGAGTTCCTCGAGCACAGTGGTCATCGCGGCGCCAGATCGCAGGAGAGGTTTCCACCGGCGGTGGCGATCAGCCAGGAGAAGATCCATACGCTGGCCGACTTCTGGCCGCTCGCGGGACCCCTGCTCGACGGCTTGATCGACGATCCCAAAGCACGAGAGCGCTGGCTCGGGCAGGAGGGACGCGCGGTGCTGGCCGAGGTGCGCGCGGCGCTTGCCGCTTCTGCGAGCTTCGACGAGGCCGCTGTGGGGGAGGCGCTGCAGGCCGTCGTTCAGCGCCGTGGCGCCAAGCCGCGCGACGTCTATCAACCGCTGCGCGTGGCCATCTCGGGCACCACCGTCTCACCGGGGATCTTCGAGAGCGTCGCCCTCTTGGGCCGCGAGGAGACGCTGCAGCGCATCGACCGGGCGCTCTAACCCGGTTGAGCGCAACTCCTACATTCCCGCTCAAATATTTGCCTGGGGATGCCGATAGGACTCCAACGTCGGAATCGCCGGGTCGCTAGCCGGCGCACCCAAGGAAGGGGTCACGAAGGCATGCAGGCAACTGCCGCAGCAAAGAAGCTGACCGTAGCGAAGAAGCCGAGCGCAGCAAAGAAGCTGACGAGCGCGAGCTCGCGCGCATCCTCGGCCCGCCAGCGCCGCGCGAATGGGTCCGCTGCCGCGCCCACGGAGCGCCACCAGAACGAGGGCCACGGTCGCCGCCTGACGATGGCCTTCGAGGCGCTCGAGGCCTTCCCCGCGCTGGCGGAGTCACGCGACCGCCTGCTGTCGGTCGTCTCCAAGGATCACGTGGCCACTGCCGACGTGGTGTCCGCCGTCGAGTCCGACGTCGCGCTGATCATCGCCGTCCTGCGTCTCGCCAACCGCGTCCAGGACGGTCGCGCGCGGGTCGACACCGTGGTCGCGGCCGTCGAGCTGCTCACCCCCCACACGGTGCAGGCGATGGCCAACCGCGTGCGCACGTTCGACTTCTTCGAGCGCGCAAGCGTGTGGGATGCCGCGCCCGAGCGCTTCCGCCTGCATGCGCTCGCCACCCAGCACGCCGCTGACCGTATCGCGACCGAGGTCGGCTACGAGAATCGAGACCGCCTGACCGTCACGAGCCTGCTGCACGACATCGGCAAGCTGGTGCTGCTCCACGCCTACCCCGGCTACCCCTCCCAAGTGCACCGCGGCGCGAGGACGCCCGAGGAGCGCATCCATCAGGAGCGTCGCGAGCTCGGCGTCGACCACGCCCTCGTGGGCGGCGTGCTGATCCGCCGCTGGGGGATGCCGGCGACTGTGGCCACGCCGATCGAGCGTCACCACAACCCGGAGGTCGAGGGGGAGGCTGCGTTCATCCGCCTCGCTGACATGCTCGCCCATTACGAGCAGGGCGCGCGCGTGTCCCCGACCGAGATGCTCCAGACCGCGCGCAGCGTCGGGCTCAGGCCCGAGGAGCTCAGGCGGGTGATGTACGAACTGCCGAGCCCCTCCGGCCAGCGCCAGCGTCATGTCGACCCATGTCCGCTGTCCGGGCGGGAGCTGGGCGTCCTGCAACGCCTGGCCGAGGGCAAGGTCTACAAGCAGATCGCGCATGAGCTGACGCTGTCGACGAGCACCGTGCGCACCCACCTGCACAACATCTACGGCAAGCTCGGCGCCGTCGATCGAGCCCAGGCGGTGTTGATCGCAACCGAGCGTGGCTGGCTCTGAGACGCTCACTAGGCAGCGCGGCTTGGCGTCCTCGATCGCTCGTGTGCAGAGCACACTTCGCTCACTGCGTCCTTGATCCGCTTGCCTACTGACCGTCTCAGTGGGCCAGTGCGTAGCATCGCCTCTGTGATCTCGATCACAAGCAAGTCCCCTTATGCCGTGCTCGCCCTCGCCGAGCTGGCGCGCAGCGCCGGCTCGGAGCCCGTGCCGATCGGTGAGCTGGCGCGTCGGCGGGAGGTCCCCGTGCAGTTTCTCGAGCAGCTGTTCGCGGTGCTCCGGCGCGGCGGGATCATCAGCTCGCAGCGCGGCGTCAAGGGCGGCTACCGCTTCGCGCGCGAGCCCGCCGCGGTCACGGTGCTAGAGGTCGTCGAGCTGCTGGACGGACCGCTCGGGCGCGACGCCCAGGGGGTGTTCGCCGACGCGGCCGAGGCCGCGCGCAACGTCCTCGCGCAGATCACGATCGCCGACGTGATCGAGCGCGAGATGCGCGATGCCGGCGCGAGCATGTACCACATCTGACAGGGGGCGGCTCTACACAGGTTGATCAAGCTGGACGATTGCGCATGCTAGAAACCGACGCTTACGCGGGCTCAACTGGACGTCGACACTGCTCGAAAGGCGCGGGAGCGGTATAGCGATGGTTATACAGACCAACCGGCCGGCAACAGGCTATCCCCCCGCCGGCAGGCGGTCGGATCCGCTGCCGCAATGCCTAACGCCGCACGTTGATCGCCTTTTCGTGGTATCTTCGCGTGATCGCGCGGGTCGGTTGGGGGGGAAAACCCCGGTGCCCACGAGTCCTCAGAGAGAGGGACCCTGGAGGGTTCCAGCAGCTGAGTCCACATGGAGAGATCGAATGCGAAAGCGAGGACCGAGGAGAATGAAACGGATCAGGACCACTATTGGGGTCGCCACGGCTGTGTGCGCGTTCTGCGTGCTGGCCGTCCCGGCACTAGCTGCCGAATTCGTAACGACCGGCGGAGCAACGAGAGGCAAAGGCGCAGAACAGACCATCTTGCTCCCCCCGTTCATCATCAACTGTAGGAGCGCACAGACGACGGGCGAAGCGCACGAAGCGAACGCCAACGAAGTGCTCGACCGCATCAGCTTCAAACACTGCGTGACGCAGGCCAAACTCAACATCAACACGATCGAGCTGAGGACCATCATCCCGCCGCTCGTCGTCGTGTATCACGCCACTGGGTTCGTCGAAACCGGCGCGCTAGAAGAACCGGTCGGCGAAGCCTGGTTGGCAAGCGGGGCGATTGAACTAAAAATCCCCTCGCTCAAGCAGGAAGGCGAACCTTGTGTGATCAGCTGGCAAGAACAGAACATCCCGAACAGCGTCAAATTCACCAACCTGGCGTTGCCGCACAGCAGATCGGGGCTTGCGATCGAAAACACCTTCGCCGGCATCGAATTTGAATACAGCGGCGGTCAGTGCGGAGAATTCAACCAAGCGGAAAAACTAAAGAAAGACGGCAGCTACACCGGAGACCTGACAGATGAAATTAAGCAGGGCAGCCTGGAATGGAAACCCTAGCTGCTGAAGCCGTCCGCTGAGTAACACCGACGGGGTGGGGAGTGAGCCCGGATAAAGCGCTCCCCACCCCGTCGTCGTTGAAGGAGCCCACGGGCAAGGGGGATCAGGATGTCGCGGCTGACTCAACAGGCAACGGTGAGCAGCGGTGGGGCGCTGGCGGGCGCTGCCAGGCACGACCTTGGGCCCCGGCGCATTACGATGCTGGCGCTGGGAGCGGTGCTGGCCTGCCTGACCGCGCTTGCGTTTGCAACTCTTCCCGCCGGCACGCCATCAAGCACCGAGCCGCAGGGCTTGCGCTACCACGCACATAGTGACCTATCGACGAGCCCGCCGATCACGCTTGCTCCGACTGCGTCGGCAAGCATCGGGTCGACTGAGCGGAGCTTCTGGCCGACCCGTCGAGGCGAGTCGCTGGTCACCGATGGCGGGGGCATCGCTGCCACCTTTACGGCCTCCGGTGCTGTGCTGCGCGTTGCCCACGGAGCCCTGCGCCTTTCCCTGACGGCTATGGGACGCAGCGGGCGTCTCGATCCGGTTGCCGCGGTGAGTCCTTCACATTCGGCAAATGAGGTCCTCTACCGGCATCGCTCGATCACCGAGTTCTACCGTAGCGGCCCCTTTGGGCTTGAGCAAGGCTTCACGATTCCCCGGCGCTCGCAGGCTGGTACGGAACCGCTCGCGCTGGCGCTGCGAGTCGGTGGGTCACTCCGCCCGCAGCAGGTGGGGCCGCAGATCCTGTTCAGGACTCGTGCCGGTGCCTCGGCGCTGCGCTATGGCGAGTTGAGCGCGGTGGACGCCACAGGCAGGCGGTTGCCCGTCAGTATGCAGCTTCGCAACGGGGCTCTCGAGCTGCGGATCGACGACAGCCACGCCCACTATCCGCTGACGATCGACCCGTTCTTTCAGCAGGTCTCCGAGCTCAAGGGAGCCGAAGAGAGCGGCGCTGGGCGCTTTGGCGAGAACGTGACACTGTCAGCGGACGGAAACACCGCTCTGATCAGCGCGCCAACCGACAACGGTGAAGTTGGCGCGGCCTGGGTGTTCGTGCGCTCGGGGTCGACCTGGGTGCAGCAGGGCCCGAAGCTCACGGGTGGAGAAGAGGAAGGCAAAGGCCGCTTTGGCACCGGCGTCGCGTTGTCCGGCGACGGGAACACGGCGCTGATCGGTGGTGGCGGCGACAACCATGAAGTTGGGGCGGCGTGGGTGTTCACGCGTACGGGCGAAACCTGGACGCAGCAGGGCCCGAAGCTCACCGGCGGCGAAGAGGACGGCGCGGGCCGTTTCGGATTTCACGTGGCGCTGTCGGAAGACGGGAACACCGCGCTGATCGGTGGCACCGGCGACGACGGTGAAGTCGGGGCGGCGTGGGCGTTCACGCGCACGGGCGAAACCTGGGCACAGCAGGGCACGAAGCTGACCGGCGGCGAAGAGCTCGGCACAGGGAAGGCCGGCGAGGGCGTGGCGTTGTCCGGCGACGGGAACACCGCGCTGATCGGTGGTGGCGGCGACAACCATGAAGTTGGGGCGGCCTGGGTGTTCACGCGCACGGGCGAAACCTGGGCGCAGCAGGGCCCGAAGCTCACCGGAAGCGGCGAGATCGGCAAAGGCCGCTTCGCCTACAGCGTGGCTCTGTCGGAAGACGGGAACACCGCGCTGATCGGCGGCGGCAGCGACAACCATGAAGCCGGGGCCGCGTGGGTTTTTGTGCGTTCCGGGTCCACCTGGGAACAGCCGGGCACCAAGCTCACGGGAAGCGGCGAGACCGGCAAAGGCCACTTTGGCTACAGCACGGCGCTCTCCGGCGACGGGAACACGGCGCTGATCGGCGGTCTTGCCGACAACCATGAAGTCGGGGCGGCGTGGGTGTTCGCGCGTTCAGGGTCGACGTGGGAACAGCAGGGCGCCAAGCTCACTGGAAGCGGCGAGATCGGCAGAGGCCTCTTCGGCTATGGCGTCGCGCTCTCCGGCGACGGCAACACGGCGCTGATCGGCGGTGGCGGCGACAACAGCGCAGTTGGGGCGGCGTGGGTGTTCCTTGGAAATGCTGCGCCGCTACCGACGGTCACGAGCGTCACGCCGTCCTCGGGTCCGGCGCCTGGGGGCACGTCGGTGACGATCGGGGGCACCGGGTTCGTTGCCGGCGCCAAAGTGACGATCGGTAGCGAAGCGACGGCGGTGAATGTCGTCTCGGCAACGGAAATCACGGCGATGACGGCCGCAACCGCTGCCGGCTCTTACAACGTGGTCGTAACTGACGCGAACGGGACCTCGTTGGGCGGACCTTCATACGCGTATATCGCCGCGACGCCGCCGACGGTCACGACCGTCACCCCGTCATCGGGGTCGACCGTAGGTGGGGCTTCGGTGAAGATCAAAGGCACGGGCTTCGTCGCGGGCGCCAAGGTGACGATCGGTAGCGAAGCGACGGCGGTGAATGTCGTCTCGGCAAAAGAAATCAAGGCGACGACGGCCGCGACCGCTGCGGGCTCCTACAACGTCGTCGTAAGCGACGCGAACGGGACCTCCTCGGGCGGGCCTTCCTATACGTACATCGCCCCGCCGCCGCCGACGGTCACTAGTGTCACCCCGTCGTCGGGCTCGACGGTCGGGACTACGGCGGTGACGATCAAGGGCACGGGGTTCGTCGCGGGCGCCAAGGTCACGATCGGTAGCGAAGCGACAGCGGTGAATGTCGTCTCAGCGAAAGAAATCAAGGCGACGACGGCCGCGACTGCTGCGGGCTCCTACAACGTCGTCGTAAGCGACCTCAACGGGACCTCCTCGGGCGGGCCTTCCTATACGTACATCGCCCCGCTCGCGCCGACGGTCACGCGCGTCACGCCATCGTCGGGGTCGACGGTCGGGGGTGCCGCGGTGACGATCAAGGGCACGGGGTTCGTCGCGGGCGCCAAAGTGACGATCGGCAGCGAAGCGACAGCGGTGAATGTCGTCTCCGCGAAGGAAATCAAGGCGACGACGGCCGCGACCGCTGCGGGCTCCTACAACGTCGTCGTAAGCGACGCGAACGGGACCTCCTCGGGTGGCCCGTCGTTTACCTACATCGCGCCGCCGCCGCCGACCGTCATGAGCGTCACCCCGTCATCGGGGTCGACGGTCGGGGGTACGCCGTTGACGATCAAGGGCACGGGGTTCGTCGCGGGCGCCAAAGTGACGATCGGCAGCGAAGCGACAGCGGTGAGCGTGGTCTCCGCGACGGAAATCATGGCCACGACGGTGGCGACAGCTGCCGGTGCGGATCAAGTCGTGGTGAGCGATGTGAACGGCGTCTCTTCGGGTGGTCCGTCCTTTACCTACATCGCGCCGCTGCCGCCGACGGTCGCAAGTGTCGAACCGTCGTCTGGTCCCGAAGCTGGCGGCACGGTGGTGACGATCAAGGGCACGGGGTTCGTCGCGGGCGCCAAAGTGATGATCGGTAGCGAAGCGACAGCGGTGAGCGTGGTGTCCGCGACGGAAATCATGGCTACGACGGTGGCGACAGCTGCCGGTGCGGATGAAGTCGTGGTGAGCGATGTGAACGGCGTCTCTTCGGGTGGTCCGTCGTTTACATATCTCGCGCCGCCGCCGCCTCCTCCGACGGTGGCGAGTGTCGAACCGTCGTCTGGTCCCGAAGCTGGCGGTACGGTGGTGACGATCAAGGGCACGGGGTTCGTCGCGGGCGCCGAGGTGACGATCGGAAATGAAGCGACCGATGTGTTCGTGGTCTCCGAAACGGAAATCATGGCGGTTACCACGGCGACGACGGCTGGTACGGATGAAGTCGTGGTGAGCGATCTGGACGGCACCTCGACCGGTGGCCCGTCCTACACGTACGAAGAAACCTAGGACGGCTAGCTGACCGGTAGTACGTCGCGCTCGCCCGTGAGGATCGAGTCGGCGCAATCGGCCCGGCCTCGCGCCGGTGCTGCGGGGGCACTATTGTCCGTAGGCGATGTCCGTAATCCCGATCAACATTGCCGAACTGGTGGGGAGGACGCCGCTGGTCGGCCTGCCGCGCATGCTCGAGGGGACGCCGGCGGCGGAGAATGGAGTCGAGCTGTTCGCCAAGCTCGAGGCGTTCAACCCGGGCGGGAGCGTCAAGGACCGCATAGGCGTGGCGATGATCGAGGCGGCCGAGTCGGAAGGCAGGATCGAGCCGGGCCGCACGCTGATCGTGGAGGCGACGAGCGGCAACACGGGGATCGCGCTGGCGTTCGTGTGCGCGGCCAAGGGGTATGACCTGGTGCTGACGTTGCCGCAGGGGATGAGCCGCGAGCGCGAGAGCCTGCTGCGGCTGTACGGGGCGCGAGTGGACATCACGGAGTCGCTCGGCGGGATGGGTGAGGCGGTCGCCGCAGCCCGCGAGATGGCACGCAAGGACGACGTGTTCCTACCCGATCAGTTCTCCAATCCCGCGAACCCCGAGGTCCACCGGCGCACGACCGGGCCCGAGATCGAGCGCGCGCTCGACGGCCGCGTCGATGTGCTCGTGGCGGGTGTCGGGACTGGCGGCACGATCACGGGAGTGGGCGAGTACCTGCGCGAGCACGCCAACTCGAGCCTGCGCGTGGTGGCCGTCGAGCCGCGCGGCTCGGCCGTGCTGTCGGGAGGGCGGCCCGGGCCACACCGTATCCAGGGGATCGGCGCGGGGTTCGTGCCGGCGGTGCTCAACAGCGAGCTGCTCGACGAGATCATCCCCGTCAGCGACGACGACGCGATCCAGACCGCGTGGAGCTGCGCCAAACGCGTCGGGCTGCTGGCCGGGATCTCCTGCGGAGCGGCGCTTTGGGCCGCGCTGCAGGTGGCCGTCCGTCCGGATTCCAAGGGCAAGCGGATCGTCGTGATCATGCCCGACTCCGGCGAGCGCTACGTCTCGCAAGCCTTTTTTGCACCGTAAACATTCGGTTGCGCGGGCAACATTCGCGAGGCTGGCCGCTACCCTGTTGCCATGCCCGGTTTCGACGCGCTCGCACGGGTGGCCAAAGAGGTTCGCCGCGACGTGCTCGCCGCCCGCGACCGCGATCCGGCCGCGCGCGGAGTCGCCCAAGCCGAGATCCTCGCCACCTGGCCCGGCATCCATGCGTTGCTCGCCTACCGGGTCGCCCACGCGCTGCAGCTGGCCGGCGTGCCGCTGCTACCGCGGTCGATCTCGATGTTCACGCGCGCGCTCACCGGCATCGAGATCCACCCCGCGGCGCGCATTGGTGATGGCCTGTTCATCGATCACGGCGCCGGCGTCGTGATCGGCGAGACGGCCGACATCGGCAACGACGTGACCCTCTACCAGGGGGTCACGCTCGGCGGTACCGGCTTCGCCACCGGCAAGCGCCACCCCACGGTGCAGGACAACGTGACGATCGGCTCGGGGGCGAAGCTGCTTGGGCCGATCACGATCGGCCACGGCGCCAAGATCGGTGCGAACAGCGTCGTGATCACCGACGTGCCCGCGAACTCGACCGTCGTCGGCAACCCCGGCCACCCCGTGCGCGTCGATGGAAGGCGCGTGGAGGGCCCTGACGCCGACTGGATCCACCTGCCCGACCCGATCGCCGAGGCGATCCAGGCGCTCTCCAGCCGGATCGGCACGCTCGAACGGCTGCTTGCCGAGCTCTCAGACGCCGCGCCCCAGCCCACGGCCGAGGTCAGGCCGCTGCGGACGGTCAAGGGGCCCAACCCGGCCGGGGGCTGACCTATGCTGCGATTCGGATGCCAGAGAATCCCCACGCCGAACACCTTCAGGAGCTGCTGCAGGACCTGAACGAGCCCCAGCGAGAGGCCGTCACGCACGGCGAGGGGCCGCTGCTGATATTGGCCGGAGCGGGCAGCGGCAAGACGCGTGTGCTCGCGCACCGGATCGCCTTCCTGATCTACACCGACCAGGCGCAGGCGGGGGAGATCCTGGCGATCACGTTCACCAACAAGGCCGCCAGCGAGATGCGCGAGCGGGTGCAGCGGCTGCTCGGCCACGGCACCCGCGCCATGTGGCTGATGACCTTCCACGCCGCCTGCGCGCGCATCCTACGCGTCGAGGCCGAGCGGCTCGGGTACACGCGCCAGTTCACGATCTACGACCAGGCTGACGCGCGGCGGCTGACCAAGCGCTCCGCCGACGCCGTCGGCGTCGACCCCAAGCGCTTCACCCCGGCCGCGATCCACAACCAGATCTCCGCGCTGAAGAACCGTCTGCAGGACGCCGCCGAGTATCGCCAGTCGGTGGCCTCGCCATTCGAGGAGATGGTGGCCGACGTGTACGACATCTACGAGCGCGATCTACACCGCATGAACGCGATGGACTTCGACGACCTTCTGTTCCGCACGGTCAACCTGCTGGAGCTGTTCGAGGAGGTCCGCGAGCGCTACCGCGACACCTTCCGCCACGTGCTGGTGGACGAGTACCAGGACACCAACCACGCTCAGTACCGACTGCTGCAGCTGCTGGTCGGCGGCGGGCGCCAACCGCAGGGAACGGCCCGCGAGCGCGGAGATCGCCCCACCTACAGTGGCCCGGTAGGCCACCGTAACCTGGCCGTCGTCGGGGACGACGCGCAGTCGATCTACAGTTTCCGGGGCGCCGATGTGAGGAATATCCTCGACTTCCAGGATGACTTCCCCGACGCGCGAGTGATCAAGCTCGAGCAGAACTACCGCTCCACCGAGACGATCCTGTCGGCCGCCAACGCCGTGATCGCAAACAACCGCGGCGGCATCGCCAAGCGGTTGTGGAGCGAGCTCGGGCAGGGGGATCAGATCCAGCTGCGTGCGCTGGAGGACGATTACGCGGAGGCGCGCTTCGTCGTCGGGGAGATCGAGCGTCTCGTTGATGAGGGCGCTTCGCGCGCCGAGATCGCGGTGCTGTACCGCACGAACGCGATGTCGCGCGTGATCGAGGACACGCTCGTGCGCCGCGAGATCGCCTACCAGGTGATCGGTGGGACGAAGTTCTACGAGCGCGCCGAGATCAAGGATGCGATCGCCTACCTGTCGCTGCTCGCCAATCCCTTCGACGTGGTCAGCTTCACGCGCGTCGTCAACTCGCCGCGGCGCGGCATCGGCCAGACCTCGCTGTCGCGCGTCCTCGCGCACGCGGCGAGCGTCAGCAGCTCGGTGTGGGAGGCAGCCGCCCAGCCCGAGCAGGTACCCGGGATGGGCGCGGCTGCGGTGAAGGCACTGGGGCGCTTCATGGACACGATGCAGGCGCTCCGCGCGATGGCGGGCAGCGTCCCCGAACAGCGCGCGGAGGGCGAGGGCGAGCCCGCGCCGGCTGAGCGGGGCGTCCCGGTCGGAGATCTGCTCGAGGCCGTGCTCTCGCAGACCGGCTACGTGGACGCGCTGGAGGCAGAGCGAACGATCGAGGCGCAGGGCCGGATCGAGAACCTCGAGCAGCTCGTGGAGGTGGGACGAGAGTTCGACGCCGCAGCCGCCGAGGACGAAGACACGCTCGAGGTGTTCCTCGCGCAGATCGCGCTCGTCGCCGACGCCGACACCCGCAGCGACGACGAGAGCCTCGTCACGTTGATGACGCTGCACAACGCCAAGGGGCTGGAGTACCCGATCGTGTTCATCGCCGGCTGCGAGGACGGGGTGTTCCCCCATTCGCGCGCCCTCGACGAGGGCGGGCTCGAGGAGGAGCGCCGTCTGTTCTACGTCGGGATCACGCGCGCCATGCGCCAGCTCTACCTGACATACGCACGCCGGCGGGCCGTGTTCGGCGCCCAGACCTTCGGCATGCGAAGCCGCTTCCTCGACGAGATCCCGCCGGACCTGCTGGACGACCGATCGGAGACCGGCCAGCAGGAGGCCGTCTACCGGCCTGGCGCCGTCGCCGCGGGCTTCGCAGGCGCCGGCGCCGGGGCAGCCCGCCACCCACCCGCGCTCGGCGGCTGGCACGAGCGCGCGATCGCAGGACGCTCGGCACCCGGCGCGGGCGCGCGGGAGGCTCGTTCGACAGCCAGCCAGTTCCGCCTGGGCGAGGACGTGGTGCATGCGGCGTTCGGCGAGGGAGTGGTGACCGGCGTGGAGGCGGACGGGGTGATCGTCGTGCGCTTCGCCGGCGATGGCTCCGAACGCAAGCTCATGGCTGAGTACGCTCCGGTCACTCGACGCTGAGCGGTCCGCCGAGCACGCAGGGCATCTCGCTGTCGTCCGAGGGCTGACCTGAGGCGGTGAAGCGCGTACGATCCGCCCGGATGTCCGCCACGATCATCGACGGCAAGGCGATCGCTGCGCGCGTACGCGCCGAGGTGGCGCGCGACGTCGAGAGCTTCGAGCGGAAGGTCGGGAGGGCGCCGGGGCTGGCGACCGTGCTCGTCGGCGAAGACCCGGCGTCCGCGGTATACGTGGGTGGCAAGCAGCGCGCCTGCCGGGACGTGGGGATGGTGGCGCTCGACCGGCGGCTGGCGTCCTCGGCGTCGTTCGAGGAGGTCGCCGAGGAGCTCGAGCGCCTGAACGCCGACAGGGCCGTGAGCGGCGTGCTGTTGCAGCTGCCGGTACCCGACCATCTCGACGGACCCGCGCTGACCGCGATGATCAGCCCCGACAAGGACGTCGACGGCCTGACGCCGGTCAACGCGGGGCTGCTCTCGCTGGGGCGTCCCGGGCTGCGACCGGCGACGCCATCCGGGGTGATGGTGCTGCTGGCTGACACCGGCGTGTGCCTGGAAGGAGCCGAGGCGGTCGTCGTCGGGCGCTCCAACCTGTTCGGCAAACCGATGGCGCAGCTGCTGCTCGCCGAGAACGCCACCGTGACGGTGTGTCATTCGCGCACCCGCGATTTGCGCGAGGTGTGCTCCCGTGCGGAGGTCCTGATCGTCGCCGTCGGCCGTCCGCGCCTGGTGGAGCGAGACTTCGTCAGGCCGGGAGCGGTGGTGATCGACGTCGGTATGAACCGGCTCACGCCGGAGCAGGCCGGCAACAAGAGCGGTCTGGTCGGTGATGTTGACTTTGGCGCAGTCGTCGAGACAGCCTCCGCGATCACCCCGGTCCCGGGCGGCGTCGGTCCGATGACGATCGCTCTGCTGCTGCGCAACACGCTGCAGGCGGCCCGCTACCAGGCGGAGCTCGAGACGCTGCTTGCCGAGGTGGACGGGGACGTCGCGTGAGGCGTGTGTGGCGCGGGTGCCGATGAGGCTGAAGCGGCTTCGATCAGGCGAGCTGTTGGCGCTCGCAGGCGCGATCTGCGTGATCGTGTCGCTGTTTGAGCCGTGGTATGAAGGCCCCGCGGGCAAGCTCGACGCGTGGGACACGTTCGGGGGAGCGGTCGTGCTGCTGCTGGCTGGTGTCAGCGCCGCGCTCGCGATGGTGGTGAGCGCGCTTACCGAGCGCAGCACCGCGCTGCCGGTGGCAACCGCCGTGTGGTGTGTCCCGCTCGGTCTGATCGCGACGATCGCCGCCGTGGTCAGGCTGCTCGAGCGGCCCGACCACGCCACCTCGGTCTGTGTGGGCGCGTGGCTGGCGCTCGCAGGGGCCCTCGCAATCCTCGCCGGGGCGTGGCAGTCGCTGCGCGACGAACGGCCGTCGATGTATCAGCCGGCCACGCCCGACCGGTCAGAGATCAACGAGCGCCCGGGCGCCTAGCGCCCGGCTGCGGCTCGAGCTCCGCCGGCGTGCGCATCCGTGCAGGGCGCGCCGGGCGCGCCGTAGAATGCGCGCACTGTGATCGATCGCGACGAGGTTCTGCACGTGGCGCGGCTGGCGCGCCTGGCGCTCAGCGAGCGGGAGATCGAGCCGATGGCGCGCGAGCTCTCGGCGGTGCTCGACCATGTCGCCAGGATCGGCGAGCTCGATCTGGAGCACGTCGCGCCGACCTCCCACGTGGTCGAGATCACAGGCGCGCTGCGCCCCGACGAGCCGCGCGCGTGCCTGCCGCGCGAGGTGGCGCTCGCCCAGGCGCCAGCCGTCAGCGACGACGGGTTTCTCGTCCCCAGCCCGCAAGCGTGAGCGCCACCGAGCTCGTCGAGCTGTCGGCCACACAGGCGATCGCTGCGATCGAGGCGGGCGAGCTGAGCGCGGATGAGCTGTTCGCGTTCTATCGGGCTCGCGCGGTCGAGCACGGAGGGGAGGTTGAGGGCGGTGGGCTCAACTGCTTCACGTGGATCGCGGACGGCGTTGCCGATCGCTCGAGCGGGCCGCTGGCCGGCGTGCCGCTGGCTGTCAAGGACCTCTTTTGCACGGAGGGCGTGCCGAGCCAATCGGGCTCGCGCATCCTCGAGGGATACCTACCGCCGTACACCGCGACCGTTGTCTCGCGGCTGACCGCCGGTGGTGCGGCGCTGCTCGCGAAGACCAACCAGGACGAGTTCGCGATGGGCTCCTCCACGGAGAACTCCGCGTTCGGTCCCACGCTCAACCCCTGGGACAGGACGCGCGTGCCCGGCGGCTCCTCAGGAGGGAGCGCCGCGGCAGTCGCCGCGGGCATTGCGCCGTGGGCGCTCGGCACGGACACCGGCGGCTCGATCCGCCAGCCGGCGGCGCTGTGCGGGATCGTCGGGCTGAAACCCACATACGGCTCAGTCTCCCGCTACGGCATGATCGCGTTCGCGTCCTCGCTCGATCAGGCGGGGCCGCTGACGCGCGACGTGACCGACGCGGCGCTGCTGCTCAAGCACATGGTCGGCCGCGATCCATGCGACGCGACCTCGCTGGAGCTGCGCGAAGAGATCGAGCTGCCCACCGCCGAGCGCCTGGACCGCGTGCGCATCGGCGTCCCCAGCAAGCTGATCGGCGGCGAGGGCGTCGAGCCGAGCGTGCGCAGGTGCTTCGAGCGCGCGCTGAAACTGGCCGAAGACCTCGGCGCGAGCGTGGTAGAGGTGCACCTGCCGCACGCGCCGCACGCGCTGTCGGCCTACTACGTGCTCGCACCAGCCGAGGCGAGCTCGAACCTCGCGCGCTTCGACGGCGTGCGCTACGGACTGCGCGCGGGAGACGCGAAAGACCTGCTCGACCTGTACACCCGTACCCGCCACGACGGCTTCGGGCCGGAGGTCAAGCGGCGCATCATGCTCGGGACCTACGCGCTGTCATCGGGCTACTACGACGCCTACTACGGCCGCGCGCAGCGAGTGCGCACGAAGATCGCGGACGACTTCGCCGCCGCGTTCGAGAATGTCGATCTGATCGCCACCCCCACCGCGCCCGGCGTCGCGTTCGAACTGGGCGAGAAGACCTCCGACCCGTGGTCGATGTACCTGAGCGACTACTTCACCGTGCCCATGTCGCTCGCCGGCATTCCCGCGATCTCGATTCCCTGTGGTCTCACTGGCCAGAGTGACAGCGTCGGGCCGCACGGCGGCGGCCTGCCGGTCGGCCTGCAGCTCGCCGGTCCCGCCTTCAGCGAGAACCTGCTGCTCGACGCGGCGTACGCGCTGGAGCAGGCGATCGGCTTCGACGTGACCGCGGGCCATGTCTGAGCCGCTGCGCCAGCCCGCGCAGCCGCCGGCAGGCGGCTCTTCTAAAAACGTCTCATACGAGCCGGTGATCGGCCTGGAGATCCACGTGCAGCTGGCGACCGCCACGAAGATGTTCTGCGGCTGCGAGCTGTCGTTCGGCGAGCCTCCCAACACGCGCACCTGCGCCGTCTGCCTGGGGCTGCCCGGGAGCCTGCCCGTGGCCAACGCGCGGGCCGTGCACCTCGGGCTGATGATCGGTCTCGCGCTCGGCTCCGAGCTCGCGCCGCGCTCGATCTTTCATCGCAAGAACTACTTCTACCCCGACTTGCCCAAGGGCTACCAGATCTCGCAATACGACGAGCCGCTGTGCCGGGGGGGCAGCCTTGCGGATGTGCGCATCCACCGTGTGCACCTGGAGGAGGACGCCGCGAAGCTGATCCACGTCGGCGCCAGCGGGCGCATCCACGGCTCGGACGCGAGCATCGTCGATTTCAATCGCGGCGGCACGCCGCTGGCGGAGATCGTCACCGAGCCCGACGTGCGCTCGCCAGAGCAGGCGAGCGAGTGGCTGAAGCTGCTGCGCAGCACGCTGCGCCAGCTGCGCGTCAGCGACGTCAACATGGAGGAGGGCTCGCTGCGCTGCGACGCCAACATCTCGCTGCGCCCGGTCGGCAGCCGCGAGCTGGGCGTCAAGACGGAGCTCAAGAACATGAACTCCTTCCGCTTCATCGAACGCGGGATCCGGGCCGAGATCGCACGCCAGGAAAAGCTCCTGCGCGCTGGCGGGGAGGTCGTGCAAGAGACGCTTCACTTCGACCCCGGCTCGGGCGCCATCACCTCGCTGCGCTCCAAGGAGGAGGCGCACGACTATCGCTACTTCCCCGAGCCCGACCTGATCCCGGTGGCGATCGACGAGGGCATGCTCGAGGCTGCCCGTGCGGCCATGTGCGAGCTGCCCGCCGAGCGCGCCGAGCGCTTCGCGCGCGAGCTCGCCCTGAGCGCTGACAGCGCACAGCTGCTCGCTTTCCGCGCCGAGCTCGGCGACTATTTCGAGGCCGCGCTCGCCGCAGGCGCCGAGCCCTCGCCACCGCCGCAGGCGCTCGCCAACTGGATCACCGGTGAGCTGACCGCGCGCCTGGGGGAGGGCGAGGCGGCGGCCGGCGAAAGGGCGGGCGGGGATCCATTCTCCTCGCGGGTGGCGCCGCGCGCGCTCGCGTCGCTCGTCGGCCTGGTGGCAGCCAAGCGCGTGAGCGTCGGCGCCGCACGGCAGGTGCTCGACAGGCTCGTCGCCGACGGCGGCGACCCGGAGGCGATCGTCGAGGCCGAGGGCCTGGCCGCGATGAACGGCGGTGATGAGCTCGCCGCGATCGTCGCCGCCGCACTCGCCGCCAACGCCGACGCCGCCGAGCGGGTGCGCGAAGGCAACGCCAAGGCGATCGGCCCGATCGTCGGACACGTGATGCGCGAAACCAAGGGCCGGGCGGACGGGACCGAGGTCGCGCGGCTGGTGCACGAGCAGCTCGGCGTGTGATTCCCTCGACGTTCGCCGTATAGCGATAGTTATACGGCGTTCGTCGGCCATCACTTAGAAGACCGTCGCGCGCCACATTTTGGACCGCCGGCCAAAGGCAACGGGCGCCGGCGGCGCCAATATGCTCCTCATGAACCGATCAGCAGCCAACCCAAGCGCCTCATCGCCTCGGCGGTTCATTCTGCTGCCCGAGGAGCCGGCGGGTGCTCCGCACCACGGACCACGTATCCGCCGTTACCAGCTCACCAGCGTCGGGCGCGTCGCAGGACGGCGTCGCGCTGAGCTCAGCGGCGTGGACGCCGCGACGGCAACGCTCCTGCGCGAGCTCGGCGGGCTGGGCCGCACCTAGCAATCCCCTCACATCGACCGCATCGGCTTCCCTCAGCCGATGTCAGCGTGGTGCGGCCGGGCAGGGGTAGGGCTTCCTGTCCGGCCGCGCTGCCGCTAAGCTGATCTAGGAATGAACGAGTCATCTTCAAGGTCGTTCGGGCGGACAGTTGTGGCGGTCTTGGTGTTCATGGTGGCCGCATGGCTACTGCTCGGCGTGGTCGTCCACGTCGTCTCGTTTCTGTTCAGCACCGTGATCTTCATCGCCGCGATCGTGGCCGTCGTGTGGGCCTTGCGCGTGCTGCTGTAGGGGGCGCGGCGGGCGATGGCCTATGTCATCATCGCCATCTGCTTCGGCCTGGCCGGCGGGATTGTGGGCAAGATCAAGGGCAGCTCGTTCGTGCTGTGGTTCCTGATCTCCGCGGCGGTGCCCTTCCTCGGCCTGATCACGGCGATCGCCTACCGCGTCGAGCGTGACGAGCTGCGCCGCCAGTGTCCTCGGTGCGGGCGCGTGACGAAGATCTACGATGCCCTGTGCACGCGTTGCGGGACCGAGCTCGAGTTTCCGGAGGTCGCGATCGCGCCCGAATCCTGGGAGCGCGTCCCCGCCGCGCCATCGCGCTGATTCGGCTGCCCTAAGCCAAATTCGGGCGCCCTAAGCCGGTGCTTGGCCTACGCTGTCCCGTGCGATGAGCACGCGCGTCAAGACAGCGCCCCCGGCGGGCGACTCGTTCATCGCCCGGTGGATACACCGGGCGGGCTTCCCCGACGAGCGCGACTTCGTGCTGCGCGTTGTCCAGCCGGCGCTCGTCGGCATGATCGACGGCACCGTCTCCTCGCTTGCGCCGATCTTCGCCGCGGCGATCTACTCGAGCTCCGCGGTCGCCTTCCGCGTGGGGCTGGCCGTGGCGCTCGGCGCCGGGGTGAGCATGGGCTGGTCTGAGGCGCTGTCGGACACCGGCGAGCAGACCGGCCGCGGCTCAGCGGTGGTGCGCGGCGCGATCACCGGCGGCATGACCACCCTCGGCGGCATCTTCCACACGCTCCCGTTCCTGATCTCCGACGTGCACAAAGCGCTGCTGGTGGCGGGCGGCGTGGTCGCGTTCGAGCTGTTCGCGATCGCGTGGGTGAGGAAACGCTTCCTGGAGGTCTCGATGCGCTCCTCGCTGCTCGTCGTCACGGTCGGCGGCGCGATCGTGCTGGCCATCGGCGTCGCCATCGGCTCTTCCTAAGGACCCGCTAAACCCGCTGGTACACTGGCGTTTTCCGCGAAAAAAGGAGTGAGGTCGGCGAGATGCGAGCAGTCGATGCCCTGATGGAATGTCTGAAGGCGGAGGGCGTGGACGTCGTCTTCGGCCTGCCCGGCGGCGCCAACCTCCCGACCTACGACGCGTTCGTCCACGGCGGCATCCGCCACATCCTGGTCAGGCACGAGGCCGGCGGCGGGCACGCTGCGGAGGGCTACGCCAAGGCCACGGGCAGGGTCGGCGTCGCGTTCGCGACCAGTGGGCCGGGCGCGACCAACCTGACGACGCCGATCTGCGACGCGATGATGGACTCGGTGCCGGTGGTGTTCATCACCGGCCAGGTGCGCACCGAGCTGCTCGGCACCGACGGCTTCCAGGAGGCGGACACGATCGGGATCACGATGCCTGTGGTCAAGCACTCGTTCATGATCCAGCATCCGCTGGAGATCCCGCGGGCGATCCACGAGGCGTTCCACATCGCGCGCACCGGACGCCCCGGCCCGGTGCTCGTGGACATACCGCTGGACCTGTCGCGAGCGGAGATCGACTACGAGCCGGTCACCGACGTGCACCTGCCCGGCTACCAGCCGAAGGTGGACGGCAACCAGAAGCAGATCCGCCAGGCCGCCAAGGCGCTGGCGGCGGCCCAGCGCCCGGTGATCTACGCGGGCGGCGGCGTGGTCAACGCGAACGCGGCCGCCGAGCTGACCGAGTTCGCCGCCTGCGACCGCTTCCCGGTGACGTGCACGCTGATGGGCCTCGGCGCGTTCCCGGCGCGGGTGGCCGGGGAGGGCGGGGTTGGGGAACCCAATCCCCAGTGGTTGGGCATGCTCGGAATGCACGGCACGAGGGCGGCCAACTACGCGATGGACGAGGCCGACCTGATCTGCGCGGTGGGGGCTCGCTTCGACGACCGCATCACGGGCAAGCTGTCGGAGTTCGCGCCGCGCGCGAAGTTCATCCACATCGACGTCGATCCGGCCGAGATCTCCAAGAACGTGCCGGCGCACATCCCGATCGTAGGCGACGCCAGGAACGTGCTCGCGAAGCTGGTCGTCGAGTACCGCGCGATCGGCGCCGAGGGGGCGCGGCTGGACGCGTGGTGGAGCAGGATCGAGGGCTGGAAAGCCAAGTACCCACTCGGCTACGAGGACAGCGCGGACGCGGAGATCAAGCCGCAGTACATGATCCAGGCGCTGTACGAGGCGACGGGTGGCGAGGCGATCATCACCAGCGACGTCGGCCAGCACCAGATGTGGGCGGCGCAGTATTACGACTTCCCGGAGCCGCGGCGGTGGATCAACTCGGGCGGGCTCGGCACGATGGGCTTCGGACTGCCGGCTGCGATGGGCGCGGCCGTCGGCGCCCCCGACCGGCTGGTGTGCTGCGTCGCCGGCGACGGCTCGGTGCAGATGAACGCGCAGGAGCTGGCGACGTGCGCGCAGAACAACATCCCGATCAAGGTGTTCATCATGAACAACGGCTATCTGGGCATGGTCCGTCAGTGGCAGGAGCTGTTCTGGGACGGCAAATACAGCCAGGTCGACATGGGCGAGTTCCCGGACTTCGTCAAGCTCGCCGAGGCGTACGGCGCGACGGGCATGCGCTTCGCGGACAAGCACACGCTGGTGGAGGACATGAAGCGCGCGATCGCCACTGAGGGTCCGGTGCTGGTCGACGTGCGCGTGACGCGCGAGGAGAACACCTATCCGATGATCCCGGCCGGCCAGGCCGCGCGCGAGATGGTCGGGTGAGCGCGGTCATGGGTGAGCCTGGGACCAAGGAGCCGCTCAGCCTCGAGGAGCTGCAGGCGGCGACGAACATGCGCACGGGGCGTAAGCACGTGCTGTCGATCCTCGTGGAAAACAAGTCCGGTGTGCTCACGCGGATCGCCGGCCTGTTCGCCAGGCGGGGCTTCAACATCGACACGCTGACCGTCGGTCCGACCCAGGACGAGCAGGTCTCGCGCGTGACGCTGACGGTCGACGGCGCGCTGCACCCGATCGACCAGGTCACCAAGCAGCTGCACAAGCTCATCAACGTTCTCAAGATCCGCGACCTGGAGCCCGCCGACACGGTCGCACGGGAGCTCGCCCTGTTCAAGGTGACCGCCGACGGCGCGCAGCGCGGCGAGCTGATGCAGATCGCCGAGATCTTCCGCGGCAAGGTGGTCGACGTGACCAAGCGCGCGATCATCATCGAGGTGACCGGGACGACGGAGAAGATCGAAGCATTCGAGACGATGGTCCGCCCGTTCGGCCTGATCGAGATGATGCGCACGGGCGAGATCGCGATCTCGCGGGGGCGCAGCGAGACCTGATGTCGCGAGTCTCCTAGAGCGGGCGTGCGCGCCGCCGACGACCTCCCGGGAGGCGCGTTCGCTGGTCGCCCCTACAGCCCAGCCGCCGCCGGCCACCACACTTTTGCGTTGAGCGCGCAGGACCGCGAGCGCCTGTCCGCACGGCTGGCTCTGGCGGTCGCGCGCGCGCGCCGAGGCGGCGGCGAGGTCCTGGCGACGATGTCGCTGGCGCTGGACGCGGACGTCGACCCATCGGCCGTCGTGTGCGCCTCGCGCCGCGCGGGTGAGCGCTGGTTCGTGTTCGAGCAGCCCGACCGGGGGTGCGCTGCGCTGGCGGCGCTGGGCGAGGCCGTCAGCCTGCAGGCGGCCGGCGCCGAGCGCTTCGCGACGGTGGCCGATCGCTGGCGGGCGCTGTCAGCCGCCGCGGTCGCAGACCCTCCCGAGGATCCCGCGGGCGGCGCTCCGCTGGCGCTGGGCGGCTTCGCGTTCGCGCCCGATGGCGGGCGCGCGCCACACTGGGAGGGCTTTGAGCCGGCGTCGCTGAGCGTTCCCGAGCTGCTGCTCGTCCGCCGCGAGCGCGGGGGAGAGCGGACCGTTCGCCTCACGCTGAGCGCCCTCGCGGCGCCCGACGACATGCCCGAGGAGCTGTTGGCGCGCCTGGAGCGCCGCTTGGGCGAGCTGCGCTCGGCTGCGCTGCCGTTGCTCGACCCCGCGCCGACGGGGCGATTCCGGGTCGCCAGCGCAATGCCGCCCGAGCACTACGAAGCAGCGGTCGCGCGCGCGGTCGAGATGATCGGCGCGGAAACGCTGGAGAAGATCGTGCTCGCGCGCGAAGTGCAGGTTCACGCCCCCAGTGCGTATGACCCGGCGGCGGTGTTGGGCGTGCTGCGCGAGGAGTTCTCGTCGTGCTTCGTGTTCTGCGTCGGGCGCGGTGACGCCGCGTTGATTGGTGCGAGCCCCGAGCTGCTCGTCCGTCGCGAAGGCCAGCGTGTGAGCACGCTCGCGCTCGCCGGCTCCACCCGCCGCAGCGCCGATCCCGCCGTCGATGACCATCTCGGCGAGCAGCTGCTGCGCGACGCGAGCTACCGCGAGGAGCACGCGATTGTCGCCCGGCGGATCGAGCGCACGCTGCGAGCGCACGCGATCTGGGTCACGGCCGGGGCGGAGCCCGAGCTGGTCAGGATCGCCAACATCCAGCACCTGGCAACGCCGATCCGCGCGCAGTTGGCCGCGCCGATGGACGCGCTCGAGCTCGCCGGGTTGATGCACCCCACGCCCGCCGTCGGGGGCGAGCCGCTGCGTCGCGCCCGGCCGCTGATCCCCGCGCTCGAGGGGCTCGACCGCGGCTGGTACTCGGGCCCGGTCGGGTGGATCGACGCCGCCGGCGACGGCGAATTCTGCGTGGCGCTACGCTGCGCGCTGCTGCGCGGCGCGATCGCGCGCTGCTTCGCCGGGAACGGGATCGTGCGCCACTCTGACCCGGCGCGCGAGCTCGCCGAGACCGAGATCAAGCTCCAGGCGCTGCTGCCGCTGCTGGCCGCTTAGCCCCAGCGCACGTCGGTTACGATGTACGGGTGAGGGTCGGGGGCGGCGCAGGCGTTCGAGGGGCGGTGGTCGCGGTCGCCGTCCTCGCTCTGCCGGCCGCTCTCCCAGCGGGAGCTTCCGCCAAGGCGCGGCCGGAACCTGCGCCGTTCGGGCATGCGTGCAAAGCTCAGGACGGTGTGCGCTTCTGTCCCACGGAAACGCTCGCTCAGCGTGTGCCCTCCTTCGACGGCGTCCCGCTCGATGTGGACGTCACCCTGCCGCCGAGCGGAAACGGACCGTGGCCGACGATCGTGATGATGCATGGATGGGGTCAGACCAAGACGGCTTTCGAGGCGGCCACACCCGCGGGCAATGGCAATGACACCTTCGACTACAACAACGTCTATTACGCCCAGCAGGGCTACGCCGTGGTCAACTACTCAGCGCGAGGCTGGGGCAACTCGTGCGGCACGGCCGCGTCGCGTGAAAGCACGCCCGGCTGCGATGAAGGCTGGATCCGCGTTGCCGATCAGCGATACGAGGCGCGTGACACGCAGACGCTGCTCGGCGAGCTGGTCGATGAGCGAATCGCCAAGCGCGGACGCCTGGGCGTCACCGGCGGCTCCTACGGCGGCGGCCAGAGCATCGAGCTCGCGTATTTGAAGAACCGGATCAGGCTCGCGGATGGAGAATTCGCGCCGTGGACGAGCCCCAAGGGAGTGAAGCTGGCGATAACCGCCGCGTACCCGCGCGTGCCCTTCTCCGACCTGCTGGGCGCGCTGCTGCCCAACGGGCGCTTCCTCGACAGCGAAATCGCGCCACCGGGACAGAGCCGCGAACCGCTCGGCGTCGCGCTGCAGAGCAGCCTCTCGCTGCTGACGTTCCTCGCCGGCTACGTGGCGCCGACGGGCAAGGACCCCGAAGCCGAACCGACGAGATGGTTTTCGCTGATCAACGCGGGCGAGCCCTATACACCCGAAGTGGAAGCGATCGCCAGCCAGATCTACACCTACCACCAGGGCTACGGCCTGCCGTGGAAGCCCGCACCGATGCTGCTGCAGAGCGGTTGGACCGACGATCTGGTGCCGCCCGAACAGTCGCTGCGGGTCTATAACGCCGTGCGCAAGCAGCACGGCGAGGTGGCGCTCCAGATCGGCGATCTGGGGCACAGCCGCGGTGCGAACAAGGAAAACACCGATCGCGCGTTCCAGGAACAGGCCGCGGGCTTCTTTGCGGCGGAGCTCAAACACGAAGGCGAGCCGCCCGCGTCGGGCAGCGTGAGCGCCTACACGCAGACCTGTCCAACGAGCGCTCCCGGCGGCGGTCCGTTCACCGCTGCGAGCTGGTCTGCCCTGCACCCGCATACGCTCAGCTTCGGCTCAGCTGCTTCGCAGTCGTTCACCTCGGCGGGCGGCAACGCCGCGATCGCAAAAGCGTTCGATCCGGAGGGAGGCACGAGCGATGCGTGCAAGACCGTCAAAGCGGAAACCGAGCCGAATACGGCCATCTACACGATGACGAGCGCCGGTTTCACCCTGATGGGAATGCCGACTGTAACTGTCAGCGTCAACACGCAGGGGCCGTTCGGCCAGATCGCAGCACGACTGTGGGATGTGCTGGCAACGGGCGAACAGCGACTCATCAGCCGCGGCGTCTATCGGCTGACAGAAAACCAGCACGGCACGATCGTCTTCCAGCTGCACGGAAACGGTTACGAATTCGCGAGCGGCGACACCGTCAAGCTTCAGCTGCTGGGCCGTGATGCGCCCTACTACCGCGCGAGCAACGGCACCTTCACCGTGGAAGCGAGCAACCTCACGGTCTCTCTGCCGACGCTTTGAGCGTAAACGCCGCCACCCGTGACACCGCGCTCCACACGCTGGCGTGGAGCGCCACGTTGCCCGCGCGATCGCCCTGAACCTCGACGATCGTAGAGCCGGCCTCGGGCGAAAGCGCGCGCTCGATCGCCATGCGGAACGCGGAGATCGTCCCCACACGCTCGTGCGCCAGGCCGTACAGCGCGGCGGCGTTGGCAAAGTCGAGGCCTGTGGGGGTGGCCACGTGACGCGTGTAGATGTCCTCGCCCGCGTCCGTGCCAGCGAGCGGAGCTGCGCTCGGTTCGGGGGCTGTGCTCGCTTCGGGGGCTGTGCTCGCTTCGGGGGCTGTGCTCGCTTCGGGGGCTGTGCTCGCTTCGGGGGCTGTGCTCGCTTCGGGGGCGAGCGCCGCGCTCGCGCGGGAGACCGCCAGGAAGTCGAAGATGCCGCCGCCGCCGTTGTCGAGCAGCACGATCGTCAGCTTCAGGGCGAGCCGCGTCGCTGCCAGCAGCCCGCCGATGTCGTGGGCGAGCGCGACGTCGCCGATCAGCAGGAGCACCGGGCCGGGGCCATGGGCGGCCGCGCCGAAGGCCGCGGACACGGTGCCGTCGATGCCGTTGGCGCCACGGTTGCACAGCACGCGCGGCGGGTCCGGCCGCACCGGCCAGAACGTCTCGATGTCGCGCACAGGCATCGAGGAGGCGACGAACAGCGTCGCCGCCTCGGGTAGCAGGACGCCGAGCTCCGCCGCCACCGCCGGCTCGGAGAGCTCGCCCTCGGCGAGCACCCCCACGATCGCCTCCGACGCACGCTCGTCAGCGCTGCGCCAGCTCGCCAGCCAGTCCTGCTCCGGCTCGAGCGCCGGACGCGTCAGCGAGTGCTTCGCGTGAGCGCCCGCCAGCGCTGCCAGCGCGCCGGCCGGCGCCAGCGTCAGCGAGTCCGAGACGACGGACGCCGGGTCCTGCCACGCGCCCTCGGGGTCGAGCGCCACCTGCTCGACGCCGTCCAGCCCGGCGAGCCAGGTTCGCAGGGGCTTGGACACAGGCAGATCGCCGACCCGCAGGATCAGATCGGGGGTCATCGAGGCCCCGAACGCCTCGTCGCGCAAGAGCGCGTCGTAGTGGGCGATCGCGGCTCCGCCGCGACGCGCGCCCGACAGCGGATCGGCCAGCAGCGGCCAGCCCGCGGTGGCCGCAAATCCTGCCGCCGCCTGCCCGAGGCCGGTCTGGCGCTCCTCGCGCCCGGCGACGAGCACGCCGCGGCGCGAGCGCAGGACCAGCTCGAGCAGCTGGGCGTCTTGGCCGTTCGCCGCGGCCGGCGCGCGTCTGCTCACGTAGGGCCGGCCGTCGCCCCGGCCCGTGGTGTCCTGCGGGAGCTCGTGCTCGCTCACCAGCGGCTCGCGCAGGGGGAAGTTGAGGTGCACCGCGCCCGGGCGACCCTCGAGCGCGGTCCAGTAGGCGCGGCACGCGAGCGTGCGCATCCAGCGCAGCTGCTCAACGCCCGCGGCGTGCACGCCGACCTCGAAGAACCACTTGGCGGCGCCGCCGAACAGCTTGAGCTGGTCGATCGCCTGGCCGGCGCCGTTCTCGCGCAGCTCCGCCGGTCGATCGGCAGTGAGCAGCAGCAGCGGAACCCGGGCCTCGCGCGCCTCGATCGCCGCCGGCAGCAGCTCCGCGGCCGCGGTACCGGAGGTGCAGGCCACGGCCACGGGCAGCCCCGACGCCTTCGCCAGCCCGAGCGCGAAGAAACCCGCGCAGCGCTCATCCACGTGCGAGAAGCAGCGCACGCGTCGCACGCGCGCGAGCGACAGCACCAGCGGCGCGCTGCGCGAGCCCGGCGAGGTGCACGCTGCGCGCATGCCGCAGCGCGCGAGCTCGTCCACGAACGCCCGCAGCAGCGTGTACATGTCGGTGGTGGGGGTCATAGGATGAGCGGGTGCCGGAGAGCGTCGTCCTGCTGCACGGGTTCAGCGGCACGCGCCGCGCCTGGGACGGTGTGATCGCAGCGCTCGAGCATGAACGCTACCGCCCGCTGGCGCTCGACCTGCCGGGGCACGGCGCGGCGGCCGACGCCGAACGCCCGATCACGTTCGCCGGCTGCGTGGCGCACGTGCTCGCGCGCAGTCCCGAGCGCTTCACGCTCTGTGGCTACTCGCTGGGAGGGCGAGTGGCGCTGCACGTGGCGCTGAGCGCGCCCGAACGCGTAGCTCGGCTCGTGCTCGTGTCGTGCACCGCCGGCATCGAGGACCCCGCCGCGCGAGACGCGAGGCGCGTCGCCGATCGCCTCCTGGCCGATGAGCTGGAACGCATTCCATTCGAGGACTTCATCGAGCGCTGGCGCACGCAGCCGCTGTTCGCGGCGGAGCCGCCCAATGTGGCGAGGTTGGCACGCGAGGACCAGCGCCGCAACCGACCCGACGCCCTGGCGGCGGTTCTCCGCGGTATCGGCATGGGGGAGATGCAGCCACTGTGGGACCGGCTTTCGCAGCTGAGGATGCCGGTATCGGTGCTCGTGGGCGATCGTGACCGGAAGTACCGTGCGCTCGGCCGGCGGATGGCCGAGCTGCTGCCCGAAGCAGAGCTCGTCGTCGTCCCTGGAGGCCATGGCCTCGCGCTGGAGAACCCGGCCGCCGTCGCCAGGCTCCTCAGCCCATGACAGAGCTGGGGCCGCGCGCGCACCGCTAGGCTGGATTACGTTGTCCCCGACCAAGGAGCCACGACCATGAATCCCGACCAGCAACTCGTCACAGGTGTCGACTTCGCCCCGATCCCGACGCGTGATCTCGACGCGGCCGTCGAGTTCTACGGCGCGACGATCGGATTGCCGCGGTCGGTGTACATCAAGGATCGACACTACGCGGAGTTCGAGACGGGCAACGTCACGCTCAGCGTCTACGGTCCGGAGGCGATGGGACTCGAGTACCACGTCAACGCCAACCCGATCGCGCTGCACGTCGATGACGTCGACGCTGCCCGAACGAAGCTCGAGGCGCGCGGCGTCAGCTTCACGGGGGACACGCTCGACACGGGCGTATGCCACATGGCGTTCTTTGCCGACCCCGACGGCAACGCGCTGATGCTCCACCATCGCTACGCGCCGCGCACCGTGGAGTCTTGAGAGGCGCCGCTGCTTGTGTTGAGACACGGCACCGCTTCCGCTCGACTTCGAGCACGACCGCTGTACGTTGCCGCGAATTAGAGTAGACTAAGTCGATGACTAAGTCTGTTGGCGTGCACGAGGCCAAGACGCACCTGTCGCGGCTGTTGGAGGACGTTGCGGCTGGCGAGGAGGTCGTGATCACCAGGCGCGGCGAGGCGGTCGCGAGCCTGGTCCCGGTACGTTCCTCCGCTCGGCGTCTGGGGATCGATCGCGGGCGGTTCGTCGTACCGGACGACTTCGATAAGCAACTCCCAGACGAGCTGCTCGCTGCGTTCGAGCGTTGAGGGTCCTGCTCGACACCCACATCTTCCTATGGCTCAACGCTGAGCCCGAGCGCCTCGGTGACCATCTGCGCAGTGTCGAAAACGCGGGCACGGAGCTGATCGTGTCGGCAGTCAGCTCCTGGGAGATCGCAATCAAGTACGGGCTTGGGCGGCTCCCGCTCCCCGAACCCCCCGAGCGCTACGTTCCCGAGCGCATGCGCGTGATTGGCGCTCGCGCGCTCGCGATCGAGCATCGGCATGCGCTTGCCGTGGCGGCGCTTCCGCCCCTTCACCGAGACCCGTTCGATCGCCTGCTCGTGGCACAGGCGGGCCTACTGGACGTTCCCATCATGACGGCCGACCCCGAGCTCGCGCAGTACCCGGTGCGCACCCTGATGGCCTAGAGCGGCTCCACCCCGAGGCCTGGGGTGCTCGGCACGGCGATCGCACCCGCCTGCGCCGGCAGGGGATCGTCGAGCTCCTCGAACAGGCCGAGCGTCGCCAGCCCGCAGTGCGCCACGGGTCCGCGTGAGGCTAGGGCGGCGGCGGCGTGCACCGCGGCCGCCACGCCGAGCGGGCCGTCTAGCGTCGAGGCCAGGTAGACCTCGGCGCCGGAGGCGCGCACGAGTGTCGCGGCGGCCAGCAGCGCGGCGATCCCGCCACACCTCGAGATCTTGAGGCACACGGCGTCGGCCACCCCCGCGCCGAGCGCACCGTGCTCAACCGCGGTCTCGTCGATCGCCACCCGGACCGCCACCCGCTCGCGTACTTCGCGAACCGCCTGCAGACCGTGTGTCGGCTCCTCGACCAGCTCCAGGCCGGCAGGGGCGAGCGCGTCGATCGCCCTGACCGCCTCCTCGACGCCCCAGGCGCCGTTGGCGTCGAGTCGCAGCGCCGCCTGCGGGCCGGCGCCGGCGCGCGCGGCGGCGACGCGGCCGGCGTCGTCGCCGACTCCCACCTTCAGCTTCAGGCACTCAAACCCTTCTCGCACCGCCCGCGCCGCTTGCTCGGCGGCGCCCGCACGGTCGCGCGCCGACAGCGTGGCGTTCACCGGCACCCGCGTGTCGGGCTCGTCACTGAGCAGGGCGGCGACCGGCTTGCCCGCGCGCCGTCCCGCGCGGTCCCACAGCGCTAGGTCGATCGCAGCGATCGCCGCCGGCAGATCCTCCACCCGCCTGCACGCTTCGACTATCTGCGCGCCGTTCATCGCGCCGGCGTTCGCGAGCACCGATCGGTAGCGCTCCAGCGCGTGCTCAACCTGCGCGATGCCCACGCCGTCATACGCCTGCAGCGGCGCCGCTTCGCCGTGGCCCTCGAGCCCGTCGCCGTCCGTCAACGATACGGCCAACAGCTCTCGCTCGCGCACCACCCCGTAGGCCGTCTGCAGCGGGCTCGCCAGCCGCAGCGTGCGGCGCGCGAGCTCGAGCCTCACGAGCCGATGCCGCCGCTGGCGAGGATCCCGCTCGCAAACAGCAGGCAGAAGACGAGCTGCAGCATGCCCGTCCCCGCCAGCGCGCCGTTGAGCGCCGGGCCGTCCACGCGCGTGCGCACGACCCGCACCAATCGCAGCGCCAGTGGGATCACGGCCCACGGCAACAGCAGCCACGCGCTCATCGACCCGAGCACCCACGGAAGCGGCGCGGTCACGAACGCGCACGCGAGCATCGCTGCATACAGCGAGCGCGTGCGCGCCCGCCCAAGGCGCACAGCCAACGTGCGCTTGCCCGCGCGCCGGTCGGTCTCGAGGTCGCGCACGTTGTTGACGACGAGGATCGCGCTCGCGAGCAATCCCACGGGCACGGCGCACACGAACGCCTGCCACGGGAGCTGTTGCACTTGCACGAAGTACGAGCCCACCACCGCCACGATCCCGAAGAACAGGAACACGAACACCTCGCCAAGTCCCTCGTAGCCGTATGGGCGCGGGCCGCCGGTGTAGAGCACGCCGGCGAGGATCGAAGCGGCGCCGACCGCCAGCAGCTCCGGTCCCGCCACGGCCACCAGATACGCACCGCACACGACCGCCAGGCCGAACGTGACGTACGTGGCCACCAGCACCTGGCTTGGCGGCACCAGGCCGCCGGCCGTCACCCTCACCGGCCCGAGGCGGTCCTCGGTGTCGGCGCCACGCCGAGCGTCCGAGTAGTCGTTCGACAGGTTGGTGCCCACCTGGATGAACACCGCGCCCAGCAGCGCCGCCACAAACGCGAGCGGGTGGAAGTGACCGTCACCGAGCGCCAGCGAGGTGCCGACCAGCACGGGCGCCACCGCCGCCGGCAGCGTGCGCACGCGGGCCGCCATCACCCAGATGCGGACCGCGCTCACCTAGGCTCGCTTGGGGAAGCGCGAGAAGTCCGGCTTGCGCTTCTCGCGGTACGCGTCCCGCCCCTCCTGCGCCTCCTCGCTGCCGTAGAACAGCAGGTTCGCGTCGTGCGCGAGCTGCTGGATCCCCGACAGCCCATCCTCGGCCGCGTTGAAGCTCGCCTTCAGCAGCCGCAGCGCGAACGGCGACAGCGCGAGCATCTCCCGGCACCAGGCGACCGTCTCCTCCTCCAGGCGCTCGAGCGGCACGATCGTGTTGACCAGCCCCATCTCGAGCGCCTGCTCGGCCGAGTACTGCCGGCACAAGAACCAGATCTCCTTCGCCTTCTTCGGACCGACCAGGTTCGCCAGCAGGCCCGCACCGAAGCCGCCGTCGAACGAGCCCACCTTCGGGCCGACCTGGCCGAAGCGGGCGTTCTCGGCGGCGATCGTCAGATCGCACACCAAGTGGAGCACGTGCCCGCCGCCGATCGCATAGCCGGCGACCATCGCCACCACCGGCTTCGGCAGCCGGCGGATCTGGATGTGCAGGTCGGTCACGTGGAAGCGCCCGACTCCGGGGTGGGCGGGTCTCCGGATCTCCTGATCCTCGTTCAGGTAGCCCGAGTCGTCGCGCACGCGCTGATCGCCGCCGGAGCAGAACGCGTCCGGCCCCTCGCCGGTGAGGACGATCACGCCGATCTCGCTGTCCTCACGCGCGTCCTCGAACGCACGCGACATCTCGATCACGGTACGCGGGCGAAACGCGTTTCTGACCTCCGGGCGGGCGATCGTGATCTTGGCGATTCCCCGATCCGGCGCAGCGGACTTCTCGTAGCGGATGTCCGTGTACTCGCCGTCGGCGGGTCGTTTCGCGGGTATCCAGGCGACGCTCACCGCGCGAAGGCTAGCCTGTGGGACATGGAGGTCGAGGGATGGCTGTGTCGCGCGGCGGCGGCGCGGCCCGAATGCATCGCGCTGGACACGCCCCAGGGGAGCTGGTCCTACGCCCGTCTGCACGTCGCCGCGCGCTTCGCGGCTGGTGCGCTGGCCGCACGCGGTGTCGGTCCGGGATCGCGTGTGGCGATCGCGCTGCCCGCCGGGCTCGCGTTCGCGCAGGCCCTCCACGCCTGCCTGCTGCTCGGCGCGATCGCGGTGCCCGTCGACCTGCGCCTCACACCCACCGAGCGCGCGCGCATCGCCGATGGATGCGGGCTGCTCGTAGAGGAGGCCGTGGGCGAGGGTCCCACCCCGGCGAAGCTCCCGGCCGCAGGCGCGCACGACCTCGACGCGTGCGCGGTGGTGATCCACACCTCGGGCACCAGCGGCTCGCCGCGCCCGGTGGAGCTGACCTACGGCAACCTCCTGTGGAGCGCGCTCGGCTCGGCTGTCGCGCTCGGCCTGGACCCGGACGAGCGCTGGCTGTGCGCGCTGCCGCTGTCGCACGTCGGAGGCCTCTCGATCCTGCTGCGATCGGCGATCTACGCGACCACCGCCGTCGTGCACGAGCGCTTCGAGCTCGACCGCGCCCTGTACGCCGTGCGCGAGCAACAGGTGACGCTCGTCAGCCTCGTGGCCACCACGCTCGCCCGCCTGCTCGACGCGGGCCTCGAGCGTCCGCAGTCACTGCGCTGCGCGCTCACCGGCGGCGGCCCAGTCCCGCAAGCGCTCGTGCAGCGCGCGCACACCGCCGGCGTGCCCGTGAGCCTCACCTACGGTCTCAGTGAGACCTGCTCGCAGGTTACGACCACGCCGGTGGCAGAGCTCCATTGCGCGTCTGCGAGCGCGGGTCCGCCGCTGTTCTGCACCCGTGTGCGCATCGCCCCGGACCGGGAGATCCTCGTGCGCGGGCCGACGGTGGCCGCGGGCGCGGTCTCGCCCGACGGCTGGTTGCACACCGGCGATCTCGGCGACCTCGACGATCGCGGCCGCCTGCTTGTGAGCGGACGCCGGGCCGACACGATCGTCAGCGGCGGCGAGAACGTCGCGCCGGCGGAGGTGGAGGCCGTGCTCGAGGCCCACCCCCACGTGCTCGAGGCGGCCGTGCTTGGGCGCCCCGACCCACGGTGGGGCGAGGCCGTGACGGCGATCGTCGTAACGCGACCTGGCTCGGTCCTGGATCGAGAGGAGCTCCGCGTCCACTGCGCGCGTGCCCTCGCCCCGTACAAGGTCCCCAAGCGCTTCGAGCTCGCCGCCGAGCCGCTGCCGCGAACACGCTCGGGCAAGCTGCTGCGCAGGGAGTTGCTGTGAGCTTCGACGCAAACGCGCATCGCCGCGCGAGCCTGGAAGGCTGGGAAGAGGCTGCCTCGGGCTGGGTGCGCCGCCAGGAGCTCCTGCGCGAGCTGGCGGCGCCGGTGGCGCATTGGATGATCGACGCTATCTCGCCGCAGCCGGGCCAGCGCGTGCTCGAGCTGGCCGCTGGCCTGGGCGAAACGGGGATGCTCGCAGCCGAGCTGGTCGCTCCGATGGGTGGTGTGATCGTCTCCGACCAGGCCGAGGCGATGCTGGATGGCGCGCGAGCGCGCGCGGTGGCGCTCGGCCTCAGCAACGTCGAGTTCCAAGTGCTCGACGCGGAATGGATCGACCTCCCGGTCGCGAGCGTCGATGCGGTGCTGTGCCGGTGGGGGTACATGCTGATGGCCGACCCGTCGGCGGCGATCGCCGAGACTCGACGCGTGCTGCGCTCCGGCGGACGGGTCGCGCTCGCCGTGTGGGATGCGCTCGAGCGCAATCCCTGGGCGCTGCTTCCCGCGCGGGAGCTGATCGAGCGTGGGCTGGCGCCGCCAGCCGGCGAGCCGTCCGAGCAGCGGCCCGGTCCGTTCGCGTTGGCCAGCCCTGTGCAGGTGATCGAGCGGCTCGAGGGAGCGGGGTTCACCGAGATCCACGTCGAGGCGCGAGACCTGCACTGGCACTATGAGAGCTTCGACGGTTTCTGGGATACGACGCTCGACCTCTCGCGCAGCTTCCACGACGCCGCCCTCTCGCGCCCCGCTGACGAGATCGTCGAGATCCAGGCGTCCTTGGCGGAGCGCTTCGCGTCGTACACCGCCCGCAACGGGACGCTCGAGATACCCGCGCGGACGCTGCTGGCGTCCGCGAGCGCCTGATCCGAAAGGCAAGCGCGCGGTCGCGCGATCGGAGCCGCCTGCACAGCGCCGTTTGGATAGCCTGCCTGCTCAATGATCTACGACGACGACGCCAACCTGCATCTCCTTGACGGCAAGACCGTGGCCATCATCGGCTACGGCTCCCAGGGTCACGCCCACGCCCTCAACCTCAAGGACTCCGGCGTGAGCGTCGTGGTCGGCCTGCGCGAGAGCTCCGCCTCGGTGGCCGACGCGCGTGCACACGGCCTGGACGTGCAGCCGGTCGTCGAGGCCGCCAGCCGCGGCGACCTCGTGATGATGCTCGTGCCCGACGAGCTCCACCGCCAGGTGTGGGAGCAGGAGGTCCGCGACGGGATCGCCGAGGGCAACATGCTGCTGTTCGGCCACGGCTTTTCGATCCACTACAAGGAGGTGGCCCCGCCCGCCGGTGTGGACGTGACGATGGTCGCGCCCAAGGGCCCCGGCCACCTCGTGCGCCGCCAGTTCCTGGAAGGCAGCGGCGTGCCCGGGCTGCTCGCGATCGCGCAAGACGCCACCGGCAACGCGCGCGCGCTGGCGCTCGCCTACGCCAAGGGCATCGGCTGCACGCGCGGCGGCGTGATCGAGACGACCTTCAAGGACGAGACGGAGACCGACCTGTTCGGCGAGCAGGCCGTCCTCTGCGGCGGCGCCTCCGAGCTCGTCCAGGCGGGCTTTGAAACGCTCGTTGAAGCCGGATACGACCCCGAGATGGCGTACTTCGAGTGCCTGCACGAGCTCAAGCTGATCGTCGATCTGATGCACGAGAAGGGCCTCGCTGGCATGCGCTATTCGATCTCGAACACCGCCGAGTACGGGGACTACACGCGCGGCAAGCGCGTGATCACCGATCAGACGCGCGCCGACATGCGCAAGATCCTCGCCGAGATCCAGTCGGGGGAGTTTGCGCGCGAGTGGATCGCCGAGAACCGCGCCGGCCAGGAGAACTTCAAGCGCATGCGTGCCGAACAGGCCGACACCCAGGTCGAGCACGTCGGCGCCGAGCTGCGCTCGCACATGGACTGGATCAAGCCCGCCTTCTAGGAGCCGCCACACGGTGCTCGCCTACCTCTCCTGGCATCGCCCGGCGCCCACAGTCGACCCTGCCGCCTACGAGCGCGCGCTCGAGCAGTTCCACCGCTCACTGGCCCACCGACCTCCAAGCGGCTTTCGCGGCTCGGCGACGTTTCGCGCAGCCGAGCTGCCATGGCTCACATCCGGTGCGGAGCGCTCGCCGCGCACCGGCTCGGGCGCGGGCTACGAGGACTGGTACCTGCTCGATGACTGGGCGGCCGTCGGCGTGCTCGAGGAGGCGGCCGTCTCGCGCGGGCACCTGAGCGTCCACGACAAGCTGGCCTCGCTGTCGCTGATCGCGACCGGAGCCGTCTACCGCCTGATCGAGGGTCATGCCGGCCTAGACGAGACGCTCCTCGCGGTGTGGGTGACGCGTTCGCGGGGTCACGAGCATCCGTCGCTGGCCGCCTTGCTGGGCGATGGCATGGACACCGTCGCGGGTGGGCTGTGGCGCCGCTGTCTGGGCCTCGGCCCCGCGCCCGAGTTCTGCCTGCTCGCTTCCGAGGCTCCGGCCGGCGTCGCCGCGAATCGCCTGCCGAAGGGCTGGACGGCCACGATCGTCGAGCGCGAGGCGCTGTGGTATGGCTGACGCGGCGCCCAACGTCTGTGCTGGGCCGTTCGGTGGGTTTTACGACTTCTACATCGAACGGCCGTGGCTGATGCGTGCGATCGGGCGAGCGCTATGGGGCATCGACGCCTCGATCTTGTACGCGAGCATCGAGCAAATCACGCCGCTGGCCGACGGTGCGAGGATTCTGGACGTGCCATGCGGTGGCGGCGTCGCGTTTCGTGCCCTTCAGCCGGATCAGAGCGTGCGCTACGTGGCGGCGGATCTCTCGCGGGCGATGCTCGCACGCGCGCGGCGCCGCGCGCAGGCACGGTCCCTGCGCCAGATCGAGTTTCTCGTTGCGGACATGACCGAGCTGCCCTTCCCGGACGGCGAGGCCGATCTCTTTCTCTCCTACAGTGGGCTGCACATGGTCGGCGATCCCGAGCAGGCCATCCACGAGATCGCGCGCTGTCTGAAGCCTGGCGGCCGCTTGCTTGGCACCACCTTTCTCGCTCAGGGAAGCCGGCGCGCACGAGCATTGTTCGGGCTCGGCGCTCGCTCCGGTCATCCGCTTCCGCCGCGCCGCGAGGACGTCCACGGCTGGCTCATCTCGGCCGGGATAGCTGATTCGGCGATCGGTCCACAGCCTGGCTTCGCGGCCTTCAGCGGACGCAGGCAGTGAGGGCGCCGCCCGGCCGGCGCCGTTCGCTACACTCGCCTTCGTCGCCGCGACTGGCGCTCGGGTGGAGCTCACCACCGGGGAGCGGCGAGCACAGCACCGCCGCGCGCCTGGGCACCTCAGATCATCGACCATTCCCTCGAGGTCCGACAGCGAGGAGCCCAAATGACGACGACCCCCCTGACAGAGCAGACGCCGCTGGTCATCCCCGATCAGCTGAGGCCCGTCGACGGACGCTTCGGCTGCGGTCCTTCGAAGGTGCGCCCGGAGGCGCTCGCGCGCTTGGCCGGCGAGGGCGGCGCGGTGATGGGCACCTCGCACAGGCAGAAGCCGGTGAAGGCGCTCGTGGGCGAGATCCGCGCGGGCCTGCGGGCGCTGTTCGCGGCGCCTGACGGCTATGAGGTGGTGCTCGGCAACGGCGGCGCGACCGCGTTCTGGGACGCCGCAGCCTTCGGGCTGGTGGCGCACCAGGCGGCCCACCTCAGCTTCGGCGAGTTCTCGCAGAAGTTCGCCGCGGTGACCGCGGGCGCGCCGTTCCTGGCAGATCCGGTCATCGTCGCGGCCGACGCCGGGGACGCCCCGGACCCGACCGCCATTATCGCCGCCGCTGAGGGTGGCGCGGACCTGCTTGCGTGGGCGCATAACGAGACCTCGACCGGCGTGATGGTGCCCGTGGTGCGGGTGGGCGGCGCAGCAGATCAGACGCAGGGAGCGCTGGTGGCGATCGACGCGACCTCGGGTGCGGGCGGCCTGCCGCTCGACCTCGCCCAGGCCGACGCCTACTACTTCGCGCCGCAGAAGAGCTTCGCCGCCGACGGCGGGCTGTGGGTCGCGCTGCTCAGCCCGGCCGCGCAGGAGCGGATCGCGGCGCTGCACGCTTCCGAGCGCTGGATCCCGGAGTTCCTATCACTGCACACAGCGCTGGAGAACTCGCTCAAGGACCAGACTTACAACACGCCGGCGGTGGCCACGCTGTTCCTGCTGGCCGACCAGATCCGCTGGATGCTCGATCGCGGCGGGCTGGACTGGTGCGTCGAGCGCACCCGCGCATCCTCGCAGCACCTGTATGCCTGGGCCGAACGCACCGGCTACACGACGCCCTTCGTCGCCGATCCAGCCAAGCGCTCGCTGGTCGTCGGCACGATCGACTTCGAGCAGAGCGTCGACGCGGCCACGGTCGCGGCCACGCTGCGCGCCAACGGCATCGTCGACGTTGAGCCCTACCGCAAGCTGGGTCGCAACCAGCTGCGCGTCGGGATGTTCCCGGCGGTCGAGACGGCCGATGTGCAGGCGCTCACCGCGTGCATCGACTGGATCGTCGAGCGGCTCGCATGAGTGAGCGTCCGCGGGTGCTCGTGAAGGAGAAGATCGGCGACTCCGGCGTGGCTCTCCTGCGCGAGCACTTCGATGTGGAGATAGGCGTCGATTGGAACGATGAGCAGCTGGCCGAGCGCATCGGCTCCTACGACGGCATCGTGATCCGCTCGGCGACCAAGATGACCGCCGAGCTGATCGCCCGCGCTGGACGCCTGCACGTGATCGGTCGCGCGGGGGTCGGCGTCGACAACGTTGACGTCGACGCGGCGACCAAGCGCGGGATCGTCGTGGCCAACGCGCCCGAGTCGAACGTGGTGACCGCGGCCGAGCACACGATGGCGCTGCTGCTCGCGCTCGCCCGCAACATCCCGCAGGCGTACGTGTCGCTGACCGCGGGCAAGTGGGAGCGCTCGAAGTTCTCCGGCGTCGAGCTGTATGAGAAGACGCTCGGGATCCTCGGCTTCGGGCGCATCGGCCAGCTCGTCGCGCAGCGCGCGCGCGGCTTCGGCATGCGCGTGCTCGCGTTCGACCCGTTCGTGAGCGCCGAGCGCTACCGCGAGCTGGGTGTCGAGAAGGCCCACAGTCCCGAGGACCTATACGCGCAGGCCGACTTCGTCACTGTGCACCTGCCGAAGACGCCCGAGACGGAAGGCTTCCTGGACGCCGAGGCCTTCGCCAAGATGCGCGATGGCGTGCGCGTTCTCAACGTCGCCCGCGGCGGGCTGATCGACGACGCCGCGCTGAAGGGCGCCCTCGACTCGGGCAAGGTCGCCGGCGCGGCGCTGGACGTGTTCGCGAGCGAGCCGATGACCGAGCACCCGCTGTTCGGCTATCCGAACGTCGTCGTGACGCCTCACCTCGGCGCCTCGACCGCAGAGGCGACCGACCGCGCCGGCTATCAGAGCGCCGAGCAGGTCGTCGCCGCGCTGACCGGCGGCGTCGTCTCGACGGCGGTCAACGTCCCCGCGATCGGCGCCGAGGACATGGAGATGCTGGGGCCGTTCCTGCCGCTCGCCACGCAGCTCGGGCGCCTCGCGATGGAGCTCGCCGAGGGCAGCTCGGTGGAGCGCATCGAGGCCGCGTTTCTCGGCAGGATCGCCGACTTCGACACGCGCCTGCTCGGCGTGGCGGTGATCGTCGGCGCGCTGCGGGGCCGCACCGAGGAGCCCGTCAACCTCGTCAACGCTCCCTCGATGGCCCATCAACGGGGCATCGTCTTCGAGGAGCGCTCGGTGTCGGAGGCGCAGGACTTCCACGAGCTGATTCGGGTCACCGTCGTCGCGGGCGAGCAGAGCGTCGCGGTTGCCGGCACCGGCATCGGCCCCAACCGTGTGCCCCATCTGGTCGAGGTGCAGCGCCGGCGCCTGACGATCGAGCTGGCGCGGTTCGTGACGGTCTTCCGCTACGCCGACCTGCCGGGCATGATCGGCCGCGTGGGCACGATCTTCGGTGCTCACGGGATCAACATCTCCTCGGCCGCCGTCGGTCACACGCCCGACCCTCCGTTCGGGGGGCACACCCTGAAGGGCGCAGGTGCGCAGGCGACGGCAGCGGACGCCGACGGACGCGTCGCGGCGATGGTCGTCACGACCGACGCGCGCGTGCCGCGTGCGGTTGTCGAGGAGATCGTCGCATCCGAGGGGTTCGTAAACGGCTGGTCGGTGGACCTCGCCTGAGCGCGGCTGCGAGCGTCGGTCGATCGGATAGGCTGGCGCTCCGATGAGGGCGGTCGTCATCACCAAGCACGGCGGGCCCGGCGTGCTTCAGGTGCAGGAGCGGCCCGACCCCGAGCTCGAGCCCGGAGCGGTGCGGATCGGCGTGGCGGCGGCGGGTATCAACTTCGCCGACGTGATGGCGCGCATGGGCCTGTACGCCGACGCGCCCAAGACGCCGTGCGTCGTCGGCTACGAGGTCGCGGGCACGGTGCTCGAGCTGGGCGAGGGCGCATCGAGTCCCGCCCACCCCCTCAGCCATGGCCAGCGCGTGTTCGCGGGCACGCAGTTCGGCGGCTACGCCTCCCAGGTCGTCGTCAACGCTGGCGACGTCGTCGCGCTGCCGGACGAGCTCACCTTCGAGCAGGGCGCGGCGATTCCGGTCAACTACGGAACCGCGTGGGCGGGGCTGATCGGCTTCGGCAGCCTGCAGCCAGGGGAGCGCGTGCTCGTCCACTCGGCCGGCGGGGGCGTGGGCATCGCCGCTACGCAGCTCGCCAAGCGCGCCGGCGCCGAGGTGTACGGCACGGCGTCCCCGGGCAAGCACGCGCGCATCGTCGAGCTCGGCGTCGACCACGCGCTCGACTACACGAAACCCGGCTGGGAGCGCGGCCTGCCGAAGCTCGACCTGATCCTGGATGCGGTCGGCGGCAAGAGCTTCCGGCTGAGCTACTCGCTGTTGCGCCCCGGCGGGCGACTGATCGCCTTCGGCGCCTCATCGGTCGTCTCCGGCGAGCGACGCAACATCCTCACGGCCCTGCGCGCGGTGGCGCGCATGCCTCGCTTCAACATGATCAAGCAGATGTCCGAATCGAAGGCGGTGATCGGGTTGAACATGCTCAGCCTGTGGAAGGACCGCGGCACGCTGCAGCCGTGGATCGCGCCGATGCGCGAGATGCTCGACGACGGCACAGTCAAGCCGGTGCTCGCCGGCGCGTTCAGCTTCGAGGACGCCGGCGCGGCGCACACGATGATCACCGAGCGGCGCAACGTCGGGAAGGTCGTGCTTGTTCCCTAACAAACCCTCCCTGGGCGCCGACAAAACTCTGAGACCGGCGCGGCGTTGGGCGCTCGGGGGGCTGCTGGCGCTGTCGTTGCTCGCGCTGCTCACACCAAGCGCGGCCGCCAAGACGCCGCCGGACCGGGAACTGGTGGATGTCTACGCCGCGGTGGAGGGGGCGCATGTGGGAGAAGTGCTGCCCGGCGGACCGGAACACTTCATCGAAGTGGTGGACTCGCCCAAATACTCGGTGAAGGTGCATGCGTACGGCCAGACCTACACCGCCGGGGCGGTCACCGAGCTCGCCTACAACGCCGCCAAAACCGAAGCGATCGCGGCCAGGATGACCATCTACGGCATCTCGCACTCAGAGCACGGGGGCCTGATCCGCGGTGTGATCGCGCACGAGGTCTTCCACGTATTCGAGGCGCGCATGTCGGGCAGCGAGGCCGTCAACGAGGGCCATGCGGGATGGCTCGAGGAGGGGGCGGCGACGTGGGTCGAGTCGGATCTCGTCAAGAGCGACCGGACCGCGCGCGAGGAGTGGAACACCTACCTCAAGTCCCCCCAGACGCCCCTGTTCAATCGTCTCTACGAAGGCATCGGCTTCTTCGCGCACCTGGCGTCCGTGGGGATCTCTCCCTGGACGAGGTTCAAGGGCATGTTCGCCACCACCACCTCCGGCGCGGCCTACGCGGCGGCGGAGGGACCAAGCACGACGTCCCTCGACTCCGAGGCCTCGGCCTTCTTCCGCGAACCGAAGTTCGGCTCGACGTGGGACACGAGCGGACAGAACGTTCCCACGCGCACAGAAGTGGGCTTCCATCCAACGCCGGTGAACATCAAGAAGGGCACGACCACGCTCACCGTCAAGCCCTACGCCGACGGCGCCTACGACCTCTCGATCGCCGGCCTGTCGGTCTATGAGCCGGTCGTCGAAATGACGGTGAACTCGGGCAACGTCCGCCTGCGCTCCACCTCTGGAGGCAGCGTCGATGAGGTCGATCAGAAGCAGGTGCTGCTGTGCTCCGATCCGAAAGGCTGCAGCTGCCCGTTGCGGCCGAACCGCTACGACCAGTTCCAGACGGGCGATCTCGCCATCGCGGGTGGGCCGACTGGTGGGGAGGTGAAGCTGGCCGTGCGCAAGCCCTGCGAAGTGCTGTTGCCGGCCGTCGCCTGCGAAACGCTGCTGCCCGGATTCACGGCGCCCGTCAACCCGGTCGCCGTGGCGCTCACCGGCTCGCCGCTGAGCGCGGAGCACACGAGCCCGGGAGGCTCCAAGGACTCCGCCTGCGGACTCCTCGCCAAGGGAGCCGAGGGCACCAACCTCGAGGGCGAAAGCGCCTTCGTCGGCGTGATCGCGCCGCTGGTCAACGTGCTGCGGGCCTCGAGCATCGGCGGCGCGATCAGCTTCTACAAAATCATCACCACCGTGCTGCCTCCGGGCTACTCGGTCTCGTATCCCGTCGGCGTGGGTAACGAAGCGGTGTTGTTGACGAAGACCTTCACAAACGTCGCCGGGCAACTCGAATACGCCAGCCTTGCGATCGTGCGCGTGGAGAATCTCGTCGCCGAGTTCGGGCTGATCGGCACCCCGGGCAACGAAGAAGCCGACCCCAAACAGTCGCTTGCGCTGCTCGTAAGGGTCGCGCGCAAACTGTGAGCGGCCGCGCGGAGCCGGCCGCTGCGGGCCGGCGGGCAGCGCAACGTCGGCAAGGTCGTGCTGCGCCCTGGCCGCGCTGCACCGCGCGGGTGTATGCTCGCGGCGGTTGACCATGGCACGAGCCGAATCCTCGACGATGCCCAACGGACGCCGCTTGGTGGGCTTGCTCGCGTGTGTGCTCGCGATCTCGATCGCGCTGCCCGCGAATGCGCCCGCCGCCAAAGGCCGGCGCCCGCCGCCGGTCCCGGCCTGCGCGCACTTCTCCGAGGCGGCGATGGCGGGAATCCTCCACAGCGGTCGGCTGACGCTGGAAGGCAATCCGAACAACGACTGCCTGTGGCTGGGACTGATCCCGGGCCACTATCGCCCGGCCCTGTCGATCCACATCCAGGCCGTGAGCAAAGCCGTCTATCTGCAAAGCGAGCATGCCGCGAAGCTCGAGGCCAGCGCCACCGGCGGGGAATTCGGGAACACCGTCATCCCGGCGTTCAAACTCCCCGCTGCGGCGTTCGAGGTCACCCGCCGGGTCGAGCCAGCGGGCCTGCCGCCGTGCAACTCGACGGAGATGCAGGTGTTCGGCCCGCCGCTGTGCAGCGGCGAACCCGCGCAGACGACCGTGAGCACCAACGCGTGGGGGCCGATCAAGCACAAAGGGCCGTCGTTCGAGGTGTCGGTCGCGGAGGCCGGGCAGAGCGGCGACGTGTACCTGCTGCACGTGCTGCTCCTGGCCAAGGCAATCTTCTCAGGCCAGATCCACTGAGCCGCGCGGTGCTAACCTCCGCTCAGATGTCGTTTCAGTTCTCGCTTCTCTCACTGCTCCTGCTCCCCCCTCGGGGGGAATAGCGCGTGGCGGCCGCGTAGCCGCATACCCAGCAGAGAGGAACGGAAAGCACTCCTACGGAGCACAGGCGAGATAGAGAAGGAGCACTGACGACATGAGCACGACCGAAGCACGCAGCGACGCCAACCGCGTCAAGATCTTCGACACGACCCTGCGCGACGGCGAGCAGTCGCCGGGCATATCGCTGAACAAGCAGGAAAAGCTCGAGATCGCCCATCAGCTGGCGCGCCTGGGGGTGGACGTGATCGAGGCCGGCTTCCCGATCACCTCGCCGGGCGACTTCGAGTCGGTGCAGGCGATCGCCCGGGAGGTGGAAGGCCCTGTGATCTGCGGGTTGGCACGCACGAGCGCGCAGGACATCGAGGCGGCGTGGAACGCGGTGCAGGACTCCGAGCGCCCGCGCATCCACACGTTCATCGCCACCAGCGACATTCACATCGAGCGCAAGCTGCAGACCACGCGCGAGGACGTCAAGGGCCAGGTGCGCGCCGCTGTGGCACAGGCGCGCGGGTACACCGAGGACGTCGAGTTCTCCCCCGAGGACGGCTCGCGCTCGGACGTGCAGTACATGGCCGAGGTGATCCAGATCGCGCTCGAGGAGGGCGCCACGACCATCAACGTGCCTGACACGGTCGGCTACACGATGCCGCGCGAGTACCGGGCGATGTTCGAGGAGCTCTACAGTCTGGTGCCGGGGCTGCGGGAGGTGGTCGTCTCCGTCCACTGCCACGACGACCTGGGGTTGGCGGTCGCCAACTCGCTGGCGGGCCTGGAAGCCGGCTGCCGCCAGGTCGAGTGCGCGATCAACGGCATCGGCGAGCGCGCGGGGAACGCGTCGCTGGAGGAGATCGTGATGCTGCTGCGCACGCGCGAGCCGAGCTTGGGGCTATGGACGGGAGCCGACACCACGGAGATCGCGCGCACCAGCCGGCTGGTCTCGCGCCTGACCGGCTACCAGGTGCAGCCGAACAAGGCGATCGTCGGTCGCAACGCGTTCGCGCACGAGGCGGGCATCCACCAGGACGGCGTGCTGAAGGAGCGCACCACGTACGAGATCATGGACGCCACCACCGTCGGCCTGCGCAGCAACTCGATCGTCCTGGGCAAGCACTCCGGCCGCCACGCCCTCAGCAAAGCGCTGCAGGAGATGGGCTTCGAGCTCGACGGCCAGGCGCTGAACACGGCGTTCAAGCGCTTCAAGGAGATCGCCGACCGCAAGAAGCAGGTGACCGCGATGGATCTAGAGGCGTTGGTCACCGATGAGCTGCGCGAGGAGGTGCCGGGCTATGCGCTTGAGTCCTTTGAGGTCGAGGCCTCGTCGCTGCGCCCGCCGCACGCGCGTGTGTCCGTGAGCCTGCCCGACGGCGGCTCGGCAAGCGGCTCGTTCACCGGCGACGGCCCGATCGACGCCGTGTTCCAGGCGATCAACGCCGCTACCGCGATCGCGCCTATCCTCAGCGATTTCACGATCGGGGCGGTCACCGAGGGCCAGGACGCCCTCGGCGAGGTGTCCGTCGTGCTCGAGATCAGCGGCTTCACCGGAGCCGGCCAGGGCGTCTCCACGGACATCATCGACGCCGCAGCGCGCGCGTACGTGCGCGCGCTGTCGGTAGCCGTCGCGCGTTCGCGCGCCGGTGACGCGGTCGGCCTGCCCGAGACCGCCGCCGGCTGACGCGCCCGCGCTCGCGCGCGACAGCCGCGTCGCGGGCGAGTGTGACGCACGCCACAGCCCGCCCGCGCGCGGTGCGCTAGGCTGCGTCGCAGCCCCGGAGGTCAGCCAGAGCATCTGGCTCGCCCCGTGCGGCCTTACCGGGGGACAACAACGACGCAGGAGGCATACATGTCGTTTCGACGGATGCTGCCGGCGATCATCGCTGGTGCGCTCATGAGCATGCTGCTTGCAACAACGGCCGTGGCGGCGGGAGACCCCGCGGTCGGGACAGGAGGCGGTTCTCGTGGCGCCGGTCCTGCTTTTGAAAAAGTCAAAGGCGCGACGGTCTACGAATACTGCGACTCTGTCGCAGGCTGCTACCCCACCACAACCCTCGAGCTCGCGGTCTTTGGCAAAACCAAAACCTGGGAGTTCACACATGACCCGGGGGTTGGCGGGTACGTGGTTAAACCGAAAAAACAGAAATTCACCTATCTCGTCTACAACGACGGGTACTGCGACGGCTGCTTCCTGGTCGCGCTGAAAGAGAAAACCGGCTTCTTCGAAGGCGCGTTCTACTTCGCCAACGATGAATTCAGCGGCGAGACCTGGTACGCGTTGAAGCTCTAAGCCCGAGCTTGTCAGAGCGCGCCGCGATCCCTCGCGGATCGCGGCGCGTTTTCTCTGGAGCGTCGCGCCAGGCCACGCGGACGCCCCGGGTCCCCGAGCGAGGCCACGGCCCTGCCGCGTCTGTGATAGCGTACGTTTGTATGGCAAGCGATGCGGTGACCCTGGTTCCGCCACCCGAGCACGCCCCGGCGCTCTCGCCTGCCGTCATCGGCGCGCGCGTGAAGGCCCTGCGTGAGTCCGCGGGCCTGTCGCTGCGTGACCTGTCCGAGCACAGCGGCGTCAGCGCGCCGATGCTCTCACAGGTCGAGCGCGGCGAGACGAGCCCCACGCTGACCGTGGCCGCGCGCATCGCCGCCGGCCTCGAGTTACGGCTCTCCCAGCTCCTGCGCCTCGACGAGGACGGCGCCGTCACGGTCGTGCGCGCGAGCCAGCGCCAGCGCGGTGGCAACAGGAAGCGCGGCCACGCCTTCGAGGTGCTCACCTCCGCCCAGCCCGGCCAGCGCGCCGAGCTCTCGCGGCACACGCTCGCGCCCGGCGGCGCCACAGGTGCGGTCGACGACCCGCCGATGCACGAGCCCGGCAGCCGCGAGACCGCGCTGGTCGAGCGCGGCTCGATCGTGCTCGTGTGCGACGGGCAGCGCCATCGGCTCGACGAGGGCGATTGCGTCACCTTCGACGCCGACCTGCCGCACCACTTCGAGAACCCAACCGGAAACGAAGCCGCCTTCCTGGCCGTCGTGTCCGCCGGACTGAGGAGAAGCTGATGTCGAAGACGCTGTTCGAGAAGATCTGGGAGGCGCACGAGGTCGATTCGGGCCCGCCCACTCTGCTGTACATCGATCTGCACCTCGTGCACGAGGTCACCAGCCCGCAGGCCTTCGAGGGGCTGCGCTTGGCCGGACGCACGGTGCGTCGGCCCGACCGCACGCTGGCCACAGCCGACCACAACACGCCCACCGACGGAACCCCTGTCGCTGCCAAGATCAAAGACGTCCTTTCCCGTGAGCAGGTGCAGACGCTCGAGCGCAACTGCACCGAGTTCGGCGTCCCCGTCTACTCGCTCGGCTCCGACCGGCAGGGGATCGTGCACGTGATCGGCCCCGAGCTCGGCGTCACCCAGCCAGGCATGACGATCGTGTGCGGCGACTCGCACACCTCCACCCACGGCGCATTCGGCGCGCTCGCCTTCGGCATCGGCACCAGCGAGGTCGAGCACGTGCTCGCCACGCAGTGCATGGTGCAGGCCAAACCGCGCTCGATGCGCGTCCTCTACGAGGGCCAGCTCGGCTTCGGCGTCACCGCCAAGGACCTCATCCTCGGCACGCTCGGGCAGCTCGGCGTCGGCGGTATGACCGGCCACGCCGTCGAGTACGCCGGCCCCGCTATCCAGGCGCTGTCCATGGAAGGACGCATGACCGTCTGCAACATGACGATCGAGGGCGGTGGTCGCGCCGGCATGATCGCCCCCGATGAGACGACCTTCGCCTGGTTCCGCGAGGGCACCGCCGCCCAAGGCGGTGGTCAGCGCCCCGGCGCGCCAATCGGCGCCGAGCTCGACGCCGCGATCGAGCGCTGGCGCGAGCTCGCCACCGAGGACGGCGCCGAGTTCGACCGCGATCTCGTCATCGACGCTTCCGCCATCTCCCCGCAGGTCACCTGGGGCACCAACCCCGGCATGGTCCGCGCTGTCACCGACAAGGTGCCGGCGCCCGAGGAGTTCGACAGTCCCGCCGACCGCGAGGCGACCGAACGCGCCCTGCACTACATGGCGCTCGAGCCCGGCACGCCGATCGAGCAGATCGCCGTCGACCGGGTGTTCATCGGCTCGTGCACCAACTCGCGCATCGGCGACCTGCGCGCCGCCGCCGACGTCGTCGCCGGCAGGAAGGTCGCGCCCAGCGTCAACGCCATGGTCGTGCCCGGCTCACAGCAGGTCAAGGCGCAGGCCGAGGCCGAGGGCCTCGATCGGGTGTTCCGCGACGCGGGCTTTGACTGGCGTGTAGCCGGCTGCTCGATGTGCCTCGGCATGAACCCCGACATCCTCGCGCCTGGCGAGCGCTGCGCCTCCACGTCCAACCGCAACTTCGAGGGGCGCCAGGGACGCGGCGGGCGCACGCACCTCGTCTCGCCGCAGATGGCCGCCGCAGCCGCCATCGAGGGGCGCTTCGTCGACATCCGGGAGTGGTCGTGAGCGCGTCCGCGACGCCCGGGGCGCACTGGCAGCGCGAGGAGCTCGTCGCGAGCTTCGCCGAGCGCCGACGTGTCCTCGTGCCGCTGCTCGACATGCAGGAGGACGTGGTCGCGTGCGTCTTCCGCAGGAGCGGCCAAACGATCGAACGTTTCCTCGACCTCGGCGCCGGCGCCGGCGCCATGAGCGAGCTGATGCTGAGCGCGGGTGGGGCGGCCTCTCGATCTCAAGGCGTGCTCGTCGACTTCTCGCAGCCGATGCTCGCCCGCGCCGGGGTCAACCTCGCGGACTACGCCGGGCGCTGGCAGGCGGTCACCGGCGACCTCAACGACCCCGCCTGGCGCGACGCGCTGCCCGGCCGACGCTATGACGCGGTCGTCTCAGGGCTCGCCATCCACCACCTGCCGCCCGAGCGCAAGCGCACGCTGTTCGCCGAGATCCTCACGCTGCTCGAGCCTGGCGGCATGTTCGTGAACATGGACTACGTCACCATCGACGGCCCGCTGCGCGGCCTGTTCGACGAGGAGATGCTTGCCAATGCCGTGCGCGCCGCATCGTCCCCGGAGGGGGAGCGCGAAAGCGGTGGCACCCGCTGCGAGCATGAGGTCGACCTCGAGGACGACGACGACCGGCCCGACACCGTCGAGGATCAGTTGCGCTGGCTGCGCGACGCCGGTTTCCAGGAGGTCGAAGTGCACTTCAAGTGGGCTGAGGCCGCCGTCTACGGCGGGATGAGGCCGTTGCAGTGAGCCGCACAGTCTTGGCGACACCATCAGTCGCGAGCGAGGAGGACCCCCGGAGTGTGTGTGTGTGTGTGTGTGTGACGCGCCTGTGACGGGAGCGTGCCGCGCGCGTGACGGGCCGGGGAGTGAGTGTCCCATTGGAAACACTGTATAACCATCGCTATACACTGCAGGAGAGAGCACACATGAACCCCATCAACGTCATCGCCGGCAAGGTCAGCCACCTTGACCGAGCCGACGTCGACACCGACCAGATCATGCCCAAGCAGTTCCTCAAGCGCGTCGAGCGCACGGGCTTCGGCGAGTTCCTGTTCTACGACTGGGCCAAGGAGCCCGGCTGGGAGCTGCCCGCGAACCCGATCCTCGTCGCCGGGGAGAACTTCGGCTGCGGCTCCTCGCGCGAGCATGCGCCGTGGGGGCTGCAGGACTACGGCTTCCAGGCGATCGTCGCGCCGTCGTTCGCAGACATCTTTTATTCCAACTGCACGAAGATCGGGCTGCTGCCAGTGGTGCTGAGCCCCGAGGACTGTCACAGCCTGGCCCGCGCAGGCGAGGGCGAGATCGACCTCGAGACCCAGGAGGTGCGCTTCGCTGGTGAGCAGGTGTCGTTTGCGATCGACCACGAGATCAGGCATCGCCTGCTGGGCGGGCTCGACGACGTCGCGCTGACCATGCAGCAGGACGACGCGATCGCCGCGTTCGAGCGCGAGCGCGAGCGTAGCGGACCGGTGACGTCGGCGCTCTAGGTCGCGCGGGAGATATATCCGCGTGGGAGTGTATATACTCCTGCTATGGGCAAGCACCTGGTGGACATCGATGAGCAGGCCCTTCGGGACGCTCGCACAGAGCTCGGGACGCGCACGATCAAGGAGACCGTCAATCGCGCGCTGCGCCAAGCGGGCAGGGACCGCGACCGAACCGTCAAAAAGTCGCTCGACCTGCTCGCTCGCAGCGATCTGGTTCGTCGCGAGGATGCATGGCGCTGACGCATCTTCTGGATACGAGCGTGCTAACCCGCCTGCGCCAGCCAGCGATCCGCGACGCGCTCGAGCCGAAGCTCCAGCGGGAAGAGCTCGCACGCGCCGGGATCAGCGACCTCGAGCTCGGCTACTCGGCCCGTAGCGCCGCGGAGTGGGATCAACTTGCCAGGGCGTTGGAGATCTTCGAGCTTGTGGAGACCGGCGCCGAGCATCTGCGCAGGGCGCGACAGGTCCAGCGTCTACTCGCGGCAAGGCATCAACGCGGCCGCAAGGTGCCGGACCTGCTGGTCGCCGCGGCGGCGGAAGCGCGTGGTCTCACGGTCGTTCACTACGACAGCGACTTCGATCGGATCGCGGCCGTCACCGGGCAGTCCTGCGAGTGGGTCGTTCCAGCCGGCTCGGTCGATTGAGACCGCAGTGACTCGCCACATCGTCACGCTGCCCGGCGACGGCATCGGCCCCGAGATCATGGCGCCGACGCTCGAGCTGCTGCGCGCGCTCGGCGACTTCGAGTTCGAGCGGCACGTGTTCGGTGGCGCGTCGATCGATGCCCACGGGGTCGCGCTCACCGACGGGGTCCTCGAGGCGTGCCGGCGTGCGGACGCGGTGCTGCTGGCCGCGGTCGGCGGCCCGAAGTGGGACACCACCGATCCGAGCCGGCCGCGGCCCGAGCAGGGACTGCTGGGGCTGCGCAAGGGACTCGGCCTATACGCGAACCTGCGGCCCGTCAAGCCGGTGCCCGCGCTGTACGACGCCTCGCCGCTTCGGCGCGAGCGGATCGAGGGGACCGACCTGCTCGTCGTGCGCGAGCTCACCGGCGGGATCTACTTCGGCGAGAAGACCCGCACGGCCACGTCCGCCTCCGACGTCTGCTCCTACACCGCAGCGGAGATCGAGCGCATCGCGCGCACCGCCTTCGGCGCCGCGCGCGCGAAGGTCTCAAGCGTGGACAAGGCCAACGTGCTCGAGACCTCGCGTCTGTGGCGCGAGGTCGTCAGTGCCCTGCATGCGCGCGAGTATCCCCACATCGAGTTGGAGCACGTGCTCGTCGACAACGCCGCCATGCAGCTCGTCTCGGCGCCGCGTCACTTCGACGTGATCCTCACCGAGAACATGTTCGGAGACATCCTCTCCGACGAGGCCGCGATGCTCACCGGCTCGATCGGCATGCTCCCCAGCGCCTCGCTCGGGGGCGCCGGCCCGGGCCTGTTCGAGCCCGTGCACGGCGCCGCCCCGGACATCACCGGGCAGGGCGTGGCCAATCCGCTGGCAATGTTCCTGTCGGCGGCGATGATGCTAAGGCACGGGCTCGCCTTGGAAAACGAGGCAGCGGCTGTAGAATCGGGCGTTGAACGTGCACTCGCTGGGGGCCTGCGCACGCCCGACCTGGGTGGTGCGGCGGGCACGGCGCAGGCAACCAGGGCAGTGCTCGAAAACATCGAATAGGAGCGCAATGAACGTGGAGCCCACCGACCTCATCTGGATGAACGGAGAATTCATCGCCTGGGAGGACGCCAAGATCCACGTCCTGACGCACGGCCTGCACTATGGAACGGGCGTGTTCGACAGCATGCGCTGCTACGACACCGAGCTCGGCCCGGCGGTGTTCCGCAACGCCGAGCACCTCGATCGCTTACGCCGGTCGGCCGAGCTGTACTACATGCCCGTCCCGTACTCAGTCGAGGAGCTGCGCGCGGCGACGCTCGAGCTGGTCTCCCGCAACGGGTTACGCTCCTGCTACGTCCGCCCGCTCGTCAACCGCGGCTACGGCCAGATGGGCCTGAATCCACTGGACGCACCAGTCGACGTCACGATCGCGTGCTGGGAGTGGGGGACCTACCTCGGCGAAGAGGGCATGCGCAACGGCGTGCGCGCGATGGTGTCCTCGTGGCGGCGCATCAGCCCCGAGTCGCTGATCCCCCACGCAAAGGCGAGTGGCCAGTACCTCAACAACGTGCTCGCGAAGGTCGAGTCGGTGAAGGCCGGCTACGAGGAGGCGATTCTGCTCGACGACCATGGCCACGTGTGCGAGGGCACAGGCGAGAACATCTACATAGTGCGCGACGGCGAGATCTCCACGCCGGGACAGCACAACTCGATCCTCGAGGGGATCACCCGCCGCTCGATCATCCAGATCGCTAGGGACCTCGGCTACACCGTCGTCGAGCGCAACATCGCCCGCGCCGAGATGTACCTCGCCGACGAGGTGTTCATGTCTGGGACCGCTGCCGAGCTGGTGCCGGTGCGCGAGATCGACAACCACCAGATCGGGATCGGCAGGCCGGGCGAGATCACACGCGTGCTGCAGACGGAATTCGACGACGCCGTCCACGGGCGCTCGGAGCGCTACCGCGAGTGGCTGGACGTCGTGCGCGCGGTCGACCTGGAGACGCCCACGGGCGAGGCCTCGACGGCGAGCGTGCCGTCGGCGTCCGCGGGCTAGGAGCCCGATGCCCGACATACAGCTATACGACGCCACCCTGCGCGACGGCATGGGGGGAGGCGGGCTGACGCTGACCGCCGAGGAGAAGCTGCGCGTCGTGCACGCCCTCGACGAGCTCGGCGTGGACCTGATCGAGGCGGGCTTTCCCGCGTCCAACCCCAAGGAGCAGGAGCTGTTCGAGCTGCTCGCCGGCGAGCAGCTGAGCGTCGCGCAGATCGTCGCGTTCGGGATGACGCGCCGTCGAGACAGCGTCGCGCAGGACGACGCAGGGCTGCGGCTCTTGGCCGACTCGTTCGCGCCCGCGTGCACGCTCGTCGGCAAGGCCTCGGTGCTGCACGTGGAGAAGGTCGTGCGTGTCTCGCGCGAGGAGAACCTGGCGATGATCGCCGACTCCGTCGCGTTCCTCGTAGGTGCCGGCAAGCGGGTGCTGTTTGACGCCGAGCACTTCTTCGACGGTTTCGCGCTGGACCCCGCCTATGCGATCGCCTGCCTGCGCGTGGCCGCTGAGGATGGGGCCGAGCGGCTGGTGCTGTGTGACACCAACGGCGGCTCGCTGCCGCCTCAGATCAGGACGGCGCTCGCGGTGGTCGGCGAAGCGTTGCCGGGCGCAGCGCTGGGCATTCACACGCACGACGACTCGGGCTGTGCCGTGGCGAACGCGCTTACGGCGGTCGAAGCCGGCGCGACGCAGGTGCAGGGAACGATCAACGGCATCGGCGAGCGCACCGGCAACGCCAACCTGATCACCCTGATCGCCGACCTACAGCTGAAGATGGGATGCGAACTGCTCGCGCCAGAGCGGTTGGTGCGTCTGACCGAGACGGCTCACTTCGTCGACGAGCTGCTCAACCGCGCGCCCAACCCGGCCCTGCCGTATGTTGGTAAGCACGCGTTTGCTCATAAGGCCGGCATGCACGCTGCGGGGGTGCGCGCCGACGCGCAGACCTTCGAGCACGTCGACCCGGAGGTCGTGGGCAACAGCCGCGACTTCCTGATCTCCGAGCTCTCAGGAAGGGGTTCGATCGTAGAGAAGGCGCGGCAGATCGGTATCGCTGCCGACGCGGAGTTTGGCGAGCGACTGATCGAGCGCGTCAAGGAGCTCGAGCACGAGGGCTTCCAGTTCGAGGCCGCCGACGGGTCCTTCGAGCTGCTGATGCGCAAGCAGGCCGGCTTGTACGAGCCGCTGTTCCGCCTTGAGTCCTGGCGGGTGATCGTCGAGAAACAGGCGGATGGGCGTGCCACGACCGAGGCGACGATCAAGGTCTGGATTCCCACCGAGACCGGCGGCGAGCGCTACGTGCGCACCGCCGAGGGCAACGGCCCCGTACACGCCCTGGACCGGGCGCTGCGCGACGCGATCGGTGAGATCCACCCGCACCTGAAGGACATCGACCTCGTCAACTTCAAGGTCCGAATCCTCGATGAGACGAAGGGCACGGGCGCGGTCACGCGCGTGTTGATCGACGCCTCCGACGGCCGCGGCGTGTGGGGCTCGATCGGCGTGGCGGAGAACCTGATCGCAGCCTCCTGGGACGCGCTGGTGGATTCGCTGGAGTACGGGATGCAGGGCGGGCGACGGCTCACGTCGGAGTCGGCGCTCGGTTCAACCGGCAGGGTTTAGTGGCGGACCGATCGGAGCTCGGCCAGCGCGCCGCGCAGGTGGCGTATGGATGAGGTGATCCCGCTCGCGCGCCCGCTGCTGCGCGAGGCGGAGGAGCGCGCGGTCGTGGCGGTGCTGCGCTCAGGGCAGCTATCGCTCGGACCGCGCGTGACGGAGTTCGAGCGGCTGTTTGCGGCGCGCGTGGGCGCGCCACTGGCGTGCGCCCTCAGCAGTGGCACGGCGGCGCTGCACCTGGCGCTGCGTGCGGTCGGCGTGGGCGAGGGGGATGAGGTGGTGACCAGCCCGTTCTCGTTCGTGGCGTCGGCCAACGCGGCGCTGTACGAGCGAGCGCGGCCGGTGTTCGCGGACATCGACGCCGTCACGCTGAACCTCGATCCGGACGCGGCGAGCGCCGCTGTGGGTGAGCGCACGCGGGCGCTGCTGCCAGTGCACATCTTTGGTTACCCCGCCGACATGCCCGCGTTCGAGCGTCTCGCGCGCACGCGCCACCTGGCGATCGTCGAGGACGCGTGCGAGGCGCTGGGGGCGCAGCACGCGGATGGCGTTCCCGTGGGGGGGCGTGGGCACCCCGCAGCGTTTGGGTTCTACGCCAACAAGCAGCTGACCACGGGTGAGGGCGGGATGGTCGCGCTCGGCGACCCGGCGCTAAAGGAGCGGATCGACTCCGAGCGCAACCAGGGCCGCGCAGCGGACATGGGGTGGCTAGACCATGACCGGTTGGGGTTCAACTACCGCCTGTCGGACATCGCCTGCGCGATCGGGATCGCGCAGCTGGAGCAGCTGGATGAGATGCTCATGGCGCGTGCACGCCTTGCCGCGCGCTACCGCGAAGCGCTGGCGGGGATCGACGGGCTGGAGCTGCCGTGCCCTGACCGGGATGGAAACCGGCGGGGGTGGTTCGTGTTCGTAGTGCAGCTCCCGCACGGTGTGAACCGCGACGAGACCGTGCGTGCGCTGGCGAGCGCAGGCATCCAGAGCAAGCCGTATCTGCCGGCGATCCACTTGATGAGCTTCTACCGTGAGCGCTTCGGGCATCGCGAGGGTGAATTTCCGGTGTGCGAGGACGTCGCAACGCGCTCGCTCGCACTGCCGTTCTTCCCGCAGATGAGCGAGGGCCAGGTGGCGCGCGTGGGCGACACGCTGCGCGCGGTGCTCCATCGAGGGCTGCAAGAACGCTAAGCGGAACGCCGCGCAGGCGCGGCCGGGGCTCGGTTCGCGCTGAGCTCCTCTAGCAGGCTCACGGCCTCGCGCGCTCCCGTGAACGGAGCGATCGAGATGTAGGCCAGCTGCGGCAGGTGGCGCTCGAGCCGCGCGTAGTCGCCGCGCGCCACGTGCAGTCTGATGATCTCGAAGACCGCGCCGGTTATCGCCTGGGAGCAAAGGTGCGGCAGCTCCTGAGCCTGCGGTCGGTAGCGATAGCCTTCCTCGAGGAAGACGCTGAAGGACCTCGTGATCTCCTCGGCTCGGCGGATCGCCTCCGGTCCGGCGACGTAGCACTCGACCAGACGCAGGTGCGAGATCGCGGGGTTCTCCACGATCAGCTCGATCAACGCGCTCAGGCAGTACCACACGCGCTCCGGCCAGCTGTCTGCCGCGAAGTATGCGGCTGCACACCTGTCGAGGATGTGCTGGGTGGGGTGCTGCTGGGCTTCCAGGAAGGCGTGGCGCTTGTCGGTGAAGTGTTCGTAGAAGACATCGCGTGCCACGCCGGCGGCAGCGACGATGTCGGTCACGGTCGCGTTCGTGTAGCCCTTGACCATCATGACCTCGGCCGTCGCGTAGATGATGCGCGTGCGCTGGCTGCGCGCGACCACACCGGCCGGCAGACCATGCCGGCCGCGCGGCAGGCGCTGCGGCACGGGCGCGAGCGGACGTGCGGAGGCGCGACTGGCGCGCGTGTACGCCAGCAACGCATGCTTTCCCGTACTCCAGCGCGCTTGGCCGGCGGGCACCCGGTAGGATTCAACCCACGCGAGCAGGTCATCCGCGAGCGGGGGCAGCTGATCCTCGGCGTTGGTGCGCAGATAACGGGAGACGATGCTGCGGACCGCTCCGACCAGCGCCGTGACGGGCAGGTCCAGCGTGTTGGCGGCCTCGGGCGTGCTGTCGAGGAAGCCTTGGGCCAGCGCATCGAATTCTCCGAGCACGCGCCTGCGCTCCTCGAGCATACGCGGCCCCCCGGCCATCGACTCGATGAACAGCACGCGGCCGCCGTCGGGGTCTCGCTGCACGGCGTTCAGGAGGCTGCCCAGCGCGGTCCGGGCGGCCTGCGACCAGTCGCTCTCCGAGGTCACCGTCGCCGCCACCGGCTGCGTTTCGTCGAGCACGCGCTCGGCGACGGCCCGGTAGCCGGCCACGAAACACTCTTCCTTGCCATCGAACTGCTCGTAGAAGGTGGCACTCGAGACCCCCGCGCGCGAGCTCACCTGCGCGATGCTCACCGCCTGATAGCCGGCTTTGGCCGACAGCGCGATCATCGAATCCACGAGCCGGTCTCGCTGGTTGCGCTTCGGCGCTTTCGCGGACGCGCTGTTGCGAGCTTTGGCCGGGCTCCGACCGCGCGATGCCGCTGGTTGACGAGCAGATCTCGGCATGCTGAGCCTGCCCGAAACGATACATCACCGCGCGGTCTCGCTCGCCCAGGGGTCGGGCGACGCGCCTACGAGGCCGACGCCGACACGCCGTTTGCTCCGAAGCCGACCGTGTGCGTTTATTCGCGGGCGTCGTTGAGTCGCTCGAGGTCGAGCGTTCACCTTGGCATTGGCCGACACGCGCTCCGACATGCGCTAAAGGTCGGAAATCGCGATGTTGAGCGTCTCTACCCTTGACACACGCGGGATTATCTGATGACATGACGAGTCCATTCAACGGCTGCGCGGCCAGGCGGCCGCAGGCGCTGTGGAACCGATGGTGGCGCAGCCCCCTCTGTGTGGTTCATGCCAACCCGCGCTCGGCGTGCGGTCTTCCCTCCCGCGCGCCGAGCCGTGCGGCTCTTACCGAGCCACGGCGCGGCGACATACACTGACCGCTGCGTGCCGCGCTTCACCGAGCCCCAGGATCCAGATTTCCGGCGGCTGAACGCCTCGATCGACTTCGATCGGCGCCTGTGGCCGCAGGACATCGCGCAGTCGCGCGCGCACGCGAAGATGCTCGCCGGGCGCGGGATCATCGCCGCCGGGGACGGCGAAGCGCTGCTGGCCGGTCTGGACGCGGTCGAAAGCGAGCTCGCCGAGGATCGCTTCCCGTTCGCTGCGGACGACGAGGACATTCACATGGCGATCGAGCGTCGCCTGACCGAGCTCGCCGGTGCGGTCGGCGGCAGGCTGCACACGGCCCGCTCGCGCAACGACCAGGTGGCCACGGACCTGAGCATGTACACGCGCGAACGCGCGCTCGATGCGCAGCGCGCGGTCGCGCGGCTGATGGGTGTGCTGCTGGTACGGGCCGAAGAGCACATCGACTGGCCGATGCCCGGCTACACGCACCTGCAGCGCGCCCAACCGGTCTACCTCGGCCACCACCTGCTGGCCTATTTCTGGATGCTCGCCCGTGACCGCTCTCGGTTCGCCTTCGCCGAGCGCCAGTCCGGGCGCCTGGCGCTCGGCGCGGGCGCGCTGGCTGGCGTGAACTTCGACACCGATCGCCACCAGGTGGCGCGCGAGCTCGGGTTCTCCGAGGTCGCGCCGAACTCGATCGACGCCGTCTCCGGGCGCGACTTCGTCCTCGACTACCTCGGCGCGGCTGCCACCTGCGCGACCCACCTGTCGCGGCTCGGCGCCGAGCTGGTGCTGTGGTCCAGCGCCGAGTTCGGCTTCTGTGAGCTGCCCGACTCGTGGAGCTCGGGCTCGTCGATCATGCCGCAGAAGAAGAACCCCGACGCGGCTGAGCTGCTGCGCGCGAAGGCGCCGCGCGTGGTCGGCCACCTGGCGGCGTTTCACGGGGTCATGCACGCGCTGCCGCTGACCTACAACAAGGATCTGCAGGAGGACAAGGAGCACCTGTTCGACGCCGTGGACACGCTCGAGCTCGCGCTGGCTGCGGCCGCCGGCATGATCGCGGGCGTGCGCTTTGAGCGCGAGCGTCTGCGCGAGGCGGCCACCGACGAGATGATCGCGGCGACGGACCTCGCCGATCTGCTGGTACGGCTGGGGATGCCCTTCCGCGAAGCCCACGGCGTCGTGGCGGGTCTCGTGCGCACGGCCCTGGACGCGGGCAAGTCGCTGTCACAGCTGAGCGCCGAGGAGCTCGCGTCGAACAGCCCGACGTTGGCAGCCAACGCCGGCGAGCTCCACGCCGTGCTCGCACAACGCTCCTGGCTGGAGTCCAAGATCTCCGAGGGCGGCACCGCGCTGGTGCGCGTGCGCGAGCAGATCGCCCTTGCTCACACCGTGCTCGATGAAGGCGCTCCCGCCTGACTTCTACGACCGCCCCGTGGTGGACGTCGCTCGCGACCTGGTCGGATGCACGGTCGAGCACGGCGGCACCGCCGGGGTGATCGTCGAGACCGAGGCCTACCACGAGAGCGAGCCGGCATGCCACGCGTTCGTGGGGCTCACGCCGCGCACGTGCACGCTGTTCGGCGAGCCCGGCCGCGCGTACGTGTACCGCTCCTACGGCATGCACGCGATGCTGAACGCCGTCTGCGAGCGCGAGGGTGTGGGCGCGGCGGTGCTGATCCGGGCGCTCGACCCCACCGCGGGAGTGGAGCTGATGCGCGCCCGTCGCGCACCGTCGCGCGGGGCCCGGCCAGCAAAGCGCACGGGCGAGCGGAGCGCGACCGATCGAAGATCGGTGAGCGACCGCGAGCTGTGCTCCGGGCCGGGCAAGCTCACGCAGGCGCTCGGCATCTCGCTCGGCGAGAACGGCGCCAGCCTGTCGTCCGGTCCGATCCGCATCGGCCCGCGCGTCCACGGCTGGCTCGACCCGGCCGTGGTGGAGGGCACGCGGGTGGGGATCACACGCGCGGTGGACCTGCGCTGGCGCTTCTGCGTGGCGGGCAACCGCCACGTCTCCCGCCCTCGACCCTGATCCGCGCCGATGCTAATCCGCGCGAGCCCGATCCGCGCGAGCCCGTGCGTTCGACGCTAGCCCCCCGGACTCACGCCGCCGGTGGGGGAGGGCGAGGACGGCGTCGCGGGCGCGGAGGGTGCCGGCGACGGTGCGCTGGGAGCTTCGTGTGACGGGGCGGGCGTCGGCGTCGCGGCGGCGTGTTCGGGGGACGCCGTCGGAGCTCCGCCGCCGGCTTCGCCGCCTGCAGCGCTCGGCGTCGAGGACTTGCCGTTGCCCTTGCCGGAGCCTGACGGGGTAGTCGTGGGAGCAGACGTCGTGCCGGCGCCCGACGGCGAGCTCGCTTCGGAGGCGCCCGTGCCGGAAGCGCCCGCGCCGGCGCCCGCGGCCGCGGAGCGCTTGGAGGCGGCGTGTTCCGCTCGTTCCTTGTCGATCTGCAGCGTCGAGGCCATGAAGTCGTGCCAGATCAGCGCCGGGAAGGTGCCGCCGAGCACCGGGCCGCCGTTGAAGTCGGTGCTCATCGGCACGAGCTTGTTCGGATAGCCCACCCATACGGCGACCGTGTACTTGGAGTCCCAGCCGACGAACCACGCGTCGCCGTAGTTCGACGTGGTACCCGTCTTGCCGGCCGCGAACTGGCCGATCGCGGCCGCCCGCCCGGTTCCGTACTGGAGCACCGCTTCGAGCATCGAGGTCTCGGTCGCCGCCACCGATGACGGCAGCACGCGCTTGGCGCGCACGACGTTCGTGTCGTGTCGTGCTCCGTCGGGGAGCGGTTGACTGCCAGCGTCGACTTCCTGAATCCCGACGGGCGCGTCGGCTTCGGCCATCGTTCCGCTGACCCGCTCGCCACCGTGCGCGATCGTCTCATACGCGTGCGCCATGTCCAGCGGCGTCACGCCCACGGTCAGACCGCCGATCGTCATTGCGGGGTTGGTCGACAGCGGTGTGGTGAGGCCCATCTTGTGGGCGAGCAGGGCGATCCGGTGGGTGCCCACTCGCAGGCCGACTTCGGCATAGATGGAGTTGTCGGAGAAGGCAGTGGCGCCGATCAGGGTGTTCGAGCCGGTGTAGTTGCCTTCGTCGTTGTGCACGACGAACTTTTCTCGCCCGTCGGTGTGGGGGACGATGAATTCCTTCTGCTTGGACGCCCATACGGAGTCGGGGGAGATGCCGTCCTCCAGCGCGGCCGCGAGGTCGAACGCCTTGAAGGAGGAGCCCGGCTGGCGCTCCCCCTCGGTGGCGAGGTTAAACGGGCTTGCGTCGTAGTTGCGCCCGCCGATCATCGCCCGCACCTCGCCGGTCGAGTTTTCGATCGCCACCAGCGCCGCGGTCGGGCCCGCGGGATAGGCGAGGTAGTTGTTGATCGCCTGTTCACCCGCTCGCTGCAGTTCCAGATCGAGCGTCGTCTTGATCTTCAGGCCGCCGTTGAACGCCCGCGGAGCGCCGTAGCGTTCGATCACCTGCTGCTGCACCCAGCTGGTGAAGTAGCCGGCGTCGACGCCTTCGATCGTCTGCTCCTGCGGCGCCTGGATCTCCGCGTCCGCGGGCAGCGCCTGCTTGACGCTTTCTTCGTACATCGGGTTCGTCAGGTAGCCCTGTTCGAGCATCTGGCGCAGGACGACTTCGCGCCGGTCTTTGGCGGCTATCGGGTGCGTGGCGGGGTCGTATTCGGTGGGCGACTCGATGATGCCCGCCAACAGCGCCGCCTCCCACGGTTTGAGCTGGCCCACGCACAGTTCGTGGCCGGGCGTGCCGCAGCCGAGGTGGTTGACTTCGTGGCCGAAGTAGGTTTGCGCGGCGGCCTCGATCCCATAGGCGCCGTTGCCGAAGTAGATCGTGTTGAGGTACGCGGTGATGATCTTTTCCTTGGACCACTTGTGCGAGAGCTGATACGCGAGCGCGGCCTCGCGCAGCTTCTCGAAGATCGTGCGGTGCGACTGCGCCTGGAGAGCGTTCTTGATGAACTGCTGCTCGATCGTAGAGGCGCCCTGGACGCTGCCTTTGTGGACGATGTCCGCGACGAACGCGCGCGCGATCCCGCGGATATCGATGCCGCTGTTGGTCTCGAACCGCTTGTCCTCGATCGAGACGACGGCCTCCTTGGCGATCCGGGGAATCTGCTCCGGCGTAACGATCACCCGGTTCTGCTGACTGAGCACGCCGATCGGGTGGCCGACCTCGTCGTACAGGATCGAGCTCTGCTCGTCCTTGTACAGCGAGAACCTGGTCAGCGACGGCAGGTCCGAGGCGACCGACACGAACATGCCGAACACGAACGAGACGAGCCCCAGGATGAGCACTGCGCACAGGATCGCGGCGAACCGCAGCCGCTTCAGGCGCGGCTTGCTGGCCGGTCTCCGATCGGCGGGCGCTCTCTCGGTGGGCGCTATGTCGGGGCGATCGTCATCGCTCATCGGCAGCTGCGGCGGAGCGGGCTTCGGCGTGCGAGAAGGCCCCGTTCCCGGCGGGACGGGCCACGATGTGCGAGGCACGCGCGATGGGCGAGGCACGGTGGGACCCTCCAGGGGGCGAGAGTCTAGCATTGGCCCCCATGCCAAACGCCATCGACGCGGGCGGCGACCCGGCGGGCACACAGCCAGGACGGCTGGGCGCGGCGATGCGCTCGGACGCCGAGCTCGCTGAGGAACTGGCGGCGGGCGCCGTCGACAGCCTGCCCGCGGGAGCGCTCGCGGACAAGCTGCGCGCGGCGCGCGAGGAGGGCCGCCAGCTGCGCGTGAAGCTGGGGATCGACCCGACAGCGTCCGACATCCACCTCGGGCACGCGGTCGTGCTGTGCAAGCTGCGCCAGTTCCAGGACGCGGGCCACCGCGTGGTGCTGATCGTGGGCGACTACACGGCCCGAGTGGGCGATCCCTCCGGGCGATCGACGTTGCGCCCGATGCTCTCGGCGCAGGAGATCGACGCCAACGCGGCCACCTTCCAAGAGCAGGCGCTGAAGATCATCGACTCCGACCCCGAGCGCCTGGAGGTCAGGCGCAACAGCGAGTGGCTGGACATGGCGATGATCGAGCTGCTGAGGCTGCTGAGAACGACCACCGTCGCCCAGCTGCTCGAGCGTGACGACTTCGCCAGGCGCTGGTCGGCGAGGGAGCCGATCTCGATGCTCGAGCTGCTGTACCCGCTGCTGCAGGGCTATGACTCGGTGGCGGTTCGCGCGGACGTCGAGCTGGGGGGCACCGATCAGAAGTTCAACTTGCTGCTCGGCCGAGACATCCAGCGCGCATACGAGCAGCCCGAGCAGGCGATCATGACGATGCCGATCCTCGTCGGCGTCGACGGACGGCAGAAGATGTCGAAGTCGCTGGGCAACCAGATCGGCGTGACCGACGCGCCCGAGGAGATGTACGGCAAGACGATGGCCGTCCCGGATGAGGCGCTGATCCAGTACTACAGGCTGTTGCTCGGTCGCGAGCCGTCGCTCGGCGAGGGGCCGGGCGAGCTGTCGCCGCGAGACGCCAAGCGCGCGCTTGCGCGCGAGCTGGTGGCGTGGCTGCATTCCGAGCAGGCCGCGGAGGCCGCCGAGCGGCACTTCGACCGGGTGTTTGTGGAACGCGGGGTCCCCGAGGAGGTCCTGGAGGCGGGCTTTGAGTGCGTCGACGCGGTCGTCCACCTGCCGGGCGTGATCGCGCGAGAGTTCGGCATGTCACGCTCGGACGCGCGCCGGCTGATCGACCAGGGTGGGGTGGCACTCGGGGAGGAGCAGCTCCTCGCCGGCCAGCACGATATACCGTGCGATCAGGCTGATGGGCGAGTGCTGAGGGTCGGCAGGCGGCGCTTTCGTCGTCTGCGGGCCGATTAGACCGCGCGGCCTGCATCGCGCTATACTGGCTGGTCGGCCCTCAGGTGCCCTTGGGCGCTGGGTCGGATCGGTCTCCTCCAGAAGGAACCCCTTTCGGTGAGGCACGGCGGTCTTTGAAAACTCAACAGCATGCGCATCTGCGATCTATTCGAGATCGTGGTGTGCGTCCAGGTTCGACCCGCCGGCGGGAGCGACCGATCGAAGATCGGCCAGCGCTTCGGCGGCGGTCAAGAGTCAAGTAGAGAAGTACCCCGTCATGGTTTGGGACCACGGTGTATGGGTCCCTACCCACCCGACCCGCGCACGACCATCGGTCGTGAAGCTGGCCGGGGCAACTCCATGACAGCTTTTCGTGAAGTTCTTCACGGAGAGTTTGATCCTGGCTCAGGACGAACGCTGGCGGCGTGCTTAACACATGCAAGTGGAGCGACGAACCAGGGCTTGCCCTGGGGCAGAGCCGCGAACGGGTGAGTAACACGTGGGTTACCTGCCTCGATGACTGGGACAACCCGAGGAAACTCGGGCTAATACCGGATGTGCCCGCAAGGGGAAAGGAAGCTTCGGCCTCCGCATCGAGATGGGCCCGCGGCCCATTAGCTTGTTGGTGAGGTAACGGCTCACCAAGGCTTCGATGGGTAGCTGGTCTGAGAGGACGATCAGCCACACTGGGACTGAGACACGGCCCAGACTCCTACGGGAGGCAGCAGTGGGGAATCTTGCGCAATGCGCGAAAGCGTGACGCAGCAACGCCGCGTGGGGGAAGAAGGCTTTCGGGTTGTAAACCCCTTTCAGTTGGGACGAAGCTTCGCCGGTGAATAGCCGGCTGGAGTGACGGTACCTTCACAAGAAGCACCGGCTAACTACGTGCCAGCAGCCGCGGTAATACGTAGGGTGCAAGCGTTGTCCGGAATTATTGGGCGTAAAGAGCGTGTAGGCGGCCCGATTAGTCCGCTGTGAAAGTCCAGGGCTCAACCCTGGAATGCCGGTGGATACTGTCGGGCTAGAGTCCGGAAGGGGCGAGTGGAATTCCTGGTGTAGCGGTGAAATGCGCAGATATCAGGAGGAACACCAATGGCGAAGGCAGCTCGCTGGGACGTGACTGACGCTGAGACGCGAAAGCGTGGGGAGCAAACAGGATTAGATACCCTGGTAGTCCACGCTGTAAACGATGGCAACTAGATGTGGGGGGTGTCGACTCCCCCCGTGTCGAAGCTAACGCATTAAGTTGCCCGCCTGGGGAGTACGGCCGCAAGGCTAAAACTCAAAGGAATTGACGGGGGCCCGCACAAGCAGCGGAGCATGTGGTTTAATTCGACGCGACGCGAAGAACCTTACCTGGGCTTGACATGTGAGTGACCGGTGTGGAAACACACTTTCCCTTCGGGGCACTTTCACAGGTGGTGCATGGCTGTCGTCAGCTCGTGTCGTGAGATGTTGGGTTAAGTCCCGCAACGAGCGCAACCCCCGTCGCATGTTGCCAGCATTTAGTTGGGGACTCATGCGAGACTGCCGGTGACAAACCGGAGGAAGGTGGGGATGACGTCAAGTCCTCATGCCCCTTATGTTCAGGGCTACACACGTGCTACATTGGCGCATACAGAGGGCTGCGATACCGCGAGGTGGAGCGAATCCCTTAAAGTGCGTCTCGGTTCGGATTGCAGGCTGAAATTCGCCTGCATGAAGGCGGAGTTGCTAGTAATCGCGGATCAGCACTGCCGCGGTGAATACGTTCCCGGGCCTTGTACACACCGCCCGTCACACCACGGGAGTGAGCAACACCCGAAGCCGGTGGCCTAACCCGCAAGGGAGGGAGCCGTCGAAGGTGGGGCTCGTGACTGGGGTGAAGTCGTAACAAGGTAGCCGTAGCGGAAGCTGCGGCTGGATCACCTCCTTTCTAGGGAGCACATAACAGTGCCCCGACTGCAGCGACCGTCCGGCCTCGGGCTCTTCGTGAGCACGAAGGATCTGACGGCATTCGAGCGGTCGGGCCTAGCATGTCGACCGACCCTGGCTGGATGGCCGCGCGGGGCGCGCTTCCGTACTACTTCGGGAGCACGTGCGGTGTGGCCGCAAACGATCCCAGCGTGCTGTTGAGTTTTGAGAGACCGGCGTCCGCCGGTGATCGCGTGGACACGTCGCGTATGACGTGGACGACAGGCGCGAGGCCGGCTGGCGTAAACGCCTCTCCACGGTCCTTGAAAACTGCACAGAAGCCACATCAGCCGCCATCGATAAGCGGCGGCTGAAAAACGGGTATCACCGGGCCCTTCAAGACCTACCCGCCCCGTATGGGGTAGCGGGTCGTGTTGGGCCAGATCACCGTCAAGATAGTAAGGGCACACGGTGGATGCCTTGGCACCAAGAGTCGACGAAGGGCGTGAACGGCTGCGATAAGCCACGGTTAGGCGCTGAATAGCCTTTGACCCGTGGATGCCCGAATGGGGAAACCCAACGCTGGTAATGCGGCGTTATCCCCGGTTGAACACATAGACCGGCGGAAGACAAGCGGGGGAAGTGAAACATCTCAGTACCCCGAGGAAAGTAAATCAACAGAGACTCCCTGAGTAGTGGCGAGCGAAAGGGGATCAGCCCAAACCTGGCAGATGTAAGCGGACATGCGTTGTCTGTCGGGGGTTGTAGGGCGCCTGTTCCGAGTCGTGTCCGGCTCGGCAGGAGTTACAAAATCGTGTGGTAGTCGAAGCGTGTGGAACCGCGCACCATAGAGGGCAACCGTCCCGTAGACGAAACTGCACGATCTCCTGTCAGGCGTTCCTGAGTAAGTCCGCTCCCGTGAAACGCGGACTGAACCTGGGGGGACCACCCTCCAAGGCTAAGTACTCCTTGGTGACCGATAGCGGACAAGTACCGTGAGGGAAAGGTGAAAAGTACCCCGGAAGGGGAGTGAAATAGTACCTGAAACCGCGTGCCTACAAGCGGTGGGAGTCCCTTCGTGGGATGACCGCGTGCTTTTTGCATAACGAGCCGGCGAGTTACTCGTCTGCGGCAAGGTTAAGCGATGAGCGGAGCCGTAGCGAAAGCGAGTCCTAATAGGGCGTCATAGTCGTAGGCGGTAGACCCGAAACTGAGCGAGCTACCCATGGGCAGGCTGAAGCGGGGGTAAGACCTCGTGGAGGGCCGAACCGACCTAGGTTGAAAACTGGGCGGATGACCTGTGGGTCGGAGTGAAAGGCTAATCAAGCTCAGTGATATCTGGTTCTCTCCGAAATATATTTAGGTATAGCCTCGGATAAATTGCGTGTTGGCCGTAGAGCACTGTTTGGATTAGGGGCCCTACCAGGTTACCGACTTCAGGCAAACTCCGAAGACCAATCACGTGTACTCCGGGAGTCAGTTGCTGGGGGATAAACTTCAGCGTCGAAAGGGAAACAGCCCAGACCGCCAGCTAAGGTCCCTAAGTGCTAGCTAAGTGGGAAACGATGTTCGAGTGCATAGACAACCAGGAGGTTGGCTTAGAGGCAGCCACCCTTGAAAGAGTGCGTAACAGCTCACTGGTCAAGTGTTCGAGCGCGGACAATGTAACGGGGCTCAAGCTAGTCACCGAAGCTGCGGGTGCGTGAGACCTTCGGGTCGATCGCGCGGTAGGAGAGCGTTCCCATGCCAGTAAAGCGGCGGCGTAAGCCAGCCGTGGAGGCCTGGGAAGTGAGAATGCCGGCATAAGTAACGAAAGAGGGGTGAGAATCCCCTCCACCGATTGCCCAAGGATTCCTGAGTAAAGTTCGTCTGCTCAGGGTTAGTCGGGACCTAAGGCGAGGCCGAAAGGCGTAGTCGATGGCCAACAGGTTGATATTCCTGTACCACGTCGCTTCCGTTTGACCGATGGGGGGACGAGGAAGGCTAAGGGAACCCAGGCGATGGTCGTCCTGGGACAAGCATGTAGGGGTGGCCCTTGTCAAATGCGGGGCCGCATTAACCTGAGGTGCGATGTGAGCTGGCGTTAAGCCGGCGACTCCCTGACGCCATACCTCCAAGAAAATCCTCTAGGGAGGAAGCGCGTGCCCGTACCAAAACCGACACAGGTGGGCAAGTAGAGAATACTAAGGTGATCGAGATAACCCTCGTTAAGGAACTCGGCAAAATCGCCCCGTAACTTCGGGATAAGGGGCGCCCCAGTAGGGTGAAGCTCCTCGCGAGTGGAGCCCGAGAGGGCCGCAGTGAATTGGCTGAAGCGACTGTTTACCAAAAACACAGGTCTCTGCTAAGTCGAAAGACGACGTATAGGGGCTGACGCCTGCCCGGTGCCGGAAGGTTACGTGGAGTTGTTAGGGCTTGACCCGAAGCAGCGAAGCTAAGCCCCGGTAAACGGCGGCCGTAACTATAACGGTCAAATAGAGGCTGTTACAAAATTCAGCTATATGCTGGAACATCCGAGTATCCCGCACTACGAGTTCCGTCCCAAGTGGGCTGTACCGTGAAAATGTGACGGGTGCGGACAATCAGCAGGAAAGACTGTCGAGTGCAGAGGAGCGTCGCTGGTTTATGGCCGGCGTCGTGGATGGCGAGGGCAGTTGGTGTCTGTCTATCAAGAGACATCCGACTGCCGCGCTTGGCTACTACGTCCAACCGGAGTTTTTCGTATATCAGCACCGGTGTCGACGTGGACTCCTCGAGATGGCCCAGGAAGTCTTCGGATGCGGACGGATTTTCCCGAAGTCGGGAAACCCCGACGTGTTGGTCTTCGCGATTATGTCGCGGCCGTCGATTTCAGAGCACGTACTCCCTTCCATGAGGCGGTATATGGGCTTCTCGTCCAGAAAGGTGGATATCGGGCTGTTTGAAGACGCTATGTGTCTTTACGAGCTCGGCGCACACCTATCTCCCGCTGGGCTGGCTTGCATCGTGGAAATCGCTTATGCGATGAATATGAACGGCAAGCAGCGTAAGCGGCCTATGGATGAGGTACTCAACAGAATCCTCAGAGGCCATACGCTGGACACCTCCGACTAGGAGGTGAAGATATGGTCCGACCTCCGTGGCGACACGGAGAGCTAGGCGGAACTAGAAACGCCCTAGCCGTCTCTCGCAGAGAGACGTAACAAAAGTGCCTAAGGTAGATCGCTGCCCCCCGCGCGGGTAACCGCGCGGTGCGCATCTGGCTATATGCTGGAAAACCTGAGTATCCCAGGCTACGAGTACCGTCCCAAGTGGGCGATACCGTGACAATGCCATGGGTGCAGAAAACCAGCAGGAAAGGCTGATTCAGCTTGGATGGGTTTTGGGTTTTGTAGACGGAGAGGGGTGCTTCTCCATCGGCTTTGTCCGGCAACCAAGCCGGCCCGGCCGGAAAGGCTACAAAACCGGCTATCAGGTGTCTCATGAGTTTGCTGTGACGCAGGGCGCCAAGAGCGTCTCATGTCTAGGCGAGCTTGCGAGCTTCGTCGGCGTGGGAGGCGTACTCGTCAATCGACGGTACGACAACCACAAGGAGCACCTGTATCGCTACGCGGTGCGGCGTCGAGCGGACTTGATCAGTACGATCATCCCGTTCTTCCAGTCGCATCCGCTGCATTCGTCGAAGCGCCGCGACTTCGATAAGTTCGCGCGGTGCGTCGCGATGATCGACGACGGCGAGCACCGGACCCGAGAGGGTCTTGTGGTCATCGCCGAGATTGTCGAGACGATGAATCGCCAAAAGCCCAGAACAGAGCTGATCAGAATCCTCAGAGGCCATACGCCGGAGGTCCAGGACACTGGATCATGAGATGGTCCCAGCTGCATGGCGACATGCAGGGATGATTGGGGTGCACAAGAGGACCCATCGTCCGCTCGTGACGTTCAGCGAGTAAGGCTCTTAGCGAAATTCCTTGTCGGGTAAGTTCCGACCTGCACGAATGGCGTAACGACTTCAGCGCTGTCTCAACGAGGAGCTCGGTGAAATTGCAGTCTCGGTGAAGATGCCGAGTACCCGCGGCTAGACGGAAAGACCCCGTGAACCTTTACTACAACCTGGTATTGGAGTTCGGTGCATTTCGCTCAGGATAGGTGGGAGGCTTTGAAGCGCTGGTTGCGGCTAGCGTGGAGCCAACCTTGAGATACCACCCTTGGTGTATTGGATTTCTAACAGCGTTCCGTGAATCCGGGCGCTGGACAGTTCCAGGCGGGTAGTTTGACTGGGGCGGTCGCCTCCCAAAATGTAACGGAGGCGCACAAAGGTTCCCTCATCACGGTTGGAAATCGTGTGTAGAGCGTAAAGGTAGCAAGGGAGCTTGACTGCGAGACTGACAAGTCGAGCAGGTGCGAAAGCAGGTCTTAGTGATCCGGCGGTAGCAAGTGGAAGTGCCGTCGCTCAACGGATAAAAGGTACTCCGGGGATAACAGGCTTATCGGGCCCAAGAGTCCACATCGACGGCCCGGTTTGGCACCTCGATGTCGGCTCGTCGCATCCTGGGGGTGGAGTTGCTCCCAAGGGTTGGGCTGTTCGCCCATTAAAGCGGTACGCGAGCTGGGTTCAGAACGTCGTGAGACAGTTCGGTCCCTATCTGCCGTGGGCGTTGGAGAGTTGAGAGGATTTGTCCCTAGTACGAGAGGACCGGGATGAACGCACCTCTGGTGTATCTGTTGTCCTGCCAAGGGCATAGCAGGCTAGCTACGTGTGGATCGGATAACCGCTGAAAGCATCTAAGCGGGAAGCCGGCCTCGAGATGAACTCTCCCATCCCCTTGAGGGAGTAAGACCCCTGGTAGACCACCAGGTTGATAGGCCGGATCTGGAAGGACGGTAACGTCTGAAGGAGACCGGTACTAATGGGTCGAGGGCTTGACGGATTTTTCATCTACCCCGGAAGGGGTATCGATACTCGCTGTGGTGACTGTGCAGTTTTGAGGGACCGCGGAGGCGTGGTCTTTCGCCCTTTTCCGGTGGCTTTGGCGAGGGGGAAACACCTCTTCCCATTCCGAACAGAGTAGTTAAGCCCCTCAGCGCCGATGGTACTTGGCTCGCAAGGGCCTGGGAGAGTAGGACGCCGCCGGTTTTTTTCAAGATGCGGGCCGCCCGTGAGGCGGCCCGTCGCAGCCCCATGCGTCGGGCGCGCGCCGCCGCGACTAGTGCGGATGATGTACAGCGCCGCGCGACCCGATCCCGGCGGACCGGACACGCGCAGCCACGCCTGTCGCCTGCTCGCGCCGCGTCCGAGGAGCCAGGGACGCGACGCTCCCCACGCGCTCCACCGGCGACAGGCACGCGTGGTGCACTGGCTGCGAGGTGCCCGCGCGGCGTTCGGCTCGCCGACTGCGCAGCCGCGCTCGGTGCGGGTGCATCCACGGTGCGTGCTCGTCCTGGCCGACCTCCCAGTCGACCTCGTGATCGTCCTCTAGCAACAGGAACGAGCGGGCCACGCGTGCAGCACCGAGCGCGCGCTGCGCAAGCTTGGATAGCCGGTGGACGGAGAACATGTGTTCGTAAGATATGAGCGCCCGCGGACGGATTGATGGCGAACGTGTGTACGTACCGAGCTCACGACCCAGATGTGGCTTTGCGGAGCCGGTTTCAGGGCCAACGCGGTGCAACGGGAGTTGCAAGGAATCCCGTCCGAGGGGCGTGCAAGCATCGATAAATGGTGGAGGCAGGGGCCGCGCGCGCGGGCGCGAACTGAGTCTGTTGAGATGGCTGTTACGCTTGCCAGGCGTCAGACCGACGAGCCCATCATGGGCAGCAGGCGACGCCCAAAGCTCATGGAGAAGTTCGTCATCGAAGGCGGCACACCGCTGTCGGGCACGATGGTCCCGGCGGGAAACAAGAACGGAGCGCTGCCGATCCTCGCCGCCAGCATCCTCACCGAGGATGAGGTGCTCGTGCGCAACGTGCCGCGCATCCGCGACGTGGAGGCGATGCTCGCAATCCTGGTGGCGATCGGCGTCGACGTGAGCTGGCGTGGGCCCAACGAGCTGGCGCTGCGCGCCGCCGCCGTGCACGCGGTCGAGATCGAGCCCGAGCTGGCCGAGTCGATCAGGGCGTCGTTCCTGCTCGCGGGTCCGCTGCTCGCACGCTTTCGCCGTGCGGTGATGCCGCCCCCCGGCGGCGATGTCATCGGCCGCCGTCGCCTCGACCCTCACCTGGATGCCTTCCGCGCGATGGGCGTCACCGCCGACTGCGGACGCGACATCGTCCTCAGCGCCCCGCGCGGCCTTCGTCCGACGGACGTGTTCATGGACGAGCCCTCCGTGATGGCCACCGAGAACGCCCTCATGGCCGCCGCGCTAACGCCCGGCACGACCGTCATCGGCAACGCCGCCTGCGAGCCGCACGTCCAGGATCTCGCGCGCATGCTCGTGAAGATGGGCGCCGACATCCAGGGCATCGGCTCCAACCTGATCACCGTCAACGGCGCTGAGCGTCTCAGCGGCTGCACGCACGACGTCGCGCCCGACCACATCGAGATCGGGAGCTTCATGGCGCTCGCCGGCGTCACCGGCGGCGAACTGTGCATCAAGGACACCGTCCCCAGCGACCTGCGCATGATCCGGCTGGTGTTCGAGCGCATGGGCCTGCACTCCGAGCTGCACAACAACGACGTCGTCGTGCCCGGAGGCCAGAAGTTGGTCGTGCAGGCCGACGTGGGCGAGTACAAGAGCAAGATCCAGGACGGGCCCTGGCCGGCGTTCCCGGCCGATCTGACGTCGATCGCCGTCGCGCTCGCGACCCAGGCCGAGGGCTCGATCCTCGTACACGAGTGGATGTTCGAGAACCGCCTGATCTTCACCGACAAGTTGATCCTGATGGGCGCCGACATCGTCATGTGCGACCCCCACCGTGCGATCGTCACCGGCCCGCGGCGGCTGCGCGGCGAGCGGGTCGAGTCGCCTGACATCCGAGCAGGGATGGCGATGCTGCTGGCCGCGCTGTGCGCCGACGGACGCAGCGAGATCGGCAACATCCGCCAGATCGACCGTGGCTACGAGCGCATCGACGAGCGCCTGCGCGACCTCGGCGCGCGCATCGAGCGAGTGGCCACGGAGCCAGTACTCGCATAATCTCGGGTCTTCATGATCCACCCCATCCCGAGCGGCACGCGCGACGTGCTCCCAGACGAGACGCGCGAGGTGCGCGCGATCACCGACATCCTGCGCGGTGTGTTCGAGCGCCACGGCTACGGCGAGGTGTACACGCCGGCGCTCGAGTACGAGTCCGTGCTCGCACGCGCCGACATGACCGAAGCGAGGCCCGCCTACCGCGTGTTCGACGAGTCCGGCGCCGTGCTCGTGCTGCGCTCCGACATGACCGTGCCGATCGCCCGCGTGGTCGCCACGCGCTACGGCGCCAGCGAGCCGCCGCTGCGCTTCTGCTACTTCGCCCACTGCTATCGCGGTGTGCGCCCGCAGCGCGGGCAGCCGCGCGAGCTGCTGCAGGCCGGCATCGAGCTTATCGGCGCACCCGCCCCGCAGGGCACCGCCGAGGCGCTGACCGTGCTGTGCCACTCGCTCGACGCGACCGGCCTGAAGAACTATCGCATCGGCCTGGGCGACGCCTCGCTGTTTCCTGCCCTGATGGCCAGCCTCGATGTCGCCGAGGCGCTCCGCCCCGGCCTACTCGAGGCGCTCGTGCTGCGCGACTTCGTCGGGCTCGAGCGCACGCTCGCCGAATCGAGAGTTTCCGGCGAGGCCGCCGAGCTGCTGCTGGAGGTGCCACAGCGCCGCGGCGGGCCCGAGGTGCTCGCCGACATGCCCGCGCAGGCCGATGAGGCCGTCACCGGCCTGCGGCGCGTCCACGAGCTGCTCGAGCCCAGCGTCGCCGAGCGAGTGATCTTGGACCTCGGCCTCGTGCGCAACATCGGCTACTACACAGGTGCGGTGTTCGACGTGTACGACCCCGCGCTCGGCAGCCCGATCGGGGGCGGTGGGCGCTACGACGACCTGCTCGCGCGCTTCGGCCGGCGCCTGCCCGCGGTTGGCTTCGCGCTCGGTGTAGACCGGCTGCACATTGCGCTCGCCGGTGAGGAGCGCGGCACGGGAGCGCTGCTCGCGCGGCCGGACCGCGCCGAGGCCGCACCATGAGCGCCATCAACGGGCTCACCATCGCCGTGCCTCGCGGAGCGCTGTTCGACGACACCGTCGAAGTGCTCGCCGCGCTCGGGCTCGACACCGCAGAGCTGCGCTCGAACGACCGCAAGCTGCTGTTCGAGGACATCGGCGTCATCACCATGCGCCCCTCCGACGTGCCCACCTACGTCGACGCCGGCGCCGCCGACCTCGGTGTCACCGGCAAGGACGTGCTGCTCGAGCAGGGTGGGCGCGAATCCCATCCCGGCGAAGGCGGGCGCGACGTCTACGAGCTGCTCGACCTCGGCTACGGGCGCTGCACGATGGTGCTCGCCAGCAAGGCCGGCCCCGACCCGGCGCTGGAGGCACTGCGTCGCCTGGGCGTGATGCGCGTCGCCACCAAGTACCCCCGCATCGCCGCCCGTCACCTCGAGGAGACCGGCAGGCAGGCCGAGATCGTCGAGGTCAAGGGCTCGGTCGAGCTCGCGCCGCTGACAGGCATGGTCGAGGCGATCATCGATTTGACCGCCACCGGCACCACGCTGCGCGAGAACAACCTGCTCGTACGCGAGCAGATCGTTGAGTGCACCGCCAGGCTGATCGCCAACCCGGTCGCGCACAAGCTCAAGGCAGCGGCGATCGACGACCTACTTGAGCGACTACGGGAGCTGGCCACGGCGTCCGGCCGCGGTGCGACCGGCGGCGCGTGAGATGCAGATCGAGCGTCTGAGCGTCGACGACGTGGCGCGGCTAGGCGGGCCCGCAGGCGCCGCCGAGCACCTGCGCTCGCGCGTTCCCGACGGCGCGTCGGTCGCGGACGAGGTGCGTGAGATCCTGGTTGCTGTGCGCGTCGGGGGCGACGCCGCCGTGCTCGACTACACGAGCAGGTTCGACACCGCCGGCAACCAGCCCAGGCCGCTGCTCGTCGACGCGGACGAGCTCGACGAGGCGATCACGCGGCTCCCGTTGGAGCTGATCGCGGGGCTGCAGGTCGCGATCGCCAATGTCGCGCTCGTCGCCGACGCCGGCGTCCGCGAGCGGGAGGACGTCGCCGTCGAGCTCCCGCAGGGGCAGCGCGTCGTCCTGCGCGAGGTGCCCGTAGGGTCGGCCGCCGTCTACGTGCCCGGCGGGCGGGCCGCCTACCCGAGCACCGTCGTCATGGGCGTCGTCACCGCGCGTTCAGCCGGCGTGATCGACGTCGCCGTATGCGCTCCGCCAGGCGCCGACGGACAACTCGACCCGCTCATCCTCGGCACCTGCCGCCTGTGCGGCGTGGAGCGCGTGTACCGCATGGGCGGCGCCCAGGCGATAGCCGCGCTCGCGTACGGCACTCACACGGTGGAGCGCGTCGACGTGGTGGTCGGCCCCGGCAACCTGTACGTGCAGGAGGCCAAGCACCAGCTCTCCACGAACGTCGGCATCGATGGCTTCGCCGGACCCAGCGACCTGCTGATCGCCCTCCACGTCGACGTCGACACCGGCGAGCACGAGCTGCGGCTCGCTGCGCTCGACATGCTCGCCCAAGCGGAGCACGGCGAGGGGAGCTTCGTCGCCGCCGTCTCGCCGTCCGCGCCGGTCTGCGACGCGCTCGCCGCAACACTAAAAAAAATCGTCGTCGAACGCCCGACGGTTGGCGATGCCGCGTGTGCGATCGTCGAGGTCGCCGGAGCACGCGACGCGGCGCTGCTCGCGAACGCATTCGCGCCCGAGCACCTGCAGCTGATCGGGGCGGAGATGGAGGCGCTCGCGCCTGTCATCCGCTGCGCCGGCTGTCTGTTCGTGGGCGTCGACAGCGCAACCGCGTTTGGCGACTACGTAGCCGGCTCCAACCACATCCTGCCGACGGGCGGAGCCGCGCGCTTCGCCTCGACGCTCTCGCCGCGCCACTTTCGCCGCACGATGGCCGAGGTGCGGATCGGCAGCGCGTCCGCAAAGCTCGCCGCCGCCGGCGTGCCGATCGCCCGCGCCGAGGGCTTCGAGGTGCACGCCGAGTCGATGCAGGCGCGCGTGCGGGACAATCCCGAGCGATGAGCCGCACAGCCACGATCGAGCGCACCACCGCCGAGACCAACGTGCACCTCACGCTCACGCTCGACCGCTCCGGTGCAGGTACCCGCAGCACCGGCATCGGCTTCCTCGACCACATGCTCGACCTGCTCGCCCGCCACGGACGCATCGATCTCGACCTGAGCGTCAGCGGCGACCTGCAAACGGGCGCCCACCACACCACCGAGGACACCGCGATCGTGCTCGGACAGGCGCTCGACGCCGCGCTGGGCGACCGCTCGGGCATCGTCCGCTACGGCTCGACCACCGTGCCGATGGACGAGGCGCGCGCGAGCTGCGCGATCGACGTGTCCGGGCGCCCGTTCACGCTGTTCGCGGCCGAGCTGCCAGCGGGCTCCACGGGCGGCTTCGAGCACGAGCTGACCGAGGAGTTCTTCCGGGCGCTCGCCAACGCCGCCAAGCTGACGCTGCACCTGCGCGTTGAAGCGGGCACCAACGCCCACCACATGATCGAGGCCGCGTTCAAGGCGTTCGCGCGGGCGCTGCGCCAGGCCGTCGCAATCGACCCCACCGAGACGGGCGTGCCGAGCACAAAGGGTACGCTGACGGGATGAACGACGGGGTGGCTAAGCTGATCGACGAGCCGGTCGACATCGCCGTGGTCGACTACGGCATGGGTAACCGCCGGTCGGTCGAGAAGGCGCTCGAGCACGTCGGCGCGCGCGCGCTCGTCACCAGCGAGCACGCGCAGCTGTGCGCCGCCACCGGCCTGGTGGTCCCCGGCGTGGGGGCGTTCCCACGCGCGATGGAGCGCATGCGCGCGCTGGGGCTGGACGAGTTGCTGCGCGAGCGCATTGACGCCGGCACGCCCGTGCTCGGCGTCTGCCTGGGCATGCAGCTGGCGTTCGAGTCCTCGACGGAGCTCGGCGGAGCGACGGGGCTGGGGATCATGCCGGGCGAGGTTCGCGCGCTGGCGCCGGGGAGCCTGAAGCTTCCGCACATCGGCTGGAACGAGGTCAGCTTCACGCGCCCCTCGCCGCTGGTCGAGGAGCTCCCGAGCAGGTGCGCCTTCTACCACGTGCACTCGTTCGCGCCCGTCGCCGCCGAGGAGCAGGATGTGCTGGGCATGGCCGAGTACGGTGCGCCGTTCGTGAGCGCGGTGCAGCGGGGCTCGTTCTACGGCGTGCAGTTCCACCCCGAGAAGTCCTCCGCTGCCGGCCTGCGCCTGCTCGCCAACTTCGCGCGTATCTGCATCGCCGCCGCTGCGCCAGTCACCAGGTGAGGCTCTACCCGGCGATCGACATCCTCGGCGGCAACGCCGTGCGCCTGGTCAAGGGCGACTTCGACGCGAAGAAGGTCTACGACGAGGACCCGCTGTCCGCCGCGCGCGGGTGGGTGCAGGCGGGCGCGCAGTACCTGCACGTGGTCGATCTGGACGGAGCGAAGACCGGCGAGCCGGTCAACCTGGAGCACCTGCGGCAGATCGCCAAGCTGGGTGTGCCGGTGCAATATGGCGGCGGACTGCGCTCACTCGACGCAATCGACGAAGCGCTGGGGACCGGCGCCGAGCGGGTGATCCTCGGCACTGCGGCGTTCACAGACCGAAGCCTGCTGCAGCGTGCCCTACAGCGACACGGTCCAGAGAGGGTGATGGTGTCGGTCGACGTGCGCGGCGGCGAGGTCGTCATCAATGGTTGGACGGCGGCGGCGGATGCTGACGTCAGAAAGGTCTTTGCGCTGCTGATCGAGCAGGGTGTGCGCAAGCTGGCCTACACGAACGTCGACCGCGACGGAATGCTCGAGGGCCTGAACGTCGACGATCTGGTGTGGGTGGCGAAGGCCGCGCAACAAGGCCAGCTGATCTACTCGGGCGGTATCGGCACGCTTGCAGACCTCGAGCACCTCGCGCAGCTGCGCGCGGAACACGTGCTGGACAGCCTCAGCGGCGTGATCGTCGGCAAGGCGCTGTACGAGGGGCGTTTCACGGTCGCCGAGGCGCAGGCAGCGCTTGAGTGGCTACCGTGAGCGGGTGCACTTCAAGCGCGTGATCCCCTGCCTGGACGTGGACGGCGGCCGCGTCGTCAAGGGCGTCGAATTCCTCGACATCCGCGACGCCGGTGACCCGGTCGAGCTGGCCGCGCACTACGACCGCGAGGGCGCCGACGAGGTCGTGTTCCTCGACATCACCGCCACGCACGAGAAGCGCGACACGATCGCCGAGCTCGCGCGGAGCACCGCCAACGAGGTGTTCGTCCCATTCACGATCGGCGGCGGGATCCGCTCGGTCGCCGACGCCCAGGCGGTGCTCGACGCGGGCGCGGACAAGGTGTCGGTGAACTCCGCCGTGCTCCAGCGCCCCGAGTTGATCGACGAGCTCGCCGACGTGTTCGGCGCCCAGTGCGTCGTGCTGGCGATCGACGCCAAGGCGTGCGGCGCCCGCGACGGGCCGAACGGATCGCCGCGCTGGGAGGCCTACCTCGCCGGCGGGCGAGCCGCGACGGGCCACGACGTGGTCGCATGGGCGCGCGAGGCGGTCGAGCGGGGAGCGGGGGAGATCCTGCTCACGAGCATGGATCGCGACGGCACCAGCGACGGCTACGACCTCGCGCTCACGCGGGCCGTGAGCGACGCGGTGAGCGTTCCCGTGATCGCCTCCGGCGGCGCCGGCGAGCTCGAGCACCTCGCGCAGGCGCTCGCCGCGGGCGCCGACGCCGTGCTGTGCGCGTCGATCTTCCACTACGGGCGCTACACCGTCGCCGAGGCCAAGGCCCACCTGATCGCATCGGGGATCCCCGTGCGCGTGCCCTGATGCGCGTGGGGTGCGCAGCGTGAGCGACGCGCGAGCCGCGAGAGCGACTCCCACCTGCCAGGACGTGCTCGACGCGCTGGCCCTGCAGCCGGGCGGACCACAGCTGCTCGCGCTCGCCGGCGACCGCGACGACGTCGCGCTGGTCGGCGGCGCTGTTCGCGACCTGCGCCTCGGACGCGCCCCGCGCGAGCTCGACGTGGTGGTCGCAGACGACGCGGCGGCGCTGGCGCGCGAGCTCGCCTCGGTCCTCGACGCGAACGTCACCCTGCACGAGCGCTTCGCAACCGCGGTCGTCGACTGGCACGGCGGGCGGATCGACATCGCCGAGCGGCGCGCCGAGAGCTATCCGGCGCCGGGCGCGCTCCCACAGGTCCGCCCGGGGAGCGCCGCGGAGGATCTCCGCCGCAGGGACTTCACGGTCAACGCGATCGCGGTGTCGCTCGGAGGTGTGCGGGGGGGCGAGCTGGACAGCGCCGAGCACGCGCTCGAGGATCTCGCGGCGCGACGCCTGCGCGTCCTGCACGAGCGCAGCTTCATCGATGACCCCACGCGACTGCTGCGCCTCGCGCGCTACCGCGCGCGCCTGGGCTTCGCGCCCGAGGTGCGTACCGCCGAGTTGGCCGCGCAGGCACTGGCGGCGGGCGCGCTGGCGACGGTCTCGCGCGCGCGCATCGGCGCCGAGCTGCGGCTCGCGCTGCGCGAGCCCGACGCGCCCGCCACGCTGGCGGCGATGGACGAGCTCGGAGTGCTCGCCGCGCTGCACCCGCGTTTGCGCTTCGACGAGCCGCTGGCCCGCGCGGCGCTCGAGCTGCTCTCGGTCGCGGACGCGGGCGAGCGGAGCGCCTCCCGACCCGACCTGCTGCTGCTCGCCGCGCTGTTGGCGCCGATCGCCTACGGGCTCGACGATGGCGCGGAGGCGGAGATCGCGACGCTGCTCAACGACCTCGAATTCCCCGCGCCCGATCAGAGGCTGGTGCTCGACGCCGCGATCCGCGCCGACGCCGTGGCCGACGAGCTCGAGCGAGCGGTCAAAGGCTCTGAGGTGTATCACGCCGCGTCGCCTGCGTCAGCGGAGGGCGTCGCGCTCGCGGGCGCGTGGGGAGAGCCGCGACGGAGCCACGCCGGCGTCGCAGCGCAGAGGTGGCTCACGGAGCTGCGCGACGTGCAGCTGGTGATCACCGGCGAGGATCTGCTCCGCGCGGGGATCCCCGAGGGACCGGAGGTCGGGCGCCGTCTCGAAGCCGCCCTGCTGCGAAAGCTGGACGGCGAGCTCGGCGGCGGCGGGCGCGAGGTCGAGTTGGCCGCGGCGCTGCAGGCGCGCGTATGAGCGCGAGTGAGCTGCAGCTCGAGCTGCCCGGCCGCGGGCGCGTGATCTTCACCCAACGCGACGACGGCAACATGTCGAGCGTTGGCGGCGACTGCGCAGAGCACGCCGGCGCTGCGCGCGAGCGCCTGCGCGAGCGAATCGGCCTCGAGCGCCTCGTGCGCGGCTACCAGGAGCACGGCACGGTCGTGCAACGCGTGTGCGCAACGCCCCGCCCCGAGCGCGCCGGCGAGGAGCGCGAGCGGGCCGACGGCCAGGCCACCACGCTGAGTGGCGTCGGCGCCATGGTCCTCGCCGCCGACTGCCTGCCGGTCGCGCTCGGCTGCAACGGCGCGGTCGCGATGGTTCACGCCGGTTGGCGCGGTCTGGCCGCGGGCGTGCTCGAGCAGGGCGTGCTCGCGCTGCGCGAGCTCCGCGCCGGGGAGCCGATCGTTGCGGTGATCGGGCCCGGCGCGGGAGTCTGCTGCTATGAGGTCGGACCAGAGCTGCAGCAGGCGTTCGGTGGCGCGCATCGCGTTGGCCGCCGCATCGACCTGCGCGCGATCGCGCACGAGCGGCTGCTCGCCGCGGGTGTCGGCCACGTCCGCAACGTGGACGCGTGCACGATCTGCGAGCTGCGCTTCTTCTCCCACCGGCGCGAAGGCGCCAGCGCCGGACGCCAGGCGGGTGTGGCGTGGTTGAGCTGATCACCGGCCTGCGCGCGCAGATCGTGCGCGCGAAGCTCGAGCGGCTGCGGAGCGAGATCGAGGCCGCTGTCGTCCGCTCGCAGCCAGCGCGCCCGCGAGGCGAGCGACGCGCGGTCGAGATCCTGGCGGCGACCAAGTACGTGGCGCTCGAGGAGCTGCCGGCGCTGGCCGAGGCGGGGATCCGCTTGGTGGGTGAGAACCGCGCGCAGGATCTCCAGCAGAAGGTCGCCGCGCACGGGCAGCTGTTCGAATGGGATTTCATCGGCCAGCTGCAGAGCAGGCGCGTGCGCCTGATCGTGCCGCATGTGCGCCTGATCCACTCCGTCGCCTCCGAGTCCGCGCTGCGCGAGCTGGAGCGCCACCGCGAGCTGGCACGGCCCGGACTGCGCGTCCTGCTCGAGGTCAACGTAGCCGGCGAGCGCGGTAAGGCGGGCATCGCGCCTCACGACATCGACGCGTTCATCGCGCGCTCCGCACTGCCGGTCGCCGGACTGATGACGATGCCGCCGCTCTCACCCGAGCCCGAGCACAGCCGCCGCTGGTTCGCCGCGCTGCGCGAGCTCGCCGACGAGCATGGGCTCGAACACCTGTCGATGGGCACCTCCCAGGACTACGTCGTCGCCGTCGAAGAGGGCGCCACGATCGTGCGCATCGGCACGCAGCTGTACCATTAGCGCTCGCGGTCGGCTCCCCGCCAGGCCGCCGACGCATTAGCATGATCGGCAGGGAAACCGGTCCGCCGGGCGAACACGCATCTATACCCATGGCATTCCGCGACTCCTGGCACAGCGCGCTCGTGTACTTCGGCCTCGCCGAGGAGTATCACGACGACTACGACGAGGAGGCCGCGCCCGAGGCGGAGATCGAGGACCGCTACCGCGATCGCCCCAACGTTCGCCGCCTGCGCCGCCGCCGCGACGAGTTCGACGACATCTTTGCCGACGACGACGCGAGCGAGGCCGCGACGGGCGGCGGACGCGGCGGACGCGGGCGCTCGACCACCGTGCTAAAGCCCGTCGCCAATCGCGGCAACGGCGACGTGCGGGTGCACCTGGTGGTTCCCAAGTCCTTCAACGACGCCCAACAGATCGCCGATAAGTTCAAGGACTCGATCCCGGTGATCCTCAACCTCCAGAGCTCCGACACCGACCTGTCCAAGCGCCTGATCGACTTCGCCTCCGGCCTGACCTACGCGCTGGATGGCGGCATGCAGCGGATCGCCGACAAGGTGTTCATGCTGACTCCGCGCAACGTCGAGATCTCCGCCGAGGAGCGAGCACGCCTGATAGAGAAGGGCTTCTTCAACCAATCCTGACCGAGGCGCGATAGCCTGCGTCTGGCTGTGTCCTCGATCGCTCGTGTGCAGAGCACACGTCGCTCACTGCGTCCTTGCCAGACTTGACTCTCGCACCTCGGGGGCGCTGCTCAATCGTCATGGTCTGGAGCTCTATGGAAATCGGTCTAATCGGTTGCGGGAACATGGCGCGCGCGCTCGCTCGCGGCTGGGGGCGACCGCTGCTGTGCGCCGACCCGATCGCGGACCGTGCGCGCGACCTGGCCGCCGAGGTGGGCGGGGAGGCGCTCGCCAGCAACGCCGAGGTCGCCGCTCGCGCCGATCTGCTGGTCCTGTGCCACAAGCCCGCTCAGCTCGCCGCGGTCGCCGGCGAAGTCGGCCCGGGCGTCACGCCCGTGGCGTCGATCCTGGCGGTCACGCCGCTGGCGGCGCTGCGCGAGGCCTATCCCGGCAGGCCGGTCTACCGCTTCATCCCTTCGCTTCCCGTCGAGGTGCGCCAGGGCGCCGTCGTGCAGGCCGCCGGGCCGGGCATCATCGCCCACGACGGCGAAGGCGACGGCGACGGCGAGAACGCCGAGAGCGCGGCGCGCGACGCGAGCGTTGCAGAGCTGTTCGCCGAGCTCGGCACGCTTGTACTGCTCGACGACGCGCTCGTCGACGTCGCCATGGGCCTGATGTCGTGCGCTCCCGCGTACGTCGCGCTCGTGGCCGAGGCGCAGGTCGACGCGGGCGTGCGTCGCGGCATCCCGGCTGCCGAGGGCGCCGAGCTGGTCGTGCAGACGCTCGCCGGCACCGCCGAGCTGCTGCGCCGCCGCGGCTACGACACGCTGGCGGTGCGCCGCGAGGTCTCCTCCCCGGGCGGGCTCACCGCCCGCGGCGTGGACGCGCTCGAGCGCGCCGGCCTGCGGGGTGCGTTCAGCGACGCGCTGGACGCTGTTCTGGAACCCAACCACCCCCGGCGATAACGACGATGCTCGCCACCACGCGCACCGATATCGCGGGTTACCTATCGACGCTGATCTACGTCTACACGCTGCTGATCATCCTCTACATCGTCATCCAGCTGCTGTTCTCGCTCGGCGTGCGCCCGCCCTACTCGCGCACGACCGACAGGGTGCTGGGCTTCCTGCGCGACATCTGCGAACCCTTCCTGCGCATCTTCCGACGCGTGCTCCCGCAGTTCGGAGGGATCGACTTCAGTCCGATGCTGGCCATCTTCAGCCTGTACATCGTCAACGCAGTCGTGGTCCAGGGCATCATCCACGGCTGAGCACTCGATGCGATCGACTCGGATCCCGGCTGCCGACGCCGCGGACGGCGGGAACGATCGAGATCCCGCCGACCCGCGACGCGGGCGGCGAGCGGCTGTCCCGTGGTTGCTCGCCGCGCTCGTGCTCGTGTGCGTGATCGTGCTCGATCAGCTGAGCAAGCACGCCGTCGAACACTCGATCGTGCCGGGCGAAGAACGCAGGTTCCTGCCGGGGGTGGAGCTCGTCAACACGCGCAACCACGGCGTCGCGTTCGGCTTCCTGCCGGGCAACCACATCGGCGTGACGATCCTGATCGGCCTGGCGCTGCTGGCTTTGGTCGCGTACTTCGCCCTGCACGCGACGCAGCCGTTGATCTGGCTGGCCACCGGCATGCTCCTGGGGGGCGCGCTCGGCAACATCCTCGACCGCTTGCGTCACGGCTCGGTGACCGACTTCATCAAGCTGCCGCTCGGCTGGCCGCCATTCAACCTGGCCGACGCGTCGATCACGCTCGGCATACTGACCTTGTTCGTGCTCATCGACCGTTCGCGCCACGCCGATTCATGATCGGCGACCCACCCACCGGCGCCCCCTTCACGATCGCCTTCCAGGACGAGCACCTGATCGTCGTCGACAAGGGCCCCGGCGTGGTCGTGCACCCCGCCCGCGGGCACCGCGAGCAGACGCTCGCGCAGCTGCTGGCTCCGCTGCTCGCCGGCGGCGAGGGCGGGCAGGAATCCGATCGGAGGGGGATCGTGCATCGCCTGGATCGCGACACCTCCGGTCTGCTCGTCCTCGCGCGCTCGGATGACGCCCACCGACGGCTGCAAGCAGCTTTGGCCGGCCGGCTGATCGAACGCGAGTACCTGGCGCTGGTCGAGGGACGTCCCCCGGCGCGCACGGGCACGATCGAGGCGCCGATCGGCCGTGATCCGCGCGTGCGCACGCGCATGGCCGTCGGCGGCGCTGGGTCGCGAGAGGCTCGCACCCACTTCACGCTCGAGCGCACGTTCGCCGATACCTCGCTGCTGCGCCTGCGCTTGGAGACCGGACGCACGCATCAGATCCGCGTGCATCTGCGGGCGATCGGCCATCCGGTTTGCGGAGATCCCGAGTACGGCACCGCCGGCCTGCTGGGACTCGAGCGCCAATTCCTGCACGCGACCCGCCTCGCATTCGACCATCCGGTGACGGGCGAGCGCGTCGAGGTCAGCTCGCCTCTGCCCGCGGACCTGCACGGCGCCCTGGCACGGGCCGAACGGGTATCCTGAGGACCTAATCCGAACATCGACCCGTGCGGCAACGGATCGCGGCCCTGCTCGGAGCGACGACGCAAGCGTCACCACCTCCGGGTCCGCGCCATCCTCGCGGAAATCAATCGCACACAACAAGGGAGTAGCCCGTGGCTGAGGTAGGCATTGCGGAGCTGCTGGAGGCCGGGGTCCATTTCGGTCACCAGACGCGTCGTTGGAACCCGAAGATGCGCCGTTTCATATACGGCGAGCGCGGCGGCATCTACATCATCGACCTGCTCAAGACCGCCGTGCTGCTCGCACAGGCGCAGGAGTTCGTCGGTACGCTCGCCCACCGTGGTGGCACCGTCCTGTTCGTCGGCACCAAGAAGCAGGCACGCGACACGATCAAGGACGTCGCCGAGGCGGCCGACATGCCGTACGTCAACCACCGCTGGCTCGGTGGGCTGCTGACGAACTTCCAGACCATCAATCAGCGCATCCGCCGCCTGCACGACCTCGAACGCTTCGAGACCGAGGGCCAGCTGGAACTGCTGCCCACGCGCGAGCGGATGGCCGCGCAGGCCGATCTGGCGAAGCTGCGGGCGAATCTCGGGGGCGTCAAGAACATGCAGCGGGTGCCCGACGCGATGTTCGTGATCGACCTCAAAACCGAGGTGATCGCGGTCAAAGAGGCGCAGCGCCTGCGCATCCCGATCATCGGCCTGGTTGACACCAACTGCGACCCCGACGGGATCGACTTCGTGGTGCCCGGCAACGACGACGCGATCCGCTCCTGCGCGCTGATCACGCAGGCGATCGGCCAGGTGGTCTCCGAGGGACACGCGGTGTTCCGCGCCGAGGAGGAGCGCGCACGCAAGGAAGCCGAGGAACGTGCCCGGCTCGAGGCCGAGGCGCGCGCCAGACGAGAGGCGGAGGAACAGGCCAAGCGCGAGGCCGAGGAGCAAGCCGCACGTGAAGCCGCCGAGCGCGAGGCCGCGAGTCGGGCCGCAGCCGCAGCGGCGCAGGCCCAGCCTGCCGACACAGCAGCCGACGCCAGCGCCCAGCCCGAGCCGCAGGCGCCGCCGGCCGCCGCGACGCAGCCCACCGCTGAGACAGCTGCCACACCGCCAACGGTGGAGCCGAAGCTCGAGCCGGCCGCGGAGGCCGCACAACCGGACGCACCGGCACAGCCGGCCGCCGAGGCCGCGCCGCCCGACACACCGGTAGAGCCGGCCGCCGAGGTCGCGCAACCGGACACACCGGCACAGCCGGCCGCCGAGGCCGCGCCGCCCGACACACCGGCTGAGCCGGCCGCCGAGGCCGCACAACCGGACGCACCGGCACAGCCGGCCGCGGAGGCCGCCGCCGAGCCGGTCGAGCCACCCCCGCCGCCGAGCACTCCGGAGGTACCCGACGACACGCAGGAGACCAAGGCGGAGGCGAGCGCGTGATGAACACTGCTCAGATCGCCGCCAAGGATGTGAAGGCCCTGCGCGAGCGCACGGGCGCGGGGATGATGGACTGCAAGAAGGCGCTAACCGAGGCGCAGGGCGACGTCGACAAGGCGATCGAGATCCTGCGGGTGAGGCAGGGCAAGAAGATCCAGGACCTAGGCGAGCGCGCCGCCACGGAGGGCACCGTGCAGGCGTACGTGCACGCCGGCTCGAAGGTCGGCGTCCTGATCGAGGTCGACTGCAACACCGACTTCGTCGCCAAGAACGACGACTTCGTGACGTTCGCTCGTGAGGTTGCGATGCAGGTTGCTGCTACTCCGACCGTGAAGTACGTGAACCGGGACGAGGTGCCCGCCGATCTGCGCGACGCAGAGGCGCGCGTCTACGAGCAGGAGGCGGCGGACAAGCCGGAGAACGTGCGCGAGCGGATCGTCGCGGGCAAGCTCGACTCGTGGCTGCAGACGATCGTCCTGCTCGAGCAGGAGATGCACAACCCGAAGTTCGAGAGCAAGACGGTCCAGCAGCTGCGCGACGAGCTCACTGCGAGCACCGGTGAGAACGTCGTAATACGCCGCTTTGCCCGCTTCGCGATCGGCCAGTAGACCGTTCGACGGATAGGCTCTGGCGTCGATGGCCCCAGCCTTCAAACGTATTCTGCTGAAGCTCTCCGGCGAGGCGCTGATGGGCGAGCTGGAGTACGGCACCGACCCGGAGCGCGTGGCGGCGGTCGCGCACCAAGTGGCCGCAGTACGCGACCAGGGCGTGGAGGTCGCAATCGTGGTCGGTGCCGGGAACATATACCGCGGCATGAAGGGCGCGGCCGCCGGGATGGACCGCTCGACGGCCGATTACATGGGCATGCTCGCGACCGTGCTCAACGCGCTGCCGCTGCAGGACGCGCTGGAGAAGATCGGCACGGACACGCGCGTGCAGTCGGCGTTGGCTGTCTCGGAGGTGGCCGAGCCATATATCCGCAGGCGCGCGATGCGACACCTCGAGAAGGGTCGCGTGGTGATCTTCGCGGCCGGCACCGGCAACCCGTTCTTTACGACCGATACCGCCGCGGCGCTGCGCGCCGCCGAGATCCACGCGGAGATCATCCTGATGGCCAAGAACGGCGTCGAGGGCGTCTACAGCGCCGACCCGGCGCTCGACCCGAGCGCGGAGTTCATCCCGCAGATCACGCACATGGAGGCGCTCGAGCGACGCCTGCGTGTGATGGACTCGACCGCGCTGGCGCTATGCATGGAGAACGGGATGCCGTTGAACGTGTTCAACATGGACGACGACAGCAGTCTCGCGCGGATAATCTCAGGCGTGCGCGTGGGCACGCTCGTGACAACAGCCGGAGGAGAGGGCGATGGCAACTGAGAACCTGATCGACGAACTGCTCCAGGACGCGGGCGAGCGAATGAGCAAGTCAGTCGAGTCGGCCACGCATGAGTTCTCCACCGTGCGCACCGGGCGCGCGAGCCCCTCGCTGCTGGATCGTGTGGTCGTGGACTACTACGGGGCGATGACTCCCCTGAACCAGTTGTCCACGATCTCGGCTCCCGAAGCACGGCTGCTCACCGTGCAGCCCTACGACAAGTCCTCGATCAAGGCGATCGAGAAGGCGATCAACGAGTCCGACGTCGGGCTCAGCCCTTCCAATGACGGCAACATCGTGCGCCTCGTGGTGCCCGAGCTGACCGAAGAGCGCCGTCGCGAGCTGGTCAAGGTGGTGCGCAACCTGGCCGAGGAGGGGCGCGTGGCGGTCCGCAACGTGCGCCGCGACACGATGCAGCACCTGCGCGAGCTAAAGGCCGAGGGCGAAGCATCCTCGGACGACGAGCACCGCGCTGAGGTGGAGCTGCAGAAGCTCACCGACGGCCGGGTGGGGGAGCTCGACACCGTGCTGAAGGCCAAGGAAGAGGAGATCCTCGCGGTCTGATGGTCGCCGCCGGGGAACGCGTCGCGGGCGGGCGGGTTCGATTCCTGGCGATCATCACCGACGGCAACGGACGCTGGGCGCGCGCCCGAGGCAGGCCGGTCAACGACGGCCACAGCGCCGGCGCGGACACGGTCAAGGCGCGCCTGCGCGACGCCGCCGAGCTCGGCATCGAGGAGTTCACGGTCTACTCGTTCTCAACCGAGAACTGGTCGCGACCCGCCGAAGAGGTGCAGGGCCTGATGGATATGTTCTCGCAGCGGATCGTAGGAGAGACACCCGAGCTGCACCAGGAAGGTGTGCGCATGCGGTTCATCGGGCGCCGCGAGGGCGTCGGCGAGAAGCTGAGCGAGCAGATGCGCTGGGCGGAAGAGCTCACGAGCTCGAACAGTCGCATCACCATGTTCGTCGCGTTCAACTACGGCGGGCGTGCCGAGATCGTGGACGCTGCTCGGCGCTTCACGGGCACCACCGAAGACGAGTTCCGCGCGTGCCTGTACGCGCCGGACATGCACGACCCGGACCTGATCATCCGCACCAGCGGCGAGCGCCGCCTGTCCAATTACCTGCTGTGGCAGTCCGCCTACTCGGAGCTGGTGTTTCGCGAGGAGCTGTGGCCGGACTTCACGCGCGAGGCGCTCGAGCAGTCGCTGGCCGAATACACGGAGCGCCGGCGGCGGTTCGGCGGGCGATGACGGACTGCTGATGGCCAGCGGGCCGCACACGCCCTCCGGCGCCCGCTCGGTCGAGCATCCTCGCGCTGCTCCGTCCAGGCGGCGAGTCACCGGCCCTCGCCGCTCTAGCCGCAGGCGCAGGCGTGAACCCCGCTCGGAGCTGGGCGCCAGGGTGCTGGCCGCGATTCCCGCGATCGCGCTCGCCCTGTTCCTGGTGATCGAAGGCGGCCTCGTGTTCGCGCTCGGGCTGCTCGTGCTGGGGATCGCCTGCATGCACGAGCTGTACTCGATGTACGACCGCGCGCGGCCCGCGCGCCTGGGCGGCTTCATCGCGCTCGCCGGGCTGCTGGCAGCGGCGCTCTACGGCGGCCAGTTTCAGATCCTGCTGGTCACGGTGGCGGCGCTGCCGCTCGTGTTCGGGCTGACGCTCGCGCAGCCACGCCCCTCAGTCGGAGCGATCGCCGTGACGCTGCTGGGGATCTACTGGATCGGGTTCGCGCTCGCGCACGCGGTGCTGCTGCGCGGGCTGCCCCACGGCATGGGCATCGTGATCGACGTGCTGGTGGGCACCTTCCTCGGCGATACCGGCGCTTATCTCGGGGGACGCATGTTCGGACGGCGCCCGCTGGCGCCGTCGATCTCGCCGAACAAGACCGTCGAGGGTCTGGCGATCGGCATGCTGTGCGCGGTTCTAGGGGTTTGGATCGCGGGGCGCTACCAGGAATGGCTCCCGGGTACCCACGCGCTCGTCCTCGGCGTAGGCGTCGCACTGATGGCGCCGGTGGGCGACCTGTTCGAGTCGTTCATCAAGCGCGAGGCCGGCACGAAGGATTCAGGCGGCCTGTTCGGCGCCCACGGCGGCGCGCTTGATCGCCTCGACGCGGTCCTGTTCACGGCCGTCGTCAGCTACTACATCTGGGCGGCGTACGTGCACTGAACGCCGTTGCTAGTAGTCTTGTGCGCCACCGTCGGCTCTCGGATGCGGGCGACGGTAAGCCGGACGTCGGGGAGGTGTGCGTCATGGACACGAGGGGTCGGGGCCGGCCAATCCAGCCTTCGAGCGGAAAGGACGGAGATGCAGAAGATGAGACGGACTATGGGGCTGTGCGTTGTGGCCGTGTTCGCGATCAGCGCGATTCTCGCGGCGAGCGCCTCGGCGGAAACGTTCCCCAGCTACAAAGTCTGCGCCAAGGCCGCCAAAGTCGGCAAACTATACACCGGCAGATACAACCAGAAGAACTGCACAGAAGTTAACGTCAAAGGTGAAGGCAAATACGAACTGGAGCCATGGACCGCCGCCAAACTGCGAAGCTTCACCGGTAAGAACGGGGCAAGCGTGTTCGACGCATACATCAAAGGTACTGGCATCCTGGCGAGCATCGCGTGCAAGAAGGGCACCGATGTGGGTGAAGTAACCGGAGAAAGCACCAGCACAGAGGTGACGAAATTCGAAGGGTGCACAGGCGCGGGCTCCACCTGCACCTCGCCGGAAGCGAAAACGGGCGAAATCGTAACGGACACGCTCGTGGCCACACTCGTAACGCTGAAGGAAGAAACGGAAACAGAAGCCGGCGTCGTAGGCCTTGATCTCGCTGGCACGGGTGGCGAACAGAAAGACCTTACCGCAGAATTCAAATGCGGTACTTATGCGGTCAAAACGACGGGCTCCGCGCTGGGCGTCGTGAGCGGAGATGTGTGGGTGTCGAGCAAGGGCCAGACGGACACGTTCGCTGTCAACAAAGCTGGTGAAAACGAATACAACCACAAGCTGGGTGGCATCGAAGGAGAAGACACCCTATTCAGCGAAATCAAAGGACTCGGACGCGCTGAAACGGGCGAGCAGGCGGTTGCCGTCCTCAAGGAGAAGACCGCCTGGGACATCGAGCCCCGTAGCGAACCGTTGTGCTGTTCGTGCCACAACCCCGACCCCTGCTAGAGCGCTACGTGCACTGATCGACGGAAACGGCTCTAGGATCGATTCGACGCAAGCCCGTGCTTCTCGGCACAGGCCACCGTTCCGGTGTGTGGTCTACCGGATCGTGGCCTGTGCCGTTTCGGCCGGAGCACGCCGTCGCCGTGTCTCCCTAGCGTCGACTAGGCGTTGGTTTCGCTGTTGCCATGCAGTGTGACGCCTGTGCCTCCAAATATCGAATCGAAGTGCCCGCCTTCAACGAATTTCCCTTCGTTCACGAAGTTTTCTAGTATCACCTGGTTAGCTGTGCCGCCGACGATCGTGTCAGCTTCTCCGGTGTAGGTCAGGTTACCATGGCCGCCGACCAGCGAGCCGTATAGCCCTGATGCGCGGTTTCCTTCACCGCCGCCGATCCAGTTGGCCAACCCATCCGAAAATGTGGTGTCTTCTGTTTTGTTGTTTGCGCCACCACTCACCGAATCGTATTTGGCGCCCGTCACGTTGTGGCTCCCGCCGCTGATGGAGGAGTCTTCACCTTCGGCTTGGTTGTCAAAGCCGCCGCTCACCGAGGCCGCTACGGTCTTCGACCGGTTTCCGGAGCCGCCGCTGACCGAGGCGTATTCACCTTCGGCTCGGTTTTCCTCGCCGCCACTCACGGAGGAGTAAGGATTCTTGGCCTGGTTGAGGTCACCGCCGCTAACCGAGCCATACACCGCTTTCGCTCGGTTGCCCTTGCCCCCGCTCACGGACCCGAATTCGGAGATAGCTTCGTTTTCGCCGCCGCCCGTCACTGAGCTATAGAGAGCGCTGGCGGTGTTTTTGTAGCCGAACACATCTGTATAGGGAGCGGAGTCGGTGTTGGCGTATCCGCCAACGAAGCCATCATAGCTGTGGAACGCCTGTTCGTTACCGACGATCAGGTTGTCAGACCCGGTCTGTCTGCTCGCCGCAACGAGTTCACCTTCCCATTCGCCTCTGGTCTGTTCTTCGTCGCGACCGACGATGAGATTGCCGGTGCCATCGTCCCCACTGCGTTGGGGGATTTGCTTCGAGAGCACCTGCAGGTTGGCCCCTTCGATCTGGATCGTCGGCTTGCCACCGACACCGGATGCTACATACCTCTCGTACGGCAGCAGCTGTTCGAGCTTTTCCTGTTCGGCTTGCGGCAACAGCGTGGTCGTCGTGTTGCCTGCTGCACACGCGCCTTTTTTCGCGGTGGTGATCGCCTTGCCTTCTTTGCTCGGCACGCAGATCTTGATCCCCGCGGCCATGGCCCCGCTCGCGACCACCATCAGCAGGCCCACGGCGACACTCGCTGCTACGACGACACCCCGAAGGGCCTTGAATGTCCTCATCACGCTTCCCCCTATTCCTTTGGGCGCGCGGACGAACCTAGGCGTCGCCCGCCGGACGAGCCATCATGGCAGGCGGCGGCGCACCGTTCGTATCATCGGGGCATGCCTCGAGGCGACGCCAACGACCAGCCGGCGAGCACGCATCCACACATCGGCCGGGTAGGAGGGGTATGTCCACACCTAAGCGCCTGCTGATCCTTGGCTCGACCGGTTCGATCGGCACGCAGGCGCTCGACGTGTGCGCGCGCAGCGACGAGCTCGAGCTCGTCGGGCTGTCCGCCGGTGGCTCATGGGAGGCGCTGCTCGAGCAAGCGCGAGTCCACGGAGTCGCGCGGCTCGCGCTCGGCGACATTCACGCGGCGGCGCGAGCGGCGGAGGCGTGGACCGACGGAGAGGTGCTCGCCGGGGCCGAGGGGATGGTGCAGCTCGTGGTCGAGTCGGACGCCGACTTGGTGTTGAACGCGCTGGTGGGGTCGATCGGTCTCGCGCCGACGGTCGCCACGCTCGGCGAGGGGATCGACCTGGCGCTGGCCAACAAGGAGTCACTGGTCGTCGGCGGCGATCTCGTGACCGCGCTCGCCGAGGCCACCAACGCGCAGATCGTACCGGTGGACTCCGAGCACACCGCGCTTCACCAGCTGCTCGCCGGGCAGCCGCCGGGCGCGGTGGAGCGCCTCACGATCACCGCCAGCGGCGGTCCGTTCCGTGGGCGCCGGCGCGAGGAGCTCGAGGACGTCACGGTCACCGAGGCCCTCGCGCATCCGACCTGGGCGATGGGCGGCAAGATCACGATCGACTCGGCGACGCTCATGAACAAGGGCCTCGAGCTGATGGAGGCCCACCACCTGTTCGGCACCCCGTACGAACGCATCGACGTGGTCGTGCATCCGCAGTCGCTCGTTCACGGGCTCGTGCAGCTGGCCGACGGGGCGATGCTCGCTCACCTCGGGCCGCCGGACATGCGGATCGCGATCTCCTACGCCCTGCACGGCGGCGAAAGCGTGCAGCTGCCGATCGCGCCGCTGGACCTCGCGGCGGTTGGCGCGCTCAGCTTCGAGCCGGTCGACCTCCAGGCCTTCCCGTGCCTGCGCCTGGCGGGCGAAGCCGCGCGGGAGGGAGGCACCGCGCCGTGCGTCCTTAACGCCGCCAACGAGATCGCCGTGCACGCCTTCCTCGAGGGCCGGCTGCGCTTTCTGCAGATCCCCGACGTAATCGAGCGCACGCTCGCTGAGCTGGGGCGCGAGCCCGTATGCTCATTCGAGTCGCTGTACGAGGCCGACCGGCAGGCGCGGGCCATCGCCGGGGAGACGGTCGAGCGCCTGCCACACTGAGCCCGTGAGCTGGGTCCTGACACTCCTCGGCATCGTCGTGCTGATCGTGCTGCATGAGCTTGGGCACTTCACCGTCGCCAAGGCCGTCGGCATGCGCGTGGAGCGCTTCTCGCTGTTCTTCCCGCCGACCCTGTTGCGGCTGCGCCGCGGCGAGACCGAGTACGCGATCGGCGCGATCCCCGCCGGCGGCTACGTGAAGATCACGGGCATGAGCCCCGAAGAGATCGGCGGGCTCGAACCCGAGGTCGCAAGGCGCGCCTACTACAACCAGGCGCCGTGGAAGCGCATCGTGGTGATCCTCGCCGGTCCGGGCGTGAACATACTGATCGCGTTCCTGTTGTTCTGGGCAGTGCTGTTCACGGGGAGCCTCAACGGCATGATCGCTCTCGGCAACCTCGACCCGTCCGTGCAGACGCTCATCCCGACCACCTCGGTGCAGGCGATCGAGCGCGGCGAGCCGGCCGCGGGCGTCTTGCGAGCAGGCGACAAGATCGTCGCAGTCGAAGGACGGCACGCGACCGTCGCCTCGACGATGGCGACGATCGCCGCGCACCGCTGCCCCGGCGCGCTCACCAATGGCTGTCGCGCAGCCACGCCCGTGCGACTGACCGTCCGCCGGGCGGGGCGCACGCTGACGCTGTCGATCTTCCCCCGCTACAGCAAGGAAGTTCGGCGGATGCTGATCGGCTTCGGCTTCGGCCCGGCGAGCAGATCGTTCGGGGCGCTCGCCGCCGCCGGCGCGGCCGCGAGCGAGATGTGGCACGTCACGACGCAGACGCTGACCGGCTTCGGTCGCGCGCTGACGAGCGAAAAAGCCCGCGCGCAGCTTCACAGCATCGTGGGAATCACCGAAATCGGGCACGAAACCGTCGTCGCCGGCGCCGGCTACGCGCTGGTGTTCCTCGGCTTCCTCTCGCTGATCCTCGCCGTCATCAACCTGTTCCCGTTTCTGCCGCTCGACGGCGGGCACGTCCTGTGGTCGGTGGCCGAGAAGGTACGCGGCCGGCGCATCTCGCTGCTCGCCATGTACCGCTTCAGCTCGGTCGGGATCGTGTTGCTGCTGTTCCTGGTGGTCAACGGCGTCAGCAACGACATCAGTCGTCTGGCCGGCTGACGCACACCCAGCCGTTGGCCAGCGGCGCGCGCGCGGTGGCGTATACGCCGCGCATCGTAGAATCAGCCTATGGCCTCCAAGCGGCAGATCCACGTGGGCGCGGTCGCGATCGGCGGCGGCGCGCCGGTCGCGGTGCAGACGATGACCAAGACAGAGACCGCCAACCTCGCGGCGACGATGGAGCAGATCCGCACCGTCGCCGACGCCGGCGCCGACATCGTGCGCGTGGCCGTCCCGCGCGAGCAGGACGCAGAGGCGCTGAAGAGCATCGTCGCGCAATCGCCGATCCCCGTGATCGCCGACATCCACTTCAATCACACGCTCGCGCTGAAGGCCATCGACGCGGGCGCCCACTGCGTGCGCCTGAACCCCGGCAACATCGGCGGGCCGGACAAGGTCGCCGAGGTGATCGCGCTGGCCAAGCTGCGCGGCACGCCGCTGCGCGTCGGCGTCAACTCGGGCTCGCTCCCCAAGCACCTGCGCCAGCTCGAGTACGACGATCCCGTGCAGGCGCTCGTCACCGCCGCGATCGAGACCGTGCAGCTGATGGAGCGCCTGGACTTCGAGGACTTCAAGGTGTCGATGAAGTCGACCTCCGTGCCCAACACGATCGCCTCCAACCGCCTGCTCGCGGAGCGCATCCCCTACCCGCTGCATCTCGGCGTCACCGAGGCCGGCACCAAGTGGTCCGGCTCGCTCAAGTCCGCCATCGGCCTCGGCACCCTGCTCGCGGACGGGATCGGCGACACGATCAGGATCTCGCTGTCCACCTTCCACGCCGAGGAGGAGGTCAAGGTCGCCTGGGAGATCCTCAAGGCGCTGAAGCTGCGCGAGCGCGGTCCTGACCTGATCGCCTGTCCCACCTGCGGGCGCCTGCAGTTCGACATGGACAGCGTCGTCGCCGAAGTCGAGCGTCGCCTGGAAGCCTACGAGGACCCGATCGAGGTCTCCGTGCTTGGCTGCGCCGTCAACGGCATCGGCGAGGCGCGCCACGCCGACTTCGGCATCACCGGCGCCAAAGACATGGGCATGATCTACTCCAAGGGCGAGCCGCTGAAGAAGGTGCCGACCGAGCAGCTCGTCGATGAGCTGTTCAAGGAGATCGACCGCTACTACGCCGCCGGCAAGACGGTGCAGCGCGACGAACACGCCGCGGCCGAGGCGCGCGCGTGGCTCGCCGAGAACGAGGACGCCACCGCGATGACGCCCGAGCGGATCGCCGCGCTGGAAGCCGCCGCCGCGCGAGAGGACGAGAGCGCCGGCGCCGTGCTCGAGTCGATGCTCGCCCGCGCCCCACGCGGCGAGCCCGTTGCCGGCCGGCGCTTCAGCCGCAGCTAGGGAAGCCGACCATCGTCGGGTCCCGCCGCGCGCCATCACGCGGGCGCGCAGCGCGCCAGCGCGGAGCGCTCCTAAACCCCTCAGCCCGCCGCCGCGAAGCGCTCCGCCACCTTCGACCAGTCCACGACGTTCCACCATGCGTCGATGTAGTCGGGGCGGCGGTTCTGGTACTTCAGGTAGTAAGCGTGCTCCCACACGTCCACGCCCAGCAGCGGCGTCTTGCCGGCGGAGATCGGGTTGTCCTGGTTGGCGCTGCCCACGATCGCCAGGCCCGATCCGTCGCGCACGAGCCATGACCAGCCCGAGCCGAACTGGTTGACGCCCGTTTCCTTGACCTTCGCCTGGAAGGCCGAGAAGGAGCCGAACGCCGCGTCGATCGCGCCCGCCAGCTCGCCGCCGGGCCCGCCGCCGCCGTCCGCCCTCATGCTCTCCCAGAACAGCGTGTGGTTGAAGTGCCCGCCGCCGTTGTTTTTGACCGCCGCGCGCTTGTCCTCGGGCACCTGGCCGAGGTCTTTGAGCACGTCCTCGATCGGCGCGTCCGCGAGCGCGCTGCCCTGCAGCGCCGCGTTGACCTTGTCCACGTATGCCTGATGGTGCTTGTCGTGGTGGAATTCCATCGTCGCCTTGTCGATGTGCGGCTCGAGCGCGTCGTAGGCGTAGGGGAGCGGCGGAACGGAGTAGGCCATGTCGGGGGGCTCCTTGTCGGGTATGCGTCGAAGTTCGGTCGGTCCTCGCTGTTCTATCAAAGGCGGCGATCGCCGCTGTCCCGGCCGTGCGGAGCGGCCGGGCGGGGGCATGCCGGAAGTGCGTTTACGCTGTGACGATGACCGCCCTCGCCGCCGGCCGTCCCGGCCGCCCCGGCCGGCCGGCCGCATCCACGCGCCAGGCCGCGCTAGCGCTCGCAACCGAGCGCTTCCTCGCGGGCGAACGCGTGGACGTGCAGGCGATCGCGCGGGAGCTGGGGCTGGCGCGCGCGACGATGCACCGCTGGTTTCAGACGCGCGAGTCGCTGCTGGGCGAGCTGCTGGCCACCCTCGCCGAGCGGCGACTCACAGCGATCCGCGGCGAGAGCAGCGGCTGCGGGGCGCCCGCGCTGCTGGAGACCTTCGACCGCTTCAATCGCGAGCTGGCCGCCACCGCCGGGCTGCGTGCGCTGCTCGCCCAGGAGCAGGAGCGCGCACTGCGGATCCTCACCTCGAGTGGTGGGATCGTGCAGCCGCGGGTGGTCGCGAGCATCGAGCGCTTGATCGACGCAGAGGTGCAGGCGGGCCATTTCGATCCGCCGATCGCCGCCGGCGTTCTCGCCTACGCGATCGTGCGCCTGGGGGAGGCCTTTCTCTACAACGACGCGCTCGCAGGGATCCGTGGTGACACCGAGCGTCTGCGCCAGGTCGAGGCGGCCCTGCTCGGCCTGCAGGTGCACGAGCACTAGGGGTTTGCGTCTTTTCGCCAGAGATGACTAAAATCCCGCACGGAAAGCGGCGAGCGCCGCAGGGGCGAGGCCGCACGAGCGGGAGGAGAGCGGGAATGCAACGCGGATGGGGATCGGGCTCGACTCGTACTGTCGGACAGGGCGCGCGGCTGGTCGCGCTGGTCGGGGTCGCGGCGCTCGTGGTGCTGGGTTCGATCGCCGGCACGGCGCTCGCGAAGAAGGGCAGCACCGTGTGGCTGTGCAAGCCCGCGCTCGAAAACGACCCGTGCACCAACCCCTTGACCACCACGGTCATCAACACCAACGGCGAAACGAGCCTCGAAAAGGCCAAGAAGGCAAGCCGCCCGCCGATCGACTGCTTCTACGTGTACCCGACCGTCAGCGAACAGCCGACGATGAACGCCAACCTGGAAATCGAACCGCAGGAGACCCAGATCGCGATCGACCAGGCATCGCGGTTCTCGCAGGACTGCAGGGTGTTCGCGCCGATGTACCCGCAGCTGACGCTGAAAGCGATCAACGAACCCGGGGGCGTCACGCTAGAAGGCGAGGCGAAGGCGTACTTCGGCGTGCTCGACGCCTGGCACGAATACCTGCAGCGCTACAACAAGGGCCGGGGCGTCGTGCTGATCGGCCACTCCCAGGGGTCCGCCCTGCTGATCCAGATGATCAAAGAAGCGATCGATCCCGACCCGAGCATGCGCCACCTGCTGGTGTCCGCGGTGCTGCTGGGCGGCAACGTGCTCGTGCCGGAAGGCAAGCTCGTCGGCGGTGACTTCCAGAACATCCCCGCATGCCAGGCCGCATACCAGACGCATTGCGTGATCGCCTACTCGACCTTCCTCAAAGAACCGCCCGAAGGCTCGTTCTTCGGACGGCCCAACAGCCCGTTGCTGGGCGGCGGACACGAAGGCATGCAGGTCCTGTGCGTGAACCCCGCGCAGTTCACCCAGAACGAAGGCGCCACCGGACCCCTGCTCCCGTACGCGTCCACAACGCCGTTCCCAGGTCTGCTCGGGCTGTTCACCCCGACCCCGACCGGATCGACGCCGTGGGTGGCCTCGACCGGCGAGTACACGGCCCAATGCCACAACCAAAACGGCGCGAGCTGGCTGCAGGTCAACCCGGTGGGCACCCCCGTCGATCCGCCCGAATACGTCAAGGAATCGCTCGGGCCTGACTGGGGTCTGCACCTGTACGACGTCAACATCGCGCTCGGCAACCTCGTCAAGACGGTCGCGGTGCAAGCCCAAGCGTACGAGTTCGAACAATAGCCAGCCGGGGGGCGGGGGGAAGGCCCGTGCCGGCGAGCGGCGCCTGAGCGGAGGCTCGGCCGCTCGCCGGCGGCGCGGCGCCCTCTCACCGCGGCCAGCCGCGCGGGCATATACCCTCGTCGCTCCGCGCCGTGCGTGGCGCGCCAATCGAGCGATCGATGACCCGTCTCTCTGAATACCTCCTGCCCACAGAGAAGCAGCCGCCGGCCGACGCGGAGGCGATCTCGCACAAGCTGATGGTCAGAGCCGGCCTGATCAGACAGATGGGCGCCGGCATGTGGACGTGGCTGCCGGCCGGCTGGCGCGTGCACCAGCGGGTGGTCGGGATCATCCGCGAGGAGATGGACGCGATCGGCGCGCAGGAGATGCTGATGCCGGTGCTGCAGCCCGCCGAGGTGTGGCGCAAGACCGGGCGACTGGAGATCGAGGAGCTGTTCAAGCTCACCGATCGCAAGGGCTCGGAGCTGGTGCTCGCGATGACCCACGAGGAGGCCGTCACCTTCCACATCGCACAGATCGTGCGCTCCTACCGCGACCTGCCGCTGATCGTCTACCACTTCCAGGTTAAGGAGCGCGACGAGCCGCGCCCGCGCGCCGGGGTGCTGCGCACGCGCGAGTTCGTGATGAAGGACTCCTACAGCTTCGATCGCGACCCCGTTGCGCTGGAGCAGAGCTACGCGCTGCACGTCGGCGCATACGATCGCATGATGGCGCGCACCGGCCTGCGCTTCTACCGCGTGGAGGGCGACGTCGGCATGATGGGCGGCACCGGAGCGCACGAGTACATGGCGCCGTGCGCGGCCGGCGAGGATGAGATCGTGCTGACGCAGTCGGGATATGCCGCCAACTCGGAGGTCGTGCGCGCGCAGCTGGGCAAAGAGCAGCTGCTCAGCACCGACACCGTGGGTGGTGAGCCGATCGAGCTTCTGAAGGCGATCGAGATCGGCAACATCTTCAAGCTCGGCACGCGCTACTCCGAGCCGCTCGGAGCCAACTTCCTCGATGAGACCGGAGCCGAGCGGCCCGTGTGGATGGCCTCCTACGGGATCGGTCCGGCGCGCATCGTCGCCGCGGCCGTCGAGCAGTTCGCCGACGAGCACGGCATCTCCTGGCCGCGGGCGCTGGCGCCGTTTGCCGTGCAACTGGTCGCGCTCGGCAAGCCCGGCTCGCCGGAGCGCGATGCGGCGGAGCGTGTGTACGCGACGCTCGCCGAGGGTGGTATCGAGGTCCTCTACGACGACCGCGACCTCGGCCCGGGCGAGAAGTTCGCCGACGCGGAGCTGCTCGGATGTCCGCTCAGGCTGACCGTCGGGCGGCGCTCGATCGAGTCGGGCGAGATCGAGGTCCAGGTGCGTCGCGGTCGCGAGCAGGCGCCCGGCCTGCCCCTGGAGGGCGAGCCCGAGCAGCTCCTGCGGGCCGTCGACGAGCTGTGGCAAGGCGCTCCCTGAGGCGGCTGCTCGGACTAGACCGCTCCGGGCCGCCGCCGCCGCAGACGCGGGCCGGCCAGCCGCTGCGGCCGTGGACGATTCCGAACGCGATCGGCTTCGCGCGCCTGGCGCTGATCCCCGTGTTCCTGCTCGTCGCGCTGTCCAGCAGCGACGGCGTCGGCGCGCCGCAGGCGATCCTGTTCGCGGTGATCGGCTGGGGCGACTACGTGGATGGCATCGTCGCGCGCCTCAGCGGCCAGTACAGCCGACTCGGCGCGCTCATGGACCCGATCACCGACCGCCTGCTGGTGATCTGCGGCGTGGTCGTGACGTGGCGCTTTCAGCTGCTGCCGCGGTGGGCGCTCGCGCTTCTGGCAGCGCGCGAGCTGCTGATGCTCGTGGTCGGCCGCTACGGCCTCGCCCATGGCGTCGAGCTGCGCATCAACTGGCCGGGGCGGCTCGCCGTGGCGCCGGTGATGGGGTCGTTCTTCTTCGCGATGGCCGGGCTCAGCGGCCTGGGCGAAGCGCTGCTGTACGTTGGCTTGGCGCTCGCGCTCGCTGCCAGCTTCCTGTATGTGCGCTCGGGCCTTCGCCAGCTGCGCACCCAGGCCGACCCATAGCCTCAAGCTGAGCCTTACCTTTTGGGCTATACTGCCGCCGGTCAGCCGGCGCAGCCGGCGTATGTTCAACCGGCTCCGGCCGACGCGAGTCCGCGAGAGGAGAAGAGCCACGATGGACGAGACGTTCCCCGACCTTGGCTCGTTGACGGATGTCGAGCTCAAAGACGTCATCCGCCAGCTGACCGAGGAGGAGACCGAGATCTCCTACCAGCGGCGCATCCTGCATGGCAAGATCGACATCCTTCGTGCTGAGCTGGTCAACCGCTTGCGCCACAAGCACGAGGACGGCGACATCACGATCACCGGCGAGGACGTCCAGAGGCTCACGGACATCCTGAGCAACCGCCAACAGTAGAAGGAGGACGGCGGTCGTGGCCCTGCACTGCACCGAGTGCGGCTTCGTCAACGGCGAGGGCGCGAACTACTGCCAGCGCTGCGGCGCGCTGCTGACGCGCGCCGAGACCGCCGGCGGGGCGGACGGGGATCCGGTCACCGCCACCTACCGCATCGACGAGGCGGGCGAGCTCGTCCCGGTCGAGCTCGACGAGGTCACCGCGCGCGGACCCGCGCTCGTGATCCGCGCGGGCGGTGGGCGAGTCGGGGAGAGCTTCGCGCTGGACGGCGAGCGAATGAGCATCGGGCGGCGCCCGGACTCCGAGGTCTTCCTCGACGACGTAACCGTCTCGCGCGACCACGCCCTGCTGATCAGCCGCAGCGAGGACTGGTACCTGGATGACTGCGGATCGCTCAACGGCACCTACGTGAACCGCTCGCGGATCGAGTCCCACCGCCTCGAGGAGGGCGACGAGGTGCAGATCGGCAAGTACAAGCTGACCTTCCACGCACGCTGATGGCAGCGCACGCGACACCCGCGGATGCGAGCCCGGGCGCCCAGATCGACCTCGAGCTGGACGGGCAGGACCACGGCGAGCGCGCGGAGCCGGGCAAGCGCCGCAAGTCGCTGACGATCGGCGCCGTGTGCAAGGCGCTCGCGCAGGAGTTCCCAGACATCTCGATCTCCAAGATCCGCTACCTGGAGGATCAGAAGCTGCTGACGCCGCGTCGCACGCCCGGCGGCTACCGGCTCTACACCCAGGGCGACGTGGCGCGGCTGCGCACGATCCTGCGCATGCAGCGCGACGAGTTCCTGCCGCTGCGCGTGATCCGCCAGGAGTTGGCCGCCGGACGCGGGGGGGCGGAACCTGATACGCCGCCGACACCCGGTCGCGTCGGGCGCGAGGGCGCGCGCGTGTGGCGACCGAGCGTGAGCGTGCGCCAAGCCGGCGGCGCGCTGTACTCGGTCGACGACGTGCTCGAGGACACCAAGGCCGAGGCGAAGTTGGTGCGCGAGCTCGAAGAGTACGGGGTGGTCAAGGGCGAGATGCGCGGCGGCGTGCGCTACTTCGACGAGACCGAGCGGGAGATCATCGCCGCCGTGGCCGAGCTCGCGCGCTACGGCGTCGGCGGTCGCAACCTGCGCGTGTTCCGCTCCTCGGCCGACCGCGAGGCCAACCTGTTGCAGCAGATTCTCGCTCCGGCGCTGCGCTCGCGCAACCCGGAGCGACGCAAGGAGGCGGTCGAGGCGCTCGAGAACCTCGCGGCGGTCGCCACCCACCTCAAGCACCTGCTGCTGATCCGCGACCTGCGCAAGATCGTACGTTGATCGGATGCCGACTCACCCAACGCCCGCTCACGCCGCGGACCTGCGCTCGCTGATCCGCGACATACCCGACTTCCCCAAGCGCGGGATCGTGTTCAAGGACATCACGCCGCTGATGGCCGACGCCGAGGCCCTCGCCGACGCGGTACGGCGGCTGGCCGAGCACGCGCGGCCGCTGCACGTCGACTGCGTGGTGGCGGCCGAGGCGCGCGGCTTTTTGCTGGGACCAGCGCTGGCGCTCGAGCTCGGCGCCGGCTTCGCGCTCGCGCGCAAGCCGGGCAAGCTCCCGTACGAGACGGTCAGCGCGGAGTACCTGCTCGAGTACGGCGCCGGCGCACTCGAGCTGCATGCGGACGCCGTCGCCAGCGGTAAACGGGTGCTCGTGCACGACGACCTGCTGGCGACAGGCGGGACCGCGGCGGCGCTGTGCGAGCTCGTCGAGCAGCTCGGCGGCGTGGTCGTCGGCTGCGACTTCTTGATCGAGCTCGCCTTCCTGAACGGGCGCGAGCGGCTCACCGGCCGCGACGTCCACGCCCTGCTCACCTACGAGTCCTAAGCTTGGCGGCCGTGCCCACCGCGCGTCGCAGCCGCACGATCGCCGCACCCGTGGAGCAGCTGTGGGAGATCGTGTGCGACCCCCACCACCTGCCGCGCTGGTGGCCGCGCGTGACGCGCGTGGAGGACGTCGAGGATGGCGCGTTCACCGAGGTGATGAGCACGCGCAAGGGCAAAGTCGTGCGCGCCGACTTCAACCTCGTTGCCGCCGACGAGCGCGCCCGTGCGATCACATGGGCGCAGCGGGTCGAGGGCACACCGTTCGCTCGTCTGCTGAGCTCAGCCGAGACCGAGGTGCGACTCGCGCCGCAGGCAGCGAGCCAGCCTCCTTCCGGCCGCGACGCCGTCGACGGTGTAGCCGCTGTCGCCACCGAGGTCACGCTCGAGCTGCGCCAGACGCTGACCGGGTTCTTCCCCCGTTTCGGCGGCTTGATGGTGCGCCGCGCCGCCGCTGCCACGCTCGACGAAGCACTCGACGGGCTCGAGCGGATCAGTGGCTGACGCGCGGGCCCCCGCGGCGATGCGGTGGTGGGGCTGGGGCGACGCGGCGCATGCGCCGGGGCTCACGGCGCGCGCGCTGGAGCTCCTGCGCGAGCGCGTGGGTCTCGCCGCACGGCCGCGTCCCCCCGTCGCGCTCGGCCAGGTACGCCTGCAGGCCCCCGGCCTGGCCGAGCCGGCGCTCGCACAGCTGCGCGAGATCGTGGGCGCGCACAACGTCCGCGACGGGCACGCCGAGCGCGTCGTGCACGCCGCGGGCAAGGGCTATCCCGACCTCGTGCGGCTGCGCTGCGGCGAGCCGGAGGGCGCGCCCGACGCGGTCGTCTACCCCACCGCACACGAGCAGCTGCGGGCGCTGCTGGCGCTGTGCGAACGTTGCTCGTGTGCGGTGGTGCCGTTCGGCGGTGGCACCAGCGTCGTCGGTGGCGTGGCGCCGCTGCGCGGGGAGCACGCCAGCGTGGTGGCGCTCGACACGAGCCGCATGACGGCGATCCTGGAGCTGGACGAAGAGTCCTCGACGGTCACCGTTCAGGCCGGCATCAGGGCGCCGGCGCTGGAGCGCTATCTGGCGTTGCGCGGGCTCACGCTCGGCCATTTCCCCCAGTCCTTCGAGTACGTCTCGCTCGGCGGCTGCGCAGCCACGCGCTCGGCCGGGCAGGCGTCAAGCGGCTACGGCGCGATCGAGAAGATGGTGTTGGGCGTGCGCCTGGCGGCACCGGCGGCGGACATGCAGCTGCCGGCGCTGCCCGCCAGCGCAGCGGGACCGGGATTGCGCCAGCTGCTGGTGGGCTCGGAGGGGACGCTCGGCGTGATCAGCGAGCTCGCGCTGCGGGTGCGCGCGGCTCCGCGCGAGCGCATCTACGAGGGTGTCTTCTTCGAGGACTTCGCCGCCGGCGAGCAGGCGCTGCGCGCGCTCGCGCGTGAGCACGTCCTGCCGGAGGTGGCGCGTCTGTCAGACGAGCAGGAGACGCGTATGTCGCTCGCGCTGGCCGGCGCCGGTGGCGTGAAGGGTCGCCTGGAGCGCGCCTACCTGGGCCTGCGCGGCTATGGCGCGGGCTGCCTCGCGATCCTCGGCTTCGAGGGCGCCGGCGAGGAGGTCGCCTTCAGGCGACAACGCGCGCTTGCGCTTGCACGCGGCTGCGGCGGGCTCGCGGTCGGGCGCTCGCCGGGCGAGGCCTGGCTGCGCTCCCGCTTCTCAGCGCCGTATCTGCGCGATGAGCTGCTCACGCACGGGGTGATGGTGGAGACGCTCGAGACCGCCGCGCAGTGGTCGAAGCTGCGCGCGCTCCACGACGCGGTCGCGCAGGCGATCGCGCGGTCGCTGAGCGCTTGCGGGACGCCGGGCCTGGTGATGTGCCACATCTCGCACGTGTACGAGACCGGGGCATCGTTGTACTTCACGTTGATCGCGCGCCAGCGCGAGGGCGATGAGATCGGGCAGTGGCGCGCGGTCAAGCAGGCCGCCGGCGAGGCGATCCTGGCGGGCGGCGGCACGATCACCCACCACCACGCGGTCGGGCGCGATCACGCACCGTGGATGCTGCGGGAGGTCGGCAGCGGCGGCGTGGCGGCGTTGCGGGCGCTGAAGGCCGAGCTGGATCCGGCGGGGATCATGAACCCCGGCAAGCTGTTGCCCGTCAGCTGCCCAAGCTGAACGGGCCGCGCAGGACAACGGAGCCCGGATGGGTCGGTTTTGTGTCCGTCTCGCGCGTCACCAGCATTTCGCGGAATTCGCCGGCGTTGCTGGGAAGCGGCGCGCCACCGGCCAGGCGGTGGCTGGAGCCGACCGCTGGGCTCTTGCTCAGCGGCAGCGCGCTGGTGTGCGAGTTGTACAGCCAGATAGCGTAGAAGAAGCCCCTCGACGCGGGCATGTTCACGGCTTCGATGAAGAAGGCGCTTTTGCCGGCGTCGGAGAGAACGTCGACGGTGGCCGCGCTCCTGCTTTTGGGGTCCGGCGAGTGCAGCGTCAGCTTCGCCGTGACCGTGGGGCCGGCGCTGCTCGACGCTTTGGCGGTGCTCGAGCTTTTGCCCGTAGCGGCGGAAGTCTTCTTCGCGTGCGAGCTGCCGCCGCTGAGCACGACGATCGCGACGATCACCGCCGCGGCGATCAGCGCGAGCAGCACGGCGCCGCCCAGGCGCGAGCTGGGCAGCGAGCGCGCGGGCGGCGGCGGGTCAGCGCCCGCGCCGCTCGCGTGGACGGAGGACGAAAGATCCTGCAGGCGCTGTGACCCCTGGGCGCCGGTGGCAGGACCGGCCGGGATCTCCGGCAGCCCGGCGCCCGCCAGCGGCGCGAGCTGCACGGCGAGCTCGCTGGCCCACGCCCGCGCGGGCGCGTCGGCGCTCAGATAGGTACGTGTGTGCAGGCGCTCGGCCACGCCGTGCTGCTGGCCGAGCAGGTAGTCGCCGATCTCCAGCCGGCGCTCGGGCGTCACCTCGCGCGCTTGGCGCGGGGCGAGCATCGCGAGCGCGGCATGGGCGCGGTCGTGCACGGCGCGTTCGCTGATGCCCAGCAGCCCCGCCACCTCGGCGTAGCTCTTTTGCTGATGCAGCAGCAGCGAGAGCGCCGCGCGCTGGTCGGGTGGAAGCTCGTCCAATCGGCTCATGGTCTGTGAACGTCCGCCACCGCAGGTGGAGACCTTGCAAGGGCCCTAACGGAGGATCGTAGGCTATCGTGGCGCCGGGATGGCCACGCCGAGCGTCGAGCAGATCAACCGCCTGATGATGGGATTCGACCGGCTGTACGGCCTCGAGTTCCTGTACTGCTCGGACACAGAGGTCCGCGCGGCGGTCGCAGTCCGCGACGAGCTCAAGCAGGGGGCGGGGCTCGTCCACGGCGGCGTGTACGCAGCGATCGCCGAGGCGACGGCCTCGTTCGCGACCCACCTGGCGGTGCGCGAGCAGGGGGAGGTCGCGATGGGCCAGTCGAACAGCACGAGCTTCCTGCGCCCGATCACCGAGGGGGTCGTGCACGCGCTCGCCACGCGCGTGCACCGGGGCCGCAGCACCTGGGTGTGGGACGTGCGCTTCAGCGACGACGCCGACCGCACGTGCGCGGTCACACGGATGACGATCGCCGTGCGCCCCGCGCCTGCCGCTCGCGCTCGCGTGCCCGCACAGGCGGCGTGAGCGGCGGCGACCGACGGGCCTTACCGGGACTAACCCAAGGGGCCCAGCGGGTGCGGCGGCGCGGGCACCTGGCCGGGCAGCGGCATCTGGCCGAAGCCCGTGTTCGGCAGTGCCGCCGGCAGCGCGGCTTCGGGCGCGCCGATCGCGTTGATCGGCACGATCGTGTGGGCCGCGGCTGCGGCCGTGCGCGCGTTGACGGCGTAGATGTCGACCACGACGCCGGCGGTGGGGATCTCGATCGTCTCGCCCGCCTGCGCGAGCACCGCGGGGACCCCCCTGATGCGCGCGGGGAGGCTCCGCGTGGAGCCGCCGGGCACGAAGCCGTTGTCGGGCGAGGTGACCACCCGCAGCGGCGGCACGCACGTCCCCTGGCCACCCCTCAGGCAGTCGCCGTACTGGACGCTGTAGGAGCCGCTCGGATCGTGCGTGGCTTCGGTGACGGCCGCGCCCCGGAAGGAGCCCCCCAGCCAGTACACGGGGAACGGGGCCACGACGAGGCCCTCGAGGATGTTGTGGGCGATGGGCCGGTCCTGGAGCGTGTCGCCGCAGGCGCACAGAGCGACCGCGCACAGCGCTGCGAGCGATAGGGCGCCGAGGCGAAGCACTCCCTTGCTACCCCCGGTACCGGTTGGTGATCGGCATGCGCCGATCGCGCCCGAACGCGCGCGCGCTGATCTTGATGCCGGGAGGCGCCTGGCGGCGCTTGTACTCGGCGAGGTCCACCAGCTGGATCGTGCGGTCGACGTCGTGCTCGGGCAGGCCCTGCGCGACCAGCTGCTCGCCGCTCTGGTCGAGCTCGACGTAGCCTTCGAGGATCCGGTCGAGCAGCTCGTAGGCGGGCAGCGAGTCCTCGTCGCGCTGATCGGGCCTGAGCTCCGCCGAGGGGGCGCGCTCGATGATCGACGCGGGGATCGGGCGCTCGAGCGCCTCGCCGGCGCCGGCGAGGGCGTGCGCCGCGGTGGCGCCGGCGGGCGAGTTGCGCCACGCGCAGAGGCGGTAGACGAGCGTCTTGGGGACGTCCTTGATCACGGCGAAGCCGCCGGCCAGGTCGCCGTAGAGGGTCGTGTAGCCGACCGACATCTCGGACTTGTTGCCGGTGGTCAGCACGAGCCAGCCGAACTTGTTGGAGAGGGCCATCAGCAGGTTGCCGCGGATGCGTGCCTGCAGGTTCTCCTCTGTGAGGTCGGGCTGGCGCGAGGAGAACTCGGCGTCGAGGGCGCGCTCGTAGGCGCGCATGATCCCCTCGATTGGCAGCTCGTGGGTGACCAGCCCGAGCGCTTCGGTGAGCGCGCGCGCGTCCGCTTGGGTCGAGGCGGAGGAGTAGGGCGAGGGCATGATCGCGGCACCGACGCGCTCGGGCCCGAGCGCGTCGGCGGCGAGGCATGCAACCAGCGCGGAGTCGATCCCGCCCGAGACACCGAGCACCACCTGCGCGAAGCCGTTCTTGTGGACGTAGTCGCGCAACCCCATCCTCAGCGCGGCGTACACCTCCTGCTCCACCGGTGCAAGCGGCTCGGTCAGCGCAGCGATCGGCACGGACTGGGCAGGCGCCTGCACGGAGGCCTGGTGGGAGCGCGAGCTGATGAGCGGCGGCAGGAGCGCAGCGCGGCGCTCGGCCCTGCGCGCGGCCGGCCGTTGGCTAGGGTCGCGCAGGCGAGCCGCGGCGGCGGCGTCGAGATCGACGTCGCACACGAGCAGCTCCTCCTTGAACTGTGCGGCACGCGCAATCGTGTTGCCGGTGTGATCGATCACGCAGGAGTGGCCGTCGAAGACCAGCTCGTCCTGCCCGCCGACGAGCCCGCAGAAGGCGATACAGGCGAGGTTGTCGCGGGCGCGCTGCGCGAACATCCGCTCGCGCTCGCAGCCCTTGCCGGCGTGGTAGGGAGAGGCGGAGATGTTGAGGATCAGGGTCGCACCAGCCAGTGCCTCCTCGCTGGCCGGGGGACCGGGCTCCCAGATGTCCTCGCACACGGTCAGGCCGAGACGATGCCCGTCGAGATCGACCACGGCGCCGACCTGGCCGGCCTGGAAGTAGCGCTGCTCATCGAAGACGCCGTAGTTGGGCAGGTACACCTTGCGGTAGATCGCGTGCACCGATCCGTTGGCGAGGACCGCGGCGGCGTTGTAGACGTCCTCGGCGCGCTCCGGGAAGCCGACGACGGCGACCACTCCGTGCGCGTCGGTGGCGAGGTCGCGCAGGGCCGACGCGGCGTCCGCGAGGAAGTGCTCCTTCAGCAGCAGATCCTCGGGCGGATAGCCCGTGAGCGCGAGCTCCGGGAACAGGACGAGGTCCGCTTCGGCGTGGCGGGCCGCGCCGATGCCCTCGCGGATCAGCTCGGCGTTGCCGGCGATGTCGCCGACGGTCGCGTTCAGCTGGCAGAGGGCAAGGCGCATAGGGCGGATCGTATCCAGGCTCAAGTCAGCGGCGCCGGGGTGCCGATGCGCTCGATGTGTTGCGTTTCAGCTCATTTGTGCGGCGCCCGGGCGCCCTGATAATGGCGACGCTGCTCGTCATCGACCTGGCCTACCGTCTGGTGCTGCGCGGTCCGGTGCGGCGAATTCTGGGCATGCAGCGCTAGCGCCGCGCTGCTGTGGCGAGCGAGCTGGGCGCGTCAGCTGGCGCTGGCGGGCTTGCGCGCGGGGTTCTGATCGCCGGACCGCTCGGCGCCAGCGCCGGCAGCGCTTGTTCGTGGGGCCACAGCCTTGCGCGCAGATCGGGTTGTGCGCAGGCGCACGCCGGCGGCTCGTGCGAGCGCGGCGATCGCCCACTGCAGGTCAAACGCGATCATGTCGAGGTCAGCGAGCGCGTCGTAGTCGCCCAGCAGCCCGAACCCGAGATGGCCGTCGTAGCTCATCACGGCGATGCCGAGCGCCTGGCGCTGAGCGAGCGGCACGACCGGATACAGGACGTGTAGGCGCCGGCCGAGCAGATACAGCGGGAACTGCGGCCCGGGCACGTTGGTGACGACGAGGTTGAAGAACGGCTGGCGAGCCTGCAGGCGCGCGGCCTGGCTGAGGATCGTGGGCGGCGCGAACCCGGCGAGGTTCGTCAGGACCTGCGCCCCAACCGCCTGTCCGGACTTCTTCAGCTCCTCCATCGCGGTGGCGATCTTGTGCAGGCATTCCGCCGGGTTCTCAACGCCAACGGGAAGCGGCGCCCACATCGCGGCAACCTGGTTGCCCAGCGTGCCACGCTGCGCCTTGGAGCGCACTGACACCGGCACCATCGCCTTCAACACGAGGTCCTCCGTGTCGTGACCGTGGCTCCGCAGGTAGCGGCCGAGCGCGAGGCTGACGGACGCGAGGACCGCGTCGTTGAGCGTCCCCCCGAGCGAGTCCTTGATCGCCTTCAGCGTCGCCAGGTCGGCGTCCAGGAAGGTGTAGCGGCGGTGCGGCCCGATGTCGACGTTGAACGGGCTCGGCGGTGCCGGGGAGTTGATGCCCGCGAGCGTCGTCGCGCCGACGCTGGTCAGGCCGTTCTTGACCTGGGAGGCCGCTCGCCTGGGTGCACGCAGCAGAGCGCGTGCACCGCGAACCATCTCGGCTGGGACGGTGGAGCGCTCGACCAGCGCCTCGCCGAGCAACTTCGCCCGCCCGGGGAGCGGTTTGGCGCTCCATGGCGTCGCCGGAGCGACCGGCGCGGGCTCGCGCGCGGTGTCGAACAGGACGGTGGTGATGTCCACGCCGGAGATGCCGTCGACGAGCGCGTGGTGGGTCTTGGCGATCAGGGCGAAGCGCCCTCCGGACATGCTCTGCACCAGCCAGATCTCCCACAGCGGCTTGGAGCGATCGAGCCGCTGCGAGAACAGTCGTCCGGCGAGCCGCTTGAGCGAGGCGTCGTCGGCCGGTCGCGGCAGCGCGGTGTGGCGGATGTGGTAGTAGGGATTGAAGTGGGGGTCGTCGGTCCAGACCGGCCGGCCCTGGTCGAAGGGGACGTAGGCCAGACGCTGACGGTAGCGGGGGACCAGGTGCAGCCGGCCGAGCACGTGGTCGATGAGCTCCTGCAGCGTGGGGGCGGTGCCGTCGAACACCATCACCGACGCGACGTGCATGTGGGCGGCTGAGTGATCCTCGAGGTGCAGGAAGGTCGAGTCGAGTGCTGTGAGGCGGTCTGGGTTGGTCACGACAGCGATTGTCGCGGTTGTGGGACGCCGCGTCAACGACCTGGGCAAAACAAATGCAGATCCGCTCGCGCACGAGCGCGCTGCGCCAACGGGTGGCCGACGCTATGGCCGCTCGCCGAGGGTCAAATGGACATCCCAGGTCAGGCAAACCACGGGCGCCGGATCCTAGCTGCCGAGCCAGTATTCGACGCTGCGAGGATCCGAGCAGAACACCGGCGGTACCTCTAACGACCCGCGCGTCGGAAGTTCCCGCATTTTGCGACGGAGGCGCCGAGCCGCACAGATGGCCTGGCGTAACGTTGCGACTGTAGTGGCAGTTCACACCATTGGGGGATGGGAGCCATGGCCAGGATCATCGTGACGACCGATCCCACCGAAATGCGGGACGCGTCAATACTGCTCGACGAGCGCGTGTACTCGGTGCATCTCGCCAGCGACCACGCGGCGGCGCAGCTGATCGAGCGACTCCGCTGGGCGGTGACCGACGCCGAGGGGGCAGAGCGTGCGGTGTCCGAGCGCCTACAGCCGAGGTTTTACAGGTAGCGCCCAACGCATCCCGCTTGCGAACGGGCCTGACGGGACGGCCAGCAAGCCGGTCCCTTCGCCGGCCACCTCAGCCCTCGTCTCCCGCGTTTAGGACCTCATTTGCGCGCTCGAGATCGTGCTCGTCGACGTAAACGTCACGCGCGCCTCCACCACCGATCCTTCCGCCCGCGCCGCGGTTGCTCAGCTGCTGCATCGAGCGTATGCCCGCGTCCTCGAGGCGTCCGCACACCACAGCGGCCTCGAACTCGTTTTCAACGGTGGTCAGGATCCTGAGCTCGTCGGCCATCCAGGGGCGAGGGTAGCGCGTGACGGATCGAAGTGGCGTTGAGGCCAAAGCTGCATTGCGGAGCGACCGGAGGCCGGAGCAAGACGTGGCCCCCTGGTCGCTCGCTACCCGGATGACCTGTCGGTCGTCCGATGTTTGCGATCGACCGCTCGGCTCTCGTGCTTGAGAGCGCAGCACGGCCAATGGGCAGAAAGCGGATACGGTCGTGGTGAGTGACGCTATGGGCACACCGTGGGACGCGCGCACGTATGACCGAACGAGCGAGCCGCAGCAGGCGTGGGCCTCGGAGGTGCTCGCACGCAGGCGGCTCGGCGACCGCGCGGAGGTGTGGTGCCAGGACGTGCTCGACCTGGACCTGGAGCAGCCGGTGGACGCGATCGTCTCGACCGCGACGCTGCACTGGGTCAGCGACCACGATCGCCTGTGGGCACGGCTGGCCGGTGCGCTGCTGCCGGTGGGTGTGCTCGAGGTCCAGTGTGGGGGAGAGGGCAACATCGCCGGCGTGCGCGAGGTGATCGAGGCGGTCGCCCGCGACCTCGCGCCAGAGCTCGTGGGCTGGTCACCGTGGATCTTCGCGGGGCCGCCGGAGACCGAACGGCGTCTGCGGGACGTGGGCTTCACCGCGACCCGCTGTTGGCTGGAGCAGCGCCCGACGCATCCGCAGGACGTGGGCGCGTTCGTGCGCACATCGATCCTCCCGGCGCACCTCGCGCGCCTGCCCGAGGAGCGACGGGAGCGGTTCGCCACCGCGGTCGTCGCGGGGATTCACCTGCCGCTCGACTATGTGCGCCTCAACGCCTCCGCGGTGCGCGAACCGTAGATGGGCGGCTGGCAGGGAAGGCGCTCACTGCTGCGCCTCCAAGCTTTTGAGGAAGTTCTGCTCGGCCGCCCGGAGTAGACCGAGGACTCGGTAGGGGTCTCCGACGTTGTGACGCATCCTGACGTTTGATCCATAGCTGTCCTCGTCCTGTTTTTTGAGCACCTCGACGATCGTTATCGCGGCCCCGATCTGGGCGTCCTCGTCGTCGCCGTAGTCCCGGTCCAACGCCTCCATCTGCTCCGATGCACAATTTCCAAGCACTGATCCATCTAACGGCATGTCGAGTCTCCTCTCGAAGGGAACGGCCCAATCGAGGAGACATCCTTTCATCCTGTCTTGAGACGGGTCGAGATGCCGGGCGCCCCAGCTGGCCACGCGATGGGATTGCGAGGACTCGTGTGGGAGAATGCGGAGTGTGTCCACAGCGGCAATCCTCATCGCAGTCCTCGTCCTTCTGGTCTTGGGGGACCTCGCCGTCGTCCGTGCGTGGACGCGCAGGAAGCGCAACGACGCCTCCCGTTGACCGCAACGAAGCGATTGCGCGCCGACGACCCCGAGTCCTCTACTCGTCTCGTCGCTCGGCGAGGGCGACGGCCAGCCAGTGCCCCTTACTTCGACTCAGCTCCGCTCGCCGTCAGCCGTCGGATCTCGTCAACGGCGGCCAGAAGCTCGCTCCGCCAATGGAGCAACGCCCTTCTCGCGTCCGGCCCTGCGTAATCCGCGATCTCACCAGCGAGTCGACCAAGGTCGACCGCGACCTGCTCGATCCGCGTGATCGGATTCTGCGGGGGCACCGAGAGCCACGCTAGCCGGGAGATGGGCTCCGTATTGTGCGATACAGCACTCAAGCGAAGGGCCAATCCATACGAACCGTCCCGTCGGACTACGATGCGCTTGTGCCCGACTATCCCGGCCTCGCAGAGACGTACAGTGCCGCCGCAGAGGACAACACGGTCGCTGAGGCGGCCAAATTGGGCCAGACGATCAAGCGCGCGGTCCTTGGTGGCCCGAAGTCGTAGGCAGGCGGCGCCTGATCCGCTACTCGGCGGCCCGATGCTGAAGGAGGAGCGATGAGCGTTAGTCGGGCGATGGCGAGGGCGTTCGTCGAGGGCTATGGGCGAACGTGGGGGAGCTGGGATTTCGACGGCTTCGTCGACCTGTTCAGCGACGACGTCATTTACGTGGAGCATCCCGTCGATGAGACCGTCGTCGGGCGGGAGGCAATGGGACGCTACATCCGCAGGGAGCAGGCCGAAGCTGGCACGGTTAGCGTCCGCATGGGCAAGCCGCTCGTCGAAGGTGATCAAGTCGTGGCCGAGTTCTGGACCGCAATGTCCAACCGCGAGGGGGAGCCGGAGGGCACGCTCACCGGGTGCTTCATCGCCCGGCTCGACCCGACGACCGGACGGTGCACCCGCTTTCGCCAGTACTGGTTCGAGGTTGAGGGGCACGCCGAGCCTTTCAACGGCTGGGGCGAGTAGCTATGGCGACGGTGAAGGAATGTAGTGCGGCGCAGGAGCGTGGACGGCCCCCAGTGCCACATGGTGCTCCCGAACCATCTCTCAAACTGCATTCAATCCCCTCACGTGCGCTTCCGGATGATGATCGTGCGCCTCGATGAGCGCGACGATCCCCGCGATGACCATGAGCGCGCCCCCGCATACCCGCCACATGGCGGGCAGAGTACGCCAGATCCCGGTGTGACTGGGAGCGGGTGCTGGAGCGGGCGACGAAACCGAGGGCGACCCTAAGCAATAGCGGGAAATAGGACCTCTAGATCCTCCTCGCTCCCGGGAGTCGCGCGAGGCAAGAACGAAAGCATCAACTCGCGTCTGGCACGGATGCCGTTCCCGGTCCGCTCGATCAACTCTAGCTTGGTAAGCGCGTTGAGGTCACGCGTGACTGTCTTGCTCCCCTTACCCGCGTAAGCGTCGGCCAGCTCCGGCGTAAGGGTCCTCAGTTGGGCGCGGCGGGTATACGTATCGTGCTTGAGCGCAAGTACAAGATCACGCTGCCGACGAGCCGTAAGAGTCCGATCCGGGAACATCGAGTGAACGTAGTTGACCCATATCGCGTGAACGATCAGCTCATGCACGTCGCTGAGCTGCTGCTGCAGCTGCCCCACGAACCCCTCGGCCGCATAGGCGAGAAACGGGATGAGATCCCCGCCTGACTTTGAGGCGTGCTCAAGTTGCCGGTAGTAGTTCGTTCTCGTCGCGTTGTAGTGGTTCGACAGTAGGTGTGCGGCGACAGACGGGATGCCGGCGGCGGTCAGAATGCCGAACTCGACCAGCCGAGCCGTGCGTCCATTCCCGTCCCCAAACGGATGAATCCACGCGATGTACACGTGAGCGACAACGGCACGCAGGAAGGCGTGCAGGAAGTCTTTGGCGTAGTCCTTGCCGTCGCGGCGGAAGTCGTCCCCATTGAGCCAGTGGCACAGAGTCTCTACCAGGAAGTCGCAGTTCTGCGCCGGGGCTCCCCTGTAGACATTCCCCACAACTATGCCCGACGTGCGAAACTCGCCCGGGACCACGTGCTCCTCGACCTCCAAGCCGTCCAGGAGTTGCTTGTTTAGTGCGCGCAGTCGTTCCGGCGTGACCTCAAAGGTCCCGTCTCGGTGTACTTCCATTTCGATGTCCGAGAGCGCATGGATGACGTTTTCGAGCTCTTGCTGCAGGTACTCCTGACTCTGGGGAACCTCTAGCTTGCCCTCGACTGCCGCTACCGCTTGGTCCTCATTCAGGCTGTTGCCCTCGATGGCAGCGCTCGCTCGGGCGCCCTTAGCCAGGTAGACCCGTTCCATCTTTTGCGCCAACCTCGGCGGTAGCGGTGTCTTCGAGAGGTGGCGGCACTTTGAATGGGCTTCCCCGATGTGGTTCCAGACGGCCCACGGCGCGTTGTGCAGATCAAGTCGAAACGTGATCCAAGGATGGGACGTCAAATAGTCCCTGGAAACGTCCGCCTGAATGTCCCGTATCGTAGCCATAAAAAGCCCCCATTTGCAGGGGAGACAGAATTATAGCACGATTTTTGTCCGCACGAACGTCCGTCCAAATGGGTGCTAAAATGGTCGTTTTGACGGGTGTTTAGAGCGACGAAGCCGCCCGCTCTAACAGCTGCGCGAACAGCGCCCGATGCGAGTGTTTGGCGTTGTGTCGCCAGGCGTACTCGTCGAGATACGACTGTAGATACCGCGGCGAGACCTTCTTGTAGCCGCCTCGCATCCCGCAGGTTTACACTTCCGGGGAAGTTTGTGCGTTTTGTTGCTTTGTGGGTACATACCTTGATCCGATAAGTGTGACGCTCGTCACACTTATCGGATCAAGGTATGTAGCCTAAGTGACAAATCGTACAAGCGTTCGCCCCTTGAAAACCGAATACCGAGTCGGGAGTCCGCCAGCGGCGATGATATGGCCGTGTCCCGATGGAGGCGAGTGCAGCTCAAAGCGCGGCGCGTATTCTCGTTCGTGCTGCTATCGGCCGGGAAGGGCATGGGCGCCGTGACGGGCTGGACGATCATTACCGTCGCTGGTGTGGCCCTGAAGGCTGATGCCTTGTTCATCTTCCTAGTGATCGTCCTCGTCACCGCGATAACGCTCGGAGTTGGTGCGTTCCGGCTGTGGGACGAAGCTGACGAAGCGGCTGAATCATCATCCGATGGCGGCGACGGCTTTAAGGCGCGAGCAGCCCTCGTAGCGCATACACAGCGCCATCTCGGAGGACTACCGGACTCGATCCAGTTCGGTATTGGCACTGAGCCGCTGACAACGCTCGACGTTCGGAACTCGCGTGGACGCGGTAAGGCCGTGGCAGTCCGCTTTGTCCAGCCCTGCGACCGCATCGTGCGCCAGCAGGACGTCCCCAAGTGGGTCCGCTGGGGGCCACCGTGGCGGCGTAGACAGCTCTTGGTCAAGGGCCTTTCGGAAGCATCGCTACTGCTCGAACACTTCGGCACAATCCCCGATGGCCTCGAAATCGAGGTTTACCATGAGAACGGCTGACGTTGTTCAGCTACGGAGCGGAATGTCTTGATATCTGCGGTGATCTCGAAAAGCTCGCCAGAAAGTCTGGTAAGAACACCGGAAAGAATCAACAGCATCTTTAGATCGGATCTCCGCAAGTTTTGTAGCACGCTTTATCACAGCTCGTCACAATGCCTGTTATTCTGCGATCTACTTACATAGGTTTCTAAAGATGTGCGCCTGGTCGGACTCGAACCGACGACATCTCGCTTAGTAGGCAAGTGCTCTTAGACACCGGGGTACCACCGTAGATCGTTTCCACTGAGCTACAGGCGCGTGTAAGGGGCGTCCGGCGGGGAGATGCACCTACTCGCCGGACTTCGCCTGAAGTTTGGACCTCCCGACGCGGGCTCCAGTTTAGCGCGTGCCCGCGCTTGCTCCGTCTCCGTTTCGCCACTGATGAAGCGTCTGTCTACTCACACCTGTGAGCTTAGCGATCGTCTCCATCGGCACGCCCACAGCGAGCGCCTGCGGCAGTAGCTCCTTGACGTTGGCGGTGTTCGCCGCCGTCTCCGTGTTCAACGCCGCGCGCTGAACGCCGAGCTGCGCGGCTCGATCCTCGACTTCTCGTTGTGCTCGTATCTCGGGGGGTAGATTGTTCATGCGGATAGCGTAGCGCTATTGACGTCCGCCGTCAAGTCTGCTACAGTATCCGTATGGCAGCCAACGACCGGAACAGCCCGACTCGCCGCGAATCCTCAGGCTCGGACTACTCCCTGATGGAGTTCATGAAGACGTATCCCGATGACGCTGCCTGCCTAGATCGGCTATGGCGCAAGCGCTTTGCGCCCGACGGCCACCACGCCAATTGTCCGAAGTGCGAGCGCCCGCGCAAGTTCCACCGCACGAAAACGCGCGCGTCGTACACCTGCGACTCCTGCGGGCACCACATCCACCCGATGAAGGGCACGATCTTCGAGAAGTCCACGACGAAGCCTGCACCTGTGGTTCTACGCCGCCTACTTGATGACGAGTACGCGCTGCGGCATCTCGGCCAAGCAGCTCGAACGGGAGATCGGCGTGACCTACCAAACCGCGCACCGGATGATGAAGAAGATCCGCACGGAGCTGATGAACGACACGGACGCTGAGCCGCTGAGCGGCGATGTTGAGATCGACGAGACTGCGATCGGCGGAAAGCCCCGCAAGCGGCACGGCCAGCACTCTTATCTCGCCATCGGCCCCGACCGCCGCAAGCACGGCGCCGCTCACGCCAAGGAGAAAGCGACGGTGCTCGGAATGGTTGAGCGCGGTGGACGCATTCGCTTTCGCGTTATCGCCTCACGCCACGGTGCTGTGCTGAGTAACGCCGTTATCGCCAACGTCAATCCGGATTCGATCATCTTCACGGACGACTGGGCGTCCTACAAACCGCTGAGTAGGCGCTTTATCGACCACAGGGTTATCAATCACTCCGAAGGTATCTACGTGCGCGGCGACACGTACACGAACACGATCGAGGGCGCGTTCGGGAACATGAAGACCGGGATGCGCGGTGTCTACAAGAAGATTTCGCCGCACTACCTCCAGTCCTACCTGGACGAGTACGCGTGGCGCCACAATGCCAAACGGAACGACGAGCCGCTGTTCGAGCAGCTTCTCGACCGCGCCAGCGTCTAGCCTCGCTGGTCGCAGCGTAGTAGTTTCCGTGCGGCATGTGCCCTCAAATGGATGCCGGGAATGGAGATATGCCCGAGACGCTTTGGCTCGCCTTGACGCCCGATGAGGTGCGAGAGTTTCGGGACGCACTCGATGGCTGGCTCGCCAAGAAGCCAGACGACCCCGAATGGCACTTCCACATCGTCGATGGGCTCGGCCGGATGCTGACCGTGGACGTGATGGAGCCTGACGACCCCCGTTTTGCTACTCGTTCCGCTCGACCTTAGTCCCGGTCTGGCGTGGCGCCGATAAGCCGGTCTAGCGCGTCCTCTACGTCCTCGCGCTCGGGCACCGGAATCTCGATCGGCTCGTAGGGCTCGCCGTGCTCATCGCGGCCCCTGGGCTGCGTCTGCTGCGTCTTTGGCTGGTCGTCGGGCATCACGACAAAGCGTAGCGCGGCACAGTCTAGGGCTTGGACAATCCTAGCCTTCGATTGACTCGGCTATTTCGACTAGCGGTCCATTGTGGCCGCGTTCAATTCCGACGGCCAACCGAATCAGTTCGCCGCTAGTCTTTGGTGACCGGGCCGCCGGGGCCAATTTTTTCGAGCCCTGTGGGGCCTGGTGCTGGCAATTGGGGCTTTTTCCCGAACATGGCTCCTCCATCTTAGTCGGTCTATCGAACGCAATCAAGAGTCCCGCAACTGCAAGACCAGCGATCATGACGATCGTGGCCACTTGGAGTCGCCGCTGCTGTCGTCTGATTCGGGTGGCGTTTTCGCCGACGACTCCCGCTAGCTCCTTGAGAAGGCTTTCTCGGGCCTTCAACGGCGATGTTCCGACGAACTTCTCGTAGAACGCCCAAGCAGGCACGCCATAGCCCACCCGATTAGGGGGGTGCCACACGGTGGCCAGCAGGCTGCGAAATTTCGTTCCGCCGTAGAGAATCCAAAGGAACACAAAGGTCACCGCGCCCAACACGATGAGCGGCACAAACCAAAGAAAGCCGATCGGTTCCTTAGCGGCGACGGTGGCGGCGGCTAGCGCTCCGCTGAACCCGAGGAGTCCCGTCGTTCGTCCGTCAATGTTCGCATCCTCGGCGACCTGCGCCAACAACTGCGTCTCTACCAGCGCAAGAGCAGCATCGACGATTACGCCCCTAGTCTCGTCGGATGCTGAGAACGGGGTTTCGCCGCCGTTCTTTGCCCCTGCGCCCCCCATAGCAGGCGCAAGAGTACCCGGATAGGCTCCCCGCGTGCCCGATACTCGGAACATTGGCGCGAAGATGGAGACTGCGGGGGGCCGGATCGCAGGCTTCGGATGGACGCGGATCGCGGCGACCGCGATCCTCGCCGTGGCGCTCGTTGGCTGTGGGACCACGCACACGAGGACGGTCTACGTGCCCACCACCGCCACTCAAGCGGTCGCCGAAGCACCCTCGACCCCTCAAGTCACCGCGCAGCAGCTCGAATCGGCGGCGGGCACGAAGGCCCCGCACAGCCATCTGACGGACCTGCGCGTCGCCGGGGAATGGGCGGTGGCGACCTGGACGGGAGCGGTGCCGCAGCCCGAGGGGGTCCTCTTTCGTGAGACCGCTGGCAAATGGCGTGTCGCCCATGCGCCGGTAGTCAACGCCCTTCCAGCGACCTACGTTCCGGGCATGCCAGCAGCGGAGGCCCGCGTCCTTGGAATCACGATCATCACTCCCCAGGTCGAACAGCAGGAGCGCGAACGCGCGAAACGCGAATACGCCGAACGGCGTAGCAACGAAAGCAGCGAACGCCTCGAACGGGTAGAAGGCCGCCTACGGCGACAGCACGAACAGACCTGCTCGCGCCTATACCGGGAATACCAAGAAGGGGAACCTCCGGTCGGCGAAGCTGGTGAAGTCGCTCCGCGTAGCCGAGCGGCGATCCAAGAATACGGGCGAATGGGTTGCCACTAAGCAAGAGACGTACCCAACACAAGGCCAGTTCTCGGCGGAAGCTCCACTTGTGCGCTTTGTTACGTTCGGGTACATACCTTGATCCGATAAGTGTGACGCTCGTCACACAAACCCCCCTCTGACCGGATATGCTGCGAACGATTGTTCGACTCGCCGAGTCGTCTCCGTGGATGGAGACGAGCGGGGGACCCACTGCCGGATCGCGCTCAGCGATCTGGATGGGGCGAATCGGCCACTGATGTGGCTGTAACGCCCAGCTGGCTCGCGTCTGTTCGCGTGCGCAGTTGGGCGTGAGCCCGACAGCTAACCCCGTAGGCGGACATGCAAGGAGGTAGTCCAATCTATGTATACCCCTGTGACGCCGCAGCCTGCGGCGCCTCTGGTCCCGGTCGGGTTTCTTTCGACGGGTCCAACGGTCACAACCGTCGTTCCGCCCGCGCACACCTCGCTCGAGGTCCGCGAGTACCAGCTCGACGTCCTCGCCAATGGCCGCGCCACCGTCACCGGCAGGCTGCTTGCGGATCGCCGAACAGGGCTCTCCAGGCAGCTGGTAACGCTCCAGGCGCTAGGAGCCCGCGGCTGGAGGACGCTTGCGCGGGCTCGCACCGGCGCCAACGGCCGGTTCCGGCTGAGGTACGTGCCGCGCCAGCTCGGCAGCCAGGCGGTGCGCCTGCGCTTCGCCGGCAGTGGCTATGACCTCGCCGCCCACCGCCGGCTCGGCCGGCTGAACGTGTATCGCCTGGTCGAGGCCTCCTGGTACGGCGGTGGCGGCAGCCTCGCATGCGGAGGCTCGCTCACGAGCGCCACCATGGGCGTCGCCAACAAGACGCTTCCCTGCGGCACGCTCGTGACCCTGCGCTACGGCGGCCACACGGTGCGAGTGCCCGTCGTCGACCGCGGACCCTACGTCGCCGGTCGTGAATTCGATCTCACCGAAGCGACCAAGCAGGCACTCGGCTTCGGCGGCGTTGGGCAGGTGTGGAGCACGAGCTGACCTTGCACGCTGCCCTGCAGCATGGGCGCGCTCGTGCAGGGGTTGGCTTTCCGCTCCACGCTTCCTTCAATCAGCTGAATGTCCGTCGCAGCCAAGGCGTCGCGCACACAGACGTGGCTCGAGAACCTCGGCGAGTGGAGCTGGCCCGGCCAGGGCGGCGCAGCGGTCGAATTTCTGCCGCCGCCCTGGGTGCCCGCCTTCCCGCCACGGCGGCAGCCCGTCGCTGGCGCGCCGCCAGCGCCCGCATCGTGGCGGCCGCGGCGCGCCCGCACGCGCAGGCTCATCACCGGCGCGCTGCTCGGCGCCCTCGCCGCCGTCTGCATCGCGCTCGCTCAGAACGGGCAGCTGACGCTCGCCGGCATGATCGGAGTCGGCAGCGCTGGAGCAGTCGAACAGGAAGCCTCCGCGATCAGCTCGGCTGCGCCCGCACAGTCCCTGCCGACGCTCAACGCCGTCAGCCAGGACGCTGCCGGAAGCTCGATCGACGAGACGAGCTACCCCTCGGCCGCGCTCCACGGCGAAGGGTCATTCCTCGTATACCTGCCCGCCGGCTACGCCAGCACGACCAGCCACTACCCGGTGCTCTACATGCTGACCGGCACCGACCAGTCGGACAGGGCGTTTCTGCAGATCGGCCTGCAGAGGCAGCTCGACCGGCTGATCGCGCGACACGCGATCCCGCCCTTGATCGCCGTCATCATCCAGGGCGGGCCCGGCACCAACAACTGGCACAACCAGGGCGCGCTGCGCTACGAAAGCTACATCCTGGAAGCTCAGGAACTGATCGACAGGACGCTGCCGACCGTCGCCGCGCGCGACGCGCGCGCGGTGGTCGGCGACTCCATGGGCGGCTACGGCGCCATGAACGTCGCCCTCGCCAACCCCTACCGGTTCGCGGTCGTCGAGAGCTGGCTCAGCTTCTTCAACGGACTTCAAGGCGATCTCCACGCCGACCGGCCCGTGTTCGCGCAGCTCGGCCTGCGCGCGTTCGTGTACGGAGCCACATCGGATCACATCGCCGACCCCAACGAGAACGCCCCGTTCGCCGCCGCGCTGCGCGCCGCCGGGGCGCACGCCGCGAGCGCCGTGTACCCCGGCGAACACAGCCTCGAAACGATCGAAGCACACCTAGCGAGCATGCTCACCTTCGCCGGGCGCGCGCTGGAGACTCCGCGTCCGCAAACTGCGGCCACAAAAAAACAGATGTGACATCATCCTGGCCGACTAGCCAGTATGATGCGGACGCAATCCTGTGGCAGCGATCACGGAGGTCTCGATGGCGGCGGTTGGCAACGATCTCGAGAGCGTGCTCGTCAGCGAGCGCGAGCTCTGGCAGGACGGCCCCCCGCACGAGCTGTTCGCAAGGCTGCGCCGTGAGTGCCCGGTGCACTGGACCGATCGTCTCACCGAGTTCCCGGCCGAGGCCGGCTACTGGTCGGTGACCACCGCCGATGACATCCACGCGGTCAGCCGCGACTGGAGCACCTACTCCTCCGAAACCGGCGGCGTCACGGCCGTCTCCGAAGTGTTCCCGCTGGAGCTCACGCAGGCGATGTTCATCGGCATGGACCCGCCCAAGCACGACCGTCTCAAGGCGCTGTTCCAGGCGGGCTTCACACCCAAGCGGATCGCCGCCCACGAGGACGCCATCAGGGCCATCGTCCGCGACGTCCTCGGCCGGCTGGACGGTCGCTCGACCTGCGATCTCGTCAGCGATTTCGCCCAGCCGGTTGTCTCGCGCGTGATCGGCAGCTTCATGGGCATCTCCGAGGAGGACGACGCGGTCTGGGCGAACCTCATGAACTCGACGCTCGCAGCCGGAGATCTCGACCTCAACCCCGACGGGGTCGAAGGAGTGCTCCAGAAGGACATCCCGGAGATCTTCGAGCGTTGTCGGCTCCTGATCGCTGAGCGTCAGGAGCGTCCCACCGATGATCTGACGAGCGTGCTCGTGCACGCCGAAGTGGATGGTCAGAAGCTCGAGGAACACGAGATCGTGATGGGCTTCTTCCTGCTGATGGCGGCCGGCAACGACAGCACCAAGGCCACCTACTGCAGTGGCATGCGCGCGCTGATGGAAGACCCCGAGCAGATGCAGATCCTGGTCGCGGACCCCTCGCTGATCCCGAGCGCGGTCGAGGAGTCGCTGCGGATGTTCCCCGCGTTCGCGCACTTTCGCCGCACCGCCACGTGTGACACCGAGCTGCATGGGCAGAAGATCCGCGCGGGGGAGAAGGTCGTCATGTGGTACGTCTCCTCCAACCGCGATCAGACGCGCTACCAGGACCCTGACCGGTTCGACGTGCGTCGCTGGTCGAACCGGGATGCTCGCCGGAGGCGAGCGTCTCCCGGGCTCCGTCCGAGCACCAGGCCTTCGGGGCCGGTGGACGGCACTTCTGCCTCGGCACCGCGCTCGCCCGCCTGGAGCTGACGATCATGCTCGAGGAGACGCTCGCCCGCTACCCGCACATGGAGATCGCGGGCACGCCCACCTACGTCGAATCGCCGTTCCTCAACCAACTCAAGTCGCTCCTCGTCCGGCTCGCGTCCTAGCCGCGAGCCGGACGACCCTCTCACAGCGTCCGCCGCTGTGGGCTCGGGACCGCAGCTGAGAACCGAGCGGCTGCTGCTGCGGCGCTGGCGAGCAATGGACCTCGAGCCGTTCGCCGCCATCAACGCCGATCCGCTCGTCATGGAGCACTTCCCGGCGCCGCTCTCGCGCGCCGACAGTGCCGCTCTGATCGAGCGCAGCGAGCGTTGTTTCGAGGAGCGCGGCTACGGTCTGTGGGCCGTCGAGCTACGCGCACACGCCACCTTCGCCGGCTTCGTCGGCCTCGCGCCGGTCGATATCGACGTCGCCTTCGCACCCGCCGTCGAGGTCGGCTGGCGCCTCGCGCATCCGTTCTGGGGCCACGGCATCGCCACCGAGGCGGCGGCCGCCGCGATCGCCTTCGGCCTCCACGAGCTCGACCTACCGGGCCTCGTCGCCTACACCGCCGAGCGCAACCTGCGCTCACGCCGGGTCATGGAGCGCCTGAGGATGCGACGGGACCCCGCGGAGGACTTCGCGCACCCCAAGCTCGCCGCCGGGGATCCGCTCGCCGCGCACGTCCTCTACCGAACGCACGCTCGCACGCGCCCGTGACAGGCGCACAGCGCGCGGATCCTCTCCAAGGGCGCGCTCGCGAGCGACATATCCTCAAAGCGTGTGCGGGCGCTATACGAACACAGCTGGCCCCGAAGAACTCAACGACCGCTTCCGGGTCCCGATCTCCAGCGACGCCGGAACGCGGCGCTTCAACGTCGCGCCCACCGAAGAGGTGCTCGCGATCGTCGCGCCCAAGGGCCAGCCCGAGGCGCGCCTGCTGCGGTGGGGACTGATCCCGCCGTGGGCGAAGGACGCCAAGGGCGCCGCCAGGATGATCAACGCCAGGGTCGAGACCGTCAGCTCGAGCCCCGCCTACCGCAGACTGATTCCCAAGGCGTCCCGCCGCGCCCTGCAGCTCGCCGACGGCTACTTCGAGTGGCTCAAGCCCGAGGCGCGCAGCCAGCCCCGCCAGCCGTTCTTCTTTCAGGTCGACCACGGCGTCCCGTTCGCATTTGCCGCGCTGTGGACGCCTGCCAAGATCGACGGCCACTGGCTGCACAGCGTCGCGCTGCTCACCTGCGACTCGACGCCCAACCGCGTCGCCGCCGCGATCCACGACCGGATGCCCGTGATCCTCGCCGACCGCGACGCGCAGCGTGCATGGCTGGACCCGGCGCTCGGCGCTGAGGACGCGCTCCAGCTGTGCGGGCCGCTGGACGCCGCACGCCTGTCCGCGCGCCCGGCGAACCCCGCCGTGAACAAGGCCGGCGACGCGGCCGAGGGGCCACAGCTGCTGCTCGCGCCAGACGCCTAAAGCGGCGCGTGCGCGCCCCGGTCGTTCAGCGGAGCTGCGCTCCCCACGTCGTCTCCTCGCGCAGACGCGCCTTCAGGAGCTTGCCGCCCGGGTTGCGCGGCAGCGGCTCATCGCGGACGGCCACGTACTGGGGAACCTTGAAGGTAGCCAGGTGGGCGCGGCAGTGGCGCAGAACCGCGCTGACGTCCAGCTCGCGCCCGTCCATCGGCACGATCACAGCGCCGACCTTCTCGCCCATCATGTCGTCCGCCACCGCCACCACCGCCGCCTCGCCCACGCCAGGCGCGCCCGCGAGGACGTTTTCGACCTCGATCGAGTAAACGTTCTCGCCGCCGCGGTTGATCATGTCCTTCTTGCGATCGACGATGTACAGCAGCCCGTCGGGGTCGATGCACGCCACGTCGCCCGTGTGCAGCCAGCCGTCCGCGAACGTCTCCGCTGTCGCCTGCGGCTTGTTCCAATAGCCCTGCACGACGTTCGGTCCCCGTACGAGCAGCTCGCCCGCGCCGCTCTGCGGGTCAACTTCCTTCAGCGCGAGGTCGACCACCGGCATCGCAAACCCAACCGAGTCGGCGTGCTCCGCCGCCTCCTCGTCCGGCAGGAACGACGTCAGCGAGGAGGTCTCCGTCAGCCCGAAGCCATTGCCCACGCGGGCGCCCGGGAACGCTTCCTTGATCCGGTGCACCAGGCTCGCCGCGATCGGAGCGCCTCCGTATGAGACCCAGCGCACGCGGCTCACGTCCAGCTCCGGGAACTTCGGGTGGCGCAGCACCGCGTGGTAGACCGCCGGCACGGACACCAGCTGGTCGACTCCGTGCGCGCCCACCGCCTCGAAGAAGCCGTCGAGGTCCAGCGCATTGGCGAGCATCTCGACCCGGCCGCCGAGCTCGAGCGTCGGGATCAGCTGGCTGTTGCAGCCGGTCACGTGGAACAGCGGAACCGACACCAGCGTCGATATCGAGGGCCCCTCCGCGCGGTCGATGAACAGGCAGCGAAACGCGTTCTCGCTGTTCGTCACGAAGTTCTCGTGGGAGGTCATCGCCCCCTTGGGAAAGCCAGTCGTCCCGCTCGTGTAGAAGATCGCCGCCAGCTCATCCGGGTCGAGATCCTCGCTCACGAGCGCCTCGCCATCGGGAAGCGCGGCGCCGGGCGCGAACGTGTAGGACGTACCCGAGTCCCCCACCACGTACGCGACCTCCTCCTCGGACAAGCGCGTGTTCACCGGCACCACCACCGCACCCAACAGCTGCGCGCCGAAGAACGCCAGCACCCAGTCGATCCCGTTCGCCAAGCGGATCGCAACGCGATCACCGCGGTCCACACCCGCGCCGCGCAGCCCGCCCGCCACACGCGCCGCGCGCTCCCACAGCCCGCCGTAGCTCAGCGACGGACCGCCCACCTCCACCAGCGCGGTCGCCGCCGCGTCGCGCTCGACGCTCGCGCGCAGCAGCTCCACCAGCGACGCCGGCCGCCGCACGAAGTGCGCCACGCCCTCCGCATCGCGCTTGACGCCCGTCTCGTCGAACGGGTTGCGCCCTCGGGGAAACGGTTGAACCACGAAGCCTCCCTCCACTCGCTGTCGAAGGGGAGCCTATCCGCAATGCCTGCCAGCGAGCTGCTCGATTGTGTTCTTCGTGCGCATCGTCATCGCGCCGAGCAGCCGCTCGATCGTCTTCATGTCGAGCGCCGAGTCGAGCACGCCGCCGCTCGGCAGCCAGTAGAGCTCGCGCGCGCCGAACACAACCCCGTCCCGCTCGCCCGCCAGAGACAGCACATCCGCTCGCGCCCGGGGTGGGGGAGAGGCCGTCAACAGCGCGACCTGGAGCTTCCCCGCAGAGCCGCGCACGCGCTCGGGGTCGAACGGCGTCGTAGCGGCGATCGCGCGGATCTCGGCCGCGTCGCGAATGAACGTCGGGACCGCGTAGCCGAGCGAGTCCGCCAGCCCCGCCTCGATCCGCTCGCTCAGGCCCGTCGCCGCCTCGGCGTCGGCCGCGAAGACCACGTTTCCGCTCGCGCGGAACGTCGCCACGTCTGCGAAGCCCATCGCCAGGAAGTGACCGCGGAGCTCTTCGTTGGTCAGCCGGTGGCCACCGACGTTCATACCGCGCAGGAATGCCGCATATCGAGGCACGCCGGGACCCTATAGCCTGCTCAGCAACGCTCCCCGATCCCAGGCGGTGACCGATGACCGAAACGCTCACGCTCTATGTCTGCCACGTCGACGACGGCGGGCCGCCGCCGCACGCCTGCCGGCGGGCCCAGCGAGCGCTGCGCGACGCCGGCCACGACTTCGAGAAGGTCGTCTTCGGCAAAGGCCACCCGTTCGGCCTGTTCACCAAGGGTCGGCGCCCGGAGCTCAAGGAGATGAGCGGGCAGGAGCAGTTGCCCGTGCTGAAGCTCCCCGACGGCACGTTCGTCAACGGCAGCGCCGCCATCATCGCCTGGGCCAAGGCCAACACGCCCGCCTTGACCAACTGAGCGTCAGGCCGCCGCCGACGCCGCGACCCTGTCGGCCAGGATCGCTGCCAGGCGCGCGCGGTGCTGCCTGGCGCCACCGAGCAGCTTCGCGTCGAGCTGCGCGCGCTTGTACAGCCAGTGCACATCCGCCTCCCACGTGAAGCCGATCCCACCGTGAGCCTGGATCGCGCTCGCCGTCACCTCGCGCGCCGCGTCCGACGCGGCCGCCTTGGCCATCGCCGCCGCCTCCGCCAGCCGATCGGGCTCCGAGTCAGCGCTCCACGCCGCAAACGCCGCCGCCGAGCGGGCCCGCTCGGTATCGAGCAGCATCTGCGCGCAGCGATGCGAGACCGCCTGGAAGGCGCCCACCGGCACGCCGAACTGCTTGCGCTCCTTCACGTAGGCCACGGTCATCTCCAGCGCCCGCTCGCACACGCCCACGAGCTCCGAGCTGACCGCCACGAGCGCGCGGTCGATCCCCGCCGACACGTCGCCCGCCAGCGGCTCACCGGCGTCCCGCGGGTCGCTCACACGGGCCGCCGAGCGGGTCGGGTCGATCGTCGCCAACGGCACCACCTCGGCCTGCCCCGCGTCGAGCACGCGCGCGGTGCCGTCCTCTTCGATCAGCACGATCACCTGCGCGTCGGCAGCGCCGATCACGAGCTCCGCCGTTCCGTCCACCGCCACGCCGAGCGCGCCGATCGTCTCGCCGCTGGCCAGCCCCGGCAGCAACCGCTCGCGCTGCTCGCGCGAGCCCGCCTGCTCGATCACCGTCGCCGCCATCACGCTCGGCAGAAACGGCACCGGCGCGAGCGCCCGCCCGAGCTCCTCGCACAGGATCGACAGCTCGATGCGGCCGAGCCCCTGGCCGCCGTGCTCCTCTGCGATAGCGATCCCCGGCCAGCCCAGCTCGCACAGCTCGCGCCACAGCGCAGCGTCCGTGGTGCGCGCCTCGGCGTGCTCGCGCACGCGCTCGGGCTTCGCGCGCTCGGCCAGCAGCTCGCGCGCGGTGCGCTGGATCTCGCGCTGGTCGTCCGTGAAGCCGAAGTCCATGCTCTACGCCACCCCTCCGGCGGAGCCCCGACAGGGGCGCAGCTGATAAGAACCCCTCACGCCGCGACCTTCAGGCGCGGCAGGCCGAGCACGCGCTCGGCGACGATGTTCTTGAGCACCTCGGTCGTGCCGCCCTCGATCGTGTTGCCCCGCGCGCGCAGCTGCTCATAGCTCCAGCTCGTGCCCGCCGTCAGCGCCTCCGGACCGATCACATCGGCCGCGAGCTGCGTCACGCGCTGGTTGGTGTCCGACCACAGCCACTTGACCAGCGAGCCCTCCGGGCCGGGCTGGCCATAGCGCTCGACGTCGGTCAGGCCCTTCCACGCCAGCAGGCGGATCGACTCGCAGCGCACGTGCAGCTCGGCGAGCTCGTCGGCATACAGCGCGTTCTCGAGCAGCCCGCGCTCGGCGGCGGCCGCGATCAGGTCGTCCAGCAGCTGGCGCAGGCGGATCTGCAGCGCGAAGCCCAGGCCGGCGCGCTCGTTCATCAGCGTCGTCAGCGCGACCTTCCAGCCGTTGCCCACGCCGCCGACCACGTTCGCGTCGGGGATCCTGGCCTCCTCGATGAACAGCTCGTTGAACTCCGCCTCGCCGGTGATCTGGCGCAGCGGGCGAACCTGCACGGCGTCCTGCTCCATGTCCATCAGGAAGTACGTCAGGCCCTTGTGCTTGGCCGCCTCGGAGTCGGTGCGCGCCACGAGCATGCACCACTTCGAGTACTGCGCGCCGCTCGTCCACACCTTCTGGCCGCTCACCACCCACTCCTCGCCGTCCTTGACCGCGCGCGTCTTCAGCGCCGCGAGGTCAGAGCCGGCGTCGGGCTCTGAGAAGCCCTGGCACCAGATCTCCTCGGCCGAGAGGATCGGCGGCAGGTAGCGCTCCTTCTGCTCCGGCGTGCCCCACAGCATCAGCGTCGGGCCGCCCAGCAGCAACCCCAGGATGTTGGCGGCCATCGGCACGCGCGCGCGGCCGATCTCTTCGAAGTAGATCGCCGACTCCGTCGGCTCGCGCCGCGACCGCCGTACTCGGTCGGCCACTGCGGCGCCGCCCAGCCCGCCTCGTAGAGCCGGCGCTGCCAGTCGCGCCGCCAGGTGTAGTGCGCGTCCTCGCCCCCGTCGGCCGGCTTGGGGTCCGGCGGGTTATCGGCCAGCCAGCCGCGCAGCTCGTCGCGAAACGCCGTCTCCGCGGGGCTGAAGGTCAGGTCCATGCTCTAGCGCAAGCCTACTCCGAGCACGACGCCGCGATCAGGCGGCCCCAACCGTCGCTCGGCGCCGCTGGCGCCGCTGGCGCCGCTAGATTTGATCGATGTGTCTGACGCCCAGCCCCGCCTGCGCGCCGCGCACCTGGACGCCGACGCCTTCTACGTCTCGATCGAGCTGCGCCGCCATCCCGAGCTGCGCGGCAGCCGGTGGTGGTCGCCGGCAGCGGGCCGCGCGCGGTCGTCACGACCGCGAGCTACGAGGCGCGCCGCTACGGCGTGGGCTCGGCGATGCCCGCCGCGCGCGCGCGGCGGCTGTGCCCGGAGGCGGTGTTTCTCGCGCCCGACTTCCCCACCTACCGTGAGGTCTCCGCGCGGATGATGGCGATCGTGCGCTCGCAGGTCGAGCGCGTGGAGGTCGTGGGCCTCGACGAGGCCTACCTGGACCTCGAGGGCCTGTACTCGCCGCGCGCGGCGATGCGCCGGCTCGTGGCAGAGATCGCGGGCACCAGCAGCTCACGTGCTCGGTGGGGATCGGTCCCAACAAGCTCGTCGCGAAGGTCGCCTCCGACGCCGAGAAGCCCGCCGGCTTCGTGGTGCTCAGCCGCGAGCAGGCATGCGCGCGCTTCGCCGCCTCGCCGCCCGGGCTCGTGCCGGGCATCGGGCCGAAGACCGCCGCGCGGCTCGCGGAGCTCGGGCTGACGACGCTCGCGGCGGTGGGCGCGGCGCCCGAGCCGCTGCTGGTCGAGCGCTTCGGGCCCAACCTCGGGCGCGAGCTCGGCAGGCGCGCGCGGTTCGAACACGACGCGGCGATCGGCGCCGCGCGCAAGGTCGTCTCCGAGTCGCGCGAGCGCACCTTCGACGTCGACCTCAGCGACCCCGCCGAGCTGCGCGAGGCGCTCATGCGCATGGCCAGCGAGCTCTGCGCGAGCCTCGCCGCCCACCGCCGCAGCGGCCGCACGATCGCCATCAAGGTGCGCCTCGACGACTTCACCACGGTCACCCGCGCGCACACGGTCGCCGCGCCGACGTGCGACGCCGAGCTCGTGGGCGCGGTGGCGCTGCGGCTGCTGCGCGAATACTCGCCTCCGCGTCCGGTGCGGCTGCTCGGCGTGCGCGTCGCCGGCCTGGCCGCAGACCCGCCGGACGGGCGAGGAGCCTCGATGCCGACCGCCTCCAAGGCGCCCGCCGGCACCGGGAGCGCGCTCCGAGGATCAGCTCGCGCTGCCTGTGGTAGGATCCGACCATGCCCCTTGCCCGCGTCGGGGAGATCGAGCTTGACTACGAGCGCAGCGGATCTGGTCCGCCGCTGCTACTGATCATGGGCATGAGCGGCACCGCGCTGCACTGGGGGGAGCCCTTCCTGGCGCCGCTGCGCGGGGACTTCGACGTGATCGTCTACGACCACCGCGGCGTGGGCGCGAGCACCGCGCTGGAGGGGCCGATCACGATCGCCCAGATGGCCGAGGACGCCGCCGGACTGCTGGGGCGCGCTGGGGATCGACTCCGCCCATGTGGTCGGCATCTCGATGGGCGGCATGGTCGCCCAGGAGCTCGCCCTCGCGCACCCCGAGCGCGTGCGCACGCTGACGCTCGGCTGCACCTACTGCGGCGGCCCGGGCAGCGCGCTGGATGCCCCCGAGCTCTGGCAGCGGCTGCCCGAGGCGAGGATGTCGGGCGACCGCGAGCGCGCTGTCCGAGCCGCCTGGGAGGCGAACATCTCGCCCGCGCTGTCGCATGACGACGAGGCCTACGCGCGCTTCCTGGAGATCGCCGCGCAACGCGCCGTCGCCGTGCCCGTGATCATGGCCCAGCTCGACGCGATCATCGCCCACGACACCAGCGCGCGCCTGTCCGGACTGGCGATGCCCACGCTCGTCATCCACGGCACCGCCGATCAGCTGCTGCCCGTCCAGAACGGCCGCCTGGTCGCAGCGCTGATACCCGGCGCGCAGCTGGAGATCCTCGACGGCGTCGGCCATCTGTTCTTCTGGGAGCGCCCCGATCGCTCGGCTGAGCTCGTGCGGGCGCACGCCACCGTGCACGCCTGACCGTCGGAGATCGACCAGCGCTCACTGAGCGTCGCCTCCGACGACCACGTGATTCTCCGGGCGAGGAGAGCGGAGCCGGCCCGCCGATCGTGCTGCTGCACGGTCTCACCGCCACCCGCCGCTATGTGGTGATGGGCTCGCGCGCGCTCGAGCGCTCCGGCCACCGCGTGCTCAGCTACGACGCGCGCGGGCACGGCCGCTCGAGCCCCGCGCCCGACCGCGCCTACGGCTACGAGCGCCTGGCCGCGGACCTGAGCGCGGTGCTCGACGAGCCGGCATCGCGCGCGCCGTCCTGGCCGGCGCCTCGATGGGCGCGCACACCGCCCTGCGCCTCGCGCTCCTGCGGCCCGAGCGGGTCGCGGCGCTCGGGCTCATCACGCCGTCCTTCGATCCCTCCGCGCCGCGGACGCCGGAGGAGTTCGCCCGCTGGGATGCGCTGGCGCGGGGGCTGAGCAGGGGGGAGTGGAGGGGTTCGTCGGGCCTACGACCTCAGGAGGTGCCGCCGGCCTGGCGGAGACGGTCGAGACGGTTCTGCGCCAGCGGCTGTCGGCGCACGAGCATCCCGAGGCCGTCGCGGACGCGCTCGAAGTCGTCCCCCGATCGCGCCCCTTCGAGGATATGGCGAGCTAGCCGGATCGCGGTCCCGACGACCGTGGTGGCCAGCCGCGACGAGGCGGATCCCGGCCATCCGCTGGCGGTCGGCGAACGCTACGCGCGGGCGATCCCGGGCGCGAAGCTGGTCGTGGAGGACGCCGGGCCGCCGCCGCGCTCGCCGATCGCCTGGCAGGGCGGGCAGCTCTCGAAGCGTGCTCGCCGAGCTGGCGGCCCGGGCAGGCGATCGTGGTACGTGATAGCGTACGGACGTATGTCAGAGCGCGAGTGGGACGGCACGAGCTACGACCGCATCTCCGGGCCGATGGAGGCGCTGGGCTCGAGGTGCTCCCGCGGCTCAGCTCGAGGGAGACGAGACGGTGCTCGACGCGGGCTGCGGCTCCGGGCGGATCACCCAGGCGCTGCTCGAACGCCTGCCCGGCGGGCGGGTCATCGCCGTGGACGCGTCGGCGTCGATGGTCGCCGCCGCCCGTCGCCGGCTCGGGCCCGCGTGGATGTGCGCGTGGGCGATCTGCTCGAGCTCGACCTCGAGCAGCCCGTCGACGCGGTCCTCTCGACGGCGACCTTCCACTGGATCGCCGACCACGACCGGCTGTTCGGGCGCCTGCGCGCGGCGCTTCGCCCGGGCGGGCAGCTCGTGGCCCAGTGTGGGGGAGAGGGCAACATCGACGTCCTGCGCGCGAAGGCCAACGAGGTGCTCGCACGCGACCCCTACGCCCCGCACTTCCGCGACTGGCGCCGCCGTGGAACTACGCCGGGCCGAGGACACCCGCGAGCGCCTGCTGGCCGCGGGCTTCGCCTCCGCCGACTGCTGGCTGGGCGCCCCGCGCCAGCCCGAGCACCCGCGCGAGTTCCTCGCGACGATCGTGCTCGGCCCGCACGTCCAGCAGCTGCCCGAGGATCTGCGCGAGCCGTTCATGGACGAGGTGCTGGCGGCGCTGGGCGAGCCGGTCGTCGTCGACTACGTGCGCCTGAACATCGACGCCGGCGTAGCGCGCAGGCGTCCCGGCCTGCGCCTGGCGGCGCTCGCTGCGCGCGCGCAGCCGGCTCGGCTGCGCGTCGCCGACCGCCGCGCCGCTGAGCAGCGCGGCGTAGCGCCCACCCAGGTCAACCAGCTCCTCGTGGGTGCCGCGCTCGACGATCCGGCCGGCGTCGAGCACGAGGATCTGGTCGGCGTCGCGGATCGTCGACAGGCGGTGGGCGATCGCGATCGTCGTGCGCCCGCGCGAGAGCTCGTCGAGCGCCTGCTGCACGGCGCGCTCGGTCTCGTTGTCCAGCGCGGATGTGGCCTCGTCGAGGATCAGCACCGGCGGGTTGCGAAGCACCGTGCGGGCGATCGCGATGCGCTGCTTCTCGCCGCCGGAGAAGCGGTAGCCACGCTCGCCCACCGGCGTGTCATAGCCCTCGGGCAGGGAGGAGATCAGCTCGTGGATCTGGGCGGCGCGAGCCGCGTCTTCGATCTCCTCGTCGCTGGCCTGCGGGCAGGCGAAGCGCAGGTTCTCACGGATCGAGGCGTGGAACAGGTAGGTCTCCTGGGAGACCAGGCCGACCGTCGCCGCCAGCGACTCGAGCGTCACGTCGCGGATGTCGACGCCGTCGATGCTCACGCAGCCGCGCTGCGGCTCGTACAGCCGCGCGACCAGATAGGCGAGCGTCGTCTTGCCCGAGCCCGTCTCGCCGACGAGCGCGGTGCGCGTGCCGGCCGGGACCTCGGCGTTGATCTCCTCGAGCGTCCACGGCGACTCGGGCGCGTAGCGGAACCACACGTCCTTGAGCTGCACGTCCCCGCGGACGCCGCTGAGCGTGCGCGCGTCGGGCCGTTCGACGATGTCGACCGGCAGGTCCAGGTACTCGAAGATGCGCCCGAACAGCGCCAGCGAGGTCTGCACTTCCAGGCCCACCGACAGCAGCTGCTGCATCGGGAACAGCAGGCGCGTCTGCAGCGTCGTGAACGCGACCACCGTGCCGATCGAGATCACGTTGTCGCCGTGGGCGATGCTGTAGCCCGCGAACCAGTACACGGCGGCGGGCATGATCGCGAAGCTCATCTGCACCGAGGCCATCCGCCAGCGCCCGGCCATGCGCGCGCGCACCTCGAGGTCGGCCAGTTCGCTGGACTCCGAGGAGAAGCGGTCGACCAGCTCCTGCGAGCGGCCCATCGTCTTGCCGAGCAGGATCCCCGATACCGACAGCGACTCCTCGACGAGCGTGGACATGTCCGCCAGGCGGCCCTGGCGCACCGACTGGATGCGCCGGCGCTCGTTGCCCACGCGGCGCGTCAGCCACACGAAGAACGGCAGCAGGATCAGCGAGAAGACCGTCAGCTGCCAGCTCAGCGCGAACATCGCGACGATCGTCGCGGTGACGGTCGCGACCGTCGAGACCGTCGAGGTGGCGGTGCTCGTGACGACGTCGTCGATGCCGCCGATGTCGTAGGCGATGCGCGCCTGCACCTCTCCCGAGCGCGTGCGCGTGAAGAACGCCAGCGACATGCGCTGCAGGTGCGCGTACACGGCCGCGCGCAGGTCGTGCATCACGCGCTGGCCCACCTGGTTTGAGATCCACGTCTGCGCCACGCTGATCACGCCGTTGATGATCGCCAGCGCGATCATGCCCGCGACCAGCCAGGTCAGCAGCATCAGTCGTTTTCGAGGATGCCCTTGTCGACCGCTTCGCGCAGCAGGAACGGCGAGGCGACGCTCAGGATCGAGCCGAGGACGATCAGCGCGAGCAGCAGCCCCAGGCGCAGCCGGTAGGGATTGAACAGCCGGCCGATGCGCCGCAGCGAGACGGGTCGTCGGGGATGTCCTCCGGGCGAGGCTGCGGTTGGGCCGATCGACGGCCCTCGCCACCGCCATGTCCCGGGCTGAAGGGCTGGGCGCTCACCGGGCTGACTTTAGAGTAGAGATATGAGCACCGGAGAGGGCCGGTCTCCACGCCCGAAGGGCGGAGACCCCAACGTCAAGACGATGCGCGTGGCCTTGACACCCGAAGAGTGGCGCAAGCTCCGCGTGTGGGCCGCCGAAGCGGACACATCGATGCAGGCGATCGTCGCCGAGGTCGTCCGCCGCGAGCTCGCCGGCAAGCCGGGGCGGAGGTTCTGAGAGGACGTCGCAAGACTCATTTTTAGATACCGTATACATTCATCCCTAGTCGGGGCGAGGGCCGAGTCCGCGAGCACTACGACGTTGCTGAGCGCGCCGAGACCGGGCACTCGTACGTCGCAGCTAGCGTGGAGCCGATCGCATCAGCGGCCGGCGGCTGCATGGGCGAGCTGACATCTGCGGATCTGCACGTTTGGGGCTGTGCGTGATCGCGGCCGGGGGCGCGACGCCTCCGCGGTGACACAAACGCAGCCGCTAGAGCGCAGTTGGCGGACGTGCGCGGGGCGAACGTGGGGAGGCCAAAAACAGAGTATCTATAGGGTTGTGGGCGCGGGCAGCGTCCTAGATAGACGGGGGTGACCGCCGTCTGCGAAGAGCTCGACGGCCGCCGCGATCAGCTTGGCGCGAAGGACGTCGCGTCGCCTGCCGATGCCCGCGGTTACGCGTTGTGGGCGTGGCGGCGGGGCATCGTGAGAGGGTCTGAGTACCCACGTGATTCGGGGTTTGCCGTCCATTGTGACCTCTTCGCGTCCCCTCATAATCCCTTCTCCTCTCCCACGCCCACACGAAACAGACGCGGCTCTGCGGGAAGTATGGAAACATATAGCCACGTGTTTGTCAAGAGGCTATCGCCGTTCACCGACGCCAGATCAGGGGGTCTGACCCTTGGGATCAAGGCCCCGAACGCCGACGATCGGGCTCCTGCCAAGGTACCCCGCGTTTACTTGAACGTGGAGTCAAGTGGCCTAGACGGAGTAACCCCCGTCTATGCAGGACGGGGATCACGACTCGCGCGGGCGTGTCGGAGCGCGCCTTCTTTGAGGCCTTTGAGAGCGTCGAGCAGTGTTTTCTGGCGGCGTTTGAGGAGGGTCTTGCGCGGCTCTCCGGGGCCGTCGAGCGGGCGGCTCGGGGTGAGGGGCGCTGGCTGGATCGGGTTCGTGCGGGGCTCGTAGCGCTCCTTGGGTTCCTCGAAGACGAGCCAGCGTGGGGTCGTCTGCTGATGCTCGCGCCGCCGGTCGAGGACAGGACGCTCGCGTTTCGTTGCGAGCAGCGCGTGCCTGGGCGTTCTCACCGGGCTTCTGGATGACGGGAGCCCGCAGGCGATGGCGGAGATCATGCAGACCCGCACCTGACCGCCGAGCTCACGATCGGTGGCGTCTGCTCGCTGATCCCTCGAGGATCGCCGCCAACATTCGCGGCTGGCTCGTCGAGTTGGCACCGCCGCTGATGTCCTTCATCGTCGGCCCCTACCTCGGCGCCGCCGCGGCGAGGGCGAGGCCCTCGCCGGGGCCTATCCGCCAGCGGACCTAACGGCCACGCACGCAGCCGAGCTGCCGAGCGAGCCCCCGATCCCCGTCACATATCGCACTAGGGCCGTGCTCAGCGCGATTGCGTGTGCGCCGCGTTCGAGCAACCGTGAGATCGCAGCCGCGGCGGGCCTTGGTGATGAGGGTCAGACTTCGCACCTGCTGCGGCGGCTGGCGCAGCGAGGGCTGATCAACAAGGTCCGCCCGCGCAGCGGCTCGCGGCGAGAGAACGCGTGGCTGCTGACCGCGAGCGGGCGAGCTGTGGTCGAGCTGCTCGGCCTCACCACGGCCGCGGACTCGCGCACTCGCTCAGCCGCGAGCGTGAGCGAGGCCGCGTGATGAGCTACGAGCTCATCGCTTACAAGCGTCCGTCGGTGCGGACAGCTGTTGTGTCGGCACCGACGACGAGCGCGAATCCGTGCGGGGACCGTCCGTCCCGGCCGGGCGCGCTGTTTGAAATGACCGCCGTCGGAGGCCTTCCGTGAGGAAAGTCAGCGCAGCGGTCGCTCATAACTCGAGGGGTAAAAAGGAGTGATGGAAAGAATGAGACATGTACGGATGCTAGGGCTCTGCCTGATCGCGGTCTGCGCGGTCGTAGCGGTGGCCGCGACAGCCGCTTCGGCACTACCCGAATGGGGCCAGTGCTACGCGAAGGAAGGCGGTAAATACGCCAACTCCAACTGCACCGTCAAAGCCAAAAAAGGCGCCGGCACGTTCGAATGGCGCAAAGGCACCGAAGTCAGCGCCGAACAGAAAAAGTTCAACGGCTCAGGTGGCCTCGGGATTCTCACGGGCGAATACAAAATCTGCGAACCGGAAGCGCTCCGGCAGCCCAAATGCAATCACGAAGGAGAAGAACTGATCTACTTCGGCCAGAAGCTGGGCGTCGAATGTGAATCCGAGGTGAACAGCGGCGAAGCCTCGGGCTCGAAGGACGTGGCGAACATCTCCGTGGTCTTCAAAGGTTGCAAGCTGTTGGGATCCGTCCCATGCTCGAACACCGAAACCGAAGGCGAAATCCACACAAACACCTTGAAGGGTCAGTTGGGTTACATCAACAAATCCGTCAAGGACGTGGGCGTGTTGCTCGAACCGACGAAAAAACACGCTCGGTTCGCGCAGTTCACCTGCTTCGGCGGCGGGATCATAACCGCGGTTGGCCAAGGTAACGCGAAAGAAGGCGCGGCGTACTCCCCCGAAAAAAACGGAGGATATGACGGGATCATTTCGCCGATCACTCCGGTCAACGAAATGAGCACCGAATTCACGCAGGTGTACACGATCAACGAAAACCTCGAAAACGTGCCGAGCCATTTCGAAGGCAAACACATCGAGTTGCTCGAATCGTTCCTCGCGGCGGCGAACACTGAAGAAAAGACCAGCTCGAAATGGTCAAAGGCCGGTGAGACGATCACCAACGTCAACAAACAAAGCAGTGGAGAACCGGTAGAGATCAAAGCGTAGATGCGCTGAGAGCACAAGTGGGGTGTGTGCGGGCGCTTGGGCGCCCCCACACATGCATCGGCCTGTGTGTGATGGGGATTCCAATGGCTTTTGAGTGAGGGGTCAGATGAGTGGTTTGTGGACAGGCGTTTGGGGGGATGCCTCGCGTGGCCGGCCCGTTGTCGGCGGGCATGCGGGATTCGTGCCGGCGTGTGCCTGTTCGCTGCTGCTATGGATGCTGTGGGGTGTCGCGCCAGCCGCGGCCGCCACGGGGCATAAGTTCTTGTCGAGCTTGAGCGAAGCGCCGGTTGGCGCGGCGCTGTCGGAACCGGGAGCTGTGGCGGTGGATCATGCGAGTGGGGATGTGTTTGTGGGTGACCCGGGGGCTGGGGTGGTGGATGTGTTCAGCCCGAAGGGGGCGTATTTGACGCAGTTCGGGGAAGGCCTTGAACCTGTGGCGCTCGCGGTGGATGAAGTCAGTGGCGACGTGTATGTCGCGGAACCGGTTGCGGATGGGGTGTTGGTGTTCAAGCCTGACGATGCGGGGGGGTATGAACAGCTTTCGGAATGGTCGGGTGCTGCTGTGGCCGGTGGGGAATTCGGCGAGGTCGCAGGTGTAGCGATTGATAACTCGACTAGCGCGGGTGATCCGTCGGCGGGGGATGTGCTCGTGGTCGATCGCGAAAGCCGTGCCGAAGGTGCAGAAGGCGGCGCCGTGGATGTGTTCAAGCCCCATCCGGCGGGCCCGAATGAAGCGGAGGAAGGGGAAGCCGTGCGGGTGCTCTCGGGCGTGAAGCTCGTCGAACCGAACGCCGTGGGTGTGAGCGCGGCGAGTGGCCGGGAGTATGTCGCGGACAGCCCGGCAGGCGCCGTGTATGAGTTCAACTCGTCGGGGGTCTATGAAAAAGTCAAGGTGACTGGGTCCGGCTCACCGCAGGGATCATTTCGTGGCAAGGAAGAAGAAGAAGGCAACGTGAGCGCGATCGCGGTCGACGACACGACCGGCGATTTGCTGGTGGGAGAGGGCGAACGGGGCGCGGTGAGCGAGTTCAACGCCGTGGGAGAATGGGTGGGATGGATCACCCAAACCCCGGCTGGGCGGCTGGGCGAACCGCGGGGAGTGGCGGTCTCGGGGACAGGGGAAGTATATGTCGCTGACGCGACGGGCGGTGTGGTGGACGTGTTTGGGCCGGGTGTGCTGGTGGCCGATGTGATCAGCAAGAACGCGTCGAAGTTGACGCGCACCACGGCGATCCTGACCGGCGTGGTAGATGGGGAAGGCAAAGCGGTGCGCTATCACTTCGAATGGGGCACCAGCGAAGCGTACGGGTCATCGACGCAGGTGGGGGAAAGTGCCGGCGGGGAAGAAAAGGTCGCGGCGGCGCTGGGGAACTCCAGGCGGGCGCCACCTACTACTTCCGGCTGGTTGGCGAAGATGAAGATGGGACGAACGTCGGCGCGGGGTTGTCGTTTACGACGCCGCCAGCGGTTGAAGGTGTCGCGACGGGCAAGGTCGAAGGGGTCGAGCCGACCGGCGGGACCTTGACGGGGTCTTTGACGCCGGGTGGTGTGGAAGCGAGCTACTACTTCGAATGGGGGACCAGCGGCACGTACGGCAACAGGACGGCGGTCGTGGATGCGGGTGCCGGTGCGGAAGCGGTCAAGGCGCAGGCGCCGCTGACGGGTCTTACGGCGAACACCACCTACTTCTATCGGGTGGTGGCGGTGAACCATTTCGCGATGACCACTGGGGAAGGCGCGAAGTTCACGACTTCGGGTCCGCCGCGGATCAGCGAGGAACCCGTGGGCGCGATCGGACATGAAACGGCGACGCTCAAAGCGAAGGTTGACCCGGATGAGCTAGCCAGCGAATACCACTTCGAATACGGCGACACGACTTCATACGGAACCGAAGCGCCGGCGGGCGGCGGCAAGCTCACCCCTGGCGAAGCACCGATCGCGGTCTCCGCTGCCCTGACGGGCCTGAAGCTCGGTATCACCTACCACTTCCGGGTCGTCGCGAGCAACCCGGTGGGAACAACGATCAGCCCGGATCAGACCTTTACGACGGTCCCGCCGGCGTCGATCGACAGCGAGTCGGTGACGGAAGTCAGCGCGACCGGTGCGACGTTGCAGACGCAGATCAACCCGCTCGGGCACGACACCTACTACTACTTCGACTACGGCACCACCAACTGCGAAGCGAGCCCGGCGGGCTGCACGGAGGTGCCGGCGCCGCCCGGGACGGGCATCGGCGCGGGCGAAAGCGACATACCCGGCAGCGTCACCGTGCAGGGGCTGACGCCGGGAACGAGCTACTTCTACCGCGTGCTAGCCACAAACTCGCTCGGCACCGCGGCGGGCGTGCAGCGCACGTTCACGACACAGCCGCCGGCGAGCGCGTTCGCGCTACCGGACGCGCGCGCGTGGGAGATGGTCTCCCCGCCGGAAAAGCACGGCGCGCCGGTCGAGACGCTCACGCGCGAAGGCGGCTGGATCCTCGCGTCTGAAAACGGTGATGCGTTGACGTATCTCGCGGGCGGCGCGATCACCGGAGAAGCAAAGGGCAACCGCAGCCCCGAAGTGCAGCAGGTGCTGGCCACACGCACCGCCAACAGCTGGACCTCCCAGGACATCGTCACGCCCCAGGCCAGGGCGCAGGGCGTCGGCGGCGGTCAGCCGCCGGAGTACCAGTTCTTCTCGCCCGACCTCTCACTCGCGCTGATGGAACCGCCGGGCGTGGGCGCGGAACCGCCGCTGGCGCCCGGCGTGAGCCAGAAGACCATGTACCTGCGTCCCGATGAGCCGGTCTCGCCCGCAGCCGGCGAAGAACTCGACTACAAGGCTGCGCAGGCGAACGGCGGGTTCTTCGCGCCCGGCTACCTGCCGCTGGTAACCGAAGGGGACGTGGCCGCGGGGACGGTTTTCCAGGATCAGGTTCGCTTCGTCGACGCCTCGCCGGATCTCGCCCACGTGCTGCTGGCCTCGAAAGTCGCGCTGACGGGCCCAGGTTCAGCACCGGGACTGTACGAGTGGTCCGCGGGTGTGCTGCAACTCGTGAGCGTACTGCCGGACGAAGCCGCGGCGCGCAATGTGGAAGCGGGCTACTACCATGTGGCCGCGAATTCGATCTCCGCTGATGGCTCGCGCGTGATCTGGACGACACCCGAAGAAACCGGCCAGCTGGGGCATTTGTATATGCGCGACACGCTGAGCGGGAAAACCGTGCAGCTGGACGCCCCCCAAGAAGGGGTGACCCCACCGACCGGGTTCGGTGCCGCGCAGTACCAGGCCGCGACGGCCGACGGTTCGCGGGTATTCTTCACCGACAAGCAGCGCCTGACGGCCGACTCCACGGCCGAACCGACGCTCGGCAAGGCAGACCTGTACGAGTGTGAAATCGTCGAAGAAGCCGCCAAGCCGGCGTGTCACCTCAAAGACCTGACCGTCGACTTCAACGAAGCCGAACACGCGGCTGTCCAGGGCCTGATGTTTGGGATAAGCCAAGGCGGCTCGAGCGTGTACCTGGTCGCCCACGGCGTGCTCGCGGAAAACACGAACGGCAACGGCGAACGCGCCGAAGCGGGCGGATACAACCTGTATGACATCCACGAAAACGGTGGGGCTTGGGAAACGACGTTCATCGCCGGCCTTTCTAAGGAAGACAAACCGGAGTGGGAAGGCGAAGTGCTCGCCGACTCGGCGTATGTGACAGCGCGGGTCTCGCCGAACGGCAGGTATCTGGCGTTCATGTCCGATTCGAGCCCGACGGGGTATGACAACGTCGATCAGAACAGCGGCAAGCGCGATGAGGAGGTCTACTTGTATGACTCCTCGAGCGCCAGCTTGAGGTGCGCGTCGTGTGACCCGACGGGTGCGCGGCCGGTCGGGGTGCTCGATACCCAGGAAGCCGGGGAAGGCCTCGGTCTGCTCGTAGACCAGCGCAAGGTCTGGATCGGACGCTGGATCGCTGGGAACGTGCCGGGCTGGACCGCACAGGAATCCGGTAGCGCGCTATATCAGGCGCGGTACCTGCTCGACGACGGGCGGCTGTTCTTCAACAGTCCGGATGGTCTCGTGCCGCAGGCGACCAACCACAAGGAGGATGTCTATGAGTACGAGCCCAGCGGCATAGGTAGCTGTGAGAGTCCCTCCGGCGGGTGCGTCTCACTCCTGTCCTCCGGGAGTTCGAGCCGGGAATCGGCGTTCCTGGAAGCAACCCCCAGCGGGAGCGACGTGTTCTTCCTGACCGCCGCGCAGTTGCTGGCCCAGGACACCGACACCGCGTTCGACATCTACGACGCGCGAGCTTGCACCCCACAGTCGCCGTGTCTGACGCCACCAGCGCAAGAACCGGCGCCTTGCAGCACCGCTGATGCCTGCCGGCCGGCGTCCCCCGCACAGCGGGCGCCCGCCGCCTCATCGGGTACCGCGACGTTCACCGGACCCGGCAACACGCCGTCCGCCAAACAGGAAGTCAAAGACACCAAAACGACCGCCAAACCCCCAACCCGGGCACAGAGGCTCGCCGCCGCGCTACAGGCGTGCAAGAAACAACACCCTCACTCTAAGAAGAAGCGCCAGGTCTGTGAAGCACATGCCCGCAAGCTCTACGGACCGAAGACGAAAGCCAGCGAGGCCACAAAGTCCTCGCGAGGACGCGCGACCGGGAAAAGCGAGGGCAGACCATGATTCCCCCGCTCCTTACCCTGGCCAGCGTGGTGCGGACCCTGCGCCGTCCGAGCGCGCTTGCGGGCGCGCTGGCGCTGACGATGATTGCGCTCGTGGCGCCTGCGATCGCGCGCGCGGAAACGCCGTGGTGGCGGGTCGAATCGGAAGTCGCACCGACCTACCTGCCGCCCGAAGGCAGAGGGGAGATCTTCGTGGCGGCGAGCAACCTCAGCGATGAGACGATCAACGGCGCCGGCAAGAACGCGGTCGTGATCACGGCCAAGCTCCCCGAAGGGTTGACCGTGTCAGGTTTCCCCACGACGGGCATGCACGGCGTCCCGGTGGAATGCTCGCTCACCACGCTTGTCAGATGCACGTATGCGGGCGTTCTCTATCCCTATGAACGGATGGAGGTGCCGATCGAAGTGAAGGTCGAAAAGCCGAAGGGCACGGTGGTCTCGCTGCCCGAGGAATCGAGCGTGGAAGGAGGTGGTGCAGCTAAGGTTTCGAGCACCCATCAGGTGCGGATCAGCGGCGAACCGATCCCGTTCGGTGTGCAGGGCTATGAACTGCTGCCGCTCGGCGCCGAAGGCACACCCGCCACGCAGGCCGGCTCACACCCGTTTCAGCTGACGACGACGCTGATCCTCAACCAGACCCCGGGACGCCAGCCGATCGCGCTGCCGAAGGACCTGCGCTTCAACCTTCCGCCCGGGCTCGTTGGCAACCCGACCGCCGCGACACAATGCTCGATGGCCGACTTCAGCGCGTTCGTCGACGAAGCCAACCTGTGCTCCCCGAGCGCCGTCGTCGGCGTCGCGGCGGTGACCGTCAACGAACCACTCGCACACGTCATCACCAGGACGGTGCCCGTGTTCAACCTCGTGCCGGCGCAGGGCGAGCCGGCGCGGTTCGGGCTGGCGGTGATCGGCAAGGTACCGATCATCATCGACACATCTGTGCGCACCGGCAAGGACTACGGTGTCATAGCGAGCGTGAGTAACGCCACCCAGGTCGCGGGGCTGTTGAGCAGTCAGGTGACGTTGTGGGGTGTCCCCGGCGACCCGCGCCACAACGCGTCGCGCGGCTGGGAATGCGTCGCCGGCGGCGAATTCTCCAAGCAGATCAAAAAGTCCTGCCCGGCCTTCAGCGAAGTGCCGCAGCAGCCATTTTTGACGCTGCCGACGTCGTGTCCGGCGAACCCAGCGGCGGAACCGTTGACCTCCGCGATGGAAGCGGACTCGTGGGCTGCTCCGGGAAGCTTCCTGTCTGAAGAATACGCATGGATGAGCGGTACGGGACAGGGGCTTGGGATGGATGGTTGTAACGAGCTGCCGTTCACGCCTTCGATCAGGGTCACCCCGGAACAGCATTCGGCGAGCACCCCCACGGGGTTGAGCGTGAGCGTGGAAGTGCCGCAGACGACGACGCTTGAAGCGAATGGACTGTCCGAGGCGGACGTTCGGGATACGACCGTCACGCTGCCGGAAGGCGTCCAGCTGAGCCCGGCGGCGGCCAACGGCCTTGAAGCGTGTTCTGAGCCCCAGATCGGCTATGTGGGGCTGAATCCGGCGACGCAAACGCAGGAATTCACGGATGGTCAGGCGTCGTGTCCGGTGGCGTCGAAGGTGGGGGTGGTACACATCAAGACGCCGCTGCTGACCCACGAACTGCAGGGCGCCGTCTACCTGGCCTCGCCCGCTCCGCACGGAGAACCGGGCAGGAACCCGTTCAAGTCGCTGGTGGCGCTGTATATCGTGGCGGAAGACCCGGTCTCGGGCGTGCTCGTCAAGCTCGCCGGGGAGGGCGCACTGAGCGAAGGCTCGCTGCGGGTCTCGACGACGTTCACGAACGCGCCGCAGGTGCCGTTTGAAGATCTCAAGCTGGACCTGTTCGGGGGCCCGCGGGGGTCGGTGAGCACCCCGGCGCGCTGCGGCGCCTATGGCACCGAAGGGGCGTTCACGCCGTGGTCGGGCACCAGCACGGTGAGCCTGTCCTCGCCGGTGGAAGAATTCCAGGTCATCTCAGGTGCAGGCGGGTCTGGTTGTCCAGGTAGTCCGCTTGGCTTCTCGCCGGGGTTCGTTGCGCAGAGCACGAGCCTGACTGCAGGTGCGTTCACGGGCTTTCAGCTGGAACTGTCGCGTCCGGATGGCGATCAGGCGTTGAGCTCGGTCTCGATGCATCTGCCGCCGGGGGTCGCGGCGCTGCTGTCCTCGGTGAAGCTGTGTGAGGAACCGCAGGCCGCGAGCGATGAATGCCCGGCGGAAAGCCAGGTCGGGGAAGCCACCGCGATCGCGGGCCTGGGCCCGGAACCGTACGTGGAGACCGGCGGGAAGGTCTATATAACGGGTCCGTATGATGGTGCGCCGTTCAGTCTCGAGATCGTCAGCCCGGCTGTGGCGGGGCCGTTTGATCTGGGGACGGTGACGGTCCGCTCGAAGCTGTTCATCAACCCGGAAAACGCGTCGGTGACGATCGTCAGCGACCCGCTGCCCACACAGCTGCGCGGCATCCCGCTGCAGCTCAAACGTGTGCTCGTGAACGTCAATCGGCCGGGTTTCGAGTTCAACCCAACCAACTGCAGCGCGATGAAGATCGAAGGCACGATCAATGGTGCTGAAGGCGCCACGGCACCGGTGTCCTCGCCGTTCCAGGTCGGGGAATGCGGCAGTTTGCCGTTTGTGCCGAAGCTGACGGCGGTAGCGGGTGGCCATGGCAGCAAAGCCGACGGCACGAGCCTCGCGGTGACCGTCACCTCCGGCGGCGTAGGGGCGAGTGGTGTGGCTCAGGCGGGTATCGCGAAAGTTGATCTTCAGCTGCCGGTGGCGCTGTCCTCGCGCCTATCGACGCTGCAGAAAGCGTGCACCGAAGCGACCTTCAACGCCAACCCCGCGTCCTGCAACGAAGACTCGGTGATCGGCAACGCGACGATCCACACGCCGGTGCTCTCAAACCCGCTGTCGGGCCCCGCGTATCTGGTCTCCCACGGTGGCGCTGCGTTCCCGGATGTGGAGTTCGTGCTCCAGGGCGAAGGCATCATGCTCGTCCTGGATGGCAAAACCGACATCAAAGGCGGCGTCACCTACTCGCGCTTTGAATCCGCCCCGGACGCGCCGTTCACGGTCTTCGAAACGGTGCTGCCCGCGGGCCCGCATGGCGTGCTTACGCCCAATGTCCCCGAACGCGAACAGGACAGCCTCTGCAAAGCCAGCCTGGAGATGCCGACCGAGATCACGGGCCAGAACGGCGCCGTGATCAACCAAACGACGAACATCGGGGTCACGGGCTGCCAGGGCGTCAAGGACTCAAAGACAATCAAGCTCACGCGGGCGCAGCTGCTCGCCAGGGCCCTGAAGGCCTGCAAGAAGTACAGGAAGAAGGCCAGGCGCGCCGCTTGCGAAAAACAGGCACGCAAACGCTACGCCGCCAAAAAGGCAGCGCACAAGACAGCGGCCCACAAGGCCACCAGCACAGTCAGCCGCGGCAAATGAACCTGCCCTGAGAGCCGAACGCCGTCCCCCGCGCAGGCCGTCGTAGGCTTGGCTACGCTTGGAAGCGCCGTGGTAGCTTTGAGCGCAAGCGAGCTGAGGGTGCTAGGTGCGCTGCTGGAGAAGCAGCGCACGACGCCGGACGCATACCCGCTGTCGCTCAATGCGCTGCGGCTGGCGTGCAACCAGTCGACCAACCGCGATCCGGTCGTCGACTACGACGACGCGGTCATCCGTGACGCGCTGCACCGCCTGGAGCGCCGCGGGTTCACGCGCCTGGCCAGCGGCGCGGGCAGCCGCGCCGCGAAGTACCGCCACCTGCTCGCCGAAGCGCTGCCAATGAACCCCGGCGAGCAGGCGATCATGTGCGTGCTGATGCTGCGCGGACCACAGACGCCGGGCGAGCTCAAGCAGCGGGCCGAGCGCATGCACGCCTTCCGCGACCTCGAGGGCGTGCAAGAGACGCTGCGGCAGCTGATCGGACGCGAGCTCGTCGCGCGCCTGGCCCGCCGCCCGGGGCAGAAGGAGGAGCGCTATGCGCAGCTGCTCGGAGGCGACGGCGAGGAGGAGCACGCCCCCGAGCCCGCGGCCGACGGAGCGCCGCTCGCGGCGCGACACGAGCCCGACGATCTGCACGAGCGGGTGGCGCGGCTCGAGCGCGAGGTCGCCGAGCTGCGCGCGGCGATCAGCGAGCGTACTTGGGAGCCGGCACAATGAGCCACGTACAGATGCTCGCCGCCGCTTCGGACACTGCCAGCGGCGTCGGCATTCCGCTCGCGCTCGCGGCCGGCCTGGTGTCGTTCCTCTCGCCGTGCGTGCTGCCGCTGGTCCCCGGCTACCTTTCGACGGTCATCGGCGTGACACCCGCCGACCTGCAGGGAGGCGTGGGTGCTCGCCGCGTGCTGGTCCCGAGCCTGCTGTTCATAGCTAGCTTCTCGGCGATCTTCATCCTGCTGGGCATGAGCGCGACGGTGATCGGCTCCACACTCAACGCCCACAAACAGGCGCTCGAGCAGATCGGCGGCGTGCTGATCATCCTGATGGGGATCGCGTTTTTGGCCACGCCGTTCGTGCGCATGCTCAACCGCGAGTGGCACTCCGAGTCGCTGCTGCGACTGGCCGGTCGCGGCGGGCCGATCGTGGCAGGCGCCGCGTTCGCGATCGCCTGGACGCCGTGCACGAGCATCACCCTCGGTGCCATCCTCACCCAGGCGGCCATGTCCAGCTCGGCTGCACACGGGGCGCTGCTGCTCGCCTTCTACTCAGCGGGGCTCGCGATCCCGTTCCTGCTGATTGCGCTGGCGTTCGAGCGGATGACCGAAGCGCTCGCCGTCGTCAAGCGGCATTTCCCGGTCGTCATCGCCATCGGCGGCGCCGTTATGATCGTGCTGGGGGTGTTGATCCTAACCGGCGAGTTCACGATCCTCAACGCGAAGGCGAACGAAATCACCGGCACTCTAGGACTCCCCAGCGGGTCGATCTAGAGGACCGCTTCCGACGCGATCACAGAGCCAGGTAGGTCGACCTGATGAGGGTGATCCCCGCGTTTGACGCTACTTTCCACTTCTTCCCCGCGGGCACAATAAACGTAATCGCCACCTTAGTCGTCCCGGTCGCTGCTTTGCTGTTCACATCTTCCGCTATGACCGTAGCGCCGACCGCGACCTGTATGGTGGTTTCCGTCGCCGATTGACACGAGACGGTAAGGATCACCTGCACCGGTTCGGTCGCGGACGGTTCGAATTCGGTGTTCTGCGCGCGTTCTGTCAGCGCCCCGTATTCCCCCGAATTGAACCCGGCGCCTTTTTCGCCTTTTTCTCCTTTTTCGCCTTTTTCGCCTTTGGCTCCTTCTTTTCCAGTCGGGCCGGTTGCACCTGTCGCGCCCGTCGCGCCTTTTTCTCCTTTTTCTCCTTTTTCTCCGGTCGCGCCTTTCGCCCCTTCTTTGCCCGTCGCCCCCGTCGCTCCGGTAGCGCCCGTCGCGCCTTTTTCTCCTTTTTCTCCGGTCGCGCCTTTCGCCCCTTCTTTGCCCGTCGCCCCCGTCGCTCCGGTAGCGCCCGTCGCGCCTTTTTCTCCTTTTTCTCCTTTTTCTCCGGTCGCGCCTTTCGCCCCTTCTTTGCCCGTGGGACCAGTCGCTCCGGTTTCGCCTTTGACGCCCTGCGCTCCGGATTCGCCTTTGACGCCTTCTTTGCCTTCAGCGCCTGCGGCGCCCGTTTCGCCTTTGACGCCCTGGGGTCCCTGGGACCCTGCCGGGCCGGTTTCTCCTATGGCGCCTTCCCTGCCTTCAGCACCGGTCGCGCCTTCAGCGCCCGCAGGCCCGGTCGGACCGGTCGCCCCGGTGGCGCCCGACGCGCCTTTCGGTCCTTCTTTGCCTTCGGCGCCTTGCGCGCCGATCGCGCCCTGCGGCCCTTCCCTGCCTTCGGGTCCCTGTACACCAGCAGCGCCCTGCGGGCCTTCTTTGCCGTTGAGGCCCGTCGCTCCCGTTTCGCCTTTGACACCCTGGGGTCCCTGGGGCCCTGCCGAGCCGGTTTCGCCTTTGGCGCCTTCCCTGCCTTCAGCACCCGTCGCACCTTCAGCGCCCGCAGGCCCGGTCGGACCGGTGGGCCCCGACGCCCCTTGCGGTCCTTCTTTGCCTTCCGCACCGGTTTCACCGCGAACGCCCTGCGCACCGGGCGCGCCTTCGCTGCCTTCGGGGCCCTGTGCACCAGCAGCGCCCTGGGGGCCTTCTTTGCCTTCCGCACCCGCCGCGCCTTCAGCGCCGGCAGGCCCGGTCGGACCGGTCGCCCCGGTGGCCCCCAACGCACCTTTCGGTCCTTCTTTGCCTTCGGTGCCCTGCGCGCCGATCGGGCCCTGCGGCCCTTCGCTTCCTTCGCGGCCCTGTGCACCAGCAGCGCCCTGCGAGCCTTCTTTGCCTTCGGGCCCCTGGGGCCCTGGGACGCCCGTTTCGCCTCTGACACCCTGAAGGCCTCTGGCGCCTTCTGGACCTTCGGGTCCCTGCGGTCCAGCAGGACCCTGCAGGCCTTCGTTGCCTTCTGCGCCCGGGGCTCCCGTTGCGCCCTGGACGCCCTGCGCACCGGTCGCGCCTTCTTTGCCTTCTTTGCCTTCTCTGCCTTCTGGGCCCGTGGCGCCGGTTTCGCCCTGGACGCCCTGGGTGCCGGTCGCGCCTTCCCTTCCTTCGGGCCCCTGCGCGCCGACTGCACCCTGCGGGCCTTCTCGACCTTCTGGCCCCTGCGGACCGATGGCACCCTGCGAGCCTGGTCTACCTTCGGGTCCCTGTGGACCAGCGGTACCCCGAGGCCCCGCTTTGCCTTCGGGGCCCGCCGGACCCGTTTCGCCCCGGATGCCCTGCGCGCCCGTTGTGCCCTGCTTGCCTTCTTTGCCTTCCGCCCCAGTGGCACCAGCTTCACCTTTGACGCCCTGGGGCCCCTTGGGGCCTTCCCGACCTTCGGCTCCCGTTGCGCCCGCTACGCCCTGAGACCCCGGGGGGCCTGCCGGACCGGCCTGACCCTGGGAGCCTTGTTTGCCCGGCGCGCCAGCGGGCCCTGCGAGACCCACGGGTTTGGGTCGGGCCTTGGACCTGCGGGCCGCGGTCGAGCTGGGAGCTCGAGGGCGCCGCGTCGATATGGCGCGCACGGGTCGCGCGGTGTCCGCGCCGACGACCCTTGGCTGGCCGTGGGATGCGGCGGCGATTGACACGGGGCCTGCTGTAAGAACGCCACCGCCCGTAGCCAGGGCGACCGCCAGTGTCGCCGGGACCGAGCGCTGGACCAGCGCCTTCAGCATGCTATGACCGCGAACACGCTCGCCCGCCGGTGCGCGTGACCAAGAGGATTCGCGGTGCAGCTGGCGAAGCCCTGCTGATGGCTGGACGTCGTCTGAGCGCCGTTATCATCGTGTCCGCGTGCCTCGCCGGGTGCGGGTCGAGCACGGCCACGCTGAACACGGTTGCGATCAGGCGCGCAATCGCCGGGTCGATCTTGAGCCAGCGTCAGCTGCGCGCGGCGGTGAACTGTCCGCTTGACGTCCCGCGGAAGGCAGGATTTGCGTTCACCTGCACCGCCAAGCTCGACGTCGGAACCTACCCGGTGCTCGTGACCGAGACGAACGCCAGCGGTCACGTGCGCTACCAGAACCAGGCGCCGCTTGTCGCTCTGAACATCGTGGGGGTTGAGCGGGCGATCAGACACTCGATCCGCAGCCAGCGGCGCTTGGACTCCAGCGTGAGCTGCCCGGCCGAGGTCATCCAGAGGGACGGGACCAACTTCACATGCAGCGCGACGGTCAACGGCGAGCGCTACCCGTTCGCGGTGAGGGAGGTCGATGGCACCGGCCATGTCCGATACGTCGGTCTGCAGCGAGCCGGCTGACCCCCGCAGGACCGACGCTTGGGGGTCCTTCGAGGCTCGGTTGTTGGTGCCAATGCTCATGGCAGTGCTTCGACGTACGAACGTCTTCTCACCGCTACCGATCGACCTCTGACAGGAAAGCTTTAGCCCGGATCGATCGCGACCAGCCTCGCAACGTGCAAGCGACTTGGCTCATCGCCGCCCACCGCAGCGACCACCTGGCTAATGGCGGCGAATCACCTGATACGTGCCCCACAACATGAACGTGGCGACGAGGACCAGGACGATCAGTTCACGCGCGGTCAGAAGAATCGCTTCACGCACAGCCCTGCCCACCTCCACAGTCACTCACGGCCCTAAAGCGTACCGCGACTCGCCCACACGACGCGGGCAGGCCTCTCAGGCGGCCGACCGTTCCGTTAGCGTGCGGATATACGTGTCGAGCATCTATGCCGTCGCGTCTCGACCCGGCGCCGGGGAGTTAGAGTCGCACGCTCGCGCGCAGGTGGGAGAGGATCTCGATGCGCTGTCGTAGGCTGGCGCCGCCTTCCACCGCAAGCCACGCGTTGCCGACACGGCGCGCGAGGATCTTCCCGTTCCAGCCGGGGGCGCTGAACAGGTCTGGGTGGTGGCGCACAGGGTCGGCGTCCGGCAGCGACCCGGGCGCCACCGAGCCCGGCTGGGCGGCGTCGAGCAGCACCGCCGCATCGAGCGAGGAGTGCGCGAACGAGTACTCGGTGTCGATGCACGACGCGAACCCGCCGCCGGCGATGTCAGGCGTCGGCGCAACGGTCGTGACGACGTGGCCGAAGCGAGGCCTGAGGCCGCTCAGGTGTGTCGCGGTGAGTGAGCACACGCCGGCCGGCGGATGTTCAGGCGCCTGCCAGCCACTGGCGGGTAGGCCTGCCGAGTAGGCGCGCTCGGGCGCGCTCCAGCCCCGGCTGGGGCTGTTCCCCACCAGACCGAATTCATCGAACCAGTGCGATCGAGCTGGAAAGGGCGCCGGAATTTCCACGAGCGCAGCGGACATCTCCGGGACGCCGGGCACCGGCACCGTTAGGACCGCGGTGCGCGCAGTGTCCACGGCCACCGCATCGATCGAAGCGTCGATCAGCGCGACCCCACGCGTCCCGCTCCCGTTCGCTTCCCAGCTTTCGTAGCCGATCTCTTCCCGCTTCGGAGCTACAGAGCAGCGCGTGGCGTGAAAGGCGCTCACGCGAACGGTCATGCACCACCCAACCCAGCCGCCCTCCAGGCCCGGAGCGAGCTGGACTTCCCATTCCTGGGGGCTGACGGCGAGCTTGCCGCGTTCTTCCCATTCCTTCACATCCGCTGCGAATTCCGCCTCCGCGGGCAGGTCGGCCGGTGCCGGCTCGATCGCGCCGGACTCCGTTGTCGTGGCCGTCGACGTGGGTTCTGCCTGCTTCTCGTTGGCAAGGTATTCGCAGGCCGGGTCCTGGGTCGGCGTTGCGCATTCGGAGCTCGTAGGTGTGAGCTCGCCGGCGCGGCTGCGAGGCCGGCACAGGCCAGCGCGCAGGAGAGGGCGAGGGCGATCGGCAGCGACCGCGGCGCTGGCATGCGCGCAGGCTATCGCGCTGGTGGTTCAGCGGGAAGCGGCCCTACGCTGCGGCCTCGCGCGGCCGAGCGGGCTCCACGGGTGGAGCATCGGAGCAGGCCTAGGGGTCTCGACGTCACGCCGCCGGATAGCACTACAGCGCACCACTGGGCTGGACGTTTCGGGCGTCTGAACGGCGGGCCAAGAACCGCTGTTCCCACGCTTCCTGGTTGCGCTTGGCGTCGAGCACGAACGGCGAGTAGCCGATGGCCTTGATGATCGCCCTGTTGATAGCCGACTCGGGGAACGGCAGGGGGCGCAGCACGTCGACGAACAGCACCACGCGCGTCTCGTCGGTGTCGTTCCAGACCTCATGGTTGAACGTGTCGTCAAAGACCAGGCTCTCGCCCTGCTCCCAGTGGCGGAAGTCCTCGCCGACGCGGATCCGGCACGCCTCGGCATCGTGGGGCACGATCAGCCCGAGGTGGTAGCGCAGCACGCCCTTGTAGGGGCCGCGGTGGTCGAGGATGTGCTTGCGCGGGGAGAGGATCGAGATCATCGCGGTGGTCATGCCCGGGATCTGGCGCATCAGCGCGGCCGTCTGCGGGCACATCTCCACGCCGAGCTTGGCCTCGAATCCGTAGCCGTAGATGAAGAACGTCTTCCAGCGGTCGTCGTCGGTGATCTCGATCTGGTCCTTTGAGATGTCCTGGAAGTTCGCGAGCTCGGCCTGGTCCTCGAGCAGCCTTTCGGCCTCCTCGCGGATCACCGTCCAGTTGTCCTCGATGTGCCTGATCCAGGGGAAGCGCTCGAGCGGGAAGAAGGTCGCGTCGCCGACGAGCGAGCGTCGTCCGATGAAGCGCTCCACCGGCGCCAGCACGCGTTCGCCAATGGCGATCGTCACATCGACGGTCCGCTCCCACAGCGACTTGGACACGTGCTCGACCTCCCGCGTTGGCTCTGGTTCGCCGGACTGCCTGCTGCCGTCCCGCGTCTCGCAGCCTAGCGAACGCAGTGGGTGCGCCCTGAGTGCAAACGCGGGCGCGCCGGCTGCCCGGGACTCACGCGCCGGTGAGCACGACCGGTACGTCGTAGCGGTCGAGGACGCAGAGCCCGCGAAGCGCCGTCGGCCGTCAGGCGGCCTCGCGCAGGGCCGCCAGCTCAGGGCTCTCGGCGAGCTTCTTCAGCGCTCGCTGCTCGAGCTGGGAGGCCCGCTCAGCTGAGAAGCCGAGCCGCTTGCCGATCGCGGTGAGCGTCTGTGGCTCCTCGCGGCCGGTGCCGAAGCGCAGGGTCAGCACCTTGCGCTCGGTTTCGGGCAGCTGCGAGATCGCGCGGTGCACGATGCGCTCGCGCTCGTTTTCCCAGGCGGTCTCCTCCGGCACCTCAGCGTCGGAGGGAAGCAGGTCACCGAGCGCGGTATCGCCGTCCTCGCCGATCTGCTGGTCGAGGCTGACCAGTGCGGCACGCTGGTGGCGCACCTCCTCGACCTGCTCGATCGGCAGCCCGGTCTCCGTGGCGAGCTCCTCGAGCGTGGGCTCGCGCCCGAGCCGGACCGACAGCTCGCGCTCGACGCGCCCGACCTTGCGGGAGCGCTGCGCCACGTGCACGGGCAGACGGATCGTGCGCCCAGAGTTCTCCAGCCCGCGCTGAATCGCCTGGCGGATCCACAGGGTCGCGTATGTGGAGAAGCGAAAGCCCTTGCGCCAGTCGAACTTCTCGCTCGCGCGGATCAGGCCGAGCATGCCCTCCTGGACCAGGTCGCCGAGCGGCAGGCCCTGGTTCTGGTAGCGACGGGCGTTGGAGGCGACCAGGCGCAGGTTCGAGTTGACGAGCAGTTCCTTGGCGTGCAGGTCGCCGCGCTCGATCCGCTTGGCCAGGTCGATCTCCTGAGCTGGGGTGAGCAGGGGGTAACGGCGTGAGTGAGCGAGCAGCTGGTCGACCGACTCCGGGATGAACGTGTCGGCGGACCCGACGTCGATGCGCTCGATCGGGCTGTCCAGCCGCCCCGCGGCAGCGGTCACCGGCTCGGCGTCCGCGACGAGCTCCTCGGTCTCAGGCTCTAGTGTGAGGGTTGGGTTTGTAGGCGAATCTGACATGAGCGTCCTTCTAATCCGATGCTTGGAGTCGGAATTATACGCCTCGATAGTTGCGTTGTCAACCATTCTCGATGAAAGCGCTCCTACTAGCTCGTTCGACGCCGGATGGGCGGTTACCTTCCCGGCGATCACATCTATCGTGCCCCCGACTCTGCCGCATAAAACCCGCGGTTGCGCCGGAAGGAGCGGTCTGTTCGGGCCTGATAGCGGTATCGGATGGCGCCTGCCGCGGGCTGAGGTCTGCAAGGTAAGCTCGGCGCATGACCATCGACGATCTCAGCGGCAAGGTTGTCGCGGTGACCGGCGCCTCGTCCGGCATCGGCGAGGCCACCGCGCTGGCCTGCGCCCGCGTCGGCGCCACCGTGGCCCTGGCCGCCCGACGAGCCGATCGGATCGATGCGCTCGCGCAGCGCATCATCGATGACGGCGGGCGCGCGATCGCCGTGGCGACGGATGTGGGGGACGAGGCGCAGGCGCGGGCATTCGTGGCGCGCGCGTACTCCGAGCTCGGCAGGCTGGACGTGCTCGTCAACAACGCCGGCGTGATGCTCCTCGGCCCGATCGAGGACGCGCCCACCGAAGAGTGGCGGCGGATGATCGACGCGAACGTGTTCGGCGTGCTCTACTGCACGCACGCGGCGCTGCCGCTGATGCGCGACCAGGGCTCCGGGCACATCGTCAACGTTAGCTCCGTCGCCGGGCGCATCGCCCGCGCGGGCTCCGGCGTGTACAACCTGACGAAGTTCGGCGTGGGCGCGTTCTCGGAGTCGCTGCGCCAAGAGGGCGTGGCGATGGGCGTGCGCGTGACGATCATCGAGCCGGGCGCTGTGGCCACGGAGCTGCCCGGCCACAATCGCCCGGAGGTCCTCGAGCAGATGGCCAAGCGGTTCGCCGGGGTCACGCCGCTCTCCGCGCAGGACATCGCGGACGCGGTCGTGTACGCGATCGGCCAGCCGCCGAACGTGAGCGTCAACGAGATCCTCGTGCGCCCGAGCGGGCAGGCCGGCTAGCGGGCTCCACGGCGGGCCGCTGGCGCCGGGGATCTCAGCCCGGCTTGGACGCCGCCGCGGGCGGCGCGATCTCCAGCAGCTGGCTGGCGCGGTGATCGACCTGCAGGGTCGTGTGCTCGAGCCCGAAGCGCTCGTGCAGCATCGCCTCCATCGCACGGCGCGCCGCATGGCAGTCGCGGTCGGCGCTCACCAGCACGTGCGCGGACAATGCGGGAAAGCCACTGCCGACCTCCCACACGTGCAGGTCGTGGACCTCGATCACGCCCACCTCGCCGACGAGCGCCGCACCGATCGCCTGCGGGTCCAGGCCCTCGGGCGCGGCCTCCAGGAAGATGCGCCCGGAGGCCTTCACCAGCGAGTAGCCCGAACGGGTCATCAGACCGGCGATCACGAGCGAGACGAGCGGGTCGGCTCGCTCGAAGCCGGTCGTCAGGATGATCGCGGCGGCGATCGCGGTGCCGATGAAGCCGTACATGTCAACCAGGATGTGCTGGAAGCTGCCCTCGACGTTCAGGCTCTGGCGATTGGCCTTGGACAAGGCGCGGATCGCGGCGAGGTTGACCAGGATGCCGACCAGGGCGACGAGCAGGACGAGCGCGGCGCGGACGTGGGGTGGGGCGAACAGGCGGCGGATGGCCTCGTAGGCGATGAATGCCGCCAGGATCAGCAGCGTCACGCCGTTGACCTGCGCGGAGAGGATCTCCACGCGCTTGAAGCCGAAGGTCATCGCGCCGGCGGCCGGTCTTGCGGCGAGCCGCAGCGCGAGCAGCGAGAAGCCGATCGCGCCCGCGTCGGTGAGCATGTGCGCGGCGTCCGAGAGCAGCGCGAGCGAGTTCGCGATCACGCCGGCCGCCACCTCGACGCCCATGAAGGCCACGATCAGCACCAACGCCATGGTCAGCGGGCCGCTGTCGGCGTCGGCGTGGACGGCGTGGGAGTGCGCGGCGTGATCGTGCTCCACGCACCCAAGATACGCTGCGCCGGGGACCGGCTACGAGCGCCGTCGAGGGCGCCGGCGGCTCTAGTCTGCAGCGATGACACCGGTCGCCGACACCGAACAGGACCTCGCCCGCCGGCGCACGACCGTGCTCTCGATCCTCGTGGCCGGCGTGCTCGTGGCGATCAAGCTCGGCGTGGGCCTGGCCACGGGCAGCCTCGGGCTGGTCTCTGCGGGGATCGAGTCCAGCGGCGACGTGATCGCCGCCGTGCTCACGTTCTTCGCGGTCAGGCTCGGCGGCCGCCCGGCCGATCGCGACCACCCTTACGGCCATCTTCGGGCCGAGAACCTTGGAGCCCTTGGGGAGGCCGTGATCCTGCTCGTGGGCGGCGTGCTGGTGAGCATCGAGGCGATCGGCCATCTGCTCACGGGTGGACGGGCGCCGAGCATCCACTGGTACCAGTTCGCGGTGCTGGCGCTGGCGCTGGTCCTCGACTTCAGCCGCGCGCGCGCGTCGCTGCGCCTCGGGCGTCGTTACGGCAGTCCGGCGCTGCGCTCCAACGGGCTGCACTTCGCCGCCGACATGGCCGGCTCGGTGGTGGTTTTGGCCGGCCTGCTCGCTGTGCACGCGGGCCTGCAGCAGGGCGACTCGCTGGCCGCGCTGCTCGTCGCGGCGATCATCTTCGCCACCGCCGGCCGGCTGATCGCTGAGAACGCCAACGTGTTGATGGACCGCGCCCCAGAGCAGGCGCGGGCGGCGGCCGAGCGAGCGATCGCGGCGCTCGGCCCGGACATCGAGCTGGGCCGGCTGCGCGTGCGCGAGTCGGCCGGGCGCTACTTCGCGGACGTGGTCGTGAGGGTGGCGCCCGGACAAGCGGTCGTCGAGGGCCACCGCGCCGCCGACCTGATCGAGGGGGCGCTCGAGCGGGCCCTACCGGGCAGCGACGTGGTCGTGCACGTCGAGCCGCGCCGCCAGGGCCTCGACCTGCGCGACCGCGTGCTCGCGATCGCGTTGTCCGAGCCGCTCGTCAAGGAGGCGCACGACATCACGATCTTCGAGCAGCGCGGATCCAGGAGCGTGTCATTGCATCTGAAGTTCCCAGCTAATGTCGACCTGCAGTCGGCCCACGAGACGGCCGAGCGCGTCGAGCAGGCAATCCGCGCGCGGCCGGGCGTGTCCGATGTGCAGACCCACCTCGAGCCGCTCGAGCGTCCGCTGGCGGCGCGGGCGCCGGAGCAGGGCGCCGAGCTGCGGCGGGCCCGCGCGATCGAGCGGCTCGTACGCGAGCGCACGGGGAGCGATCCACAGCGGGTGAGGCTGCTGTCCACCGACGCCGGCAGCGTCCTGTTTCTGACGCTGGTCGTGGACCCCGACGCGTCGCTGACCGACGCGCACCGCCTCGCGGGCGAGCTCGAGGACGAGCTTCGCCAGCAGATCGACGGCATCGCGGAGGTGATCGTCCACACCGAGCCCTAGCGTGGATGCCCTGCGACGAGCGCTCGGGTGGGCGGGAAGCAATCGCGGGTAGTCGGAGTCTTTGACAGGGAGAGTTGGTCCCACAAACAACACTCGAAGCAGCGGATTCTCCGAGACCCGACCGAGAAGAGAGACACCCAGTGCCGAGATCATCGCTCCTTGCCCTAGCCGCCGCGGCACTCGCCGTCGCTGGCTGCGGCAGCTCCAGCACCAGCAGCACAACGGCTCCGTCGAGCTCGACCGCTGCTGCCGCGAGCGCCAGCTCGACGACTGCGCCCTCCACGTCGAACGCCGCGGCGATCGGCTTGGCCTCCAGCTCGAAGCTCGGCCAGCAGGTGGCGGTCGACTCGGCCGGGCGGACGCTGTACGTGCTCACTCCCGAGACCACGAGCCACCTGCTGTGCACGAGCGCCGAATGCCTGCAGTTCTGGCCGCCGGTGACGGTGCCCTCGTCCGCGACGAAGCTGCAGGCCGGTGCGGGTGTGCAGGGGCACGTGGCGATCCTGCACCGCAGCAACGGGATGCTGCAGGTCACGCTGAACGGCCTGCCGCTATACACCTACGCGAACGACCACGCCAGCGGCGAAGCCAACGGCCAGGGCATCGCGAGCTTCGGTGGCACCTGGCACGCGGTGTCGGCGTCGGGCACCGCGATCGCCGCCGCGCCCGCCTCCTCGAGCACACCCAGCAAACCGGCCTACGGATACTGAGCCGACCCCGGGGCGGGCGCCCGACCTCGCTCGCTCCCGGGTTGGCTCGGTCAGTCCTCTGAGACGCGCCCGAGGTCAGTCCTCTGAGAGACGCCCGAGCAGGCCGAGGGCCTGCATCAGCACCCGCTGCTCCTGCGCGGAGAGGTCTTGCGCGATCGCCTGCGCGAGCCACCCCTCGCGCCGGCGACGGTCCTCCTGCAGGGCGTGCCGTCCCTGGTCGGTGAGGTCGATGAGCGTGCGGCGCCCGTCGGTGGGGTCGGCGCGTCGTGCGATCAGGCCGTCCGTCTCCAGGTCGCCGATCGTCTGGGTCATCGACTGCGGGCGCACGCGCTCGGCCAGCGCCATGTCGCCGATCGACATCGTGCCTTCGCGATCTAGCCGTCCGAGCACCGAGGCCTGCGAGAGCGAGAAGCGATGCTCGGCACGCAGCCGGCGCACCAGACGACCGAGCACGACGCGCAGCTCGCTCGCGAGCAGGGTGGTGTCGACAGCTGTGCCCACGCCTGCGAACTATATCTGGCGAAGTGCAGGGAAACTGTTCAGTTTTCCTGTATTAATGATTGGATGGCGAGCGAGGTGCACACCAGGGCGCAGACGCGCGGACGCGTGCGCACCGGCGCTCCCGGCGGCGCGGACCGCGCGGACCGCTACAAGTGGATCGCCCTGTCGAACGTGACGCTGGGCGTCCTGCTGGCGACCCTCGACGGGTCGATCGTGCTGATCGCGATGCCGAGCATCTTCCGCGGTATCCATCTGGACCCGCTACAGCCCGCGAACAGCTTCTACCTGCTGTGGATGATCCTCGGCTTCCTGGTCGTCACGAGCGTCCTGATCGTGAGCCTTGGGCGTCTCGGAGACATGTACGGGCGGGTGCGCATGTACAACCTCGGCTTCGTCGTCTATACGCTCGCGTCGCTGTTGCTGACGGTCGACTGGCTGAGCGGGCGAGCGGGAGCGCTGTATCTGATCGGCTTTCGCGTCGTGCAGGGGGTCGGAGCCGCGTTTCTGCTGGCCAACTCGGCGGCGATCCTGACCGACGCGTTCCCGGCCAACCAGCGCGGCATGGCGCTCGGCATCAACAACATCGTCGGCGTCAGCGGCGTGTTCGTGGGGCTGGTGCTCGGTGGCCTGCTGGCGCCGATCGACTGGCGCATGGTGTTCCTGATCTCGGTGCCGATCGGCCTGTTCGGCAGCGTGTGGGCGTATCTGAAGCTCGAGGAGCGGGGCACTCCCAGACGCGCACCGGTGGACTGGGCGGGCAACATCACGTTCGCCCTCGGGCTGATCCTGATCATGGTGTCGGTCACCTATGGCATCCGCCCCTACGGCGGCCACGCCACCGGTTGGACCAGCCCGCGGGTGATCGCCCTGCTGTGTAGCGGCGTGGTCTGTCTGGCGGCCTTCGGGGCGATCGAGCGACGGGTCGCCGCTCCCATGTTCCGCCTGGCGCTGTTCCGCATCCGTGCGTTCACCTTCGGCACGCTCTCCACTTTTCTCTCGGCCGTCGCTCGCGGAGGCCTGATGTTCATTCTGATCATCTGGCTGCAGGGCATCTGGCTGCCGCAGCACGGCTATGACTTCGCCGACACGCCGCTGTGGGCCGGCATCTACATGCTGCCGCTGATCGTCGGCATGCTGCTGTCCGGGCCGACCTCCGGCTACCTGTCCGATCGCTTCGGCGCACGCTGGTTCGCGACGGGCGGCATGCTTGGAGCGGCGCTCAGCTTCTTTCTGCTTGGACTGCTGCCGACCGACTTTCCGTATCCGCTGTTCGCCATCGTGCTGTTCCTCAACGGCGTCTCGATGGGCATGTTCGCCTCGCCCAACCGCGCGGCGGTGATGAACAGTCTCCCGGCGAGCGACCGCGGCGCGGGCGGCGGCATGAACCAGACCTTCCAGAACTCCGCGCAGGTCCTCTCGATCGGGATCTTCTTCTCGCTGATGATCATCGGCCTGTCCACCACGCTGCCGGCGACGATGCGCGCCGGGCTGCAGGCCCACGGCGTGTCCTTCGCCAGCGCGAGCGCCGCCGCGCACCTGCCGCCCGTGTCGATCCTGTTCGCCGCCTTCCTCGGCTACAACCCGATCGAACACCTCCTGGGCCCGCACGCGCTGGCGGCGCTCTCCGCGCACAATCGCGCGACGCTGACGGGCAAGTCGTTCTTCCCCCACCTGATCTCCGCGCCGTTTCGCATCGGGCTGCACGAGGCGTTCGCGTTTGCGATCATCGCCTGCCTGGTCGCTGCTGGCGCCTCGCTGATGCGCGGTGGCAGGTATCACTACGTCGCGCAGCCACCTGCGCAACCAGTCGGCGAGGATCAGGCGGACGGCGCTGCAAGGGCCTTCGATCACGGCGCGAGAGAGCTCGCGCGAACTACGACAGCAGAGGAGCAGCATGCGCGTTGAGTGGTACGGCCAGTCGGCGTTTCACCTCAGCGCCGGCGAGGGCGCCGTGGCGATCGACCCCTTCGCGGACCTGTCGGCGCTCAGCGCCCGCGGGCTGCAGTTCGACTATCCGCCGATCGCGGGCGCGGACGCTCAGCTGCTGCTCGTCACGCACGAGCACCCCGATCACAACGGCGTGGAGGTGATCGGCGGCGACCCCGCGATCCTGCGCTCGACCGCGGGTCGCCTGGAGTCCCCGCTCGGTGAGGTCACGGCGATCGCCTCTGAGCACGACGAGCAGGCCGGCACAGCTCGCGGCCCCAACACGATCTTCGTATTCGAGCTCGACGGGATGCGCGTGTGCCACCTCGGCGACTTCGGCCAGAGCGCCCTGCGCGAGGAGCAGGCGGCGGCGATCGGCGAGATCGACCTGCTGTTCATCCCCGTCGGCGGCGGACCCACGATCGGCGCCGAGCAGGCCGCGACGATCGTCGAGCGCCTGTCACCGCGGTGGGCGGTGCCAATGCACTACCGCACGCCACGGATCGGCTTTCTCGACACGGCCGATGCCTTCCTGGCGCGCTGCGCGGAGGTGCAGCGCCTGCCGGGGAGCTCGTTCGAGACGAGCGAGCTGCGCGCGAGCGACGGACCGCTCGTGGTGGTCCCGGCGGCACCCTAGGACGAGGCGTATAAATCAAGTGGATCGAGAAAGGTTGTGAGATGAGAATTGGACGATCGCTGCTGCGGCTGGCGGTGGGTGGGTTCTTCTTCGGGCATGGGACACAGAAGCTGTTCGGCTGGTTCGGCGGCAGCGGCCTGGACGCGACCGCGCAGGGCTTCGAGGCGCTCGGCCTGCACCCGGGCCGGCGCAACGCGATCGCGGCCGGTGCGGCGGAGGCCGGCGGCGGGGCGCTGCTCGCAAGCGGGCTCGCACCGCGGCTCGCGGGGTCCGTGCTGACCGCGACGATGTTGACGGCGATCCACCGGGTGCACGCCAAAAATGGCCCGTGGGTGGCCAAGGGCGGCTACGAGTACAACGTGGTGCTGATCGCCGCTGTGCTCGCGTTGGTCGAAATCGAACGCGAGCGGCGTGACTCAAGATCGGCGCTTCCGACGTTCATCGTGGGAGCGCTCGGCGCCCTCGCCGCCCACGCGGCAGCCGCCGCAACACCCACGCCGCCGCCACAGCAGCCAGCGGCGGCGAACCCCGTCGAGCAGGAGGAGGTCCCCGCAGCGTAGACGCTGCGACGCTCGCGCCCGAGCCGGGGAGTATCCGGGTCGGGCGGCATCCTGATAAGCGACGAACCCAAACAGGAGGACCTCACCCGTGAGCTTCAACGCAGCAGATCGAACAACGACACACTCCGTCGCGAAGCTCCCCGCGCTGGCGCTGATCGCCGGCCTGCTGGTGCTGGCCGGCTGCGGCAGCTCGTCCAGTGGCTCGAGCTCCTCGACGTCAACCCCAACCAGCACGGCCGCGACGGCGACGACGTCCACGACATCGAGCTCGACGAGCGCTGGCGCCGTCGCGGGGCAGGCGTTGAGCCTGGCCGCCAACTCCGAAGGTCAGCTGAAATACAGCACGAGCTCTCTGACGGCCAACGCGGGCAAGGTCTCGATCGACTTCACCAACATGGCGCCGTTGGGTCACAACGTGACGATCGAATCCGCCTCCAAACAGATCCTGGGGGCGACCCCGACGGTTCAGGAAGGCTCAAAGACCCTGACGCTCGACCTCAAGCCCGGCACCTACAAGTTCTTCTGCTCTGTACCCGGACACCGGATGGCCGGCATGGAAGGCACGTTGACGGTCAAGTAGGAGCGGGGGAGGCCCTCGACGGACGGCAGACGTGTGAGCAGCTTGGCTCAGATCCAGGCGGCGTCTGGGCGTGAGAGGACGTGGACGGCGAGCCCGACGCCGAGCACGACCACAGCGGCGACGGCCAGCGCGGCTGCGACCGCTACGTGCAGGGCGAGCAGTCCGCCGGTGAGGGCGCCGAGCAGCATCGCCGCCACCGCGACCGTGCGGCGCCCGAGCTTGGAGCCGGGCCCGCCCGCCACGCTCGCTTCCGAAGCGAGGCCGGTGAGCGTGCGCGTGAGGACCGTGGTGGTCAGCTCGGGCACCGCTAGGCGCTGCGCCGCGGCGTTCTGCACGCCCATGGCGAGCGCCATCGGAACGAGCAGGGCGTAACGCACACCGGTGTGCAGCGGTTCGGTGGCTGCGAGCGCGATGATCAGCGCGATCGCGATCAGCGCGAGCTGCGCCGCGCTCGCGGCGCGCAGCGTGTGACCGCGATGCTCCGCGGTCCGAGCGCCGAGCAGCCCGCCCGCCAGCGCGCCCACCAGGAACGAGCCGAGCGCGACCAGCGACGTGGCGGCCGACAGGCCGGATGCACCCGCCAAGGCGAAGCCGAGGAACACCACGTTGCCGGTCATGTTCGCGACGAACACGTGCCCGAGCTCCAGGTAGCTGGCGGCATCGACGACGCCCGTGACGAACGTGAGCGCGACCATCATCGGCAGCAGCGGTCCGTGGCGGTCGCCCGCCGCGGGCCACAGCGTGCGCGCGGCTTCGCGTATGGCGCTCATGCCGAAGCGGTTGCCGCGCTGGGCTGCACCGGCGAGCCGGGGGTACATGTCCTGTGCGTGCGACGGGTGCGGATAGCCTTCTCGACGTTCATGCCGCACAACGGTATAGCCATGAAGAGCTTCAAGAGCTGGGATCAGCTGGAGATCGCCTACCAGGAATGGGGCGCGGAGCAGACGCTCTCGCGGCCGGTGGTCCTCCACCACGGGTTCGTCGTCGACGCCAACGCGAACTGGCTGGTGCCGGGCGTGGTCGAGGCGCTGCTCACCGCAGGGCGCAGGGTGATCGCGCCCGACGCGAGGGGTCATGGCCGCTCGCAGAAGCCGCACGACCCTGCCCGTTACGGCGAGCAGCGTATGGCGCGCGACCTCGCGGTCCTGCTCGACGTGGTCGGTGCGCGCGAGGTCGACCTCGTCGGCTACTCGATGGGAGCGGTCGTCGCGCTGATCTACGCCAGCGGCGGCGAGCGGGTTCGGCGCCTGGTGGTGGGCGGGGTTGGCTCGGGCGTGCTCGAGTGCGGCGGCGTCGACCGGCGCGCGGTCTCCAACGACTCGATCATCGAGGCACTCCGCGCCGAGGACCCGGCGACGCTTGTGAGCCCGGAGGCGGCTGCATTTCGCGCGCTCGCCGACGCGTTCGGCGCCGATCGTGAGGCGCTGGTGGCGCAGGCCTTGTCGATCTTCCGAGGCGACATTGCCCTCGACCGCATCGTCGCGCCGACGCTTGTCCTCGCGGGGGATGCCGATCCGCTCGCTGTCAGACCGGAGGTGCTCGCAGGGGCCATACCGCACGCCACGCTGCGGGTGCTCACCGGCAATCACATCGAAACGCTCGCGGACCCGCGCTTCGCGCAGTCGATCGTCGAGTTCGTCGCCTGATCGCTCCAGAGCTCCGGGTCGACGTGAGATGAGCCCCGGTGAAATCGTTGCGATCGCGCTCGCGGGTCTGGCGGCGGGTACGATCAACACGGTCGTTGGCAGCGGCACCCTGATCACGTTCCCGGTGCTGCTGGCGTTCGGTTACGCGCCGGTTACGGCGAACGTCTCCAACACGATCGGCCTGGTGCCCGGCTCGGTGTCGGGCGTCGTCGGCTACCGGCGCGAGCTCGCGGGCCAGCGCGCTCGCGCGGTGCGCTTCGGCGCGATGTCAGTGGCCGGAGGCATCACGGGGGCCGTGCTGCTGCTGGTGCTGCCCGCATCGGCGTTCGCGGCGATCGTGCCCGTGTTCATCGCCATGGCGCTCGTGCTGACGGTGCTGCAGCCACGCCTGAGCGCGTGGCTGGTCAAGCGCGAAGTCGACCTCGAGCGCAGAGGGGGCGTGCTCACGCCGCTGGCGATCTACCTCACAGGCATCTATGGCGGCTACTTCGGCGCGGCCCAGGGGATCCTGCTGCTCGCGATCCTGGGCGTGGCGCTGGCGCAGGACCTGCAGCGTACGAACGCTCTGAAGAACGTGCTCGCGGGCCTGGTCAACGGTGTTGCGGGCGTGTACTTCGTGTTCGCCGCGCATGTCGCGTGGGGGCCGGCCGCGATCATCGCGGCCACCTCGATCGTGGGGGCTCAAGTGGGTGCGCGCTATGGGCGCCGGCTGCCGCCGCGCGCGCTACGGGGGGTGATCGTGGTGGTGGGAGTGTTTGCGATCGTGGAGCTGCTGATCGACTGAGCGAGACGTGCAGCACGCTCAGTGCAGCTGCGCCACGAACGTGTAGATGACCATCAGGCTGACGAGGACGACGAACACGCGCAGCGCCCACAGGCCGGCGAGGGCGCGTGCGCTGAGCGCCGCTCGCGGCACGGGTCTGGAGGTTTCGGCCACGAACTGATCGCGCTCGAGGTGCATGATCAGCTCGTCCTCGAGGCGCTCCTGCGGCTGCAGGTCCTGCTCGCGGATAGCGGTGCCCTGGTTTATGCCATCGATGACAGGAGTCGGGGACTTCATGAGCCGATGAGATGGATTGTCTGCAGGAAGGAGTCGATGCCGTATGCGGCCCCGCAGAGCCCGACGAACGCGACCACCGTGATCCCGATCACGTTCGTCGAGCGCTTGTTCGCCCAGCGGCCCATCAGCCCCTTGTCGTTGGCGAGCATCAGCATCAACACCAGGCTGACGGGGAGCAGCACGGTCGCGAGCACGTTGGCGTTGAGCGCGATCGACAGCAGCGGCGCGCCCGGAATCAGGATGACGAGGGCCGCGAGCAACGCGACGCTGATGTTGGCGGCGTAGAAGAGGGCGGCGTTGCGCGGGGAGCTGTTGAAGCTGTGCGATGCGCCCACGCATTCGCCCGCGGCGTAGGCGGTGCTGGCGGAGATCGTGAGGATCGCCACCGCTCCCGCCTCCACCAGCCCCAGCGCGAACACGGTGCCGACCGTGCCGCCGGCGACGCGCGTGAGCGCCTCCGGAAATCCAGCACCCGGTGCGAATCCCTGGATGCCCGAGCCATTGTGCGCGAGCAGCGCCGCGCCGGCGATCAACGCTCCGACCCCAAAGATCGCGGCGAGGGTCGCGCCGGCCGCTGTGTCATAGCGGCCGTGCCGAATGTCGCTGGGGGTCATGCCCTTGTCGGCTGACGCGCTCTGCTGGAAGAAGATCATCCACGGGGTGACCGTCGCGCCGATCGTGGAGGCCAGCAACAGCAGCAGCGTATTGAAGCTGCCGCCGGGGAGCGGCGTGAAGTCGAACGAGCTAGCGAGCGCTCCCAGGTGCGGTTTGACGAGGATCGCCGCGAGCAGGAACAGGCCGTTGAAGAGAGCCAGGCCGAGCACGATCCGCTCCCAGCGCCAGTAGCGCCCGCCGCTGAGAGTGAACACGACCAGCGCCAGTCCGAGCGCGACGGCCACGTCGGGGCCGAGGTGGAAGTAGGCGAGCCCGACGCGGATCGAGACGAACTCCGCGACGAGCGTGACGAGGTTGGTGAGCGTGAGATCGCCGGCGCCGAACCAGCCCCAAACCCTTCCGTAGCGCTGCAGGACCAGCTCGCCGTAGCCGCGGTGGGTGACCGCCCCCACACGCATGCACATCTCCTGGCAGACGAAGGCCATCGCAAACAGGATCGGGATGAACGGAACGAAGAACCCGAGCCCATACTGCGCGCCGTCGGCCGCGTAGGCGATCATGCTCGGCCCGTCGTTCTCGCCGAGCATCGCCAGGATCCCCGGGCCGACGAGCAGCCACATCAGATACCAGCGCCTGCGATGCCGGCGCGCATGATGCACGCGCGAACGGTCGTGCGAGCGCGCCGTGTCCTCGTCGGTGATCAGCGGCTGGCCGAGGAGGGGGGAGGCGGCGGCTTCAGAGGTGCTCATCCACCGCCCTCCGCGGCAGCGGCTTCAGGCGTCGCGGACGAGCGCTCGAGCTCGACCCGCATCGCACCCGCGAGCCGCCCGCCGATCGCGTGCTCGCGCTCGCCGAAGCGCACGAACAGGGGGCCGCCGAACGGCTGACGATCACGCACCGCGAAGCGGTCTCCCGGTGAGATGCCGCGATCGGCCAGGTATCGCAGCATCTCCGGATCGGAGTCCGAGACGCGGACGAACAGGCCCTCATCGCCGGGCTGCAGGCTCTCCATGCGGTTGGTCGCCCGCTCCTCGAGCTCCAGGTCGGCGCTTGGGATCGGGTCACCATGTGGATCGACGGTCGGGTGTCCGAGCTTGGCGGCGATCAACGCCTCGAGGTCGTCGGAGAGCACGTGCTCGAGCACCTCCGCCTCGGCGTGAACACGATCCCACGGCATCCCGAGCGCGTCGGCGAGGTAGCTCTCGAGCAGGCGGTGATGGCGGATGACCTCGAGCGCTACGCGCCGGCCATCGGCGGTCAGACGAACGCCGCGGTAGGGCACGTGCGAGGTCAGGCCGAGCTCGTCCAGCCGCTTGAGCATCGCCGACACCGACCCGGGCGTTATGCCCAGACGCTCGGCCAGAGCGTTAGTGGAGACGGGCTCGTCGTCGCGCGATTCGAGCGCGAAGATCGCCTTGGAGTAGTCCTCGACGGCGGGCGTGCGGAGAAGTTCCTTGGTGGCCATGGATCTAGAATATGGTATGCCAAAAGATTATTCAAGGCTGAGATGGGACGCACGGCCATCATCGACCGCGGGCGTGGACAGCTAAACCGAGCCGCTCGAGGCTGAAGGGGGGCGGGTGCGCGCGAGGAACAGCAGGCGCCACGGCGACGCCTCGCTGCGGTGAACGTCAACGGTCGCGAATCCGGCCTGCGTAAGCCAACCGACGAGCTCGCGTCGCGTGTAGTTGCGCGTGCCGCTGGATGCGAAGTAGACGAGCCCGCTCATTGCACCGTTGAGGCTCGCGGGCTCCCCGTGCTCGCTGCGCTCGGTCTCGCCTACCACGAGGCATCCGCCTGCACGCAGCGAGGAATGCGCGCGAGCGAGCAACGCCTGCACGGACGGCGCGGGTAGGTGGTGCAGCAGGTTGAAGATCGAGACCACGTCCAGATCCTCGCCGAGGTCATGCTCGAGCGCGTCCCCTTCGCGGAAGGAGATCCGCTGCGCGAAGCCAGCCTCGGCGACGATCCGCCGGCCGACCGCCGCGCTCGCTGGAAGGTCGAGGACCGTCGCTCTCAGCCGTGGGTGGAGCCGACACATGGCGATCGCAAAGCCGCCGTGGGCGCCGGCCACGTCGAGCAGCTCGCGCGGCTCTGAAACCGCGACCAGTCGCGCGGCCTCGTCGTGCTCGCCGCGTGTCAGCTCGAACAGACCGCGAATGTAGGGCTCCCAGAAGGGATCCCCGGGCGCTCTGTGGTGCGATGCGGCTGTGCGCTCGCCCAGCAGGAGCTCGTCCAGGTCGCCGAGCATCTCCCACGCGAAGGCGTTGTAGGCGCCCACGAAATGCGCCACGGAGTCGCTCCCGCCAACCGCAAGGCGCAGCCCCGTCGCGGTCGGGCAGTAGGTCCCGTCGGCGCCCGCCTCCACGTAGCCGAGTGCGGCAAGCGCGGTCAGCAACGCCTCGATCCCGACCTGGTCGAGACTCAGCTCGGCCGCCAGGGCGCTGGGCGTCGCGCGCTCCCGCGCGAGCGCGCTCAGCACGCCCAGCCGCGTGGCTGTGATCACGGCGCGCGCGCCGGCCATCGCGACGAAGGTGTCGCCGAAGGGATCGGGGCCGCCGAGTTGATCGCGGCCTTGGTTCACTGCCGATCTCGTTCCACTGGGATGCTCGCTCGAGGCTGGGATCTGCTGCTGCTACAGGCCGCGGGCGAAGTGATGTGAGTAGATCGCGAGCCCGTGGCTGTGGTAGAGCCGGTGGGCGTCGAAGCGCTCCGGGCCGGTCCCCGAGTCGAGGTGCAGCTGCGCGCATCCGAGGCGGCGACCCTCGTCGCACAGCCAGTCGAGCAGCGCGCCCGCGTAGCCATGACGCCGCGCGTCGGCAGCGGTCGAGAGGTCATCGACGTAGAGATAGCGCCCCCACGCCAGGCTGTCGCCGCTACGAAAGCCGGCCACCGCGAGAGCCTGCGCGCGATCGAGGGCGAAGGCGCCGACCAGTCTGTAGCCCGCGGGGCGCAGCACGCTGTCGACGCGCTCGACGAACTCCTGCTCGCGCTCAAATTCGGTCCGTAGTGCGTGCATCGCGTGGTGAGCGAGATGCGTCTCGCCTCGGGGCAGCTCACGCACCTCGACTGGGCTGGTCTGTGCGGTGCTCATCGGCGGCTGCCAGGTTTGCGCTGCTGTTCGCTGGCCGCCCTACGGTCTGGTGGCACTCAGGCGCAGCTCGTGAGCGTTATCTTCAGCGTCTTCGAGCGCTTGGGGCCTTTTTTGACGGCGATTAGCGCGTGGGCAGTCAGCACCAGCTTGGTGCCGGGCTTGATGTGCTTGAGGTGGATCGTGACCTTGAACGGCGCGTCTGAGAGGTGCGTGCGCTTGATCGTGACCGTCTCGCCGGCGACCTTGAAGATCACCTCATAGATCTTCACCACCACCTTGCCCTTGCGCTTGGCGGAGGGCAGCGCGACCTTGACCTGGCTGTTGACGAGGCCGTTGCGCACGCACTGACTCGGCGCGCTGAGGGAGACGTTGTCACCACCGACGGTGACCGTCTGCGAGTTGCCGGCATTGGACGTGGAGTTGATCAGCTGCAGGTACTCCTGGGAGCCGCCGCCTAGATTCGCGGTGTAGGCGACCTCGGCGTTGCCGGCGCCGACGCCGGCGATCACGGGATCGCCTGCGTCGGCAACCTGGGCGGATACCGGAGCCTGCCAGCTGGCTCCTGCGGTGTTGCTGTAGCTGAGCTCGACGCCGTTCCGGTCGAGCCACATCGCATAGATGCCACCGCTGGAGTCCTGCGAGAGGCTCAGGTCGTTGGCGCCCAAGAGCGTGACGGCGGTCTCGTCGGAGACCTGCACGGGGGCGCCGAAGCTCAGGGTCGCTGGCTCGAAGGGTCGGTAGTCGACGCCGTCGGCGCCCGGCCCCTGGAGGCCCGGGCCCTCATCCTCGAACACGCCGATTCCGCTCGGCCCGCCGGCGAGCACGGGAGATTTGGCCAGACAGTCGATCGGCTTGAAATAGGGGCCTTGGACTTCCCAGGCGGCCTGCGTGTTGAGGTTGGCCAAGGTCGCGTCGGCGACGGCGTAGCCGGTGTGTTGTTCAGAGGAGGGACATGCGGGGACTTTCGTAAAAGGCCCTGCGCCGACCGTGACCACGAGGTCTTCTTCGGCCTTGGGGGTGTTGAGCAACGCGGCGACCTGGCCGCTGTCCGCCGCCAGATCCTGACCAAACAGTTCGCTGGTGTCCGGCTTGGGCAGCTTGTGGGGCGCAGGTTCGGTCAGGTTGAAGGCGGCGAAGGCGTCGCTGAACGGGTAGCTGTTTCCGAACACTCCGACGTTGGCCCCCCCGAGTGCGACCGCTCCGGCGCCGGGCGGATCGCCGTCGTTGATGTCGGGGGCGAGCAGCTCGCCGTGGTCGGCGAGCCCCTGGCCGGGCGCTCCGAAGCTGGCGCCGCCGGCGACCGACGACCACGCGACCACACCGACCTCGCTGTATTCCTTCGGCGCGATCGCTTCGTTGACGCCAGCTAGGTTGGCCACGACCACGGCACCCCCACCGGGCTCGATCACGATCTGCGGCGTGGCATAGACCGTGCTCGCACCGGCCGCTTCGTCCTTGAGGTCATACGTACCACCGGTGCACCCGCTCGCGCCGCTGGCGAGGACGCAGAGCTCGATCGAATGCAATTCGGGCCCTCTCCAGGCGACGTACGTGGTCTGGGTGAGGGGTTCGTAGGCGATGACCGGCGGTTCGCCACTGGGACCGAGATCGATCGCCCCAAAAGCGCTCGCGGAGAAGGCCAACAGGCCCGCCGCCAGCAGTGTCGTCAGCAGCGAAACCCGACAAGCGGTGGAGCGCATCCCCGGTCCTTTCTCGCCGTCGGGCCGGCTGCAGCCGTGGCGGCACGGTCGATGAATTGGCCGCCGAGACTACCACCGATGTGCGGCGAGCTCAGCGCGTCACTTGCGTCTGGGGCACGGGTGCTTGTAGGCGACCGTGACGGTTTCGCCGCTCATGAACTTCAGTTCGGCCTTCACCGGCAAGCCGCCTTCGGGCATTTCCTCGGCAGCGTGATGTAGGAGACCGTGTTCTTGGCCTTCCTGTACGCGGCGCCGACCTTGACTTTGAACGAGAGGATCGAGGCGTCGTCGGCGCCGGGCACGGTTTGGACCAGCGGTACTTCGATCATCAGCTCCGGTCCGTAGGGCGCACCAGCGGTAACCCAGTAGGCCGGCGCTCGAGTTCTTCGGGCACCCCTGGGCACCCCTGGCTTCGAGCGCAGATGACGCGCAGTCGACAAAGCCCGTGGGAGTCACGTTGACCCCTGCGGGAGCGTAGAAGCTCATTCCGGTGAGAGGGGAGGGGAAGCCCCCGTATTCGGTCCCACTGATCGTGACCTGGGCTTCCACCTCGGCGCCAGCTCCCAAGATGTTGCCCGTGCCCGGGAATCCGGGAATCGGGATGGGCGTCACTTTGAACGTGACGGTCGGCGCCGCCGCGGCGACGGCGGCAAACGCGAGCGAGACCAGCGCGAGCAACGTCAGCCAAGCGGATGCCCTGCGCATCGGTCGCTTCTCCGTTTCCCCTGCGTCGGTCAACTAAGCTCACCGCCAGCCGCTCCACGTCGGCTGACGGTCCTAATCGTACCATCCGAAACGGATCCCATCAAGGTCTGCTCTGATGAGCAAGGAGATCGAGCTCACACACACCTCCCACATCGTGCTGGGCCTACTGTCGATGAGCGGCAAGGCGACTCCGTACGACCTCAAGCAGATGGTCTCGGCCACCGTCGGGCATTTCTGGTCGCTGCCGCACTCCCAGCTCTACGCGGAGCCCGCACGCCTCGCGCGCGCCGGCTACGTGACCGAGCAGCGCGAGCACGACGGCAGGCGCCGCAAGCTGTACTCGCTCACCGACCGCGGGCGAGACGCGTTTGAGAACTGGCTGCGAGTGCTCACCCCCGAGCCCTACATGCTGCGCGACCTCGCGCTGCTCAAGCTCTTCTTCGGCGCCGATGTCGGCGACCTGGCCGAGGTCCAGCTCGAGACCCACCGGCAGAAGCTCTTTGAATACGAAGCGCTACTCGAACAGAAACCCGAGCACAGCGCGATCGGCCCGTGGCTCGCGCTCGACCTGGGAACCCGCCACGAGCGCGAGACGGTCGACTTCTGGGCGGAGTACGCGCGGTCCGTCAACAAGGATGGGCGATGACGGGACGCTTGCAGGGGCGGCGCGTGCTCGTGGTCGGCGGTGGGCAGCAGGACTACGGGATGCAGGACCCGCCGATCGGCAACGGCCGGGCGATCTCGCAGTTGTGCGCGCGCGAGGGAGCCGCGGTCGCGGTCGCCGACCTCGACGCCGATAGCGCCGCGGCGAGCGCGACGCTCGTGCGCGACGAGGGTCAGACCGCGGTGACGACGATCGGCGACGCCGCCGAGGAGCGCGACATCGAGCGCATGTTCGATGAGGCGCGGGCGGGCCTCGGCGGGCTCGACGGGCTCGTGATGAACGTTGGCATCGCCGGTGGCATCGGCTTCCAGGGCACGACGACCGAGGACTGGGACCGGGTGATGGCGGTCAACCTGCGGTCGCACTTCCTGGGATGTAAGCACGCCCTGGCCAGCTTCGAGGACGGCGCCTCGGTGGTGCTCGTCGGCTCGCTCGCGGGCCGCGAATCGATCCCGATCCCAGCCTACGCCGCGTCAAAGGCCGCGCTGGAGGCTGTGTGTCGCAACGCGGCGGTCGAGGGCGCGCCGCGCATACGCGTGAACCTGCTCGTGCCGGGGCTGATCGACACGCCGCTCGGCCGCCTCGCCACGAGCTTCAATCCGGCGCGCGGCGAGGTACGGATCCCGGCTGGACGCCAAGGCTCGGCCTGGGAGGTCGCCCACTGCGCCGCATTCCTGCTGAGCGATCAGTCGAGCTATGTAACCGGCCAACCGCTCATCGTGGATGGCGGGCTCAGCGTGGCGATCAGGACCTGACCGTCTCGGCGCAGCCGGCGGAGCGCCTCGGCGTAGGCGCAGGTGCATGGACGTCGGCGAACAACGAAGGATCTCGACGTCACACCCGCACCCGACCCAGAGAACTTCGAGCGACTCGCAGCCGCGCTCGTGGCGCTCGACGCCCACCCGGTCGAACTCGGGCCGAGTGCCCCGACGCCGACCGCCGAGCAGCTCCGCGTCGCCCCGGCCGTGGAGCCTCTTACGACTCGACATGGGGAGTTGCACATCTTGAACGAAGTCCCCGGTGCCACCGCGTACGCCGCGATGCGCACACGCGCCCTGACGACCGACCTCGACGGGATCGCCCTGCATATCGTCGGCGTGGACGACCTCATCCGCATGAAGCAGACGACCGGGAGACCAAGTGACGTCGAGGACATCGCGGTCCTGACGACGGTCGCACGACGCGAGGCCGGCGGCGTTGATCAGCCCAAGCACTAGATCGAGGCAGACCGGCCCGCGGTAACGGCCTTTAGCTCGTTGAGCGACTCTCGGATGAGTCGCGGCAGGTCTTGCCCGTCGGTGTCGCCGACATAGCGTTCAAACGCGACCTTGAAGACGGCGATGCCTGCCTCGGCGGTTAGACTCGCGGCTGGGTCGTTGACGCCGCGCCGGCGCAACGCTTCGGTGAGCGCCGCGGCGAGTGATGCGAGCTTGATCAGCTCGCGCTCTCTAAGCTCGGCGCTCGCAGCGATGATGGCCTGGCGTTGCTGCGCGAGCTCCCCTCCCTCCTGGATGAGAGCGCCGGCGGCCTCGAGACCCGCGGCTGCCGCGTCGATCGGCGCCAGTGACTGGGGCGCGTTGGCGACCGTGCTGACCAGCAGCTCCTGCAGCGCGTCCGCGCCCGCGAACAGGACCTCGCGCTTGTCGGCGAAGTGCCGGAAGAACGTTCGCTCGGTCAATCCCGCCCGCTGGGCGATCTCCGCCACCGTGGTCTGCTCGAACCCGCGCTCGCCATAGAGGGCGAAGGCCGCCTGCATGAGCCGGCCGCGCGCGTTTGGCTCCCATCGCCCCATGTCCAGATCCTACCCGACGACAGCGGCTGACATGGAGTGCTATGTTGATGGCAGCCACTGTCATCAAGCGTCTAACTGGAGGTTTTCTCATGCGCGTATTCGTAACCGGCGCGTCCGGCTGGATCGGCTCCGCCGTCGTTCCCGAGCTGCTCGGCGCCGGCCATCAGGTCATCGGGCTCGCTCGCTCGGATGCCTCGGCCGATGCCCTCGCGGGCGCCGGGGCAGAGGTGCACCGCGGCAGTCTCGATGATCTCGACAGCCTGCGGGAGGCGGCTGCCGCGTCAGACGGCGTCATCCACCTCGCGTTCAAGCACGACATGGCGTTCTCGGGAGACTTCCAGGGCGCTGCCGACGCGGATCGCCGCGCCGTCGAGACCATCGGCGAGACGCTTGCGGGCTCTGATCGACCGTTCGTCATCGCCTCCGGGACCCTCGGGGTCGCACCGGGGCGCATGGCGAGCGAGCAGGACGGGCACGGCTCCAACCCGGCCGTGGCCGCATGGGGGGGCGGTCCGCAGACTCGGTGGGCGACCGCCGAGTTGGTGCTGTCCCTCGGCTCCCGGGGCGTGCGCTCGTCCGTCGTGCGACTTCCGCCGACCAACCATGGCGACGGGGATAACGGCTTCCTCGCGACCCTGGTCGGCATCGCCCGCGACAAGGGCGTCTCCGGCTACATCGGCGACGGGACCAACCGCTGGCCGGCCGTGCACCGCCTCGATTCCGCGCGCCTGTTCCGACTCGTGCTGGAGCAGGCACCGGCCGGATCGACGCTGCACGCGGTTGCCGACGAGGGTGTGCCGATCCGCGACGTCGCCGAGGTGATCGGCCGGCATCTCAGCCTCCCGGTGGTCTCGATCTCGCCCGAGGACGCAGGCGAGCACTTCACCTGGATGGCGGGCTTCCTCGCGGTGGACGGTCCGGCCACGAGCACGCTGACCCGCGAGCTGCTTGGGTGGCAGCCGATCCAACCCGGGCTCATCGCAGACCTCGACCAAGGGCATTACTTCCAGCAGGCGCGTGCCGCTGCAGCTTGATCGAGCCCACGGAACCGAACCCACCGCTGCGACGTCTCGCTGATCTGAGATGCCGCGCGGATCGTGCGTCTGTCGCCTCGGTCAGTGTTTGGTGGCGGTGTCGATTGCGGCCGTTCGCGTTCGTGTACGGGGTGAGAGGCCGGCATCACCCTGGTCTCAGGAATCCCGAGGCGGCGCATCTGGGTGGCGCTGTCGAGACCGAAAGGACAGGCGATGGGAAAGGTAATCGTGATCAACCACCTGACGCTTGACGGCGTGATGCAGGGACCGGGCCGCCCAGACGAGGACACGCGGGATGGGTTTGAGCGCGGCGGCTGGGCGATCGCGGGCGGCGACGAGGCGATCGTCGCCAAGATGGGCGAACGGATGGGCGGGGATCGCGCGTTTTTGTTCGGGCGGCGCACCTACGAGGATCTGCTGGCCTCCTGGAACGCCCAGGGCGGCCCGTTCAAGGACGCGCTCAACAACACTCGCAAGTACGTCGCGTCGAGCAACCCGACGGGGCTCGACTGGCCGCACTCGACTCTGCTGCGCGGCGACATTCCGGACGCCGTGGCGGACCTCAAGCAGAGCTCGGGCGCGAACCTCGTGATCATGGGTAGCGGCGTGCTGATCGGCTCGCTGATGGCCGCCGATTTGATCGACGAATACCTGCTGATGATCCATCCTTTGGTGCTAGGCACCGGACGGCGGCTGTTTGCCGGCGGCGTGCGAGCATCGCTGCGGCTGGTCGACAGCAGCACCACGAGCATGGGCGTGTTGATCGCCACGTACGAGCCTGCTCGGAGATAGGAGACGAAAATGAGCCCCTGCGGCCACGCTCGGGCGGACCGGCCGCGTCTGGCCAGAGGAAGAGTTGCGCGCGAGAGGAGCGAGCATGAAGCAGTACCTACTGAGCATCTACCAACCCGACGGTGACCCACCAGCCCCCGAGGTGCTCGAGCAGATCTCGGGTGAGGTGCGGGCGGTGGAGGAGGACATGCGCGTCGCGGGCGCCTGGGTGTTCGCGGGTGGGCTGCACGCGCCGAGTACCGCGACGGTGCTCGACCCGCGCAGCGATGAGATGCCGATGACCGATGGGCCCTACGTTGAGGGCAAGGAGCACATCGGCGGTTTGGCGATCATCAACGCAGAGAGCCTGGACGAGGCGCTGGCGTGGGGGCGGAAGGTCGCGCGGGCGACGACGCTACCGGTCGAGGTGCGTCCGTTCCAGGGCGAGCTCGAGGACTGACAGAAGCGTGCCGGCGGTCACGCGTTCGGAGATCGAGCGTGTCTTTCGCGGAGAGTATGGACGGGCGGTGGCCGTGCTGGCGCGCGTGTTCGGCGACATCGACATCGCCGAGGAGGCGGTGCAGGAAGCGTTCGCCACAGCGGTCGCGCGCTGGCCTGACAGCGGAATGCCGCCGGCGCCGGCGGCATTCCGCTGATCAGGCCCACCGCTCGCAATCGCGCGATCGACCGGCTGCGCCGCGAGGCGTCGCGCGATGACCGCCACGCGCAGGCGGCGCTGCTGCACGCCCGCGACGAGCCGGTCGAGGAGGGCCCGGTGCAGGACGACCGCCTGCGTCTGATCTTCACCTGCTGCCATCCAGCGCTGGGCCGGGCGGTTCAGGTGGCGCTGACGCTCAGGCTGATGGGGGGGCTGCGCACCCCGGAGATCGCGCGGGCGTTCCTCGTGCCCGAGGCGACGATGGCGCAGCGACTGGTCCGCGCGAAGGGGAAGATCCGCGACGCCCGGATCCCGTACCGGGTCCCGAGCGAGGGCGACTTGCCAGAGCGTCTCGCCTCGGCGCTCGCGGTCGTGTACCTGATCTTCAACGAGGGCTATGCCGCCAGCTCCGGCGAGCGCCTGATTCGCGAGGAGCTCGCCACCGAGGCGATCCGCCTCGGCCGTCTGCTCGCCGAGCTGATGCCCGACGAGCCCGAGGTGCTCGGGCTGCTGGCGCTGATGCTGCTCCTGCACTCGCGACGCGCAGCGCGCACCACCGCCAAGGGCGAGCTCGTACCGCTTCCCGAACAGGACCGCGGCCTCTGGGACCACGATCTGATCGCGGAAGGACGGGCGCTCGTCAGACAATGCCTGCGGCGAAACCAGCCGGGTCCCTACCAGCTCCAAGCCGCGATCAACGCCGTCCACAGCGACGCCCCCACGGCGTCCGAGACCGACTGGAACCAGATCCTGGCGCTCTACGACCAGCTCCTCACGTTCACCCCGACCGCGGTCGTGGCGCTCAACCGAGCCGTCGCCGTCGCGGAGGTCCATGGCCCTCGGAAGGCGCTCGAGCTGATCGACGGGCTACCCCTCGCTGGGTACTACCTGCACCACGCGATCCGGGCAGACCTTCTACGACGCCTCAGCCAGCCACACGAGGCTACAGCCGCCTACCAAGCCGCGATCGACCGTACCGACAACGCCGCCGAGATCAGGTTCCTGAAGAGCCGCATTGCCGCGATCACGAGGCCCTGGGTCGATGCCAAGCTACTCGGAGCGGTACACTCGCCGCAGGCCAGGGAGCGAGCTATGCGGGCCTCCGGACCGAATGCGGACCGCCCGCGGGGGGAGGAAGATGACGGTGTCCAGGATCTCTAGCGGGCCGGGGGGCGGCCGCAGGATTGCCGCCGCCATCTCGTTTCTGGCGCTCGCAGCGCTCGCTGCGCTGACCGCGCTCAGCGGCCAAGCGTTGGGGGCACGCGCACATCGCGCGGGTAACGCTCTCAGCCCCATCCGGGTCTCGCGCACTGACGCCGCACCTGCGGCGCCGATCCAGCCGGCGGGCACCCTCACCGAGTTCCCCGGCTGGGGCCCGTGCGATCCGAGCGGGTTCTGCTGGGACGCGGGCGAGCCCGCGCTCGCCGTCGGCCCGAGCTACATCGTCGAGACCGTCAACACCGTTGCAACCGTCTACAACAGGTCCGGGACCAAACTCGCGCAGTATGACTTCAGCGAATTCTTCGGCCCCAAAGGGATCAGCTGCGGGGATCCGCGCACGCTCTACATCGCGAGCATCGAACGCTACGCGTTCAGCTGCACCGGCTTCGGAACCGGGCCGATGCGCTTCGCGATCTCAAAGACGAGCAACCCGACGGGTGAATGGTACAAGTACGAAGCGCCCAACCCCGAAGCTCTCGACCAGGACAAGATCGTCGCGAGCACCGACAAGTTCGTCATCGCGGGCAACGGCAGCAGCGAAGAAAACAGTGAGTGGATCTACGTCTACAACCTGTCCGAAGTTGCCGCCGGCGCGAGCAAACCGACGATCGTGAAACTGCTCACGAAAAAGTCGAACCTCTACGAGGCGGCCGTCGAGCAGAGCCCCACGAGCAACGTCTACCTCGTCGCCTCTTACCCCGGCGAGCCGCTCTACCTGGCGACCATCACCGGGACGCCCGCGGAAGGCAACGTCGCCGTCAAAGAGACCGACATCAAATCGAGCGACTTCCCCGCCCCGATCGAACCGGCGGTGCCGGGTGGAGAGCTCGGCGGATCTGCGCTCGACGGGCGCATCTACGATGCCGTGTTTGAGACCGAGACCTCCGACAGCAAGCCGGTGATCGCCTATTCGAGCGCGCGCGAGTGCGGCTCCCGCACCTGCATCACCGCCGGTAAGATCGACCTATCGGGCTCAAAACCCGTGCTGTCGAGCTACACGCTGTCGGGCGAGCCGGGCTGGGACTACACCTACGGGGCCGTCGGCATGAACGCCGAAGGCACGATGTTCGAGTCCTACAGCCGATCCAACGCGTCCACCGCACCCGGAGCTGGGGTGCTCGGCCCGGGCTTTGACGTGACCACCAAGGCCGCCAGCGCGGGAGCCACGTCGTGTGAATCGGGGGAGGCCGAACCGTGCAACGAGCGCTGGGGCGACTACCTGAGTGCGACCGTGGACCCGAGCGAACCATCGAGCGTGTGGGTGAGCGGGATGTACCAGAACACCGACGGCCAGTTCGGATGGGGATCCTGGATCGCGAAGATCTCGCCGAGCAGCTTCGAACTGCCCACCGCGACGACCGGCGCGGCCTCGTCGGAGACGACCACCTCGGCAAAGGTCGCGGGCACGGTCAACCCTAAAGGCGTCGCGACGCAATACCACATCGACTACGGCCTGACGACAGGGTATGAAGCGGCAACGCCCGAAGAATCGGCGGGCTCAGGCACAAGCGCGCTGCCCGTCACGGCGACGCTCACCGGGCTGCAGCCCCTGAGCACCTACCACTACCGCGTCATCGCCACCACAGCGACCGGCAACGCCGTCGGCGCGGACAAAACCTTCAAGACCAAGGGCCCGAAGATAAAAGCCGTCAAGTTCACGGGCACGCCGAGCGAACCAATCGTGACAGTCACCGGCTCAAGCTTCACGAGCCTTCCGGCCGGCGAACCCGCGTGCGGCGTGAGTGAAAACGGCCTCACGTTCGGCAGCTCGCTGATCTTCACCGACAGCACGCGCGGCTGGACGGGCGGTCAGAGCGGCGACTGCATCGGGCTAGTGGTGAGCGCGAGCACGAGCACCGAAATCACCTTCCACTTCGGTGCGAGCTACAAAGAATACGGCCAAGTCACAGGCGGGGACAGCTACACGCTGACAGTCGAGGGCGTCAAGAAGAAGGGGAAAGTCGCCTACACCTGACGTGCCGGGCTGAGCGAGCGGTGATGCGAGCAAGCCGCCGCGAGTCCACGCGGCACGCCCCGGGCGCAGGAGTGCGGGCCTGAGGCCGGACACCTATGCCTGGAGTTGGCAGGCGGTCGATCGCCTCGGAGTGGTTTGCTGGCCAGGTGAACCTGATGGCACCGATCGTCTCAACCATCGATATCACCCGTCCGCAGAAGGAGGTGTTATGCTACGTCACCGATCCCACCACGTTCCCCGAGTGGCAGGCGGGCGTGGTGCGCGGCAGCATGGAGGGTGGCGAGAGCGAGCCCGCGGCGGTTGGCGGCACTGGCGAGGATCCCGAGCGCGATCGTGACCGTCCGAACGCCGTCGCGTGAGCGCTTGATGCCTATTAGTCGGCCCACCAGTCCCGCTTACCCTCGACGTCGTCTCGCGGATTTTCGCCGAGATTGGGCGCACCGAACACGAGGATCTTGAGACCCGTTGGCCCGCTCTCGTAGCCTCGCCACGTACCGGGCGGGACGCGCACCACGTCCCACTCCTTGACCTCGACGACATGAACGGGACGCCGCACGAAGAATGCGACGTCTCACCGATGTGAGACAGCCCAATCTCAGTCATGTGAGACCGCAGGCGTCTCATCCATATGAGACCGGCGTCGCCTTCGCGAAGCTCCCTCACGTAGTACGGCTGGCCGGCGTAGGGTCTCGCTTTTGGCGAGTAGCGGGTCGATTACTGCCAGCCGGCGAGACACCCGCTTTCATGATGCCGTGCGACTCTCGGCCGCTTCGACCGAGCCGGACGATCGGTCAGGTGCAGACACGTGCGCGGATCGCTTCGCGGGCGCGGTCGATGATCGTGTTGTCGTCGTGCAGGACGACTGCGATGTTCGTTCCGGCGAGGATCGCGCCGAGCTCGAACGCGAGCTGGTCCGGGTCTGTTTCCGCCGGAAGGTCGGCGGCGGCATGCGCGTCGCGAGCCGTCTGCGTGAGCAGCTCGCGCCATTGTCGCTGGTAGTCGGCGACGTGATCGCGTACGGGTCCGTGCCGGCCGCCCATCTCCGCTGAGGCGATGACAAAGAAGCAGCCGCCGGGGAAGACGCGCTGCTCGACGTAGTCCAGGAACCCCTCGCAGAGCTGCAGGAGCCGTTGCTTTCCCGGTGGGCAGGCCGTGATCGCGGGGGTGACGACGTGGGTGATGAAGCTGGCGCGGGCGGCGTCGATCGTCGCCAGCTGCAGCTGCTGCTTTGACCCGAACAGCACGTAGACGCTGCTCTTTGGCATCCCGGTCGCGGTCGCAAGCCGCGCGATCGAAATGCCCTCGAGACCCTCGAGCGTCGCGAGAGCCGCCGCCTGCTCGAGCACGCGAGCGCGCGAGCGGTCTCCCGGGGCGCGCGTCCGACGCGCAACCTCCGTCGGATCCGCTGGCGCGAGTTGCTCGTCGAAGATCTTGGCCATCTCCTCGCTTGACATTCTACACGCACGACCGTACAGTGATGAACGATCGTGCGTATAATGACCGCCTTGGCGGTGAGAGGAGGACGCGAAGGTGCTCGTCAGCACCGATTATCTGGTTATAGGGGCAGGTGCGAGCGGTCTTGCCTTCGCCGACGCGCTGGTGGCCGAGTCCGATGTCGGGGTGACGATCGTCGATCGCCGACAGATCCCGGGCGGTCATTGGCGGAATGCGTATCCCTTCGTTCGCCTGCACACCCCCTCCGCGTTCTACGGAGTGAACTCGTTGCCGCTAGGCGAGGATCGCGTTGACCGGGTCGGCGAGAACGCCGAGTTCTACGAGCGGGCGACCGGCGACGAGGTCCGCGAGTACTTCAATGAGGCGGCCGAGCGGCTCACGGAGACAGGTCGCGTGCGCTTGCTTATGCGCCACGAGCACCTCGGCGGCGGTAGTAATCATGAGCAGGTCAGAGACATGAGCAGCGGCGAGATTCACGACGTCGCGGTACGTCGCAAGGTCGTTGACGCTCGATATCTAGAGGCCTCGATCCCGGCCACCCACGCCACAGCGTTCGAGGTGGCACAGTCCGCTCGGGTCGTCCCCGTCAACGATCTGCCCGCGGCCGCCGGCCCGGGCATGTCCTACACAGTCCTCGGGTCCGGCAAGACGGCCGTGGACGCCTGCATGTGGCTTCTGGATAACGACGTGGAGCCAGACCGGATTCGCTGGATCCGGCCCCGCGATGCGTGGTTCTATGACCGCCGCCACTTTCAGCCGCTGGATCAGGTCGCCGCGATCATGGAAGGCATCTCCCTCGATGCTGAGGCCGGTGCCCATGCGGCTGACATCGAGGACCTGTTCGAGCGACTCGAGGCTTCAGGGAGGCTCGTGCGCATCGACCCGTCGTGCCCGACAACGATGTACCGAGGCACGATGCTCAGCGCGGGCGAACTAGACGCCCTGCGCCAGATCGGGGACATAGTCAGGCTCGGTCGGGTGCGCCGGATCGAGGCCGATCGAATCGTGCTCGAGCGCGGCGAGGCCCGAACCAGCCCGGATGTCCTTCACGTGGACTGCACGGCGCTCGGTCTGAACAACGCCCCGGCCACTCCGATCTTCCAGCATGGCCGGATCGTGCTCCAGCAGGTGCGATACCTCTCGCCCTGTTTCAACGCGGCCCTCATCGCCTTCGTCGAGGCTCACAGGGATGACGACGCGGACAAGAACCTGCTGTGCCCGTCCACCCCGTACCCCAGCAAGATCCACGACTGGCCGCGCCTGATGTGCACCACGTGGAAGACCGCGGCGCAGTGGCTGAGCGAGCCCGACCTCACCGCATGGATGGGCACCAGCCGGCTCAACCTGATGCGCGCGCTTCCCGACCACGTAACCGAGCCGTCCGCGCAGACGGCCGTCGAGCGATATCTCACGCACGTCGGCACGGCGATCGAGCGGATGAGTAACTGGGATCGATCAGGCCTTCCGATCCGTGGGACAAAACGACCGGCTCGCAATGCCCAGGCTCGGGCCTGAGAGGCGTCTCCGAACTCGCCGCGACCCGTTTCCACGCCACGCCACGCCGCGGCGCGTACGTGACCTGTCCCACGCTGAACGGCTTCCTTGGCGCGGCCTACGGATCCGGCGAGCGACGGAAGGCAGAGACGCGCATTCACGAGTTTGCAAGGCGCACGCGTCACCCAGGGTCTGCTCCGCTCCGCGCGGAGACGAGGGCGCGGGTAACGGAGCGAGCAGACCGAGAGCGGCGATCGTGCGGGGTCGCGAAGCGGCGCGTCTTGCGGAATCTGGTTTGATCGCTGAACAAGCACAGGCGAAACGAGGAGGTGGCATGAACATAGAGTTCCTCTCGACCGTTGCGGTGATAGCGCCCGATCCGCCTGTCAGTCGCAAGCTGTACGTCGACGTGCTTGGGCTACCACTGGAGAGCCAGGACGGCGAGTATCACTACAGCGAGCAGATCGTCGGTTGCAAGTCCTTCGGGATCTGGCCGCTGTCGCAGGCCGCCGAGGCGTGCTTCGGGACGCCGCAGTGGCCGACGGAGCGGCCGGTGCCGCAGGTCAGCATTGAGTTCGACGTCGCGGACGCCGCAGCGGTGGGGCCGGCGGCGCGGGAGCTCGAGCAAGCTGGCTACGAGCTGCTGCACCCAGCGCGTAAGGAGCCGTGGGGTCAGACGGTGGCCAGGCTGCAGTCGCCGGAGGGCGCGATCGTCGGGATCTCGTACGCGCCTGTGCTGCACGACGAGCACTGACTGAGAACGCGACCTGCTCTATTGCCGCGACAAGCATCTCGAACACTCCAGGCTCGAGTCTCGAAAAGCGCGGCGTTCGCGGCCCACGTCCGCTCCTGTGGGTCGGAACCCCGGTCCGATGAGTCTGGCGTCATCATCCGGCAGTCTCTTACAGCAGGTGCGACACAGAACGGGGCGGAGATGAGCAAGCTGAGACTCAGCATCACGATGTCGCTGGACGGCTACGTCGCCGGCCCAAACCAAAACGAGGAAAACCCGCTCGGTTCCGGCGGGCTGGATCTGCACGAGTGGTTCTTCCCGCTCAAGGCGTTTCGGGAGATGCACGGCGAGGAGGGCGGCGATGTGAACGCCAGCTCTGCGGTGGTCGAGCAGCGCTTGGCGAACATTGGTGCCACAATCATGGGCCGCAACATGTTCGGGCCGGTCCGGGGCCCGTGGATGGATGAGTCCTGGCGGGGCTGGTGGGGCGAGAATCCCCCGTTCCACCATCCGGTGTTCGTGCTCACCCACCACCCGCGCGAGCCACTCCAGATGCAGGGCGGCACCACCTTCCACTTCCTCAGCGACGGGATCGAGTCAGCGCTGAGGCAGGCGAAGGACGCCGCGCGGGGACGCGACGTCTCGCTGCCAGGCGGCGCGTCGGTGGTCAACCAATATCTCGCCGCAGGGCTGGTTGACGAGATCGACATCTCAATCGCGCCGCTGATCGTCGGTACCGGTGAGCGCCTATTCGCGGGGCTCGACCGGGGGACGCTCAAGCTCAAGCAGATTCGGGCAGTCGACGCGCCCGGCGTCACACACATCAAGTACGAACTCGGCTGACCTGCTTTTCACCAGCCGTGCGTTCTCCGCGCAGGTACGGTAAGACCCGCTCAGCGCGGAGACGAGGGGGCGGGTAACAGAGCGAGCAGACCGAGAGGGTCGATCGTGTGGCGGCCGCGAAGCGGCGCGTCTGGCGGAATCTGGTTGGATTGCTGGACCAGCAAAGGCCAAACGAGGAGGTGGCATGAGCATAGAGTTCCTGTCGACCCTGGCGGTGATCGCGCCCGATCCGCCCGCCAGCCGCAAGCTGTACGTCGAGACGCTTGGGCTGCCGCTCGAGGGCCACGGCGGCGACTATTACCACAGCGAGCAGATCGCGGGCTGCAAGTCCTTCGAGATCTGGCCGCTGTCCGAGGCCGCCGAGGCGTGCTTCGGGACGCCGCAGTGGCCGGTGGAGCGGCCGGTGCCGCAGGTCAGCATCGAGTTCGATGTCGCGGACGCCGCGGCGGTGGGCCCGCTATGCGAGGAGCGGCGAGCTAAGTATCGCCTACCAGGTGGCGGGGAAGGGGCCAGACCTCGTGGTTGTCGCCGGGTCGCTCTCTCACGTCGAGTTGGGCTGGGAGACTCCGGCGACCGCGCCGATCTATGCGCGGCTGTCGCGGTTCGCGCGCATGATCACCTTTGACAAGCGCGGCATGGGGCTCTCCGATAGCAGTGCCGAGCTTCCGACACTTGAAGAGCGCATGGATGAGTTCGTCGTCTTGCTGCCTGGACTTCGAAATCGCGAGTGTGTAGCGTGGTGTCCGGCGGCCTTGAGCCGCTCGGACAAGGTGGCCGTGTCAGTGGGCTGGTGACGGGGTTGCTGCGCTTGAGCTGGTGCGCGACTCGATCAGCTTGAACTTCGCGCCGGGACCCTGCTCGCGCGGCAGCTCGGTCATGATCGTGACCTCGAGCCGGGGGTCGGCGACGCCTGCGTCGAGAAGCTTCGAACGCAGCGTCGCCTCGATGCGCCGGGAGACCTCATCGACCGGGACCGCGTCCCGGGGCACGACCAGCACGTGCAGGCCATCGTGGTCGTGGATGATCTTGTACTGGCGCAGCTCTGAGAGTGCGGCCATGGGACTGCGCAACGTGAGTGGGTGCACGGTGATGGTCCGCCCGTCGGTTGCAGTCATGCGCAGGATGTCGTCGCTGCGCCCCTCTACCGACACCATCCGTGCAAGCGGGCGTCCGCACGCGCAGGGCACGGTCGTGAGCGCGACCATGTCTGAGACCTCGTAGCGCAGAAGCGGCTGTGTGCGTTTGATGAAGCTGGTGACGAGCAGCTTGGCGCCGGCGACCCCGTCTGGGACTGGGTCGCCGCGTTCGTCGACGACCTCCATCATGCCGAGATCCTCGAATACGTGCATCCCTTGGTGGCTCTCGCAGTCGCAAGCGAACAACCCCTCCGTACTGCCGTAGAAATTAAACGGCTCGACTCCCCATGCGGCACGGATGTTGGCGGTCATCTCCTCGGTGCGGACCTCGGCATTGGTGCAGACGATCCGGGGAGCGATGTGCAGACGGCCCTCGAGCTGCTCGAGAGCTAGCAGCGATGCCATCGACGGGTACGCCAACAGAAGCTCGGGGCGGTGCTCGTTGAGCGCGGCGACGAGCTCGCCAAGTGGTGTGTGCGCGTCGAGCCGTCGCATCGCGCTCAGCCCCAGGTCGAGGCTCAAGCCTACGCGCGCCGTCACGTGCAGGGGGTTGGTAGTCCCGACGCCGGCAACTCGCAGGCGTCGGCCGAGCCGTGGCCGCGTTCCCATGAGCTCGCTCCAGCGCATGAACGAGGACAGGCACCGACGCCACTCCTCACGGTCATAGACGAACACGCCCCTGCGTCCAGTCGTGCCACCGGTCGGCATGCAGCGGTACTCGCCGAGGTAAAGCTCATCGCCGCGAATGCGCTCGAGATGGCTCTCGACCTCGCTCAGCCGCAGCCGCGGGTCGCACACCCACTCGTCGAAGCGCTCCATCAGCATCGCCTTGGTCACGACCGGAAGCGCACGCACGTCGAGATCGTCGGCGAGCTCGATGCCGGCATACAGCTCGCGGTAAAACGGCGAGGCCGCCGCCGCGTGGCGCGCCATCTCCACCAAGCGCCGGCCTTGAAGGTCGAGGAGCTCCTCGCGCGGCGTCCCCGCCGACGTGAGCCGCCGGTAATGACGCATGGCCCCGGCGTAATCGCCGACGCGGCGAATCACCGACCGCTCGCTTAACGAGGACATGTTCACCGGGTTTGCCTCCTACTCGGTCAACTCGATGGATACGACCAGCAACGCCGCCAAGACTACCCCGTGAGGTTGGCGAACAGTTGCCGGTCGCCGTGCGATCATCGACGGCGGCCCAGCAGCCGCTCCTCGCACGAGAGGCACTCACGCCTGCCCAGCGCTATCCCCTGATCGTCCCAGGCATCAGCCACGACGGAGAGGAACGGAGCATCTTGATCGACGCTTGTCGCGCTACCTGCTCGCGGGGAAGCAGAAGTGTCCGCCAGCGCCCCGGTTGCTGATGCTCGGGACGACCAGCAGCAGCGCCCGGCGGCACTCCGCTGGCTACTGCTTCGTCCCCGATTGCGAGCGCATCCGCGTCGACGGCGGCGCGGCTCCCAGGGTGCTGCAAGGCCGCCCAGGTCGGCGCGAGGCGAACCTCTGCTTTCGTCCGTGCGAGGGTATTCGTGCCGGATCCGCCCGGAGACCCGGAAAGCGCGGAAGGCAGGACCACGCAGAGGTTGGAGATTCGAAACCCGCCGCGCCCACCACGGCGCGACCTAATGCCGCTCGGCGAGCGCTTTGAAGTTGTTCAGAGCTTCTTCGAGACTCTTGCCATTCATGCGCTTAACGATCAGCGCGTCAGCGACCTTGCCGAGCACGCCACCCGGCAGCGCGTAGTCGAACGTCGTGGTCAGACGTGTTCCATCGCCTTCCGGGGTGAGCTCCCAGAGAGCTCGCCCCGACAACATGCCCTCCATTTGAAGGAGCTGCAGCTTGCCCGGCTGGTACTCGAGAACCGTCTCGGTGATCGACATGGACATGCCCGCCGACTTCACCTTGAAGGCGACCTTGCCCCCTTCGTCGGGGAAGGGAGCGACGATGTCGATCTCCGTCATGCCCGGATACCAATCCGGCCAGCGACTGGCATCGCTCAAGAGCGCCATGGCCTCCTGCGGCGAGGCCTTGATTTGGACATTGCGTTGCACCATCGCCATCGTGGATCTCCCCGCTCTCTCGTATGTTCTTCCCCTCCGTGACGCGGCTGGGCCAATCGGCTGCGGCCGCACCGGACAGGACCATAGACGAGTACCGGCGCTCTCGACAGACCGCCCCTGTCTCCGAGAGCAGTAGCGCGACGGCACCGTTCGCGCCGCTGGCAGAGAGCCGGACCTGCCTTCAGATCACGACGGGTCTCTCGGTGGCCAGGCTGACGCACCCGCATCGCGCGGAAGGGAGGGACTACGCATTTGACGGGCTCGGTCGAGACCGTCGCGCAAACGCCGAAACAGTTGCGGCCGCGCGACCGATGCGCCCTCAGCCGGGCGTGCCCTTCGAGACTGCTTGCTCGGCCGCGCGGGTGGGTAGGGAAGGCCCTGCACGTGCTCAGCGTCAGCCAGTAGCTCGATCAGACCCACGGTGGCAACGTCGGGCCCTGCAAATCTCACATGGATGAGATTTTCGCGGCGCCGGCCAGTCTCACATGGATGAGACGAAAGCGGTCTCACATGAGTGGAGATTCCGGTCTCAGATGAATGAGACGCCGCACAAAGAACGCCAGCTCGACGACGCCCGATCAACGCTCGATAATGCATGTTATGTAAACCTGGTCGGCGGAGCCTATCGATGCGGCACGGGCCGGCGCGGATCCTCCGCTGCCGGTTCGCGCTGAATCGGGCCACCAGCGCTGAACCAGGGAGCTGGCCGGTCTATCAATTTCAGGAAAACAGCCGCCAGGCGACCGTGCGGGACGAGTGGTCGTCGTCCGATCGGGTCGTCTCATTCGCGCGCTGGAAGATGACTGCTTGCCGCAGCAAGGCGATCATCTCAAGCCGGCCTGTGACATCGTTAGCCATCATGGCCAAGCTGCAGGTCATCGTCGGAAGCACACGCCCCACGCGGGCCGCGGAGCGCGTCTTCCCTTGGGTTGTCGAGCGCGCGCAGCGCGATGTTGCGTTCGAGGTCGAGTTGCTCGACTTGCGGGACTGGCAGCTCCCGTTCTTCCAAGAGCACATCGGCACGATCGGCGATTTTTCCGACCCGACGTACTCCGATCCGACCGTCAGGGCTTGGAACAAGAAGATTGCCGAGGGCGACGCCTACCTGATCGTGACCGCCGAGTACAACCACAGCGTCCCGGGTCAGCTGAAGAACGCGATCGACAACTTGTTTGTCAGCTTCGCCCTGCGCAACAAGCCCGTCGGGTTCGTGGGCTACAGCGGCGGCATCGCGGCGGGCACCCCTGCCGTGGAGCACCTGGCACTGATCGTGATCGAGGCCGAAGCCGTGCCGCTGCGTAACAGCGTGCTCATTCCGTTCGTCGCGAACGCTTTTGGCGAGAACGGCGAGCCCGCTGATCCCGCCACCGGGATCGCACTGTCGATCACGCTCGAAGATCTCGCGTGGTGGTCGAACATCCTGTCGCGTGCGCGCGCCGAGGGAGAGCTCCTGCCGGGGACGTTTAGGGCGAGAGCCGCTGCGGCTGCCTCTAAAGCCGACTAAGCGCGATCGTCGGCTGCGAAGTCGCGGCAGACCGCGGTAGGCTCGTCCCATGGAGCGACTGATCCCACCGGCCGCTTGCGCTGCCGTGCTGGCGGCGATGCTGTTGCCCAGTGTGGCAACAGCATCCACCTCGAACACGCTGAACTGGTCGACGCAGGGCGAAGCCGTCGTGTGCGGGGTTGCCGAAGGGGTTGAAGGGACCGAGCTCGCCCCCGGCACGGGGGCCCCGCTGAACGGATTGTGGCGCGGACTGCAATGCCAGGCGACAGGCCTCCCCCATGGCCAGGGGATCGGCGACCCCGCCGTGCAACTGGGGCAGGGCCGAGCCGGCCGCGCGCGGCTCGTCAACATAAGCCAGGATGATCTCGTCTCTAACGCACGGTATCTCGCGCTGGCTCCAGGCTCGGTGTGGAACAGCTACGGCATTGCCTGTGCGGTCAACGCGGCGTCGATCCGCTGCACGAATGAACCGGGTTACGGCTTCACAGTGTCACCCGGTCACCTTCACCTCTTCTCGCCTGCGCCAAGGAGCTGTGGCAGCGTGAGCTACACATTTCCGCACACCGACGGTCACGGTCACGCCGCCCTTAACAACCTGACGGCGGTTGGCGTCTCATGTTCGACCGCCCGATCTGTCGCGAGCGCCTTCCTCGTCACCGGGAAGCCGCCCAAGAACTGGCACGCAACCAGCAAGCTCACCTCAGGCGAGGAGATCTTCACGCGCGGTAAGGCACGCGTGACCGGCTACCCCGCCAATTAACCCGTCTCGCCTGCTCCCGTGCACCTGGCTGCTGGCTCTCGGGCGCGTCGGCCGTAACGGTCACAGTTCACGTAACTGGCTGCCACCCTCGACGGATCTCTGAGGCCCAGCTGAGCACTCGCTTAAGCGACGCAATGCAGAGGTGTCCGTACTGACGTGCGTCGGTGCTCGTCCTCCTCCACGGGGGCACGTTGGGCTGGGTCATCCATGCTCTTGCTTGGGTGCGGTGAGCAGTGGCCGGCAAGGGTTTCCGGACAGGGACGTTCAGCCACGCACTCGCGGTCGATCCAAGCGCAGCGGTGCCGCCGCGACACAACGACACACGAGACGGCAACCGCCGTCAGGTTATTCAAGGCCCGTCGGAGTAGTATGTCGTCTCCGACCGCGACGCCGAGGGGCTGACCATGCGCAAGAGGTGCTCGATTGCAGTGATGGTGTGTGTGGGGCTCGCAGGTCTGGCGGCGTCCCCGCCACCCGCCGGCGCGAACTCCAAGCCGAATTCGAAGCACTTCCGCATGCTGGCGTTCAAGCCCTGCAACAGCGTCCTCGTCGCATCCGACTTCTTCGATGATCTCGAGGAAGTCTCGCCGAAGTCGGTGACGTCGGCGTCCGGCACGACGGCTGACGTGAGCAGCTGCAAATACGCCTCAACCGAAAAGGAACTATCAGTCTCTCACGTAGCTGAATTCACAGGGGGCGGCATCGGCGTCGAATGTATCGCCAACATCTTCAAGCTCGCGGAAAAGAGTGTCGCAGCTCCTCCCGGAGGCTGCTATCGCTTCGCAAGCGTCACCGTTCTGTTCGCATATGGACGGGCGGTGGAAAGGCTCGCGTCGAAGCTGCAGAAAGGCGTGAAGGCGGCGCACTGGCGACCGGGCTTCGGGAGATACGTTCTGAGCGCAGTGGGCAACAGGGCGGAATTCGGCTATGACTCAGCTACGGGTGATGGTTATGGATACCTCCAGGTCGACAACGCGACCCTTCTCGTCGAAACCTCCGAAGGGGCCAACCCGTCTCTGATTGAGCTCTTGAGGGACGCCGCCGCGTCGCTCTGAAGCGAAGTTGCGGCGCCGTGAGCGAGGCAGACGCGGACCACGCTCCGGTGCAAGTTTGCGACGGCCCGTCCCGACACGCTGACGGGACGGGCCGCGCGGCCGCTGCTACTTGGTGATCTTGATGATGCGCTCCATGCCGAGGCGCGTGTGGTCGACGCCAGTCTGGGTTTCCATGAAGCAGGCCTGCACATACCATCCCGGCTTGGCGGTGATCGTCTCCTGCTGGAACGCTTCGTGCGACAGCGGCCCGGCGAACCCGAAGGGTTCCGCGACGACGAGCTTTTCCAACCCCTTTTCCTTTCCAGACAGCAGCGCCTTGACGATCTGCTTGGCCGCGCTCTTGCTCTTTGCCGGGAATACGATGTCCATGTGAACGAGGAAGCCTTCGTTTTCAAAGCGGACCAGCTCGCCGTCATGCAGCGTGGTCGGTCCGGTGAAGCCGAACTCGATCGAGCGAAGCGTCGCTTCGGGCGTCGGCAGCGGGACGGGCGATGGGGCCACGTTGACCGTGAACGTCTGCGACTTTGGTTTCTTGTGTTTTTCAGGCACCAGCGCGACGTACTGACCGGGCGCCAGGATCGTCTGGGCTTCGCTGCCGTGGCCGGGACTGACTTCCGTGTCGAACGTGATCGCGCCGTACTTGGACGTTTTGTTGGGATCTTTCCCGGCGCCGCCTTTGAGGCCGGCTTCGAGTTCCGTCACGCTGACGCCGGGCTTTAGGAGGAACAGGAGAGCGTTCGCTTCCTTGACGCCTGTGACGCTCGTCACGACGTTCACGCCACCCGACTGTGGTGTGCCGGTCACCGTGATCGACGACGCGGTGATCGTCAGCGTCAGCGTGGGAAGTGTCGCCGCCTGCGCGGAGCCTGCCGATAGCAAGCCGATAGCAGCCAGCAGCGACGCAACGAACGCGCCCCTTATCGGGGAACGATGAGTGCGATGAGGCATGAGGTTGATCCTTTCCGGGTCGGTAGCCGTGAGAGCTGCTCTTGGGCGGTGCCTCGATTGGCCTGTCCGCAGCGACGGCGGCGTAGCTCGCCTGACGGCTCCCCCCTGCATCGAGCAGGATAATGCTCGATGCCACGGCGTGCGCCGCTTGTCCCAACGACCCGTGTTGCTTGGGCTCCGTTGCTGCCGTCCTAACCGATTCCTGACCGGCGAATCAGCACCGCGGGTGTAACCTCGCCGCCGATGCCTCGTCCCTGGCCCGGTCCCCGCCGTTCCGACTCAGTGGAGTCTTATCTGCGGGGGACGCGGGCACTCGCACTCGTTGCTGTGCTCGCTTTGTTGGGCGGCATCGTGTCCGACACCGTCGCGGAGCGTTTCTGGGAGCGACACGCATTGTTGCCGGGCTGGCCGCCAGCGCCATCGTCGTGATGCTTTCAGTCGCGATTCTGAACGAGGCGCTCGAATTCCGACGTCGACGGCGCTGGAGGGTGCTGGCACAGTACGTGATGCTCCAGCTCGTCGGTGATGCGCGGTCGATTTGGACTGGCGTGGCCGAGATGGCCGGCCTGATGCCCTCCGACGTCGATACCACAACCGCGTTGGAGAACGGCTCGTGTGCCGTGCGCGATATGCCACGCCTCACCGAGGCAGTCGAGGAGGTCGTTGCAGCCCCGCAGCTTCGCCGTCTACTGCGCGAGAGCATCGGCCGCTTCGTGACCGAAGGAGACGAGCTGCGCGGGCACTGGGCGGCGGTGATGCTGAACGCCGAAGCCTATGCCGAGCTCATCGACCGCCACGTGGAGCTGACAAGCGAGCTGTTTTGGCTCGATGGCCTACTCAACTCCACCGATCCCAGCATCGGAAACGGACACAGACGGGGAAGCAGCCGCAGCCATCCCGCGCTCCAGATCGAGGGCGATATCGATGACCAGCACCTCGTGGCCCGCGTCGTGGCGATCACACAACTCGCCGAGGAGCTGGACCGACTAACGCTCGAGGTCGCAGGGCTGATCGTCCCGGCTCAATGGTGGGGCCAGCGTCTAGGGTCCACGCCGCCGGCATGGACTGTCGCCCCGCCCCCGGGGACGAGCCGAACGACCTCGCCCGGCCGCTCTTCGCATTGAACGTGCATACGCTGCACCTCTCAGCTCTTCACGCGCGGACTGCACGTGTCGTCCTACACATCGTCAGCTCAACGTGCCGAGCTCCCGCTGAACTGCCTCGAGCTCAGCCTTCATCGCCTCGGCGAGCGCGAGTACGCCCGACAGCGGCCTGACCATCACGCAGAAGTCGTCGATCAAGCCGTGCTCGTTGGTGTGCAGGAAGTCGCACCCATCGAGCGCGCGGTCACCGATGCGCGCGCTGAAAACGAGCGCATGGTCGCGCGCGTCGGGCGCGCCGATCTCGCATTCGTAGCGAAAGTCCTCGAACACGCGTGAGACGGCGAGCAGGATAGGCGCGACGGCTTCGCGCCCGTGGTAGGGCTTGAACACGACCGGGCTTCGGAACACGACATCGTCGGCCAGCAGCCCGAGAACTCCCTCGATGTCTTGCGCCTCGATGGCGGCACGAAACGAACGCATAGGCTCGACCTCCTAGACACTTTGTTGAATAAGCTCCTGCGCAGCAGCTCTACCGCGAGCTCGAGTTCGCCGTGAGCCAGCCTCCCCCTGCTATTCGCTCGCGGTGGGCTCAGACACTGTGGGCCACTCGAGATGTCCGAGCCTGACCGTGCGATCGAGATCGAGCACCGCGCGGATGCCGGTCGCTTCGAGCGCCACGAGCTCGCGCAGAATGTTCTCGTTCCCGAGCAGCTGGCAGGAGACGCGAAAGGTCGGCTCCTGCTCGCCGTGGCGTCGCACCTCGAGCGTGATGCTGCTCGAGAGCGGGACGAGCCGCATCGCGAGGTCGAAGGCCTCGACCGGCGTGAAGTCGAACGAGCTGCGGTCCGTGTCGATCGTCAGCTCAAAGGCTGCCTGCGGCTCGGCCGGGAGCAGACGAATGACCTCGGCGCGAATCCCCTCCGAGTCGACGTCGAAGTCGAACAGGATGCGTGCCGCGACGCCGTCGTTCTCGCGCACCAGTCCCAGCAGGATGTGCTCGCTGCCGATGTATTCGTGGCCGAGGCTGAACGCCTCACGCAGCGCGAGCTCGAGCACCTTCTTGGCGCGCGGCGTGAACGGGATCTGACCCGAGGTCGCCTCCTCGCCCATGCCGACGATCCGCACCACCTGTGTACGAACCCGCTCGACCGTGACGTCCATGCTCTCCAGCACCCGCGCAGCCACACCGCCCTCCTCGCGCAGCAAGCCAAGCAGGATGTGCTCTGTGCCGATGTAGTTGTGTTTGAGCGTCCGCGCCTCCTCCTGCGCGAGAACGACCACCTGTCGGGCCCGCTCGGTGAACTTCTCGAACACACGATGAGAGTAGCCCGTCGCTGGCCTGGGGATGGCGTGAGCCGCCGAAGCTCACGCTGGAGGTTGCTCGCCGTCGCCTAGGATCTGGGCCGGACACGGACTCCTACAGGAGAGGCAGGCAATGGCGAACACGCTCTACACAGCCAAGGCACACGTGACCGGCGGCCGCGCCGAAGGCCACGGCCATAGCAGCGACGGCGAGCTCGACGTCGACCTGCGCATCCCGAGCGAGATGGGCGGACCGGGCGGCGGCACCAACCCCGAGGAGCTGTTCGCGGTCGGATTCGCCGCGTGCTTCGAGGGCGCACTCGGCGTCGTCGCGCGCCGAGCCAAGGTCGACACCGGAGAAGCGGCGATCGACTCCGAGGTTTCACTGTCTCCCGACGGCAAAGGCGGCTTCCTACTGGCGGTCGCGCTCCACGTGACCCTGCCGGGGGTCTCCGACTCAGCCACCGCTGTGGATCTCGTCCGCTCCGCCCACGAGGTCTGCCCCTACTCGAACGCGACGCGCGGCAACATCGAGGTCGCGCTCACCGCCAACGGCGCAGCCGTCGCGTAGGCGCGTCCATATCAGCGCCCGAACGTACGCACGAGCTCGTGTGCGCGCGAGCGGAGGCCGCCCAGCAGCGCGCGAACCTGCTCGAGATCGGCGCGCAGCTGCACGTCTCCGACCTCGACCGGGAGCATCGAGTCCTGGAGCGTGGCCAGCGTGCGATCCGCGTCCGCGATCGCATCCACGGCGCTGTCCAGGAAGCCCTTGACCCCTCTCGCTGGGGCCCCCGCGACGGCCGGCTCGAGCGTCGTGCCGCCCGGCAGTCCATGCCGCTCGGCGAAGGCCGCGTGCGCGCGCATCGCGCGCCCGTAGGCCAGCTGCACCGGCCGGAACAGCTCCCGCTCGAGCCTGTCCGCGTTGCGCTCGTCCAGTCGCTCGTAGGCCTCGCTCAAAGACGCCAGCGCCACGCCCAGCTGCTCAGCCGCCACCGTAACCGTATCGAGCAGCTGCTGCCTGGCGTCGGCGGTCGTGTAGGACACCATGCAAGATTAGAGCGCGCTGCGGGCGCTCACGCCGGTCAGCTGATCGCGTACACCAGCGAGACCTGTGCCATCAGCGTGCACCCCGTCGCGGCGGCCTTCTTGGCGGTGGGACTCCCAAGCTTCTTCTTGGGATGCTTCTTCGCCGGCTTGCTTACCGCCGGCGCAGCCGCGAGACCCGGCGACACGGACGGCGCGTAGCCGAAGTCCGGCTGTTCTCCCTGATATTCCACGTAACCTGATTCTTCGGCGCCCGAACACCCGATCGAGCCGCCGCCCTCGCTGATGCTCTGCACGCTTCCGAGCGTCGCACCCGCCTTGCTTGCAAGGAATTCCGCCTTGCTCTGGCCATCGGCGACCGCCGCTGCCATGCCCTGACGGTAGACCGAGGTCGCCTGCGCGAGGTTCGCGCCCTGCGCGATCGGCACGGTCGCCACGCCCTCGACGCTCACGCTACGCACCGGCGTCCCCGTCGTGGCTGCCGTCGGGGCTTCCGCGGAGGCGACGCCGAGCATGTTCGCCGCGACCAGCCCAGCCGTCACCACCACGCCCGCAACAATCGCGCTCTTCATCGGACCTCTATCCAAAGGCTCGCTCTCACGTCACTCATGTGAGCATCATCACAACTGTAGCGCTCGCGGCGTGCGCTCTCGTGGGCAACCCGCCGCGACGAGGGAGTCGCGTCAACCGTGGATCTCGGCCAGCGCCCGCGCGCGGTGGAGCACCGCGTCGATCATCGACTCCGTCAGCCGCCCCGTGAACGTGTTCTGCTGGCTCGGGTGGTAGCAGCCGATCAGCGCGTACGGGTCACCTGCCAGCTCGGCGCCGTGAGCGAAGCGGGGACGCGGCCGCGCCCGAGCGGGTGCTCGAGCGGCGAGCGTCGCCGTCAACCGCAGCGCGGCGTCCCAGGCGAAGGCTCCGAGACATACCACCACGCACACATCGCTCAGCAGCTCCATCTCGCTCACGCTCCAGGGCAGGCACCGCTCGCGCTCGGCCGGAGCCGGACGGTTTGCCGGTGGCGCGCAGCGCACCGCCGCGGTGATCCACGCGTCGCTGAGCACCAGCCCGTCGTCGCGGCTGCGCGAGCTCGGCTGGTTGGCGAAGCCGGTGCGCCACAGCGCTGCGAACAGGTAGTCGCCGGAGCGGTCGCCCGTGAACACCCGCCCCGTGCGATTGGCGCCGTGCGCTGCCGGCGCGAGACCAAGCAGCAGCACGCGAGCCCACGGGTCACCGAAGCCCGCAACCGGACGTCCCCAGTACTCCTCCTCGGCGAACGCCGCGCGACGCTCGCGCGCGACCTGCTCGCGCCACGCGACCAGTCGCGGGCAGCGCCGGCAGGTGGCGATCTTCGCCGCGAGGTCGGTCAGCTGGCCCTCTCTTTGCGATTGCACACAGCAGTAGTACCATCGCCGTGAGATGCCGTTGTGGCTCTGGATCCTGTTGCTTGCCGGGCTGGTAAAGATCCCGCTCGCCGGACTGATGCTGTGGATCCCGTTTCGCTACGACGAGTCGATGCGGGCGCCTGACATCCCGGACTCCTCCGAAGAGGACGGCGGCTCGAAGGCGCTGCCCGGTGGCCCGCTGGACCCGCATCCGCGCGCGCCGTTTCCGCGCAGGCCGCGCCGCGGTCCCCACGGCTCCCCTTCGCCGCCGTCTCCGTCGCGTGTGCGCACTACCGTCCGCAGCAGGCGGCCCGTGCGCGTCTCGCACTGATCCGGGCAGCGCCGCCGTACCTGCGGGCGCCGCCGCGGCGCCGGGAGGCCTAGCGGTTGCGCCTGCGCTGCCTACGCGCGGCCTTCGCTTTCGCACGCCGCTTGCGCAGCCTGTCGGGCGAGTGGCGCGGTGAGCTGCCTTCGACGAGCTCGCCGTCGGTCGCCGGCGCGACACGGCGCGCATCGCGCACGATCACGAAGCCGATTCCCATCAGGAGCAACACCGCGACCCCCGTTGCCAGCAGGATCACGCTCTTCGAGTTGGTGTTTTCCGAGGACGAAGTGGTCGTGGTCTTCGCCGTGCTCGTCGTTTCCGTCGGTTCCGAGGAGCCTTCGGTCAGTTCGCTCAGCGCGCCTCCCGTGCCCAAGCCCGTCGCGAGCGCCGCCGGAGCGCACGCGCTCACCAGCGCGAGCAGCGCGGTCAGGCACAGCGCGCACGCGCATGCACGCAGGCTGCGGCAGTGGGAATCAGAACGGCTCGCCACGCGGCGAGCATACCGGCTGCGCGAGCCCACGCCGAGAACCGGGGCAGCGAGAACACCACCTCCCGCGGCGCTGCGCCCCCACGCCATAGAATGGCCGCCCATGGCCCCGAAACAACGCCAGGTCCGGCTCGAGCAGCGCGGCGCGCTCGAGGCCATTCAGGCGCTCGAGCAGCGCTCGGACGAGGAGCTCGAAGCGGAGACCAAATACAAGGCCGCCGCGCTTGCGATCCTCGGCGCGCGCGCATCCGAGCGCTTCGACGCCGAGGCGGCTCGCGGCTACTTCCAGCGGGCGATCGCCGCCGCGCGTCCGCAGGAGCGCATGCAGATCAGGCGCATGGCGGATGCGTCGCTGGCGCTGGCCGAACGACGCGCCGGGGATCTCAAGGACGCGGTGCAGCGGATGGGCCAGACTCCGCCCAGCGGCCGCCAGATGTTCGCCCTGCGCGCCATGGGCCTGCTCCTGCCCCCGTCCTCCGCCGGCATCCTCGCCCGCGTGCGCGGCATCCTGCTGATCATCGTGGTGTTCGCCGCGTTCCTCGCGATCGGCCTTGGCATCGTCGAGCTCATCTCGCTGCCGTTCGGCGGAATCGGGCTGGCGCCGGGCATCCTGCTCGGGCTGTTCGTCGTGATCGCCGTCCTGGCAATCGTCGCGGCCATCGGCCGGCGCCGGCGCAACCGCGCCAAGGCCGCGCCACCCGCCTGACGGCTCTCGCCAGCTCGCGCGCGCCGCAGGACACTAGGCTTGCCTTCGTGCCAGCGCGTGTCTGTCTGATCGTGAACCCGGCCGCCGGCGGCGGCAGGGCTGGACGCATCGCGCCTGCCGCGGAGCGGGCTCTGCGCGACCGCGGCCTGACGGTGCGCCGCGCCGACACGCGCGACCTCGACCACGCACGCGAGCTCGGCGCTGAGGCGGCACGCGCGGGCGAGACCGTCGTGGCGCTCAGCGGCGACGGCCTGCTCGGCGTCCTCGCCGACGTCCTCAGGGACCAGGCGGGAGCGGTGCTGGGCATTATTCCGGGCGGCCGCGGCAACGACCTCGCGCGCGTGCTCGGGATACCCGATGACCCCGCGGCCGCGGCGGCGATCATCGCCGACGGATACAGCCGGCCCGTCGACCTGGGGCTCGTTGACGGCGCAGGCGCCGACGATCGCGGGCGGGCGTTCGTGGGCATCGCGTCGGCCGGCTTCGACAGCGACGCCAACCGGATCGCCAACCAGGCTCCCGCCTGGCTCGGGGGCCTCGTGTACGTCTACGGGGCGCTCAGAGCGCTCGCGTCCTGGAGGCCGGCTCGGTTTGAGATCGAGCTCGACCCGCTGGACGAGACGGGCGAGCCGGGCGGGTTGGACGGATCGTGCGAGTCGGGCAAGCCGGGCGAGCGCCGCGTCTTCTCGGCCATCTCGATCGGCGCCGCCAACTCGAAGGCCTACGGCGGCGGGATGCGCGCGGCGCCGGACGCGATGCTCGACGACGGCCTGCTCGAGGTGGTGGTCGTCGAGAGCGTCAGCAAGCTCGCCTTCCTCACGCGGATCCTGCCGAAGGTGTTCAAAGGAACGCACGTGCACGAGCCCGGCGTGAGCGTGTTTCGCGCGCATCAGATCTGCCTCAGCGCCGACCGCCCGTTCACGATGTACGCGGACGGCGATCCGATCGGGGAGCTGCCGGTTCGCGTGAGCGCGCTGCACGGTGCGGTCACGATGCTGATGCCCCGCACGGCGGTCGAGGACTCGGCGTTCTCGCAGGACCCTCCCCCACCCGCCGCTGGCGCGGCCGCGAGCTGATGGCTGGCACCTCAGCGGCCAAGCTCGCGCTGGCTCGAAGCGTCGGGGCCGTCTCGCGGCTGCGCGGCGGCGGCGGCACGAGCGCTCCGGGCAAGCTGCTGATCAGGCTCGCGCCCGATGCGATCGGAGACCTCGGCGCCCGTTTGGCGCGCGGGAGCGTGCTGATCTCGGCCACCAACGGCAAGACCACCACCGCCGCGATGGCCGCCGCGATCTTCGAGCGCGACGGCGTGCGGCTGGTGCACAACCAGGCGGGGGCGAACATGGCCGGGGGGATCGCCACGACGCTGCTCGCCGCCGCGCTTCCGGGCGGGCGTATCGCGGGCGAGCTCGGCCTGTTCGAGGTCGACGAGCTGTGGCTGGACCGCCTCGCGCGCGAGCTGCGCCCGCGCGCGATCCTGCTGGCAAACCTGTTCCGCGATCAGCTGGATCGCTATGGCGAGCTCGAGACGATCGCCGAGCGCTGGCAGCAGCTGTTGCGCGACGACGACGCCCAGCTCGTCCTCAACGCCGACGATCCGCTGGTCGCAGATCTCGGCCGCGAGCATCCAGGCGCGGTGTACTTCGGCATGCAGGACGACTCGCTGGCGCTGCGCGGGATGGCGCACGCGGCCGACGCCAAGCACTGCCGCCGCTGCGGTGCGCCGTATGTCTTTGACGCGATCTACCTCGGTCACCTCGGCCGCTACCACTGCCCGAGCTGCGGCCAGTCGCGGCCGGCGCCTGCGGTCACGGCCACGAACGTGCGCCTGGAGGGCGTGCGGGCGGCTCACTTCACGCTCACCACGCCCACCGGCGAGGCCGACGTGTCGCTGGCGCTGCCCGGGCTGTACAACGTCTACAACGCGCTCGCCGCCGCTGCGCTGACGAGCGCGCTGGGCGTGTCGCTGCAGACGGTGCTCGCAGGCCTGCAGAGCACGCGGGCGGCGTTCGGCCGCGCGGAGACCGTCACCGTGTCGGTCGCGGGTGCCGCCCGCACCGGCCAGCCCGCGCGACGCGAGCTGCGCATCCTGCTCGTCAAGAATCCCGCAGGCGCCAACGAGGTGCTGCGCACGCTCGCGCTGGAGCCCGGCGAGCACGATCTGCTGGGCGTGCTCAACGACCACATCGCGGACGGCCGCGACGTGTCGTGGATCTGGGATGCTGACTTCGAGCTGCTGGCGGGTCGCGTACGGCTCGCCACGTGCAGCGGCACTCGCGCAGCGGACCTGGCGGCGCGGCTGAAGTACGCGGGGATCGACCCCGCCCGCATCCATGTGCGCGAGGATCTCGCGGGCGCCCTGCGCGAGGCCGCCGCCAGCCGTCCCGACGCCCACGACCCCCCCGTCGACGCGGACGCGGACGCAGACGCGCCGTTGTACGCGCTGCCGACCTACACGGCGATGCTCGCGCTGCGGGAGCTGCTGGTGGCGCGCGGGGAGGCGAGCAGCGCGTGGGCGTAAGCGCCTCCCACGACGAGCGCACACCGAGCGCGGGCGCGGCCGAGCGGGCTAGCGCGGTGATCTGGCACGACCTGGAGTGCGGCCGCTACGCCGCCGATCTGCCGCTGTGGCGCGAGCTCGCCGGCGCGGCTGGCACGGGAGCGGGCTCGCAGCCGGTGCTCGAGATCGGCGCCGGCACGGGCCGGGTGGCGCTCGATCTCGCGCGCCGCGGCCACCGGGTCACAGCGCTGGACCTCGATGCGCAGCTGCTGTGCGCGCTGCGCGAGCGCGCCGGCGCGCTGCCGGTCGAGACGGCATGCGCCGATGCGCGCGCGTTCGAGCTCGCGCGCCGCGACTTCGCGGTGTGCGTCGTGCCGATGCAGACCGTGCAGCTGCTGGGCGGAGCCGCCGGCCGGGTCGCGTTCCTGCTCCGCGCCCGCGCGCACCTGCGCCGCGGCGCCCTGCTCGCGTGCGCGATCGTCACCGACGTCGAGTCGTTCGACTGCACCGCGGCAGAGCTCGGGCCCACAGCGGAGAGCGCCCTCGTGGATGGCAAGCTCTACTCCAGCCGCGCCACCCGCGTGCAGGTGGGCAAGCGCAGCGTTCGCCTCGAGCGCGAGCGCAGCGTCGTTGCAGCCGAGCGCGCCGCCGCAACGCCGCAGCCGAGGCGCGAACGCGATGTCGTGGAGCTCGATCGCGTAACCGCATCGCAGCTGCTGCGCGAGGGGCGCAAGGTCGGTCTGGCGGCGGCTGGCACACGCTCGATCGGAGCCACCGAGGAGCACACGGGCAGCGTGGTGGTGATGTTCGGTGCGTGAGCGCACGCTGCGCGTGTGTGCGCTGTATCCGGACCTGATGAACATCTACGCCGACCGCGGCAACCTGATCGTGCTCGAGCGCCGCTGCGCCTGGCGCGGGATCGACTTCCACCTGTCCGCCAGCAGCCTGGGTGAGCGCCTCGACGGCGACGCGCACGATCTCTTCTACATCGGCGGCGGCCAGGACCGCGACCAACGCCTGTGCGCGGAGGATCTGATCGAGACCAAGCGCGCCGGGCTGCACGCCGCGGCCGCGCGCGGCGCGGTCGTGCTCGGCGTGTGCGGCGGCTACCAGCTGCTCGGCCACTCCTACACGCTCGACCGGCAGGAGATCCCGGGCGTGGGGCTGCTCGACCTGCGCACCGTACGCGGCGACGGCCCGCGCTTGATCGGCAACATCGCGATCGAGGTCTCGCTCGACGGTGGCCCGGGCCACGCATCGGCGGAGAGCGCTGCATCTGCTGGGAAGGCTTTTGAGGGCGCCGCCTCCGGCGGCGGGCGCGTGTTGGCGGGGTTCGAGAACCACGGCGGGCGCACCCGCCTCGGCGATCGCCAGCAGCCGCTCGGACGGGTTCTGAAGGGTCACGGCAACGACGGACGAAGCGGTAGCGAGGGCGCCCGCTCGGGGAACACGATCGGCACCTACCTGCACGGCCCGCTGCTGCCGAAGAACGTGTGGTTCGCCGACTGGCTGATCGCCCGCGCGCTCGGCGTCGACCCCGGCGAGCTGGAGCCGCTGGACGACGCGATCGAGCGGGAGACGCACCTGAGCGCGCGCCACGCCGCGGGAGTCTGAGCCCACGCAGGCGGTGCTCGCAAACTCCACGGTTGCGCGCGCGGCCGCGCCGGCCAGGTCATACGATCGCGCGGTGGAGCTCGCCGAGTATCAGCTGCGCTCGCGCCGCACGGCGGCGTACCCGCGCGAGGCGTGGCTGGCCTATCCGGCGCTGGGGCTCGCGGGCGAGGCGGGCGAGGTGGCCGACCACGTCAAGAAGGTGATCCGCGACGACGGCGGCGAGGTCAGCGACGAGCGCCGCGCCGCGATCGCTAAGGAGCTCGGCGACGTGCTCTGGTATGTGGCGCAGCTCGCGAGCGAGCTCGGCCTCGACCTGGACGAGATCGCCCAGGTCAACCTCGACAAGCTGCTCTCGCGCCAGCGCCGGGGCGTGCTCACGGGCAGCGGCGACGAGCGCTAGGAGCAGGACGCCATCCCTCCCACACGCGTCTGGAGGATCGCTGGGCAAGCAGGTCAAGGACGCAGGGAGCGTGGCGTGCGACGCACGCGAGCGACCGAGGACGCCGCCCTGCGCCGCTCAGCGGCCCTCCAGGGCGAATCGCGCGAAGCGCTCGGCCAGCCGTGCGGGGACGAGCGCGTGGACGCGGACGCCCTCGGCGGTGTCCTCGCGGCTGACCTCGCCCGCCAGCTCGTGCAGCTCGGCCAGGCTGCCGCCGTCGGTGTACGGGACGAGCAGATCCAACGCGCGCAGCGTGTGCGCGAGCTCGTGCTCGAGGCGATCCCGCAGCTGCTGCAGGCCCTCACCGGTGACGCCGCTGACGAGCACCGCGTCGGGGTGGCGGAAGCGCAGCTCGTCGCGCTCCTGCTCGTCGAGCAGGTCGATCTTGTTGAGGACCAGCACGCGGGCAGTGTCGCCCGCGCCGATCTCCTCCAGCGTGAGCTCCACCGAGCGCTCCATGATCGCCGCCTGCGACTCGGGCGCCGTGGCGTCGAGCACGTGCGCGAGCAGCTGCGCGCGGCGCGTCTCCTCGAGCGTCGCCGCGAACGCGTCGACTAGCTGGTGCGGCAGCTTGCTGATGAAGCCGACCGTGTCCGTCAACAGGTACGGCCTGCCCCCCAGCTTCAGCGTGCGCGTCGTCGGGTCGAGCGTGTGGAACAGCCGGTCGCGCACCCCAGCTTCCGCGCCGGTGAGCGCGTTCAGCAGCGTCGACTTGCCGGCGTTGGTGTAGCCGACCAGAGCGATCGTCGGCAGCGCCGCGCGCTCGCGCTCGGCGCGCTGCACCGCGCGGGTGCCCTTCACGTGCTCCAGGCGGCGGCGCAGCACCGCGATGCGGTTGCGCGCGAGGCGGCGGTCGGTCTCGATCTGCGTCTCCCCCGGTCCTCTCGTGCCGATGCCGCCGCCCAGGCGCTCGAGGTGGCTCCACAGGCCGCGCATGCGCGCAAGGTTGTACTCCAGCTGCGCCAGCTCGACCTGGAGCTTGCCCTCGGCGCTGCCCGCGTGGGAGGCGAAGATGTCGAGGATCACGGTCGTGCGATCGACGACCGGCAATTCCAGCGCCGCCTCGAGGTTGCGCTCCTGGCGCGCCGTCAGCTCGTCGTCGCACGCGATCAGGTTCGCATCGCACGCCTTCGCCTGAGCCTTCGCCTCGGCGACCTTGCCCGGACCGAGATACGTGTTCGGATGGGGCTGCTCACGGTGCTGGACCAGCTCCCCCGCGACCGCCACCCCGGCGGTGCGCAGCAGCTCGCCGAGCTCGGACAGGTCCTCCCCCTCGGGCAGCGCCGCGATGCACAGCGCGCGCTGGCGGGCGCGCGACGGCTGCGAGGAATCGCCCGCCCACTCCGCCGCGCTCGCGCTGACGGCGCTTCGCCCATTGCTGGCCGACTTCCTATCGGTCCTGTGCATCCACCTCCAAGTCTAGTGTCACCGAGACGCCAGCAGGGACGGTGACCGGCGCCGCTACGGCTGTACGAACCGAGCGCCCCCGCGTCTCCCCCAATCTCAACGCGCGAGCGCGCCCAGCCGCTCGACGGCCTCCAGCAGGCGATCGTCGGGCGTGGTCAGCGAGATGCGAAACCAGCCCTCGCCCGCCGGCCCGTAGATGGAGCCGGGCGAAAGCACCACGGCCGCCCGCTCGAGCACGTGCTCGCAGTAGGCCTCCGAGCTGGCGAAGCCCGCCGGAACGGGCGCCCACACATAGATCGTGCCGCGTGGCGGCCGCACCTCGACGCCGATCGCGCGCAGCGCCTGCACCACGAGATCACGCCGGCGGCGGTACAGCTCGTTCATCGACGCCACCTCCGCGTCCGCGTCCGGCGACAGCGCCGCCACGCCCGCCAGCTGCACCGCCTCGAACAGGCCCGAGTCGACGTTCGTCTTCAGCCGCCAGTAGATCTCGAGCGCCTGCGCGTTTCCGACCACGACCGCGCAGCGCCAGCCCGTCATGTTGTAGCCCTTCGACAGCGAGAACACCTCGATGCCCACGTCCTTGGCCCCCGGCGTGGCCAGGAACGACGGCGCGCGGTAGCCGTCGAAGGAGATCTCCGAGTACGCGTTGTCGTGGACGACCAGGATCTCGTAGGAGCGCGCGAACTCCACCACCCGCTCGAAGAACCCCTCCGGCACCACCGCTCCCGTCGGGTTGTTCGGGTAGCTCAGGTACATCAGCTTCGCCCTGCGCGCCACCTGCTCGTCGATCGCGCCCAGGTCCGGCACGAAGCCGTGCTCGGGCTCCAGCGCCATCAGCACCGGCTCCGCGCCCGCCAGCCACGGGCCGCCGGTGTAGACCGGGTAGCCGGGGTCCGCCGCGAGCGCGTAGTCGCCGGGATCCAGGAACGCGAGGTTGAGGTTGAAGATCGCCTCCTTCGCGCCGAGCGCAGGGATGATCTCGCTGTCGGGATCGAGCATCACGTCGAAGCGGCGCTCGTAGAAGTCGCGCACTGCCGCCCTGAAATCCTCGCGCCCACGGTTGCTCGGGTATTTGTGGGTTTCCGGCTCGCTCACCGCCTCCTGCATCGCCTCCACGATCAACGGCGGCGTCGGCCGATCGGGGTCGCCGATGCCGAGGCTGATCACGTCCACTCCCGCCGCGCGCTTCTCGGCGATCTTTCGCTCCAGTGCAGCGAACGCGTACGGCGGGATGCGCTCCAGGCGCTTACTCGGTCTCATGCAGCTCCTTTTCGAAGTCCTCACTGAGGCGACCCTCGAACACTGGTCGCGCCCAGCCTGTCAGGTCGACGCGCAGATCCTCCCCCACCTCGACCTCCAGCTCGCCGCCGTCGAGCACCACCGTCACGCGCGACGGCGTCGGGCGCTCTTGGCGAGCCTCGAGGTGGGCCACCGCGGCGCCGGTCGCGCCCGTCCCCGACGACAGCGTCTCCCCCACGCCCCGCTCGAAGATCCGCGCGCGAATGCGACTGGGCGAGCGGACGAGCGGGTTGGCGGGCGCACGGGCGAGCGGGGCCGCATCCGCGGCGTCCAGCGAGGTGTACCACGACACGTTCGTGCGATTCGGGAACTGGGCGTCGCTTTCGATCGCCGGACCGATCGCTCCCAGGTCCAGCGACACGAGCTCCTCCTGTGACTCGACCTGGATCGCGCATTGGGGATTGCCGATCGACACGTGGCGAAAGCGCCACGCGCGTCCATCGGCCGTCACCGTTCCCTGCCCGTCCTCGGGGCCACCGGGGAAGTCGCGCGAGCGCAGGCTCGCCCTGCCCATGTCCACCGTGCACGTGTCAGGCCCCGTGATCCGCGGGCGGATCTCGCCTGCGACAGTGTTGATCGAGAAGGCGTCCCGGTCGGTCCATCCGCGCCTTCGCAGGTACAGGATCGCCTCGCGCGCGCCGTTGCCCGACAGCTCCGCCTCCGAGCCGTCGGGGTTGAAGATGCGCAGGTCGGCCACGTGGGCCGGGTCGCGCGGCGGCGACAGCAGCAGCACGCCGTCGGCGAACACGCCGACGTGGCCCTCGCACAGCCTGCGAACGCGCGCGGGCGTGAGCTCGAACGGCAGCTCGTCGCGCTCCACGATCAGATAGTCGTTGCCGAGCGCCTGCCACTTCTCGAACCTGATCGATCCCATCAGGCGCCGCAGTCTAGGTCAGGCGCCCGAGTCCAGGTCAGGCGCCGCGGTCCAGGTCCAGGTCAGGCGCCGCGGCCAGGATCTCGCGGGCGCTCGCAACCGGGTCGCGACCGGTCACGTCGATCACCCGCACGCCCGCCAGCTTGCGCATCCATGTCAGCTGGCGCTTGGCGTAGTTGCGCGTGCGCTGTTTCATCGCCTCGACGTCTCCCGCCAGCAGCTCCTGGAAGCCGAGCGCCTTGCGCGCGGTCTCGGACGCGCCCGCCGCGTGCGCGCGGCGCACCTCCTCGCGCGCGCCGGCCGCAAGCATCGCCTCGACGCGGGCGTCGATCGCGGCGTACAGCGCCTCGCGGCGCATCGTCAGGCCCACCAGCAGCGTCGGGTGTCGCAGCTCCTCGCTCCACAGCTGCGAGGGGCCCGCCGGTGGCTCGAGCGCGCCCAGGTCCAGCAGCTCCATGGCCCGCAGCACCCGCTGGCGGTCGTTGGGGTCGATCGGGTCAGCCGCCCAGGCGGCGCGCTGGCGCAGCTTCGCGTGCAGCGCCGGCGCCCCGTGGCGCTCGAGCTCGGCCGCCCACCGCTCGCGCACGCCCGTAGGCGCCGGCGGGCGTAGGCTGAGCTCGGTCAGCGCCGCGCGCAGGTACAGGCCGGTGCCTCCCACCACGATCGCGCGCCTGCCGGCCGCGAGCAGGCCGTCGATCTCAGCGTGGGCGAGCTGCGCGTACTGGCCTGCGCTGAACGTCGCATCGAGTGCCACGAACGACACCAGTCGGTGCTCCAGATCCGCGCGCTCGGCGGCGCTCGCGACGCCGCTGAGCGTCTCGAGGCCCGCATACACCTGCAGCGCGTCCGCCGACACCGCCACCGGGTCCTCACCGCGCACGCGTAGCTGCCGTGCGAGCGCCACCGCCACGGCGGTCTTGCCCACGCCCGTCGGTCCGAACAGCGCGATGATCCGCATCGGGATAGGCTCACAGCTTGTGCAGATCGCCGGCTCCTCCGTGCTGCTCACCGGTGCCACGGGCGGCATCGGCCATGCGATCGCGCGGGCGCTGCGCGCGCGCGGCGCCGAGCTGACGCTGAGCGGACGTCGCGCGGCTGTGCTCGAGCCGCTCGCGGCCGAGCTGGGCGCGCGCGCGCTCGCCGCAGACCTCAGCGATCGCGTCGAGGTCGAGCGCCTGCTCGACGAGCTCGGTGACGTCGACATCCTGCTCGCCAACGCCGCGCTGCCCGCGTCCGGACGTCTGGAGTCCTTCTCGATCGAGGAGATCGACAGGGCGCTCGAGGTCAACCTGCGCGCGCCGATCGTGCTCGCGCGCGCGCTGCTGCCGGCGATGCTCGCGCGCGCCAGCGGGCACCTGCTGTTCGTGTCCTCGCTGGGCGGCAAGGCGCCGACGCCCGGCGCCTCGATCTACAACGCCTCCAAGGCCGGCCTGCGCGCCTTCGCTGCGGGACTGCGCGCGGACCTGCACGCGAGCGGCGTTGGCGTCTCGGCGGTGTTCCCGGGCTTCATCCGCGACGCCGGCATGTTCGCCGACGCGGGTGTGCAGCTGCCGCCGGGCGTCGGCACGCGCACGCCCGCGGACGTAGCGCGCGCGGTCGCTGGGGCGATCGAGCACGACCGCGGCGAGGTCGACGTGGCGCCGCTGCACGTGCGCGCGGGCGTCGTGTTCGCGAGCGTCGCGCCGGAGCTGGCGACGAGCATCTCTCGCAGGCTGGGCTCCGATCAGATCGCGCAGCGGATGCACGCCGCGCAGCGCGACAAGCGCTAGCAGGCGCAGCCCTGATTGCGCGCGGTCACGGGGTCGCCTTGATCTCCAGCCGTTCTGCGGGCTCCACGCGGCTCGCGTCCTTCCACGTGGACGGTTCGTACATGGGTTCGCCCTGGCCGAGCTGCAGCGCGGCCGTGAGCGTGTCGTCGGGCTCGCCTTCGAACGCTTCGGGGAGCTGCTTGCCTTCGCTCGACGCGAAGCTCAGCGTGAAACGCCTCGTCGGGGAGTCGACCGGCGTGATCTGGCCTATCACCGAGCCCGTTTCGGAGACCGCGACGCCGGGGGTCGAGCCTTCGTCACCGCATTCGTACTTCAGCAGGACCGGGGCCGTGCTCGCCGCGGGTGTCAGGTCCAGCCCGACGGACGGCTTCGCGCCGCCCGCGATCAGGCCGAGTTCGCCTTCCAGCGGGTAGCTCTCGATCACGCCGCTGAGCGCACCGGCGCTCTGACATGGAACAGCACTCACACCGCCGCCCACGCAGCCGGACAGCGTGATCCTCGCCCGCGCGGTTCTCGCACCGGTGAACCTGCCTTCCAGCGCCTGCTTCTTGCACGTGACCTGCAATTCGCCGACGGGGCCGTAGCTACCGGCCTTACCGGAGCCGACGAGGCTCACGCCGCCCGCAACGCTGGGGATCCATTGATATCTGCGGGTCTGTTCGCTGGCGCCCGGCTTGCTGCAGTCCTTGTCGCTGTACATCGCGCCCGGGCTGCCGGGGGCTTGTTCACAGACCCCGACTTCGGGCCGGCCATCGTTTGCTGGGGTTGTGACGCTCTGTCGCGGACCGTAGCTCGTGCCACCGCCGCTGGTTGCGACCGTGCGGTAGACGTACTCGGTCTTCGGACTCAAGCCGCTCACAGCCGCAGACACCGGCGACGCGCCTTCACCCGTCGGCGTGGGCGTGCAGGGCACCTGGGAGCCGAACGCGTCAGACGTTCCATATTCGAAGTGGCAGTCGCTGACGGTGCTTTCGTTCGCGCTCACGTTCGCGTTCAACTTCACCGAGGTCGAGGTCAGGTAGGACACCGGGGCGGTCTCCACGGTCGGCGGGTTCGGCACGCCCCCGGGTGGCTGGCTTGCGGGACCGGGTGGTGGTTCGGGCGGTAGCAACAGCGGCGGGCGCGGTGGCTGGTTGAAGTCGAACTCGTTGGCGAGGTCTCCCAGCCCCGGAGCTTCTTCGCGCACGTCCGGGCGCGAGTCGGGCCGGCCATCGGTCGCGGGGTTCAACCGCTGGCCCGACAGGAAGTCGTCCTCGATGAACTTCAGGTAGGAATCGTGGCTCAGCTGCTGCGAATCGATGTAGCCGGCCTTCGCGTAGGGACTGATCACCAGGCCGGGAACGCGCAGCCCGTAGCCGTTTTCGTCGACGTTCGGCGGCTGCACGTGGTCATAGAAGCCGCCCCAGTCGTCCCAAGAGAGGAAGATCGCCGTGCTGTTCCAACACGGGCTGCGCATGATCGAGTTGATCAGCGTCGTCACGTAGGCCTGGCCGCGCGCGACCGACGACGGCGGGTGTTCGGAGACGGCGTCGTTTGGAATGATCCAGGAGACGTTTGGCAGACCGCACTTGGACTGTTCGCCCACCCCCTTGTAGAAGTCCTGCAGGGGTTCGATGTTCTTGGTCTGACGATCTTCCTTGACGTCGGTGAAGTCCGGGAGCGTGTTCCAGATGCCCGGCGTGGTGGCGCTCTGCGGCACGGGCTTGCAGCGCATCGCTTCGTCGATCTCGCAGTCGGGCTCGTTGCCCTTGAGGATGTAGTAGCGCCAGCTGACGCCCGCCTTGTACATCAGATAAGTGAGATCGGTCCAGGGGTAGGTTGCCTTGCCCTTTACGATCGGGCCCTCCCAGCCGGCGCCGGGCAGATCAGGCGCGAGCGAGCTGACGCAGTCCATCGGATTCGGGTCGCCGTCCGGACAGGCCGCGGACCAGGCGGAGACCATGAACAGGTGCTCGGGCAGGCTCCACGAGGCGGCCGACTCGAACATATCGTCCTGGAGCACATAGTTTTCAGCGTACGCCCAATAGTTCGGGATCTCGCGTGCGTCGTGATAGCCCATCACGTCGACGCACGTCGATTCCTGTTCGCTTTCGGACTGCGGCGCGTTGCACGCGCTGCAGTTGGGATTGGTGGTCGAGCATTCGAGGCCTTTCTCGGCCTCGCCCACGAACCCGCTCATGGTGCCACCGGCGATATCGCCGATCGAGGCTTCGGTGCCGTGCGGCCCGCCGCTGTTCTTGTCGTTGGGATCGTGGAAAGGCCTCACGCAGCCGCCGTTGAGCGGGTCGGGCTCGCACACTCCCGCGGGGATGCCGTTGGCGCCCGGGTAGGTTCCGAAGTATGAGTCGAAGCTGCGGTTCTCCTGCATGATCATCACGACATGCTGGATGTTGTGAATCCCTTCACTCGGCGTCGCCGCCGCCCCGGGCGCGAGCGCCAGCGGTAGACCCGCCAGCACCAACACGCAAAGCGCCGGGCGCAGAAAGCGCATGATGGCCGTGTTCGTGCTCGCGTGCTGTGGATGCCCCGGGCTAGACATTCTCCTCCTTGAGAGCCGCTTAGCTCGCCATGGCAAACCACGCACGGCGCGACACGATCATACGCAGATCAGCGTGACGTCGAGATTGGGAGCACGTGTCAGCGGCCGATCGACGGTCAACAGCGGAGCGCTCAGCGCGCGCGCCAGCGCGACATAGCAGGCGTCGTAGGAAGACAGGTTGGCGCGCATCGACCACATCTCTCGCAGAAGCATCCTGGTGGGCACGCGCGCGACATCGCTTTCGGCGAGCCTCGCTATGGCTTTGGACGCGCGAGCGCTCGTCAGCTTTCCGCCCCGCTCAAGTCCGCGCAGGCTCTGTACGACCTCCGGGTTGACGACGTCGGGTGCCACGAGCTCGGCATCGCCAATCGCCCGCTCGATCCGCTCGCCGGTCTTGCTCCGCAGCAGCAGCTCCACGAGCGCTGACGCGTCAATCACGATCGGAGAGCGCGCCGAGGATCTGCTCATCGCGTTCAGCCCGTCCCTGGTGAATCAAGCTCACGATGTCCTCGGAGGTTATGCCCCGCACCGGCTCGTCCTGCTTCAAGCGTTCGAGCCATTCGCGCGTGGTCGGCGTCGCGAGGTCTCGCTCGAGCACCGCCAAGGCGTACTCGCTCAGGTTCCTTCCCTCTCGCCGGGCGCGCTCGCGCAGCCGCTCGTGTAGATCTGGCGGGACGTTCTTGATCTGGATCGCGCCCATGAGCAGGACGATAGCATGCCCATAGCATGCTGGCTGCATGCCTGGCAACTGGCCCCGCCGGCGGCGCCGCCTCGGCTGTCGGCCTGCCCGCACTCAGAACAGGCTCTCCTGGCGTGTGGGTGGCGATGACGCGGCGTCGCTGTCGGCCGCATCGTGCGCCGGCGGCGGACTGATGCGCCAGAACGCACCCGGCGCTCCGCCGCGGCGAACGATCTGCGCCAGACGCGCGCGTTCCTCGCGCGGCGCATAAGCGCCTCGGCGGTAGAGCTCCTCGTAGCGCGGCACGAGGTCGGGCCGCTGTGAGCGCAGCCAGTCCATGAAAACCGTGCGCACCTCGCCGCGCAGGTGCAGGGCGACCCCACCGATGCTGCTCGCGCCGGCCTGCGCGGCCAGCTCGAGCAGCGGCTCGACCTGGTGCGGGGCGTCGTTGATTCCCGGCATCAGCGGCGCGATCAGCACACCTGTCGGAATGCCCGCTCGGTTGAGCTCCGCGACGGCCTCCATGCGTGCGCGGGGACTCGGCGTGTGCGGCTCGGTCGCGCGCCAGGCCTTCTCGTCCAGCGTCGGGATCGACAGGCACGCGCTGAAGCTTGCCCGCTCGGCGATCTGGGTCATCAACGGCAGATCGCGCAGCAGCAGCGGCGACTTGGTCAGCACCGAGCACGGGTTCGCCGCGTCGCGCAGCGCCTCCCAGATGCCCTCCATCAGGCGGTAGCGACTCTCCACCCACTGATATGGATCGGTGTTCGTGCCGAGCGCGACGTGCTCGCCGCGCCACGACGGCCGCGCGAGCTCGACGCGCAGCACCTCCGGCGCGTTGACCTTGACCACGATCTCGCGCTCGAAGTCTCGGCCGGCGTCGAAGTCGATGTACTTGTGCGTTGGTCGGGCAAAGCAGTAGCTGCACGCATGACTGCAACCCCTGTACGGGTTGATCGTCCAGCGGAACGGCATCCGCGATCGCTCGGGGACGCGGTTGAGGATCGACTTTGCGTGGACCTCGTAGAAGCGCATGTCGAGCGCCTCCGGCGCCTCGAAGCGGCGCACCGCGGCCGGGTCGCGGTAGCCGGGCAGCCGCCGCTGCTCCTCTCCGTCGAGCGTGAGGTTGCTCCAGCGCACGAACATATGTTCGCATACGCATCGGGCAAATATGTAGCCAAAGCACGTACGAACACACGTTTGGCTCTACAGAGCCGAATCTAGGATTTTTTGCGCTGTTTGCGGGACTTGGGCTTCGAGCGTTTGGGCGCTTTTGGTGGAGGCTCTGGCCTCGACTCGGGCTCTGTCGTAGGGCGTCCTCGCGCTTGGGTGATCTGCTTGATGTTCGTCGTGTGCTCGTTGTAGGTCACGTTCTCCGCTGGCAAACCGGTAATGAGCGCTATCGCCGCCAAGAGGGCAGCGATCATCGCCCAGAACTCGCCAGCGTTGCGCGGGACGAGGAATCGCTGTGCAATCGGGCGCAACTCGTCGTACGCGCTGATCGCCTGCATCACTGCGTCGCGTGCTTGCGGCCTCCTCTCGGCGGCCTTGATCTGCGTAGCGAGCCGCTGTTGCTGGCCGGCGGGCCACTTCTCGATGATTTGGCGCGTCACGCCGACGAACTCGTAGAGCCCATCGGGGATGCTGCCCATGCTTCCGCATTTTGGGCAAGGACCCGACTTGCTCCCCGCCACCATCACCCTAGCCCCCATGCCAAGCGCAATCCCAGAGGGAAAAGCTGTGCCGCACCGGTCGCAGACCGCAGGTGTCTGGGCAACTGCCAAGGTCGGGACAATATTCGCTATCGGGCAGGGAGCGCAGGGTGATCTGGCAGCCGCTTGCGCGCGTGCTGCTGCCTGTCTATGGGGGTTACACGCTCGCGCAGCAGCCGTCGGTCGCGGTGATCGCGCTGATCGTGGTGGCGCTCGGCTCGCTTATCGCGTGGGAGCTTCGCGGTGTCTGACTATTGCCCGCGTTCGTCCAATGCGCATAGGCTGCGCGGATGGACCCTCAAGAACTTGCCCGCGCTCAAGTGTGGTTTCAGGAACGCGTTCTCGACCCGCAGCTTCGCTGTCCGATCTGCCACTCCCACGATTGGAGGATGCAGCCCGTACTCGGCCAGATCGAGCATCTCACCGAAACGCCGCCAATCTCCACGGGTCGCCTCCCCGTCTTCGTCGTCACCTGCCGGACTTGCGGCTATTTCCTCACCATCAACGCCCTCGATGCAGGGGTTCGGCGGCCGGAGGACTAGGGGGCATCTCAATGGCACTTTGGGACAGGCTGTTCCCCAGCCGGCGGAAGTCGTCGCCGCCTATGGCGGTGCTCGGGGTAGCCGAAGAAGTCGGGCAGCACACGGGCGAAGAATGGCGCCCGCGCCCCGAGCACGGGGCGACAGTTGCGATGCGTAGACGGGAGCTGTTGACAATCAGCAGGCGGCTCGGACGTGTAGACGAGCGGCCGAGGGGGCGTCTCTGGGAGGTCGCCGCGACGCTCTTGGCGGGTAGCGTGACCGCCGGTGCGATCGGACTGATCCCGTTTCTAGGCCAGCAAGCCAACCCCGACACGGTTGAACGGCTTATCTACTTCGGCTTGCTCGGGGTAGGGGTCGGCGCGGCCTATCTGTGCTTCCGCGCCTCCAGACACATCAAGGAGGCGAACAGCGACACTGTCCTCGCCATCAAGGCCGATGTGGACCTTCTTCTGGAAGGGTCGATCGATGACGGTACTTGACGCACGTACGTGTGTGTGGTATCATGCTGACTATGGCAGCGAGATCACGCGACTCGGTTCTTCCTTCGGCGTCGAGCGAAAGCACGATGACCTACAGCCGCTTCCTGGAGCTATTCCCGGACAACGACGCATGTCTGGACTACCTCAAGGCCAAGTTCTTCGCGGACGGGACGATCTGCCCGAAGTGCGGCAAGGCGTCCAAGTTCCACCGGATCAGCGGCCGCTCGGCGTACTCCTGCCAGTACTGCGGGCACCACGTCTATCCGACGGCGGGCACGATCATGAACAAGAGCACGGTCAGCCTCCAGCTTTGGTTCTTCGCGATATATCTAATGTCGAGCACGCGCTGTGGCATCTCCGCGAAGCAGCTGGAGCGCGAGATCGGCGTCACGTACAAGACGGCTCACCGGATGTTCAAGCAGATCAGGACGCTGCTGTCGGACGAGGGCGACACGATGCTCTCGGGCGACGTGGAGGTGGACGAGTCGGCCCACGGTGGAAAACCTCGCGCCTACGAGACACGCCACAAACTCGGCAACATCCGCAAGACCCACAAGCCGACGATGCTCGCGATGGTCGAGCGCGGCGGTCGCGTCCGCGCGCGCGTGATCTCAGATCGTGGCTCGTGTGCCATTCACGGCGCGGTGCTACAGCACGTCCTACCGTCCTCGATGCTCTACACGGACGAGTGGAACGCATACGAAACCGTCGCTCCGGGCTACCGTGGCCACCGTCGAATCAAGCACCAGGCACACGTCTACGTGGACGGGGACACGCACACGAACACCGTCGAGGGCTTCTTCGGCCTGTTCAAGAACGGCGTGCGGGGCGTCTACCACTCGATCAGCAGCACCTACCTCCAGAACTACCTCAACGAGTACGCCTTCCGCTACAACCGGCGCTTCTCAGATCAGCCTATGTTTTGGGCGATGCTGGATCGTGTCGAGAAGCCGTAGCTAGCTTCTCAGCCGAGCGGTTCGTAGACGCTCGATCGAGGTCGCGCAGGAAGTCGTCGACGGGCTGCTCGGAATCCTGCAGGCTGCGGACATCCTGCTCGGGCGGCGTCGGCGAGGTCTTGACGGGGCGCTTCCGAGCAGGCATCGTGTCTAGTGTAGTAGCGGACGGGGGCGGACTCGATCCGCAGCCGACCGCTAAGGCCGGCCCCCTGGTGTCTACAAGCCGGGCCGCCACCTTGGCGATTCCCCGTCCATTTGCTGGTCAGGCCCCCCCGACCCCTTCTCAGGTACCTGGGGTCGGGGAGGCCGTCTCCCGCCGCGCTTCGTCCTTACGCAGGCGAGCTTGGCGACGCCCAGGTGGGCGTCGAAGTGATGGGCCTCGACGTAGACGAGGCCGTCTCGGTGCTGCCGGGTGTGAGTGCCGTAATCACTCATTCCCTAGTTCGTAGCAGCCGGGGCGGCCCCGTGTGCGGCATTCGTGCCTTTCGTCCCGCTATTTGCGAGGTTTCACACGCGTGATTCCGCTCGTGAAGAACTGGACAAGCGCCCATTTGCAGGGGAAAAGCACCCTAGAGTACCCTGTTTCCGCTTGCCGAAGTGGAGGGCGATGTTCTCCATCGCGCGCTCGACGGTGCAGAGCGCGCATACGTGCTTTGACTACATACTTGCCAAATCCGGGGCAAGACTGGCACGAGACTGGCACGAGTCTCACCCGATCGCTGAGCAATCCAGAACGCACGTTCCCCTCAAGCAGCGATCTGAGCGATGCGCGCCTGGCTGTCGGCGCGCTCCAGGTAGGCGTCCAGCAGGCTCGCCGCCTCGGCCTCGTTACCGGGCATCAGGTGCCCGTACAGGTCGAGCGTGATGCTGATGGTCGCGTGGCCCATGTAGGTGCTCAGCGCCTTCACGTTGACGCCTGCGGCGATCATCAGCGACGCGAACGTGTGCCGGCACTCGTGGAGCTTGATCCGCTCCAGCTTCGCGCGCTTCCACGCCACGTCCGCCCGCGCCGTCAGCGTGACCGGGACGAACGGCCTCGTGGCCGTCGTGCCGAACACGAGCGCCTCGGGCTCGTCCCGCCACGCCAAGCTCAGCAGGTGCTCGTCTAGGTGGTCGCGCAGCGCCCCGGAGATCGGCACGTTGCGCTCCCTGTCGGACTTCGTGGTGATCTCCCCCTCGTGCTGGTCCCACCCTCGCCGCACGTGGATCACGCCGGCCGCGAGATCGACATCTTCAACGCGGAGCGCCATCAGTTCGCCGCGGCGCAGCCCCGCATACATCGCGGTCGCCCACACAGCCCTGTCACGGCGCCGTGGGAGCGCCGCGAGCAGCTTGGCGCACTCATCCGGCGGCGCGACACGATCACGGCTAGGACGGCACGCAGGCAGCTCCAGACCGGCCGTCGGATTCACGGCGACCTCGCCGCGTCTGACGGCCTGGCGGTAGATGCACCGCACCGGCGAGATCGTGTGGTGGATCAGCGACGGTGCCGTGCCGTTGGAGATCAGCTCGTTAACGAACTCCTGCAGCCGCTCCCGGTCGATGTCGCAGAGCCGGCGCGAGCCGAGCTCGGGCAGCACATGCAGGCGCATCGCGCGCTCGTATCCACGGATGGTGTTCGGCTTGTACGGCCGGCGCGAGCGCGGCAGGATCGTCCCTGCCCGCGCGCCCGCCAGCCAAGCGTCGGATGCTTCCTTGAGCGTGGTCGACGTCGGCGCCCGCAGCTCGCCCTTGCGCACCGCGGGTTTCTTTTCCTCCCGCCACGCGACCGCAGCTGCTTTCGTCGGGAACGCTTTGCGGATCTTCTTGCCGTCCCGCGGCGAGTACACCGACGCCTGCCACGGGCAGTCGCATCGGCCCTTCCCGTTGCAGCCGTTGCCGTGCCGCTGCCCAATCCCTGTCGCCGGTCTAGGCATCGTCGCCGCCTCCCTCTTGGTCGCGCATCTCGCGTTCTAGCTCGCTGATGATCGTGTCGTCGAGTGCGGTGCCTACCGGCGCGCCGCCCTGGATCATCTCGCGCAGCTTCGCCTCCGCGAACATCGGCAGGTCTGCGGGTATGCCGTCCCCAGGTCCGCCATCGAGCAGGACTCCCGCTGCGTAGATCCGCACCGCAGCCTCCTCCAAGATCGCGCGGCTCCCCGCGGACCTAGAACGCGCCGCGAACCGCTGGAGCTGACCGGAGAGCGTCAGCGGCGTCATCGCTCGCGTGTCCGCGCTCATCGCCACAACCTCCGCCATACGCCCGCATGGCCGAGCGTCCGGCCGATGATGATGTTCTTCGCTCTGCGGCCGGTGTAGCCCTTGCGGACGGCGCGGCCGGACGCGCTGAGCCTTGCGGCCCGGTAGAGCATTGAGCTCATCGAGCTACGGCGTGGCATCGATTCCCCTCTCTTGTTCGGCACGGTTGGCTCTCAGAATCGCAATACTGTCCCGCCAGCGGTATAGCGTCGATCGCTGAATCTGAATGAGCTGGGCGAGGCGCTCGATCGAGACACCGTTGCGCTCCGCGTCGCCCATCAGCTCGACGGCCTCCTCGATGATCTTCCCGAGGCGGTTCTCCAGTTTGGCGCGCTCGTTGCCGAGCTTAATTGCCTTGTCCTCCACGGCTCTCTGAGCCTCCACGTCGGGCGGTAGGTCCATGCCCGCGAGTGTAGCAGCCCGCGCCGGATTTTGTCGCCGCCCGCGACGGCCGAGCCGGGGGCTGCCGTGCCCAGGCCAGCTACGCTCCCCCGATGGACCGCCAGCCCGAACCCTGGGAGACGAACGCAGCGGCGCCGTTCCTGAGCGTCGGCAACGTGGGCGTGCGGAGCCTCGGCCGTGATCTATACCTCGTCGCCGGCCCCAACGGCGAGCAGACGGTTGAGGGGTTCGACGCCGCTCGGCAACTCGCGCACGACCTGGCCGCCCGGCCCTCCTAGCTACCCCGCGCGGCGAAACTCTGCGGGCACGGTCGCGTCGGGAGGGTTGCGCACCTCGAAGCGCTCACCGAGCAGGTTCTCGAAGCGCGTCCAGTACATAAGCCCCTCGCCGTCGTTCCATTCGTCCATCGGGACGCCGACCACGATCGGCGACTTCGAGACGGGGAAGTTGTTGGCGTCGAACATCAGCGGGGCGGACTCGCCTGCGCGCATCGACCTGTACTGCCAGTCGTTCCAAGTGTGGAGCTTCCCGGCCACCTCGACGCCATGCTCGACGTTGAAGGCCGGTCCGGTCCCCTCGTTCTCTAGCCAGTAGCGGACCGCCTTCTCGCCCACGGCGGCGTTGTCTCCGTCGCCATCGACAGGACCATGCCAAGCGTGGGCAAAGACCCTCGGCTGCCATTGGCGCTCGGCAGCCTCGCGGGTTCACGGGCAAGAGTAAGCGCGGCATCGGCCTGTTCTTGCATCTGTGTTCGCTCGCTCGTTATCTGCCAGTACGCGAGCACGGCCAACCCCACCGTTGCGGCGGCAGTGACGATTGCGGCAGCTAGCACGCCCGGATCATCGCGCAATCAGGACGGGATCGGCAATGCGGGATAGGCTCCCCGCATGTGGCGGGTCTACGGGGGCGCGGCGCTGGTCGTAGCCGGAATAGCGGCTTTCATCGAGGCGCACAGCCATAAACCGTTCGCCGGGGACGCCCGCTGTCGGCTTCTTCAATCGAATACCCGCCGTGCCCGCGTCCGGCCTGTCTCCGACTGCTTACGACCTGCTCCGTATCAGCGCGTGGGCGCTGGTGATCCTCGGAGCGCTGACTGTGATGCTCGGACTGATCCGGTATTGGTCCGATGCGCGGGCGTAGCGGCTGTCGGCGATAGCTATCCGTATTCGCCGCATTGATATGGTTCCACGCTCGGGTTCGGGGAGCAGTCTGGGGGCGCAAATGTCGAGAATCATTGGAAGGGTCGGAGCGGTAGGCAACGGTGGGGCGCTGGCGGCTGATGCCGGCTTTGATCTGAGACCGTGGCGCGTCCCGGCTCTGGTACTGGGGGCGCTGCTGGCATGCCTCGCCACGCTGGCGCTGACCACGCTTCCGTCAGCGACCGCACCGAGCAGCCATCCGCCGACCGCGCGCCGTGGCGTACTTAGCCGTTCGACGACCTCATGCCGATCAGCCTCGCCCCCGCTGCGTCGGCGAGTATTGGCGCCTTTCAGCGCAGTTTCTGGCCTGGTCGGCGTGGTGGCTCTCTGGTGACGCAGGGCGGCGGCATCGACAGTACCTTCACGCCCTCAGGAGCCAGCCTGCGCGTGGCCCAAGGAACCGTCGGCTTGTCCCTGGCCGGTCTTGGGCGCGGCCAGAGCATTGATCCTGTGGCTGCTGTAGTGCCCACAGCAGCGACCAACGAGGTTCTCTACCGTCACGGGTCGATCAGCGAGTTCTATCGCAACGGCCCCTATGGACTGGAGCAGGGCTTCACCGTGCTCAAGTCCCCGCAGGCAGGCACGGATCGCTTGTGGTAGCGCTGGCGGTCAGCGGCTCGCTCGTACCCCAGCAGGTCGGTTCACAGATCCTCTTCAAGAGCAGATCGGGCATGATCGCGCTTCGCTACGGTCAATTGCGCGCGATGGACGCCACAGGTCGGCTGCTGGCCGCGCACGTTCAGATCCGCAACGGGAGCGTTCAGCTTGATATTGACGACAGCAATGCGCGTTATCCGCTTCGAATTGACCCGTTCGTTCAGCAGGGGGAAAAGCTCACGGGCGACGGCGAGTTCGGCGGGAGCGTGGCATTGTCCTCCGATGGCAACACCGCGCTGGTCGGCAGCGATGTCGGAGCCTGGGTGTTCACGCGTTCGGGCTCGACCTGGGCCCAGGCAGGGCGAAAGGCTCACGTGCTGCGAAGGTCGAGGAGGTCCCGATTTCGGCGCAAGTGTGGCGCTGTCCGGCGATGGCAACACCGCGTTGATCGGCGGCCCCGAAGAAGAAACGGAAGATGGCGGGCCTGGCCGTGGCGGGGTCTTGGTGTTTACGCTTTCGGGCTCGACCTGGACCCAGCAGGCAGAACTCATCGGCGAAGGCGATGACGGCGATTTCGGCGCCAGTGTGGCGCTGTCCTCGGATGGCAACACTGCGCTGATCGGCAGCCCCGGCGCCAACTTCGGCGAACCTGGCGGTCAACACGGCGTCGCGTATGTGCTTACACGCTCTGGCACGACCTGGACCCATCAGGAAACATTCACGTGTAGCGAAGCGATCGAAGTATGTGCAGAAGGCTACGAATTCGGCGCAAGTGTGGCGCTCTCCTCCGACGGCAACACCGCGCTTATCAGTGGCCCCTTCGCACGCGAAAGCAGCGCGGCCTTCGTGTTCACGCATTCGGGCTCGGTCTGGACCCAGCAGGGCCCCGTGTTGCTTGCTACCGGGCGGCGACAACCCGTCGCGCTGTCGGCCGACGGCAACACCGCGCTGATCGGCGACACCGTGTTCACCCGTTCGGGCTCGACCTGGACCCAGCAGGCGCAGCTCTCAGTTGAAGGTGAACAGCGAAGGGTCGCGCTGTCCGCTGATGGCAACACCGCGTTGATCGGCGGCGCCGTCTTTACGCGTTTGGGTTCGACCTGGACCCAGGAAGCGCAACTACCTGTTTCCGGAGGCGTGGCCGTGGCGCTGTCCGGGGACGGCAACACCGCGCTGATCGGCAGCCCCCGTGAAAATGCGGCGCGGGTGTTCGTCAGCGTTCCGGTTGTCGTGACCGGTGCGGCATCGTCGATCACGCGGACCTCGGCGACGCTGAGTGCGACCGTAAACCCCTACGGCGTTGAAGTCAGCGAATGCAAGCTTGAATATGGCCCTACGGCGTCCTATGGAGCGAGCGCGAAATGCTTGTCACTGCCTGGGTCTGGGACTAGTCCAGTCGAAGTGTCGGCGCCGGTAACCGGCCTGCAATGAGGGACTACCTACCACTTTCGGATCGTCGCCAGTAACGCGTACGGCACCGACTATGGCGCTGACCGGAAGTTCACAACGCTCGGACCGCCCGACTTCGGACGGTGCGTCAAAGTCGCATCCGAAAAAGCGGGAACAAAAACGGTTTACCACGGCGGGTTTACGGCCGCGACATGCCTCGTGACCAGTGTGACCAAAACGGGTAAGTACGAATGGGAGCCCGGTGCCGTGAAAGCTGGCTTCACGACGAAACTAAAAGAAGGCGTGGTCATCCTGGAAACGGTCAAGAAAGTCAAGCTGACCTGCAAAGCTGAGAGTAGCTCCGGTGAAGTCGCAGGAACGAGGAAGTTGCGAACGTCGTGATAAGCTAACGGGATGCGAATCCTCGGCGAGATATGCACGACGCCGAGCCTTGCGGAAGGCGAAATGGAAAGCAAGAAGCTCGAAGGTGAACTCGGGTGGGAACTCAAGGCCAGCAAGAAGGTCGCCCTTGATCTACCACCTAACAAGACGGGCTGTTCATGGAATACCGCTGTGTTGGCGGCTCTCGATAACGGTCACAGGCGAGATTCTCGTGCGTTTACCGTGGACGAGATGCACAGCACTGTGACCGTTAGCTACGAACAGACGGCCGGCAAACAGAAATTGGAACGGTTTGAAGGTGGTCCAGCGGAAGTGTTGACAGCTTCGCTCAATGGGGAAGCGTCTCTGCAGATTGGTTTGTCCACCTCGCTGACGCAGGTCGACGAAGAAGCGGTGGAGATCAACGCGGTCGTGTAGAGCTAGGTCTGGACGAGCTTTGCGTTAGGTACCCACGCGCGGCTCTCTCGCTCTCGCGACTTTCGCTGGCTTCTCGTGTTCAAGCTGGTTAAGTTGGACGTCAGTTTGGCTCTTCGCGAGAACGAATGAGCTTGCAAGGCGCTAAGGCGGGCTGGCTTGCGCATGTCTCCGCGCCTCCACCCCGCAGCGCCGCGCTCGGGCCGGGGCTAGCGGCGAGGGGAGTAGGGTGTCGCGGTAGCGTTCATCGGCTAGGGCTGCTTGACGACCTTCGTGGTGCCACCGCTGGGGCGCTTCGCCGGCTCTGCGGCCTTCGTGCTACCAGCATGGCTCGCCGTGGTTGCGGCCTCGCTCTGCTCACATGTCCAACCCGCGCGGCCGCGTGTGCTTTCCCTTCTACCATGAGACGCTTATTTTTTTGGGGGTTTTCGCACGTTGTGCTGCACGGTTAGGTTTCGCTTTGACTGGCGTTGCTATCGCGTCTGCGAGCGCGATAGGACCTTCTTCTCCACCTGTGCGCGCCACTCCTTCAACTGCTCTGGGTATATCGTCTCCGAGTACGCAGGCTAGTTCTTCGCCGGGACCTCGACCACGGGGTGCGTGATCTCGACACCAGTGTCGCCGTCCACGAGCGTGAAGTACGGCTGCAGCACGACCTTGGTGAGTACCAGCTTCTTCATCACGGCGCCATTATCACGACGTAGGGACCTTTTTTGGCGGCCGGCGCCGTAGTGAGTGGCACTTCCACTTGAGAGGCTTATGGAGACGCTTTCCCGAGCGTGGTGACGGGCAATTCATACCCTTCGGTCAGCAGCGTAACCACAACCACACGCGATTCGAGTGAGTGTTTGATTTTGAATTTCGTTTCCGAGCCGTTGCCTTCTATCAGGGCAACGACCGAGCGCGGGACCCCCGCCGTCCCGACCTGCACTTTGTTTTCTTCCGCTTTGGTCGTCGGGACCGTCGCAGGCGACACCTTGATGGCGTTGATCGCTTCTTTTTCGATCGCGGCCGATTTCACATTCGCCGCTTTGATCTTTTCCGCAGTGATCGCTTCTTTTTCGATCTTTTCCGTCGTGACAGCGTTAGTGCCGATCTTGGCCGCCGTAACGGCGCCTTCGGCAAGAAGCCCGGTCGTCACCGCCAGCAGTTTGATCTTGCTCGTTTCAACCGCATTGCCCCGATCTTGATGGCCGTCACAGCGCCTTTCGCGAGCGTCCCCGTTGTCACATTCAGCAACTTGATCTTGCTGGTTTCCACAGCTTCCGCTCCGAGCTTTTCAGCAGTCACCGCACCAGCGGCAAGTAGGCCCGTCGTGATGGCCAACAGTTTGATCTTGGCTGTTTCGACAGCTTCCGCGCCAATCTTGCCTGCCGTGACAGCTTCGGCGGCGAGAAGCCCCGAGGTGATGTTGAGCGCCTTGATCGCGGCCGTTTCAACCGCTTCACCTTTGATGTTCCCAGCTTCGATCGTGTTCGCCGCAATCTTCGCGCCCGTCACCGCTTTCGCCGCCAGCGCGGCCGTTTCTACCGCTCCGGCTCCGATCTTCGCCGCCGTGACAGCTTCTTTGGCGAGTATTCAGTGATAACCTCTTCCGAGGTCAACCCACCGCGCGCTCCGGGGTTTCTAACGGCCATTTAGACCTCTACAACGGTCAGACTGGTTTCCGCGGTAGCCGCGAGGGCGGTGCTTCCTGGACCTTTTGCTGATTTCATGGTGTGTTCCTTTCGTGCTTCATGCGGGCGCGAGCGATCCGCCCGCGTGCCGCGTTGACGGGATCAAGTAGGTTGCTTTCAGTTCCCGCGCCCGTTTCATAATGAACCTGCGCACAGCCGGCCGTTCGGACGCAGGTATCCGGCCGAGCGCTTTCACCCCGTTTTTTACATCTTCGTGATCGACGATCGGGAAGTGATAGTGACCGTCCGCCGCTTTGTGCGCCTTACCTTCACGGCCGAGTTTCGCCACGTCTGCATCTGAATACTTGCTCGACGCGCGGTGTTCATACCCACGCGCACTTGCCCGCGCCCGCGCTCGACGCGCCTCCGGGACGTATGAGCGCGGCGGCACGGTTGAGCTGGGCGGCCGGTGTTCGCCTGCGAGCGCTCGTGCTTTCGCCCGCCTTGCCGGCTCGATGCCCGAGCGAACTGGTATCTCGCAGGGAACCGCGATCCTGGCGTGGCCGCGCGCCGGCTCGTCAACATAGATGGGGCCGATGACGCGCCCCCTGATGCTCTCGCGGTACGCGCGACGCTGCTCAAGCGTGGACCCCCCGCCGCGAGCCGTGAGGCTAACGCTCGTGGTCGGGTTCGCCCCGAACGGCGTGATCGTAACGTCGCCCTGGTGCAAGTTCACCTCTAGCACTTCTCTTTTCGAGTTGTCCTCCGACCAGCGGTCCCGGTTGCAGCGAAAAGAGAATGAGGCTTGTAAGGGCATCGTTTCCGCCTTCGCGCGGAGCGATACAACGTCGGGGTCGTTTACGTTCAAGTCTGCGGCGGCGAGCAGCCCTCCGGTATCTTCGGAAACCTCGAGCGGCGGTGTCCCCTTTGTGTGAGCCAACGGCAATCCGCCGCCTGCGCCGTGATTCACCAGCAAGATCATTTCCGGCCCCATTCCCAAACTGCGACGAAACGCGGTCGGGACGATCCGCTCTTCCACGCCCCGCCCAATCGGATACCACGTGTTGAACGTGGACGCGTACGTTTCGAGTCGCAGCGCCCCGCCGCCCGCGACCTCGCGCAGCTCCACGGCGGCGTTCACGGCCGCTCTCCCAGCCCCTCGACGCCCACACGGAAAGCCTCGGCCGCGGCCTGCTGGTCGATCAGGCGCCGCTGATCGATCTCGGCTAGGCGCTCGTTACGCTTGTTCTCTAGCGTGGTGTGCGCGTCCTCCCACTGCCGCCGGCGCTTGGCCGTCCCGTCGCGCTCCTCGCGTTCTTCTTTCTCCTGGCGCTCGCGTTCGACCAGACGCACGCGGAGCTTGTTCTTGAGCTGATTTGCTCGTGACCACTCGGTAGCGTTGGGGATGGCGTTCGGGTCAAACGGCTTGGTCCGACCCTCTAGCATCTCCAAGCGTTCGACAAGTTCACGCTCTTTCTTTTCCTGGGGGCTCAGCTCCGGTGGCGGGTCTGACCGCAGCCCCGTTTCGAGCTGGTCTAGTTCGCGTTCGAGTTTGGCCGTCTCGCGTGCTTCGCGCGCCACGATGGCCTTGCGCTCGGCCTCGGCGCGCGCAGCCCTCGCCTGCTCGTCGCGTCGCAGCATCTCGTTCGGCGCCCACACCATCAGGCGGCCCTCGACTCATCGGCGATCGTGGACGGGCGAGTCTCGATCCCCGCTCGGGCGACTTGAGCTTGGGCGTCCCGGCAGATTTCAGCGAGCGTTTTCTGCCCGTTTGCTTCCGGTTTCCAGCCTGAGCATTGGCGCAGCGCGTGCGCGAGCTGCGCGATGCCGAGCTCGATCCGATCCAAGCGCTGTTCCGTCGTCGGGTTCGATCTAGCTGCGGGCATGGTTCGTCCTTTCTGATGCGAGCTTTTCCGCGGCTTCGATCCAGTCGAGCGCGCGGTCCCAATCAGTAACGCCGTCCGTGCAGCGGCTTTCAGCGGCGCGAGCCACTGTCGCCGCGAGCCGGCGCACACCTAGCAGCCGGTCGAGCGCAGCCGCGATCTCCGACGCATCCACGTACACGGCGGCCGCCTCGTCGGGGTCGAACAGGTCGAAGACGGCCGCGGCGCGGCGAGCCAACTCGTCAAGGTCCCCCCTCCGGGGGTCCCATCGCCCCTTCACGCCAAACGTCTCCACGAGCTGCGTCGCGGTCATCGCCGGCCGGCATTCCTTTGCGAACCCGGCGGTATTCATGCGAGCACCCGGGGGCGCAACGGCCGCAGCCAGTGCTCTGCGCCCAGATCAGGCGGGCTCACGCGAAGCCCCAAACCCGTAACCCATATGGACTTCGAAACTTCGAAACCCGTACAGACAGTTTGCCGACCAAGGCGGGTCAGTCAGAGACCCGCTAAGGGTTTGACCCTGCCGTGTGGGGGCTGTCAGCCGATGAGCGGCAGGCCTGTGCACGCTCCCATAACCACGCTGAGTCGAAGCCCGCAAAACGGTCCCTCCCATCAGCTTATACGCCACTTCTCGGAAAAGTTGACCTGAAGCGGGTCATATCCGAGACTCGTAAGCTTTCCGCCCGGTACCCCCTACCGCTAGCGTCGCCCGAGCGGTGCGTGTAGCGCCTCCTGCGGGCATCATGCGCCTTGTCGGGGTCATCGGCTCTCCCCGGCAATCACACGGTGCGGCTGCGACAGGCGTCCTCATGCTGCTGACCGCCTGTCGGGTGAGTCGTCGTCCTGGTCGTGGCCGACCAGTTGCTCCAGTCCGACACGGACAACTTCGCCGAATGTCCAGCGGCGGTCACGGGCGAAGGCGTCAGCCTGCTCGCGTAGCTCTGGCGGGATTCGGACTGATGTGGCGGGTCCTGTTGGCACTGTGGGCAACTCCTCGCAGACGATGTGAACCTGATCGCCTGCCGTTGGCTGCCCGTTGTCTCTCGGTGCCGTGGCTCTGGACTTGTCACACATAGTAGCAGCAGACGTGTGGGCGGTTTTCCAGCGACGAAGTGAGCGAAGCATGTCGGCCGGTAGCTTGCGGGTGCGGACGCTGCCCAGGTGGTGCTCGTGCTCGAATTGCTGGGCATCGCGGATCGCGGCCTCGGCGATGGCGAGCATGGCGTCGAGTTCGTCCTTGACGTTCATGCGACTGACTCCCCGTGCTCGTCAAGGAAGCGCTGCAGTTCGGTAGTGGACACGAGCTTGCGACGCCCTACGCGCACGAGGCGGATCTCCGGCTGGACATGCTCGTGGAAGGCGTCCCAGGACAAGCTCAGCGCAGCGGCGGCCTGCTCGACGGTGAGCGCTAGCGCCGGTGTCGGGAGTTTCGACTTCGCACTCATTGCGTCACCCGCCTGTCACGGCCGGTGATCTTGTGGAGCTCGCAGTAGCCGGCGAGCCGGGATGCGATTGTGGCTCCGTGCGGTTTGGGCCAGTAAGCGGCGAGTTGGCTCGGCATCAGGTTCGTGGTGACGATCAATGCCCGTTCGTGGATGAGGCAGGCGTCGATCGCGCCGAACACGTGTGCCGCTGCGCTGGCGTTCGGCTTCGCCTTGTCGAGGTCGTCGAGGATCAGCGCGGCGTGCTTGCCGTCCAGTGCATCCATCGTGTCGATGCGCCGGCTGTCGTTGAAGCCACGGCTGAGATCGTTCAGGGCCTCCACGGTGTTGATCCATCGCGGCGTCGCGCGATCAGGCTGGATCGCCATGTAGGCCCTGGCCGTTGCAGCAGCGATCGTGGTCTTACCCACGCCGATATCGCCGAGGAGAACGAGCCCTTTCAGCTCGCCGGCCGCCCATCGTCGCGCGGCGTCGAGCGCGGAGCTCGGCCGTCAGTGTCGAGCTCGTCGAGCCGGGCTCCACGTAGCGCGGCTGGCAGGCTTTCGAGCCTGAGCGCGAGACGCTGACGATCATGGCGTCCTTGCTCGGCGCGGTCTTCCTTCTCCCACGCCGCTTCGCGCTCAGCTGAGCAGTTGGGACAGAAGAACGGCAAGGCGTTGAGGATGTGGCTGCCGAATCCTTCCGCTCGCTGTCGTGTGACCTCGATGCCACACCCGCAGGTTCCGGTGACGGTCGTCGCTGTGGCCGTCATGACTCGATCACCAATGCATCGAGGGGGTCCTCCGGTTCATGACGGTTAACTGATGGTTTGTCGGACATTTTGTGCACGCTTTTTGCACGATTTGTCCGGGCTGATGGTCGTGGATGTCCGTGGACATCTTGTCCGGGCGGACATTTCTGCAGGGTTACCTGCCACACGATTACGCCGTGTGGAGTCCTCCCCGTCCTGATGATCTCGCCGCTCGCCTCCAGCTCCTTCAAGCAGCGGCGCACCTGCCGATCGGTGAGACGCGCCTCGGCGGCGATCGTCTCCTGACTCATGAACGCGTTGGAGCCGTCGTCGTGCGCGTGGTTCGCAAGCGCGATCAGGACGAGCCGAGCTCCCAACCGCGCCTCGGCGTGCTCAAGCACCCAGGCCAACGCTTGGACGCTCATGCGATCACCCCGATTCGGGTGAGACTGTCTGCTAGACGCCGCTCATGCGGCGAGAGAATGGGCGGCCGGCCGGACGCCGGCTCGGGTTCGTCGGGTGGCGAGCCAGACGATGCTGTACGAACGCGGCGAGCACCGGGGCGACGGTTGCCGCCGATACAGGCCTGCCGGGCGCGGGGGAGTCCTACGTGGATGCGTGCAGCAGCGTGGCGCTGTAGGGCGAGGCGGCCTTGCACCTGCCGACGCCACGCCGGATGCAGCTTAGTGAGATCGCCGCAGATGACTGGACGGCCGCGAGCATCCTCGCTGATACAGGTGACGTGCGTGGCTGCCCCGGCGCGCTCGCGCTTCGCGCGGAAGACCTGAAAACGCCACTCCTCAGCACCATCGCGGTCGCCCGCAGCTTCGCAGGCGTGCTGTTCGGCTTCACGTTCAGCGATCAGCGCATCAAGGGACCTGCGGAGAGAATCCTGCATATCCGTGTCCTTCTTTCATTGAGAAACGTCATATTCGTGGCCCACCTTAGCACCGGCAGCGGGGGAAGAAAGACCAAAGGCCACCCGAAGGCGGCCCTTGGCTGAATATGAAATGTTCTCGAAGCGGAACACGGTGCCGGTTTCTCAAGCCGACGACAGCATCTTAGCCGACGTCAAGGCGTCAAGGGGCCGAGCGGGCCGCGGAGCGCATCGAGGAGTTCGTCGAGCGTCAGGCGCTCGCCGTCGGCCGTCTCCCTGCCGAGCTTTCCCGGCCGGGGAACCTTTGGACGGCGAGGTGCGCTGGGTCAAATGCCAAGCGGGAGCGTCGAAGCAAGCACAAGATCAGCGCCGAACCACGTCGGAAAACAGCGCGAACGGCTGCTGGCGTTGGTGTGAGTCCGGCGCGCGCTAGGCGTAGGCGGGCTCGGGCGCACTCGCCGGCGAGCGCGACGCCGAGCTGTTCTCGACCACGAGGCGCCCCGCGCGTTCAAGCGCGCCGAGGATGAGGCTCATCTTCTGGTGGACTTCGGAGGCCGACGTTGCTTCCACGGTCAGCTCGACCTCTATGGAGCGCTGGTCTAGATCAACGCACACGACCGGTCCCAACGCCAAGCCAACCGCCTCGGAGCCAAGGGCCTCGAGCGCCAAGTCGGCAATCGTCTGCAGGTCCGCGTCGTCAGCCGGCTCGCCGGGGACGAGGTTGAACACCACCTGAAATTCGGTCACGCTCGCCGCCGATCCGTCGCCCCTCGATACGACATCATCCAATGATGGCATACGACCCTACTTCCTACCCCCCACGCATCGGCACGGTGCGGCTAGAGCTGTAGCCCCGCACGCCGAAGCATCGACCTCGTGTTTGGGATGGTCCGGTGGTCGCTCGGAGTGCTGGCGACGGTGACGATCTTACCTCTGCCGCCGCCCTCGACGGGCCACTGGTAGCACAACGCATGGCCGTTGGTGGCCCGCTCGCACCACCATCCAGCCTCCCACGCCGCGTCGACCATCGCTTGAAGCTGGGCGTTTTTGACGCGCGGGCAGCGGGCTCCCGGCTCTTGCTCCCTTCTCGGATGCATTGGTTCGGGACCCTAGAGGGATCTGAGGGAAGTGCCAAGGGTCGCTGAGTTCGGCACCTACCCGTTGCTGTACCGCTCGGCCCAATCGTCGCTGATCCCGATCGGCTTTGGTCAGCCTCTCCGCGGTGCCCGACTCGTCCACGTAGCACAGCTGCATCTCATCCCCCCAAAACGTAGCCAGGGCCGCCGATGGCGACCCTGGAGGACGGGCGACCTTCAATGGGCCGCCCAAGCGCCGGCTTGCACCGTACGCGATGTATGTGCTCTCTACGGTATCGGCCCCGGACGACAACGTCAACACCTCGGGTGGAGAAATCACAAAGCTGTATCGACATGGCACGATCCTACGCCGCAATCCCGGCATCGCCGAGACGCAAACTGGCACGAAGGCTGGCACGACTGGCATTTTTCGCGGCGTTTTTGGCTCTACAAAGCCAAGAATCTGAGCGTCTTACACAAGCCCTACGCAAGCGTGCGCTGGGGCTTAGCGCGCTCGCGCACGATGGCTTACACACCCCATCAATCGACCCAGGAGGTTCGATCCAATGAACGTCTCAAAGCTGCTCGGCGCGACAATGGTGGCAGGCGCGCTCGCGACCGCAGGAGCCGTCGCCGGGATCGCGGGCGCCGCCGCAGCACCGAGCACCCAGGCCACAACCACGAGTGCGGCGAGCACCCAATCGACCACGCCGACGAGCTCGACCTCGACGACGACGCCGACGACCCCGACGGCGCCGCAGAAATCGGCGACGCCGAAATCGGGCCCGGGCGGGCATCCCTGTCCGAACATGGGCTCCGGCTCGAGCGGGAGCTCAAACTCGGGCAGCAGCTACACCCCGGGGCCCGCGGGAGCGAGCTACCAGTGATCGGATGCCGGCGGCACCGGCAGGGCTGACTCGACCTCGACACGGCGGGGCAGCGGTGCCGCCCAGATGACTCGCGCTGCGGGCGTTTGCGCTCCCGCGGCGCGAGCCCTCGCCGCGACGCAGGCCCCGTCAGCCGTTGCGAGCCCTGAGGAACGCTGGCTCGACCTGCGTCAACGTACGTCCACCTCGCACAGCTGTCTTAATCGTTCCGCTCGGGCCGGCCGAGCGGTTAGGCGTGAATCGAGGCCACCGGCCGAACAACGCGCGCAAGGCCAGCCGGCCGTCGTGGCTGTGCCGCGACGAGGCCGACCGCGGTCGCATGCTCGACATGGAGGCGCGCCTGCGCCCGGTCAGGCGCAAGGCGTTCGCGATCCTGCTCGTCGCGATCGCATCGCTCGCCCCGTGGCTCGGCTGGCGCCCGCTCGCGTTCGCGATCCCGGCGGGCGTGATCGTCGCCGCCGCCGAGCGCCTGACGCCGCGCGCGGCTCGCCCGGAGCTGGCGATGTTCTCGGTGTGGGTCGGCAGCGAGCTGACGATCGCCGGCGCGATCCTGCTGGCGACCGGGCCGCGGGTTGCGGCGCTGTGCTGGCTGGCGATCCCGGTCACGACGCTGAGCTCGCGCTTCTCGATGCGCGGCGTTGTGGCCGGAGTGGCGATCGCTGGCGCGCTGGTGCTCGCGGAGGGACTGGTGATCGCGCCCCAAGTCATGCGCAACGGCCCGGAGCCGATTATCGCGCCGCTCGCGCTGGTCCTGTGCGTGGCGGTCCTTTCGACCCCGCTGATGCGCTCTGACATCGAGCACCGCAGCGACGCGGTCATCGACCAGCTGACGGGCATGCTCAACCGCAAGGCGCTGAGCGCGCGCGTGCACGAGCTCGCCCAGCAGTCCGAGTTCACGGGCGAGCCGGTCGGCGTGATCGTCGCTGACATCGACCACTTCAAGCGCATCAACGACACGCGCGGGCACACGGTCGGTGACACGGTGCTCAAGGAAGTCGCCTACCACCTACGCAAGCAGCTGCGCGCGTTCGACCTCGCCTACCGTCTCGGTGGCGAGGAGTTCCTGATCCTTGTGCCTGGATCGGATCTCGAGCGCACGGCCGAGCTGGCCGACCGCCTGCGCGAGGCCGCCGCCGCGCGAGAGGTGGGCGACGGGCTGTCGGTCACGATGAGCGTCGGCGTCGGCGCGTCCGATCGCGACGAGCGCTTCGACTACGCCGCGGTGTTCGCCAGGGCGGATCACGCGCTCTACACGGCCAAGCGCAGCGGGCGCAACCGCGTGTGCCTGGCTCACAGCTCGATCACGCTGCGAATGCCGTCCTGCGCCTCCATCAGCTCGAAACCGCGGTTGATCTGATCGAGCGGCAGACGATGCGAGATGAACGGGTCGACGTCGATGTCACCGTCGAGGTAGCGGCGCACCAGCGCCGGAACGTCATCGCGCCCCTTCAGGCCTCCGAACGACGAGCCGCAGACCCGTCTGCCCGTGATCAGCAGGCGTGGCACGACGTCGAGCGTCTCGCCGCGGCCAGCCACACCGCACACAGTGCACAGCCCCCATCCCATGCGCGCCGCCTCGAGCGCCTCGCGCATCACCGCGACGCTGCCGGTCGCCTCGAAGGTGTAGTCGGCACCGAAGCCGCCGGTCAGCTCGAGGATCTTCGCCACAGCGTCGGCTCCTCCGATCAGCACGTCGGTGGCGCCCTGGTCGCGCGCGAGCGCCAGACGCTCGGGCGAGAGATCGACGCACACGATCCGCTCGGCACCCTGTAGGCGACAGCCCGCGACGGCCCCCAGTCCGACCATGCCGGCGCCGAACACCGCGCAGGTCGAGCCCGCGGCTACCGACGCCGTCTTCATCGCGGCGCCCAGCCCGGTCGACAGGCCGCACGCGAACAGACACGCGCGGTCGAGCGGCGCCTCGGGGTCGATGCGCGCCAGCGCGATCTCCGGCATCACGGTGTACTCGGCGAAGGTCGACGTGCCCATGAAGTGGCGCACCGGCTCGCCGCGCTGCGACAGACGCGTGGTGCCGTCCGGCAGGTAGCCGAGGTTCTGCTGCTCGCGGATCGCCAGACAGAGGTTGGTGGCGCGACTGCGGCAGTGCACGCACTCGCCGCACTGGGGCGAGAACAGCGTCACCACGTGATCGCCGTCGCGCACCAGCGAGACGCCCTCGCCGCATCGCTCGACCACGCCCGCGCCCTCGTGGCCCAGCACGGTCGGGGCGTAGCCGGAGGGATCGACGCCCGAGGCGGTGTACATGTCGGTGTGGCACACGCCACAGGCGACCAGGCGCACGAGCACCTCGTGCGGGCCGGGCTCCGACAGCTCGACCTCCTGCACGACGAGCGGCTTGGCGAACTCCTCGAGCACGGCCGCGCGCATCTTCATCGGCTGAGAGCGCTCCCTCTCACGGACACGCGCGCGCCAGCAGGCGCTCCTCGCCGGACAACGTCTGGCTGGTGGCCGTCAGGATCTCGACGTCGGTCAACTCGCCGGCGCTCGCCAGGCCGGCGAAGTTGACGACCTTGTTGTGGCGGGTGCGCCCGCGCAGACGCTCGGCGTCGGTGCGCGAGGAGCCTTCCACCAGCACCTCCAGCGTGCGTCCCACGAAGCGCTGGGCGCGCTCGCGCGCCTTGCGCTGGACGAGCTCCACCAGCTCCTGCATCCGCGCCACCTTCAGCTGGTGGGACACCAGCCCCTCGGTGATGGCAGCCGCCTCGGTGCCGCGCCGCGGCGAGAAGATGAACGTGAAGGCGCTGTCATAGCCGACCTCCTCCACCACCTCGAGCGTTTCGCGAAAGTCCGCGTCGGTCTCGCCCGGGAAGCCCACGATGATGTCGGTCGTGAGCGCCGCGTCCGGAACGTGCTCGCGGATCAGCGCCACCCGGTCGAGGTAGCGCGCTCGGTCGTAGGTACGGCGCATCGCCTTGAGGATGCGGCTCGAACCGGACTGCAGCGGCAGGTGGATGTGCTCGCACACGCTCGCCAGCTGCGCGTGCGCGCGAATCACGTCCTCGCGCATGTCCTTCGGGTGCGGGCTCGTGTAGCGGATGCGCTCGACGCCCTCGACCGAGTCGAGCATCCCAAGCAGCTCGGCGAAGCCCATGCGCCGCCCGCGCGCCCCCGCCGCAGCCTCCGGCCGCGGGTGGCGGGCCGGGAGATCGCGGCCGTAGGAGTTCACGTTCTGTCCGAGCAGCGTCACCTCGCGCACGCCCTCGGCTGCCATCGCCCGCACCTCCGCCACCAGCTCCTCGGGCGGGCGGCTGACCTCGCGGCCGCGCGTGGACGGGACGATGCAGTACGAGCATGCGCAGTTGCACCCCACGCTGATCTGGACCCAGCCCTGGAACGGCCGCTCCCGGCGTGCAGGAAGATGGCCGGTGAACCCCTCGAACTCGAAGTAGCCCTGCGCCGTCAACGAGTCGCTCGTCAGGAACTCCGCGAGCTTGTGCACCTGGCCGGGACCGAACGCCACGTCGACGAACGGAAAGCGCTCAAACACCTCATCCTTGACCGACTGCGCCCAGCAACCGCCGACGCCCACGATCCGCTCGGGCCGCTCGCGCTTCAGGCGCTTGGCCTCCGCCAGGTGCGCGATAAAGCGGCTGTCCGCCGACTCGCGGATCGAGCACGTGTTGAACAGGATCAGATCCGCCTCGCTCCGCTCCGGCGCCTCCGCGTAGCCGAGCGCCTCTAGCATCCCCTTCATCCGCTCGGAGTCGTGCTCGTTCATCTGACACCCGAACGTCGTCACGTGGTAGCGCAAGTGCATAGAGCGGGGCATCGGTTTATGGCGCGGGCTCCAACCCGCTCTTGGCGTCGGCGTCCTCCGCTCGCGGCTCCCCCACGACGGGGATCGCCCATTCAACCCATCCGCTCATAGACGGGAACGGCCCGTAACGGTCCTTCGGACTCTCCGAGGCCGTGCCGTCCTCACGCATCTTGACGAGCGACTCGCCGGACTCATCCGTCCGCAGTAGGAGACAGTGGTGAGTCGCATCGTCGCCCACGCGGCGTTTCCAATGGCGCTCGTCCTCCACGACCGCGAAGGCTACTCCGCCTCACCTGTCGCCGCCAAGGGGTTAGAGTCGCGCAGGCATGGCTACTTATGTCGTCGCCTACGACCTGATCGGGACCGACGCAACGACCCAGAACTACAAGCGCTTAGACGAAGCGATCGAAGCGATTGGCGAGGCGCGCGAGATACAGCGCTCCGTCTGGATCGTGGTCGCGAATCGACGCGCGGATCAGATATTTCGACGCCCTCTGGCAATACCTAGAGGAGGGCGACCGACTGCTAGTAGTCCGCGCGGGCGCTCCGGCCACGGTGCGAGGTCCACACGCCGATTGGGTCGGAACGGTCCTCCAACCGCCGCTCGCTTAGCCGGCTCGCCGCTACGCTTCCAGCGATGGACCGCTAGCCCGAGCCCAGGGAGACGAACGCCGCCGGGCCGTTTCTGAGCGTCGGCGACGTGCGCGTGCAGAGTCTCGGACGGGATCGGTTTCTCGTGGTTCGACACCGCGCGGCAACTCGCGCACAAGCTCGCCGCTCGGCCCTCCTAGCCCTCCACTCAACCGCCGGTCTCGGGGATACACTGCAAGCGATGAGCCCGGGTTTCCCTCGAAGGCGTCGGACGCGCCCTGATTGCCACCCTAGCGATCGATCTTGCAAAGCAGCTCTGGCGCACTGTGCGGGCGCAAGCGCGCCCGACGAGCGGGGGGACTATGGACGCCATGCACGGCGTATTCGCACTCCCGGTCAACTTCCCGCAACAGCCGCCACCGGTCAAAGCCCGCATGCTCGCCGCTGACCGGCTATGGCGGCAAGCCGTACTCGCCGCGTCATAGCGCTCTCAAGCTCCCCGCGCGACGCGGGGGAGCCAGCCCTTGATTCCGTCCGGTTCGGGCGCTAGCATCACAAGAACAATCCCCTAGTCGCTTCGGTGGCTAGGTGGTCGAGGCCCGGCGAAAGCCGGGCCTTGGCATTTTTAGCGCCACGCTTCGGGGCAATGGATGACGTTTCCTTCTCCGTCTTGAACTTCAAGTGGTAGCTGTGCTGCCGCAAGGGGCTTCCGTCGCTTGAGCTTCCTAACAACATCAGCGTGGGCCTCCAGCGAATGCTGCGCGGTCTTGTCCGGGCTGACAAGCACGATCTTGATCCCCGCCTCGTCCCGGGCCAGTTTTAGTGGCGTCTCAAGGTCGGAGTCGTTAGTCACAACGATCGCGGTTTCCATGTCGCCAGCGAAGGCGTCCCTCAGCAGGTAGGCGCCCAAGGCAACATCGGAGCCCTTCTCCTCCGTCTTGAGTACGACTGCGCCAACTGGGGTGGTACACCCGGGTGTGACGCACGGATGCTTCAGCGGCATCCACTTGGGATCGGTTTTGAAACGGCCCTCGTGGGGCTGAATGCCAATGGCACGAAGGGCGCGGAGGTACGCGTCGTGTCGCTGGGGCTGGCTGGGATCGCTCTGTAAGGCGCGTACGCGGGCCGTGAAATAACGGACACGGCAAACTTCGTCCGCTGGGAACATGACTTCCGCAAGCATTCTGGGATCAAGCCACTTGCAGTCCCGGAAGCGTTTCCGTAGCGCACCGTAGTAGAGATTGAAGCCGTCGATGTATACATTCGCGCGCGCCACGATGCGGCAGCCTAACGTGTAATAGGCGGAGACAGCTCCCGCACGTCGAGAGCGGGGCCAGCCTACAGCCATGTCTCTCGCGGTCATCTTGACGCCCACACGTCGCCGGCTCCACGCTCAGGCATGACCTTTGGGCAGTCTCTCCGACAGGCACGCGAACACGCAGGGCGCTCGCAGGGCGCGTTCGCGGCTGCGGTAGGCATACATCGACCGTCAGCCTCGCTGATCGAACGGGACCTCCGCACGCCGAGGTTGAGGACCGTTGACGCCCTCGCTCACGCGCCGATCACGCCCAAAGACATCGGTGAGATGTACGAGACGGCGAGGCGTAGCGGCGGCTAGGGACCTGCCGCGCGTCGCCGAACGCCGTGCGGGTGGCACCATCTCCTATATCGCGGGCGGCGCCCGGTTCGCCTGCATACTAAGGATCGGGGGAGGCGCGATGAGAACGTTCAGGGCTCTACGGGGCGCGGCTGTAGCGGCCTATGTGGCTGTGGGTTTGCTGGCGGTGGTGGCGAGCGGGGCGATGGCCTCGGGTGGGATCGAGCTGTGTGTACCCACGAAAGCAAACAGAGCGACGAAGACTCCTCTGGCAACCGGGAAATGCGGCACGGGCTTCACGCTGACGGAACTCGGCGCGGAAGGCCAGCGAGGCGAAAAGGGAGCGACCGGACCGGAAGGCACGTTCGCGGGACTGTCGGACGAAGAACGGCAGAAGCTGCTGGCGATCCTGCCGTACATCAAGTACGTCGCGTCGGACGTGGACGGCAAGCCCACCGTTCAATTCTCTGGCGTCAACGTTCAGATCGTCAACGGCGAAGGGAAAACGGCGTCGGTCAATGGCGAGGGCAACCTCGTGATCGGCTACGACGAAGCTCCCGCAGGACAAACTGGCTCACACAATCTCGTTCTGGGGACAGAACAGGAATATCTGAGCTACGGAGGTATCCTCGCCGGATTTCGGAACACGCTGGAGGGACCATTTTCGTCCGTCATAGGCGGCGAAGACAACATCGCGTACGGCGAAAGAACTGCAATAGCTGGGGGCTATTCCAACAAGGCATCCGGCGTTCTCTCTTCAATTGGCGGTGGCCGAGAGAACACGACGGACGGCGGGCTCACCTCGATAAGCGGCGGGGAACACAACGAAACCACTGGGGAAGCGTCCACGGTCAGCGGCGGCTCCGAAAACACGGTCAGCGGGAACGGCTCATCGGTTAGCGGCGGCGAACACAACAGCGCGAGCGGCGACCGCGCGTCGGTGAACGGTGGTCAACGCAACCATGCCTACGGCCCATACTCGTCCGTGGGAAGCGGCTACGAAAACAAAGCCTACAACGAAGACACCTCCGTGAGCGCTGGCGCATACAACATCGCCAAAAGCACATATTCGTCCGTGAGTGGAGGCACAAACAACACAGCCGAAGGCGGCGACGAGGCAACAGTTAGCGGAGGCGCCTTCAATATTGCCAGCGGAGCGGCGGCCTTGGTAGCTGGAGGCATGGACAACACGAGTGGCGGCGAAGGGTCGTCGGTAGCTGGAGGCCGAGAAAACAACGCCACCGGACAATCGGCCTCGGTTAGCGGCGGCTACAAGAACACCGCGAGCTTCAACTTCTCGTCGATTCTCGGGGAAAAGGAACGGACGACCCTAGTCGAATACGAAGCCATCTTGTAGCCGGTAAGGACCGCCGCCCTTGGGTGGTCCGTGCGTCACAGTACGGGCCACCCCGGTCGTCTTCGACGGACACCGCAATCGAGCTGCGGGGCATCATTCGGCGATCTCCACCAGCTCCCCCACACCGTCAAGCGCAATATCAACGGCATCGAGTGCGTGCCCAAGGCCCGCAAGCGCTTGGTTCCCGGCGCGCGCCGCCAAAGTGTCACCCACGGCGATGAGGTCGGTCTGCGCACCGTGAAGGCAGCGAAGCGCCAAAGGCTCCCTCGGTCACCAACCGCCCGCGTCACGACTGACGAACCTCGTTGGGAACTACACCTAGGCAGCCGCCACCGCCGGTTCACTGGCTATCGGCGGCTTGGTCTCCTTGTCGCGGTCGATCGGCGTCACGAGATCCTTGCCGAGGCCCAGGGCCGCGTAGATCTTCTCTTCGATCTCCTTCGCCAGCGCCGGGTTCTCGTCGAGGTGCGCCTTGGCGTTGCCGCGACCCTGGCCGAGGCGATCGTTGCCGTAGGAGAAGAACGAACCCGACTTGGACACGATGTTGTGCTCCAGGCCCAGGTCGATCAGGCAGCCCGAGGTCGAGATACCCTTGCCGAACTCGATGTCGAACTCCGCTTGGCGGAACGGCGCGGCGACCTTGTTCTTGACCACCTTCACGCGCACGCGATTGCCGACCGCCTCGGTCCCGTCCTTGAGCGTCTCGATGCGCCGGATATCAAGGCGCTGGGAGGCGTAGAACTTCAGCGCGCGACCGCCCGGCTGAGTCTCGGGCGAGCCGAACATCACGCCCACCTTTTCGCGGATCTGGTTGGTGAGGATGCAGAGCGTCTGCGTGCGGTTGAGGTTGCCGGCGAGCTTGCGCATCGCCTGGGACATCATGCGCGCCTGCGCCCCGACTGTCTGGTCGCCCATCTGTCCCTCGAGCTCCACCCGCGGCGTGAGCGCGGCGACAGAGTCGATCGCCACCACGTCCACGGCGCCCGAGCGCACCAACATGTCCGCGACCTCCAGGGCCTGCTCGCCGTAGTCGGGCTGCGAGACGAGCAGCTCGTCGATGTCGACGCCGATCTCCTTCGCGTAGAGAGGATCCATCGCGTGCTCCGCGTCGATGAACGCGCACACGCCGCCGAGCTTCTGTGCCTCGGCCAGCACGTGGTAGATCATCGTCGTCTTGCCCGATGACTCCGGGCCGAACACCTCCACGATACGGCCCCGCGGCACGCCGCCGATGCCGAGCGCCAGGTCGAGCGAGAGCGCCCCTGTGGGGATCGCCTCGCAGCGCACCTGGGCGCCCTCGTCGCCCATGCGCATGACCGTGCCCTTGCCGAACTCCCGCTCGATCTGCGTGAGCGCGCCCTGCAGGGCGGCGTCGCGCGCCTTGGCGGCCTTCTCCTGATCGGTCACGGGCATGATCTGACTCCTCGGTTCGATTTGGAGCCGGGAAGTTAGATGGCGCTGCGGACGGAACAGCTGTTCGCATCCGCCGCTGCCGGGCTGCGAGCGGATCGGCGCCAGACGCGCCCGTACTTCGTCCAGCGAACGCCGCTCGCACCCGTGCGGGCCATCAGCGGATCCTTCGCCTGCCAGGACGGCTCCGAACCGGAGTGTGAAGACGGCTCGACCCCGACGCGCTCGAGCAACGGCAGGAGCCTCGTCTGTCCGATCGTCTCCAAAGGCGACCGGGACACGAGCGAAGCGGAATGCGCAGAAGACGCCGGCCCGGCCTGCAATGTCGGGCCGGACTCCAGCTCGACCGAACAGAGCTGCCAAGCATCCTCGAGCGACAGCTCGAGCGTCGCCTGCGAAGACCCGAGCTAACAGGCGCAGCGGGTGCTCAGCGTCCGGGCGAGAGCAGGCCGCTGCTCGCCAGCGCCTCATAGCTGGCGCCCTCCGGCGCCAGCCACGAGCGGTACAGGACGATCGCATCCGGCGTGAAGCTCAGCCGCGGCGTGGCGGGAAGGAGCTGCTGCTCACGGCCCGACTGCTCGAGCGTCCCGCGGCGGACGCCGGCGGCGCCCCGGCGGATGCGTGCGAGGGTGACGTGGGGCCTGAAGCGATGCCGCTGCGGCTCCCAGCCGCTCGCTCGCGAGAGCGCCCCGCTGACCCGCTCCTGCACGCGGGCGAGCACGCCGCTGCGATCGTGGATCTCCACCGCGAGCGCGTGCGGGCGCTTCGGTGGCAGCCACAACGGGGCGCCCACGGACAGCTCGCACGCGTCCTCCGAGCAGGCGCTGATGGTCGCCACCAGCGCCTCGATCTCGCCGACCGGACGGCTACCGAGGAAGCACAGCGTCAGATGCAGCGACCGTGCGTCCAGCAGCCGCAGCCCACCGCGCGGGCTGCCGGCCATGCGCGAGCCCGCCGCCACGCCGCGCGCCCAGTCGGCGAGCTCCTCGCGCGCCTGCAGGGACGGGTCGACGGCCACGAACAGCCTGGCTGTGGCGCCGCGGGACATCGCCCAGGCGATCCTAGCGCGCGCACGGTGAGGCGGTCACGGCTCGCTCAGCGCGCGGCGCAACAAGTGCATCGCGACGGTGGTCGCGCGCTCGCGCACGTCGGCCCTGCCCCCGGGGAGGTTGACCGAGCGCGTGAGTGGCTCCGCGCCGGCGAGCGTCACGCTCAGCCACACCAGGCCCACCGGCTTGTCCTCGGTGCCGCCACCTGGGCCCGCCACGCCCGTGATCCCGACGCCAACGTCCGCGTCCAACGCCGCCCGCGCGCCATCGGCCAACGCCTCGGCGATCTCCGCCGAGACCGCGCCGTGCGTCTCGATCAGCTCGCGCGCCACGCCAGCACAGGCGACCTTGGCCTCGTTGGAGTACGCGACGATCGCGCCGTTGAAGTAAGCGGATGCCCCCGCCAGCTCGGTCAGCCGCCCCGCCAGCAGGCCGCCGGTGCACGACTCGGCGGTGGCGATCGTGCGCGACGGGCGCGATCCCTCGGGTGGGCGCGAGGGCGGCTGCGAGAGCGGGCGCGAGGGCGGGTGGGATCCCATCAAAAGCGCCGCCACCTGCTCGTCGACGGTGCTGCCGTCGCGCGAGAACAGCGTGTCGGCGTGACGGGTGCTCACCACCCGCGCGAACGCGTCGTAGGCGTCCTGCGCGTCGGGCTCGTAGCGGGTCACGACCTCGACCTCGCCGCGTTTCAGGCAGGTCGTGATCTCCAGCCTGCCGAGGTCGACCCCCTCCCGTTCGGCCACCCGCAGCGTCTCGGCGATCTCCGACTCGGGGATGCCGAACAGGCGCAGCGTGCGCTGGCGGTAGGAGGTCGCGCCCGCGAGCGCGCTCCGCAGCGCCTCGGTCTCGAGCGCGTGCGCCCACATCGGCTGCAGCTCGCGCGGTGGACCCGGCAGCACGACGATCGTGGGCCCGGGGATGGGCGGAGATCCGGTGGGCGGGCTTCCAATCCCTCCCGGCTGCACCACGAGCCCGGGCGCCGTCCCGACCGGCTCGAGCACGGTCGCGCCGCGAGGGATCGTCGCCTGCTTGCGGTTGGCCGCTGCGATCGCCTCGGGATCGATGTTCGGCCAGCGTTTCAACAGCGGCCGCACGATCTGCGCGATCCGCCCGGCCAGAGCCTCGTCGAGCACCATCTCACGCTCCTGGAAGCCCCCTACGACCTCGGCCGTCAGGTCATCAGCAGTGGGCCCGAGCCCGCCACTGGTGACGACGATGTCCATGTGCTGCTCGGCCATGAACGCCAGCGCCGCGCGCATGTCCTCGGGTCGGTCGCCCACGATCGCGGTGAACGCCAGATCGACGCCCAGCTCACGCAGCCGCTCGGCCAGCCACGGTCCGTTGCGATCACTGACCCTACCCGTCAGCACCTCGGTGCCGGTCACCACGATGCCGGCGCGCGGGGGCGGACCCCCGATCGGCGGCGTGCTCACGTGCACGTCGGCAGATGGCCCGCTGCCAGCGGCTGGCGGCCTGAGGACTTGGTGATCGCGTAGCCGATCGCCTGGCTAGAGGGCGCCACGGTCCGTGCCCGGCCGTCCACGAACATCGTCACCGAGCTGTTCCCGAGCGTGATTTCAAACCGCCTGGCATGGTAGGTGGGCGTGCTTTCTCCGGGTTGCAGCTCGATTCCCGGGATCAACCTGCGCCCGTTGTCGCCGATCAGGCACACGTACACCACGCCTGTCGGCTTCAGCGACAGCGCCACGATCGTCGAGGTTCGCGCCGTGCGGCGGGCGCCGGGCGATCCGCTCGCGCGGTGCCTGGAGCGGGAGCTGTGGCCGTGTGTCGCGGTGACTGTCGAGGTGCTTGGCGTGTTCGTGGAGGAGCCGCCTCCAGCGATCAGCAGCACGATCAGCGCGACGATCACCACGCCGATCGCGCTCACCGCGATCATATAGCCGCGCGAGGGCCCGGCCCCGGGCGAGCGCTGGCCGCTCTTCGATCCGCGCCTGCTCTGCGGGGTGGACACGATCGGCTCGAGCATCCCCTCGCTCGGACGCTCGTGGTGCAGCCGATACTCCTCCACCAGGGCTTTGCCGTCCAGCCCGAGTGCCTGCGCGTACGTGCGCAGGAAGCTCTTGACGAACGTCGGCCCGGGCAGCAGACCCCACTCTTCGTTCTCGAGCGCGCGCAGGTACTTGGCGCGGATCTTGGTCTTGGCCTCGATCTCCGACACGTCGATGCGCTCGCGCATACGCGCCTCGCGTAGCGTTGCTCCAATTTCGGGCATGTGGGCCAGAGGCTAGTCGCTGACGCTCGTGGCGGACGGGGTGGGTGGAGACCCCAATCCCGGCGAAGCCGGGAGACGCTCGCCTCTGGCTCGCGTCCCCGTTCCGGCCAGCCTCCCCGCTTCGTCCAGCACGCGCGGCAGGTCGGCCTCGGTGATCAGCACCTGCCTGGGCTTGGAGCCCTCATAACCGGAGATGACGCCACGGCGCTCGAGCATGTCGATCATCCGTCCCGCTCGCGTGTACCCCAGGCGCAGACGGCGCTGGAGCATCGAGGTCGAAGCCGTCTGCATTTCGGCGACGAGCACGATCGCATCGGTGAGCAGGGCATCCTCGTCGGGGTCGAACTCGTCTGGAGCGCGATCAGAGGTCTCGGGCTCGACCTGCTCGAGCAGCTCCTCGCGCAGCTCCGGCTCGCCCTGGCCGCGCCACAGGTCGGTGAGCCTGGCGATCTGCGACTCGTCGATGTAGGCGCCCTGGATGCGCTGCAGCCGCGAGCTGCCGACCGGGCTGAACAGCATGTCGCCCGCCCCCAACAGCGACTCCGCTCCGTTCTGGTCGAGGATCACGCGCGAGTCGGTCTGCGAGGAGACCGCGAACGCGATCCGCGAGGGAACGTTCGCCTTGATCATCCCGGTGATCACGTCCACGCGTGGACTCTGCGTCGCCAGCACGAGATGGATCCCCACCGCGCGCGCCTTCTGCGCGAGGCGGATGATGGAGTCCTCAACGTCGGCGGGCGCGACCATCATCAGGTCGGCAAGCTCGTCGATCACGCAGAGAATGTATGGGAGCGGAGCTTCGCCCCGCTTGGCTCGGCTGGCGTTGAGCTCGACGAGGCCGCGCGTGCGCGCCAGCGACATGATGCCGTAACGCTGCTCCATCTCCTTGACCAGGTTCTGAAGCGCGTTGGCGGCCATCCGCGGGCTCGTGATCACCGGTGTGAGCAGATGCGGAATCGACTCGTAGTGGTTGAGCTCCACCTGCTTGGGGTCGACCAAGACCAGCCTCACCTGGTGCGGCGTGGCGCGCAGCAGCACGCTGGAGAGCATCGCGTTGATCGCGCCCGACTTGCCCGCGCCGGTGGTGCCCGCGACGAGCAGGTGGGGCATCTTGGCCAGGTCGGCGCCGATCGCCTTGCCGGCGACGTCCTTGCCCAGCCACACAGTCAGCGGCGACCAGTCCTTCGGCGGCTCCTGGAACACGTCGCCCAGCCGCACGATCCGCCTGTGCGCGTTGGGCACCTCGACCCCAACGGCCTGCTTGCCGGGGATCGGCGCCAGGATGCGAATGTCGGTGGCGGCGAGGGCGTACGCGAGATCGTCCTTCAGCTGGGCCACCTTCGCGACCTTCGTCCCGGGCGCGAGGCGCAGCTCATAGCGCGTGATGTGCGGGCCAGCGACGGTGCCGATCACCTTCGCCTGAACACCAAAGTGGCCAAGCGCCTCCACGAGGCTCGTCGCGATCCGCTCCTGTCCGGCGGTGTCCGGCCGCGTCTGCTCGGCGCTGGATCGGGTCAGCAGCTTCACCGCGTTGGGCAGCTCCCACACGAAGTCGGGGTCGTCGGTGACCGCGTCGCGCAGGCGGCCCTGGGGCGTGAGCGAGCCGGGATCGGCGTGGGCCACTCCGGAGATCTCCTCCGCCTCGCTGTCCGCGGGCTCGAGCTCTCCCGCGGGGGGCTGCTCGTCAGCTCCGTGTTCGGCGGCGTCCGCTGGCTCGTGCGCGCCGATGGCGTCCGGCGTCCTCGCTCCAGTCGTGCGAAGGCGCCTCGACGTGCGTCGCACGAACGATCAGCTCGCGAGCCGATGGCTCAGGGGGGCGCAACTGCGAGCCGGCCGCGAGGTCGGCCCCGGTGCCGTCGCCGGCCAGCGCGCTCCCGTGCTCCTCGCGCATGGCGGGTCCGTGACCACGCAGCGCTCGCAGCATCCGCGTCGTGTCCACCACACCGCTGCCGGTCGCGCGGAGCACGCTCGCCAGCGAGGCTCCGCTCAGCAGGACCACGCCGGTGAGCAGCAGGAAGACGACCAGGATGTCCACGCCGACGCTCTGGACCAGCCGGTGGGCGAGCTGGTATTGCGCCTCGCCGGCCACGCCCCCGTGTGCCTGCAGATACGACGAAGACCATGCGCTCGCACTGGCGGTCCCGACCCCGGCGTCACTCGAGCTGAGCCCGAACATCCCCGCCGCCAGGGCGAGCGTCACCGCGGCGAACAGGCACAGCCCGCCGGCGCGCAGCGGTCGCAGCGCAGGCAGCACGGGACGCAGCAGCAGCGCGCCGCCGCCCACGACAAGCGCCACCGGCACGAACACGCGGGCCCGGCCGAGCGTCCAGCCCAGGGCGACCGCCAGGCCATGTCCTGCGCGTCCGCCGTTCCAACCCCCATACAGCACGAAGCCCATGAACACGCCTGCCGCGACGAGCGCCAGCCCGAGCACGTCGCGCTGGCGCTGGTCGAGCACGGGTAGCCGTGGGAGCCCGCCGGAGATCAGCGATCGGAGGCTTGGGAGCACGCGTCGCCGGCGCCGGCGACGGGTGCGGGCGCGCGCGGACGCGCTGCGTCGCGTGACGGGCGCGCGCTTGCCTGTGGTGCGCCCTCGGGATGTGCCCGTTGGGGTGCGGCGGGTGCCGGCCATCCTGCGCAACTTCGACACCAGGCGACCGTAACCTGCCTCGTGGTCTTACCATCGCTTTACACCCACCCCATTTAGTTAAAGACCATGAACGACTTCTCCCGCGCACCTCGCGTCCTGGTAGTCGAGGACGACGAGGACATAGCTCAGGCCCTCCAGCGCTCCCTGCGCATGGAGGGATACGAGGTGAGGACGGCCGCTGACGGACACGCGGCGCTCGATCAGGGACGCGCCTTCGCGCCCGATCTGGTGATCCTCGACCTCGGCCTGCCCGAGCTCGACGGCGTCGATGTCGCGCGTGAGCTGCGCGCCAATGACGACGTTCCGATCCTGATCCTGACGGCCCGCGACGCGCTGGAGTCGCGCGTGGAGGGGCTGGACGCGGGCGCTGACGACTACCTGGTCAAGCCATTCGAGCGCCAGGAGCTGCTCGCACGCATGCGCGCGCTGCTGCGCCGCCGACCTCCGCGCGGGTCGGCGCCGCTGCGAGTCGGCGACCTGTCGCTGAACGCAGACACCCACGAGGTCCTCCGCGGCGAGCGCGCGATCGAGCTTACGCAGCGCGAGTTCGAGCTGCTCGAGTACCTGATGCGCAACGAGCGCATCGTGATCTCGCGCCAGCGCCTGCTCGACGAGGTTTGGGGGTATGACCCGTTCTCGACCACGAACACGATCGAGGTGTTCGTGTCCAACCTGCGCCGCAAGCTGGAGGCCGACGGCGAACCGCGCCTCCTGCATACGATCAGGGGAGCCGGCTACGTCCTTCGCGCCTAGGCTCCCCGCCTCGCTGCAGAGCGCGAGCGCGCGCCTGTCCACCAGCTTCGACAGGTTGCCGATCCGCGTGCGCCTGGCTGGCGTCTCGGCCCTGTTGACGTTCGTGATCCTGTGCGGCTTCGCCCTGGCGATCGGCTCAGTGACCGTCCAGCGGGTTCGCGCCGACTTCAACCGCCAGGTCATCGATACGGCCGAACAGCTGCCCTCACAGTTGTCGATCTCCGTCTACCCCTTCAAGGTCGAACCGGACCTCAACGACTTCGCCAACCACGCCGACCACGCGGCGATCAGGATCCTGACGCTCGACGACACCGTCATCGCGCAGTCACCCGCGAACGCGCCGTCGCTCGGCCCACCGCAGGTAGCAGCGAAGACCGTCCACGGCTACCTCGTGCTCAGCCGCCCGGCGGTCGTGCATCTCAACGTCAACGGCGCGCGAGACGGCGTGGTGATCATCCAGTACGGACGCCGCGTGTCCGATACCGAAGCGACGGTCAAGCGCGTGGAGCTGTTCCTGGTGCTGGGGGTGCTCGCGGGCAGCCTGCTGGCGCTGGGTGCGGGAATGGCGATCGCGCGCCGGGCGATGGCTCCGATCGCGCTGCTCACCTCGACCGCAGCCGAGATCGCGCGTACTCGCGATCCCTCTCGCGGCGTGCCGCAGTCGCAGGCCGACGACGAGGTCGCCGAACTCGCCCGCACGCTGGAGGGAATGCTGCGCGAGCTCGATGCTGCCCGCGGGGAGAAAGAGTCGATGCTCGCCCGCCAGCGCCAGTTCGTGGCCGACGCCTCGCACGAGCTGCGCACGCCGCTGACCAGCGTGCTCGCCAACCTCGAGCTGCTGGCCGACCGCTCGGAGAGCGGCCAGCTTTCGGGCGATCTGGGCGACGCGGCGCGCTCGGCGCTGCGCTCCTCGCAGCGCATGCGACGCCTGGTCGCCGACCTGCTGCTGCTGGCCCGCACCGACGCAGCGCGCGTGGTCGCGCGCAAGCCGTGCGATCTGGCCCAGATCGTTGTCGAGGCCGCCGGCGAGCTGGGGCCTGTGAGCGCCGACCACGACATCTCGCTGGACATCCACCCGGCGAAGGTGATGGGCGCGCGCGACGAGCTCCACCGCCTGACGATCAACCTGCTGGAGAACGCGCTGCGCCACACGCCGCCCGGCACTGCGATCCGCGTCTCGACGCGCACCACGGGCGAAGGCAAGGTCGAGCTCGTGGTGGAAGACGACGGCCCGGGCGTCCCTGCGGAGCTCGCGCCCACCCTGTTCGAGCGGTTCGTACGCGGCACCGGCGACCGCGGCGGCTCCTTCGGCCTCGGCCTGGCGATCGTCGAGGCGGTCGCCACCTCGCACGGCGGCACCGTCGCGCTGGATCGATCGAAGATCGGCCAGCGGGCCGCAGGCGCGCGCTTCGTCGTGGAGCTGCCGTCCTGCTCAGACCTCGACGACGACAGGCAGCACCATCGGCCGTCGCTTCAGACGGTCATAGACTAGCTTCGCCAGATCGTCGTGCAGCGTCTGCTGGAGCAGGTCCACCTCGCGGATTTCCTCGCCTGCGGCGCGCTGCAGCGAGTGCTCCACCGTCAGCCGGATCTCCTCGAGGAGCTCGTCGGCCTGGTCGAGGAAGGGGACCCCTCGGAAGATCACCTCCGGATCGGCGACCGAGCTGCCGTCCTGCTCGGCGATCGTGACGACCACGATGAAGATCCCGTCGGCCGAGAGCATCCGTCGGTCGCGCAGCGCGACGTCGGCCATGTCGCCGATCTCGACGCCGTCGACGAAGATCATCCCCGCCTGCTCGCGCGTCCCAAAGCGCGCTCCGCGCTCGTCGATCTCGAGCGGCAGCCCGTTGTCTCCCTGAAAGATGTCGCGCGTCGGCACGCCGACCGCCTCGGCGAGCTGAGCGTGCATGCGCAGCCGCTTGAAGTCGCCGTGGAAGGGCATCACGTAGCGCGGCCTGACGAGGTTGAGCATCAGCTTGACCTCCTCTGCGTAACCGTGCCCGGATGCGTGCACGGGCGCCTCGCGCGGAGTGATGACGTCACAGCCGATGTGATAGAGGCGGTCGATCGTCTCGTTGACGGCGCGCTCGTTGCCCGGAACCGGCGTGGCAGAGAACACGACCGTGTCGCCGCCCTTCAGCTCCACCTGGGGATGGTCGCGGTAGGCCATTCTGCGCAGCGCCGACAATGGCTCCCCCTGCGAGCCGGTCGAGATGATCACGACCCGTTCGTCGGGGAAGTCGCCGATCTCGCGCGGACCCACCAGCAGGCCCTCCGGGATGTCGATATGGCCGAGCGTGCGGCCGATGCCGACGTTCTTGCGCATCGAGCGCCCGACTAGCGCGACCTTGCGGTCGAGCGCGTACGCGGCGTCGACGACCTGCTGCACACGGTGGATGTTGGAGGCGAAGCTCGTCACCACGATCCGTCCCTCGCAGCGCGCGAACACCTCCTCCAAGTGCGGACCCACCACCGACTCCGACGGCGAGAAGCCCTCGCGATCGACGTTCGTGGAGTCCCCGCACAGCAGCAGCACGCCTTCGCGTCCGAGCTCGGCCAGGCGCGAGACGTCCGCCGGCGGCCCGTCGACGGGCGTCTGGTCGAACTTGTAGTCCCCCGTGATCAGCACGGTGCCGAGGTCGGTGCCGAGCGCGACGGCGCTGGAGTCGGGAATCGAGTGGGTCATGTGCACCAGCTCGAGCGAGAACGGCCCGAGCTCGAGGCTCTCCCCCGGCTCGATGTCGATGAGCTCGACGTCGCGCAGCTTGTGCTCGTCGAGCTTGGAGCGCGCCATCGCGACGGTCAGCGCGCCACCGTACACAGGCGGCAGCGTCTGGTCGCCGAGCTCGCGCAGCACCCAAGGCAGCGCTCCGAGATGGTCCTCGTGGCCGTGCGTCACCACGATCGCCTCGATGTCCCTGGCGCGCTCGCGCACGTAGGAGAAGTCGGGCAGGACCAGGTCGATCCCAACCATCTCGGGGGTTGGGAAGCGCAATCCCACGTCCACCACCACGATCCGGCCGTCGTACTCGACGACGGTCATGTTCTTGCCTATCTCCCCGAGCCCGCCGAGGGGGAGGACGCGCAGCGATGAGCTCACGCGGGCGTGCGGGCGGGTGGGATCGGCACGAGCCCATGCCGCTCGAGCATCGCGCGTACGGCCGCGGACTCCTCGGGGGTGGCCTCGACCAGCGGCAGGCGCAGGCCGCCGACGTTGTGGCCCATCACGTTAAGCGCCGCCTTGGTGCAGGTGGGGTTGGCGGTGAGGAACAGCGTCTCGTAGACGTCCTGCAGCGAGCCGTCGATCTCGGCGCGACGCTCGGGCTCGTCGACCATCCGGCGCATCTCGTTGCCGACGATGTGGCTGGAGACGAGAACGCCGCCGGCTCCGCCCAGGTCCAGGGTCCGCGCGAACGAGCTGTCATCGCCGGCGTATACGTCCAGGCCGTCGATCAGCTGCAGCTCATCGGCGTTGGCCTGCTTGACGCCCGCGATGCCCTCGATCTGCGCGAGCTCGGCGAGCAGGTCCGGGCCCATGTTCGTGCCGGTGCGGCTGGGGATGTTGTAGAGCAGAATTGGTTTGTCGCTGGCCTTGGCGATCGCTTCGTAGTGGCGCGTGAGCCCGAGTGGGCTTGGCTTGTTGTAGTAGGGCGTGACCGATATCACCGCGTCGGCGCCGAGCTCGGTCGCGCGTTCTGTGAGGAAGACCGCCTGGCGGGTGTCGTTGGTGCCGGTGCCGGCGACGATCGACTTGCCCGACGGGCGCTCGGCGATCGCGAGCTCGATCAACCCGAGCTGCTCTCCATCGGTCAGCGTCGAGGCCTCCCCGGTTGTGGCCGCAACCACGAAGCCATCCGAGCCGTTCTCGGCGAGGTAGCGCATCAGCGCGACGAACGACTCCTCGTTGACGTTCCCCTCCTCGTCGAACGGGGTGACGATCGCCGTCAGGATCGTGCCGAGGCCGCTCATCGGCTGCAGTATCTCACGCGCATCGCCATTCAGAACAGCAAATTCTCCAGGCCAACCGTGGGCGAGCGCTCGAGCGTCCCCACGCGACGGATCCCGAGCAGCACACCCGGCATGAACGACTCGCGGCCGATCGTGTCGTGGCGAATGGTGAGCGTCTGAGCGAGATCGCCAAGGATAACCTCCTGGTGGGCGACGAGGCCGGGTAGGCGCACGGAGTGGATCGGCGGCGGCTCGCCGCCGCTGGCGTGCGCCATCAGCTGCGCGGTGCGCGCTGCGGTGCCGCTGGGCGCGTCGAGCTTGCCGTCGTGGTGCAGCTCGATGATCTCGGCCTTGCGCATGTGCCGTGCCGCCTCGGCGGCGAAGCGCATCATCAGCAGCGCGCCGATCGCGAAGTTGGGGGCGATCAGCACGTTGGCTGCCCCCCCACCCTGGCCAGCCTGCTCGAGCGGCGCCGGATCGAAGCCGGTGGTGCCGATCACCACATGCACTCCGGCTGCCAGACAGGCGAGCGCGTTCTCCAGCGCCGTGTCGGGCCGAGTGAAGTCGACCACGACCTCGGCGTCCGCCAGCACGTCCGTGAGCGCGGTGTCGAGCAGCGGGTCGGCGCGCCCCACGAGCTCCATGTCCTCCGCGCCCAGCACCGCCTCGCACACCGTCTGGCCCATGCGCCCGGCCGCGCCGGCGACGGCCACCCTGATCACGGCGCCGCTCCCCGCGCACCCGCCCGCGCGCCGAGCGGCTCGATCGCCGCCAGGAACTCCGTCTCCGCGGGCCCAACCCCGGCTGCCGACAGCCGGCTCGGCGCGAACAGCTCGGCTGCGAGCGCCCGCACCGCCTCGATCTCGACCGAGTCGATCCGCTCGATTATCTCGTTGACCGAGAGGATCGGCATGCCGTTCAGCACCGCGGCGCCCAGACGACTCATGCGAGCGCCGGTCGACTCCATTCCGAGCACCACCCGCCCCTTGAGGTTCTCGCGCGAGCGCACGAGCTCCTCCTCGCTGGCTGGATCCTCGACGCAGCGCTCCAGCTCGGCCGCGACAACGGCCAGCGCCTCCCTGACGTTGTCAGGGCGCGTGCCTACGTACAGGCCGACCTCACCCGTGTGGGCGTATAGGTTTGAGAAGCAGAACACCGAGTAGGCGAGCCCGCGGCGCTCGCGCACCTCCTGGAAGAGCCTCGAGGAGGACGTCCCGCCGAGCACGCCTTCGAGCACGCGCAGCGCGAAGCGGCGCTCATCGTCGCGCGCGATCCCCGCGCCGCCCAAGCACACGTGATACTGCTCGGTGTCTTTCTGCAGGAAGCGCGCGCGCCGGCGGAAGTCTGGCGGCGCGGCGGCGGCGGTCGCCGGATCGGCCGGCTCGAAGGCCGGCGAGGAGTGGCCGTTGACATTCGCGAGCACCGGTTGGGCGCTCTGTGCCCGCTGACGCTCGACGCCGCGAGCAGATCTCTGATCGGCCATCTGCACGAGCGCGTCGTGGTCGACCGAGCCGGCGGCCGCAATCACGATGCCGTTAGGGAGGTAGCGTTGGGCATGGAACGCCGCCAGCTGCTCACGCGTGACCCCGCCGACGACCTCGGCGGTGCCGATGACCGCCCGGCCCAACGGATGCGAGCCGAAGATCGCCTGTCCGAGCATGTCGAAGACGCGATCCTGGGGGTCGTCTTCGTACATCGCGATCTCCTCCAGCACGACCTCGCGCTCGGCCTCAAGCTCGCCGAAGCGAGGATGCCAGACCATGTCGCTCATGACATCGAACGCGCGCTCGAGATGCCGGTCGAGCACGCGCGTGTACAGCGACGTAGCTTCCTTGTCGGTACCCGCGTTGATCTCGGCTCCCATCGCGTCGAAGATCTGGTCGATCTCCTCCGATCCGTAGCGCTCGGTGCCGCGGAACAGCATGTGCTCGAGCAGATGCGAGATCCCCACCTCGTCGTCGTGCTCGGTCACCGAGCCCGTAGCGATCCAGAAGCCGAGCGCGACCGAGCGCACGCTCGGCACGCGCTCAGTGACCACCCTCACGCCACAGTCGAGCGTGGTTATCCGGTGCTCGGCGCTCACGCGCGAGGACTCTGCGTCAGTCGCGCTCGCGCCCATGGCGCGGGCGCCCTGAGCCGCGACCCAGGCCTTCAGACTGTGTGCCCCCCTCGCGGCGCCGGCCGCGGTCGGAGCGCTCGCGGCCGTTGCTGGAGGATCTTCCGCCCTCGCGCGGTCCGCGACCGCTGGGCGGGCGGGATCCACCGGACGGGTGGGATCCGGACCCCACGGCCGCGAGCTCCTCGACGGACTTGCCCGCGATGTCGGGGTCGTGGGCCAACCGCAGGCCTATGCGCCCGCGCTCGCGGTCGACCTCGACCACGCGCACGTTGACCTCGTCGCCCTTGTTGAGCACGTCCTCGACGCTCTCAACGCGCTGGCCGGGCGAGACGTTGGAGATGTGCAGCAGCCCATCGGTTCCCTTGGCGAGCTCGATGAATGCGCCGAAGGTCGTCGTCTTGACCACCTTGCCGAGGTACTCGTCGCCGACCTCGACCTCCTTCATCATCATCCGCACCCGCTCCACGAGCGCGTCGCCCAGCTCGCCGTTGGCCGAGTAGATCAACACCTGGCCGTCATCGTTGACGTCGATCTGCGATTCGAACTCCTCCGAGAGCGCCCTGATCGTTTCGCCGCCCTTGCCGATCAGCAGGCCGATCTGCGAGGGATCGATCTGGATCGTCTGGATGCGCGGGGCGAACTGGGAGAGCTGCTCGCGCGGCGAGCGGATCACGTCGGCCATCTTGCCGAGGATGAACGTGCGCGCCTCGCGCGCCTGAGCGAGGGCGTCGCGCAGGATCTCGAACGTGACGCCCGAGATCTTGATGTCCATCTGCAGGGCTGTGATGCCGCGCTCGGTGCCGGCCACCTTGAAGTCCATGTCCCCCAGGTGATCCTCCACGCCGGCGATGTCGGTCAGGACGATGTAGTCCTCGCCCTCCTTGATCAGACCCATCGCGATCCCAGCCACAGGACGCTTGATCGGAACGCCCGCGTCCATCAGTGACAGCGAGGAGCCACACACTGAGGCCATCGAAGAAGAGCCGTTGGACTCGAGGATGTCCGAGACGACCCGGATCGAGTAGGGAAACTCCTCGATCGAGGGCACCATCGGCGCGAGCGCGCGCTCGGCGAGAGCGCCGTGGCCGATGTCGCGGCGTTTGACCCCGCCCATGCGGCCCGCCTCGCCCACCGAGAACGGCGGGAAGTTGTAGTGATGCCAGTAGTACTTTTTCGTTTCCAAGCCGAGCGTGTCGAGGCGCATCTCCTCCTTGAGCGTGCCCAGCGCGGCGACGCTCAGCGCCTGCGTCTGACCGCGCGTGAACAGCGCCGAGCCGTGCGTGCGCGGCGTGACGCCGACTTCGATCGTGATGTCGCGTATCTCGCTCTCGGCGCGCCCGTCCGGGCGCTTCTTGTGCACGGCGATGCGCTCGCGGATGATCGACTTCTCGAGCTTGTCGAACGCTAGCTGGACCGCGGCGCGACGCTCCTTGGCGGCGAGCAGCTGCTCCTCGGATGCGCCCTCCCGCGCCGGCGGCGCGTGCTGCTCGAGAATCGCCTGCTGCACGGCGTTGGTGGCCTCCTGGCGCTCGAGCTTGTCCTCCACCTGCGTGGCGTCGTCCAGCGCGGCTCCGTGCGAGGCCCGGATTGCGGAGAGGATCGCGTCGTCGACGGTGATCGGGACGAACTGTTTCTTCTCCTTGCCGACGAGCGAGGCGAGCTCGCGCTGCAGCGCGCATAGCTTCCTGATCTCCGCGTGCGCGATGTCCAGGGCGTCGAGGATCTCTGCCTCGGGGATCTCGTTGGCGCCCGCCTCGACCATCAGGATTGCGTCCTCGGTGCCGGCGACGATCAGGTCCAGGTCTGAGCCGCCCTCGGCGTCGCCGTCACCGCCGCCAGCGGCGGTGGTGAGGTCCTCCTCGGAGGGGTTGACGACAAAGTTGCCGTCCACCTTGCCGATGCGCACAGCGCCGACCGGGGTCGGGAACGGGACGTCGGAGAGCATCAGCGCGGCCGATGCGCCGTTCATCGAGAGGATGTCGTAGGGATGGACGTGGTCGATCGAGATCGGGATCGCCACCAGCTGCGTGTCGTAGCGCCAATCCTTGGGGAACAACGGTCGGATCGGGCGGTCGATCATGCGCGCGGTCAGCGTCGCCTTCTCGCCTGGGCGACCCTCGCGCTTGAAGAAGGAGCCGGGGATCTTCCCGGTCGCGTACATGCGCTCCTCGACGTCCACCGTCAGCGGGAGGAAGTCGACGTCGCGCAGAGAGCCCGCGACAGCCGTCGCGAGGACCATCGTGTCGCCCTGACGGACGACCACTGCGCCGGAGGCCTGCTTGGCCATCCTGCCGGTCTCGAACGAGATCTCGCTACCTGCAATCTCCACGGAGACCCGCGTAACGGCATTACTACTCATATGTTCACTGCCTTCCTGTCCCGCCCGTCGGTCGGCGGTTCGTTTCTTTTTCTCTTTTCCCGAACGGACGGAGCTTAGCGAAGTGCGGCGGCCAGGCCCTCGCGCAGCAGCTCGACGCCCGGGAGCTCGCCCGGGAAGGCGGCCTGATAGCTCCAGCGCACGACCCCGTCGGGGCCAGTGATGAGCAGCGCTCGCTGGGCGAAGCCGCCCTCGTGGAGCACGCCGAAGGCGGCGCAGGCAACACCCTTGGGCTCGAAGTCCGACAGCTGCTCGCTGCCCACCCCAAGCTTCTCCCTGAAAGCGCTCTGCGCCCACGTCGAGTCGCACGAGACGCCGTACAGCACGTCGCCTTGCGCGTCGAGCTCACCGCGCAGCTCCTCATACAGCTGCAGCTGGTCGGTGCACACCGGGCTGAACGCGAACGGGTAGAAAACGAGGACCGTCGTGCGCCCCTGCAGGTCCTGCTCGGTGAAGCTCTGTCCGTCCGCGCGCGCGAGCGTGAAGCTCGGCGCAGGCGTGCCCGGGCTCGGGACGGTTATCGGGCGACCTTGGACGTTCGAGGATCGAGTGGAGCAAGGACGCAGGGAGCGTGGCGTGCTCGGCACGCGAGCGACCGAGGACACCGCTCCACGAAGGTCATCGGGCGTCCAACGCTACTTTCTGAGGCCGAGCTCTTTGATCAGCGCGCGGTAGCCCTCGAGGTCGCGCCGCTGCAGGTAGGCCAGGAAACGGCGCCTGCGCCCGACGAGCATCAGCAGGCCGCGACGCGAGCTGTGGTCTTTGCCCTGCGCGCGCAGGTGCTCGGTGAGGTGGTTGATGCGCTCGGTCAGCAGCGCGATCTGGACCTTGGTGTTGCCCATGTCCTTCTCGCCCGAGCCGAACTTCGCGGCGAGCTCGCGCTTACGGTCGCTGGTGATGGTGGCCATAGCCTCGGCACGGTAGCAGACGGGTGTTGGCCTCAATCAGCCCCGGCTATCTCGCGCGTGCGCTGCACATCGCGGTGCATCTGCTCGATCAGGCTTCGCGGAGCCTCGAAGCGCCGCTCGCCGCGCAGCCGCGCGAGGAACTCCAGCCGCAGCTCGCTGCCGTAGAGATCGGCGTCGAAGTCGAGGATGTACGCCTCGATCAACTCGCCCCTGCCGGTCTTGAACGTCGGGCGCACGCCGATGCTCACGGCGGCCGGCCGCGACAGCCGCCCGGGACCCAGGCCGCCCGACCGACCCGACCGCCCGTGCTGTGTGTCCTCGCCCGTGTCGCCAGTCGGTCGGATCTCGGCCAGGCACGCGTAGACGCCGTGGCCGGGGCACACGAGCGCCTCGTCGGGGACCACGTTGGCGGTCGGAAAGCCGAGCTCGCGCCCGCGCTTATCGCCGTGCGCGACCTGCCCGCTGAGCTGGAAGGTGGCACCCAGCAGGCGGTTTGCCTCGGCCACCTCACCGGCGAGCACCAGGCCGCGGATGTGGCTCGAGGAGACGATCTCGCCGTCGACCTCCAGGAGCGGGTGCACGTCGGTGGAGAAGCGCTCGTCGGCCGCGAGCAGCCGCGGATCGCCCTGCGCCTTGTGGCCGAAGCGGAAGTTCTCGCCGATCGAGACCCGCCGCGAGCCGAGCGCGCCGACTAGCACCTCGTCGACGAACTCCGCGGCCGAGCGGCTGGCGAACTCCCGGTCGAAGGGGATCACGATCAGCTCCTGCACGCCGAGCGAGGCGATCAGCTCCGCCTTGCGCTGCAGCGTGGTCAGCAGCTTGGGCGTGTGCTGCGGGGCGACAACCGAGACCGGGTGGGGATCGAAGGTCAGGACGCTGTCGGCCCCCCTGATCACCTCGCGGTGGCCGAGGTGCACGCCGTCGAAGGTGCCCACCGCGACGCTGCGCTCCCTTCCGCGCTCCACGTCGGGCAGGCGAGTGACCTTCACGGCCGCACAGCCTATTTGGACAGCGCCGCGAGCGCCTGTTGCAGCGGTATCAGCGGCGGATCGGCCCACGGCGGCGCGCTTCTGCCCTTCAGGGTGCGAGCTGGCGGCGCGACCGCGTCTCGCACGTCAAATGGACCGATCGCCGTGCGTCGGAGCTCCAGGCAGTAGGCGTCGCGGAGGTCCGCGATCAGCGAGCGCACGTAGGTTCCGGACCCGCATTCGATCTCGTACCCCGCCCGAGCGAGGTCCTCGTCCCGCCAGACCTGCTGGAAGCGGTGGACAGTGACGACCCGCTCGGGCATCTCGAAGCGCTCGCCACGGCGGGCGCGCCGGTAGGCGCGCTCTCCTTCGATCTTGACCGCGGAGTAGATCGGGGGACGCTGGCGGATCTCGCCGGTGGGCAGCGCGGGCGGATCGGGAGGCAGCCGTCCCGTGTGCGTGATCTCCCCCTCGGTGTCGCCGGTGCTCGAGACCGCCCCGAGTTGGGCCACGGTCTCGTAGCGCTTGGGCAGCTCCATCAGCGTGCTCTGGGCCTTGGTCGCCTTGCCCACGAGCACGAGCAGCAGGCCTGTCGCGAACGGGTCCAGGGTGCCTGCGTGCCCGCTACGAACGCCGCCAAGCGCGCGGCGCACGGCGGCGACCACGTCGTGGGAGCTCATCCCCGCAGGCTTGTCGATCAGCAGCACGCCGCTTACTTCGGGCCCTCCCACCCGCCCTCGCTCCCGATCCTCGACGCCGGGAGAGCTCAGGCGAGCGTGGCGGCTGCGCGCCCGTCGGAGGATGAGTGCAGCTGCGCGGTGATCGCCTCGCGCAGGAAGGCAATCAGCTCCTCGAGCTCCAGCGCCGTCGAGAACCCGGCCGCGCGGCGGTGGCCCCCGCCCCCCTGGGCGCGGGCGATGAGCGACACGTCCACGTCGTCGTTGGTGGCGCGCAGAGAGACTTTGTGCTGACCCTTGCGCTCACCGCTGCCCAACTCGCGCACGAGCGCCGCCACCTTTGTCCCCTCCAGCGCTCGCAGCTGGTCGATGATGCCCTCCGAGTAGCTCTCCTCGGCTTCAGCGCGGTCGAAGTCCTCCGCGCTGAGCGCCGCCAGCGTCAGCTCGCCGGCGTCGAAGCGCTGCACGTGCGCCAGCGCGAGCGCGAGCAACGCGAGCTTCCCCGGCGGGAGATCCTCGTACAGCCTGCGGTAGACGCCCGGCACGTCCACGCCCGCTTCGATCAGCTCGGCGGCCATCACGTGGGCGCGCGGCCCCGTGTTCTCGTACATAAAGCGTCCGGTGTCCGTGATCAGGCCGATGTACAGCGCCTCGGCGACCGTCGGCGTCGGACGCACGCCCAGTCCGGGCATCAGATCCCACACGATCTCCGCCGTGCACGACGCGTCGGGCACGACGTGGTTAATCGTGCCGAAGCGTGTGTTGTCGTGGTGATGGTCGATGTTCAGCAGGTGCGCGCCGTCGCGCAGCACGCATGCGGAGTTGCGGTCGATGTTGCCGCAGTCCAAGAACACGACCGTCCGCTCGACGACGTCGCGCGGCGGCTCTTGGATCAGGCCGTCGAGCGCGAAGAACCTGTACTCGCGCGGAAGCGGCAGATCCGCGGGCGAGATGAACATCACCGAGTCCTTGCCGAGCTCGCTCAACAGGCCCTGCAGCCCCACGAGCGAGCCGAGCGCGTCGCCGTCGGGGCTCTCGTGCGTGGCGAGCACAAAACGCTTGTCATCGCGCAGCCGCGCGAGCACGAGCTCGCGTGTCGCCTCGATCGGCGGGATCTCGCTCATGGGCCCTCAGTCTCCTCGAGCAGCGCCTCCACGCGCAGCGCTCGGTCGGTTGTGTCGTCGTAGGAGAACTCGAGCGTCGGCGTGCGCTTCAGGTGCAGCTCGCCGGCGACGCGCGCCTGCAGGAAACCGTGGGCGCTACGCAGCCCCTCGAGCGTCGCCTCGCGCTCGGACGGCTGCGAGGGCCCGCCGCGCGCGCCGAGGACGCTCACGTACACGCGCGCATGGCGTAGATCTGGGCTGGTCCTAACATCGGTCACGGTTACGAATCCCACTCGCGGGTCCTTGAGGTCACCTGCCACGGCATCGCCAATCACCTGCCGAATCGCCTCGTCGACCCGACGCATCCGTCCTGAGGTCATCCTACTCGTCCAATTCCCCACCGCGACGCCGGTCCCTCCCCGCCGCGCCGCCGCGGGTCTTCAATTTCCCCGGCCTCATCCGGAACGCGCCTGAGGCGCGATGATCAAGCGAGGCAAGGACGCAGGGAGCGAAGTGTGCTTTACACACGAGCGATCGAGGACGCAGCATCGCGCCGATCATCGCGCCTCAGGAGGAGAGCTCGCGCTCCACCTGCCGTGTCTCGTAGGTCTCGAGCACGTCGCCCTCGTGTAGATCCTGGAAGTTGGCCAGCACGATGCCGCACTCGAAGCCGCTGGCCACCTCGCGCACGTCGTCGTTGAAGCGGCGCAGGCTCTCGATCGTCGTGTCGTAGATGACGGTCCCCTCGCGCACGACGCGCACGCGCGCGCCGCGCGTGACCTTGCCCTCGGTGACGAACGAGCCGGCGATCGTGCCGATGCGCGAGGCTTTGAAGAGCTGGCGTACCTCGGCCTGCCCGAGCGGCGTCTCCACCTCGGCGGGCTCGAGCATGCCCTGCATCGCCGCGCGCAGCTCCTCGATCGCGCGATAGATCACCGCGTAGGAGCGGATCTCCACGCCCTCGCGGTCGGCGATCTGGCGAGCGTCGCCGACGGGGCGGACGTTGAACGCCAGGATCACGCCGTCCGAGGCTGCCGCGAGCATCACGTCGGACTCGTTGATGCCGCCGACGCCGCGGTGGATGATGTTGACCTTGACCTCCTGCTGGGGCAGCTTTGCGATCTCGTCCTCGATCGCCTCCAGCGAGCCGGCGACGTCGGCCTTGACGACGAGTCCGAGCTCCTTGACGGTGCCCTCCTGGGCGAGCTTGAAGACGTCCTCGAGCGAAACCTTGCGACCGGAGCGCCGGGCGAGCGCCTCGGTCTTCAGGCGGTTGGCGCGCTCGCCGGCCAGCTGGCGCGCTCGCCGCTCGTTCTCGACCACGCGGACGAGCTCGCCCGCCTCGGGCACGCCGTCGAAGCCGAGCACCTCTACTGGCTGACCGGGCATCGCGCGCTTCAGCTTCCCTCCGGTGAAGTCGTGCATCGCGCGCACCCGCCCGAAGTGCGCGCCCGCGACGAGCGCGTCGCCGACCTTGAGCGTCCCGCGCTGAATCAGGATCGTCACGACCGGTCCGCGCCCGGGGTCGAGCTTGGACTCGATCACCGTGCCCGAGGCCTCGGCGCCAGCGTTCGCCTTGAGCTCCTCGAGATCGGTGACCACCTGGATCGTCTCCAGCAGCGTGTCCAGACCATCGTGGGTCTTGGCGCTGACGTCCACGAACTCCGTTTCCCCGCCCCACTCCGACGGCTGCAGCCCGTGCTGGGTCATCTCCGTGCGCACGCGCTCGGGCTGAGCGCCCTCCTTGTCGATCTTGTTGACGGCCACGATGATCGGCACTTCGGCCGCCTTGGCGTGGTCGATTGCCTCCTCGGTCTGTGGCTTGACGCCGTCGTCGGCGGCGACAACGATCACGGCCAGGTCCGTAACCCGCGCGCCACGGGCGCGCATCGCGGTGAACGCCTCGTGGCCGGGCGTGTCCAGAAAGGTGATCTCCTTGCCGGCGTGGCGAACCTGGTAGGCGCCGATGTGCTGCGTGATGCCGCCGGCCTCGCCGGCGACGACCTCCGTCTCGCGGATGGCGTCCAGCAGCGAGGTCTTGCCGTGATCGACGTGGCCCATGATCGTGACCACCGGCGGGCGTTCGATCAGGTCCTCCTCCGCGTCCTCGAACACCGGCTCCACCTCGACGTCGTCGGCCGCGTGGACGATCTCGATCTGCTTCTCGAACTCGTCCGCGAGCACCTGGATGGCGTCGTCGGAGAGCGTCTGCGTGAGCGTCGCCATCTCCCCTAGCGACATCAGCTTCTTGATCACCTCCGGCACGGCCACGCCCAGGTACTCGGCGATGTCCTTCACGGTGGAGCCCGAGTTGACGCGGATCAGGTCGGTCGCCTCCATCGCCGCGGTGTCGATCGGCGCGATCGTCTCGTCGTAGGTGCCGCGCCGGCGGCGTCCGCGACGCGGGCGCCGCTGAGGCTGATTGGAGGGGCCACCCTGTTGGCGACGAGAGGCCTGGGAGTCGATCACCACGCGTCGGCGCCCGCCCGGGCCGACGTCGCCGGGCGTGCGCTCGCCCGTGCGCGAGTCGCGCGTGGGCCGCACCCGCTCGGCGGGCGCTACCGGCGCAGAGCCTGCGGTGGAAGGCGCCGGCGGCGCGGTCGCGGGTGGCGAGGGTGGCGCGGGCGTGACGGTCGCGGCAGCGGCGGCTGGAGGCGACGGCGGCGGAGCGGGCTTGGCGGGCTGTGCGGCAGGCGCGCCGTTGGAGCTTGCGGGCGCGGCTGGGGCACCCACGCCGAGCGCCTTTAGCGCTGCGTCCTCCTCGACCGAGGACGCGGCTGCCTTGGCTTCGATGCCGGCAGCGTTCAGCCTGTCGAGCAGCTCCTTGCTCGACAGGCCATTCTCCTTGGCGATTTCATGTACGCGCTTCTTGCTCATGGGCTCACGGATTCTACGAGCTTGGGGTCGAGCGTTACGGCCGCGCGCAGCGCGCGCCTGATCGCGCCGCGGCGCGCAGCGCGACGCAGGCAGGCCGGATCCGCCAGCGTGGGCGGGTCCAGATCTCCGCCGCGGCACAGGTAGGCGCCGCGGCCGGGCATCGTTCCGTCGCGATCAGCGATCGCCCACCTGGACGGACCCTCGCGATCGCGGTTGGGTCCCTGATCGGTCGCGGCGATGCGCAGGAGCTCGGACTTCGGCGCGATTCGCCCGCAGCCGACGCATCGACGCCGGGGCACGTGACGGGCTATGTCGTCTGCTCCTCGGCTGCCGCCTCGCGTGCCTGCGCCTCAATGTGCGCGGGCGGCAGCTCGCTGTCCACCTCGGTGGCGAGGTCGCCGATGTTGTCGCTGGCGATGCTGGCGAGGGCCTGATGGCTTTCCAGGCCGCAGTAGCGCGAGCCGGGCAGCGACGCGTTGGGGCAGCGTCGGCCGTTAGAGAGGATCGCCGCGCAGCGGCCCTGCACCTCCTCCTCCTCGTAACCGTGCTCGGCCTCCTCTGCCGCGAACTCGGTCTCCGAGCGGATGTCAACGCGCCAGCCCGTCAGCCGCGCGGCCAGCCGCGCGTTCTGACCCTCGCGCCCGATTGCCAGCGAGAGCTGGTCGTCGGGCACGATCACGGTCGCCTGCTTGGCCTCGTCGTCGACGAGCACCTCACGCACGCGCGCGGGCGACAGGGCCTTGGCGACGAAGCGCGCGGGCTCGTCGTTGAAGGGGATGATGTCGATCTTCTCGCCGCGCAGCTCGGAGACGACCATGCGCACGCGCGAGCCGCGCGGGCCGACGCAGGCGCCGACCGGGTCGACGCCGTCCGTGTGGGAGATGACCGCGATCTTGGAGCGGTAGCCGGGCTCGCGCGCGACGTTCGCGATCTCGACCAGGCCGTCTGCGATCTCGGGCACCTCGAGCTCGAACAGCTTCTTGATCAGCTCGGGATCGCGCCGGGAGACGATGATCGCTGGTCCCTTCGTCGACGGCGAGACCTCCTTGATGACCGCCTTGATCCGCTGCGAGTGGTCATAGCGCTCGCCCTCCACCTGCTCTGACTTGGGCAGCAGCGCCTCGACGCGTTCGCGCAGCTGCACGAGCGTGTAGCGCGAGTCCGACTGTTGCACGATGCCCGTGATCAGCTCGCCCACGCGGTCGCGGTATTCCTCGTACATCATGTCGCGCTCGGCCTCGCGGATGCGCTGCAGGATCACCTGCTTGGCGGTCTGCGCGGCGATGCGGCCGAAGTCGTCGGGCGTGACGTCGCGCTCGTCGATCTGATCGCGGTATTCGGCGAACTTCTTGGGGTCGATTTCCGGTTCCTCCGGTTCGCGCATCTCGCCGGTCTCGGGGTCGATCGTGGTTTCCTCGTCGATCGTCTCGACGATCAGGTGCGCCTCCAGGCGTTCGGGGATGATCAGTTCGATGACGCGGAAGTCGGCGGTCTCTCGGTCCATCTCCACGCGCGCGTACTTGGCAGAGCCGGGCTGCTTCTTGTAGGCGGACAGCAGCGCGTCCTCGAGCGCGACCATCAGCTTCTCGGGCTCGATGCCCTTCTCGCGCGCGAGCGCATGCATGGCCTCGAGTATTTCGCGTGACATGGCTTGCTCTACTCCTCGATCAGATTCGACCGACGTATCTCCGAGTAGGGAATCGCGATGACGCCCCCATCGGCGGCCAGCGTGACCTCCTGCTCAGACGCCCCCACGAGCTCCCCGGTGAAGCTCCGCACGGGCCTCGCGCTGCCCGTCCGCTGGCCGTCGGCCAGGGCGACGAAGGGGCGGGGATGGCGTGTGCGCACGCGCGCTCGGCGCCCGACGAAGCGGCGGAAGTGGGCGGGCTTGGTCAGCGGACGCTCGCTACCGGGCGAGGAGACCTCCAGCGAGTAGCGCTCCCGCAGGTCGTTCAACAGCAGGGTCACGCGCTCGCACATCGCGAGCGTCACGCCCTGTGGATGGTCGATGAACACGCGCAGGCAGCGACCGCCGAGAACCTCAGCGAGCAGTACCTCGATCTCGGGCTCGCCGTCGGCTAGACGCCTCTCTATCTCTGTCTGTAGCGCGGTCATCGACTTCACTCCTTACGCAAAAAAAGCGGGCGGGCGCCCACTCTCGGTACTGCTGCCGACGCCTGCGCGACGGCACGAAAGCTGTGGTTCGAGGATAGCAGCGGCGAGGCCGCCGCATTGCGCTTCAGGCGCGTCCGGCGTCGCGCCGCGCGCGATCGCGGTACAGCCGGTAATCGGCTCGCTCGGGCGCCAGCGAGCACGCCAGCGCCAGCGGCTTGCAGGCCTCGTGATGGCGTCCGAGCAGCTGCATGGAGCGGCCCAGGCAGAACAGCGCGTAGTCGTTTGTGGGCGTCCTGGAGGCCACCGCGTGGAACTCCGCCGCGGCGCCTTCGTAGCGCTGCGCGTGAAACAGCGCTCGGCCGAGCGCCTCGCGAATCGAGGCCTTGTCGGGCTCGAGGTCGCGCGCCTTGCTCAGGGGCACAATCGCGGCCTGGTGGTCGCCGTGGTCGAGCAGCTCACAACCCCGCTGATAGAGATCGTAGACGCTCTCCATCGGACCAGTTTAACCGGTGCCCCGCAGGCTCTGGACGGCGTCGAGGATCGCCTCGGCGACGCGCGCCTTGGTGGTGCGCGGCACGTGCTGCTGCTCGATCCCCGCGCCGTCGCCGGCGACGCTCAGAATCGTTACCTCGTTGGCGTCCACATCGAAGCCGATGTCCGCTCGCGAGATGTCGTTGACCACCACCGCGTCCAGCGACTTGGCCGTGAGCTTTGCGCGCGCGCGCTCGATCGCCCCGTCGCCGTGCTCGGCCGCGAAGCCCACGAGCGTCTGACCGTGCCGGCGCCGCGCGGCGAGTCCGGCGAGGACGTCCTCGGTTGGCTCCAGCAGAAGCTCGAGGCGCGCCGTGGCGGACCTCTTGATCTTGCCGCCCTCGGCTACAGCCGGTCTGAAGTCGGCGACCGCTGCGGCCATCAGCAGCACGTCACATCGCGCGAACTCCTCCTCACAGGCCTGCCCCAGCTGCGCGGTTGTGACGACCTCGCGGCCCGCTACTCCGCCCGGCAACGGCAGCGCGACGTTGGCCACGAGGAGCGTCACATCGGCTCCGCGTTCGCGCGCGGCCCGCGCCAACGCAAACCCCATCCGGCCAGAGGATCTGTTGCCGAGAAACCTGACGGTGTCGATCGGCTCGCGCGTGCCCCCTGCTGTGACGAGCACGCGCAGGCCGCTCAGTCCGCCCTTCGGTGCCTCCTCGCTCGATGCCCGACCGGACAGCGCGCGCTCGCAGGCGGCCAGCAGCCGCTCGGGCTCGGCCAGCCGCCCCACGCCCTCCTCTCCCTTGGACGCCAGTCGCCCCGCGCCCGGCTCGACGACGCTCACCCCCCGCTCACGCAGCGTGCGCAGGTTCGCCTGGGTGGCAGCGTGTTCGTACATCCGGCTGTTCATCGCCGGCGCGAGCACCATCGGGCACGTGGCCGCCAGTGCGCAGCTGCTCAGCAGGTTGTCGGCCAGGCCGCCGGCGAGCTTGGCGATCGTGTTGGCCGACGCTGGCGCTATCAGGTACACATCGGCGTTTGCCACCAGCTCGAGGTGGCTGAGCGGCTCGTGCTGGGGCAGCGGCTGGTCGGGGAAAGCCCCGCGCGCAGGATCGCGCTCGAACTCGCTCGCCAGCACCGGCGCGCCGGTGAGCGCGGCGAACGACGCCGCGCCGATGAAGCGCCGGCTGGCAGGCGTCTGCACGACGCGCACCGCGTGCCCCGCCGCGGTCGCCAGCCGCACGAGCTCGAGCGCCTTGTACGCCGCGATGCCGCCGCTCACGCCGAGCAATATCCGGGACATGGCTACAGGTTGTAGAGCGCTGGCCAGGGCCTAGCAACCGCTGGCGGGAGCTTTGCGCCTATCTGTAGTGGTACTTCATCTTGCCTGCTGCTACCTCCTCGAGGGCGATCGTGAGGTAGTTTTTCGAGGCCGTTTCGACCATCGGAGGCGGGAACTCGTCGAACGTTCCCTCGCCGAGGTTGTGGTAGTAGCTGTTGATCTGGCGCGCGCGCTTGGCGGCCACAATCACGCCGGCGTAGTTGGAGTCGACCTGCTCCAGCAGGCGGTCGATGCGGGGAGAGATCACGGTTTTGGCTTGCCTTTCCTCGTTGACCTTGCAGTGTAGTGCGCGATCGCGCGCAACCCCGCGGGGCGTCCGGGTTCGCGGACATAAGGATGCTGGATATAACCATGGCTATACCTGGTTCGTAAAGGGACTCACCGTCGACAGTCCCCACTTGAAACACCGTCTAACCATGGCTATACAGCACTCGTAAAAGGAGTTCACCTTTCGACAGTCCCCACTGAAACACCGCGCGACCATGGCTATACAGCACTCGCGTCGGCGTTCGCGTCGACGATCTCGATGAGCTGCTGCAGCGCGTCCTCGAGCCGGTCGTTGACGACGACGTGAGCGAACTCCGGCTGCGCGGCGAGCTCCTGCTGTGCCACCCGCAGGCGCCGCTCGACCTCCTCGGCGTCGTCGGTGCCGCGCCCGATCAGCCGCGCGCGCAGCGCGGCGAGCGACGGCGGCGCGATGAACACCTGCACCGCTTCGGGCATCGCCTGGCGGACCTGGCGGGCGCCCTGCACCTCGATCTCGAGCACGACCGGGACGCCGGCACGCACGCGATCCTCGAGCTCCGAGCGCAGCGTGCCGTAGCTGCGTCCGGCGTAGTCGGCGTGCTCGACGAAGTCTCCGGCGGCGACCCTGTGGTCGAACTGCTCGCGGGTGAGGAAGTGGTAGTCGACCCCGTCGCGCTCGCCGGGGCGCGGCGCGCGCGTGGTGGCCGACACCGACAGCTCCAGCTTCGCAAGCCGCTCCATCAGCCCCCGGATAAGAGTGCCCTTGCCGACCCCCGAGGGCCCCGTGATGACAAACACGCTCGCCACGGCCGCCACCCTAATGGGGACCTCGGTGGGAATCGGCGGCGGCTGGGGCTGCTACTAGTGGTGCAGAAGGGAGATGAGCTCGCTACGCTGGCGTTCAGAGAGCCCGCCGATCGTCTTGCTCGGCGCGATTCGACAGTGGGCGAGGAGCTTGTTGACCTTGACGCGGCCGTACTTGGGCACGGCGAGCAGCATGTCGAAGACCTTGGCCGTCTCGACGTACTCGGGCGGGTCGAGCAGCAGCGAGTGGATCGAGCGGCGGCCGGCCTTCAGATCGCGCTTTAGCTGGGCGCGCTGGATGCGGATCTGGTTGGCTCTGGCGAGGGCGTCCATCCTCTGATTCAGAGACCGCTCGGGGGCGGTTGAGATGCTTGCGGACGTCGTTTCGGTCGCCGGCGCCATGGGCGGCGAGTCTACACACCGCAGGGCGGCGATCAAGCAAAGTCGCCGAATTCACCTATACCTCAAGCTGAGGTACAGATACGTCGAGGCTGGTGGACGGTGTCTGTTCCGTTTGCAGGGGTTTTCTATCGACCTTGTATTGTCCGCCCGCTCCGCGCGCCATGCCATGGAGCTCCTGCAGACACAGCACCTCGGGCTCGCCGTCTCGGCGCGCGCGCGCGATTGCGCGAGCGGCTGACACGCCGGCCGAGAGCGTGGTGAGGCACGGGATGCCGTGTGTGACGGCCGCGCGTCGGATCTCCCAGCCGTCGCTGCGGGCGCCGGAGCCGGTGGGCGTGTTAACGACGAGGTCGACGTCGCGGCGCTCGATCCAATCGAGCACGTGCGGGGAGCCCTCGCCGATCTTGTTCAGGCGCTGCACGGGCACGCCCATCCGCGCGATCGCCTCGGCGGTGCCGTGGGTGGCGACGATCCGAAAGCCGCTGTCGTGCAGGATCTGCGCGACCGCGAACGCGCCCGGCTTGTCCGAGTCGGTAACGGTGATGAAGGCGGTGCCCTCGCTGGGCAGCGGCACGCCGGCGGCCGCTTGCGCCTTGGCGAAGGCCGTGGGGAAGTCGCGCGCGATGCCCATCACCTCTCCGGTCGAGCGCATCTCGGGGCCAAGCAGGGCGTCGGAGCCCTCGAAGCGATCGAACGGGAGCACGGCCTCCTTGACCGAGATGTGATCGCCGAAGCCAAGTCCCTGCCGTGCCTGCGGGAGCTGCAGCTGCGCGATCCGCTCTCCCAGCATGATCCGGCAGGCGAGCTTGGCGAGCGGCATGCCGATCGCCTTGGACACGAACGGGACGGTGCGCGAGGCGCGCGGGTTGGCCTCGATCACGTACAGCTCGCCGGCATGCACGGCGTACTGCACGTTGAGCAACCCGACGACGCCGACCGCGAGGGCGATCTCGCGCGTGGCCGCGCGGATCTGCTCGAGCATGTCCTCCCCGAGCGAGTGCGGCGGCAGCACACACGCGCTGTCGCCGGAGTGCACTCCGGCCTCCTCGACGTGCTGCATGATCCCGCCGATCCACACGTCCGTGCCGTCACACAGCGCGTCGACGTCCATCTCTGTGGCGTTCTCGAGAAACCTGTCGAGGAAAATCGATGGGGAGCCCTCCGGGCTCTTGCTGGTGGTCGCGTGGTGGCTGTCGTGGCCGAGCTCGCGGCGCAGGTAGCGGGCGAGATCCTCGGTCGAGTAGACGATCTCCATGGCGCGGCCCCCGAGCACGTAGGACGGGCGCACCAGCAGCGGGAAGCCGACCCCCTCGGCGCAGCGCAGCGCCTCGTCCAACGAGCGGGCGGTGGCATAGGGCGGCGCTTTGTAGCCGAGGCGCTGGAGCAGCGCGCCGAAGCGCGCTCGGTCCTCGGCGAGGTCGATCGCCTCGACGCTCGTGCCGAGTAGCGGCACGCCGGCTTCGGCGAGGCCGGCGGCGAGCTTCAGCGGTGTCTGGCCGCCGAACTGGACGACCACGCCGGCCAGCTTGCCCGGCGGCTGACTCTCCACCTCGACGACGGCGAGCACGTCCTGCAGCGTGAGCGGCTCGAAGTACAGGCGGTCGGAGGTGTCGTAGTCGGTGGAGACGGTCTCGGGGTTGCAGTTGATCATCACGGCATCGCGGCCGGACGCGCGCACGGTCATGGCGGCGTGCACGCAGCAGTAGTCGAACTCGATGCCCTGCCCGATGCGATTGGGCCCGGAGCCGAGGATCACGACCGACTCGCGCTCTCCCCGCGTGACCTCGTGCGCTGCACGCCCTGCGCTCGACGGGCGCTCCCAGCCGGAGTAGTAGTAGGGGGTGCGCGCGGGGAACTCGGCGGCGCAGGTGTCGACCGCGCGGAACGTGCGCTCGCCGGCGAACGGCGCGTCTGGGTCGAGCGCGAGCGCTTGCAGCTCGCGCAAGAACCACGGGTCGATGCGACTGCGCTCGTGCACGGCCTCCACGCCGGCGCCGCGTGAGAACAGCTCGAGCACGGTCTCGAAGCGCTCTGGTCCGGGGGCGCCTAGGCTCTCGAGCAGCGCCTGGTCGGAGACCTCGTCCAGGTACGGAAACTTGTCCAGCTCGCGCGAGCGCAGCGCCTTGGCGAACGCCTGGGCGAACGTGCGGCCCATCACCATCGCCTCCCCCACGGACTGCATGTGCGTGGACAGCGTGGAGGAGCTGTCGGGGAACTTCTCGAAAGCGAACCGCGGCCACTTGACGACGACGTAGTCGATCGTCGGCTCGAAGCACGCCGGCGTGACGCCGGTGATGTCGTTGTTGATCTCATCGAGGCGGTAGCCGACGGCCAGGCGCGCGGCGATCTTGGCGATCGGGAAGCCCGTGGCCTTGGAGGCCAGCGCTGAGGAGCGCGACACGCGCGGGTTCATCTCGATGACGAGGATCTCCTCGGTGTTGGGGTTGACTGCGAACTGCACGTTGGAGCCGCCGGTCTCGACCCCGACCGCGCGGATGACGGCGATCGCCTGGTCGCGCAGCTGCTGGTAGAGGTGGTCTGTGAGCGTCTGCTGCGGCGCGACCGTGACGGAGTCTCCCGTGTGCACGCCCATCGGGTCGACGTTCTCGATCGAGCACACGATCACGACGTTGTCGGCGTTGTCGCGCATCACCTCGAGCTCGAACTCGCCCCAGCCGAGGACGGACTCGTCGAGCAGCACCTGCCCAATTGGCGAGGCCTCGAGCCCGTGGGCGACGATTCGCTCGAACTCCTGCGGGCTGCGCGCGATCCCACCTCCGCGCCCGCCGAGCGTGTAGGCGGGCCGCACGATGCACGGCAGGCCGAGCGCGGGCAGCGCGCTGGTGGCCTCGGCGAGGCTGGTGGCGATCTCGCTGCGCGGCATCCGCAGCCCCGCCTGGGCCATCGCGGCGCGGAACAGGTCGCGGTCCTCAGCACAGGCGATCGCGTCGTAGTTGGCGCCGATCAGCTCGACGCCGAAGCGCTGCAGCGTGCCGTCGTCGTGCAACGCCTTGGACAGGTTGAGCGCGGTCTGGCCGCCGAGCGTGCCGAGCAGCGCGTCGGGTCGCTCGCGCTCGATCACCTGCGCGACCGGACCCGGGAGCAGCGGCTCGATGTAGGTCGCGTCGGCGAACTCGGGGTCGGTCATGATCGTGGCGGGGTTGGAGTTGACGAGCACGACCTGATAGCCCTCCTCGCGCAGCACCTTGCAGGCCTGCACGCCGGAGTAGTCGAACTCGGCCGCCTGCCCGATCACGATCGGCCCGGAGCCGAGGATCAGGATCTTGTGGATGTCATCGCGTCGGGGCACTATGCGGCCTCGGCGATTCGCCCGAGGAAGCGGTCGAACAGGTACAGGCTGTCGTGCGGACCGGGGCCGGCCTCGGGGTGGTACTGGACGGTGCCGCCGGGGACGTCGAGCAGCTCGAGGCCCTCGACGGTGCGGTCGTAGAGGTTGACGTGCGAGAGCGCGGCGGCGCCGAAGTCGGTGCGCCAGCGCACGGGCTCGTCGGTGTCGATCGTGCGCGAGCCGCCGGGGCCGAGGGCGGCGAAGCCGTGGTTCTGGGAGGTGATCTCGACGCGCCCGGTCTGCAGGTCGCGGACGGGGTGGTTGGCGCCGTGGTGTCCGAACGGCAGCTTGAACGTGTCCAAGCCGACGGCTCGGCACAGCAGCTGATGGCCGAGGCAGATGCCCCACACGGGCTTGCGCCCGACGAGCGCGCGGACGGTATCGACGATGTAGCTGAGGGCGGCGGGATCGCCGGGTCCGTTGGACAGGAACACGGCGTCGGGGTCCTCGGCGAGCAGCTGCTCGGCGGTGCTGGTGCAGGGGTGCAGGGACACGCGCGCGCCGCGGGCGAGCAGCTCGCGCACCATCGAGGCCTTGATGCCGGTGTCGATCACGGCGATTCTCGGTCCGTGGCCGCTGCCGTGGCGACTCACCCGCTCGGGCGTGACGAGCCGCGCGAGGTCCTGGCCGGCCATCGGCGGCTCGGCGTCGATCAGCTCGCGCGCTTCGGCCTCTGCGATCGCCACCGGGAACACACCCCCGCGCATCGCACCCGCCTCGCGGATGTGCATCACCAGCGCGCGCGTGTCGACGCCGCTGATGGCGCGCACGTCGCAGTCGATCAGCCAGTCGAGCCAGCCGCGCTCAGCCGAGGGGGCGTCCTCGCGGTTGCACGCCTCGCGCATGATCGCGGCGCGCGCCCATGCCCGCTCGGACTCCATCGCGTGGGAGCTGACGCCGTAGTTGCCAATGTGGGGGTAGGTGTAGGCGATCAGCTGACCGGCGAAGGAGGGGTCGGTCATCGACTCCTGGTAGCCGGACATTCCCGTGGTGAACACGATCTCGCCGACGGCGTGGCCGTCGGCGCCGCAGGCGACGCCGTCGAAGCGCGTGCCGTCCTCGAGCAGCACGTAGGCGGTCGTGTCATCCATCAAATGATGAGCTTCTGGACGGCCTTGAACTCGGGTGTGCCGGCGCGCTCGAGCAGCTCGAACAGGGCGGCCTCGACGGTGCTGACGACTGCGCCAGCGCGCTCCATGCGCTCCAGCCCACGCTCGTAGTCGATGTTGTGCCGCGAGCCGACGGCGTCCGCGGGGACGTGGACCTCGAGCCCCCGCGTGAGCAGGTCGTGGACGGTCTGGCTGACGCACACGTGCGTCTCGATGCCGCAAACGATCGCCTGCTCGGCGCCGCCGAGGTCGAAGCCCTCGGCGCGTGCGGCCGAGAACACCGTCTTCTCGATCCGCGTCTCATCCTGCAGGCCGACCTCGGGCGCGGTGTGACCGAGCCCCTTCGGGTACTGCTCGCTGACGAGCGTGGGCAGCTCCAGGATGCGCGCCGCCTGAACGAGCTTGGCGCAGGCGTTCGCGACACCGGCGAAGGCGGCATATGGGCGAAAGCCCTCCTGGACGTCGACGACGACCAGGGCGGCGCGATCGCGGGCCAGCAGGCTCATGCTGCGCCCACCATCGCCAGAACCCGGTCGCGATGGGCGAGCGCGCCGGCGGCGAGCGTCATCAACACGCGGCCCTGCAGACGCCGGCCGGCGAAGCAGCAGTTCTCCGAGCGGCTTTCCCAGCCGTGCTCGCCGGCGACCCAGACGGCGTCGAGGTCGACGAGCGTGAGATTGGCGGGCGCCCCTGGCGCGATCGAGGGCGTGGGCAGCTCGAACAGCGCGGCGCCGGCGGTCATCCTGTCCACGAGCAGCGCCAGGTCGAGGATCCCTGGCAGCACGAGGCCGGCGTGCAGAGCGGCGAACGCGGTCTCGAGGCCTGTGCTGCCCATCGGCGCCTGCTCGAACGGCACCTCCTTCTCCTCGCGCGCGTGCGGCGCGTGGTCGGTGGCGACGCAGTCGATCGTGCCGGCGCGCAACCCCTCGACGAGCGCCAGGCGGTCGGCCTCGGTGGTCAGCGGCGGGTGCATCTTCATGCGCGTGTCCATCCCCCGCACGTTCTCCTCGGTGAGCAGCAGGTGATGCGGGCAGACCTCGGCGCTGACCCTCCAGCTACGCGCCTTGGCGTCGGCGACCGCGTCGACGGAGGCGGCGCAGGAGAGGTGCTGGAAGTGCACGCGCGCGTCCTCGTAGCCGGCGAGCGCGGCGTCGCGGGCGACCATCGTGGACTCGGCCACGGTGGGTATCCCGGTGATCCCGAGCGCCGCGCTGACCGCGCCCTCGTTCATGGCGCCGCCGCGCGAGAGCGTTGGGTCCTCCTCGTGCAGCGCGAGCACGCCGCCGCACAGGCGTTGGTACTGCAGCGCCTTGCGCAGCATGCCGGCGCTGTGGACCGGCATGCCGTCGTCGGTGAACCCGAGCGCGCCCTCGCGTCTGAGCTCGGCCATCTCGGTCAGCTGCTCACCCCTGGAGCCGCGTGTGATCGCGGGCAGGAAGCCGATGGGCACGCGCGCGTCGCGCGCGGCGGCGTCGCGCAGCGAGCGAAGCAGCGGGGCGGAGTCGAGCACGGGGTCGGTGTTGGGCATCGCGATCACCGCGCCGAAGCCGCCGGCGGCGGCGGCGGCGGTGCCGGTGTCGAGGTCCTCCTTGTGCTCCTGCCCGGGGGTCCTCAGATGGACGTGCGGGTCGAAGAACGCGGGCAGCAGCCGCAGCCGGCCGTGACCGTCGACGAGCTCCACGTCGGCGTCTGCTTCCAACGTGCCGGGCTCGGACAGCTCGGCGATGTGCCCGCGGCGGACGCGCACGTCGTGGCGGGCGTCGATTCCGGCGCGGGGGTCGAGCACGTGGACATCGCGCAGCAGGAGCTCAGCGGGCGGCTGGCAGGCGCCGAGGAGCCGCTCGGGGACGCTCATGCGAGCTGGCTCCCGAGCACCGGCTCCTCGTTTGGCGTCGCGCCCGCGAGCATGCCGGCGCCCGCTGCCCTAGCGCCCGCAGACCGACCGACGCTCGGACCGGAGTCCCTGGCGCCGGCGAGCAGCTCATAGAGGACCGCCATGCGCACGACCACGCCGGCTTCGACCTGCGCGGTGATGGCCGCCTGGGGCGAGTCGACGACCTCGCCGGAGAGCTCCACGCCGCGGTTGACCGGGCCCGGATGCATCAGGATCTGGCGCGGCGTGAGCCGCCGCGCGTTGATCTGATACCAGGACGCGTACTCGCGCAGCGAGGGCACCCAAGCCTCGCTCATGCGCTCGTGCTGCATCCGCAGCGCGTACACGATGTCGGCCGAATGCAGCTCGTCGAGCGTGTAGCGCACCTCGCACCCGAGCTCCTGGATGCCGCGCGGGATCAGCGTGGGCGGACCGGCGACCGTCACCGTCGCGCCCATCCGCTGGAAGGCGAGCACGTTGGAGCGAGCGACGCGCGAGTGGGCGACGTCGCCGACGATCCAGATCGACGCGCCGTCGATTCTCCCCAGGCGCCTGCGCAGCGTGTAGACGTCGAGCAGCGCCTGGGTGGGATGCTCGTGCTTACCGTCGCCGGCGTTGACGATCGCGGCGCTGCACCATCTCGAGACCAGCTCCGAAGCGCCCGCCCAGGGGGTGCGCAGGACGATCGCGTCGGGCTTGTGAGCGCTGAGCGTAAGCACTGTGTCCTTCAACGACTCGCCCTTCTCGACGCTCGAGCCGCTGGCGGCGAAGTTGACGACGTCGGCGGACAGGCGCTTGGCGGCGAGCTCGAACGAGCTGCGGGTACGGGTGGAGGCCTCGTAGAAGAGGTTCAGCACCATGCGTCCGCGCAGCGTGGGCACCTTCTTGATCTCGCGATCGGCCACCTCGGCAAAGCGCTCCGCCTGCGTGACGATCCGTTCGATGTCCGTGCGCTCGAGCTGCTCGATCGAGAGCAGGTGGTTCACGCTCCGGCCTCCACGGTCAACGGCGCGGCGATCGCTACCTGATCGACCCCGTCGAGCTCGCGCACGCGGACGTGCACGTGCTCGGCCCTTGCGGTGGGCAGGTTCTTGCCGACGTAGTCCGGGCGGATGGGCAACTCGCGGTGGCCGCGATCGACGAGCACCGAGAGCTGCACGCGCGTGGGCCGGCCGTAGGCGAACAGGGCCTCGATCGCGGCGCGCACGGTGCGCCCGGTGAACAGCACGTCGTCGACGACCACCACGGTCAGGCCGGTCACGTCGAAGTCGATGTGCGAGGCGTGCAGCACGGGAGCGTCCAGTCGCGTGGCGACGTCGTCGCGGTAGAAGCCGATGTCGAGGTCCCCGAGCGGAACCTCCGCTCCCATGAGCTCCTCCAGCAGTCGCTGCAGTCGGTGCGCGAGGAATGCGCCTCGACGGTGAATCCCCACGAGCGCGGGCACCGTCTCCCCGGGGTTGCGCTCAACGATCTCGTGCGCGATGCGCGTGAGCGCTCGGCGAATCTCCTCCGCTTGGAGGATCACGTTCTCGTCAGCTGACATCGTTTCCTTCCTGGCCTCTCGGGACCGGGTTAAAGGAGCAGCTGGAATGTATCAGGGGGACGCGATGGGCTCGGGCGGAGTGGCCGGGCGCTCCTCGTGCGAGCGCTCGCGCGCGATCCGCTCCGGCCAGCGTACGAGCGCGGCGCGGCCGCGCTCGGGGAACGGAACCTCGATCGTGTCGAAGTCGCGCGCGGCCTCGGTGGCGGCGAACACGGCGCGCGCCTCGTCGCGGAGCTCACCGCCGGCGTAGCGGCTGGAGACGTGCGTGAGCGCGAGCAGCCGCACTTCGGCCTGGCGGGCGAGCTCGGCAGCCTGACGGGCGGTGCTGTGGGAGGTCTGGCGCGCGCGCTCGGCCTCCTCCTCGGAGAACGTGGCCTCGCACACGAGCACATCGGCTTGGTGCGCGGCGATGGCGAGCGCCTGGCATGGCGCGGTGTCGCCCGAGAGCACGACCTTGCGCCCCTCTCTGGCGGGGCCCATGACGTGCTCGGGCCTGACGCCGGCGATGGTCTCCCCCCGCTGCAGCCGCCCGAAGTCCGGTCCCGGGGTCACTCCCAGCTGCTCGGCCAATCGCGGGTCGAAGTGGCCGGGACGCGGCTCCTCGACGAGCGCGTACCCGAACGAGGATTCACCCGTGTGACGCACGGGGATGGCGGCCACCAGATATCCGTCGCGCTGCACCCGCTCCGCGGGCGCCAGCTCGACGATGCTCAGCGCGTATGGCAGGCGGCCGTAGACGATCCGCATGGCCCCCATCATGTCGTTCAGACCAGGCGGTCCGTACACGGTTAGAGGCTCGCTGCGCTCGCGCAGCGCGAACGACTTCAGCATCCCGGGCAGTCCCAGCCAGTGGTCTGCGTGGAAGTGCGTGATGAACACGCTGTCCAGGTCGACGAGCCCGACCGAGCGCAGGAGCTGGCGCTGGGTGCCTTCGCCGCAGTCGAACAGCAGCTTGTCGCCACCACGACGAACGAGGATCGCAGGCAGCCCGCGCCGGGCGCTTGGCACCGAACCGGCGGTGCCTACGAAGAACACGGACAGATCCATGCTGGCTACGGTAGCGGCGGCGCAGCGGGCGCGGTCCACGGAGGAGCCTCTCGACGCTAAGCTCCGAGACCGGGGACGCCGTCCGTGGTGCGTCGTCTGCGCCCGTAGCTCAGTGGATAGAGTGCTCGCCTCCGGAGCGAGAGGTCGCAAGTTCGAATCTTGCCGGGCGCGCTGGCGAAGTGCCTGCAAATGAACTGGTTTGCTCGGCGGGCTCGTTTGCCGGATCGGGTGTGTTGGGGCTCGGTGGCCCAAACGGTGGCCTAAACCCCTCGTGCTGTGGCCCGTAAAGGGCGCTGCGGGCATCCGCAAGCAGGGCGTCGAAGGCGGCGCCGTGGCCGCGCTTGCGGCGGTCCAAGAGCTGCGCGTACACGTCGAGGGTCATCCTGCTTTCGGCGTGGCCGACCTGATGCTGGACGTAGGTCACGTCGAAGTTGGTCGCCAGGAGCATGATCGAGACGTAGGTCCGTCGCAGCGTGTGCGGTGTGACGTGCGGCAGTGGCGGCAGGCCGCGCTCAGTCAGGCGCTCGTTGGCGAGCTTGACGGCCGGCTCCAAGATGCGTTCGCGGACGTTGCTCTCATCCCAGCGCTTGCCGCTGCGGGTGCAGAAGAACGGTGCATCCGGGCCTGTGGGGTAGCCGTGTCGCACCTTGTCGGCGCGGTAGGCGAGCAGCTCGTCGCGCAGGCTGGGCGTGATCTCAACGTGACGGACGCCCTTCGGCGTCTTACTGTCGGCGATCCACAGGCGCGCGCCGTCGGGATCGTGCAGGCGTACGTCGCGCTCCAGGATGTTGAGGGTTTCAGCGATCCGCGGGCCGGCGTATCCGAGCATCGCGCACAGCGTGCGCCATCCGATGCGGTCATTGGTCGCGGTGTAGGTCTTGCCCTGCGCGAGCATCGACATCGACCCGGCGCTCAGCCCATACTCAAGGCGAAGGGCGTACTGCGTCTCGCGCTGCGCCAGGCGAGCCCGGACCTCCGCTGCCTGCCCGCGCGTCAGCTTGGCGCGCTTGCTCGACCTCGGCGACGTCTGTAGGTGGTGCGCTGCGTCCAGCAGCATCACAAGCTGGTCGATCTCAAGGAAGGTCCGGGCGGGCTTGGGCACCCTGATCTTCAACTCGGGGTCGCGGGCGGGATTGTCCTCGCGCACCTTGTCCTTGACAGCCTGGGCGAGGATCTGGCCGAGCAGGCGCATCATCATCTGGATCGAGCGCGGCGAGAGCGGCCTGCGCCGCCGCCCGTTCTCGTCCTCAGCTCGCCCACCTGCCGCCGCGATCTTCCTCAGCGCTTCGCTGTCCTTGAACAGCTTGCCGCGAAAGCGCCGGCAGTCCACGTCGCTGATCTTCGCCACCGGCGTCCTCCCGAAGGACGGCAGGATGTACTTCTTGAGCCTCCAGAGGTAGTCCTCGTAGGTCGTATCGGCCAACGGTCCCTCGCCGATCTCGCCGACGCGCCTGCGCTCCAACCAGTCGGACGCGTACTCGTGCATCGTGACCCCGGACGCGTACTCGTCCTCGTCGTGGGCCGGCTCGGGCTCGTAGCGGGCGAGCACCTGCTCGATGGCGATGCCGGCGGCCAACTGCGCGAGGATCATCTGTAGCTCGCGGCGTCCCCTCGCCTCAGTCCAACCATCAACGTCGCGGCCAAGCACGACGCGGCACCGCTCTCCCTTGTGCCTGAACCGAGCCCGGACACTGATCGTGCCGTCCGCCAGCGGGACCGTTTCGATGTTGCCGCTTGCCGGGCGTGGCATCACGCCCTCCCTTCTCGACTGGAAGGCGATATGACCCCGAGCCGGTCGGACTCATACGGGATCAACCCTGCGCTCGTTGCTCGTGAGCGCTTCTTGCGCGACCGTCCCGCGCCTCGGCGGGCTCCCGTCGTCGCCGGTGCCGACCAGGCGTCCTGCACTCGCCGAAGATCGAACCGCAAACGGCCGCGTGGACCTCCGAGCCGAATGGCACCGAGCGCGTTCGCGTGCGCGTAGACCCAATCGCGCTCGACGCCAAGCAGCTCCGCGAGTTCGGCGGCATCAACGAACTGCCCCGACGGTCGAGCCTGCGTTGCTGCCACCAGGTCGGCCACCTGCCGCGCGATCTGCTCGATGTCGGCAGGGTTCAGCCTCATGAGCACGCGCCACCACAAGTGTGCCCGTCGCCGCGTCCGCTTCTGGCGGCATGTCGGGTTGACGTTGCGGCTCGGAGACGTGGCATGGACTCTCTGCGTGTAAGCCGAGCACCGTCGCCTCCGAGCAAGCGGGTTGGTCTGCCAAGCGTGTGAGGTCATGGTCGCTGTGTCCCTCCGATGGGATCAGGGCTTGCCTGAGCCTGGGGGGAGTGCCACGCCCAGCCTTGCGACGTGGCCCACTCCCCCAGTCGGCTAGATCGTGAGGTAGTCGGCCGCGATGGCGGCTCGTGTCACCCACACGAAGCCGTCGAGGCGATGAATGAGCCCGACTCCGTAGAGCCGGTTGAGGCTGTCCGTCGTGTCGCTCCCGATTTCTCGGGTGATCTCATCGACCGACCACGGCCGCTGCTCGTCGCTGTCTCGCAAGCATCCGAGGATTGCCGAGTCGATCTTGCCGTCTTCCTCGGCCGGGGTCAATGTACGCTGGTCTTGCATGGGAAGGTTCCGCCTTTCCGTGCCGCGGCCCCCGGCAGTTCACCGCTGCGCGGGGGCCAATTTGTAGTTGATGCGACTTATAGTGTATGGACTCATAGTAGTCAAGCAGGAAGTCTTGCCTCGTGCCCGCGATCTCTCCCGTCCACGCCGCGTTCGGGGACGCTCTCCGCGAGCTACGCGGCAAGCGCGGCGTATCCCAGGAAACCGTCGCGCTTGAGGCCGGCCTGAACCGCGGCTACTACAGCGGCGTAGAGCGAGGCGTCCGCAACGTCTCGCTCACCAACATCACCAAGATCGCGCACGCGCTCGGCGTTCCAGCGTCGGAGGTCCTTACGCGGGCCGAGGCGATTCGCGGCGGCAGACGCTAAGGAGGCGAAGTCGTCTGCCGGACAGATTTTTTCTGTCAGACGGAGCTGCTATGCCCATTGCGATGGTCAGCAATCTCGGTGCGCACGTCGAAGACTGTCGGCATTTTCTTGGGCGCGCTCGGGCGCGCAACGAGACGGTGCCGAGCATCGGTTCGTGACGCGTGGTCGTGCTCGGTTCGATCTGGCATCTTTCCCCAGCAGCCTGGTCAGCGCTCGCGGCCTGGGCTGGCGTCTGTATCGCCGTCGCTGCTGGACTCGTTGCGCTGCGACAGCTTAACGAGGCGCGCCGACTGCGCAGCGAACAGGCTCAGCCATACGTTGTTGTCTACACGGAGGAAAGCCCAGCCGGTCCGACAAACATCGATCTCGTGATCAAGAACTTTGGTTCGACCGCCGCGATAGACGTGCGCGTCACGTTCTCCGCTCCGTTGGAGGCTGCTGTGCTGGAGGAGTATTCGCCAATCCGAACGCCTGAGGTGATCCCGGTTCTAGTGCCCGGTCAGGAGTGGCGGACGTTTTGGGACACGACACAGGCGCGTGATGCGGCCTCCGACCTACCGAGCAAATACACGGCCGAAGTTGCGTTCAAGGACTCACACGACAAAGAGAGCTTCCGATTCAGGTTTGAGCTTGACTGGCGTGTCCTGATCGACCGAGGATTTGTCCAGGTCTATACCCAGCACGACGGCGTGAGAGCCCTCCGCGATATGAGCAAGATCTTGAACGACGCAAAGTCACCCGGCCGCAGCCTTAACGTCGTCGCACGCGATGGCGATGCCATCGACGCGCGGAGAGACTGGCATTCGAGAAGCGACGACGGGAGATGGCCGACAAAGCCGCCGACGATAACGCCGACCACTGAGCCGACAGGCCGTGTGCCCTTTTGCGCCGCAAGGGCCGGCCCAGCACGAGACGCCGCTACCACGCCGGTTGTCTTCTTCCTTTTGAGCTGCTCTATCTCCTCGTTGCTCTCGATCCTCTGTTTGCTGCTGCCCGCTCGCTCCCGCTCCCGCTCTGCACCTGGCCTTGCCCTGAACATCTGTGATGTGTTGGGTCGAGGAAGGGGGTCCCCGGGTTGGAGCGAAGCGGAGAGGCGGGGACCCCCTTCCTCGGGCCAGGTACAGAGCCAAACTTCGGGAGCGAGCGGGCAGCAGCCTGTTCGTTTGGGTGTTCGGCTTAAAGACGAACACCCAAACGAACACCATAGGCTCACTCTCCGAGCGCCATGCCGCCTGTCCGTTGCACCCGTCAACAGACGGCGAGGCCGGAAGTAGAATCAGAGGCAGCATCAACGCGTGCCTCGGGCGAGGGGTAGCAAACCCCTCGCCCGAGGGCTATGCCGCCCGGTGTGTTGGGGCACCGGAATCCGTACCGGAGCCGGGCGTCATTTCTGGTCACCGTGCATGGACGGCGGAAGTTTTCTGCGTTGCGCAGCGCGATAGGTCACGGGGCGCGGCCGGTCGAGCGCGACCGCAAGGCGCGGGTGCAGACGGTAGATGCCACGGTCAACGCGCTGTAGCTGCTCGTCGCCGTACATCAGACTGGCGATGTCCGAGACACGCTTCTGAGCGCCGTCTTCGCCCAGCCAGCCGCGCATTACGAGCGCCGACGCAATGTCCTGAACCGGGAACGCTAGGCCCGGCTGTTCCCGCAGAAACGCGATAACAGCCTGTCGGAGCGTGGGTCGCACGTCGCTCTGGTCGAAGTAGTCCCCAGGCGGAAACAGCTCCTCGACGTTGTCGGGTTCGGGATCGTCGTCGTCCTCAGGAGGCACGGCGAGGCCGACTAGCTCGGCGCCCTTCAGCCACCAAGCAAGTTCCGCCGACGCCGCCTCGTAGTCAGCGAGCGCTTTGGACTTCCGCGCGCGCGCCGACTCGATGTTCGCGGCGATCATCGCAGGGTCTAGGCCGGTTGCGTTCACAGCCGTGACTATAGCGGACGACGCCGCGTTTGCCTACGTGATTGCCACAGTAATTACTGCGGTGTCCGATGCTCGACCAGTTGACGCAATCGCTCGCGGCCGTCGCCGCAACCGCCTATCGCGTTGGCGCACAGGCCAGAAGTCACTGCTCTAGGCGACCGATGAAGACGGCGGGGTCGATGACCGTGATCTCGTCGAGCTGCGCATCGAGTAGGTCGCGGTCAAGCGACACCAGGACGTCGGCCTGCGTGGCCTGCATGAGCGCGACGAGATAGTCGTCGTCGGGATCGCGCACCCCCGGGGACGGTGACTCGTCCGGGTCGGGTTGATGCTCGCCGCGAGCGCCAAACCCAGCGACATAGGCCGCTCCCCTTCCATCTGCCGCCCAACGGGCGAACTTGGGCCGCGCCAACACGTCGCCAAGCTCGGCCAGCAACAACGGCGAGACGACAAGCACAAACCGGCGGTCGCGCCACGCCTCGACGAGCTGGCCCGGCCCGGCCTCGGGGTCCCCGATGAATGCCGACACCAACACGCTCGGGTCTACGACCGCGCGAATCAAGCCCGGCTGCGCGCTGTGCGCACCGCCCGAACCTCCTGTACAGCGAGCCGATCGGCATCCTCAGCCGCCAGTGTGCCCTGCGCTCGCGCCTCGTCAAGGGCACGCAGACCCAGGAAGACGGCGAGCGCATCCTCGACAACCTGAACGTCGCTCTTTCCAGCCTCGGCGATGTCCTGCCGGCGGGCAAGGCGAATCAGATCCTCATCGAGCATCAGGTTGATCTTGCGCGTAGCCATCGCCGGTTCAGGATACCGCCCGATCCGGCTCTTATGCGGGACGAGCACCACGCTCAATGCGGGCTTGCCCGTTGTTGAGGGACCATGTGCACCGAGTTGCCAGCTATAGCTTCGCGACGAGATTTTCTAGGGCCTCGACGCAGTTGATGCGGTAGTCCTCCTTGACTTGAACTCGATGACCGGCTAGATCGAGTCGTCCCGATGGGAGCGAGTAAAAGGGGCACCCCCGGGCGAACGCTACGACGCCCGTGGTCTGGAAGTCGCGAATATCGACTACTCCGTCTTTACGCTTGGTGAAGTTAAAGATCTCGGGATTCGAGGCAAGCAGACCGTCTACATCCTTGTCGATCGAGCGCAAGACCGCTGCGTACGCAGAGGCGGAGCCCATGTACTGCGTGATGCGATTCTTCGCAATCAGATGGACCTTGGGTAGATCCCGGCCCTCGTGATGGAGCTTCGTCGCAAACGCGTACGTCGAGTAGATCTCTGACGGTAGCTTGAGTCCGTAGACGAGCGAGAAAGCGTTCTGTATCGCGCGCCGAGACGAGTCATCGGCCATTACGGGCAGAATCAGACCATCGACGGCCGAGAGTGCGATCTGGGTGTAGATCGAGAAGCTCGGATTCATGTCCACAAAGATCGTGTCGTAGTCATCGTCAACGGCTTTGAGGAAATCGCTTATCCAGTCGATGATCGCGAGCCACGCGTTCGTGGTTGGGATCTGGGTGTTCGCGAGCGTGGACATTGCGTTGGACTGCAGCTCCAACAGCGGGTCCCCGCAGACCAGATCGATGTTGCCTGGGATCGACATGTTGTAGTCGGCGGGTGTAGTGATGAAGTCGCTTGGACTAAAGCTTGCGGGCTGGTACGGCGTTGGGAGGCGCAGCTGGAAATACCCGCCGATAGTTGCGCGAGGGATCTCGCCCTGGCGAGCGAGTAGGTTTTGGCTTCCACCCTGGGTGAGCCCACCGAGAAGAAGCTCGGATAGGTTCGCTTGTGGGCATACGTCAAGCGCGAGAATCCTCTTGTCGGGGTGCTCGTGCGCGTAAAAGCAGATCGCCTGGAAGCACAGGCTCGTCTTCCCGGTACCTCCCTTGTTGTTCCAGAAGCCATAGATCACGCTGCAACCTCCTCTCGTACAGTATGTACGCAAGAGCGTATCATATTGACGTACGGTCGTCAAATACTGCCGTCGCTACGTACCCAAGCGCCGCGCGACCCCTCGCGGGCTCAGCCGAGAGCGCCGACAGGATCGCCCGCCGCGGGACCTGGGCGTTGGACCTCGCACCACGGTCGAGCTCGCCCGGGGCGTCCAGCAGCGCCGGTATCTGCTCCGCGGACTCCAGCCAAACCGGCGTCGGCCTGACGGGCTGACTACGTCAGGCCTTCCTCAAAGATTCCCATGAAAACGCGTTCCGGTCCCACAGGCACATCCGTGGATTCAAACGGGAGGGTCAGGGTAGCTTTCGTAGGACACATTCTTTCTGGAACGGAGCGGAACAGCTTCACCTTTTGTTTTGTGAAGTTGACTTCGACCAACTTACCACCGAAACCACCGTAAGGATCTCCGCCAACCACGGTACCCTTGAGTTTGGTGTAAGTGTATCGACATTCTACTTCAAAGAAACCGGATTCGTTTTCATCGAAACCGACGTAAATCTCACCCGCGGCCCCTTCGCCCAGTGCCTTCTTGATCTCCGCCGTGCCGTTCGAACTGAGGCTGAGCCGCGACCCAGCCACGTAGAAGCCAACGGAAGCACTCGGTCCAAGGGGAATGGAACTCGAGCATTCAGGGTATCCCAGAAGCACGCCGAATGGCCCTTCGAGTTCCGCGTAATCCGTCGTTTCGTCATTAGTCAAGAGCGACCCCGACAGGCCCGACAGGCCTTGCGTGCCTTGGTTTGAGACGCATGTGAGGGTTCCCTTGTTTGTTTCTAGCGTCACCTGAGTATAAGTTACCAGCACAATTTCCTGGCCGGGGGAGAGCGGGGTGTGGAAACCCGAAGTGAGAAGCAGTTTGGAGCGTTTCGCTAGTTTGGAGCCTTCCGCCGACGCTGTGCCGACGATCGTGATCATCGCTAGCGCGACGCCAAATGCCAAGCCTATGATCCTCATGCGTCGCATGTCCCGCCACCTCCAAACCTCGGGTGCGGACAACTCGAAGCGTCGTCCGCGAGATGGCACGACAATACTCCCATACTCACGACCCGGGTGTGTCGAGCAGCACAGTCCTTGCGAGACCTTCACATCCAGAAGCCGTACAGACCGGCATATCGTGTCGCGAGCGACTCGGGAGCCTTCCGGTGGAGGCAGCTCCCGGAGATGTCGGAGAAGCAACAGCCCGACATCCACCTCCGCTCTTGCATCCCACTCCGCAGCGGCGCTCTCGGGCGCGAGCGTGACGGCCATCATGCACCACCGCCTAGGTGAGCTACGCTGCCTTCATGAAGAAGCTGCTCGAGCTCCTCCTTTGCATCCTGCATCCGGTCGCCGTGGTGTTGATCTGGATCAACCTGATCTTCGGCCGTCGGGGCATGGGCTTCATCGCCAGGCTCGCTTGGGGTGTTGCGGTGCTCGTCCCGTTCGTGCCATTTCTGTACGTGCTGACTGGCAACGACTTCATCTAGCGCGCTCCTACGCCTCGCCATCGTGACCTCCCGCGTTCCCAGCGGCCGCTTGCCCAACGCTGCGAGTCGGCCTCGGCCGCTCACCATCCGCAGCGTTCGGCTCAACGGGCCGCTAGCCCCATACTTTCACCCGCAGACGCCTTGTACTGCGCACTCTGGATGGTGGGGGTGATGAACTCGTAGACGAGTTCATGGTGGGCCCGAACTTGGGCGCCATGACCGCTTCTGAAGCTCCACAAGCGGAGGCTCACATCACCACAGGCCACCAGCAGGCTCATTCCTCGCCCACGCGATCGCCGGCAACGAGAGCCGCGAGAGCTACAGCTCCGCATTTACGTAACAACCACCGTCCGCTGCAGCAGCGATATCCCCTCGGTGTCGGGCTACCGCTCGTGCAAGGGAAGCAGGCGCCGGAGCACCGCTTCTGGCGAGGAGCTGGAAACGCCGAGGAACCGGCGTGACTCCTCCCATCCGCCATAAACGCGCTACTCAGCGGAGGCAGATCGATTGGTTTCGTCTAAGGCGGACGCCGGAACAGCTACGAGATACGGTTTGCGAGCTGCCTGCGTGACGTCACGTCGAGCTTGCGGAATGCCTTGCGGAGGTGGTACTCGACGGTGCTCTGGGTGATGAAGAGCTGAGCGGCGATCTCTCGATTGGTGTGTCCGTTCGCCGCAAGGCGCGCAATCTGCGTCTCCTGTGGAGTGAGTTGGTCGCGCGTGTCCACGGTCCGTTTGCGGGCGCGCTCGCCGGTCGCCAGCAGCTCGCGTTCGGCGCGGCGCGCGAACGCCTCGGCGCCCATGTTTGTGAACGCCTCAAGCGCGATGCGCAAATGCTTGCGGGCGTCGAGGCGGCGGCGTTCGCGTCGCAGCCACTCCCCGTAGAGAAGGTGAGTCCGGGCGAGCTCGAGCCGCAGACGGGTTCCGGCGAGGTGCGCGATCGACTCGCGGTACAGACTCTCGGCGACCTCGCCCTCGCTCGCCAGCGCGCGCACGCGCGCTTCGATTCCGGTCGCCCACCCGGAGCTGATCACGCCGGTGCGCTCCGAGAGCCACTCCAGAGCGGACTCGAGCAGAGCTCGGTCACCGGTCCTGGATGCCGCCTCGGCCAGCTCGGGCACCAGCACCGATCCCCATCCGATCGGATCGGGCTGGAACGCTTCCCAGGCCGCATCGCGCGCGGCGTCATAACGGCCGAGGCCGTTGTAGAGCACGGATCTCGCGTAGTTGTTGGATGTCCATCGCCGTGCCGCCGCCTCCTGCGAGGTGGCTTCGATCAGCTCAGACGCTCGCGCCTCGTCACCGCGCCAAGCGGCGAGAATCATCGGGGCGTTCACAAGCGGTGGATTTCCGGTCGCCTCAGCGATTAAGCAGGCTTCGTCGATCATCAGCGTGGCCCCAGTCAAGTCGCCGGCGAGCATGTGGCTCCCCACCAGGAAGCTCAGCGCGAACTGCAGGTGCACGAGTGCGCCCGCGTCGCGGGCGACCTGGACTTGACGAGCGGCAAGGCGATGCAAGGCATCGTCGTCCCACAGCTCGAGCCCAACGATGTTGCTGTATATACCGCTGGAGAGCGAGAGCCGCCGACCGACATCCTCGTTGGAGAAGTCGATCGCGAGCAGAAGCTCTAGAGCCCGAGCGAGTGCCGGCGCCGCGGCCGCGTATCCGTCGGTCAAGCGGATCGCGAACGCGTCGAGCAGCACGTCAACCGTCCGAGGCGGGGCGGTGCCGGGCGGCGCCGCCCGCGCGGCCTGCGCGACCGCCGGCGCGCCGCCAACGACTTCAACGTCATTGGCCATCGCGCCCCCGAGCGCCTCGAGGTACGTCTCGCGGGCCAGCCCCGGGTCGAGTGGCTCGAGCCGTCTCGCCGCGCTCAGAAACAGGCGGCCGGCTTCGGCGCCGCGCCGCTGCTCCAACGCGATCTGGCCACGCAGAACGTCGACGTGAGCGCGCCCGAGCTCGTCGAGCAGTCCAGCCTCGACGCCTGCCAACAGCCCGAGCGCAGCCTCCAGATCGCCCGCATTACGCTTCGCGCCAGCGGCCGCGAGCAGGCGCTGCGCACGGTGCGCGGGCTCGGGCGTGAGCGCGGCGGCGCGCTCGAGGAACGCGGCGACAGCCGCCAATCCGCCGCGCGCCTGCGCCCGTCCACCGGAACGCTCGAGCTCCGCCGCGACGTTCTCGTCGGGCGTTGATGCCGCCTGCGCCCGGTGCCAAGCGCGGTGATCCGGATCGACCTGCGGATCGGTTGCTTGCGCCAGGGCTCGGTGGACAGCGCGGCGATCCTTCAGCCCAGCTGCCCGATACACAGCCGAGCGAACCAGTGGATGACGGAAAACGGCTCGGGCGCCAAGCTCCAACAGGTCTTCCGCTTCGACGGTCTCAGCAGTGGCCTCGGGGACCCCGAGCCGCCGGGCCGCCCGCCAAACGAGTGCTGTATCACCGACTGGATCGGCTGCCGCCACTAGCAACAGGCGTCGCGCATCGTCAGGAAGCCTGGCGAGCCGGCGCGTGAAGCTCTCCTCGATGCTCGCGGACAAGGGCACCGCCGCGGGCAGCCCGAACCCGCCCGCGAGCTGTGCCGGCGTCAGCCCGCGCGGCAGCTCCAAAAGAGCCAGCGGGTTGCCGTGCGTTTCCAGAACGATCCGATCCAGCACCTGCTCATCCAGCGGAGCGGGCAAGACCGAGTCCAACAGCGTCCGCGCATCACGAGGCCCTAAGGGCTCGACGCGAAGCTCCGGCAATCCCGCAAGCGCGTCCCCCGGCTCACGAGCCGCGAACACGAACGCGATCTTCTCCGCTAATAGGCGGCGGGCCACGAACGCGAGCGCGCGCGCTGACGCACGATCGAGCCACTGCGCGTCATCGACGACACACAGGAGCGGCCGCTCCCCCGAAGCCTCAGACAGCAACCCGAGCGCTGCCAGCCCGACCAGGAACGGATTCGGAGCGTGTCCGGCACTCAGCCCGAAGGCGACGCTAAGCGCATTGTGCTGGGGATCCGGCAGACGCTCTGCTCGGTCGAGGATCGGCGCGCACAGCTGTTGAAGCGCCGCGAAGGCGAGCTCCATCTCCCCCTCGACCCCGACCGTCCGTAGGACCCGCAACTGCCGCCCCTCCTCGACCGTCCACTCGAGCAGCGCAGTCTTCCCGACGCCCGGCTCTCCATGCACAACCAAGACCCCGCCGTCGCCGCCGCGCGCAGCGTTGAGCAGGCGGCCGAGCGCCTCGCGCTCGCGCTGCCGGCCGAGCAATTGGCCCCCCCGCGGCGTCGTGCGAATCCGAACGTGTGACGGCGAACCCATCTACCGCGAAGCATGACCCATGACGATGCCCGGGGCGCGAGCTCGGGCGATGGGCCCATGACTGAGGACAACACTGGGGTCGCGGACTAAGGACTTTCAAGGATTCGATCGCCGGCTCGTCGCGTCACGATCGTGTTCATGAACACACCGGACACGACAACTGAGGCACATGCCAACACCCGCCCGAGCAGCCCCGAGGACCTGCCAGACTACGCGCCGATTCCCGGGCCGGCGTTCGGTCCTGCCCTGAACGAGCAGGGGTACTACGTCGGCCGGGTAGAGCGCAACCTCTACTGGGTCACCGACGGCACCTACCAGTCAGCCTTCCTGACGACAAAGGACGGCGTCGTCCTGCTCGACGCGCCGCCAACCATCGGTCACAACATCCAGCGCGCCGTGGACGGGATCGCTTCCGCCAACGGCGTGAGCAACGAGGTCACCCACCTCATCTACTCCCACCACCACGCCGACCACGCCGGCGCATCATCGCTGTTCAATGGGAATGTCGCGCGCATCGGACACGAGGAGACCCGGAAGCTCCTGCTGCGCGACGACGATCCCGCAAGGCCCGCACCAGAAGAGACCTTCCAAGACCGGCGCGCCCTTGAGATCGGCGGCGAGCGCATCGAGCTGGCCTGGCACGGCACCAACCATTCGCCGGACAACATCTTCATCCACCTGCCCGACCACGACACGCTGATGCTCGTCGACATTGTCAACCCCGGCTGGGCGCCGGTGTACCAGAGCAACCTCACCGAGGACGTGCAGGGCTACATCGCGGCGCCGGATACCGCGCTCGGCTACTCGTGGAAGCACTTCATCGGCGGCCACATGGGCCGGCTCGGCACCCGCCAGGACATCGCCCTGCACCAGCAGTACATGGCGGACATCGCCGCTAGCTCCCGCACGGCGCTGGACACCGTCGACCCGACGCCCTACTTCATCAAGTACGGCGAGAACACCTGGGCCGGGGTCAGAGGCTACCTCGATGCGGTCGCCGCCGCCGCGGCGACGCCGGTGATCGAGAAGTACACCGGCGTGCTGGCGTCGGCCGACGTGTTCACCGCGAGCACGACGTTCCACGTCATGCAGTCGCTGCGCCTCGACCTGGGCTACGGCTCACAGGTTCACCCCTGAGCTGGGACTACAGGCCGAGTGCCGAATTGATCGGCGCCGCAGAGCCTAGAGCGATGCCAAACCAACCCAACCGAAGGGAGATCCTCCGTGAGCACTGAGCAGCGAGAGTCCCTCGACGCAATCCTGCGACGGTCAGCCTTCCCCGCCGACAGCGATGTCAACGAGCAACGGCGACTGCTCCGAGAGTTGCTATCGGCGCAGCCGCTGCCCGCTGACGTGACCGTGACCGCAGCCGAACTGGGCGGCGTCCCAACCGCCGAGATCACAGTCGACGGAATCGAACCTCGCCACGTTGTTCTTTACTTCCACGGCGGCGTCTACGTGATGGGGGACGCCGTCCTCGCCGCTGACCTGGCCTCGCAGGTCGGCCGGCGGACGCGCGCCCAGGTGATCTCCGTCGACTACCGGCTCGCCCCCGAGCACCCGTATCCGGCAGCGGTTGACGACGCTCTTGCCGCCTATCGAGCCCTCCTGCAGAACGGCATCGCCCCTTCAGACATCGTCTTCGCGGGAGAGTCCGCCGGCGGCGGCCTTGCGATCGCCACCCTGGTCAACGCCCGCGATCACGGGCTGCCTCTGCCAGCCGCGGCCTTCGTGATGTCACCGTATGCCGATCTCACCCTGGCCGGGACGACCATCGACACCAAGCGCGAGGTCGACCCCCTCCTCAGCCGGGAAGCCCTCCAAGCCCGAATCCCCGACTATACGTCGGGACAAGACGCCGCGCTCGGCCTCATCAGCCCCATATTCGCCGACCTGTCCGGCCTGCCGCCCCTGATCATCCAGGGCGGAACTCACGAGGTTCTCCTCGACGACGCCATCCGCCTCGCGCGAGGAGCCGCGACCGCCGACGTCGAGGTCGCGCTCGAAATCACCCCTCAAGTGCCCCACGTCTTCCAGGCCTATCACGCGATCCTTGACGAAGGTGCCGCGGCGCTGGACAGAGCCGGACAGTCCCTGTCGGCGCATCTCGCCGGTGCAGAACGCGTCACCGGAGAGCGAGAGGCAGAACGCACGCTGTCCTCATGACCCAGAGGTCGCGGGCTCAAATCCGTCCCCGCTACCGAGTAAGCGCAGGTCAGAGGTCTGATCGCGGACAGCGGCGGTCGGGCCCCACCAACAGCCCATCCACCATCCAAAGGAGCCAGCGAGCAATGAGCAGCGTTGACACTCAGGTACTACCTACCGGCGCATGGCACGTCGACAAGGTCCATTCGAGCATCGGCTTCGCCGTCGACTACATGGCGGGCACGTTCCACGGAACGTTCAGCGACTTCGACGCCGTTGTCGCCAACGGCGGGCTGATCGGCTCCGCGAAGGTCGCCTCCGTCCAGGTCAAGGACGAGAACCTCGCGGCACACCTACAAGCCCCGGATTTCTTCGACGCCCCGGCCTACCCCGAACTGACGTTCACATCCAAGACGATCAACCGCGACGGCGATCGCGTCACGATCGACGGCCAGATCACGATCAAGGGCCACACCGAGATCGCCGAGATCACCGGGGAGATCTCAGATCCGATCGCCGACCCCTATGGCGGCGAGCGCTTCGGTCTGACGCTCCAGGCCGTGGTCGACCGCGACACCTTCGGCGTCAGCTGGAACAACCCGCTGCCGAGCGGCGAGCCGGCCCTCGCCAACGAGGTGACGATCACCGCCGAGCTGCAGCTGTCAAAGCAGGCGTAGCGCGATGCGGGTCCTTGGTATCAGCGGCAGCCTGCGCCGCGACTCCTACAACACCGCGCTTCTGCGCCACGCCGGCCACCTGTTCGAGGCCGAGGCCGCGGAGTTCGAGATCTATGACGGACTGCGCGACATCCCCCCCTATGACGAGGACTACGACACCGAGGGTGCTCCCGAGACCGTCTCGCGAATGCGCGAGGCGGTCCGGGACGCGGACGCCGTGTTCTTCGTCACCCCCGAGTACAACTCCTCGATCCCCGGCGCGCTGAAGAACGCGCTCGACTGGGTTTCGCGACCATTCGCCACCAACCCTCTGCGCTACAAGCCAGTCGCCGTGATCGGCGCCAGCGCGGGCATGTTCGGTGCCGTCTGGGCGCAAGCGGAGCTGCGCAAGGTCCTCGGCGCGATCGGCGCACGGATAACCGAAGGCGAGGTCGCCGTCGGTCAAGCGGGCGAGCGCTTCGATGAGAGCGGCCGCCTGAGCGAGCCCAACCTCGAGCAGGAGGTGCACGAGGTCATAGCCACATTGCTCGGCGACGCTCGGTCCGCAAAGACCGGCCAGCCCGCCGCCAACGCCGCCACATCCTAAAGAGGAATCAAACCGCGCGTTCCGACACAGCTGAAATCGCCCAGCCGACTCTCAGGAGAGTGAAATGACCAGCACCGATGCAGAGACCAAGCCCGGCGAGGCACCGAGGAGCGGCTCTCGCGCGCGTAGGGCCGCGGCCGATCTGAGCTCACAGCGAGGCAAGAACCTCGCTCTGATGCTCTTGGCGATGACGCAGTTCGTGGTGGTGATCGACGCGTCGATCGTGAACGTCGCGCTCCCGTCGATCGGCGCCCACCTGCACTTCTCTCGCGTTGACCTCTCGTGGGTCGTGAACGCCTACACGCTCACCTTCGGAGGGTTCCTGCTGCTCGGCGGACGCCTGGCCGACCTGCTCGGGCGCCGGCGGATGCTGACGATCGGCCTGGTCGTGTTCTCCACCGCATCGTTGGCCGGCGGCCTGGCTCAGTCTGAGGCGTGGCTGATCGCGGCGCGTGCGGTTCAGGGCCTCGGCGCGGCGATGGTCTCGCCGGCGGCGCTGTCGATCATCACGACTACATTCGCGGAAGGGGCTGAGCGCAACCGGGCGCTCGGGGTCTGGGGTGCGGTCGCGGGCGCTGGCGCGGCCGCCGGGGTCCTGTTGGGCGGCGTTCTCACGAGCGGTCTGAGCTGGCGGTGGGTGCTGTTCGTGAACGTACCGATCGGCATCGCCATGGCGGCGGCCGCGCCTCGGCTGTTGCTTGAGAGCAAGTCCGAAGATGGCACTGAAGGGTTTGACATCCCTGGCGCCGTGACCGTAACGGCGGGCCTCGCGCTGCTCGTCTACACCCTGATCGACGCCGTCAACGTCGGCTGGGGCTCGACGGGCACCGTGCTAAGGCTCGCCGGCTCGGTCATTCTGCTCGCAGCGTTCGTCGTGATCGAGCACCGTGAGCGCAACCCGCTGCTGCCATTCTCGATCTTCCGGCTGCGCACCCTCCGCGGATCGGACATCGTGGGCCTGTTGGTCGGCATGTCGCTCTTGTCGATGTTCTTCTTCCTCTCCCTCTACCTGCAGGACGTTCTGCACTTCTCGGCGATCAAGACGGGGCTCTCCTACCTGCCCCTGGCCGTCGGCATAATCATCTCGGCCGGGGTCGGCTCAGCGCTCGTGACACGCATCGGCTTCAAGCCGGTCTTGATCGCCGGGCTGCTGTTTATCGCGGGCGCTCTGGTGTGGTTCTCGAAAGTCCCCGCACCTGGTGGGTCCTTCAGTGCCGATGTGTTGGGGCCGTCGCTGCTCGCCGCCTTCGGCCTCGGGTTCTCGTTCGTCTCGGTGACGATTGGCGCCGTCCTGGGGACGAAGCCGGGTGAGGCCGGCCTCGCCTCGGGACTGATCAACACCTCCGAGCAGGTGGGCGGCGCGGTCGGCCTGGCGATTCTCGCCACGGTCGCCAACAGCCGCACTCAGGGGCTGCTGAGTGAAGGCGTGCACCCTTCCGTCGCTCTCACAAAAGGGTTCGACCGTGCCTTTCTCGTGGGGGCCGGGTTCGCGATCCTCGGCGCGGTCCTCGCCGCCGTCCTGATCTCGTCACGTGACAGTCGCGAGCAGGCTGAGGCGGCGCGCCGCGGGGAGCTCGACGCAGGCGCGGTGTCGCGCGCTCCCGCACCCCAACCGATGCTCGCGTCGTCGTCGCGCGCGGCGGGCAATCGCCCGGCCAGCAGTCCGCCGTGTATCGTGATCGGGAGGACGCTCGCGCGGGCAACGGAGCAAGTCGATCCGAGGCAGCAACGCAGAAGTCTGGAGGCGAGAGCCGTGAGTGAGCTTCAGGGCATCGCTCGATTCAAGTTTGACGAGGGCAAGCTCGAGGAGTTCAAGCGCTTGGCGGCTCAATGCATGGAGATCGTGCGGACCCAGGACACCGGCACGCTGCAATACGACATTTACTTCAACGACGATCAGTCCGAGTGCATCGTTCACGAGCGGTACAGGAACTCCGAGGCGCTGATCGAGCACGCTGCGCACCTTCGCGACCTAAGTGAGGCAGTCGTTGCGACGGGCTTCGTCTTCGGCGTACTCCTCGGCGAGCCGAGCGCAGAGCTCCGAGCGATGATGGCCGACAGCGACGTCCGTCTCTTCACGCCCTACCAGTCGATGTAGAGGATCGAGCGATTCGATGAGCGAGATGCAAGATAAGCAGCGAAGTGCGGTTGTGTTCGGAGCGCGCAATTTGGGTCGCGCGGTGATCGAGCTGCTGGTGAGCGACGGCTGGGCGGTGGCGGGTGTGGCGCGCTCGCAGGCCACTCTCGACGGGGTTACTGAGGCCGGGGGCCTTGCGCTACAGGCAGACGTCACTGATCCGGCGAGCGTGTACGCCGCGCTTGAGGAGGTGGGCGCGGCGCATGGCGGTGTGGACCTCGCTTTGAATGCGGCCTCGGCTTACGGCGGCGACCGCAGCGGACCTTTTGGCGGAGGGCCGATTGTAGAGGCCGATTTCGGCGGGTTTGACTCCTGGGCTGCAGCTCCGGCTCGAGCCGCGTTCTCGTTCTTGTCGGCCAGCGGGCGGTTCGCCGTGGAGCAGGGTCGGGCCGACAACGCTGGTGCAGGTCACGGGCGGATCGGCGCGGCGCGCCATGCCAGGTCGTGGCCTGTGGTCAGCGGGAGCATTTGGCGTGCGAGCGATCACCAACGCTGCCGCGCTTGAGCTCCGCCCCGTCGGCATTCACGTGGCGCTGTTGATCGTCGACGCCGGCATCCAGCCGCTCACCGGAGCCCCTCGTGGCGGCATCTCGCCCGAGGCGCTTGCCGACCCACGCCGGATCGCCGAGGCAGTCCTGTTCCTGGCCAACCAGGATGCGCGCGCGGCGACACACGAGCTCCAGCTCACCCCGCTCGCTGAGATCTGGACCCCCTAGTTAGCCTCGCCGTTTGCACGCATATCGTGACGAGTCATCAATCTTCCGGCACGAGATGGAGGCTGTGGTGGAAGGCGAGTTCGATGTGTTCGGTGAGGCCTTCTTCGTTGACGACCTCAACCAAGATGAGATGATCGGTGAGCAGAACGCCTTGCGGGTCCTCGGGCGTCGTGATCTTCGCTACGGCTCCCCCGGAGGGTGCGCACACGAAGCCGCTGCGTCCGCGCAGCTGGGCGAGGTTGCTGGATGTGGCGGCGCTCCGGAAGGTCAGCAGGAACCGGGGAGCACCTTCCGTGTTGGCGACGCTCATCGCAGGGCAGCTGGGCTCACGGCCACCAGGTTCCGCGAGCGGCATCTCGTTGACAGAGCGCGCCACCGCCCGAACGGTGCTTGGGTCAGTGGTGATAACGCTATGCGTCGTGACGTGCGGATGCGATGGTTCTCCCGGATTCAGGGCACGATAAGCCGGTGTGGTGAGCTTCACCTCCAGCCAGCGCGCGGTCGGCGGCACGAGCGACTGGACGGGACGCCTCGGATGCCATGCCACCACCGCATCGACTCGGACCGCATAGCGTCCGGAGCCGTCGGGGACTATCGAGACGAACAGTTGCCGAGGGCCGGCGAGCGCCGACGTCAACGGCACTTCGAGCGTCTCCGACCAGCTTTCGGGCTTGCCGGCAGTTGATCCGTAGCCGCTGTATTGGACCTTAGGGAAAGGCCCGTTCCTGGCGAGGAAGGAAAGCATCGCTTCCGGGCGGTCGGTAGAGGACAAGTACGCATAGCGGTCGACGTCTTTAGGCTCGTCGATGTTAATCGGCCGTCCTAGCTCGCCGGCGATGGCTCGTGGCGGCCCGGAGACATGTTGGGTGTCAGTAGGGAGCGGCACCGCGGCAAGCAAAGCATCGGCGACCGCTGCCGCAGCACCTTGGCTGTAGAGCGGCACACTCGGCTTCGCCTCGGCAGTCCCATCTCGAGCGGTTGCCCCACAACCTCCGACCAACATTGCCACGACGGCGCCGCACAAGCCGAACCTCGCCATCCTTGTCCCACCACGCATTGCAGTCCCCGGCTGTCCCATGTCATTTCCGAGACTACGCCCGAGCGACGAGGTCCGCCACAGCTCGGCCACTCGGCTAATTCCTGGAAGCCTGAGCGGGCAAACGCAGGCCCGCCCCGACCCTGGGTCGACCCACGGTAGCGAAGGAGGGGCATCGCGACCAGGGCCACGCTTCCGACCGACCGACTGCGTAGCCTGCGGCGGCCTGCCTTCGGACACGATCCATCCAATTATGAGACTGTAATAGTCCGTATTGTATGCGAACTTCGCCACAACTAGCCCTCTTGCCGCAGGCGCCGCAAAGGCGCAATACGACTGTTTTCACCGACAATATGTCGCTGCCGGTGCACGGTTGGTTTCGTTTCTCGGCGGGCTATTCGGCGGAGTGGGTCGAAGCACTTGTGCGCGAACACGCACAGCACGGCGCTGTACGAGTCTTGGACCCATTTGTCGGCTCCGGCACGACGGTAGTCGCCACCCAGGCGGTCAGCGCAGATGCTGTCGGTCTCGAGAGCCACCCGTTCTACGTCCGCCTGGCGCAGGCAAAGTCGCAGTGGTCATCCGTTGACCCTGACGACTTCTACGCTCGCGCCCGCTCGCTACTGGCACAGGCCCAACGTGTCGAGCTCAATAATCCAGCGCCGCTGTTGGTCAAGTGCTTCGAGCCTGAGGCTCTAAGCAGACTACTCGGCTTGCGAGATAGCCTTGCGAGCGTCACTACGGGAGACCCGACCGACGAACTCCTGTGGCTAGCACTTGTATCGATCATACGCGGCTGCTCGTATGTCGGAACAGCCCAGTGGCAGTACGTCCTGCCGAATCGACGTAAGGCGCGAGTCCGGGAGCCCTGGCAGGCATTCCGTGATCAGGTGGCACGCATGACTGAGGATCTTCGAGTGATGCCTACGCTCGACCTCGGACGAGGAGAGGTGCTCCAAGGCGACGCGCGCACATGCGCACTCGTCCCGGATTCTTGGGCGACTCTCGTTATCACCTCGCCACCGTATCCAAACAACTACGACTATGCCGATGCAGCACGGCTCGAGATGACCTTCCTAGGTGACGTCGATTCTTGGGGCGATCTGCAAGCGAAGGTGCGCACGCACCTCGTTCGCTCATGCTCACAGCACATGAAGGGCTTTGACGTAGACGAGGCTCTAGAGTCGTCTCTGCTATCTCCGATAATCAAAGAGTTGCGACCGGTAGTGACAGAGATGGGCGTGCTCGCAAAGGAGCGCAAGGGACACAAGCGCTACGACAGCATGATCGCCGCCTATTTCACCGACCTCGCGGAGGCGTGGCATGCGCTGCGCCGCTCTTGTGCGCCAGCTGCGACGGTTTGCTTCGTGATAGGCGACTCCGCCCCGTACGGAGTCTACGTTCCCGTGGAGCGCTGGCTAGGGGAGCTTGCAGGCGCTGCTGGGTTCGAGTCCTGGAGATTCGAAAAGATGCGCGATCGGAACGTAAGGTGGGAAAACCGTAAGCACCGCGTGCCGTTGCACGAGGGCAGACTGTGGGTTACGGGCTAGGGCCAGCCCAAGCAGGCTGAGCAGTCTAGTTACAGCCGGTGATGCCCCCGTCCAGAGGGATCACCGTCCCGGTGAGATAGGCGCCCGCGCGTGAAGCGAGGAACAGCGTCAGTCCGGCGACATCGTCGGGGCGACCGATGCGCCCGAGCGGCACCATCTGCTCGACGCCCTTACGGCTCTCGTCAGTCTCGAACAAGAAGGCCGTCATCTTGCTCGCAAACGGGCCGGGCGCGATGGCGTTGACGGTGATGTGCTCGCTCGCCAGACGCTTGGCCAGGTGGCGGGTGAGCATATGGACCGCTGCCTTGCTCGCGCTGTAGCTGTAGTTCTCAAGCGACGGCGTGCGCAGCCCGTCGATCGAGCCAACGTTGATCACGCGTGCGGGATCCTCGACGTCCGCCGCGTTGCGCAGCTGCGGCAAGAGGGCGATGGTGAGATCAAAGACGCCTTGGACGTTGGTGTGGAGGACCTTTTCCCAACCGTTCGCGGGGAACTCCTCAAGCGGCGCGCCCCAGCCGACGCCCGCGTTGTTCACGAGAATGTCGAGCTCCTGGAAGCGCTCTCGCGTAGCCTGCGCCAGTTCCCTGGCGCCGGCCGGGGTCGAGACGTCGCCGGGAATCGCATGGCAGTCGCCGAGCGCGACGAGCTCCTGCGCCGCGGCCTCGAGCTCATTCGCCTTGCGTGAGGAGACGATCACGCGCGCACCTGCCTGCACGAGCCCACGGGCGATCATCAGCCCGATCCCGCGCGAGCCGCCGGTCACCAGCGCGGTCTTGCCGGAGACATCGAATAGACCGCTCATCGCGCGAAGGCTATCGGTGCCTGATCCTGCTCGCCGTCAGTCGATCTCGACGTCGAAGTCCCACGCGACGATTGGCCGCGCTCCGCCGGGTGCCCATCTCAGAGCACCATTGCCCGTCGGCTGGACGTCATGCAGCCTAAGCGACACGGTACGGCCCGGCACGACTTGTCGCGGTGGTGCGCCCCCATCCATCGCCGTCACTCGAGCATGATGAACGTGACCGAACTCGTCGACGAGCGTAAACGCCGCTGCGCTGAGCGGGACGACGCCCGATGCCGCAGTGAACGTGACGATGAACGTGCACGGGCTCGTCGCCGGAACCGGGAAGCGGCCGTCCTCCGGGACTTCTGGCCCGACGGCAGTCGCAAGCACCCGCCCGCGCGGAAGATCGATCGAGACGGCGTCGCCCTGGATCGCGAGCGCCGGGTGGGCGACGCTCGCGGTGACGATTCGGTCTACGCGAACTATCTGCTTCGGCAGCCAACTCGGAAGGCCCCCATATTTGGCTGACGATCCCGCGAAGCTCCGTACATGTGCTCCATGCCGGACCGCCCCGCTCGATGCGTCGCGGCCGCCTGCCAGCCCGCCGAGCGACGCGGCGAGCAGCCCAACGGCCAGCGCCGCGCCGACGACCACCGCGAAGACAGCGCGACGACGGCCGAGCCCGAAGGCTCGGCCCCTGTCGCGAGCTGCTGGCGCCGTTGGCGCCCGCTCGGCGGCCCCCCCGACCGCCAGCGGACGCCGCCCGCTACTCATCCCCACCAGCGGGCCAGAGCAACATCAGTGATGTTCTTTCGCCGGGCCTTTGGGATTGTTGAACACATCCGGGCCGAACGGCGCAAGCCCAGGCTGAGCTGCATAGCCGATGTGGCCATGTTTGTCGAGCCCTGGCGAGGCGCTCTTCACGTCGAACAGGTCCTCCATCGTGCGCAGCCAGCTGTAGTGGTTGTAGTAGGTCGTGCTCACGGTCCCCGGGTGAATGTAGGGGCTGATGAGCACGCTGCCCGTGTCGCCACCGCCGGTGGTGGGATCGGTCGCGTTGTACAGCGGATCGGTCGCGGGCGTGCGCGCTGCCAGCACGATCCCGCTCACCGCGCCCGTCGTCAGCAGCGGTTCGCCGGAGGAGTTCACCAGCGTGAACGACCCGATGTCGACGAAGCCGCCGCTCTGATTCGGAGCCGTGGCCGTGGTCGGCGTGTCGGTGACCTGCCCGACGAAGGCGCCGGCCGGGATGCCGCTGCCGCTCACCGAGCGACCTGCGTCGGTGGCCACCGCCGAGTTGTCGGAGATCGTCGAGCTCCCTTCGACTGCCGTCGCTTTACCGTCCGTGCGCGGACCCGGCGGGTTGCTGCCGCCGCCGAGCAGGCAGGTACCCGCTGGCTGCGCCGGGACCGTCTGGGGGACGCAGGCGCTGGGACGGTCAACGTACGCGTTGTCGCCCGGTCCGGGGTAGATCTGTTCGCCGGCTTCGTTCGTTGCGAGCGGCGTGTTCGGACCCGTCGGCTCCCAGTTGACGCTGTTTCCGAACACGGTCTCGCCAGCTGAGTCACTCGCGATCGAGGTCGCCGCGTCGGGCGCCACGATCGTCGAGTTGGCGAAGCTGTTGCCGCTGTATGTGAACGGCGGGAAGCCCTCGTCGAAGGTTATGTCGATCAGCCCGCCTTCCTTGAACGCCGGTGATTCCTCGATCTCGGGGATCACGTGTTCGAGGAACAGGTCGCCGGCATACAGCCCACCCGTGTAGTTGACCGGTTCGCTCGGAGTGTTCGGGCCGGAGAATCCGCCCGAAAGGTTGTTGCCATGGCACACGGCGTCGTGGGCGTCGCTGCAGTTGTTCGGCGAGATCCAGCTGAACGCTGGAGTCGTTTCCGCGCTCTGCAGGTCGTGGTAGAGACCATCGCTCGGGTCGAACAGGCTGGCGATGTGCTGAGCGTTGCAGTCGCCGGAGTCCAGGATCGATTCGAACCACGGGAATGGGAAGTGCTTGGGCACGTACTGGTCGGTCGCGTTGGCGCTGCCGGGGTTGGGCTGCGCGGTGCTGCCCGTCGGACCGGGCGTGGCGTAGGGTGCGCCGCAGTATTCCGTGCCCGCGTCGTGCGTCGGCCCGCTCGCGTCGGGGTTGCCGAGGTCCTGGGAGTAGCCCTTCCAGCTCACGCCGGCGGCGTCGAGCTGGTTGAAGAGCGTTGGAACGCTCGCCGGGTACACGCAGCCGTTGGCGCCGGCCGCCGCATTGGCGCCCTGAGCGGAGTCCGCCTGGCCGAAGTTGGGGTTCGTCGTCAGCTTCCCCGAGGTGTCGACGCTGCCCGAGAATTTGTCATAGAACGGGCAGTCGGCCTGCGTGTCGGGCTGCGTGGCCTGGCCGCTCACCAACGAGATGTAGTTGTCGAGGCTGAAGTGGCCCGTGCCGTAGTAGTTCTTCAGCAGCACGCCCTGCGAGGGAAGCGTCTGCCACAGGTAGGTGTTTTTGTTCAGTCCCGTGAAGGTCGCGTCGTAGGACTTGTTCTCCATGATGATCAGCCACACATGCTTGATCTTGCCGTGGTTGATTCCAAGGTGGTCCTGGCCCGACGCGGACGCCGTCGATGGCGAGGTCGCGGAGGCGCTCGTCGAGACGATGGAGACGGTGGCCGCCGACACGGCCGCCACGGCCGCTGCTGCTGCCACGGCTCTGCGGCGCCAGCGCCGGGCGTGCGAGGTTGACGCGGACCTTCGCTGGCGGATGGTGCGTCCAATGCGGCCGGGCGGGCTGGGGCTCATCGCGAGCTCATCTCCTTTTCGAGCAGGCAGGAATACGGATCGCCCAGTCTGCGCCGCCGCCGAGGTATCAGCAGTATCTATTGTGTTAACCAGCCGTGACCAAGTTGAGAACATCGGTCATCGGCACAGATCCGGCGGGCCTCGGCCGACCCAGGCGCCCGTCCTAGGAGGTGCGCCGGATCGCGGCAGCGGCGGCGGATGCGCGGCTCAGGCTGGCCGAGCTCGAGGTCGCGGGCCTTGACGGCTTCGAGCTGCGCAGAGGAGCTCGCACGCGTGTCCTAGCCGCCGGCCCTATCTTCGTCCTACCCCCGCCGGCCCCTATTCTTCGTGCCCCGTGAATTCGATCACCTGCTGGTAGGTCGAGCGGTTGGTCCAGCTCATCGTGTACCCAAGGAATCCGGGCGGGAAGTCGATCCGGACTTCGGGAGCCCGCCAAGCGCCCAGGTTGGAGCCCTGGGAGGCCTGCAGCGCTTCGGCGGCTTTTTCGATCACGGCCCACAGCGAGGCGCGGCATGCTTCCAGGCTGCCGCTGCCGCAGTAGTTGCGGCTGAAGGGACCTTCGACGGGCTGGCCGAGCTCGCTGCGCAGATCCTTGGATACGTAGCCGTACCAGCCCCCGTCGAAGGATGACCCGGTGGAGTTCGGCGGGTTGTCGGTGCCGCTGAGCGACTCGAATTCAGGCATCAGTTCGCCCAGGACGGGGCCGAGGACCGCTTCGGCGATCGGAGTCCATACGGCGTCCATGACCGCGGCTCCCGGCTTCTGCGGCCGGTTCTGGCCGTACAGGCTGGCGCCTTCTCCCACCCACGTCGTGACGAGGTTGGCGGCTTCTTCCGCCAGTTTGCTCGGCGCCGGGCCACCCGCGAGCACCTGCTCGATCACGGGCCACACCTTGACGGCGCGTAGGTCCTGTGTGGCGGCGCGATTCATGATCGAGACGTCGTTGGCCTCCTTCATCCCTTTCTTCTTGAACCCCGTGTAGAGCTGCACCCGTTGGACGGCACCGAACGAGTAGTTGTCAGATGCCGCACCCCATTCCGGCGCGGGCTTGGTGTTCCAGTTCAGGAACAGGCCGCTGGCCGGCTGGACTTCATGCGGATGCTGCGCGAGCGAGAGAAAGCCGCGCCAGTCATATTCCCCGTTGCCGAGCGTCGGCAGGCTCGGGTCGGTGCCGGGCGCGAGGATCGGCAGGCGCCCGGTTGAGAAGTAGGCGATGTTCTGGTTGTCGATGTACGCCATGTTGAACGTGGTCTCGAGCTTGTTGGCGGCTTCGAAGAACTGTTCGGGGGAATGCACCTTGTCGGAGTCCAGCTCGCTGAAGGCGAGCTCGCCAGCCGGCTCGCGACCGCGGGTCGTGCGGGCGTTAGCGATCGCGTACGGCTGCCCCCCGACCGTCACGGTGCCGCTGACCGGGCCGTAGAGGCTTTCTTTGAAGTAGACCTCGTGCGCGGGTTCGCCGTTCCCGGCGCCCAGCATGCCGGCGTCGAACGTCGTCATCGCGATGCATTCACCGTCGTGTTCGTAGTATTCGGATTCGCGCGTGACCGTGCCGTGTTCGGGATTGCACAGCTTGAGCAGGAACTGCTGGGTGTTCTCGCTGCCGGCGCTCGTGAGGCTCCATGCGAAATCGCTGCCGCGCCCGATGAACACATACGGCGAGATCGGGGCCACGATCCCCTCGGCGTCGATACCGGGGCCATGAAGGTCAGCCTCCATCACGATCTCGGGGTAGAAGTAGCCGAGCTGCGGGCCCATCACCGCGATCGGATGTCCGTTCTTGGTACGGCTGGCGCCGACGACCAGGAAGTTGGAGGCCTTGCGCCGCGATGCCCGAGTTGCCTGGATCGCTTTCGCGGCCGACGAGCTCACAGACCCGGGATCGATCACCAGCGCACCGGGCGTCGGTCCGCTCGGCACCTGGTCATATGGGAACGGTGTGGTGGCCGTCGTCGGCGCTTCGGGGTCATTGACCTCGCGCAGGTCGCGGAAGACCTTCAAGCCTTCGCTCGACCCGTACTTCTTCTCGAGACGGGCGAGGAACTGCGAGTCGGCCACTTCGGCCCCGCCGCCGTTGCCGAAGATCTCGCCGATGAACGCAAAGCCGGCGATCGCGTCGGTCACGGTCGCGGTCGGCAACCGCTCGCCTTCGGGCAAGGTCTGCTCGTAGGCGTTGATCCCTTCCGCCCATTCTTCGAGATCTTCGAGCACCTGTTCGCCTTCGGGGCCGGCTTCGAGCAGCACTTTCTTCTGTTCGTTGACGTAGTTGATCGCCTGCGCGCTGGGCGTGAACGAGCGGCCTGTGAGCAGCAGTTCGAACGCGTTGATTCCAGGGACGCCAAGCGCCGCCGCGTACGCCGGCCCGAGGCCGAGCCGCAGCAGCAGCCCGCGGTCCTGGGCCGCCACCCAACCGGAGCCGAACATCACATCGCCGCGCGTCGCGCCGAAGATGTGCGGAATGTCATGACCGTCACGCCAGATTTCCAGGCCGGCCCTGCTGGTGAACTCCTCCGTGTCTCCTGCCTGATGGGGTTCATGGAACTTCTCGGACACATAGAAGCGTTCGAGATCGGACGTCGCGACTCGACCTTCGCGGTGGGTGAGAGCGTTGTAGAGCTTCCCCTGATCGGTCGAGAATTCGTTCGTCGGAAACCCTCCTTCCTCGCCGGGAGCGAGAATCTGGAAGGCTGGGCCCGACAGGTCGGCGACTGCGGCGCTCGACGGCGCTGCACCGAGCGCCAGCAACGCGCAGCAGGCCAGCCCTCCTAGCGCAAACCGACGTAGCTCTCTGGATCGACGCGCCTGTACGGCCCCTGTCCGAATACCCCCACGCCGCCCCATCCTCGCCTCCTAGCTGCCCGATCACAGCATCCGGGCAATCGTCTCCACCCCTGGATTGGGGACGATCCTAGCACCATCTGTCAAGCCGCACGCTAGCGTCAAGCCGCACGCCAGCTGCCAGAAGCGGCGATGTTCGCTGTTTCTTAGTTTTTCTGCTCCTGCGTCGGATAGAGTCCCGCCGGCCAGCGTCGTCGGGCGCTCGTGTGTTGGGCGATCTCATAGGCGACGAGGTGTCGAGGCCGCGTCGAGGAACGGCAAGCGTGAGGTGAACGATGAAGCTCATTGGGGCGGGCATGCCGCGGACCGGCACGCTGACACAAAAGATGGCGCTGGAAATGCTCGGGCTCGGCCCCTGCTATCACATGGTCGACGTGCTGGCCGACCTCGACCAGGCCGGGCTGTGGCAGCGCGCGCTTGACGGTGAGGGTCCCTGGCCGGAGATCTTCGCCGGCTTTAACTCGACGGTTGATTGGCCGGGGGGGTATTTCTATCGCGAGCTCGCGGACTTCTACCCCGAGGCCAAGGTGCTGCTCAGCGTCCGCAGCGCCGAGGACTGGGAGCACAGCATGCGCCAAACCGTATGGGCAGTTCGCCACGGCGAGTCGCTGATACGGCTGCTCTCGAGCGCTCAGGCCCACGTCAACCCGCAGTGGCAGGGGTTCCTCGACATGATCGACCGCCTGATCTGGCAGGGCAAGGGCACGTTTGCCTCCGGCCACGCCGAGCCGCGGCAGCTGATCGAGACGATGACCCGGCACAACGAAGAGGTCAAGCGAGTGATTGCGCCTGAGCGGCTGCTGGTGTGGAGCGTCACCGATGGGTGGGAGCCGCTGTGCGAGTTCCTCGAGCTGCCGGTGCCCGAGGTACCCCTCCCCCACATCAATGACCGCAAGGAGTTCCTCAACCGCGTCATCGACGGATCGCTGGAGAGCCTGCAGCAGTGGCGTGCGCGGCAGTCCTCGGTGGAGCCGACGTTCGCGGTCGACGGCTGAGCGCCGCGGCTCGATCGGGGCGCCTTCGCGCCCAGCGGGGCCCTACACCTCCAGGTAGCGCAGCACAACGCGGCCGAGGACGATCACGTCGCCGTCGCGGAGGTCCGCCTGCTGGATGCGACGGCCGTTGACGAACGTGCCGTTGGAGCTGCGGTCGTCGAGGACGCGCGCGCCGGTGGGGCGCGGAACGACGATCGCGTGGCGGCGCGATACGGAGCTCTCGTCGAGGCGCAGATCGGCGCTGAGCCCGCGCCCGATATGCATCGCGTCGCGGCCGAGCGGGATCAGCAGCGTTCGCTCCGGCCCCTCGATCTTGACGTAGCGGCCCGGCTGCACGGGGTCGACGCGAACCGCGCGATGGCGGCCGCGCTCGTCAAGGCACGCGGTCGGGTCGAACCTCTCGGTTATCCCGTCGGCGGCAGAGCGGACCAGTATCTGCGAGGTCATACCAGTAGCAAAGCCCATGCTACTCACGCGGACCTCAATCCTCGTGAAGAAATTACGAAAAGCGGAGAGCGACGGCCGCTCGGATCTCCATCCAGCCGTCGCGGTCGGGCGAGCTGCGGCCGCCTACTGAGCCGAGGCGTCAGTGCGTGCCGGCGGCCCTGCGGCGAGCCATCCGCTTGGAGCTCCACCACCCCCAGCCACCGACACCCACCACGGGAACCACGTACAGCATCGAGACATACCAGTGCATCAGGCAGGCCAGTGGCGCCATGGCTCGAAAATCTAGCACGCCCTCACCATGCCTCTCGCTGTGGGCCACCCACGCCGCTGGTAGGGGCGCCAGCGTCGCCCGCGAGCGCCGTGCGAGCGCGGCGTCGGCGCACGAAGGCGACAAACAGGAGCCCCGCCAGGACGATCGCCGCCCCGAGAATGATCGCCGCAAGCGGGGTCTTGGAGCTCTCGGGCGTCCAGAACAGCTGTCCAGCGACTGCTCCCTTACGGCTGCCCACTTCGATCGGCACCCGCCAGTTGAAGATCAGCGTCCGCCTGCTCTTGTCCTTGACCTGCGCGGGCGGCACCGGTGACATCCAGTGGATACGGTGATCGTGCCATTCGAACTGACCGGTGCGGTCGACGACTTCCCAACGCGGACGCGCGGTCGCGCTCGCGATCGCCGGGACGGTCACATCGGCGTAGAAGTTCGTGTTGAGGTACGTCGCCGGCGCCCGCACGTTCTGCTCGGCCGTGCCGTTGGCGAGCACGCGAGCATACGGTTCTCCTTCATAGCCGTAGATCGTGACCGTCTTGCCGGTGTGGTTGCGCACCAGTAGGCGGTCGGCGAACTCGAGCACTTCGACGCTCAGTCCGGGCACACTTGGCGTGACCGCGGTGATGTCGGAGCGGTAGTCGTAGCTGCTGCCTTGATCGTTGATCGGATTGGCGCTCTCGCTGGAGATCGCGGGTGCTGCTGCGCTCGCCGGGGCGCTCTCGCTGGAGATCGCGGGTGCTGCTGCGCTCGCCGCGGCGCTCGCGCGGACCGGCGCCAACAGCACGGCTGCGCCCAGCACGGCGAGGATCAGGCGACGGGTCACGCTCGGAAAAGGTAGCGCAGGCAGGCGGTGCTCACGTCCCCACCGCCGAGAGGATCCACAGCCCGAAGCTCGTGAACGCGACCATCACCGCGAGCATCCAGTATTGGCTGCGCACCGCCTCTTCTGGGTCCTTGTAGAGCACCAGCGCACGGTCGTGCGCGAGCGCCAGGCCGCCCACGTGTCCGGTGATCAAAGCCGCCACCTGCACGTACCAGATCGCCGCGTAGGAAAGGACGTGGTAGTCGATCTGGAAGCCGCTGGTGCCGAACACGTTCGACCCGTTCCCAAGCGGGTCGGAGATCAGATAGACCGTCGCCTGGCTCTGCCAGATGAGCAGCGAGAAGTAGTGGGCGACCACGTACGCGAAGGCGATCGGCACGAGCGAGTGCGCGAACGTACGCGTCAGCGTGTGCGTGTCATAGCGCTCGCTTACGCTGCGCACGCCCACGATCCCCACTCGGTAGATCGCGGCGACCAGGAGGATGCAGAACATGAGACCGAGCGAGTACGCAAGCTCCTGCGACGGGGTCGGGTTGAGGCCGAGGTCGGCGAACAGGCTCTGCAGGCTCGGCTCGTTGGTGCGCCAGATGCCGCCGTTGCTGAACCCGTCGAACGTCGTCGTTCCGATCAGCGTGCAGATCAACGCGACCGTGCCCGCGCCGATCCGCAGGCTCGTGACCCCGCTCAACGGCCGCCTCAGGTACACCACACCGTCCTGCCCGCGCACGAGCGCTGAAAGCTTGGAGAGCAGGTTGAAGTACACGCCGAACGCGTCCCCCTGGCCGCTCCACTCCTCCAGGCCGAACAGGCCGATCCCAGCGAGCATCACGAGGAAGTACCCCAGCGACAACGCCGCCAGGGTCGTGGGTCGGTCGCGTTCCACATACACGAGCTCAAGCCACGCGAACCCCACGATCCCGGCGATCGCCGGCCACACCCCAAGCCACGCGGGATAGCGCAGCGGCGGCCCGCCCGAGCGGCCCCGCCGCAGCGCGCGCACGAGGGCGCCCAGCACGCGCGCGCATGTCCTCCACGGGCTCAGCGCGCGGAAGACGTCGCCGAACAGAACGCTCGCGACCGGTACCCCGACCCAGAAGACCACGTAGATCAACGTCACCGAGAAGTTCGCCTGGGTGACCTGCGCACCGGCGAAGCCGCTGTAGAGCACCAGCGCGAACACGCTCACCCCGACCAGGCTCGCCAGCCATTCCAGTGGCCGCGGCAGCCGGAACAGCCTGCGCAGGTGCGGCTCCTGCAGCTGTGGGCGCGTCCACATCGTTGACAGCGCCACGAACGACACGACGAGCACGATCGCGGCCGTCCAGCTGAACAGCCACACGGGGATCGGCAGGTCGGCCTTGCCCACGATCCCGTGCGCCTGGGCGCTCGCCGGGAGCACGAGCGCCACGAGACCGATGCCGCCGAGCAGAGCCGGCAGCACGCGACGGGACGGGGCTCTCATGCCACCGGCAGTGTATGCGAGCGAGCGGGTTCTCCTCCCCGCTTGCGCCCCGCTCGCGTACCCTCACGGTGAGTGCTCACCTTGCCGTTCGCCGTCTCCGCAGACACGTCCGCCGCCTTCGAGCTCGGGCCGCTGGCACTCCTTGGCCTGCTCTACGCCCGGCGCGCACGCACGCTCGCCGAGGAGCGCCGTGCGGTGCCAGGGTGGCGTCAGGCCTGCTTCTACGGCGGGTTCGTCGTGATCGGGGCCGCGCTCACCTCGCTCGGCCCGGCCAGTCAGGACCTGCTGTACGTGCACATGATCGAGCACCTCCTGCTCGGGGACATCGCCGCACTGCTGATCGTGCTCGGGCTCACCGGACCGCTGATCGCTCCGATCCTGCGCATTCGGCTCTTCGATCGCCTGCGCGTGCTCTCACACCCCGCCGTGGCGTTCCCGCTGTGGGCGATCAACCTGTACGTCTGGCACCTGCCCGTGCTCTACCAGGCGGCGCTGCGCCACTCGGGCGTGCATGCGATAGAGCACGCGATGTTTCTCGGCTTCGGCATCAACATGTGGATGCCCCTGTTCGGCCCGCTGCCGACCCCCACCTGGTTCGGCAACCTGGGCAAGCTGATCTACATCGTCGCCGTGCGCCTCACGGGCACCGTCCTCGGCAACATCTTCCTGTGGTCGGGCACCGTCTTCTACCCCTTCTACCTGAGAGGAGATGCGCACTTCCACATCTCCCCGCTCGCCGACCAGAACCTGGCGGGGGCGATCATGATGATCGAGGAGTCGATCCTCACGCTTGGCCTGTTCTGCTGGCTGTTCATGCGCGCCGCGCGCGAGAGCGATGAGCGCCAGGACCTGCTCGACTTCGCGCGCTCGCGCGGCCTCGAGCTCAGCGACTCCCGTGCCGCGCGTGCGGTCGCCGCTGGCCGCGGCGCGGAGCTGCGCGAGCGTCTGGAGGCGCTCACGGGCACCGGCGAACCGGTCGACACACCCGAGCAGCTCGACGCGCCCGAGCCGATCGCCGCCCCGGGGCGGGTCGGCGCGCCCGAGCAGACGTGAGCGTTATGCTCGAGCGGTGTGCGCAGGTTGTGCGATGGCGGCGGCCTCGGCCGCGACCGGCTTCAGGACGTGGCTTCAATCCCACAGCTTCGGCTGGTTGACGCCGCGTCGCATGCGCTCGTTGACGATCGGCGCGATGTGCGCCGCCGGCGTCGTCTCGACGATCGGCTTCAGCGGCTCAACGCCCGCGAGCGCGACGCGTCAGCCGCCCGCGACCGCGGGAAGAATGGTTAGCTCCGCCCCGTCAGCGACCGGCGTGGCCAGCCCATCCAGGAAGCGAATGTCTTCACCGGCGAGATAGACGTTCACGAACCGCCGCAGCGACCCGTCGTCGTCTGAGATCCGCACGCGTAGCTCCTGATGGCGCTCGAACAGCCCGTCCAGCACCTCTTGCACGGTCGCGCCGTCGATCTCGGCCTCGGACTCCCCACCGGCGGCCGCGCGCAGTTGCGTCGGGATCTTCACGACCACCGCCATCAGACCTCCACCGTCTGGGGGACGCTTGCCTCGAAGGCCTCGACGCTCGGGGCGATCGTGTGGGTCTCGAACGTCCCGCGCACGGCGTCCAGCGTCTTCAGGCCCTCGCCGGTGATCACCAGCACGACGCGCTCGTCCGGGTCGATGTCGCCGCGCGCGGCCAGCTTGGCCAGCACCGCGGTCGTGACGCCTCCCGCCGTCTCGGTGAACACCCCCGTCGTCTCAGCCAGGAGCTTGATGCCCGCGCGGGTCTCGTCGTCGCTGACGGCATCGACCGAGCCGCCCGTGCGGCGCGCCAGATCGAGCGCGTACGGGCCGTCGGCGGGGTCACCGATCGCGAGCGACTTGGCGATCGTGCTCGGCTTTACCGGCTGGCAGACGTCGTGGCCGGCGGCGAACGCGTTCGCCACGGGCGAGCAGCCCTCAGCCTGCGCCCCGTTCATCCGTGGCAGCTCGCCCGCCAACAGCCCGAGCTCGGTCCACTCCTGAAAGCCCCTGGCGATTTTTGTGAACAGGGAGCCCGAGGCGACGGGCACCACGCAGCGGTCGGGCAGCTCCCAGCCGAGCTGCTCGGCGATCTCGAACGCCAGCGTCTTGGACCCCTCGGCGTAGTAGGGGCGCAAGTTGATGTTCACGAACGCCCAGTCGCGCTCGGCGCACAGCTCGGTGCACAGGCGGTTGACGTCGTCGTAGCTGCCCCGCACTCCGACGAGCCTGGTGCCGTAGACGCCGGTGGCGAGCACCTTCGGCTCCTCGAGATCCGCGGGGATGAAGACGTAGGACTCCATGCCCAGCGCCGCTCCGTGGGCGGCCACCGAGTTGGCCAGGTTGCCCGTGGAGGCGCACGCGATCGTCTCGAAGCCCAGCTCGCGCGCTCGCGTGACCGCGACCGACACGACACGGTCCTTGAACGAGTGGGTGGGGTTGGCGGCGTCGTTCTTGACCCACACCTCGCGCAGCCCTAGGCGCGCCGCGAGCCTGTCGGCTCGGATCAGCGGCGTGCAGCCTGCCGGCAGACCCACGCGCGATGCAAGCCGGCCGGAGGGTCCGGGGGGGCCGCCCGTGAGGGGCAGGAAATCGGCGTAGCGCCAGATGTTCTGTGGACCGCCCTGTATGCGGCGACGCAGCTCACCGAGATCGCGCCTCGAGCCGCTGTGGTCATAGACGACCTCCAGCGGCCCGAAGCACCGATCGCACACGTACAGCGCCTCGAGCGGATACTCGGCCCTGCACTCCTTGCACTGAAGATGACTGACAGCCATTGGGGCTCCCTTCGTTGTCTTCGCCGTGTCACCGGTGTGGCGAAGAGCACGAAGCCCGCCACACATCTCTCTGGAATTGGCACCTTCCCGCTGTGACGTGACGGTGGTTGCCGGGGTTTCGTAGGGCCAGTCCCTCCACCCCTCTGGATGTGTCCAGCTATGTCTGAGCGCAGTCTAGCAACCAGCGCGGCGAAGGCAAGCGAATCATGAGGTGCGGATGGGCGCTTGCGGCTCGCGGTAACGCTGCGTTGTCCGCGGTGTAGGCGTTGCCGTGAACACCTCCACGCGCGAACGCGACGATCTGACGGGGCAGGCGAACGCACCCTTCCGTTTCGCCTCGCCGGCCAGTCGGCGGCGAATGCTGATCATCGTCAACCCATACGCCACGACCGTATCCGATCGCCTGCGCCACCTCGTGGTGTACGCGCTCCAGGGCCGCTTCGAGGTCGACGCCGTGGACACCGAGGCGCGGGGGCACGCCACCGAGCTGTGCCGCGAGGCCGCGCACGAGGGCTATGACGTGGTCGTCGCGTTCGGAGGCGACGGCACGGTCAACGAAGCCGCCAACGGACTGCTCGGCTCTTCGACACCGCTCTGCTGCCTGCCCGGCGGCTCGGCCAACGCGTTCGGCAAGATGCTCGGCATCCCGGGCGATGTCGTCGACGCCACCGAGCACCTGCTGGCGATGGCCGACGACTGGCGCCCGCGCCTGGTCGACCTCGGCGTCGTCAACGGCCGCTGCTTCACCTTCGCCTCGGGCCTTGGCCTCGACGCCAGCGTGGTCGAGCGCGTCGACGCCAACCCGCGCATGAAGGCCCGCTTCGGGCCCTACTTCTTCACGTGGGTCGCGGTCGGCACGTTCCTGCGCCGCTACCTGATCGCGCCGCCGCGGCTGGAGCTCGACGCCTGCGGAAGGAAGCTCGAGGGTGTCACCGCGATCGTGCAGAACGGCTCGCCGTTCACCTACTTCCAGGAGCGCCCGATCGAGATCGCGGACGGCGCAGCCCTGGACTCGGGCTCGCTCGCCGGCGGCGTGCTCCACCGCGCGACGCTCGTGTCGATGCCGTTCATCGCCTGGCGCGCGTTCTCGCGCCGCGCACGAGTCGCCAACCATCGCCAGGTGACCGGCCTGCCCTCCGACATGAGCGAGCTCGTCGTGCGCAGTGCCGACGGGCGCGCCCTGCCGCTGCAGGTCGACGGCGACTACCTCGGCGAGGTCACCGAGGCGCGGTACTCGATCCTGCCGCGGGCGCTGAGCGTCGTCTCCTGACGATCTGCGCGCCGCCGTGGAGGGCCTCGCTCAGCGCACTTACGCGGTGGCGCCCGGCGTCACCCGCGCACTTATGCGGTGGCGCCCGGCGTCACCCGGTAGGCGTCGAACACCGACTCCGTGTTGCGCAGGCGGGTGATCGCGCCCTTCAGGGTGTGGGTGTCTGCCACCTCCACCACGAACCTGTTCTTGACCATCGGCGGCATCGACAGGCAGCGCGCTTCGAGGATGTTCGCACCGGACTCCGAGAACGCCCGCGAGAGGTCCTCGAGCAGCCGGTGGCGGTCCCATGCGTCGATCTGGATCTCAACGACGAAGCCGGTCGACTGGTCTCCTTCCCAGGCCACGCTGGTGAAGCGCTCGGGGCTCTTGCGCAGGAGCGTCGCGTTGGGGCAGTCCTCGCGGTGGATCGTGATGCCGCGGCCGAGGGAGATGTACCCGACGATCTCATCGCCGGGCACGGGCCGGCAACACTTCGCCAAGCGCAGCATCACGTCGTCGACGCCTTCCACCCTGATCCCGTATTGGCCCGAGGACTTCGTCGGGCGTCGCCGGGCGCGCCCGACACGCAGCAGATCCGCAGCGCTGTCCTCGCCGTCGGCCGCCTCACCCTGCTTCAGACGCTGCATCACCTTGTTGACGACTAGCTTCGGCGATACCTTGGCGGCACCGAGGGCGATGTAGAAGTCGTCGGCCTTGCGATAGCCCACCTCGCGAATCACGTCCGCCAGCAGCGCCGAGCCGGTGATCTTCTGCGCGGGCAGGCCTTGTTTGCGCAGGTGCTCCTGCAGCAGCTCGCGCCCGGTGTGCTCGGTGTCCTGGCGCGACTCGGCCTTGAACCACGCCTTGATCTTGTTGCGCGCGCGGGTCGTCTTGACCATCGCAAGCCAATCACGAGACGGTCCACGCTCGCGCTTGGCGGTCAGGATCTCGACGATGTCGCCGGAGCGCAGCTCGTAGTGCAGCGGCACGATTTTGCCGTTCACGCGCGCTCCCACGCAGCGGTGGCCGATCTCGGTGTGCACCTCATAGGCGAAGTCCAGCGGTGTTGCACCGGCCGCCAGCGACTTGACTTCACCCTTGGGCGTGAATACGTACACCTCCTCCTCGAACAGGTCGGTGCGCAGCGTCTCCATGAACTCCCGCGGGTCCGAGAGCTCCTTCTGCCAGTCGAGCATCGAGCGCAGCCACTTGAGCTTGGCGTCCTCCCCGGCCGCCGGCCACCCGACCGACCGGGGGTCGGCCAGCGCCTCGCCCGCAGGGCCCACCGGCTGCTTGTAGACCCAGTGCGCGGCCACGCCGAACTCCGCCATCTCGTGCATCTCGTGCGTGCGGATCTGGATCTCCAGCGGCCGGCCCTCAGGCCCGATGACCGTCGTGTGCAGCGACTGGTACATGTTGAACTTGGGCATCGCGATGAAGTCCTTGAAGCGGCCCGGCAGCGGCTTCCACAGCGAGTGAATCACGCCGACGGTCCCGTAGCAGTCCTTCACCGAGTCGACGATCACGCGCATCGCGGTCAGGTCGTAGATCTCGTTGAACTCGCGCCCCTTCTTGGTCATCTTCGAGTAGATCGAGTAGAAGTGCTTGGCCCGGCCAGCGATCTCCGCCTGGATGCCGACCTCGGCCAGCTCGCCGTGCAGGTACTCACCGGCCTCGCTGACGTAGCGCTCGCGCTCCTCGCGCTGCTGCGCGACCAGGCCCTTGATCTCCTGGTACTTGCGGGGGTGCAGCGTCGCGAACGCGAGGTCCTCGAGCTCCCACTTGATCGCGTGGATACCGAGGCGGTGGGCCAGTGGCGCGTAGATCTCGAGCGTCTCGCGCGCCTTCTCCATCTGCTTCTGCTTGGGCATCGCATCGATCGTGCGCATGTTGTGCAGGCGGTCGGCGAGCTTGATCAGGATGACCCGCACGTCGGTGGCCATCGCGACCATCATCTTGCGGTAGTTGTTCGCCTGCGCCTCGTCGTGCGACTGGAACGTGATGCCTGTCAGCTTCGTGACGCCGTCGACCACGCTCGAGATCTCCTCGCCGAAGCGCTCGCGCACCTCCTCGATCGACGCCGACGTGTCCTCGACGGTGTCGTGCAGCAGCGCCGCGCACAGCGTCTCTGTGTCGAGCCTCATGCCAGCGCAGATGCGCGCCACTCCAACCGGGTGCACGATGAAGTCCTCGCCGGACTTTCGCCGTTGGGCCGCGTGGTGCTCGCACGCGAACACGAACGCGTCCTGAACGCGACCGCGGTCGATCTCCACCGCGGAGTCCGCCGCGTGCTCGGAGACGATCGCGAACAGGTCGCTGAGCAGGCGCCGCTCAGACGCGCTCAGGACGTCGGCGACCTGCGCGGGCTTGGGGTCTTCGGCGATCGCCATGATCTAAGGGTAGGGGACCATCGCGGCGGATTGAAGGCGCTGTGCGCTCAAAGCGCGAACGGCACGAGTTCCTGCACTCGGGCCTCGACCGGCGTCGACCTCGCTCACGGCTACAGCGGCAGCGCCAGCTGTAGCGGCGCCGGTGACCCTGACGCCGTCAGGGGTCGATCCTCAGCGCGCGAACGGTGCCCTGTCGGCAGCAACGCCGCCGGCGCGTCCATCGTTTCGTCTGTGCTAGAGCCAGCAACGGCCGCCGCACCCGCCTGGCGAAGCACCAGTCGGGGCTCGCTCACGCCGTTCCACTCGTTGACCTCCAGCGTGAAAGTCGCATCCGCGGCCTCGCCTTCGGCCACCGGCAGCCGCGGGCCCGTCCCGAACGCCACCGCCCGCGCACGGGCGCCGCCGGACTCGACGGTGAAGCGAACGTGCCTGCCCTCCCCCATCGGCCTGACATCGGCGAACGTTGCGTCGGTGACCATCAACGACACGCTCGGGTTGCCCGCGCCGAACGGGGCCAGCGTCTGTAGCTCCTCCGCGAGCGCCATCCCGAGCTCCTCGCCGCCGACGACCGCATCCACACGCTCCACCGCCACGAGATGCTCTGGCAGCACGCGCTCGGCGTGAGCGCACAGCGCAGTCGCGAAATCACCCACGCGTCCCCGTTCGATCTCCAGGCCCGCGGCCGCGCGGTGCCCGCCGTAGCGGAGCAGGTGCTCCCCGCACGCGGTCAGCCCCGCGAGCAGGTCGAACGCCTCGACGCTGCGCCCCGACGCCTTCCCGGTGTCCCCGTCCAGCGCGATCAACACGACCGGGCGGCCGCTGCGCTCGACCAAGCGTGAGGCGACGATACCGATTACCCCGGGGTGCCAGCCCTCTTCGGCCAGCACGTAGGCCGGACGCTCGCCGAGCTCGGCCATCTGCGCTTCGGCCTGGAAGCGGATGCCCGCCTCCACCTGCCTGCGCTCGCGGTTGGCGGAGTCGAGCTCGTGCGCAATCTGCGTGGCCCGCTGCTGGTCGGTGGTGAGGATCAGCTCCAGACCCGCGTCCGCGCGATACAGACGCCCGGCGGCGTTCAGCCGCGGTGCCAGCGCGAACGCGACCGAGCGCTCGTTCGCGGTGGCGGGATCGACCCCCGCGACCGCCATCAGCGCGCGCAGGCCCGGCTTGGTCGTGCTCGCCAAGGCGCGCAGGCCGCGGCGCACGAGCGTCCGGTTCTCGCCCACGAGCGGCACGACGTCGGCGATCGTCGCGAGCGCCACGAGATCGAGATCCTGCTCGAGCGCGAGCCGCGCGCGCGCGCTCTGGGCGCCGTCGACCCCCGGCGGCCCCTCCTCGCCTCGAGCGGCCTCCTCCAGCAGCGCCTCGGCCAGCTTGTATGCGACCGCCGTCGCGCACAGCTCGCGGAAGGGGTAGCCGCACAGCGCCGGGTGCACGATCGGCGCCTGCGGCAGCTCACCGTCAGCGCGCGGTGCGTGGTGGTCGGTGACGACCACGTCCACGCCCAGCGCGTGCGCGGCGGCCACCTCCTCCACCGCGGTGACCGCGCAGTCGGCCGTGACCAGCAGCCGCGTCCCTCGCGCAGCGAGCCGGCGCACCGTCGCTGCGCTCAGCCCGTATCCATCGCCCGCGCGGTCGGGCAGATAGGAGTCCACGTCCGCACCGAGGGCCCGCAGAGCGCGAACCAGCACCGCCGTCGAGCAGATGCCGTCGACGTCGTAGTCGCCGTGGATCGTGATCCGTTCGCCGGCGCTGACGTGAGCGAGGATCGATCCGACCGCGTCGCCGATGCCGGAGAAGGCCTGTGGCGGATGCTCCTCCTCACACGCCAGGAACGCGCGCGCGCGCGCCGGCTCGGCCAGCCCCCTGCGCACGAGCACCTGCGCCAGCGGCCCGCTCACGCCCAGCTCACGCCGCAGCCGCTGCACGTCAGCCGGCGGACATTCGGGAATCTCAAATCGACACTTGCTCACCCCGGCGAGACTACGGCCAGCGTGAGACGGAACGGCGTCGTCCGCGCACATCCGGCCTCGGCGGCCTCGATCACTCCCACCAACGCTTCGACTGCTTGCTCTAGTCCTTTGAGTAGTTCGCCACCTCGATATGCGGGCTCCCCCGCTCGACGGCGTCAGCAGCCGAGTGATAGGATCGCGGCGACGCACGTTTTAGGGAGGGAGCACCTCAGTACCGAGGGGGGGTCTGTTGCGCATGGTGTCATCTCAACTGACTGCGCACACGCGATGTCAGGCCAGCTAGACGGACCGCAGCGGTGCGCAGCTCGTGCGGGACGCCTATGTCCTCACGGGAATCCCCGAACTCGAGATCCTGGCGGATCGGTACGCCTCTAGCGTGCGCATTGAAAACACGTGGAGAAGATCTCCACCGAGCAAAGGAAGTCAAGCATGATGCTTAACCGATGGAAGTCCATCTTGGCCGCTACCGCAATCACGGCAGTCAGCGCAGTCGCGCTGCCCGCCATGGCGCAGGCGAACGCACTGTGGGTTGGAAGTAGCCCGAAAGCGCCGTTCAACAGTTGTATGAACCCAGGGTACGCAACCATCCAGGCGGCCGTCTCCGCTCCGGGAACGACGATCGATGTCTGCCCGGGCACGTACACAGAACAGATCCAGATCGAACGGCCGGTCAGCATCAAGGCTCCGATGGGTGGAGTGAAAATCAAGTTGCCGGAACCGGTGAAAAACTCGACCACACCCTGTGACACGGCGATCACCGGATACCAGCCCAACCAAGACGCCATCTCGATTTGCACATCAGGCACAGTCAGTATTACCGGCCTCACCCTCGAAGCACTGTGGCCAGAAGGGACCTGCTACGACAGCATGTACGGTATCTTCGTAGCCGGCGGTGCAACGCTCACGGCCACCGAAGTGAACGTGGTTGGTGCGGGTGCAAGCCCGATCAACGGTTGCCAGGGTGGCGTTGGTATAGAGGTCGGCACTGCTCGCACGGAACCGAGCGAGATCGGTCATGCAACGCTCCTTCGCGACAACGTCTCCCAGTACATGAAGAACGGCATCACGGATGAGGGTGAAGGTTCAAGCATCAGCGTTACCTCGACGAATGTAAAAGGCGCCGGCGAAACAACCGCAATCGCTCAGAACGGGATTCAGGTGAGCTACGGCGCGTCAGGTAAAATCACCAAATCCGAAATCACTGGAAACGAGTGCAACAACGAAAACTGCGGTAACAGCACAGAAGATATGACAAAGTCCCAGTCGACCGGTGTCCTCTTCTATCTGGGCGCCAAAGGGTCCAGCGTGACAAACTCGCATATCAACGAAAACGACATTGGCGCCTACCAGTATGCTGAAAAAGAAGAAAACAAACCGTGGACAACGATCAACAGTAACGTGATGAACAAAGATCGCTATGAGGCAGTAGCGCTCGATCAAGGCTACGCGTCTGTGAACAAAAACGAAATGAGCAATGGAGAAGTCGGCATCCAATTGCTCCAGTATGAAGGTCAGACCTTCGGACCCAGGGGCAAGGGTTCTAACGATGAAATCACGGGAATGTCAAGGTGGGCGATCGAGGGATTGTCCGACAACCTACCGGCCGATCAGTTCGGCAGCTTCACGATCGCCAAAAGCAAAATCAGTGGTAACCCGGGTGCAACCGTGCCGGGATCGGTATCCACCAACAATCCAACAAAGCTGAAGATATTCACGAACAACACCGACAGTTAGTAACGTCGCTTAACTAGCGCTCAGGCTGGCTCCGGACGCATTCTCCGGAGCCAGCCCAGGCAAGGTGACTGCCCAGGCGCTGAGCAAAGACGCCTGACAGGCCGGCTGGCACAACCTGCTAGCTGGTGGGCGCGGCCTCGGCCGCCAGGCGTTCGCGGCGCATGCCCTCCAAATAGATCAGGGCGATCCCGATCAGCGCCCCCGGTACCGCGTAGAGCACGACCGCGATGTCAGTCTCCTTTTGGCCGGGGATGCTCAGGGCGGATACTTTCACGCTGTAGATGAGCAGCGCGATGAGCATCGCGCCGAGCAGCGAGCCCACGAACGCGCCCACGATCCCGCCCCAGAAGCGGTCCGGCAGGAAGATCGTGAAGTGCCAGATCGCCAAACCCATCATCACCCAGCCAAGCATTCCCATCAGCGCTCACCTCCTGCCGCTCGTCCTGCACTTGCGTTCATCAGCGCGACCTCCCGTGGCGGCGGTTGCGCGGGCGCCGGCTCTTCTGGCGCTGCTTGGGCTCGTCCTTGAGCACGAGGTCCTCGGGCGTGAGATCGGCCGCGGGGTCGCGCTCCGGCGCAGCGGGGGGCGCAACCGGTGGCGCCGCCGTGGCGCTGCCGTCCGCCGTGCGCGCGCGGCGGCCGCGATTGCCCGCGGCTCCGCCATTGGGCTCGCCCTCCACATCTAGGTCGGCCACCAGTTCCTGGAACTCGTCCCTCGAGATCTGCTGGCCCGGCTCCTCCGGCGCGATCAGGCTCCCGCGCCGGGTGCGCCTGCGCTTCTGCGCCGGCTCGACGTCCTCGGGCGCTCCGGTTGCGGTGGTGGCGTATGCGGGCACGATCCCCAGTTCGCGCACGATCCGCGAGCGCCGCGCGCGGTAGCCGGGCTCCCGCTCCTTCCAGTGGGTCAGCACCGGCGAGGCGATGAAGATCGACGAGTACGCGCCCGAGGCGATGCCGATCATCAGCGCGAACGCGAAGTTCTTGAGCGTTTCGCCGCCGAACAGCAACAGCGAGACCACGGGCAGCAGCGTGCAGAAGCTCGTCGCCAGGGACCTCGTGAGCACCTCTGACATGGAGCGGTTGACGATCTGTGAGAAGGCCGCGCGTGGCATGCGCGGGACGTTCTCGCGCACGCGGTCGAACACGATGATCGTGTCATACAGCGAGTAGCCAAGAATCGTCAGCAGCGCCGCAACGGTCGCGGTCGTGACTTCGCGGCCGGTCAGCGAGTACACGCCGGCGGTGATCAGCAGGTCGTGCATCAGCGCGATCAGCACCGGCACCGCGTACTTCCACTCGAAGCGCAGGGCTATGTATGCGGAGATCACCAACAGCGACGCGATGATGGCGATCACGGCGCTGTTGGCGACCGTTTTCCCGAACGTCGGTCCGATCGACGTCGAGGAGAAGTCCTTGGTGCCTGGCACGTTCGGACCGTTCCCGAACTTCGTGTCGAGCGCGGCCTGGACCTCCTTCACCTTTTCCGGACCAAGCGTCGTCGTCGATATCTGATAGCCGTTGCCGCCGATGCTCGCGTTCGTGTATTTCTGCACCTGCGCGTTCGGAAAGCCGGCCTGTGCCATCACTTTCGCCACTTCGCTCTCCGCGGCCGACCTGATGAATGCCGTCTGGATGCGCGTCCCGGACTTGAAGTCGATGCCGAAGTTCAGCCCCTTGCCGCCGATCGCCAGCGCTCCGATCAGCAGGATCGTGCCCGACATCGAGAAGAACCACTTCGAGGCGCCCATGAAGTCGAACGTCCAGCCCTTGCCGCGCCGCGGCGCGCCGAACGCGGCCGGGTGCGAGACGAGGCGCGAGCGACTCATCGCGCCGAGCGCCGCCTGCGTCGCGAGCACGGCGGTGAACAGCGACACCAGCGTGCCGATGCCCAGCATGAACGCGAACCCCTTGACTTCCGCGGTGGCGAGCGCGAACAGGATGAACGCCGTCATGAACGTCACCACGTTGGCGTCCACGATCGCGGCGAACCCGTGCTTGTAGCCGGAGGCTATCCCCGAGATGATCGATCTGCCGCCGCGTATTTCCTCCTTGACGCGCTCGAAGATCACGATGTTCGCATCCGCGCACACCCCGATCGTCAGGATCAGACCGGCGATCCCCGGCAGCGTCAAGGTGATCGGGATCACCTTGACCAGCGCGAAGAAGTAGATCCCGTAGATGACCAGGCCGCCAACCGCGATCATGCCGAGCACGCGATAGAAGAGCAGCAGGAACAGGCACACCACCGCGAAGCCCGCGAGACCAGCGATCAGGCCCTGGGTCAGCGCCTGTTTGCCGAGCGTCGCCGAGACCTGCGAGCGGGAGATCAGCACCAGCCTGACCGGCAACGCGCCGGATTGCAGCTCGTTGGCGAGGTTTTGGGCGGAGGTGATCGTGAACCCGCCCGAGATCTCAGAACCGGTGGAGGCGTCGATCCCTTCCGGGTACTTCGTGTAATCGATCGACGGCACCGTGATCAGCTGGCCGTCGAGCACGACCGCGAAGTGCTGCAGGGCGGCTTCGTGCCCGACCCCCGGCAGCTGAGCTTCCTGGCCGCGATGCGCGATTTCCTTGGTCACTCGTTCGAACACGCCCTTGCCATAAGAGCTGAAGCCGAAGGTGACGTTGGGCTGGCCGTTGCCGCCGCCGCCTTCGTCGAAGCCCTGCTGCGGGTTGGTGATGTCCGCTCCCGTCAGCACCGGTTCGTCGTTGAGCACGTACCAGCTGTTCGGCGAAGCGTTGGTGACCTTGCCCGAGGCGCTTTCCACCGGGTGGGCCTGAACCAGCACGGTCCCCGGGTTGACGCGCACGGCCTTCAGCTTCGCCCCGGGCGGGATCTTGAGATTCTCCCCGTAGAGGTTGTGTTCTGTTTCCTCGGGGCCACGCAGGACCTTTTCGTGCGCGGTGTCGAGCAGGTACCAGTCCCCGTAAATGCACCCCTGCAGCTGCTGCGGCGTGCACCCTTTCTCCCAGGTCGTGTCGCCCTTGCGCAGGATCGCCGGTCGTTTAGCGCCGCGCAGCACCGCCTCGTACTCGGGCAGACCCGCGGTCACCCCGCCCGGTCCGGAGGTCGTCGAGTCGCCGGTCACAGTGCCTTCGCTCGGCGCCGGCTTGCCGTCGGCGCCGATCACGCTCGGCTCCCAGTCGTAGAACTGCAGCTGCGCGGTCCTGCCGACCTCGTCCTGAGCGCGCGAGGCGTTGCTGACGTCGGGCAGCGCCACGTCGATTTCATCGGCGCCCGAGCGCTGGATTTCCGGCTGGGCCACCCCCAACTGGTCGACGCGGGTGCGCATGATGTTGATCGCCCGTTCGAGCGATTCGGTGTCCACCTTCGCCTGCGCCGTGGGCTTGGCCTGGTAGACGAGCTCCACACCGCCCTTCAGGTCGAGCCCCAGACGCGTCGGCTTGGTGATGATCGCCACCAGCGACGCGGCGACGAGACCCGCCACGATCAGAAGTACCAGGGTGTTGCGGCGAGGGTCGGTCATCGTCTTAGGAGACTACTTGTCAGGGGTCAGAACCAGCAACAGTCCGCCGTCGTCGTCGTAGGCGGGGAACATGTCCGCCTTAGCGCTGGCCGCCACATCGCGTTCGCCGCTGACCTCCACCGGCACCTCCAGCGCGCGCACCCCCCACTCCAGGACCGTCGCCACCGGATCGTCGCCGTTGGCGAACTTAAGGCCAAGCACCTGCTCGACGCGCTGGCCGATCACCTCTTCCTCCTCCAGGCCCGTGACCGCGAAGGAGTTCTTCCCGCACCCCACCACCCGGCCCTCGCCGTCGCAGACGAAGAACGCGGCGTCGGGCGCAGGGTAGTAGTCGTCGAGCAGTTCGAACAGAAAGGCGAAGCCGCACTTGGCGCAGCCCTTGGGCTGGCGAGTGAAGCCGATGTTGCGATCCAGCTCGCTGGTGCGGTGACCGCAGTTCGGGCAGATGAATGGATGGGCCATGGTGTCCTCACACAGAGTACGCAAGCCAGGCCATGAAGGCGCCCGTCCGGAATCCCTCGATGTTCGCGCTCGCGCTCGCGGGCGTCCTCAGAACAGCGACGCTCCGGCCCGCGCCGGCGGCTCGAGCCCAAGGTGCTCGTACGCGGCCGGCGTCGCCGTCCTGCCCCGCGGAGTGCGCTTGATCAGCCCCTGTTGCAGCAGATACGGTTCGTACACGTCCTCGATCGTGTCCTGCTCCTCGCCGACCGCAACCGCCAGCGTCGAGAGGCCCACCGGCCCCCCCTCGAACTTGGTGCAGATCGCGCTCAGGATCTCCCGATCGAGGCGGTCCAGGCCTCGCTCGTCGACCTCGAGCATCTCCAGCGCCGCGTGCGCGGCCTCGGCCGTCACGACGCCCGCCATGCGCACCTCGGCGAAGTCGCGCACGCGCTTGAGCAGCCGGTTGGCCACCCGCGGCGTACCCCGGCTGCGCGCGGCGATCGCGTGCGCGCCGTCGTCCTCCAGCTCGATCTCGAGGATGCCGGCGGAGCGGCGCACGATGATCGCGAGCTCTCCCACCGCGTAGGGCTCCAGACGCGCCTGGATGCCGAAGCGATCGCGCAGCGGCGTCGTCAGCAGACCCGTGCGCGTGGTCGCCCCCACGAGCGTGAACGGCGGCAGCTCGAGCGTCACCACCCGCGCCCCCGCGCCCTGTCCGACCGTGATCGGCAGCCTGTGGTCCTCCATCGCCGGGTAGAACGTCTCCTCCAGCGTCCGCGCCAGCCGGTGGATCTCGTCGACGAAGAACACGCTGCGCGGCTCCAGCGCGGTCAGGAATGCGGCGATGTCGCCCTTGCGCTCGAGCGCCGGTCCGGCGGTCTGCACGAACGGCACGTCCAGCTCCGCAGCCACGATCTGCGCGAGCGAGGTCTTGCCGAGCCCCGGTGGCCCGGCCAGCAGCAGGTGGTCGAGCGCGTCCCCGCGTGCGGTGCACGCCTCGATCGCCACGGCCAGCTGTTCGCGCAGCGTCTCCTGGCCGACGAACTCGTGCAGCCGCCGTGGACGCAGCGAGCGGTCGAGCTCGTCCTCGGCGACGAGATAGGGCGTCTGGATGCGGGCGGCGGTCTCGGTCATCGGCTCACGACGCCGCGCGCGCCAGGCGCAAGGCGCCCGCGATCAGCTGCTCGGCCGTCTCGCCCTCGGCGCCCGAGAGCAGCTCCTCGGCCTCACCCGGCGCGTAGCCGAGCTCGAGCAGGCCCTCGCGCGCCAGCAGTCGCGGGTCCTGTGCTTCGCCGCGCCGCGCGAGGATCGGCGTGCGCGCCGGCGCGCCCGCGCCGAGTGGATCTGCTGCGCTCGCCACCTTCTCGCGCAGCTCGACGATGATTCGTTCGGCGGTGCGCTTGCCGATGCCCGGCACCGCCTGAAAGCGGGCGGCGTCGCCGGCAGCGAGCGCCGCGATCAGCTCCCGTGGCGCGCCCGCCGAGAGCACCGCCAGCGCGACCTTGGGGCCGACCGCCTGGACGGACAGCAGCATCAGAAACAGGTCCCGCTCCTGCTCGGAGGCAAAGCCGTACAGCGTGAGCGCGTCGTCGCGCACGATCAGGTGCGTGTGGAGCGTCACCTGCTCGCCCGCGGCCGGCACGTGCGTCAGCGTCTGCGCGGACACTGCAGCCCGGTAGCCGACGCTGCCGCTGAGGATCACCACGTGGTCGCTGCGGCGCACCGCCACCTCGCCGCGCAGCAGCGCGATCATCCGCCCGCCGCCGCGAGCGCGATCATGCGTTTGCCGCCGCCAGCGCGATCGCCAGCGGCGCGCAGTTGACGTGGCAGACCGCCACCGCCAGCGCGTCCGCCGCGTGGTCGGGGTGCGGCTCGTTGGCCAGGCCCAGCAGCACCTTGACCATCCGCGCAACCTGATCCTTCTGAGCGCGCCCGCTGCCGCAGACCGCTGCCTTGACCTGTTGGGGGGTGTAGCTTGCGCACGGCACCCCGTGCTGGCCGGCGGCGAGCAGAACCACGCCACGGGCCTGTCCGACGGCGAACGCGGTGCGGACGTTCTGGCCGAAGTACAGCTCCTCCAGGGCGACCGCGTCCGGTTGGTGCTCGCCCACCAGGGTGTCCACGGCGGCGTGGATCTCGGCCAGGCGCCGCGCCTGAGGAGTCTCGGCCCGCGTCCGGATAACGCCGCCGTCCAGCGCCACGAGTCGGCCATCGCGACGCGTCACGACGCCGTAGCCGGTGTTGGCGAGGCCGGGATCTATGCCGAGGACGATCACGGTCTGTGATTCTGCGCCCGCCATCGGACGCCTGCCTGCGTGCCCGCCTGCCGGCCTGTGCCCCGAACGGGGTGTGCCCCGAACGGGTGCGCCCCGGACGGGGTGCGCCTTCAGGGTGCCGTACGCTGCGCCGTTGTGGCCGCCGAGCAGATCGACTTCGCCGCCGAGGGCCTGCTCGACGGGCTCGAGAGCGAGGCGCGCACGGAGCGCATCGCGCTGCTGGAGTATCTGGTGGCCGACGGCGTGGAGCTGGCAGAGCTGCGCCGCGCGACGGCCACGGGCACGCTGATGTTCCTGCCAGCCGAGGGTGTGATCGCGGGGAGCGAGCGCTACACCGCCGCCCAGGTGTGCGAGCTCGCCGGCGTGGATCCGGCGTTCCTGCTCAGAGGCCGACGCGCGATGGGCCTGCCGATCCCCGAGCCCGACGAGGCCGCCTACACCGATGCCGATCTCGTGTTGGCCCAGATGATCCACGGCGGGCGAGCCGCCGGGATCACCGACGAGGAGAACCTCGAGCTGCTGCGCGTCCTCGGACGCGGGCTCTCGCAGGCCGCCGAGAGCCTGCGGGCGCTTCCGCTGAAGCTCGTCCTGCGGCCCGGGATCAGCGAGCACGAGCTCGCTCTCCGTTACGCCGACGCCGCCGCACAGCTCTACCCGCTGCTCGATCCGCTGGTGCGCAACCTGCTCTCGCTGCATCTGCTCGACGCGACGCAGAGCGAGGTCATCAGCACGCTAGAGCGCAGCGGCGGGCGGCTGCCGGGATCACGCGAGGTCGCGGTCTGCTTCGCGGACCTCGTGGGGTTCACACGGCTCGGCGAGGAAGTCCCGCCCGATGAGCTCGGACGCCTGGCGGTGCGCCTGGAAGCGCTAGCCACCGAGGTCGCCGAGCCCCCTGTGAAGCTCGTCAAGGCGATCGGCGACGCCGCCATGCTCGCCTCCGCGGAGGTCGAGCCACTACTCGACGCCGCGCTCGCTCTGCTCGACGCCGCCGAGGCCGAGGGCCCGAGCTTTCCGCAGCTGCGCGCCGGGATCGCAGCCGGCGTCGCGCTCAGCCGCGGCGGCGATTGGTTCGGGCGACCGGTGAACCTCGCCAGCCGCATCACGTCCGTCGCGCGTCCAGGCAGCCTGCTGGCGGAGCGCGAGGTGCACGAGTCCGCGCCCGAGGCCTACAGCTGGTCCTACGCGGGCGAACGGCGCCTGCGCGGGATCCGCGAACCGGTCGCCCTGTACCGCGCGCGCCGGCTGGCGCGCTGATCTCCAGCGGCAGCTAGGCGATCGAGGGCGATTCGACCGCGCCCGCGCGCGCGCCGCGCGGCGCCGAGGCGCGCCCGTCCAGCCGGCCCCACAGCCGCCAGGGAGCCTGGCCCGATGACCACATGTCGTTGAGCGCCACCGCGTCCTTGTATGTGTCCATGCACCCCCAGAAGCCTTCGTGTCGGCGAGCGCGCAGCTCACCCGCCGCGGCCAATCGCTCGAGCGGGGCGCGCTCGAGCACGCTGCCGGCATCCAGGTAGTCCAGCACGCCGGCAGCGAAGCAGAAGAAGCCGCCGTTGATCCAGTGCTCGGACGTCGGCTTCTCGCGGAAGCCTGTCACGCGACCGTCGCGCGCCAGCTCGGTCACCCCGAACTGCAGCTGCGGCCTGACCACCGTCATGCTCGCCAGCGCGCCGTGGGCGCAGTGGAACGCGAGCAGCGCGTCCAGATCGATGTCCGCGACGCCGTCCGCGTAGGTGACGCAGAAGAGCCCCGCCTCGGCGAGGTGCGCCTGCAGCAGCCTGATCCGCCCCCCCGTCGGCGTGTCCAGGCCCGTGTCCACGCACTCCACGCTCACGCCTGCAGGCCACTGCCACGCGGCCGCGAACCGCTCGATCAGCTCGCCCCGGTAGCCGGTCGCCAGCAGGAAACGGCGAAAGCCCTGGACGGCGTACAGCTGGATCACGTGCCACACGATCGGCATCCCCCCGATCTCCACGAGCGGCTTCGGGATCGCCTGTGTGCTCTCCTGCAGCCGGGTGCCGCGCCCGCCGCACAGGATCGCCACCGGCGGCCGGCTCACGCCGCTAGCCCGCAACACGCTCGAGCACGTCGGCGGACACGTCGAAGTTGGCGTGTACCGCGCTGACGTCGTCGCTCTCTTCCAGCGCCTCGATCAGCCTCATCAGCCTGCCTGCGTGGGCCTCGTCGAGCGGTACGAGGCTCGATGGCCGATAGGCCGTCTCGGCGCTCGCCATCTCGACGCCCGCCGCCTCCAGCGCCTTGCGCACGCGGGAGAAGTCCGCCGGCTCGGTGATCACCTCGAACACGTCCTCGTCGGTGATCACGTCCTCGGCGCCCGCCTCGACCGCCACCATCAGGTCTTCTTCGGAGTAGCGACCGGCGTCGATCACGATCATGCCCTTCTTGTCGAACAGGTATGCCACCGACCCGGGCTCGCCGAGGTTGCCGCCGTTCTTGGAGAACGCGTGCCTGACGTCCGCTCCGGTGCGGTTGCGGTTGTCCGTCAGCGCCTCCACGAGCACGGCCACCCCGCCCGGGCCGTAGCCCTCGTACAGCACGCTCTCGATCGCGTCCGCCTCGCCGCCCTCGCCTGTCCCCTTGGCGATCGCCCGTTCGATGTTCTCCTTCGGCATCGACGCTTCCCTGGCCTTGCGCACTGCGTTCTCGAGCGTGGCGTTCGCGTCGGGGTCGCCGCCGCCGTCGCGCGCCGCCACGGTGATCGCCCGTGAGAGCTTCGAGAACTGCGCGCCTCTGCGCGAGTCCACGATCGCCTTCTTGTGCTTGATGCTCGCCCACTTGGAGTGCCCGGACATATCCGCAAGTCTACGAGTCCGGCATGTCGCGCGGCCGCCCACGAGCGCCGGCAAGCCCCGCCGGCGCGTAGGATGCGCAGGCGCATGACCGTCGTCCCATCCGCCGAGATCTTCAAGGCCTACGACATCCGCGGCCTCTACGGTGAGCAGATCGACGACGAGCTCGCCGAGCTGATCGGCGGCGCCTTCGCGCGCGTCCTTTCGCGCCTCGCCGGCAAGCCCGCCTCGGAGCTGCGCGTGGGGCTCGGGCGCGACATGCGCCTCAGCGCCCCCCAGCTCGCCGCCCGCTACCGCGAGGGCCTGCTCAGCGAGAGCGTACACGTCATCGACGCCGGTGAGGTCGGATCGGAGATGCTGTATTTCCTCGTCGGTTCGCGCGAGCTCGACGGCGGGCTGATGTGCACCGCCTCGCACAACCCCAAGGCCTACACCGGCGCCAAGCTGGTCCGCGAGGGAGCGATCGCGCTGTCGGGCGACTCCGGCATCCAGGACGTCCGCCGTGAGGTGGAGGCCGCCGCGCTCGCCCCGGGAGCGCCCGCGCGCTCGCGCGGCCGGGATCGGGCCGCCCGCGGCACGCTCGAGCAGGTCGACATCTACGGCGACTTTCAGGCGGCTGCACTGCGCTTCATCGACCCGGACGCGATCAGCTCGCGGGGCGGACGGGCACTGCGGGTCGTGCTCGACGGCGGCAACGGCATGGCCGGCCCGATGGTCGGACCCCTGCTCGAGCGGCTCGAGCTCGAGCTGGTCGAGACGTTCTGGAGACCCGACGGCAGCTTTCCCGACCACGAGCCCAACCCGTTGCTGCCCGAGAATCGCCGCTTGATCATCGAGAAGGTGCTCGAGACGGGGGCGGATCTCGGCATCGCTTGGGACGGTGACGCCGACCGCTGCTTCTTCATCGACGACAGTGGCGCGTTCGTGGACGGCGACTTCCTCACGGCGCTGCTCGCGGAGTCGCTGCTGCGCAAGAGATCGGACCCCACCCGCCCCGAGGCGATCCTGTATGACGTGCGCGCCTCGCGCGCTGTGCCCGACACCGTCAGACGCGCCGGCGGCACGCCGTATGTCAACCGCGTGGGGCATGCCTTCTTCAAGACCCGCATGCGCGCGGAGGGCTCGCTGTTCGGGGGCGAGGTCTCCGGGCACTACTACTTCCGCGACTTCTACTGCGCGGACTCCGGCACGATCCCGGCGCTGCTGATGCTCGAGCTGCTCTCGCGCGAGGGCAAGCGCATGTCGGAGCTCCTCGCCCCCTATCACGCCCGCTACTTCATCTCCGGCGAGATCAACTCCGAGGTGGCGGACCCGGCCGCGAAGATGGAGGAGATCGCCGCGCGCTACTCCGACGCGCGCCAGGAACGCCTCGACGGGATCTCGATCGACTATGACGACTGGCACTTCAACGTGCGCCCGTCCAACACCGAGCCGCTGCTGCGCCTGTGCTTGGAGTCGCTGGTATCACCGCAGGACATGCAACGGCGCCGCGACGAGGTGCTCGAGCTGATCCGCTCGTGAGCGCGGAGGAGCCCGCGGAGCAAGAGCAGCTCGCGCTCGCCGCGGAGGCCGGCATCCACCGCCTGGCGATCCCAACGCCGTTCATGGTCGGGCGCGTAAACGCCTACCTGATCGAGGACTCGCCGCTCACCCTCGTGGACTCCGGCCCCAACTCGGCCAAAGCGCTGGACGAGCTTGAGCAGGCGCTCGCGACCCACGGCCACGCGATCGAGGACATCGAGCTGCTGGTCGTCAGCCACCAGCACATGGACCACTTCGGCCTCGCCTCGATCCTCGCGCGACGCTCGGGCGCGCAGGTGGCAGCCCTCGACCGGCTCGCGCCGTTCCTCGCAAACTACGGGCGCGAGACCGACCTCGAAGACCAGTTCGCCGAGCGCCTGATGCTGCGCCACGGCATCCCGGCCGAAATCGTGACCGCGCTGCGAGCCGTCTCGGCCGGCTTCCGCGCGTGGGGCTCGGCCGTCGAGGTGACCCGCCCCCTCGCCGACGGCGCCGAGCTTGTGCTGCGCGACCGCACGCTGCGCGTGCTGCACCGTCCCGGGCACAGCCCCTCCGACACGATCTTCCTCGACGACCGATCGGAGATCGGCCAACCCTCGATCCTGCTCGCCGCCGACCACCTGATCGCGCACATCTCCTCCAACCCCCTGCTCGCGCGACCGCTGGATGCGCAGGAGGACCACGGCGGACCTCGCCCGCAGGCGCTGATCACCTACATCGACTCACTTCAGAAGACGCGGGCGATGGAGCTCTCGCTCGTGCTCCCCGGACACGGCCGGCCGATAACCGACCACGTCTCGCTGATCGACGAGCGCTTGCGCCTGCACCGGCGCCGCGCCGAGAAGATTCGCCGCCTGATCGCCACGCAGCCGCGAACCGCGCACGAGATCGCCCAGGAGCTGTGGGGCAACGTCGCCGTCACGCAGGCCTACCTGACCCTCTCGGAGGTACTGGGACACGTCGATCTGTTGCTGCGGGACGGCCTCGTAGTCGAGCATGAGCAGGATGGGGTCGTGCGCTTCGCCGACGCCTAGCGCCGCTCGATCTCCCCGAGGTGCTCGACGTTGGCCCGGTCCTCGCCGGCGGCGCTCGGCGCGGTGGCGAACCACGAGTCGAGGATCTCCACGAGCTGTGCCTCGGAGGTGGCTCGCAGGCTCAGCGCGAGCACGTTCGCGTCGTTCCAGCGGCGCGCCCCAGCAGCGGTGGCCGCGTCGGCGCACAGCGCCGCGCGCACGCCGGCCACCTTGCTGGCGGCGATCGAGGCGCCCGTGCCGGTCCAACAGCACACGACCCCCTGCTCGGCGCGCCCCTCGGCGACGTCGCGCGCGACCGCCTCCGAGGCCCACGCCCAGTCGTAGCGCTCGCGCTCGGCGAGCACCCCATGGCGGATCGTCTCGTGGCCGCGACGCTCGAGCTCGCCCACGAGCGTGCCCGCGATCCCGAGCAGCTCATCGGCGGACAGCGAGATCCGCATCAGCGGCTCTCCCCCACCTCGCGCGCCAGCGACCGCTGCGTCACCCACTCCAGGAACAGCCGGTGCAGGCGATCGTCCCGGCCGAGCTCGCTGTGGAAGGAGACCGCCAGCATGCTCCCCTCGCGCGCGGCCACCGGGTGGCCGTCGAGGGCGCCCAGGATCTCCACCTGCGGGCCGTGCTCGGCGATCCAGGGCGCGCGAATGAAGATCCCCCGGACCGGGCCGCCGCTGATCCCGCGCACCTCGACGTCGCTCTCGAAGCTGTTGACCTGGCGCCCGAATGCGTTGCGCGCGGCGCGGATGTCCATCAGCGCGAGGTGGTCGCGGTCGAGCATGATCAGCCCCGCGCACGACGCGAGGATCGGCGTGCCCTGCGCGGCCAGCTCGCGCAGCGGCGCCGCCAGCCCCTCGCGCTCGATGCCGAGCGTCATCGTCGTCGACTCGCCGCCGGGGAGGACCAGCCCGTCGAGGCCGTCGAGGTCGGCGGGAGTGCGCACCTCGCGCGTGCGCGGGGGGGTGGGACCCAATTTCGCGAGCACCCGCTCGTGGGCCTGAAAGCCGCCCTGCAGCGCCAGCACACCCACCACCGGCTTTGCGGGCCGCGCCGCCGGCGCGCCGCTACCAGCCACGTTGGGCGAGCAGCTGCTCTTCCTCGAGCTTGGAGCTCTCCAGGCTCGCCATCGCGCTGCCCAGGCCGCGCGAGGCCTGCGCGACACGATCGGAGTCCTGCCAGTGGGTCGTGGACTCGACGATCGCCCGTGCCCGCGTGGGCGGGTCCTCCGACTTGAAGATGCCCGAGCCGACGAACACGCCTTCGGCGCCGAGCGCCATCATCAGCGCCGCGTCGGCCGGCGTGGCGATGCCGCCTGCACAGAACAGAACGACCGGAAGGCGCCCCCGCGCGGCCACTTCGCGCACGAGATCGAGCGGAGCGCCGAGCTCCTTGGCCGCGGCGGCGGTCTCGTCGGCGCCGAGCGTCGCCAGGTGGCGGATTTCGCCGGTGACGTGGCGCATGTGGCGCACCGCCTCGACGATGTCGCCGGTGCCCGCCTCGCCCTTGGAGCGGATCATGGCGGCGCCCTCGCCGATGCGGCGCAGCGCCTCCCCGAGGCTGGTGGCGCCGCACACGAACGGCACCTTGAAGTCCCACTTGTCGATGTGGTTGGCCTCGTCAGCGGGCGTGAGCACCTCCGACTCGTCCACGTAGTCGACCTCCAGCGCCTCGAGCACACGGGCCTCCATGAAGTGCCCGATCCGCGCCTTGGCCATCACGGGGATGCTCACCGCCTCCTGGATCGAGGCGATCATCTCCGGATCGGACATGCGCGCCACGCCGCCGTCGCGGCGAATGTCAGCCGGCACGCGCTCGAGCGCCATCACCGCGGCCGCGCCCGCATCCTCGGCGATCTTGGCCTGCTCGGAAGTGACCACGTCCATGATCACGCCGCCCTTGAGCATCTCCGCAAGGCCCGTCTTGACCCGGAATGTCGCCTCGTCACGCATCAGGTCACTAGTTTGACAGGGAGTTGCGCGCGACGAGGGTCGCCGCTGGAACTCCGATTTTGCGCGGGCCGTATAACTATCGTTGCACGGTGTTCGCGAGAGCAAACACGAGCGCCGCCAACACCGCCAAGAGCTACTTCAGCCGGAAGGCCTTGATGCGATCGTCGTACTGGGCGGTGTCGCGGGCGTAGACGCCATAGGCGAGCGCTTGGATGATGCTGAGCAGCGCGGCGTGCGAGCGCACGTAGGCGGGGCTGTTGGAGGAGTAGTAAAGCTTGATCCGCGCGAGCTTGGCGACCTCTGAGAGGGTCGCGTCGGTGATCGCGGCGGTGCGCGCCTGGCGGTGGCGGGCGAGCTTCATCGCGCGCACGACCAGGGGGTGCGGGCGCCCGGCGGAGAGTCCGATCACGAGCGTGGCGCTGTCGATGCGCCCGAGCCGGCTGAGGGCCTCCTGCGAGGGGCTGGCGACGACGTCGACGCGCAGATCGAGCAGCATCAGCAGGTGGCGCAGGTAGCTGGCGAAGAACGCCATCTGATCGGTGCCCGCGACGAGCACCTTGTCGGCGTCGACGATCGCCTCGATCAGCGCGTCGACCGAGCTGCGGGAGACCTTGCGGGCGGTGTCCTCGACGTTGAGGTGGTCGGCGGCGAGCGCTGCCTCGAACTCGTTCTGGTCGAGCGAGAACAGCGGCGCGGAGCCGTTGGCGGTGCCGTTCTTGGCGGCCTTGGCGTTGACGCGCCGGTATTCCTCGCGCGCGGCCGCTTGCAGCTCCGGGAAGCCCTCGAAGCCGAGCGCCTGCGAGAAGCGCACGACGGTGGAGCTCGAGGTGTTGGCGCGGCGCGCCAGCTCCTCGGCGGTCTGGAAGGCGGCCTCGTCGAGATGGTCGACGATGTACTGGGCGACGTCCTTCTGCGAGCGCGAGCACTCGTCGAAGCGCGCTTGGATGTACTTGGACAGGCTCTGGTGCTCGCTCGTGCCGTTCACCGGGGCCGCGGGATGCTCGGCGGTCTTGGTCGCTACGCGCTTCATCGGCGGTTCTGTTCGACGTGTCCGGTTCGCACTCCTCCCCGATAGGGTGCGTCTGCATGAGGCGCAGCCTGTTCGAGGACGTCCATGAAGACTTCCGCGCGAGCTTTCGCACGTTCCTGGAGCGCGAGGTGATCGGCGAGGAGGGCCGCTACGGCGAGTGGGAGCGCGCGGGGATCGTCCCCAGGGAAGTGTTCGCGTTGGCCGGCCGCGGCGGCTTCCTGGGGATGGCGGTGCCCGAGCGCGATGGCGGCGCGGGCGCCGAGGACTTTCGCCTGAACCTGGTTATCGGCGAAGAGACGCAGCGCGCGGGCGTGGGCAGCTTCGGCCTGGGGATCACGCTGCACAACGACATCTGCCTGCCGTACTTCTTGCGCTACTGCACGGAGTCCCAGCGCGAGCGCTGGCTCGCGGGGATCGCGACCGGTGAGCTGATCACGGCGCTCGCGATGACCGAGCCGGGGATCGGATCGGACCTGGCGGCGATGTCCACGAGCGCGCGGCGCGAGGGCGAGCATTACGTCGTGAACGGCACCAAGACGTTCATCACCAACGGCATCAACGCCGACCTCGTGATCCTCGCCGCGAAGACCGACTCTTCCGAGCGCCACCGCGGCATCAGCCTGATGGTGATCGAGCGCGGCATGGAGGGCTTCGCGCGCGGGCGCAACCTGGAGAAGGTCGGCCAGCACGCACAGGACACGGCTGAGCTGTCGTTCGCGGATGTGCGCGTGCCGCTCGAGAACCTGCTTGGCCAGGAGGGCGAGGGCTTTCGCTACCTCGTCTCCAACCTCCCGCAGGAGCGACTGTCGATCGCCGCCTCGGCGGTGGCCGCCGCGGAGGCGGCGCTCGGATGGACGCTCGAGTACGTACGCGAGCGCCACGCGTTCGGCCAGCCGATCGGCTCCTTTCAGGCCTCGCGCTTCACGCTCGCGGAGATCCGCAGCGAGGTGGAGATCGCGCGCGTGTACGTCGACCGCTGCGCGCAGGCGCTGAACGCGGGCGAGCTCACGGCCGAGGATGCGGCGATCGCCAAGTGGTGGTGCACCGAGCTCCAGGGCAGGGTGGTCGATCGCTGCCTGCAGCTGTTCGGCGGGTACGGCTACATGCTCGAGTACCCGATCGCGCGCGCGTTCGCGGACGCCCGCGTGACGAGGATCTACGGCGGCGCGAACGAGATCATGAAGGAGATCGTCGGGCGCTCGATGGGACTCTGAGCTCAGCGGCGAGCTGCACGAAGTAGTCCAGCGAGCGCGGGTTGGCGAGCGAGTCGACGCTCGCCGCCTGGCTCGGGTCGGCGCCCATCAGGATGCGCTTGACGGGCACCTCGAGCACCTTGCCGGAGAGCGTGCGCGGGACCTCGTCGATCTGGCGGACCTCGTTGGGCACGTGCCGCGGCGAACAGTCCTCGCGGATGCGGCGCTTGATCTCGCGGGTCAGCTCGTCGTCGAGGACGATGCCGGGTGCGAGCGCGACGAACAGCACCATCCACAACTCGCCCTGGGCGCCGCTTCGAGGAACGTCGACGACCAGCGCGTCGAGCACCTCCGGGACCGCGCTCGCGGCGCGGTAGATCTCGCTGGTGCCCATGCGCACGCCCTGGCGGTTGATCGTGGAGTCCGAGCGCCCGTAGATCACCGCGCCGCCGCGGGGCGTGATGCGGATCCAGTCGCCGTGACGCCACACGCCCGGATACATCGAGAAATAGCTCTCGCGTAACCGTGCGCCATCCTCATCTCCCCAAAAAAACAGCGGCATCGACGGCATCGGCTCGGTGACCACGAGCTCGCCGACCTCGTCGGTCAGGCTCCTGCCCTGCTCGTCCCAGGCCTCGACCGCGCAGCCGAGCGCACGGCACTGCAGTTCGCCCTCGTAGACGGGAAGCAGCGGGCAGCCAGCGACGAACGCCGTGCACACGTCGGTGCCGCCGCTGGTGGAGAACAGCCAGACGTCCTCTTTCACGCGCTCGTAGACCCAGCGGAAGCTCTCGGGCGCGAGCGGCGAGCCGGTCGAGCCGATCGCGCGCAGCGCGTGCAGGTCGTGGTCGCGACCGGGCGACACGCCTGCCTTCTCGCAGCTCGCCAGCAGGCCAGCGCTGACGCCCATGCACGTGATCCCGGCGCGCTCGGCGAGGCTCCACAGCACGCCCAGGTCGGGGTGCGCGGGGCTGCCGTCGTACAACACGATCGCGGCGCGGCTGTGCAGGCAGCCGATCAGGAAGTTCCACATCATCCAGCCGGTGGTGGTGAACCAGAACATGCGGTCGCCGGGGCGCAGATCGAGGTGCATGCGCTTCTTGAGCTGCTCGATCAGGATGCCGCCGTGACCCTGCACGATCGCCTTCGGCAGGCCGGTCGTGCCCGAGGAGTACAGCACCCACAGCGGGTGGTCGAAGGGAACCTGCTCAAAGCTGAGCTCGCTCCCAGGCGCCGGCGGGTCAAGATCGAGCAGCTCGCTCCAGGAGAACGCTCCCGCGGCGACCGCCGCGGCCGCGGCGGCGGCTGTGTCGGCGGCTGTGTCGGCGTCAGCGTCGGCGTCGCTCGCGAGGTAGGGCAGCACCACGGTCTGCTCGACGCTCGGCAGCTCCTCGAGGATCCGCTGCGCGGCGGCGATGCGGTCGAAGTCCTTGCCCCCGTGCCGATAGCCGTCGACCGTCAGCAGCACCTTGGGGGTGATCTGCGCGAAGCGGTCGATCACGCTGCGCGCTCCGAACTCCGGCGCGGCGCTCGACCAGATCGCGCCGATGCTGGAGACGGCCAGGAACGCGATCAGCGTCTCGGGGATGTTGGGCATGTACGCGACCACGCGATCGCCCCGGGTCACGCCCAGGGCCCGCAGGCCGCCGGCCGCCGCGGCGACCTCCGCGGTCAGCTCGCCCCACGTGATCTCGCCGAGCCGCTGCTCGCCGACGCCCGATCGCTCGGAGGTGTGCAGCACGGCGAGCTCGTGCGGGACCCGGTCCGCCATCAGGAGGTTCTCGGCGTAGTTGAGCTCAGCCCCCTCGAACCACCGCGATCCGGGCATCTCGCGCGAGCTCAGCACACGCTGGTAGGGCTTTGACGCGCGCACGCCGCAGAACTCCCAGATGTCCGCCCAGAAGTCCTCGAGCGCGTCCACGGACCACCGCCACAGCTCGGCGTAGTCGTCGAAGTGCAGGTTGTGTCGCTCTCCCGCCCAGTGCATGAAGCGCGTCATCTCGGCGCTTTGCAGGTCCTCCGCGGACGGTGTCCACAGGGGTTGCTGCGGGTCGGCGTCCGACATGGAGCTATTCTCGCGTTTTGTGAGCTTGTCCGCGCTGCGAGCCGAGTTCCCCGTCCTGGATCGGCTTGCGTACCTGAACGCGGGCACCGACGGGCCGCTGCCCGCGCTCGCGGTGCGTGCAGCCGAGCGCGAGCTCGCGCGCGAGCTGAGCGACGGACGCGCGCAGGCTCACTTCGAGCGCCGCGCCGAGCTGCGCAGCAGCCTGCGTGCGGCCTACGCGGCGGCGCTCGGCTGCGACGCCGTCGACGTCGCGCTCACCACCTGCACCACCGACGGGATGGCGCAGACGATCGGCGGCCTGGAGCTGGGTCGGGGAGATGAGATCCTCACCAGCGATGAGGAGCACCCGGGGCTGCTCGGGGCGCTGTCGGCCGCGCGCGAGCTGCGCGGCGTGGAGGTCCGCGAAGTCCCGCTGGGCGAGGTCGCGCACGCGGTCGGCCCGCGCACCCGCCTGGTGGCCTGCTCGCACGTGGGTTGGGTGAGCGGCTCGTTGGCGCCGTCCGAGCTCGCCGAGCTCGAGATCCCCGTGCTGCTGGACGGCGCCCAGGGAGTCGGCGCGATCGAGGTCGACGTGCACGCGCTCGGCTGCGACGCATACGCCGGCGCCGGGCAGAAGTGGCTGTGCGGCCCCGACGGCACCGGCATGCTGTACGTCAGCCCGGCGCTGCGCGAACGCCTGGCGGTTTCAAGGCGCGGCTACGAGAACCTCGCCGACCCCAACAGCGGGCTGGACGCCCGGCCGCACGAGGACGCGCGGCGCTTCGACGCGCCCTCGATGAATGCCGAGACGCTCGCATGCGCGCTGGCGGCGATCGGCGTGCTGCAGTCGACGGGCTGGCCCGCGGTGCACGAGCGCGCACGCACGCTGGCCACCCGCCTGGCCGAGCTGCTGACCGAGCGCGGGCGCGAGCCGGCGCCCCGCGCGCACACCACGCTCGTGTCCTTCCCCAGCGCCGACCCGCCCGCCGAGCGCGCGACGCTGGCCGAGCACGGCGTGATCGTTCGAAACATCCCCGGTCGGCCATGGCTGCGAGCGTCGGTGGGGGCATGGAACGACGAGCACGACCTCGACCGGCTCGTGGGGACGCTCAGCGGGTGAGCGCCACGGCGTCGGAGCCGGTGAGCAGCGAGCCCCGTCGCGAGGCACCGGCGGAGCCTCGCAGGCGCCTGCCCCGCTCGCCGCTACAGCTGCGCCACGCCGGGCTGGCGGTGGTGGTGGCGGTCGCGGCGGTGCTGTACATCCACAAGCTCTCCCAGAACGGCTACGCCAACATCTTCTACTCGGCGGGCGTGCAGTCGATGCTGCGCTCGCTGCACAACTTCGTGTTCGCGTCGTTCGACCCCGGTGGCCTTGTGTCGGTCGACAAGCCGCCGCTCGCTCTGTGGGTGCAGGCGAGCAGCGCCAAGCTGTTCGGCTTCTCGCCGCTCAGCCTGCTGCTGCCGGAGGCGCTCGCGGGGGTGCTCGCGGTGGCGCTGCTGTACGTCACCCTCGAGCGGCGCCTCGGCGCCGTGGCGGCGTTCGCGGCCGCGCTCGCGCTGGCGGTGTTCCCATCGTTCGCGGCCGTCTCGCGCGACAACGGCGTGGACCCGGTCCTGATCCTGCTGATGGTCATCGCCTGCAGCCTCGCGCTGCGCGCCAGCGAAACGGGACGCTGGCGCACGCTGCTGTGGTGCGGCGCGGTCGTGGGGCTGGCCTTCAACACCAAGACGCTCGCCGCCTATCTCGTCGTCCCCGGCATCGCCCTGGCGTACCTCGTCTGCGCACCGGGTTCGCCGTCGCGGCGCATCGCGCAGCTGCTGGCAGCCGGCGCGGTGATGGTGGCGGTGTCGTTCGCGTGGATCACCTTCGTCGATGCCACGCCCGCCGCCAAGCGCCCCTACGCGGGCAGCTCGACCAACAACTCCGAGCTCGGGTTGACGTTCGGCTACAACGGCTTCGGGCGCGTGGAAGGCCAAGCGGGCGGCCCCAACGAAGTGCTGGTGCGACCCGGCGCCTACGTGCCCGCTGCACGCCAGCGCGCGGTCGCCGCCGCCGCCGCGCGTGGCGCGCGCGACGCCCACCCGTCGCCGCCGGCGCCGGCGCCGCTCGGCGCGATACCCAAGCCCGCGCCCGCGTCCGCGCCCACGGCCTCGCCCGGCAGGGAACAGAACCCGATCCCCTTCGGCGGCCCGCCCGGGCTGCTTCGCCTGTTCGGCGTGGGGCTCGGCGACCAGGCCGGCTGGATGCTGCCGTTCGCGCTGTTTGGGCTGCTTGGCGTGGCGCTGCTGGTGCTGCTGGACCTCGGCGCGGACGCGGCGCGAGCGACGGCCGGCGCGGACGCGAGACGAGAGGCGAGCGGCCCCGCGGCGCCCGGTCGTCACGATCCGCGGCTGGCGACCGTGCTGGTGTTCGGCGGCTGGTTCCTGGTCGAGGCGGCCGTGCTGAGCCTGTCCAAGGGGATCGTCCACCCCTACTACGCCTCGGCGCTCGCGCCGGGCACGGGAGCGATGGCGGGAGCGGGCGCGTTCGCGTTCGTGAAGCTCGCGCAGGGACAGCGCAGCCGCAGGCTGTGGGGCCTCGCGCTGGTGGGGTGCGCGCTCGCCACGAGCGTGTGGGCGCAGGTCGTGCTGATGCACCGCGAGCACTACATGCTGTGGTTCATCCCCGCGCTCGTGGTGGGAGCGGCCGTGGGCATGGCCGCGCTGATCGCGCAGCGGCGTCTGGCCGCGCCGGCGATCGCGCTCACCTTCCTGCTGCTGCTCGTGGTCCCGACCGCGTACGCGACCTCCACCTGGCTCGCCCCGGTCGAGGGCACGTTCCCGGTCGCCGGAACGAAAGCGCTCGCCGGCGCAGGAGGCTACGGCGTCAACGAGCACAGCCTGGCGGTCGATCGCGCGCTGGTCGACTACGTCGCCACCCACGCTCCGGGCTCGCGCTGGGCGCTGCTGACCGTCGCCGCGGACACCGCCTCGCCGCTGATGCTCCTGGGTCTGGACGCGGGCGCGCTGGGCGGCTACAGCGGCACCGACCCCGCGCTCGACGGTCCCGGGCTCGCGCGCCTCGTGGCCAGCGGGCAGGCGCGCTACGTGCTGCTCGGCGGCGAGTACTCCCTGCGCGGCGGCAACAGCGCCACGGCGGCCGTGCTACGCGCGTGCAGGGAGTTGACACCGTCGGAATGGAACAGCCCGATCGCCTACCCGTACGGCCTGGTGCTGTTCGACTGCGCCGGTCGCGAACGCGCGCTCGCCGCAAGCTGACGCAGCGGCCGGTGGCGGCTGGACGCGGGCAGCTGGGCTAGGCGCAATACCGTTTGGGGTTAGGCGAGGGCTAGGCGGCCACGGACAGCCCACGGTGAAAGGCGCGCGCGAACAGCTCGCGCTCGCGACCGGCCGCCCAGCGCGGCACAGCCGACTCCCCATCGGCGATCAGCCGCAGCTCCACCTCGCCGTTGCGCAGCGCCAGGCTCGTGCTGCGCACGAGCTGGTCACGCGAGCGCTCGAGGTCCTCGGCGAGGCGCAGCAGGGTCGCGCAGCGGTCCAGGCGCGCGACGTCGCCATCGCCGAACAGCGCGGCCATCGGGCCCGGCATCGGCATGCCCTTGCGGTGGTAGCGAACCGCCTGGGCGATGATCGCGGTCTCGACGGGCGTGAACCCGGGCAGGCCGCCGTTGAGGACCAGGTAGCGCGAGTGCTTGTGATGATCGTCGTAGTCGATCGACATGCCGATGTCGTGCAGCATGCACGCCGCCCACAGCAGCTCGCGCTCGCGCGCATCGCCCGCGTGCAGCCCGAGCCGGGCGAGCTCATCGAACATGCCGAGGGCGAGTGCGGCCACGTGCTCGGTGTGGCCGGGGTCGACGTGGTACTGCGCGGCCATGTTCAGCACGCTCGCGCGCCGTACGTCGTCGAGCAGCGGCGGGTCCCTCCCAGCGAGCAGGCGCTCGAAGAACACCCCCTCACGCAGGCCGGCCTCGGTCGTCTCCAGAGCGTCGAAGCCTCCGGCCCGCAACACACCCTGAACGACGACCGCCCCGGCCAGGATCAGGTCGGCGCGAGCGGGCTTGATGCCGGGAATGCTCGCGCGCTCGGACGCGGGCAGCGAGGCGAGCCGCGCCACGAGCTGATCGAGCGCGTGGCGCTCGATCACCATGCCCTGGACGCCGTTGGACGGCAGCTCGGCCGCGCGCTGGGCCGCCGCGGCGAGGTTGCGAACGGTCCCCCCGATGCCCACCAGGCGCCCGCCGCTGTGCTCGTCGGCGGCGTGCGCAAGCCACGGAGCATCGGCGAGCGCTCCGGCGACGTGCTCGCAGAGCTCCTCGAGCTGCCTACGCTTGGCCGGTCCGTTGGCGGGCAGGAAGCGCTCGCTCATCCGCACCGTGCCGAGCGGCCACGAGCCCGACTTGCGAGCCAGCCGCTCGGCGACGCGCACGATCTGCAGCGAGCCGCCGCCGAGGTCGAGCACGCAGCCCGCCTCCAACGTCGTCGAGTTCACCGCCGCCAGGTAGCCGTAGCGGGCCTCGGCCTCGCGGCTGAGCACCCGGATCGGCAGTCCGAAGCGCTCGCGCGCCCGCGCGAGAAAGCTCTCGGCATTCTCGGCGTCGCGGATGGCGCTCGTCGCGACCGCGTCCACCGCCCCCTCCCCCAGGCCGCTGGCGCGGCAGAAGTGGGCGAACACGTCGAGCGTCGCGAGCGCCCGCTCCATCGGCTCCTCCCCCAGCGTGCCCGTTGCCATCAGTCCTTCGCCGATGCGCACCGGCTCGTAGATCTCGTCGGTGCGCTTCCACCAGCCATCGCCGGCCATGAACACGACCAGCCGGAAGGAGTTCGATCCGAGGTCGATCACCGCGAGCCGCTCGTTTTGCTGCATATGATGAGCGTATTCACCGCACCGGAGGGGTCCCGGCGGGGAGCTGAGGCGCGACGCGACGCGCGCGGTCGCGGCGCCGGTTCGGTCAGGGGGCGTCGGCGCTGGCGCGCCTGATGGAGCGCATCGCGCGGTCGGCCTGCAGCAGCGCCTGCTCGGCGCTCTCGGTGCGCGCGTCCACGAGCGTGGAGCCGATGCTGGCAGAGCTGTGCAGGATGTCGTCTCCGACGTCCACGCCGCAGGCCGCTATGACGTGGGCGAGCCCCTCCGCTACGACCGCGAGCGCGTCCTCATCGGCGTGCGGCAGCAGCACCGCAAACTGATCGGCGCCCAGGCGTGCGACGAGGTCCGTCTCTCTGAGCCTGCGGGCGAGCGCCCTGGCGACGGCCGCCAGCGCCTCCTCGCCTGCGTGCTCGCCGTGCAGGCTGTTGGCCAGCCGGAAGGCGTCGAGGTCGATCACCATCAGGCCGGCGACCTCGCCGTAGCGCCGCGAGCGGGCGATTTGGAGCTTGAGGTCGTGCGCGAACAGCCTGCGGTTGCGCAGGCCGGTGAGAGGATCGTGGTCGGCCAGGCGGCGCAGGTCCTCCTCCAGCTGCCTGCGCTCAGAGACGTCCTGCAGCTGCGCGACGTAGTGCAGCGGCGTGCCGTCGCGCTCGCGTACCAGGGACATCGACAGGATCGCCGCGACGGTCTCTCCGGCGGCGTCGAAGTAGCGCTTCTCGACCTGGAACGCCGGGATCTCACCCGCGAGCAGGCGCCGGCGCTGCTCCAGGTCGTTGTTGAGATCGTCCGGGTGCACGATCCCGTCGAAGCGCTTGCCGATCAGCTCGTCGGCGGTGTAGCCGCTGATGTCGCACAGCGCGCGGTTGACCAACAGCCAGCGGCCGTCGCGGTCGAGCAGCCCACTCCCGATCGGGGCGCGCTCCAGGCGCTGGGCGTCCTCCTCGAAGGCGCCGTGAGGAGGGGACGCGAGCAGCTCGGCCTGCCGGCGGGCGGTGATGTCGAGCACGAGCGCCACGCCGCCGGCGACGCCGTCGAGCCGACTGTCGGCGGTGAAGCCGTCCAGGCACAGCGGCCCCAGATCGACCATCACGCAATGTCGCTGTCCGGCCGTCCAGATCTCCCGCGACCGCGTCTCGCCGGCGAGCGCCGAGCGCAGCAGCGGCTCAATCGTGCGCCACACATCGCTCGGAAGGGCGTCCGCGAGCAGCTTTCCCTCCTCCAAGCCGCCAGGATCGCTCAGGCGCTCGAGCGCTTGGCCAGCGGCGCGCACGAAGCGAAGCTCGCTGTCGAATACGACCACGAGCGCCTCGGGCAGCTCGCGCATCGCGGCTTCCGCCGCGCGATCGACGCTCGCCCAAAGAGGGTCCGCGCGGCGCTCTCGCAGAGATGACACAGACACTGCGTAAGCATCGGCATCTGCGGTCGCTTGCGTGACCGTCGGCCCGGCGTCCCCACGACGCCGGGCGCGATCTTGCAGTCTGCGGACCGGCGCGCGGCTACTTCACGGTGTGTCCGGCGGCGTTGATCGCATACCACGTGCCGCCGAACGCCCTTTCGCCCACGTAGGAGGTGTCGCCAGCCTGGTTGTCGCCGCTGTACAGGTAGAGCGCGTGGCCCGCGTAGGTGACCTGCTTCGCGCCCCCGGACAGCCGGATCGTGGACAGCAGTGAGGCCTTGACGCCCGGCCCGGCGCTCGGCGTGCCGCTCGTCTGGAGCGCCGGCCACGTTTCAGAGCACCCGCTGATCTTCACGCAGCTGTCCTGGCTCGCGCGGTCTCGCGTGAACTCGTACAGCGTGAAACCCGAAGCGGTGGCCAGGATGCTGCCGAGGCGCGTGTGGCGCAGCTCGACCTTGGCGGCGCGAGTGGCGTGGGCGCTCGAACCGCGGCCGTTCGCGCTCGTAACGGCCGCGCCGCTCGCCGCAGCGGCCACGGCGGCAGCCAGCAGAATGTACGTTCGCCTCATGGGGGACTCCTCGCAGGGTCGGGGGATGGGAACAAGGGGCTTGTGTCGGTCCTCGACAAGCAAGACGCCGGCACCCGCGCAACCTTCCCGCTATCTTGTCGCGTCACGGAGTAGGTCGAACCGGGGGGCAGGGAAAAGGAGCGAGAGCATGCAACGCATCAGGATGATGGGGCTGTGCCTCTTCTGCGTCCTCGCAACAAGCGCCGGTTGCGCGGCGGGCGCCTGGGCGGCGTCCCCCGGCGCGGCGGCTTGGGGCTACAACGCTGACGGGCAGCTCGGCAACGGCACGACGATCAACAGCGACCAGCCGGTGGCCGTCAGCGGATTGAGCGAACTCACGACCGTCTCAGCCGGCGGGAATCACAGCCTTGCGCTGCTGAGCAACGGGACCGTCATGGCGTGGGGTGAAAACGGGTCGGGGCAGCTCGGCAACGGCAGCACGACGAACAGCGACGTGCCGGTGGCGGTGAGCGGACTCACTGGAGTCACGGCGATCGCAGCCGGCGAGAAGCACAGCCTCGCCCTCTTGAGCAACGGCACCGTCATGGCGTGGGGCTCCAACAACGACGGCCAGCTCGGCAACGGCACGATCACCAGCAGCGATGTGCCGATCGCCGTCAGCGGACTGAGCGGGGTCACGGCGATCGCGGCCGGTGCACTGCACAGCCTGGCGCTGTTGAGCAACGGCACGGTCATGGCCTGGGGCGGCGATGGGTTCGGACAGCTGGGAAACGGAGCTACCACCAATGGCGAACTGCTACCGGTCGCGGTGTCCGGACTGAGTGGGGTGAGCGCGATCGCAGCGGGTGACGATCACAGCCTCGCCGTGTTGAGCAACGGCACCGCGATGGCCTGGGGTGACAATAAGGACGGGCAGCTCGGCAACGGCACGACGACAAACAGCGACGTACCGGTGGTAGTGAGCGCACTGAGCGAAGTCACCGCCATGTCAGGCGGTCAGAACCACAGCTTAGCGCTATCGAGCAAAGGCACGGTCATGAGCTGGGGCGACAACGCAAAGGGGCAGCTCGGCAACGGCACGACGACGAACAGCGACGTACCGGTGGCGGTGAGCGGCCTGAGCGCGGTCGCGGTGATATCAGGCGGTGGCGGTCACAGCCTTGCACTGTTGAGCAGCGGCACCGTGATGGCTTGGGGAGCCGGCGACAAGGGGCAGCTCGGCGACGGGACCGCGAGCGACAGCGACATACCGGTTGCGGTGAGTGGAGCGGCCGAAGTCAAGGGCATCTCGGCCGGCGCGCTCCATAGCCTCGCCTTCGGCCCGCAGATTCCGGTCGTCACAGAAGTCGCTCCCAAAGCGGGCCCACCCGGCGGTGGGACCTCGATTACCATCTCTGGGACCAACTTCACCGGCGCGACGGCGGTCAAGTTCGGCACGACCAACGCCAAAAGCTTCGAAGTCAACTCGACGACCACCATCACAGCCGTCTCGCCGGCCGGGAGCAACGTGGTTGATGTAACCGTCACCACTCCGGGCGGCACCAGCGCAACCAGCCCGGCTGATCTGTTCAGCTATCTGCCGACTGTCACCAACGTGAATCCCAACAGCGGCCCACAGGCTGGAGGGACCACGGTTACGATCACGGGGACAAGCTTCACGGGCGCGACCGCGATCAAGTTCGGATCGACCAATGCCAAAAGCTTCGAAGTCAACTCGGCGACGACCATCACAGCCGTTTCGCCGGCCGGCAGCAGCGTGGTTGACGTAACCGTGACCACTCCCGGCGGGATGAGCGCAACCAGCTCTGCCGATCGATTCACATATCTGCGTGCCGCTCCAGAATTTGGCAGATGTGTAAAGGTCGCAGCGGGCGCCGGAGCATACGGCAACCGCAACTGCACGACGGCCGGCGGCGAAGGAAAGTATGAATGGATCCCGGGACCGGGACCGAAATCCAAATTCACGACGAAGATCAAAACGGGTGAAAGCTTCATCTTCGAATCGGTCGGGGGGACCCAGATCCAGTGCGGAAAAGAGAAGGGCACTGGCGAATACTCAGGGCCAAAAACATTGGCAGCGGTTGTGCTCAGATTTACCGGATGCGCGTCCGGCAACTCCAAGTGCTCGACCACAGGCTCTAAGGAAGGCGAAATCGTGACTGGTGCGCTTCAGGGAGAATTGGGCGTCATAAAAATCGGCGCAGAAGGCCCAATTCAGAACGAAATCGGCTTCGACCTCAAGGCCGTTGGCGGCGGAGCGATCGTGGAATTCGCCTGCGGTGGCGTGTCGAGGATATGGAGCGGTTCGGTGATCGTAGCGATCGCGACCAACAGCATGCTCTCGAAGACCACACTCAAATACGCAGCCACGGCAGGTAAACAGAAGCCGGAACAGTTCGAAGGCCAGCCGAAGGACGTCATCGAAAGCTCACTCGGCGGCGGGGCATTCGAACAGAGCTCGTGGAGCATCACGACGGTCCAAACGAACGAAGAAAAGATGGAGGTGAACTCGGTCGTCTAGAAGCGGCCGTCCGGCTCCAGCTTGTGCTAGCGCGAGGCGCTCTTGGCGCGCTTGGCCGCGTACATCGCGTGGTCGGCGTCGTCGAGAGCCGTCTCGTCGTTGACGGTGTGGCGGTCGAGTATCGCGAAGCCGGCGCTGGCAGCGAGGTGAACGACGGTATCGCCGGTGTCGACCGTGCAGGTATCGATCACGCGGCGCAGGTCCTCGGTGACGATCTCGGCGCCCTGGCGATCCATGTGGGGGAGCAGCACGGCGAACTCGTCGCCGCCGAGGCGCGCGACCAGGTCGGTGGCGCGCAGCCGTCGTGTGAGCATCCTGGCGACGGCCTTCAATGCCTCGTCGCCGATGCGGTGCCCGTGAATGTCGTTGACCTGCTTGAAGCCGTCGAGGTCGATCGCGAGTAGCGCGGCCTGCTCGTCGTAGCGCTGGCAGCGCCCGACCTGGAGCTTGAGGTCGTGCTCGAACAGCCTGCGGTTGCGCAGACCGGTGAGGGGGTCGTGGTCGGCGAGGTGGCGCAGGTGCTCCTCCAGCTGCTTACGCTCGGAGATGTCCTGAAGCTGCACGATGAAGTGCAGGGGTTGGTCGCGGTGATCGCGCACGAGCGAGATGGAGAGCAGCGCCGACATCGTCTCGCGGGCCGCGTTGAAGTAGCGCTTCTCGACCTGGTAGGCGGAGATGTCGCCGTTCAGGAGCTGGCGGCGGCGGCTGGCGTCATTCTCGGCGTCCTCGGGGTGGGTGATGTCGTGGAAGCGCCTGCGGATGAACTCGTCCGAGGTGTAGCCGGTGATGTCGCAGAGCGCCTGGTTGACGAGCACCCAGCGCCCCTCCTGATCGATCAGGCCGGTGCCGATGGGGGCGCGCTGGAAGACCTCCTCGAAGCGCTCCTGGGGGTGGCGCTCGGGGCTCTCGGCGAGCTTGAGGGTGGAGATGTCGAGGATCACGGCTACGCCTCTTGCGATCTCGGCCGGCGTGTTGCCGGTGCCGGGGCTGAGCGGGCCGACGTCGATCATCAGCCGTGGGCGCCCGTCCGCGGTGAGGATCCTCCTCGAGCGGGTCTCCCCGCGCAGGGCCGAGCGGCACAGTGGCTCGATCTGCGCCCAGATGCCGGAGGGGAAGCTGTCCGCGAGCGCCTGCCCCTCCTGGTAGGCGGGCGAGGACTCCCGGCGCCCGAGCGCGTGACCGGCAGCGAGGATCAGGCGCAGATCGGAGTCGAAGACGGTGATCAGCGCGCCCGACAGATCCTCCTTGGCGGCGACCGCGGTCTGCTCGAAGCCTTCGAACAGCTGCTCGGCCGTCCGCTGACCGGGCGTGGGCATGCTCGCTGTATCGGCGCGCTCTCGTGCGGGCTTGATAGGTCGGCACGTTGGACCTCAGCTGTTCCAAGAGCTCCGCGAGCGAGCCACTGCCCCGGCGCGCGAGATCCACCCGCTCAGTCGAGACGCCGTGGAGGCCGATACGGCCGTGATGCTCCTACATCGCAGGTACGCGGTTGCGCTTCTCCTCGCCGTGGCGTTGGCGGTGGCATACGCCGTGATCCCTCGGATCGCCGATGGGATCCGAGCCGAGCAGGCGCGGCAGGATCTCGCAGCGGCGACCGCCGCCCTCCATCGGCTGAAGCGACCTGCGGGTTTCGTCCAGCTCGACTCTGGGTCCGACTGCCCGGCTGAGGTGTGGTACCGCTGCTACCTCGTCGCGAAGCCCACCGACCAGGTCGCCACGAGCATTCCTGGATTGCTGAGCAGCATCGATGCCCAGACCCATCAAGGGCTGATCGGGCGGGCGGTGCATTTGCCACGATGCAGCACCACCGCTCCTTTGCGGGGCTACCAGCTGTGCGCGTACTCCGGCCTCATCGACCACAGCGTGATCGCGGTGTTCCTGTCGAGCTACCGACGCAGGCAGGCCGAGCGCTGGGTCTGGACAAACGACTCCGAAGTCGACATCACGCCCCCCATCGGGCTCCCTTGAGGCGTGGAAGCGCTCAAGCACGCCGAATGCCAGGCCGATTCCGTCTAGGTGACGCGCACTGCAAGTTCGCCTTTCGGGCAGAGGCCCGATCCACCGCTAGCGGGACGTGGCCGCCGGCGCGGGCGTGCGTTTGCGATCACCGCGATTCTCGTGGCTGCGAGGATAGCTTTCGCGTTTGCCTCTGGATCGGCGGGTCGCGCGACCGGGGGCCTGCCCTACCCGACGTGCGCCGCCGCCGGGATCAGCACGCCGGCGGGCCGCGAAGGGCTGTGCGCCCGCGGAGGGGGCTTTCAACCGATTGTCGTCTACAACGTCGTCGATCGCGCGAGCGTGCTCCACATGCCGGAATACGACGCGCGCCTGATTAGCTGGCGCGCTGCTCCAACGCACGTGACAAACGCGGCGAAGAACCCAGACATTTACCCCACGGGCCATGGACAACTGGTGTCCTTCCGAGTGATGATCACCAACACTGGGACCGAGCCGCTTCAGTTCGGCCCGCTCCTCGCGAGATCGCCCATGCCCAGCTACCGCCCCGACCCGACCGTCGAACTGCTGCTGGCGCCCTCGGTAGGGCCCCGCGAAACAATCGGGTACCCGGCGATCCTCAACGGCGAGGGCTCCCCACAACCATCGCTGTTCGGACAGCCACCGATCCTCGCGCACACGGACGTCATCGGGTGGGCCAGTGTGGTTGCACCCCCGTGGGCGTCGTCCGCGCTCGCAGCGCGACCGACCGACCTGGAGTTCTTCCCCACCGACGGCAACCGCGATTACGTGGGCCAGATCAGACTTTGGAAGTAGCGCTGGCCGTTGTGGCGTGCTCGCGATCACAGCTCATCGACCATTAGGCTAGTCTGGCGCTGGCAGAGGTCGATCACGTCCGCATTGCACAGTCCGAGGAGGTCCTGATGCAACAGATTGTGACGAGGCTCTCGTGACCTTCACGATCGCCCACACAGACGATTGTCAGACGGCCGGCAACTGGCAGCTCGTTCGCCGCACTCTCGATTTGCGTGCATTCGGCATCAACGTCGTAGATATCCCGCCAGGCGAGCAGATTCCCGAGCACGACGAGACCGGCCGCGACCAGGAGGAGGTGTTCTACATCCTCGCCGGCAACCCAACGCTGGTGATTGACGGCGCGCAGCACGTCGCTCGCGTTGGGACGTTCGCGCGGATCGACCCTGATCACTCGCGCACGGTCAGCAACGGTGGCGAGGAGCCTGCGAGCGTACTGATCATCTCCGCACCTCGATCGAGCGGGTATGAGCCAATGGACTGGGCATGACAGGTACGACCGAGCAACTGCGCGAGACGATCGCGGCGTACAACGACGCGTGGAACGCCCACGATGTGGAGCGGATCGGAGCGATGCACGCCCCGGATATGGTGTTCGAGAACCACACCGCCGGCGAGCGCGCCGAGGGCGCGCAGGCACTCGGGCACATCGCCGGCATCTTCGAGTCCTGGCCCGACATCGAGTTCCAGACCCGCAGGCTTTACGTGCGCGAGGACCTGGTGGTGCAGGAGTGGACCGCCAGCGCGACCCACCTCAAGCCGCTCAGCCGGGGCGAGATCGTCGCCGAGCCATCCGGCAAGCGCATCGAATGGGAGGGTATGGACGTCATCCCATTCGAGGACGGCAAGGTCAAGCGCAAGGACGTCTACTCAGACTCCGTGTCGATCCTGCGCCAGGTCGGGCTGCTGTAGCCGCGCTCCACGTTGCGCGGCTCATTGTTACTGCGGCACCGGTTCTATCGCGCCTGGCTCGTGGGTATTGACAATGCCTGACATCTCACTTTCGCGCTGTTGCAACTCGACCCGGCCAACGCGACCTACGAGCAGCGCGCCAATCGACGTCAGATCGCCGCCCGTCTCCGTCAGTTCCTCCTCACTCACGCCCCATCCGTAAAGGTTGCGGATTGCGGCACGGTTCTCGCCACCCTCACTGAAATCGTAGGTCTCCGGGCAGACCTTCTTGCCGGCGCTGGCGCCACCCACGACGATGCAGAGTGGCGGATTGCGTTCCTGACGATCTGAACCTCGTCGATCCGCAGCATGTACTCGCCCGGATCCAGGAGCACCTCTGGTTCCTCGGCGAATTGCTCTAACTGCTCGTTGTCCACGGCGGAATCCTAACTCGGTGTGTCCTTGATCGCCTCGCGGCGGCCCGCACCGTGCGCGCAACGTCGAAACTACTCGGTCTCGGCGGTCCGGTGTTCGCGCTGATCGAGCAGCCGCGTCTCGGCTGGTCGAGTCCCGCTGTGAGCGGCTCGTTGATCGGCGGCGTGCTCGTGTTCGCCGCCTTTCTGTTCTACGAGTCGCGGGCGAGCCATCCGATGCTCGCGCTGGATCTCTTCAGACGCCGCAACTTCGTCGCGGGGAACGTCCAGACCGTCGCGCTCTACGGCGGGCTGTCGGTTGTGTTCTTCTTCCTTGTCCTCTACCTGCAGCAGGTGGCCGGCTACTCCCCTCTGCAGAGCGGCCTCGCACTGTTGCCGGAGAGCCTCGTGATGTTCAGCCTCTCCGCGCGCTTCGGTGCGCTCGCCGACCGCTTCGGCCCGCGCCTGTTCATGGCGGCGGGACCGCTGATCGCCGGCACAGGCCTGCTTCTCCTGTTGACAGTCGGTGTCCAGGTCGACTACGCAACGGAGGTTCTCCCGGCGATCCTGCTCTTCTCGGTGGGCCTGTCGATGACGGTCGCGCCGCTGACCGCCGCGGTCCTCGCCGGGGTGGACGAGAACGAGGCGGGGATCGCCTCTGGCGTCAACAACGCAGTCGCGCGCGTCGCCGGCCTGATCGGGACGGTCGCGGTGGGCACGCTCGTGGCCGCCCAGTTCAGCTCCTCGATCGATCACGAGCTGGCCGGCCGGCCTTTGACGCCATCGGGGCAGGCCGCCGTCGCGCAGGCCAAGCGTCTGACGCTCGGCCGGCCTTCGGTTGGGGGAGCCCGCCGCGTGAGGCATCGGAGATCATCACTGCGTCCGACCACGCCTCGCTGCAGGCCTTCCGTCTCGGCATCGGGGTGGCGGGCGTGCTCGTGATCATCGGCGGCGTGATCGGCGCCGGCGCGATTCGCAATCCGCGTCGCGTGGTCTGTGCCGAGCAGTGTTCCGGGGGTCAGCTCGCGGGCGCGCCATTCGACGCCGCCGGGCTACATGCAGCTTGACTGCGACTCCGCAGGGAGTAAGGATGGGTATGCCGCCTGGCGATCTCAAGACACCGACATACGGAGGGTGCAGATGAGCACCGACGAACCCACCACCGACACGATCGTTCTGATCCATGGACTGTGGATGACGCCGCTGAGCTGGGAGCATTGGATCGAGCGCTTCAGCGGTCATGGCTATCAGGTGCTCGCACCAGCATGGCCGGGCATGGACGTGGATATCGAGCAGCTTCGCCAGGACACGGGCGCGATTGACAATCTCGGCATCGAAGAAATCGTCGATGCCTACGACTCGATAATTCGCGAGCTCGACACCCCGCCGATCATCATGGGGCACTCGTTCGGTGGCGCGTTCACGGAGATCCTGCTCGACCGCGGCCTCGGAGCGGCAGGCGTCGCCATCGACGCGGCCGGCGTACGGGGAATCACAAAGCTCCCCTTCTCCACCCTGCGATCTGGCTTCCCCGTGCTCAAGAGCCCGGCGAACAGGCACCGCGCGGTGGCCCTGACCTTCGAGGAGTTCCATTACTCGTTCACCAACACGATGAACGACGAGGAGGCCCAGGCGGCGTTCGAACGCTACGCGGTCCCGGGCCCTGGCCGCGTGCTGTGGGAAGGCGCGTTCGCGAACTTCAACCCCCGCACAGCGCTGCAGCTCGATTTCAAGAACGAGGACCGCGCGCCATTGTTGCTCATCGCCGGGGGCTCAGACCACGTTGTGCCTGCCTCGATCGACAAGGCAACATCCAAGCGCTTCCAGCGGAAGTCCACCGCGCTCACCGACTACAAGGAGTTCCCCGATCGCTCGCACTTCACGGTCGGCCAGCAGGGGTGGGAGGAAGTCGCAGAGTACGCTCTCGACTGGGCTGTCCAGCACGCGAGGGCGGCCACCTCCGTGTGAGCGGATTGCTGAATCGCTACGCCTCCAAAAGAGTGCAAGCACCGGCAGCGCTCGGCACTGTCTAGGAACCTAGGTCCCTCGCCGCGCGGACCGGGCATAGCTCTTCGGTGTGGGACACCGAATGACGGACGAGGACTCCGTCGTCCACGAGATAGGCGCCCATCCGCTGAAGCGGCGGGGAGTAGACGTGGAGGGTGACCGCCGGGTCAGAGCCAGCGTGGCGTACGCGGTGAATGTCGGCCGGCGAGAAGTGAAAGACGCCGCCTACGGCGCATGTGCGATCGCGCGGTCGGCCATCGATAACGACGCTTGGGGTCGTGCTTGACGAGGTCGACCCACAGCTCGGGGCGGCCGGCGAGCTCGCCAACGAAGGATTGGAGCTCTGGGGCGGAAAGGTTGCGCCCGCGCGGACGTGGGATCGCGGAGAACGGCGCCAGCTTCGTCGACCGGACAGCTGCGGGAAGCGATGCCTGGCTCATGTCGCCGCCACCCCCACGGTCGCACCAAGCGCACGGCACGTGCCATCAGCGGTCGCATCCCAGTCCAGCCGGTCGGGCACGCCGAGCTCACCCGGCTCCACGACGGGACGATCGGAGCCGTAGAGGAGCTGACACGGCCCAACCAACTCTGCAAGCGTGCGCACAGCCGAAGGGCCGTAGGAGGACGTGTCGTAGAACACCAGCGGATCGGCGGCCTCGGGGGCGGGGCCGCCTCGCGAGGAGAGTCGCTCGGCCTGCAACGGGGCGAGGCCCGCAAGCATCGAGAAGACCACGCGCAGCTCGGGATGTTGCCGGCGACCGGCTCCGAGGAAGGCCAGCCAGGCTGCGTTCATATCGGCGACGTAGCGGGTGAGCGCCGGCCACCACAGGGGATCGCTCATCGCCGGTGCCGCCGCTCGCGAGGCCGTGAGACCGAGGCCAGGTCCGGGATGAACTAACAGCGGTGCCCCCAGCAGCTCCAGGCGTCCCAACACCGAGTGCAGGCGGGAGAGTGCGTCGACACTGCAGAGCGCGCCCGCAGGGAGCGAAAGCCCCACGCAGCCGCCAGCGACGGCGCGGTGGACGTCGTCAGGATCGGCGTAGTCGAGCGCGATGGCGCCCCACACACCGAAGGGACCGCCGAGCGAAAGAACCCCTTCGTAGTAGGCGTCGATCAGGGGGAGCGCCTGCTCGCGTGGCAGCGACTCGATCCCGAGGGCGCTGGAGAGGCATAAGAGCGCCCGGTCGAGGCCGTCGAGCTCGACGAGGGCAGCGCGACGAGCCGGCACCTCGGCGGGAAGGTCGATCACGTAGGGACGCTCTCCGGCGAGAAACAGAACGGTCAGCCCGTGTTCGTGGCGAACGAAGGGGAGTTCCCGACGCTCAGCAAGCGCCTGCACGAGCGGCTCCGTCCATAGGTGCTGGTGTATGTCGATCTTGATCATCGCCCGGGTGTCTCGGCAAGCCACGGGGATCGGGCCACGGTGTCGGCATGTGCGTAACCTGGCGTGATCTGTCGCTCTTGCTTGAGCAGCGCGGTCGCGACCACGCTGCTCGGGTCGATGAGCTCCAGCACGGCAGGAGACGGTGGACGGTTGTGCTGAAGGTCGCCGTCGCGGGCCGTGATGCACAGGCCGACGATCAGCGAGAGGACGAGTGTCCAGGAGGCGCTTGCTAGCAGCAGAACCATGGGATCTCCGGGGTATCTGGGTTGGCGCGTCGGTCTAGGCGCGAGCGCCGAGTTGGCTGCGAGCGCTCGCGGCGGATCGGCTTCTTCGCGGCTGTTGGCTGGGTCGCACTCGACAATCGGCGGCCCGGGGCGGATAACGGGGATGAATCGGCGGTGACGATGATTCTTGGCATCCGTGGCTCCTTTCGGGACTTGGCGGTGATGTGCTGAGCCAGGCATCCGCTGCTAGAGCGGCGCCTCTCAGAGGGGCGTCCGGGGAGGTGGGGGGCACCTCCCCGGACGCGAGGAGGAGAGAACGTCAGGGACCACAACAACGTTCGAACACGCTGTCCCGCGCCGACGCGACGCCGGTCACTGCTCGCTTCGTGGCGTCTCTGTCCGCCGGGCGGAGGTCTGCGAGAACCAACATTGTCCACTAATCTTATCAGAACGCTGCTCTTTGTCAAACGTGCTGCTTGACCCGTGATCTACTCGGCCCTGGCCGCCGCGTCGATCACCTCCTTGTCGGTCCCCGCGGGGCCAACAGCAAATAATGGTCGATATATAGCGCAGTATGGTTTATAGTGGACCACATATGGCGCACAATATCCCACATCGAGCGATTCCTGTGCCGGTTCGCCGCGCCCAGCGCAGCCTGGCAGAGAGCACCACCACGTGGCGTAAGCTGCGCGGTCTTACGCAGGCTCAGCTGGCTGAGCGCGCCGACGTATCGCGAGGAGTAGTTCGGCGCATCGAGGCAGGCGACGGCGGCGTAAGTGTCGAGAACCTGCTCCGAATCTTGAGAGCACTCGGCATCCAGCAGCTTCTGACCGACGCGTTGGATCCGCTCGCCAGCGACGTCGGCCGGATGCGTGCAGATCAAGACCTTCCTCGTCGCGTGCGACCGAGGAGGCTGACGGGGGATGGTTGAGCAGCCGAACGAGGTGGACGTGCAGATCGCTGGGAGTGACGTCCCCGCCGGACGGCTCTGGACACACCGGCACGGGCAGAGCGAATCGGCCACCTTCAGCTACCGCGAGGACTATCTGCAACGAGCCGATGCCTACGAGCTCGATCCCGGCCTGCCGCTGCAAGCGGGTCAGCATCAGACAGGCGTGGGCCAGCGACTGTTCGGCGCGATGTCCGACTGCGCGCCCGACGGATGGGGACGGCGTGTCGTCAGGCGCGCGGCGGCACAGCGCGCGCGGGACGCGGGCACGCAGCAGCGCGGGCTTGCCGAGGTCGACTTCCTGCTTGGTGCCCGGGACGACCTGCGCCAGGGGGCGCTGCGATTCCGCGGCCACGACGGCGAGCAGTATCTAGCCGCTGACGACGAGGGCGTGCCGCACTTGATTGGGCTTGGACGCCTGCTGAACGCGTCCGAAGAGCTCGAACGTGACGAACCGACCAGCGAGGATCTGCGCCTGCTCCTGCACGGCGGCAGCTCCCTCGGCGGTGCGCGACCGAAGGCGCACGTGCTCGACGCCGAAGGGCGTCTGGCGATCGCCAAGTTCCCATCCCCCCAGGCCGACGAGTGGGACGTCATCCGATGGGAGGCCGTCGCGCTCATGCTCGCGCGCAACGCCGGGATCACCGTTCCCGAGCATCAGCTGCACGTCGTCGAGAACCGGCCGGTGCTGGTGGTGCGTCGGTTCGACCGCGACATGACCGGACGCATCGGCTACCTGAGCGCAATGTCGATGCTGCAGGCCAGAGACGGAGAGCAGGCGAACTATCTGGAAATCGCACAGGTGCTCGAAGAGCGCTCCTCCGACGCCGGGGCGGACTTGCGTGAGCTGTGGCGGCGGATCGTCTTCACGATTCTGATCTCGAACACCGACGATCACCTGCGCAACCACGGGTTCCTGCGCAAGAGCACCGCAGGCTGGTCGCTATCGCCGGCGTTCGACTTGAACCCCAACCCCGAAGGCCAAGCCAAGCAGCTGGCGACGGCCATCGATGAGAACAACGCCGAGGCAAGTCTCACAACAGCCCTGGAGGTTGCCGAATTATTCAGACTCTCGCAGGCGCAGGCCGCCGCAATCGTTGCCGAGGTGTCGGCTGCAGCTGAGCGCTGGAGGGACGTCGCACGCCTGACGGGCCTCGGCAGTCAAGAGATCGAGCGGCTCGAGTCGGCGTTCGAGCACGAGCAGAGCGTCGCTGCTCGAGAGCTCGTCAGCGCTTCAAGCTGACGGACCTCGTTCAAAAGCAGGAGCCTGTCGACGACGTACCCCGTTAGAGCGAGTGCGGCACGTCTTATTTCTTTTTGTATTTGAAGTGGTCTTTCGATGTGATCGCGCTCGTACCGCCGGGCGTGGTGACGGTCACGTTGACCGTGGCGCCGACCGTCCCCGCGGGCGCTTCGACGGTGATCGAGGTGTTGGAGTTGACCGCGACGATGTGCGCTTCGGCCGATTCGAACATGACTGCCGTGGCCCCGGTGAAGCCCGTGCCGGTGATCGTCACGAGCGTGCCGCCAGCCGCGGGGCCGGATTTCGGCGAGAGTTTCTTCACCTTCGGGACTTCTCCGCTCGCCAGCGTCGTGAACGACTGATCACCGCCGTAGCTTGAGCCACCCGGGCTCCCGGCGAGGAGCCGGTAGTGGTAGGTGGTGTTGGGGCTCAGGCCCCCCACGGGCGCCGAGACGGGGACCGGGGTTTCGCCTTCGCCGGGCAGCGAGGAGCAGGCCACGGTGCTCCCGTACGCTTCGCTCGTCCCGTATTCGAACTGGCACACGCCGACTTCTTCGCCCGCGGGATTGACGTAACCCTGGAGTGTCGCCGCCGTCTGCGTGACGCCAGAGGCAGCTTCGGTGATCGCGATCGGGGGCACCAGTTCGCCTTCTTCAGGCGACAGGCTTTTCGCTTCATCCGGCGGCGAGCTTTCGCCGCTGGTCCCTTCCGCATCCGTGCTCGTGACCGTGACCAGATAGGTCGTATTGGGTTCCAGCGTGCCAACCAGCGCGCTTGACGCGGCGCCATTGACCGTCGTCGTGAGCGTCGGCGCCGACGACCCCACCGGCCGCGCGGTGACCGTCGAAGACGTGATCAGACCGGCGGTTTCGGGCGCGAGGATCCAGCCCACGGAGAACTCCTGCGGGCCGGCCTCGCCCTCTTCACCTGTACGGAACGCGTAGGCCGAGACACCCGTCGGCGGTTCGGGCGCGAGGACTGGCGGCGAGGTCGTTTCCAGATAGGCCGCCGAAGCGGTGTTGTAAACGCGGTCGCCGTGAGAGTCTTCGGCCGAGAAACTCGTGCTCAGCCCCACGGGTTCGCCCGCCAGCTTGGCATAGCTGCGCGTTTCGCCATACCACGTCCAGGTAGCGCTGGCCCACGCCGTAATTTTGATCGAATGGCCGCCCCGGCCGCCTGCATTGCACGTCGTTGAGAGATACGCGGCTCCCGTCGGATATCCGTTGGAGGCGAAGCCCGTGGCGTAGACGTGCTCGGAGATCCCGCCACAGTCGTAGCCGAGCACACCGAAGGCCGCGCCCTGAGACAGGACCAACTGTGTTGTGGTCGCCGCGCCGGCGAGCGCAGCGACGCCGAGCGCCCCCAACGAGACCAACAGCGACACGACGAGGCTCAAGACGATTCTACGCGACATAGCCTGCGGCTCCCCTCTCTGAAAGATTTGCTGGTCACAGCCTAAGACACGCATGTCGGCGGAATCTCACGCGCGGGTGAGAATCCTCCTACGATCGGTCCGAGTGGACCTTAGTGGACACCACTCCAACCCTCCGGCGCCACTGGAGGCTTTGCTCGACGGCGCATCCACCGACCCAGAAACTCGCCTCGAGGCGCCCGTGGACCCTCGAACTTGCGCTCCCGGAATGCCGGGCACGGCGGTCGGCGCCGCACATCCACGGCAAGGCCGGCTCATCGACGCCATCTCGCGGGTGCTTATCGACGAGCGCGACCCGATGCAGGCTCGCGACGTGCACGCGCGGGTAGAGGCTCTCCTCGGCGAACCGGTTCGGTGGGCGTCCGTCAAGGCGACCCTCGCTGGCAACCTCACGGGCCCGGCCCCCAGATTCCTCCGCGTTGCCCGCGGGCGCTACAGCGTCCCTCCTGCGCTCAACGGACCGTGAGCCACCCGGAGAACGGGCAAGACGCCCCCTTCGCCGCGAAAGCGGAGGCAGTGTGTCTCCCCTCCTCTTGGCGATTTGCGAGACTCGCGGTGCGCCGGCATGCGGACCTGCTTTCAGCTGCCCGCGGTGCTCACGACGCCGGCGAATCGCGCGTCTCCGTCCGAGGTGCCAACAGCGGCGCCCACGGCGACCAGCACGCGCGCGCAATCGGAGGGAAGCAGTCGTCATCGGGCGACGGCCCGGCACTGCCGCTGGTCGTCTCTATGAAGGAGGGGTGGTTGTCAAGGGGGTTTGGGGCGTGAGCCCCGGGGTGATCGCCGTGTTGCCGGGCGAGGCGGGTCGGGTCAAGCGCCGTGTCGCGCAGGGGCTCGCGGGCGCCAGGGTGCTGGCGCTTGACGCGGCGGGCCGAGTCTGGCAGTGGGTCAGGGTCCGCGTGCGGGTTGGGGGTGGCGAGCAACGCTCATCTCTCTATCGCCTCTCTATGAAGGAGGGGTGGTTGTCAAGGGGGTTTGGGGCGTGAGCCCCGGGGTGATCGCCGTGTTGCCGGGCGAGGCGGGTCGGGTCAAGCGCCGTGTCGCGCAGGGGCTCGCGGGCGCCAGGGTGCTGGCGCTTGACGCGGCGGGCCGAGTCTGGCAGTGGGTCAGGGTCCGCGTGCGGGTTGGGGGTGGCGAGCAACGCTCATCTCTCTATCGCCTCATCGGGGTGTGAGGATCAGGTGTCATAGGAGGTCGCTCCGGTGGCGCATTTCCTAAGAGAACCGTCAAGCGGCTAGACGAAAAGGGGCGCCTGCCGGAGCAAAGGGTTGGTTGCGGGTGAGCATGTGCCAGATCGCCTCGGTGAGCTTTCTGGAGAGCTCGATCTGCGCGACCTTTGGGCCGCACTGGCGCCCGAGGCGCTTCTTGGTGCGCTCGTAGCGCTCCTTGTAGACGGGGTGGTCGCACGCGTTCAGCGCGGCCTCGAACAGCGCCCAGCGCAGATATTTGGGGCCGTGCTTTGAGATCGGCCCGCGCCGGTCCGTTTCCCCGGACTGGATCACCCTCGGGCACAGGCCGGTGTAGCCGCACAGCTTCGTCGGTGAGGAGAAGCGGCTGATATCGCCGATCTCGCACGCGATCGAGAACCCCACCAGCCAGCCGACGCCGGGGGCGCTCATCAACAGCGGCACGTAGGGGTGATCCGCGCCGACGTACTTCAGCTCGCTGGCGACCGCGTCAATCTGACGGTCGAGCTGATCAATCAGCACGAGGCTGGCCTCCACGTTCTCGCGCCACGGCTCGGGGACCTGCAGGCGCTCGAGCAGCTTGCGCCCGGCGACACCGAACAGGTCTGACACCGGGCAGGGCTTGCCGAACGTGATCAGCGTCGAGTGGATGCGGTTCTTCAGGCTCGAGCGATGACGCACCAGGTGCAGGCGAAACCGCGCGAGCTCGCGCTCACGACGCACCTGCGGGTCGGGCAGCCAGATCGCCGGCACGAGATCACGAAACGACAGCTCGGCGAATACCCGCGCGTCGATCTTGTCGGTCTTGCACGCCAACGGCGCGAGGCCCTTCACGCGCTGCGCGTCGGCGACGAGCACGTCCCAGCCCATGCGCCTCCAGCGTGTCATGCACGAACCGCGCGCCGTTCATCGACTCGACGACCGCGCGCACCCGGCCCGTCTGTTTCGCCGCGACACGCTCGGTCAAGCGGCGCAAGCCGTCCTCGTCAAACGGCGCGGCCAGCTCGTCGACGAGCTCGCCCTGATCAGAGATCAAGCAGACATCGACACGCTTACGACTGAGATCCAACCCAACATGCAACATGATGTACGAGGCCTCCTTCCAGGCTCGGTCTTCGATGACAACTGATCGTGCCACCGAAGGGGGCCTCCTTCATCACATTCCTGAGCGCAAGCCCGGCCTTGGGGCTGGTCGGCTGTCGCGATGCTCAGCTAGCAGGCGTGTCGCTTGGGGCCCGACACACCTGGGCCGTCCGTCCTGAGCGGCGGTGGGTGTCCGACCCCGCGAGCCCGGCACTCTCGCATCCGGCGAGTGCGAGCTGGGCTAGCCGCCCGCCTCGGCTTCCGCGATCCGTCCCGCCTCGCCGCGCTTTTCGACCACGACATAACCGGGGTAGACCTCGACAGTCGACTCGACGGCCGGTTCCTCATGCCCTGGGAGCACGACGAACCGGCGCGGATGGGATCGCACGCGCGCGTACTCCCCGATCGAGAGGTCCAGTACCCCGCCGCAATCCACGCGGACGCACTCGCATATGAAGGTGTCGGCCGACTCTCCGTTGCGTGGACGCTGATACTCGATCCTGTCGTTTATGCGCCGTGCCAGGGCCTCGTTCTGCGCCATACGGCGCTTGCGTCGATCATCCACTCCGGGATCATTCCACTCGCGCGGGGAAATAGCTATCGGTACTGATCGATGAGCTGGCGTGCCATCGACTTGCCTCGCCGCGCGGCTTGCGCGTCGCCCTCGGCTGCTACGACGATCGAGCCCTCCATGAGGATGTGCCACGAGCGCGCGAACGAATCGGTGTCGCGCAGGCCGGCTTCCTCGGCTAAGCGGCGTACGATCGCGCGGATCTGCTCGAGATGCCGAACGCTGGCGCCGCCTGCGGGATGCTTAGGGCCGAGTTCGAGCAGTACCTTGATGAACGAGCCCGCCTCGAAGTCGTCGCGATGGAACCACTCGTCGAGTACATCGAAGATGGCGAGTAGTCGCTCCTCGGGGTTCGAGCCGCGACGCATGGCCCCGGCTTCAATGAGGTCTTTGGTCCAGCGCTGTTCGCGGAGGTCGAGGAACGCGAGCACGAGCTCGTCCTTGGAGGCGAAGTGCCGGTAGAGCGTCGCGGTCGCGACGCCGGCGCGCTCGATCACCTCGTTGACCCCAACTGCTTGGATGCCGCGTCGCGAGAACAGCTCGTAGGCGGCATCCAGAATCCGCTCGCGGGCGCTGGGCCCCGTCTCGGCCGCTTCTTGGCGGGTCTCGAGCACCTGGAAGCTTAGCACTAGAAAGATCGCTCTCTCTGTGATAGAAAGAGTGTTCTCTCTCCCCTCGCAAGGAGGTTTTGCTTGAGGAGCATTCGACCTAAAGGAGGATCCTATGGGGCTCTTGGAGTTGCTTTTGATTGTCCTTGTAATCGCAGCCGTCGCGGGCGGGATCGGTCTAAGCCCGTTGCTTTGGCTGTTGCTGGTGGTAGCCCTCGTGGTCTTCCTCACGGGCGGCGGATTCGGCTATCGCAGGGGCGGGAGGGTCTAGGTATGCCTCTCGGCACATCGATTTTCCTCATCGCCGTCGGCGCGATCATCCGCTACGGCCTGACATTTCACGTGTCGGGCGTGTCGCGGCCAGCGATCGGCCTGATCCTCATCATCGCCGGCGTCGTCGGCATCGTGCTGTCGCTGTTCTACATGGCGACCGCTCGACGTCGAGTAGTGGGCGGACCTTACGAAGAACCGCGCCTCTAGCGTCGGAGTGAGCCCCTGCGGCGAGCGCCGCAGGGGTCGGCCCGTCGCCACAGCCGGCATCAACCCGCCCGTCGGCGCGCTGTCGTGGTGGCCGCTCGCGCCGCGCTCATCGCAGCCGCATGCCCGGCAACAACTCAAACCAGGAGGGACAATGACCGACAAGAACATCGATCAAGCGAAGGGACGCGTCAAGGAGGCTGCCGGTGCCTTGACCGGGGATCGGCGCCTGAAGAGCGAAGGACACGCCGACCAGGCGAAGGGGTCCCTGAAGAAAGCCGTGGACAAGGTCGCCGACACGCTAGGGGGAATAAAGAAGCACAAGCGCGGGTAGCCGTGAACGCGCCAAGTCGAGCAAGCGTTGGGAGGTGACGATGCTCACGATCCCGCTCGTCAACGGCCTCATCCTGCTGCTGACGGGCGGCGGGCTCAGCTTGAGACGCCGCGGACGCGGCGGCCTTTAGCTCCGTCGGCACTAGGACCCACCCCGCGCCTTCTCGGGACTTAAGACGTCTTCGCGTCAGCCACAGGGGCGCCCGGAACCCAAACAAAGCCAGCCACAGGAGGAAACCGTGAACACCGGAACGATCATCGCAATTGCCGTTGGCGCCGTGGTGGTGCTGGTGCTCATCGCCTTCATCGCCCGCGCCGCGAGTCGCAGGCGTGACGAACGTCGTCGTGAGCAGGCGGGCGAGGTTCGCCAGCAGGCCAGAAGCCGTTCGATCCAAGCCGAAAGCGCCCGCGCCTCGGCTGATGAGCAGGCCGCCGGAGCAAAGCGCGCTGAGGCTGAAGCTGAGGAACGCGCCGCTCAGGCGCGGCAGGGACGTGCCACCGCAGAGCGACAGGCGATCGAGGCGGAGCATCTCACCGAGTCTGCCCGCGATCAGCACGCGCAGGCACGTGCGATCGACCCGGACGCGAGCGACAGCGGTCAAGACGAGGCGCTGGCGATCAACGAGCGGTCTGGCCGCGAGGGCCGCTGAGCTCACCCGGGCAGAGCGGCGGCGTCCCACAGCTTGAGCGGGCGCCCTGTGCACATCACTACACACTGACTAAAGAAAGCGCGAGACCTATGGACAAGACCGAACAGAAGATCGTGCAGTACCTCAGCGAGGCGCATGCCACGGAGCAGGCGCTCGTCACCGTGCTGCAGTCGCAGATCGCGATGACCCCGGGTGGAAGCTACCGCGACGGCCTCGAGTCTCACCTTCGCGAGACGCGCGACCACGCAACCCGGGTGCAGCGCCGGCTCGACGAGCTCGGACCGAGCCCAGCCCGATACAAGCCGGCGTTGGGCTCGTCCAGAGCGTCGTTGGGCGGGCACTCGCCCTGGGGAAGACGCCCCTCGACCTCGTCCGCGGCACGGGAGGAGAGGAGAAAGTCCTGAAGAACGCCAAGGACGCGTGTGCGACCGAGGCCTTGGAGATCGCGACCTACACCGCCATCGAGCGTCTGGCGAGCTCTGTCGGCGACAAGGCCACCCAGGCCCTCGCCGGCTCGATCCGGGCCGACGAGCAGCGGATGCTCGACCGGATCTTGAGGGAGATCCCAAAGCTGACCGAGGCGGTGGTACGAGCAGAGATCCGCGGGAACCCTTCATACGACATCAGCAAGACAGGTGCTGCCGACGCGGCCCGCTCTGCGTCGAAGGGCGTGAAGGAGGCTGCTCGTGGCGCGACATCGAGGGCAAAACGTACCGCCCGCAAAGCACGCAAGGTCCCCGGGGTCGCGCAGGCCGAGGGTCAGGTCAAGGGCGCGCTGGCCTCTGAAGGAGACCTGGCGATCACCGGCTACGGGAAGCTCACCGCTGCGGAGATCGTCGAAAAGCTCGCGCATCTCTCGCAGGTCGACCTCGCGAAGATCGACTCCTACGAGCGAAAGAACGAAAACCGCACGACGATCCTCAGCCGGATCACCAGTCTGCGCGGCGAGGAGCCGTGGCCGGGATACGACGATCTCAGCGTGGACGAGATCCGCGCTGTGCTAGATGAGGGCGACGAGGACCGCGCCAAGCGCGTGCGCTCCTACGAGCGTTCCCACAAGAACCGAGCCGGTGTCATGGATGCCTCGGAGCGCGAGCTCGCTAGCGCGTAGCCGCTTCTAAAGGACGCGGCAACGCTGGGGCATCGACCTGAAGGCGGGCCCGTGGGACGCACGGGCCCGCCGTGCCGGTACTCGATGAGTTCCAGGCCTGCACCGGGCAAACGTGCCACACCGCGGCTGGCGCTCACGCGCGCCCTGCGCTACGTTCCATACTTGCGCACGAGAACGGCGGGCCGGGCAAACCGACGACGCTGCTCCTACGCCCGCGGTAACCGCGGTGGACGCGCCCATCGTCGCCCGGTCGGTGCCGCACACACCGACGCAAAGACTTCACGCAGACGACCCGCGCTACTGCTTTCGCGGGACGAGCGAACGTCCGAGCGAGGGCTGCGCTCACGCTCGCTCGGGACGACCAGCAGCAGCACCCGGCGGCACTCTGCTGGCTACTGCTTCGTCCCGATTGCGAGCGTCCGCCTCAGCGGCGGCGCCGCTCCCAGGGTGCTGCAAGGCCGCCCATATGGGCCCGCGGCGAACGCCCTGCTTTCGCTCCCGCGAGCGTGTTTGTGCCGAACCCGCCAGGAGACCCGGAAAGCGTGGATACCGCTACTCGCGCACTAGTCGTGGCCGAGATGCTCGTTGTCGGGCCAAATCCCGTCGCCGGGCATGTCGAGCCGATCGGTCAGCGGCTGGCGCCATGCGGGCGTAACGACGGGCTCTCCCAGTAGTCGGTGACGCGCACGGCCTGCCCGTCCTCCAGCTCCCCGATGGTCACGTTGCGGTACAGGCGTCCGTCACCGTAGTTGCAGGTCCACTCGACCACGACGACATCATCGAGTTGTAGGCGCCTGCCGACCTCCAATGTCGCTCGGGGAAGTTACCCTCGACATCGGCGACGAGCTTGCTGCTGCGGACGATCTCGCCCATCTGCGGCCATTGACGCACGACGTTCTCGGCCAGGGGCACGCCGAGGATGTAGGCCACCCGTGTCGCGCCGTCCGACTCTTGATTCGTATTCATTCGGAACACGATCCTCGCATGTCGTTTGCGGGCTCGGCTGGTCAGCCTCGGCCGAGCTGAGGTCGCCACGTTCCACGGGCGCGTCGGGTTAAGCGCGACGATCCACGTTGCCGAGGTCATCAACAAAGTATCGTCGCTCTGACGGGGCCGGTTCGACGCCCTGGCCGCCCTAGCCGTACCTTCGTCCCCGATTGCGAGCGCGTCCGCGGCAACGGCACCGCTGCTCCCGGGTGCTGCACGGCCGGCCCATGCGGGCGCGAGGCCAATCCCCTGGTTTCGCCCCCGCGAG
>CAWFAC010000007.1:0-1102463 GCA_963813625.1 uncultured Solirubrobacteraceae bacterium
GCCGCCACATGCTCTGCTGACGTACGTGCGCGCTCGGTGGTCTGAACGACGTCATCAAGTTACGGTGGATCCGGCGTGACCTACGCTGCCGACCCGCGTGTTGACGCCTACATCGATGCCCTGCCCGATTGGCAGCAAGCCATCTGCCGCGAGGTTCGCGATCTCGTCCACGCGGCCGACCACGAGGTTGCCGAAACGATCAAACGCACCAGCCGTCCGTACTTCGTACTGCAGGGCAACATCTGCGCGCTGTTGGCGGCGAAGGACCACGTCAACGTGTTTCTCTACGACGGCGCCATCGTCCCTGATCCGGCGGGAATCATCACCGGCGGCCACGAGAACAAGAGCACGCGCACGTTGTCCATCCGCCAGGGCGAACACATCGGAGGACGAACGCTTCCAGGCCGCCGCCGCCCGTTGGCACGCGCGCTTCGTCCTGGAAGCGGGGACCTCCCCTTGCGCGAGGCTGAGGGCGTGATGACGCTCCTGTGTCGCCGCACAGGTTCCGTGGCCAGAGGTCGAACACATGCTGCGCTCCGAACTGGGCGAGGTCGGGCTGCGGGGCGTGCTGCAGCGGCTGCTGCTTGCGTTCGATCGCGGCAATCCTGCGTCCCTTTGCGACGCGCTGCTGGAAGTCGTGCAACGGCCCGACGAGCTCGATGAGTCGGCGCTCGAGCGGGCACTCGGCCCATTTATGGCCCGCCATGTGGGGCCTGGGATCGCAGCGGATGTGCGCATGTTCACCGACCTGTTCCGGATCGTGGCCGAGCACGAACTGTCGGTGCCGCCGGAGATCGCAGGCGCGTTCCGCGCACTGGCGACGATCGAGGGCACCCTGACACAGCTCGCCCCCGGCTTCGACATCCTCGTCCAGACCCGCAGCTTCGCAACCGACTATTTCGCCGAGCAGTTGAGCGCCGAGGCGCTGCGCAAGAGCGCCACCGACGAGCTGATCTCGCTCGTGCCGATGTTGCGACGGCTGCCGCGACGCCTCGACCGTATCAGTGGCTCGCTCGAGCGCGGGCGGCTTGGTTTCAACGTCCGCCTCTTAGCCGACGAGGGCGATCGCCACTACCTGACCGGGCTCGTGCACCAGCTGGTGCTCGCGTTCCTGGCAGCCACGTTTGGCTTGATGGCCGTGCTCATGCTCGGTCTCCATGGAGGCCCGAGCGTCGCCGGCAGCGTATCCCTGTACGCGTTCTTCGGCTACTGCCTGCTGGTATTCGCCGGTGTGCTCGCACTGCGCGTGCTAGTGCTCGTGTTCCGACTCGACGCAGGCTAGGGAAATCGACGCGACGAGGCGAAGAGATCCCGCCGCCAAGTGGTTCGGGCAGTGTGACGTGACGGGGACATCGCCTGTAGCCTTACCAAGCGTGGGAGATGGCGCGGGTGGGAGGACGGCATGGGAGCGGTACGCCTGGCTCGCGGGGATCCTGTTCGTAGTTGCGCTGGTGGCCGAGTTCGTCGTCGCTGTTGGAGTCGAACTGAGCCAGAACGACTCGGCGGCGAAGATCGCGAACGGTCTCCACGCCCACGAAACGCGGCTGATCGTGATCGCATGCCTGTCCGTCGTCTATGCGGTCATGTTCGTGATCTACCTGAGCGCGCTGCACAACCTGCTGCGAGGGGACACCGATCGCACGCAGGTCCTTGGTTCGTTGGTGCTGGTTGGCGGAGTGCTCTTCGTTACCTTGCATGCTGTCAGCGACATCGGTATCACCGGATTGGTTGGAGCAAAGCTCGCCTCATACGGTGCCCAACACGACCCGGGCGTGTCCTACACGCTGTACCTGACGACGTTCGCGCTGGAGAGCGTTGGCGATGTCTTCGGCAGCCTGTTTGCTTTCGCAACAGGCGCGCTTGTGCTGAGGAGCGGGGTCTTACCGCGCTGGCTCGGCTGGGTGTCGATCCTCGCCGGGAGCATGCTCTTCCTTCAGGGCTTCGGCCTCGGCGGCGTCATCGCCTCGTTCGGGCTAGTCCTCGACCTCATCGGCTTCTTGCTCCTCCTGGTCTTTGTTCTGGTGAGCAGCGTCACATTGCTAATGCGTGAGAGCGCGGCGCCCGACACCGCGGGCGGAATCAACTAGACAAGCATGCGATCCCGAGCCGTGGGTGTGGGGCCATGAGGTTCTCAGTCGCCACCCTCTAAAACACTGGCATGGGCGAGGGGTCTACCTCGAGACGGCGGCAGCCTGCGCTCTGCGGAATTGAGCGAGCCTCGTCCTGCCGGGCCCGGACGCACCGCTCTGGAATGTGATGAAGGAGGCCCCCTTCGGTGGCACGATCAGTTGTCACCGAAGACCGAGCCTGGAAGGAGGCCTCGTACATCATGTTGCATGTTGGGTTGGATCTCAGTCGCAAGCGTGTCGATGTCTGCCTGATCTCTGATCAGGGGGAGCTCGTCGATGAGCTGGCCGCACCCTTCGACGAGGACGGCCTATGTCGTCTGGCCGATCGCGTCGCGGCGAAGCATGCGGGCCGGGTGCGCGCGGTGGTGGAGTCGATGAACGGCGCGCGGTTCGTGCATGACACGCTCGAGGCGCAGGGATGGGATGTGCTCGTCGCAGACGCGCAGCGCGTGAAGGGCCTGACGCCGTTGGCGTGCAAGACGGACAAGATCGACGCGCGCGTATTGGCCGAGCTGTCGTTTCGCGATCTGGTGCCGGCGATCTGGTTGCCCGACCCACAGGTGCGCCGCGAGCGCGAGCTCGCGCGCTTTCGCCTACACCTGGTCCGTCATCGCTCGAGCCTAAAGAACCGCATCCACTCGACGCTGATCACGTTCGGCAAGCCGTGCCCGGTATTGGACCTGTTCGGCGTCGCCGGGCGCAAGCTGCTCGAGCGCCTCGAGGTGCCTGAGCCGTGGCGGGAGAACGTCGAAGCGAGCCTCGTGCTGATTGATCAGCTCGACCGCCAGATCGACGCGGTCGCCAGCGAGCTCAAGTACGTCGGCGCCAATCATCCTACGTGCCGCTGCTGATGACCGCGCCCGGCGTTGGCTGGCTGGTGGGGTTCTCGATCGCGTGCGAGATCGGCGATATCAGCCGCTTCTCCTCGCCCAGCAAGCTGTGCGGTTACACGGGCCTGTGCCCGAGGGTGATCCAGTCCGGGGAAACGGACCGGCGCGGGCCGATCTCAAAGCACGGCCCCAAATATCTGCGCTGGGCGCTGTTCGAGGCCGCGCTGAACGCGTGCGACCACCCCTTCTACAGAGAGCGCTACGAGCGCACCAAGAAGCGCCTCGGTCGCCAGCGCGGCCCAAAGGTCGCGCAGATCGAGCTCTCCAGAAAGCTCACCGAGGCGATCTGGCACATGCTCACCCGCAACCAACCCTTTGCTCCGGCAGGCGCCCCGATTCGTCTAGCCGCTTGACGGTTCTCTTAGGAAATGCGCCACCGGAGCGACCTCCCATGACACCTGATCCTCACACCCGATGAGGCGATAGAGAGATGAGCGTTGCTCGCCACCCTCAACCAGTCCGCGCACCCTGACCCACTGCCAGACTCGGCCCGCCGCGTCAAGCGCCAGCACCCGGGCGCCCGCGATCCCCTGCCCGACACGGCGCTTGACCCGACCCACCTCGCCCGGCAACACGGCGATCACTTCGGGGCTCACGCCCCAAACCCCCTTGACAACCCCCGCCTCCTTCATAGAGACGACAGGGAAGCGCCGAGGCTCGCAACCTGATCACGACTGCTTTGTCGGACGTGAGCGATCGTCTGCCGATCCTGAGTGAGCGCGCCTGGATCTCGTCCGTTCCGATCGTCTGCTGGACTCTAGCTCGGACGCCCGCTCAGCCACGAAAGCAGCAACGCGCCGCCTGCTCCGCGGTATCGGTGTTACCCGCCGATGCCCTCGTCGACGCCTGACGAGTGAACCCCAACGCTACAGAGAGGGTACGCGCCGCAGTTGACCCCCGTGGGTTCCTCCAACTCGAACCGGTGTGATGGTCTAGACGTTGGACTTGATGCTGCCCCCGTCTACCTGATAGACCGCGCCTGTGATGTAAGAGGCCTGCTCGGACGCCAGGAAAGCGACGAGGTGACCGAGCTCGATCGGCTCGCCGAGGCGGCCCAGCGGGATTTGAGCGGCGAGGGGCGCAAGCTGTTCTTCGGCCAGCTTGCGCTCCTGCACGCTGGCACTTACCAGGGCGGGGTTGATACGGGACGTGAGGAACATGCCCGGAAGGACGAGGTTGATCGTGATGGCATCCTTCGCGAGGTCGGGCATGATCGCCTTCATAAGCCCGGCGATGCCCGGGCGAATCCCATTTGAGAGATCGAGGTACTCGACCGGCTGCTTCACGGAGCTCGACTGAATCCCGATGATGCGGCCCCACCGCTTCTGGCGCATGTGCGGCAGGACCTCCCGCACAAAGTGAACGAAGTTCAGCGTGACAACCTCAAACGCTTGGCGCCAGGCGTCGTCGGTGAGGTCCGGGAACTTTCCCGGCGCCGGGCCGCCGGAGTTGTTGACGAGGATGTCGAGGCCGCCGAAGTGCTCGACCGTTGCCGATACGACGCTCTGGATGCCCTCCACGCTGCTCAGATCTGCCTGAACGGGGAGTACCTCGGCCCTCGCGTCACGCTTGATCTCCTCAGCAGCGGCTTCAAGCTCCGCCTCGGTCCGCGCGCAGATCGTGACCCGGGCACCCTCGCGCGCTAGCGCGAGCGCCGACGCCTTGCCGAGGCCCTTGCTCGACGCCGCAACGAGCGCCACCTTGCCGTTCAGTCCCAGATCCACACGTCACTCCGCGGCGTCTTCTCAGCCTGCGATCCGCGCCAATTCAATTGACACGATGAAGAACCACGCAATCGAGGAGACATAGAACAGCCGCTCGATGAGCCCGGATTTCCGTTTCAGTCGCGGGGCTCTGAGGGCCACGAGAATGCCGATCGCGGCTCCGGTCATCACCCATGGAAGGGCCGAAAGCCAGCCCTTGACGCTTTGCCAGGCGGCCTCGTGTTCGACCGCGGTACCGAATTTCGACGCCGCGATGATCACCGACGCGAATATCACGATCGCCAGAATCATGTGGATCGTCCCGGGTACAGTCTGAAAGCGGCTGCCGTTCTGGTCGGTCGGGAACAGCGGGATCAGGAAGCGGGCCACGACTGAGATCAGCAGCGCGACCACAACCTCCGTGGGTATGGACGGGGTGGTTTCCGCGAGCGCGATCGCGAGCGCCAGCCCGGCCAAACCCCCGGCTAGGGCCTGCGCCCAAAACCAAGCGCGGTATCGCCCGATGCCGTAGTCGCTGACCGCATCGTGTCGTGGGTTGTAGCCGGTGGGAAGCAGGTGCAGGGCGATCAGGGCACCAGTCTGTGCCGCGGTCGCGATTGCAGCGACGATGCTCAGCGTCTGAACGATCTCTCAGCCCCCAATACGCGTGGACAGAATCGCCTAGCGTCCGTGGGAGCGTAGTCGATCCGGTGGCCCGCCGCACGCCGCGCGATCGGTCCGTCGCGAGCTAGTGCCTTACGTGGATTCCGACTGGGCGATCAAACGAGTACCGCTACCGGGATTCGAACCCGGGTTTCCGCCATGAGAGGGCGGCGTCCTAGTCCCCTGGACGATAGCGGCGCGAAATCGATTGCCCGGAGGCTAGCAAAGTGCTCGTAACGCGTCGCTCGGAAAGACGCCGCGCGCATGGTCCATCGAACGACCACGTCCGGGCCGCAGGTCGCGCCTGCACATCACGTCTACGATATCTTCGCATCCGCACGCGGATGTGGCGGAATTGGTAGACGCGCACGGTTCAGGTCCGTGTCTGGGAAACCAGGTGGAGGTTCGAGTCCTCTCATCCGCATTTTCGAGGAGTGTTTGGCCGTTGTGCAAACTGCTCCAGCGATGGATCGTGGCGGTGCCAGCCTTCGAAGGAGATCGGCGAGCTATGTCGGCGTCAGGTGCAAGAGAACGGCACGGCGAGCAAAGTGTCGTATGGCCCGCCGAGGTCATCGCGGCGGACGTCGAGTCGGCGGGCATCATGGCACTCAGCGCGCATCATCTTCACGAACGAGGCGCCCCGTCGGTTCGGACCGCGCGGTCTGCCAGATCGTGAGCCATCACCCCGATCTCACCATCGACGTATGGAGACCGCCGTCACTCGGCGGCGTTGAGCGCGACGGGCGCAGGGACGGATGCGGGGGCGAAGTTGCGGACAGCAGGTATTGCGAGCACGGTGCAGGTCGTGAGTGCGGCGAGTGCTCCGGCCGCGTACAGGGTCGCGGAGATCCCCACGGCCAGAGCGATTGGTCCGACGGCGGCGAGGCCGATCGGCTGGAGAGCGTAGGTGCCCAGGTAGTCCCAGGAGCTGACCCGGGACAGCTCCTCGGCAGGGATTTCGCGCTGTAGCAGCGTGAACCAGAACACGTTGAAGACAGTCCCAGCCGCCCCCGAGATGAACGCGAAGACGACGATCGCTAGGAGCGGGCCCCCGGCGCCGAGTAGCGCGAGCATGATGGGCTCGCCGGCCAGCGTCGCCAAGAACCCGGCGCGAACTGGAAAACGGGGCTTCCACCGAAACCCGACCAGTCCTCCCGCGACCGCGCCCGCTCCCAACGCCGTGGTAATCGCGGCCCACGCGCCGGCGCCCCCCAGATGCGCCCGCGCTACCTCTGGTCCGAGAACGTCAAGCGGAGCGAACACGATTGTCACGATAAACGTCAAAGACGCCACGCTCACCAAGAGCCAACGGCGAGATCTGAACGCCTGCCAACCCTCACGCAGTTCGGCGATCGTGCTCCGACGCGGGGGGAAGGCGACGGGAGCCAGACGCATCATCTGCAACGACACCGCGCTGGCAACGAACGCGGCAGCATCGAATGCGAGCCCCCATCCGGCGCCGGCGGCCACGACCAAGACGCCTCCGAGGGCCGGGCCCAGGATCGACGCCATGTTTTCGCTCACGCCCATGAAGGCGTTTGCCTGCTGCAGCTGCTCAGCCTTGACCGTCTGAGGCAGCAGCCCAGTCGAGGCCGGGCCAAAGAACGCTTTCGCGAACCCATACAAGGCCTGTAGACAGGCGAGCTGCCAGATGTGCGCCGAACCGGTCAACAGCAGCGCCGCGCTGGCCCCCTGCGCACCGGCACGCGCCAGATCAGAGGACAGCATCACCGTCTGCCGAGAGAGGCGATCCGACCAGACCCCGCCAAGCAGCACGAAGGCGATCAGCGGCAACGAGCGAGCGGCCAGGATCACACCGAGATCGCGCACCGACCCCGTGAGCTCCAGAACCCCAAACGCCAGCGCAATCGGAGCGACGCCATCACCGATCGACGAGACCCCCTGTCCGACAAACAAAAGCCGAAAGGATCGCTCGCCGAGCACCCCCGCACGCATCACCCAAGGCTACACGCGGCCGGTCCTTCCGCCTTGCGCAGGCAAGGCTGTCGTTGGGCCTCAGGCCTTAGGTCAAGGGCGCAGAGGAGGTCTCGACGAGCCTCGCTACCGACGGCCTCGACGAGAAGCTCGATCAAAGTCTCGATCTCGACTCGATGGTTTGCATCCCGAGGTGCCATAGTTAGTTGCGCACTGAAAGGTGCGGCATAGCGCACCTGCCGGCCCCGCCCCAGCACGAGACCAGCCCATGCACGCCACCACGACCCACGCACGCCGCAGCTGCCCATACCCGACCGGCACCAGCGCTGAGGGCTCCCACAAGTCCCACTGGCAGATCTCCCCCGGCCGGTACACCGTGCGCTGGAAGGTGCGCGGCGCGTCCAGCACGACCCTTCTCTCGGTCTCGGTGACATGACCGAACCAGGCTCAAAGCACCCCCGGACGCCTCCGCCACCACCCGAGGGGGGTCAGTTTTCTACCGGCCAAGGCGGGTCAGTTTTCCACCGGCGCCGACAACGTGCCGTCGGTCCGCACAGGTCTGCGCCTTGGCTTCGTCAGATTGGGGCGTCAGATCTCGATCAAGGTATCGAACGATCACCTGTGTGAACCGAGGTAGCGACCGCTCCGAAGACTCGTAGTCGTAGCCTCCGGCTGACTCACGGACAATGCGGATATGAACGGGAGCGCTCCGAGATCTGGGCTCCTTGAGAAGCGCAAACGCGACGTCGAACACGTCGCGGATCATCTGGCCGCATGGGCTCGCCGAGACCGTCGAGTGCGTGGAGCTTGCATCGTCGGCTCGTGGGCTCGCGGAGCCGGGACGTTGGACTCCGACGTGGACGTCATCCTGCTGGTAGCTGAACCGCAGGCGTTCGTGGCGAGCGACGAGTGGCTGGCACGCCTCGGCGCTCCACCCGTCGTTCGACACCAACAGTGGGGTGTCGTCGTCGAGCGCCGCGTGCAGCTCCCGTCTGGCCTTGAGGTCGAGTTTGGGATCGCGCCCTTGAGCTGGGCCGCAACCCAGCCGCTCGACTCCGGCACTCGAAAGGTAGTGCGAGACGGTTTCCGCGTCCTGTTCGATCCAGACGGCAGGCTGGCCCGACTGCAGGCAGCTGTCGCCGACGGGCCAGGTGCACAGGCTGGCTCTTGAGCGATCGCGTCGTGGCTCTCGTGGTCCGTGCCAGCGAGACCGAAGTCGCGCAGCGTGCATCACGCCCGCCAGTAGGGCGGCCTCGACGGCGTGGGCCGGCGCCTAGGGGCGTGTTCGTCGCCGTGTCACGACCACGCGGCGGGTGGCTGGTCGATGCGGACCATGTTGCCGGACGGGTCGCGCACGGCGCAGTCGCGCGTGCCCCATGGCTGCTCGGTCGGCTCCTGCACGACCTCGGCGCCCGAGGCGCTTAGCTTCTCGAAGCTGGCGTCGAGGTCGTCGGTGTGGAAGTGGACGCCGTTGAGGGCGCCCTTGGCGAGGAGGGCGGCGAGCGCGTCGCCGTCGGCTGGGCTGCCGTTCAGGTAGTTCGTGAGGACGATCGCGACGCCGGGCTGAGAGGCGGCGCCGACGGTGATCCAGCGGAAGTCTCCGCGGGCGACGTCGTTGCGCAGTTCGAGGCCGAGTGTGTCGCGGTAGAAGGCCAGTGCGAGGTCTGGGTCATGGACTAGGACGAAGCATTGGGAAAGGGTGAGATTCATATGCCCCCAACCCTAGAGAGCGAGCGCCCGGCGCGCTTCTCCGATCCTGCTCGGCTTGGGGCTCGGGCGGGTGAGGTCCTTGGCGATGCAGCCCGGCACGCTCGCGAGCGCGCGGTGGTCACGGGCCCGGTAGGCCGTCGGCGTCTCGCCCGCCAGCTGGGTGAAGCGGGCGCTGAACGAGCCGAGCGACGTACACCCGACCGCCATGCAGACCTCGGTGACTGACAGGTCGCCGCGGCGCAGCAGCGCCTTCGCCCGCTCGATTCGCCGCGTCATCAGGTAGGCGTAGGGCGTCTCCCCGTACGTCGCGCGGAACTGCCGCGAGAAGTGTGCGCTCGACATCAGCGCAGCGCGCGCGAGCGCGGCGACGTCGAGCGGGCGCGCGTACTCGCGGTCCATCAGATCGCGGGCGCGGCGCAGGTGCGCGAGGTTGGCGAGCTCCTCTGGCGTCACGACGCCAGTGTAGGAGCGTGCCACGGGTCCCCACTTTGCCGCCGGAGTGGGTGTGCGCGCGGCGAATGATGATGTTGAGGACGACCAAGTCCGCGCCGAGCTGACCCGCCCTCCGGTCAGCTGCCGACGTAGGCCGAGAGGTGCTCGCCGGTGAGGGATTGGATTCCCTGCCGCCCCGCGACGAGATCGGCGGGTGTGCCCTCGTAGACGATCCGGCCGCCGTCGTTGCCGGCGCCGGGACCGAGGTCGATGATCCAGTCGGCGTGCGCCACGACCGCCTGGTGGTGCGCGATGACGATGACCGACTTGCCGGAGTCGACGAGCCGGTCGAGCAGGCCGAGCAGCTGCTCGACGTCGGCGAGGTGGAGGCCGGTGGTCGGCTCGTCGAGGACGAGGATTCCGGCCCGCCCGGACCGTTTCTCCGCCAAGTGGGTAGCCAGCTTGAGCCGCTGTCGCTCGCCGCCGGACAGCGTCGGAAGCGGCTGGCCGAGGCTGAGGTAGCCGAGCCCGACGTCGGCGAGCCGGCCGAGGATGGCCTCCGCGGCCGGCGTGCGCGCCTCGCCGGCGCAGAAGAACTCGTCGGCCTCGGTCACCGACATCGCGAGCACCTCGCTGATGTCGCAGCCGCCGAGGTGGTAATCCAGCACCGATGCCTGGAACCGCTTCCCCTCGCACTCCTCACAGGTGGTGGCGACGCCGGCCATCATCGCCAGGTCGGTGTAGATCACGCCGGCGCCGTTGCAATTGGGGCAGGCGCCCTCGGAGTTGGCGCTGAACAGCCCCGGCTTCACGCCGTTGGCCTTCGCGAACGCCTTGCGGATCGGGTCGAGCAGTCCGGTGTATGTCGCCGGGTTGCTCCGTCGCGAGCCGCCGATCGCGCCCTGGTCGATCGACACCACACCCGCGCCGGCAGGGATCGATCCGTTCACGAGCGAGCTCTTGCCGGAGCCGGCGACGCCAGTGACGACGACAAGCACCCCGAGCGGGATGTCGACGTCGACGTCGCGCAGGTTGTGCGCCGTCGCGCCGCGGATCTCCAGCGCGCCGGTGGGCTTCCGCACCGTCTCCTTGAGGACGGCCCGGTCATCGAGATGGCGGCCGGTGATGGTGTCGCTGGCCCGCAGCCCCTCGACGGTTCCCTCGAAGCAGACTTCGCCGCCCGCGACACCGGCGCCGGGGCCGAGGTCGACGACGCGGTCGGCGATCGCGATCGTCTCCGGCTTGTGCTCCACGACGAGCACCGTGTTGCCCTTGTCCCGCAGCCGCAGCAGCAGCTCGTTCATCCTCTGGATGTCATGGGGGTGCAGGCCCGCGGTGGGCTCGTCGAAGACGTAGGTGACGTCGGTGAGCGAGGCGCCGAACTGGCGGATCATCTTGACGCGCTGTGCCTCGCCGCCGGACAGCGTGGCCGTCGGTCGGTCGAGCGAGAGGTAGCCCAGGCCGATCTCCACAAACGACTCGAGGGTCTCCTGCACCGCTTTGAGCAGCGGCGCTACTGACGGCTCGACGAGGCCTCCGATCCATTCGACCAGGTTGCTGATCTGCATCACGCACGCGTCGCCGATGTTTATGCCTTTGATCTTCGAGGACCGGGCGCCCTCGCTGAGCCGGGTCCCGCCGCAATCGGGACAGGTGGTGAAGGTGACGGCTCGGTCCACGAACGCCCGGATGTGCGGCTGCATCGCCTCCTTGTCCTTGGAGAGCATCGACTTCTGGATCCGTGGGATCAGCCCCTCGTAGGTCATGTTGATGCCCGCGATCTTCATCCGGGTCGGCTCGCGGTGGAGGAAGTCGTGCAACTCGGTCTTGGTGAAGTCGCGGATCGGCTTGTCCGGGTCGTAGAAGCCGGACGCGCTGTATAGCCGAGCGTTCCAGCCGCCTCCGGTGTAGCCGGGGACGGTGATCGCGCCCTCGGAGAGCGACTTGCTCTCGTCGAAGAGCTGGCCCAGATCGAGATCGTTCGCGCTGCCGATGCCCTCGCAACGCGGGCACATGCCGCCGGTGACGCTGAAGGTGCGTTTGACGGTCTTCCTGGAACCGCGCTCGACGGTGATCGCGCCGGAGGCCGTGACCGAGGGGGTGTTGAAGGAGTACGCCTTGGGCGAGCCAATTTGCGGCCGTCCGAGCCGGCTGAAGACGATCCGCAGCATCGCGTTCGCGTCGGTGACGGTGCCGACGGTGGAGCGGGGGTTGGAGCCCATTCGCTCCTGGTCGACGATGATCGCCGTGGTCAGCCCCTCCAGCAGGTCGACCTCCGGCCGCGCGAGCGTCGGCATGAAGCCCTGCACGAAGGCACTGTAGGTCTCGTTGATCAGCCGCTGCGACTCCGCGGCGATCGTGCTGAACACCAGCGAGCTCTTGCCCGAGCCTGAGACGCCGGTGAACGCAGTCAGCCGGCGCTTCGGGATCTCGACGCTGATGTCCTTGAGATTGTTCACGCGCGCGCCGTGCACGCGGATCAGCTCGTGGCCGTCGGCAGCGTGCAGCGCAGGCGACTGCGTGTCCGTCCTCGTGGTCCTGCTCATCGTGTCTCCATCAACCAGCGGCCGTCGCGCATCAGCTCGCGGTCGGGCAGCTCGTTCACCTCGCGCCAAGCCTGGATGCGGCGGGCACTGGCCACCCACACATCGATGTCGTGGGTGAGCCGATGCTCGGTGTCGCGACGACGCTGAGCGCGGGAGCGGGGCTCTGCACTCACCGGTCCTGAAGGAGCCCGAGGACGTTGCGATCGGGGTCTGTGACGGTGGCCACCAGGCGGCCGCCACCTACGTCGTGCGCGGGCTCCTTCACGGTGGCACCGGCGGCGGTCACCTCGGCCAGCTTCGCCTCGATGTCCGGCACGTGCCAGTAGGCCACCGGCGAGGTCATTCCCTGCGGTCCACCGCCTGGCACCAGCCCGATGTGCTGGCCCTCGGCGTCGAAGCCGACGTAGTAGGACCCGTCGGTCTGTGGCGCTACGCCGAGCAGGGCGGTGTACACCGCCTTGGCCGTCGCCAGGTCGGACACGGGATGCAGCACGGTCTTGATTCCCTGGGTGGAAGAGCCGGTCATGGTCACTCCTGAAGTCGTGGTGGTGATGTCCATGGCGGTCACCCTAGCTGCGGCTCGTCACCGGCGCTTCTCGATTCCTGCTCGGTTCTGGGCACCTGTTTCGCCACGACGCGGCAGCGCGTCTCAGGGCCCGGCTGTGGACGCGGTGACGATCCACGTCGACGCCGGCGCGCGGATACCGTCCGGCTCGTGGAACTCGGCGAGCCCGCGCTCGAGCGCTGAATGAACCTCGCCGTGCAGGTGCGCAGCGCGGTCGCCCGCCAGGCGCAGGATCTCGCCGGCCGGGCCGATTGCCGTCACGAAGTCGATCGCCTCCTGCATGTCGCGACCGATGAGGATCGGCTCGTCGCAGCGGTGAAAGCAGATGTCCTGGAATCCCGCGTGCGTGAGGACCTCGCTTGTCGTGTCCGCGTCGGCCATCGAGAACGGGCCGGGGCCGCAGGTCGGCTCGTCGTACTCCTCGGGGCGGCTTACGATCTGCTCGACGATCGTCTGCGCCCGGTAGAGCCAGTCGTTGTCGATGCGCCGCCGCCACACGACCATCACCAGTTCCCCGTCCGGCACGAGCGAGCTGCGCACGTTGCGAAGCGCCGCCACCGGGTTGGCGAAGAACATCGTCCCGAACCGCGAGTACGCGAGATGGAAGAGGCCCTCGAGCGCCATGCTCTGCACGTCCCCGACGAGGAACCGCGCGTTCATCGTCCCCCGCTCGGCGGCCTCCCTGGCGGCCGTCTCGATGAAGCGGACCGCCGCGTCGACGCCAACCGCTTCACCGGTCGCGCCTACCAACTCGGCGATCTGCGCGGTCGTGTCGCCGAAGCCGCAGCCGATATCCAGGACCCGCTCGCCTGGTCGCGGCATGCGAATGCGCAGGGCTTGCTCGCCGTGGGCGCCGAGACCGGTCGTTACGATGTGGCGGAAGCGCGCGAACCGGTCGTAAAGCGGGCCGTCCCAAGCCTCGATCGCCTCGGCGTTTGCGTCGCTGCTCACCTCGTTCATCGCCATTCTTATCGTCTCCCTCACGCTAGGACACAGCTCCCATCCGTGGGAAAGGCTCTCAGCACCATGCTCGTACAGAGCTTCGTCGGCACACCATCCTATGAGCAACGCTGATCGGGATCTCTCCCGCAGCCCGGAGCACCGCAAGCCGGCCGCTCGCGCAGGCGCGTTGCGAGCCGAACGCCCCGCAGGCGGTGTGCAGCTCGTCATCTTCGACTGCGACGGCGTCCTCGTTGACAGCGAGGTCATCTCCAACGAAGTTCTCGCCCGCGCGTTGACAGCCGCGGGCCTGCCGACCACCCTTGGGGAGGCGAGACGCGACTACCAAGGTCTCCTCCTCGACGACGTGGTCGCAAGCGCCGAGGCCAAGCTTGAGCGGGAGCTGCCGCAGGACTGGCTCGAGCGATACGAGCGCGACCGAGCTGACGCGTTTGGTCGAAAGCTCACCGCGGTGGCGGGCGCCGCCGATGCCGTGGAGCGCATCACGGCCGCAGGCGTCGCTGTTTGCGTCGCCTCGCAGGGCAAGCTCGAGAAGACACGACTCTCACTTGGCCTTACCGGCCTTCGAGATCTGTTTGGCCGAGACGCGCTGTTCACGGCCTACTCGGTACCACGAGGCAAGCCGTATCCCGATCTCTTTCTGCGCGCGGCAGCCGTCATGAATGCCCAACCGTCACGCTGCGCGGTCGTCGAGGACACACCATCCGGCGTCACAGCGGCGGTTTCCGCCGGAATGCGCGCCTTCGGCTACGCCGCCGACAGCGATGAGCTCGCGCTGCGAGAGGCCGGCGCCGAGACACTGCGCTCGCTCGAGCACCTACCAGCCCTGCTTGGGCTCGGGCCCGAGCGTCGGAGACAGGCCCGAGGCGCGCCTATCGCCTAAGAACGCCGGCAAGAACGCCGGCGCCGTTTCAGCTCAGCGGCCGCCGACGCTCGAGGCCGGCGGCCGCTGGGACGCCGCCGTCAAAAGAAACTACGTGCTCGATTCAGCGACCGCGCTGGCGACGCTGGCGACGCTGCACCACCACGATTGAGAAGCCGGCGCCCATCAACAGCAGGCCGAAACCGATGTCCCACCGCAGATCGAAACCGGTGAACGGCAGCGTGCTGGCTTTTTCGCTGCTCGTCGTCGACGTGCTCGTTTTCGTGGGAGCCGCTTCGCTGGCCGGCGTCGTCGACGTCGGTTTTTCCGCTTCTTTCGAGGGCGATGTGCCGCTGCTCGGCGTGGTCGGCGTGGTCGGCGTGGTCGTGGTCGGCGTCTGACCGTAGTTCGAAGTGGGTTCGGTCGCGACCGCCGCGCTCGGCAGGACCAGCGCTAGCGCCGCCAGCAACATCACGCCGAGAGCCGACAGCCCGCGCAACAAGCCGGGCGATCCTCTCCTCGACGACGCCGCTTCTACTGTCCGTGGCCTACTCGAGGCCATGACATCGGTCCGAGTCATGCCAACCTCCCATTTGATGGTTTGGTGAACGCTGCAGCCTACTTCTGGGCCTGTTTCCATGCCTGTTCCGTCGGTTCGCTGTGGCAACGCGTCGTCTCTGATTCGCCGTTTGCAGGCAGTCGCCTGCCTTTTGTCGACCAAGGTCTAGCACCTATCGCGCTCACGGCACACGCTCGCGGGCGCTCTTTCCGCCCTTCTGGAGGCTTAAATCCTCTCACGGGCCCAAATCCCCCCTCACGAGACTCTCGAGACTATTACCCGTCCCTCGAGCGTCCCTTCTGCCAGCTGTCCGCGCAGCACCTTCTTATCGAACTTGCCCACGCTCGTCTTCGGGATCTCGGAGATGAACGCGAACTCGTCCGGGAGCCACCATTTGGCGACCTTGTCCCGCAAGTGCTCCACCAGCTCCGGCGCGGACGTGTCCGCCTGATCGCGCAGCACCACACAGCACAGCGGACGCTCGGCCCAGCGCTCGTCGGGCTTGGCGATAACCGCTGCCTCCACGACATCCGGGTGGGACATGAGCTCGTTCTCGAGCTCGACCGAGGAGATCCACTCGCCGCCAGACTTGATCACGTCCTTGGACCGGTCGGTGATCTGCACGAACGCCTTCTCGTCGACGGCCGCGATGTCGCCGGTGCGCAGCCAGCCGGAGTCGAACTTCTCATCGCTGGAGTCCTCGCGGAAGTAGCCCGCTGCGATCCACGGGCCGCGAACCTCGATCTCGCCCGTCGACTCGCCGTCCCAGGGGACCTCGCGACCGCTGTCGTCCACGAGGCGCAACTCGACCCAGGGAAGTGGCCTGCCCTGCCTCGCGCGGTCCCCCCAGTAGGCGTCGTCGTGCTCGCCCTCCAGCGGACGGGAGTACGTGGCCACCGGGCTGGTCTCGGTCATGCCCCAGGCCTGAAAGATGCGAACGCCGTGACGCTCTTCGAAGTCCTGCATCAGCGCTCGTGGCACCGCGGAGCCGCCGCAGGCCGAGTTTGTGAGCGAGGACAGATCGACGTCGGGGTGCTCGTCCGCGTAGCGAAGCAGGTCGGCGAAGATCGTCGGCACGCATCCCATCTGGGTCGGACGCTCCGCGGCGATCAGCTTCGCCAGGTGTTCGGCGCCGAGGAAGCGGTCGGGCAGGATCAGGTCCGCTCCCGCGAGCGCCGCTCCGTAGGGAAGCCCCCACGCGTTGGCGTGGAACATCGGAACCACCGCCAGCACCCGGTCGGCGCGCGAGAGGCCGTTGCCATCGGTCATCAGCGTGGCGGACGAATGCAGGCTGATCGAGCGGTGCGAATACAGCACGCCCTTGGGGTTGCCGGTCGTGCCGCTCGTATAGCACAGCGCGGCCGCCTGGCGCTCGTCCAGCTCGGGGTAGTCGAACCCCCCGGCACCGGCATCCTCGAGCAGTTCGTCGTAGCGCACGGCGTTTGGTAGCGCCTCGATCTCGGAGCTGTCGGCGTCGCCCATGACCACGTATTGGACGACGCTCTGGAAGGTCGGGGCGAGCTTCGCCAGCAGCGCCACCAGCGAGTCGTCGACGAAGATCACCCTGTCCCGTGCGTGGTTGACGATGTACGTCAGCTGCTCCTCGAACAGGCGGATGTTGAGCGTATGCAGGACCGCGCCCGTGCATGGCACCGCGAAATACAGCTCGAAGTGGCGTTGGTTGTTCCACGCGAAGGTGCCCACCCGGTCTCCGGGCTGCACGCCCAGGCTCGAGAGTCCTCGAGCCAGGCGGTCGATGCGGTCGGTCACCGCGACCTGTGTGGCGCGCTGAACGGTGCCGTCAGCCATGAGCGTCACTACCTCAGCACCGAGGTTGCAGGTGCGCATCCTGCGACGGATGTGGTTGAGCGTCAGCGGAAAATCGTTCTGCATGAGACCCTGCAAGATCTGCGTCATCCCTTCCCTACCCCCTCCCGAGGCGCCAGCTCACGGAGCTGGTCGTAGATCCCCCGCGTGCGCTGCGCGATGTCGTCCCAGTCGAAGCGCAGCACGTGCTCGGAGGCTTCCGTCACCAAGCGGTCACGCAGCGCCTCGTCGACGAGCAGGCGTTCGATCATCACGCCGAGGTGCGCGGCGTCACCACCGTTGAAGCGCAGCCCGACGCGCTCGCCGACCGGCACCACCTCGCGCAGCCCGCCGGTGTCGGCGACGATGCACGGGCAGCCGGAAGCCATCGCCTCCAGCGCCACCAGCCCGAACGGCTCGTAGATCGACGGGACCACGCACAGATCGGCGATCCGGTAGAGCGAGTGCAGCACGTCGTCGCCGATCCAGCCGAGGAACGTTCCATGCTCACAGAGGCCCAGCCGCGTCGCCTGCGCCTTCAGCTCGCCCTCGTGCGTGCCGCTGCCTGCGACCAGGAAGCGCACTTTGCCGACCTGGTCGATCACGTCCGGGAGCGCGTCGAGCGCGAGCTGGAAGCCCTTCTCGTAGACGAGTCGTCCGACCAGCAGCACGAGCTTCTCATCGGCCGCCGCGAACTCGCGCCGCAGCGCCCGCAGGTCTCCGGTCGGTCGCAGTTCGCTCGGGTCCACTCCGTTGGGGATGACCGCCACACGCCGCTCGTCGATGTCGAAGATGTCGGCGACGTGCCCGCGCATGTAGTAGGAGCAGACGATCAGCGCGTCCGCACGGCCAGCCATCCATCGCTCGACCGAGTGGATGTGCGACTGCGGAGGATCCTCCACCCAACCCTGGTGGCGACCGTGCTCGGTGGCATGGATGGTTGTGACGTAGGGCACGCCAAGCCTGTCCGCGAGCGCCGCGGACACCTGTCCGACGAGCCAGTCGTGGCCGTGCACGAGGTCGTAAGCGTTCTCCTGAGCAAGTGCCTCGCCGGCCGCCAGCATGTCGACGTTCATCTGTTCCACCCACGCTACGAACCGGTCCAGATCGCGCGGCCAGCCGGGCTCACGCACGCGATGGACGCTGACGCCGCCGCTCTCCTCAGGGCAAGATCGATCGCTCTCGGGCTCGGCGCCGACCCCCCGGGTGAGCACGTCGACGCTGACGCCCTGGCGGACCAGCGCCTCCGCCAGCTTGCGCACGTGTCGTGCCAAGCCCCCCTCGATCACGGGCGGGTACTCCCAGGAGAGGATGAGCACGCGGTTGCTCATTCCCAGACCCTATATCTCCGCGCCGGGCGACTGCTTCTGCTGCGGCGAGAGGTCGATCTCGAGCTGGCGTGGCGACGGCCGCAGCGGCTCGTTCGTCGGCCGTGGCCTCCCGCGCTTGGCCCAGTGTCCGATCACCTCGCGGCTGCGGCAGCTGTAGTAGTTGACACGCCGGTCGGTGGGCTGGATCGCCAACCCACCGGGTGCCGGCCCGGTGACGAGGGCGTGGAAGCGTCGTCCTCGGTGGTCGACCTCGACGATATCGCCCGTCTGAATGCCCTCGAGCCGCATCGGACCGCCAACTCCAGCACGAACGCCGCTGCGACGCGACCTCGCTGTGGGGAGGCCACTCGCGTATCCCCGCGTTGGGGGCATCCACGGCCGACCACGTCGTAGGCTTGCTCTGGTGCGTTGGCTCATTGACGGAATGAACGTGATCGGCACGCGACCGGACGCCTGGTGGCGGGACCGTCACCGGGCGATGGTCCACCTCGTCAGCATGCTCGAGCGGTGGGCTGCTGCAAGCGGCGCGGACGTCACCGTGGTCTTCGAGCAGCCGCCGTCGCCTCCGATCCGCTCGACCGTGATCGAGGTGGCGCATGCCCCGCGGCCACGACGCGACTCTGCCGACGATGAGATCGTTCGCATGCTCGTCGCAGACTCCCAGCCGGGCACGATCCGGGTGGTCACCTCGGACGTGTGGCTCGCCGATCGCGTGCACGCCGCCGGCGCAACCGTCGAGCCGGCCGCGCCGTTTCGCATGCTGATCGAGGACGCATGACGATCCCGGCCACCCGCTACGCGAGCAGCGGCAACGCGAGCATCGCCTACCAGGTCGCTGGCGAGGGGCGCCTCGACCTCCTGTTCCTGCCGGGATGGATCTCCCAGATCGAGCAGCTGTGGGAGGCTCCGGCGGTGCGCCGATTCCTCGAGCGCCTGACCAGCTTTGGCCGTGTGATCCTGTTTGACAGCCGTGGAACCGGACTGTCCGAGCGCGTTCTCGAGGCCTACACGCTCGAGCAGGAGGCTCAGGATGCGATCGCGGTGCTGGACGCCGCCGGCAGTGAACGGACCGCGCTGTTCACATATGCGGTGGGAGGCCTGGTGGGCGCGATGCTCGCTGCCGAGCACCCAGAGCGGGTTGGCGCGCTGATCATGTACGCGTCGTTGGCCCGAACCGCGTGGGCCCCCGATTACGACTGGGCGATGACGAGCGAGCAGCGTGAGGAGCTGACCGCGCGCAACAACGCAACCTGGGGAGAGCTCGACAACGCGTTGATGGCGCGTCTGGCGCCGTCGATGGTCGGAGACCCGGCCCTGACTGCGTGGTTCGCCCGCACCCAACGCCTGGCCGCCAGCCCACGCGAGGCGCGCACGATCGCCAGGGCGACCGCCGACCTCGACGTCCGCGAGCTCCTGCCGCGCATCCACGTGCCCACGTTGGTGATGCACCGGCCCAGGGAGCAGGTGTGGGACGTGCGCCACTCGCAGTATCTGGCCGAGCACATTCCCGGAGCCCGGTACGTCGAGCTCGACGGAATCGACTCATTTCCGTTCCTCGGCGACAGCGACGCGGTCGTGGAGGAGATCGAGGAGTTCCTGACGGGGGGACGCAGCGGCGGTGAGCGGGCGCGGGCGCTGCTGACCGTCATGTTCACGGACATCGTCGACGCGACCGCGCGCGCGGCCAGGGTGGGCGACGGGCGCTGGCGCGATCTGCTCGCCCGCCACGACCAGGACGTGCGCAAGGAGCTCGTCCGCTTCGACGGCCACGAGGTGAAGACCGTCGGCGATGGCTTCCTCGCGACGTTCAGCGGACCGCCGTCGCGGGCGCTGCGCTGCGCGCTGGCCATCACAGCCGCCGCGCGCGAAGTCGGGATCGAGGTCCGGATCGGCGTGCACACCGGCGAGTGCGAGCTGATCGGAGACGATGTAGGCGGCATGGCCGTCCATATCGCCTCGCGTGTCAACGGTCTCGCCGCTCCGGGCGAGGTGCTCGTCTCGGGCACGGTGTTCGGCACGGTCGTGGGCGGTCCGTTCGCATTCGAGGACCGCGGTTTTCACGAGTTGAAGGGCGTTCCCGGACGCTGGCCGCTGTTTGCGCTGGGGGCTTCCGGCTAAATCGGGGGAGCGTCAGTCGACACTCGCCCGGACGTCTCGTTCGAGGGTCGACCGGTCTCCGCCTGAGCGGGATCCCCGGGTCTCGGGACTCTGTCACGACTGGTGCGACGCAACGGATCACGCCTTTACATTTCCTTGACATCCGACGACGATTCCGGTTAGCGTGCACGCAGTGCGAGTGGTGCGTCCGAGAGCAGGGGGGCTCCCGGACGCTTGCGGACCACCCTAGACCCTCACCAAGGACAGGGAGAAGACGCAATGAACAAGAAACGCTTCGCCGGTCTCGCACCGCTGCTCGCCGTCACGGCGTTTGCGGTCGTGTCGGCGGCGGCCCAGGCTGCACCGCATTGGTACAAAAAAGCTGTGCTGCTCAGCGGTCCGCCCTTGACCGTCGCGACGTCGGGCACGCTGACGATCACCGCGCTGGGGGCGACGATCTCGTGCAAAGTCAGCGACGCCGAGGAAATATGGAACCCCGCAGGTGGTGGCGCGGGCGAAGATCTCATGACAGGGTTCACGACCACGTCATGCAAAACCAAAGTCGGTAACTCGGCCTGTCCGAAAGGCCCGTCCGCAGTTCTGGCGAACGGCTTGCCGTGGCCCTCGCATCTAATCCCGGGTACACCCATAAGAGACGAAATCCAGAAGATGAGGCTGATCGTCAGGTGCGTGGCTGGGACCGTCGGGACCGAATTCGAAGGCTCGCTCACGCCGGAAGTCGGCAACGGGGCCCTCATCTTCGGCGGCCCGGGAGGCGGGATGCTGTTCAACGGCGTCAATCCGATGACCGTCACCGGCAAAGACAAACTGATCGCACCCCCAGGCAAAATCACGGCGAAAGACCCGTGAGCACGGCGTAGCAACGCACCGCAGAGCTGAAAGCATCCGCCACGAGTTGGGCAGTGGATCATAAGGCTCATGCGGTTGAGTGAGGACGCTCAGACGCGCCGATAAATCGGGGCGGCCGGATTCGAACCGGCGATCTCGGCTCCCCAAAAGCCGCGCGTTACCAGGCTTCGCTACGCCCCGATATGACGTCCGAGTCTACTGCCAGTCGCTGCGCAGTCACGTGTTTCGCGTTCGACGCCGACAGGATCGACGCCCGCGCACGCGGGCGCGACGGGCACTGCTGCTAGCCTCCGCCACCGCCATGGCCGACGTCCAACCGCTGCGCGCGCTGCACTACGACCCCGCGGTGGTGGGACGCCTCGCCGACGTGGTGGCGCCACCGTATGACGTGATCGACGCGGGCCAGCGCGCGGCGTTGCTCGGGCGCTCGCCGTTCAACGTCGTGGCGGTGGACCTGCCGCAGGCCGAGCAGGGTGAGCCCGATCCCTACCGCGCGGCGGGCGAGCGGTTCGAGAGCTGGCAGCTGCACGGTGTGCTCGTCCGCGACGCCGAGCCGGCGCTGTGGGCGCACACACAGGACTACACCGGCCCGGACGGAGCTCGCCGGACGCGGCGCGGGTTCTTCTGCCGCGTGCGGATCGAGGACTACGGCGCCGGGCGCGTGCGCCCGCACGAGCGCACGCACCCCGGCCCCAAGGAGGACCGGCTGCGCCTCACCAGGGCCACCCGCGCCAACATATCGCCAATCTTCTCTCTGTACTCCGACCCCGCCGACGCCGCCTGGCAGGCGCTGTCGCCGGCCGCTGAGCAGCCCCCGTGGGCCGACATCACCGACTCCGACGGCACGATCCACCGCCTGTGGCGGATCTCCGATCCGGGCGCGATCGCCACCGTGCAAGCCGCCACGCGCGAGGCCGAGCTGCTGATCGCCGACGGGCACCATCGCTATGAGACCATGCAGACCTACGCCGAGGAGGTCGGCGGCGACGGCGAGCACCGCTACATCCTCATGTGCCTGGTCGCGCTCGAGGATCCCGGCCTGACCGTGTTTCCCACCCATCGCCTGGTTCGCGGCCTCGACGATGAGCGCCGCGTTGCGCTCGAGCAGGCCCTGCAGCGCGACTTCGACATCGTCGAGGTGCCGGTCGAGCAGATCACTCCGCCACCGGGTGAGGGACCGCTGCAGCTCGGCTACATCGACGGGCGCGAGGAACGCCCGCTACGGCTGACGCTCAAGGACCAGGCGATCGCCGACGCGGCGCTGGCCGGACATTCCGACGCGTACCGCCGCCTCGACACTGGCGTGCTGGAGACGCTGCTGCTCAAGAAAGCGCTCGGGCTGAGCGACGAAGACATAGCGCACTTCAACGGCCTCTTCTACGCGCGCGACACCGCTGAGGCCCTTGCGATGGTGCGTTCGGGCGAGTACGACGCCGCGTTTCTGATGCGCCCGACCCCCGTCGGCCAGGTGCGCGATGTGGCCGCTGCCGGCGAGAACATGCCGCCCAAGTCGACCTATTTCTTCCCGAAGCTGCTCACCGGGCTGCTGTTCAACCCGCTTTCCTAGCCTGACGGCGGAGTATCATGAAGACAGCGTAAGAAGTAACGATTGAGGGGATCGAGATGAATCACACGGAAGGGCTGACAAGGATGAAGGCCTCCGCGCGGCGTGAGGGGGGGACCCTCAGGCACACGGTGCAGGTGCGCGACCATCACCTGACTGTGGACGAGCCACTGTTCGCAGGCGGAGACGACGCGGGGCCGGATCCGCAGGAGCTGCTCGCGGTGAGCCTTGCGTCCTGCACGGCAATCACGATGGAGATGTACGCCGCGCGCAAGGGTTGGGACATCGGCCATGTGGAGGTCGACGTCGAGTACAGCCCCGCGGAGCGCGGCTGCCCGACGAAGTTCCAGCTGGTGATGCGCTTGGCGGACGACGTCCCCGAGGACCAAGTGGAGCGGCTGCGCGTGATCGCCGCCAAGTGCCCCGTTCACCGCGCGCTCGACGGTGAGGTCATGTTCCAGGAGCGCATTGAGCGCGTTCACCTGGCCGCCTGACTCCTCCACGTCTCCCAGCTTCGAACGGCCTGGGGTGACCGAGCAGGTCCCAGCGGCCGTGCTCGTACCCCTGTTCCTCGCCGGCGCGAAACCTGAGCCCCACGTCGTCCTCACCAGGCGCCGCGCCGACCTGCGGCGCCACGCCGGCGAGATCTCCTTCCCGGGCGGTCGCCAGGACGACGAGGACCCGGACCTGGCCGCCACGGCCCTACGCGAGGCCGAAGAGGAGATCGGCCTGATGCGGGCGCGCGTCAGCCTGCTCGGGACGCTGCCGCCGACCTCGACGTTCGCGACCAACTACGTGATCCATCCGTTCGTCGGCACAATCCCCGCGGGCATCCTCTGGCGGCCGTCGCCGAAGGAGGTCGACGCAGTGCTCGAGCTGCCGCTGAGCGCTGTGCGTTCGGGCAGGACGAAGACGCGTATGGAACGCCGCGGGATCAGCTTCGAGACCGAAGCGTACGTGGTGGGCGAGCACCTCATCTGGGGGGCGACGGCGCGCATCCTCGAGAACCTGCTCGAGCGGCTGCATACGACCGGCCCTAGCGGCGAGACGCTCGCCCTCAGCTACGCTCCGGTCTCGACCGGCACAGCGACGAGGCTGCCCCACTCGGTCCAAGAACCGTCGTAGTTCTTGACCCGCTCGTGGCCGAGCAGCTCATGCAGCACGAACCACGTGTGCGCCGAGCGCTCGCCGATGCGGCAGTACGCGATCACGTCGTCGCCGTTTAGCACACCCTTGCCGCCGTAGAGCTCGCGCAGCTCCTCGGAGGACTTGAACGTGCCGTCCTCCCGCACCGCCTGTGCCCACGGGATCGACGCGGCGCCCGGGATGTGGCCGGCGCGCTGAGCGCCCTCCTGCTCGTAGCCGGCGGGCGAGATGATCTCGCCGGCGAACTCCGCGGGCGAGCGCACGTCGACGAGCTTGGTGGGCGCGTCGATCGCCGCCAAGACCTCATCGCGGCGCGCCCGGATCTCGTCATCTCCTGGCTTGGCCGTGAACGCGGCCGGCGGGTACGCGGGCAGCTCGGCGCTGGTGGGGCGCCCGTCGGCGATCCACTTTTCACGGGGGCCGTTCAGCAGCAGCGCCTTGTCGTGGCCGTAGTACTTCAGATACCAGTATGTGTAGGCCGCGAACCAGTTGTTGCGATCCCCGTACAGGACGATCGTGTGCTCGTTCGAGACACCGCGGCCGCCGAACAGCTCACCGAAGGCCTGCGGTCCCAGAAAGTCGCGCCGGATGGGGTCTTGCAGGTCCTCCTTCCAGTCGAATCCGATCGCCCCCGGGATGTGAGCCTCGGCGTACAGCGCTGGGTTCTCATCGACCTCGACGATGCGGATGTTCTGGTCGTTCAGGTGCTCCTGCAGCCAGTCGCCGTCCACGAGCACGTCCTTCGCGTAATCGGACAAGGGAACCGCCCTTCCATAATCCTGATCGGCTTTTCGGGGATTAAGCGTCAGGATAGCGCGCGAGCTGCGCGCTATCGCGCGCGTGAGCGCATGCGGTCAGGCGTCGGGCGTCCAGCCCGACAGACCAGACCAGGTGCTGTGGACGCGCGCCTCGTCGACCGAGTCGGCATCGTTGTTGACGTAGCGTGGCCACATGCCACCGAGCACCATCGCCAGCGAGCCGAGCAGCGCCAGCCAGGCGCCCTCGCGCACCGACAGCGTCAGCAGTTCGCCGGCAGGCGTCGGCGGGTCGATCATCCGGAACAGCACGCACAAGCTCGCGATCGCGCCCAGCAGCATCACTGAGCCACCCGCACCGCCGGGCACGGGCGCACCGGCGCGGGCGAGCGGCAGCAGCGCATCGAGCATCCCCAGCCCGGCGAGCACCAGCAGGATGACGTTCATGTACGTGAGCACCTGATGCGCGCTCACAGCGCCGACCTGTCGGCCCGCGAGGCCGTCGAGACTCGCGTGCAGACCACCCACATAGCTCTGCAGCGTCGCGTTGCCGAACTGCGCAGCCACTTGATCGCCGACTTGCTGGACGTAGGCGATCCCGCTCGCCGTGAAGCTCACGCCGTACCAGGGCAGGAACACCGACACCGCCAGCACGACCGCGCCGAGCGCCGACACCAGCAGGCCGTATCGAGAGCGATCACCAGCCATCTCGACAGTCGCATCGGTTCGGATCTCGGCTGGCTTGACCGCGGTAAACGATTATTCACCGGCGAGCAGTGACGCAATCGCGGCGCGAGCGTCGGCGAGCCAGCCCGACGCGTCCTCCAGATCGGCGGTGAGGAACGCCGTGGGGATCGCGTTGCGCTCGGCCAACGCGCGCACGACCCGCTCGCCCTCGATCAGCACGGCCGGCGTGGTGGTGGTGCCTCGCGCCTCGTACACAAAGCCTCGCACGGTGGTGTCGATCGCCTGCGCGAGGAAGAACTCGAGCCGCGTGCTGTGAAGCGCACGGAGCGCGTGCGCAGGGCCGACCGCGGAGCCGAGCAGCCAGCACACGACCGTGACGCTCTCGAGCGCACCGCGCAGTGTTGCCAGACGATCCGGTGTGCCGACCCAGCATTCCGCTCCGGTCGCCTCGATCGCTGCGCGGCCCGTCTCCAAACGGGTGGTCACCCGGGCGGCGTGCCCCTCCGCCACCATCGCTGCGGCCAGCCGCCTGCCCCTGCAGCCGCCAGCGACGATCAGGATCCGCGCCACGGCGCGGCATCTTACGCGCCGTGCGTCGGTGCCCTGCGCGCCGGCGCCGGGAAGGCTCGACTACCATCCGCTGCCCGCCATGACCGAGCCATCCCCTACCGCAGCGAACGCCGGCGAGGCCTCGCCGCAGCCTCGCTCCAGCGGCGACGTCGCCACGATGGAGAAGATCGTCGCGCTGTGCAAGCGGCGCGGGTTCGTGTTCCCCTCCTCGGAAATCTACGGCGGCGTGGGCTCCACATACGACTTCGGCCACTACGGCGTGCTGCTGAAGGGCAATGTCAAGAGCGAGTGGTGGCGGGCGATGCTGCAGGATCGCGACGACATCGTGGCGATCGACTCGGCGATCCTCCAGCACCCGCGCGTGTGGGAGGCCTCTGGCCACCTCGCAGGCTTCACCGATCCGCTTGTGGATTGCCGCACGTGCGGGCAGCGTTTTCGCGCCGACCATCTCGCGGAGCTTGCGTGCGGACGCAAACCGTCCAAGCACCCGGGCGAAGCGGAGGAGTGCTCGTTGACCGATGCGCGCGACTTCAACCTGATGTTCGAGACGACGATCGGCCCCGTGAAGGAGTCAGGCGCGACCGCGTACCTGCGTCCAGAGACCGCGCAGGGCATCTTCATCAACTTCAAGAACGTGCTGCAGTTCTCGCGCAAGAAGCCGCCGTTCGGGATCGCGCAGGTGGGCAAGTCGTTCCGCAACGAGATCACCCCGGGCAATTTCATCTTCAGGACGCGCGAGTTCGAGCAGATGGAGATGGAGTTCTTCGTTCCGCCCGACCAGGCCGAGCAGTGGTTCGCGCACTGGCTGGCTGAGCGGGAGCGCTGGTACATCGAGCTGGGCATCCGCCCGGACCATCTGCGTCTGCGCGCGCACGATCGCGAGGAGCTCTCCCACTACTCCTCGGCGACCAGCGACGTCGAGTACCTGTTCCCGTCCACCACGCCTGGTGGCGGAGCCCGCTGGTCGGAGCTGGAGGGAATCGCCAACCGCGGCGACTTTGATCTGTCGAGGCACGCGGAGTTCTCGGGCGAGAAGCTCGAGTACTTCGACCAGGCCACCGGCGAGCGCTACGTGCCCCACGTGATCGAGCCGGCGGCGGGAGCAGACCGCGCGATGCTCGCGTTCCTGGTGGACGCCTACGACGAGGAACTGGTCGAGCGTGAGGGCGCGGGCGCAGGCGAGACACGCACCGTCCTGCGCCTGCACCCCCGCCTGGCGCCGGTCAAGGCTGCGGTGCTACCGCTCGTGGGCAAGGACGGCCAGCCCGAGCTCGCGCGCGAGGTTCATCGCGCTGTGCGCGCGCGGGTGCAGGCCGAGTACGACGAAGGCGGCGCGATTGGGCGGCGCTACCGGCGCCAGGACGAGATCGGTACGCCCTTGTGCCTCACGATCGACCATCGGAGCCTCGAGGACCGCACGGTCACGTTGCGCGATCGCGACTCGCTGGCGCAGGAGCGCCTGCCGATCGAGGGCATCGCGGAGGAGATCGAGGGGCGCATCGGCGCGCCTTGGAAGACACCAAAGCTCGCGACGGGTCCTGTGTAGCGATTGCTATACAGCATCCGCAAAGAGATACACGCCACAGGCCACCACCACCGGCACACCACCACCAGCACGACCAACACCGGCACGACCACCACCGGCACGACCACCACCGGCACGACCACCACGATAGGAGCGCAATGGACTTCGACCTGACCGACGAGCAGCGCTTGATCAAGGAGACCGCGCGCGAGTTCACCGACAAGGAGATCGTGGTGCAGGCGCGGGAAAACGCCCGCAACCACCACTTCGACCTGGAGATCGTCAAGAAGCTCGCAGACCAGGGTTACCTCGGCGCGATCGTGCCACAGGAGTATGGTGGCGCGGGCCTGGACTACCTCGGCTACGGTCTGGTGGTGGAGGAGATCGGGCGCGGCTGCTCGTCGGTGCGGACGGTGGTATCGGTGCAGACCTCGTTGGTGTGCTCGGGCATCCTCAGGTGGGGCACCGAGGAGCAGAAGCACAAGTACCTGCCGAAGCTGTGCTCGGGGGAGTGGTTGGGCTGCTTCGGGTTGACCGAGCCGGACACAGGCTCGGACGCCGCCAACCAGAAGACGCGGGCCCGCAGAACGGACTCGGGCTGGGTGATCAATGGCGCGAAGATGTGGATCTCGATGGCCGACTTCGCGAAGGTGGCGCTGATCTTCGCGCAGACGGATCCGGCGCTCGGCTACAAGGGCCTCGGCTGCTTCTTGGTGGACACCGACCAGCCCGGCTTCAAACCGCAGCCGATCGAGCACAAGATGGGTCTGCACGCGTCGGACACGGCGTCGATCGCCCTCGAAGACGTGGAGGTCGCGGAGGACGAGCTGCTGGGGACGATCGGGGACGGCTTCAAGGTGGCGATGTCATCGCTGGACTCCGGGCGCTACTCGGTGGCGGCGGGCTGCGTGGGGGTGTGCCAGGGCTGCGTGGAGGAGTCGGTGAAATACGCGAAGGAGCGCGAGCAGTTCGGCCGCCCGATCGCGAGCTTCCAGCTGGTGCAGGCGATGATCGCGGACATGGTGCTCAAGACGGACGCTTCGCGCATGCTGGTATGGCGCGCGGGCTTCCTCAAGGACAAGGGCCGGCCGAACACGACCGAGACGTCGATCGCCAAGCTGCACGCGACCGAGGCGGCGGTCGAGTGCGCGAACACCGCGATCCAGATCCACGGCGGCGCCGGCTACGTGGACGACCACCCGGTCGAGCGCTACTTCCGCGACGTGCGCGTGACGACGCTGTACGAGGGAACCTCTCAGATCCAGAAGCTGATCATCGGCCGCGCGATGACGGGTATCAACGCGCTCGTGCCTGTTTGAGGCGCGCGCGAGGGAAGCGATTCGATGTCCGAGATGGAGCGCAGGATCGATGATGATGAGGCCGGCACGGCCGGCCTGGCGGGCAGCGCCGCGGCTGTGATCGGCGTGCTGGGAGCCGGCACGATGGGTGCCGGCATCGCCCAGCTGGCGTCCCGCTCGGGCGCGCGCACGCTGCTGTACGACCCAATCCCCGAGGCGCTGACACGGGGCCTCGCGCGTGCCCGCGAGGGACTCGACAAAGAAGCGGCGCGCGGGCGTCTGGGCGCAGACGAGGCGGAGGAGTGCAAGGAGCGCCTACAGACCGTCGATGACCTGGATGCGCTGGCGCCGTGCGAGCTGGTGATCGAGGCGGCGCCAGAGCGCCTGGAGCTCAAGCACGAGCTGTACCGGCGCTTGTCGGAGATCGTGAGCGCGGAGTGCGTGCTGGCGAGCAACACCTCCTCCCTGCTGGTGACCGCGATCGCGGTCGCGGCGAGCAACCCCGAGCGGGTTGTGGGCATGCACTTCTTCAACCCGGCGCCGGTGATGCGACTGCTGGAGGTCGTCGCCGGAGAGCAGTCCTCGCTTGGCGCCCTGGCGCTCGCCCACGCGACGGGCGAGGCGATGGGCAAGACGGTGATACGCGCCAGCGACGGGCCTGGATTCCTCGTCAACCGCTGCAACCGACCGTTCGGCGTGGAGGCGCTGCGATTGCTGCAGGAGCGCATCGCTGAGGTCGAGACGATCGATCGGATCTGCCGCCTACAGGGAGGGTTCCGCATGGGGCCGTTTGAGCTGATGGACCTCGTGGGCGTGGACACCGGCTTTGAGATCTCCCAGAGCTTCTACGCACAGAGCTTCGGCGAGCCGCGCTGGCGACCGTCGATGATCGCGGCGCGCTACGTCGCGGCGGGGCTGCATGGTCGCAAGAGCGGGCGGGGCTACTACGACTACCGCAACGGCGCCGGTACCCCTGGGGGCACAGGCAAGCACCGCCCCGAGGACCCCGAGCCGCTCGACGCCGGCGCACCGGGTCGCGGCGAGGGCGTGGTGGTGATCGCGGGAGAAGGCGCGCTCGCGGAGCAGCTGCGCGAGGCGGCGAGCGAGGCCGGCTATGAGGTGCGCTCGCCGCATGCGCCCACCGGCGGCGTGCTGCCGGCGCTCGTGCTCGACTGCGACGCCGAGCCTGCTTCGCGCGAGCGCGAGGGCCCAGCTGGCGGGCGGCTGGATCGGCGGGGCGCGCCGCAACCACAGGGGGGAGCACGGCTGCTGCTGTGCGCGAGGGGATCGCTGGGCGCTCTGGACCCGGGCGGCAGCGCGGTGGGCTTCCACGTTCTTACACCCCTGCGACAGGCGGGGCTGGTCGAGCTGACTCGCAGCGACAGCTCCTCCCCCGTGGCGGCTGCCCGCGCCGAGCGTTTCTTCCACGCGCTGGGCAAGCACGTGGCGTGGGTCGGCGACGCGCCGGGGCTGGTGCTTGGCAGGATCGTCTGCCAGGTGATCAACGAGTGCGCGTTCGCGCTCGGCGAAGGCGTTGGCGGCGCGGATGACATCGACACTGGCATGGTGCTCGGCCTGAACCACCCGCGCGGCCCGCTCGCGTGGGGCGACGCGATCGGGCTGGACCAGGTGCTCGGCGTGCTCGAGGCGCTGTGTGATGAGTACCGCGAGGAGCGCTACCGCCCGGCACCGGTGCTGCGCCGTCTCGTGCAGGCCGGGCGCTTGGGCGCGGCCGCAGGCGCGGGGTTCTTCGACTACGAGGACTGAGGAGACGGGCGACCTCACGTTTGGGGGGCGGCTTGCGTTTGACCACGGTGAGCGACGGGCCGCCCCCCTTTCAACGTTTTCTGGACACCCACCGCGACGCCGTGTGGCGTTTTCTGGTGTCCTCGGTGGGAGCGGCGGAGGCCGAGGATTGCTTCCAGGAGACGTTCATCGCGGCGCTGCGCGCCTACCCGCGGCTGCGCGCCGAGTCGAACCTGCGCGCGTGGGTGCTCACGATCGCCCATCGCAAGTCGCTGGATGCGCACCGTGCGCGTGCGCGGCGGGCCGTGCCGATCGACGATCTGGACGCGGTCGACGGCCGCGGCACCTCGGCGCCGGTCCCGCCCGACGCGACGTTGTGGCAGGCCGTGGAGGAGCTCCCAGCGCGCCAGCGCTCCGCGGTGGTGCTTCGCTACGTGGCGGATCTTCCCCACCGCGACATCGCGGTGGCGATTGGCTGCTCGGAGGAGGCGGCGCGCCGTTCGCTACACGAGGGACTGGTCAAGTTGAGAAAGGTGGTGAGCGCATGAGCGATCGCCGGGAAGGTCGACCGTGGGAGCTCGAGGAGGCGCTTCGCCGAGGCCCGGCCGGCGAGCGCGGCGCCGCGGCACAGGCCAAGACGGCGCGGGCGGCCAGCAGGCGCGCAGCGGCCGACGCGGCGCAGCGGGTCAGCGGGCGCATCACGGCTGAAGGCCTCGCAGACGTGAGCTACGCGCCGGTCGATTCGCCGTTTGGAACGCTGCTGCTCGCCGCCACCGGACGGGGCCTGGTACGCCTGGCGTTCCCAGAGGAGGACCTCGACTCGGTGCTCGAGCGGCTCGCGCGGAGGATCTCGCCGCGGGTGGTCGAGGCGTCCGCTCCGCTGGACCGGGTTCGCCGCGAGCTGGATGAGTACTTCGGCGGACGCAGGCAAAAGTTCGAGCTTCCGCTCGACTGGACGCTTGTGGGAGCGTTCGGTCGTCGAGTGCTGCGTGTGACGTCGGAGATCCCGTACGGGGGCGTGCTCAGCTACCGCGAGGTTGCGAGCGACGCCGGGAGCCCGCGCGGCTCGCGCGCGGCCGGCAACGCGCTGGGCTCCAACCCGATCCCGATCGTGATCCCCTGCCATCGCGTCCTTCGCAGCGGCGGAGCGCTCGGGGGCTACGGCGGCGGGCTCGAGCGCAAGCGTTGGCTCTTGGAGCTGGAGGGCGCCCTCCAGAGCGGCCCCGCATCGACATAGCCGGCGGTGCGGGCGCCAGGGCGTGACGTCAGCGACCGGCGCTAGGGCGTGACGTCCCCCACTGGCGCTACGGCGTGGCGTCGGCCATCGGCGCCCACTGCGCGGTGCTCGGATCGCCGGCGGGCATCTCTGCCGGTACGGGCACCCCGGGCGTGTCGCGCAGGTACCACTCGGCATCGAGCGCTGCCTGACAGCCCGTCCCCGCGGCGGTGACCGCCTGGCGGTAGGTGTGATCGACGAGGTCGCCGGCGGCGAACACGCCGGGCAGGTTGGTGCGCGTCGAGGAGCCGTCGGTGATCACATAGCCGTTCTCGTCGACGTCGACCTGGTCGCGTACCAGCGACGACTGAGGCTCGTGGCCGATCGCCACGAACGTGCCGGAGGCGGGGATGTCGCGCTCCTGCCCGGTATCGGCGTTGACGAGTGCGGCGTGACCGAGGGCGCCGTTCTCTCCGGCGACGAACTCGCGGACCGTGTACGGGGTCAGGAACTCGATGTTCGCCTGCGCGCGCGCTCGCTCGAGCATGATCTTCGACGCCCGGAACTCCTCGCGACGGTTCACGACCGTCACCTTGGAGGCGAACTTGGACAGGAAGATAGCCTCCTCCATGGCGGAGTCACCGCCGCCGACGATGATCGTCTGCGCGTCGCGGAAGAACGCGGCATCGCAGGTGGCGCAGTAGCTGACTCCCCGGCCGGACAGCTCCTGCTCGCCGGTGACCCCGAGCTTCTTGTGCTCGGCGCCCATCGCCAGCACGACCGTGCGCGCACGGTGCTCGCTGTCGCCGACCCACACACTGTGCACGCCACCGAGCTCGCGCGCGAGCTCGACGCGGTCGGCCTGCTCGGTGAGCAGCTGCGCTCCGAAGCGCTCGGCCTGCTCGCGGAACTTCTGCATCATCTCCGGTCCCATGACACCGTCGGGGAAGCCAGGATAGTTCTCTACGTCGGTCGTCTGTTGCAGCAGGCCGCCCCAGGCGAAGCCCTCGATCACGAGCGGACGCAGGTTCGCGCGGGCGGTGTACAGCGCCGCCGTGTACCCGGCCGGGCCGCTACCGATGATGATCACGTTCTCGACGTCGTTCATCTCATCTCCTGGTCGCTTCCGGACCCGCGCCTGCAGGGCCGCTTTACTTTGTATAGTATAGCAAGAACGCTGGCTGTGCGCGTCGCTCACGAGCCCTGCAGGGCGCCCACTGTTTCAGATGATCCCGCGCGCGCGGCGCCTGCGCTCGACGCGGGCTGCTCGTCGCGCCAGCGCGCCACCGTGCGGCGTAGCTGGAAGTAGGCCACCACGCCGGGGACCGTTGGCAGCCAGAAAGAGATCGCGCGATAGGAGAGCACCGCGAGCACCGACAGGTTGAAGTCGACTCCGAACGCGGCGAACGCCCCGATCATGCCACCCTCGACGCCCCCCAGGCCGCCGGGGAGCGGCAGCAGGTTGCCGAGCATACCCACGAAGTAGGCCATCCAGATGACCGTGAACGGCGGCGGCGACCCGAACGCATGGAACATGGCCCATAGGACCGCGATGTCGAAGCCCCACCAGGCGAGCGCACCCAGCAGACCGGGGTCGCGCGCGCGGATCAGCTCGATCGCGGTGCGCACGCCGCTGGCCGCGAGCGCGGGCACGGTCACGGCGACAGCGACCCAGCGCGCGAGCCGCCCGGAACCCGACGCCCACGGTTGCAGACGCCGCTCGAGATCGCCCGGGAGCAACGCCATCGCGCCGGTCGCCGCACACAGGATGCCAGCCACGATCGCGGGCACGATCGTGATCGCAAACGAGCCGCCGCCGGGGAACAGACCGGTCGCGAGCCCGATCCCGTCGATGATCAGCGACCCAGCGTAGATCGCGTACAGCAGCACGACGAAGGCGACCATTCGGCACGCGACCAGCCTGGGTGCCATGCCCGAGCGTCGCAACGCCCAGGCGGTCAGCGCCACGCCGCCGGCGCCGGCGGCGGCGAACAGGCGCGTGGCGAGCAGACCGGCCATCGTGATCTCATAGCTCTCCTGCCAGCCGATCCGCCCGGGCGGGAGCGGTGGATGAGCGTTCACTACGAACACCGCGCGGAACAGCACCACGTAGCCGGCGAACGACAGCAGCTCCAGCACGACGCCGATGGCGATCCACCACCTGTCTCCGCCCGCGATGTGGTGCACGGTCGTGCTCACGCCAGCGAGGTTCGGAAGCACGAAGTACAGGAAGCCGACGACGACGACGGTGAACGATGCGAACACGACGATCTGCCGCCGCGTGAGCAGCACGCGCGGCATCTCCTCCGCAACCGCGCTCGCTGCGCGCCCGGAGGCGAGCACTTCGTCCCCGGCTTCCTGCGCCACGGCATCGCGTCGGTTATCCAGCTGCATCGTCTACGTTCTCACCCCCTCCCCTCAGGCCGGCTCGTGGGCCATCTCCTCCAGCCTCGCGACAACACGCCCCACGCGTGCGACGGCCGGCCCTGCGCGCGGCCCGAGCCGACGCACCGCGACCGTGAGCGCCGCGCCCCCAACCAGATCCACGGCGTAGTGCTCGCCCAGGTACACCAGGGCGAATCCGAGCGTCGCCGCGTAGCCAAAGCCGAGCGCGCCCGCCACTGGACCCACCTCGGCGAGAAGGAGCGCAGCCATCACGGATGTGGCGAAGTGCAAAGACGGCATCGCAGCCAGCGGATTGCCTCCGAACACACTGTAGAGCGAGCCCCAGCCGTCTCCCCAGAACAGCTCACCGTACTCGACCATCATCCGCCGCACCGCCAGCGTCCGCCCGCCCGCCTCGGCCGCCACCTCGGCCACGTACCAGGGGGGCGCTGTGGGGAGAAACCAGTACACGCTCGCGCCGATGTCGAACACCGCGTAGGTGAGCACCGCGGCCCGCGCAAAGCGCTCGCGATGGCGCATGAGGATGTATGCGAGCGAGCCGTGAGGGACGATGAACCAGCTCCAGTGAGCCCACACGAGCACGCGATCAAGGACGCTCCATTGCGCGGCAGTTGCGCCGTGGCTGGCCAGCGCCTGCTGCAGGCGCACGGTCGGCAGCTCTCCTACACCGAGCACGCGGTCCGCCACGATCGGGTAGTCGATGCGCACCCTGTTCGCCTGCGCCTCGGGGTCGTCGTGCGGCGACTTGTACGCGGCCACGTAGGCCCACATCTGCAGCGCGCACGTCGCCACATCGCGCCCCCGCGAGCGGCGCACGGCGACGCACAGCCCGAGCGGCGCGCCGAACGCGACGGTCTGGGTCACCAGCGGCGCAACGCTCACGCGCTTGCGCACGAGCGGCGCGGCGACTCCGACCACCACCATCCCCCAGGCGGTTGCTGTGATCGCCTTCGACAGCCGCACTGGGCAGGGAGTATATGCGGGCCGTCGGCTAGCCGATGCGGGTCGTCGAGGCGACCATCGCGGCGTCGACCAGCGCGCCGACGACCGGGCTGGCGAGGTCCGCCTCGGGGTGCCATTGCACACCGAGCACGAACCTGCGGTCAGGCATCTCGATCGCCTCCGTCAGGCCATCTCGGGCGGAGACGCCGCTGACGAGGAGTCCGTCCCCGAGGCGGTCAACCCCCTGGTGGTGGTGGGACTTGCTGGCGTGCGTGATCTCCCCGGCGGCGCTCGCGGCGAGCGAGCCCTCGGTCAGGGTGACGTCGTGGTCGGCACCGTCGAAGGATCCGACGACGCGTCGATGCTCGTGGTGGCCGTAGCGCTCGGGCAGGTGCTGCACGAGCGTCCCGCCGCGCGCCACGTTGATCAGCTGCATCCCGCGGCAGATGCCGAGCACCGGCACGTCGCGCTCGATCGCGGCCCGCGCCAGCGCGACTTCGAACGCGTCGCGCTCGGGAACCGTGTCGACCGTCTCGGAATGCGCCGGCTGGTCGTAGATCGACGGGTCGATGTCGGCGCCGCCGGCCAGGATCAGCCCGTGGATCAGCGCCAGCACCTCCTCGGGATCCTCGACCAGAACGTCGTCGGGCGGTAGCATCACGACCAGCCCGCCCGCCCGCTGCACGGCCTCGACGTAGTTGAGCGGCAGCAGCGCCGCACGCTGCGCCCAGGCGCCCCATCTGGCGTACTCCAATGCGGTGCATATGCCGATCACGGGCCGCGTCATGCCCTACACCATAGGATCAACTCGGAGCCGCACGGGTCCACGCGCCGGCGGGCGCTGGGGCGTGTGCGTTTCGCTGCTGCGAGTCCGTATAGCGATGGTTATACGGTCCGCTATCGAGCAAGATCGAATCAAGCCAAATCGAGCCAAGGAGAAGACCCATGAGCGAGGCGAACGTCGAGCTTGAGACGGTCAACGTGCGCGCAACGGACGGCGCCGCGACGATCGAGCTGAACCGGCCCGAGACGCTGAACGCCTGGAACGCGCAGCTCGGGTCGGACCTGCTCGCGGCGCTGGCAGGAATCGCCGCGGACGACGCGGTGCGCGCCGTCGTGATCACCGGCGCCGGCCGCGCCTTCTCCTCGGGCGCCGATCTCAAGGACGTAAGCGGCGGCAAGACGACGCCGAACGGACGCCCCGACGTCTACAGGACGCTGACCGAGCGCTACCACCCGATCATGCGTGCGATCCGCGAGCTGCAGAAGCCGGTGGTGGCGTCCGTCAACGGCCCCGCCGTGGGCATCGGCTGCTCGCTGGCGCTGTGCTGCGATCTGATCGTCGCGGCCGAGAGCGCCTACTTCCTGCTCGCGTTCGTCAACATCGGCCTGGTCCCCGACGGCGGCTCTTCGCTGTTCGTGCCCACCCGCGTGGGGATGGCGCGCGCGAGCGAGCTGTCGATGCTGGGCGAGAGGCTGCCGGCGACGCGGGCGCTCGAGTGGGGCCTGATCAACCGCGTGTTTGCCGACGAGCACCTGCGCGAGGAGACCGCGATGCTCGCCGCGCGCCTGGCCGGCGGGCCGACGCGCTCCTACGCCGGCACCAAGCGCCAGCTGAACAGCTGGCTGTACGCGCGCATGGCCGAGCAGCTCGAGCTCGAGGCCCAGATTCAGCAGGAGATGGCCGGCAGCGAGGACTTCCTCGAGGGCGCGATCGCGTTCGCGCAGAAACGCTCGCCGCGTTTCTCGGGCGGCTAAGCACTCGTGGCAAATGTCATCAAGCGCGTCCCGCCCGGGCCTGAATAGAATCCCCCGGCCTTGGGCCACGTGATCCCCTCAATGCTCGCCTTCTTCACCCCGCGATCGGGCGGCTCGCCCAACGCGAACCAGATCGACGACCTCTACAAGATCACCCTGTACATCGCGCTGGTGATCTTCATCGCGGTCGAGGGCGGGCTGGCATACGCGCTGATCAAGTTCCGCAAGCGCAAGGGCGCGGTCGCGGCACAGATCCGCGGCAACACCCGCCTGGAGGTCGGTTGGACGGCCGGCGCCGCGGTGATCCTGGTGGCGCTGGCGGTGCTCACCTTCGCCATGCTCCCCTCGATCCAGAATCCGCCCAACTCGGGCCCCGGCGGCGTGGAGCTGGGCGAACAGAACAACCTGATGTATGCGAGCACCGAGCGCCGGCTGCCTCCCAACGGCAAAGCGCTCGACATCACGGTGATCGGCCGCCAGTACATCTGGCAGTTCGTCTACCCCGGCGCGAACGAACCGGACGGCCTGGGAGCGCCGTACTCATACCAGGAAATGGTCGTCCCCACGGAAACCACCGTCTCGCTGGACATCGTCTCCGAGGACGTGGTGCACTCCTGGTGGGTGCCGGAATTGGGGGGCAAGTTCCAGGCGGTGCCCGGCTACCACAACTACACCTGGTTCAAGATCAGCAAGCCGGGCACATTCCGCGGGCAGTGCGCGTTCCTGTGCGGTCGCGGCCACGCGCGCATGATCGCCACCGTGAGGGCCTTGCCTCCGGCCCAGTTCGAAGCGTGGCTCGCGCGCCAGAAGCAGCTGATCGCGCAGGCGAACGCCGCAGCACAGGTAGCGAGAGCCAAACTCAAGGTGCAGGCAGGCGCCGGAGCGGTCGAAAACCCCTAGGACATCGAGGAGCAGCGCACGAAATGGCCACCTACGCAGCCCCGATCCCACAGGTGAGCACCCACCGCGCAGAGCGACAGGCGAGCGGGTGGACAAGCTGGATAACGACCACCGATCACAAGCGCATCGGCATCATGTACATGGTCACGACGTTCGTGTTCTTCTGCTTGGGCGGCACCGAGGCTCTGCTGATCCGCCTGCAGCTGGGGGCGCCGAACAACACCCTCGTCACGCCCGAAATCTACAACCAGCTGTTCACGATGCACGGCACGACGATGATCTTCCTGTTCGTCGTGCCGATGATGGCCGGCCTGGCGAACTACTTCCTGCCGCTGATGATCGGCGCGCGCGACATGGCCTACCCGCGCCTGAACGCCCTCTCGTTCTGGCTGCTGCTCGCGGGCGGCATCGTCTTCTACGCGTCGGTCTTCTGGCACCCCCCGGAAGCGGGCTGGACGAGCTATCCGCCGCTGTCGGGCGCCCTGTACTCACCCTCCGGGGGCCAGGACGCGTGGATCTATCTGATCCACCTCACGGGGCTGTCCTCGATCCTGGGCGCGGTCAACTTCTACGCGACCGTCGCGAACATGCGCGCGCGCGGCATGAGCTGGGGTCGGCTGCCGCTGTTCGTATGGGCGATGCTCACGTACTCGGTCTTGATCATCTTCGCGATGCCGGTGATCGCGGCGGCGGTCACGATGCTGCTCACCGACCGCCACTTCGGCACTCACTTCTTCGACCCCGCCGAGGGCGGCTCGCCGCTGCTGTGGCAGAACCTGTTCTGGTTCTTCGGACACCCAGAGGTCTACATCATGGTCCTTCCGGGCTTCGGCCTCGTGTCGGAGATCCTGCCGGTGTTCGCGCGCAAGCCGATCTTCGGCTACAAGGCGATCGCCGCCTCGACCGTGGCGATCGCCTTCCTCGGCTTCCTCACCTGGGCACACCACATGTTCACGGCGCCGATACCCGAGGCGATCCTCGTGTTCGTGATGTTCAGCTCGTTCCTGATCGCGATCCCGACGGGCGTGAAGATGCTCAACTGGATCGCCACGCTGTGGCGGGGCACGATCGAATTCACGACGCCGTTGCTGTTCTGCGTCGGCTTCATCGCGCTGTTCCTGATCGGGGGGATCTCGGGCGTCTTCCTCGCGATCTTCCCCGTAGACTGGCAGCTGAACGAAACGTACTTCGTCGTCGCGCACATCCACTTCGTGCTGCTGGGAGGGTCCGTGCTCCCGATCTTCGCCGCTATCTACTACTGGTTTCCGAAGATCACCGGGCGCATGCTCAGCGAAGGTCTGGGCAAGCTGAGCTTCTACCTGATGTTCTTCGGCTTGCTGATGACGTTCCTGATCCAGCATGTGATGGGCCTCGACGGGATGCCGCGGCGCATCTACGAGTACGACAACGTCGGCCACCTGGCGCTGTACAACCTGATCTCGACGATCGGCTCCTTCATCCTCGCCTCCGGCGTGATCGTGACGATCGTCAACGTCGCGCGCAGCCTCAAGGTCGGGGTGATCGCGGGACCGGACCCGTGGAAGGCGAACACGCTCGAGTGGTTCACGACCTCGCCGCCGCCGGCGAACAACTTCGACGTGATCCCGCTGGTGCGCTCGACCGAGCCGATGAAGGACATCCGCCGCGAGGTCGACCGGCGCAGCGCTGGCGCGGCGGGCGCGGCCACCGTCCCTGCAGGGGCCACGCAGGTCGGTGTGTAGATGAGCTTCGCACCGCCACCCGGCGCAGCTCCCGCAATCGCCGGCGATCGGAGATTGTCCGGCGTCCTGCAGCTGCTGGGCGACTACCTCGAGCTGACCAAGCCGAAGGTCCAGTCGCTGCTGCTGCTGACGACGATCGCCACGATGTATGTGGCCGGCGACCCGTCGCCGTTGCTCGTCGCGCTGACGTGCGTCGGCGGCTACCTGTCCGCGGGCGGCGCCGGCGCGGTCAACCACTGGTACGACCGGGACATCGACGCTCGCATGAAGCGCACCGCCAACCGGCCGATTCCCTCGGGGCGCGTGTCGCCGCGCGCGGCGCTCGCGTTCGGCTGCACGCTCGCGTGCCTGTCGCTGGTGGAGCTGTCGCTGACCGTCAATCCGCTCGCCGCCGGCCTGTCCTTCCTGGGGTTCCTCGGCTACGTGTTCGTTTACACCGTCTGGCTGAAGCGACGGACGCCGCAGAACATCGTGATCGGCGGCGCCGCGGGCGCCGTGCCCCCGCTCGTGGGCTGGGCGGCGGTGACCGGCTCTGTCAGCGGCACAGCGGTGATCCTGTTCTTCATCGTCTTCTTCTGGACCCCACCCCACTTCTGGGCGCTGTCGCTGCTGATGAAGCGCGAGTACGAGCAGGTAGGCGTGCCGATGCTGCCGGTCGTGCGCGGCGAGCAGGAGACGCGGCGTCAGATCCTGCTGTACTCGGTGCTCCTGTACGCGGTCACGCAGCTGCCGTTCTGCGCCGGCGGCTTCGGCGCGATCTACCTCGTGGCCTCGCTCCTGCTCGGGCTGGGCTTCATCGCCGGGGCGCTGCTCCTGTACCGGCGGGCCGACCGCCGCTCGGCGCTGCGCCTGTATCTCTACTCGCTCGCCTACCTGGCGCTGCTGTTCTGCGCAATGGTCGCCGATCGGCATCTATAGCTCGCAGCCCCGAGGCGACGCCACGAGCGCGGCCTGGACGCCCGCAGGAGGTATTCTTCTCGCCGATGATGACCCGACGCCTCGCACGCAAGAACATCCGCACGGGGCTGATCGTGTGCGCGATCTGCATGTTCATGTTCGGGATCACGTTCGTCGTCGCAGCGGTCTACGTGTCATGAGCCCACTCGAGCCCGAGGCGCCGCCTGTCGGCGAGGAGATCCACCTCCCCGGACCGACCATCCTGCCGGTGCTCACCGCTGTCGGGATCACGCTCATGTTGGTCGGCGTGACGACGTTCATCGAGTTCACCGTCGCCGGAGCGATCCTGACGGTCGGCTGCGTCGCGCGCTGGATCAAAGACACCCGCAGCGAAATCGACGAGCTCCCGCTCGAGTAGCGGCGGACGCGGTCCCTCAACCGCGCCCGGCCGCCGTGTCAGCGACGTGCCTGCTTCCCCGGGCAGGCGCGCCAGCTCCCCTTCACCCCACGGCCACCCTCGCGGGCACCGGGCAAGTTGCTCCGTCCTCGGTCCAGCAGCGCACGATGTCGCGGACCGACAGGATGCCGACCGTCTCTCCCCGTTCGAGCACGATCAGGTGACGAAAGCTGCCGCGCACCATCGCCGCCGCGGCCTCCTCCAAAGGCCAGTCGGGCGCGGCGAACACGACGTCGTGGGTGAGGTGGTCGGCGACGAGCTCGCCGTCCGGGTCCTGCCCGGCTCCCACCGACACCAGGACGTCTCGCTCGGTGATGATCCCCGGCCCGTTGCCATCGGGGTCCATGACCACCGCCGCACCCACGCGCCGCTGCGACATCAGGCGCGCGACCGCGCGCAGCGTGTGGCCGGGGCCCACCGTCAGGACCATCTCACTCATGCCTTCGCGAACCTGCATGCTCGCCTCGCGCTTCCTGCTCAGACGCCTTCTTGATCCGGAGGACGTGCCTCCCCGACCGCTCCGCCGATGGAGGAGCCGCCGCACGATGCACTTGCAACGATTGCCTCAATCTAGTGGTTGAGGGCGGCGACGTCAAGGGCTGAGCGATCCGGGGACGCAGGCATTAGGATCACGCCCCGGATGCAGCGGATCGCCGCACAGAACCGCCCTGCGGGCGTCGGAGCCGACGCTCGTGTCTAGGCAACGCTCACTGACCGTGGCGATCGTCGCGGCGGTGATCGCTGTGGCGATCGGGATCGTGCTCAGCTTCCAGATCCGCTGGTTCCCGGTCGCGGCCTCGACGCAGGCCCACAACACCGATCAGCTCTACCACGTGCTGATGATCGCGACGATCCCGATCTTCGTGCTCGTGGTCACGGTGATCCTGTATTGCGTGTGGCAGTTCCACATGAAGCCCGGCGAGGAGCTCAAGGACGGGCCACCGATCCACGGCAACACCCGCCTGGAGGTGTTCTGGACGGCGGTCCCGGCGGTGCTGCTGCTGGGGCTCGTGGGCTACTCGTTCGTGATCCTCCACGACAACGAAAAGAAGCCGGCCCGCGAGATCCAGATCGGGGTCACCGGCCAGCAGTTCTACTGGTCCTACCAGTACCCGCCGTCGGTCACCGGAGGAGCGCCGATCGACAGCTACCAGCTCTACATCCCGGAGAACGAGTCGGTCGACTTCGCGTTGCACTCCAAGGACGTGATCCACGCCTTCTTCGTCCCGGCCTTCCGCCTGCAGGAGGACGTTGTGCCGGGCATCACCACGCACTGGCGGGTGACCGCCGACCGCCTCGGCAGCTACCCCGTCGTCTGTAACCTGCTGTGCGGCGTGGGGCACTCGCTTATGCGTTCGACCGTCCACGTCGTGGCGCCCGCGCAGTTCCGAGCGTGGATCTCAAGGCAGCTGAGCGCGAGCTCACCCGCTTCGGGGGCACGGGCGAGCAGCACGGGCGCAAGCTCAACGGCCGGCGGGACGACCGGATAATGTTTCCCAGCGAGATGACCGGCTGGCAGGAGACACGCTGATGGCGGCCAAGATCCGGGCCCCGGGCTTCTACCGCGCCGGCGTGATGATGGTCGGCGGCGTCGCGTTCGCTGCGCTGCTGACGTGGCTGGTGCGCACCACCACCGGGCACACGACCTACCACCACTACCTTTCGGGCGACGCGATCCTCACGGTTTCGCTGCTCGCCGTGCCGCTCGCCTTCCTGGTCGGGATCGGCGGCTTCGACTACTGGTTCTACTGGTCCTCCGGACGCCCCACGCGCCCGGAGGACCACTCGGGCCACGGCGCATACACGTGGAAGGACTACTTCCGGATCAACACCGACCACAAGGTGATCGGCATCCAGTACACGGTGACGTCGTTCTTCTTCCTGTTCGTGGGCGGTCTGCTCGCGATGTTGATGCGCGCCCAGCTGGCGCAGCCGGGGTCGCACTTCGTAAGCGCCAACACCTACAACGGCCTCTTCTCGGTACACGCGTCGCTGCTGATCTTCCTGTTCATCATCCCCGTGTTCGCGGGCCTTGGGAACTTCGTGATCCCGATCATGATCGGCGCCCCCGACATGGCCTTCCCCCGCCTGAACGCGCTCTCCTACTGGTTGCTGCCGGTGGCCGGCGTGATGATGCTCGCGAGCTTCCTCGTCCCTGGAGGGGCGTTCGCAGACGGCTGGACCGCGTACACGCCGCTCTCGACCGACGCACCAATCGGGCAGACATTCTTCTCCGTGGCGGTCCAGTTCGCGGGGGCCTCCTCGATCATGACCGCGCTCAACTTCCTTGTGACGATCATCACGATGCGCGCGCCGGGGATGAGCTTCTTCAGGCTGCCGCTGCTGGTGTGGGCGAACTTCGCGACGTCACTGCTGGTCGTGATCGCAACCCCGTTCATCGCCGCCTCGCAGTTCTTCGTGCTGCTCGACCGCGCGTTGAAATTCAACTTCTTCAACGCCGGCAAGGGCGGAGACGTGTTGATGTACCAGCACGTCTTCTGGTTCTACTCGCACCCGGCGGTCTACATCATGATGCTCCCCGGCTTCGGAATCGTCAGCGAAATCATCGCCGTTAAGTCGCGCAAGCCGATCTTCGGCTACCGGATGATGGCCTTCTCGCTGCTGGCGATCGTCGGGCTCGGCTTCACGGTGTGGGCGCACCATATGTTCACGTCCGGGATGGCCAACTGGATCCGGATCCCGATGGCGATCACCACGGCGATCATCGCCGTGCCCACCGGCATCAAGATCTTCTCTTGGTTGGCGACGCTATGGCGGGGCGTGCTGCACCTCGATACGCCGATGCTGTTCGCGCTGGGCTTCCTGACGACGTTCACGCTCGGGGGGATCAGCGGCGTGATGCTCGCGATGGTGCCGTTCGACATCCACGTCAGCTCCACGTACTTCATCGTCGCCCACATCCACTACGTGCTGTTCGGCGGCTCGCTGATGACGATCTTCGCCGGCGTCTACTACTGGTTCCCGAAGATGACCGGGCGCATGTACGACGAGCGCCTGGGCAAGTGGCACTTCTGGACGACGTTCGTGTTCATGAACCTGACGTTCGGGCCGATGCACATTCTGGGCCTGGAAGGCATGCCGCGGCGCGTGGCGACCTACGCGGCACAGTTCGCCGACCTCAACCTGCTGATCTCGATCGCGAGCTTCGGCCTCGGCCTGGTCACGCTCCTGTTCATCTACAACATGGTCACCAGTTGGCGCGGCGGGCCGCAGGCCGCAGCCAACCCGTGGCGCGGGCTGACGCTCGAGTGGTTGGTGTCCTCGCCGCCGCCGGTGTTCAACTTCGACCGGGTCCCGACGGTCGTCGGCGGGCCATACGAGTACGGCGTCCCGGGGGCGGTCCACGGGATCCTCGCCCCGGCCCCCAGCACCGTCGGCGTTGGCGCGGGCGCCGGCGCGGGCATCGTGCGAGCACCTAGCGAATGACGAGGAGGAGAAACCGGTGAAGGAAGCCCTTGTGATCGCGAACCGCACGCTCGGCGGCGCGAAGCTGCTCGACGCGGTCCGTGAGCGTGCGGCTTCCGGCGACGTGCGCTTTCGCCTGGTCGTGCCCCAGACCAAGCCCTCGGCGGGCCTCGTGATCTACGACGAGGCGGTGCGCGAATCGGCGCAGGTGCGCGTCGACCTCGCCCTCTCGACTGTCGCTGCCGAGGGCATAGAGGCCACCGGAGAGATCGGCGACCCCGACCCGTTCATGGCGACGATGGACGCCGTCGCCGTGCGTAGGCCGGACGAGATCATCATCTCCACCCACCCGGCCATGCACTCGGGGTGGCTGAGGCGAGACCTGATCGAGCGCATCCAGAACGCCAGCGGGCTGCCGGTGGCGCACGTCGTGGTCGACCTCGAGCAGGAGGGTCTGCCGTTCAAGGTCACGCTCGTGATCGCCAACAAAACCTCGAGCGGCGAGGAGCTGTTCGAGCATCTGAAGGCGAAGGCCGCGCACACGGGTCGACACCTGTTCATCGCGGTCATCCCCCAGGTGGACGGGAGCGGCAGCGCTCCACGCGAGGCGCGGGAGCGGCTGGCGAGCATGCTCGACCGCCTGCACGCGGCCGGTCTACTCAGCTCGGGCATGATCGGGGACCCAGATCCGTACACAGCGGCGCTGAACGCGCTCGAGCTGTTTCGCGTCGACGACGTGGTCATCTCGACCTTACCCGACGAGCGCTCTGGCTGGCTGCGCTCGAACCTGATTGAGCGCGTGCGCAGCGCCACCCCTGCGCCGGTCGAGCGCGTGGTCGTCGATCCGCAGCCAACCACGATCGCGGCACCGGCTGCATAGCGGAGGTCACGGTGGAGGCAGCCAGCATCGCCCACGCGGCCGACCACGGCCATCATGGCCCGCCGCCGGCGAACCGCAGCTCGCGCGTCGAGGCGCCGCTGCTGGGGATGCTGCTTTTCATCATCTCCGAGGTGATGATCTTCGGAGCGTTCTTCACCGCGTACTTCTTCATCCGCATCGCCCAGGGCGCGCCGTGGCCAGCGCCCGGGACCGACCTGCCGGTGCCGGTCGCGGGCGTCAACACCGCGATCCTGATCTCCTCGTCGTTCACGCTCCACTGGGCCGAGAAGTCGATCAAGAACGGCAACCGCTTCGGCCTGAAGGCGGGGATGTTGACCACATTCCTGCTCGGCTGCACGTTCCTGTTCGTCCAGATCAACGAGTACGCGAACATCGGCTTCGCACCACAGGACGCGGCACAGCAGACGATCTTCTACTCGCTGACCGGCCTGCACGGCTGCCACGTGTTCATCGGTCTGCTGCTGCTCGCGTTCGTGACGATCCGCGCCTTCCGCGGGCACTACAGCCCCGAGGAGCATCGCGGCGTCGAGGTGCCTGGGATCTACTGGCACTTCGTCGACATCATGTGGATTGTCGTATACACCACGGTCTACATCCTCTGACGCAAGGCCGTGCTGAACCCGCTGCGCTCCGAGGATGACGCGTTCCGTCTCCTGCTGTACGCGATCGCGGTGTTCGCGGTGATCATCGCCGTGATCCTCGTCGTGCGCGCCCTCGCGTGAGCACCGGCACGGCTCCTTCGGCGTAAGCGCAGCGGCTTACTTCATGCACCGTAAGCGCAGCGGCTTACTTCACCGTGAGGGTGCCATACATCCCTGCGGCGCGGTGGCCGGGGGCCTGGCAGAAGAATGTGTACTTGCCTGGTTTGAGGTTGACCGTGACAGATGTGCTGCCCTTTGTGATGAACGAGCTCGCGCCGGCCGGCGTGCCCTTGGCCGTAGCTCCGCTTTCGCCGGGTTCGATCGCGATGTTGTGCGAGACCCCCGACATGTTCGCCATCACGATCGTGACCGCTCCCGCTTTGGCTTCGGCCTTGGCGGCCGTGTAGGTCAACTGTCCGGACGGGTTGGCGTTGATTTCCAGTTTGCCGGACTTCTCGACCGCGGGCTTGCCCGACCCGGGCGCTTCGACGGCACTCGCCAGCAGCCCGGTGTCCGGCCCTGGCCTGTCGACGGACTGGGCGACATAGGCGGAGAGGTCGCTGAGCGTCGCTCCGCTGGCGAGGTCTTTCGGCATGATGCCTTCGGAGTTCGGGTAGGCCACCTGGCCTTCCACCACGCTACGGATCGTGTTGCGCTGCAATCCTTCGGCGACATCCGTGCGGAAGGCTTCGTCGAGGTTCGGCCCGATGATGCCTTTGGTGTTGGCGCGCGCCAACGTGTGGCAGGACCCGCACTTGGCCACGAACGCCTGCTTGCCCAGGATCAAGTTGGGGTTGTCGGTGCCCTTGACGGCGCAGCCGGCGGTGCCGATCGCCAGCGCCCCCAGCAGGCCGCCCGCGCAGGCGCGCGTGGCGAGGCTGCAAAGGCCCATCCCGCGGCGGTGACGCGGGGGCGGGTTGAGGCGCGCGGAGCTCATGAGAGCGCGGAACACTATCCGAAGCAGCGGGTGGCTCGACGGCAGCTGCGACGCCGCCACGCGGGCGCTCACGGCTCCGTCAGGCCGTCCAAATCGCCCTGTGCGGCGGCGATCACGCCCCGCGCTACGCCCTCCCACGACCAGCGTTCGCGCGCTGTGGAGACGAGCCCAGCGCGCGTGCGCGCCCGCAGCGCCGCGTCCGCCGCCAGCCAGCCGGTGAGGCGTGCTGCGAGGGCGCGGACGGCGTGTTCGTCGAGCGGGAACGACAGCCAGGCGGACGCGCGCTCGGGGACCGCGCGTGCCAGCACGCCGCTCACCTCGGCGAGCCCGGAATGGGCCGCGCTGACGGGCAGGGCGCCGCACGCCGCCGCCTCCGCGGCGACCATGCCAAATGCCTCCGGAAAGGTGCTGGGCACGACCACCGCCGCGCACGCTGGCAGCAGCTCGGCGAGCTCGTCGTGCTCGAGACGTCCCGAGAACACGACCTGCTGCTCGAGCGCGCGTGCTGCGCGGAGATAGCGAGCACGCGCCTCGCCCCGCAGACCGCTGAGGAACGCAAGCAGATATCGCAGCGGCTGCGACGGCGAGGGCTCCCCCTCCAGCGCCCTTCCAGCGATCGCGATCTCCCGCGCCTGCTGGATGTCGCCACTGCGCAGCGCGGCGAGCAGGCGCTCGAGCCCATCGCGGTAGGCACCGAAGCCGACCACCACGAGCCGCGCGCGGGGCATCCGCTGGAGCACGAGCGGCCACGACGCGATCAGCAGATCCACGCCCTTGCTCACGATCAGCTTGCCGACATAGGCGACGAGCACGTCGTGCGCGGGATCGAGTCGCTCCAACGCGCCCGCCGCGGCGAGCCCGTCGCGCGCGAAGGCGTCGCCCCCACCGTCGTGCTCCAGCTCTCCGGCGCCGGCGCGCAGGCGCGCGACCAGCGCCAGCACTCCGGTGCCCGCAGGCCCCGGCTCGCGGGGAGCGAACCGCGCCACATCCACACCCGGTGGACCCAGGCGGGTGCGCCGCGCGAGCTCTCGATCAGCGATCGTCTCCCACAGGCTCACGGCCGTGTGGCGCGAGCCCACGAGCACCGCGACCGCGTCCGCGAGCCCCTCGCGTGCCAGCCCGAGGAAGCGTTCGGGCTGTGGCTTGACCGTGTACTCCAGCGCGCTGCCGTGAACCTTGACCGCGTAGGGAACCTCGCCCATCAGCGCGCGAGCAAGGATCACGGGGCCCATTACCAGGTGGTTGGCGAGCGCCGCCTGTGGCCGCGCCAGCTCGAGCAGCTCGCCGACCGCAGCGACGTTGGCGTCGATGTAGCAGGCGATCTCCCGTTCGCTGCACTGCGCGAACGTGCGCGCCTCGACGCCCTCGTAGCGGTCGGCGACATACACCGGCAGCAACCCGCCGATGTTCGGCCGGTACACAGTGCAGCTGCCCGGCCGCGCGCGCGTGCGCGCGGCCGGCGGCTGTCTGACCGAGCGCACGCGCAGGGGCCCGCCGTCCCAGTCGCCGACGAAGTCGACGAACGCCTGGCGCTCCGGATGGCGATCCTGGCTGAGCAGGTGCACCTCGTGGCCCAGTCCCACGAGCGCAGCGGCCAGTCGGGCGTTGTACACGTTCGACCCGGTTCCGTCCAGCAGGTAGCCGTGGAAGATCAGGACGCGCACGGATGCGCAGCCTACCCTCGCCGAGGCATCGCGCCGGCGTGGCGCCGGCGCGAGCGCGACGCCGGCGGCAGCGGTTCGGCCGCGCACCGGCTCAGCTACAGTTCCAGCCGTGAGCACGAAACAGCGCTATCGCCTGCGCAGCCCGTCAACGGGAAGGGACGTCGTGATCGAGGCGGAGCCCGACCAGATCTACCGGGACCGCGAATCCGGCGAGCCGCTCGAGATCGTCGGCAAGGTGCTGCCGCTGGCGCCGTCCCCCTCCCGACTCCCGTGGGCGGTCGAGAACCTTCGCTTCTGCCCCTGGTGCGACCAGCCCGCCCAGAAGGACCTCAACGACTGCCCCACCTGCGGCAGGCGCATGGGCCCGCCGTGAAAGCTCGCGTCGCTGTCGCCGCGTGCGCGGCTGTGGTATGCGGGCTGACGCTGGGCGCGTGCGGCGGCAGCAGCGTCTCGGACGCGGTCCCGAAGAGCACCCCCGACATCACGCCGCCAACCAACACGAGCGCAGAAGCGGCCGTGCAGACGACCTCGACCTCGACCAAATCGGCCAAGACGACCAAAGCGAGCAGCACGAGCGGCGAAGGCTCGTCCTCGAGCGGCGAAGCCGCCGGCAGCGGCGGCAGCAGCGAATCGTCCTCGAGCGGCGCGTCCTCGAACGAAGCGAGCTCCTCCGGCGGCGCTGCCGCGGGAGAACAGAACAAATCCGCCGCCAGCGAAACCGCCTCAAAAGGCGGCGGCGAATCGGCCGCCGGCTCGAGCCCCACCGGTGGCGCCAGCGCCCCGTAGCCCGGCCATCGCGCGCCCTACGGAGTGGAGATCAGCGTGGCGCTGTAGGTCAGGCGCGCTGTCTGGTACAGGCAGTAGTACTGGAGGGAGGTGCCGAGCGTGGTGTGGGCGGTCTGAGAGCTCGTGCTCGTGCACCCACTCTTCGGGCGGCTGGCCCGCCATGAGGTGTCGCCGCCGAAGCCCAGCGCGAGCGCAGGCGCCCAAGAGGGGACCGTGAGTGCGATCACGTCGCCCTTCTTGATCGGGATCGTGGTTTCGAGCGGGAACTCGGCCGTCGCGCCGAAGTACGGCTGAAGCTTGACGAGCGGGCTCTGCGCGATGAGCTTGTAGGTGAGGTTCGGTTTGGGCTGCGCAGCGAGGATCGCGATGCCCGCTTCTGAGACGCCGCCCTCGTTGGCGTTGAAGTACTTGATCTGGGTTGCGTTCGGCTTGCCCAGCGTGATCGTCCATGCGACGATCGTCCCGCTGCGCGGCGCGCTCAGCGGGTTATGAATCGAGCCCACCTTCACCTGAAAACCCGTCGTGCGGCTGACCGCCAGACACGGGCTCGCCGGGCAGCTTGGGACGGTGGCGGGCGTCGTCGCGCCGATCACGCCGACTTCGGCGAGCGTCGCCGGTGCGACCGCTGGCAGGACCAGCGCGAGCGCGAGGCTCGCGAGCACAGCCATAAATGTACGTCTCATATCTCCCATTCAACACACCCGGACGCTCGATGTAGCGGTTTGATTATTTCGCTACCGCCCGGTCAATTCCTGCGCGGCGGCCGCGATCTGGGCCTGATCGCCCTCGGCGGGCACCCACGGCAGCCGCAACGGATCGTCGACGTAGCGCGGGATCACGTGGATGTGGAAGTGGAAGACCGTCTGCCAGGCGGCGCGCCCACAGGAGTTCAGGAGGTTCACGCCATCGGCGCCGAGACGCTCGCGGGTGCGCGCGGCGAGCCGCTGGCAGGCGAGCGCCACCGCGCTCAGGTCCTCGGGATCCACGCTCAGCAGGTCCGACGCGTGCGCGCGCGGGATCACCAGCGCGTGCCCGCGGGTAGCGGGAGCGATGTCCATGAAGGCGATCGTGCGCTCGTCTTCGTCGACGATTCGTGCGGGCACATCGCCCGTGACGATCTTGCAGAAGATGCAGTCCGGGTCAGCCATCCGCGGCAGATCCTATGCGACGTCCGGCCCCGAGATCCGTTCGCGCGCTCATTAGAGCGTCGAGGCGTCGAGCAGCCCACGCGCGTACTGGAGCGCGCGCTCGCGCGTGGGCAGCTCGCCCGCGTACTGGGCGGCGGCCAGCTCCTGTAACAGCGCTCCAATCCGCGGGCCGACGGGGACGCCGAGCTCGCTCGTCAGCTCATCCCCGCGCAGCAGCGGCCTCGGCGGGCCCTCCACGCGCCACCGCAGCGCATCCGCGAGGAGCTCCCGGGCGAGGCGTAGATGCACCTCGATCGACTCTCGCGCGCGATCCCCACGCGTGGCCAGGCGGTCGGCGATCGACAGGAGCGTGACGTCGACCTCGACCGGCGAGCAGGCGCGCAGGTACGCGAACACGGTACGCCGGTCGAGGGGCTGCGGCTCGTGGACGAGGAAACCCAGGCGCAGATGGTTGCGAGCCAGCGCGGCGACATGCGCGCGCAGCCGCTCGCTCGCCCGTAGCCGCGTGAGCACCGCGCGGGCCAGCTCCGCTCCGCGGGCGTCGTGGCCCAGAAACGTGACGCGGCCATCGTCCGCGCGCACCGCACGCGTGAGGGGCTTGGCCGCGTCGTGCAGGAGAGCCCCCCACCGCAGCGCATCCCCGCGGGTCGACTCGTCGGCCAACGGCTCGCCCAGCAGCGCGTGCACCTCAGCGCGGTGCCCGCCGACAGCTGCGTCCAGCTCCGACGAGCCAACGCCAGCGGTGGTCAGCTCGACCGCCCGGTCGAGCACCTCGAGCGTGTGGCCGTAGACATCCGTATGGTGGAAGCGACTCTGCTCGACGCCGCGCAGCGCGTCGAGCTCGGGCAGCACGACTGCGGTTGCGCGCAGCACGCCCATCATCTCCAAACCGCGGCGCGCCTGCGGCGTGGCGATGATCCGCCGCAGCTCAACGAACACCCGCTCCGCCGACACGCCGCCTAAAGCATCCGCTTGGGCGGTGGCACACCACAGCGCCTGGGCGTCGGGCTTGAGGTCCAGCTCGACCGCCACCCGCACCAGCCGGAGAACCCGCAACGGGTCCTCGGCGAACGCGGCCGATCCCGCCATGCGCAGGCGTCCGGCTCGTAGGTCGGCCAGGCCGCCGAGCGGATCGATCGGCGCGCCTCCGCCGATCGGCTCGGCGACGGCGTTGACCGTGAAGTCACGCAGCGCGAGGTCGGCCTCGATCGTCTCGCCGCGCAGCGGCTCGACGTCGACCTGCCACGCGTGGTCGCGCGCTACCACGCGCCAGGACCCGAACTCCTCCGACAGCGCGAAGCACGCGGCGCGGCGCCCCTCACGGGCGACGGCGCGCGCGGCCTCGGCGGGATCACCGTCGACGACCACATCCACATCCACGGTCTGCCTGCCCAGCACGCGGTCCCGCACCACGCCGCCCACCAGCCAGGCGCGCGTGCCCGCAAGCGCGCTGCGGGCCACGTCCAGGCCCGTTCTCATGCCGGGCCGGCGTCCGCCGTCCGAGCGTGCGCTCGCGCGGTGCTACTGCCGCTGGGGATGCCGTCGCGGTGATACACCCGCGGCACCCGCGGCGTCAGCGCACAGGTGATCTCGTAGTTGATCGTCTCCAGGCGGCGAGCCACCTCCTCGGCGGTGATCCGCTCGCTCCCCTGGATGCCGATCAGAATCGCGCGCTCGCCGCGCAACTGCCCCGCAGCGCCATCCATGCCAAGGTCGACCGTGATGCTGTCCATGCTCACGGTGCCCACCAGCGGATGGCGCTCTCCGCGGATCAGCACGTCGGCGTTGTTGGACAGACCGCGCCGCCACCCGTCGCCGTATCCGATCGGGAGCACGCCGACATAGGTGTCGCTGTCGGCCACGAACTGCCGCCCATAGCCGGCGCTCTCCCCGGCCCGGCACAGCTTGACCTCGGCCACATACGAGCTCAGCTCGAGCGCCGGCTCGAGCGCCCGGGCCGCGGGGTCCCTGCCAAAGGGATCCATGCCGTAGATCGCGATCCCGCATCGGACCATGTCGAACTGCGCGGCGGCGTCGCGCATCGTAGCGGCGCTGTTGGCTGCGTGGACCACGATCTCCGGCTGCTCGGCCTTCACCGTCCTCGCCCATCGCGTGAAGGCGGCCAGCTGGCCTGCGAAGAACCCGTCGTCCTTGAGATCGTCGGCTGTCGCGAAGTGGGTCATCACACCCGCCAGCTGCACGCCGGGCATCTCGCGCGCTGCGACGGCCACGCGCGAGGCCTCATCCGGATCACGTGTGCCGAGGCGCCCCATGCCGGAGTCGAACTTGACGTGCACACGGCCGCCGCCCGCGGCGGCGACCGCCTCGAGGTAGTCCTCGTTCCACACGACCACGTCGGCGTCTGCCGCGAGCGCCTCCTCCAGCTCAACTGGGCTGAGCGTACCCATGGCGAGCACGCGCACGTCGCGCAGACCCGCTTCGCGTAGCTCGCTCACCTCGACAGCATCGGCGACCGCCAGCCAGCTCGCGCCGCTGGCGAGCGCCGCGCGGGCGCTCTGCACCGCCCCGTGGCCATACCCGTCCGCCTTGACGACCGCGCACAGCGCAACCCCTTGGCGTAGCTGCGTGCGCAGGCGCGCACAGTTGCGCTCGATCGTCGCAACGTTGACCCTCGCCTGTGCCCTGCGCGCGGATGCCCCATCAGCCCCGATCGAGCGGGCTCGCGCCCCATCAGCCATCGCCGCACACCTTACCCAGGCGTGACTCGCGCGCCGCGGCCGAGCGCGCGGCCGGCAGCGCGGCGATCACATCCGATGCGATCACGCCCTCGGCCGCACCCTGCCGGCGGGCGGCCTCCCTGCCAGCCTCGGCGTGCAGCCACACGCCCGCGACGGCCGCCGTGAAGGCGTCAAGCCCCTGCGCGAGCAGAGCGGCGATCACGCCCGCAAGCACGTCGCCCGTCCCAGCCGTGGCCAGCGCGGGGCTGGCACCGGGGCTCACGGCCACCCTGCCGGCCGGGGCCGCGATCAGCGTGTCGTCGCCCTTCAGGACGACCACCGCTGCAGCCTGCGCGGCAGCCGCACGGACGTGGCGCAGGCGCTCGCGCTCCACCTCGGAGCTGTCCAGCTCGAGCAACCGGCCGAGCTCGCCGGCGTGAGGCGTGAGCACCGTCGGGGCGCCTCTAGCGGCCAGGTCCGCGAGCCTGCCTGCATGCGCGTTCAGTCCGTCGGCATCGAGCACCATCGGCACGTTGGCTTCGCCCGCGAGCGTCCGCGCAAACGCGATCGCGCCGGCGCTGCGCCCCAACCCCGGTCCAAGCGCCAGCGCGCCGCCGCGCGCGCTCGCTGCCAGCGCCTCGGCGGCCCCTTCGACGGTGAGAGCGCCGTCCACGTCGGGCAACGCGCGGGTCATCATCTCCGGGGCCCCGCCGCCGACGAGAACGCCCTGCAGCGAAGCGGGGACGCACGCCGTCACATACCCGGCTCCCGCGCGCATGCTCGCCTCTGCAGCCATCCTCGGCGCGCCGGTGAGCCCGCGCGAGCCGCCGACGACTAGCACGTGTCCGGAGGTGAACTTCGTCGAGGACGCGTGCCTTCGTGGCAGCACTTCGAGCACGCTCGGTGCGATCAGGCCCACCGTCGCAGCCGCAGGAGCGCCCCGCGGGATCCCAATGTCGATTGTCTGCACCTCACCCGCGTGCGCCTTACCCGGGCGGATCCACAGCCCGGGCTTCGCCGCGTGGAAGGTGACGGTCACGGTCGCGCGCACCGCCGTGCCCGCGACCACCCCGGTCGAGGCGGCGACTCCGCTGGGAACATCCACGCTGACGACCGGCGCGGCGGCACCGTTGACGGCATCGATCGCTTCCGCGGCTGGGCCGCGCGGCTCGCCCTGAAAGCCGGTGCCGAGCACGGCGTCGACGATCACCGCGTCCGGACCGAGCATGGCCGCGCCGAGCGCTGTCGAGGGTCCCTCGCCGGTCGCGTCGGCGCTGTCCCACACCACTCCGCTCAAACGTACCGGCCTCTCGCCCGGCAGACGATCGAGGTTGGCGCGCGCGTCTCCCGAGAGCTCTTGCGGCGGCGCCACGCACACGACCGTTACGCTCCGCCCGCAGGCGCGCAGCAGGCGCGCCGCCACGAGCCCGTCGCCGCCGTTGTTCCCCTTGCCGCACACGACCGTAACGGGGCTGTCCGGCGCCAGGCGCTCGACGGCCCGCGCGACACCCGCGCCGGCACGCTCCATCAAATCGAGGCCTGCCACCCCCTGCTGCTCGATCGCCCAGCGGTCGACGTCACGCATCATCTCTGCGTCGGGAAGCGGGACGAGCCAGGGCGGTAGCAGGTTCACGAACCGCGATGCTAGATGGTCCATGCGCCGCCGCGCTCGACGGGGCGAGCCGGAGCCGCGCTCGGCCATGGACGCAGGCGGTGGCTACTCGACCGTGACCGTCTTGGCGAGGTTGCGGGGCTGGTCGACGTTCAAGCCCCGGCGGCGCGCGATCCGATAGGCGAGCAGTTGCAGCGGGATCACCGCGAGGATCGGCTGCAGCATCCAGTCTGTCGCCGGCACTGCGATCGTGGCGTCCACGTGAGGCTCCACAACGCCTTCGCCGGCGGTGGTGACGGCGATCACGTGCGCGCCGCGAGCGCGTGCCTCTTGGATGTTGGAAACGAGCTTCTCCAGCACCGGCGAGCGCGTGGCGACGCACACCACGGGTGTGGCCTCGTCGAGCAGCGCGATCGGGCCGTGCTTCATCTCGCCGGCGGCGTAAGCGTCGGTTGAGACGTAAGAGATCTCCTTCAGCTTCAAAGCTCCCTCCAGCGCGACAGCAAGGCCCAGATGGCGGCCGATGTACAGGAAGAACTCGGCGTTCCAGCAGCTCTCAGCGATCGCGTCCGTGTGCGCTTGGCAGTCGTCGATCAACTCGTCGATGCAATGCGGCAGGCGCTTCAGCCCGCCGATCAGCTCGGTGATGCGCTCCGGCGCGAGCGTGCCGCGCAGCTCGGCCAGGCGCAATCCGAGCAGGTACATGACGGCCACCTGGCAGACGAACGTCTTAGTCGCCGCGACCCCGATCTCCAGGCCCGCGCGCGTGTACAGGACGCCATCCGCCTCGCGAGTCGCCTGTGAGCCCATCGTGTTCGTGATCGCCAGCACCGTCGCGCCGCGCTCGCGCGCCAGCCGCATCGCCGCCAGCGTGTCGGCGGTCTCGCCCGACTGCGAGATCCCGATCACGAGATCACCAGGTCCGACGACGGGGTTGCGGTAGCGATACTCGGAGGCGATGTCGAGCTCCACCGGCAGCCGCGCCCACTCCTCGACCGCGTAGCGGCCGATCAGGCCCGCGTGGTAGGCCGTCCCACAGGCCACCACCACGATCCGCGTGACGTGCGCGAGGATCGCCTCGTCGAGGGCTCCCTCCTCGTCGAGGTCGACGCCATCACCACGCGCGGTGCGGTCGGCGATCGTGTCCGCGACAGCGTCCGCCTGTTCGTGGATCTCCTTCAGCATGAACGTCTCAAACCCGCCCTTCTCGGCGGTCTCCTGGTCCCAATCGACCGTCTCGGGCGCCCGCTCGACCCGCTCGCCCGAAGGCTTCGTGATCCACACGCCCTCTGGACGCAGCACCACGATCTCGCCGTTCTCGACGTACTGCACCAGACGTGTCTCCGCGAGGAACGCGGGCACGGCCGAGGCCACGAACTGCTCGCCGTCGCCGCGGCCAACGATCAGCGGGCACTCCCTGCGCGCCCCCACCAGCGTTTCCGGCTCATCGAGGCTCATGGCCACGAACGCAAAGTGACCCTCCAGCTCGGCGTACGCGCCGCGGACCGCGTCGGCCAGATCGCCGTCGTGGCGTTGTGCGATCAGATGCGCGATCACCTCAGCGTCGGTCTCGGAGGTGAACGTGCTCCCCTGTGCCACAAGACGCTCCTTCAGAGCCATGTAGTTCTCGACGATCCCGTTGACGACCACGTGGACGCGATCCCCATCGTCGTAGTGGGGGTGCGCGTTCTCCTCACTCACGCGCCCGTGGGTCGCCCAGCGCGTGTGGCCGATGCCGGTCGTGATCGGGCGCTCGGCGACCGCGACGGCCGTCTCGGCGGCGGACCTGCCGTCGAGCTTGGCCCGCAACGCGCTGAGGTTGCCGACCGCCCGCACCGCCTCGATCCGGTCTCCAGCAATCACCGAGATCCCAGCCGAGTCGTAACCGCGGTACTCGAGCTTGCTCAGGCCCGCGAGCAGCAGCTCTTGGACCTGCCCTCCACGCGCCCGCCTGCCGACGTAGCCAACGATGCCGCACACCGGCTCGACGATACCAGCGGCAGGCCCCGTGAACCGCTGGGCATCAGCGCTTGATCGACTATCCCAGCTCGCGCTCGACCAGAGCGACCAGGCGCCCGCAAACCGCCTCGGCCTCCTCGTCGGTGGGCGCCTCCACCATCACCCGCACCAGCGGCTCGGTTCCGCTCGGGCGCACCAGCACGCGCCCACGCCCTGCGAGCTCGCGCTCGGCGTCGCGCACCGCCGCATCGACACCAGCAGCCTGCTCCAACGCGCCGCGGTCGCGAACGCGTACGTTGACGAGCCGCTGCGGCAGCTTCGCCATCGCGTCGCGCTCGCTGAGGTCGCGTCCCCCGAGCGCCTCCAGCGTCAGCAGCGCGCTGGCGATTCCGTCGCCGGTGCGGTTGAAGCCCATGTCGATGATGTGGCCCGACTGCTCGCCGCCGAGCGTCCATCCGCGTGCACGCAGCTCCTCGAGCACGTAGCGGTCACCGACCCTGGTCGTGCCGACCGCCACCCCCTCACGCTCCATCGCCGTGTGGAATCCGTAGTTGGTCATGACCGTCACGGCCACGCCGTTGCCGCGCAGGCGCCCACTGGCACGCAGGTGCAGCGTCGCCAGGGCCATCAGCTCATCCCCGTCGACTATGTCACCGAGACGGTCCACCGCCAGCACGCGGTCACCGTCGCCGTCGAACGCAAAGCCCAACGTGTGGCCGCCCGCGAGCACCCGCTCGGCCAGCCCATGCACGTGGGTTGAGCCACAGTCCGCGTTGATGTTGCGCCCGTCGGGCCGATCCGCGATCGCCGACACCGTCGCCCCCAGACGCCTGAATATCTCTGGGGCCACCTGGTAGGTCGCCCCGTTGGCGCAATCCAGGAGCACATCCAGACCGCCGAGATCCAGCTCGTGGAAGCGAACGCTCAGCTCGCGCAGGTAGTCCTCGGGGGCGCCGCGCAGCTCGCGTATCCGACCGATCGCAGGTGGGCGCTCGCCGGCCGCGGTCGCCGCAGTGGGACTCAGCGCGTCCTCAACGCCCGGCGATCGCTCGCCCACTGCGAGCTCGCGCTCGATCGTCAGCTCGGCCTCGTCGGAGAGCTTGTAGCCGTCGCCGGCGAAGAACTTGATGCCGTTGTCCTGGTAGGGGTTGTGAGAAGCCGACAGCACAACCGCGAGGTCGAAGCCGTAGCGGCGTATCAGCAGCGGCGCCGCCGGGGTCGGCAGCACGCCGCCGAGCAGCGCGTCGCCTCCAGCCGCGCTCACCCCGGCGGCAAGCGCCGCCTGCAGCATCTCGCCCGACTCGCGCGTGTCGCGCACGACCAGCACCTGCGGGCGCTCGACGCCAGTGTTGGCGGTCGCCGCACGTCCGAGCGCCAGCGCCAGCTCTGCCGTCAGAAGCTCGCCAGCGACGCCGCGAACGCCGTCGGTGCCGAACAGCTTGCGCGCCATGCGGGTGGGCGGGTCCTCTATCGCTTTGAGAACTGCGGACGCTTGCGCGCCTTCTTGAGGCCGGCCTTCTTGCGCTCCTTCGCCCGCGAGTCGCGCGTCAGGAAGCCCCTGCGCTTGAGCTCTCCGCGGAGGTTCGGGTCGGCCTCGAGCAATGCACGCGATACGCCGTGTCGAAGCGCCCCCGCCTGTGCGGAGATGCCGCCGCCGTGCAGTCGCGCGACCACGTCCATGCGATCTTGATAGCCGACCGTCTCGAGCGGCTGGCGAATGTTTCGCTGCAGCGTGAGTCGCGGGAAGTGCTCCTCCAACGTGCGCCCGTTAACGACATAGCTCCCGCTGCCAGGCCGCAGCGTCACTCTCGCGATCGCCGACTTGCGCTTGCCCGTGGCGCGGTAGCGAGCGCCCGCGGCGAGGTCGATCGCGGCCGTGGAGATCGGCTCGGCGAGCACCTCCTCGCGATCCTCCTCCTCGACCTCCTGCGCCTCCTCGACCTCCTCGTCGATCGCGTACGGGTCCACTGCATACGTGTCCTCGTACCCCTCGACCCGGCCCAGGGGATCGACGCCCTCGGGGACGATGTCAACTTCGAGGTGCGCACCCGGCACCGACGGCTTCTCGCGTGGCTTCGGCTCCTCTTCCTCCTCGTCCTCCGCCTCCGCCTCAGCCACCGCCTCCACCTCAGCCACCGCCTCGACCTCAGCCACCGCCTCCACCTCAGCCACCGCCTCCGCCTCAGCCTCAGCCACCGCCTCCACCTCAGCCACCGCCTCCACCTCAGCCACCGCCTCCACCTCAGCCACCGCCTCCACCTCAGCCGCCGCCTCGGCCTGCTCCGATGGCGGTTGCTCGGCGACGGGGGCTGTCTGCTCGACCGGCGCCTCGATGGCGGTCTCCTCAGCAAGCAGAACCTCCGGCGGATCATCCTCAAGGACGGCCGCGCTCTCGCTCGCCTGCTCGCTCGGCTCGGCCGGCTCGCCCACCTGCGCATCCTCGGCGCTCACGCTCTCTGACTCCTCGGCGGCGCTCTCGGGGTTCTGCTCGTCTGCCATCAGGCCTCGATCTCCAGCGGTTGCGGTTTCTGGGCGACGTGCGGGTGCTCGGGCCCGGCGTAGATCTTGAGCTTCGTCAGCTGCTTGCGCGCCAGGCGGTTGCGCGGCATCATGCCTTTTACGGCCAGCCTGAGGATCTCCTCCGGACGCCTGGCCAGCATCTGCTCGAACGTCCGCGAGCGCAGTCCGCCGGGGTAGCCCGAGTGGCGGTAGTAGAGCTTGTCCTGGCGCTTGTTGCCGCTGACGTGAACCTTCTCCGCGTTCACGACCACCACGAAGTCGCCCGTGTCGATGTGGGGCGTGTACTCCGCCTTGCGCTTGCCCCGCAGCACGTCCGCGATCTGCGTCGCCAAGCGCCCGAGCGTCTTGCCGTTGGCGTCCACCAGCAGCCAGTTGCGCTCGCGGTCGCTCGGCTTTGCTACGTAGGTTCTAGTCGAGGGAGCCATCACGTAAAAAAGGCCACGCGATATCGCGCGGCGCGAACGAACATCATAGGCGAACTTGGCCGCCTTCGCGGGCTACTCCCACTCGATCGTGCCGGGAGGCTTGGACGTGATATCCAACACCACCCGGTTGACCTCGCGCAGCTCGTTGATCATGCGCGAGGCGATCGTCTCCAGCAGGTCGTACGGCAGCCTTGCCCAGTCCGCCGTCATCGCGTCGTCGCTCGTGACCGCGCGCACCACCACGACGTAGCCGTACGTGCGCTCGTCGCCCTGCACGCCGACCGTGCGCACGTCCGGGAGCACGCAGAAGGACTGCCACAGCTCCCGGTAGAGGCCCGCCTTGCGGATCTCCTCCTGCAGGATATGGTCGGCCTCGCGCAGGACGTCCAGGCGCTCCTTGGTCGCTTCGCCGCCGACGATCCTGATCGCCAGGCCCGGACCGGGGAACGGCTGGCGCCAGACCAGGCGCTCGGGCAGGCCCAGCTCGGCGCCAACCGCGCGGACCTCGTCCTTGAACAGCGCGCGCAGTGGCTCGACCAGCTCGAACTGCAGGTCATCGGGCAGGCCACCGACGTTGTGGTGAGACTTGATCGTCGCTGCGCCAGTCCCCCCACCCGACTCGATCACGTCCGAGTACAGCGTGCCCTGCACGAGGAAGCGCGCTGGCCGATTTTCGATCGCAGGACCTCCGTCGGCGTCCGCCAGCTTCGCGGCCTCCTCCTCGAACACCCTGATGAACTCCGCGCCGATCGCCTTGCGCTTGGCCTCTGGCTCGACCACACCCTCGAGCTTCTCCAGGAACCGCGTCTCCGCGTCGACGGCCACCAGCGGGACCTTGAACGTGTCGCGAAAGGTCCGCACCACCTGATCTCCCTCTTCCTTGCGCATCAGGCCGTGGTCGACAAACACACACGTCAGTCGCTCCCCCACCGCGCGATGCACCAGCAGCGCAGCCACCGAAGAGTCCACTCCTCCGGACAGACCGCAGATCACGCTGCCGTCACCTACCTGCTCGCGGATGCGCCGCACCTGTTCCTCCACGATCGACGCCGCCGACCAGTTCGGCTCGCAGCCGCACACCTCGCCAAGGAACCGCGTGAGGATCTCCTCGCCGTAGGGGGTGTGTACGACCTCGGGGTGGAACTGGATCCCGTAGATACCCCGTTCTGGATCCTCAACCGCCGCCACCGGCGAGCTGCTCGAGGAGGCCAGGGCCCTGAAACCCCGCGGCGGCTCGAACACCGTGTCGCGATGGGACATCCAGCACGTCTGCTCGCGCGGCATTCCCTTCAACAGGACCCCCGGGTCGGACACGTGCAGGTCCGAACGGCCGAACTCCCCCACCTCCGCCTGCTCCACACGCCCGCCCAGCGCGTGCACGAGCAGCTGCATCCCGTAACAGATGCCCATCACCGGCACACCCAGCTCCAGCAGACCGCGATCGAGCGGCGGCGCGCCGTCCGCGTACACCGACGCCGGCCCTCCCGACAGGATGATCCCGCGCGGCCTGCGCGCCGCGACCTCCTGCAGCGGCACGTGGTGGGGCAGCAGCTCGCTGAACACGCCGCAGTCGCGCACCCTGCGCGCGATCAGCTGCGAGTACTGACCGCCGTAGTCGAGCACGACGACCGTCTCGACGAGCGGAGCACGAGCGGGCGTCTCTGTTTCGTCGTCCGTATAGCCATGGCTATACGCGCTCGCGGGCGGAGGACTCGGTTGAAGCGACGTCGCCGCCGGGTCAGTCATTGACGAGGGCGGCTACCTTCCCGTCGGTCGCGCCCATGCCCACGCCCTGGTCGCGCTGAAGCGCCTTGCCCTCGGTCTGGAGCGCCGGCGCGATCACGACCTCCGCCCGGTTGAACTCCGCCAGATCCTTGTGACCGCACGTCGCCATCGAGGTGCGTAGGCCGCCGAACAGGTTGAACGTCCCGTCGTTCTCGCGCGCCGGGCCAATCAGGATCTCTTCGAGCGTCCCGTTCTGCGTCGTCGCCACGCGCGCGCCGCGGGGAAGGGTCGGATGGAACGTCGCCATCCCCCAGTGGAAACCCCTACCCGGCGCCTCGTACGCGCGCGCGAGCGGGGAGCCGATCATCACCGCGTCAGCGCCCAGCGCGATCGCCTTGGCCACGTCTCCCCCGTTGCGCATGCCGCCATCGGCGATCACCTGACAGTACTCCCCTGTCTCGAGCATGTGCGTCGAGCGGGCATGGGCGACATCCGCGATCGCCGTCGCCTGCGGAACGCCGATGCCCAGCACGCCCCGCGTCGTGCACGCCGCGCCAGGACCAACGCCGACGAGCACGCCCGCAGCACCGGTGCGCATCAGGTGCAGCCCCGTGTGGTAGGACGCACATCCGCCGACCACCACAGGCACATCGAGCGTCGGGATGAACTCCTTCAGGTTCAGCGGCTCAGACACGGTCGAGACGTGCTCACCCGAGACGACCGTACCCTGGATCACGAGCACGTCCAGCCCTGCCTCCATCGCGACCTCGTGGTAGTTGAGCACCCGCTGCGGCGTCAGCGATGCGGCCACCACCACCTTCTGCTCCTTGATCTCGCGGATCCGCTGCGCGATCAGCTCGGGCTTTACCGGCTCACGGTAGATCTCCTGCATCTCGCGCGTCGCGATCTCCTTCGGCAGCGATGCGATCCGCTCGAGCTCAGCGTCCGCGTCCTCGTAGCGGGTGAAGATCCCCTCGAGGTTCAACACCGCCAGCCCGCCAAGTCGGCCGACGATGCCAGCGCTCTCCGGCGACACCACGCCATCCATCGCCGAAGCGAGCATCGGCAGCTCGAACTGGTAAGGACCGAGCTTCCACGAGATGTCGATGTCGTCGGGGTCGCGCGTGCGCCTGGACGGCACGATCGCGATGTCGTCGAATCCGTACGCGCGGCGGCCCTTCTTGCCGCGTCCGATCTCTATCTCCATCGCCGCATCCTCGCAGTCGACGCGGATGCCGCGACGCGACCCACGGGCGTGAAAACCCTGCCCTCCGCAGCGCCGGAGGGAGTCCGACGGGGCGCCATGGTGGGCTTGTGGGCGACCGCAGCCAAGTGAGGGGGAGCATAGCAACGGTCACACCGAGGCCAATGCCCTTGGATATCCTCGATCGACATGAGCAACAGTATCCAAGCACGCTATGAGCCACACGCCATCGAGGCCCGCCGCCAGGCGGCCTGGCGCGAGCGTGACGCCCACAGGACGCCGACCCTCCTCGATGAGCGGCCGCACCTGTACATCAAGCCGTCCGCTCCGTTCACCTCCGGCAACGTGCACATCGGCCACGTCCGCAGCTACTCGATCGGCGACGCCTACGCTCGCTTCCGCCGCGCCCGCGGCGACGCCGTGCTGTTCTCGTTCGGCTTCGACGCGTTTGGCCTTCCCGCCGAGCTCGGAGCGATCGCCGGCGGTGAGTCGCCGAGCGACTGGGTCAACCGCTGCGCCACCCACATGACAGGGCAGCTCGATCGGCTCGGCTTCTCCTTCGATTGGGAGCGCTCCTTCCTCAGCTCCGACGCGACCATGTACCGCTGGTCGCAGTGGCTGTTCCTCGTGCTCCTCGACGCTGGGCTCATCTATCGCGGCACAGGCAACGTCGACTGGTGCGATAACTGCCAGACCACGCTCGCTTCGATCCAGGTCGAGGCCGGTGGCACATGCTGGCGCTGCCACGGACCCGTGAGGCTGATCCAGCTTCCGCAGTGGTTCCTGCGGATCAGCGCCTACCTGGAGGAGAACGACCGGCGCCTGGCAGAGCTCGCCGCGAACGGCATCTGGGACGAGGTCGCGCTCTCCTCCCAGGAGATCGTGCTGGGACGCGTCGACGGCGTCGAGGTCGACCTGCGCGGCGCGGATGGCCATGAGCTGACCGTCTTCACCCCCCACGCCGACGCGCTCGCCGGCGCGCGCTTCGTGGTGATGTCAGCCCGCCACGCCGACGCCGACGAGTGGGCGTCGGAGCCCGCCGTACACGAGCAGCTCGAGCAGTTGCGCTCAGGCGGCTGGGAGCGCAGCTCGCGCGAGGCCGACACGATCCCCGTGATCGACACCGGGCGCGTCGTCCACGGCCCGGACGGGTCAGCGCTGCCCGTGCTCGTCTCGCCGCTCGTCGACGCGCGCTTCGGCGTCACCGTCGTGCTCGGCATCCCCGCACATGACCGCACCGACGAGGTGATCGCCCGTCGACTGGGCATCGACTTCCCCGACGGTCCCGATGAGCGCGAGTCGAGCACGAGCAGCTCGACCAGCGCGGACGGCGCCGGCGGGTCGCCGCCCGCCCGCCCGGCCGTGCGCTACCGGGCGTTCGACTTCACCATCTCTCGGCAGCGCTCATGGGGCACTCCGATCCCGATCGTGTACTGCGAGAAGTGCGGCACCGTGCCGGTGCCACGCGAGCAGCTTCCGGTGCTGCTGCCCCTCGGCATCCGCCCCACGGGCACCGGCAACCCGCTGGCGGAGCTGGAGGAGTTCGTGCACACCACCTGTCCTGGCTGCGGCGGGCCGGCTCGCCGCGAGACCGACACGCTCGACTGCCACTTCGACGCGCTGTGGCTGTGGATCCCTGCGTGCGTGCCAGCCGATGCGCGCGAGGACACGCTCGAGGAGATCCTGTCGCTGCCGGACCTGCGCCACTGGCTCCCCGCCGAGCGCCTGGTGGCCGGCTCGGACAGCGGCAACTTCGTGTTCGACCAGCGGATCGTCACGAAGGCGCTTCGCGACATCGGGCCGCTGGCGTTCCTCGACGACGGCGAGCCGTTCGCAGGCTGCCTCTTCCACGAGATGGTCATCAGCGACGGGCGCAAGATGAGCAAGCACCTGGGCAACGTGGTCGACCCCGACGAGCTCGTCGAGCGCTACGGTGCCGACACGGTGCGCCTGGCAGTTCTCTACGCCGCGCGCCCGCAGCGCTCGCTCAACTGGAGTGACTCTGCGGTGCTGCGTTGCCATCGGTTCCTCACGCAGGTGTGGGAGTACTCGCACACGATCGCCGATCGTCGATCTGCCGCCGATGCGCCGGCCGGCGGCGAGCAGCTCAAGGATACGTCCGAGCACCTCAGGCTGAAACTGTCGCAGTGGTGCGACGCAGGCGTCGCGAAGATCACGACGGACATGGAGAGCCTCGAGATGCACAGCGCGGTGCGCAACGTGATGCGCCTGTTCGACCGGATCAAGGACTTCGAGAAACGCGTGGTGGCCCGCGACGGCGCACTCGGCCGGGCCAATCTGGACGCGCTCGTGGACGCCCTTACCGTGCTTGCGCAGACGCTCGGCCCGTTCGCCCCGCACATCGCCGAGGAGCTGTGGATCGCGTTCGGGCACGAGGAGCACGGCGCACAGACGCCGTGGCCGGGCGTATCGTTCAGGGTACCCGCATGAGCACCCAGACCGCACAGAGCCCTGACTCGGGCCCACCCTCCCCCAGGCAGCGGACGCGCTCGTGCGCGACCGGCCTGGTCTGCCACCGCTGCGAGAACCACTACCCGCTGGAGCAGGCCGTGTTCGCGTGCCCGGACTGCAAGAAGGGTCTCGACATCGTCTACGACTACGAGCTCGCCGCGCGCCACTTCCGCGACGTGCCCGGCTCCGAGCGCCCGCAGAACATCTGGCACTTCGAGGAGCTCCTGCCAATCGTCGACGCCGCCGCGCAGGCGCGCGTCGGGCTCTACTCCGGCTACACCCCGCTGATCCGCGCCGACCGGCTCGGAGCCGAGCTGGGCCTCAGCAACCTGTACCTCAAGGACGACTCGAGCAACCGGCCGAGCCTCTCCTACAAGGACCGCGTCGTCGCGATATCGGTCGCGCGGCTGCTCGAGCGCGGCGGCACCGAGATCGGCTGCGTATCGACCGGCAACGTCGGCACCGCGGTCGCGTCGCTCGCCGCCAAGGCCGGAGTGGACGCGTACGTCTTCTACCCCAACCGCCTGGAGGACACCAAGGCCCGTGCTTGCATGGCCCTCGGCGCGAAGGTCTGCCAGGTGGAGGGAAACTACGACGAGGCCAACCGGCGCTGCCGCGAGCTGGCCGAAACGACCGGCCTGGACTTCGCCAACATCACCTTGCGCCCGTTCTACGCCGAGGGCGCGAAGACCGCCGCGTTCGAGATCGTCGAGCAGCTCGACTGGCACGCGCCCGACCACATCATCACGGCAGCCGCCGGCGGCACCCTGTCCTCGCGCCTGCACAAGGGTCTGGGCGAGCTGCAGCTACTGGGACTGTCCGAGACGGACGCCACACGCATCCACATCGCCCAGCCCAGTGGCTGCAACCCGATCGCGACCGCGATCCTCGCCGAGGAGGCGGAGATCGTTCCCGTCACGCCGGAGACGGCCGCGCACTCGTTGGCCATCGGCGCCCCCGGAGACGGCTACCTGGTGATCGACGCGGTGCGCAAACGCGGCGGCACCGGCGGCTTCGCCAGCGATCCAGAAATCTTCGCCGGCATCGACCTGCTCGCCGCGACCGAGGGCCTCCTGACCGAGCCGGCCGGCGGCACGACGGTCGCGGTGCTCGAGAAGCTTGCCGCCTCCGGACGATTCGCCCCCGACGACACGGTCGTGGCGATCATCACCGGCAACGGGCTGAAGACGCTCGATGATCACCCGCGGAAGCCGTGGCCGGCGAAGGTCGACTGCGAGCTCGACGCGATGCTGGCCGCGCTCAGCGAGCTCAAGCGCGGGGGCACGCTCGTGGAGAGCGCGCGCGAGCAGCTCCACGTCTGAGGACCGGCTTCGAGAACAGGCCCCAAGCGCGGCCACGCCGGCTACTCTTGAGGGATGGATGACCCTGTTGATCGCCTCGAGGCGCTCGAGGCGCGTCGCCGCGAGGAGCGCCGGGCGGTCGACGAGGCGGGAGGAGGCGAGTCCGAGGGCTTCGAGCTCGCCGAGCAGGATCTGATCGAACACGCCTCCCACGGTGACGAGCACACGCCCGCGCGCATAATGCGCGACGCGGCATCCGAGCAGGAGACCGCGGGCCCCATCGGTGGCGAGACCGACGAGGCCGTCTACGGCGAGGCCGACGAAGAGCACAAGAGCGACTGACCCAGAATCGGCGCCGCGACTCGCATATCGGCGAGAGGACCGGTGGAGGAGGAGCAGATGGCAAGTCCCTTCGCATCGCCAAAGGAATTCCGCGCGGTCATGGACCGGGTCTTCCAGATGATGAGCGAGGACCCCGATATGGGGCCGAGACTGCGGGACGCAGACGTGCCGCAGCGGTTTGAGTTCGAGGACCTCGACCTCGTGATGAACATCAGAGCAGGCGGGGCCGCTGACGACGCGAACCTCGTCTGGGAGTGGACCGACGAGATCGACTGGTCGCCGAGGGTGCGCATGACGATGTCCTCGGAAACCGCCAACCGCTACTTCCAGGGACGGGAAAACATCGCCTACGCGATCGCAAGACGCCGCATCAAGACCGGCGGCGACATCAGAGCGGCACTCGAGCTGATCCCGATCACCAAACCGATCTACGAGCGCTACCGAGATCTCGTCGGCGAGGAGTACCCGCACCTGAAGGTCTGACCCCGCCGACACGGGGCGCGCCACTGCTGGCGCGTCAAGCGCGTCGGAGCTGGTTCACGCCGGTGCCCAAGCCGAGTCGCTCGAGCACCTCCTCCCGGTCGGTGCCGTGCACCTGCAGCACGCGATCGAAGTCCTCGCCATATACGTGCATGACCGCCATCAGGACGTCGGTTGTCGCGAGCGCCCGCGCGCGCCGTTCGCCGGCGACGCGGACAGCGTGCTCGGTGACACGCGCAATTGCGTCGCGATCGCTGACAGCATCCGTTGCGGGCGGCTCGCGATCGGAGCCTTCAGCTCGCGCGCGATGGGGTACCTCGCTCACGCCGAGCGCCTGCAGAGCGATCCCGACCTGACCATGTAGACGCAGGACCCGTAGCCAGCGCTCGGCCTCGGCCTCGGGAGTGCGCGCGAACGGCATCGCCGTAGATGCGATGCCCAACACGATCGCAGCGTCGGGTGCCAGCATCGGTTGAGAGCTCAGGCTCATCGAGACGCTCCCACATCGGCGAGCGGGTGCAGGTAAGCAAGGTGATCGCGTCGCACCGTCACCTGCGGCGCTCCGTTGACACGACGCAACTCGAGCACGACGGTGCCCGCGCGCCCTGCGGCCGCGCGTGCCGAGCGGATCACCTCAGCCACATCGAAATGCTCGACCCCGCAAGCGAGGAGGAAGCCTTCGGTCCGCTCGCTCGCGGCTTCCTCGCGGTCGAGCTCCAGCTCCTCGACCAGTACCTGCGGCGCCTCGTCTCCGCCCTCAACGCGCAGCAGACACGCCGCCATGTCGTCGGGACGCGCGTCCGCGCGTTCGACCACGCGGTCAAGGATCACGGAGGCCGTGGCCGGGCGCCCGACCTCGCTGAGCGTGTCAACGAGGCGCTCGCTGCCGAACAGCTCTGATCCGATGCGCGCGTCGGTGACACCGTCGGTGTAGAAGCAGACCTGCGAGCCGCCCGGCACGGACACGACCGTCTGGCGTGTACCAGTCCGCATCCCCACTCCAATTGGAGGCGAAGAGCTCGTGGTTACCAGCGCGATCGACCGTGAGCCGGGTTCTGAGCCGAGCACGACCGGCGGCGGATGACCCGCGCAGGCGTAAACCAGGACCCGCTCACGCGGCTGATAGGTCGCAGCCACGACGGTCGCGAACAGTCCTCCGAGCTGGCGCTCGAGCACAGCTCCCGCCGTCTGCACCGCGTCGCGCGGCGATAGTCCGGCCTCGAGGTATGCCCGCAGCGTGAACCGCAGCAGCGCCGTGTGCGGCAGCGCCTGTCGTCCGTGACCGGAGACGTCGCCCACGATCACCGCCACCTGGCCATCCTCGAGGGCGAACACATCGTAGAAGTCTCCGCCGGCTCCGGGGCCGGCGGCGGGCCGGTAGGCCACGGAGGTGCTCACTGGACCGAGCCTGGCGGGCACAACGGGCAGCAGCGCGGCCTGAAGCAGACCCACATCCTCGAGCAACTGCGCCCGCTGGCGCTCGAGGCGACGCGCGCGCAAACCGATCAGAGAGGAGCGCAGCGCGAGCGCGAGCGCGAGCGCGACCAGGGCGGCGATGAGGATCCGAACCGGCGTTGGCACCACGTCGACGATCCTGGTGATCGTCGTCACGAGCGGCGAGCCACCGCTCGTTCTTGCGGTGCCGGCCGAGCCCGTTCGCGTGGTTCGAGCCCGGCTCGCGCGTGCAGCCGGATCGGTTGCTGCGTGCGCCCGCAATACAACCCCGGGCGCCAGCGCACCGACGTCGACCCGCCGCGAGACGGCACGACGCGGGGCGTGCGAGGCGTGCAGCGTAGCCTTGGGCACACGGCGGACGACGGGGGGCTTCGATACGCCTGTGACAGCCACTGACGCCGCCTCCCCGGGCGAGCTAACCGCCGGTGCGCTCGGTGCACTCGTGCCAGCGAGCCTGGCCAGCGCCGGCGCCGGCGCCGGCGCCGGCGCCGGCGGCACGCGTTGGCCGGTGCTAGGTCGTGTCGGCAGCCGGCCGCCCACCCCGCTCGACACCGCGGACCGCGGCGGGCCGGGAACCTTGTGTCGCTTGGGCCTACCGACGCTCGACACCGCAGACCGCGGCGGTGGAGCGACTTTGCGTTGCTTGCCGGGCGGGCGCAGCACAAGCTTGGGCTGAGCGCCGACTGGTTCTTGCTTAGGGACGCTTCGCGCGGACGCACCGGTGCTCGCCGGGCTCGCATTCGTGCTGGGCGTCTGGGCGTTCGACGCTTCGCCAGCCCCCTGGGTCGCTGCAGTAACGCAGCAGCCTTCGGCTTCGCCGCCACTACCGGCCCGCGGCGGGACGACTGGCTGATGCGTGGCGCTCGTCTGGCTCGGCAGGGGCGGGGCGTGCGTCGCGCGCACCCGATCCGGCTTCGCGGTGGCGGCCTGAATCGACACCAGGCAGAACGCACAGAGAGCAGCGACGACCGCCGCTCCCAGACATTTGCGTTTGCGTGCGAGTGGCAGGTGCTCGGTGGTGTTGCGTACCAAAACCAAGGTCTCCCCATCAGCCAGCTTCGGCCGTGCTCTCCCGGACATGCGCGAGCGCGTCGCCTACAGTCGGGAAGATAGCGAATGCACGGTCCATCCCCGAGAGCTCGAAGATCTTGAGCACGTTCGCCTGCGCGCACACGATCGCCAAGCGCGCGCCGACGTCGAGGCTGCGATTGACACCGATGAGGACGCCGAGGGCCGTGGAGTCCATGAAGGTCGACCGCGACAGGTCGACGACAAGCTGGCTGTGACCGGCTTCAAGCGAGTCGACCAGCGTCCACTTGAGTTGTGGGGCCGTCGAGAGGTCGAGCTCTCCTTGGACGGAGATCACGCTCGTCCGCACGTCGAGCTCGCGCCGACTTATGTCAAACGCCGGCGGAATCGGCAGCGAACGGTCCGTCTTGTCAGCTCGGCCGGGCATCGTGATCGTCGCTTTGCGTCTCCTTGTCCGGTAGGCGGTAGCTCGACGTGCACCCCTTCGTGTGTCTGCACCTACGCGCGCACACAAGATCATCTTAGGCCGCTTGCGAGCCGCACATGACGGAAGCCATCGATGATCGAATGAACGTCCAGAATGCTCCCGGACTTCTCACAGCTGAGCGGTCTTCGTCGGCAGATCGAGCAGCAGGCGCCCGGTGAGCTCCCAGGTCGCCCGGTTGACCTGGAAGTGAGCCGTGGCGGCATGCGCGTCGCGGAACCGCCGCTGCAGCGGCGAGTCCTCGTAGATCGCCGTCCCACCCCCCAGGTCATACATCGACCGAGCTACCTCGGCGGCGGTCCGAACAGCATGCGTCGCGGCGAGGCGTAGACCGAGGCGCAGCGGCACCGCCACCGGAGCTGACCCCTGCGCCGCGATCCACGCCTCCTCGATGGCCTGGTAGAAGAGGGCCCGTGTGGCGCGTAGGTCGGCCTCGGCCTCGCCGACCGCCGCCTGCGTGACGGGCCGCTCGGCCAGCACGCGAGTCGATCCCAGCGAGGTCTTGCCGGCCGCCAACTCGGTCAGGTCATCGATCGCTCCGCGCGCGTTTCCCAACGCCGCCGCAGCGATCGACAGGGCAAAGAAGCCGAACGCGGGAAAGCGGTACAACGCGGCCTCCACACGGGGCCCGGCGTCCAGGAGCGAGAGCAGGTGGTGATCGGGTACGAACAGGTCGTCGGCCAGCGCGTCGTGACTGCCTGTTCCGCACAAGCCGCTCGTGTGCCAGGTATCGAGGATCTCCAGCGCAGCGGTCGGGAGGGCGGCAACGCGCAACACGGGCGCGCCTGCGCCGGGGTGGCCGTCGCCAAGCACACATCCGGCGAACAACCAGTCAGAGTGCTTAATGCCGCTGCAGAACGACCACCTGCCGGAGACCCTGACGCCGCCGTCGACCGGCACCGCGGTGCCGCGCGGAGCCCACACACCGGCGGCCACCGAGCGGGGGTCGCCGAGGACCTCGGCCGCCCCCTCGACGGGGAGGTACGCAGCGAGCAGGCTGCTCGTGGCGGCAATCGAGACGCACCAACCTGCCGACGCGTCGCCACGCGCAATCTTCTCCGCGCAACTCAACGTGACCAGCGGCGAGGCCTGCAGCGCGCCGAGCGCCGCCGGCGCGCACGCGCGCAGCAGCCCCGACGCTCGGAGCTCATCGACCAGCCGCTGCGGCAGAGCGCGTTCGCGCTCCGTCACCGGCGCAAGCTCGCGGGCGAGCGCCGATGCACGATCCGCCACAGCACCGAGCTCGACATCGTCCGGTGCGGGAGATGAGGGAGTCGCAGAGTTGGTCATGAGCATCGCTCCACGTCGCTCGACAGGCCTGCCGGCCACTAGCCTAGTAGTTGCTCCAACGGACGCCCACCCTTTGACCGCGCATACCAATCCTGATTCTGCTGCCTGGCCTGTTCTAGACGTCTCCGAGCGCTCGGAAATGGCGCCGTTCGGCACTGAGCGTCCAACGAGCGCCGGGGACTTGCTGTTTCAGGCCGGAGACGCGTCGCAGGAGCTGTTTGTCGTCCTTGAGGGTGCGGTCGAGATTGTGCGATACGACGGCACAGACGAGGTGGTCGTCGCAGCATATGAATCGGGCGGTTTCATCGGCGAGTTGACGCTGCTGACCGGCCAGCGCCGTTTCGTGACCGCCCGTGTGACCCGAGCGGGCCGAGTGTTGGTGATCGGACAGGCCGAGTTCCGTCGACTGATGAGCCTCCGACCGGCGCTCGCCGAAACCATCTTCAGCGCGCTTGTAGCACGGCGGGAGATTCTGCGATCCGGGCCCGGAGCCCAGGCGATCCGCATCATCGGGTCACGATATTCGCCCGCGGCGATGAGCCTGCGGTCCTTTGCCGAGCACTCGCGGCTCGCCCACACGTGGATCGACGTCGAGGACTCCCAAGACGTCGAGGCCCTCCTCAGCAGCATGAACGTGCGCCCGCAGGATACGCCGGTGGTGATCACCCCCAACGGGATCCTTCGTAGCGCCACGCCGGCAACTTTCGCTGAACAGCTCGGGCTGACCTTTCAGCCGGTCCCCGGTTATATCTTCGATCTGATCGTGGTCGGTAGCGGCCCGGCGGGCCTTTCCGCTGCTGTTTACGGTGCATCGGAGGGTCTGAGCACTGCCTGCCTGGATGCGGTGACCGTTGGTGGCCAAGCTGGCGCGAGCTCCCGGATCGAGAACTACGCGGGGTTCCCCAACGGCATCTCCGGAGGGGATCTCACCGCGCGCGCCGCCGTCCAAGCGCTACGCCTGGGTGCGCGGCTGAATGCGCCGTGCGAGGTCGTGGGCCTGCGGGTCGAGGGCAGCTTCCACGTGGTCATCCTCAGGGACGGGAGCGAGATCCCGACGCGAGCGGTCATCGTTGCGTCCGGAGCGCGCTATCAACGTCTGGCGGTCGAGGATCTAGACCGCTTCGAGGGCGCCGGCGTGTACTACGCAGCCACAGATCTCGAGGCGCGAGTCTGCGCTGGAGCGCAGGTTCTGGTGATCGGTGGCGGTAACTCCGCGGGGCAGGCCGCGATCTATCTGGGCCAGAACAACTGCAGCGTGGCGATCGCCATCCGCCGCGAGGATCTCAGCCACAGCATGTCGCAATATCTGATCGAACGAATCGAGGCGGACCCGAAAATCGATCTAATCACCGGTGTCGAAGTCCGAGGACTGGCCGGCGGCGATCGTCTCGAGCAGGTAACGCTCGCCAATATCACGACCGGCGAGCAACAAACGCTCCCGTGCTCGGGTCTGTTCTGCTTCATAGGTGCACGCCCCGCGACTGGCTGGCTCGGGAACGGCGTGCTGCTGGACGAGGATGGGTTCATCCTCACCGACCGCTACCTGGCAGGATCGCTGACCACGGGCACTACCGCGCCCTTGCCGTTTGAGACCTCCACCCCCGGCGTGTTCGCTGCTGGCGATGTCCGCCACGGCTCGATGAAGAGAGTCGCCGCAGCAGTGGGCGAGGGATCAAGCGCCGTACGGTCAGTCCACGAGCGCCTCGCCGCGCAGACCTAGCGCCTCGCCTTGAAGGCTCCTGGGGGGAGCTTGACCCGACGGGTGAGGACCTCCAGGCCGAGGATCAGAGTTCGGATCACGCCGAGTTGACCGATGAGAGCGATCGAGTCGGAGTGCCCCCGGTCTTCGAGAATCCTGCCGTCCTCGCCGAGACGGCTGATCGTGATGCCCCGGAGCGTGACCGTGCGGCCGTGGTAGGCGCCGTCCAGGGTCCACCGGGAGGCGACGCGGTTGCCCTCGGCGACCTGCTCCTGCACACCCATGCGGTAGTCCTTGAACAGGTTCTGGTAGAAGGCGAGCGACTCGCGCCCTCCCTCGTAGCCGTGGAAGGCCATGTCGTTGATGTGATCGACGAAGTCGGGGCTGTAGAACTCCTGCATCCGCGAGAGGTCGCCCGAGCAGACGATCTCGATGGCCTGTCTTGCCTGTGCCGCGTAGTCGTGTTCGGTAGCAGTCATATCCCCACCATACACGACGGAAATGTAGTAATGTTCGGTTGTGGCGGGAAGGCCGAAAAAGACAAGCAGCGGGTTCGCGCCGCTCGAGGGCGAGATCATGGACGCGGTGTGGAGGGCGAGCGGCCCGGTGGCGGTGAGGCAGGTTCTGGATGCGCTCAATGCGCAGCGGTCTGAGCCGCTGGCCTATACGACCGTCATGACGGTGATGAACCGGCTCGTCACGAAGAGCGTCCTTGCTCGTCACGGTCAGCGTCGCAGCTATGTGTATGAAGCGACAGCGACGGACGCGGCTGGGATCGCGGTACGCGACGTGATCCGTACCTATGGTGACGCGGCCGTCGCGCACTTCGTTGACCAGGCGCGCGCCGACCCAGGAGTGCTGCGCCGCCTTCGGAGGCTGCTGGCGGAGGATGTGTGAGGCTGGACAACGCTAATCGCAGCTTCCTGGCCATCTTGGCCGTCACGCTGCCGTTCGGCGCGTTTGTCATCTGTGGCGCGCTGGCAAACGTGCTCGTGCCGCTCATCCTGAAGCGAGCATCGCTTGATGGCCCGGCCAGCCTACCGCCGCTGTCGGTGCTCTCGTTCGTCGTCTTGGTCGCGCTCGGCCTAGGGCTTGCTGGCCGCTCGCTCGCTCGGCAGGCCGTCGCCTCTCGGCGCCTCACCCGCCGCGTGCGAGCGCTGGCTCGGACAGCGCCCGAGAAGCTGGTTCAAGCAGCCCGCCAAGCCGGTCTCGGCAACCGCGTCGATCTGGTGGACCGGCCCGAGGCGTTTTCGTTCGTGTACGGGATGCTGGCCCCGCGCGTGACCGTTAGCCGGGGGCTCCTGGAAAGCGTCCACGCGGCAGAGTTGCGGGCCGTGCTCGAGCACGAGCGCTACCACGTATCCAACCTCGACCCGCTCAAGATCGCGCTCGCTCGAGCTCTCACGACGGGCTTCTTCTTGCTGCCGGCACTTGGCTGCCTGCGAGCACGCTATGTCGCCGGCCGCGAGCTAGCGGCCGACGAGCGCGCGATCGCGCTCTGCGGACGCCGCCCACTCGCGGGAGCACTGCTGAAGGCCGTGCGCGGGCCCGAATGGAGCGAACTCGACGTGGTCGCGGCGATCGGTGGCTCCGAGTTGCTCGAAGCTCGCGTCACGCAACTGGAAACCGGCAGCCAACCGAGGCCCGCGGCGCTCAGCATCACTCGAGCGACACTCTCGCTGTTGGGCACCAGCCTGCCCGTCGGCTCGTTCCTCTTATCGGTATCGAGCTTGGGTGGGCCAGCGGCGGTCTACCAAGCGACCGGCACAGGACTAGCCACCGCCACGCTGCTCGGCAGCCTCGGGTGCGCCGCTCCCCTCGCGGGCGCTGGGCTGTTCGCGTACATCTTGATCGCGCTGCGAGCGAGCCGAACCAGCAGATCAAGCTGACGGACGTTCGTCGGCCGCGTGATGTCGTTTGGCGAGGCTCGCCTACTCCGAGATCCGAATGACTACAGTCCGCGTCCCCGTAGAGCGGGGCATAGCCTTGCTAGTGTGCCCGCAACGAACGTGAGGGACGCCAGTGGCGACATGGATCTTTGAGCCTGGGCACACCGAGGCGGAGTTTCGGGCTCGGCACATGATGGTTACATGGGTGCGCGGCCTCTTCAAGGACATACACGGCAGCCTGGAGCTCGACTTCGACAGCTGCTTGGAGGCCAGGTTCGAGGGCGAGATCGACGCGACCGGGATCTGGACCGGCCAGCCCGAACGCGACGCTCACCTTCGCAGCGCCGATTTCTTTGACGTCGAGAACCATCCCAAGATCACCTTCAACGGGCGATTCACCGAACGCAGCGGCGACACCAGCTTCAAAGGCAGTGTCGAGCTGACGATACGCGGGGTGACCCGCGCGGTTCCGCTGGACGTGATCTATCTGGGTGAGTGGCGAACCCCGTTCTGGGTAGGCGACGAGAACAAGGGCGACATGCGCCGGATCGGCTTCGAGGCGACCGCGCGAGTCAACCGACACGACTTTGGCGTCTCCTGGCAGGACGAGCTTCCCGGCGGCGGGTTCGTCGTCAGCAATGAGATCGATCTGGTCCTCGACGTCGAGGCGATCCTGCTCGAGGACCTTGAACGGACCGGCGCCATCGAGTTCTATCGATCATCCAGCTGAACCGCGCCGTCCGCATCGACACTCGTCAGCTCAGTCGCGGGCGCTAGGGGACGATCACCGCCGTGCCCTCGAAGCGCCCCGCTCGCAGGTCCGCGAGCGCTTCCTCGGCGCGCTCTAGCTCGTAGATCGTTACGGTCGTTCTTATCGGTACCCTCGGCGCGATCGCGAGGAGCTCTTCGCCGTCGCGGCGAGTCAGGTTTGCAACCGAGCGGAGCTTGCGCTCGTGGTAGAGCAGCTCATAGGGGAACGAGGGTATGTCGCTCATGTGAATGCCGGCGCACACGACGACTCCGTCGGGCGCGAGCGCCTCGAGCGCCGTTGGGACAAGCGGGCCGGCAGGGGCGAAGATGATCGCCGCGTCGAGCGGCTCTGGCGGCGTCTCGTCGCTCCCTCCCGCCCACAACGCGCCTACGCCCCGCGCGAACGTCTGGGTACGCTCGTCCCCAGGACGTGTGAACGCGAACACCTGCCGCCCCTGGAATACCGCGAGCTGGCAGATCATGTGGGCGGCCGAGCCGAACCCGTACAGCCCCAGCCGCTGGGCGTCGCCTGTGAAGCTCAGGGCGCGGTAGCCGATCAGTCCGCCGCAGAGCAGTGGGGCCGCCTCCTGGTCTGCGAGCTCCTGCGGCAGCGGTAGGCAGAATCGCTCGTCGGCGACGGCGAGCTCCGCGTATCCGCCGTCGATGTCGCGCCCCGTGAAGCGAGCGTTGACGCACAGGTTCTCCCGCCCTGAGGTGCAGTACGGGCAGGTGCCGTCGGTCCAGCCAAGCCAGGGGACGCCTACCCTGAGGCCGTCTGCCGTGGTCGCGACGATCTGATGGCCGAGCACGACCGGCAGCTTGGTTGCCTGTATTTCCGCATCGCGGAGGTGTAGGTCGGTGCGACACACGCCGCAGGCGCGGACCTCGAGCAGCAACTGCCCAGGCCCAGGCTCGGGGTCGGGCAGGGTGACAAGCTCCAGCGGCTGCAGCTGGCTCTTGAGGATCGCCGCGCGCATCTTCTAATGATGCTGCATGCGCTGCATCGGAGCGGATCCGGCCGAGCGAGGGGACGATGGTAGCTCACCTGGCCGATACCGACCGGCGAAGCCTGATCAAGGGGGAAACATAATCAAGGTTCGCTGCTAACCTTGGGTACATGCCGGAGCTGATCAAGCTTACGTGGACCGCCACAGTGGCCCATGGCCTTCCCCGCAGAGACCGCCAGGGATGCCGGTACGAAGCGTATGTGCCGGACCCTCTCGCCGGCCGTGAGATCACGCTGCACGGCGGGACGGCTGCAGATGTCGCCGATGCAGAACGCGCGGTGAGCCGGCTCGATGCGGGCGCACACAGCCTCGTCGACTCCGAGGCGATCGCGCGATTGCTGCTGCGTGCCGAGGCCGTCGCCTCCTCGAGGATCGAGGGCCTTCAGATCGGCGGACGCCGGCTGCTGAAAGCACAGCTCGCACGAGCGCTCGGTCAGCAGCCGACCGATGTCACCGCACAAGAGATCCTCAACAACATCGAGGCGATGGCAGCCGCGCTCGCGGACCAAACGGCCGAGCAGCCAATCACGCTCGAACGTCTGCTTGACACCCACGCGCGGTTGCTTCGGACAACAACCCTCGAGGAACACGCGGGCCAACTGCGTGAAGAGCAGAATTGGATCGGCGGCAGTTCATACAACCCCTGCAGCGCCGAGTTCGTCCCCCCACCCCCCAGCAGGGTCCCGGGCCTGATGGCTGACCTGTGCGACTTCTGCAACGAGGACAGGTTGCCTGCAGTCGTCCAGGCCGCGCTCGCGCACGCCCAGTTCGAGACGATTCATCCGTTCATCGACGGCAACGGCCGCGTGGGCCGAGCGCTCGTCCAGCTGATCCTGCGCCGGCGAGGCCTGACGGCCAACGTGACTCCCCCGATCTCGCTCGTGCTCGCCACCTGGTCGCGGGACTACGTCAACGGCCTGACCGCGACCCGCCCTCATGGACCCGCGGGCGCATCATCGGCACAGGAGGGCATCAACAGGTGGATCGCCGTGTTCGCTGCAGCGACAAGCCGCGCCGTCGCCGACGCGCAGGCCTATGAGCAGACTGTCGCCGATATCCAGTCGGAATGGCGGAAGCGTCTCGGCCGCCTTCGCCGTGAGTCCGCGGCTGCGTTGCTGCTGGATGCCCTCCCGGGGGCGCCGATCGTGACCGTGCACAGCGCCGCGGCGCTAACCGGCCGCAGCGAGCAGGCCGTCAACGCCGCGATCCCACGACTGCTGGAGGCGCAGATCCTGCGCCAAACGACGCTCGGCAGACGAAACCGCGCGTTCGAGGCCACCGAGATGATCGAGGCGTTCACCGACCTCGAGCGACGGCTCGCAAGTCCGGGGAGCGATACGCGCTACTCACCGCCCTCCCGGGCTGTGCCTCGGCGTCGGCGACACGCAGATCAGCGCACCAGCCGGGTGCCTGAGGCCCCGTAGGGTCGCATCACGTTCTCCCGCACACACAACAGCCGGCTGAGCGGGTTCGCAATACTGCCGGGGCATGACACAGACTCCGGGGGACTCGCTCGCATCGCTGCGTAAAGTCTTGCCTCCAGGTGGGACCATCTACACGCTGGAGGTCGTGAACAGTCCGGCGGCGCTCGAGGTTGCACGACGCGCTCGACGCGTCTGCTGGCCCGTGACCGGGACGCGTGGCTCTTACGACTGCGAAGCGCTGAACGCAGCGCGAGCTCCATAAGCGCCTACCGCAACGCGATCGACGACCTTCTGTCCTGGGGGGGAATTCGAGGATCGCGCCGGTTTGCCAGGCTGCTGCACGCGGCGGCCAATCGGCAAGACTAGGATGCTGGCTGAGCGCGCATCCCGCGGGCGCCTTCGATCCCATCTTCTGCGGCTTGGCCGGCGCGCGGCTTCAGCCGACGATCCTCGCCGGCATCATCCGCCGCGGGAGCGGGCGGGCTGGGAGACGCCAGCGACTCGACATATAGAAAAACCCCGCCGGAGCGGGGCTTTTCCTTAGCAGGTCGATAAGCCGGAGACTCCTCATAGGGGAATGCAGTCGGGAGCGGGGCCTGCCCGAAAGCGAGGCCCCGATGTTCAATGCCCTGTCTGACTACATCATTTTCTGCCGCGTCGAGCGCCGTCTCTCAGAGCTCACGTGCAAAGCATACGAGCGCGACGTTCGCGCGTGTGTCGAGTTCCTTCGCTCGCAGGGCATCTCTGCCCTGGTCGAGATTCGCACGAGTGACCTACGCCGGTTTCTCGCCGAGGAGGCAACGCATCGCCCGGCGCCGTCGAGCCAGGCGAGGACGGTCGCGGCGTTGCGCTGCTTCTTCCGTTTCTGCGTCGAGAGTAACTACCTCGAGCGCGATCCCGCGCACGTGCTGCGCACACCGAAGAAGCGCGAAGCGCTGCCGGACGTGCTCGACCGCGCGGAGCTCACGCGCCTCTTGGACGTGCCGAGTCGCGAGGGCGTGTGGACCCGCGTTCACGCCGGCAAGGTAGAGCGCGACCGCCTACTGCTCGCTCTGTTCGCGTACGGCGGCCTGCGTCGCTCGGAGCTGCTCGGCCTGGACTGCGACGACATCGACCTCGACCGCCGCCTCATCCGTGTCCGCAACGCCAAGGGCGGACGCCAGCGCGTCGTGCCGATCCACCTCGGCCTCGTGCCGCTGTTCCTAGACTATGCGCGCGTCCGCCCCGAGAGTCCCGAACCGGCGCTGTTTCTGGGCGTGCTCGGCCGGCGCCTCTCGCCGACCATCATGGCGCTGACGTTCCGCCACTACGCTGCCGCAGCGGGCGTCACCAAGCACAAGAAAATCACGCCCCACACGCTGCGCCACGTCTTCGCCACGGAGCTTCTGAGCGCCGGCGCCAACCTGCGCCAGATCCAGGAGCTGCTCGGGCACAAGCACCTTGACTCGACGCAGCGCTACACGCGCGTGAACGCCCACCAACTGCGCGGCGCAATCAAGCGACTGACGTGGGCACAGCCAGTCTGCGAGTCGGGTCCCGGTGCTACTGAGCGTCGAACCGAGTCCGCCATCCCAAGCGCTCCATAAGCTCGCCCGATGACCGCGGCGAAGCGCTCCGGGGCGAGGCGAGGCCCTTCGTTCTCCGCTGCGCCTTCGCTGGCTCGAGTGGTGTGTAGCGAGCCGCAGCGTGACAACGCCCTCACGCTCCAGCCGCTCACCCGCCAAGGGCTCCTGCTCGACGACCGTGCCTTCCGCGAGCTCGCTGGTGACCGACTCGATGGCGGCAATGAACCCGCCCGCCCGGACGATCGCGACGGCCTCCGCACCGTGCATGGCGGTGACATCGGGTGCTATCCGCTCGCTACGCGGCACTGTCGCAACGGACACGCCGGGCTCCAGGAAAGTCGCCTCCGGCGCTTCAAGCGGATCAAGGACACGGGCGGCCGATGAGGAGCTCATGCCTCCTAAGCCATGCTGCGTTCGAGCCCGACAACGGACTTACGCCGGTGTCGTCAGTGGGATGTCGCGTCGCTCTTGAGCCGTCGGCGACGCGAGGCGCGCGAAGATCGCTTGTCAGTGATGGCGCGAGACAGCGGCGCGCGCGGGCTAACCCCAGGGGCCGGCAGCATCGGGTGGGGCTTCTGCCGTTCCTCTGGCGTCAGCCACCCGCCTCCCCTATAGGAAGGCGGGATGGCTACCGCATCCTGCCGCGGACCTTCTCGAGTAGGAGCTGGGCGGTCCCAGCCGTCAGGTCGCTGGGTGCGCCCTCAGCTCTCTATTCACTTCCCGGCCGAGACCGCGCAGCTCCCAGCCGGCGCCGATCCAGAGGGCGCCGCGGAGGATCAGCACGATGCCGATTATCACTGCGAGCGTGGCCAGACTGGGAGCGGGCCAGGAGAGGATGACGATGCCGGCGATGACGTCGAAGATCGCGATCGCGATGTTTCCGGCCCGCCCCTCGCGCTCGCCGAAGGCCGCGACGAAGCGCACCACTCCGGCCACGACGAGCCAAACGCCGAAGATCAGGACAAAGGCAACGAGTGCTCCGAACGGTTTCTTGATCAGCACCAGACCGGCGATCGCGCTGAGCACACCGATCATTGCGAGCATGCCGCGGCCTTCACCCCGGCGAAAGATCGAAGCGATGACCGCGACGACACCGTCAACGAGCAACAAGATCCCGGCGATCACGGTGAAAGTGCTGAGGGTTTCGTGGGGCGAGGCGACGAAGAAGACACCGACACCAAGCACGGCCATGCCGAACAACATAACCAACCACCACAGGCTCGCGAACCCGTGCAGTTCCTCATCGGCGAACGTTGACATCGTTGACCCCCTCATTCGGAATTGACGCGAGTCGTTGCACGCGCACGGCCTTCTCTCAGAAGGACTATGCGACTTGGATGGCTGGCGCGTATCCGGCATTAGTACTGACCGTGGTCGGTTGCTTTCCCCAGCTGTAGCCGGCGCCTCCCGGTCATCGATTGACGGACCTGGAAAGATTGCCGCGTGCCCTCCGGCGAAGACACGCCGCGTGCGCGCCGATCGCTTGGCACCACGCGCATGGAAGCATTCAGCGACGGCGTGTTCTCGATCGCCGCGACGCTACTCGTGCTGGACATCGCGATTCATCCGCCGGGCACAGCGCTCGAACAGGTGCTTCACGCCTGGCCGTTCTACTTCGCGTATGTCGTCAGCTTCCTCACGATCGGCGCGGCCTGGCTGGGCCACACGCAGCTCACCGAGGGGCTCACGCGGACAGATCCGCTGTTGCTGCGGATCAACCTGCTGGTCTTGCTAGTGGTGGCGTTCCTACCATTCCCAACGAAACTAGTCGCGGACGCCTTGCACTCCAATACAAGCGAGCGCGTCTTTGTGACGATGTACGGGCTGACCCTGCTTGCCATCCGGGTTCTCGGCTTCGCACTGGATGCATATGCCCGACGCGAGCACCTCTCCTCGCCGCCGGAAGCGGGCGAGGCGCAGCAGGACGCACCACTCGAACTGCTTCCCGTGCTCGGCGGCTATGTGATCGCGATCCTCATCGGGCTCGTCGCACCACGAGTGGCAGTGACGCTCTACTTCGCCGTCGCGCTCTACATGATCCTCTTCGAGGCGCTTCCACGACACCGGTCCCGTGCCCACGGGGCCCGCACGTGAGCAGCCACCTACCGGGCTGACCCGCTCAGGCCTAACTGTGCTTAGGCCTGGACGGCTGGTTGGCTGCCTTGTAGCGCGCTGGGTCCCCGGGCCCGATGCTCGTGCGCGGGCGCGCTCTCCATCTCTGGAGGTCGCACACCTGCCGCGGCGCGGTACCAGGCGGCGTAGCGGCTCACGAGCAGCGACGCCGAGAGGCCGTGGACGAGGACCGAGAGGCCCACGGTCAAATAGCAGGCCGTGAGGATCGTCGCGCCGTGAGCCTGATGTGTGTCCTCGACGATCACCGCGAACACGATCGATGCAAGCCCGCGTGGACCGAACCAGCCGATGAACGCCACGGTCGGAGCCAGCGCCTTGGTGCCCAACAGGCAGAGGGCCACTGGCAGCATGCGAACGATCGTCAGGCTCAGCACGGCATAGAGCGCGATCTGCCAGCTCACGTGCTCGAGCGCGGGGCCGAGCAGGATGGCGCCGAAGACGAGGAACGTGACGCTGTCGAGCAGCGCCCCGGTCTCCTCGGTGAAGTGGATCGTTGCGGCCGAGTTATCGTGGGCGATCAGGCCGAACAGCGCGCCCGCCGTGAAGGCAGCGATGAAGCCCGACCCGCCGAGGGCCTCCGCGATCCCGTACGCGAGCACCGCCGCGGCCACGGGGACTATCTGGCGCCACTCATCGGCTATCAGGCGTCTGGCCCCGGCTGTGTTCACGATCGCGGCGGCGATCGCCCCCGCGACTAGGCCGCCGGCGAGCCCGTAGCCGATCTCTTCGCCGATCACCTGCGCCGGATGGGCCGCGCCAGCGGCTCCGGAGGAGGTCGCCAGAACGATCAGCAGGATCGGGACGCAGATCCCGTCGTTCAGTCCACTCTCGACGTTGAGCGACTGGCGCACACGTTGCGGAAGGCTCGGGTCCGTCACGACCGCGCTGCCGAGCCCGGCGTCCGTCGGCGCGAGGATCACGCCGAGGATCAATGCCTCGCTCAGTGAGAACGATCCGAACAGAGCGAGCGCTACCAACGCCCCCAGCGCGATCGTCAGCGGCAGACCGATGCCGAGCAGGCGCACCGGCATGGAGGCTTCCCGCCGCAGCGCCCTGAGATCGATGCGAGAGGAGTCCGAGAACAGCACCACGGCGAGCGTGGCTTCGGCCAGCTTGCGCACCGTCGAACTAGTCGGTCCCACGGTAAGGCCGTCAAACACCAGGGGACCCGCGAGAACACCGATGACGACCACCACCATCGCCGGCGTGATCGGCGTGTTGGAGAGCCGCCGCGACACCGACGCGACCAGCAGCAGCGCAAGCCCGACAGTCGCAAGCCCCCAATTCACGACGCCACCATAAACGGCAGCGCCACCGTCCTCGAAGGGGCCCTGCCCGACAGTTCTGGCCCGTGCTCGCTCTTCACCGACCCGATCGGCCGACCGTTGAGCCCGGTATCCATGTGTTGTGTGCGCAGACGGCAGAACCGGGAGCCAGGCGCCTGTAAGGGTCCTTTGATGCTGCCGAGCTTGGACCGCCAGGGGGCCTCCCGGCCACGATCACCGCGCTTTCCGATGAGTCCCGTAGCTCGGCGTCCCGGCCAGACTGATCCGTTCGAGCCGTTCAACATGCGGTCGTGCTGTCTTCGTCGAGCACCGGATGGCCCACTCGTGACGTCGCCAGTCGAAGGCTCGGGATGGGTCCTTAGACGACTCGCAAGTGCGTATGACCAGAACATCAACAGGTAGGCCGAGCGACACGCGGCTCTCAGGTAACCGCCAGAGACCGCCCGCCGGCGGCGCCACGCGCGATCAGCACCCCCCCAGCGACGGTCGCGACAGCTCCCACAGCCGCGACCGCTCCCACAGCCATCAAGGGGACGGGGGGCAGAAGCCGACGCAGATACCACCTTCCTCCGTGGCACACGACGTAGCCGAGGATCTTGTATCCGGTTGCGCTCATCGCGGTAGGTGTGTACTCATAGACGTGCGTTCCCTCACTCTGTCCTGTTCCGGGGAGGCCCCATGTCTCCCGTTCCGGCGTTCATGCGTCTCGCTCGTAAACGGTCCGTTAGTGAACCGCCCGACCAGCAACCCGCCATAGCTAGCTCGCGCTCGCGGCGGCCGTCTTTTCCTTCGCTGCCTCTTCGAGTTCCCGCTTGAATTCCTTGCTGTCGGCGTCGACTTCCTTCTCGATGGACTTTTTGGCGTGCGTGAGTGCCTTGTCGAGCTGCTCTTCAAGGCGCGACTCCCCGATCACGACCAGCGCCGCTTCTCCTTCTTCCAGCAACTCCCCGAGTTCCTTTGCGTCGCCACGGGAGATGCCCTTTTTGAAGTGTCCGCCGAGGCCGCCGACGACGCCGCCGACGGCCGCCGCGCCGAGGACCGCCGGCGTGAACAGAACCCCGACCAGCGCTCCGACTGCGATACCTCCCCAGGCGCCGTGCTGGGTAGCCTTCTCATGCTTGTGGACGTGGACCTTGCCACCCTCGTCCTTGTTGATCACGGCGGCGTCATAGGTGCCCACAAGCTTCTCTGCATGCGCAGCGAGCAGGATCTCGTAGTCGCCCCAGGCTTCTTCGGTGTTGCCGTAGGTCGCGGCGTAGATGAAAACCGGTCGTTCGCTCATTTTGATCTCCTGTTAGTGCTGTTGGGTGTCTCTCGATGTGCGCAGGCATCGTGCCCTCGCGCGACACCGCCTACATGGTTTAGTCGGCCCAGGCGTCCGTGGATCACTCCCTCGTGAGGCTTCGGCTTGCCGCCTCGTCGGATGCTCCAGAACACGGCTTGCGGCACGCCGCTGGCCGGCTCGAGAAAGAACAGCTCGCACGCAATGCCCTTTTCGCACCTGCGCCTGACGCCGCCCGTTTTCGGGGCCGCGCCGCCCTTGAGCGCACCCACGGGTCACCTCAGCCCACATGATTGGCCGACGGGCACGCCCGGTGCATGGCAGGATGAACACGAGATTCGGCTGCCTGCCGGCCATGATCAGATTCCGTTTCGCAAGCGAAGCTATGTGCATTTGAGGGCTTCGAACGCTTTCTTGTAGTCCGCGCCGAGCTTGCTAAGCGAGGCCCTGATCTTGGGTTCAGCACTCTTGAGCGCTGCTTCGAGGTTCGAGGATTTGCTTGCAGAGACGATGCTCGAGGTGATTACGGCGATTTCGGTCTCGAAGGCCTTGTCTGCGGCATTGATTTCTTCTTTGCTCGCCGTGGGCAGGTTCGGTGCCGCTTCATTGATCTGCTTTATGCTCTTGTCAATCGCTTCGACGCTCGCCTTAGCTTCCGTTGGGAAACTCGAGGAGATGGGCAGCGTTTCGAGTTTCTTGATCTGTGCCGAGATTTCGCTGGTCGCCGAGCACACCTGTTTGGTCGCCTTTTCCCCAGACGATTCGCCGCACGCCGTTAGTCCCAGCGCGCCGACCAGGAGTGTCACAACGGCGGTCGACCTGCTGGGGATCTTGAACATCAGGTGGCTCCTTTTTCATGCATTTGGAGGTGGCGGCGTGGGACGTGGTTCACAACAGAGCTGTTTAGTCGATGCCGTGGTCCGGCGGGCTGCGGCCGAGGCTCGGCCACAGCCCGTCCGTCCGGCTAGGCCGTGGAGTACTCCTTCTCTGCCTTGTCGAGTTCCTTCTTGAACTCCTTGCTGTCGACGTCGATTTCCTTCTCGATCGTCTTTTCCGCGCGCGTGAGTATCTTGTCGAGCTGTTCTTCAAGGCGTGATTCGCCGATCACGAGCAGCGTTGCCTCGCCCGCTTCGATGAGGTCGCCCAGTTCCTTGGCGTCGGCACTTGAGATGCCCTTTTTGAAGTGTCCGCCGAGGCCGCCGATGACGCCCCCGAGCAATGCCGCGGGGATCACCGCTGGCGCGGCCACGACCCCGACCGCCGCTCCGACGGCGATGCCTCCCCAGGTGCCGTGCTGGGTCGGCTTCTCGTGCTTCTCGACGTGGACCTTGCCGTCGGCGTCCTTGGTGACCAAGGCGACGTCATAGGTGCCCACGAGCTTCGCCGCGTGCAGTTCGAGAAGGATGTCGTAGTCGCCTTCCGCGCTCGCGGCGTCGGCATACGTGGCGGCGTAGATGAAAACCGGTCGTTCGGCCATCGTGTCTCCTCTTGGCTCGCGAAATATTGGCCGCCTGCGGTCGCATGGGCAAAAGGTGAAATTTGATGAGCTGGCAGAGGGGTACCCTGCGCGTACGTTGACGGTGCGCCCGACAGCTGGCCCCTGAGCTGGCTGCAGAGCCACGGGCCGGGTATGAAGCGCAGTCCATTCCAGCGCGGGATGGGCACGGCCGTCGGCCATCGCGTCGCATCCTCCCGGTCATGCGTGGACGTTCAGCGTCGGATGCCCCGACTTCATCACCCAGATCGGTTGAAATCGCGAAGGTGGGCACGGCTGCGGAATCGATCAGCCCGACCGCCGCCGCGCGCTCGATCGCCTCGCTGCGCTTCGTGACCTCCAACTTGCGATAGATAGACACAGCCTGTGTCTTGATCGTGGCTCGCGAGACGTATCGCCGCTCAGCGATCTCAGCGATGGTGAGGTGGGTCGCCAACAGCGGTAGCACTTGCAGCTCAGCCTCGGTGAGCAGTGGGGTCCAGTCACCGGTCAGGGCGTGCATCGCGTTGACCCGATCACGGAGTTCGCCGGCCTGCCCGACGAGCACGCCGAGGTCGGGGACCCGTCTTAACAGCTGGTCGATCTCCCTTTGCAAGATCATTGCACCCGCGGCGTCGCCCAAAGCGATACGGGCGCGCACCAGCTCGAGACGAACCTGCACGCCGTTGAACGGCATGAAGTACGTCAGCAGCGGTCTCAGGCGGTCGGCCCCAGCGAGATGCGTCTGCGACTGTGGCAGTTCCCCCCGGTGTAGCGCGACCCTGCCCAGCGCGGCGAAGGTTGTCGCACTCGGCAGATACGCCTCGAACCGTCCTTCGAGCACGCATCGCTCCGCGTCCTGGGCGAGTTTTTCGGCCGTGTCGAGGTCGCCATCCGCCGCCGCCAGTAGCGAGCGCTGAGCGAGAGCGACCGACGCGTTGCTGGGCATGTCGAGTTCCTTCGCCGCCTGCGAGTTGTCGCTAAAGACCTGATCCGCCTGGTCGCTATCACCTGCGAGAAGCAATGCGATGCCGAGCATGTTCGACGCCACCGGTCGCTGCAAGCTCCAGTCGGGGGACAGCTCGAGCGTTCGCTCGGCGTCGATCCTCATACGGTCGACGCCGTGGCGGCACATGGCCGCTTCAAGGCATCTCACCCACGGCTCGATCGTCGCGCCTCCGTCCGGCGCCGGCTGGTCGGTGTTGCCCTGTTTGGCCTCCATTGCCCAACGCTCCGCTTCGACAGGATGGCCTGACAGGCCCTCGCACCAGGCTCCCAGGACCGCGACCGCCGGATATTGTCGTGGGGCTCCACGTTCGGATAGACGCTCGATCCATTTTCGTACCGTCTCGAGCCGCCCGGCCTGGTGCGCCGGGATCGCGCAAACCGCCACCAGCGTCGCGGCGCGCTTGACGTCGTCGCCCGCGAGAGCGTATGCGATCGCCGCCTCCCGCGCACCGTTATCCTCGCTCCAGTCAGCTGCGCGGCGGTTGAGCGTCGGGATCACATCTGGCTCGCGGAGGTCGAGTTCGCGGGCGAGCAGATCACGGAAGACGTGGTGGTAGCGGTACCACTCACCGTGCCGGTCGAGCGCCACGAGCAAGCGGTTTGACTGCTGCAGCGACTCAAGGATCGCTGCGCTCCCCGTCTGCTTGAGCACAGCGTCGCACAGCGGCCCGCACATCCGGTCCAGCACAGCGGTCCGCGTCAAGAACTCGACCTGATCGGGCGGTAAGCCTGACAGGACCTCAAGCTGAATATAGTCCGCCATCTGACGCGGCGTTCCGCCGATCTCGGATCCGGCATACCGATCGCGAGTGCCGGTCTCACGCAAGGAGAGCGCTGTTAGATAGATGCTGACGGCCCATCCCTCGGTATGGGCCGTCAGCTCTGCGACCTCCTGTTCGGTGAGAGCGACCCCAGCGGCGCGAAGCAGGGACCCCGCCTCGACCACGTCCAGAGCAAGGTCATCGACCTGCAGCTCAGCAACACGACGCTCAGCTCGGACACGAGCGAGAAAACGCTGCGGCTCGTGGCGGCCCGCGAACATAAGCTGAGAGCCCGCCGGGATGTAGTCGCAGATCGCGGTGAGAACGTCGCAGGCATCGCGCTCGCAAAGCACATGCACGTCGTCGAGCACCACCACCACCGGATGCTCGATCGAGATGAAGGCCGCTCGAAGCCGCGGGAGCGTCGTCGACCATAGCGCGTGAGGCGAGTTGCTAACGGCGTCGAAGGTCGTCGGATCAACGCTGCTGACCCAACTAAGAGCCTGTGCGAGATCGGCCGCTAGGACGACGGGATCATTGTCGGCGTCCTCGAGCGAGATCCACCCGAAGCGCCGACCATCTAACTCCGACGCTTGGGCGAGGAGGGTCGTCTTTCCGTATCCCGCCGGCGCGAAGACCGCCACGACGGGCTCCGCTTGGTGGGCCAATAGCCGCCGCAGTAGCGCAGTCCGCGGGATCAAGTCCGGATGGAGCCGTGGTCCCCCTAAAGTGACCCGCGCTGGCACCTGAACGTCCGGCTGCGGCGCAGCCGCCCTGTCACTTCGCTCCGAAACCGAGATCGCCTGTGCCCCCTTTGACTCCTCAGCATTACATCCGCTCTCAAGCAGAGTACGGGACCGATCGCCCCCGTCTAGCGAACTTCTTCGCGCGATCCCGCGGGAAACTACTTGCCGTGGCTTGCCGGTGGCAGGTGGCGGCACGCCCTGGCGACTAGCCCAGATCGCTGAACTCTGTCTTCGTGCGATTTCAACCTATATGGCCGATGCTCGCCCGGCGTCCCCGCGCTGCAATGGAGCAGTGGCCACGACCGAAGACACGCTCGCGAGAATCGCGCTCAGGGACGAGGGCTTCATCCAATCCTTGAGCCGGTCTGGCGGCGAGGGAGCTGAGCTCGACCCTGAGCTCGACCAACGCACGTGTGAGCTCGTCAAGCTAGCTGTGCTGATCGGTATCGAGGGAGGTATCCCGTCCTATGTCGCGACTGTCCAGGCGGCCCAGGCCGCGGGCGCATCGGACGCAGAAATCGTCGACACTCTCGTAGCGGTCCTCCCGTCGGCCGGCATCGTTCGGACCAGCTCAGCCGCGCCGAAGCTTGCGCTCGCGCTCGGATATGAGCCGAACCACGCGCTCCGGGAGGACGAGCCCGAAGCGCCGCGGGGACATCGCCCATGACAGTCGTCCCGGGACAGTCTCGAGCAGGGAACGCGGACGATCGCGGCCACCACTTTTCTTCAGCATTCGACCGGCGCCTGATTGGAGTTGAATATCGATGACCGCCGTCATCTCGAGCCACGTATCCATCTCGGGCACTGGCACCGGGCTGCGCCCAATGAAGCACGCGGGGGGGCCGGTCCAGCTCGGAGAAGGCCGTGCTGAGCAAGGTCGCACGGATTCATTGGACCCGCGACCTGACGGTCGAAGCATACGCGGCACGGTGGGAGGCGTTGAATGGTGTCCGAGCGTCGTAGTTCTTCCGCGTCTAGGCGAACCGCCCGAAACGTGTCCCACTCTTTGAAAGGGCGCCCGATGCTCAAGATCGTCAGAAGACCGGCAGCCGTAGTCGCGATGTGTTGCGTCTCTATCGGGCTGGCCGTACCTCGCCCGCCCACCTATCCAAGACCTCAAACAACGCCTGGGGGGTAGGCGATGTCTCCTTCAACAGTCCCGTCTTCGAGTGGGCCTCGCCCGATTCGTGGCTCAGCCACCGCAAAAGGGAACGGTACGGTTAAGGTGGTACCGCACCTGAGCGTCGCAGAGCGTGTGGCCCGTGGGAAGGCGGCACGGGCCGAAGTGCCGCGGGCCAGTCAGGCAGAGTTTAACCCGCCGCCGCGGCGCCCTGATCCGATCAAGCTACTGGAACGCCAGGCAAAGACGCGCGTGCCCGAGCTCGTCCCGATCCGCTACGGGCGCATGATGGTCTCGCCGTTCACGTTCTACCGCGGAGCAGCGCTGATCATGGCCAGCGACCTCGCCGCGACGCCTCGCTCGGGGCTTCAGGTGCAGTGCTGCGGCGATGCGCACCTGTCCAACTTCGGCGTGTTCGCGTCGCCCGAGCGACGGCTGGTGTTCGACGTCAACGACTTCGACGAGACCCTCCCAGGACCCTGGGAGTGGGACGTCAAGCGCCTCGCGGTGAGCATGCTCATTGCGGCGCAGTACAACGGTTTCCCGGTCAAGGATCAAGAGCAGATCGTGCTCGACACCGTCGCGGAGTACCGCACCGCGATGGCGGGCTTCGCCGCCATGAAGAACCTCGAGGTCTGGTATGCGCACCTGGACGTCGAGGCGACGGTCGCCGAACTCGGCTCGCAGTTCAAGGCCAAGCAGGTCAAGCGCACCGAGAAGACGCTCGCGAAGGCTCGAACCAAGGACAGCATGGCGGCGTTCTCCAAACTCACCCGTGAGGTCGACGGGCAGGCGCGCATCGTGGCCGATCCGCCTCTGATCGTGCCGATCGACGAACTCGCGCAGGGCATGGAACGCGACGAAATGTTCGATGCGCTGCACGACACCCTGAGCTCCTTCCGCACCACGCTCCAGCACGACCGGCGTGTGCTGCTCGAGCAGTTCGAGCTGGTCGACTTCGCGCGCAAAGTGGTGGGCGTCGGCAGCGTAGGCACGCGCGCCTGGATCGCCTTGCTGGTCGGCCGCGACGGCCAGGATCCGCTGTTCCTGCAGCTGAAGGAGGCGGAGGCTTCGGTGCTCGAGGAGTTCCTCGAGGCGAGCGAGTTCGAGAATCATGGCGAGCGGGTCGTCACCGGACAGCGGCTGATGCAGGCCTCGAGCGACATCTTCCTCGGCTGGCTGCACGTCGAGTCAGGACTCGACGAGAAGGAACGCGACTTCTATGGCCGACAGCTGAAGGACTGGAAGGGCTCGGCAGAAGTCGAACAGATGGTTCCGAGCGGCATGACCACATATGGCCGGCTGTGCGGCTGGACGCTCGCGCGCGCGCACGCACGCAGCGGCGACCGCATCGCGATCGCCGCCTACCTCGGCAAGAGTGCCGCCTTCGACCGCGCGATCGTCGATTTCTCGCACGCCTACGCCGAACAGAACGAATGCGACTACAAGGCCCTGACGCAGGCCGTCGAATCCGGCCGCATCGCCGCGGAGACGGGGCTCTAACCCCGTGAAGTGATCCAAACACGCCCCGCCAAACCACGATCAAGGAGATCCGAGTGTCGCCAGAACCAACAGCCCAGCCCGACGAGTTCGAGGCGCTGTATGTCCAGAGTGCCCAGGGGGTGACGAGCGCCAACGGCTCGATGACACTGCAGGGGCTGGCACCCTCCACACTGATGTTCTCTGACCGCCCCGAGCGCATTGTCGGCCACCTCACCTCCGCACAGTTCGTGGAGGGCTGGGGAGATGGGGATAACAGCTTCCTCGAGGATCCCCCGAACGCCGTGCTCTCGTTCCTCGCATCCCAGGACGAGACGCCCGAGGACGTGGTGGTCACGCTCACGAACCCGAGCTTGGACGGCGAGACGCTCACCTACAACGTGGATGTGCTCGAAGGCGAGATGCCCAATGCCACTGGGCCTTGCTCACTGTTCATAGACCCGATCGGTCGGCCGCTGAGCCCCGTGTCGGTGTGTGGCGTGCGGCGGCGCTCGCGCCGGCGGGCGAGTCGCTGATGCGTTCGGTCAGCTGGCGGCCGTGGGCTGCCCAAGGGATGGCTCGGACTGGCACTCGCGCCGCAAGAGCCTTGATGCAGACGCACGATCCGCGAGCTCGCACGGTCCACCGATCTGCACTCTTCCCTTTTCCCCTCGATAGACAAAGGACGACACCATGATCCTCGCGACCGGCTACCCGTTGCTCGAAGTCCTCTGGACGATGCTCATCTTTATCGGGCTTGTGATCTGGCTTTACCTGCTGTTCATGGTGTTCGCCGACATCTTCCGTCGCCACGACGAGTCCGGGTGGACCAAGGTCCTGTGGATCATCTTCATCGTCGTGTTGCCGTTCTTCGGGGTCTTTGTCTACCTGATCGTCGAGAACGCCGGGATGGCCGAACGCTCCCTAAGTAGGCGATAGCGGCTCAGCCGCAGGTCGACCATCCTAAGGCGCGTCATCACATCGTTCGTCTTCAGCGTGTTGGGCTTGCCGCCTGTGACGAATCCTCGCAGGAAGCGGCGGCGCGGGCTAGCCCGCCCATCCCCCGGCGTGTGATTGCGACAGGACGGTGAGCTCGGTGTCGAGTAAGGCGACCGCGGCAGCGGCTGGCGGTGTTCTGCTGACCCTCTGCGCGGGCCAGTTCCTGATGATGCTCGACAGCTCTGTGATGAACGTGTCGATCGCGACCGTCGCGAAGGACGTGGGCACCACCGTCACCGGGATCCAGACGGCGATCACGCTTTACACGCTGGTGATGGCCGCCTTCATGATCACCGGCGGGAAGGTCGGCCAGATCATCGGTCGCAAGCGCGCCTTCTCGATCGGGTGCGTCATCTACGGGTGCGGGTCTTTCATCACGGCCATCTCGCCGAGCCTCGGGGTGCTGCTGCTCGGCTGGTCCTGTCTCGAGGGCATCGGGGCAGTGCTGATCCTGCCGTCGATCGTCGCGCTCGTGGCGGTGAACTATGGGCCCGCCGAACGGCCGCGCGCCTATGGGATGGTCGCCGCGGCGACCGCGATCGCGATCGGGGTCGGCCCGATCGTCGGCGGCCTGTTCACCACCTACCTCTCATGGCGTTGGGTGTTCGCGGGCGAGGTCGCGATCGTGCTGGCGATCCTCGTCCTCGCCCGCCGCATACCCGAGGGACCGCGTGAGAAGTCGGGGCACCTGGACCTCGTGGGTACAGCCCTGTCGGCGCTCGGCCTCGGGCTGATCGTCTTCGGTGTCCTGCGCTCAGGTGTATGGGGTTTCGTCAAACCCAAACCGGGGGCTCCCGAATGGATCGGGCTCTCGCCGGTGATCTGGCTGATGCTCGCAGGCGGTCTGGTCATCTACCTGTTCATCGAGTGGGAGGACCGGGTGCTCGCCCGGGGCGGGGAGCCGCTCCTTGACCCCAAGATCCTGCAGGTCCACGTGTTGCGCGGCGGCCTGAACTCGTTCTTCTTCCAGTTCTTCGTGCAAAGCGGGGTGGCCTTCGCCGTGCCACTGTTCCTCTCTGTCGCGCTCGGGCTCTCCGCGATCCAGACGGGGGTGAGGTTCCTGCCGCTGTCGATCGCCCTCATCCTCGCGGCAGCCGGCATCCCCAAGCTGTTCCCCAAAGCATCGCCGCGCCGGGTGGTCCAGCTCGGTTTCATCGCGATGTTTGCCGGCCTCGTGATCCTGGTCGCCGCGCTCCAGGAAGGCGCGGGAGCAGGGATAACGACCTTCCCGATGCTGCTCGTCGGCCTCGGAATCGGGGCCCTGTCCTCCCAGCTCGGGGCCGTCACCGTCTCCTCCGTTTCTGATGAGCAGAGCAGCGCAGTGGGCGGGCTGCAGAACACGATCACGAACCTCGGCATCTCCATGGGCACTGCGCTGACGGGAGCGATCGTCATCGCCGCGCTGAGCACGTCGTTTTTGACGGGGGTGCAGCAGAACTCCGCCGTTCCCTCGCCGGTCAAATCGCAGGCTTCGACCAAGCTGGCCGCTGGCGTCCCCTTCATCTCCGACACGCAGTTGAAGGACGCGCTCAACAAGGCTCATGTTCCACCCGGGGCCACAGATGCGATCGTCGAAGAAAACGCGAAAGCGCGCCTGGACGGGCTGCGCGAGGCGCTGTCGATACTTGCCATCTTCGCGTTGATCGGACTGGCCTTCAGCCGGCGGATCCCCACCGAGCAGCCCGGTTCGTCGAAAAAGCCGGCTCCCGTGCCAGAAACGGCTCCCGCAACCCAAACGGCTTCAGCAGCGTGACCTTGGCCAGTTTGGCCAGAGAGGATCGTGGTCGGGATGGCTGAGGGTCTTTCGGCAACCGAGGTCGGGAAGGAGATCGCCGAGCACAGCGAGCACGCGACAGAGGATCACTCCGGGCGTGACCGCTTCGTTTCGATCGCTGAGGCGGTGCTGCTCTCGCTCGTGGCGATTATGGCCGCATGGTCTGGGTACGCAGCGGCGAAGTGGGGCACCGACTCCTCGCTTTCGCTGGCGAAAGCCTCCTCCACACGGACCAAGGCCAACCAGGCCGCCATCGAAGCGGTGCAGATCCGCACGCTGGACTCGGTGAACTTCAATGCCGCATTCACTGCCTACGCCGCGCACGATCCCGTGCTCTTCCGCCTCACGCTCAAACGGATTCGTCCGGGCGCACTCGCCGCCGTCGAAGCATGGCGGGCCCTCAAACCCCTCACGAATCCCAACGCGCCGCCGGATCCGTCCTACATGCCCCAGTACCGGATCCCCCAGCAGGCCCAGGCAAAGGCCCTGAACGCGAAGGCCGATGCCTACTTCGCCACGGGTGAGTCGGCCGCTGGAACGGCAGACAAGTACGTGCGCCTGACCGTCTTCCTGGCAGCCGTCCTATTCCTCGTTGGCATCGGCAGCCGCCTTCCGCTGCCCGCCGCGCGCTACGGGCTGGTCGGGGTCGCGGGCGCGATGTTCGTCGTATCCGTCGTGGAGCTCCTCAGGCTTCCCGGACTACCGAGCTGAGGCCGACTACTCTCTCTCGGTTCGTGCGGTCCACTGCCACACGGCTCGCATGAGGGTGCGGCTGAGTTGGTCGTCTTGGCCGCGAATCTGTCGGCCGGCCCTCTGCTCGACCATTCAGGCCGCGGCGGTCGTAGCCCAGAAAGGCACGCACAACCCGGCTTCCGCTTGTCTCACCAAGCACTCATCTCCCAACGCACGAAGTCGACGCTCGCAACGCGAGCTGTGAAAGCCAGCGTCGCTGCTTGGTCGGCCGCCCCTTTCCACCGGGAGCAGAAGCCAGCTCCAGCCCTGTAAACGGCATTGGGGCTAGCCGGAGCTCATCCTGTCACGTGGATGTAGCTGGACCTGCTCGCGCCTGATGCGAAGGGATAGCCGATCGTGTAAGGCAGCTGCGCCCGAAAACGGTATGTCGCGGGGCCGATCGCGGCGAACGTATAGCGATAGGCGAAGGCACCGCGCCGGTTGGTGCGGAGGAGCGCGATCTCGCGCCATTCGCCGGCGAAGAAGATTTCCAAGCTCACGAGAGCGCCGCCGGGTGGAATGTAGCCGCCCGCCAGTCCTCCACGAAAGGCAAACATCATTCCGGGACTCACACGTCGGGGAGCCGAAAGGCGCACGCCCGCCGCCACCGTCTCGCGGTAATGCTCGCGCTCAACCGCTCACGCCCCGGGGGCTCCTGCTCAATGATTACGGCCTTCGCCAGCTCGCTCGCGACCGACTCAATGGCGGCGATGAACCCGCCCGCGCGGACGATCGCGACCGCTCCGCGCCATGCATAGTCGTCACGGCGGGTGCTATCCGTCTGCAGCGCGGCTCTGCCACGCTCCTCCTCGCCACGACGCGTGTGGGCCCTGCTCTGACGTACAGGCCTCAGTCACGAGTTCGCTTGCGCGGGTCCGCCCGGGCGCGGCTTATGCAGTGCCCGCCTTCTCGCCGACCGGCGATGGGCGGCGGCAGCGGACCCATGACCAACACCGGCCTCACCATCGTGCAAAGGGCGCTCCTCGCGGGCGAGGACCTGAGCGCCGGAACGATCGATTGGGGGCGGCGACCGGAACGACCACCTCGGCTCGCCCTCACAGACCGGGACCTGCGCCTTATGGCGCTGCTTTACGGAGCGAACTTCCTTTCGATCAGCCACCTCACCGCGCTCGGCTGGTGCGTCTCCCAGGAGCGCGCGGCGCAGATGCGCCTGAAGCGCCTGCACGACGCCGGATACGTGGACCACTTCCGACCGGCATCCGCCTACGGGCGCGTCGAGTGGAACTACCGGCTCACGTCTCTTGGTTTCTCGGCGCTCAGGGATTGTGAGATGGTCACGGACGAGCGCCGCTACACGCCCGTGCCGCTGATGAGCATCAGCTATGCACAGCACGACGTGCAGCTCGCATCGGTCGTGCTTCGCATCGCTCAAGAAGCGGCCGTCGACCGCGAGCAGGCCCTCCTCGGGCAGATGCCGTTTAGCTGGCTGGGTCCGCGCAACGGGCACATCGAGATCGACGGGGACGGCGAGACCGAACGCTCGCCGGCAGCGCAACTGCCGCCGGGCACATCCGTCTATCCCGTTGCAAGTCGCACGGGCTACCTTGAGCCCGACGCCACCCTGATCGCAGGAGCGGGCGAGGACTCCTGGGCGGTGCTGATCGAGTACGACCGCACCGAACGTCCCCACAAGCAGATCGACCGCCTGCGCCGCTATGACCGCTGGCTGCTCGACGGCTGGCGAAAGGGATCCTTTGCCGCGCACGCAATCGCACCGGCCGTGATCTTCCTGACCTCAAGTGAGGGCCCGCTGGCTCGTCTGATCGAGACGGCTGACGAGACCTTCTCGGCCTACTACGGCGGCGAGCACACGAGCCCGCACGAAGACACCTACCCTGCCAGGGAGCGGGTCCTGTTTGCCAGCCGCGAGCAGGTCTTCGCCGGTGACTGGACGATGAGGCGCACGCCGAGCCTGCCGGCGGTGCTTCGCGAGGAGCCGGGCGTCTGTGAGCCACGCTTGATCAAGTACGACCTGCCGTCGCTCTTTGCAGACGCTACTCGTCTCGCGGCGTCGACCGACTGAAAGCGCGGCGCAAAGACGTTCGTGTGATCGCCGGCTCTCCACCTGCGGGTCTTCGGATGGGGGGTCCGTTGGGTCTTCGTTCATGAGGCGACCCCCTATCCGAAGACCCTGCTGCCCGCTCGCCCCAGGAATTTGGCTCTGCAACTGGCCCAAGGAAGACGGTTCCAACGCAAACGGTGCCTTCGAGTTCGAGCGGGTGCTGCGGCGACGGTGATCGCCCGCATGGAACTACCTCCCAGCGTCGGGACCGGCGTCTCGGTCCAGGGTCGGCCCTGCCGACCTGACTGCTCGAAAGCCGTAGGCGAAGCGATGTCAAGGGAGCCGCGACAGCGGCGCGCGCAGCGCGGGCGCAGCCCGACCTTGACATCCAGCGGAGCCGGAGGCTACCGCGGGGAGGATTCGGCCCGCACGTGTAGTACCTATATGGCTGATGGGACGTTCTCGGGCGCATGCCGACGAGCACGCCGAACGCCTGAACGAGGCGCTCGCGCTGCTCGACGATCGCGCGCCGGCCGCCGTCGTCCACGCCCTCAAGGACGCTCATGGCGTCTCCGAGCGCCAGGCGCGACGGTACGTGCGCGCCGCCGAAGAGCTGGCCGCTCCGATGCCCGTGCCCGAGCGCACCGAGGTCTTCACCGTCAGGCTTCCGCCTTCGCTCGTGGCGCGGGTGCGCGAGTGCGCCCGCGCTGGCGGGGACAGCGTGAGCGGCACGGTCACAGATGCGCTCTGCGCCGGTCTGGCGGCAGAGCAGCACGAGCGAGGGCGTGGGACTGCGTGCTGAGATCGAGTTCGTGGCAGACCGGCTGGCGAACGCCAAGCTGGCCGAGGCTTATGCGTTGGCCGTGCCGGAGCGCGCGCGAGAGAGCGGCGCTCAGAACAAGCGAGAGGGAGCGCTGAGCGATGGAACCGATTCAGAGCGGACAGCGTCTGGCGGCGATCTACGCGCGGGTGTCCTCCGAGCGCCAGCGCAAGGAGCAGACGATCGACAGTCAGCTCGTCGAGCTGCGTGAGCTCGCAGCAGAGCGCGGCCTGATCGTCTCTGCGGAGCTCGTCTTCTGCGATGAGGGGATCTCGGGCGCCACGCTCGTGCGCCCGGCGCTTGAGCGGCTGCGCGACGCCGCCTTCACCGGCGCCTTTGAGGTGCTGCTGTGCCACGCTCCGGACCGGCTCGCGCGCCGCTACGCCTACCAGGTGCTGTTGCTCGAGGAGCTCGAGCGCTGCGGCGTCGAGGTCTCTTTCGCGCACGAGCCGCAGAAATCCGATTCGCCCGAGGATGAGCTCCTGCGCCAGTTTCGCGGAGTGATCGCCGAGTACGAGCGGGCCCAGATCGCCGAGCGCACGCGACGCGGCAAGCTCCACCGCGCCCGCCAGGGAGCCCACTCGGTGCTCGGCACCGCGCCCTACGGCTACCGCCTCGTGCGCGCCGGGGAGAACATCGACGCCTACCTTCAGATCGACCCCGCCGAGGCGCAGATAGTGCGCGAGATCTTCAAGCGCTACCTCCACGGCGGGCATGCGATCGGCAGGATCGCCCGCGACCTCGGCGCCGAGGGCATCACCACGCGCAAGGGCCTTGCCCACTGGGACCGCTCGACCGTGTGGGGGATCCTGCGCAACCCCGCCTACCGCGGCCAGGCCGCCTTCGGACGACACCGGCTCACCAACCGTCCCACGCGCCCGATGCGCGCCACCCGCATGCGCGGCGAGCGCACCGGCCGCGAGAGCGCGCGCGAGCACCGCGCGCCCGAGGATTGGATCATGATCGACGTGCCGGCGATCATCGAGGAGCACGAGTTCGCCCTCGCCGAAGAGCGCATGCAGGAGAACAAGCGCTTCTCCACGCGCAACACCAAGCACCACACGCTGCTGCAGGGACTCGTCATCTGCGGCGGCTGCGGCTACGCCTGCTGCCGCGCCACGGTGCGGCGCAAGCGCGGCGCCACCCACTACTACCGCTGCATCGGCTCTGGCGGTCATCCCGTCCGCGGTCGGCTGTGCACGAGCCGCCGCGTGCGGGCCGAGGAGCTCGACGGGCTGGTGTGGGCAGAGGTCTGCCGCCTGCTGCGCGAGCCAGAGCTCGTGCGCACGGAGCTTCGCCGGCGCCTTGAGGCGGCCCGGCGCGAGCACCCCGCCACGCACTCGCGAGCAGGGCTCGAGCGCGAGCTGGCGCGCGCCCGCGCCAGCACCACGCGCCTGATCGAGGCCTATCAGGAGCAGCTGCTCACGCTCGATGACCTGCGCGAGCGGATGCCCGCGCTGCGCACGCGCGAGCGCACGATCACGGCCCAGCTGCAGGCGACCGACGCAGAGGTGGCCGACACCGAGACCTATCTCAAGCTCGCCGAGAGCCTCGATGAGTTCACGGCCCGCCTGGACGCCGGCCTGGATGAGCTCACGCTCGCCGAGCGCCAGCGCATCGTGAGGCTCCTGGTGCGCGAGGTCGTCCTTCACGACGACGGCGAGCGAGTCACGATCAAGCACTCAATCCCCCTCTCACCACGCCCACCTACCGAGCCCAGGACCCAAAGTGACCGTTTGCGTGTGAACCACCAAGGGGGTCCCCGCCTCTCCGCTTCGCTTCGACCCGGGGACCCCCTTCCTCGACCAACACATCACAGATGTTTATGGCAAGGCCAGATGCAGAGTGGTGAGCGAGAGCGAGCGGGCAGCAACAAGTAGAGGATCGAGAACAACAACTGCAAGAGGACCAATCGGGACATAGAGCTACATGGCTGGCGTGCAAAGCGGAGGATCGTCGAAGCGAGGCGTCGGGGTAGGGGTGGTCTGTTCGGGTGGGCAGGCGGCGTCCGTGTGCCGGCATGTCTGACGAAGCGTCCACGGCCGCATCGAGGGGGGCGGCGCTGGCGTTCCCTTCATGCTGTTGGGTCGCTCGTTGAGGCAATCCACTCCGTGGGGAAGCGTCGCTCCCGCTCGGCGCCGAGGGACCACGGCGCGCTCGACTTCCTGGACGGCCGGGTACCCGACCGAGGTGGCTACGTTCGCCGAGCCCCCGGGTGACGCCGGCGCGGAGCAAATCTGCTCGCTCGGAACCGACGCTGCTCGGCTTTATGAGCATGCGGCAAATGAGACTTCTCAACGAGACAGCCCTGGCTCGGTCCGGCCAGAGCTCGCGGCACGCCATGAGGTTCGGTTAGTGGCCGCGCGTCCCGCCGACCGGATCGCCCTCGGTGCGCTCGACGCCGCGCTCGCGCTCGCGCGCGAGGCCGGCGAGGAACGGCCGGCGCTCGAGATTCTCGCCGGTTCGCTCGCAGAGATGGGCGTGCGGCCGGCTGGCATGACCCGCTCAGCACGATTGCTTACGCGCGACCGCGACGCGTGGCTGATGCGCCTGCGAAGCGCCGAACGCAGCGCGAGCTCGATCAGCGCCTACCGGTACGCGATCGACGACCTCCTGTCCTGGGCGCAGCAGCACGACTGCACCGGGGAGCTGTTCGAGGAGCGAACGATCGTCGGATACCTCGAGGACTACCGCGAGCGCTGCGATCCGGCGCCCGCGACCTATCACCGCCGCTTCCTGCTGCTGCGCAGGTTCATGAGCTGGGTGAGCCACCGCAACGGGCTACCGGACGCGTTCCTCGAGCTGCATGTCAAGGGCCAATAAGAATCCCCACTGGTGGCCAGATAATTCTCCACGCTGATAGGACCACGGGGTTGGGGTTGCGCCGGTCTCTCACGGAGCGAGGCGCGTAGCGCGAGTGGAGTGAGAGGCCGGCGGCGCGATCGCCGAGGGGGCCCGGCGGGCCCTTTTCGGGCCGGTTTGGCAGGCGGGAGCGAGAATCGGGGCGTTCTGGGGCGTTCTGCGGCCCTGCGTGTGCCCGGCGCGAGTGATCCATTGGCTGTTTTCGCGATGTTCATGCCGGTGTGATGACCTCGCGTGCCTCGCGTAGACGGAAGCTCTCGCCTTCGAGGGTGATCACGTGGCAGTGGTGAAGAAAGCGGTCGAGGATCGCGGTCGCGGTGGCGGCGTCGGGCAGGAACTGGGTCCAGCGCTCGAAGTCGACGTTGGTCGTGATCGCCACCGAGCGCTGCTCGTAAGCGGCGGCGATGAAGCGGAACAGATGGTCGGCGGCGAGGCGATCCAGGGCGGTGAAACCGAGGTCATCGATCACGATGAAGTCGTGGCGCAGGAGGCGCTCGATGAGCTTGCCGACGGTGTTGTCCGCCAGGCCGCGGTAGAGCGCCTCGATCAGCTGGTCGGCTTTAAAGAAGCGGACCTTCTTGCCGGCGGCGATCGCGGCGCGCCCGAGTCCCTGGGCGAGGTGGCTCTTGCCGACGCCGGCTGGGCCGGCGAGGCAGAGGTTCTCGTTGCGATCCAACCACTCCAGGCAGGCGAGGAACTCGAACGTGGCGCGCGGTAGCTGGGAGACCTTGAGGTCGAAGCCCTCGAGTGTCTTTGGTGCGGGGAACCCGGCGGCCTTCAGGCGGGCGCGCTGGTTTGATGACTCGCGGGCGGCGATCTCCTCGCGCACGAGCGTGGACAGCAGCTCCGCTGGCGCCCAGCGTTGGGTCTTGGCGGTCGCCAGCAGATCGGGTGCGACCTCGCGCATCCCGCGCAGACGCAGCCGGCGAAGCCCCGCCTCGAGCTCGGGGTCAAGCGCGCTCATGCGCGCGCACGGCGGTAGTCGCTAAGCGAGCGGACCGCGACCTTCGGCAGTCCCTCGAGCTGCAGTGGCTCGGCGTCCGCGACGCTCGCGGGCGCCACGCCCCGCAGCCCGTCGGCGATCGAGCACAGATCACCGTGGGCGAAGCGCGTGAACGTGCTCGCGCGAGAGAGCGCCACGCGCGTCTGGTCCTCTCCACGCGTGCGCGCGAGTGCGAGCGCTTCATCCAGGCGCTCGTGCAGGCGGGCGGTGCCCGCCGCCGCAGCGGCCCGCAGGTAGCCCTCGGCCTCGCTGCCGAGCGCCAGGAACGCGTGCTCTGACGGTGTGCGTGGCCGCAGCTGACGGACGCCGCTCGGCGACGGCGTCGGATAGTGCGCGTCGCTGATCGAGGTCTCCCCCGGCGCCAACAGCGCGTGCTGGGCGACCGGGACACCGGAGTGCATGATCACCACGTCGCGGTCTGAGGCGGCGACCTGCACCGTCTCGCCAACGAGGCGGTGGGGCACCGAGTAGCGCGCCGAGATGAACCGCACCGTCGCCAGGCGATCGACCTTGCGCTCCTCGCCGCACGCCAACGCTGGGCGCTGCGCTGGCAGTGCACGAAACAGGGGCCGCTCGACCTCCAGACGCTCGACCGGCCGCACGCGCGTCTCGTAGTGGACCTCGCCGTTGACCTCCTCACACCACGCCACGCCCGCCTGGTTTGCCTCATCGAGCGAACCGAAACCCTCATACGGGATCAAATCGGACTTCGTGAAACGAACGACCGCCTCGACCTTGCCCTTGGACTCCGGGTCTTGGCGCTCAGTCGTGCGCGGCGAGAAACGATAGTGCGCCGCCAGGCGCACAAGGTCCGGGTTGAGCACCGCGGCCCCCGCCAGATGCCCGGTCGCGACCGTCTTCGGGTTGTCGAACAGCACCCGTGCCGGGACCCCGCCAGCCGCCTCGAAGCTGTGCGCGAGACCCACGGCGAGCGCACCGAAGCGCTCCGAGCAAGAGAAGCTGACCGTCCGGTAGCGAGACCAGCCCAACACCGAGGAGAAAAACGACAGCTTGCGCGGACCCGCCGGTGTGGAGACCGTTCCCGCCGCGCCCCAATCGCAAAGCATCCACTCCCCAGGCTCTGACACCCATGGCCGATAGACCCGGCCCTCGAGCGCCTGCCTGGCCCGCCAGGCGGCCTTCGCCTCGGCCAACGCCCGACGCAGAGAGCGCTCCGAGCCTCCATAGCCCGCCGCGCGCATGATCCGCATCAGCCGCCGCGCCGTGACCCGCCCGCCCGACTGCTCAACCCGCCCCGCGATCAGGCCCGAAAACTCGTCGGTCACCCGCGCGCGCGCCAGCGCAGGCGCGAACTGGCCCGCCTCGCCCGCCGCCTGCACATAGCGCTTGACCGTCTTGTGATCACAGCCCAGCAGCGCTCCCACCGCCCGATAGCTCCCCAGCTCCTCATACAACGCGATGATCTCCACCTGGGTCCTTCCGCTCTTCATGGGCGTCCTCCCGACGATCGACGGCGCAAGAACACCGCACCGTCGAGCCCGAACCGGACGAGTGGGGAATTAAGTGGCCACCAGTGGGGAGTTTCTCGTGGCCGCGGTCACTGCAGGCGCCCCCCAAGCCGCGACAGGAGAGCGACTGGCTCACCCGAGAGGAGTTCGTCAGGATGCTTCACGCAGCCGAGCACCCGATTCGCCGCCGGCCCGGGCTGGCAGAGCGCGACCATCTCGTGCTCCTCACGCTCGCGATGACCGGCCTGCGGCGATCGGAGCTGATCGCGCTGAACTGGGGCGACGTCACGCTCGACGGGCCGCGCCCGTCGCTGCTCGTGCGGCGCGGAAAGGGCGGAAAGCCGCGCCGCCAGCCACTCCCGAGCCAGCTCGCCGCGGCGCTCGCACGCTCGCGCTCACAGCTCGCCGCACCCGTGTCCGATCCCGTGTTCTGCGGTCTTGCCGGCGCGCGGCTTCAACCCACGATCCTCGCCGGGATCATCCGTCGCGCCACGGCTGGCGCCGGCATCTCAAAGCACGTGACCGCGCACACGCTGCGTCACACCGCCGCGACGTGGCTGCGCCAGGCGACCGGCGACACCCGCCTGGTCGCCGAGTACCTCGGCCACTCAGACCTCTCCACGGTGGCGCGTTACGCGCACGTCGCAAGCGAGGAGCTGCACACCGCGGCCCAGGCGCTCGCCGACGGTCCCCACGAACCTCCCCCTCCCCTACCGCTCGGCGAAGCTCGGACTAGCGGCGCCGGAGGGGTCCATCCCGGACAGGTCGCCGCGTGGGAGTGAGGATGCGCCCGTCCGCGAGCCCTGCTAGAACTCGCTGCGCGGCACGGATCGCTGCCGGAGAGCTTCTCCGGGCGCCCGCGCCGAGCGATTCCATAGAGATCGCCCCGCCGACGACTGCGGAGCCTCCTGTGACGAGAACCCAGCGACTCGACACATAGAAAAACCCCGCCGGAGCGGGGCTTTTCCTTAGCAGGTCGATAAGCCGGATTCTGTCGTTGAGCAGCCATCCATCTGAGCGGCCTACCTGGACCTCGGCGGGCTACCTCCAAGCGGTCCCGTTTGGCCTTGCATCGGGTGGGGTTTGCCCAGCCGCCGCGTCGCCGCGACGCTGGTGCGCTCTTACCGCACCATTTCACCCTTGCCGGTCCGCCGTTCACGTGGGACGGCGCACGTAGGCGGTTTGTTTCTGTGGCACTTTCCCGCGGGTTTCCCCGGGTCGATCTATCGACCACCCTGCCCTATGATGTCCGGACTTTCCTCGAAGGCCGATCGACCTCCGCGGCTGCCTGACCTGCATAGCCAACCTAGCGCGTTTCGGCCGCTCACTGAGGCTCACGCCGGGCGATCGTGCTGTGCTCGCGCGCTGCGGCCTGCCGCTCAGACGGTCCTGAGCAGACCCACGACGCGGCCCAACACCTTGACCTCCTTGCTTCGGATCGGCTCCATCGCGTCGTTTTCGGGCTGCAGGCGAATATGATCGGCTTCGCGAAAGAAGCGCTTGACGGTCGCCTCCTCTCCCAAGAGAGCGACCACCACCTCGCCATCGCTAGCCGTCTCCTGCGGATGCACGACCACGTAGTCGCCTTCGAGGATGCCTGCATCTCTCATCGAGTCGCCACGAATTCGCAGCAAGTACTCGCCCTCACCGCCGCCCGCGATCTCAGGAACCGACACATACTCCTCGATGTTCTCCTCGGCGAGCATCGGCTGTCCTGCGGCGACGGTGCCCAGCAGCGGCAGGCCTTCGGCGCGCACAATGCCCCGCACGCTCCCCACCGCCCGGTCAAGCAGCTCGATCGCGCGGGGCTTGGAGGGGTCGCGGCGAAGCAGGCCGATCTTCTCCAGGTTGGCCAGATGCGTATGTACGGTCGAGGAAGAGGCCAAGCCCACCGCTTTGCCGATATCGCGTACGGTCGGCGGATAGCCGTACCTAGCAGAGTACTTGCGGATGAAGTCGAAGATCTCCTGTTGTCGCTTGGTGAGATCCATGTCTGCGTGCCTCCCTATCCGGGTGGATTGCGACCTGCAACGAACATGTGTTCGCACTGTAGCGCCGGATGTGGACAGATGCAACCGCTGGGCGCAAGATCGTCTACGACGGCCCAGGACCCCAGGCTATACTCGCCCCCCTGCGCCCGTGGCGGAATTGGTAGACGCGCAAGGTTGAGGGCCTTGTGGGGAGATTTCCCCGTGGTGGTTCGAGTCCACTCGGGCGCATGCAGAGGCCTGCAAATGCCACCTTTAGACAAAACCGCAAAACCCATTGTTTGCAGAGATAAGTCCTCTATGGCTCGACGCGCGAGATCGTCCGCACGCGATCGATGGACCGATCAAACGACACGATCGCCGCGACGCCGGTGGCCTCGGCGCTAGCGACGAGATACGCCTCGGCGAAGTCGAGCCTGTCGATCTCGTAAACCTCCAGCGCACGCAGCAGGAGCGAGACATCGATCACTGCGACCGACGGCAGGGCGATCGCCGCGCGCATCAGCTCTGCCACCCGCGGCCGCTCGACCTCGTAGAACGACTCGAGCACGTACACGCACTCGGCCAGCACGAGATCGGCCAAGAACAGCTGCTCGGTGCTGGACAGGGCCGCGGTCGCCCTAGCCGCCACCTCCGGCGGATCGCCGGTGAGATGCCGGATGAGGACGTTCGTGTCGAGGAACGCTCTCAGCGGCGCTTCTCCGCACGCGCAAGGCGCGTGCGCGCCAGAACCTCATCCCATGGCGTGCCGCGCTTGGCCGCGGGCACGGCAACCGACCCGGCCATCGCTAGGAAGTCCGGAGTCTTAGCGACGATCGCGCGCTTACGCTCAACGCGAAACATGATCTCGTCGCCCTCGTTCAGCTCCAATGCGTCTCGAACCCGCTTCGGGATCGTGACCTGACCCTTCGATGTGAGACGTGCTGACGAATCCACAACGGGCTCTCCTTACATCGCGTGCGGAGTAAGGATATCATATTGGTCCGCAGAAATTTCGCCTTCCAGCGCGACTAGAAACGATCACGCAGGTGTGCGGCTCCGCGAGCAGGACGGTTCGTGGAGCGTCACCGGCCGACCGCAACGTTCACGCTTCGGCGGATGTCGGCGCCGACGTGCAGGTGCGGCCACGTGATCGGGCTCTCGCCGTCGGGGTGCCAGCGGTAGTCGAGGCGAAGCGGATGCGCCCCGCGCAACTTTGCCGTGTCGGAGAGTTCGAGCTCCTGCGGAACGCCCGAAGCGTTGTCGGCGCTGATCATCGCGATGCGCGTCACGGCAGGGCTGTCGCCTATGTCGATCTCGCCGGCCTTCAGACGCCGCTCGAACTCCGCGCCGCTCATACCCAGGTACTTGCGCGCGTTCTCGTCGACTCGCTGCGTATGGTAGGTGAGCACGAAGGCGACGTCCATCAGTCTGCTCGCTTGTGGCTCGCTTGTATCGCGTACTGGTAACAGCCTGGCAAAACCGCATATGCCCTCCGGGATCCCGCGTAGGCTTGGATTCTTAATGCCGGAGGAACTCTCGAGTGTCCTCAGTGAGGCGATTGTGGAGCGTCTGGCTTCGCCGCGCTCATTTGCGCGAGGGGCGGCCTACCTTGACGAGGGTCGGGTCGGCCCGTTGCGGATGGGCGCCGGGCGTGTCAACGCGACGGTTCAAGGCAGCGAGAGCTACGCGGTCGAGCTGCGTGTCAGCGACGGTCGGCTGCGATTCGCCTGCTCGTGCCCGGTCGGCGTCGAGGGGGAGTTCTGCAAGCACTGTGTCGGGGTCGCGCTGAGCTCGCTCGAAGACGGCGGCTCATCGGCACCGACGCTCGGTGATGCGCGCATCTACCTGCAGGGCCTTCCTCCGAAGTCGCTCGTGGAGCTGTTGGTCGAGCACGCACACGACGACGAACGACTCGCGCGGAGGCTGCTGTTGCTGACGGCACGCTCACGGGAACGGGCGCCTGGAGACATGGACTCGCTGCGCGTGCTCATCGACCAAGCGTTCGCCTTTCACGACTTCGTCCCCTACCGCGAGGTATGGGGCTATGTGCAAGGGATCGAAGAGACAATCGATGCGCTCGACGAGATGCTCACGGATGGACATGCGGGCGAGGTCATCGAGCTCACGGAGTACGCGCTGACGGCCGGCGAGCACTCGCTGGAACACGTCGACGACTCCGACGGCCAGATGGGAGATCTGGCAGCGCGTCTACAGGAGCTGCACCTGGAAGCCTGTCATCGGGGGGCGCCCGACCCGGTCAAGCTCGCCGAGCGCCTCTTCGCGCGCGAGCTCGAGGGAGGCTGGGACATTTTCTACCGCGCAGCGATGACCTACGGGGACATCCTCGGGGAGCTCGGCTTGACGCGCTACCGCGAGCTCGCCCACGCGCGCTGGGCGACCGTGCCAGCGCTGACGCCGGGCGAGGGCTCGCGAGAACGCTATGGCTCGCGCTTTCGCATCACCCAGATAATGGAAACCCTCGCTGAGCAATCCGGTCACCTCAACGACCAGATTGCGGTGCGCGAACGTGACCTGGGGAGCCCCTACAGCTTCCTGCAGATCGCAGAGCTCTGCCGCTCCCACAACGAGCACGACATGGCGCTCGAGTGGGCACAGAGGGGCATGGTCGAGTTCCCTGCCTCGCCCGATCATCGCCTGCGCGACTTCCTCGTCGAGGAGCATCGGCGGCGAGGCAGCGCCACCGCGGCGATCGAGCACACCTGGGAGGCGTTCAACTCGCGACCGGCGCTCGAGACCTACCGCGAGCTCGCGATCGACGCGAAGGTGCTCGGCGAATGGGACGAGCGACGCACAGCCGCGCTCACCCTGCTGCGAGCCCCTCTGACCAGCCCAGACGCAGGCGCTAGCCGTCCATCGCTGCGTAGCCGCCGCGACGCCACCGAGCTCGTGCGTGTACTGCTCTGGGAGGACGATCCGGACGCGGCATGGCGAGCAGCAACCGACGGCGGCTGCAGGCACAACCTGTGGTTGCAGCTCGCCGACCAGCGCCGCGCCGAGCACCCCGAGGACACGCTCGCCGTTTACCGGCTCCACGTTGAGCAGACGATCGCCGGCAAGGACAAGCAGTCATACGCGGAGGCCGTCCGGCTGATCGAGGAGACGATCCGCCCTCTGTTCACCGAGTGCGGCAAACCGGACGACTACGCGGGTTACCTCGACGAGATCCGCAGCAGCCACCGACCCAAGCGCAACCTGATGAAGCTCATGGACCAGCTCCAGACACGCACGGGGGCACGCGCCTGACAGGGGTGGCCGCAGCTACTCGGGGGCCAAACCGAGCTCTAGCCACTTATGGGAGCTTATAGCGTCTATGCGCATAAGTCTATATAACCTGTCATAACATGGACCCGATCAAGAACCCCTACACCCCAAACGCCGGCTCACGGCCGCCCGCGCTCACCGGTCGTCACGCGGAGCTTGAGCAGTTTCGCGTCCTGATCGGGCGCTTGGCGCGCGGCGCGACCGAGCAGAGCATGATCGTCCGCGGCCTGCGGGGCGTTGGCAAGACCGCGCTGCTGAACATATTCGAGGACCAGGCCGAGAACGCCGGCTTCCTGACCTTCTACCACGAGCTGACGCCACAAACCGGGCTCGCCGGCGAGCTGGCTCGCGACGCTCAGCTCGCGCTCTCGCGCCTGAAGCTCACCACGAAGATGCTCGCGACGATCCGAGGGGCACTCGGACAGCTGCAGTCGATCAAGCTCTCCGGCCCAGAAGGGATCGGCCTCTCGATCGACTTGCGCCGCGCCGACGAAGCAACGCTTGCCAGCGATCTCACCCAGCTCTTTCTCCAGCTCGGGCAGGCAGCGCGTGAGACCAAGAGCGGCGTTGTGTTTCTGCTCGACGAGGTCCAGTTCGCCGAGCCGGCTCAGTTTCGCGCGATGATCAGCGCGCTGCATCGAGCGACACAGCGCAGCCTGCCGATAACGCTCGCTGCCGCCGGCCTGCCGCAGATCCCGAAGCTCACAGGCGAGGCCCGCAGCTACGCCGAGCGACTCTTTACGTTCCCCGTGATCGGCAACCTCTCACAGAAGGACGCTGAAGCCGCACTCGTAGAGCCCGTCGAGGCACACGGGATGGCCTTCGAGGCGAACGCTATAGCCGCGGCGCTCGATTGGACCGCCGGCTACCCCTTCTACATCCAGCAGCTCGGCAAGCATGCATGGAACCTCGCCTCCGCCTCGCCGATCTCACTCGCGGTGATCAAAAGCGCCGAGCCGGCCGCCCAGGCGGCGCTCGACCAGACGATGTACGAGGTCAGAATGCAACGCGCCACCAACACCGAGCGACGCTACATACGCGCAATGGCCGAGCTCGGACCCGGCCCCTACCGCTCCGGCGACGTAGCCCGCGCAGCCGGAAAGCCGACGACCGCCCTCTCCCCCGTCCGCCAGAGCCTGCTCGAGAAGGGCCTGATCTACGCCACCGAGGAATACGGCCACATCGACTTCACCGTGCCACGCTTCGACGAATACCTCAGACGCCAGCTCACATACCGCCCGCCACGCCCACGAGCAAGGACACGCAACACGCCGACATGATCCCCTCCGCCGTGACAAATCTCTGACAAAGGTCAATTCGTCCGATGTGTCCGATGTGGCCGCAAACCCGGACGCATCGGACGATCTGGACGCTGGCGGATTAGACTGGCTTTGCAACCCGTTTCTGTCGAGGAGGAGATGCGATGCACGCCGTGTTGGTCCACGAGACGGGCGGCCCTGAGGTCCTGCGTTTCGAGGAAGCCGAGCGGCCCGAGCCCGGCGGTGGTGAGGTCTTGATCAGGGTCCACGCCGCCGCGGTCAACCCGATCGACTGGAAGGTCCGGCGTGGGCTGAGGCCCAGGCAACTGCCCGCGGTGCTTGGCAGCGACGTGTCGGGGACGGTCGAGCTCTCGCGCGCCGAGGGCTTCGCTGAGGGAGACGCGGTGTTTGGGTTCGCGGCCAGCGGCGCATATGCGGAGTTCGCGACGGCACCCGCCGGCGTGATCGCCGAGAAGCCCGACAGCGTGAGCTATGAGCAGGCGGCGGCGATACCGGTGGCGGGCCTTACGGCCTGGCAGGCACTGTTCGACCGTGCTGGGCTGGAGCGCGACCAGACCGCACTGATTGCCGGAGCCGCGGGCGGCGTTGGCCATTTCGCAGTGCAATTCGCGAAGCACGCCGGGGCCCGTGTGGTGGGGATTGGGGCCTCGCGCAACCGCGATTTCGTGCTCGGCCTCGGCGCCGATGAGTACGTCGATTACACCCGGCAAGACGTGGCCGAGTCCGTGCGCGACGTCGATGTCGCGTTTGACACGGTAGGCGGCGACATCACGCAGGCACTGCTCGCGACCGTCAGCGCCGGAGGCGTACTCATCACAATCGCCGCCGCTCCGCCTGAGCAAGCGGCGACAGAGCGTGGCGTGCGCGCCGAGTTGCTCATGATGAGCCCGAGCTCCGAGCAGCTCGCTCGGATCGCCCAGCTGGTGGCGACCGGCGATGTGCGCGTGGAGATCGCGGAGACCATCCCCCTGGCCGATGTGCAGCGGGCACACACGCTCAGCGAATCTGGACACACGCGCGGCAAGATCATCCTCACGGTGGGCACCTCGACGTGATCCTCGGGCTGTCGGAGCCGGCCGCGGTTCTTGACAGCGCGTCGTCAGCGAGCGCTCGTCAACCTCTGAGGGAACGCCCGACGTCCCCTCAGCGGGCGGTTGTCTCGAGGAACGCGCCCACATCCTCTCCCCAGATATCCGTGCCCTCGCATGCGAACGCGGCGTGTCCGTCGGCATGGCCGCTTCCGTATGCGGGGTACAGTCGAGTCATGTTCGGAGGCCGCTTGCACCGTAGCTCCTCGCCGAGCACCCGGGTCGGGCCGAGATCGAAGTCGTTGCGCGCCTGCACCAGTAGGATCGGTGCGCGCGCCGTTCGCACCGCTCGTGCCAGCCGCTCGTGCAGCTCCGGGTTGCCACGCCAGCCGATCGCACCCGGGGCGAATGCCACATACGCGCGCACTCCCACGTCCGCCTCGGCGGCGAGCAGCGTCTGAATAGCGCCGTGCGAGCTACCGGACATGTGCAGGCGGGAGCGATCGATGAACGGCTGGCGCTCGAGCCAGCGCACCGCCGCAACCGTGTCCGCCAGGCAGCTCTCGTGAAGCTTGATGACCCGCCGCATCAGCTCCTCGCGCGAGGGTCCCGCGTCCACCTCCGCGGCGCCCGCTCGAGCGCGGCGAGCCCGCAGACCCTGCTGCAGCTCCGCGCGCATCTGCACGATCGGATTCTCCCCCGGCGAGCGTCCGTGGCCGCGCCGGTGAGGCGCCAAGAACACGAGCCCGCGGGCGGTGTAGAAGCGTGCGAGCGTCGTTCGCTCAGCCTGTGCGCGCTCGCTGCCGTGGTTCCAGATCATCGCCCCGGTGGGAGGGTCCGCCTCCGCCGGGAGGTGAAGGTAGGCGCGCAGCTGCAGATCCCCGGAGGGGAACGACACGAGCTGCGCGGGCGATGAGCTCTCAGGCACCTGAGCGGGCATTCTCCAACACCGGCGTAGGCACTCCGCTCGCCGCATGCGCGCGGCGGCCCGCACCCCCCGCTGGGCCTTATCTGGTTCTCGGGCTCGGGCGTGCCGGACGGGCGGCCGCACGCGCTCTCGCCGAACGCTTCGGCGCCGACTCAGTGCGCGCATGGGACGACGCGCGCGCCCCCGCCGTGCGCCGCGCAATGCGAGCAAGGGGTGCACTACTCGGCCGGCACGAGCGCGCCACTGCCCTCGAGGGCGTGCGCACGGTCGTCAAGAGCCCCGGGATTCCGTTCACGCATCCGCTGCTCGTCTGCGCGCGCGAGCGCGGTCTGGCGATCCTCGACGAGCTCGAGCTCGGCTGGCGCATGAGCACGCAGCCGATGATCGCGGTCACGGGCACCAACGGCAAGTCCACCACAACCGCCCTGATCGGCGCGGTCATGGCCGCGAGCGGGTGCGCACCGGCGCTGGTCGGCAACGTCGAATCAGACCTCGGAGTGCCACTCTCGGCCGTTCCAGACTGCCGCTCCGGCTGGGTGCTCGCGGAGGTCTCCAGCTATCAGGCATGCGGCCTGGTCGAGCTGATGGCGGACGCGGCTGTCCTCACCAACCTCACCCCCGATCACCTGCACTGGCACCGCTCGATGGAGGCATATGGACGGGCCAAGCGGCGGCTGTTCGTGCACCGTGAGCGCGCGGTGGCGCTGGCGGTGCTGAACGCCGACGACCCGTTTGGGCAACGGCTCGTGCGCGACGTCCGCGCCTGCGGCGGGCGCGCGGTGACGTTCGGCGGGCGCGCCGACGCCGACTACCGCATCAGCGCCTGCCACTCTCGCGCGGGCGGAAGCCTGCTCGCGCTCGACACGCCCGGTGGTCCGATCGAGCTCCGCACGCGCCTGCGCGGCGAGCACAACGCCTTCAATCTCGCTGCCGCGCTCGCCCTCGCCGACGCGCTCGGCCTGGCCCGCGCGCCGACGCTCGCGGCGCTCGCCGACGCCGACGCTCCAGCCGGACGCATGGAGTCGCTCGATGCCGGCCAGCCGTACGACGTGTTTGTCGACTTCGCCCACTCGCCCGACGGTCTCGACCGCGTGCTCGCGACGCTGCGCGCCATCGCCGCGCCACGCCACGCCCGCGTGATCGCCGTCGTGGGCCTCGCGCCGGCCGGCGATCGCGACACGCGCGTGAGCTGCGGGCGCGCCGCTCGCGCGGGCTGCAATCACCTGATCCTGTCGGGCTGGTCGTCGAAGGGAGAACCGCCGCTGCTCGCTCTCGCCGGCATGCTTGCGGGGGCGCGCCAGACGCGCGGGGCACGCCTCGAGGTGGTGCTCGATCGCCGTAAGGCAATTGCTCGCGGGCTGTCGCTTGCCCGAGCGGGCGACGTGGTCGCCGTGCTCGGACGCGGCCAGTCGAGGCACCTGCGGGTCGACGCGCATAGCCCTCCCGTCCCGTTCGACGACCGCGCGGTCGTGCGCGAACTGCTCGCGCGCCGCTACTGAGTTGAGATGCCTCCTTGCGGGAGGCGCCGGGACGGCGCCGCCGGGCGCCCGAGCTTGACCATCGACAGCGGCTGGAACGCATCGTCGGCCGGCAGCCCCAGCAGCTCGGCCACGTGCGACTCGTGGACCGCCGGCGTCGTCCAGCCGCCGAGCCCAAGCTCCGTCGCCGCCGTGAGCAGCTCCTGCCCCAGCTCGCCCACCTGCATCAACAGGTGTATGTACGCGCGGGAGTGGCGATACAGCCAAGCGTACCCGCGCAGATCCGCGACCACGAACACGATGAACCCCGGACCGAGCGCCCATCGCTGCCCTTGCACGCATGCCAGCAGCTGCGCTTCGGACGGAGCCGGCGCGGCCGCCAGCAACCTGTTCGCGCTCCAGTCGTACTCGAACACCCCCGCCGGCAAGCCCTCCACCCGCTGCACCAGCACGAACAGGTGCGCCCACGAGTAGAACGAGTTGAGCAGCCGAAAGCGATCGGGGTCGCGCCGATCCTCCGCGACCGTGCGCATCGCCGCGGTCGCCGCGTGCATGATGCCCGCGAGCTGCTCTGCACCAAGCGCCCCCGCGAAGGCCCGCACCGAGCGCCGCGAGGTGAGCGCCGCGAGCGTGCGCCGCACCGGCGCTGGCGCCGGCAGCTCGAACGCCGGACCGTCGGCCAGCAGCGCAGGCTGCGGATAGGGTGCGGCGCGCTCGTAGCGCTCGATCGCCGCGCGGCGGCGGTCGCGTACAGCGTCCACGTCTTCATCTGCGCGCGGGGACTCCAAGTACGGGAGGTCCATCTGGCTCAGCACCAGGTACGCCGCACGCGACCAGCCGTTGCGCTCCCAGATCGACACCCGCGCGTGCTCCTCGCCAGACATCAACAGTCCCGCCTCCCGGGCGGCGGCGAGCTCTCCCGCGCCGGCATCGACGGCCGACGGATCGACCGGCTGGGGCTCCAGGAACGACAGCACCAACTCGACCGCGCGCGTGCTGCTGAGGCGGAAGCGCACGCGGCTGCGCGCCTCCCACGTGACGAGCCGTCCGTCGCGGCCGGTGTAGCTGAACAGCAGCGGCGAGGTCGTCAGCACCTCGCCCGAGCCGGACCGCTCCCGCGGCGCTCGCATCCCGCGCACGTCACCCATCGCGCGGCACGACCAACGAGGCGGCGTACAGCGGCGGCTGGCACACCGGGTCGATGTCGAGCAGTTGCGCGATCTCGCCGTCGCGCATCTTCTGGCAGGCGTACGTGCGCCAACCGAGCACGCGCGCCGCATGACGGTAGGCGGCGACCGCGTGCCCGACATCGAGCAGGATCGCGCGAAACGAGCGCGGATCGCGGTAGCGCCACATCGCGCGCTCGACCACCGAGGTGAAGATCAGCAGCGCGCTCGGCGCGCGCGGCTGCTTGGCGAACAGGTCGTAGGTGGCGTGCATCAGCGCGTCTCGCGGATCGCTGTCGCCCAGCCGATCCAGGCGATGGTGCTCGACGTTGTAGTGGTAGAGCCCGCTCGGAACGCCCCGCAGATCGAGGCTCGCGAGGTACACCTCGGTCGGATGGCGCGCGCCGCCCGAGGGGATGCTCTTGAGCAGGCAGGTGACGTCGCCGGCAGTCCGCACCCGCCCGCGCTCCCCGAAGCAGACGTCGAGGAGCAGACCGAGGCCGGGCCGGCCGAGGCGGTCCTCCGCGGACATCTGCGCCGCCAGCTCGTCCGGGCACTCGTGCGCGCCCAACGCCTCCAGCTCGATGCTCGCCGTGGCCGCACGCCGCAGGTACGCCGGTGGCGGTGGCGTGTCGGCGCGGTAGGAGTCCATCCTGCTGACGTCGACGGCGAACGCGTCGGCGCCGTCCATCTGCAGGAACGGGTAGTCACGCGTGGCAAGGTGGTACGCGCCGGCCTCGTGCCATCCGAGCTCCGACCACCAGGAATCGGCGTCCTCGCCCTCGTCCACCAGCACACCGGCGTCGACGAACGCCGACCACAACTGCTCGTGATGGCGCTCCTCGATGTCCGCCGCGGCCCACGCGCGAGCGGCGTCCTCGCGCTCGAACCGGGACGGCAGCACCGTGAGCGCCAACAGCGCCGCCGGGGCGTTGAGAATCAGTGGCGGACTCGACGAGCAGACCTGCGCGACGAGCCGCCGGCGCCCTCCCAGCTGCGCGGCGTGGACGAGCAGCGACGGGTGCAGCCGCCTCGACGCGCTCACGGGCCGATCAGGTGCGCGTCAGGATTGCCCCGTCTCCGCGGCGCTCTCGCCGGCCGGGTTGGCCTCGAGGAACTCGACCGGATGGGCGCTCTGGTTCAGCGCCGGGAGGACGGCCTCCTCGGGCGCGAGCTCCACCAGCGGCTGCTCCTCGTCGTGTGCTTGCTCCATCTTCTCCATCATCTGCCTCCTTTGTGCATTGGCGGGTGCAGGAGACCCACCGCCGGATACTAGCGCGGGGTGCGCCCGCCGCGCAGGCGCTCGAGCGGGCGCGCCAGCGCCTGCGCGAGGCGGTAGCGCCTGGTGCGCCGGAAGCGCGTTAAGCCTTCTTGCGCGAGCGCCACCGCCTGCGCCAGCTGTGCGCGGTCGCGTTCGAGCTCGGCGCGCGTCGCCTGCCACGCGCCGCGCTCGTCCGCCAGCTCCTGCTGCGTTCGGTGATACAGCGTGAACCACTGTTTGGACTCCACCCGGTAGTGCTCGGCGATCAGCTCGGCCCGCAGCTGCGACTCGGCCAGCTGTGCCAGCGCGCGCATCGTCGAGCCCTCGGCGCAGCGCGCACCCGGCCCCATCCGCTCGAGCAGCGAGACGAGCGCCGCCGCATGATCGCGCGCGTCATGGTGCGTGCGCGCGATATCTCGTCCAGCCAGCCCCCACTCCGGTCGGTAGTCGTCGAGGTCGGCCCTGAGCTGCGCCACGTCGGGAGGGAGCCTGGCGGCCGCCACGGCGAACCCGCCAGCCTCCATGCAGGCATAGGACTGGGGCGTGACCCATCCCTCCGAGCCGGCGTGATCGTGCACGTATGCCGGCCTTCCACATGCCATCGCCTCAAGCACCGACCGTCCGTAGCCGACAACCACGTCCGCCTCCGCGATCGCCGCCGGAACGTCCAGCGTCTGTGCCTTGCCGCCGGTCTCCTTCCACACCAGCTCCGCGTCCGCCCACGCGTCCCGCAGGACCTGCCCCCGACCGGAATGAGCGCTGTGGTAGTTGCCGAGCAGGAGGACCTGCTCGGGGTGCGTGCGCGGAGCGCCGCGGACGCTGAAGCGGCGCAGATCGACCGGTTGGCGCAGACGCACGACCTCTCCCGCGCACGCGCACGCGGCGGCGCGCGCGGCATGCTGGTCGTTGAGCGCGATCGTCGCCGCGACCGCACCCGGCACCGGCGGGGGCAGATGGATGTCCTCCGAGCCGTGGACCACGAACACGCGGGCCGCATCCGGATAGCGGTCGGCGAGCGCCAGCGCGAGGCCTCGGTGCACGCCCGTGATCACCCCATCCGCATGCGCCGGGAGCTCCTCCGCTGTCGCGGTGACCCGCAGTGCGCGTTCTCTGGCGAGCCGAGCGATCGCGCCGAGCTCGAGGGCGTAAAGCGTCACCGAGTGCCCGAGGCGCGCCAGATGCTCGGCGACCGTCAGCGCATACGTCTGCGCACCGCCGGCATCGGCGAGCTCGTGGGTGGCGAGAACTAGCTCCACGTCGCTGGCGACCCGAGGGCTGCGGCTCCGGCCGTTTGGGCGTGGGCGCCCTGCGCTCCGGCCGTCGGCTCGTGGGCGCGGCGTGTGAGGTGTCGCGTGACCTCGACGCCGTCGCCGAGGGCGACCGTGACCGATGCGTATCCGTTGGCGCGCTCGCGCACGTGCCGCCGGTAGGCCGGCTGGTCGGGATCGCCCGCGCTGAGATCCGCGACGATCAGCGCATCCGGCGCGAGCCTGGCCTCGAGCATCTTCAAGATCGGCAGGTAAAGGCTGTTGAGGCCGTCCAGGAACAGCATGTCGATCGGGCCGGCGAGATCGTCGAGCGTCTCGCGCGCATCGCCCTGACGAACCTCGACTAGGCCTGCGAGGCCGGCGTGCGCGAGGTTCTCGCGCGCGATCTGCGCCTTCCCGGGATGAGCCTCGCAGGCAATCACGCGCGCCTCGAAGGCGCGGAGATCGGCCAGCGCCGCCGCCAGGTAGATGGTCGAGGCTCCGAACGAGGTCCCGAACTCGACGATCGTCGCCGGTCGCGCACAGTAGGCGAGCGCATACAGCAGCTCCCCCACCTCCGGCTCCACCGACATCGGCGCCTCGCCGTAGATCTCGATTACCTCCCGCGCCGGCAGCGTGCGTCCTGCGCACTCGGCGCGTCGGGCTTTGAAGCGCTCGTTGGCCGCCGCCTTGGCGGCCGGGTTGGCAGCGTGAATCCGTTCGAGTACGCGCGCGGCGGCCTGCGTTCTGAGTGTGCTCATGGCGTCCGCGCTACAGCATTGCACCCGCGCTGCTCACGCTCGGCCGCTGTAGAGTGCGCCAGGTGACGTTGGTCCTGATCACCGGCGCTACGCGCGGCATCGGCCAGGCCGCGGCGGTGGAGATCGCCGGCCAGGGGATCGAGGTGGCGATCGTGGGGCGCGACGGCGCACGCGTGAAAGCGGTCGCGCAGGAAGCCAAGGCGGCCGGCGGGGGCGCGCCGATCCACGAGCACGTGGCGGATCTGATGCTGATGGCGCAGGTGCGCACGCTCGCCGACGAGATCAGGGCGCGCTACGAGCACATCGACGTGCTGGCCAACAATGCGGGCGCGCTGTTCGCCTCGCACGAGGAGACCTCCGAGGGCTTTGAGCGGACATTCGCCCTGAACCACCTCGCGCCGTTCCTGCTGACCAACCTGCTGCGCGATCGCCTCAGCGGCGCGCGCGTGGTGACGACCGCCTCCGATGCGCACAAGGGCGGTCGCCTCGATCTCGAGGACCTGCAGTCGGAGCAGGGCTACTCGGCCATGCGCGTATACGGCACCTCGAAGCTCTGCAACATCCTCTTTACGCGCGAGCTGGCGAAGCGCGCGCCGGAGCTGCACGCCAACTGCTTTCACCCGGGCGTCGTGCGAACCGGCTTCGGCAAGAACGAAAACGGGATCTGGAAGCTGCTCACGACGCTCGGCGCGCCGTTCATGCGCTCGCCACACAGCGGCGCCCGCTCGCTGGTGTGGCTCGCGTCCTCGGACGAGGCCGCGGCGCTGACCGGCCAGTACGTCCAGGACGAGAAGGTGCTTGCGCCCAGCGCCCAGGCCCAGGACGCCACGCTCGCGCAAGGCCTGTGGGAGCGCAGCGCCGCGCTCGTTCGCCTGTCCGCCGACGCCCCCGCGTAAGCGCGACGCGAGCGCGCGCCGCAGCTACGCCTCCGCGCACGACGGCGCCGATCGCCGGCCGGCTCGGCTGTCGGCATGGACCCGCGTTAGAGGTCTGACTGCAGTACCTTCACCAAGATGACGCTCGACGAGCTCACAGAGGCGGTCGCGCGGGGCGCAATCGACACGGTCCTGCTGGCGATGACCGACATGCAGGGGCGCCTACAGGGCAAGCGCCTGACGGCGAGCCACTTCCTCGGCGAGGTGGCCGAGCATGGCGCAGAGAGCTGCAACTACCTGCTGGCGGTCGACGTCGACATGAGGACCGTCGAGGGCTACGCGATGTCCTCGTGGGAGCGTGGCTACGGCGACATGGTGCTCGTCCCCGACCTCGACACGCTGCGACTTGTGCCTTGGCAGGAGGGCACGGTGGTGTGCCTGGCTGACGTCGCCTGGACGGACGGCTCGGACGTGGTGGCCTCTCCTCGCCAGATCCTGCGCCGGCAGCTCGCGCGTCTCGCAGAGCGCGGCTGGAGCGCCAACGCGGGCACCGAGCTCGAGTTCCTGGTGTTCCGGGACACCTACGAGCAGGCGTGGCACAAGGGCTATCGCGACCTGTGTCCGGCGAACCTCTACAACGTCGACTACTCGCTGCTCGGCACCGCCCGCGTCGAGCCGCTGATCCGCCGTATCCGCAACAGCATGGTCGTGGCGGGGATGGTCGTTGAGGACTCGAAGGGCGAGTGCAACTTCGGTCAGCACGAGATCAACTTCCACTATGCGGACGCGCTGCGCACCGCGGACGAGCACGCGATCTACAAGAACGGCGCCAAGGAGATCGCGGCCGACGAGGGCATGGCGATCACGTTCATGGCCAAGTTCGACGAGCGCGAGGGCAACTCGTGCCACATCCACTTCTCCCTTGCCGATGATTCGGACCCACCCACCCCGCTGTTCGCGCGCGAGCAACCGCTGTTCCGGTCATTCCTGGCCGGACAGCTGGCGTGCCTGCGCGAGATGACGCTTCTGCTCGCGCCGCACATCAACTCCTACAAGCGCTACGCACCCGGCAGCTTCGCGCCGACGGCTGTCGCCTGGGGATACGACAACCGCACGTGCTCGCTGCGCGTCGTCGGCGACGGTCCGTCGCTGCGCTTCGAGAACCGCGTCGGCGGCGCCGACCTGAACCCCTATTTGGCGCTGAGCGCGATCATCGCCTCGGGACTGTATGGGGTCGAAGCGGAGCTCGAGCTCGAGCCGGTGCTCGAGGGCAGCGCGTACGCCGCGCACGAGCGCCCCCACCTGCCCGCGACCTTGCGCGACGCGCGAGCGCTGTTCGCAGCGAGCGATGTCGCTCGTGCGGCATTCGGCGAGGACGTGGTCGCGCACTACCTCAACGCGGCGGACATCGAGCTCACGACCTTCCAGGCGGCGGTCACGGACTGGGAGCGGTTGAGAGGATTCGAGCGGCTGTGATGGCGTCGCGTCGGAGCACGATGGTGGGCGGCTCTGAGCAGCCTGCCGCCGGCGCGACGCTCACGCCTCCCGACGCTGTGTTCGCGCCGGTGCGCTCGCAGACCGCGTTCGAGGAGACGGTCGAGCGGCTGGGCACGGCGATCAAGCTCGGGCTGCTGGCGCCCGGCTCGCGGCTGCCCGCCGAGCGCGAGCTGTGCACACGACTTGGGATCGCGCGCTCGACGCTGCGCCAAGCGCTCACGGCGCTGAGCCAGAGCGGTCATGTGTTCGCCACACGCGGACGCGGCGGCGGAACTTTCGTGTCCGACCCGCTGCCGCCCACCGATCCGCCCTCGCCGCGGATGCTTGCGCAGTGGCGCGAGACGTGCGATCAACGCCTGGCGGTGGAGCTCGGCGTGGCGGTGCTCGCGGCCGAGCGGGCGGAGGACGCCGAGCTGGACGCGCTCGACGAGGTCGCCGCGACGCTCGAGCGGGCGCTCGAGGACTTCGCCGCCTACCGCCAGGCGGACATCCGTCTGCACGTGGGGCTTGCCGAGGCGACGGGCTCCACGCGGCTCGTGCGCGCGATGACCGAGGTGCAGGGCGCGATGACCGACCTGATCGGCCACATCGCCCACCCGCCCGAGGTGCTCGCGTCCTCCAACGCACAGCACCGCCGGCTGCTGGCGGCCGTGCGCGAGCGCGACGCCATGCGCGCCGCCGGCGTCATGAGCGAGCACGTGCGGGGCACCGAGCACATTCTCGCGGGCCTGCTGCCAGATCCGCACTTGACTTCCGTCCGCGATAGAGCGTATTGTCACGAATGAAGGACGGATAACCAAACCTTTTCTTCTTGAGGGGGAGCCGATGAGCACAACCGGGACACTGAGCGCCGACGAGCAGCGCCTCGCAGAGCTTGGCTACAAACAGGAGCTGAGGCGGGGATGGAGCGGGTTCTCGAACTTCGCGATCTCCTTCTCGATCATCTGCATCCTCGCCGGCTGCTTCACGACCTACGGGCAGGCGCTCAAGAACGGCGGCCCGATCGCGATCTCGATCGCGTGGCCGCTGATCTGCGTGCTGATCCTGTTTGTCGCCTTCTCGATGTCCGAGCTCGCCTCCGCGTACCCCACGGCCGGCGGCATCTACTACTGGGCGTTCAGGTTGGGCGGTGCCGGCTGGGGCTGGTTCACCGGCTGGTTCAACCTGATCGGCCTGGTCGCGGTGGTGGCCTCGGTGGTGTACGTCTCGGCGACCTTCCTGATGAACCTGCTAGGCCTGTACAACGTCAACTTCATCTTCAACTTCACCAAGGCCGCGGCAGGCACCAATGTCCACTACTCCGCCCATGTCAACTTCGCCCTGTTCGCGATCATCCTGATCATCGCCGGGCTGATCAACGTCTTCCGCAGCCACCTCGTAGCGGTCCTTTACAACTTCTCGGTGTGGTGGAACGTGCTGGGCGTCGCCGTGATCGTGGTCATCCTGATCGCGGTGCCCTCCCACCACGCGAGCCTCTCCTACGTGTTTGGCCACAGGGCGAACGAATCGGGCTTCTCCGGAGGCGCGATCACCGGTGCGAAATTCTGGTTCTACGTGCTTCCGCTCGGCTTCCTGCTGACGATGTACACGATCACCGGCTACGACGCCTCGGCGCACGTGTCCGAGGAGACCAACGGCGCCGAAGAGCAAGCGCCCAAGGGCCTGTGGCGCTCCGTGTTCTACTCGGCGATCGTGGGCTGGATCGTGCTGCTGGCGATCACGTTCGCGATCCAGAAGAGCCACGAAGCGGAAATCTACAAAGCCGGCTTCCCGGCCCTCACGATCTTCACGACCGCGCTCAGCTCCTCGGCGGCGAAGGCCGTGATCCTGATCTCCACCGTGGGCCAGCTGTTCTGCGGGATGGCGTGCATCACGAGCGCCTCGCGCATGACGTTCGCGTTCTCGCGCGACGGCGCGGTCCCCGGGCACAACCTGTGGCGCAGGCTCGGTCAGAACCGGACGCCCACGTGGGCCGTGTTCTTCGTGTGCGTGTTCGCCCTGATCATCACGATTCCGGCATACTTCCCCAACCACCTCGGCACGCCCGTGGCGTTCCTGGCGGTCACCTCGATCTCTGTCATCGGACTGTACATCGCCTACACGATCCCGGTGTACCTGCGATGGCGCCAGGGTGAGAAATTCGTGAGCGGGAGCTGGACGCTCGGGAAAAAATACAAATGGGTCAATCCGATCGCGTTCGTGTGGGTGGCGATCTGTGTGGTGATCTTCTCGCTGCCGTTCACCCCCGAAGGGGTGCCGTGGGAAAGCGCGTTCAACTGGTCCGCGGTCAACTACGCGCCGCTGATCACGATCGCGGTCATTCTCGCGGTCACGATCTGGTACGCGGTTTCGGCGAAAAACACGTTCAAGGGCCCGGTCCGAACGATCGACGAGCTCGACGCGGCTATCGCGCTGCCCGATATCGCGCAGGCCCCCTAGTAGGAGGCGTTCGATCTGATGAATGGGCTCCGCCTGCGGCTCCGCCGAGGATGGACGGCTGAGCGCTGAACGAACGGCTGTCAGTCCTGGAGCCCGCTACCGAGGGGGTGCTCGCCGAGGTCGACCGCGCGGGCCCCGGCGAGGTCGACGCGGCGGTGGCTGCCGCCACGGCGGCGCTGCCCGCGTGGCGCGCGCTGGCGCCCGGGGAGCGCGCGCAGGCGCTGCACACGCTCGCCGACACGCTCGCCGAGCACCACGAGGAGCTCGCGGTGCTCGAGGCGCGCAACGCGGGCAAGGCGATCTGCGACGCGCGCGGCGAGATGGGGATGGTGGTCGACACCTTTCGCTACTACGCGGGCGCACCCGAGCGGCTGCTCGGCGACACGATCCCAGTGGCGGGCGGTCAGGCGTTCACGGTGCGTGAGCCGGTCGGGGTCGTCGGGCTGATCACGCCGTGGAACTTCCCGCTGACGATCGCCTCCTGGAAGCTCGCGCCGGCGCTCGCGGCGGGCAACACGGTGGTGCTCAAGCCAGCCGAGCTGACGCCACTCACGGCGCTGCGCTTCGCCGAGCTGGCGCGTGCGGCGGGGCTGCCGGAAGGCGTTGTCAACGTCGTGGTCGGCCCGGGCCGCACGTGCGGGCAGCGCCTGGTCGAACATCCCGACGTGGCGAAGATCGCGTTCACGGGCTCGACCGAGGTCGGACGCACGATCGCGGCTGGCGCCGCCGCGAGCATCAAGCGCGTGACGCTCGAGCTCGGCGGCAAGTCGGCGAACATCATCTTCGCCGACGCGGACCTCGACGCGGCCGCGGCGGCGGCGCCGTTGGCGGTGTTCGGCAACGCGGGCCAGGACTGCTGCGCGCGCTCGCGCATCCTCGTGCAGGAGGACGCCGTAGAGCGCTTCCTCGAGCTGTTGGAGACTCACGTGAAGGCGCTGCGCGTCGGCGATCCGCTCGACGAGGCCACGCAGATGGGCCCGCTGATCTCGAGCGCCCAGCGCAAGAGCGTTGCGTCCTTCCTCGATGGCCAAGCGCCGATCGCGTTCCGCGGCAGCGCGCCGGATGGCGCGGGCTTCTGGTTCGCCCCTACGGTTCTGGCTCCCGTGAAGCCGAACGACCGCGTCGCGCAGGAGGAGGTGTTCGGCCCGATCGCCGTGGTGATCGCGTTCGAGGACGAGGCGGAGGCGATTCGCCTGTCCAACGACTCGATCTACGGCCTGTCGGGATCGATCTGGACGCGCGACGGCGCGCGGGCGCTGCGCGTAGCGCGGGCGCTCGAAACGGGCGTGCTCTCGATCAACGCGAACACCTCCGTGCGCGTCACAACACCGTTCGGCGGCTTCAAGCAGTCAGGCTACGGGCGCGAGCTGGGGCCGCACGCGCTCGACGCCTACACAGAGGTCAAGACGATCTTCTACGCGACGGAGGGGTGATGGCCGCGGTGGGCAGGCTCGCCGGACGGGTATGCGTGGTGACGGGAGCCAGCGGCGGCATCGGCGCTGCGAGCGTGGCGCTGTTCCAGCGCGAGGGGGCGACGGTGGTCGGCGTCGACCTGTACTCGGACTCACCGGGGGATCTCGCGCTGCAGGCTGACGTGACCGACGAGCAGCAGGTGCGCGAAGCGTTCGAGCGCGTGCGCGGCGAGTGCGGCCACATCGACGTGCTGTTCAACAACGCCGGGGTCTCCCCGAGCGACGACGGCTCGGTCCTCGACACCAGCGTGGAGGCGTGGGAGCACGTGCAGCGGGTCAACCTGCGCAGCGTGTTCTTGTGCTGCAAGCACGGCATCCCACATCTGCTCGAGAACGAAGGTCCGTTGCGCGGCTCGGTCATCAACACGGCCTCGTTCGTCGCGGTTATGGGCGCCGCCACCTCGCAGATCTCCTACACCGCGTCCAAGGGCGGCGTGCTCGCGCTATCGCGCGAGCTCGGCGTGGAGTTCGCGCGGCGCGGCGTGCGCGTCAACGCGCTGTGCCCGGGACCGGTGGACACGCCGCTGCTGCGCGAGCTGTTCGCGAAGGACCCAGAGAAGGCGGCGCGCCGGCTCGTGCACGTGCCGATGGGCCGCTTTGCCCACGCTGAGGAGATCGCCCACGGCGCGTTGTTCCTGGCCAGCGACGAGTCGAGCTACGTGACGGCGTCGACGTTCCTGATCGACGGAGGCCTCAGCGGCGCCTACACTACGCCGCTGGACTAGCAGGCGATCGCGGACCGTGTTGCAGCTCACCTACACCGCTCCCAACGCGCTCGAGTGGCGCGACGCGCCGGAGCCGCGGTTGAGCTCGGACGCCGCTGCGCTGGTGCGCCCCACGGCGGTGGCAACGTGCGACCTGGACGCGCTGATCATCGACGGCAGCTCGCCGTTTGCGCCACCGTTCCCGCTCGGCCACGAGTGCGTCGGCGAGGTGCTCGAGGTCGGCGACGCGGTCTCCTCGCTGCAACCGCGCCAGCTCGTCAGCGTCCCCTTCCAGATCTCCTGCGGAGAGTGCCCTCCGTGCCGCCAGGGGCGCACATCCAACTGCGCCGGCGTGGCGTTCATGTCGACCTACGGTTTCGGGCCGGCGGTCGAGCAGTGGGGCGGCTTCCTCTCTGACGTCGTGTGTGTGCCCTACGCCGAGCACATGCTCGTCCCGCTGCCACCCGGCGTGGATCCGGCGGCGGTGGCGAGCGCATCGGACAACATCAGCGACGCCTGGCGGTCGGTCGGGCCGGCGCTCAGCGAGCGGCCTGGCGCCTCTGTGCTCGTGGTCGGCGGCGCGGGCGCGGGCTCGATCGGGCTGTACGCAGCTGCGCTCGCGGTGGCGCTCGCAGCGGACTCGGTGCTGTACGTCGACGTCGACGCCAACCGGCGCAGCACCGCGACGGCGCTCGGCGCGCAGACTCTGGCCGATCCTCCGAAGCGCGTGGGACCGTTCCCGATCACCGTCGACGCCAGCGCCGACCCAGAGGGCCTCGCGCTCGCGTTGCGCTCGACCGCGCCCGACGGCATCTGCACCAGCACCGCGATCTACTTCGGCGAGCAGCCTTCGCTACCGCTGCTGGAGATGTACACGAAGGGCATTACATTCAGGACTGGACGCGTGAACGCGCGTCCGGCGATGCCGCACGTGCTCGCGCTGGCGGCGTCGGGCGCGCTGCACCCCGAGCTGGTGACCACGAGCGTGGTCGGCTGGGCCGATGCCGCGGACGCGCTGCTGGAGCGCGGTTGGACCAAGCTCGTTATCGAGCGGTGAGCATGCTCGCAGCGCACCGCCCACTCGGTGGCCCCAACCGCGGCACGGCGACCGGAGGGGGGATCCGGCCGCCGGCCGCAGGGACCACTATTGGGCACCAGGGAAGCTACCCAGGTTGTGGGATCTCTAAACAGCGAGCCGTTCGCGCGCACGACTGTTGGTCCGAGCCAGCCAGCCTGTCCGGGCAAATGTGCCGCCCTAGCTGTGCTGCGCAGTGCGAGCATTCCAGGCCTGTTCGATCTGGTTCATTAGTGCGGGGTATACGACGCGATGTCGGAATGGCGCGATCAGCGCCATGTATCCAGTCCCGAGCCTGCCGCGCGGCTTGACGTACACCCCCATCTGTCCTTGGTAGCGACCTCGTCCCCGGTCGACCCAGGCCAGGTGCATCACGGCGTGAACGGTCCGGTTCGAAAGCTCAGCTGCCCACTCCACATCAGTGCGGTAGAGGGGCACGAAGCCATATGAGCCGAGATCCGGCCCCGTTGCGGTGTCGCCCGGCCCCGTTGCGGTGTCGCGCAGATCGCGAGGGAGTCGAGCGCTCAGGGTCGTTTCGGGGTTGTCCGGGACGGGCAGTGCGCCGCGCCGATCATCCCATCCGAGCCAGCCGCCGACGCGATAACGAATGCTGAACAGCGCGCGGGTGCCAAACGACTTGCCGTGGGCCGGATCGAGGGAAGCCATCACCTCGAGCAACGTTGCAAAGTCATCAGCGCCGCCTCGCGCTGGGAGCGCCCAAACATCCTCGAGCCTGAAATCGGGCGCGACCTCGCTGATGCGCCAAGGCTGTGATTCATGCGCACTGTTCGGGAGCCTCATCGCCAAGCCTCGATTCTCATCGCCAAGCCTCGATTCGCTTGCTGTGGTGCCGATCGTGTCGCGGAACATGCGCGACGATAACATACATACATGCGTGTAGGCATTGATGGCGGCGCGACCCGACGATCGGCCAAGCGCAGGTCGGCGAGCGATCGCCGTTCAACGCAGGCCGAGCGAAGCGCCCGCACGCGCAGCGCACTGCTTGAGTCCGCGGCGCGAGGGCTGTCACGCGCTGGCTACGGCAACCTCATCTTGGAGCGCGTGGCAAGCGAAGCCGGCTACACCCGCGGCGCGCTCTATCACCAGTTCAAGGACAAGGAGGACCTCGCGTTGGCCGTGATCGAGTGGGTAGACGAGACGTGGAGGCACGAGGTCGGCCGGCTCGTCGAACGGGAGCCGGATCCAGTTCTCGCATTGATCGCGCTGGCGCGCGGTCACGCCGTCTACTGCCGGCGAGACGTGGCGCGCGTGGCGATCGCCCTGAGGCTCGAGTTCAGCGGTCAGGATCATCCCGTCGGGCGTCAGCTCGAGCGGGTCTCCGAATCGCTCGTCAAGCGCTGCGCGCGCCTCATCAGCGCGGGGCGCAGAGCCGGCACAATCCCCGGCGGCCCGCCAGCTAGAACCGTGGCGCTCGCGTTCATCGGCGCCTTGGAGGGCACGGTCATCGGACTGGCCGGACAGGCGCAGCATGATGAGCTGCTTGCGGCGCGCGCAGCCGCCGGTGTGCTCGGGCTCGAGCGCGTACCGCGAGGAGCCGGCGCGGTGACACGATGCGCGCGCCCGGAGTAGCATCGATGGCGGTCGATCTGGCCTGTGCCCTCGGGCATAACACCGACAGCGAGGAGTAGATCATGCCACTAGGACGCCGTCGCCCGATCGTACGAGCGGCCGCTGTTGGGACGGTCGCCTATCAAGGCAGCAAGCGCGGAGCGCAAGCTGCCGAGAACGAGGCAGAGGCCGCTGCGCCGCCGCCTCCACCCCCGCAAGCTGCCACACCGACAGACCCGACTGCGGAGAAGATCAACGAGCTGGTCCAGCTACACGCCAGCGGTGCGCTCACCGACGACGAGTTCGCAGCCGCCAAGGCCAAGGTGCTCGGCATCGACTGAGCCAGCGCAGCTAATCGGCTAGCGCCGGCTGGAGTCCGCAGCGACGCGAAAGCCGATGTTGCCGGTGGCATCGTCGGGCATGTTCGCGCTGCGTGCCGACACTCGGTAGCGACGGCAGTAGGACGCATGACATATGTAAGAGCCACCGCGCGTCACGCGGCGGCTGCCGGTCGGCGGCCCGGACGGATTCTCCAATGATGAGACTCGATACCAACCAGGATCGAACCAGTCGGCAGTCCACTCCCAGACGTTGCCGGTCGTGTTGTGCAGCCCGTAGCCGTTTGGAGGAAAAGCGTCTACCGGTGCGGTCCCGAGATACCCGTCCTCGACCGTGTTGTGCGTGGGGAACTCGCCCTGCCAGACATTCATGCGGTGTTGACCTCCAGCCTCGAGGTCATCGCCCCACGGGAAAGCCCGACCCTCCAGTCCGCCGCGTGCGGCGAACTCCCACTCAGCCTCGCTTGGCAAGCGCACCCCAGCCCACGCGCAGTAGGCGAGCGCGTCGTTGTGCGAGACCTGGACCACCGGATGATCGCCGCGACCGTCGAGGTGGCTTCGCGGCCCTTCCGGATGACGCCACTGAGCACCCTCCACCTGCCGCCACCACGGCGCCTCAGCGACTGAGCGCGTCGGCGGGAAATCGTCAGGAAGCAGCCCGCCGAAGACGAACGACCACCCCCAGCGCTCGGCGTCTGTCACGTATGCGGTAGCGTCGGCGAAGGCGGCGAAGCGGTCGTTGCTGAGGGCCCAGCGGTCGATCAAGAAGGGTTGTAGGCGTACCTCGTGCACCGGGCTCTCGCCATCCTCGGGATACGCGAACCGGTCCTCCGACCCCATCCGGAACTGCCCGCCGGGCACACCAACGAGCGTCTCCGGCGGTGCCCCGCCGGTTGGGACCGAACGAGCATCCACGTCTCGCCCCAGTGACCCCACTCGTCCCGGCGCACAGCAGACCCGAGTCTCAGGCGGCTGACTCATGAGCCGTTTTGCGACGGTTGCGTGCTCACGATGCGCGCTCGCGGACTACCTCGTCCGGGCCCTTGTCGTCGCGCAGGCCGAGGAAGCGCGCCTGGCGCAGGCGACCGTCGGTGGTCCACTCCGCGAAGCCAATCTGCCCGACGAGCTGCGGGTGGGTCCAGTGCGTGCCGCGCGGGATCGGTCGCGCGTCGGCGAACGGCGACTCGGGCGTCTCGAGCGCGCGCAACCTGGCACCGAGGTCGTGGAGTGTCGCCGCGCTATAGCCGGTGCCGACCCTCCCGGCGTAGCGGAGCTGGCCGTCCTCGTGGTAACCGACGAGCAGAGCACCGAAGTCAGTGCGGCTGCCAGCGGGGTCGGTGAAGCCTCCGATCACGAGCTCCTGCTCCCATGCGCACTTCAGCTTCAGCCAATCCTTCGAGCGACCCCCGGTATACGGCGCATCGGCACGCTTGGCGATGAGCCCCTCCCAGCCGGACCTGCAAGCCTCGGCGAACCGTCGCTCAGAGTCGCCCCGCGACGCGTCGATGAGCTGCAACGCGTCGCTCGACCGAACCGCTTCCGTTAGCAGCGCGCGGCGCTGCAGCAGAGATTGGGCGGTCAGATCCTCGCGGTCGAGCTCGAGCAGGTCGAACACGCAGTAGACGACCGGGTATGAGCCCACCAGCTGCGGGGACGGCTGGGCAACTCCGAGCCGCTGCTGGAGGCGGCTGAAGGAGGTCTGCTCGCCGTCGTAGGCGACCACCTCGCCATCGAGCAGCATCTGCCGCCCGGCCTGCGCTGCGACGGCGGTCCGGACCTCGGGGTAGGTGCCCGTGAGATCTTTCCCGGTGCGCGACTCGAGCCGCACGTCGGCGCCGTCCTTGCGCGCGACGCAGCGCTCACCGTCGAGCTTTCGCTCCAGCAGCCAGTCCTCGCCGAAGTCGCGGCGATCGGTCAGGGTTGCCAGCATCAGCGGGATGGACATCGCTGCTCAGGCGGGACTCTGTTCCGTGATCGCATCAACACGCTCGGGATAGAACGCGACGTGCCCCTTGATCTCCGCGACGGCCGCGAAGGGAGCCTCGTATGTCCAGACCGCGTTCACGGAGTTCATGCCACCGATCGGGACGCTGTAGTAGCTGGCGTCGCCCTTGTACGGGCAGTACGTGACGTGGTCCGTCGGTTCCAGCAGCGACGCATCGACATCGCTTAAGGGGACGTATTGCACGGGTTCGTGGCCGACCTCGCGCAGCGTCAGGGCGTTCCGGGTGTCGGCGATGACTCGCCCAGCAACCGAGACCACGACCCGTGCAGGATTCGGCTCGATGGTGATCTCGTGATCGGGTCCGGGCTGTTTTAACTGCCTCTCTGCCATCGCCGCCTCCTCCCTGCCGCGGTCCTCTGGGACCAACTGAAGCTCGGATTGGGGGACCCTCAACGGTAGAAGGTCCCGGTTCGAGCCGAGGTTGGCCCTTGACCCGCCGTCAATGTGACCCCATGACGATGCGTCGTGAACCGTCGCGGGCTGCGGTCATGGCGCTACCTCGGCGGCGCCATCGAGCGCAGGCTGGCGATCGTTGTCGGTCATCTCAAGGATGCAGATCAGGTCGACGAGGCCTTTGAAGGTCCGCGGGTCGTGGCCTGTCTTTGTGGCGATTTGTTGCGCCTGGGCCGCGGAGTACCGCGCAAGCGGGGTGCGCGTCAACGCGATCGCGCCAGGACCCGTCTACACCCCGACGCCTTCAGGCGCGGAGTTCATCACGGCGCTCGGAGAAACAACGCCGATGCACCGCGCCTCACAGCCCGAGGAGATCGCCGAGGTCGTCGCCTTCCTCGCGTCGCCACGAGCGAGCTACATCACTGGGACTACCGTCGCCGCGGACGGCGGACGCAGGGCGATCTAACGGAGGGAGCAGCGCATGATCCGCCACGTCGTCCGGCTGGAGGAGGGGAATGAGCTGACTGCGCGGGCGGTGCTGCTCTCAACCGGCGCGGAATACCGGCGTCCGCCGGTGGACGACCTCGATCTCTACGAGGGGATCAGCGTCTTCTACGCTGCCGGCCCGCCCGAGGGCCAGCTCTGCGCCGCGCAACGGGTCGGGGTGATCGGTGGCGGCAACTCGGCGGGGCAGGCTGCGGTGTGGCTCGCGCGTGGCTGCGCCCTGGTAACGCTCCTGCACCGTCGCACAAACCTGAGCGAGACGATGTCGCGCTACTTGATCGACGAGCTCGAGCATTATGGCGTCGCGGTCCGAGACCAAAGTGAAGTCCGTGGCCTGCACGGCGAGCTAGGGCGGCTCGACTCGGTGACGCTCGCCGACGGTGCCACGGTGGCGCTCTCGTTCCTCTTCCTCTTCGTCGGCGCCTCTCCCTGCACCGATTGGCTCGGCGAGGTGGTCGCGCGCGATGCCGATGGATTCATCCTCACTGGACGTGACGCGGGGGCCGAGGGCCTGCTCGAAACCAGCCTGCCGGGCATCTACGCCGCGGGCGACGTTCGCGCCGGTTCGATCAAGCGCTGCGCTACCGCGGTCGGAGAAGGTGCGATGGTGGTGCGCTTTGTCCACGATCGCCTGTCGCCTGTCGCTGTGTCGCATCGCTAGCGCGGCCGGACTAGCGATCTGGTCGCGCGTAAATCTACGTCTACGCGGGGGTTCCTTCAGAGACCCATGTGCGGAACAGTTCGACTTGCCCGGAGGGCCAGGAACCGTCGCATGGCATGGTCCCGGCGGCGAGCCGAGCGAGGATGGCGTCCCGGTGCTGCACGACGTCATCGTATGACCAGAGGTCGAAGTGGGTGAGCATCGAGCTGCGGTCGTGTTCGCGGAAGAGCGGCTTGATGTCGGCTGCGTACCCTGTCATGGCAGTGCGATTCTGACAGCCTAGCGTCGGGGATCTCGTCGTGCCTCCACGAGCGTGCGCGCCGACGCCGGCGTCCAAGACGTGCCAGTAGTCGGACTGTTTCGCAAGCGCATTGCGGCCAGCCATCTCCTACCTCGCCGTAGCGGGGTTTTTCTGAGGGTGAGCGATGGGGCTCGAACCAACGACCGCCTGGACCACAACCGGACGGTCCCCGGCGGACGCGCGGTCCAGACACTCAGCCACGCGACGCGGCGGGTGCGTCGGCGCCGCTGATCTGCCAGCGAACTCCCGGGCCGAACTCAAGGACGACCCCAGCGGGGCTGATCAGCTCCCAGTAAGGCGGGTCGTCCTTTGTCTCGGGCGCGGCGGGCTTGATGTCGAGGATTGACCCGTCGGAAAGTTTGCAGCGCAACTCGCCAGACTCCTCGTCGATGTCAGCATCATCGATCGAGCGCCCGAGTAGCTGGGCTGGATCAGACGGCGACCAGTCCGCATCTTGTGTGGCCAGACGCCAAATGCCTCCGCTCGAGTCGCGAACTTCAACGTGGAGGACATCCGGATAAGCGATACGCGCATCGACGATCGGCCCCCGCATCGAGCGCAGGACAGTTGTCGGTGAGGCATCTAGGGCTACGACGGTCGCCACGACTCTTTCCATTGTCGCAGCCAGGCCAGCAGTTCTCCATAGCTCATGTGGTCCTGGCCGCCACCGGATTCCTTCTCGGCATGCAGCACCTGGCTAGCTTCATAGCGCTCACGGACGGTCAAGCCGACCTCCTTGCAAGCCTGTTGGAACTGCTTGATGTCGCGCTTGCGGGTCATGGCCGCAGCGAGTCTAGCCTTGCCGTTTGATCAGCTCTGGAGACAGACGGGCAGGTCGTGGCCCCGCACAAGTTGGTTTGATCGGCGCTAACAGCATCTCGTCGTCCTGTCTTAACGCGCCGACGGGGATCGTGAAAAGTTGGGGGTGGCTGAGGGTCCAGATCTTGATCCACACAGAGCTTCTTCTCGCGTTCCGACGCCCGCGAGCTCTATGACGAGTTCTAGGAGCGGGCCTCCGCCGGGGCTGGCACCGACACGCTGGGTTGGTTCGCAGCGGCCGGCTTATGACTATCACGCGCTACGCAAGGAAAACGCAGGCAACGTTCGGCGCATGCACCCTCGACCTCGATCGGGATTCAAGAGGTCGCGGCGGATCGGCGCCGTCGCCGCGCCCGCCGAACGGCTCGACGAACCAGAGCGTCGCCAGACGGCGAGCGTTTGGCCGAGGCGCTCGCTTCCGCGGCTCGCGTGGCCTGACCGGCTACTCGATCGTGTCGGCCGACAGCCTCGATTCGGCGGTTGAGCTCGCGAAGGGCTGCCCGGTCCTCGAGATCGACGGCGCAGTCGACGTCTACGAAGCGATCGCGATGTAGCAGGCGCACGGGCGCGCAAGCCGGCGCTCTGGGTCTGCCGCGCCTTTGCCTTCCTTGGGGCGCTCGCCGCCACGGCGATGTCGGCCCCGCGGAAACCGACGGTGGTGGAGGCCACCGAGGCGTGACCACCGCCTGAACTCGACCACCCAAGGCACCACCCACGCACAAAGGAGACGCACAATGCCGAACATCCTGCACCGCCTAACGATCGACGCGCCGCCAGAGCGGGTGCACCAACTCGCAGCGACCAGGGAAGGGATCCAGCAGTGGTGGACGGGCCAGCCAGTCGCCGGCGATGACAAGATCGGCGGGCATCTGTCCGTCTCCTTCCGCGACCCCGCGAACCCCGCTGCAACCTTCGAAGTCGTCGAACGCAGCCCCGGACAAGTCGTCTGGCGGTGCGTCCATGGCCCCCACGACTGGATTGACACCCTTATCACCTACGCCCTCAAACCCCGCGACGACGGCGGTACCACGCTGCTTTTCAGCCACGCAGGCTGGCGGCAGGAGAACGAGTTCATGAACGGCTGCTCGACCAACTGGGCGTCATACCTCATGAGCCTCAAGTCTGGAGCCGAGGGCCAAGGCTTCAACGCCTACCCTGGCGGCGAGATTAGCCGCTGGGACTAACAGCATCAGGCGCTGGCGACCCCGCCCGGGTCGCCAGCGCCACCTGCTTGACGAACCGGATATCCGCCGTCCTGACGTAAGCGAGCGTCAGTGTCAACGTCCAGAGTGCCGGTTGGTGACGTCCGACCGACCCGTTCGAGCTACCCGAGCGCTGGCCTTATGGGTAGCCTCACGCCAGTCCCGCCCCCTTCCGCGTGGCGCGTTCACACATTGGTTCACACTCTTGCCTGACCGCACTTGTCCGCCAAGCGCCCGGGCACAAGAAAACCCCGCCGCAGTGGGGTGTCTCTGAGGGGTGAGCGAGGGGACTCGAACCCCCGACCGCCTGGACCACAACCAGGAGCTCTACCAACTGAGCTACGCCCACCACGGGATGCGATATGGAAAGTCTAGCGTCGCGTCACCGTTGACTTCCATCCGCGCGTCGAATGGCCGCTTCGGCCAGCGCGAGGCTCGCGCTGGGAGCGAGACCTGGAGAGCCCGCGGCGACCGTCCGCCAGGCCTCGAGCAGAGCAGTCGCGTCCGGCCCGAGCAGCGCTGCGACCGATCGGAGATCGGCCAGCATCCCCGGCGCTTGCGGATCGCGCGGCAAATCGGCGTCCGCGGAGGCGTCCAGCGCGGGCGAGAGCGACGCGCCCGCCCCAACAGCGGTGGCGGCCACGAGGACCCGCTCGGTGACGTCCTCGCTCTGGCGCTGGGCGGCACGCCAGCCACGGCCCATGGCGAGCTGCTCCATCGCCAGCGCAGGACCTTCGAGGATCGTGAGCTTGGCCTGGTGCGGACTCCACTTTCGTTCTCCGACCTCCACGACCCGTTCGCGCGCCCAGGGGTCGACGATCGGCCCGAGCTCCTCCTCGGTCAAGTTGAACCGACACAGGTTGTGGGGAAACTGGCGCAGCTCCAGGTGATACATCGGCCAAAGGCTTGCACGTCGGCGCCGGCGGCGCCTGCTCTACTCGATCGACGCAGCGGTGGCAGCGGCGCTCCAGGCGGCGGGCTCGCCGCGCAGGCGGGCGCGCATGATCTCGACGGCCTCCGGGTTGGAGTCGATCAGCACGTAATGGCGCCCGAACTGCGCGGCGACGGCCCCGAGCGTGCCACTACCGGCGAAGAAGTCCAGGCACCAGTCTCCCGCACGCGTGGACGCTTGAACCATGCGGCGGACGATACCCTCGGGCTTCTGCGTGGGGTAGCCGGTCTTCTCGCGTCCGTTCGTCGGCACGATCGTATGCCACCACACGTCCGTCGGGAGCTTGCCCCTGGCGACCTTCTCGGGCGTGACAAGGCCCGGCGCCATGTAGGGCTCACGGTCGACCTCCCCGGTGTCGAAGAAGTACGCTCGGGGATCCTTGACGTACACGAGGATAGTGTCGTGCTTGGCCGGCCAGCGACGCTTGGTGCGGGCGCCGTAGTCATACGCCCAGATGATCTCGTTGAGGAAGCACTCGCGTCCAAAGATCTCGTCGAGCAGCAGCTTGCAGTGGTGGGCCTCGCGGTAATCGATGTGGAGATACAGGGTCCCTTCGCGCGCCAGGAGCCTCCGGGCCTGCTCCAGGCGCGGTGTGAGGAACGCGAGGTAATCCTCGAAGCAGTCGCGGTAACTGGACTCCGCCAGCAGTCGCGTGGTGTAGCGCCGGCCCTGGAAGCCCGTGTGCGCGCCGTCTTCGTCCCTGACCGCCTGCAACGTCTTGCGCGCCTGGACCTTGCCGGTGTTGAACGGCGGATCGACGTACACGAGCTGAAAGGACTCGGCGGCGAACGCCCGCAGCAGCTGCAGGTTCTCGCCGAGGAGGATCTCATTGGTTACGGGGCGTCGACCAGCGCGCGGCACGTGCTGGAGCTTACGTTCAGCTCCCGACGACGAGTTCGACCCAGTCGTGGCGCTGCGCGCACAACGCTCGCCAGCGGACAGGCGCCACGCTCGTGAGCGCTGGCTGCCGGGCGGCCGCGTCCGGGGTCAGGAAGATCGCGTCGAGGACTGCCGAGCCGGCGTCCCCGGGCGCGAGCGTGAAGCCGCCACGCGTTACCGTGAGACGATGATCTCCGGCTGAAAGGCGTACGGGGATCGGCGGGACGGTGGTCGGGACGAGCGAGTTGCCGCTGAGCTGACCCGCGATCGAGGCCAGCGGATGCCCGTCGAGGGTGAGCTTGACGGTCGGCATCAGCTGCCCTTGGACCCACACGTCCCACCGCCCTGCGGCCGGTATGTGAAAGCCGGCAGACAGGCGCCCGGGCGTGCTCATCACGAGACCCTGACGCTGGTGACCCCATCGGCGGGGGTGCGGGGAGCTGGCCAGCGGGATCGCCACGATCTCGGGGGCGACGGCGGCGACCAGCCGTGCGTGGCCGCCCGGCGCGCTGGTCCGCCGGTCGCTGCCAGCGAGCGCAGCCAGGCGGCGAATCTGTCGGCACTGGGCTGATGCGTTGCCGCTCAGCGCGTCGTGCTCAACTGCGGGCGCAGCGCCGGGGCGACGTTTCCACACCTGGTAGTAGGCGCCCTGCCAGGCCAGCGTGTAGGCGGACGGTGGAGGGCTCGCGGCCGGATCGCGGCGGGTGATGATCAGCGGATAGGCAACGAGGGCCGCCGGTGACACCCGATTCAGTTCGACGGGCTCGCCGTAGCCACGTGCGGCTCCCACCAGCGCGGCGGGCGGGTACATGAAGTCGGGCCCCCCCACGTCGAGGTCGCGCAGCTCATACAGCGCGTATTCGTCGAAGTCGGTGAACAGCGTCGGGCCTTTGCCGGCGAAGCGCGCGTCCAGCAAGGCCATCTCCTGGTAGCGCGCCGTCGGGGCGAGGTTGGAGCTGTGGTACAGCAGCGCGTCGGAGGCGAACACCCCGCCGGCGAGGGCGAGGGCGAGCAGCGCGCCGGCCGAGCGCGCGATCGACCGGCGCGGCAGCGCAACCAGCGCTGCCACCCCTCCCCACGCCAGCAGCACGGCGACCGGTGAGGTGAGCACGAGCGTCTTGGCGTCGGCCCACGTGGTGACGGACTCGCTCACCACGAACGACGCCAGCAGCGTCAGCGCAATCCACCCGAGCAGCGTGTACGCGCGAAGGCACAGCAGGTGGACAGCGCCGAGGAGCGCTGAGGCCAGCGCGAGCGCGATCAAGATGTGCGTGACCGTGAGCGCGGCACCCGCGGGAGCCAGCTTATAGCTGCCCCGCAGCCACACGCCGAGCACTTGGATCGCGCGCAGCGGCACCTGCAAGTTGCCGGAGTTGCTCGTCGATGCGATTTCCCGCGCGACCCGTAGGGCGACGGATAGGTGAGCCCAGGTCGGCCAGGCGGCGATCGCGAGCGTCACCGCGCCGACCCCGACGACGAGCAGCGAGCGCCGCGCGCGCCGGCGCTCGGCCCGAAGCTCGCCTACGAGCACGACCGCGAGCACGGTCACTGCCGCTAGAGCCCACACGCCGAACGCCACCCCGAGCGCGGAGACACCAGACGCGAGCACCAGGACGAACGGGACCGCACGGACAGGCGCTTCGGTCAGCCAGCGCCGGTGCAGGACAGTAAGGCAGCCGAGCGTGAGCAGCATCGACAGCGCCGTGATCTCCTTCACAGATCCGAACAGCTCGTAGGCATAGACGAGCGCTGGCAGGACGGCGGTGAGCGTGGCCAACGCCGCCCATACGCCGTCGAGCCGCATCCGTCGCGCGAGCAGCCACGCCGGCCCGGCGGCAGTCGCGAGCATGAACGCGTTGAACGGCTGGAAGGCCCAGATCAGCTGCAGCCGCAAGAGCAGGGCACTGCCGCCCAGCAGCGTGTCGGCGCCTGATGGATAGCTCGTGTTGTAGTAGCGGTCGATGAACTGGCCGTAGGAGTTGCGCAGGTCCAGATGCCCGTAGTCCTGGCCGTGGTGGATCAGGAAGTCGGCGCCCATCATGTGCACGGCCGAGTCCGCGAGCGCCATGTAGGAGGAGAAGCTCGACCGGCCCGCGACCAGCACGGGAGCCAGCGCGATCGCGTAGGCGAGCACCAACACGACCGGCAGCCAGGGGCGCTCCCGCACGCTCCGCGCGAGGTCCCGCGCCCTCCCCCACCCCAGCGCGAATCCGCCGGCAGCGGCCGCAGCGATCAGATACGGCGTCGCCGGTGCCACGGCGGACACGTAGGTGCTCAGCTGCGAGAGCGCGATCAACGCCGCGGCGCCAACGTTCAACAGCAGAGAAGCGGGCAGGAAGCGGCCACAGCAGCGATCCACCAGCAGCCCCGCGCCGACACACAGTGCGGCGAGCACACACGGATACAGCAGCACAGTGGCGAGGAACATCGGCGCGATCCTAGAGCGCCGAGGTATAGGCGCGACTTCTTCTACTTAGCATTTAGGAGGCCGCACGTGTGTCCGTCTCGTGAAGTCCGTGGCGAATGCCAAGCAAGGCGCGGAAAAAGGTTACGAGATCTCGGTCAGGTCGCATGGATCGCGTGCATATGGAGCCCCAACTACCGCATGGCGGCAGTCTTGGGCGCCACGACACCTGGGGGCTACCACCGGATCTTGCGGGGCGTGGTACCATCGCGCGGCCACCTGACGGCCAAAGGGGGGTGGCATAACTAGGAGAAAGGTCGGAGAACATGCAAGTTCGACGAATGCTTATGGTAGTCGCAGCCTGCGCGGTCACCAGCTTGGCGCTGGTGACGACGGCCGCGCAAGCGACGCCGTCCTCGTCCACTGGAAGCACTGGATCGACGCACGTCAAACCCGCGAAATTCCCGAAAATCAAAGGCGACTCGTTCTACTACTTCTGTGGCTCACTGGCGGGATGCCCTGCTGCGTATTACTTCGTGGTAAACAGCAAAGCCAAGAGCTGGGAATTTTATGAAGATCCTGTGAAAGTCGGTGGATACAACGTAAAATACAAAAAAAATCCGTACTCGTACTTCTACTACGCTGCTGGTGGCTATGGTGAAGGGTGCGTCCTCGCTGCGCTGAAAGTCAAAGGCGGCTACGACGAAGGTGGCTGGTACTGCCTGGATGAAGCGGGAGAATACGTACTGCTCGAAACCTGGTACGCGTACAAGTAGGCTGACGACTCAGGTATTTTCTCCGCGCGGCGATCCCTCCTGGTGCAGGGATCGCCGTAGCGGGAGCCTCTCCACTGCGCGCGCCGAGCGGGTCGCATAGTGATACGCTGCCGCCGACGAATACAAGGTGTTGGGCAGATCACCGGAGAGGCGCGATGAGCAGAGCGACGGATGCTGAGAGGAGCCCTCCGAGCAAATGGATTTCCGCGGCCGGCCGCCTGAGATATGTGGTGATCGGACCGCTGATGATGGTCGGTTTTTTTGCTGGCGGGTGCGGGAGCAGTAGCAGTAGCACGGCCCCGACAGGAACCGCGACGACCGCCACGGTTTCCGCGCCCGCGGTTCCCGCTGCAGCTGGCGGGCCGGTCTCAGCTGCCTTGCTTGTCGCGCAACCCAGTGACCTGCCCGGCTTCAGCCAAGCCAACGGCACACCGGACGTAGCGACATCGGCGACGCGCTGGGCAGAAATCGACCATCACAGTGAACCTGGTAGCGAACCTGCGGATGAACACGAAGTGCCAAATCTGACGCGCGAGGGATTTCGGGAGGGCGTTCGCGAGTCGTTTCAGAACGGTTCTGGCGAAGCCATTTCCATCGCGGTCGTCTTCGGGTCCCCTCAAGGTGCCAGGCGATATTTCAGCAGCGAAGTCAACCCCAAGCGGCTCCGAAGCGACGAACTTGAACTGGAGCACGTCACGGTCCCCGGGGTCCCCGGGGCAGTCATCACCGGTGGCGGTCCAAATGGAAACGTGTCCTTCACGACGGGTCGCTGCTTCGTCTTGGTCGGGAATCACGTGCCTGAAACCGGCGTGTCCGAATCGGCGCACAGCGCCGCTGCAGAGAAGCCGGTGAATGCGGCGCCGATCGCAGGTGCCACTGCCGTATACCAGCGTGTCAAGCACGTCTGTGCGTAAGCGCTTCGGACCGCTTTCACGTGAAGTACAGCACCGCGCGGGTGCGTGCCGAGGACACTCGACCTCGACTAGAGCATCAGGCATGGCGCCATCCTGGCGACCGCGCCGTCCAGCTCCCGATGACCACGACCACGACCACGACCACGAAACAGCGAAACAGCGAAACAAGCCTCTTCGCAGGCTGTTTCTGCAATGCCCCCGGCTGGATTCGAACCAGCGACCCTCGGATTAGAAGTCCGATGCTCTATCCAGCTGAGCTACGGGGGCAGGAGGCCGTCTGCAGCAGCGTCCCGTGGCGCGCGAGCGCGCCCGAATCTCTTCATCGTGGCATGTCCCGGGGATCGATCCGAGCGACGCCCGGGCATGAACGCGAACGCGCCCGCAGGGGTCCTTAGGCCCGCTTGAGCAAGAATCTGTAAAAGTTCTGTCCATGAGCTCGGTCGAAGGCGACGAGGAGGACCTGACCCGCAAGCAGCGTCGCGACCACGCGCGCGCGCAGCGCAAGGCCATGGAGGAGGCCGAGGCCGCGAGCGCTGTGCGTCGCAGGCGGCTGACGCAGCTCGGAATCGTGGTAGCGGTTGTCGTGGTGGCGGTTGTAGGGGTCCTGATCGCGACCGGCGGCAGCAGCACCGCGAAAAAGGTGGCCCCCCACAGCCAGGCCGCCAACGAAACGGTCTCGGCCGTCAACACGCTCATTGGCGGGATTCCGCAGAGCGCGAACGTCATCGGCAGTCCCACGGCGCCGGTCACGCTCAAGTACTTCGGAGATCTCGAGTGTCCGATCTGCAAGCAGTTCACGCTCGGGGCGCTGCCAGCGATCATCCAGAAGTGGGTGCGCTCCGGCAAGCTGAAGATCGAATACAACTCGCTCAAGACGGCCACGCGCGAACCGGAAGTCTTCAAAACCCAGCAGGTTGCGGCACTGGCAGCGGGCAAACAGAACAAGGCGTGGAACTTCATCGAGACCTTCTACCACGAGCAGGGAGAAGAGGACTCGGGCTACGTGACCGAAAGCTACCTCCAGGGCATCGCGAGCCAGGTCCCGGGCCTGAACCTCTCGCAGTGGAGCAGCGATCGCAACAACTCGGAACTGGCCAACCAGGTCGCAGCCGACGCTCAGGCGGCCAACAACGCCGGCTTCACCGGCACGCCATCGTTCCTGATCGGCAAGAGCGGCGGCGCGATGACGAAGCTCGAATACAGCTCGCTGACCGATCCGACGTCGTTCAACGAAGCCATCGAAAAGCGGCTGAAGACCTAGGACAGCGATGAGCTCCCGGACCCTGAGGATCACGATGATCGTCCTCGCGTCGATCGGCCTTTGCGTAGCCGCTTATCTCACGTACGTTCATTACTCCGGCGCGACGCCGGTCTGCTCGATCAAGGGCAATCCATGCAGCCAGGTGCAGAAATCGCAGTATTCGAAGCTCGCTGGCGTTCCCGTGGCCCTGATCGGCCTGATCGGCTACATCGCCATTCTCGGCTCGTTACTGGCTCCGGAAGGCGAGAAAGCCAGGTTCGTGACGATGGCGCTGATCCTCGGCGGCTTCGGATTCAGCGCATACCTGACCTATCGCGAGCTGTTTACGCTCCACAAAGTCTGCGAGTGGTGCGTTTCAAGCGCCGTGATCATGACGATCATGATGTGCCTGTCGGTGTGGCGATTCCTACGTGGCGATGCCGCCGCCACCGCCGCGCCGGCCGAGCAGAGCGTGGGCGTCGAGCCCTCCGCGCCGGTCAGCGCCGCCTCCTGAGCCTCCCGGCGCGACGCCACCGGCCACCGGAATTCAGGCCCCTCGGCGTGCGCCTGCGTGCGGGTTCGCGACATGCGCGCGCCGATCGACGCCCTGGTCAATCCGTCCAGTGACGCAAGGCCGGCCCGAGCAAGCGCGCCCGCACGCCGATCGAGGTCAGCAGAAAATGGGTTCCAACGCGACGAGCAAACACGTCCACGCGAGCACCGAGTCCGCGCCCGATGGCAAGGCGCGCATAACGCGGCTGTTCGAGATGACAAGCGATCTGCTGGCGACGATCTCGCTCGACGGCCGCTTCACGCTGTTGAACCCAGCCTGGGAGCAGCTGCTCGGATGGACGCGAGAGGAGCTGCGCGAACGACCGGTCCGCGATTTCCTGCACCCGGACGACGCCGAGCAGACGCTTGGCCCGATGCTCGCCGGCGAGGGCCGCGCGACCGAGCTCGAGAACCTCACCACGCGCTACCGCCACCGCGACGGCTCCTGGCGATGGCTGTTGTGGAGCGCGCGCCGCGACGGGGACACGTGGTACGCGGCAGCAAAGGACATCACCGACCGCATGTGGCTCGAGCGCCAAGCGTTGCACGACCCGCTGACGCACCTGCCCAATCGACTGCTGCTCGTGGACCGCGCTCGCCAGGCGCTCGCGCGACTGCATCGCAGTAAGGGCGTGGTGGCGATGCTGTTCATCGATCTAGACAAGTTCAAGGCCGTCAACGACAACCTGGGACACGGCGTCGGCGATCGCTTGCTGGTCTCCGTATCCGAGCGACTGGCCGAGCTGATGCGCGACAGCGACACGGTCGCACGCCTCGGGGGCGACGAGTTTGTGGTCCTGGCCGAGGACATCGAGAGCGATGGCGAGGCGCTTGCACTGGCCGAACGGGTGCTGGACGCGCTCGAGAAGCCGTTCCCGCTCGGCCGGGCCGAAGTGGCGATACTGGCGAGTGTGGGCGTGTCGATCTCCCACCATCCCAACACCGAGCCGGAGAGCATGCTGCGCGAGGCCGACGCGGCAATGTACCGGGCCAAGGGCATGGACGGTCGCCGCTTGGCGCTGTTTGACGAGCGGCTGCGCCGGGAGCTCAGCACGCACCTGGAGATCGAGGGCCGCCTGCGCTACGCGCTGCCGCAGCACGAGCTGGTGCTCGCCTATCAGCCGATCATGAGGCTCGCCGGCGGCCAAGCGATTGGATGCGAGGCCCTCGTGCGGTGGCGTCCCAATGGTGGCGGGCGCTCGGCGAGCGCCGAGGTGCTCCCATCGACATTCCTGCCGCCTGCGCAGGAGAGCGAACTGATCGTGCAGATCGGCAACTGGGTGCTCCACGCGGCCTGCGCGCAGGCCGAGATCTGGCGGCGCAACGGCATTGTGATTCCTATCTCCGTGAACATCTCCGCGCGTGAGCTGACTGAGCTGGACCTCGCCGAGCGCGTGCGCCAGGAGCTCGCCTACTGTCGCCTGCCCGGGCGGGCTCTGTGCTTGGAGATCAGCGAGGAGGCCGTGCTGCGCGACCCCGATCGAGCGCGCGCGGCGCTGAAGGACCTCAAGCGCCTGGGAGTCTTGATCGCGCTGGACAATTTTGGCTTCGGCCACTTCTCACTTGGCCTGCCGCACAACCTGCCACTCGACGTCGTCAAGCTCGACCGAGTGCTTATTGGGAGCTTCCACCAGGACAAGGATCGGCGTGGGATGTTCGCTGCCACGATCGCGCTCGCCAAGGAGGCCGGCCTGACGGCGGTCGCCGTCGGGATCGAAACCAACCGCCAGCTCGCGCTGGCGCGCGAGCTCGACTGCTCCGTCGGTCAGGGCTTCCTGCTGCACGGACCGGCATCGCCCGACCGAGTGCGTCTCAGGGGCAGCGCCGGGTCGGTAACGTCCGCGCCATGGCGCCCTCTCGTGCGACTGCGCGGCAGCAGCAATCGCCACTGAGCGACGCCGACGAAGTGTCTCGCCAGAAGCGCGCGGCCGCCGTGGCGGCGGCCGCGCTGATCGAGGACGGGATGCGCGTGGGCCTGGGAACGGGGTCCACGGTCGCGCATCTGCTGCCGGCGATCATCGATCGTGGATGCAAGGGGTTGCGCTGCGTGGCCACGTCCCCGGCGACCGAGGATGCGGCGCGCGCGCTCGGCCTGACGGTGCACCCGCTCGACGAGGTCGGTGAGCTCGATATCGCGATCGACGGCGCCGACCAGATCGACCCGCGCGGATGGCTGGTGAAGGGCGGCGGCGGTGCGCACACGCGCGAGAAGATCGTGGCGGCATCGGCGAGGCGCTTCGTGGTGATCGCCTCAGCGGAGAAGTCAGTGGCAGAGCTTGCGCCACCGGTGCCACTCGAGCTCGTGCCCTTCGGCGCGCGGCGCACGCTTCTGGCCCTCGACCCGGCCCGCCTGCGCGGCGTACAGCAGAGCCCAGACGGCGGTTTGATCGCCGACTATCTCGGCCCTGTCGTCGATCCCGCCGAGCTGTCCGCCAGGCTGGACGCCACGCCCGGAGTGGTCGAGCACGGACTGTTCGCACCGGAGCTGGTCAGCCTGATCCTGATCGGCGGCGACGGCACGGTCGAGCGCCGCGCGGGCGCCAAGCGCGTCTAGCCACCCTGGACCTCGTCCAGCGCGACGGCCCCCGACGCCGAAGGGGCGCTCAAGCGCGAGCGCTCACACCCTGGCTGACCGCTGCGCCTGCGGACTCCTCGACTTCACGCCGCGCCCGCTGGTCGCCCTGCTGCGTGACGCAGTAGCGGACCGGGACGCCATCCAGCGCAAGCACGTCGCCCGCCACCACGAGCGCGCCGAGGTACTTGCGCGCCGTCGTTGCGCTGATCTCCGCCTCAGCCGCTATCGCTTCCGCGCCGGCGGCCTGCTCGACCCTCAGCGGGATGCACGCGAGCACCATCCGCTCCACTGCAGGCTTCAAGCCCGCGCTCACGATGCCCCTCCGTCCCACAGCGTTGTGTTGCGCAGCCCGTGCCCCGGGTTCTCGTCAGCGTGCTCATCGTCGGGCTCAGCCCACTCGTTCAGGCAGTAGGTGGCCGACGCCAAGCGCCACATGCGGTGTCTGAGCTGCTCGGCCAGGTCTAGCAGTGCATTTGAGCCGGCGGGCGAGTCGAGCTCCAGCAGGCGGCAGGCGGCGTCGAGGCTCTCGCGCAGGCTCTCGCCGAACCCGCCAATCTCCTGCGCCGCCAGCGTTCGCGCGGTGCGCCAGGCGCGGTGCTGCGGCGACTCGGGCAGGTCGGGAAGGTTGCCTGCAAGCCTGGCGCGGCGCAGGCGCTGGCGTCCGGTACGCGTCAGCCCCCAGGTCGGCACTCCGTGGCGGCGCGAGCGCTCGAGCAGCCCTGCTGCCTGCATCGCGTCGATCTGGGAGCGAAGGCCGCGAGCCGTCGCGGAGCGTAGCGGTATGTCGAGTTGCTCGGTGATAACCCAAATCGGGACGTCGTTGCTGTCTCGGGCGCGATGGCGATCGGCGCGCTCGATCGCAGCCAGCACCAGCTCCTTGGGGATGACTTCGGCGGGGAGCTTCGCGGTGTTGCTCAACGTCGGTTCCTCCCGTTGTTGGAGGCTCCGGGGCGGTCTCGGTTTTGTATGTCCGAACAGCGTACACGATCGCACACGCGAGATGTCGCATGCTTTATCTCGCATGGACTTTCGCGTGTACGCCGTGCGACGCTCTCTCGATGCCCCGCTCGAGCCGCAGTCAGACCCTCGGCGCTGCCTTTCGTCGGGTGCGCGAGGAACGCGGCGTCTCGCGCGAAGTCGTCGCGTTCCATGCTGGCGTCACGACGGGCACGCTGGCGCGTCTGGAGTTGGGCCAGTCAGACCCCTCGTGGAGCACGATCCGTGCGGTCGCGGCTGCGCTGCAGTTGTCCCTCAGCGACCTCGCCGCCGCGGTCGACGCGCAAGAACCCTGACCGCGACGAGCCTCGCCGCTCGAACGAGGCCTGATGAGCCCGCCGACTCTCCGGCACTGGAGCGCATCGCCTCCCATCACCCTGTAGACCGCGACGATGCCATCGCGGCCAACGACTTCGGCGACGCAACCGCTCCTCGAAAGCGTGGAACGCAGTGCGCGAGGTCACCTCGACTACGACATCGACATCCTTAGTGGGCCGGGGAGCCGGCGCGGCAGGATCGGTGATCCACAGCACGATGCTCGCGCCACCAAGGAACACGACATCGCCAAGCAAAGGCTCCAGCGCCAGCCCGGCACGCTCAAGAAGGTCGACACTCACGCCACAGCCGCAGAGCCCAGACGTCCCCGCAACAGCTCCTCAGCGAGGCCACGCACGCGCGCATCGCCGAGCCGAATCCCGTCGGTCAGCGCCAGGAGCTCGGTAAGCGCCGGGGCACGACGCGAGATCTCAGGCGCAGAGTCATGAAGCGGCTCAAGCGCGATCCCACGCACGCTCCCCATCGGGTCGGGCCAAACCGGCGGCAGCTCGCCAGAGTCCGCGAGCTTGTCCTGCAACGGAGGCGCCGCCCACGCCGTCGGGATCCCACGGGTCTCACCGCCTCTTATCGGTGGGAACACATACTTGACGCCGTGGACCAAGAGCTCCTCGGCACGGCCCACGTTCACACGCCGGCGCCCCTCCTCAAGCAGCCCCGCCTCCTCCAAGCGCACCAGCGAGCGTTGGATCACGCTACGCGGAATCCAGATCTCAGCCTCAAGCGAGCGAACCGTCCAGTCCGGCGAACCAGCCAGCAGCTTGAGCAGAACAACGATGTCCTCACCCTTGAGCATTGTCCGCACTCTAGCAGTCTGTCCCTAGTCCCGGGACTTGGGACAGATGTTGCAGTGACATCTCTCGGACCCGTCGCCCGCAATTTGCGGGCTTTTGATTAGCGGGGGACCCAGGAATCGAACCTGGCGTTGCGGTTTTGGAGACCACCGTGTTACCGATACACCAGTCCCCCGCGGAGCGCGAATTGTATGCGCTCCCTCCCCGTTCCAAGGCGTTTAGCCGCGATTCACGCGCTAAAGCAAACCCCGTGGCATGCCGAATAGGACGTAGCCCGAGACGCGCTTGTAACAATGGATACTTTCTTTGCCAGCCTCCGGCATGGACGCCGATCATCCCTCGGCCGGCCTCCGGCCGGCGTTCGCGCGCAATCCGTCCACGTCGACCGCCCACGACCGCCACGCCAACGCGCGACGGGCACGGGCGAGGACGGCTTCATGCTGATCGAAGTCGTCATCACCTCGCTCCTGGTGGGGCTGATCGTCGTCGCGACGCTCACGGGCTTTGATGTCGTCAACCGCACCACCGCTGCTCAGCGCCAACACGACGTGGCCGCCGCGCTCGCCGCTCAGTCCCAGGAGCAGCTCCGCAGCGACCCTGCGAGCGCGCTCGAGTCCCTCGAAACGACGCCGCACGTCTACACCCAGGCGAGCGGCGGCAACACGTACACGATCATCCAGGAAGCGAAGATCCTCGGCGCGGGCGAATTCAGCGCCGCGTGCAACGTCACCCAGAAAAACCGCCAGAGCGGCAACGCGATCAGGGTCTGGACGACCGTCAAGTGGCACCAGCAGGAAATCGGCCACAGGCCCGCGGTGATCGAGACCAGCGTGATCACGCCGCCGATCGGTTCGGGCTTCGAGGTCGACGCCGGCAACGCGCCGAATCCGACCGCGGGCATCGCCGGCGTGACAGCCGAAGTGCAGTACACGCCGACCAAAGGGGGCGCGTCGGCGAGCGTTGAACGAACGACCGGCAGCGAAGGCTGTGTCGTCTTCGCCGGCATCCCAGCGACCTCCGCGCTCGTCTTCATCAAGGAAAAAGTCGGCTACGTCACGATCAACGGCTCGACCGCCTACCCACCGAAGGAAGTCACGCTCGCACCGAACTACACGACGCACGACCCAGTCGTCTACAACCGGGGGGGCGCGATCACCGCGCTCTTCCAGTACAAGACCCACGGAAGCTACAAGCACGCCAACAACGAAGGCAGCGGCGAAGTCGAAGAAACGGTCGCCGGCGACACGTTCGTCGCCGCCAATATCGCGATGCACGTGGAACCCCTCTTCGAGCTGGGCAGCACGCGCTCGAAGCTCGGGATGGGTGGGATCTATGAAGCCCTGCCCGGCGAACCAGGGACCTACGAACCGACCGCGACCTCGCCCAAGGAATCGGTCAAATACCCCAACGGCAACCTCTTCCCCTTCCTCGAACAAAAAGAAAAAGAAGGCAAAAAAGAAGGCGGCGAAAACCCGTGGACGGTCTACACGGGCGACTGTCCGGCGAACGATCCCAAAACGATCGTCGCTGGCTACGAACCTGAAGAAAAGAACATCGCCGTGCACCCCGGCGAATCGACCACCGTCAAAGTCCCGACGAGCTACGTCGCGCTCAGCCTGTACAAGGGCACGAAATCTGAAGCCGAAAAAAGCACGCACCTCTGGGAAGCGCTCGAAACCACGCACCCCCAGCTGGTGACGATCACGAACACGAAGTGTGCCGGGATCGCGCCGAACAACGAGGCCACGATCAACGACGAGCACACGCAGGACACCACCACCGAAGCAACCCCCAAGAACGGCGGACATCTCGAACACCCCTTCCAGCCATTCGGTGAATTCGGACTCTGCGTGTACGACAGCGAACTTGGGAGCCCGACGAAGGGCAAGACCTACACGGTGAGCTATGACAACACCACCGAAGCAGGCACCGCTCCGAGCATCTTCCTCGGGCAGCCCTCTCCATCCGAACAAGAACTCCGGAAAAAAGAAGAAGAAAAAAAAGAAGCAGAAACCAAAGCTGCTCGCATCAAAAAAGAAGAAGAACCCAGGATCAAACGCGAAGCGACAGAAGCCACCAAAAAGGGCGAAGCCGTAGTAAAAGAAAACGAAGCCTACGGAACAGCTGCGGCGTATTCCGGAGCGACGACATATGCGCTGAACGCGGAAGTCAAATCGGGCGGCCTCCTATACAAGAGCTTGAAAGCTGCGAACAAAAATCATAATCCCAGCACCTCCCCTGAATGGTGGTCTTCCGTCAAGGCCGCGCGCGAAAGCGCAGAAACTAAAGCCCGTGAAGCCGCTCTAAAAGAAGAAGAAAAAGAAAAAGAAATACCCAGAAAAGAAGCGGAAGCGGAAGAAACGAAAACCAAAGAAACGCGCGAAAAACGCGAAGTAAAAGAAACCGAAGAATACACAGCCAGCAAAGTGACCGTCGAATCTGGGAAGACGAAATGTCCGTGATCTCTGGGATCGCACCGCAGGTCGCCCGCGATGAGCGCGGCTTCACGCTGATCGAGGTGCTGGTCGCGACGGTGACGAGCATCGTGGTCGTCTTCGCCCTCTTCACGATCCTCGAAATCTCGCTGCGCCAGACATCCCAGATCACCGACAGCGTGCAGGCCGAGCAGCTCGGGCGCTCAGCCCTGACGAAGGTCGTCGACGAGCTGCACTCCGCCTGCATCGCTCGCGAATTCGCGCCGGTCCAGGAAAAAAGCGGCGCGAGCGAACTTCGCTTCAGGACGGCCTACGGCGAAAGCGCCGCCGTCGAAGGCGCTCACGCCGCCGAACACCACATCGTCTGGACGGGCAAATCGCCCGGCGCCGGCAAGCTCATCGACTACACGTATCGAAGCAGCGGCGGCACCGCACCGAACTTCACCTATGAAGCGACGGAAACTCCCAAAGGCGGCACGCTGCTGGCCGAAAACGTGTACGAGGGGGAAACTGTGTCGGAAGGCAAAAAAGTGCCGGTGCCGATCTTCCAGTACGAGAAGTACAACACGAAATCGATCGGCACCACCGAAACACCGCTCGGCACGCTCCTGTCTGTGACACCGCCCGAAAAAGGCTTCACCTCGGGCGAAGCCGCGACCGTCGCCGCGGTCCTCGTGACGTTCACGACCGCCCCCGCCAACAACAAGCTGACGCTCTTCCGCGCCGCTGAATTCAGCAACCTCGTGACGCTCGCCTTCGCCGCACCGGCATCGGAAGCCACGATCGCAGACGGCCCATGTCGCTGAACGCTCACACACCCCGCTCCCCCGCCTTCGCCCGCGCGGAGGATGGCTTCACGATGATCATCGCACTCGGCGTGATGCTCGTCACGGCGCTGTTGCTGGTCGCGGCCTTCACGGCCGCGAACGGCAACATCCACGTCTCCCACCACAGCCTCACCGAAAAGCAGGCCTACTATGCCGCGCTCGCGGGGGTGCAGGAATATGAGTACCTGCTGCAGGCCAACCCCGACTCCTGGGAGACGTGCGCGGAACCGAGCGGCGCGCTGCCGGGGACCCCAGAAGGACACGAGAGCTACGAAATCACCCTGCTGCCGGCGAGCACCGCCCCCAAAGAAACGAAAAAATGCAATGCCGGGAACCCGTTCGCGACGATGATCGAGTCGAAGGCGCCGCTGGCGAACACCTTCCGCATCAAGTCGACCGGCAAGGCCGGCAGCGTCACGCGCGCGGTGATCGCGACCTTCCAGGTCACCGGCTTCCTCGACTACATCTACTTCACCCAGTACGAGGTCGAGGACCCTGAAGCGTATAAAGGCGGCAATCCGGAATGCGCCAACTACCGCAAACGGCGCGAAGAACTCCACATAAGCTGCCAGAACATCGTGTTCGGGCCGGAAGACACCGTCAACGGCCCGATGCACACCGACGATTCGGCCCTGGTGTGCGGCGGCGCCGAATTCGGGCGACCGGCCCACGAACCCCCGGACATCATCGAAATGAACGGCGGCGCGATCGAAGCTGGCTGCGGATCCGGCAGCGCGATATACAACACGCCGACGGGCGGGCCGATCACGGGCCCGGAACTGGAAGCGCCCGAAAGCGACACGAGCCTGCGCGACTACGTCGAACGCAAGCCGGAACACCCTCAGGAAAACGAATTCACGGGGCTGACCCACCTCGTCCTGGAAGGCTCGTTCAACAGGATCAAAGTCACGACGTTCGTGAGCAAAAAAGCGGTCACGGAAACGATCGAATGGCCCAAAAACGGGCTCATCTACATCCAGTCCAACTCGAGTGGCTGCAGCTACAAGTACGAACAGACGAACTCCGACAACAGCACCACGCTGCCCCAGGAAGAAAACTGCGGCAGTGTGTACGTGAGCGGCAACTACAGCAAACCGCTGACGATCGGCGCGGAAGTCGACCTCATCATCGACGGCAGCCTCACGCCCACGGGCGTCACCCCGCCGGCGGCACCCAGCGGCTCGAGCACGGTCACACTGGGTCTGATCGCGAGCCGCTTCGTGCGCGTCTACCACCCCTGCGAAGGCGGCAAAAACGGCGGCGAATCGCTCACGAACCCGTGGATCTACGCCGCCATCCTCTCGACCCGCGACTCGTTCGTCGTCGATAACTACAACTGCGGCGCGACCCTCGGAAACCTCAACATCGACGGTGCGATAGCGCAGAAGTTCCGCGGCATCGTCGGAGAAGTGGGCACCCACGGCTACGTCAAGGAATACACCTACGACGAACGGCTCGCGACCGACGAGCCGCCGTACTTCCTGGCGCCGCTGAAGGCCGGCTGGCGAATCGCGCGCGAGACCGACGCAAACGCCGGCTAGAGCAGCCCGAGGCGCTCGCGGCGTCGCTCACCGGGCAGCAGTGGCCACCGCCGGCGCACCCGACCCCGGCAGTGCGGCGGGTGGGACTCGAACCCACACGCCCTTTCGGACAGGGCCTTTTGAGGGCCCCGCGTCTACCGTTCCGCCACCGCCGCAAGAGGTCGCGCGAGCGAGGATACCCAGGCTTGCTCAGGCGGGGTAGGGAGGCGGGTCGGCGTAGACGTCCGCGCCGGCCGACGGGTCACGTCGCTCGAGCTCGACGTTCCACCCCTGGTTGAAGCCGCGCATGGCGAACGCGACGAGCAGAATCTGCACGGGGACGATCAGCAGCGTCACCAGCCCCAGCAGGCCGGCGTTGAGCGCGGGCTGGGCGAAGCCGGATTTATCGCGGTCGAACCACGCCGGCCCTGCGACAAGCGCGAAGATCGCAAGCAGCACTGCGAGCGCCGCGGCTACCGGTAGCACGCCACGATTCCAGCGGGCAGCGAAGAACGCGAACGTCAGGTACACGAGGATGTATGCGAGCTGGATGGGGATCGCCCCCTCGAGCACGCTCCAGCCACCAATCGTGACGATCAGCACGAGACCGGCGCTGACGAGCAACAGCAGCACGACGGTCGCGCGCGTTGCCTGCACGACGGGCTTGTCGCGGTTGGGGTGCGTGATGATCACGCCTTGCTGCTCCTCACGGATCGGCGCCGAGGACATCACGGCCATGACCATACAAGCTCGCGCCGCTCCTGTGTGTGGCCGCCCAGGCTCCACAGCCTGGCTTCGAAGGCCGGCGGCGGCAGCGCCGGCCGCCAGGCCGGTAGCCTGCGAACAGCGACGCGGGCGTGGTGGAATTGGTAGACACGCCGGCCTTAGGAGCCGGTGGGCGAAAGCCCTTGGAGGTTCGAGTCCTCTCGCCCGCACTCACTCCTGCAGCGGGCGCGCGCTGCTCGGCGCGGTGTTCGCCTATGGCGTCAAGCGCGCCGGCCTGCCTGCCAACCCGGTGCGCGCGACCGACAAGCGACGCGAACCGCAGCAGGCGGCGCTCGACACATACAGCGTCGCAGAGGTCGAGCGGCTCGCATCGGCGCTTGCAGGGGGCGGGCACCGCGACCGGCCCGCCGCCAGCGACGCGACCCAGGCCGAGGACGCGCAGGACGCCGAGCTCGTGCGCGTCGCGGCCTACACCGGGCTGCGACAAGGCGAGCTGCGGGCGCCGCGCTGGCGTGACGTCGGCGACGACGTCATCACGGTCTCGCGCGCGCTCTCGCCCGGCGGGGAGTCCGGGACCAAGGGCGGCCGCGTGCGACACGTCCCGCTCGTCCCGCAGGCGGCCGAGGCGCTCGAGCGTCTGCACGCGAGGATTTCACCGCGCCCGACGATCTGGTGTTCTGCAACTGGCGCGGGCGCGCGCTCGACGCGAGCGCGCTCGTCGCGAGGTTCAAGCGCGCGCGACGCCGTCGGGCTGCGCCCGCTCCGCTTCCACGACCTCAGACGCACCTACGGCTCGCTGCTCGCGACTGGCGGCGTGCCGGTCACCGAGATACAGGCGGCCATGGGACACGCGGACCTCCAAACGACGGCGCCCTACCTCCACGCCCGCCAGGCGAGCGAGCAGGTCGATCGGTTCGCGCGGGCATTCGCTGAGGGCGGCGACTGACGTCCACCACCGCTTCGACGGCCGCCCGGCTGAAGCGGCGGTGCCGGCCGATTCGGACGGAGGGCAGCTCGTCGCGGGCGGCGTAATCGTGCACCGAGCGCACGGGGATCTGCAGATATTCGGCGACCTCGGCGGCCGTCATCACGTCGTGTTGTTCCGCGCTCATGCCGTGGCCGCCGCTTGCTCTAAACCCGGGTTGGTCCTGATGGTCATCACCCGGAAAGCCGAGCAACGTGCTCGCTGTGCAGGCCAATTTCCGCCGAAGGCGCGGACATCGGCGCCATCCGTGCGCTCCTCGAAGCTATCGCGAGCATCATGACCGAACGCCCTGACCCGTTCGCAGCACTCGACCGCTATTTCGCCGCGGCGACGATCGCGCACGAGTACCTCGCCGAGCTCCATCGCGAGCTCGGCGCGCTCGGCGCGGACAGTGCTCACACGCGGGCGCTGCTCGGTGAGTCGGCCGCGGTGGTCACCAAACGGATGCCGGGGCTGGCGCGCGAGCTGCGCCAGCTGAGAGAGGAGTGGGAGACACAGAACCTGCTCGACCCGCCCCGGGCGAAGCGCACGCTGCAGCTCGCCGAGACTCGCCTCATCGAAGCAGAGCCCGAGCTATCGGCGCTACGAGCGCGCCGGAAGGCGCTCGTCGCCGAGATGCGCGGGCTGCTCGAGCGAGCGCGAGGCAGCTAGCGCTCAGCGAGCAGCCAGACGAGCGGCCGCGGCTTCCTCATAATGCCCGGCCAGCGCCAAGCTCGCGTCGCGGACGCCCTTGATATCGCTCTGCTCCGCCTGGGCGCGCAGCTCACGGGCCCGAGCCTGCAGCTGCTCTGGGCTCTGCGTGCTGTCGCGCAGCTGATCCTCCATCGCGGCGAGCAGCCAACGATCCTCGTCATGCAACGACGGCCAAGGCGAAGTCGACACACGGTGATTGTACCGGCGTGTAGGTCGAACTCTTGGGGGCGAGACGGTGAGGTCCACGGACGGGGCCGCGGCATCTCGAGCCGGTGCTCCGCCGTTTGACGCTGAGCGGGAGCGACGCTCGCCTCCACGGAGTGGATCGCCAAAACGAGCGACCCAACGGCCATGAAGGAAACGCCAACGCCGCTCCCCTCGATGCGGCTGTAGACGCTTCGTCTGACCTGCCGGTACACGGACGCCGTCCTGCACGCGCGGTCATGTCACCCGCCACGCGGACGACCTCGCGTCCGCTCGCCTCGTTGCCCTCGCCGCTCCGACAGTCCTCCGCCTCCCACTCCGCCATGTAGCTCTGTGTCCCAATCGGTCCTCTAGTCGTTGTTGCTCTCGACTCGCTACACCCTGCTACCCGGGTGGTGTCCGGTTCATATCCCGACACCCAACCGGACACCCGAGACCAACACGAAGAGCGTCCGGGACGACTCCTCAACGGTCTCGGGCGGGCCGACGATCATCACGCCGCAGCGGCGGTCCAGCATTCCAGGTGGCAAGGCGCTGAGGGGTGCGCGGGACGGCGCTCAGCCCCATCCCCGCTGGCCGGCTTGTGAGGCAACCGCCTATCGGCGTGTTCCGGCGCCGGCGCCGGGCGCTGAGGACGATGTTTTCCGATGTTACGTTTAGCTCAATGACACGAGCCGAGCTACACCGACTTGTAGACGAGCTACCAGACGAGAGCGTGGATGCTGCCGGCATCCTGCTCACGCTCGCCCAGGACCCGATGGTGGCAGCCCTCGAGGCAGCTCCGCTTGACGATGCGCCTTACACCGAGGACGACCGCGCAAGCTCCGACGCGGGCTGGGCGGCCTACGAGCTGGGCGAGGCGATCAGGGTAGGCGAGCTGCATGTGGAGCCGAAACCTAACGCCTGAGCTGTCCCCGCTGATCGCGTCCGCGGAGTACCTTCCCGGCGTGAGTGTCGAGCACACCAGCCGCCAGGAGGAACGCGCGCGTCAGATCCTCTCTGGCACGAGGGCGATCCTCTATTTCGGGGCTGCCGGCAATGCCGGACTCACCCGAGGGATCATCGCGGCCGCAGCGGGGCTCATCTTCTGGCTCGCGCTCGGAGCGACCGTCGTGAGGTGGTACGACCGCAAGGGACTGCATCGGATCCGGCCCGATCTCCTCGCCTATATCCAGCAATCCATCGGCGCCTACCGCGCCCAAGCGAAACCACAACCGCAACCCGCCGAGCCGACGGCACAACCCCGGGGAGGCTAGCGGTCGCCCATAATGGGCGCTGCACACCGCGACCGATGCGGGGAGGCGGAGCGTACTGAGCAACAGCTCGGAGTCAGCATGGTTCCGGAGACCGAAAGGAAAGGAACGCGATGAATGATGCACCGGGGAGCGACGACCGCACCGTCACCGAGTACGAGGTGCAGGACGTCGAGAAGGCCAAGCGGGGCCCGATGCTGATCCTCGCCGGGGAGAAGGACCACACCGTCCCGCACGCGATCGCAAACGCCTCGTTCAAGCGCGAGCGCCGCAACAGCGGCGTGACCGAGATCGTCGAGGTCGAGGGCCGCGGTCACTCGCTGACGATCGACAATGGCTGGCGCGAGGTCTGCGCCAAGGCGCTCGAGTTCGTCAAGCGGTTCGTGTAGCCGCGCTGAGATCGGGCTCGCTCGTCGTGCGGCCGAGGCGCCTCCCGAGCGTAGGATCCCCTCAACGACCGAGCAGGAGGAGACGATGGAGACTGCAAGAACCACGGTGAGCGCTGACGCCGCGCAGTTCCTAAAACAGTGTCATGCGGCCCTTCGCGAGCACACTGGTGGTAACCCGCGACCGTTCCTTCAACTGTGGTCACGCGCCCCGGACGTTTCGTTGATGGGGGGTGTCGGCGGCCATCAGGTCGGCATCGACGCCGTCAGCGCACTACTGACGGCGGCAGCTAAGACGCTCGACTACGAGACCTGGGACGCAGAGACGCTCGCCTCGAGCTTTGGCGATGAGCTGGGCTTCACCGTCGAGTTGGAGCACCTCACTCGCAAGATCGACGGTAAGACAGACGAAATGAGCCTCAGGGCAACCTCGGTCTACCGCCGAGAGGATGGCGCCTGGAAGGTGATCCATCGTCATGGTGATGGTCTCATGACCGTCGAAATAGACCCCGAAGGGCGGCGGTAGGTCACAAAGACAGGCCGCGGGCGACATGTCGGCCACAGCTCGCAGGCTGACAACCTTCGGGTGACCTCTTCCGCTTAGATCAACTGACCTGCGGCCGCCGGCCGCGATCGAACGAGAGGAGCCGTCGTGGCGAGGGTATGGTTCATCACAGCTACCTCGAGGGGCTTTGGCCGAGTATGGGCGCAGGCGGCGCTCGAGCGCGGTGACAGCGTCGCAGCTACCGCGCGGGACACCCGCACGCTTGAGGACCTCGCCGCAGCGCACGGCGAGCGCCTGCTGGCACTGCAGCTCGACGTGACCGACAAGGCAGGCATCGAGGAGTCGGTACGAAGCGCCCACGAGCACTTCGGCCGCCTGGACGTGGTCGTGAACAATGCGGGCTACGGCCAGTTCGGCGCGATCGAGGAGCTCACCGAGCAAGAGGCCCGGCGTCAGATCGAGACCAACCTGTTCGGCCCACTGTGGGTCACGAAAGCCGTGGTCCCCTTGCTGCGCGAGCAGCGCTCCGGCCATATCATCCAGGTCTCCTCGATCGGTGGCGTGATGGCGTTCCCCATGCTGGGTCTCTATCACGCGTCCAAGTGGGGCCTTGAGGGGTTCAGCCAGTCGCTCGCCGCGGAGCTCGCCGAGTTCGGGGTCCACGTGACCCTGGTCGAGCCCGGAGGCTTCACCACCGACTGGTCGGGCACATCGGCAGGGCGGGCGCAGGAGATGGGCGTGTATGACGGAGTACGTGAGCGTCGTCTGCAGGCACTCGGACCCGTGCGATCGCAACCCGGCGACCCGCAGGCGACCGGCGCCGCGATTCTCGAGCTCGTCGATGCCGCCGAGCCCCCGTTGCGGGTCTTTTTCAGCAGCACCGCTCTGCTGCTGATCCGCCGCGAGTACGCCTCGCGGATCGAGAACTGGCAGCAGTGGGACGGCCTGGCCCAGCGAGCCCAGGGTGGCCCCGAGAGCTAGCAGCCCTTGGCTGGAATGACCTGAGCCGGTCACTGTCGCTTTCCCTGCCGGGGCTAAGCGAGCGTCTGGCGCTTCGGAGCACGGACGAGTGCACGTCGTCCAACTCGATCCTCGCTGTCTGAGTGCGGACGGCTTCCTCGCTACGCACCGAGCCCTGTGACGTCGACGACGGGTGCCGGGCCGAACAGGATCTCTTTGAACTCGGGCGCGGTCCCGGTGCGAGCCCAGTCACGCTGCAGCTCGCATGCGAGCTGCACCCAGCTCACCGGCTTGGCACCGGCCTGGGTGACGCGCTTCAACGCCGCCCCATGCGCATCGAGCGAGGTGCCGCCGACGGCATCGACGACGGGGTAGACCTCGTATCCCGATCGCAGCGCGTCGAGCGTCGGGAATGCGAGGCACGCCTCGGTCCAAAGCGCCGTCATCACGACCTTCTTGCGCCCCGTTGCCTCTAGCGACGCACGGAACTCCATGTCCTCCCATGCGTTGATGCTCGTGCGGTCGATCTGCTCCGCGCCGTTCAAGGCGTCCAGCAGTTCGGGCACCGTCGGCTGGTTGACTCCGCTGGCGACGTTCACCGTCGACAGTACGACCGGTAGCGCGTACAGCGTCGCGATCTTGGCGACCCGGACGATGTTCTCTAGCAGGAGCTGATGGTCCATCGAACGGATCGAGCGCACCTGCGTCGGCTGGTAGTCGATGACGACGAGGGTGGCGTTCTCCGGGGTAAGCAGACGATCGGTCACGCTGTCGCGAACCGGTTCGCTGGTCATCGTAGGGGCCTCCGTTGCTGTGTTGCAGTTATAGGAGTGCTACCGGCGGGATCTCTCATGTCGTGGGAGATGACTGCCTCCGATCATCCGCCATGAGCTTCGCATACGCGCGCTGGTCCGTCTTGGGGGAGACGGTCGAGGTCCGGCGGCGCCTGGACGGGCCCGACGTACAGCCCAGCGTCGATACATTCGCATCGCGCAGCGCGTGAATACCTTACCCTGCAGGAGGCGCGTGAGCCGTTCTCGGGCCTACGTTGCGGAAGGCCGGCTGATTGCCTTTCTGTCGGGTCTCTTTGTCGGGTTGATCGCCGCGAGCGCCGCCGTATGAAACGCTTCGACGGCTTCGTGGGCCCGACGGCTTTCTCTGCTACAGCCCCGCCGGCGTCATGTCGGCAACACTCGGAGACAGCCCATCTTAGGAGCCGGTGGGCGAAAGCCCTTGGAGGTTCGAGTCCTCTCGCCCGCGCTCACTCCTGCAGCGCGACGTCTGCGGGCACCCCTGCCGCCAGATAACCGGGGAGCGCGAGCACCGCGAGCGCGGTGGCGATGACGAGGCCGAGGCTCGCGAGCGCGGGCAGCGGGCTGAGCGAGTGAGCGACAGGGAAGTTGATCGACTGCGCGAGCGCGCGGTCGGCAAGGTGCTGGCCGTAGAGGCCGAATAGGGCACCGGTGGTGCAGCCGGCGCCGAGCAGGAGCAGGCTCTCGAGCAGGATCGTGCGCCACAGCTGCGCTCGCGCGAGACCCTCGAGCTTGAGCTTGGCCAGACGCGCTCGCCGCTGCCACACCATCGCGCCGATCGCGGCGGCCATCGCGAGCACGGCGAAGATCGGGATCAGCGTCGCGATCTCCGTGAGGCGCGCAAGCGCGCGCGTGTCGAGCGTCGCCAGCGCGCCGCCGCGTTGCTGGGCGGTCTGCACGGCCAGCGCGCTCGCCGGGCCCGCTCCCAACGCGCTCCGTATCTCACGCGCGGCGCGGCTGGGCGGAACACCGGGGGCGAGCTGGATGGCGTACGCGCTTGCGTCTGTACTGGCCCATGCGTGCGCGTAGCTCGGCGCGCTCATCACGATCGCGCCCGGCTCCCAGCCGATGTTCGTGGACAGAGCAGCGACGCGCATCCTGGTCGGGTCGGGAGTCGGCAGCGTGACGCTCTGCCCGACGCGCAGGTCGTGTTCTTCGGCGATCGCCCGTGACACGGTGATCCAGCCACCACTGCGCACGAGCGTTTCTACCCTGCGCGCGTCACCGCCGAGCAGCTGTCCCGCGGGCAGCAGCGACCGCGCCGCGATCGGCGGGGCGATGACGAGCACGCGCCGCAGGCCGTAGTCGAGCAGCCCGCCGCGATACAGCCCGACCGCCTGTACCCCCGGAACCCGCCGCAGGCGGGCCTGCGCAACCGGCGCGAAGGGAGTGGTCATCAACAGGTTGTAGGAGCCGGTCGGCGCCACCCACACCTGCGCGGCCGCGGTCGTTTCACGCGTTGCAGTTCGCAGACCTGCGAGCAGATCGCGGTGCGCCCCCTGGATCGCGACGCTGCCGAAGACGGCCACGGCGCCGGTCGCTGCGATCGCCACCGCTCGTGTGCGCCCCGCGCTCAGCTCCATCCGAGCGATGTGCGGCACCGGGCTGACGAGCAGTGCGGCAAGCCACCCCGCGAGCGCGAGCGTTGCGCGCAGCGTCAGCGGTAACACGCACAGCAGCGCCGCGATCACGAGCACCATGCCGAGAATCGCCGCGTCGGGTTCGATCGTCAGGAGGGCGCTGGCTGCGGCGAGGCAGGCAAGCCCGGCAAGCGCGGTGCGCACCCCGGCCGACCTGGCGCTCGACTGCTCGCGTTCGCTGCTCGCCGCGAGCGGGTCGTGCGAGAGGACCGCACGCAGCGGGCTGAGCACCGCAGCGAACGCGGCGAGCATGCCGCCTGCTGCTGCGATCGCCACGTCTGTGAAGCTGACGGATTGCTCGGCGCCGACGGTGAACGCGAGCGAGAAGGATGCAGAGTCTGAGCGCAGCACGCCTGCGGAGAGCACGTAGCCGAGCGAGAGTCCGAGCGCAGACGCGACCACACCGAGCACCAGCGCGTCGAGGCACAGCGCCGCGATCACCGTCCGCGGGGCGTAGCCGTCGCGGCGCAGGTCGACGATCAGCCGGCGCCGCGCGGGGACCGTGAGCAGCGTCGCGTTGAACGCGAACAGAAATCCCACGACGGCGCTGATCGCGGCGAACAGCGCGCTCGACTGGCTGCTCGCGCTCACGGCGTTGGCGAACAGCGTCGCTTCGTGGTCGATCGGCTCGACGTTCGAGTGGTCTGCCGCGAGCGCCGTCAGCTCCGCCCGCACGCGCGCCTGCGCGCCCGTCTGAGGCTCGATCAGGACGCGACTCACGCGTCCTTGCAGCCCAGCCATTTCCTGGGCGTAGGAGAGCGGCGCGATCACGACGGGACTGCGCGCGAGCTGGCCGATCTGCCGCTCGCCGAGCTGAGCGTAGAGCGGCGCCTGGATGGTGTGGCCGGCGAGCCGCAACGTGACTTCCTGGCCGAAGCGGACGACGCCCAGCGCGTGCGAGAGCGGCGCCGCCATGACGACCGCGCCGATCCCGCCGAACGGGGTGAGTTCGCCGTGCGGCACGAGCGTGCCCCCCAACGCCGACAGGCTCTGATCGGCGCCGACGAGCTCGACCGACTCACTGCCGCCGGGCCCACTCGCCTGCGCGCTCGCTTCGAGTAGCGCAGCGGCGAAGCGCACGCCCGCCAGCCGCCGCACGCGCTCCACCTCACCCTGCGCCAGGCCGTGCGGGTCGCGCGCGGCGAGCTGCAGCGTCGCGTTGCCGACGATCCCATGCTCGAGCTCGGCGACGGAGCCCTTGAGGCTCGAGCTCGAGACCTGCGAGGCGAACAGCAGCGCCACGCCCGCCGCGATGCCTACGATCGCAAGACACTCCTGCGCAGCTCGCGCGCGCAGCCGCACTCGGTAGAGCAAGAGGACGTTCGACGGCTTCACGGCCGCGTGACGCTCGTGGGCAGACTGCGCGAGCGCCCAGCCGTGCCGGCCCCCGTGAGCACAGCGCCCGTCACTCCGGCACGCCCTACCGGCGAGCCTTCGATCGGTCCATCCGCCTCGCCGCCTGCGTTGGGGTCCGCGTCGTAGTCGCCGAGCCGCCCATCGCGCAACGCCAGCACGCGATCGGCATAGCGGGCCGCCATCGGATCGTGGCTGACGAGCACGACCGCCACGCCACGCTCGCGGCACAGCTCACACAGCAGCTCGAGCACTTCGCGACCTCGCTGTGTGTCGAGGCTTCCGGTTGGCTCATCGGCGAGCAGCAGGCGTGGGTTGGTGGATAGGGCGCGCGCGATCATCACGCGCTGGCGCTCGCCCATCGAGAGCGTCTCTGAGCGGTGGTGCAGGCGCTCGCCCAGCCCGAGACGAATCAGCAACGGCTCGATCTCGCGCCGCGCTCGGTGCCAGCGCATCGCGCTCAACAGCTTGAGGACCGCGTTGTCGATCGCGCTGACGCCCGGCAGCAGGTCAAAGCTCTGGCGGATGAAGCCGAGCTCTGTGAGCCTGAACCGGGACGCCTCGCGCTCTGATAGCGAGGAGGTGTCGCGCCCGCCGATCAGCACGGTCCCCGATGTCGGGGCAAGCAGTGTGGCGATCATCAACAGCAGCGTCGTCTTGCCCGACCCGCTCGGCCCGTACAGCGCGACCATCTCGCCGGCCCGCACGGTCAGCGACACGCCGTCTACGGCACGCACCGGCTCCCCGACGACACTCGGGTAGTGCTTGGCCAGGTCCCGCAGCTCCAGCATCGGGTCCCCGCGCTCGCGCGACTCGCGCTTGTGCGGCTCAGTCAACGGCGTTGCCCGCCACGTGCACGGTAACGGCGTCGTTCGAATGCTGGATGGTGCCGCTGAAGCTCAGGCCCGACCCCCGCGCGTGCCCATAGCTGCCGGTGCCGCGCTCGATCGACATCGAGCCGGAGAAGCGCGCGCTCGCACCTTCCCTGTGATAGCTCGCGCTGCCATAGGCCGTGATCGAGCCGCCGCTCGGGTAGATGTTCAGTTCGGCGGTGACGCGGCTGCTCGAGACGATGCTCAGGTGAACGTAGATCGAGCCCCTGACCGTGCCCGACGCGAGGCCCTGCTCGTTGAGCGTGAAGCCGTGCTTGCTCGTCAGGTGAAGGCTGCCGCTCTCGTTCAGGGAGAGCACCCTCGCGCCGCTGGCGACCGCGGCGCGGGCCTGCGAGGCGCTCAGAGCAAGCGTCCCGGAAGCCCCGCTCGCTGCGAGCGACACGGTCGCTGCGACGGCGAGCAAGCTCATGAGACCGCGAGTTCTCCTACTTTCATTTCGCATCTGTCATGCCTTTCTGGCGGTTCATCGTGGACAGGGAGTGGCTGTAGAGACGTCCTGTGTCGAGCCGTCTGCGTACGTGAGTTCGGCCGCGAACGGAAAGCCGCCAGGCGGGCAGCGCGCCGGCTCGATCGTCGTGTTCGATTCGTGCGCTGCGCGCCGACGGGACCCGATCGTCAGGGACATCGAGGCGATCGACGCGTCCGGCTCGAGCGGCAGCGTCGGGATCGCGGGAACGGCCAGCACGAGGTCTTCGCCGTATGGCGGGTTATCGGGGAGCACCGTGCCGCTCAAGACCGCACGCTCGTCAAACGGCGAGTAGCCCTGCGCGAGCATCTCGAACGTCGGCTGCAGGTTGCGCAGCGGGCCGAGAAACACCCACAGCGAGATGCTCTCTTCGAGCCGCTGGGAGCCCAACGCTGCGCGCACGAGCGCCGTCCCGACGCCGAGCCGCGACTGCGCCGGACAGCCGCGCGGACCCAACAGTTGCAGGCGGTGGGGCTCACAGCTGCGCAGGTGTGGGATTTCGACACCCAGTCCGATCGGTAGCCGCAGAACCGAGCGGAGCAGGGGCGGTGGATCGCCCTGCGCCCCCCCGGCGAGGTTGATCGTGACGGTGAGCGCGCCCATCGCGCCGAGCTTGTCGGGGTGAAACGACGCCGCGATCGTGGCCGGGACCTGCGCGCCGCTCGTCGGCGCGGCGCGCGCCGGGCTCGGCCGCGGGAGCGCCACGCTTGCGGGCACGACGAGCAGCGCAGCGCCCAGCCGCGCCCGCGCTGTCAGCCACGCGCAGGGGGTCAGCCGGACGGACACGGAATCGTCGGGTTGACGGTGAACGTGGCGCCGTCGGCAAACGCGACGGTGCCGCGCGTCGGAAAACCGCCGACGGGACACGTCCGGGGCACGGTCAGCCCCTCGACGTGAACGAGCGTGCGCCGGCCGTGCACGGTCTTGAAGTACGCGACGTCACCTGCGCCGAGCGTCGCGAACGCGCTTTCGATGGAGACGTATTCGGCGCCGGGTATCGCCGAGACCTGCGGAACCTGAACGCTGAAGCCGAGCCCGTACGGCTTCGGCGCAGGGATCTCCCTCGCCACCACCACGAGCGCCGCCGCGACCGGCGAGATAGCGCTCGCATACGCCAGCAACCTCACGCGCCCGTGTTCTGAGGATCCGAAGAAGAAGTCGAGCGTGAAAGGCTCGCGCACGAGCTGATCGGGCAGTGCGAGCACGGCGACGCCGCCACCGAAGCCCACTCGCGCGTCCGCCGGGCAGCCCGCCGGGCCTCGCCGTTCGAGCGCTACGGCCGTGCACGTGCCTGCGCCCCGCGCCTGGATACCGAGCCCAGCCGGGCCATACAGCGTCAGGCTGCTGATCGGCGACGGCGGCACATCAGCGCTCGACGCAAAGCTCGCCGTGATCGACAGGTTGGCAGCGGCGCCCAGCGTGTCCGGCGTGAACGCCTCTTTGACGATCAGCGCGTCCCCGGCCCACGCCATCCCCGCAAGCGCTGCGCATGCGCACCAGAGCACGATCGTGACGAGCACCGGGCGGGCGGCGCGACGGGCAAGGCAGTGCAAGAGCAACAGCACGTGCGCGCCTACCCCCCGACCGGGGCGTGCGGGTTTGTGCCCCAGAAGATCTGCGTCCCGAGCATTCCGATCAGCGTGACCAGGACCAGGTTCAGCACCATCGACTTCGCCGTGGCCTCGCCCACCCCGACGGGACCGCCGCTCGCGTGGTAGCCGTAGTAACAGCCCACCAACACGATCGCGGTGGCCATCGTCATCCCCTTGATCAGGCTGAACAGCAGATCCGGCGGACTTTGGAACTCCCAGAAGGTCAACAGATACCCCCCCGCGGACGTGTATCCGATCTGCAACACCACGGCGATGTAGGAGGCCACGTACGCGATGCCGACCGCGGCGACGTAGACGAACGGCAAGACGATCCAGGAGGCCAGCAGTCGCGTGCCGCAGAGAAATGTGATCGAGTCGAACCCCATCACCTCCAGCGCGTCGATCTCCTCGTTGATCCGCATCGCCCCGAGCTCGGCCACGATCCCGGTGCCGACCTTCGCGGACATCATGTACCCGAACGCGTAAGGCACGGCCTCGCGCAGGTCGCACAGGGCGGTGAACACGCCGGCGTAGGCCGGAGCGCCCTGAGACTCGAGGAAGTAGGCGCCCTCGATGCCGCACGTGCCGAGACCGGTGATGAACACCAGTCCCCAGATGACCAGCGCCGAGCCCACGATCAGGATGCCCGCCTGACGCAGCGCCTCGCCGAAGAAACTCAGCACGCGCAACCCCCACACATCGCGCACCACGGTGCTCATGAAGCTCGCGATCTCGCCCGCCGCGGCGATCCATTGACGCGGCAACGCCAGCCGTTCGTTCATCGCGCTCGCCCCGCGTCGGTGGCGATGAGCTGTTCGTGGGCGAACATCACTTGATCACCAGAATGTTGGGATGGGTGGCCAGCAGTGTCTGCGTGAACACGTAGTTGAACGCGCCGATCCCCAGGAACCCGATCACGACCGCCTGGTTGACCGCCCTGCCCACGCCCTCGGCACCCCCTGACGCGGTCATGCCCTTGTAGCAGCAGACGATCGCGATGATCGCCCCGAACAACGTCGTCTTCAGCACCGATCCCCACAGGTCGGTGGACGTGGCGTTGGCGAACAGCGTCGACCAGAATGGACCCAGCGGCTGTCCTGTCACGATCGCCGCGAGAATGCCGCCGAAGATGCCGAACAGCAGCGCGTACAGGTCGAACAGTCCGGTGATCAGCATCAGCGCCAGAAACCGCGGCACGACCAGGTTCTTGACCGGGTCCACGCCCAGCACCTGCAGCGCGTCGAGCTCCTCGCGGATCTTGCGCGCACCCAGGTCGGCGGTGATCGCGGTGCCGGCTATCCCCGCGAGCACGATCGAGGTGATCAGCGGACCGATTTCACGGATCGCCGCGAGCACGAAGAACCCGCCCAACCGATCGGTCGCGCCGAAGATGCGCAAGAAGTTCGCCGCCTGCAACCCCGGCGCGCCGTAGCAGATCGCGACGGTCGTGACGAGCAGCGGAAACCACACCAGGCGCAGCACGAACAAGAACTGCGACACGAGCTCCTCGCCGTAAGGATATGGCGGGCGGAGCGCCGAGGAGACTGTCCTGGTCGTCAACAGCACCATGTCCCCGACCTGCTCGAGCAGGTTCCTGGTTGGCAGCAGCGCCCGCTCGACCGTCTGGCGCGCGGCGCTCCTCTCCGTCGACCTTCCCGCCATGCTCGGGCCCTCCTCGCGAGCCAACGCTCAGACGATATTCTTGTTTAGACGATCACTCCCAGACGGCTGTTCTGTACGGTCATATCAGACGGTGGAGACCATAACATAGATTTTGGACCTTATGATCGCGGTTATGCTTCGTGCGATGTCCACGCCGCGCCTGACCGAGGCCTCCTACATCGTGCTTGGCATGCTCGAGCGCGTGCAGCCTGCGACCCCCTACGAGTTGAAGCAGGTCGCGCAGCTCAGCACGACGCACTTCTGGACCATTCCCCACAGCCAGCTCTACTTCGAGTGCGAGCGCCTGGCCAAGGAGGGACTGCTCAGCGAAAAACGCGAACAGGCCGGGCGGCGTCGCCGCATCTACAGAGTCACGCAAGCCGGGTTGGAGGCGCTCGAGAAGTGGCGCGCCGAGCCGGGAGAGGCGCGCACTGAGGTGCGCGACCTGGGCCTGCTCAAGCTCTTCCTCGGAGCCGACCCGGCGATGCTCGCAAGCGCCTATCTGCCCGAACACGAGGCCCATCTGCGCCGCTATGAAGAGTTGCGCGGCGCAAGCGGCGGCATCGAGGTGCCCCGCGGCCCGTGGCTCGCGTTAGACGCCGGAATCGGGCACATGCGCGAGAACGTCCGCTTCTGGAAGCGACTGCTCGAGGAGCAGCAGGCCGAGGCGGAGGAGGAGGACGACGACGACTTCGGTGAGAAGCAGGAGGCGAGCGCCGGATGAGCGGCGGGACACCCACACCAGTGCCGAGCGATCAGCCTACGCTTCTGACGCCGCAGCTCGGCCTCAGGTAGCAGGGCCGCCGACCAGCGCCAACAGCGGCTCCGCGAGCGCCGGGCGGGCCACGAGGATCCCCCACGGGAGGTCGTGGTGCACCGGCAGCTCCAGCAAGCGCAGGCCGGCCCGTTCACAGATGAGCGCTCCGGCGGCGATGTCCCACTGCTTGACCGTCCGCTCGAAGTACGCGTCGTAGCGCCCGGCAGCCGTCCACGTGAGATCGAGCGCGGCGCTGCCGAAGCGACGGATGTCGCGCACCTGTGGGGCCAGTCGGGCGAGCACCTTGGCCTGCGCCGCACGCACGTTCGCGTCGTAGGCAAGCCCCGTGGCGACCATCGCCGTCGCCAGCTCGTCGCTGCGGGCGCCCGCCGACGCCTCGCTCCCCGGCTGAGAGCCCACCGGCGCGGTCGGCCGGGGCGCCGCCAACTCGACCGTTCCGCGCGGCCCCGTAAGCGTCGGGCGCCCCTCCCTGCTGGCGCTGAACAGCTCGTCGCGGTTGGGGTCATAGACGGCGCCTGCGACCGTGCCGTGGCGGTCTCGCACAGCTACGCTCACGCACCACTGCGGTATCCCGAACAGGAAGTTCACGGTCCCGTCGAGCGGGTCGACGACCCAGCTGAGTCCGCTCGTTCCCTCGACGCGAGCGCCCTCCTCCGCCACCAAGCCGTCGTCGGGTCGCCGCGTGGCGAGCAGCTCGCGGATCGTGCGCTCGGCGGCGAGGTCAGCGTCGCTGACCAGGTCGGTGGGAGTGCTCTTGCTGCTGACCTCCCGCTCGGCGCCCCGACGGGCGCGCTCTGCCAGCAGCGCGCCCGCTGTCGTGGCCGCATCGACGGCCACCTCCAGCAGCGCGTCTTCGTGCGAGGAGTCGACCCGTAGCGCGTGTGCGTCGTTCACGAGAACTCGGGCGGATGCTGCTGCGCCCACGGGCGCTCGGCCTCGATCTGGGCGGCCAGCGATAGCAGCGTCGCCTCGTCGTCCGGCCGGCCCACGAGCTGTGCTGCGAGCGGCAGTCCGTCCTCGGTGAAGCCGGCGGGCAGCGAGACGGCCGGCTGCCCGGTGGCGTTCCAGGTGCCCAGGAACGGGATCAGCCGTGTGCAGCCGTTCATCGTCCACAGGGCCCCGCGTCCCTCGTACTCGCCGAGGCGCAGCGCGGGGCGTGCGGTCGTAGGCAGCAGCAGCACGTCGTGATCCTCGAACACGCGCCCCACTCGCGCCGCCAGCGCCGGCTCGGACGCCCGCGCGCGAGCCAGGCCAGCGTCTCCCACGAGCCTCCCCATGCCGAGCACCTGCCGCGTGCGGCGCTCCATCCGCTCGACGTTGCCGAGGTCCATCGCGGAGTCGTAGGCGCCGCGCAGGTAGCGCGCCACCATGTGCGGACCAAGCCAGGGCGGATAGTCGGGGTCGCGCTCTGTCACCTCGTGACCGAGCGAGCGCAGCAGCTCGCTCGTCTGCTCCACGGCGCGGAGCACCCGCGCGTCGACGGGCTGCGGCAGGATCGGCTTGGTCGAGACGGCGACCCGCAGGCGGCCGGGCGCACGTGCGGCCGCCCCGGCGAAGGTGCCCTGCGCCGGCGGCGTCTGCGCGGTCACGTCGAGGAACAGCGCCGCGTCACTGACGTTGCGAGCGATCGGGCCGTATACGGCGAGACCATGCCAGCCGTAGCGCTTCTCGGTGTGCGGCGCGAGCGAGATGCGGTGGCGCTGGGGCTTGATTCCGAACAGCCCGCAGAAGCTCGACGGGATGCGGATCGATCCCAGCCCGTCAGAGCCGAGCGCGGCGCCGATCAGCCCGGCCGCGACGGCCGCGCCGGACCCGCCGCTGGAGCCCCCGGGGGTGTGTTGCAGGTTCCAGGGGTTGCGCGTGGCGCCGAAGGTGGGGGTCTCGGTGAACGGCCATAGCGTCAGCTCGGGGACGTTGGTCTTGCCGATCACGATCGCGCCCGCCGCGCGCAGGCGACCGACGACCTCGGAGTCCTCGGTCGCTGGGCGGTCCCCCGCGCGCGTGCCGAACCTGGTCAACTCGCCGGCGACATCGGCGTCTTCCTTGATCGCGATCGGCACGCCCAGCAGTGGCCGCTCGCTGCCCGCCCCGCGGCGGGCGTCGGCCTGATCTGCTTCCAGCAGCGCGCGCTCGGCGAGCACCACCCTGAACGCGTTCAGATGCGCGTCATAGCGCGCGATCCGCTGGAGGTACAGCTCGACCAGCTCGCGCGAGGAGATCTCGCCGCGGGCGATCAGCTCGGCCTGGCGGGTGATTCCAGCGTAGGCGAGGTCGGTTGCGTCCACCGCAGGGCAATGTATTGAAAAACGGCGAGCGTTCGCCGCAACGCGGTCTAGCATTCATCGCGTGTCCTACCCCGTTAGCTTCGAGGCCGACTACGTAGAGGAACGCAGTCGGTTGACGACGTTCTTCCGTCTGATCCTGGTGATCCCGGTGGCGATCGTGCTGAGTGTGTACGGGATCGTCGCCTCGATCGCGATCGTGGTCGCGTGGGTGACGATCGTGATCACCGGCCGCTACCCGCCGGGCCTCTATCACTTCGTGGCGAGCTTCAACCGCTTTCTCGCGCGCGTGACCGCCTACGCGGCGCTGCTGGCCGACCCGTACCCGCCGTTCGGCGGGTCGACGGAGCCCGCATATCCGGTGCGGATGGAGTTCGCGGGACCGCTCGAGACCTACGACCGGCTGAAGACGCTGTTCCGCGTGATTCTGGCGATCCCGATCCTGATCCTGCGCTATGCGATGAACATCCTGCTCGAGATCGGCGCGGTCGCCGCGTGGTTCCTGGTCGTGATCAGCGGCAAGATGCCGCGGGGTCTGTTCGACCTGATGGTGCTGGCCAACTCCTACATGGCGCGCTCGGACGCGTACCTGTATCTGCTGACCGAGACCTACCCGCCCTTCCAGGACGAGCAGACGCGCACGGCGGGAACCGCGGACGCGCTCTAGACCGGCGTCACGGGGTTGCGCTTGGCCGGCCAGCTGCGCTGCTTGAAGGCGGCGTGGGCGAAGCGGCGCACGAGCTCTGCGCGCAGGTCGGCGGGCTCAACCACGGCGTCGATGACGAGCTCGGAGGCGAGGTGCAGGAGGTCGATGTCCTGCGCGTACTCGCTGCGCAGCTCCTGCGTCCTGGCGGCGCGCTCGGCGTCGTCATCGATCGCCTGAAGCTGGTTGTAGTAGACGGCGTTGATCGCCGCCTGCGGCCCCATCACGGCGATCGAGGCGCTCGGCAGCGCCAGGCAGCAGTCGGGGTCGAAGGCGGGCCCCGCCATTGCGTACAGCCCGGCGCCGTAGGCCTTGCGCACGATCACCGAGATCTTCGGCACGGTCGCCTCGCTGACAGCGCTGATCATCTTGGCGCCGTGCCTGATGATCCCCTCGCGCTCGACCTTTGTGCCGATCATGAAACCGGGCACGTCGGCGAGGAACAGAAGCGGGAGATTGAACGCGTTGCACGTCCAGATGAAGCGCGCTGCCTTGTCGGCGGAGTCGCTGAACAGCACGCCGCCCTTGTGCTTGGGCTGGTTGGCGAGGACGCCCACGGCGCTGCCATCCAGGCGTGCGAAGCCGACGATGAGCTCCTTCGCCCAGCGCGGATGGATCTCGAGCAGTGAGCCCTCGTCTATGAGCGCGTCGATCAGCAGCTTCATGTCGAACGGCTTGTTCTCATCGGCGGGGATCAGCTCCGCGACGCGAGCTCGGTCGGGCGTCTGGCGCGGCGGCGCGGGCGCGGTCGCGGGCGCTGGCTGCTGCCAGTTGGTGGGCAGATATGAGAGGTAGCGGCGTGCGGTGTGGATACCCTCCTCGTCGCTCGCCACGAGCTGGTGGCCACACCCGGAGACGCCGGTGTGCATGCGTGCGCCGCCCATCTCCTCGAGGCTGACCTTCTCGCCGATCACCATCTCGGCCATCCGCGGCGAGCCGAGGTACATGGACGCGTTGCCCTCGCGCATGATCACGATGTCGCAGAACGCGGGTATGTAGGCGCCGCCGGCGGCGCTCGGGCCGAACAGCACGCACACCTGGGGCGCGAGGCCGGACAGCTTGACCTGGTTGTGGAAGATCCTTCCGGCGCCCCTGCGTCCGGGAAACATCTGCACCTGCTCGGTGATCCGCGCTCCGGCGGAGTCGACGAGATAGACCATCGGGATCTGAAGCGCGAGCGCGCGCTCCTGGATGCGCAGGATCTTCTCGACCGTCTTCGGCCCCCACGAGCCGGCCTTGACGGTTGGGTCGTTGGCCATCAGGGCGATCGGCCGTCCCTCGAGCGTCCCCACCCCGGTGACCACGCCATCCGCGCCGAGGCCGTCCTCGTGCCAGTTGGCGAGCAGCGCCTCCTCCGCGAACGAGCCATCGTCGAGCAGCAGCGCGACGCGCTCGCGCACCGCGAGCTTGCCCTGCTGGCGCGCCTTATCGCGGTGGCGCTCGGGGCCGCCACCGAGCGCACGCTCGGTGGCGCCGCTCAGGTCCGTCACGGCCGAGGTAGCCCTCGATACCGGTGGCGACGGCGCCCGCGGCCGAGATGACGTTCGTGGCGGGCCTGCAGCCTGGCTTCGACGACGTCGAGATCGGAAGCCGGTCCGAACAGGCGCCAGGCGTCACGCACGACCGGCAGCAGTGTCACGGCGATCACCCAACCCGGCCAGAAGCTCCCGCTGGGTCCGCTGGCGAGCCAGATGCCGACGCTGAGCAGCGAGACGCCCAGCGACGCGCCGGCCTCCTGCAACAGACGACGGCGCAGCTGCGTCTTGCGCTTGCGCAGCGCGAGCTTGACCGATGTGGAGCTGACGGGAAGGTCGGCGCGGAGCACGTCGAGGTCGGCGCGCGTGGACGCGCTGTAGGCGCCGCCGATGCGGTCCTCGAGCTCCTCCGAGGTGAGCCTGCCGGCGACGGCGTGCTCGCGCAGCTCATCGATCAACTGCTCGCGATCGGCGTCCGCGACACGTAGGCTCGACAGGTCGCTCATGCCGTTGAATGTTCGCACAAAAGTCCCGTATAGCTATCGTATTCACGCATAAATACCATAGCTATACAGCACTCACAAAAAGAAAGATCGAGCTCGCGCACACCACCTAGATGCCCGCGTTCTGGACCGGCCCCTCGCCCGAGTAGTCGTAGAAGCCCATCCCGGACTTGCGCCCGAACCAGCCGGCGCTGAGCATCTTGCGCAGCATCGGTGGGCGCGCGAAGCGGCGCTCGCGGAACTCGTCGAACAGCACGTCGCAGATCGACCCGAGCGTGTCCAGGCCGACGAAGTCGGCGAGCGTGAGCGGTCCCATCGGGTGCCCGGCGCCGGCCTTCATCGCCTCGTCGATCTCGGCCACGGAGCCGACGCCCTCTTCATAGGCGCGAATTGCGTCCAGGAGGTAGGGCACGAGCAGGCGGTTGACGATGAAGCCGGCCTTGTCCTTGGTGGGGATCGCGAGCTTGCCCTCCGAGCGCGCGAAGTCGAGCGCGGTCGCAAACGCGTCGTCGGTGGTGGTGACGCAGCGGACGACCTCGACCAGCTTCATGACCTGGGCGGGGTTGAAGTAGTGCAGGCCGACGAATTGGCCGGGGCGGGCGGTGACGGCGGCCTGGTCGATGACCGCCAGCGACGAGGTGTTCGTCGCGAACACGGCCTCTGGCTTGACGATCTCGTCGACCTCGCGCCACATCTCGAGCTTCAGCGGAAGGCTCTCGGTGATCGCCTCGACCACCAGGTCGCAGTCGGCCAGCTCGCGGTAGTGGATCGTGGCGTTGATGCGCGCGCGGACGGCGTCGGCGTCCGCCTGCGAGGCCTTGCCCTTATCGACTGCGCGCGCGAGCTGTTTCTCGATCCTGCCGATGCCCTTCTGCAGCGTCGCCTCGTCGACCTCGCGCAGCACCACCTCGTAGCCGGCCTCGGCGGCCACCTGGGCGATGCCGTGACCCATCAGCCCGGCCCCGAGCACTCCCACCTTCTCGATCTGCTGCGCCATTGCACACCTCGGTTGGTCTGTTTGTGGGAGGCAATTACGCACACCCCCGCATGACGGTGGATCTCGCCGGCCACCTCGCCGGCGGGACGAGCCCAGAGCCTATTACCGAGCGCCACTTGCGCGTCGGCGGGAAGGTTCGGCCGATGACGGAGTCTCGCCGGTTGAGGGGCCGCGGAGTCGCGCTCCGCCCGGCCAAGGCACGAGGCCGTCCTGTGTGAGGGCCATCGAACAGTGGAGGCAACAATGTCCAATCCTGCACGAGGCACCCGACTGCTGGCGACGCTCGCTGCGGCGCTCGCCTGCGCGGTGCTCGCGCCCGCGGGCGCGCTCGCGTTCGACCAATCGTTCATCGGCTCCCTGACCAAGATCACCTCCGTCGGCAGCACGGTCCCGGCGAACGGCGATGTGAATCCCTACGGGATCGTCAACGTGTCCAGGAGCGTGGGCTCGCTGGTGGCGGGGGACATTCTGATCAGCAACTTCAACAGCTCGGAAAACCGTCAGGGAACGGGCACGACGATTGTGCAGCTGACGCCGAGCGGGCGTCTGTCGCTGTTCGCGCAGATCAACCCCGCGGCCCTTGCAGAACCGTGTCCGGGGGGCGTGGGCCTGACGACGGCGCTGGCGATGCTGCCGCAGGGCTATGTGGTGGTGGGGAGCTTGCCGACCAAGAACGGCAAATCGGCGACGGCGAAGGAAGGGTGCCTGATCGTGCTCGACAGCACGGGCCATCCGGTGCAGACGATCTCCGGCCCGCCGATCAATGGACCCTGGGACATGACGGCGGCGGGAGAAGGACAGAACACGACGCTGTTCGTGACCAACGTTCTCAACGGCACGGTCGAATCGGGAAAAACGCCGGTGGACGAAGGCACGGTGGTGCGCATACGCCTGCACACGACCGCGCACAAGCCGCCGAAGGTCACGGCGATGTCGGTGATCGCTGAAGGCTTCCCGGAGCGCACCGACCCCGAAGCGCTCGTGGTCGGCCCGACGGGCGTGGCTCTGGGCGATGAAGGAACCCTGTATGTGGCCGATACGCAGGGCAACCGCATCGCGGCGGTGCCCAAGGCGATGACGCGCTCGACGCCGGTGGAAGAAGCAGGCACGACGGTCGCCAGCGGCGGTTACCTCAACAGCCCGCTGGGGCTCACGCTGGCACCCAACGGCGACATCCTCACGGCCAACGCGGGCGACGGGAACATCGTCGAGACGACGCCGCTCGGCGCAGAGTTCCAGCCGCTGAATACCGAAGCGGGAGCGGGCGGGCTGTTCGGCCTGACCGTGGCGCCCAATCTCAAGGGCGTGTACTTCGTGGACGACTCCAACAACACCCTCGAGTTGTTGCGCTGAGTCACCGAGAGGGGCATCCAGGGGCTGGCTGCGGTCGTGCCGCGGCCGGCCCCTCCCCCTCGCGCTAGCCTGCAAGCGGTGAGCGAAGAGGACACCTTCGACCTGGCGGCGGCGGGCCTGCGCGGCGAGGGCGCGGAGCTGGCGATGTCGGTGGAGGTGCTGGCGGCCAAGCTCGAGCAGGCGCTGCCAGGGCAGGCGCGCGTCGAGCGACGCGGCGCCGGCCTGCTCGGCCGCGGCGAGAAGCGCGTGCGCGCCGTGCGAGTCGAGCTCGGGTCGACGGCGTACCTGCTCGGCGTGGACGGCGGACGGGTCGAGGGCTTCCGCGAGCGCCAGGTCGGCGGCATCAAGATCAAGCGGGAGCCGCTCGACCCGAACGCGTGGATCGCGGCGCTGACGGCGGACCTGCGCGCGGAGGCCGAGCGCAGCGCGCACGCGAGAGCGGCGCTCGAGGAGCTGCTGCGCTGAGATGAGCGACGAGGGGCAGGAACACGAGCAAGAGCGCGAGCGCGAGCTGGAGCACCAGGAGCAAGAGCAGCAGTCGCTCGCGCGGATCGAGGCCGGCGGCATCCCGCTGTCGGCGGAGCGCCGTTTGAGCGAGCTGCGCGAGCACGGCGGGTCGTTTACGTCCGACTTGTCGGTGAGCGCCTTCGCCCTGTGCCACCGGCTGGGGCTTACGCCGGTCGCGCAGGTGATGGGGAGCTCGATCTACCAGGTGGGTTACCAGTCCTCGACCTGGCCGATGATGATGGGCGGCAGCGTTCTGACCGAGCTGGACACGCTGTCTGATGCGTGGAACGAGGTGCGCCGGCGGGCGCTGAATCGACTCGAGCTGGAGGCTAGGCACGCGGGGGCGGACGCAGTGGTGGGCGTGCAGCTGCGCACGAGCGCGCACGACTGGGCGGCGGGAGCGATCGAGTACGCGGTGCTCGGGACGGCGGTGCGGCGCGCTGGCGCACGGTCAAACGAGCAGCCGGTGATGACGGAGCTGTCGGTGAGCGACTATGCGAAGCTCGTGAGCGCTGGCATCGAGCCGCTGGGAATCGTGGCGTGGACGTCGGTGTTCTTCGCGGCGTACGAAAACAACTGGGTGATGCAGTCCAACCCGCTGAACCCGATGCAGAACTACGAGCTGCGCGAGTTCACGGCGGGCGTGTACGGGGCGCGTGAGCAGGTGATGGAGCGCCTGGGCTCGCAGGCGCAGCAGCACGGCGCCTCGGGCATCGTGGGGGTGCGGATCGGGCACACGATCAGCCGCCAGGACATCGGCAGCGCCAACCGCTCGCGCGGCGGCGTGGTGATCACCTTCGACGCGATCGGCACGGCCGTGAGCGAGGACCGCGCGGCCCGACAGAAGTCGCCACAGACAATCGTCGACATTTCGACCTAGAGGAGCGCTGCGCATGAACGAGCCGACGTATGACCCGACTTCCCTGGAGGGCGTCCCCGAGGCGGGCCGCGCGCGCCTGCAGCAGAACCGCGCGGGCCTGTTCACGTCGGACCTGAGCGTGAACGAGTTCCTGCTGGTCAAGCAGGCGGGCTTCGAGCCGCTGGGCCTGGTGGTGGGCAGCTCGATCTACCACATCGGCATCCAGATGGCGGGGTGGAAGAAAAGCCAGGAGATGACGGTGCTGTCGGAGGCGATGTACGGGGCGCGCCAGCTGGCGATGACGCGGATGGAGGAGGAGGCCGACCAGCTCGGCGCGGACGGCGTGGTGGGCGTGCGCCTGGACATCGGGCGCTACGAGTGGGGCCAGGACATGGCTGAGTTCATCGCGATCGGCACGGCGGTCAAGCACCGCGACGGCGTGCTGCACCGCGCGCCGAACGGCCGTCCGTTCACGAGCGACCTCTCGGGCCAGGACTTCTGGACGCTGTTGCGCACGGGGCACCGCCCGGTGGGGATGGTGATGGGCAGCTGCGTCTACCACGTGGCCCACCGTGGCATGTTCCAGTCGATGGCCCAGACGGGCCGCAACGTGGAGCTGTCGAACTTCACGCAGGCCCTGTACGACGCGCGCGAGCTGGCGATGGAGCGGATGCAGAGCGAGGCGCAGGAGATCAGCGCGGAGGGAATCGTGGGCGTGCAGCTGCAGGAGAAGAGCCACGGCTGGGGCAGCCACACGATCGAGTTCTTCGCGATCGGCACGGCGATCGTGCCGCGCGAGGGTCACGACGAAGCGATCGAAGCGCCGACCACGGTGTTAGACCTCAGCTGAGAGAGACGTTTATGGGCTCCGCCTAGCGGCTCCGCCGGGTGCGTGCGCGCGGCACGGATCAGGCGGGCAGTAGCTCGAGCGCGTCCACGTGCCGGGGTCGCATGACGGAGAAGTGACGGTGGTCGAGTGTCGCGAGCTTCGGCTCACGGAGGCGCTCCGTCACGGCGAGAACCGCGGCGTCGACGAAGCCGACGCGCAGGTCGGCGTACGTGGCGAGCAGCTCGCGAACACGTCGGTAGTCGCTCGCGAGCAGATCCTCGACCTCGTACGCGCCGCGGTCTATCTCGCCAAGCAGCACGTCGACCGCCCGCCGATCGCGTTGCCGCGACGCGAAGTGGTCGAACTCCACCAGCACCGGCGCTGGCAGGATCCGGGATTCCCTGGTATCCGCCAGCAGGTGGGAGCACGGCGCATGATCTGCGTCGTCGCCGTCAAAAGTGGCCCACAACGGACCGGTGTCGAGAATCAGCGGAATGGCTCGGGCTCGTAGACGTCTTCGCTAGCCAAACGAGACAGGTCGCTGCGGCCAGAGGAGATGACGCCTATGCACCTGAGCGGCGGCGGAATCCTCTCCTCGGCACCGTCCAGCTCGTGCTCTAGCGCCTCCCGCACGACCTGCGCCACGGACACGCCGCGTTCACGCGCGCGGCGCTTGACGCGCTCGACCAGCTCCGGCTCAGCCTGGATCATCAGCCTCTGCATCATCGGTGCAATCATGCTAGCAGTGCTGTCCTTCCGTACGCTGTTGTGACCAATTGGCCCTGTACGAGGCTCATCCGACCGGAAGATGCCCGACGGGACGCTCATCGACAGGAGGCCACGCCATGAGCATCGTCTTCACAGAGGACCGCGGCCCGGTCAGGCACGTGGTGCTGAACCGCCCGGAGAAGCGCAACGCGATGAGCCAGGAGCTCCTACGCGCGCTCGGGGAGGCCCTGCGCGAGGCGGCCGGCGAGCCGGATGTCCACTGTGTGGTGCTGCGTGGCGAAGGCCCGGTCTTCTCCGCGGGTGTCGATCTCGTGGAGCTCGCCTCATCGGCTGGCACGCCGGGCATGCTGCGCCCGTTCAGGAAAGTGTTCCTCGACTGCGCCAACATCTGCGAAGAGATGGCCAAGCCGGTCGTCTGCCAGATCCACCGCACGTGCGTCGGCGGCGCGCTGGAGGTGGCGCTCGGCTGCGACCTGCGGATCGCTTCCAGTGACGCGCAGCTCGGGCTGCCGGAGGTGAGGTTCGGGATCATCCCCGACGTCGGTGGCTCGAGCCGCCTGCCGGCCGTGGTGGGCGTTGGTCGCGCGAAGGATTTGATCATGACCGCCCGCACGATCGACGCCGCCGAGGCCGAGCGCATCGGCCTGGTCAACCGCGTGGTGGCGCCGGCGGAGCTCGAGCACGCGACACAGGCGCTGGTGGACGAACTGCTTGCCAACTCGCACGTGGCGGTCGGGCGCGCCAAGCGCGTGATCGACGCCTCTGCCCGTCCCACGCTCGCGCAGACGCTCGAGCTGGAGGTGTCGGTGCAGGAGTACTGCGTGGCGGCCGCGCGCGAGAGCGCCCGGGAGCAGAGCCAGGCCGAGGAGCCTGTGGCAAGCCTCTGAACGCATGGCTGGGCTGGACGCGGGCAACCAATCGTCCGTGACGCGTCGGAGCGCGACGCAGCAGCGTGTGCCGCCATCTATGCGCCGTATGTCACCGGCACGGCCATAACGTTCGAGTCCGACCCACCCTCCTCCGTGGACATGGGCGCACGTATCAGCGCGGCGCTGCGCACTCACGCGTGGGTGGTCCTCGAAGACGAGGGACGCGTCGTCGGCTACGGCTACGGCGCCCCGTTGCACACGCGCGACGCCTACCGGTGGGCGTGTGAGGTCAGCGTGTACGTGGAGCTGGGGCGCCGGCGCACAGGCACCGGCAGGATGCTCTATGAAGCGCTCCTCCGCCGACTGGCGGGCCGCGGCTTCCGCGTTGCGGTCGCCGGCATGACGCTGCCAAACGACGCCAGCGTCGGCCTGCATCGTGCGCTGGGGTTCGAGCCCGTGGGTACCTACCGGCGGATCGGCTTCAAGCACGGCCGCTGGCACGACGTGGCCTGGACACAGCGGACCCTCGCCGAGGGCCAGGATCCGCCCCCGGAGCCGACCTAGGCCCGGGCCGGCTAGCGGCGGTTGCGTCGCCGAGCGAACATCCAGGCGATCCGCACAACGACGGCGGCGATCACGGCAATCGAGCCTGCGGGTCCCAGCGAGTGCCCTGAATAGAAGTACGCCTCGGTCATCCGCAGGCGTTCAGCGATGCCAGTCGACCGGCCCGGCCACGAGCGTGTGGCTGCCGAGCGGCCGGCCGAGGATCTCCTGCACGCGCCGCGCGCACGCGAGCAGCGCCTCCAGGTCGATGCCGGTGTCGATCCCCATCTCGTGCAGCATCGAGACGAGATCCTCGGTGGCGATGTTGCCGGTGGCGCCGGCCGGCACGGGGCAGCCGCCGAGCTCGCCGAAGCTCGACTCGAAGCTCTCGATGCCCGCGTCGAGCGCCGCGAGCACGTTCGCGAGACCCTGCCCGCGGGTGTTGTGGAAGTGCGCGGTCAGCTCCACCCTGTCCCCCATCGATTCGCGCGCTTCGGTGAAGAACTCGCGCACCTGGCGGGGGTTGGCCATGCCGGTGGTGTCACCGAAGCCGATCTCCTGTGCGCCGGCGTCGCGCAGGCGCGCGGCGATCTCCAGCACGCGCTCGGGCGGCACGTGGCCCTCGTAGGGGCAGCCGAACGACGTCGATATGACGGCCTCGCAGCGCAGGCCGGCGTCGCGCGCGCGCGCGAGCACGAGCTCGAGACCGCTCAGCGACGCGGCGATCGAGCGGTTGACGTTCCGGCGATTGTGGGTCTCCGAGGCGGACATGAACACGTTGATCTGATCGAACGCGTGGCGAGCTCCGCCGGGGTCGCCCGCGCCACGGTGGACGCGCCCGCGCAGCTCGAGCGCAACTTCCAGCCCGCGCTCATTAGGGATCAGCACCGACACGCTCACCCCCGCCGGCACGTCGATCCCGGCCAGCACCTCGGCGGCGTCGGCCAGCTGCGGGATCACGTCCGGGCGCACAAAGCTCGTGGCCTCCAGCCGCCGTAGGCCGGTGCGCGCAAGCGCGTCGATCAGCTCGATCTTGCGCTCGGTGGCGATGACCTCGGGCTCGTTCTGGAAGCCGTCGCGCGGGCCGACCTCCCTGAGGCTTACAGCCTGTGGCAGCTCGCCCATGGCGCTGTACATCGCTCGAGCCTCATCGCCTGAAGCCTATACTCGGCCGCCGTGTCATCGCCCAGCCCGGACCCGGTCGCAGTCATCGGCGCCTCAGGGGCACTCGGCTTCGGCCTCGCGCTGCGGCTCGCGCGCACGGGCGTGCCGATCGCGATCGGATCGCGCGACCTCGACCGCGCCGCCGACACGGCCGCGCGCGCACGCACGCTCGTCCCCGACGGTTCGTTCTCCGCGCACCACAACGGCGACGCCGCGCGCGCCGCCGAGACCGTGTTCCTCAGCGTGCCGTTTCGCAACCAATCCGAGACGCTCACCGAGCTGAAGAAAGCGCTGATCCCCGGACAGCTGCTGATCGACGCAACCGTGCCGCTCGCGGCTGCTGTCAGCGGCAAGGCCACGCGTATGCTCGGCGTGTGGCAGGGCTCAGCGGCGCAGCAGGCGCTCGAGATGGCGCCGCCGGGCGTGCATGTGGTCTCCGCGCTGCACACCGTCAGCGCGGCCTCGCTCAGCGACCTCGAGCACCCGCTCGCACAGGACGTGCTCATCTGCGGCGACTCACGCGCACAGAAGCGCCGCGCTGCCGGCGTGATCGAGCGTATCGACGGGCTGCGCTGCGTCGACTGCGGCCGCCTGGAGATGGCGCGGACGACCGAGGCGCTCACCGCGCTGCTGATCTCCGTCAACGCGCGCTACAAGATCCACGCGGGCATCCGTATGACGAGCCTGCCCGAGGCGCTGTGGGAGTAGGCGACCCCGACATCGTCATCCTCACGGGCGGCACCGGCGGCGCCAAGCTCGCGCGGGGGCTCGCAGACGTGGCCGGCCCCGAGCGCCTCGCCGCGATCGTCAACACGGGCGACGACATCGAGATCTACGGCGCGCACGTCTCGCCCGACCCCGACCTCGTGTCATTCTGGCTGGCCGACCTGATCGACGAGCGCGGCTGGGGCCTGCGAGGCGACACGTTCGCCGTGATGGACGCCCTGCGGCGGCTCGGCGTGGACGTGTGGTTCAACCTCGGCGACAGCGACCTGGCGTGGGGACTGGAGCGGGCGCGGATGCTCGCCGAGGGACTGTCCCCGACGGCGGCGCTCACGTGCCTGAACGACGCGATCGGCGTCCGCGCGCGGGTGCTGCCGATGAGCGACGATCCCGTGCGCACGTGGGTCCGCACCGGCTCCAGCGGCTGGTGCGCCTTCCAGGAGTTCATGATCCGCAGGCGGGCGGCGGGACTCGTAGAGGGCCTGGAGTACCGCGGCGCCGAGCAGGCACGGCCGAGCGAGCAGGCGCTCGCGGCGATCGCACGGGCGCGCGCGATCGTGATCGGGCCATCCAACCCGCTCGCCTCGATCGCCCCGATTCTCGCCGTCCCGGGCATCCACGACGCGCTGCTGGCGGCCGCGGCGCCCGTGATCGCGGTCAGCCCGATCGTCGGCGGCGAGGTGCTCAAGGGCCCAACGGCGTCGTTCATGGCCTTCGGCGCGCTCGATCTGAGCGCCGACGGGGTGGCCGACTTCTACGGCGAGCTGCTCAACGGGATCGTCGCCGACGAAGACGTCGGCCGGCTGGCGACGCTGCAGACCGACACGCGCATGGACGACGCCGCCGGCCGCGCACGTCTGGCCGAGCAGACGCTGTCCTTCGCCGCGGCCCTGTGCGGATAGCCGGCGCGCCTCAGCTCCCCGCCGCCACCGTGCTCTCGCGCCACGTCTGGAGCGCATCGAGCGCGGCGCCGACGACGCGTTCCAGGAACGTGTCGCGGTCGTTGGCGTGCGGCAGCGGCGCGTCGGGGACGTCCACTTCGAGGAACTCACACAGCGGCCCCCACCCGTCGGCGACCTCCCACACGAGCAGCCGCTCCGGGGGCACTGCGCGCTCGACCTGCTCGTTGTGGCGAACCATCTGCTCGATCAACCGCTGCGGGTCCTCGTGCCCGGCAGCGAACGTGCCCTGCGGACCCCAGAACATGCGATCCACCAGCGCCAGGTAAGAGCGCCAGCGGGGGTCGACCTCGGCGCGGGCGCGTGACAGCAGCGGCATCAGCGTCTCGCCGTGGCACATCGTCCAGATCGTGTCCCTGAAGCTGCGCTCCCACGACGTGCCCTCGCGCACGCTCAAGAGGACCTTGGCGTCTGGATAGACGTCCATCAGCTCGCGATAGAAGTAGCCCCCAGGCCAGTCCACCGTGCAGCGATGCCCGTCGAAGATCTCCTCCCACGACGCGTCTCCGTCCAGCGCTCGGTTCCAGAGCTCGACCTGATCGAGATCGGCGAGCACGTTGACCCAGTGGTAGCACGGCCCCAGGCCGAGCTCCTCCAGCGCCAGCTTCTGCGTCAACGTTCCCGTGCGAGGCAATCCCGCGCCTATCACCGCCATCGTCGCTGGTGTGAGCTCGTTCACGTTCATCTACACTCCTCTGCTCGGACGACCGCGGTCATCGCAGCAGATCGACCGCTGGCGACGCGAAGAAGTCGATAAGAACGGCGCGTGCGCAGAGGATACGTCCACTGCTGCGCATATCGTCGAAGCCCCAGCTGGGCGCTCGCACCGGGCTCCCACCGCCTACCAAGGAGTCTCGACTGTGCGCAACGGCCCGAACCGCGGCCTCGGAGGATCGCTTCTCGCAGGTCCACGCCCGGCCACGCGCCGCTCCATCCGGCGATGCGCGGGCCCGCGCATCGCGGCGATCGCTGTCTCCGACTCGGAGGACGTTCTCTCCCAGAAGCAGGTCCTGGAGCGCCTTGGGCTCGCGGGGAACGCATTTGCCGAGGGCATCTTCGCCCGCTGCGGGGTCAAGCGCCGCCACCTGGACCTGAGCGGCGAGTTCATCGGGCGCACGCTGCAGGAACGCACGCCGCAGATCGAGCAGGAGCTGCTGCGGCACTCGATCCGAGCCGTGGACGCGCTCGCGCTCAACCCGAAGGCGGTCGGGACCGTGCTCAGCGCGAGCCTGTACTCGCTCGGCTGCCCCACGCTCGCGCACCGCTTGGTCGACCACTACGAGATGGACCCCGCGACCGACAAGTACCACCTGACCGGCGTCGGCTGCGCGAGCGCGGTACCCCTCCTGCGGCTGGCGGCGCAGGCGTTGCGCGATCACCCGCACAGGCACGCGCTGGTCGTGGCGGCGGAGAGCATGAGCGGCATCCTGACGAGAGCGGCGGCGGAGGACCCGAAGGCGAAGACCGTGGGCTCGGCGATCTTCGGCGACGGCTGCGCCGCCGCCCTGCTCTCCAGCGATCCCCGCTCGGTCGGCCCGACCATTCTCGCCTCGCAGGTGCACCAGATCGCAGGCACGCTCGACGCGGTCAGCCTGGACCTGGCGGGCGCGGACAGCTACCTGCACCTCGCCCGGGATCTGCCGGACCTCGCTGGGGCGGGCCTACCGGGGGTCGTCGGTGACTTCCTGCGCCGTAACCGCGTAGAGCGCTCGGCAATCGAGCACTGGATCGTCCATCCCGGGGGAAGACGCATCATCGAGAACGTGCAGAGCGCGTTGCAGCTCTCGGACGACGACGTCGCGACGAGCTGGCGCGCGCTGGCCGATCACGGCAACGTGGGCACGCCTTCGATCCTGTACGTGCTCAAGGACACGATCGAGCGCTGCGAGCCCGAGCCGGGCGCGCGCGGCCTGATCGTGACGATCGGCCCCGGGGTGACGGTCGGGATGATGCTGCTCGGCTGGTGAGCGACGGGCGCTCCTGCACCACGATCCTCTCGTCCGAGCAGATGCGCGCCGCGATGGGCGATTCCCGGGCTACGCTCTTGCGATGCGCACCGCCGCAATCCTGCCCGTCAAGCGCTTCGCTCGCGCCAAGCAGCGCCTCGGTGCGAGCGTGGCCGACCCGCTGCGGCGAGAGCTCGCGGGCGCGATGGTCGCGGACGTGCTGCTCGCGCTGGCGCAGACAGGCGCGATCGAGCGCACGATCATCGTCACCCGCGAGCAGGCCGTCGCGCACGCGGCGCGCGCACAGGGAGCGATCGTCCTCGATGACGAAGCCGAGGCCGGCCAGTCGGCCGCCGCGAGCCTCGGCGTGCGCCGCGCCCTGGAGGAGGGCATCGAGCGCATTCTGTGCGTGCCGGGCGACTGCCCGGCACTCGACCCAGCCGAGCTGCACGCGCTGCTGAGCGCACACGCTCACTCCTACCGCGGCGAGCGCGCGGTGGTGATCGTGCCGGACCGGCATGGGACCGGGACCAACGGCCTGCTGCTGACGCCACCGGACGCGATCGCACCGAGCTTCGGACCCGGCAGTTGCGAGCGCCACCGCGCGCTGGCGCTCGCCGCCGACGTCGACTGCAGCGTCGAGCGGGTTCCCTCGCTGCTGCTGGACGTCGACACCGGCGCGGACCTGGACGCGCTGCGGGCGCAGCTCGCGGGACACCGCGACCGTGCCTTGCACACGCGCGCCGTGCTCGGCCAGCCCGAACGCACGAACATCCTCTCCCTCACAACCCCCGCCTGAGCCGCAAACCGTCGTGGCGAGCCTGTCCGCGCGGTCTCTCAGCGGCATCCCCGAGGTGCGCCCCGGGGACGACCTGGCGCGGCTGATCGTCGCGGCGCTGGACGGCGAGACGCTGCGCGACGGGCAGGTTGTGACGATCGCGCACACCGCCGTCTCCAAGGCCGAGGGAGCGCTCGTCGCGCTCGCCGACGTCAGCCCGGGGGAGCGCGCGCGCGAGCTGGCGATCGAGCACAACCTGGAGCCACGCGCGGTGCAGGTGGTGCTCGACCAGTCGGCCGAGGTGCTGCGCGCCGAGCGCGGCGTGCTCATCTGCCGCACGCGTCACGGCCTGGTGTGCGCCAACGCGGGCGTGGACGTCTCTAACTCCTCCGCGCCGGACACGCTGATCGTGCTCCCGCGCGACCCCGACGCGTCCGCCTCGCGCATCCGCACGCGCCTGCGTGAGCTCACCGGGCTGGAGCACACCGGCCGAGCCACCCCCGCGGTGCTGATCACCGACAGCTTCGGCCGCGCCTGGCGCCACGGGCAGCTCGACGTCGCGATCGGCCTCGCCGGCATGCAGCCGCTGGACGATTGGCGCGGGCGGACCGACGCGAACGGAATCGAGCTCAGAGCCACCTGGCTCGCGATCGCCGACGCCGCCGCTGCCGCCGCCGACCTTACGCGCGCCAAGAACTCGCGCGAGCCCGTGGTGATCATCGACGGCCTGCAGCGGTTCGTCACCGCCGAGGACGGCCCCGGCGCGGCAGCCCTCGTGCGCCCGCTCGAGGAGGACATGTTTCGCTAGCCGGCCGGCCCGATCTGCTCGAGCGGCCCGAGCACCACGGAGGAGGTCTCCGTCAGCCGCGCACTTGACACGAGCCACGCTTTACCCTACGGTACAAACCGTCCGGCCGGAACCATCCAGGAGGAATCGTTATGCACGCCCCAGCCGCGCCCGCCGAAGCCGCCACCGCCGAAGCTGCCGCAGCCGCAGCCACCGCCGCCGCCACCTCGACCTCGACCTCGCCGACGCTCGGCTTCTCGACGCTCAACGACGAGGTGGTGGTGGACGAGCTCCCGCTGCATGGCGAGCTCCCGCGCTGGCTCTCCGGGTCGCTGCTGCGCACCGGCCCCGCCAAGTTCGAGGTGGGCGAGCAGCACATGCGCCACTGGTTCGACGGCCTGGCGATGCTCCACCGCTTCACGGTGGACGGTGGACGCGTGTCCTACGGCAACCGTTTCCTGGAAAGCCGCTCCTATCGGGCCGCGCGCGAGCAGGGAACGATGGTCTACGGCGAGTTCGCGACGGACCCCTGCCGCTCGCTGTTCAAGCGCGTGCAGACCCTGTTCTCGTCGGGCGTGTTCCCCGACAACGCCAACATCAACATCGCCAGACTGGGCGAGCGCTTCATCGCCATGACCGAGACTCCGCTGCCGGTGCAGTTCGACGCGCACACGTTGCAGGCGGCCAGCGTCCGTCCCTATCGCGTCCCCGGCCAGCTCACGACCGCGCATCCGCACCTGGATCGCGCCACCGGCGGCATGCTCAACTATGCCGCCAAGCTCGGGCGCACCAGCCACTATCGGTTCTTCCAGCTGGAGCCGAGCTCGAGCCGCCCGCGCGTGATCGCCTCGCTGCCCGTCAAAGAGCCGGCCTACATGCACTCCTTCGGACTCACCGAGCGTTGGATCGTGCTCGCCGAGTTCCCGTTCGTGGTCAACCCGCTGGCGTTGGCCCTGTCCGGTCGGCCCTACATCGAGAACTACCGCTGGAAGCCCGAGCGCGGAACGCGCTTCACGCTGATCGACCGCGGCAGCGGCGACGCGATCCGCGGCTTCCAGACGGACGCCTGCTTCGCATTCCACCACGTCAACGCCTACGAGGACGGGGACGAGGTCGTCGTCGACCTGTGCACCCAGCCCGACGCCGGCGTGATCGAGGATCTCTACCTCGAGCGCCTGCGCGCAGGCAAGCAGGTGCCCGGCGCCGCGCTGACCCGCTTTCGCCTGCGTCGCTCAAACCGATCGGTCAGCCACGAGCGCCTGACCGAGGCCGGCATCGAGCTGCCGCGCATCAACTACGGGCGCTGCAACGAGCGTCCCTACCGCCACGTGTGGGGAGTCGCCAACGGCCCGAGCGGCTGGCTCGAGCAGATCGTCAAGGTCGACACCGGCGACGGCGGCACGCTGCGCTGGTCGCAACCGGGCTGCTATGCCGGAGAGCCAGTGTTCGTCGCGCGTCCGGAGGCCGAGCACGAGGACGACGGCGTCCTGCTCTCGGTCGTGCTCGACGCCGACGCCGGGCGCTCGTTCCTGCTCGTGCTCGACGCCGCCGACCTCAGTGAGCGCGCGCGCGCCGAAGTCCCCCACCACATCCCATTCGGCTTCCACGGCCTGTTCACGAGCCAATCGCCTCGCGCATGAGCGAGCGCGCTGATCCCGCGTGGTCGAAAAATCTCAGCAAAGGCTAATCCAGTGACCTGCGTTGTCCGATATGTCCACGATGAGAACGTCACTGCTACCGCTGGCGTCGGTGCTGCGGCCACGCGAGCGGCGCCTGCTCGGCGCCGCCACGGCCCTTTTGATCGCGCTCGTCGCAGCGACGGGGGTCCAAGCCGTATCCGGCATCGGTGGACACGCGGTCGAACAGCCCATCCGCGACTGGGTCACATCGGCCATCTACATCCTCGTCGGTGTGATCGTGTGCTGGCGCGCAGTGCGCACCACCGAGGCACGGCGATCCTGGATGTTCTTCGCGTTCGGCATCTCCATCTACGGCCTCGGCAACGTGCTGTGGGCGGCATGGATCGAACACCTTCCTAACCCCCCGATCCCGTCGATCTGCGATGGGATGTGGCTGACGCTCTACCCGGCGTGTTACATCGGGATCATCGGTCTCGCGCGCCTGCGCGAGCGACGCGTGCCGCCGCGGATATGGCTGGACGGCATCATCGCCGGGCTCGGCGTGGCGGCGATCGGCGCCGCGATCGTGCTGCGCCCGGTGCTGGCGTCGGTGTCCGGCAACACGGCTGCCGTCATCACCGAGATGGCCTACCCGATCTGCGATCTGCTGCTCGCTGCGCTGGTCGTGGGGGTGCTTGCACTGCGCGGCTGGCGACTGGACCGTCTGTGGGCGATGCTCGGCGGTGGCTTCCTCGCGTTGGCGGCGGCCGACTGCATGTACGCGGTGCAGGTGGCCGGCGGGGCATCGGCTCCCAGCGCGATGACCAACCTCGTGTACGACATCGGCGTGCTGCTGCTCGCGCTCGCGGCGTGGCAGCCGGGGGCGAAGGTGGAGGCCGACACCGTTCCCGGCTCCGCGGTGCTGGGGATACCGGCGGCCTTCACCGTGAGCGCGCTCGGGCTGTTGATCTACGACCACTTCAGCCGCCTGGATCCGCTGGCGCTGACGCTCGCGATGCTGACGATGTTGGTGGCGTTTGCGCGCATCGCGCTCACGTTCCGCGACGTGCGCGCCCTGGCCGAAACGCGCAGGCAGGCGCTCACCGACGACCTCACCTCAATGCCCAACCGCCGCGATTTCCTGCGGCGCTTGCGCGACGGGATCATCGCCAGCAGCGTGAGCGACACCAGCGTGGCGCTGCTGCTCGTCGACCTCGACCACTTCAAGGAGCTCAACGACACGCTCGGCCACGACGCCGGCGACCAGCTGCTTCGCCAGGTCGGCGAGCGCCTGCACACGATGCTGCGCACCACCGACACGGCCGCCCGCCTGGGTGGCGACGAGTTCGGCGTGCTGCTGTGCGGTCCGTGTGATACCGAGCGGGCTGAACTGGTGGCAGACAAGATCCTGCAGGCGATCGCCGAGCCGTTCCCGATCAAGGGCGTCAGCCTGCGTGTCACGGCCAGCATCGGAATCGCCCTCTACCCGGAGCACGCCGGCGACGACGAGCAGCTGATGCAGCACGCCGACGTGGCGATGTACGAGGCCAAGACCGAGCGCTCGGGACGGGCGTGCTATGCGCGCGAGCGCGACAAACACTCGCTCGAGCGCCTGACGCTCGCCGGAGAGCTCTCGCACGCGCTGCAGGCTGGCGAGATAGAGGCCCACTTCCAGCCCAAGGCGGACGCGGGCAGCCGCCGGATCGTCGGCGTCGAGGCACTCGTGCGCTGGCGCCACCCGACCCGCGGGTTGATCCCGCCGAACGACTTCGTCACCGTGGCCGAGCAGGCCGGGCTGGGGCGGGCGCTGACGCGCAGGATGCTCGAGCTAGCGCTGACCCAGGTCAAGGCCTGGCGTGACGGCGGCCTCGACCTGCACATCGCCGTCAACACGACCGTCGCCGACCTGCAGGACACGTGCTTCCCGGACGAGGTCGCCGCGATGCTGGCCGAGCACGGCCTGCCCCCGGAGGCGCTCGTGCTCGAGGTCACCGAGAACATGGTGCTCGCGGACCCCGTTCGTGTCGGCGACGTGCTCGCGCGGCTCGGCGAGCTCGGCCTGGGCCTGTCGCTCGACGACTTCGGGACGGGCTTCTCCTCGCTCACCCACCTCAAGGCGCTGCCGGTCGGAGAGGTCAAGATCGATCGCTCGTTCGTCGGGCGCATGACCACCGACCCGGTCGACGCCGCGATCGTGCAGTCGACGATCCAGCTGGCCCACAGCATCGGCATCCGCGTAGTGGCCGAGGGCATCGAGGATCAGCAGACGTGGAGCTCCCTCGTTGCCAACCACTGCGAGCTGGTCCAGGGTTATGCCCTCTCGCGGCCGCTTCCGGCCGCCGAGCTGGAGGAGCTGCTGCGCACCGAGCCCACTCCGAGCGTGCCGGACCCCGCCGTCGCACCCGCCGGCGCGAATGCGGCCTCGAACGGCACAGCTCCAGCAGAGCCCACGTGGAACGGGGCGCCTGAGCTCGAGCGCCTGCCCGAGGCGCTGCGCGATCTCGGCACACTCACGCGCTCGCATCCGATGATGGACGCGGTGATCGAGGAGATCGACGGGCGCATGATCCGCGTCGGGACGCAGTGGCTGGCCGACTTCGCCTCCTGCAACTACCTCGGCTTCGACCTCGACCGCGAGATCATCGACGCGATCCCCGCCTACCTGGACGCCTGGGGCACGCACCCGAGCTGGTCGCGACTGTTGGGCAGCCCGGTGCTGTACGAGCAGATCGAGGAGCGGCTGACCGCGCTCCTGGGCAGCGAGGACTCGCTGGTGCTGCCGACGATCACTCACATCCACATGTCCGTGATCCCGGTGCTGGCCGCATCGGGGACGATCTTCCTCGACGCGCGCTCACACAAGACAATCTTCGACGGCTGCAAGATGGCGCAGGCTCGCGGCGCCACCATCAAGCGCTTCCGCTTCGAAGACCCCCAGCATTTGGATGAACTGCTGAAGAGCGAGGGGCGCAGCGCCGCGCTTGTGTGCATGGACGGGGTCAACAGCATGACCGGCAACGCGCCCGATCTGCGCGCGTTCGCGCGAGTGGCGCGCGAGAACGGGGTGCTGCTGTACGTCGACGACGCGCATGGCTTCGGCGTGATCGGCGAGCGCGGCGAGGCCGAGCGCTGCCCGTATGGGATGCGCGGCAACAGCATCGTCCGCTACTACGACGAGACCTACGAGAGCCTGATCCTCGTGGGCGGCTTCTCCAAGTCGTACTCGTCGCTGCTGTCGTTCATCGCCTGCCCGACCGAGACCAAGCAAATGCTGAAGGTGATGGCGCCACCGTACCTCTATTCGGGGCCCTCCCCGATCGCCTCGCTGGCGAGCACTCTCGCCGGCCTCGACGTCAACGAGCGCCGCGGCGATGAGCTGCGCGAGGTGATCTACAGACACGCCGCCCGCGTGCTCGAGTGCCTGGCGGGGCTGGGAGTCGCCACGCCCAACCACACGGGCCTGCCGATCGTCGAGATCCCGCTGCGCGATCACCAGCGCATCGACGCGGTCGGACGGCTGCTGTTCGACCGCGGCGTTTACGTCACGCTCGCGGCCTACCCACTTGTCCCGCGCGACGAGGTCGGCTTTCGCGTGCAGCTCACGGCGGCCAACACCGACGCCGAGATCGACACGTTGATCGCGGCGCTCGAGGAGCTCGCCCACCTGGGAGAGCTGCGATCGACGGTTCTGGAGAGCTCCACGCCACAGGCGGTCGGCCGCACAAGCGCACCGTGATCGCCCGCTACCGCGTTCTGTTCTCGGTGCCGGGCTTCAGCCGGCTGCTCGTCAGCTCGGTGCTCGGACGCCTGCCGTCGGGCATGTTCTCGCTGGCGATCCTGCTGTTCGTGCACGGCCGCACGGGCTCCTTCCTGGCGGCGGGTCTGGCGTTAGGGGCGTTCACTCTGGCCGGCTCCCTCGTTGGCCCGCAGCTGGGCGCGCTCGTCGATCGACGTGGCCAGACGCAGGTGCTGCTGCCAGCGGCAGCCACCCAGGGAGCGCTGTTGGTGGCGCTCGTGCTGATCGCGCAGGCGGGCGCCGCAGTGGATGCGATCGTCGCGCTGGCTGCGCTGGCCGGCGCCGCGCAGCCGCCGATCGCGGGCTGCGTACGCGCGCTGTGGTCCGAGGTCGCCGGCGATGAGGACGCGCTCCAGACGGCATATGCCCTCGACGTGACGACGCAGGAGGTCATCTGGACGCTCGGCCCCCTACTGGTGGGCTCGATGGCCGTGCTCCTCTCGCCGGCCGCCGCGGTGCTGCTGTGCGCGGCGATCACCGTCTGCGGTACTGCGTTCTTCGCGACCTCCAAGCTCTCCAGCGGCTGGAGTGCAGACGCGCGGGGGCGCTCACAGCGAGGCGCGCTGGCCAGTTCCGGCCTGCGGCTCCTGCTCAGCACGGTGCTGCTCGCGGGCGTGGTGATCGGAGCGGTCGAGGTCGGGCTGCCGGCACTGGCCGCCGAGCATGGCTCGCGTTGGTCTGCCGGTCCGCTGCTGGCCCTGTTCAGCATCGGCAGCATGGCGGGCGGCGTGCTGTACTCGGCCAGGAGCTGGCGACTGGCGATCGGGCCGCGTTATCGCGCGCTGCTGCTGGCGATGGCGATCGCGGTGGCACCGCTGAGCGCGGTGCATTCGCTGGCCGCCGGATATGTACTCAGCGCTCTCGCCGGGCTCGGCCTGGCGCCGATGCTCTCATGTCAGGTCTCGCTCGTCGGCGCGCTCGCCGCGGCGGGCACCGCAACGGAGGCCTTCACCTGGCACAGAGCCGCGACGATCGCCGGCATGGCGGTGGGCTCGGCGCTCGGCGGAGCGCTGATCGACGTCCACGGCGCGAGCGCCGCCTTCGCGTTGGGCTGCACGGGCGTCGCGCTCGCGTGGCTGCTGGCCGAGCTCTGGCACGCGCGTATCGAGCCCCAAGAGGCGCCCAGCCCAGCCGTTTTGGCAGAGCCCAGCCCAGCCGCTTCGGCAGAGTCCAGCCCACCCGCCGCGGCGGGCCTCAGGCGACCGGCAGCTCGCGCGCTCCCTTCAGTGGGAAACCGCGCCTGATCCCGTACAGCGTGGTGCGCTCGGCCGCCGGGCGCCCCGCCTCGTGGGCGGCCGCCACCAGCTGGTCGGGGTCGAGCCTGGTGCCGTGATAGCTGCCCGCCAGGCGGCTGATCGACTCCTCCATAAGCGTGCCGCCGAGGTCGTTGACGCCCCAGCGCAGCGACTCCGTCGCGGCGTCCAGACCCATCTTCACCCAGCTCGCCTGCACGCTCGCCACCGTTCTCCCCAGCGCCAGCCGGAACACCGCCGTGTGCTTGAGGTTCTCCTCGCGCGAGATCTCCTCCACCCCGTGCGTGCGCCCGAGCAGCGTCTGGAATGGGATGAACGACAGCGGCACGAACTCCGTGATCCCGCCGGTGCGTTCCTGCAGCTCGCGCACCACGCGCATGTGCTCGGCCAGCTCCCACGGCTCCTCGATATGGCCGAACATCACCGTCGCCGTCGAGCGCAGCCCGGCCGCATGCGAGGCTTCGATGATCTGCACCCAGCGGGCGACCGGAAGCTTGTTGGGCGAGATGCGCTCGCGCACGCCGTCGTGGAGCACCTCGGCGGCCGTTCCGGGCGTGGAGCCCAGCCCCGCGTCCTTCAGCGCCGCGAACACCTCCGACGGCGGCAGGCCGGAGATGTCGCACATGTGCGCGATCTCCATCGGGCTGTACGCGTGCAGATGCAGCTCCGAGCCCGCGCGGCGTGAGGTGTCCTTGGCCAGTCGCAGCCACGCGAGGTAGTCCTCGAGCTGCCAGTCGGGGTGGATCCCCGACTGGATGCACAGCTCGGTGGCACCGAACTCGATCGCCTCGTGGATGCGGCCGACGAAGTCCTGCTCGTCGTGCTCGTACGCGTCCGGGGAGCGCTTGCCCTGGCCGAAGCCGCAGAACGCGCACCCGACCGTACACACGTTCGAGATGTTGATGTTGCGATTGACGACGAACGTCACCAGCTCGCCCGCCAGCTCCGCACGCAGCTCGTCCGCCGCCTCGCGCATGTGCTCGATCGCCTCAGGCCTGGTCTCCGCGAACATCGCCGTGAGCTCATCCGCGCTCAGCGCCAGACCCTCGCGCGCGCGCTCTGTCGCGCCGGCGACCAGGTCCGGTCGGATCGGCGGGGCACCGCTTGCGGTCGGGTCCGTGCGGCCGGAGCCGCGCCGCGGGATGAAGCTCCAGTACTTGACCTTGATCGTGTCCATCACCCCCCGCGCGATCCACTCCGGGTCGATGTAGCGCGGGTACACGCACAACCGCTCGGTCAACGCGAAGCCATCGCCGTGCAGCTGCTTGCGCACCTGATGCGGCGATGGGAACGGGTGCTCGGGCGAGATGTGATCGCCGTTGGCGCTCAGGCCGCCGAGGTCGGTCGCGCCGGCAGCCACCAGCTCGCCCCACCAGTCCGCCAGGTTCGGTGGCACCTGGATCCCCACGTCCGGCATCAGCCGCCGCGTCTCCGCGATCAGGCGCCTCATGTCCTCGATCTTCACCGGGCACGCCCAGTCCGGGAGCGGGAGCTGCGGGCGAGCGTCGGCGACGCCGGTGCGCCAGTACTCGCGCGCGGCCTCGTCCGCGATCTGCGCCGGCTCCTGTCCGTAGTAGCGCTGGTGGGGCACGAAGTTCTGCAGGATCACCTCCTGGATGTGCCCGTGCTCGGCGTGAACAGCCGCCAGCGCTTGCAGAGATTCGATCCGCTCCTGCTCGCTCTCGCCGATTCCCACCAGGATTCCGCTCGTGAACGGGATGCGCAGCTCGCCCGCCGTGCGAATCGTCTCCAGGCGGCGCGCCGGGTGCTTGGTCGGCGAGCCCGCGTGCACCGTGTCCATCAGGCGCTCCGAGATCGACTCCAGCATCAGCCCCTGCGAGGCCGTCACCTCGCGCAGGCGCGCCAGGTCCTCGCGCTCCAGCACGCCCAGGTTGGTGTGCGGCAACAGGCCGCGCTCGAGCGCGCGTTCGCACGTCCATACCACGTACCCCGTGAAGTCCTCGTGACCGTGATCGCGCAGCCGCGCCGCCACCTCGGGGTTGACCTCCGGCCGCTCCCCGGTCAGCACCAGCAGCTCCTTGACCTGCCGGCGCGCGGCCCCGTCGAGGATCGCGAGCACCTCCGCCGGCTCGTACAGATGCGCCGTATGGGTCGCGAACGCGCAGTACTTGCAGTAGCACCTGCATGTTCGGGACAGCGACAGCGTCAGGTTGCGCGAGAAGGTGACCCTGCGGCGCATTGACCTGAGTGTATGTGCTCGCACGTCCGTCCGACCGGGCTCATAGCTTTTCAGCCATGTCCGGGGATGCCCTGCGCCGCGCGGTGGCCGAGTCGATCGGGGCCTTCACGCTGACGTTCATCGGCGCGGGCGCGGCCGCGGCCGCCGGCGGCGTCCACGACCCGACCCTGATCGGCGTCGCGATCGCCAACGGGCTCGCGATCGGCGTGATGGTGTGCGCGCTCGGGCCGATCTCGGGCGGGCATTTCAACCCCGCCGTCACGTTCGGCTTCCTCATCACCCGCAGGATCAAGCCCGCGCTCGCGATCGTGTACTGGACGGCACAGTTGAGCGGCGCCGCGCTGGCAGCGCTGCTCGTGCGGGATCTGCTGCCGCGGGCGACCACCGAAGCCGTCGGGCTCGGGGTGCCGGCGCTCGGCCACGGCGTCAACGCCAGTTCCGGCTTCCTGCTCGAAGCGATCTTTACGTTCTTCCTCGTGCTCGTCGTCTTCGGCGCCGCCGTGGATACGCGCGGCCCCTTCAACGCGGTCGCCGGCCTGGCGATCGGCCTGACGATCTCGATCGACGTGCTCTTCGGCGGACCGTTCACCGGCGCGGCGATGAATCCCTCGCGCGCGTTTGGGCCGCAGCTGGTGGGCGACCACTGGGCCAACGGCTGGGTCTGGTATGCCGGACCGCTGCTCGGCGGCGCCGTCGCCGCGCTCGCCTACACCCTGCTGTACCTGCGCCCCGCCGAGGCCGACGCCGACACTGACGCCGCGCCGGCCGCAAGCGGCTGAGCCAACGACCGGGCCGCGCGGCGTGTAGGCTCGCGCGGCGATGGCCCCCGCGAGCGTCTACCTGGCCCGCCACGGCCAGACCGCCTACAACCTCGAGGGGCGCTTTCAGGGACAGCAGCCGATCCCGCTCGACGCCACGGGACGCGCGCAGGCCGCCAACCTTGCCGAGCGCGCGGCCGGTTACGGCTTCCGCGCGCTGTGGTGCAGTCCGCTGCTGCGTGCCCGCGAAACGGCCGACATCGTCTCCCGCCGGATCGGCCTGCAGCCGAAAGAGGACGCGCGCTTGATGGAGACCGACGCCGGCGACTGGACCGACCGCAGCTTCGCCGAGGTGCGAGCGCACGCACCAGCGCAGTTCGACGCGTTCGCAGCCGGCGAGCCGAGCTTCGCATTCCCCGGCGGGGAGTCCTTCGCCGAGCAGGAGCAGCGGGTGAACGCAGCGCTCGCGGAGATCGAGCACGGACAGCTGCCCGCGCTGGTCGTCTGCCACGGGATGGTCATCCGCGCCGCGCTCGCCGGCCGCGCCGGGCACCGAGTGGAGGGCTTCGAGCGCGTCCCCAACGGCGGGCTCGTGCCCCTCGATCCAGTCGAGGCCGCGCACGCAGACATCGGCGGCGGCGCAGCCACGACGCCCAGCTGAGGGCTGCCGCCGGGGCTCAGCGCAGGACTATGCATCCGGTGGTCGCGTGCGCGATCAGCGACCGGTCGCTCTCGACGAACAGGCGGCCCTCGGCGGTGGCGGTGCGCTTGCCGGCGTGCACGACGCGCCCCTCGCCCAGCACGCGACCGGTGTCGCTGCTCATCGCGCGGATGTAGCGAACCTGCAGGTCGGTGGTCGTATAGGCGACGCCGGGGTCGAGCGTGGTGTGCACCGCGCAGCCCATGCACGAGTCGAGCAGCGTCGCGGCGATGCCGCCGTGGACGGAGCCGAGCGGGTTGTACATCCACTCGCCCGGCTGCATCGCGAACAGCGCACGCCCGTGCTCGACCTCCAAGATCGTGAAGTCGAGCAGTCGTGCGATCGGGGGCGGCGCAAGCGTTCCGTCGATGATCGCCCTCATGCGCTCCAGGCCGGACAGCTCGACACTTGCGGCCGCGGTGGCGGACGGGTCCTCCCAGCTGAAGCTGCGCGTGCGCAGCTGCTCGTCGATTGCACTCATGCGATGCCCTCGGCGAGCGCGGGCGTGCTCGCGGCGGCGCTGCGCACCGGTCGGCCCAGCGCCGCCAGCGCCGCGCCGGCGCCCAGCGCGCCGACGACGGTGATCAGCCACGCGGTGTGAAAGTCGGATGCGCTCGCGGCGGCCGTGCCGAGCACCGCGACCAGCACGGCCACGCCCAGCGCGGCGCCGATCTGACGACCCATCGTCAGCACGGCCGCCCCCGTGGCGAAGCGCTCTGGCGCCAGCGAGGACGCGCCTGCGCCGGTGAGCGTAGGGATCACCAGGCCGACGCCCGCTCCGCTGATCAGCATCCCGGGAAGGTACTCGGAGAAATACGCGGGATGATCGCCGGTCTGCGTGATGTACCACAGCGACCCGGCGGCGGCGAGCGCCGCGCCGGCCATCCCGGGAATGCGGTAGCCGACGCGCGCCCCCAGACGGGCCGACGGGACACTGAACGCGGTGGCCATCGCCGGGCCCGGGAACAGCATCAGCCCGGCGATCAGGACGCTCTCGTGCCACACCGAGGTCAGGAACAGCACGCCCGCGAGCAGCATTGCGCCGAAACCGCCGAAGAACATCGCCGAGGCCGCCACGGCCAAGCCGAAGCTGCGCACCCGCAGCATCGCCGGCTCGACGATCGGGTTGGGACGATGTCCGCAGCGCCACCAGATGGCCGGCAGCAGTACTGCGGTCACCGCCAGCAGGGCGAGGATCGCCGGCGACGTCCAGCCCCATTCCTGACCCTTGACGATCGCCACCACCAGCGAGCCGATCGCGACAATCAGTCCAACCGCGCCGAGCACATCCGGGCGTCCGGCACCGAGCTCGCGGCGCTCGGCCAGCGTGTGCGCGCCGAACGCCAGGCCGGCGAGTCCGACGGGGACGTTGACGAGGAACACCCAGCGCCAGTCGGCCTGGACGAGCAGGCCGCCGAGTGGCGGTCCGGCCGCGGCCGCCACGCCGCCGGTCGCGGCCCACACGCCGATCGCCATGTGCCGCTCGCGAGGTTCGAACTCCGGCAGCATCAGACCCAGCGAGGTGGGCAGCATCAGCGCACCCCCGGCCGCCTGCACGACCCGTGCACCGACGAGCACGCCCACCGACGGCGCGAGCGCGCAACCGGCGCTTGCGAGCACGAACACCCCGAGACCGAGCAGGAAAGCGCGCTTGCGTCCGAACGTGTCCGCCCAGCGTCCTGCCGGCACGAGCAGCGCCGCGAACACGATCGCGTAGCCGCTCAGGATCCACGAGAGCGAGCCGAGCGACGCACTGCCGAAGTGCTCGCCGATGGCGGGGAACGCGATGTTGACGATGAACAGGTCGAGGCTCGACATGAACACCCCGACGCACACGATGAGGGAGACGCGCCATTTCCGTTGCATGACGAAACGCACGCTAGCACACGTGGGTTGCATCATGCAACTCAAACGTCTATCATTGCTTTGGGTCCGATGCTCGGAAATGACTACGACAACCAGGTATGCAGCGTCGCCGGTGCGCTCGAGGTGGTGGGCGAGCGTTGGTCGCTGCTGATCGTGCGCGACGTGTTCCTCGGGCTTCGCCGCTTCGACGAGATCCAGACCGACCTCGGTATCGCGCGCAACGTGCTGCAGACACGCCTGAGGAGGCTGCTGGAGCACGGGGTGCTCGAGAAGCGCCTCTACCAGGAGCATCCCTCCCGTTACGAATACCGCCTCACCGAGAAGGGTCTGGACCTGTGGCCGACGGTCGTGGCGCTGATGAAGTGGGGCGACCGCTACGCCGCCCCGGCAGCGGGACCGCCGGTGCTGCTCGAGCATCGCGGCTGCGGCGGCGCTGTCGACGAGCACCGCATGTGCGAGGCGTGCGGAGCGAAGCTGTCGGTGCGCGACGCCCGCGCGCTGCCTGGACCGGGCGCAACGTCTGAGCACCCGCTGCGCAGCCGCCCTCGACCAGAGCTACGCACTGCGCGCGATCGGTGACGCGAACGGCCCGCCGCGCGCGGACGTCGACCAGGTAGGCCTCCCCGTAGGCTCCGGCTACGCCGGCCGCGAGCGGTCCGCGCGGGCCGCAGGCGACGCTCGTACGGCCGGCGAGCGGAACGCCCACAAGCTGCGGACTCGCATAAGAGATGCGCATCGCGCTCGTTAGATCGAGCGTCGTGTCGAGGACCGGGACGCCTGGGCCGACCGTCTGTGGCGCGTCGAACGCGTACACCGCAGCGTCGCGTGGAGGGCGCGCCAACGCCAGGTGCAGATCGGCGAGCACCTTGCGCTGATCGGCGGCGGCCGCATTCCAGGCGCGCGTGTCGGCCGCCGCCCGGCCGAGGTAAGCACCGCCGAGCGCCAGCACCGCTGCGCCGACGCCGACCGACGCGGCGACCGCGGGCAGGCGCAGGAGTCGGGAGAGCAAGCAGGCGAGAAGCACGACCGACGAGTACACGACGATCGCGATCCCGGTTGCGGCCAAGGCGTTAATGCGGTTGACGGTGCCCGCGATGCTCGGCACGTAGTGGTCCGAGCCCGGGATGTAGACAGCCCAACTCGCAATCGCCACGAGCGCGCCCGCAGCCGCGATCGCAAGCCAGCGACGGAGCTGCTCGCCGTCGGGATCGCCCGCCGGCAAGCGCACACGCATCGCCCACCCGCCGGCGAGCACGGCGAGCAGCAGGCCGGTGCCGATCCAGCCACTGACGCCGCGGACTGGCAGCGCCGCAGCGCCGGTCACCCGCAGGCCGCCGCCGGCGATCAGTCGAGCGTGCGTGGCGATCCCCGCGAGCGACTGGACGCGCGAGGGCGTAGCCACGTCGGTCGGCAGCGCGGCTCGCGTGACCGCTAGCGCGAACACGATGATGAGCACGTCGAGCGCCCAGCGAGCGCGCGCGCGGGCAAGCCCCACGCTGCGAACGTAGAGCAGCCCGGTCAGGCAGCCCGCCACGGCGAACACTTCGTAGCTGACGATGCTCGCGAGGAACAGCGACAGCGAGGCACCTTGGAGCGCCAGCGCGCGGCGGCCGCTGGCCTGCAACGCGCGCAGTGCGAGGATCGCGCCGAGCAGCCACGCGGCGATCGCGAGCGTGCTCAGCGACAGGACACCCCACAGCCACACGCTGTCGCTGAACGGGAAGATCAGCACGAGCGCCGCGATCGCGGCGGCGTGGCGCGCGGCCAGGCTCAGCTCCCGCAGCAGCCAGTACAGACATGTCGCCTCGAGCACCAAGGCGGCGGCGGCGAGCGCGAGCCGCGCGGCGGCGTCTTGGCCGAGCATCTGGTCGAGCGCGGCGTAATAGAGGACCTGGCCGGGCCGCTGACCGTAGTTCAGCTGCAGCGAGTGCAGGAGGCCACCCGGCGCCGGGAAGCGAGCCAGCGCGAGCAGGTTCCAGTCGTCGTAGTAGAGGCCACCACTGCGGATGTGCGCAGCGCACATCGCCAGCGCCAGCACACCGAACGCGAGCGCGCACACCAGCAGCTCCCTCGCGGACACCGACGCGCGCGCGGCGCCGGGTACACGCGCACGGGCGCGGACCCGAACGTCCGCCGCGGCGCTGGAGCCGACCGCGCTCATCGAGCTCACTCCCGCGCAGGCTGGCGCGTAGCGGCTACGCGCGCCACCAGCTCGGGCCCCTCGCGCGCCATGCGCGAGCGCGGCACCACCAGGTCGAAGCCGCCCTGCTCGGCGCGTTCGCGCATGGCGGCATCCACGTGAGAGTAGAAGCCCAGCGTGCCGATCCCGCCGAGCAGACCGGCGGCCACGAGCGACTCGACGATCGCAACCCCATCGAGATCGCCGTCGGTGAGGTCCACAACGAGCACGTCGGCGACCGGGCGGGCGCGATCGACAGGATCGGACAGCCGCTCCCGCAGCAGCGGCTCATCCGCGATCAGCTCCACATGATGGCCAGCGAGCGTCAGGGCGCCCTGCACCCGCGAGGCGAACAGCAGCTCGCCGGTGAGCGCGAGCACGCGAGCCATCGCTACTGGGCCCGCAGGCGGCGAAACTCCTCGCGCGCGGACTCTGGGCGCCCCCACATCTGCGTGACCTCCACCCGTCCGCTGCGGATCTCCCGCACGGCCAGCTCACCCTCGACGCCGGCGTCGTCGAGCAGACCCAGCGCGCCGTGAACGGTCGGCGCGGCGGCGGCATGCCCGAAGCGGTGAGCCACCAGCAGGCGCCAGTGCCAGTCGTGGTGGGAGTACGGCCGCGCGTTGCACGTCGTCAGATACAGCGCCGCCTCTACGTAGCGCGACTCGTCGGCGATCCGCAGGTCGAGCTCGAGGTCGGTCCAGTCCTCGGGCAGCGCGTCGACGATCTCTTGGAAGGTGTCCGCGAAAGCCATTGGCCGGAAGCCTAGCGCGGCTATTCTCGAATCAATGGCAAGCACGCACGTGGACACCATGGACGGCGAGTATCGAGCCCTCGTGCAGGGATGCGGCCTGCTCGATCGCTCCGAGCGAGGAAAGCTGGCCCTCACCGGCACCGGCGCCGTGGAGTTCCTGAACGGCCAGGTCACCAACGAGCTGACGACGCTGCGGAGCGGCGAGGGACGCTACGCGGCCTTCCTGACCCCCAAGGGCAAGATGCTCGGCGACCTGCGGGTCCTCGCCGTGGGCGAGGACCCGCACGCGGCTCCGTCGGAGCTCCTGCTCGACACCGAGCGGGTGGCCCTCCAGGCGCTGTTCGACATGATCCGCCACTGCAAGGTCGGTTACGAGGTCGAGCTTCACAAGCGCACGCTCGAGCGCGGACTGCTGTCGCTGATCGGTCCCGACGCCGCGATCATCGCCGGCGCCGGCCGACCGGCGGCACGGGCGCACAATCCAGAGGAGTGGGCCCCGGAGGGCCGGGTCGGCCAGCTGCCCGACACCGAGCACGCCAATGCCATCGTCGAGATCGAGGCCATCGCCGCCCTCGCCGTGCGCACCGACGTCGGCGTCGACCTCATCTGCGACGCTGCCGACGCCGACGCGCTGAGCACCGCCGTGAAGGCGCGCGGTGCGGTACCGGTCTCCGAGCAGGCCGCCGAGTGCCTGCGCGTCGAGCACGGCCGGCCCCGCTACGGGATCGACCTCGACGACAGCGTCATCCCGCAGGAGGCCGGGCTGAACGAGCGCGCGGTCAGCTTCAGCAAGGGCTGCTATGTGGGCCAGGAGACCGTCGCGCGCCTGCATTACAGGGGCAGGCCCAATCGCCACCTGCGCGGCCTGCGCCTGTCCGAGCCAGCTGCATCAGGCGAAGCGCTGCTGCTCGGCGATCGGCCCGTGGGCTGCGTGGGCAGCGCTGCGGTCTCCCCCAGGCTCGGCCCGATCGCGCTCGCGCTCGTACGCCGCGAGGCCGAGCCGGGCGCCGTCGTGAGCGTCGGCGAGCACGGCGCGGGCGCAGAGGTGATCGAGCTGCCGTTCGCCTAGGTCTCAGCGTCTGCGTCCGGCCGATCCCGTCGGGAGCGGCGGCCCTCGAGATGCTTGCGGATCACCGCGTCCTGCGCCCTGACGGCGTCCGGGCGCGGGGGCGTGTCGAGCGTGCTGATCACGTTGGGCCCTTTCAGCGCGACCCTGGTCGGCTCCATCTCCTCGGCGCCCTTGAACGGCTCATCTTCAGTCATCGTGCTCACCCTCGGGCGGGATCCCCGACTCCTCGGTGTAGGCCTGCCACTGTTCGCCGAGAAGGTCTAGAAGCTGGCTCGCGAGCAGCGGCGAGAACGAGACGCGCGAGACGACCATCCCCTGCTGACCCTGTGGCCCGATGCGCATGAAGTCGAGCGTGAACTCGTGCGGCGTGCGCGCCATCGCCGCTGCGTTGGCCCACTTCCCGGCGAACTCCTCCGGCGGCATCATGATGTTGGGACCCTGGTCGGCGGGGCTCTGGTCGGGATCGTCGGGAGGCTCTCTGTCGGGCACTCGAGGACTCAGCCTAGCGCGAGCAACACATCCGGGTAGGATTGGCTCCCGTTCCCGTTCCCGACAGGCGAGGTTCCAGCACGTGGCGATCGATCTCCAACAAGTGTCCGCCATAGACGTCCAGCCCGGCGAGCTGCCCGCGACGATGGCCGCGTGGGTCATCCGCGAAGAGCGCTTCGGCGAACCCAAGGATGCCTTCCAGCTCGAGGAGATCGAGGTGCCCGAGCCCGGAGCATTTGAGGTGATCGTGCGCGTGATGGCGGCCGGCGTCAACTACAACAACGTATGGGCCGCGCTGGGCAAGCCCGTATCGGTCATGCGCTACGGCGACCACCCTGAGTTCGGCCACCATATCGGCGGCTCGGACGCATCGGGCGTTGTATGGAAGATCGGCGCCGGAGTCACGCGCTGGAAGCCCGGCGACGAGGTCGTCGTCCACTGCAACCAGGCGTCCTACGAGGACCCGGAGGTCCACGGTCTCGACCCGATGGCCGCGCCGTCGCAGAAGATCTGGGGCTACGAGACCACCTGGGGGTCGTTCGCGCAGTTCACCAAGGTCCAGGCCCAGCAGCTGCTGCACAAGCCGGCAGCGCTCACCTGGGAGGAGGCAGCCTCATACGGACTGGTCTACTTCACCGCGTACCGCATGCTGCTCACGCGCTGCAAGCTCCAGGCCGGCCAGAAGGTGCTCATCTGGGGCGCAGCCGGCGGCCTCGGGGTGTTCGCCACGCAGATATGCGCCGCGGCCGGAGCGCACTCCGTGGGCGTCGTCTCCTCCGCCGAGAAGGGCGAGCTCGTCAAGCGCCTGGGCGCGGTCGATTTCATCGACAGGGGCGAGTTCGCGGGCATGATGCGTAAGGGCGGCGAGAGCGAGGACGAGGAGAATGCCCGCTTCAAGGTCTCGCGAGCCTTCGCCAAGCGCGTCAAGGAGATCCTCGGCGACGCGCCCGACATCGTCTTCGAGCACGTCGGCAAAGCCACCTTCCCCACGTCGGTGTTCACCGTCAAGCCGTTCGGCAAAGTCGTGATCTGTGCGGGCACCACGGGCCTCGACCTCGACTTCAACGTCGCCTACCTGTGGATGCGCCAGAAGGAGATCCTTGGCTCGCACTTCGCCAACGCGTACGAGTGCAACAAGGCCAACGAGCTGATCGAGAGTGGCCAGATCCGCCCTGTGTTGTGGCGCACGCTCGGCTTCGACGGCGTCGCCGAGGCGCACCAGCTGATGCTCGAAAACAAGCACCTCGGCAAGATCTCGATCCTCGTCGGCGCCGACTCCGAGGGACAGGGCAAGACCGCGGATGGTCTCGGCGCGCTGCGCGCGGAGGTAGGCGCCTGATGGCCGGCACGGTGATCGTTCCGTGGTACGCCACCGGCTTCCGCGCTGACGACTTCGAGCGCGCCCTGAACGAGGTCGCGCCCACCGCGCTGCGCTACGGCGCGAGCTCCTACGCCGTCTACCGGGCGCGTGATGACCGCTACCGCTTCCAGCAGCTCGCGGTCTTCGACGAGCACTTGGCGTGGGAACGCTACTGGGACGGGCCCGAGATGACCTACTTCAGGACGAGCCACTCGAGCTGGTACCAGGTGCCCGTTCTCTACGCCTGGTGGGACCTCACGGCCAGCGGTACCGTCGCGAAGGAGTCGGCCCTGAGCACCGGCGGCCACGGCAACGGCCGGGGCAACGGCCACAGCGTCCACAGCGCTTGAGACCGTCTCAGCCCTGCTCGAGCGGGGCCATCGTCAACCCGGCGTCCTTCAGCTGCTCCCAGTAGAGCTCGGCGGTCTCCTGCTGGCCGCTGTAAACGATCGCCCGGCCGGAGGCGTGGATCACGTTGGCGATCTCCAGGCCGCGCTTGAGCGTGACCCCGGGGATGAAACGGGCGAGCGTCTGGGCGACGTGGTCGAAGGTGTTGTGGTCGTCGTTGCGCACGATCACCCTCCAGTCTCCCCCTAGACCACTTCCCGGGCCACCGATCCGAGGCGTCTCGATGGTTTGCGCCATGGCCGGCAGGATAAAGCCCGCGGTGCGACCGTACAATTGCTGCATGAGCGGCGATCATTTCGCGCGGCTGCCCGAGCGCGACCGGCCCTGGATGATGCGCACCTACGCGGGCCACTCCACGGCGGAGGCCTCCAACGAGCTGTACCGGCGCAACCTGCAGAAGGGTCAGACCGGGCTGTCGGTCGCGTTCGACCTGCCCACGCAGACCGGATACGACCCCGACGACGAGCTCGCGCGCGGGGAGGTGGGCAAGGTCGGCGTTCCGATCTCCCATCGCGGCGACATGGCCGCGCTGATGCACGGGATCCCGCTCGGGGAGATGAACACCTCGATGACCATCAACGCAACCGCCGCGTGGCTGCTGGCGCTGTACATCGTCGCGGCCGAGGATCAGAACCCACCCACCCCCCAGGAGCAGCTCCAGGGCACGACCCAGAACGACATCATCAAGGAGTTCCTCGCGCGCGGGACCTACGCCTTCCCGCCGGCGCCCTCGATGCGCCTGATCGCGGACATGATCGCCTACACGGTCGAGCACGTGCCGAAGTGGAACCCGATCAACATCTGCTCCTACCACCTGCAGGAGGCCGGCGCGACTCCGGTGCAGGAGATCGCCTACGCGATGAGCAACGCGGTCGCCGTGCTCGACGCCGCCCGCGAGCGCGTGCCGGACGAGCTCGTGGAGCAGGTCTTCGGGCGTATCTCGTTCTTCGTCAACGCGGGCGTGCGCTTCGTCGAGGAGCACGCCAAGCTGCGCGCGATGTCGATCCTGTGGGAGGAGCTCGGACGCGAGCGCTACGGCGTGCAGGACGCCCGCCACCTGCGCTTCCGCTATGGCGTGCAGGTCAACTCGCTCGGCCTGACCGAGGCCCAGCCCGAGAACAACGTGCAGCGAATCGTGCTCGAGGCGCTCGCGGTCACGCTCGGGCGCAACGCCCGCGCACGCGCCATCCAGCTGCCTGCCTGGAACGAGGCGCTCGGGCTGCCGCGTCCGTGGGACCAGCAGTGGTCGCTGCGCATCCAGCAGGTGCTCGCCTACGAGACCGACATCCTCGAGTACCCCGATATCTTCGACGGCTCGAAGGTGATGGAGGCGCTCGTCGAGGAGCTGCTGGAGGGTGCGCGCGGGGAGATGGCCGTCGTGGCCGAGCACGGCGGCGCGGTCGAGGCGGTCCCGTACATGAAGGCGGCGTTGGTGGACTCCCATCGCGAGCGGATCCGCCGAATCGAGGACGGCGAGCAGGTCGTGGTCGGGCAGAACCGCTTCACCGACTCCGAGGACTCGCCGCTGACGGCCGACGCCGAGGGCGGAATCCTGGTGGTCGACCCGGCGCTCGAAGCCGAACAGATCGAGGCGCTGCGCCACTGGCGCTCCGAGCGCGACCAGGCGGCCGTCGACGCGGCTCTTGCGCAGCTCGCTGCGGTGGCCCGCGACGAGCACGCTTCAGAGAACCTGATGAACCCCACGATCGCTGCCGCGCGCGCGGGCGCCACGACCGGGGAGTGGGCGCGCACGCTGCGCGAGGTGTTCGGCAGCTACCGCGCGCCAACCGGCGTCGGCGAGGCCGCGGCGGCGCTGGCCGACGGCGAGCTCAGCGAACTGCGCAGCGAGGTGTCCCGGCTGCAGGAGAAGCTCGGCCGCAGGCCGAAGATCCTCGTCGGCAAGCCTGGCCTCGATGGCCATTCCAACGGCGCGGAGCAGATCGCATTGCGGGCTCGGGACTCGGGGATGGACGTCGTCTACGAGGGCATCCGCCTGACCCCCGCCCAGATCGCTGCGTCGGCCCTCCAGGAGGGCGTTCACGTGATCGGCCTGTCGATCCTGTCGGGCTCGCACCGCGAGCTGATCCCTGCCGTGATCGACGCGCTCCACGACGCGGGGGTCACCGCGCCGGTGGTGGTCGGCGGGATCATCCCCGAGCAGGACGTGGCGGCGCTGGAGCATGCGGGCGTTGCCGCGGTGTATACGCCCAAGGACTTCGACATCACACGCATCATGCGCGAGATCGTCGCGCTGATCGACGCTGGCGCCGACGCGTCCCTTCTTGCCGCGGGCGGCTCCTCCGTCAACGGCTCAGCGTGAGCGCCGATGGAGCCGCGCTGGGCGCGCGCCTGCGCGCGCGCGACTTGAGCGCGGCGCCTGCGGCGCTGAACCTCGTGGAGAGCACCGCCGCGACCGACCGCGAGCAGTCGGCAGCGCTGCTGCACGAGGTCTCGCCCGCGGCGCTCGGGGGCGAGGCGCCGGCACACGTGATCGGGGTCACGGGGCCGCCGGGCGCCGGCAAGTCGACGCTGCTCTCGGCCCTGCTGCACGCGTGGCGGGGCACCTCCCACCAAGTGGATGGTCACGGCCGCACCGTGGCGGTGTTGGCCGTCGATCCCAGTTCGCGCCGCTCCGGCGGCTCGCTGCTCGGCGACCGCGCCCGCATCGAGTTCGACCCGGCCGACCGCGGCGTCCTGATCCGCTCGACCGCCGCAGGAGAGCGGCTCGGAGGGCTCGCGCGTACGACCCGCGCCGCGTCCGAAGCGCTGGCGGCGGCATTTGACATCGTCGTGATCGAGACGGTCGGCGTCGGACAGGCGGAGACCGACGTCGCCGACGTGGCCGACACGGTCGCGGTCGTCGTGCAGCCCGGCGGCGGCGACGTGCTCCAGTTCTTGAAGTCGGGCATCATGGAGATTCCCGACGTGCTCGTCGTAACCAAGGCCGACCTTGGTCAGATCGCGATGCGCGCCAGGCGCGATCTTATGACGGCGTTGCGCTCGCTCGGCTCGAGCCGTACGCGCGTGCTGGCGGTTTCCTCGCTTCCGCCGGCGGATGGCATCGTAGAGCTGGTAGCGGCGCTCGACGCGCACCGCTCAGAGCTGGACGTCGCCGGGCGGCGCCTGGAGGCGCGGCGTGCTGGGGCGCTCGCGGACTTCACCGTCGAGCACGGCGAGCGAGGACTACGCGCCCTTGGCGGCCGCCGCGGCGCAGCGGTGATCCTGGGCGAGCAGAAGCCCGACCTGGACGCACCGGCGCTCGTGGCGGCGCTCGAGCGGGAGCTCGGGTGAGGCGCGATCTGCTGAGCATGTTCGGCGCGTTCGTCCTCGCGAGCGCCCTCGCGGGCGCGCTCGGCGCGGCCAACCTGGGCACCGCGCTCGCGTTCGGGCAGATGGCGTTTGCGGCGACCACCGTGTACGTGATGCTCAGGCGCTGAACGATGCTCGCTGCGCGCTGTGTAACAAAATCGTCGTCCGGAAGTCTGTAGGACAGGAACCAATGATCGTTCTCCTATGCTTCGCGGTCCTCGCCGGTGCGGGCACGGCGCTGTCGCCGTGTGTGCTGCCCCTGCTGCCCGCGTTTCTCTCAGCGAGCGCCGTGGGCGGCCGGCGACGGCCCCTCGGCATCGTCCTCGGGCTGTCGGTCACCTTCACGGTGGTGATCGTCGGGGTGGCGATGGTGATCGACGGCGTGGGCCTGGGCAGCGACCCGCTGCGCGACGTGGCGATCGCTGTGCTGTTCGTGTTCGGCCTGACGATGCTGATGCCGGGTCTGGCTGCGCGCCTGGAGGCGCCGCTTTCACGGCTCGCGCGCCTCGGTCCGCGCACGAGCGGCGACGGCTTTGGCTCCGGACTGCTCGTCGGCGGCGCGCTCGGCTTCGTCTACACCCCGTGCGCGAGCCCGATCCTCGCGGCGGTGATCTCTGTCAGCGCCGCATCGGGCAAAACAGTCGCGATCGCCCTCGCCTATGCAGCCGGCTCGGCGATCGTGCTGCTGGCCCTCGCCCTCGGTGGCAGGCGCCTGTTCGAGCGCGTCCGCAGCGCCGGTCGCGGCCCGCAACTGCAACGCGTGCTCGGCGTGATCATGATCCTCACCGCGCTCGCGATCGCGACCAACCTCGACATCAACTTCGACCAGTTTGTCGCCCAGCACATCCCCGACGTCAACCTGACGGCGTCGCTCGAGTGCTCGAGAACCGTTACCGGCCGCTTGCACGAGATCACCGGTCGCCGGGCGAAGTTCGTCCCGGCCAACGGATCCTCGGCCTGCGGAGGATCCGCCACGACGGTGCATGCCGCGGCCGCGAACGCGAGCCAGGCGAGTCTGCTCGCCGACGCTCGCGCCCTGCCGGACCTCGGGAGCGCGCCGGAATTCATGGAAACCGAGGACTGGTTCAACACGGGGGTGGGCGGGCACTCAAACACGCCGCTGACGCTCGCCTCGCTGCGCGGGCGCGCCGTGCTGATCGACTTCTGGACGTACACGTGCATCAACTGCATCCGCACGCTTCCCTACCTGAAGGCGTGGGACGCCGCGTACCGCCGCGACGGGCTGACGATCGTGGGGGTCGAGACGCCAGAGTTTGCATTCGAGCACGACGCCGGCAACGTCAAGGCCGCGATCGAACAGTTCGGCCTGCGTTACCCGGTGGTGCAGGACAACAACATGGGCACCTGGAACGCGTACAGCAACGAGTACTGGCCCGCCGACTATCTCATCGACACCCACGGTCAGGTGCGCTACGCGAGCTTCGGCGAGGGCGACTACGCCAAGACCGAAACAGCGATCAGGGCGCTCCTTGCCGAAGGCGGCTATCAGGTGGGTGGCAAGGGTCACCCGACCGGCGTGATCGTGCCCTCCGAAGAGGCCACGCCCGAGACCTACCTCGGCACTGCGCGAGCTCAGGGATGGACTAACGGCCCGAAGCCGGGCCTACACGACTACGGCCCGCCACCCACTGGCGAACTGCCCGTCAACGACTTCGCTTACAGCGGCAGCTGGAACATCTCCTCACAGCCCGCCGTCGCCGTCGCCGGAGCGGGCCTCGACCTGGAGTTCGAGGCGAAGGACGTGTATCTCGTGTTGAGCTCCCCCGGCGAACGCCCGCTGCCCGTGAAGGTGCTGCTGGACGGGCGCCCGATTGCCGCCGCGGACGCGGGCGCCGACGTCCATGACGGCGTGGTCAGCGTCCGCCGCCAGCGACTGTACGCGCTCGTGTCCCTGCGACACGACGAAAGCCACCGGCTCGCGCTGCGATTCGCGCCGGGCGTGACTGGCTACGCGTTCACGTTCGGGTGAGCGGCCGCGGCTGCCCGCGCCCGAACCCCTGGAGAGTCTGCTGGCGCCTACAATGATCCCGATGGAGGGCTCGATGGCCGAGACGAGCGCACGCAGTTGGCTGCGTTGCTATCGCTGCTGGTCGCAGGATCTGGAGGTCCAGGTCCACTACGAGGGGATTCACAAGATCGACCCCGACACGGGTGAGCGCGCGGAAGTCGTCGACGAGCTCCAGGAGGCGGTCGTGCAGTGCCTGGACTGCATGCACGATCAGCCACACCTCGGTTTCAACAACGGACGCGTCGAGCCGATCGAGGATCGCTGGGAACGGATGATCGCTGGCACGCCGTGGGTCGCCTCGTGCACGGTGACGGTCGACTCCGAAGACGTCGAGAGCTGCTCCGGACCGGAGGCGGGGGATGCGCTCTCCTACGCGGCCTTCGGGGAGCACGGCGTGCGCGAGTTCTTCACCCACGTGCGCTTCCACAAGCACGAAGACGACGCCCGTATCATCGTGCATCTGCTGGTGGAGCTGTACGCGCGCTCGCTCGAGGAGGCGACCGAGGTCCTCGAGGCATCCGCGCGCGGCGCGCTGACGATCACCTCGCTGGCGGAGGAGTCACGCCCGCCGGCAGCCGGCGGTGGCGAAGGCCACGGCCACGACTAGGATCGAGGGTTCCATGCCATTCGCCGAAGTCAACGGTCAGCGCCTCCGCTTCGATGACAGCGGCGGAGACGGACCTCCCGTGATCCTTTCGCATGGCTTTCTGATGGACCACGAGATGTTCGCGGCTCAGGTCGACGCGCTGGCCCCGGAGTTTCGTGTCATAACCTGGGACGAGCGCGGGTTCGGGGAGACCGAGTTCGACGGGGAGCCGTTCAGCTACTGGGACTCGGCCGGGGACTGTCTGGGCCTACTCGACCACCTGGGTATCGACCGGGCAGTGCTCGGCGGTATGTCGCAGGGGGGCTTTCTGTCGCTGCGCGCGGCTCTGTTGGCGCCCGAGCGGGTCCGCGCGCTGGTGCTGATCGACACTCAGGCGGGTGTCGAGGACGCCGAGCGCCTGCCCGCATACCGCCACATGCAGGAGACCTGGCTGCAGGTCGGACCCGTCGACGAGCTGGCGGGGACGGTCGCCAACCTGATCATCGGCGATCCGGTGCTGAACGAGGTCTGGATCGCGAAGTGGCGGGAGCTGCCGTACGAGAGCATGCGCGCGCCGGGCGACTGCCTGTTTGACCGAGACGACATCTCCGACCGCTTGGGCGAGATCTCGTGTCCCGCGATCGTCTTTCACGGCACCGCGGACCTGTCGATCGAGATGGAGCGCGCCGACGAGCTTTGCCGAGGGCTGTCGGGATGCGCGGGCGTCGTGCGCATCGAGGGCGCCCCGCACGCCGCCAACCTCACTCATCCCGATGCGGTCAACGCGCCACTGCTGGACTTCTTGCGCTCCCTCTGACGCTCGCAGCAGCCGTCAGGCCAAGCGCCGCTCGAGCGCCGTCAGCTGTGCGTGCAGCTCGGGCGGCAGGTTGTCGAACTTGGCGTAGTGCTCGTGCAGTTGCGGTAGCTGGGAGCGCCATTCCTCGGGGTCGACGCGCAGCAGCTCGGCCATGGCCTCCTCGGCGACCTCCAGCCCGCGGGTGTCGATCCCGTCGCCACCGACCGGCGGGATCATGCCGATCGGGGTCTCACGCGCCGCGCCATGTCCGGCACAGCGCGCGAACACCCACGCCAGCACGCGCGAGTTCTCACCGTAGCCTGGCCACAGGAAGCGCCCGTCGGGGTCCTTGCGAAACCAGTTCACGTAGAAGATCTTCGGCAGCCTGGCGCCCTCGGTACGGCCGATCCGTAGCCAGTGGGCGAAGTAATCGGCCATGTTGTAGCCGCAGAACGGCAGCATTGCGAACGGATCGAAGCGCAGCTCGCCAACCGTACCGGCGGCCGCGGCGGTCTTCTCAGAGCCCATCACCGAGCCAAGGAACACTCCGTGCTCCCAGTCGAGTGCCTCGGTCACGAGCGGCACCACCGTGGAGCGGCGTCCGCCGAACAGAATCGCGTCGATCGGCACCCCCGCCGGGTCCTCCCACTCCGGCGCGATCGCCGGGTCCTGCGCGGCCGGCGTCGTGAAGCGCGCGTTGGGGTGGGCTGCGGGCGTCTGCGTCGCAGGCGTCCAGTCGTTGCCGTGCCAGTCGATCAGGTGCTCGGGAGGCTGCTTGGTGAGCCCCTCCCACCACACGTCGCCGTCGTCGCTCTTTGCGCAGTTGGTGAAGATCGAGTTGCGCTGGATCGTGCGGATCGCGTTCGGGTTGGTCTCCTCGCCCGTCCCCGGCGCTACGCCAAAGAAGCCCGCCTCGGGGTTGATCGCGTACAGCCGCCCGTCCTCGCCAAACTTCATCCACGCGATGTCGTCGCCGATCGTCTCCACCGTCCAGCCCTCGAGCGTGGGGATCAGCATCGCCAGGTTCGTCTTGCCGCACGCGCTCGGGAACGCGCCGGTGATGTACTTGACCTCGCCCTCGGGCGAGGTCAGCTTGAGGATCAGCATGTGCTCGGCCATCCAGCCCTCGTCGCGCGCCATCACCGAGGCGATGCGCAGTGCGAAGCACTTCTTGCCGAGCAGCGCGTTGCCCCCGTAGCCTGAGCCGTAGGACCAGATCTCCCGCGTCTCGGGGAAGTGCACGATGTACTTGTTCTCCGCGTTGCACGGCCACGGTACGTCCTCGACCGGGTGGGCGCGATCCGAATCGAGCGGCAACCCGACCGAGTGCACGCAGGGCACGAAATCGCCTCTGCTTCCGAGCACGTCGAGGGCGCCCCGACCCATGCGCGTCATGATGCGCATGCTCACCGCGACGTACGTCGAGTCGGTCAGCTGCACCCCCACGTGGCTCTTGTCCGAGCCCAGCGGCCCCATCGAAAACGGCACGACGTACATGGTGCGCCCGCGCATCGAGCCCGCGAACAGCTCGCTCAGCGCGTCTCTCATCTCGCCCGGCTCGCGCCAGTTGTTCGTCGGGCCCGCTTCCTCCTCGGTGCTCGAGCAGATGAACGTGCGATCCTCGACGCGCGCTACGTCGCCCGGATCGGACAGCGCCAGGTAGGAGTTGGGCCGCTTGGCATCGGATAGGCGCTCGAAGGTCCCCGCTTCGACGAGCTCCTGGCAGAGGCGGTCGTACTCCTCGGCGGACCCGTCGCACCAGTGGATCCGGTCGGGTTCGGTGAGGGTCGCCACCTCCTCGACCCAGGCCATCAGACGCTCGTTCTTGGTGGGGGCGGGAACGGTGGTGTTCATAGGGTCCAAGCAACTCCTCGGTTGGCGGGCAAGATCGGCGCGCGCCGGACGGCGCTGCTGCCGGGCCTCGATCGGGCTCCGGGAAACAGAAAACGCCCTGTGAGGGCGACCAGGGAAGCCTATCGCACGGAATCAGCCCGGTCAGGGGGCGTCGACAAACCGTCTAGACCCTATGGAGGGTGACGTCCGGCGCGGTTGGTAGGCATGGTCGGTCCCCCGACGCGATCGGGGGCGTTATTGCCGCGCGACTGAACCTCGCGCGGCGGCCACAACCACATAGGAGGAACCGACCATGTCGATGAAGGCTATGAGCCTCGTCGGTCTGGATGTGCACGCGCGCCAAACGCACGCGGCGGTGCTCGTACCAGACACCGGCGAGCTGACTGTCAGCAAGCTGCGGATGGAACCGGTGGAGGTGGTGGGTTTCCTGGAGGGCCTGGGGGCCGGGGTGCGCGCTGTCTATGAGGCCGGCCCGACCGGGTTCGGACTGGTGCGGGTGGCGCGGGAGCGTGGGGTCGAGGTGCGGGTGGTGGCACCCGGGTCGATCCCGAAGGGGTCGGGTGACCGTGTCAAGACCGACCGTCGTGACGCGATCCGCCTGGCGCGGCTGCTGGCGGCCGGGGAGCTGAGCTTCGCGTTCGTGCCGAGCGTGGAGGATGAGCGCTTCCGCGACCTGGTGCGCTGCATCGAGGACATCCGCGGGGATCTGATGCGCGCCCGCCATCGCCTGGGGAAGTTCCTTCTGCGGCGAGGGGAGCGCTACCCGGGGCCGGGCGCCAGCTGGACCGTCAAGCATCTGGGGTGGCTGCGCGCGTTGCGCTTCGATGATGCCTGCTCACAAGCCACCTTCGTGGACTACCTCACCTCGGTCGAGCTGCTGATGGGCCGCCGCACGGGGCTGATCGCCGCGTTGGAGCAGCAGATCCCTGAGGTCAGCCATGCCCCGGTGATCGCGAGGCTGCGCTGCTTCCGCGGGATCGACACGCTCACCGCCGCCGGCGTGTGCGCCGAGGTCGGCGACTTCGCCCGGTTCGCCAAGCCGACCATGCTGTCGGGGTTCTTGGGGATCGTGCCGTCTGAGCGGACCTCTGATGAAAAGCGCCGGCAGGGGTCGATCACCAAGGCCGGCCCTCCCCACGCACGCCGGCTGCTGGTCGAGGCCGCCCACCACTACCGCCACCGGCCGTTCATCGGTGAGACGGTCGCCCGCCGACAGGCCGGGCAGGACCCCCGTGTGATCGAGATCGCCTGGCGCGCACAGCGACGCCTCTACGCGCGCTGGTGCCACCTGCACCATGAGCGGCGCAAGCCCGCCGGCGTCGTCGCGATCGCGTGCGCCCGCGAGCTCGCCGCGTTTCTCTGGGAGGCAGCCACCCTTGACTGACCAAACCCCGACGATCGCGCCCGGGACGCTGCCGGGGCGCGCACGAGCACCAGGAAGGCCCAGCACCGTCGCACGGAGGCTCGCGATTCGACTATGGGCAGCCGGCCCCGGCCGGCAGCGCCCGTTCCTAGACAGCGAGCCGCGACGAACACCGGGTCTTGAGGTCAAGCCCTCGCATATCAGTCTGACCCCGCAGTCGATGAGACTGGACCTTCCGCCCGTGCCGCCCCGACAGCGCCCCGCCAACGCCAACCACCACACCATCCGACAACGAAACCCCTTGACAAACACCACTCCATATCAGTCGACGTCAGCCTCCGCCGCCACCAGGCCGGGCTGGGCGGACTCCGCATCCCTGCGCGGCACCAGCACCAGACGCTTGAACTCGGCCACGAGCACGCCATCCTGGTTGAAGGCGCGCGTGTGCACCTTCACCGTGCCGCGGTCGGGCTTGGACCGCGACTCGCGCTTCTCGAGCACCTCGGACTCGACGAACAGCGTGTCCCCGTGAAACAGCGGCGCGGGGTGGCTCAGCTCCTCTGTTGCGAGGTTGGCGATCGCCTTGCCGCTGACGTCGCTCACCGACATGCCAAGCGCCAGCGAGTACACCAGCGGGCCCACGACCACGTTGCGTCCCTGCTGCGATTTGCTCGCGTAGATGTCGTTGATGTGCAGCGGGTGGTGGTTCATGGTGATCAGGCAGAAGAGATGGTCGTCGGCCTCGGTCACCGTCTTCGCCGGCCAGTGCTTGTACACCGCCCCGACCTCGAACTCCTCCAGGAAACGGCCGTAGGGATGCGAGCCGCTGGCCTCGCGCGCGGCCTGATCTGTCTCGACGAAATATGTCTTGCTCATGGGTCTCGGAGCTCTCCTGTGGCAGGGGGATCGGCTACAAACTCTAGTGGGCGCCGGCGCGGGTGCGCCTCGCGCTCCCCGGCCTCGGCCTGGCCGAAGGAGAGCGCATCGTCGATACTTCCTGGCAGCGATCGTAGTGCAGCGTCCCCCGAGCCGAACCAGGAGAGCCCTTGCGCAACCCCCGCGACTTCCTCAAGCCCCTCGCCATCGACGCGCCCGAGCCCGTGCGCGAGATCCCCTTCAAGCCTTCGCGGATGATTCATTTCCTCGACTTCTCAAACGAGAAGATGGTCGCCAAGGTGCCCGACATCGCACCCAAGGTCGACATCCTGCTGGGCAACCTCGAGGATGCGGTGGCGCTCGACAAAAAGGAGGCGGCGCGCGCCGGCCTGATCAGGGTCGGGCGCGAAATGGATCTCGGCGAGACGGCCCTATGGACGCGCGTCAACGAGCTCGCGTCGCCGTTCGTGCTCGACGACCTGACGCAGATCGTCGCTGAGATCGGCGACAAGATCGAGGTGATCATGATCCCCAAGGTCGAGGGGCCGTGGGACATCCACTACGTCGACCGACTGCTCGCCCAGCTCGAGGCACGCGCGGGCCTGCAGCGACCGCTGCTCGTGCACGCCGTGCTTGAGACCCACCTGGGCGTGGCGAACCTCGAGGAGATCGCGGCGGCCAGCCCGCGCATCCAGGGCATGAGCTTCGGCCCGGCCGACCTGGCGGCCTCGCGCCGTATGAAGACGACGCGCGTCGGCGGCGGCCATCCCGGCTACCGCACGATCGCCGATCCCGACCCCGACCACCCGGACGCTCCGCGACCGACCTACCAGCAGGACCCCTGGCACTACTCGATCGCACGCATGGTCGATGCGTGCACGGCCGTCGGCGCGCTCCCGTTCTACGGGCCCTACGGCGACATCGGCGACGAGCTCGGCGGCGAAACCCAGTTTCGCGCCGCCTTCCTGCTCGGATGCGTCGGCGCCTGGACGCTGCATCCGGCCCAGATCGAGATCGCCAAGCGCGTGTTCTCGCCAGATCCAGAGGAGGTCGCGTTCGCGAAAAAGGTGATCGCCGCGATCCCCGATGGGCGCGGCGTGCACATGATCGACGGCAAGATGCAGGACGACGCCACCTGGAAGCAGTGCAAGGTGATGGTCAACCTTGCCGAAATGCTGGCCCGCAAGGAACCTGAGCTCGCCGAGGCCTACGGACTCGCGCCTGCGCACGCGTAGCCTAACTGCTTTGCAAATCGCTATGCTTATTGCATGGCTCAAGTGGTTACAAGATTGGATGACAAGCTCACCGCCGAGCTCGATGGCCTAGTGGCCGACGGCATCATCGGCAATCGCTCCGAGGGCGTCCGACTCGGCTTGGAGAGGCTGATCGAGGAGCATCGCCGCGAGCGGCTCGGCGCCGAAATCGCAGACGCGTATCGCCGCCAGCCGCAGTCCGAGGAGGAGCTCGCCGGCCTGGACCAAGCCACCCGAGCCTTGGTCGCGGAGGAACCGTGGTGAACGTCCCCAAACAGGGGGAGATCTGGTGGGCGGAGGCGGAAGACAAGCGCCGGCCTGTTCTGGTCGTGACGCGATCAGAGGCCGTGGGCGTGCTCACGGGCATCGTCGTTGCGCCGATCGGCCGAACGGTGCGTGGCATACCGACAGAGATCGCGCTCGGGCGTGAGCAGGGGCTCCCGGTCGAATGCGCTGCGTCCTTCGACAACCTGCAGAGGATTCTGCGATCAGCGCTGAGAGAAAGAGCCGGCGACCTCGGCGCCGGCGGCGAGCGAATCTGTGGCGCGCTGAAGGCCCTCGCCGACTGCTGAGCGCCGCGGGCGCCCCACGCGCTGAGCACGCCCGACACGCACTCTCTATAGGCTTCCGCGCCGCATGAGGTTCTTCGAGTACGAGGCGCGCGAGATCGTCAAGCGCGCGGGCATCCCGGTCACCGACTTTGGCTTCACGACCGATGCCGCGCAGGCGCGGACGATCGCCGAGCGGATCGGCGGACCGACGGTCATCAAGTCCCAGGTGCTCACCGGCGGGCGCATGAAGGCCGGCGGCGTGAAGTTCGCGGACACGCCCGAGGAGGCCGAGGCTCACGCGCGCGACATCCTCGCGCTGGAGATAGGCGGCCACATGCCCCGCGGTGTGCTCGTGGACCCGCGCGCGGAAGTCGAGCACGAGTACTACGCGGGCGTGGTGTGGGATGGGACGCGCAAGCAGCCGGTGATGATCTTCTCGCCGGTGGGCGGCATCGACATCGAGCAGGTGGCCGAGGAGCAGCCGGACAAGGTCGGCCGCCGGCACTTTTCGAACATCCTGCCGTTCAGCGAGTTCCAGGCCAAGGAGGTGATCGCCTCCACCGGCGTGACCGGCTCGGCGCTGAACAAGCTGGTCCCGATCGTCACCCGCCTGGCGAGGCTGTTCGTGGAGAACGACATGATCCTCGCGGAGATAAACCCGCTCGGGCTCCTCGCAGACGGCTCGTTCGTGGCGCTGGATGCGCACATGGACATGGAGAACGAGGCGCGCGGCCGCCACAAGAACCTACTCGCGGAGCTCGGCGTCGGCGAGGAGGAGACGCGCCAGGCGCGCGAGGCGACGCCGTTCGAGCTGGCGGGCGAGGAGGTCGATGCCATCGACCACCGCGGCGTCGCCGGCAACGTGACCGAGTTCGACGGCAACCTCGGCCTGGTGATCGGCGCCGGCGGGGGCTCGCTGACGCTGTTCGACGCCGTGCGCGCGCACGGCGGCGAACCGGCTAACTACTGCGAGATCGGCGGCAACCCGTCGGTTGCGAAGGCGTGCGGGCTGGCCAAGCTCGTGCTGCAGAAGCCGGGCGTGGACAAGATCGCGGTGATGATGTCGATCGTGTCCAACACGCGCGTGGACATCGTCGCCCGCGGCGTCATCAAAGCCTGCGTGGAGCTCGAACACGACCCCGCGGAGAAGATCGCCATCTTCCGCATCCCGGGCGCGTGGGAGGAGGAGGGCTTCAAGATCCTCGAGAAGTACGGAGTCGACTACGCCGACCGCAGCGTGTCGCTGAACGAGGCTGCGCGCCGCGCGGTCGAGAGGATCAAAGCCCGCCCACCCGAGGCTGCCGCGTGACCAGGTTGTCTCATTACGAACGCTGTATATCCATAGTGATACGGCGTGCGCGTGGCGACACAAGCCCCGCCCGCGAGCGCAATGCCATGGTCATACCGGCGCCGCCGCAGGCGCCAACCCGCGCGCGGAGGGCCCTCGAGCGAGCATCCTCATCGACGCCGACACCACCTTCATCGTCCAGGGGATCACCGGGCGTGAGGCCGTCAACCTCACGCGCGAGTGCCTGGACTACGGCGCCGGAGCGAAGATCGTGGGCGGCGTGACGCCCGGACGACTGGGACGCGACGTGCACCGCGTGCCCGTGTTCGACACGGTCGCCCAGGCCGTCACCCACCACGGCGGGCCGATCTACGGGTCGGTCGTCACCGTTCCCCCCGCCTTCACCAAGGACGCAGTGTTCGAGGCGATCGAGAACGGCATCGAGCTGATCGTGATCGTCACCGAGCGCATCCCCCGTCGCGACGTCGCGCAGATGGTCGAGCTGGCGAGCCTGCGCGGCGCCCGCATCATCGGCCCCAACTGCCTCGGGATCATCGTGCCCGACGTGATCAAGATGGGCGGAATCGGGGGACCGGCCAAAAACGCCGCGCAGGCGTACACCCCGGGCCCGATCGGCGTGATCTCCCGTTCGGGCGGCATGACCACCGAGATGTCCTCGACGCTGAGCGCCGCCGGGCTCGGCCAGTCCACCGCCGTGTCGATCGGCGGCGACGCGATCATCGGCTCCACCTACGCCGAGCTGATGCCCCTGTTCGAGGCCGACGCGCACACGCAGGGGATCGTCATCTACACCGAGCCCGGCGGTCGCATGGAGGCCGAGCTCGCCGGCTGGGTGACCGAGCAGCGATCGCGACTGCCGATCGTGGCGTTCATGGCGGGGCGCTTCATGGACGAGATGCCCGGCATGAGCTTCGGCCACGCGGGTACGATCGTCGAAGGCAAGGAGGACACCGCCTCCGAGAAGATCGCGCGCCTGGCGCAGGCGGGGATAACGGTCGCGGAGCGGATCGAGGACATCCCAGCGATGATCAACGCCAAGATCGCCGCGAAAGCGGAGGTGACCAGGGCGTGAGGAAGGACGGGCTCTTCATCGCGGTCGAGGTGGACGACGCCATCGCGGCCGACGGCGCGCTCGCGGCGAAGCTCGCCGAGGTCTGCCCGGTGGACATCTTCGCCGCCGCGGACGGCAGGGTCGAGATCGTCGAGAAGAACCTCGACGAGTGCGTGCTCTGCCGGTTGTGCCTGGACGCCGTTCCCAACGGCGTGCGCGTGCTCAAGCTCTACGCAGGCGACGTCGCGCTGTAGCTCGATCTTGGCCGGCGACTCCCAGCGGTGCTGCGCGGGCGCCCGGTCCACTATCGTGACGCTGAGCCGGTGAACGAAAACTTCTCCCTCATCGTCATGTGCATCTTCCTGCTCGCCTCGCTGGCGTTCCTGGCCGAGCAGATCAGCTCATACCACTAGAAGCCGGGCGCTCGCTCGTCGCCTGCTGCGGGCTCGCGAGCATGCGCGCGGCGACTATGCGTGCCTGCGCGCCTTGGGCGTGCGCTCGCGCTCCTGCTGGCGCTCGACGACGTTGATGATCAGCCGCAGGATCTGCTCCGGCCCCGAGGCCTTGGCCTGTCCGTACGTGAACGCCTCGATCCAGTCCGCCACCTTGGCTTCGCGAGCCATCACGTTGAAGAACTCCCGTCGCATTTCCACGCGCACCCGGGCGTCCGCGGCCGGCGCCTTGGTGACCTTCACGCCGGGCATCTCCAGGCGAAAGTGCTGCACGTCGCCCCTGCCCCGCAGCTCGACGGCGACCACCAGCTTGATCGGCTCCAGCGCTGGCACTTCGCCGATGAACCTGCGGGTCGCAAGCTCGATCAGAGCCTTGGCGTCATCGGCCATGTAGCTGCTCTCTCCTCCTGGACTGACTCGCGGTCCGTGGCTGTCCGTCAGATCTTATGACGCGCCAGCAGCTTGCGCCCGATCACCATGCGCTGGATCTCCGAAGTGCCCTCTCCGATCAGCAGCAGCGGGGCGTCTCGATACAGACGCTCGATCTCGTACTCCTTGGAGTATCCGTAGCCACCGTGTATCCGGAAAGACTCCTCGACGCAGAAGCGACCGGCCTCCGAGGCGAACAGCTTGGCCATCCCCGCCTCGAGATCCGAGCGCTCACCCGCGTCCTTCAGGCGGGCGGCGCGCAGCGTCAAAAGCCGCGCGGCTTCGACCTGGGTGGCCATGTCGGCGAGCTTGAACTGGATCGCCTGGTGCTCTGCGATGGGCTTGCCGAAGGTCTTGCGCTCCTGCGAGTAGCGCAGCGCCAGCTCGAGCGCCCGCTGCGCGATGCCGACGCCGCGGGCGGCGACGTTCACGCGACCGACCTCCAGTGCGTCCATCATCTGCGCGAAGCCCTTGTTCAGACCCTCGCGCTCGCCGCCGAGGATGTTTTCGCTCGGACAGCGGTAGCCGTCGAAGACGAGCTCGGTGGACTCGACGCCCTTGTAGCCGAGCTTCTTGATCTTCGGCGGCACGTTCAGCCCCGCGTACTCGCCCGTGTTCTCGCTCATGCCGGGCTCTTTTTCGGCGATGAAGCACGTGAAGCCCTTGTGGCGCGGCTCGGCATCGGGGTCGGTCTTGACCAGCACGAACACCAGCGTCGAGAGCAGGCCGTTGGTCACCCACATCTTCTGGCCGTTGATCTCGTACGAGCCGTCCTCGCACTTCTTGGCTGAGGTTTTGATCGCCTGCACGTCGGAGCCGAGCTCCGGCTCAGACAGCGAGAACGCGGCACGGATCTCGCCCGTGGCCATGCGCGGCAGGTAGGTCTGCTTCTGCTGCTCGCTGCCGAACTTCATCAGCAGGTAGGAGCCGATGAAGTGGGTGTTGATGATGCCCGAGATCGAGATCCAGCCGCGCGAGAGCTCCTCGACGATCATCGAGTACGTCGTCAGGTCCAGGCCCATCCCGCCGTACTCCTCGGGGATCGTGACCCCGAACAGCCCGAGCTCCTTCATCTGCTCGACGATCGGCTCCGGGAAGGCGTCCTCGTGGTCGTAGTGCTCGGCGTTCGGCAGAATCTGCTCGTCGGCGAACTGGTGCACCATCTCGGTGATCGCTCGCTGCTCGTCTGTCTTCTCGGTGTACTGAGAGGCGGCTACGGCCATCTGGTTAGCGCTCCGGGGGTCGTGTTAAGCGGGTTCAAGGAGAATACCGTCGTGAACTTCGCGCGCGACGTCCTCGACCGGCGCGACCCGCTGGACCTCGCTCTGCTCGAGCTGGCGCGCGATGGCACGCGGCGCGAATGGAGCTTCGGCGAGGTGCTCGAGCGCTCGGCGCGCCTGGCGGGCACGCTGCAACGGCTCGGCGTGAGCCGTGGCGACGTCGTGATGACGCTGATCGGCAACCGTCCCGAGTGGGTGCTGACGATGGCGGCGTGCTTTCGCATCGGCGCGGTCGTGCTGCCGTGCACCGAGCAGCTGCGCGCGAAAGACCTGCGACTGCGCATCGACGTGGCCCGTCCCAGTCTGATCGTCGCCGACGCGCGCAACGGTCGCGAGCTTGAGGCTGCGGTCCGCAGCGCGACCGTGACGGTCCCGCTCGTCTATGTGCCCGACGAGGGCCTGTTTGACGCCCAGCGGGCGCCGGCCGTGGAGCTCTCCGGCGGCGACCCGTGCCTGATCACGTTCACGAGCGGCACCGCCGGCGAGCCCAAGGCCGTCGTGCACGCTCAGCGCTACCTGCAGGGCCAGCGCGTGCAGGCCGAGCACTGGTTGGGCGCGCGCAGCGGCGAGCTGGTGTGGTGCACGGCCGCGAGCGGCTGGTCGAAGTCGGCCCGCAACGTGTTCATCGCGCCGTGGATCTCGGGAGCGGCGGCGTTGCTGCACGACGCCCGCTTCGACCCGGACGAGCGGCTGGCGCTGCTGGAGCGCGAGCGCGTGAACGTGCTGTGCATGGCGCCGACCGAGTACCGGGTGATCGCCAAGCGCACGACCCTGCGAGCGCTGCCGCACCTGCGCGGCATGGTCGCCGCCGGCGAGGCGCTGAACCCGGAGGTGCTGCGCGCCTGGGAGGAGGTCACCGGGTTGCAGATCCGCGACGGCTACGGCCAGACGGAGACCGGTCAGCTCACCGGCGCGCCGCTGGACGAGCGCGCGCGACCCGGCTCGATGGGCCAGGCGCTGCCGGGCATGCGGCTGACCGTGGACGACGGCGAGCTGACGATCGACCCCGCCTCCGTGCCGACGTTCTTCCTCGGCTATCTGGGCGAGCACGTGTTCTGCGACGCGCGATCGCATGGCGGCAGCGGCGCGTGGAGCGTCGAGGACCGCCGCGCCGGCGGGCCCTGGCACACCGGCGACAGGGTCAACCGCGACGAGGACGGCTGGCTGTACTTCGAGGGCCGAGCCGACGACGTGATCGTCTCCGCCGGCTACCGCATCGGACCGTTCGAGGTCGAGTCCGCCCTCGTCGCGCACCCGGCAGTCGCGGAGGCCGCCGCCGTGGCCGCACCGGACGAGGAGCGCGGCTCGGTCGTGCGCGCCGTGGTGGTCCTGCGCGACGGCAGCTATGCGCCCTCGCCCGAGCTGGCGCGCGAGCTGCAGGAGCACGTCAAGCGCGAAACCGCCCCTTACAAGTACCCGCGCATCGTCGAGTTCGCCGAGGAGCTGCCGAAGACCGCGAGCGGCAAGATCAAGCGGGCGCAGCTGCGCGGGTAAACCGACGGGCCTCAGAAACTGGTGCTCTGCTGGCGACCCGTGCGCGAGCCACAGACGCCTACAGCGCGGCGAGCCGCGTGTGCACCCGCGCTCCTCCCACACGGCCCCTGAGCTCGAGTCCTCTCAGTGTGAGCTCACCGGCGAGGCGGCCGCGAACGCTCAGATGGCCGGTGATCGAGCCGATACTCCCTGCCGAGCGTATTGTCCCGCTGACGGCGACGCCGGGCACGTCGAGCATCCCGTGCAGCACCAACCCGCGCGACCGTTGCGCCCACCAGCCGCCGCGCATCCCTCCGCCCGAGAAGCCCATCTGGCCGAAGAGGTCCTCGATCGTCATCGCCGCCGCGGTCGCGACCTGCCCAGCGACGCGTGAGCGCGACGCCGCCGCGGACACCCCGGCGAGCGAGGAGGGTGGCAGCGGCAGGGCCTGCGCTTCGTTTGAGGGCGAACAGGAGGCCGGCGCCTGTCCGCTGGCCAGGAATTCGATCATTGCCTTCTTGGCGCAACCGGTGCCGTCGCTCGTGACCGTTGAGTGCCCGACGTCGGGGATCCGCAGCAGCCGCGCATCGCTGTATTCCTTCGCGAGGGTGAGGTCCTGTTCGTAGGGCGTGCGCAGGTCGTCGTCGCCGGAGAGGATCAGCGTGGGCGTCGCGGAGACTCCCGTCGGCGACGGCGGCGCGGGCGGCGTGGCGGGCCAGGCCACGCACAGCGACAGCGGGGACTCCGCAAGCGCAGTGGCGAGGGAGAACGGCGCTGCAGCCCCTGCGCCCAAAGATGAGAGCCACCTGTGCAAGGTTGCGGCCCGTCCCGACGGAGGCGATTCAGGCGACCACGGCAGGTTGTTCTCGACGCAGAAGGTGGCCGTGTACAGCGTGCTGGAGGTAAGAGAGTCGATCGCAGGCGCCTGTGACGCGGCGAATGCCTCCCCACCGAGCGCGCCGAGCGGGCTCGGCGTGAGGGCGGGAGCTGTTTCGACGGGCGGTGCAGCGACGCCGCTGCCGGGTGTTTCGGGCTGCAGGGCGTGGAGGAGCCGCGCGAGCGGCGCCGCGTCGCCGTCGGCGGCCGCGGCGATCGCGGCTGGCGCCAGCTCGCGTGTCCCCGGCGCCAGGTCGAGACCATCCAGCAGGCTCAGGAGCCCGCCTTCGCTGACGCGCGACGGGCGCAGGCGTCCGTGAGCCTCGAAGATCCGCGTGCGCAGCGGGTGCCGGTGAAGCTCACCGACCAGGCGCGTGAGGTCCGCGTAGATGTCGCTCGAGAACGAGCGGCAGGCGCCCGCGCCGCAGACGCCTTCGTCGAGCACCCGCCGCAGCGCGTGCACGCGCTGGAGCTCGAGCGGGTCCGGCCCGGTCGTCGGCACGAGCGAGTCGAGCACCATGCGCGCGACGTCCCGCGGATACTCGCGCGCATACATGCCCGCGGCACGCGTGCCGTAGGAGACCGCGAACAGCGACAGCGGCGTGCCGCCGAGCGCCTGCCGCAGCGCGTCCAGATCTTCAACCGAGTCCTGGCTCTCGTAGTAGGCGCGCGTGGCGCCGAGCGCCGTGCCGCACGCACCTACATAGGCGGGCAGCCCTCCCTTGAGCGTTCCGACTTCCGGGCATTGCAGCTCCTCCGACTGGCCCGTCCCGCGCTGGTCGAACGTCACAAGTTCGAAGCCACGCAGCGCGGGTTCGCTGGCAAGCGGCGCGAGCACCCCCTCGAACGCCGGCAGCGCTGGCTGACCGGGACCGCCTGCGAGCAGCACGATCACGCCCCTGCGCGACGCGCTCGCTCGCACTCGCTGAACCGCGAGCGAGACGTCCCCGACGGCCGGGTCGGCGCGGTCGAACGGCACGTCGAGCGTCGCGCATTCCAACCCGGCGGCCGGGACGACGATCTGTGTGGGCGAGCACGCTCCGAACGCCAGGGACGGCGCCTGATCCGTGGCTGCGCCAGCGGGCGAGGCGAGCGCCAGCGCCGCGCACAGAAGCGCGAGGGGGGCGACCAGCCGGGCACTCGCGCTCATAGCGTCGAGACTCCTAACCCGGCCGCGAGCCTCGCCCTGGCGGCTTCTTGAGCTGCCACCAGCATCCTGTCGGTGCGTTGTTCGCGGCGTTCGACCAGCTTCATTTCTCGCCGCTCGGCCGGCCCCTCGTATTTCCGGAGCAGGCGCGTGATAGCCACTTCGAGCGATTCTTCTGACGGCCCGATGTATTCTCTCGATTCGATCGCCGCTCTGCGAGCGAGGAACCGAGTGGCGCTCTGCGGCAGCGCCGCATACGCACTCGCCTTCCACGCCGCGATGTCAGCACACACGTCCGGCAGCGCAAGCGCCACGGCGGCTACTTCCACGGCGGCCTGCTCGCGTACGAGCTTCGTGAGCCCGCGATCGCTCCAGCTCAGGTGGCCGATCGCGTGGGCGAAGGTCAGCCTGGTCGCGCCCATGGGCGCGAGGCCCGTATAGAACAACGTCGTGCTCATCTCTTCGCCGAGTTCCCCGAACGCGCCATCGCGGGGGGCGTAGGTCAGCGCGGACGGGCATGCTTCCGCGATCTCGTTCGCCCGGGCTGCTATCGCCGCCACACTCCCCCCGACGTTCGCGCTCGCGTCACGCGCGTAGGTCTCACTCGCGCGCAGGTACGCTTGCGTGGCGGCCGCATCGTCCGGCCCGCTGGCCGCCAGCGCCGGCACCGACACGTACAGCGATCCCACGCACGCGAGCACGGCGCACAGTTGGCTCAGACGCAGATGAAGTCCGTATAGCCGAAGAATTGCGTGATCGTATTCGAGGATGGGGTCGGCACGGCCAGATGCGTGTCCGACATTTATCGCGGCTGCCAACACGGCGAGCACGCGGGAGACGCCGCCGCAAGGCAAGTCGCGACGGCTTCTCCCCTGGTCATGCGCTTGAAAGCTGGGGCAGTCCTTCCGCCCCCCACGCTATGCCGCGATCAGCTCGGCGTCGCGCGTCTGCTCGACCGCCTCGTCGACCACCTGCGCCGTAGCGGCGGGCGGGCGCAGCAGCAGGAACGCCGCGAGGATACCGATCGTCACGCACGTCGCGGCGACAACGTACGCGAGGTGATATCCGCCTGTCAACGCCGACGGCAGCGAGTGTCCCGCGGCGGTCAGTGCCTTCGTGTGGTCTGTCGCGATCGTGCCCAGCGTCGCCAGTCCGATCGCGCCGAACAGCTGGACCGACACGTTGATGATGCCCGAAGCCAGACCCGCGTCGCGCGCCGGCGCGTCGGACATGCCCATCGTGAGCAGCGGCAGGAACGATGCGCCGGCTCCGAGCCCGAGCACCAGGAACGCAAAGAACAGGCCGGGGAAGTAGCTCGCGTGGACGCCAGCCACCGCGAGCAGCACGAGGCCGGCGGTGATCCCCGCCAGACCCGCCGCCAGCGTGTTGAGCGGGCCGTAGCGCGACACGAGCCGCGCGGAGATCCCGACCGACATCACGGCGATCGAGGCCGTCAGCGGCAGAAACGCCAGGCCGGTGTCGATCGCGTTGTAGCCGAGCACGCGCTCCAGGTACAGCGCGCCCAGGAAGAACGCCGAGAACATCCCCGTCACCAGCAGGCCGCGCACGAGGCTCGAGCCCATCAGCATCCGCAGCCGCAGGATCCTCAGCGGCATGATCGGGTTTGCGACGCGCGCCTCGAGCGCCAGGAACGACCCGAGCAGCGCCAGCGAGGCGCCCGCGGCGCCGAGCGTGCGCGCCGAGGCCAGACCGTATTCGGTCGACTTGACGATCGCGAACGCGCCCAGCATCGTCGCCAATGTGATCAAGATCGACCCGAGCACGTCGACGCCGCCGCCGAGGCCGATGCCCTCGTTCTCGACGATCAGCGCCGCGCCGAGCACGAACGCAAACACGCCGATCGGCACGTTGACGAAGAAGATCCAGTGCCAGTCGAGCGACTGCGTGAGCACACCGCCGGCGAGCAGGCCGATCGAGCCGCCGCCGGCCGACACGAACGCGTACATGCCCATCGCCTTCGCCTGCTCGGCGCGCTCGGGGAACTCGGTCACGATAATCGCGAGGATCACGCTCGAGGCGATCGCGCCGCCGACGCCCTGGAGCAGACGCGCGCCGATCAGCATCGCCTGGCCCTGCGCGACGCCGCACAATACGGAGGCGGCGGTGAACAGCACCAGGCCCGCGAGGAACACCCGCTTGCGACCGATCAGATCGCCCATCCGACCGGCGAGCAACAGGAAGCCGCCGAACGTGATCAGGTAGCCGTTGATAACCCATGTGAGGTTGCTCTGGGTGAAATGCAGATCGCGCTGAATCGAGGGCAGCGCCACGTTCACGATGGTCGCGTCCAGCACCATCATCAGCTGGCCAAGGCACAGCACTGCAAGCGCCAGCCAGCGCCGTCGCTCCGAGGTGGCGGGCTGCTCGCGGGTCTGGATTCGGTCAAGCAGAGCGGTCATCGGGTTCCTCCGGGGGTAGCGGAGAGCACACCATACCATGTATCATCACTGTAATATGGATGATCTATGAAATCTTTATGATCGCTGGTATTGTGATGATTGATGCTTCGATGAGGTATACACTTGAGGACGTGGGCGATCAGCGAAACTGCGCGCCCGGCTCGGCCGTGCTGCTGAGCCGTCTGGCCAAGCAGGTCTACCGACGCAGCAACGAGGAGCTGCTGGGGATGCACCTTCGCCACCTGGTCGCCCTCAGCTACGTAAACGACCACGATCGATGCCCGCAGCAGGATCTCGCCGACGCCTTCTGCATGGACGCCAACAACGTCGTCCTGCTCCTCAACGAGCTGGAGCAGCTCGGTTACGCCACACGCCAGCGCGATCCCAATGACCGCCGGCGCCATCTGGTCCAGATCACGCCCTCCGGTCGCAAGGCGCTGAGCGTCGCCGAGCGGGCGCAGGCGGCGATCGAGGACGAGCTGTTCGACGCGCTCGACGCGCACGAGCGCAGGACGCTGCGCGAGCTGCTGACCCGCGCCCTGCGCAGCGTCGAGCCGACCGAGGCAGACGCCTACAGCGCCACGATCGCGTCGATCTCGACCTGAGCGCCCTTCGGCAGCGAAGCCACACCGACTGTCACCCGCGCCGGCGGCTTGCTCGCGAAGAACGACCCGTACACCTCGTTGACCTCGGCGAAGGCCGCCAGGTCGGTCATGTACACGGTCGTGCGAAGCGCGCGCTCGAGCGTCGTGCCGGCCGCATCGCATACGGCTCGCAGGTTCTCCAGGCAGCGACGAGCCTGATCCGCGGCGCCGACGCCCACGAGCTCCCCGGTCACCGGGTCGAGTGGGATCTGCCCCGAGCAGAACAGAAGCTCGCCGGCGCGCACCGCATGGGAGTACGGGCCTACCGCCGGCGGCGCAGCGGCTGCCTGAATCGTCTCGCGTTCGCAGGCCACGCAGAGACCCTACCGCGGCGAGCGCGCGCGCCGGGATCGGCACTGCAGCGCCGCTGAAAGCAATAGATTCCAATGGATGCAACCTTCAGCACGGACGCTCGCGGTAGTGCTCTTGACGGCATGCGCCTGGATCGGCGCGGGGGGCGCATCCGCGCACGCCCAGATCGCGTTTGCGCCGTGCGGCAACAGCAACGAGTTCGCGTGCGGGCACCTGACGGTGCCGCTCGACCCCGCCGGCGCCACGGCGGGTGCGATCACGCTCGCCATCCGCCGCCACCGCGCTTCCGTCGGCGAAGCGCGCAGCGCGGTCATCGCCCTGGCGGGCGGGCCCGGACAGCCCGCGTTGCCGTTCGCCGAAGCGTTCGACGAACTGCTGGGCTCGATCGCCGCCACGCGCGATTTGATCGTGTTCGACCAGCGCGGCATCGGCCTTTCCGATCCGCTGTCCTGCCACGCCTTGGAACGTCCCGACCTGTACCACTCGTTCGGGACGCTGATCGAAACGTGCGCCGATCAGCTGGGGCCCGCCCGCGGCTTCTACACGACCGCCGACACCGTCGCCGACATCGAGGCGATCAGGCAGGCCGGGAACTATGAAAAGCTCGTCCTGTACGGCACCAGCTACGGCACCAAGGTGGCCGAGCAGTACGCCCAGGACTACCCGAGCCACGTTGAAGCGCTCGTCCTCGACTCGGTCGTACCACCGAACGGACCGGAACCGCTCAATCGCTCGACCTTCGCCGCGGTGCCGCGCATCCTGCGCCAGCTGTGCTCCGAGCAGGCGTGCGCGCACGTCACCGCCAACGCCACCGCCGACCTTGCGAGGGTCGTCAAGCGAATCGGCCGCGCGCCGCTGTACGGGCGCGCGCTCGACGAACACGGAACGTCCCATCAAGTGGCGCTGTCCACCGATGACCTGCTCGAAATCCTGCTCGCCGGCGACTTCTCCCCGCTCTTGCGCGCCGAATTCGTCACCGCGGTCGCAGCAGCCGCCCGCGATGACACGGCGCCGCTCGCGCGGCTGATCCAGGCGGCCGCGCAAGCCGAGGGCGAACGCGAAGACTTCGACACGCCGCTGTACTACGCGACGACTTGCGAAGAGCTGGACTTCCCATGGAGCCGGGCGGTCGATCCGAAGGCCCGTGTCGCCCAGGCTACCGCCGCCGTGAGCGCGCTGCCCGCCAGCGCTTTCGCGCCCTTCACCGCAGCCAACGCGCTGCAGCTCAGCGACGTCAAGGCGTGCGCCCACTGGCCGTTCACGACCCCCGCACCACCGGTCGACCGAGCACCCCTCCCGGATGTTCCGACGCTGATCCTCAGCGGAGCCGACGACCTGCGCACCCCGACCGCGAACGCGCGCGAAGTGGCGGCCCAGATCCCGGACTCGCACCTACTGGTCGTGCCCTACACGGGCCACTCGGTCCTCACCGACGAGCAGACCGCGTGCGCCAGCGATGCGCTGCAGGCGATGTTCGCCGCCAGGCCCGTGAAGCCGTGCGCCGCAGCGCCCCCTCCGGCGAGCCTGCGCCCGCCGCCGCTCCCGCCACCGCGGCTCGCGCTCGTGCCACCGACGAGGGGCTACACCGGCCTGCCCGGACGCACGCTGCGCGCGGTCGCGCTGACCCTCGCCGACTTCATTCGCCAGCTCATGCTGCGCCTGGGCGTGAGCAGCGCCTCGGAAAGCACTACCGCGCCACCCGCGCTGGGCATCGGTGGTCTGCGCGCCGGCTGGGCGGATCTCGGCAGCGGCGCCGTCAGCTTCCACGCCTACTCATACGTCCCGGGCGTGACGATCTCCGGCTCGCTCAAGGCAGAAGCCGAGGACCTGCAGGTCGGCGGATCCTCGAGCGCGCATGGCACGCTGCGAGGCGGAGCCCACGGGACGCTCGTCGGGATCTTGGGGGGTCGTCACGTGGTCCTACCGGCGAGCGCGATCGCGAGTGCAGCTATTGTCGGCAGCGATGCGGTGGCGAGCTCGCACCTCGGCTCTGGCGGCGCTGGCACCCGTGCTGGCGCTCGCGTGCGGGCCCGCCTCCTCGGCCGCGTCTCCGGGTCCCAGCTTCATCCCCTGTAGCAACCCCGCGTTCTCGTGCGCAACCGTGCCCGTGCCGCTCGATCGCGCCGCAGCGGTGCCCGGCACCATCTCCGTGAGCGTCGCGCGCAAGCTGGCAGGTTCGAGCCCCAGCCACGACGCGGTGCTCGCGCTGGCGGGCGGTCCCGGCCAGGCGGCGCTGCCGCTCAGCGAATTCATCGCCCAGGCGATCTCCCCCGCGCTCGGCTCGCGCGACCTGCTCGTGTTCGACCAGCGCGGGACCGGCAGATCAGATCCGCTCAACTGCCCGATCTTCGACAACGCCCAAGCGCTCGAAGGCGCCACCGCGAGCACCTTCGGCGCGCTCGTCGAACTGTGCGCGCTCCAGATCGGCCCCACGCGCGGCGCTTTCACGAGCGAGGAATCAGTCCAAGACATCGAGGCCATCCGCCGCGCCTACGGCTATGACAAGCTCATCCTCTACGGAACCTCCTACGGCACCAAGGTCGCCCTCGAGTACGCCGAACGCTATCCGCAGAACGTTGAAGCACTGGTGCTCGACTCGACAGTTCCCACGAGCGGGCCGGAACCCTTCGAGACCTCCAGGTTCGAGGCGGTCGGACCTGTCCTGGACGAGCTCTGCTCGAACCGAGCCTGCGCGGGGATCACTTCCAATCCAGTCGGGGATCTCGCTCGCCTGACCGCGCAGCTGCGCCACCACGAACTCAGCGGCTCGGCCTACGATGGCGCCGGCAGGCGGCACCCGGTCACGATCGGAGAGCTCAACCTGTTCGGGATCCTCGAGACAGGCGACCTGAACCCCGCGCTGCGCGCGCTGCTTCCGGCAGCCGTGCGCTCCGCGCTCAACCACGACCCCGAACCGCTGCTGCGTCTGGACCTGCTCGCCAACGGGTACATCCCGACCTTGCCCACGGGGCCCGCCAGCCGCGAAGCCGAACAGACCGCCAAGGAAGAAGAAGGCAACGCGCTGTTCACGGCCACCACGTGCGAGGAGACGCGCTTCCCATGGCAGCGCGCCGCCCCTCCTGCGACCCGCGCCGAAGAAGCGCTCGCGGCCTTGCGCGCCATCCCCGAATCGGCCTTCTATCCGTTCGACGCCAGCACCGCGCTGCACTCCGGATCGGTGCTCGAATGCGACGACTGGCCCGACGCCTCCGCCTCGCCGCCCCCGCCTGGCCCGCTGCCGAACGTGCCCACGCTGATCCTCTCCGGCGCGCAGGACCTAAGGACACCGACCGCGGATGCCAGGAGCGTCGCGGCAGAGATACCCGATGCGCAGCTGCTGGTCGTCCCGTACACGGGCCACTCGGTGCTCGGAAGCGACCTCAGCGGCTGCGCCGCCGCAGCCGTGAGCGCATTCTTCTCCGGGAACACGATCGAGCAGTGCACGCCTGCCGACCCCTTCGCCCCCACTCCCCTCTCCCCCACGAAGCTCGCCTATGTCCATCCGCCCGCCGGCCTCAGTGGCAGGCCAGGCCGCACCCTCACGGCCGCGCTCGACGCGATCGTGGACCTCAACCGACTGGTCATCGCAGCGACGCTGCAAGCCGACCAGAAGCTCCCCAGTGGGTCGAGCTTCGGCGGCCTGCGCGGGGGCTATGCCAAGCTCACATCCTCGGCGGTGATCCTGAAGGACTTCTCGTTCGTACCAGGCGTCCAGCTCAGCGGCAGCTTCCCGCTGAGGAAAGGCGTGCTCGAGGCCGCGAGCGTACGCATCTCCGGCAGCGAAGCCTCCGGGGGAACCGTCCGCATCGGTGCAACCTCCAAGCGCGTCACCGGCACGTTGGGAGGCACGCACTTCGACGTCAGCATCGCCAAGGTCAGGCTCTCCCGCGCGGGCGGCGCCGGCGAATGGCCAGCCCGCCCGCTCACCCTCCCCTTGCCGGGTCTCGTCGAACGTCCTACCGGGCGCCCGCGCTGAGCCCTCCGTACTACGCTGGCGTGGATGTCCAACGCCCTAGCGCAGGAGAGCTCTCCCTACCTGCTCCAGCACGCCGAGAACCCCGTCGAGTGGCTGCCCTGGGGCCCCGTCGCGCTCGAGCGCGCACGCGCTGAGGACAAGCCTCTGCTGGTCTCCATCGGCTACTCCGCGTGTCACTGGTGCCATGTGATGGAGCGCGAGTCCTTCGAGGATTCCGCCACCGCACGGCTGATGAACGAATGCTTCGTGTGCGTCAAGGTCGATCGCGAGGAGCGCCCCGACGTCGACGCCCTCTACATGGAGGCCGTGCAGGGAATGACCGGCCAGGGCGGCTGGCCGCTGAACGTGTTCCTCACGCCCGAGCAGCTGCCGTTCTACGGCGGCACCTACTTTCCGCCCGATCCCCGCCACGGCATGCCCGCCTGGACGCAGGTGCTGCAGGCGATCGCCGAGTCCTGGGCGGCCAACCGCGAGGAGATCCGCGCCGGCGGCGAGCGCCTGCGCGAGCGGCTCTCCGCTGGGTCGCGGCTGTCGCCGGCCAGAGAGCCGCTGCAGCAGAGCGCGCTCGAGCGGGCCATCGCCGGGCTGAGCCAGAACTTCGACGCGCGAAACGGGGGTTTTGGAGGCCCGCCCACCCGCGCGCCGAAGTTCCCGCAGGCGCCCGTGCTCGAGTTCCTACTGCTGGGCTCGGGGCGGTCAATGGCGTTGACGACGCTGCACGCCATGGCCAGCGGCGGCATCCACGACCAGCTCGGCGGCGGCTTTGCCCGCTACAGCGTCGACGCCAGCTGGACCGTGCCGCACTTCGAGAAGATGCTCTACGACAACGCCCTGCTGGCGCGGGCTTATCTGCACGCGTGGCAGGCCACGCCGGAGGACGAGCGCATACGCGAGGTGTGCGAAGACACGCTTGAGTGGGTGCTGCGCGAGATGCGCGGTCCGGAGGGCGGCTTCTACAGCGCGCTCGACGCCGATTCCGAGGGCGTCGAGGGTCGCTACTACGTCTGGAGTGTCGCGCAGCTCGCAGAGGTCCTCGGCGAGGACGCACAGGTAGCGAGCGCGTGGCTCGGCGTCACAGAGGAGGGCAACTTCCAAGACCCCCACCATCCGGAGCCTGGCCTGAACGTCCTGACCGATCGTGGCCCCGCTCCCGGCCAAGATACCCGCGCGCGAATTCGTGAGCGACTGCTGCTTGCGCGCGAGCGCCGCGTGCGTCCCGCGCTCGACGACAAGCGCCTCACGAGCTGGAACGCGCTGATGATCTGCGCCCTCGCCGAGGCGGGCTCAGCGCTCAACCAGCCTCGCTATCTGGACGCTGCACGCGCGTGCGCCGATTTCCTACAGACCCAGATGCGCGACGACCGAGGGCGGCTGCTTCGCACCTACAACGACGGCCACGCCAAGATCGACGCCTACCTCGAGGATCACGCCTTCCTACTCGAGGCGCTGATCGCGCTGTTCGAAGCCACCTGCGAGGAGCGCTGGTTCCACCAGGCGACGACGCTCGCCGACGAGATGATCGCCCGCTTCGCCGATACCGAGCGCGGCGGTTTCTACTCAACGGCATCGGACTCGGAAGCGCTGATCGTCAGGCGCAAGGACCTCGAGGACTCCCCCATCCCGTCGGGATCCTCCAGCGCCGCCGTTGGCCTGCTGCGCCTGTCTCAGCTCACCGGCAACGAGCAGTACGAACGCCACGCACGCGACGCGATCGCGCTCGTCGCCGAGATCGCACCGCGCCATCCCGGCGCGTTCGGGCACATGCTGCAGGCGATGCACTGGCAGCTCGCACCCCCCCGCCCGATCGCCTGCTCGATCCCGCCGGCACGCCACGGCCAGGCCACGCGGGCCGGAGCCCGTTAGGGCGAAGGCTCCTCGAAATAGAGAGCTACAGGATCGACAGGTAGCGATCGAGCTCCCACTGCGTGACGTCCACGCGGTAGTCGTCCCACTCCTGGCGCTTGATCTCGACGTAGCGGTTGAACATGTGCTCACCGAGCGTGCGCAGCACCAGCTCGGACTCGGCCGTCAACTCGATCGCTTCGCCGAGGCTCTCGGGCAGCTGCTCCACGCCCAGGCGTCGGCGCTCCTCGCCGGAGAGGTGGTACAGGTTCTTCTCCATCGGCTCTGGCAGCTCGTAGCCCTTCTCGATGCCCTCGAGACCCGCCTGCAGCAGCGCCGCGAACGTCAGGTACGGGTTGCACGCGGGATCGGGGCAGCGAAGCTCCATGCGCGTCGCCTTCTCGCGGCCGGGGTGATACAGCGGCACGCGCACCAGCGCCGAGCGGTTGCGCCGCGACCACGCCACGTACACCGGCGCCTCGAAACCAGGAACCAGGCGCTTGTAGGAGTTCACCCACTGGGCGAAGATCGAGCAGATCTCGCGCGCGTGCTTGAGCTGGCCCGCGATGAACGCCTTGCCCACGTCTGAGAGGAAGTACTGATCGTCGGCGTCGTAGAACGCGTTCTTACCGCCCGTGAACAGCGACTGGTGCGTGTGCATTCCCGAGCCGTTCTCGCCGAACAGCGGCTTGGGCATGAACGTCGCGTGCCAGCCGTACTTCATCGCATACTCCTTCACCGTGATCCGGTAGGTCATGCAGTCATCGGCCATCTTCATCGCATCCGCGTAGCGCATGTCGATCTCGTGCTGTGAGGGCCCGACCTCGTGGTGGGTGTACTCCACGTGGATGCCCAGCTGCTCGAGCGCCAGCACCGTCTCGCGGCGCACGTCAGAGCCCGCGTCGAGCGTCGTCAGGTCGAAGTAGCCGCCTTCGTCCAGCACTTCCGTCGAGCGCGCGTCTTTGAACAGGAAGTACTCGAGCTCGGGACCCACGTTGAACGTGTCGAAGCCCATGTCCTTGGCGCGCTGCACCGCGCGGCGCAGGACATGGCGCGGGTCGCCCTCGTACGGCGTTTTCTCGGGCGTGATCACATCGCAGAACATGCGCCCCACGCCCTGCTCCTCCGGACGCCACGGCAGCACCGCGAACGTGCTCGGGTCGGGCATCGCGATCATGTCCGACTCCTCGATCGCGTTGAAGCCGGTGATCGACGAGCCGTCGAAGCCCATCCCCGCCTCGAACGCGTCGTCGAGCTCCGCCGAGTTGATCGAGAACGACTTCAGCTGACCCAGGATGTCGGTGAACCAGAAGCGGATGAAGCGGATCTCGCGCTCCTCCACGAGCGCCTTCACGTCATCCGCGGTCTTCGGCTCCTCTTCCATCCCGCCGGACCCTAGCCGATGGCCCGCACCCGCCGCTATCGACGGTTGGCCAAACCGTCGGCGGTCAGTGGCCGGCGACGGCCGCGACGAAGCTGGCCACCTGTTCGGCTTCCTTGCCCTGGTAGAGCAGCGCCGGCATCTGTCCGAGACCGCGCGCACGGCCTTCAGCGATTGCGTTCAGCACCAGCGCCTTGCGCCCGGCCGGGGTGGCGATGTCGTCGCCCACGCGCACGTCGAGGTTCGGGCCGATGCGCCCCACCGACTCGACCGCCGCCAGCGTGTGGCACGCCGTGCACGAGTGCGCGAACAGTTCCCTACCTTTCTGCTGTTCGCCGTTCAGTTGGACGCCGCCCACGGTCACGCTCGCCTTATGCTCCGCGTTGAGCGCCAGCACGAACCCTGGCACGATCAGGCCGAACGCGAACAGCACAACGACCCCGAGCACGACCGCGCGCTGGCCGACCTTGGAATCGGTGTGCAGCGACTCGCGCGCGCCGCGGGGACCGCCGCGCATCGCGACGAAGAACGTCCCCAGCCCGACGAGCACCCAGAACAGGACAACCACGTAGACCATGCGCGCGAGAAGATATCGGGTGGCGCAGGCGAACGGTCGATCGGCGTCCGCGCGGGCTGGCGCCCGCCCAACGCGATGAGAGCTCTCCCACCTTTAGGAGCCCCGAAGCTGCCGCGCTAACCTGGGACGTGGTCGGACAACCTGAAGGACGTGGACTCACAGCGATGAACATCCTCCGACGCCTGCCCCTCCCCCGCCTGCTGCTCCTGTGCGGGCTCGTGCTCGTCATCGGCGTGTCCGCCACCGCGCTCGCCTCCGCCATCGGCTCGGGCCCCACGCCGCCACCCAAGCCGCTCGCGCAGGCGATCCACGACGCGCTCGGCGGGGCGGGCGGAGAATCGGTTCAAGGCGTCAGCGCGAACATCACGCTCACCGACCACCTGCTCGAAGGCGCCAGCCTCGCGGGCGGCGGGCAAGGCGGCGGGCTGACCTCGAGTCCGCTGATAACCGGCGCCTCCGGTCGGCTGTGGATCGCCAAGGACGGCAACGTGCGCCTGGAGCTGCAGTCCCAGAAGGGCGACACCCAGGTCCTCTACGACGGGCACACGCTCACGCTCTACGACGCCGCCACCAACACGCTCTACCGCTACACGCCACCAGCCGGCGAAGGCGGGGCGGGCTCAAGCCCCACGGACACCGGCCATCACGAACCCCCCAGCGTCGCCAAGATCGAAGAAGCGATCGCCCACCTGAGCCAGCACGCGGACGTCTCCGGCGCCACCCCCACCGACATCGCCGGCCAGTCCGCCTACACCGTGCGCGTCTCGCCGAACGAAGGCGGGAGCCTGTTCGGCGGCGTGGAGCTGTCCTTCGACGCCGTCCACGGAGTGCCGCTGCGCGCCGCCATCTACTCCTCGACGAGCGCCTCGCCCGTGATCGAACTCGCGGCCACCGAAATCTCCTACGGCCCGGTCGCCGACTCCGTGTTCGAAGTCAACCCGCCCGCCGACGCCAAGGTCGAGGAAGTCACCACCCCGTCCTCCAGCGGCGTCGACGCGGCGCCCAAGTCGGCGCACGCAGCGGAAAAGCCGGACATAACCACTCACGGGCACGGTCCCTCCACGATCGCCGTCCTCGAAAGCAAGGCCAAGGCGGGCGCCGAAGGCGCCGCCGGCGAACCGCTCGAAGGGCTCCCCAAGGTCACCATCAACGGCACCAGCGCCAGCGAGCTGCGCACCGAGCTCGGCACCCTTCTGAGCTTCGAGCGAAACGGCGTGCGCTACCTGCTCGCAGGCTCCGTCACGCCCGCCGCGATCGAAGAAGTCGCACGAGGGCTCTAGCGTGAGCGACGACGCGCCGCCCGTAAAGGCGCGCGGGCTGGTCAAGCGCTACAAGGAGGTGCTGGCGGTCGACCACATCGACCTGAACGTCCGCGCCGGCGACGTGTACGGCTTCCTCGGGCCCAACGGCGCCGGCAAGACCACCACGCTGCGCATGGCCCTCGGTCTGATCGTGCCCACCGAGGGCACCGTCGAGCTGTTCGGGCGCGACCCGCTGCGCCAGGGCGCGCACGCGCTGGAGGGAGTCGCCGGGTTCGTCGAGGCGCCGCGCTTCTACCCCTACCTCACCGCCCGCAAGAACCTTCAGCTGCTGGCCGCCCTCGACGGCAACGGCGCCGCCGGGCGCATCGAGGAGGTGCTCGAGCTCGTCGAGCTGAGCCCCCGCGCCGGCCATCGGGTCGGCGGCTACTCGCACGGCATGCGCCAGCGGCTGGGCATCGCCGCCGCGCTGCTGCGCAAGCCGCGTCTGCTGATCCTGGACGAGCCCGCGACGGGCCTCGACCCGGCGGGGATGCGCGACATGCGCTCGCTGATCCGCCGTCTGGCCGACGAAGGGATCACCGTGCTGCTCTCCAGCCACCAGCTGCCCGAGGTGCAGGAACTGTGCGATCGCGTCGCGATCGTCGACTCGGGGCGCGTCGTCTACGAGGGCGCGCTCGCCGATCTGCGCCGCCAAGGCGGAGCCGGCTACCGGCTGCGCACCACCGACGACAGGCGTGCGCTGGAGGTAGCGCTCGCCCAGGCCGGCATCGAGCACGCCACCGCCGGCGAGCACGGCCTCGACTTCCAGGCCGACGAGGCGCACGTCGGCGAGCTGTCGCTGGCCCTCGCCAGCGCAGGCGTCGGCATCCTCGCGCTGACCCCCGAGCTCGCCACGCTCGAGGACCTGTTCTTCAGGTTGACCGAGGGCGGCAACGGAGCCAAACCCCAGGCGGTGGAGGTCGGATGAGCAGCGCAGCCGCCACCTCGCCGGCCGCCGCGCACGCGCTCGGGCGCCAGCGGCGCCCGTCCGTACTGACGGTCTACCGCTGGGAGCTGCGCAAGCTGGTCTCGCAGAAGCGAACCTACCTGGGACTGCTGCTGGTGGTCATCCTGCCGCTGTTCTTCGTGATCTTCCAGGACGTGCACCAGCGCCACGATCGCGGAGCTGAGAACATCTTCGCCGCGCAGATCACCCAGTCGGGGCTCGCCACACCCGTGCTGATGCTGCTGTTCCTCTCCGCCTTCCTGCTGCCCGTCGTCGCCGCGCTGGTCGCCGGCGATATCTTCGCCAACGAGGACGGCAACGGCACGCTCAAGACGATCCTCACGCGCTCGGTCGACCGCGGCCAGGTGTTCGCCGCGAAGGCCTTCACAGCCATGACCTACGCGGCGCTCGCGGTGTTCGTATCGGCCACCGTCGCGACCGTCGCCGGCGTCGCCTCGTGGGGCTTTCGCTCCGTGAGGACGTTCTCCGGAACCGTCGTCTCAGCGCCCGAAGCATTGCTGCTCGTGTTCGCATCCAACGCCATCTACCTGATCCCGCTGTTCGCCCTCGCCAGCATCGGCGTGCTGCTGTCCGCCGCCACCCGCAACAGCGCCGCAGCGGTCGTCGGCACGATCGGCCTCGTCATCCTGCTGTTCATCGTCGCCCAGATCCCCGGGCTGGAAGGCATCCAGCCCTACCTGCTCACCGAACAGTTCGAGAGCTGGCAGGGCCTGCTGCGCACCCCCACCAACTGGGCTCCGATCGCGCATTCCGCCTGGGTGTGCGCGTTGTATGGCGTCCCCGCGTTGTTAGCCGGCTACCTCGTCTTCCTGCGCCGCGACGTCGCCGGCGGCTAGGCCTTCGGCTAGGCCACGCCGTCAGCCGTCGCCGTCGGCCGTGGGCTGTCTCAGGTCACCTCGGCGGGCAGCTCGACGATCGACAGCTCCACGCCGCCCATCAAGCGTCGCGCCTCGCGCGGGTCGATCAGCCCAGCCCCCAGCCGCGCCGTGGACTCGGCGCCGCAGGCCACGCCGAAGCGCAGGCACTGGTCGGGCGCCCGGCCTTCGTAGCGCGAGGCCACGTAGCCGGCCAGGAAGGCGTCGCCCGACCCGCGTTTGGCGACAGGCTCGCGCAGCTCGATGCGGGCACGCTTCAGGCGCCGCTGGCCGTCGACGAGGATCTGCGCGAAGCAACCGTCGGGGACCGTCATGATCGCCTGGCGGGGCCCGAGCGCGGCGATCTCCGCGACCGCGAGCGAGCGCTCGGCTTCGCCGGCGAACTCGTGACCGACGAGCTCCTCCGCCTCCAGCACGTTCGGCGAAACCACATCGGGCTCGGCACGAACCGCGTGGCGCAGCGGCTCGCCGTCCGTGTCCACGACCGTGATCACGTCGAGCCGCTCGAGGTCCCTGATCAGCGACGCGTATATGTCGGGCTCGACCCCGCGCGGCAGCGAGCCGGCGAACACGACGATCGCGGCGCCGCGCGCCAGGTAGAGCAGCTTGTCGCGGAACAGCTCGACCTCGCGCGTCGACACCGACGGGCCGCGTTCGTTGATCTCGGTCTGTTCTCCAGTCGTCGGGTCGAGCACCGAGGTGTTGGTGCGCGACTCCTCACGGATGCGCACGAAGTCGTTGAGGATCGACTCCTCGGTCAGCTGCTCCACGATGTGCGTCCCCGTAGCGCCGCCGGCGAACCCCGTGGCGATCACCGGTTGCCCGAGAGCCTTCAACGTGCGCGCGATGTTCACACCCTTGCCGCCGGCCATCGTGCGCTGTTCGACCGTGCGGTGGCGTCGCCCGAGCCTGAAGTTCGGTACCGCGAGCGACTTGTCGATCGCCGCGTTGAGCGTGACCGTGATGATCATCCTGGTCCTGTACCCGCCTTCCGGCGCACCTGGACGGCAGAAGATGCCCCTGCGTGCACGACACCAAGGCTAGCGGACCCGATCCGAGAGCTCCCACGCCGTCTCGCGCAGCTGTTCGGCCGCCGCGCGCGCCGCCGCGGCGGGCTCGCCGCCGGCCGCGCGGTGAGCGCCGGCGATACTGCGCGAGGCGGCGATCAGGCCGCCTGCGCGACCCGGCGAAAACGCCGCCGCCAGATCCTCAACGCGACCGCCCTGCGCACCCACCCCCGGCAGCAGGAACGTCGCGTTGGGCATCAGCTGACGTGCCCGCTCGAGATGACCGGGCGCCGTCGCGCCCACGACCGCGCCCACGTCGCTCAGGCCCGCGTCGCCCACGCCCGCGCTGCCGAGCTCGGCCACCAGCGCCGCGATCCGTTCCCACACTGTCCCCGAGCCGTGCAGGCTCAGATCCTGGATGTCCGCGGCGCCGGGATTGGAGGTGCGCACCAGCACCAGCACCCCTGCGCCAGCCCGGCGCGCGGCGTTCACGAACGGCTCGAGCGCGTCCCTGCCCATCAGCGGATTGACCGTCACCAGGTCGGCGCCGATCCCCTCGATCCGGCCGAACGGGCTGTCGACGCCCTCGATCAGCGCCCCGGCGTAGGCGCGCGCGGTCACGTCGATGTCGCCGCGCTTGCCATCCGCCACCACCAGCAGACCGAGGCGACGCGCGTGAGCGGCCAGCGCTTCCATCACCGTCCACCCGGTGGCGCCGAGCACCTCGAAGCGCGCGAGCTGCAGCTTGACGGCAACGCACGCCGCCGCTGTGGCGTCCATCAGCGCGCGGCAGTGCGCGAGAATCGCCTTACCGGCGGCCTGCGCCGGTGGGAGCTCATGTTGTGCGTCCGCGTCGCTGTTCGGCCACAACGCGGCCAAGTCCGGATCGAGGCCGAGCACGATCTGCGACTCGCGCTCGGCAACTTGAGCGGCCAGGGTGTCGCCGAACGAACGCGCCGCCGTCAGCGGCCCTTCACCGCGCTCTTGAGACCGCTGCCCGCGGTGAAGCGGGGCACGCGCGAGGCTTCGATCTGAATGCGCTCGCCCGTGCGCGGGTTGACCCCGATCCGCGCACCGCGCTCGCTCACATGGAACTTGCCGAAGCCCGACACCGTCACCTCGCTGCCACGACGCAGCGCGTCCTCCACGGTGGCGAGCACCGCGTCCACAGCCCGCGAGGCATCCTGCTTGGTCATGTCGGCGCGATCCGCCACCTGATCGACCAGCTCGGACTTTGTCACTTCGCCCTCCTCGTTCGTGAAACTGTCGCTGTGACGCTAACACCGTGTGCGGACGAGCGTCTTCCGCAACAATGCGCCGATGGCGATAACCCGCATCGCGTGGTTTGTGACCGTGCTCGTGGCGCTCATCACCGCTCTGCTGTTGCTGCTCTCCGGATACACCGGCTACGCCGGGCTCGGCGTAGCGGTGGCCGCGTCGGCGGCGATCAACCTGCTGTAGCGGCCGCTCGGCGCTCGAGCCACTGCAGCAGCGCTCGCGCCGCGCGGCCGCGGTGGCTGATCGCGTCCTTCTGCTCGGGCGAGAGCTGAGCCATCGTAAGGCCCTGCGGGCCATCGTCGGGAAGGAACGCAGGGTCGTAGCCGAACCCCCGCTCGCCCCGGGGCTCCGCCGCCAGCCGTCCGCTGCAGCGACCCTCGAACACGCGCTCCACCCCGCTCGCCGGATCGACATAGGCGATCGCGCACACGTACTCCAGCGCGCCGCCCGCGGGCGCCTCGGCCAGGAGCTTGTCGAGGTTCTGCGCGTCGGTGGCGTGCTCGCCCGCATAGCGAGCCGAGCGCACTCCCGGCTCGCCCCCGAGCGCCTCGGCCGCGATCCCGGAGTCATCGGCGATGCTCGCCCTGCCCGTGGACCGCGCCGCCGCTCTGGCCTTGCCGAGCGCGTTCTCGGCGAACGTGCGCCCATCCTCCGGCGGCAGCCTCACGGTCGCGGGAAGCGCCTGGAGCGCCCAGCGGCCAACGGGCGCCGAACGGTCGAGCAGGCGCTCGAACTCCCGGCGCTTGTGCTCATTGTGCGTGGCCAGCAGCAGACGCAAGCTAACGGTCCTGGCCTCTGCCCAAACACACCCCAGCCATCATTCGCTGGAGAGTAGCCCGCACACCGATCCATCGACGAGTGCAGCCCTGCAACCCTAAAGTTGGCACAGATGCGCGCCGAGAAAGGATCTATGAAGCTGGAAATCGAGTTCGACGACGCCGACGCCACGCAGGTGGCGAACGAGCTCGTCCGCATGTTGACTCTGGCGCTCAAAACGGGCGTCGGAGTGGAGGCGAACGAAGGCCTGTACTCGGTGACGAACCCAGGCGACGAGGAATGCGTGAAGCGCTGGATCGGTCCTGACGGCGAGTACCGAAGGGACATCATGCAGAGGTGCTGGGTCGTGAAGGAAAGCACCGACGCCTCGGGGCGGAAAGTGCAGCCGCCGCCGACGCAGTGACGGTCTCCTACGCGGTCGCCTGCTCCTGGGCGGCCCGTAGACGCTCGATCCCTCCGGCCGCGAGCGCCAGCAGCTCGTCGAGATGCGCACGCGACAGGGGCGTACGCTCGGCGGTCGCCTGCACCTCGACAAGGCCGCCGCCCCCCGTCATCACCACGTTCGCATCCACCTCCGCGGTCGAGTCCTCGGCGTAGTCGAGGTCGAGCAGCGCAGCGCCGTCGATGATCCCGCACGAGACCGCCGCGACCGACCCGTTCAGGGGCGAGCGCTGCAGCCGGCCCGCGTCCTGCAGCCGCGCGCACGCCAACGACAGCGCGACGTATGCGCCTGTGATCGACGCGCAGCGCGTGCCACCGTCGGCCTGCAGAACGTCGCAGTCGAGGTAGATCGTCCTCTCCCCGAGCGCCTCGAAGTCGACGACGACGCGCAGCGAGCGCCCGATCAGGCGCTGGATCTCGATCGTGCGTCCGTCCTGGCGCCCACGCGTGGCGTCGCGCTGCCTGCGCTCGCCGGTGGAGGCCGGCAGCATGCCGTACTCCGCGGTCACCCACCCCCGACCGCGACCAGCCATCCAGCGCGGGACCCCCTCCTGCACCGAGGCCGTGCAGATGACGCGCGTCTCGCCGACGGAGATCAGGGCGGAGCCGGTGGCCGGGCGTACGAATCCCGGCTCGATCGCGGTCGGGCGCAGACCGCCCCGCCCACGGCCGTAGCTGCGCTCGGTCGAGCCACTGTTCACGCGCGCCATCATTCCAGAGCGCTACGGTCGAAGGGTGTTGCGTGCGCTGGTGGTCTCCAACATGCTCCCCGACGCCGCCCATCCCGAGCGCGGCCGCTTCGTCCGCGACCAGGTCGCCGCTCTGCGCGAGCTCGACGGCCTCGAGGTCGAGCTGCACGAGTTCCCTCCCGGTGCTCGCGCGCTCGCCGGCGCGGCGCTCGGCCTGCGCAGCCGCTTCGCCGGACGCGCGTCGATCGCCCGCCGCTCCCCAACGCCGCGCTTCGACGTCGTGCACTCGCACTTCGGCCTCACCGCCTGGCCAGCGCTGGCGATCCCCGCTCGGCTGCGCGCGCTCACGGTGCACGGGACGGACCTGCGCCATCCCCGCACGCGGGTTGCCACCGCCGCGGTGTTGCCGCTGATCGACCTGCTCGCCGCCGTGTCCGCGTCGCTGGCGCAGGAACTGCCCGGCCGGGCGGCGCGCCGACGCGCGCACGTGCTGCCGTGCGGCGTGGACCTCGAGCGCTTCCGTCCGCGTCCGCGAGCGGCGGTACGAGCCGAACTGGGCCTCGATCCGGGGCTGCCTTACGTCCTGTTCGCCGCCGAGCCCACCCGCGCAGAGAAGCGCCACGATCGCGCGATCGCGCTCGCGCGCGCCGCCGGCGTGCAGCTGCTGACGCTCGGCGCGGTCGAGCCCGAGCGCGTGCCACTGTGGGTCAACGCCGCCAACGCCGTGCTCGTGCCGTCAGAGCGCGAGGGCTTCGGACTGGCCGTGCTCGAGGCGCTCGCGTGCGACGTGCCGGTGCTCGCGACGCCCGTTGGCATCCATCGCGATGCCCTCGACGGGGTCGTGGGCACCCTGTGCGCACCGTTCGACCTCGCTCGCTGGCGAGCCGCGCTCGAACCGCATCTGCGTGAGCCCGACCCCCGGGTCCAGGGGCGCGCGAGCGCGAGCCGCTTCTCCACACGCGAGATGGCCGCCCGCGTGGCCGGCGCTTGGCGTGCGGCTCTGGCGCGGTTCGGGTAACGGTCGGGGTAGCATAAATCGGTTGTGGAGCAGATATCCGACACAACTGTCGCGGACGCACCGACGCACGCGCAGGAGCAAGGCCAGCCAGAGCACGTCGCCCCCTCTTCGCAGTCGCCCGGCTTCCGAGCTCGCGGTCGCGCGCGGCGCCGCGCGCGCTTCCTGCGCAAGGCGCGCGAGCTCGCCTACCGCGATCTCGGCGGCCTGGTCTTCAACCTGCACCGGTTCTCTCAGCGCAACGACGCCCTGGTCCTCGCCAAGCTGACAACGCTCGCCCACATCGACGCCGAGCTGCGCGCGCTGGAAGGCGCCCTGGAAGAGCGCCGACCCGTCACCGTGCTGCGCGAGGCGGGCATCACGGCGTGTCCGCGCTGCGCCGCCATCCACAGCAGCGAAGACAGCTTCTGCCCCAACTGCGGGCTGTCGATGTCTCGCCACGTGGATCTGCTGGGCGACTTCCAATCGGCCGCCGGCGCCGCCAATGCAGCCGCCGCGCCGACCGCCGCCCAGCCGACGGTGGGCGCTCCGGCGCCCACCGCGCCGCCCCCGTCCGCCCCCTCGCCCCCGTCCGCCCCGTCACCCCCGTCAGCGCCCGCGCCCCCCTCGCCCGGCCCGCCCGATCCGTCTCGAGCGCCAGCTCCAGCGCGCGCGCCGAGCGGGTCGAGCGCTCCCCCATCGCCGTCCGATCCGGGCGCGGAGGACGGACCCACCGAGATCCTCAGGCCCCCGGTGTCCGGCTCGTGAGCGTCGCGACCCCATCGCCCGCCGGCGTGGGTGTGCCAACGCCCGCACCGGTGCCGCCGGCGGCGGTCGGCGAAGCCTGTCCGCTGTGCGGCGCTCCGCTGCACCCGGAGCAGGAGTGGTGCCTTCGCTGCGGCGGCGCCGCCCGCACGCGCCTGGCGGCATCTCCCAGCTGGAAGGGTCTGATCGCCACGCTCGCGACCGTGATCGCGCTGTCACTGGGCGTGCTCGCCGCCGCAATGGTCAAGCTGGCCGGAGACTCGAGCTCGACGGCGCCGGCGAGGACGACTACCGTGACCACGCCGGCCGCGATCGCGCCCGCCACCACGACCAACGCGCAGGGCACCCTGGCGCCCGGAGCGAGCACATCGCCGACGAGCACACCCGGGGCGACGGTCACGCGCACCACGACCCCCGGCGGCGCGACGAGCACGGGGTCCACGGGAACCTCGACGTCCCCCGCGCTCACGCGCCCGCGTGGGGGCATCCTGAAAGGGAAGCTCCTCCGCAAAGTCCCTCCGGCCGAGCGGGAAGCGCTTCGCGGGCTCGGCCTCTAGCGTGAGCGTCTCTCCCGTGGCGGCCTCGCGCGAGGCCGACGTCGCGGTGGTGGGCGCGGGCGCGGCGGGGCTCTACGCCGCGCTCTGCGCCGCGCGCGAGCACGCCACGGTGGTGCTCGTCTCGGCTACGCCGCTGGCGCAGACCGCCAGCTACTGGGCGCAGGGCGGTCTCGCAGCCGCGCTGGCCGCCGATGACAGCTTCGAGCTGCATCTGCGCGACACCGAGCTGGCAGGGCGCGCCCTGGTGCGGCGCTCGGCTGCGGAAGCCCTCGTCCACGAGGCACCCGAGCGTGTCCGTGACCTACAGGCCCTCGGCGTCCGCTTCGACGCCGATCGCTTCGGACACCTCGCGCTCGGCCTGGAGGGTGGACACTCGGTCAGACGCGTGGTGCACGCCGGCGGCAGCGCCACCGGCCGGCGGGTGGTTCGGCAGCTCTCGGCGCTGGCGGCGGAGGAGCCCCGGATCGCCGTTCTCGAGGGCGCTCGCGCGCAGACGCTGTGGCGCTCGGAGGACCGCTGCCGCGGCCTGATCTGCGACGACGGCCGTGTGATCGCCGCGCGCGCCGTCGTGATCGCCACCGGTGGCGCTGCGGCATTGTGGGCGCGCACGACCAACCCGCCCGGCTCACAGGGCATCGGCCTGCTGCTCGCCCACGCGGCCGGCGCGGCGCTGGCCGACCTCGAGCTGCTGCAGTTCCACCCCACGGCCGTGATCGGAGTTCCCGGGCGCGAGGGCTTCCTCGTGACCGAGGCGATCCGCGGCGAGGGCGCCACCCTGCATGATGCCTCTGGCGAGCGGTTCGTCGACGAGCTCGCTCCCCGCGACGAGGTCTCGCGCGCGATCCAGGAGCTGCTGGAGGAGTCGGGGCGAGCATCGGTCGGCCTTGACATGCGGGCGATCGACCCGGCCCACTTCCCGAACGTCGTCGCCTCACTGCGCGAGGCGGGCTTGGACCCTACGCGCGAGCTGATACCGGTCGCGCCCGCCGCCCACTACACGATGGGCGGCATCGTCACCGACCTGCAAGCCCGCTCGACGCTCCGCGGCCTGTACGCGGTCGGCGAGTCCTCCTGCACCGGCCTGCACGGCGCCAACCGGCTCGCCTCGAACTCGCTCAGCGAGTGCTTCGTGTTCGCCCGCCGCGCCGTCGCGGACGCGCTGTCGCTCTGCACGCGAGCAAGCGCCGCGGCGAGCGAGCGGGAGCTACAGGCACTGCGAGCGCTCCCCGCAGCGCCTGTAGCCGACCGGTCGACGCGCGCAGCGCTGTGGCGCGACGCCGGCATCGTGCGCACGGGAGAGGGCCTGAGCCGGCTACTGGCGGACCCGCACCCGCTCGCCCGGCTGATCGCCCGCTGCGCGCTCGCACGTACAGAGAGCCGCGGCGCGCACGTCCGCGCGGATCACCCCAACCGCGATCCCGCGCTCGACTTCCGCCACGTGCTCGCCACCGGCGAGGACTCGCTCTCCTGGCAGACCTGGCACTGAACATAAGAAGTTTGGCGCCCGATCTTTATCTCGATCCTTTCGGATCGACTGCGTGTTCTTACTTTGGAAGTTCGGGGGGCGATTGGAGTCTGTGAGAGATAGAGGGTGTGCTCCAAAACCACGAGATTCGAGCCCAAGAGGTGAGGAGTAGTCGCCATGTACCAGTTCAGCCGAGCCATCTACCGGGAGCTCGCTCCCCACATACTGGCTCCCTCCCCCGGCGTCCCCGCCGCCAGCAACCACACCGCCGTGCTGCGCGCGTGCGAGGACGTGATAACCCGTCTGGCCACCGACCGCCACTATTTCGCCCGTCCCGAGCGCACCCTGTTCTTTGACATCCGCAACTACTTCCCGATGTTGGTCCAGGGTCACGTCCACCGGGTGATCAGCCGCTACGTTGGCTACGCGCAGCTGTTCCTGGCAGAACACCCGCACGAGGGTTACACCGCAGTCAGTGGCGCCCCGCCGCAGTGCCGCGCCACCACCCGCAAGGGCGCGGCGTGCCAGCGCACGCCCCTGCCCCACAACGGCTACTGCCCGTCCCATCAGCATCTGGCCGACACCGAGGATCGCGAGCTCGCCGCGTAGGCTAGAGGTCACATGCTCTTGGGCGTCGACGTCGGCGGCACCTTCACCGACGCGGTCCTCGTCGAGGAGGGCTCCGCCGTCCACACCGCCAAGGTCCCCTCGACGCCCTCCGAGCAATCGGTCGCGGTGCTCGAGGCGGTGCAGCTGGTGCTCGCGCGAGCCGGAGCGAGAGCGCAGGACGTCGAGCGCTTCGCCCACGGCATGACCGTGGCCACGAACGCCCTGCTGGAGGGCCGCACGGCGCGGACCGCGCTGCTCGCGACGGCCGGCTTCACCGACGTGATCGAGCTCGGCCGCCAGAACCGGGCTGACCTGTACCGGCTGTGCCTCGCGGCTCCGGCGCCGCTGGTGCCGGCCGAGCTGCGGTTCGCCGTGCCCGAGCGTATGGGACCGGACGGCCCGTCACGCGCGCTGGACCCCATCCTGGCCGGCGAGCTGGTCGGGGAGCTGGCGGGCGCCGAACCGGAGGCGGTGGCGGTCTCGCTGCTCCACTCCTACGTCGATCCGTCGCACGAGCTCGCGCTCGCGTCCATGATCGCGGAGCTCCTGCCCGACACCCACGTGTCGCTGTCATGCGAGCTGGTGGGGACCTTCCGCGAGTACGAGCGGACGGCCACGACCGTCCTTGACGCCGCGCTCTCGCCTCTGCTGGCCACATACCTGGCGCGGCTCCGCGCCTCGAGGCCTGCGCGAACCGCAGATCATGCAGTCCTCCGGCGGCCTCACCGGCTCGGAGCACGCGGGCGCCCACGCGGCGCTGACCGTTCTCTCAGGCCCAGCCGGGGGCGTCGGCGGCGCGTTGGCGCTGGCGGAGCTGGCGGGCGAGCCCCAGGTGCTGTGCTTCGACATGGGCGGCACCTCTTGCGACGTATGCGTGATCGACGATGCGCAGGTTCCCGAGACCGCCGAGCGGGTGATCGCGGGACGCCCACTGGCGCTGCCAGCGCTGGACATCCATACGGTGGGCGCAGGCGGCGGTTCGATCGCGTGGCGCGACCCTGGCGGCGCGCTGCGTGTGGGACCGGCTTCCGCCGGCGCGAGCCCTGGACCCGCCTGCTACGGACGCGGGGGTGTGGAGGCGACCGTCACCGACGCCAACCTGCTGCTCGGACGGCTGCTGGAGGACTCGCCGCTGGCAGGCGGCCTGTCGCTGGATCGCAACGCGGCCGAGCTCGCGGTCTCGCGTGTAGCGAGCGAGCTGGACCTAGAGCCGATGGCCTGCGCAGAAGGGATCGTCCGTGTCGCCGAGACGTCGATGCTGGGGGCTCTGCGCGTGATGACGGTCGAGCGTGGGATCGACCCGCGCGGCTTTGCGCTGATGCCGTTCGGCGGCGCCGGTCCGCTGCACGCGGCGGCGCTGGCGCGAGAGCTCGGCATCTCACGCGTGCTCTGCCCGCGCGCCTCGGGTGTGTTATGCGCGCTCGGGCTCGCTTGCGCGGCGCCGCGGCGCGATGTCGCACGCACGGTGATGCTGCGCGCCGGCTCGCTTTCGCCCGAGCGCCTGTCGCGCGAGCGTGAGGCGCTCGTCGCCGAAGCCAGCGCCGCGCTCGACAGCACCCCGTCGCGCGTTCGCGTTCGCCATGAGCTCCGCTACCGCGGCCAGTCTTTCGAGCTCCCGGTGGAGGAGGAGATCGAGCTGCGCGCGAACGAGCACGCACGTCACGGGCGCGGCCGCCGCCCCGGGGGGCTGGATCCCGACGGGCTGCGGTCGGCCTTCGCGCGGGCTCACGAGCGGCGCTATGGCTACCGTGACGAGACGGCCGAAGTCGAGCTCGTCAACATCCGCGTATCGGTCTGGGGCCCCGCTCCGGAGCTGCGTCTCCGAGCCGCGAGCACCGCGGTCCCCGCCACGGAGATCCGTACTGTCGTCTTCGACGGCGGGCCCGCGGCCACAACAGTCCTGCGCGGCGAGCTCCCACCCGGCACGCTCCTGTCGGGGCCGACGCTGTGCGCGCTGCCAGACGCCACGCTGCTCGTCGCGCCCGGGTGGTCCGGGGAGGTCGACGACCAGGGGACGATCCGCTTGATGATCGGAGCTTGATGGCGACGTTGGACCCGATCGAGCTCCAGGTGATCACTGGCGGACTGCGCGCGGCCTGTGAAGAGATGGGCATGGTGCTGATCCGCTCGGCCCACTCCTCGAACATCAAGGAGCGCCGCGACGCATCCACCGCGCTGTTCGACGCCCGTGGCCAGATGGTCATGCAGGCCGAGCACATCCCCGTGCACCTCGGCGCGATGCCGGCCGCCGTGGCCGCGGTGCTCGACCAGGATCACGCGCCGGGAGTTTCGTGGATTCTCAACGACCCGTTCGCAGGGGGCACGCACCTCCCCGACATCACGGTGATCACGCCCGTGTTCGCGCCCAGCGGCGGCGCATTGCTCGGCTTCGCCGCCAGCCGCGCTCATCACGCTGATGTCGGGGCGCGAGTGCCGGGCTCGATGCCCGCCGACAGCCGCTCGCTGGAGGAAGAGGGCGTGGTGATCGCGCCCCGTCGGCTCGATCAGCGGACGATCGAGGAGCTCGTCGCGCGCATGCGCCAGCCGACCGAGCGCAGGGCCGACCTGCGCGCTCAGCTCGCCGCCAACCGCACCGGCGCGCTGCGGCTGGCGGAGCTCGCCGGCCGCGTCGGGCGGGGAGGACGGCTGTCCCTGCGCGACGCCACGGACGCCGTGCTCGACTACTCCGAGCGGCGCACCCGCGCCTGCCTGGCAGCTCTGCCGGACGCCACCGTTCACGCCGAGGACCTGCTCGAGGCGCCCGACGGGGATCTGGTGCTGCGCCTGCGTGCGGTCGTCGACGGCGAGCGGCTGCTCCTGGACTTCTCGGACAGCGCCCCCCAACACGAGGGCAACCTGAACTGCCCGATCGCGGTCACCCGGTCGGCCTGCCTGTTCGCGGTGCGCGTCCTGACCGACCCCGACATCCCGCCCACAGCCGGCGCATACCGGCCGATCGAGGTGCGCGTCCCGCGGGGAACCGTGCTCAACGCCCTGCCCGGCGCGGCCGTCGCGGCGGGCAACGTCGAGACCTCCTCGCGCGTGGCGGACCTCGTCCTCGCGGCGTTCGGGCGCGCCCAGGGCCAGGGCACGATGAACAACCTGACGCTGGGCGACGCCGGACACTCCCTCGGCGATGCGAGCTTCTCCTACTACGAGACGCTCGGCGGCGGCCAGGGAGCCTGCGTGGACGCGGACGGTCCCAGCGGAGTTCACGTCGCGATGAGCAACACCTTCAACACCCCGATCGAGGCCCTCGAGCGGGAATTTCCGCTGCGGGTGGTCGAGTACGCCCTGCGCCGCGGCTCCGGCGGCGCGGGGCGCCACCGGGGCGGCGACGGCGTCGTGCGCGAGCTCGAAGCGCTGACCGAGATGACGTTCTCGCTGATCGCCGAGCGCCGGCGCCACCGTCCGCGCGGCGCGCACGGCGGGCACGCGGGTGCGGCCGGGCGCGATCAGCTCGACGGGCATCCGCTGGCGGCCAAGACCACCGGCACGCTGTTCCCCGGCCAGCGACTACGCATCGAAACGCCCGGTGGAGGAGGATTCGGGCATGCCAAGCGGTGAGCGCAGCGAGCGGGTTGGCTTCCTCGGCCTCGGGATCATGGGCTCGCGCATGGCGGCCAACATCGCGCGCGCGGGCTTCCCGCTGGTCGTGTGGACGCACACCGCCGGCAAGGCCGCCACCTGGGCAGCCGAGCACGGCGCGAGGGCGCTCGCCACGCCGGCCGAGGTGGCCGAGCACAGCGATGTGGTGGTGAGCATGGTGGTGGACGGCGCACAGGTCTCCTCGGTGCTGCTCGACGGCGACGGAGCGATCCACGGCGCCCACCCGGGATTGCTGTGCGTCGACATGTCGACGATCGGCCCCACGGACACGCGCCGGATCGGCGCCGCTCTGGGTGAGCGCGGCGTTTCGATGCTGGACGCTCCGGTCACGGGATCCTCTCCACGCGCCGAGGACGGCTCGCTGACGATCATGGTCGGAGGCACGCCGGAGGACTTCGCGCGCGTGCGTCCGCTGCTGGCGAGCATGGGCAGCCTGATCGTCTACGTGGGCGTGCTCGGCCAGGGCCAGATGCTGAAGCTGATCAACAACTCCCTCGGCGCGGCCAACGCCGCCGCGGTGGCCGAGGCGCTGCTGCTGGCGCGTGCCACAGAGGTCGATCTCGACGCGCTGGTCGAGGTGACGTCCGCCGGCTCGGGCGCCTCCACTCAGCTCGCGCTCAAGTCCGGGCCGATGCGTGAGCACGACTACACCACCCTGTTCAAGACCGCCCATCTGCTCAAGGACGTGCGGCTGTGCCTGCAGGAGGCCGAGACCGCGGGCGTGCCGTTTCCCGCGGCTGCCCACGCGCGGGACGTGCTGGCAGCCACGATGGCCCGTGGCCACGCGGAGCACGATTACGCAGCGATGATCGAGTCCGCAGAGGGGTTCGCGGGGCGGCGGCTCTGACCTCGCCCCACCACAAACTTGGCTATCCGGCCAAAAAAACCGTAGATTTGCAGGCGATTTGGGATTTTCGCTCAGGTTTCGTATCTTTAATGGATCGGCAACGTTGCCCTAAGGGCGGCGCGCGCCGCTAAGACCAGTCGTTCCCTCCCATCTCGTTCGTTTCTTCGATGCCAATTGCTTTCAAAGAATGGGCTGTCACCGTCCGCGCGCTGGCGGAAGGCGAGCAGCTGATCACGCTCCGCAAGGGCGTGCTTCCTGCTGCGGGCAAGCCGTTCAAGCTCGCGCACGAGCGCTTTTTCCTATACCCGACGTTCGACCACCAGCCGGGCGACCTCGTGCGCGAGTCGCACCAGCCTGAGCTGCGCCGAGCGCTGGAGGAGGGCGTGTGGAGCGACGGCGAGCCGCCGCTGCACACGTTCGTCTCAGGGGCACCTCTGCAGCAACCCGACCGCGTTCGCATCCGCGCGTGGGCAGAAGTGACCGACCACTTCACGGTCGTCGACCCACGCTGCGTGGACGCGCTCTCCCCGTTCTACGTGTGGACGCCCGACTACGCGGAAAAGCGCCTGGGCTGGCGCGGACGCCAGCCGCTGCACGTGCTGCTCCTACGCACATACCGCATCCCCCGTCCGGTCACGGTGAAGGTCAAGGACGAGTACACCGGTCCAAACGCCTGGATCGAGCTCCAGCGGGAACTCCCCTTCGAGGGAACGCCCGTGCTCTCCGACGCCGAGTTCGAGCGCGCTTCGGAGGAGATCAGGGCGATCACCTCCGAAGCTGGCCAGGCCGTCCTCGTCTAGCCCGTCTACGGCTTCTCCCAGTCCAGCGCTTCGCGCGCAGCCTCGGCTCCGGACTCGGGGACCATGATCTCGCGCGGGCCGATCATCGGCGAGTAGCCCCCGATCGAGTTGCGCAGCAGGCAGGGGATCCCCTCCTCGAGCAAGAGGCCGGCGATGAACTCGGCCTCGACCTGGTTTGCGACGCGGGCCACCTTCACGAGCTGACCTTCGGCGTACTGGGGCTTGATCTTGCGTGCCTTGCGCCGACGCTCGCTCGTCGCCTGTTCACCGCCGCTCGCGTGCACGAGCGGCATCCCGCACGCCTCGCAGAAGCGCTCGCTGGGCGGGTGCGCGCGAGCGCAGGTCGGACACACGATCAGTTCCCCCTGCGTCACCGCACCTCCAGCGGGACCTCCCGGACCTCGGCGCCTTCGATGAAGTAGCAGCGGACCTGAGGCTCGCCGCCGGCCAATCCCACGATCACCCACTCCAGGCCGGGCCAACCGGCAGCGAAGTTGACGTCCGTCTGAGAGGGATAGGGGTCGGTATGGGTGTGAGAGTGATAGATCGCGCCGAGCTCCCAACCCTCGTCGTCGAACTCCGCGAGCGTCCTCAGGAGCTCCTTGCCGTCGATCTCAAAGCGCTTGCGGGAGGCGAACACGTTGGTGGCGCGACGGACGCGAACGGCGCGCGGCGCACCGTCAGCGCCGTCGCTCGCGTAGGCAATCGTGCCGCAGCACTCGGCGTCGTACTCCTTGCGTGCGTGGGCGATCAGATCGTCGAGCAGGTCCGGTGCAATCACCATGGCCGAGGACCGCGGTCGGAGCGGCTGGCAGATGCGTCCATCACCACCAGACGGTCGACTCGAGATTCTCGATCTCATCGACCGGCAGCGTGTAGATGCCGCTGGAGAGGTACTTCCACCCGTCGTCGGCGACGACGAACACGACGTTGCCCTCCTCCAGCTCGCCCGCGATCCGTACTGCGATGCTCGCGATCGCGCCACTGGAGACGCCCGCGAACACCCCCTCCTGGTCGAGCAGCTTGCGCGTCCACACGATCGCGTCGCGGTTGGTCACGAAGATCTTGCGGTCGAGCAGCGAGATGTCGATGATCGGCGGGATGAAGCCGTCGTCCAGCGAGCGCAGCCCCTGGACGGGCTCGCCCTGCATCGGCTCGGCGGCGACGATCTTGACGGCGTCGCCGAACGCCTCCTTCAAGCGACGGCCGTTGCCCATCAAGGTGCCGCCGGTGCCCAGCCCCGCCACGAACGCCGCCACCTCGTCGAGCTCTTCCAGGATCTCCAGCGCGGTGCCGTTGTAGTGAGCGCCCGGATTGGCCTGGTTGCCGTACTGATAGGGCATGTAGCAGGACGGATCTTCGGCGGCCATCTCCAAAGCCTTCGCGACGGCGCCGTTTGAGCCCTTGGAGCCCTCGGAGTAGACGATCTCGGCGCCGTACATGTGCAGCAGCTGCGTTCGCTCGGGCGTTACGTTCTCGGGCATCACCACCTTCAACCGGTAGCCCTTGCGCGAGCAGATCATCGCCAGCGAGATGCCGGTGTTGCCGGACGTCGGTTCGAGAATCGTCTGGCCGGGGGTGATTGCCCCCTTCTCCTCGGCGTCCTCGATCAGCGCCTTGGCGACCCTGTCCTTGACCGATCCGGTCGGGTTGCGCGACTCGAGCTTGGCCCACACGTGCACTCCGGACTTGGGCGACAGGCGCGGCAGCTCGACCAGCGGTGTGTGCCCGATCGACTGCACGATGTCCCCATACCGGCCTGCGCAGGGTCTGTTACCGAGCCTCTCCGCCGCCATTACTTCACGGAATATAGCGAGGTGTGCCGCGGGCGACAGCGCCAACTTGGCTGTACGACCAGCCAACCACTAAGATCAGGCGGCCGCGCTACCGATGGACTCATCAGGCATGGATGCATCCCGAGACAGATTCGACTTTGACTGGCTGGTGATCGGCTCCGGGTTCGGCGGCAGCGTGTCGGCGCTGCGCCTGTCGGAGAAAGGCCATTCGGTCGGTGTGCTCGAGTGCGGGCGGCGCTTCGCCGACCACGAGTTCCCCCGCTCGACCGCCGACCTGAAGCGCTACTTCTGGAACCCACGCCTCGGCATGAAGGGCATCTTCCGGCTGACCACCTTCAAGGACGTCTCGGTTGTGTCCGGCTGCGGCGTCGGCGGCGGCAGCCTCGGCTACGCGAACACCCTGTATGTCCCGCCGAAGGCGTTCTTCGAGGACCACCGGTGGTCGGATATGCACGACTGGGAGACGGTCCTCTCCCCCCACTACGCGGAAGCTCAGCGCATGCTTGGCGTGGTGCAGAACCCGCACGAGGACCCCGCCGACCAGCTGCTGCGCGAGCTCGGCGAGGAGCTGGGGGTGGGCGACACCTACAAAAAGACCCCGGTCGGGATCTTCTTCGGCGGGGAGGACGGGGCTGGCATCACGGTGTCCGACCCGTTCTTCGGCGGCGAGGGCCCCGATCGAACCGGCTGCAGGCTGTGCGGGCGCTGCATGGTCGGCTGCCCGCACGGAGCCAAGAACACGCTCGTGAAGAACTACCTGTACTTCGCCGAGAAGAACGGCGCGCAGGTGATGCCCGAACGCACGGTGCTCGACATCCGTCCGCTCGGCTCGCCGGACGGCCGCGACGGCTATGAGGTCGAAAGCGTCCGCTCGGGTGCCTGGCTGCGCAAGAACCGCCGTGTGCAGCGCGCGCGTGGCGTCGTGGTGGCAGCGGGGCCGCTGGGGACGAACAAGCTGCTGCAGCGCTGCCGCCTCAAAGGCTCGCTGCCCCGCATATCGGCGCGGCTGGGCGAGCTCGTGCGGACGAACTCGGAGTCGATCCTCGCGGTGACCGTGCCCGAGGACTACCCGCAGGACCTGATCGAGCGGGTCGCGATCACCTCCTCGATCTACCCCGACCAGCACACGCATATCGAGACGGTCACGTACGGCGACAGCGGCGACTCGATGCACCGCCTCTACACGCTGCTCGTCGGCGACGGCACGCGCCTGACGCGCCCGCTGAAGCTGCTCGGACAGAGCCTGCTGCACCCGCGGCGGGTGGCGAAGGTGCTGTTCCCCAAGCACTGGTCTCGACGCACGATCATCATCCTGGTGATGCAGACGCTCGACAACGCGATCGCGCTGCGTCCGCGCAAAGGGCCGTTCGGCTCCTTCTGGCTGCAGACCGAACAAGACCCCGAGCGCCCCAGCCCGACGTTCATCCCGATCGCCAACAGGGCCGCCGAATGGTTCGCCGAGCGAACCGGTGGCGTCGCCCAGAGCGCGCTCACGGAGGCGCTCTTCAACATCCCTACGACCGCCCACATACTTGGCGGCGCGGTGATCGCCGCCGACCCCGCTCAGGGCGTCATCGATGCCCGTCAGCGAGTGTTCGGCTACGAGAACCTGCTCATCTGCGACGGCTCGGCGATCCCAGCGAACGTGGGCGTGAACCCGTCGCTGACGATCACCGCGCTTGCCGAGCACGCGATGAGCTACGTGTCGGCGAACGGCGCCGGCGAGGTAGAGCAGGAGCAGTCCGCGAACGGGCACGTCGCGCAGCGCCCGCCCCGCGACGTGGCCGCGTAGGGCATCAGGCTCCGTCGTCCCCGGCAGCGTCGAGGTCGGTCAGCGCGGCGATGTCGTCGAGGTATCGCCTCACAGCCGGCTGCGCCCCGCCGGGACGAGCGCGGTTGCGGATGTGAGGGGACCGTCGGCGCGCAGGCGCAGGCGCATCGAGCCGCGCAGGTCGATGAGGGCGTTGATGACGGCGCTGGCGTTGGCTCGGAGATGAGCGATCGTGCGCCAGCTGCTCGCCCCGGTCTCGCGTTGCAGGAGTCCGGGCTGGCCCGGGTTCATCAGCAGCGCCCACACGCGCACCTGCCGGGCGTTCACGCGCAAGGGATCGAACGGCAGCGCGAAGCCGCGCAGGAACGGCTTGGGGGTCGCGCTCGCGAACTGGCCGCCGGCACCGGCGGCATAGAGGCCGGCGGGGCGTGGCACTTCGACGATGCCGCCCAAGGGGGTGTTGAGGCGCACGCCGGGGAAGGCATCGACGAGGAACTCCCAGGAGACGAGGCTCACGCCCGCGACCCACAGGCGATGAAGTGCTCGCGAGACCCACGCCGCCTGCAGGCTCGCGGGGACGCCCTGGGGGGACTGGGGCGCGCTTTCCCAGTTGAGCTCGGTGACGTACAGGGCCTTTTCTGCGACAGGCAGAGCCGTGTGGGCGCGCTCGGCCCGCTTCAGCAGGCCGGTGAGCTTGGCGGCGTCGGAGATCGATACTTCGAGCGAGGACGGCGCCGGCACGTCGGGATCGCCGACGGAGAGCGGATGGAAGGCGAGCGCGTCGAAGTGGGGCGGGTCCGGGCACGCGGCGGCACGCTGGACGGCTGTCGCCGTGAGGCACAGCAGCGAGCGCAGGAAGGGCACAGGCGCCATGCGCCCAACGCCGGCCGGTTCGCCGTTGGGCGCTACGCCGGCGGCGACCACGACGTCGTGGGGCGCAACGGCCTCGACGCCGGCGTAGAAGCCGTTGAGCAGTTCTCGGTAGAGCGCAGGCGAGAACGCCAGCCAGCGTCCTTCACGGGCCACCCACTGTGGCTCGAGGTAACGGGCGAGGTTGGGCTCGTTCCAGGCTTGGAAGAGGCGCACCCGCGGCAGTGCTCGCGCGGGGTCCAGCGGATCGGGGAAGCTCCCGTTGTAGCGGAGTGCGAGCGCGGCGGCGAAGGCGCGCAGCGCTTCGGGGCTTGGGTCCCAGCTGCCCGGGTAGGCAAAGCGCCAGCGCGGGGCGGCTTCGGCGAAGGCGGGAGCGTGGGAGACGACCAGCAGTGGGGTCAGTCCGGCGGAGGCCGTGGCGAGAACGGCCGCGTCGATCAGGGCGAAGTGATAGTCGGCGCTGGCTGGATCGGTGGGGACGAAACCGGGACCCGGGGTGGCGCTGACGATGTCGCTCCAGTTGACGGGGATGCGCACGATCCTCGCCCCAGCTTCACGGATGCGGCTGAGCGCGAGCTCGCGTACGGCGGCGGGTTCGGACAGCAGCAGTTTGCCGTCGGAGACGCCCCGCTGCAGCCCCCCGCTTGGAAAAGGTCCTTCGAGCAGGGCGCGATTCTGAGCGCTCACCGAGGCATAGCTCGTGGCCGGGGCTTCAGGACCGAAGGGCGGCGTCGCGCTCACCGGGCGGGGCGGGCCTTCGGGGCCGGTGCGCGACGGAAACGGGAGCACTGGTGGCGGCGCGAGCCATACGAGTGCGCTCAGCGCGAGGCCAAGGGCACTGGGCACGTGGCGCCGCCTAGCGGTGAAGCGTGAGCGACTTCGGCGCCAGCGTGTCGATCTGGCCGTTGCCTGTGCGCAGGGTCGTGACCAGGATGGCGTTCAGCCTCCCGGACGATTTGAGCTTGCGCCGTCCGGCGGGGGTGAGCTTGAGCACCACGCCGACCGTCCCGGCCGCGCTGGCCCTGGCAGTGCCGCGGGCGAGCAGCAGCGCCGGCGGCGTCTTCTTGTGGCGCCTGGCGGCGGTGGCCGGGAGCTTGCCGCCCCGCAGGAAGAGCTCCTGCGTGACCGTTCCCGCCTGGTTGATGCTCACGTGATCGCGGTAGCCCGATTTCAGGACGGTGCGGATCCTGGTGTGACCGAGGGTCAGGAGGGCGCCCTGCAGCGGCGTCACGAGCGGCGCAGGCGGCGGGGGAGGCGGCGGCGAAGGCGGCGCCGGGCAGGTCTTGTTGGCCGGTTCGACGCGTTCGCTGATGTAGGTGTAGGTGGCTTCGCCTGGGAGCGATGTTTTCAGCGACTCGGTGGCCATCACGGTCGCGCCGGCGCCGATCGCCGTGAGGAAGCTCCCACCGAAGCTGGAGCCCGTCAGCGATTTGACCTGCGCCTGGCCGTAGCCCGATTTCTGTACGTCATGTCTCCTGGCGGACAGGACCGTGTAGGTGACGTAGGAGCCTTCGACCGTGAACCCCGAGGTGTTGTTGCCTTCGAAGGTCGTGGAGCCCACGCACGTGCTGGGGTCGATCGTGGGCAGCCCGTCGTAGACGTTCGAGCCGATCACGTGCCCGAGCGGCGATTCCAGCACGACCGCGTCGCCGGACTGCGGGACCTGCGGCACGCCGGCCCAGCCGTTGTTGCCTTCGCCCTTGTAGACCGTCGTGCCGTTGCGGACGATCGACACGGCTACCGGAGCTTCCGGGTCGACCTTGGCGACGGTGCCCGCGACCGGTTCGATTGCGGGGATCGTGTTCTCGCCCTCGGTGACTTCGAGCGTGTACTGCGTGCCGTGGCTGTTGGCCCACGCCGGCGAGGCGCCGACGCAGAGCGCCACCAGCGTCAACGCCGCCACGCCCGATGCGCGCAGCGACCTACGGACGCCGCTAGGCGCGTCGCGAAGAATCGAGGTGGAAACGCTGTCCGTGCTCATGTGACGCACACCCAATCGTTCGACGGCGGCAGCTGCTTTAGGCGCGAAGCGGAATTTGCACGCCAAGACGAGGCAGCACTGCGGCGAAGGAATCTGCGCGAAGCGCACGGCGTCGCTGGGGCGAGTCGCACCGCGCCGACCGTCGGGCGCCTCAGCGGCGCGGCTCAAGAGCGACGGTCTAGCCGCCGGCCATCGCCGGCAGGATCACTAGCGTGTCGGCGTCGCCGACCGAGGTCTCGAGGCCGTCGAGCACGCGTACGTCCTCGTCGTTCAGATACACGTTGACGTAGCGGTTGAGCTCGCCGTCCGCCGAGAACAGCTGCTCCTGCGTGGCGGGGTGGTTGGAGGCGAGGTCGCGGAGCACGTCGCCGACGTTGGCGCCGCTGGCGCCGACCTCCTTCTCGCCGCCGACGGACGCGCGGAGAACCGGGGGTATCTTGATCGTTGCCATTGTGAAGGTGTTACACGCCGGGTGCGTATCGCGTGGCGCGGGACCGGTTAGATCCCCACCCACCCAATCTTGACCGTCGCCATGTTCTGAGCACCGCCCGCCGGGCAGACTACCCGGCAGCTGCGCAGAACGCGTCGTAGTCGGGGAACACGCCCATCTCCTCGTCGGCGATCTCGTCGGGCTCGCGCGAGCAGATCGGGCAGTCGGGGTCGCGGTGGACCTTGACCTCGGTGAGCGTCGCCCCGAGCGCGTCGTACAGCAGCAGGCGCCCGATCGCGGGCTCGCCGATGCCGAGGATCAGCTTGACCACCTCGGTCGCCTGCAGCAGGCCCATCGTGCCGGGGAGCACGCCGAGGACGCCGTTGGCGCCACACGAGGGAGCCAGCTCGGCCGGCGGCGGCTCGCGGAACAGGCAGCGGTAGCAGGGGCCGTCGTAGGGCTTGAACACCGACAGCTGCCCATCGAAGCCGAGGATCGACGCGGACACCACGGGAATCTGCAGGCGCACGCTTGCGTCGTTGAGCAGATAGCGGGTGGGGAAGTTGTCGACGCCGTCGACGATCACGTCGTAGCCCTCGATGATGTCCATGATGTTCGACGCGTCGATCCGCGTTTGGTACTTGACGACGTTCACGTCGGGGTTGAGCGCGTGGATGGACTCCTCGGCGGAGTCGACCTTGGGGATGCCGATCCGCTGCGTGGAGTGGATCACCTGGCGCTGCAGGTTGGAGAGGTCGACCACGTCGTCGTCGACGATCCCGAGCGTGCCGACGCCCGCCGCGGCCAGGTACAGGGCGGTCGGCGAGCCGAGGCCGCCGGCGCCGAGCAGCAGCACCTTGGCGTCGAGCAGCTTCTGCTGGCCCTCGACGCCGATCTCGGGGATCAGCAGGTGGCGCGAGTAGCGCTCGCGCTGCTCGGAGCTGAGCGCGCGCGGTATCTCGACCTCATAGCCGCGGTCCTTCCACAGCGTGATCCCGCCGATCATCGAGCGTACGCGCTCGTAGCCGAGGTCCTGCTGCAGCGTACGCGCAGCGTAGGCCGAGCGGATGCCCGACTGGCAGTAGAGGATCAGCTCGGCCGCGCGGTCGGGAGCAGCGCCCTCGATCCGCTGCTCGAGGTGCCCGCGCGGGATGCTCTTGGCGCCGGGGAGATGGCCGGTGGCGAACTCTTCGCTGCCACGCACGTCGACGATCGTCACGCCCTCGCCGATCAGCTCGTTGACCTCGGACGGGTCGACCTCTTCGATCTGGCTCTTGACTTGGCGGAGAAGCTCCGCTCCGGACGTGCTCATCTTTGGAAACTCCTAAACCAGAGTCGGGATTCAGGGACTTCAAAAAGTGTAGCGCCACTTGGCCGGCCTTTGAAGGTGCCGCGCCGCGTCGTCTCGACACCTCCGCGAAGCGAGCCACCGGCCGCGCCTATGTTCTCTCGACAACAAACAAACACCGTATAACTATAGCTATACAGCGTTCGTAGACGAGAATGCCGCGCCTCCCCCTCACCGGCGCCCCGTCGACCTCCTGCATGCTCGCGCCCCGCGGTTGCGCTCCCCTACCCTCACCGGCATGCCCAAGCGACTCCGGCCCCCCCCGCTGGCGTTGGCGGTCGTCGCGTTGGCGGTCGCGCTGGCGATCGCGGCGACGCTGTTGGGGTCGCGGGGGCATGGCGCCTCGACGTCGCAGAGCCCCTCCTTCTCCGCGGGACCGGAATCGGGGTTCGACGGCGCAGCGCTGCCCGCGGGCACGATCGCTCCGGCCTTCACGCTGACCGACCAGAGCGGGCGTCCGATCACGCTCGGCGACTACCGCGGCCAGGTGGTGGTGATCACGTTCCTGTACTCGACGTGTGGTGCGACGTGCGTCGTGATCGCGCAGCAGATCCGCGGCGCTCTCGATGAACTGCGGCACCCGGTGCGGGTGCTGATCGTGAGCGCGGATCCGGCCGCGGACACCCGAGCGCGTGTCGGTCGCTTCCTCGCGGCGGCGTCGCTGACGGGGCGCGTGGAGTACCTGACGGGCCCGGTATCGCGGCTGCGCTCGGTGTGGCGGGCCTACCACGTGACGCCGGCGAGCTCCGGCGCGGCGGCGTTCGACCGCTTCGCGTCGGTGCTCCTGCTGGACACCAAGGGCCGGGAGCGGGTGGTGTTCGAGTCCGAACAGCTGACGCCAGAATCGCTCGCCCACGACATCGGCAAGCTGGATGGAGAACCCACCCACCCCTGATACCCTAGCTGCGGGGTAGGAAATCTTACGATGATGTTCTCAACCAAGGCCGAGTACGGCGTACGCGTGATGGTCGAGCTCGCTCGGCGCTCGGGCGACGACCCCGTGCCGCTGGCGGAGATCGCCGAGCACGGCGGCCTGCCTCTGGCGTATCTCGAGCATCTGGTCGCGCGCCTGCGCAAGGCCGGACTGGTCGACTCGCGGCGCGGCTCGCGCGGCGGCTACCTGCTCGCGCGCCCGGCCACGGAGATCACGATGGCGGAGGTGGTGGCGGCGCTCGAGGGCTCGATCGCGCCGATCGAGTGCATCTCGGAGGCGGCCGACGGATCGATTGTTTGCTCGCGCGAGTCTGGGCGGGCGGGATCGGGGCGGGCGGGATCTCAATCAAACGTGTGTCCGACGAAGCTGCTGTGGACGCGCGTGCGCATGTCGATCGTGAGCACGCTGCGCGAGACGACGCTCGCGGACCTGCTGCGCACGCCGATGATCCCGACCGGCGCGACCCTGCCATCGCTTGAGATGCCACCCCTGAGTAGCGGAGCCCACACACCCTCGTCACCAACCCTCACGACCGGAGCCTGATACAGCACATGGCCGACCTAGAGATCAAAGATCTGCACGTACGCACCGAGGAGCGCGAGATTCTGCGGGGCGTCGATCTGGAGATCAACCGCGGCGAGATACACGCGCTGATGGGCCCGAACGGCTCGGGCAAGTCGACGCTGGCGAACACGCTGCTCGGCCATCCCTCCTACGAGATCACGGAGGGCTCGATCACGTTCAAGGGCGAGGACATCACCGAGGCAGAGCCCCACGAGCGGGCCAAGGCGGGCCTGTTCCTGGCGTTCCAGTACCCCGTGTCGATCCCGGGGGTGTCGGTGGCGAACTTCCTGCGCATGGCGATCAACGCCAAACGCGACGAGCCGATCCAGGTGAAGGAGTTTCGCACGCAGCTACAGCATGCGATCGAGCTGCTGGACGTCGACAAAGCGTTCACCTCGCGCCACCTCAACGATGGCTTCTCGGGCGGCGAGAAGAAGCGCGCGGAGATCCTGCAGATGGCGATGCTGGCCCCCGATATCGCGATCCTCGACGAGACGGACTCGGGCTTGGATATCGACGCGCTGCGCACGGTCGCAGAGGGCGTGCAGCGGCTGCACGACGAGCAGGGCCTAGGCGCGCTGATCATCACCCACTACCAGCGCATCCTGCACTACGTGAAGCCCCAGTTCGTGCACATCCTGATGGACGGCCGCATCGTGCTCGAGGGCGGCGTGGAGCTGGTCGAGCGGCTGGAGCGCGAGGGCTACGACCAGATCCGCCAGGAATTCAGCGTCGGTGTCTGAGGTGGCGGTCAAGGCGGGCCGCCACCGCGAGGCGAGCCTGTACCGCGCGTTGGCGGGGGCGGGCGCACCCATTGGGGCACAGGCGGGCGATGGGCGCACGCTCGCGCAGCTGCGCGAGGCGGCGCTGAGGGTTTACGAGAGCTCCGAGCTGCCCGTGTGGCGCCGATCGGGGTTCTGGAGCACGAGCCTGCAGAGCCTTGACCTTGAGGCCCTGGAGACGAGCGTGCAGGAGGACGGCGTACCGGACGTGGTGCGCCGCACGCTACCCGAGCGGCCTCGCGCGGGACGGATCGTGCAGAGCGCGGGCGCGGTGGTCGAGGTCGAGCTGGACGCGGCACTGGCGCGGCGCGGCGTGATGCTGTGCTCGCTCGAGCAGGCCTTCGAGGAGCACGGCGAGCTCGTGCGCGAATGGTTCTCCAAGCGCCTGCCGATCGACCGCCACAAGCTCGAGGCGGCCAACGCGGCGTTCTGGACTGGTGGCGCGTTCCTGCACGTGCCGGCGGGCGTGACGGTGGAGGAGCCGTTTGAGATCGTGTATGCGATCGACCGCGCGGGCGTGGCGCAGTACGGGCGCACGCTCGTGCTGGGCGGAGAGATGAGCGAGTTTCGCGTGCATGAGTACGACCTGGCGGAGGACTTCGACGGCCAGTCGCTGCACGCGGGCGCGTTTGAGCTGTACCTGCAGGACGGCGCGCGGTGCCGGCTGGCGCAGCTCCAGGATTGGGGCCACGGAGAAGTGTTCGATGTGTCGACTCGATTCGTGGGTGTCGGTCGAGACGCTTACTGCCACTGGCTGCCGGCGCTGCTGGGGGGTCACCTGGTGCGTCAGCATCTGGAGCTGGCGGTGACGGACAAGGGTGGCGACATGGCCTTCCGCGGGCTGTTCTTCACCGAGGCGCACGAGCACCTGGACGTGTTCGCGGTCGACCTGCACGAGACGGGACCGTCGGGCGGAGACGTGCACTGGCGCGGGGCGGCGACGGGTGAGAGCCGCGCGAGCTTCGAGGGGCTGATCCAGATCGATCCGGGCGCCCAGCAGACGCACACCTACCTGCAGATCCACTCGATGATGCTCTCGCCCAAGGCGCGGCTCGACGCGATCCCCTCGGTGCTCGTGTCGGCGGACGACGTGTCGGCTTCGCACGGCGGCACGGTGGGCGAGCTGGACGAGACGGCGATCTTCTACATGCAGTCGCGCGGCCTGGACCGCGCGACGGCGGTGCGCGTGATCGTGGAGGGCTTCTTCGAGCCACTGGTGGCGGAGATCCAGGACGAGGCGCTGGAGGAGCGCGTGCGCGGAAGGGTCGCCGCCAAGCTGGCGGCGGCGCGCGAGGACATCGAGACGTATGCCACCAGTCGCTGAGAACGACGTTTTTATGAGGACCCCCTCCGGGGGTCGCGCGGGCGTGCGCGGTGGCACAACCGAGGCGCGACGATGAGCGGCGCGGCGGTGCTCGCTGGCGGCCTGGGCGTGCGCGCCGACTTCCCGATCCTCGCTCGCAACTTCGGCGGGCGTCCGCTGATCTACCTGGATTCGGCCTCCACCTCACAGAAGCCGGGGGTCGTGATCGAGGCGGTGGCGGATCACCTTCGCAACCACAACGCGAACGTTCACCGCGGCGTGTACGCGCTGGCGCAGGAGGCCGATGCGGCCTACGACGCGGCGCGCGCGCGGGTCGCTGCCTTCACGGGTGCTCGGTCGGAGACGACGATCTTCACCAAGAACGTGACGGAGGCGATCAACCTCGTCGCTTACTCGTGGGGGCGCGCAAACGTGGGCCCGGGCGACGCGGTGCTGATCACGCAGATGGAGCACCACGCGAACATCGTCCCGTGGCAGGTGCTGTGCCGCGAGCGCGGCGCGCGCCTGCGCTACCTGGAGTTGGACGATCAGGGGGAGCTGTCGCTGGAGCAGCTGGACGGCGAGCTCGCGCGCGGCGACGTGCGGCTGGTGGCGTTCGCGCACGTGTCGAACGTGCTCGGCACGATCAACCCGGTCGCCGAGATGACCGCGCGGGTGCATGCGGCGGGCGCGGTATCGCTGATCGACGGCGCCCAGGCCGTCCCGCACATGCCGGTGGACGTGCAGCGGATCGGCGCGGACTTCTATGCGTGGACGGGCCACAAGGCGCTGGGGCCGACGGGGATCGGCGTGCTGCACGGCCGTCGCGAGCTGCTCGAGGAGATGGAGCCGTTCCTGACGGGCGGCGACATGATCTCCTCGGTGGACTTCCAGTCGGCGAGCTGGAACGAGCTCCCGTACAAGTTCGAGGCGGGCACGCCGCCGATCGCCGAGGCGGTCGGCCTGGGCGCGGCGGTCGAATATCTGGACACGCTGGGCATGGAGCGCGTGCGCGCGCACGAGCGCGCGCTGACGGCGTACATGCTCGAGCGCTTGGCGGAGGTACCCGGCCTGCGCGTGGTGGGCCCTCCTGCGGCCGATCGCCGCGGCGGGCTGGCGTCGTTCACGATCGAGGGCATCCACCCTCACGACGTCGCCGAGCTGGTCGACCGCGGCGGCGTGTGCATCCGCGCGGGCCACCATTGCGCTCAGCCACTGATGCGCTGCTTGGGAGTGAGCGCGACGGCGCGGGCGAGCGTGGGCGTCTACAACGACCCGTCGGACGTGGACACGCTGATCGACGCGCTGCTCGCCGGACGCGAGGTGTTCGGGCTGTGATGGACGACCTGTACCGCGACTACATCCTCGATCACTACAAGCGACCCCGCAACTTCGGGGAGCTCGAGCCGCACGACCTGGAGGCGCTGGAGCACAACCCTCTGTGCGGCGATGAGTTGGGGGTGCAGATCCGCGTGGCCGACGACCGCATCGAGGATCTGCGCTTCCAGGGCCACGGCTGCGCGATCTCGCAGGCGGCGGCGTCGATCGCGTCGGAGGAGCTGAAGGGCATGAGCCTGCGGGAGGTCGGAGAACTGGACGCCGACTGGATGATCGAGTTGCTCGGCATCCCCGTGTCGGCCACGCGGCGCAAGTGCGCGTTGCTGAACCTGAAGGTCGTTCGCGGCGCGGTCACCGGCGACCACGACTGGCCCGCCTGAGCTGGGCTACTCGTCCCAGGCCTGCACCCCGATCTGGCGCGCCACGAGGCCGTCGTCGATCTCGAGCACGGTGGCGCAGACGACGCCCGTGCCGTCTGGATAGCGGCACGCCTCGGTAAAGGCGACACCGGTGTGATCCTGGACGGTGTGCTGGACGCGATGTGTCATGTCGCGGCCGCACACGTCCTCGATCCAGGTCTGGATCTCGCCTCTCCCGTGCAGCACACGCGGGGCGCTGGGCCGGGCGCTGCGGTCGACGAGCGTCACCTCGGCGTCCTCGGCATACATCGCGAGCTGCGCGCTGGCGTCGCGCTCCTCGATTGCCTGCTTGAAGGTGCTCAGGTCGAACGTGTGGGTGGTGGTCATCGTGCGCTCCTTGGTCAGGTGAATGGATGCAGCGCATGTTGGGGCGGCCGGCGTTGCGTGGGCGTCAAGCGAGCGTCAAAGCGAGCTCGGCGCTGGCTTTTGCGCTCATGCAGCCGCTCGCGCGCGAGTGCGAGGGGTACGCTTGACGCGTGCTGCGCATACAGCTGCTCGGGCGTATGGCCGTGGAGTGCGACGGTCAGGAGCTGGCTGCGCCCAGCGCGCGCCGTGCGTGGTCGCTGCTGGCCTACCTGGCGCTGTCGCCGGGCCTGCAGCCGCGGGGAGAACTCGCGGCTCACTTCTGGCCGGACGTGCTCGACTCCAGCGCGCGGGCGAGCCTGCGCAGCGCGGTGTGGTCGTTGCGCCGCGCGCTGGGCCCAGGAGCGGAGCAGTACCTGATCGTGGATCGCAACTGCGTCGGGCTGATAGCTGGCCCGGAGCTGTGGGTGGACGTGGCGGCGTTCGAGACGCTCGTGCGATCCGGTCGTGAGCGAGAGGCGGTCGAGCTGTGCGCGGGGGAGCTATTGGCGGGCTTCGAGGAGGAGTGGGCGCTGATGGCGCGTGATGCACATCGCGAGCGTCTACTGGAGGTGCTCGAGCGGCTGGCCGGGAGCTGCGAGGCGGCTGGCGAGCTGGACGAGGCGCTCGAGTGGAGCCGCCGTGCCGTGGCGGTGGATCCGCTCAGCGAGGATGCCCACCGCAACCTGATCGCACGGCTTGCAGCATCGGGAGACCGCGCGCGGGCGCTGATGGTCTATCGCGCGCTGGCCGAGCGCCTGCGTCGCGAACTCTCGGTCGCTCCCTCGCCGGCGACCCGCGCACTCGTGGAACGGCTGCGGATCGACGCGGAGGGCGAGCCGCCGAACGCCCCCGTCCCCGCGCCGAACGCCCCCGAACCCGCGCCGAACGGCCCCGTCCCCGCGTCGAACGCCCCTGAACCCGCGTCGAACGCCCCTGGACCCGCGTCGAACTCCCCCGGACACGCGTCGAACGCGTCGCAGCCGCTGATCGGCCGCGCGCGGGAGCTCGACCTTATGCTCGAGGCGTGGCGGGGAGTGCAGGCCGGGCGGGGAGCGGTGCTGAGCATCTGCGGGGAGGCCGGTATCGGCAAGACGCGAGTGGCGAGTGAGCTGCTGGCGCGAGCGAGCGAGCAGGGGGCAGGGACGGCGGCGTGCGCTGCGCTCGACCTTGGCGGCGCGGCTCCGTTCGGACTGTGGTCCGAACTTCTGCGCAAGCTGCTTTCAACCGTGCCGATCCCTCCGGCCGAGGCGGCTTGGCCAGAGGATCTTGCGCGGCTGGTACCGGAGATCCTTTCACTGCTCGAGCGCCCGGGCGCCGAGCGCCCGTTCGTGTCCCCCGATCTGGAGCGGGCGCGGCTGTTCGAGGCGACGGTGGCCGCGATCGAATGGGCGGCGCGCGCTCGTCCGCTGGCGCTGCTGCTCGAGGACACGCACATCGCCGACCCCTCGAGTCTCGAGCTGACGGGTTACGTAGCCCGCCGGATCGACTCGCTGCCGGTGCTGTTTGTGCTCACCCGACGCCCGCTCCCACGCAGCACCGAGGTGGATCGCCTCGAGCACGCGCTCCGTTCGCGCGGGCTGCTGCGCGAGGAGCTCGCGCTCGCTCCCCTGCAGCCGACTGCCGTCGCCGAGATCGCGCTCGAGGTGGCGGCGCTGGCTCAGGCGGACGTGGCGCGCGTGGTGGAGGCATCGGAGGGCAACGCGCTGTTGGCGGTCGAGACGGCGCGCGCGATCTCCCGTGGTGAGCGGGAGCTTGCGGAGGGTGTGCGCGGCGCGGTTCGAGGCGCATTCGGGTCTCTGGGCGATGCCGGCCGGCGCTTCGTCGAGCTGGCGGCGGTAGCAGCGCGCGAGCTGGAGCACGCTGAGGTCGCGGCGCTGCCGATCGAGGACTCCGCGGAGGCCGCCGTGCAGGCGCTGGACAGCGGGATGCTCGTGGAGCTAGAAGGGCGCATTGGGTTCCGTCATGCGCTGCTGCGCGAGGCGGCCTACTGTGAGCTGCCCCGACCTCGCCGAGCGGTTTTGCACGAGCGCTGGGCGCAGACGCTGCTCGGCTGCGCGGCGGAGGGCGGGCCGAGCAGGGCGGCGGAGGTAGCGCGCCACCTTCGGCTCGCGGGCAAAGACCAGCAGGCCGTTGAGCAGCTTGCGCTCGCGGCAGCTGACGCGCGCGCGGTGGGTGCGCTGGTCGAGGCCGCCAGCTATCTGGATGAGGCCGTCTCGATGGCGCCCGGTAGCGCGGAGCTGTGGCTGGAGCTCGCCGAGGTGCAGGCATGGTGCGGACTTCGCACGGAGGCCGAGCAGGCGTTTGCGCGCGCCAAGGATCTGCTCGCCGGATCGCCGCTCGAGCTCGCACGTGCATGGCTGCGCAGCGCGCGCTGGTATCACGGGCCGATCTGCGTGCCGACGATGGTTCGCGTCTGCTGTCGCGAGGCGCTGACACTGCTCGATCGCCAGACTATCGACGTGCTACGCGAGCGGCGCGAGGCGCTCGCGGCGCTCGCCTGGGCGGAGGCGGTCGCGGGCAGCGTCGAGGAGGCGGAGCGGCTGCTGGTGGAGGTGCACGAGCTGTCCGTCGGATCGCGTGCCGATGACCTCTCTATCTACGACGTGGCACACGCTCGCGCGCTGGCGATGATGCGCAGGGGCGCCTTCGTCGAGGGATATGGGCCGGCGATCGCGGCGGGCGAGGCGATCACCCGCGCTGGGCGTCCGGACCTCGCCTACGGCTGCTGGGCGAACGCCGCGGGAGCAGCCGCGGCGGCCGGCGATCACGGGCGCGCGCTGGCGTTCATCGACCGCGCCAACACGGCGCTCGAAGGCAAGGGGCTGGTCGGCCTTGAGGTGCAACTACATGCGATGCGCTCGTTTGTGCTGCTGCGCATCGGCAGGGTCGCGGACGCAGGTGAGGCGGCCGAGACGGAGGCGAGGCTCGCGGACCGTCTGGGCGCGCCCGAGCTCGAGGCGATGGCCGCGCACGATCAGGGGATGGTGGCGCTCGCGCAGAGGGACTACGTGCGCGCGGCTGAGCTGTTGGCGCAGGCGCTCGCGCGGCAGGCGCCGATCAGCCGCCCGCTTACGCGCCTGCGTCGCGCGGAGGCTCTGGCCCGCGGGGGTCGTCTGGCGGAGGCCGAGCGGGAGCTGCGCGCGACGACGCTGGAGCCGATGCGCTCGAGCGACTTCCCGGCGACGTTGGTGGCGAGGATGGCGCGTGTGCAGGGCGTGATCGCCGCGCTGGCGGGCGACCAGGAGCTGGCCGAGCGCCGCCTCAACGAGGCCGCGCAGGGATGGCGCCGCCAGGTCTCGACGCTGAGCCGCGGTGACAGCCTCGCCGTGGCGCTTGCCGACCTCGGCAGGCCGGTGGTCGGCTTGATCGAGCCCGAGCGAGAGCTGGAGCTTGTGCTGCGCGAGCTACGGACCATCCGAACACGCCAGAAGGGAGTTGAACATGCCGTCCTTTCATGACAGCGCGGACGCCAACGCGGCGCCAGAGGAGGTGTGGAAGCTGTTGTACGACCCGGCGCGCTTTCCCGACTGGTGGGCGGGCATCGGCACCATCGAGGTGGGCGAGGAAGATGGCTCGTACACGATGTACCCGGAGGGCTATCCCGACTTCCCGATGGCGCAACTGCTCGACACGGCGCGCGAACAGCAGCGCGTGACGGTGTCCTGCCTGGTGTCGGACCTGCGCTTTGAATGGGGCCTCGAGCCACTCGCCGACGGCAACGCCACGCGCATCACGGTCGACGTCGAGATCCCCGAGGCTGAGGCAGCACGCCTGGAGGGTCAGCGGGAGGCGATTCGAACGTCGCTCGCCAACCTCGCTGAACTCTCCGCTTTGACGATCGATTGACGGGTCCGTGACGACGCTTGCGTCACCGTAGCCTTGACCCTGCAATCGCCACACATGCAATCGCCACACCTGCAATCGCAACACCTGCAATCGCCACTGGACCTGCAATCACGACGAGAGAGGCATAAGCAATGAGCGCGACCGGAATCGATGAAGTGAAGCTCGAACAGTTCATGGGCCAGTTCGTTGGAGACCTGGGAGCGGCGATCACTGCGCCGCTGGTGTTGATCGGCGACAAGCTCGGGCTCTACAAGGCGATGGCCGACAGCGAGCCAGTCACCTCCCAGGAGCTGGCCGAGCGCACGGGCTGCCGCGAGCGCTACATACGGGAGTGGCTGTGCCAGCAGGCGGCGAGCGGTTACGTCGAGTACGACGCAGCCGACGGCACGTTCAGGCTGCCGCCCGAGCAGGCGATGGCGTTGGCCGACGAAGACAGCCCGGCGTTCATCCCCGGCGCCTTCCAGCTGGTGGCCGCGACCATCAAGGACGAGCCGCAGATCGCCGAGCGTTTCCGCTCGGGCGAGGGGTTCGGGTGGCATGAGCACCACCACGACCTGTACGCGGGCACCGAGCGGTTCTTCCGGCCCGGCTACCTGGCGAACCTGGTGGACGCGTGGCTGCCGGCGCTCGAGGGTGTGGTCGAGAAGCTCTCGGGGGGCGCCCGCGTCGCGGACATCGGCTGCGGACACGGAGCTTCGACGATCCTGATGGCGAAGGCATTCCCGACCTCGGAGTTCGTTGGATCGGACTATCACGAGGGGTCGATCGTGGCCGCGCGCAAGGCCGCTGAGCGCAGCGGGGTCACGGATCGGGTGAGCTTCGAGGTGGCCTCGGCCAAGGACTTCGGCGGAGGCCCGTTCGACCTCGTGTGCGTGTTCGACGCGCTGCACGACATGGGAGACCCGGCGGGCGCCGCACGCCACGTGCGTGAGCAACTCGCCCCTGATGGCACGTGGATGGTCGTGGAGCCGTTTGCGGGCGACGCGATCGAGGAGAACATGAACCCGGTCGGGCGGATCTTCTATGGGGGATCGACGATGCTCTGCACGCCGGCCTCACTGAGCCAGGAGGTCGGCTTGGCGCTGGGCGCGCAGGCCGGCGAGCAGCGCCTCACCGAGGTCTTGAACGAGGGCGGCTTCAGCCGAGTGCGCAGGGCGGCGGAGACCCCCTTCAATATCGTGCTCGAGGCGAGGATCTAGCGTGCTCGACACGGCGCTCGCCCACCCCACGATACGGTCGCGGCGTTTCAGGTCGATGACCTCCCTGGCGTGGTCGCTTCGCTGCGTGGTCGAGGGGTCGTGTTCGAGGAATACGACTCACCCGGCCTGCGCACGACCGACGGGATCGCAGACATGGGCGACTACCGCGCTGCGTGGCTGAAGGACCCCGACGGAAACTTCGTAGGGGTTCACGAGCCCCCGGCAGGGTAGACACTCTGGCGAGGACTGCCCGCCCCGATACAATTCCTACTCCAGAGCACAGGATTGCCACGCCAACCGGCAGCAAGGAGCCTCATGGCCACGATTGACAGCACCAGGATCACCAAGCCCAGCCCGATCGTCGAGGACGATCAGGGGCAGCTGCGTGCGCGTCAGGGCATCTCGCGCGAGGTGGTATCAGAGCTGTCGAAGATCAAGGGAGAGCCCGACTGGATGGCCGAGAAACGGCTGAAGTCGCTGGAGATCTTCGAACGCAAGCCCGTCCCCACCTGGGGTCCGGACCTGAGCGGCCTGAACCTCGACGACCTCGTGCTCTACTCGCCCCCCACGGCAGGTCGGTTCAACAGCTGGGACGACGTGCCGGCGGAGATGAAGCAGACCTACGAGGACCTCGGCATCCCGCAGGCCGAGCGCGAGCACCTCGCGGGCGTTGTGGGCGTGTGGCGCCAGGAGCCCGTATATGAGGGCCTGAAGGAGGAGTACGCAAAGCAGGGCATCCTGTTCTGTTCGATGGACACGGCGATCACCGAGTACCCGGAGCTGGTGCAGAAGTACTTCATGAACAAGTGCGTGCCGCCGCAGGACAACAAGTTCTCGGCGCTGCACGGCGCGGTGTGGTCGGGCGGAGCCTTCTGCTACGTCCCCAAGGGCGTCAAGTGCGACCTGCCGCTGCAGTCCTACTTCCGCATGGAGGGCGCCGGCGAGGGCACCTTCGAGCACACGCTGATCGTCGCGGACGAGGGCTCTGAGGTGAACTACATCGAGGGCTGCACGGCGCAGACCTACAGCGTCAACTCGATGCACTCGGCGGTGGTTGAGATCTTCGTGCACGAGGGCGCGAAGGCGCGCTACACGACCGTGCAGAACTGGTCCAAGGACGTCTACAACCTCAACACCAAGCGCGCGATCGTCGATGCCAACGGCACGGTCGAGTGGGTCGGCGGATCGATGGGGGCGAAGTACGTGATGCTCTACCCCGGCTCGTTCCTGATGGGCGAGGGCGCACGCGCCGACCACCTGAACGTGGGCGTGGCGGGCAAAGGCGTGCACAAGGACACCGGCGCGAAGGTCGTGCACCTGGCGCCCAACACGACCTCGAACATCCTCGCCAAGTCGATCTCCAAGGACGGCGGCATCATGGGCTACCGGGGCCTCGTGAAGATGGGCCAGCACTCGCAGGGCTCGAAGGCCCGCGTGCAGTGCGACGGGCTGATGATGGACGGTGAATCGAAATCCGACACCTGGCCTGACATCCAGATCCAGAACCCGCATGTGACCGTCGCCCACGAGGCCACCGTGGGACGCATCTCTGATGACCAGCTCTTCTACATGGGCTCGCGCGGCTTCACCGAGGATGAGGCGGCGGCGATGATCGTGAACGGCTTCATCGAGCCGGTGACGAAGGAGCTGCCGATGGAGTACGCGGTCGAGCTCAACCGGCTCATACAGTTGGAGATGGTCGGCTCCATCGGCTGACCTAGGGCCGATGGCCTGCGGCTGGCGGCGTCCTCGCTCGCTCATGTGCACAGCACACTTCGCTCGCTGCGTCCTTGCCAGCCTTGGCCCTCGACCCTAGGAGGCGCGAGCCGCTGACGTGCGATGCGCGCGCCGGTTGACACGATCGTCGCACCGCCGTTCCCTACGCGGCTGCCGTGGGTGAACCTCAGTGGCGGGCGGGCGAGCGTGATCCAGCGCGGGCGGCCGATGCTGGTCGAGTTCTGGGACGTCTGTCGCCCGAACTCGCTGCGCACGCTGCCCTATCTGAAGGCTTGGCACGAGCGCTACAGCTCGGCGGGGCTGCGGGTGATCGGCGTGCACTCCCCCGGCTTTGAGGCCTCACGGGACGAGCAGGCTGTGAGGGACGCGGTGGCGCGTCTGGCGATCGAGTACCCGGTGCTGATCGACGCTGAGCTGGAGCTGTGGCAGGAGTATGAGAACGTGGGCTGGCCCGCGCGCTACCTGTTCGACGGCCGCGCACGCCTGTTCGATTACCACTTGGGCGAGGGCTGCTACGCGGAGACGGAGCTCGCGATCCAGCAGCTCGTCGGCCTCGAACGCGTGCCTGTGGCCCCGTTGCGCCCCGAGGACGCGCCGGATGCGCGGCTGCTCGCCCAGACCGAGGACCAGCCCGGCGCCTACTGTGGGCCGTACGAGGCCGGCGGCGTGTGGGCGGTGCTCGACGGAGCGGGAGCGGTGCGCTTTGCCGATGGCGTGGACGGCGCGGAGGGCGAGCTGACGGTCACGCATCCGGGCGCGTACGCGCTGCTCGAGCACGACCGCCACACCGCGGGAGTGCTCACGCTGGAGATCGACCCGGGCGTGAGGTGCTTGGCGACATGCTTCACACCAGGGGTCGCGTGAAGCGGGCGAGCTCCGCGTGGCCGCGGTCGGCGAGCAGGCGCCTCAGCACAGGAGGGCCGTGGTCATCGACCAGCACGCACGTCCCGGGCCAGTAGGGGCTGTCACCGGGGGTGGCGCTGAGAAAGAACGAATCGAAGGTCCAGCAGCCCGCGTTCACCAGGCGGGCCCCAGACCCGGCTGCGGCCGCCTCGTTCGCTACCGCGTCCGCTGCCCGCCATTCGCGCTGGTGATCGCCGGGCAGCGGCCCGGCGCGATGGGTGTGGCCGAAGACCACGTAGCCCTCGTCGAGGTGCAGGCGGGTCGCGACCTCCGCCATCGCCCGCAGCCCCGCACGCCGCAGCTCGCCTGCGGAGACGTCCGCCCGCAGGGGGCCGAGACCGGCGCGGTTCAGCGCGGACACCGCGAGCGGGAAGCCGCGCACGAGCGCGCGCGTGCGCAACGTGCGTGTGAACGATCGACGCGCGCTGGTCGATCGCCCGTCGCGGCGAGGACCCGCACCACCGAGCGCGCGCCACGCGTGCACGGTGGAGACTCCGTTGAGGGCGCTTCCCGTTGGGGTGTCCCTGGCGACGGCGTGCCGCCACTCGTACACGGGAGCGCTCACCGCCTCGTAGTCCTCCACGCTGGCGAACGCGCGGGCCGGCCGTGCGAGCAGGCGGCTCATCGCGCCTACGCTCAGGCGCTCGAGCGTGGGCACGGTGAGATGGCAGTCCAGGTAATGCCCGTGCATGGCGTATACGTCCGGGCGTACCCACAGACCTGGGTAGGCAGCGACCACGCGGGCTGCGGACGCCCACTCGGCTATCCGCGCCAGGATCGGCGAGGCCTGCGCGGGCTCGAGCAGCTGCTCAACGCCGAGCCTCGGCGGCGCGTCATCGTAGCCGCGACTCGCCAGCCACGGCTCGATCAGCGCGTGGTCATGGTTGCCGGCAACGATGACGAGCTCGCGCCCCGCGAGCTCACGGCCGAGGTCTTCGAAGAACGGCCGCGCAACCGCGAGCGCCTCGCGCGGTGGGCCATGACGCAGCTCGATCACGTCGCCGAGCAGCACCACGCGATCGACGTCTGCAAGCGCTTGCAGCAGCGGCGCGCGCAGCTCGGGGCGGCGCAGGAGATCGGAACAGGAGACACCGCCGAGATGCAGATCGGAGACGATCAGCGTGCGCATCGCTGGAGGAAAGCTCTCGTGCCGCTCGCGCGGTCGGGCGCCGACGGCGCCGCCCGCCTACCGAGAGCGATCAGAGTGCCCCGACCACGCCCTCCGACCGGGGCGCCTCCGCGACGTCTTCACGTACCTGCTTGGGCAGCATGAAGCGAACGTCCTCGCGGGTCACGTCGACCTCGGAGATGTCGCGCACGCCCCGCGCACGGAAGAAGTCGAGCAGCTCGGTCACGAGCTGCTCGGGCGCGCTCGCCCCCGAGGAGACGCCCACCACCCGCCTGTCGCACAGCCACTCCTCTTGGATCTCTCCTACATTGTCGATCAGGTGGGCCTCGGTGCCGCAGTCGCGAGCGACCTCCACCAGGCGCACCGAGTTGGAGGAGTTGCGCGAGCCGACCACGAGCATCAGATCACAGCCCGCCGCCAGCTGCTTGACGGCGGCCTGGCGGTTGGTGGTCGCGTAGCAGATGTCATCGGTGCGAGGGCCGACGATGCTCGGAAACCGCTCGCGCAGCCGCTCCAGGATCGCGCTCGTTTCGCCCACCGCCAGCGTGGTCTGGGTAACGTAGGCGATCCGCTCGGGATCCTCGACCTCGAGCTCGTCGACGTCACGCTCGCTCTGCACGAGCACGATCCGATCGGGCGCCTCGCCCATCGTCCCTTCCACCTCCTCGTGCCCGTCGTGACCGACGAGCACGATCGTGTAGCCGTCCTCGGCGAAGCGGACCGCCTCGCGATGGACCTTCGTTACGAGCGGGCACGTGGCATCGATCGTGCGCAGACCGCGCGCCAACGCACCCGCGCGCACGCTGGGGGCGACGCCGTGCGCCGAGAACACGCACACCGCGCCCTCCGGCACTTCGGTCTGCTCGTCGACGAAGATCGCCCCGCGCTCGCGCAGGTCGGCGACGACGTGCTTGTTGTGCACGATCTCCTTGCGCACGTACACAGGCGCACCGTGGATAGCGAGTGCGCGCTGTACCGTCTGCACCGCGCGATCCACCCCCGCGCAGTATCCGCGCGGTGCCGCCAGCAGCAGCTTCTCCACCGTGTTGGACACGGGTGTCATTGTAGGGGGCGCCACGGTACGCTAAGCGTCATGAGCCAACGTCACCTCGACAGGCTGACTCCGGTGGACGCGTCGTTCCTGCACCAGGAGAGCCCTGTCTCGCACATGCACATCGGCGGGGTCACGATCGTCGAAGGCCCGCCACCGAAGATGGAGGACTTCCTCGAACAGATCCGCCGGCGGCTGCACCTTGTTCCCCGCTATCGCCACAAGCTCGCTCACACTGCGCTCGACAGCGGACGCCCGGTGTGGATCGACGATCCGAGCTTCAACCTCGAGTACCACGTGCGTCACACGGCCCTGCCCGCTCCCGGGCGGTGGGAGCAGCTGCAGGACCTGACCGCTCGGATCTTCTCGCAGCAGCTCGACCGCTCCAAGCCGCTGTGGGAGATGTGGCTGATCGAGGGCTTGGAGGACGATCGGTTCGCGCTGATTACCAAGACCCATCACTCGCTGATCGACGGTATCGCGGGAGTGGACCTGGCAACGGTGCTGTTCGACCTGTCACCCGATCCACCGCAGATCCCGCACTCAAAACGCGCGTGGCAGCCCCACCCCGAACCGGGCACCGCGCACCTGCTCGCGGCCGGCCTGGTGGGCGCAGTGCGCGCCGGGGTCGCGCTGGCGGAGGGCGCGCTCGAGGCGCTTACGCACCCCGAGCGCGCGCTGACGCGCGCGCGCGAGGCGGCCGAGGGCGTCGGCGAGATCGTGTGGGCCGGTCTGAACCCGGCCCCAGAAACACCACTGAACGTGCCGATCGGACCGCACCGGCGGTTTGTTGGGGTGACGAGTCAGCTCGATGACTTCAAGACCGTCAAGAACGCGTTCGGCGCAACCGTCAACGACGTGGTCCTCGCGGTGGTCGCAGGCGCTCTGCGCTCGTTCCTGATCTCCCGCGGAATACGCACCGAGGGCGTCGAGCTGCGCGCGCTCGTGCCCGTGTCGGTGAGAACCGAGGGCGAGCACGACAGCGGCGGCAACCGGATCGTCGTGATGCGCGGACCGCTGCCGATCTACATCACCGATCCGCTCAATCGACTGCGCTTCGTCTCGGGCGCGATGAACGGCCTGAAGGAGTCCAAGCAAGCGCTCGGCGCCGAGGTGATCGCGGGCGCGCAGAACTTCGCGCCGCCGACGATCCTCGCGCAGGCATCGCGGCTGAACTTCTCCACGCGCCTGTTCAACCTGATCGTCACGAACGTGCCCGGCCCTCAGTTTCCGCTGTACGTGCTCGGGCGCGAGATGCTCCAGGCGATCCCGGTGGCCTTCCTGCCCGAGAACCACGCGCTGGCGATCGCGATCATGTCCTACAACGGCCAGATGAACTTCGGCCTGCTCGGCGACTTCGACGCGCTCCCGGACATCGACTCGATCGGCGAGAACATCGCAGCTGAACTCGCCACCCTCGTCGACCTCGCGCGCGAGTCCGCCCCCGCGGCCGCGTAGCTGCTTGGCCACAACCGCGGCCTGATAGCCGAGCGCGCGCGGGAGCATACGGTTTCGCGGCTAGGGCCGTGACGTACGATCATTGATTGTGGCGCTCGACCGAAGCCACCCCGTGCGCATCGGGGGCCTAGCGGCTGCACCGTCCGACGCGGTCGACTTCCTGCGCGCGCACCGGCCATTCGACGCGCTGGCGGTGGCAGACGTGGAACGCATCGCGGCCTCCGTTGAGGTTGAGTTCTTCCGGCTCGGCACGACTATCTTCTCGCAGGGCGAGCGGCCACTCGAGTTCCTGCGCGTGGTGCGCACGGGCGCTGTGGAGATCGCGCTCGACGAGCGCGTGCTTGACCTTCTCGGCGTGGGTGAGCTGTTCGGCCATGCCTCGATGCTCTCCGGGCTGCCGCCCGGGTTCGCGGCGCGAGCACACGAGGACACGCTCTGCTACCGCATACCGGAGCAGGTGGCGCGAGAGGCGCTCGCGCGGCCTGAGAGCGTCGATTTCCTCGCGCGTTCGCTGCTTGCGATGCATACGCCGCAGGCTGGCGCGCTCGGGACGCGAAAACCAGCGCCCGACCCCGCGAACCGGCCCGTCGCGGCGCTGATCCGCGACCCGCCTGTGACGTGCCCGGCTGAGACGACGATCCGTGAGGCGGCTGAGCGGATGACTGCGGCCGGCGCCACGTCAGTAGTCGTCGAGCTCGCTGACACACTCGGGATCCTCACGGACCATGATCTGCGCTCGCGCGTGGTCGCGCAGGGTGTCGACTATGACGCGCCCGTGTCCGTGGCTATGAGCGCACCCGCCTACACCGTCGAGCCGGGCCGGCTGGGAGGAGACGTCCTGCTCGAGATGCTCGATCGAGGGGTCCGCCATTGCCCAGTCGTGACCCCGACTCGCGAGGTCGTTGGCGTTGTCGAGGCCGTCGATCTCCTCGCCGTCGAGACGCTGTCCTCGTTCTATCTGCGCCGGGCGATCGCGCGCGCCGAGAGCGTCGACGACCTCGCCCGGGCGGCCCAGGGACTGCAACCCGCGGTGATCGCCCTACACCAAGCGCGTCTAGCCGCGTCGAGCATCGCCGCGATCTACTCCGTCGTCCTCGACGCGCTCACCCGTCGGCTGATCGAGCTCGCCCTCTCAGAAGCCGGCCAGGCGCCGGAGGAGTTCTCCTGGCTCGCGCTCGGCAGTCAGGCGCGACGCGAGGCGACACCCGGCTCGGACGCCGACAGCGCGATCGTCTGGTACGGCGACACCAGCGAGGAGATCATCCGGCCCTACCTGCACACCCTCGCTACGAGGGTCGCGGCGGGCCTGGGCAAGTGTGGGGTTCGCATCGACAGCCACGGTGCGACAGCGTCGGATGTTCTGTTCGTGCGCTCGAGCGAGTCCTGGCGTAAGGTGGCGCGCGACTGGATCGAGCACCCCACCCGCGAGCAGGCGCTAATCCTCGTCTCGGTGCTCGTCGACAGTCGCCCCGTCTGGGGCATTCACAGCGGCAATCCGCTGTCGGATATGTTCCGTGCCGCGCGCGGGCGGCCTGAGCTGCTGCACTTGCTCGCGCGGTTCGCCCTGGAGCACCGGCCACCGACCGGCTTCCTACGCGGATTCGTGGTCGAGCACGACGGCGAGCACCGCGGGCAACTCGACCTCAAGCATGGCGGTCTGATCCCTGTCGTCGATCTCGCGCGCTGGGCCGGAATGGCTGCCGGCGTGGCGAGTGCCTCGACGCGGGAGCGGCTGCGCGCCGCCCGCGATGCAAACACCCTGTCCAGCACCGACGTGCAGACCCTCGAGGACGCATTTGAGCTGTTCACCGAGCTACGCCTGGACCATCAAGTCGAGCGGCTGCGCGCCGGCTGCGCGCTTGACGACTACGTAAGCCCTGACGAGCTCAGCGCGCTCACCCGCAGCCACCTCAAGGAGGCGTTTCGGGCGGTCGCCTCTGTTCAGAAGCAGATCGCCACCGAGCTGAACCTCGGTCTGCGATGAGAATCCGCCGTCGCGCGCAACTCGGCGCTGGCGCTCCCGCGTACGCGCACGCCCAGCTGCCCCCCGCGCGAACGCTGTGGCGTGCGGCGAGCTATTGCGCCGTTGACCTCGAGCTGAGCGGCCTCGACCCGAAGCGACACGAGATCATCGCCTTCGGCGCCGTCCCGATCGAGGACGGACGCGTTCTGCTGAACGGCGCCGTCGAGGGGCTGGTCCGTCCAGCTCGCGCGATCAGCGAGGCGTCGATTCGCGTGCACGGCCTACGCGTCGTCGACCTCGCGGACGCCCCGCCGCTGCAGATCGCGCTCGATCCGCTACTCAACGCCATCGCGGGGAGGATTCCCGTCGTCCACGTGGCCGCCATTGAGCGCAGCTTTCTGCGACCGGCGCTGCGTCGCCTCGGCGTGCGCCTGCGCGGCCCGATGATCGACACCAGCATACTGGGAGCACTGTGGCTGCACGAACGCGACCGCAAGGGACCCGGGTTCACCTCGCTCGCCGAGCTCGCAGCCGCGCTGGGCCTACCGTCTCACCATCCCCACGACGCGAGCGGCGACGCGCTGACGACCGCACAGGTGTTCATAGCACTCGCGACACACCTCGATGCTCACCGCGCGGAGACTGTACGGAGCCTCGCACACGCCGCGCGACGACTCGATTCGCTGCGCGCCTATCCGTCGGACTAGGCACGCCACCCGCGAACACCTCAGCGTGTATGAGCGTTGAGTGCGTCCGGCTCAGTACCCGAGCGCGACTTGGCGTCCGCCAAGGCAGTGCCGTGGACCGTCGCGGGGGGACAAAGAAACGCCGCTGTTATGCGGCGATCGCCTCTGTCGCGGTGTCTGCTGTGGCGCAGGCCGGCGTGGGGGCTGCTCACACTTTCGCTGACACTCCCGAGGGCAGCCGGAGCTACGCGGGACAGCGTGGACCCACGCACGCCTCGGGGCGCGTGCTGCATACTTCCTGCGTGGATTGCCGCAGCCAGGCGCTAGGTCCAATACTGCAGTTCGGTGATCAGCAGGGCGACCTCTCGATCGACTTCGGGGACCTGGTGCGGAAACTAATCCTATTCGACAGGATCATCCTTGAGGGCGGTCTGACTGCGCTCCCGCACCTGATTGAAAAGTTCGGCTATGACGGCATCAAAGAGCTTCTCGACTCGGGACGGGTACATCTCCATGAGGGACATCTTGGATTCGGCCAGGTGGAGGGACCCCGGAAGACGCCGGGCGTGCACGACATCGGGTGGATCGAAATCGGTGATCTCCGAAGCAACATCTCTTACAATATGCGGCCGATCAACGACGTGCCAGGATTGCGCGCCAAGCAGGCGAAGCACCTGCGCAGGCTAGTGGGCGAGCGCATACTGCGTCTACCCCCCGATGATGGAAACGACGCGCGGACGCAGTTCATCGCCGACTGCGAAGCTAATTCGCCTCTGATCAGAGAGGCCGTGGCATTGTGCGCCTCACAGGAGGTTGGGCGGGTTATTCGCGCGACAGAGTTCGACTTGCACGTTGAGGGGGTCCCGGGCGGCAGTCTCACCCTGAGTAACTCGGACCTCAGTGCGCGCCTAGGCGTGGACACTCTCAAGGCTCATGAGATCGTGTCGAAAGGTCTGCTCGCCGTGGCAAACATCGACTACCGGTTGGAGCTTATGAAGCGGCATGACTGCGTGACAGGATTTCGGCCCGATGAGGTGCCACTCTATGAACACAAGCTGAACTATGTTGCGCAGAAAGTGAACACGGATCTTGGCGAACGCCGCTTGGAGCAGATACTTACCCTTGTTGGCCTCCCCGCGGTCGATCCTGATCCGGGCGTGCACGATGTTGATTTGCTGAGATTGCTCAGGCTCCTAGAGTCCGAGGACATGGAGGAGTTCCGGTCATGGCTACGGAGCATCGACTCTGCGGATGACGACGAGGTGAAGCGCGAGGTGAGCAAGGTACGCGATGCGATCGCCGCGGCGGTCAACAGTCGGGTCGCTCAGGTCATGAGGTTCGTCACTACAACTGGGATTGGGTTCATCCCCGGAGCGCAGCCGATAGCGATTGGCGCGACCGCGATCGACAACTTTGTGCTCGACAGGGTGCTGCCCCACCCAGGGCCCACGGCATTCCTGAGCCGCCGGCTCCCGTCTATCTTCCGGCCCTAACGGCGAAAGAGCACGGCGCGGCACGTCACGGCGTCTGCGCTCGGGCGGGCGATGGGACCGGGCGCGCAGAAGTCACGCTGTCGCCGGCTCGGGGGCGAGAGCGCCGGGACGGCCAATAGGAGGCGTGATCCGCCCTATGTCGGAGGCGGCGCCGACCGATCCGGCTTCGTTGCCATCGCTAGGCACGTCGCCCCCCGATTGCTCGGGGCTCGCGATTGCGGCACGCTCAAGTCCGTCGGCTGCGGCCCCGAGCGAGCCTCTATCGAGGACCAGGTTCGTGAGGGGATCGTCAAACGGCTCGACCATCGCTTCGCATCCGGCGTGTGCGACACGCGCGATGCGTCCACATCTGCCATCCGAGGCCGCCGGTGGCGACGAGAGCGGCGTATCCGGCGACGTACGTCGTGGCTGACACGTCAGAACAGTCGCACCGACCCCGGACGGGACCCCGCCCGCTCGCGCTGGGACTTTGCTGACACCCCAAGCGATTCTGCGCCGACGATCTGCCAAGCCCTCAGTGTTTACGGGCGCTCAGCGGGTCCGGCTCAGTACCCGAGCGCGAACTTGGCGTCCTCGCTCATCATCTCCGGCGACCAGGCGGGCGTGAAGACCATCTCCGACTCGACCGTCTTGACGCCATCCACTTCGCCCACGAACTCGTCGATCTGTTCGGTCACCTGTGGGCCGATCGGACAGCCGGGCGTGGTGAGCGTGAACGTGACGCGAACGTTGCCGTCGGTCACTTCCACCCCGTAGATCAGGCCCAGCTCGACAAAGTCGAGCCCGAGCTCCGGGTCGATCACGTTCGACAGCGCGTCCATCACGTCATCCTCGGTGGGCATCGCTGCGAGCTCGGACATGCAACCACTCTAGCTCGCGAGGCGGCATGCAGACCAGCGCCGTCCATCGGCGTCCTAGACACGCTCCTACACCGCACGCCCACTAGGGCGTCGAGGGGCAAGCTGGTCAAGGACGCAGCCGGCGTGGCGTGCTACGCACGCGAGCCGGCGAGGACGCAGACCAGCGCCGCCCATCGGCGTCCTAGTTGTCGCAGCCGAGGCGGTCCCACATGTACAGCTGGATGCACTCGTTGGCCAGCTCGATCGCCCGCGCGCTCGACAGGCGCGGGAGCACCGCGTCCAGCGCCTGATCCTCGGCGACGCCCGCCTGGAAGGCCTCCTCGCCACGGAATCCCGCCGCGATCTTCAGCGCCTCTCGCCGGTTCTCGCCAAGGCTCGGGAACACGCCCACGAGGAACTCCGTGTTCGGGATCGGCTGGCCGACCTCGAGCGAGGCGTGCCATGCGGCCAGCAGGTGCAGGTCGTCCTCGTCGAGATCCGCGATCGCCTTCGCATAGTGCACCGTCAGTTCCTGGTCGGGGATGTCGTCGACCCAAGCGCGCACAACCTCGCCCACGAGCTGGCGGCGCGCCTCGCGGCCGACGGACTCGGCGATAACGCGGATCGCGTCCTGAGGCTCGATGAAGCAGAGAGGCATCGCGACTCCCGGGAAGTTGAGAACAAACTGACAGGCGGGACTGTAGGCGGCCGTGTGGACGGCACTTTTCGACCGCTCCCGAAACCGTGACTACCCGCGCTCCACGGCGGGCTACCGGCGCGTGCTCACAGTCTCAGCGCGTCGCCGGCCCGCTCGAACGCGTCGTCGTCGCGGGTCTCCGGCGGGAATCCCACGGTCGCCCGCTCGGGCGCGAGCCAGTTGGCGAGCGCGAGGTCGAGCGTCTCGACCGGCACCGACACCGCCTCGGCGAGCGCCGCCGCGCGGCGCTCCAGGAGCAGTGGATCGCCGATGCCGAACAGGCGCTTGGCGGCGAGCGTGGTGAGGTCCTCCGCGGACAGCCCCGGCGCGCCGGCCAGGTGCAGCGAGTCCGGAAGCAGCTCGTACAGGCCCAGGCGTCCGAGCGTAACCAGCAGGTCGTAGCGCCCCACGCGAGCGAAGCCGGGAAGCGCGAGCCGCTCGAACAGCCGCTCGAAGCGCCGCTGTGGGCTCCACGCCGGGTCACCGCTGAACGCGAGCGCCTGGCTGGCTTGCGCCGGCGCCGCTTGCTCGGACACGCTCGCGCGCCCACCGCGCGCGATCCACTGCCGGTAGGCGATCAGCGTGCTCCCACCGCGCGCCGGGTCGTGGCAGCTACGCGGACCGAGCGGGATGTCCTCGAGATCCGGCGGCTCCCAGTCGGGCGCGCCGCCTGCACCATCCCACCCCCCCGCCACGGGAGCGCGCGCCAGCGCCACGCGGATGCCGGCGAACGGGTCGGCGTCCTCGAGCGGGCACAGGTAGGCGATCAGCACACACATCCAGGTGGCGCGCTCGAGGTCAGTCCCAGCCAGCGCTCGGACCTCGCCGTAGAGGTCGGGCGGCTGGTCGGCGAGCGCCAGCAGTCTTCCGCTCGAGAACGCGATCTCCTCCGCCAGCCGGCTCGCGTCAACCGAGGCCCGCAGACCGGGTACCAGCGTCGAGCGATAGCCGTCGTCCTCCGCGCGCCCCTCGCGGCGGATGCGCACGCGCTCACCGCCGGCGCTCCTGCGCCTGGCGCTGGCGCTCCGCGCGCTGGTGCGTGCCGCGCCCTTGGCAGGCGATCGGGAGGCGCTCGCGGCTGCGTTTCCGGGCAGCGTCTTGCTGCAGATCGGGCAGCGCTCTAAGAAGCGGTTGTGGCGGCAGAAGGTCGGCATCGCGCCGGTGGGATATACCCGTTCGGGCGCGCTCGTGCAGCGCCTAGCCTTCAGGGGCGCCGATACCTGGCCCGACGTGCTGCGGCGGACCCTCCGGGCCAGCGTCCGCGTCGGCGTGTCCGGGCAGACCACCGTCTTCGGGCGGGCCGCCGTCTTCGGCCGCAAACGCGGGGGAGCCGTCGGCGCCGTCGGCGCCGGCGCGTCGCGCCGCGAGATAGCGGTCGACCATCCGCGCGCACTGGCGGCCCTCGTTGATCGCCCACACGATCAGCGACTGCCCGCGGCGCGCGTCGCCGGCTGCGAACACGCCGTCCACCGACGTCGTGTACGGCGCGATCGCCTTGACGTTGCCGCGGGGGTCCTTCGCCACGCCGAGCTGGTCGAGCAGCTCCTGTTCGGGGTGCAGGAAGCCCATCGCCAGCAGCACGAGCTGCGCCGGTAGCTCGCGCTCGGTGCCGGCGATCGGCTCGAACGGAGGCTGCGGGCCGGCCCGCGCGATGCGCAGAGCGGCTACCGCGCCGCTGCCATCGTCGGCCAATCTCGTGGTCGTGATCGAGTAGTCCTGCTCGCCCACGCCCAGCTTTTTCACCTCGTCCATCGCGTAGCTGAGGCGATACTTCAGCGGCCACTCGGGCCACGGCGTGCGCTCGTCGGGGCGATGCGCAGGGGGCTCGGGCAGCAGCTCGAGCTGAATCACCGAGCGGGCGCGCTCGCGCAGCGCGTTGCCCACGCAGTCCGCGCCGGTGTCGCCGCCGCCGATGACCACCACGTCCTTGCCGGCAGCCGTGATCTCCTGATCGACCGGCGGTTGCGCGACCGTCGGCGGCGGGCCGAGCTCCAGTGCCACCCATCGGTTGCGCTGGTAGAGGTACTCCATCGCGAAGTGCACCCCGGCGAGCTCCCGGCCCGGAACGGACAGGTCACGGGGCACGCGCGAACCGGTCGCGAGCACGACCGCGTCGAAGCCGCCGCGCAGCTCCTCCACGCTGACGTCGCTGCCGACCTCGACGCCGCAGCGGATCTCGACGCCCTCCTCGAGCAGCTGCTCGACGCGTCTCTGCACGACCGTCTTCTCGATCTTGAAGTCGGGCACACCGAAGCGCACCAGCCCGCCGATCGCCTCGTCGCGCTCGAACAGGGTCACGCGGTGACCGGCCCGGCGCAGCTGCTGGGCCGCGGCCATGCCCGCCGGCCCGGAGCCCACGACGGCCACCGCCTGGCCCGTTTCGCGGTCGCGGCGCGGGGGCTGCGGGGTCACCCAGCCCTCGGTCCAGGCGCGGTTGATGATCGCGTTCTCGAGCTGTTTGATCGTGACGGCGTCGCCCTCGCGGATCTCGAGCACACACGACGCCTCGCACGGCGCCGGGCACAGGCGGCCGGTGAACTCAGGAAAGTTGTTGGTGGCGTGCAGCTGGACGATCGCGTCCTCGAAGCGGTCGCGGTAGACGAGGTCGTTCCAGTCGGGGATCAGGTTCCCCAGCGGACAGCCGTTGTGGCAAAACGGCACGCCGCAGTCCATGCAGCGCGCGCCCTGCTGGCGCAGCTCCTGCACGGGCCGCGTGAGCAGGAACTCGCCGAAGTCGTGCGCGCGCTCGACGGGATCCCGCTGCGGGATGCCGTGGCGCTCGATCTGCAGGAAGCCCCCGAGCTTGCCCATCAGGTGCCCGTCTCGCCCACCGCATCCAGGGCTCGGGGCGCAGCCAGCCGGCCGTTGGCGGCGGCGCGCGCGGCGATCTCCTCTCTCTCGGCCAGCTCGCGCAGCACACGCTTGTAGTCGTGGGGCATCACCTTCACGAACGCGCCCCTGCCGAGCAGCCCGCCCAACTGTTCCAGCACCCGCGCCGCGACCGGCGAGTCGGTGCGTTGCAGGTGCTCTTCGATCATCGCGCGCAGCTCGATCGCGTCGGCGTCAGAGAGCTCTTCAAAGCCGACCATGCCCATGTTGCAGCGCTTGGGAAACGTTCCGTCCTCATCCAGCACGTACGCCACGCCGCCGCTCATGCCCGCCGCGAAGTTGCGTCCAGTCGACCCGAGCACGACAACGCGCCCGCCGGTCATGTACTCGCAGCCGTGGTCGCCGACGCCCTCGACGACCGTCCACGCGCCGGAGTTTCGCACGGCGAAGCGCTCGCCCGCCAGGCCGCGAAAGAACGCCCTGCCGGAGGTCGCGCCGTATAGGACGGTGTTGCCGACGACCACGTTCTCCTCCGCCTTGAAATGCTCGCCCATACCGTCGCGTGGGCGGATCGCGAACACCCCGCCCGAGAGCCCCTTGCCGGCATAGTCCTGCGCGTCGCCGCGCAGCGTGAACGTGACCCCGGGCGCCAGCCAACCCGCGAAGCTCTGTCCGGCCGAGCCCACGAAGTCGACGACGATCGAGTCTTCCCGCAGGCCCTCGGCCCCGCGACGCTGGGCGATATGGCTGGAGAGGATGCCGCCAACGCAGCGGTTGCGGTTGCGGATCGGAAGCTCCGCAACGACGCGCTCACCACGCTCCAGCGCCGGCTCGGCCAGCTCGAGCAGCTGCCAGTCGAGCGCGTCCTCGAGCACCTTCGGCGGTGGTTCGACACGCCGACGCGGGGCGCCGTCGGGCAGCTCGATGTGGGTCAGGATGTGGGCGAGGTCGACGCCGCGCGCCTTCCAGTGCTCGACCGCACGGGCCACGCTGAGCAGGTCGACCCTGCCGATCGCCTCATCGAGCGAGCGCAGGCCCATCGACGCGAGGATCTCGCGCACCTCCTCGGCGACGAAGAAGAAGAAGTTGACGACGTGCTCGGGCGTGCCCTCGAAGCGCTTGCGCAGCTCGGGGTCCTGGGTGGCGATCCCCACGGGGCAGGTGTTCAGGTGGCAGGCGCGCATCATGATGCAGCCCGTGGCGATCAGCGGCGCGGTCGAGAAGCCCATCTCGTCGGCGCCCAGCATCGCGGCGATCACCACGTCGCGCCCGGTCTTCAGCTGGCCGTCGGTCTGCACGACGATGCGCGAGCGCAGATCGTTGAGCAGCAGCGTCTGCTGGGTCTCTGCCAGGCCGATCTCCCAGGGCACGCCCGCGGCCTGGATCGAGGACAGCGGCGAGGCGCCGGTGCCGCCGTCGTGGCCGGCGATCAGCACGCGGTCGGCGTTCGCCTTCGACACGCCAGCGGCGACCGTGCCGACGCCCACCTCGGACACGAGCTTGACCGACACCTGCGCCCGCGGGTTGGAGCAGCGCAGATCGTAGATCAGCTGCTTGAGGTCCTCGATCGAGTAGATGTCGTGGTGCGGTGGCGGCGATATCAGGCCCACGCCGGGCATCGTGTGGCGAATCGAGCCTATGTAGGCGTCGACCTTGTGCCCCGGCAGCTGACCGCCCTCGCCCGGCTTGGCTCCCTGGGCCATCTTGATCTGCAGCTCGTCGGCGTTGACGAGGTAGTGGATCGTCACGCCGAAGCGCCCCGAGGCGACCTGCTTGATCGCCGAGCGGCGCCAGTCGCCATTCTTGTCAGGCTGGAAGCGCGAGGGATCCTCCCCTCCCTCGCCCGTGTTCGAGCGTCCGCCGAGGCGGTTCATCGCGATCGCGAGCGTCTCGTGCGCCTCGCGCGAGATCGACCCGAGGCTCATCGCTCCGGTACAGAAGCGCTTGACGATCTCGCTCGCCGGCTCGACCTCCTCCAGCGCTACCGGCTCCAGACCGGATTCCGGCCCGCCGCCGATCTGCAGCAGGCCGCGCAGCGTGGCCCTGCGCGCAGCGTCCTCGTTGACCGCCCGCGCATACTCGCGATACTTCTCGAACGCCGGACTCTCGCGCACAGCGCGATACGCCTCGCGGTCGCCCTTCAGAGCCGCACCCACGTCGCCGTTCGCCGCGCGCACCGCGTGCTGAACGAGCGCGATCGTCTCGGGGTTCCACATGTGGTGCTCGCCATCGCGCCGCCACGCATACACGCCGCCGACCGGCAGCAGCGAATCGAGCGCCCGCCCGCCCGCGGGATATGCACGGCCGTGACGCTCGAGCGCCTCTCTCGCCAACACCTCCACGCCGACCCCGCCGATGCGCGAGGCCGTGTGCGTGAAGTGCCTGTCGATCAGCTCGCGCTCCAGCCCCACGGCCTCGAAGATCTGCGCGCCACGGTAGGACTGGATCGTCGAGATGCCCATCTTGGAGATCGTCTTGAGCAGCCCTTTGCCGATCGCTTTGACGAGGTTCTGCGCCGCCTCCTCTGCGCCGAGCGCGACCGCCGGGGCGGGCGGGCCTCCATTCTCAGCGGCGCGCACGATGCGCCCTTCGGCGACCATCTGGTCGAGCGTCTCCAGCAGCAGATACGGGTTGATCGCGCTCGCGCCGTAGCCGATCAGCGTCGCGAAGTGGTGCACCTCGCGCGGCTCTCCCGACTCGACGATGATCCCCACGCGCAGGCGCGTCCGCTCCAGCACCAGGTGATGGTGGACGGCGGCGAGAGCAAGCAGCGATGGGATCGGGGCGCGACGCGGGCCCACCTGCCGGTCGGACAGGATGATTATGTTGACGCGTTCGGCGATCGCCTCGCGCGCTTGGCGGCAGATGCGCTCGATCGCCTCGCTCATCCCGACCCATCCGTCCTGGCTGTGTGCCCCCCCGTCGGCAGTTGGCCACGTGATGTCGATCGTGCGCGCCGCGTACACCTCGTGATCGACGTGGCGCAGCGTCTCGAGCTCGCGGTTGAGCAGGATCGGCTGGTCCAGCAGGAGCTTGTGCGCGTGCTCGGGCGTCTCTTCGAACAGATTGCGCTCGTTGCCAAGGCTCGTGGCCAGGCTCATCACGATTTCCTCGCGAAGAGGGTCGATCGGCGGGTTGGTGACCTGCGCGAACAGCTGCTTGAAATAGGAGAACAGCGGTGGCGCCTGATCGGAGAGCACCGCGAGCGAGAGGTCGTTTCCCATCGATCCGACCGGCTCCGCCCCGTCGATGGCCATCGGTGCGAGCAGCACCCGCAGGTCCTCCTGGGAGTAGCCGAACGCTCGCTGACGCAGGTGCAGCGGTTGGTTTGAGAGCGTGACCTGCTCCGAGGGGGGCAGCTGCGCGAAGGGCACCGCGTTGCGCGCGTACCACTCGCCGTAAGGCTGGCGGGTGGCCACCTCGCGCTTGACCTCCTCGTCCTCGACGATCCGACCCCGCTCGAGGTCGACGAGGAACAGCTTGCCCGGCTGCAGGCGCCCGAGGCGCCGCACCTGCTCCGGGGGTATGTCGAGCAGACCGGACTCCGAGCCGAGCACCACGTAGCCGTCGGTCGTCTCGACCCAGCGACCCGGGCGCAGCCCGTTGCGGTCGAGCGTCGCGCCGACCACACGACCGTCGGTGAACGCAACCGACGCCGGTCCGTCCCAGGGCTCCATCAAGCAGGCGTGGAACGCGTAGAAGCCCTTCAGGTAGTCCGGCAGGTCCTCGCGGTCGCGGTAGGCCTCGGGGATCATCATCATCGCCGCGTGTGGAAGTGAGCGGCCGGCGAGCATGAGCAGCTCGAGCACGTTGTCGAACGTCGCCGAGTCGGAGTTGCCGGGAGTCACGACCGGCAGGATCTTCTGGAGGTCCTCACCGAACAACTCGCTGTGCAGCTCGCTCTCACGCGCGCGCATCCAGTTGACGTTGCCCATCACCGTGTTTATCTCGCCGTTGTGGCAGATGACCCGGTAGGGGTGAGCGAGCTCCCAGCTGGGGAAGGTGTTGGTCGAGAAGCGCGAGTGCACCAGCGCGAGCGCGCTCTTGGTGCGCTCGTCGCGCAGATCGGTGTAGAAACCCGCCAGCTGATAGCTGATCAGCATGCCCTTGTAGTTGACCGTTCGAGAGGAGCTCGACGCGACGTACAAGCCCGGCTCCTCGGCGGTCAGATCGCTGATCCGGCGGATCACGTACAGCTTGCGCTCAAACGCGTCGCGGTCGCTCGCCAGGGCCGTGTCCGCACCGACGAACAGCTGGCGGATCACCGGCCGGCAGGCGGCCGCGACCTCGCCCGTGTGCCGCTCGTCGATCGGCACCTCGCGCCACCCGAGCAGCCGCTGGCCCTCATCGCGGACGATCGCCTCCAACAGCGCTTCGAGCCTCTGGCGCGCGGCTGGGTCAGTGGGCAGGAAGCACATCAGCACGCCGTAGGAGCCGAGCGGCGGCAGCTCGAAGTCGACCGCCGAGCGCAGCAGCTCGTCAGGCATCTGCATCAGGATTCCGGCACCGTCGCCCGTGCACGGGTCCGCGCCCGATGCACCCCGATGCTCGAGATTCTCGAGCGCGGTGATCGCCCGCGTGATCACCTCATGGGTCGGCCTGTTGTCCAGCCGCGCGACCATCCCCACGCCGCACGCGTCGTGCTCGAAGCGAGGGTCGTAGAGTCCGACGGCCTTTGGCGGCTGCTTGATGTGCGAGTTCATGGAAGTGCTCCCTTGGGGCGGTGCATCCCGGCAGAGGGCGGGCAGTCCACTTTGGGGGCATGCCCACCGTGGCGCAGGCAGGCGGGCACCTGAGGCGGAGCCAAAAGCGTAGCAGCGCGCGGGCGACGAAAACCAGACCACGCACGCGAATACACGTACCCCCAGAACGGCGCCTGAGCGCCGAGCTCAAGGGCTGGCGCGCAGCGGGCCGCCGGGTGCTCGCTCGGCCTGTGAGTCCTCACGCAGCGTCTCCGCATCGCTCCACGAGCACAGGCCCGCTCTCCCCGGACACGTGAGGCACAAGCCGCGATGGGGCCGCGGGCTGACGCTGAACGTCTGCGCGCGCGCGATGCGCGCTGCCAGGCTCGCTTCCAGCTCCTCACGCTCGTCCGCTGCATAGCGCGCACCCACCCACTCGCGCGGGCGCTCCAAGAACCAGTGGACGATCTCCACCGCCGCGGCTCCCCCGCGCAGGACCGCGAGCGCGTACAGCTGGCGCTGGACGGCGTAGTCGCGATCGACCAGCGCTTGCAGATCCTCCCCCGCGCGCACGCGGTCGCTCTTGTAGTCGAGAACGAGCGAGCCGCCGTCCGCCTCGCGCGCGAGGAGGTCGATCACGCCCGTGATCAGCGGCGCTCCGGCTCCCGGCGAGAACGCGAACGGGTGCTCGCGCCGCACGGTCTTCGCCGCCGCCACGCGCGCGGCCGGTTCCGCCGCGCTCGCCGCCGCGATCAACCCGGCGATCTCAGCGCGCTCGCCCTCGCCAACGCGCATTCCCAGCTCGCGCGCGACGCCCGCAACGTCCTCGGAGGAGATCGGGTGCGGACGGGAGAAGTCGACCGACTCCATCAGCCGGTGGATCAGCGTTCCCCGCGCGCGCGCCTCCAGGCCCCTGTGCTCGGATACCGCTCGCGCCGCCGCGCGGTCCTCGGGCAGGCCGAGCACGCGTTCGAGGTAGTAGCGGTAGCCGCAGCGCTCCTGCTCGCTCAGCGACGTGTAGCTGAGCGTCGTCGTCGGCGTCGCCGCCACAGCCGCAGTCGTGTCGGCGACCGCCGCCGTCGTCGCGGCGAGCGCTTCGCCGCGTCCGGCGATGGCGTCGGGCGGTTGTTTGCCTTTTCGCGCAGCGGTAGCAATGGTATCGACATTGCCGCCGTGCTGTATAGACAATGGCGCACCGTCGACGGAAATGGAGAGTTGTTCGCCCGCGACCGCGCCCGCGAGTGCGACGCCGTCCAAGCACAGGACCGCGCCGACGGTGGCCGGGGTGTTCAGCCGGCAGCGCACGCTCACCGATCCCGCCGCGCCGACCGGAAGATCGTGCACGGCCACACCTCCAGCCTGAGCCAGCGCGGGTAGATCCGCGCACAGCGCCGGCCCGAGCCACGAGATCGCGGTCGCGGCCTGGCGCGGGGAGGGCCAGCGGGCGAGGTCGACGGCGCCGCTCAGCAGCAGGCGCTCGCGCGCCCGTGTCATCGCCACATACAGGATCCTGTCCTCCTCCTCGGCTTCGCGCGCACGGCGCTCCTGGCAGAGCTGCTCGTAGTCCAGCGCCGGGCTCGACCCGGCGCCGTCGAGGCGCACGAGCCGCAGGCCGACGCGCTCGCCGTCGACGAGCAGATCCGGAGTCTGCGTGTTGGGCTGGCGTCCGAGGTCCGCCACGCACACGACAGGAAACTCGAGGCCCTTGGCCGCATGGATGCTCATCAAGCGCACAGCATCGGGCTCCACTCCCTCGACCGGTGCGTCGGGCTCGACCTTGACCGCGTGCTCGAGGTACACCACGTGGTCGAGGAAGCCCCGCAGGTCGCGTCCCGCGCTCGCTTCGAATCGACGCGCGAGGCGCAGCAGCTTGTGGACGTTGGCGAGTCGACGCTCGGGCCACTCCAGCGTGAGCACGTGCTCGCGGTAGCCACCGGCCTCGATCGCCCGCTCGATCAGCTCGGAGATCGTCCGTCGCGAGACCGCGCGGCGCTCGCCTTGCAGCCGCGCGCAGAAGCGCGCAAGCGCCTCTCGATCGGTAAACGTGAGCTGGGCCGCGAGCGCCCCCTCGCCCTCGCCCTCGCCCTCACCCTCACCCTCGCCGACAGCGGCGAGCGCCGTCTCCCACACCCCCCGCCGGCCCGCGCGGGCGGCGTTCGCGAGCAGCGCCAGGCAATCGATCGAGCAGCCCGCCAGCGGCGAGGCCATCGCCGCGTACAGTGCCCGCTCGTCGAGCGGATTCGCGAGCGCCCGCAGGTAGGAGATCAGATCGCCGATCTGCTGATGGCCCCAGAAGGCCCCGACGGCCGCCAGCGTGCGCAGCCCGCACAGCTGCAGCGCGCGCTCGAACACCTCCAGGTCGCCGATCGCGCGCAGCAGCACGACCACCTCCCCAGCCCGCGCGTCGCCGGCCTGTACCAGCTCGGCCACCCGCTGTGCCAGCATCCTGGCCTCCGCCTGGCGCCAGGTCTGGGCGTGGGGCAGTCCCGCGGCGATCGAGCTGGCGAGGTCCTCCCGCTGCTCCCAGCCGCGAACGTCCGTCAGCAGCAGCTCCACCTCCGGCTCCGGCTCCGGCACCGGAGCTGCCGCCGGCGCATCAGCGTCCGGCCCCTCCGGCGGGGCTCGCCGTGGGCGGAGCGGATCCTCGCGCCGCGGCGGCCGGGCGTCGGGCCTGCCGGCGACCAGCGGCGTGTAGCCGCGGAAGCGTTCGGCGAACGCTGCGTTTACGACGTCGAGCAGCGGCTCGCGGCTGCGGAAGTTTCGCGTCAGTCGCAGGCTCCCTCCCAGCTGCTCCAGCTCGTCCCGGCGCGCTCGAAACAGGCTCACGTCGGCGTGCCTGAAGCCGTAGATCGACTGCAGCTCGTCGCCCACAGTGAACAGGTTTCCGCGGTCCAGCGCCGCAAGGATGCCGAGCTGGCGCGGGTTGGTGTCCTGAAACTCATCGACCATCAGCAGCTCGAAGCGATCAGACCAGGCGGCGCGCAGGCTCTCGTGCTCGGCCAGCAGCTGCCGCGTGAGCAGCTCCAGGTCGTCGAAGTCCACGACGCCACGCCCGCTCTTGACTCGTTCGTAGGCGAGCCCGAATCCATGCAGCAGCTCGTCCAGCAGCGCGCACGCGCGTACAGCGTCGCGATCGGCCTCGCACGACGGCGGTGGCAGGCGCGGCAGGCGCTGGCCTCGGCTGCGCAGCTCCCTGTGCACCTGCTCGATCATCGAGCGCGCGCGATCGACGCCGTATGCCGCGAGCAGATCGACGGCCTCGCTGCGCTCGCCGCCGAGGAAGTCGCGCAGCGCGACCGTGAACGCGAGCTCGCGCAGACGTCCAGCGAGACCCTCGTCGAGGATCGCGAAGCCGGGATCGAGTCCCGCCGCCAGCGCGTGGGCGCGCAGCACCCGAGCGCAGAAGCCATGGAAGGTGCCGACAAAGGCGGCCTCGGTGTCGCGCGCCGCCTCGCGATCGCCGAGCTCCAGCAGGCGGGCGCGGACGCGCGCCCGCAGCTCGCCCGCGGCGCGCTCGGTGAACGTGATCGCGAGGATCCGCGCGGGCGCCACCCCGTCCTCGCGGACGGCCGCCACGAAGCGCTCGACCAGCACCGAGGTCTTGCCGCTTCCGGCTGCCGCCGACAGCAGCAGCGGCTCGGCCCGGCGGGCGACCGCCTGCTGCTGCTCATCTGTCAGACCGATTGCGGTGCGCGCGACCGTCATCGCTCGCACCTGCAGATCGTGGGGTACATGCATCCGCCTCGGAACGCGCATGTCTGCGGGCGCGCCTGCAGCTCGCCCCGACCCGCCTCGCCGGCCGCCTCGCGGGCGGCCGCGACCGCCTGCGCCAGGATGTCCCGCACGTCGGCATGCTCGCGGACGTCGGGCGCGACGCATCCGATCTCGATCCCCGCGTCGCCGTCGAGCACGCCGCGGGCGCGCAAATCCTTGCCCGTGAGGGGCTGGTAGAAGCCACCGACGGCTTGCAGGTGCAGGAGATCCTCGACCGCGCGCATGTAAAGCGCCACCTGCAGGTTGGCGTCCTCGATCCATCTCGCGCCGGCCGGCGCGCGGCTGCCCTTGTAGTCGTACACGACGGCCTCGCCGAGCTCGCCCACGTCGACACGGTCGATCCGCCCCCGCAGCCTCACCCCGCCGCCCAGGTCGAGCGCCCGCAGATCGCTCGCCTCGCCGGCCACGTCGTCCGGACGCGGTGCGCCGTCGCCTTCGGCGAAGCCGAATCCGAGCTCCAGGGCGCTCGGCTCCAACGGGCTCTGCACTGCTACCGCGTGCTCGAGGTAGCGCTCCAGGTCCGTCTGCAGGCGCCGGCGCACCGCCACGCGCCGCTCCGGCACCGCCGACAGCGGATGGTCGACCTCGTTGTCCGCCAGCGCCCCGCGCAGCAGCTCGCGCGCGCGAGCGAGGTTGGCGAGCGTGAGCCGTGCCGTGCCGGTCTCGCGGCGAAGCGCTTCGAGCGTGTCCTTTAACGCCGCGTGCGCAAGCCCGCCTCGCGCGAGCGGCTCCGGGTCGGGATCGAAGGCGTCGGGGCGCAGCATACGCTCGACGAACCAGCTCATCGGGCAGCCGATCCACCGCTCCAGCGAGGACGCTGACCAGACGTGCGCGCGCAACTGCGCCAGCAGCCGCTCGTCGCGCAGCGCGCGGCTCGCGGGCGCCGATGCTCGCAGCGAGGGCTCTGCCGGCACACCGTCGACGGCCCCCAACGGCCGGCGCGCCCGCAGCTGTGACAGGCTCGGCGCGAACAGGTCGCAGACGTCGTCCACGAACAGCGAGCGGGACGTAGCCGCCCCTTCGTCGTCCGCTACGTGCCAGCTGAGGAACAGCCGCTCCCGCGGGCGCGAGACCGCCGCGTACAGCAGGTAGCGCTCGGCCGCCAGCGCATCCTCCTGCTCGCCGAGCCTCAGCCCCGAGACTTCTGCCAGGCGCCGGCGCTCCTCCTCCCCCAGGAACGGCTGCGGTCGCCCGCGCGCCGGGAACACGCCCTCCTGCAGGCCGCACACGAACAGGGCGCTCACCCGTCGCGCGCGCAGCGCCAGCGGGTCGAGGACGGCCACCGCGCCGGCGAGCGAAGCCGCGCCGCCCGGCACGAAGGCCGCGCCGCCGACGACAGAGCCCGCGCCGCCTGCGAGCTCGACCCGCTCCAGCGACCGCGCCAGCTCGCCCGCCGTGGCAGGCGACAGCTCGGGTGCGGTCCGTGCGAGCTCGCGCAGCTCCGCCAGCGCCCGCCGGCCGGCAGCGAGAGCGCCCGCCTGATCGAGCTCGTCGGGCGCCAGCACGCGGGCGCTCGCGCGCCTGGGAGCGCAGAACAGCCGGTAGAGCTCGCGCGCCGCGCGATCGCACAACGCCGACGCGCCGCGTCCCTGCGCCTCGAACAGTCGATCGATCGTCTCCAGCGGCCAGTGGCGCCCTTCCCACAGCGTCCTTGCCTCGGTTGCGCTCACAGCGCCCGTGCGCCGCGCGCTGACCTCCAACCAGTCCGCCAGCGCCGGATGCTCGAGCAGGCCTGGCGCTCGCAGCCAGGCCAGCAGGTCGCCCAGCTCACCCGGCTTACCCGGCTTACCCGGCTTACCCGGCTCACCCGGCTCACCCGGCTCCACATCCGGCGCCGGCACACAGCGCAGCAGCCCGATCAGCGCTCTGCCGATCGCCGTGTCGGCGAACGGCCTCGAGCGCAGCAGCGCGAATGGGATCCCCGCTGCCGCGAACACCTCTTCGAGCAGGTCAACGTCGGTTCCCCCCGAGCGCACCAGGACCGCGATCTCCGCGGGCGCCATGCCCCGGCTGAGCAGCAGGTCGATCTCCCTGGCGAGGAGCTCGAGCTCCGAGCGCTCGCCACCGCCCTCCAGCAGCCGCACCGCCGCGCCGGGCTCGACCCGGATGGCGTCGGGCTCGAACAGGGAGCGCTCGAGGTGGCTCAAGGCGGCGCGCGCCTGCGGCGCGTAGTGCTCCGCTCGCGCCGGGAGCGCCCGGTGCTCCCCCGCCAGCGGAGCGAGCGCGTGGAAGCTAGCCGCCCGTCCCGCGAAAGCCGTCCTGCCGGGCTCGTACGAGAGGGACACCGTGACCTCGCTCGCCACGACCCTACCGAGCGTCTCGATCGCATCCAGCTGCAGCCGCGTCAGGTCGTCGAACCCGTAGAACAGCACGGGCGTGCCGCCCCACAGGGCGGGGCGCTCGCGCAGCGCATCGAGCGCGCGCACGGCACGCTGCTCCGCGTCCAGCCGTCCGAGCCGCTCGAGCGTCGCGCAGTAGTCGGCGAACAGCCGCCCCAACTCTGCCGTGTGGGCTTCAGCACCGTCCGCGGCGCGCCAGCTCGACAGAGCCTGGCTCAGCCTCGCCGGAGTCACGCGCCGGACCCGCAGCTCAGCGACGAGATCCGCCAGCGCGCGCACGAACCCGGGGGTGGCCGGTGCGCCAGCCCGCGCGGCGATCGCCTCGAGCACGCGCTCGCGCGCCACGCCGCCGAGAATCGGCTCGCCGACACCGGCGCAGCGCACCGCCTCGCCGATCAAGCCCGCGAAGCGCTCGACCCGGACCCCCATCGCCACCCGCTCGCCGGCGAGCTCGCGCAGGTAGTGCTCGGCATCGGCCCGCGTGGGCACTATCAGCAGCGGCTCCTCGCCGTGGGCGAGATGCCTGCGCACCGCGTCCAGCACGACCTCGGCCTTGCCCGCGTTGGCCGGCCCGGTTATCAGCGTTATCGGCATGCCCGCCCATCCTGGCGCACCCGCCCGACGCGGCCGCCGGCGATCGCGGCGACACCAAGTGTGGTGACCGGTGCCACTACGGCCTGACCGGCCAGCGCGCGAACGCGTCTCCCAAAAAAGGCCTTACGCGGCGCTGCGCGCCTGCACGGTCTCGCCCGCCGTCTCAGCTTCGGCCTCCGGCGGCTTGGCGCCCTCCTTCGCCCACAGCTCGTCGAACTCGACCCGCCATTTGCCCTCCTCGGTCTGGCTGAGCGCGAGGTGTGCACGGAAGCTGCGCCCGCTGCGGCCGCGGAAGCCCGTGACCGCCTGCGCGGTGTATCCCGTCTTGATCAGCTCGCGTGCGACCGCCAGCGGCAGCTGCTTGCCAGCTTTGGCCTTCCAGATCACAAAGCCACACCCGGGATCGTCGCGTGCCCAACACGAGTAGCCCTTGCGGTTCTCCACGATCTCGTGGCCGCAGACCGGGCACGGGCCCAGCCGCGCGCGCGGGATCCGTACATCCTTGAGCGTCTCGTCGAGCGCTTTCACGGTCTCCTGGGCGAAGCCCGCGATGTCCCCCATGAACTGCTCGCGCGAGTCCTCGCCCCGCTCGATCTTCCCCAACCGCTGCTCCCAGCTCCCGGTCAGCCCCGGCGAGGTCAGCGCGTGCTCGTTGAGCAGCCTGATCACGTTCAGCCCCTTCTCGGTCGCCACCAGCGCGCGACCGTCGCGCTCGATGTAGCTGACGGTGATCAGCCGCTCGATTATCGCCGCCCGCGTTGCCGGCGTGCCGATCCCCGAGTCCTTCATCGCCTCGCGCAGCTCGTCGTCCTCCACGAGCTTGCCCGCCGTCTCCATCGCGCCGAGCAGCGACGCGTCGCTGTAGCGCCGCGGCGGTTTGGTTTCCTTGCGAAGGCTCACGATCTCGCGTGTCTGCACCTGCTCGTCCTGCACGAGCCGGGGCAGCTGCTGGTCGGTCTCCTCGTCCTCATCGGCCTCAGCTTTCACGTCCGCGGCCTTCGTGTCGGCGGCCACCTCGTCGTAGACGCCGCGCCAGCCAGGCACGAGCAGGAGCTTGCCGCGGGTGCGAAACACATGTCCGACGTCCGAGTCGGCGCCGTCCTTGGCCGTCACGGTCGTCTCGACCCTCGTATTCTCGAACACCGCCTCCGGATGGAACACCGCGAGGAACCGGCGAACGGCCATGTCATAGACGCGTTTGTCGTCCGAGCCCATTTTCTCGAGATTGTGCTCGGAGCGGGTCGGGATTATCGCGTGGTGGTCTGTCACCTTCTCGTCGTTGACCACCCGCGCGAGCGGCAGCACGTCGAGCGCGGTCACGTATTCAGCGCCCTTCGCGTACTCGGCGTGCTGGCCCACCAGCTCGGCGATCGGCTTGATCTCCTCGACCATGTCGGTCGTCAGGTAGCGCGAGCTGGTCCTCGGATATGTGAGCGCCTTGTGCTCCTCATAGAGCCTCTGCGCAGCCGCCAGCGTGCGTTTGGCCGAGAACCCGTAGCGGTTGTTGGCCTCGCGCTGCAGCGTCGTCAGGTCATACAGCATCGGCGCTTTCTCGCGCTGCTCCTTCTTCTCGAGCTTGGTGATCGTCCCCGGGCGCCCCTCGCAGGCCGCGACGATCGCAAGCGCCTCCTCCTCGGTGGCGATGCGCGGGCCCTTCGTCCTGCCGGGACTGGCGGGCGGAGCCTGGAAGTGCCCGATGTAAGTGCGCTCGCCCGCGACCGACTCGCCGTTCTCGAGCCCACCCACGCCCGCCGCGAACGTCGCATCGACCAGCCAGTACGGCTCGGGCTCAAACGCCCTGATCTCCTCCTCGCGGCGGGCAACGATCGCGAGCGTAGGCGTCTGCACGCGCCCGAGCGAGACCGCGCCGTCGAACGAGCTGCGCAGCCTGATCGTTGCCGCGCGAGTGGCATTCATGCCGACGATCCAGTCGGCCTCCGAGCGCGACCGCGCCGCCTGCTCGAGGCGCTCGAACTCCGCCGCCGGGCGCAGCGCGCCGAGGGCGCTCTTCATCGCCGCTGTCGTCATCGAGTTCAGCCACAGCCGCTTCACGGGCTTCTTGCCCTTGGCCTTCTCGTAGAGATACGCGAAGATCAGCTCGCCCTCGCGGCCCGCGTCGCACGCGTTGACCACCTCGTCGATGTCCTCCCTGCCGAGCTGCTTGGTGACAACCGACATCTGCTTGCGCGAGCGCTCATCGCGCACCTCGAGCTTGAACTTGTCGGGCACAATCGGCAGATCGCCCATCCGCCAGCTCTTGTACTTCGCGTCGTAGGCCTCCGGTTCGGCGAGCTGGACGAGGTGCCCCACGGCCCACGTGATCACGTCGTCCGGACCCTCGAGGTAACCCTCCTGCTTCTTGAACGGACCCGGGAGCACGCGTGCCAGGTCCTGCCCCACGGACGGCTTCTCGGCGACCAGCAGCGTCTTCGACATGGCGGTCAGCGTAGCGGCCCGCGCTACCCCCCGATCGGTGCTCGCGGTTTGGAGCCCCAGAAGATCTCGCTGCCGAGCATGCCGATCAGGTTCACGAGCACCAGGTTGAGCACCATCGACTTGGCGGTCGCCCTGCCCACGCCAACCGGCCCACCCGACGCCGTATAGCCGTAGTAGCAGCCGACCAGCACGATCGCCGTCGCCATCGTCATCCCCTTGATCACGCTGTAGATGAAATCCGTCGGGTTCTGAAACTGCCAGAAGATCAGCAGGTACCCCCCCGCTGAGGTGTACCCGACCTGATCCACAACCGCTATGTAGGAGCCCAGGTAGGCGATGCCGATCGCCGACACGTACATGAAAGGCAGCACGATCCAGGCCGCGAGCAGGCGCGTGGCGCACAGGAAGGTCATCGAGTTGATCCCCATCACCTCGAGCGCGTCAATCTCATCGTTGATCCGCATCGCGCCCAGCTCGGCCACGATCCCCGTGCCGACCTTCGCGGCCATCATGTAGCCGAACACGTACGGCACAGCCTCGCGCAGATTGCACCACGCCGTGAATACGCCCGCGTACGCCGGCGCGCCCTGAGACTCGGTGAAGTACGCGCCCTCGATGCCGCACGTGCCCAAGCCGGTGATGAACACGAGCCCCCAGATCACCAGCGTCGAAGAGACGATCAGGACGCCCGCCTGGCGCAGCGTCTCGCCGAAGAACCTGAACACGCGCAGGCCCCACACATCGCCGAGGACATTGCCCGCGAAGTGGCCGATCTCGCCCGACGAGGCGAGCCATTCGCGCGGTATGGCAAGCCATTCGTTCATCTACTTGATCACCAGGATCGAGGGATGGGTGGCGAGCAGCGTCTGCGTGAAGACGTAGTTGAACGCGCCAAACGCCAGGAAAGAGGTCACCACCGCCTGGTTGACCGCTCGCCCGACACCCTCCGCGCCGCCGGAGGCGGTCATGCCCTTGTAGCAGCACACGATCGCCACGATCGCCCCGAAGGCCGTCGTCTTCACCACCGATCCCCACAGGTCGGTGACCGTGGCGTTGGCGAACAGCGTGTTCCAGAATGGTCCGAGCGGCTGGCCGTTCGTGAGCGCGGCCAGGATGCCGCCGAATAGGCCGAACAGCACCGCGTACAGGTTGAACAGGCCGGTCGCGACCATCAGCGCCAGGAAGCGCGGCACCACGAGGTTCTTGACCGGGTCCACGCCCAACACCTGCAGCGCGTCGAGCTCCTCGCGGATCTTGCGCGCGCCCAGATCAGCGGTGATTGCCGTGCCCGCCACGCCCGCGATCACGATCGCCGTGATCAGGGGACCGATTTCGCGGATCGCCGCCAGCACGAAGAAGCCACCCAGGCGATCGACCGCGCCGAAGATCGTTAAAAAGTTGGCCGCCTGCAGCCCCGGCGCCCCGTAGTTGATCGCCACCGTCGAGAGCAGCAGCGGAAACCAGCACAGCCGTAGCGCGAACAGGAACTGCGAGACGAACTCGCCGCCATACGGATAAGGCGGGCGCAGCACCGAGGAGATCGTCTTGCCCGTGAGGATCATCATGTCCCCCACTTCCTCGAGCGCGCCTCTGGCGGGCAGGAACGCCCGCCCGACCACCTCGTGCGCGCCACCTGCACGCGCCGATGACGGCTTCACCGGCCGCGTCGCAGGCCCACCGGCGCCTGTCGTTCCCAGCTTCTCCCCACCCATTCCCATAGTGTACTAGTTGACCAGCACACTATGTATCTGGGCTTGCGAGCGCTAACGTTTGAGGGCATGAGCAGGTCTTCAGTTGACAACCCTGCGGGCTCGAGCTCGAATCTCGAAGGCGTCGCCGTCGACCGCGACGCCGAGGTTCCGATCGGCGTGCAGCTCGCCTGGGTGCTGCGGTCTCGCATCGCCGATGGCGAGCTCGTGCCGGGGCAGCGGCTGCCCGGCCTGCGCGACCTCGCGGAGGCGACCGGTGTGAACGTGAACACCGCTCGCGCCGTCTACCAGCGTCTCGAGCAGGAAGGCCTGATCGATAGCCAGCAGGGGAGCGGCACGTTCGTCGCCGGCGCGCCCAGGCGGCGCTCGGGCGCCGGCACAATTGCCGCGAGCGCAGCGCGGCAGGCGCGCGAGACCGGTGTCGACCCGCGCGAGGTCGCCGCCGCGCTGTATGTGGCTTACGAGTCCCCGGTTGCTCGCGGGGACGGGACCGCCGAACGGCGGCGGCTCCTGCGCACGCAGATCGCCGCGCTCGAGCGCGCGCTCGGCGAACTGGAAGCCTCATACCCAGGCGTAGCGCCACCGCCGCTGCAGTCACGCCCGGGCATCGGCCCGGCGCTGCTCGGCGCCGAGCAGCTGGAACAGGTGCGAACGCTCCTCCTGCGCCGCCTGGCCACCGTTCAGGCCGCTATCGACGCGCGCCTCGAGCAGGGCGTCGACGGGCGCGAGCCCGCACCTAGCCGCGCTCACGCACGTGTCCCAGCCGAGCCGCGCCCAGCGGCCAAGCCCCGCCAACCGGCCAAGTCTGGCTCCAAGGCCGGGCAGACGGCGGAGCCCAAGCGAGCGCGCCGGCGCCCGCGCGCTGGCCGCCCCGCCCCGGCAGGGACCTGAGAGCCCACTTCAGCAGGCTCTGAGCTATCCGGCCGCGCACGGCCCGGTGCTCACCTGGCTGCCATCGCGCACATGTTCGTCGGCTTCGCGCAGCACCGTTGCCACCGTTTCGTTGGCCACCCCATAGCCACCGCTGGGTCGGCTGTCGACGGTGGCGGCGAAGACCGTGGTCAGGACCCGTCCACCGCCGTCGATCAGGGGACCGCCCGAGTTGCCGGGCCGCACCAGCCCGCGCAAGGGCGTCAGCAGCCGCGAAACGGGGCCCTGACCGTAGGCGTTCTGCGTGATCACCGTCTGCGTCCGCCCGATCCTTCCCGGCTGCACGTCGAATGGTCCGTTCTCCGGGTAGCCCAGGATCGCTCCAGATGTGCCCGACGCGGAGCTCGCCGAGAGGCTGAGCGACGGCAGCCCGAGTTCGGCTACGCGCAGCACCGCGACGTCATCGGTGGGGTCGAACGCGACCGGCTGCGCCGGCACGCTCGGCGAGCGCCCGCCGACCTCGACGGTCGTGTCCTGCTCGCCGGCGACGACGTGCGCGTTCGTCACGACCAAGTCCGGCCCGGCCACCCAGCCCGAGCCCTCGATCGCAAGCCCGCAGGCCGTGCCGTCCACCCGCACCACGCTGCGGGAGGCGCTGCGCACGCCCGGGCTACGCGCGATCGCCGGTTCCGGCGCCGCAACGTCCGGCGAGGGACCGGTGATCGACGGCAGCGGATCCAGCCGCGCGAGCGCGTTCAGGATCGCCCCCGACGGGGGAAGCATCTGGTTGAGCCTGCGCAGGATCGCCGATCGCTGGATGTCCGCGCGCAGCTGACCCTGCCCCGGCGTCTGACCAGCGACGGCCGCGGCGATCCAGACGATGCCCAGAGCGAGCGCAGCGCCGAGCACCGCGCCGAGCAGGCCATCGAGCAGGCCCATCCCCGGCACGATCAGCGTACGACGCAGCCGGAACCCGACGCCCTCCAGGCCGCTCGCCAGGATCGCCCCGCCGAGCAGCGCGCCGAGCAGCCCGAAGGCGGGCGCGTACGGCGAGGACGAGCCCCGTGGAAGCAGCAGAGGACCCAAGCGCGTCCCGAGGAATGCACCGATTGCAAACCCGCAGAACGAGAGAGCCCCCACGATGAAACCCTGCCGGGACCCGAAAAAGGCGAGGATGACGGCGAACGCGACGATTAGCCAGTCCAACTGAGTCACCTGTCATGTTCTACAAGCTCCGTGACTGAAAGCCGCAACCAGCGTCTGCGACGTGCGCGTCCTGTCCTCGCGCTGGCCGTGGTGGCCTTCGCGTTCGGCGCCGTGCTCGGCGCGCGTCACACCGCCTCCCCCGCGTTCGCGCTCGCCGACCAGTTCGTGAAGGCGTGGACGAGACGCGACTACGTGACGATGTACTCCGACATCTCAGCCTCCTCGCGGCGTTCCATGTCGGCGAGCGAATTCGCGAACGCATATCAGGAAGCGCTCACGACGGCGACCGTGACGCGCGCGGACGTGACGGGCGGGGCACGCGGCGCTTCCGGGGGAGCCGTCGCTGTTCCCGTCCGCGTCGATACCCGCCTGTTCGGGACCCTCTCGCTCGACTTCACGCTACGCACCGTGGGGGACGCGACTACCGGCACGCGCATCGCGTGGTCGCGTCTGCAGATCTTCCCGGGCCTGCGCGAGGGCGAGTTGCTCGCGCGCAACATGACGATGCCGCGCCGGGCGACGCTGCTGGCGCGCGACGGGAGCGTTCTGGCCGCAAGCGCCGCGGGAGCGCCCGCCAGCGGGCAGCCGGCCGAAGTGACTCGCAGCTCACCGCTGGGAAGTGTCGCGAGCGCCGTGGTCGGCAGCGTGGGACCGGTTCCCGCCTCACGCCGTCAGCAGCTGGAAGAACAGGGCGTGCCGCCCCAGGCGATCGTCGGCGTAAGCGGTCTCGAGCTCGCACTCGACGATCGCCTGCGAGGAACGCCGGGTGGGGAGCTGCTGGCCGGCAGGCGTCTGCTCGCGTACGCCGCGCCGCATCCCGCGCCGACCGTGCGTACCACGGTCTCTCCAGCGCTGCAGCGTGCAGCGGTAACGGCGCTCGGCGGCCAGCTGGGCGGGGTCGTCGCCATGCAGCCCTCGACCGGGCAGATCCTGGCGGTGGCGGGCATCGGCCTCGACGGGCTGCAGCCGCCGGGCTCCACCTTCAAGATGATCACCGTCACCGGCGCGCTCGCAGCCGGAGTTGCCAATCCCCATACCGTCTTCCCGTACGCCACGTTCGCCACGCTCGACGGGGTGAGGTTGAACAACGCCAACGGCGAGGACTGCGGCGGCACGCTGGAACTCGCCTTCGCCGTGTCGTGCAACTCGGTGTTCACGCCACTGGGAGTCAAGCTCGGCGCCGCGCGCCTGGTGGCGACGGCCGAACGGTTCGGCTTCAACCGGCAATCGGGGATCGTGGGTGCGGCCGAGAGCATGCTGCCCGCCGCCAGCGAGATCCAGGGCGAACTCGACGTCGGATCCACGGCGATCGGCCAGGGGCAGGTCCTGGCCACGCCGCTCGAGATGGCGACCGTCGCGGCGACGATCGGCGACGGCGGGCGACGGCCCACCCCGACCTTCCTCTCCGGTGCCGCCGCCGCGGGCGCGCAGGCCACGAGCGCCTCCGTGGCTCATACAGTGCGCCGCATGATGATCGGCGTCGTACGCGAAGGGACCGGGACGGCCGCCGCGATCCCCGGCGTCACGGTTGCCGGCAAGACCGGTACCGCCGAACTGAAGACCGCCTGCGCCTCCTCCCCAGCCTCAGAATCGAGCTCGACGGAAGCTCGGGAACCGAGCAAGGAAGGTTGTCAGAACAGCGAAAGTGAAGCCGCCAACACCGACGCCTGGTTCGCGGCGTTCGCACCCGCGCTGCACCCGCGGATCGTCGTGTGCGTGCTGCTCGTCAAAGACGGCGCCGGCGGAGCCACAGCCGCGCCGGTCGCCCGTGAAGTGCTCGAAGCCGGACTGCAGGCCGAACGTTAGCGCTCGACGAGCCTCAGACGTCCAGCTCGGCCGAGGCCGATTCTGCAGGGTCTTCAGGGCTCACGATCTTCATCTCCAGGGGCCGGTTTTCGAGCGAGGCGAGCTGGATCTTGTAAAGCAGCAGCGCGCCCTGAGTCGGACCGTCGGCGGCGGTCGTTCCGGGCGCCGGGATCTGGCTGTTGGCGGGGACCATCCCCGCGCGGTAGGCGAACGAGTTCGTTTCGTCGGGCACGATTGGGGTGTAGACGTTTTCCTGGGTGTCGCTGATCGTGATGTTGCTGGCGGCGGGCAGTTCCCGTGCGGTGTTGTTGTAGACCTGCATGAAGACCGCGAACCACTCCTGGCCGGGAGCGAGGTGGCGCTGAACCGGCGTGAGCCCCTGCAGATAGGCGGCATCTTCGATATTGGCTGGGTTGAGCTGCCGTGAGAGCTGAACCTCATAGATCAACGGCCCGACGTTCAGGTAGGGCGCGTTGGCGCCCGACTCGCCCGCGTAGGTGCCGGTGGTGACCTTCGTGTCGGAGTTGCCGCACGCGCTCAGCACAAGCACGGCCAGCAGGACAGGCACGGCGAGCGTGAACTTGCGCAGGCGGCGGAACATGCGACGCGGCAGTCTATCCGCCGGCGACCGAGATGCGCCCGGCACCGGAGTGCCCAGCCCGGACGGATGCGGGGTGCACCGCGCCAAGCGCCGCGTCGGCGGTGCCTGGACCGTCGCTCCGCTCGAGCATCTCTCTGAGCCTGTGCATCGCCCGCTCGTTCTTGCGCCTCAGCCAGGCACGCCCGCCGAGCCCCTCCATCAACCGGTCCGACAGGGTGACCGGCACGGTCTGGAACGTAAACCGCACGCGCGTGGATCCCCCAGCAGCGGGGGCAAGATCGTAAACACCGAGCGTGCGCACGCGGTTGTTCTTGCCCGTACGGCCGACCTCGACGATCCGGTGCGGGCGCTCCACCTCGGCGAACGTCACGTCCCCCCAGCTGAAGCGGCTTGCGGGCGCCTTCACGCGAAAGCGTGCGCCGGCGCCGATGCCGACGGAGTCGATCCTCGTCAGGCGCCAGTCGACGAGATAGTGATCGGTGAACTGTGGGTGGTTGGCGATGTCCTGGAGGTAGTCGAACACCTGCTCGCGCGGGGCAGACACGACTATCGATACGGTCACTGGATCCACGGCGAGCGGAAGTCTAATGGCCTCACCCGGGCGCGGAAGCGGGAGCGGGGGACCGCGCGCGCGAAGCCGCTACGCCGCGCGGGCGGTGAGGCGCACGGCGTGGCCGTGCTCGCAATGGCGGACGATCTCGCTTGCCAGTGGGGCGCCGCGGCGCCGCGGCCGGCACAGCTCGCAGACGATCCTGGGCTGAGCGCCCGCGTAGAGGTGAACCAGCTCGCCGGTCAGCGGTGTGCGCCCGCAGTCCATGCAACGGTCCCTGTCGGCCTCGAGTGCGCCCAGACCGCGACGCAGCAGCACCCGCTCGAGTAGCTCCACATGAGTCGGCGTGGCCATGATGGTCTCGGGTTTCGCCGTGTCAGCGTGGGCTCCTGCCGGTAGGCGCCCATCCCGGTTGCCCGTTTGCGAACGCACGACAGCGGGTATCTAAACGGGGTCGCACCGATCGAGATGTCGGGAAGTCTAGGTGGCGAATATCGTTATCCAGAACTATCATCGGCTTGACAGTCTTGTTATGATCGCCACGAGTTCTCTGGCGAGGGAGCGCCCCCCGGCAGCTACGGAGAGGGAGGAGCACAACATGGACTCACTTAGTTCGGGTACCTTCGTCGGAGCCGGGTCGTTTCGGTGCGCGCGCTGCGGCTACATGCTGACGCTTGCCGGTTCGGACCTGCTCGGCGAGTGTCCCGGCTGCGGCAGCCGAAAGTTCGTTCGCGCCTCGATGTTCGGCACCGAGCGCCTCACTGCAGGGACGGGCGAGACGGCGGCCACCCAGCACAACGCGGGCACGCTGCTACAGCCAGCTGCTCCCGACCGAGACGCACAGCTAGCCGGGGTCAGGGAGCGAATCGAGCATCCGGGCGAGTACCTCTGCTACGAGGAGAACGGCGAGCTGCGCACGGTCGCGCTCACGCGTGAGTGGACGCGCGTGGGACGCAGCCTTGCCGCCGACGTGCGCTTCGACGACCCGACGGTCTCCCGCCGCCACGCGCTGATCGTGCGTCATCCCGACGGCGTGCGCCTGCTCGACGACCGCAGCCTCAACGGCGTGTTCGTCAACGGCGCGCGCGTCGACGGCAGGGTGCTGCAGGACGGCGATGAGATCATCGTGGGGCGTTACCGCCTCGCGTTCCTGAGCGTGCCGGGGGACGCCGATGCGCTGGAGACGGGCGCCGGGCAGGCCTCGCTACACACGATCAGCTGAGGGCGCCGGCGGGCGCCGTCGCGCCCGCAGCGCCCCGGCGAGCGCCACCGGTTAACATCGCGCCGAGGATGGCTCACACGATCGCTGTGCTATCGCAGAAGGGAGGCACCGGCAAGACGACCGCGGTGCGCACCCTCACTGACGTCCTGCGCCGCAGCGGCGTGCGCACGCTGGCTGTCGATCTCGACCCGCAGGGCAACCTGTCGGACTATTTCGACCTGCCCACCGACGCGGCGCCCACAATCGCCGACGTGCTCTCCGGACGCTCGCCGACCGCTGACGCGATCCAGGCGGACATGATCCCCGCCAACCTCAGCCTCGCCGAGGCGGAGCTGATGCTCGGCGGCAAGATGGGCCGCGAGCTGACGCTCAGGCGTACTTTGGCGGAGGCGAGCGAGGACTACGAGGTGGTCCTGATCGACTGCCCGCCGTCGCTCGGGCTGTTGACGATCAACGCGCTCGTGGCCGCAGATCACGCGCTGATAACCGCCGAGGCGCAGTACTTCGCGCTGCAGGGGGTCGAGCAGGCGATGGAGGTGGTCGAACTCGCGCGGGACAGCCTCAACCCGCAACTGTCGCTGCTGGGCATCCTGCTCAACCTGGCCGACCTGCGCACGGTCCACTCGCGTGAGGCCCTCGCCTCGCTGAAGGAGCGCTTCGGCGAGAAAGTGTTCGACTCGGTCATCCGCGCCTCGATCGCCTACGCCGAGTCGGCCGAGCAGGCACGATCGATCCTCGACCACCGCCCAGACCTCGGCGCGGACTACCTCGCGCTCGCCCAGGAGGTGCTGGGACGCCTACAGGGTCTCGACAGCGCCAGCGAGCGCCTCGCTCAGCTCGCTCAGAGCGCTCCCACGTAGGCCCCCTGCGGCTCGAACGACGCGCGCAGCAGCGTCGCCCAGCCGTCGAGCATCGGGGCGAGCGCCTCGGCCACAGCGCCGGTCTGCTCGTAGAAGCACCAAACCAGCACGGTCGGGCCCGCGCCTGAGATCGTCGCTCCCAGCGCTCCCAGCTCGCGCGCGCGCGAGACCAGCTCGAACGAACGCGGAAACAAGCTGGCGCGCTGGCGCTGATGCAGCCGGTCCTGCAGGCCGCGCGCGACCAGGTCCCAGTCTCCCCTCGCCAGGCCCAGCGTCAACAGCGCGGCGTGCGCCACATTGAATACGCCGTCCTCGAGCGGCACCTGCGCCGGTAGCGCCGCGCGTGCGTCGCGGGTGCGCACCGCCTGTTCGGGCACCACCGCCAGCGCCTCCAGCCCCGTGGGTGGATCGAAGCGCGTGGCCGTGCCGTCCGCGCACACGACGACGCCGCCGTACAGCGCGGCCGCGACGTTGTCGGGATGACCCTCCAGGTCGCTCGCGTGCGCGAGCAGGTCGGCGTCGAGCTCAAACAGGTGATCGGCCGCCATCAGACCGGCCACGATCGCCGCCGCGCTAGAGCCCAACCCGCCAGCGAGCGGTATCTGCGAGCGGATCCTGAACGTGAAGCCTTCGGCGGAATGCAGACGCTCGAACGCGCGCACGCACAGGTTCTCGCGCCCCCTCGCCACCTGCAGCTCGGTCTCCACGGCGAACTGCCCCGTCTCCTCCACCTCGACCTCGAGCGCCAGCGCCAGCGCGGCAGCCATGCAGTCGAACCCGGGGCCCAGGTTGGCCGAGGACGCGGGCACCCGCACCACGCGCCTACGGATCACCCAGCACCGCTTCCTCGATCGGTCCCATCTCGACCGGACACGGGATCACCTTGCCGTCGTTGTGGGCTATCGCCGTCTCAGGGTCCTTCAGGCCACGACCGGTGAGCACGCACACGACCTGCTCCGCGCCATCGGTGCCGTACTTGAGCAGGCCAGCAACCGACGCCGCGGAGGCGGGCTCGCAGAACATGCCTTCTTTGGACGCGAGCAGTCTGAACGCCGCGAGGATCTCGCTGTCGGTGACCGACCGGATCGAGCCGCGCGAGTCTCTCGCCGCCGCCATCGCGTCCTCCCAGCGGACGGGGTTGCCGATGCGAATCGCGCTGGCGACCGTTTCCGGGTGCTCGACCGGGTGGCCGAGCACGAGCGGCGCGGCGCCCTCAGCCTGGAAGCCGAACAGTTTCGGCGCGGCGCCGAGCTCGCGAAAGCCGCGCCAATAGGCCGTGATGTTGCCTGCGTTGCCAACGGGGATGCACAGCGCTTCGAGCCCCCCTTCCAGGCCCTCATGGACCTCGAACGCGGCGGTCTTCTGACCTTCGATGCGGTACTCGTTGACGGAGTTGACGAGCACGATCGGATGCGTGTCCGTCAGCTCTCGCACAAGCGTCAGCGCCTGATCGAAGTTCCCTTCCAGCACGATCACCCGCGCTCCGTGCATGAGCGTCTGCGCCATCTTGCCCTGCGCGATCTTCCCGTCGGGGACGATCACCGCGCAGGTGATGCCCGCGCGCGCCGCATACGCTGCCGCGCTCGCGGCGGTGTTGCCCGTCGACGCGCAGATCACCGCCTTCGCGCCATCGCGCACCGCAGCCGACACCGCGCAGGTCATGCCCCGGTCCTTGAACGAGCCCGTCGGGTTGGCTCCCTCGAGCTTCAGGCGCACGGTCGCGCCGACCAGCTCCGAGAGCACCGGCGCGCGCAGCAGCGGCGTCGAGCCCTCCTGCAGGCTGACGAGGGGGTCGCCCGTCGAGAACGGAAGGCGCTCGTGGTAGCGCTCGATCAGCGGCACGTGGATCCCGGAGAACGCCGCTCCTTCGACCGTGGGAAGGCGTGCTGCGGTCGGCTTGCTCATATGAACTCCTCTTCGATCACGCGGATGGTCCGTGGCGTCGAGCGCACGAAGTCAAAGCCCCCGACGCGGTCGATCGCCGCACGCATGCTCGACTCGAGCACCGGGTGGGTGACCATCACCAGCCGGGCATTCTCGCCCAAGCCCCGTTGCACCACCGACTTGATGGACACCCCCTGCTCTCCCAAGGCCTGCGTTACGGCGGCCAGGACCCCAGGATGGTCGGCCACGTCAAGATACAGGTAGAAGGCGCTCTCGACGTCCTCGATCAGAGGCAGCGCCAGGGGTGGCGCGGGCGGCCGCGCGCCGCCGGTCATCACGCTCACGACATCGCCGAGCACCGCGCTCGCGGTCTGCCGTCCGCCGGCGCCCGGCCCGGACATCGTGATCTCTGTGATCGCCTCCGATTCGACCGTGACGGCGTTGAACGGTCCGACGACCGACGCCAGCGGATGCCCACCGTAGAGGAACGCGGGATGCACCCGCACCGACAGCCCTCCCTCGCGACGCTCGGCCGTGCCGATCAGCTTCAGCCCCAAACCGAGCTCGCGCGCGTACTGCAGGTCGTCGCCGTGCAGATGCTCGATGCCCTCGTAGTGCACGTCGTTGAGATGCACCGGCGTACCGAACGCAAGCCGCGCGAGGATCGCCATCTTCGCCGCCGCGTCGCGGCCGCTCACGTCGTCGCTGGGGTCGGCCTCGGCATAGCCGCTGCGCTGCGCCTCGGCCAGCGCCTGCGCGTAGGTCGAGCCGTGGGTCATCTCGGTGAGGATGAAGTTGGTCGTGCCGTTGACGATCCCGTGAATGCGCTCGATCGGCGTCGCGGACAGCGACTCCTCGAGCACGCGCACGACCGGCACCACCCCCGCCACCGCCGCCTCGAAGCGGAGCCTCACGCCCTGCTCGCGCGCTGTCTCGAACAGCTCCTCGCCGTACTGGGAGAGGAGCTGCTTGTTGGCGCTGACCACGTCCTTGCCGGCGCGCATCGCCGTGAGCAGGTATTCGCGCGCGGGTTCGATCCCACCGATCAACTCGACGAGCAGGTCGGCGTCGGACAGGATCTCCTCGAAGTTGCCGCGCGTGCGCGTCAGCACGCCGCTGATCATCGGTCTGCGGCCGTTGAAGCGCTCGATCTCCGCGGCCCGTTCCTCGAGCAGTACGGCGAACGCCGAGCCGACGGTCCCGTGGCCGAGCAGGCCGACATGAAACGGCGCGCTCCTCGAGCTGCCGCGCGCGGTCTGGGCCCTAGAGGACATCGCGCGCGGTCAGGTCCTCGTAGCGCTCGCGCCGCACCACCACGCGCGCGTCACCGTCGCGGCAGAAGATCACCGGCGGCCGTGGAACACCGTTGTAGTTGCTCGCCATCGCGTAGCCGTACGCGCCGGTGGCGGGCGTCACGATCACATCGCCCGGCTTCGGATCGTCCAGCAGCGCTTCACGCACGATCACGTCGCCGGACTCGCAGTGCTTGCCCGCGAGCACGCACCCGGTCGAGCCGCCGAAGCGATCGGCCACGTGCGCGTCGTATGTGGCGCCGTAGAGCATCGGGCGCAAGTTGTCTGACATGCCGCCGTCGACGGCCACCCAGCACGAGACGTTCTGCTTGACGCTCTCCACCGTGTACAGCGTCACGCAGGCGTTTGCGCACAGCGCTCTGCCGGGCTCGATCATGAGGCGTCTGTCGCTACCCATGCCGTGGGCGCGCGCGGCCCCCACAACCGTTCCTACGTACTCATTGATCGAGGGCGGCGGCGGCTGATCCTCGGTGTACTGCACGCCGAGCCCGCCGCCGAGGTTCCACACGGGGAACTCGCCGAGCTTCGCGAGCTCGTCGGCCTCGCGGCGGAAGGGCTCCAACCCGAGCAGCTGCGAGCCGATGTGTGCATGCAGACCCCGCAGCGATAGTCCCTCGACAGCCTGAATCCGCGCGATCGCCTCGCCAGCCTGAGCCATCGCGAAGCCGAACTTGGAATCGGCTTGACCGGTGGAGATCTTCTCGTGCGTCTCGCCCCTGACGTCGGGCGTCACCCGCAGCAGCACGGGCTGAGCGCCTGCTGCGCCGTCGCCGCTCCCTCGGTCGGCGAGCGCGCCCTCTGCCATGAGCCGCGCCAGCCGGTCGATCTCGTCGAAGTTGTCGACCACGATCGCGCCGACGCGGTGGCGCAGCGCCATGCGCAGCTCCGCCTCGGACTTGGCGTTCCCGTGAAGCACGATCCGCTCTGGCCGAAAGCCGGCCTGCAGCGCCAGGTGCAGTTCGCCGCCTGAAGCCACGTCGCACCACAGGCCCTCGCGCGCGAACACCGCAAGCACGGCCGTGCACGGAAACGCCTTGCAGGCGAACACCACATGGAAGTCGTCGTGGCCGGCGTAGCGCGCGGCTCCGTCGAACGCACGGGCACGCGCGCACAGATCCGCTTCGGCGACGACGTACGCGGGCGTGCCGAACTCCCTGGCCAGCTCGATCGTGTCGCAGCCGCCGACCTCCAGGCGGCCGCGCTCGTTGAGTCGGCTGCCCATGGGGAAGACGGGGGAGAGGCTCGTCCCGGTGACCATGGCCGCTGATTATGGCTTGCCGACTCAGGGCGCCGTCGGACGGTAGCGGTCAAGCTGTGGTGGGACGGAGGCCGGCCACGCCTCTGTGACGGACCATTGCGGCCAGCCACAGCGACCCGACCATAATCGCCACCAGACTCTCGAGCTGCGGCGCGGTCAGCCCCGCCGCAACCTCCTTGTTGCGGCGAATGAACTCCACGAGGAACCGCTCCAGCCCGCTTGCCACGAGGTACAGAGCGCACACCACGCCCGGGCGTACACGGTCGCGCAGCTGCCACAGCAGGTACGCGAGCAGGCACATGCTGACGGTCTCGTAGATCGGCGTCGGCTGCACGCGCACGCCCGCAGGGGTCGGCACGGTCCCGTGCGGGTAGCCCATCGCCCACGGCAGGCTCGAGCGGATCCCGTAGTCGCCGTCCCCTGAGACCTGACAGCCGATGCGCCCGATCGCGTAACCCAGCGCCAGCGCCGTCGCGCACATGTCAAACATCCTCAGCTCCAGCGCGTCGCGCCAGCGCATCCACGCGATCACCCCGATCGCGCCGCCGAGCGCGCCGCCGTACCACACCAGCCCGGAGCCGGAGAAGATGCTCCCGAGCAGGTCGTGCTTGACCGCGTCGTAGTTCTGGATCACGTAGTAGGCGCGCGCACCGATCACGCCGCCGACCAGCGCCGCGAACACGATCTCATACGCCCAGTCGACCGGCTTCTCCAGCTCTCGCAGCCGGCGCGCGACGACGGCGCCGCACGCGAGGAAGCCCAACGCGAACATCACCCCGAATGTCTTGATCGAGATGCCCAGGACGTGGATTTCGGGCTTCATGGCGTCCGGGCGTGGGGCATCGTGATCGTCGCTGCACTTTAGGGCACCCGTATCTCCTTCTGCGACAATCAGCCACATGGCGACACGGCGATCGAGCTTCGGCAAGGACACGGGCTTGCAGGCCCGGATGCTGCTCACGATGTTCCTCTTGGGACTCGTTTACGTGGTGTTTGTCGGCGTGCTGTTCGCCGCCGGCGCCGCAGCGGGCCTGATCGTGGTCGTGGCGGCGGTTCTGCTGCTGGTGCAGCTGTTCGGCTCGGACAAGATCGCGATGGCGACGATGGGGGTCAAAGAGGTCTCCCCCGCCCAGGAGCCCGAGCTGCACGGGATCATCGAACGGTTGTGCGTGCAAGCCGATCTGCCCAAGCCGCGCGTGTGCGTGATGGAGAGCTCGATGCCGAACGCGTTCGCGATGGGGCGCAGCAAGAAGTCGACGACGGTGTGCGCCACGCGCGCCATCCTCGAGCTGCTCTCGCCGGCGGAGCTCGAAGGCGTGATGGCGCACGAGCTCACGCACGTGATCAACCGCGATGTGATGGTGATGACGTTGGCGAGCTTCTTTGCGACGCTCGCGTCGCTGATCATTCAGTTCTCGCTGTTCTTCGGCGGGGGCTTCGGCGGCGGTTACGGACGTAGCCGTGAAGAGGAGGAGGGGGTGATGCTCGTGCTGTTGGTGTCGGTGCTCGTGTATGCGATCTCCTTCCTGCTGCTGCGGGCGTTGTCGCGCTACAGAGAGTTCGCCGCCGACCGCGGCTCCGCCGTGTTGACAGGGCGTCCCAGCGCGCTGGCGTCGGCGCTGCTGAAGATCAGCGGCACAATGGAGCAGGTTCCCACCCAGGATCTGCGCAAGGCCGAGGGAATGAGCGCCTTCTTCATCATGCCCGCGCGGACGAAGCAGTCGCTGATGAACATCTTCGCCGACCACCCGCCGCTCGAGCAGCGCCTGGCGGCGCTGCAGCGGTTGGAGTCGCAGCTGCAGGGCAGCGCCTGAGAAGTGGGCCTACTGGACGCCCTCACCGGCCGGCACGCGATCAAGGGCCCTGCGCCGGACCGCCTGTTCGCGATCTCCACAGCCTACGTCACGCTCCAGGCCGAGCACCAGATCGAACCTGCGGGGAAGGCCGCGATCGTCTTCCAGGCGCTCGCGACGAGCGAGTTCGAAGCGACGCTGCGTGAGATGGAAGAAGTCGTCACAGCGACCGGTGGAGAGACCGGCACGACGGTGTCCACCGAGGACGACAGCTACGGCTACCGATGGATGGTGCTGCACAACCCTGACGGCGCGCCCAGCGTGGAAGACCTTGCGGTCGGCATCAACGCGGTCTCCAGCTCGATCGAGACGGCCGGCCACGGCGAGCGCCTGCTGTGCGCGGTGTTCGCGTTCGTGGACGCGCGCAAGCAGCGCGTGTACTTCATCTACAACTACAAGCGAGGCTACTGGTACCCGTTCGTGCCCGACCCCGGTCAGCGCCAGCAACGTCTGACCGAGCGCGAGCTGCAGATCAAGGCGCAGATGGCATCGGAAATCCCGATCGAGCCGGAACTGGAGCGCTGGTTCCCGCTATGGGGGATCCCAATCTAGTCCTCGGACTGACCGGTCTTGTGCGAACATCGGCGCATGGCGGACCGGTCCAGACCTGCGTTCGGTCTCGTCTTCGCCCTGGCGGCGCTCGGGTTCTCGAGCTGCGGGAGCACGAGCACGAAACAGCCGAGTGCATCCGGATCCAGCTCAGGCGCGACCCCGACGCAGTTCATCGCCCAAGCCTCCAGCATCTGCCAGGACGTGCGCACCCGGGAGGAGCCCCTGAAGGCACGCGAGGAATCGCTCAGGAAACTGCCCGTCGCCGCGGCTGGCGTGGCGTTCGCGTCGCTCGCGCGTGAAGCGGCCACGATCGCGCGCGCGGCCGACGAACGGCTGCGGGCTCTCCCAAGGCCGCGCGTCGATTCGCAGGCGATTCAGCAGCTCCTGCAGGCATACTCCGAAGAGGCGACCGACGCGAGCAGCATCGCGAACGCGGCCGCCCGCGAGGAAAACAGCATCGGAGAAGCGGTCGCGGGGACGCTCGCGAAGTCGATCGCTCTCCACAGCGCGCTCGCGAAGCGCCTCGGCATGGGCGGCTGCTTCACGCTCGAATGAGCAATCGCCGCGGCGCTCTCGCCAAAGCGCGCGCAGCCCTCGTCAGTCAGGTATCAAGCCCTCGCCCGTGAACTCCCTGCCGGCCTCATGGAAGCTGGTGTCGGCGGGCGGGAGGATCACATCCGAGCCCTCCAGCTCGTCGTCTTCGAGCGGTGTGCCCTGCACCCGCACGTAGTCCAGCAACGCGCCAAGCGCATCCGCGAAGCCGTCCTCGCGGCCACCCTCGACGATCGAAGCGACGCCGTTCTCGAGCTCGCGCAACCGCTCCGCGTCGCTGTCGTCCAGCCGGTACTGACCCTCGCCCGAGATGCGGACGATCATGCCTGGCCGCTGCTCTCGCTCGGCCGCTGGGCTTCGTCTGAGCCTGCGCCCACGCCGCCCGCCGCGGGCGCCTCTCCGGTCGCTGGCGCGCCCGATGAGATCTGCGGCGCGGCGTCGGGTGGCTCGGCACCCGATCCGAGTTCGCTCTTCAGCTTCGCCAGCTCACTGTCGACCGCGGGCTGGCTCGAGAGCTGCTTGAGCTGGCGATCGATATCGTCTTCGCCGGACCCCAGCTGGGTGATGTCGTCGAAGGTGCCGGCAGCTTCAAGCTCCGACACCGCGTCTGCGCGCGCCCTCATGTTTTCGGTCTTGTCGACCGCGCGCTGCATCGCCAGCCCGACGTCGGCCATCTGCTCGCCGACGCCGGTAGCGGCCTCGGATATCCGCACCTGGGCCTCCGCGGCCGAGTACTGGGCCTTGATGACCTCCTTCTTGGTGCGAAACGATTCGATCTTCGCGCGTAGTTTCTGCTCGGAGTCAGTCAGCTTCTGCTGCTGATCCTCGAGTTCTGCGACCTGGGTGTCGAGCGACTGCAGCTCGGTCTGGGCGACGTTCTTGCGTTCGAGCGCCGCCCTGGCCAGATCCTCCTGACCGGCGGACAACGCCTGGCGGGCCTGTGTGTCGAGCTTGACCACGCTCTGCTGCAGCGTGCTCTCCTGCATCTGCAGTCGCTTCTTGGCCGTCACCACATCGGCGATGCCCTTCTTGACGTTCTGCAGCTGTTCGACCTGCTTCTGATAGCTGTAGTCGAGGGTCTCGGCCGGGTCTTCAGCCCGGTCCAGCAGCTTGGAGACCTTCGCCTTCACGACGGTAGACATGCGCCCGGTCAAGCCGGCCATCTGATCCTCCTATTGCTGTTCCACGAGGCGACCGACATGAGCTCGGCCCACACCCTCAAGCGTAGCCGACCGGAACCGTCAGAGCCCGAGGGGGTGGCGAACGGTGAACCCTGCGTTGGACGGGCGTAGCGGACGCCAGCGCGGACCCTGCTCGTTGGAGGGATCATCAGCGGCGCTGGTGTCCAGCCGCAGCCCTGCGACCGTCACGTAGGCGTGGCCGGGATTGGAGAAGATCGCGACCCAGCGTCCAACCCCATGTGAGCCCCACACCATGAATTCTGAGGAGTCCTCCGGCGCTGCCAGCAGGTCCGCGCCGTGCAGTGCGAAGGACACGGTCCCGGAGCAGTCATAGCCCGGAGAGATGAACGACGCGTGGCCGCCGCCGTAGATGTAGGGGAGGCCGATCAGCTGGTTGCCGGCCCAGATGATCTCCTGGATCGCTGCCGGCGCCGACTCTGGCGCGGCCGCCAGACCATCGACGTAGCGGGCCAGCGTGCCCGGAACGAGCAGATCGGGCTTGCTTTCGGTGGTGGCCGTTTCAGCCGTGGCCGCGACGGCTGCGCCGCCGGTTGCGACGCCCAGGGGAACGGTTTGCGAGGGCGGTTGGTAGGGGACGATTTCGCCGGTGGCGGTCTTCGCGTAGACCGGGCCCTTGTAGGTGAGGTTTGGCGTCCGCGCGGTCACTGGATCGGCGTGGATCGGCGCGGGAGACGTGGTCGGGTTACCGCCCGCGAGGGAGGGAGGTTCCACGGCGGCGGCTCCGCCCGGTCCACCGGCCAGCGCGTCAGGAGCGCAGGCTGCCGCGACTGTCAGGCTGCAGATAACCGCCCTGAAGGTACGCACCCACACAACCACAACCTCTTTCGTCGGCCTGCGGGGTTAGCTGACGGGCTAGCGCTGAAAGAGCCTGCGCTTCTCACGGTCCTACCGCGGGATTCGCCCCAACAACCTGGGTCCCCCGTTCCTTGACACCTAGCCAAGGACTCGGCATTCGGGGCGGCACGCTAGCAGACTGCAATGACGCTTGCGCGGGATGCATGCCTTTTCGCACGTTTTCCCGCAAATGCCGCGCTTTTCTCGCGCTCCGACGCGGCCGCTAGTGTGCCCCCATGCGCACCGTCACGCCCCGACCGCTGCTTGCCGTGCTACTGCTCGCCATGGCAGGGCTGTACGGTTGCGGCAAGGGAGGCGCGCAGCAGCCCTCCGGCGCCAGCCCGAACCGGACGCTCGGCCCGGTGGCCGCCGAGGGAGCGGTAAGCGTGGCGACGCGCAACACCACCCGCCTGGGCGGCGCCGACGCGGCGGCCAACGCCGCAGCGGTCGCTCGGGCCGTGTATCCGGGTCTCACGCCAGCGACGCGGCCGCAGGCGGTTGTGTTGGTGGACGAACGCGACTGGCTGCCAGCGCTCGCGGCCTCCGTCCTCTCGAGTGCGCCGACGAGCGCGCCGATCCTGTTCACCGAAGGCGAAACCCTGCCCGCCGTCAGCCGCCAGACGCTCGAAGCGATGCACCCATTGGGAGCACCGACGCTCGGTGGTGCGCAGGTGATCCTGATCGGCACCTCGGCGGCGCTGCCCACTGGGTATCTGGCGCACTCCCTGCGCGTGGGCGTGCCTGCGAACGCGGCGGCAGCAGTCGAGCAGCTGCTGCTCACCCTCGACCGCGGCAGCGCACCGCGACAGGTGATCGTGCTCGCAGCCGATGCGCCGCCGGCGCTGGCGATGCCCGCGGCGGGCCTCGCCGCCGAGAGCGGCGCCCCGATCCTGCTCGTCACGCCAGCGCGGATCCCCGCGCCCACCGCCACAGTGCTCGCGCGCCTGCACCGGCCTTCGATCTACGTGATCGACGCCTCCGCGGTGGGAAGACGCACGTTGGCCGAGCTCCGTCGCTTTGGCGCGGTCACCTCGATCACGAGCGCGATCCCCCCGGCGGCGGGCAACGCGGCGGTACAGAACGCGATCGAAGTGGCCCGCTTCACCGACGGCACGTTCGGATGGGGCGTCAAAGAACCCGGCCACGGTCTCGTGTTCGCGAACGCTGCGCGCCCGCTCGACGCGCCCGCATCGGCGCTGCTGTCGGCGACCGGCGACTACGGACCGCTGCTGCTGCTCGCGAGCGCGACTCAGGTCCCGCCGGCGCTGGCCCGCTACCTGTCCGACATCCAGCCCGCGTACACCAGCGCCCCCCAGTTCCAGCCGGTGCGCGGCGTCTACAATCACGGCTGGTTGATCGGCGACGAACAAGCGATCGCGGCGATCACACAGGCGCAGATCGACACCCTGCTCGAGATCGGCCCGCGCCCGCAGAGCTCCGAAGAACCGTCGGTCTCGCAAGTCGAATAGTCGATTCCATCGAGGCGAAATTGAGTCAAGCCGAGGATCCCCGCCGCCTGAGCCGAAAGCTGAACGCCCACGAGGTGACCGTCGAGGACGTGCGCCAGCTGATGGGCGCCTCAACTCCCCACTTCGCGCTGCAGCTGCGCAACCGCATCGCCTACCTGATCGCCGACCTGCCGCCCGCTCACCCGGCGCGCGTGGAAGGCGAGCGCGAGATCGCGCGGCTGCAACAGCTCGGCTTCGACGGCGAGACGCGCGGCGAGGGCGCAGCCGAGGGCGAGCGTCCGCTGCCGTCGCTCAACCTCACCGCCTCCTCGCCGAGCGAGCCTTGAGACCCCTCACCGCCTCGGGGCGAATGTGCGCTCGCGCCGGGCGTCCAGGAACTGGGCGCGCAGCAGTTTGAACAGCAGCGCGAACAGCGCTGCGTCGATCGGCAGCAGCGCGATCGTGAGCACGCGCGGAACCGTCGTGAAAGCTGCCACGAGCAGGACTACCACCGAGTGCAACACGAGCACCGGAATCAGCGCCAGGATCAGCGTGTGCGAGCGATACCCGCTGCGGTGCTCACGCACCGTCACCTCGATCGTGCCGATCACGACCGCTGCGACCCCCGCCAGCAGCGTCGGACCGCCGGCAGCGAACCCGTGCTTCAGCCTCTGCAGGCCGAACACGGTGCCGATCGCACCGACCAGGATCAGCAGCTCAGACAAGGGCAGCGGATGCCATGGCGCCCGCGGGCGCTCGCCGAGCGACAGCGGCTCGCGGAAGCCTCCTGGGTCAGCTGCCGGCGTGCGATCGCTCGCTACCTCGCGCGTGCCGGGCGAAACCGCCCGGCGCTTGCGCGAGCGTCCGCGCCGGCCGCTGTTGCGCTTCGCCACGGCGTTAAACGCAAGGCCGGGGTTCGCTGCGCAGCATCGACATCGATCGTAGCGCCTATCCTGCATCCCGTGTCCACGCCGTCCTTCCCCTCCCTACCCAGCGCCGCGGGCATACCCGACAGCGGCCTGCCCGGGCCGTACCCGGTCGGGGAGTACGCAGCGGCGCTGCGCTCGAAGTTGCGCTCGTTCGCGCGCGTGCAGCTGCTCGGGGAGCTCGTGAACATGCGCCCATCACAGGCGCGCGTGTACTTCGAGCTGCGCGATGCCACCGGCGCGATCGCCTGCGCAGCGTGGCGGCAGGACTGGGAGGCGATGGTCGCCCGTGCGGGCGTTCCGAGTGAGGGGATGCAGGTGGTGGTGGCCGGCGGCTGCGACTACTACCCCGGGAGTGCCACCTCCTCCCCCGGCTTCTCCTTCGCAGTGCTCGACCTGCGCGTAGCCGGCGACGGGGATCTGCTGGTGCGAATCGAGCGCCTGCGCAGGCAGCTCGACGCCGAGGGTCTGCTCGAGCCGCAGAAGCGCCTGCGTAGGCCGGTGCTACCGCGCACGATCGGCGTGATCACCGGGGAGACGGGCAAGGCGCGCCACGACGTATTGGCCGCGCTCGCCCGCCGCGGCTGGGCGGGACGCCTCGTGTGGGCGTTCGCTCCCGTGCAGGACCGTCACGCAGCGCCAGCGATCGTCCGCGCACTCGGCGATCTGACGGCGGTGGCCGAGGTCGAGGTGGTGATCGTCGCGCGGGGTGGCGGCTCACTGGCCGACCTGCTGTGCTTCTGTGACGAGAGCCTGTGCCGTACGGTCGCACTGCTCGGCGTGCCGGTGATCGCGTCGGTCGGCCATCACACCGATCGCACGCTGCTCGACGACGTGGCAGCGGTGAGCTGCTCGACCCCCACGCACGCCGCGGAGGCAGCCGTTCGCGTGGACTGCGGCAGGGCCCGGGCCGAGCAGGCCGCTGCAGCCGTGCGCTTGCGCGACCACGGCCGGCGTGCGGTGCTCGCGCGCGCCCGCATGCTCGCGACGCTCTCGCGCGCGCCCTCCGCGCACCTCGATCGCCAGCGTGCGCGCCTGCATCAGCAGCTGCGCGAGCTCCGTGCCAGCTCGCGCCGGCGAGCCGAGTCCGAGCGCCGGCTGACCGAGCGGCGAGCCGTGGCGCTCGAGCGCAAGGCCGCATCCTTCCTGCTCGACTGCCGCGAGCGCCGCCCACGGGAGCTGGCGCAGCTGGCGCTCGCGCTCGCGGGCCATGATCCACAGCGCACGCTCGAGCGTGGCTACGTGCTCGCCCAGTCCCCGCATGGGGAGCCGATCGTGACCGCCGCGCACGCGCGCGACGCCGGCGAGCTGCGACTACGGTTCGCAGACGGATCGCTGGCGGCCAGGGTCCTCGACCGGTGAGCGAGCCGCACACCTACGAGGCGGCGGCAACGCGCGTCGAGGAGATCATCAGACGGCTGGACTCGGGCGACGCGAGCCTCGACGAGACGCTCGCGCTCGTCAGCGAGGGCAAGGCGCTGATCGAGCTGTGTGCCAGCCAGCTCGCGGCCGTGAGTGATGCGCTGGAGGAGCTGCGCCTCGATGAGCTCGTCGCCCGGCTGGAACGAGAGGCCGGCGTATGAGCACCTGGGAGACGCTCGCCGGGCTCGCGCTCGAGATCGAGGACTACACGCTGGAGGCGCTCCAGGCCAACGTGTCCAGCGAGTTCGAGCGCAAGAGCACCGTGATCCAGCTGCGCGGTGCCGGCGAGGAGGGCCTCGGCGAGGACGTCACCTACGACGCCGTCGACCACGAGATCCTGCAGGCGGCCGGTGCCGTGCTCCCCCTGCGCGGAAGCTTCACGCTCGCCTCCTTCAGCGAGCGCTTGGCAGGGCTCTCGCTGTTTCCCGAGCCCCCGCAACGGGAGGTCTCGAGCCGCTACCGGACCTGGGCGTATGAGTCGGCCGCGCTCGACCTCGCGCTGCGCCAGGCCGGCACGACGCTGCATCGTGCGCTCGGGCGCGAGCCGCGTCCGGTTCGCTTCGTCGTCTCGCTGCGCCTCGGCGAGCCGCCAACGCTAGAGCCGATTCGCCGGCGCCTGCAGACCTATCCTGGCCTGCGTTTCAAGCTCGACCCGACGAGCTCGTGGGACGAGACGCTGATCGCCGCACTCGTGGCCACGCGCGCGGTCGACTCGGTCGACTTCAAGGGTCTGTACCACGGCTCGATCGTCGACCAGCCCGCCGACCCGATCCTGTACCGCCGCGTTGCCGAGGCGTTTCCCCACGCGTGGATCGAGGACCCGGCGCTCACCGCCGAGACCGACGCGGTGCTTGCCCCGCACCGCGCGCGCTTCTCCTGGGATGCGCCCATCCACTCGATCGCGGACATCGAGGCGCTGCCGTATCCGCCACGCATGGTCAACATCAAGCCCTCGCGCCTGGGCGGGCTGCGCAGCCTGCTCGACGCCTACGACTACTGCGCCGAGCGCGGTATCGGCAACTACGGGGGCGGCCAGTTCGAGCTCGGCGTCGGCAGGGGTCAGAACCAATACCTGGCCTCGCTGTTCCACGCCGATGCGCCCAACGACGTGGCTCCGGCCGGCTTCAACCTCCCCGATCCACCCACGGGTCTGCCGACCAGCCCGCTCACTCCCGCGCCCAGCACATTCGGCTTCCGCTGGCGCTGAGCGCGCGCGCGAGCGCAACTTCTATGCCATCGCGCGGTTTGGACTTCAATAGCCGATAACCTCGGGGCCCGCCGGTCAGGCGCGTATGTCGCGCTGAGCGGCCGGAGGGTGGTTCTGCGCGGAGGAGATTCCACGTCTTGGCAAGCACAGACGCCCACAAGCGATTGAGCTTCATAGCCACGGCAGTCGTCCTGGTGCTGTCGGCCATGCTCGCCGCTCGGCCCCTCCCGGCGATGGCGGCCAACGCGGGCGGCACGTCGGCGGCGGGCGGCGGCGCCGCAAAGGGCGCACCGGCCAAGAGCGGGCCCGCCTCGCCACACGTCATCAGCGTGCGCATCACGAGCGTCAGCTGCGTGCCCACCGCACACTGCAGCGGCAACCCGCATCAGGTCTCCACGCACGGCACGCTGCTGCTGGCGGGGATCGGCCTGAAGGCCAGCATGGTTGTGGCGTTCCCCAAATCCCCGGGCGCCAACATCAGCCGCGTCTCGCCGGCGTCGCGGCTGCGCCAGACGAGCGCGGGCCTGGTGGTGACCGTCCCGAGCAGCGCCCACTCGGGGCACATCATGATCCTGCTCAGCAGCGGCCGTCATACGAGCTCCTACGGTCCGATCTACGTCTACAAGCACGCGCTGCACCCGCCCCCTCCGAAGAACCCGCCCGCCCCGAAGAACCCGCCCCCGGTGGTGGGCGCGGGCGCGGTCAGCGGGACCGCGTTTGAAGGCCAGGGCATGTGGATCTGGTACGTGAGCGACTCCAACGGCGGCAACGTCGCCTCGATCATCGCCCAGGCCCACGCAGCGGGCGTGACCACGCTGCTGATCAAGAGCTCCGACGGCTCTACCAACTACTGGAGCCAGTTCTCCCCGCAGCTGGTGGCCGAACTGCACGCGGGCGGGCTGAAAGTGTGCGCCTGGCAGTACGTCTACGGCACCAACCCCGCCGGCGAGGCGGCCCTGGGCGCCGAGGCGGTCGCCAACGGCGCCGACTGCCTCGTGATCGACGCGGAGTCAGAGTACGAAGGCCACTACGCGGCCGCGCAGACCTACATCACCGAACTGCGCGCCAAGATCGGGCCCAACTTCCCCGTGGCGCTCGCATCCTTCCCATACGTCTCCTACCACCCCTCCTTCCCCTATTCGGTGTTCCTCGGCCCGGACGGAGCGCAATACAACGCGCCGCAGATGTACTGGAAGGACATCGGCGTGTCCGTCGACACGGTCTACGCCAACACCTACATAGCCAACCGCATCTACGGGCGCCCGATCTTCCCGCTCGGGCAGACCTACGGCGGCGTCTCGACCGCCGATCTGCTGCGCTTCCGCGAGGAGGCCGTCGACTACGGCGCGACCGGCATCTCCTTCTGGGACTGGCAGGAAACCCACGCGAGCGGCTGGAGCACGTTGGCGACGCCCCTGGCGCCGCTCACGAGCGTCACACCCAACACCACCTACCCGGAACTGAGCAGCGGCCGCAAGGGCGATCAGGTGCTGTGGATGCAGGAGCACCTCGCCAGCGCCGAGCCCACGCAGGAAGTCACCGGCTACTTCGGCTCGCAGACGCTCACCAACGTCGAGGCCTTCCAGACCGCCCACGCGATCGCCGCCAGCGGCGTCGTCGAAGCGGCCACATGGGCCGCGCTGCTGGCGCTGGCGCCCGTCGCCGTCGACTGGACCGGCTCGGGGCCGAGCGGCTGATCCAGTCTATCTAATCTAAGGGACGCCAAATGCCGCGTCGCGACAGGCCAGCGACGCTACAGGCCGGATGCTGGCACGGCGACTTTCGCGATCTTTTCTAGCTGCTTGCGCACCGCCTTGCCCTTGGCCTCGCCGAGCACCACGGTCGTGATCGAATGGGTCGCGCCCGTGAACCACTCTGCCCCGACTATGCGCGCGGGTCCGATGACGCCTTCGACGCCAGTGTCGCCTTCCGCGCCAAGGTGGGGAGGCTGGAAGAGATGCTGGGAAAACGGACCAGGGAGTTCAACGACGGCCTTGAGGCCACCCACGAAGTCTTCGAGCATTTCTGGGTAGCCAATCGTTTCCCAGATGTGAGTGTCCGGACCCGCATCATCGGTGACCCACGTCTGCAGAAACAACTCGGCGCCAGTCCCGTTCGCCACCTTCTGCTTGGCGAGCTTCGGGTTTCCCGCTCCGCCCCAGATGAAGATCTTGCACTCGGACCTGACGCGGCCGTCGGTCTCCTGCGGATACCTCGGCCCGATCGAGTCAATCTCGGCGATCTTGGGGAGGCCAACGGCCGCCTTGACCTGGGCCTTGGAGATCAGACCGCACGGATCGCCGCCAACGCCGTAGGACCCGGCGGAAGGGGCCGCCCAGGTGGCCGCGAGAAGCGCCGCAGCCCCCAGGGCGCAGTACACCGGCAGTGTGCGCGAGATCATCGACGTGTCCTCCTCAGGATTGTCCCACGACCGGGTGGCATCCTATTCGGTCACGAACCCGTTCGCTCGTCGCCGGTCGAGGACACGCAGCCCCTCAAATCAAACTGGTACGCCGCCAACGCGATATGAGACCTCTCTGCGCGAACAACTGCTGTATAGCCATCGTTATACAGTGTTGATCGCGAGTGATTCGCGAAGCGCGCGAGACGAGCGGGGCATCCGATAAACGCCACCCGCGACCCGCGAGGCCGGCCCTAAAGGCCGGCCCCCTAAAAAAACTCAGACGCGCTGGATCAAACAGTTACCCCTCTGACGCGCGAGAGCCAAGCGAGGCAAGGACGCAGTGAGCGTGGCGTGCTTCGCACGCGAGCGAGCGAGGACGCAGCCTCGCGCCGGCCATCGCGCGTCAGACGCGCTGGATCAGCGTGGCGGTTCCCAACCCCCCGCCGCAGCACATAGTCACGAACCCGATCTCCTTGTCGGAGCGCTCGAGCTCGTGCAACAGCGTCGTGATCAGCCGTGCGCCGCTGGAGCCGAGGGGGTGCCCCAGCGCCATCGCGCCGCCGTTGACGTTCACGCGGTCCATGTCCGGGCTCAGCTCGCGCCGCCAGGCGGCGACCACGGGCGCGAACGCCTCGTTGATCTCGATCAGGTCGATGTCGTCGATCGACATGCCGTTGCGAGCGAGGATTTTCCGCGTCGCGGGAATCGGCCCCTCGAGCATTTTGACGGGATCGCAGCCCACAGTCGTCTGGTCGACGATCCGCGCGCGGGCGCTCAGCCCGAGCTGCTTGGCCTTCTCGGCCGACATCAGCAGCACCGCAGCAGCGCCGTCTGAGATCTGCGACGCGTTGCCAGCGGTGATCTTGCCGTCCGGCTTGAACGCTGGCTTGAGCTGTGAGAGCGCCTCCAGGTTGGTGTCCGGACGGATGCCCTGGTCGGTGACGAAGGTGTCGCCGTTGATGCTCATCGGCACGATCTCCCGCTCGAAGCGGCCCTCCTCGGTGGCCTGGTGGGCGAGCCTGTGCGAGCGCACCGCCAGCTCGTCGAGCTCAGAGCGAGGGATCTCCCACTGATCGGCGATCATCTCCGCACCGAGGCCCTGTCCGACGATGTTGTGCTTTGCCAGCAGCTCGGGCGGGAACGCGACGCCGAACTCCTGCTGGGTCTGCGCCACGGCCGCGAACGGAAGGTGGCCCATGTGCTCTACGCCGGAGCCGATCATCGCGTCGTGAACGCCCGCCGCGATCAGGCCGGTGGCGAAGTTGACCGCTTGCTGCGCAGATCCGCACTGGCGATCCACAGTTGTGCCGGGCGTCTCGATCGGCAGCCCCTCCTGCAGCCAGGCGTTGCGGGCGACGTTCAGACCCTGCTCGCCGAACTGAGACACGCACCCGGCGATCACGTCCTCGACCTCCGCCGCGTCGATCCCGGCGCGCTTGATGACCTCGGAGTAGCACGTGCCGAGCAGCGCGTTGGGATGGGTGTCCTTGTAGTAGCCCTTCTCCCTGTGCCCGCGACCTATCGGGGTTCGCACGGCCTCGACGATCACGACTTCGCGGCCCTCTGGTTGCCTCATGTCAGGAGTCCTCCTACGGAGTGTTGCACAGCGATTATGGAGATGGGATCGGGAGCCCGCCGCAACCGCTCCCGGTTGAAAGGCCCGCCCACCCGCGTCTGAATAAGATGCCCGGACCCTGCACCCGTACTTTACCGCGTCCCTAATTGACTGGTCAGTCAGCCAGGAGCGCGTCGGCCCACCTGAGAGCGCAAAGGAGCGCCGTGAGCAAACGCCTTGCCATAGCCGGCAGCGGCGCCATCGCCTGCGGGCTGGCAGCCACCGCCGCCCACCACGGGCCCGTCCTGCTGCTGGCACGCTCGGAGACATCCGCAGACCGCGCGCGCGAGCGGGTCGAGAAGACGCTCAGCCGGCTGCACGCGGAAGTCGACCCCGAGCACGTGCAGATCGTCACCGACCCGCGGGAGCTCGCCGCGTCGACCTTCGTAGTCGAGGCGGTGGTCGAGGACCACGACGTCAAGGCACAGCTGCTGGCCGAGCTGAACTCCATCCTCGGCCCTGAGGCGATCCTGGCCAGCACCACGTCGTCGCTGTCGGTCGAGGCGCTCGCGCGAGCGAGTGGACGGCCGGAGCGCTTTCTGGGACTGCACGTGTTCAACCCGGTCACGAAGATGGAGCTGATCGAGCTGATCTTTCCGAGCGCCGCGAGCGCCGACACGCGCACGCGCGCACTCGCCCTGTGCGAGGACTTCGAGAAGACGCCAGTCGAGGTCCCCGACGTGCCCGGGTTCGTGGTCAACCGCCTGCTGTTCCCGTTCCTGTTCAGCGCCGTGCGCCTCGTGGAACACACGGGCATGGCCGCAGCCGACGTCGACACCTGCATGCGCCTCGGCGCGGGGCACCCGATGGGCCCGCTGGCGCTGCTCGACCTCGTGGGGCTGGATGTCTCCAAGGCGATCGGCGAAACGATCGGCGAGCCGGTACCGGCGCGTGTGGAGGCGCTGATCGCCGAAGGAGCCCTGGGACGCAAGAGCGGACGCGGCCTGCACGTCTATTGAGCCCGCGCGTCGCGGTGAAGAATCGCGCGTATTGCGAGATTAATTTATCCCGCGTGAAGCGAGTTTTAGCTGCCGTTCATCAACCTGGCGATACTTGTAAGTGCGACGTCAACGTCGCATCGCACACCCGCCTCCTCCCAGTGCACACGCTCCGGTCCGCTCCCCCCGCGGGCCGGACGTGTTTAAGAACCTGAAACAGGCTCTAGTCCCCAGAGTGGTGACCGTCGCGGGGTGGGACGGGGCGGCGTTCGCGGATGCGAACCGCCTCGATGCGGTTGTCGCGCACCGACTCCACGCGGATTGAGAAGCCGTCCGCGTTGACCGTGTCGCCACGGCGCGGCAGGCGTCCGAGCTGAGCGAACACGAAGCCGCCAACGGAGTTGTACGCGTCGCTGTCCACCGGCAACTCCAGTCCGTAGTCGACGAGGTCGGTGACCGCGACGTGCCCCCGTACGAACCAGTCGCCGTTGGCCAGGCGACGGATCTCCGCGGCGGTCGGATCGGTCTCGTCGGCGATCTCGCCGACGACCTCCTCGATGATGTCCTCGACCGTCACGATCCCCACCACCCGGCCGTACTCGTCCACGACGACGGCCATTGACGTGCGCTCGCGCTGCAGGTCTGCGAGGAGATCGTCGAGTGGCTTGGTCTCGGGCACGATCGGCGCGTCGTGCACGATCGGCTCCACGGAAGCGTGCGGGCCCTCGCGCATCAATCGGTCGGCGAGGGAGCTTGCGTGCACGAGGCCGCGCACGCGGTCGCGGTTCTCGTCCTCGGTGACGATCAGGCGCGTGTGACCGCTCGATATGCACAGCCGCAGCGCGGTCTCCACGTCCTGAGAGATGTCGATCGTGACGACCGCGGGAATCGGGGTCATGACCTGGCGCGCCTCCTGCTCGTGCAGGTGGAAGACGCCGGTGAGCATCCCTGCCTCGCCCTGGTCGATCTGCCCGCCTGCGTGGGACTCGGCGATCAGGCGCTTTAGCTCGTCCGAAGATCCGCCGCGACGCTCGAGATTCATGTCGACGCCGAGCAGTCGCAGGATCCGGTCGGCGACGGCCGTGAGCGCGATGATGAACGGCCGGAACGCGATGCTGAAGGCCTGCAGCGGCCTGGCGACGCGCCGAGCGACCGCCTCCGCGCGATCGATCGCGTAGAACTTGGGGACCATCTCCCCGGCCACGAGCTGCACCGAGGCGATGATCACGAACGCCACAACCGCCGAGATCGCGATCGCGACGCCGTTGCTGAGCGTCCCGCCGAGCGAGCCCTTCAGGATCGACGCGAGCGCCGGCTGGGCCAGCGCTCCGATCGCGATCGAGGTCACCGTGACGCCGATCTGAACAGCGGAGATGTACTCGTTGACGTTCCCCAACTGCTCGAGTGCGAGCCCTGCCCCGCTGGCGCCCTCGTCGCGCATCAGTTCGAGGCGCGCGCGGCGCGAGCGGACGAGCGCATACTCGCCGATCACGAAGAACGCGTTGATGGCGACCAGGAGCGCGGCGATGATGAGCTTCAGGCCGTTCACGCGCGACCGGCGATCCGCGAACCGCGGCAGCCGCTTCTCCAGAGACCCCGACCGGTGCAACCTCGGCGCAGGCAGCCTGTCAGGGCCACGCTACTTCGAGGGAGATCTTCGTCGTCGTTCATCGGGCTGTTCGACGCCTGAAAGGTAGCAAGCGCGATGCTCGGACCGAGGCCCCGTTCATGCAACGCGGTCGATCTCGCGTGCCAGCGCGAAGTCAACGTCGGTGAGGCCGCCCTGCGCGTGGGTGGAGAGCGTCAGGCGGACCTTGTTCCAGCCGTGAACGAGGATGTCGGGATGATGGTTGGCCGCCTCGGCGAGCTCGGCGACGCGGTCCACGAACGCGATCGCGGCGGCGAAGTCCGCGAGCTTCCACTCGCGCACGATCGAGGATCCATCGCCCTGCTGCCAGTGCTCGGCAGCCGCAAGTCGCTGCTCGATCTCGGCGTCTGTGAGCAGTGTCATCGCGCTTCGAGCTTACCGATCGCCGACCGGCCAGCGCTGCCGGTGCGCCTACAGTCATGGGATGCGGATCGTGAGCCTCGTCCCCCACGCCACCGAGCTGCTGTTCGCGCTCGGCCTCGGCTCGGACGTCGTGGGGGTGACGCACGAGTGCGACTTCCCGCCCGCCGCGCAGGAGCTCGCGCGTGTCACACGCGACATGCTCCCGAGCGGCCTCAGCGCCGCGGAGATCGATGCCGCCGTGCGGGAGCGCACGCTGCACGGCGAGGCGATCTACGAGCTCGACCGCGACGCGCTCGCGGCGCTCGCACCACAGCTGATCGTCACGCAGGCACTGTGCCCGGTGTGCGCCGTTTCCTACGACGAGGTGACACAGGTGGCCCGCACGATGCCGTCCTCACCGCGCGTGATCGCGTTGGACCCGAAGACGCTGGGCGAGACTTTGGGTGACGTGCGCACGCTCGCACAGGCGACCGGCCGGCGCGACACCGGCGCAGAGCTCGTGCGGCGAGCCGCCGCGCGCATCGATCGCGTCAAGCGCACCGTGCGGGCTCGGCGTCGCCCACGGGTGGCGGCATTGGAGTGGCTCGACCCGGTGTACGTCGCAGGCCACTGGACGCCACAGCTGATCGAGCTTGCGGGCGGCGAGGACGTACTGGGTCTTCCCGGAGAACCGTCGCAGACGATCCCCTGGGAGGTGCTCGCCGCAGCAAGGCCCGAGATCGTGGTCGTGATGCCCTGCGGATACGACGCCCCGCGAGCACACGCCGAGGCCGTGACCTACGCCCGAGAGCTGGCCGCGCTGGAGGCCCGGCGGATCGTGGCCGTGAACGCGTCCGCCTACTTCTCCAGACCCGGCCCGCGGCTGATCGATGGCCTGGAGCTGCTTGCGCACGTCGTGCATCCCGAGCGCGTCGCAGATCCGCCCGCGGGCGTGCAGGCGCTGGTGGTGGAGCCTGCGGTCGGCGGCGGCTGACAGCCCGGAGGCTCCGAAGACGCCTACGCGATACCGGCGCCGGTGGCGCCGGACACCGCTATCGCCCCGAAAACGGCAGCCGCAGACAGCAACGCGCAGCCGATCAGCCCGAGCGCGGGCATGCCGCGCGCATCAGCGGTTCGGATCGCAAGCGCCGCGATCGTGCCGCCGATCAGGCCGCCGATGTGCGCGCCCACGGAGATGTTCGCGAAGGTGAAGCTGAGGATCAGGTTGATGATGATCAGGCCACCGATGCCCGACTGCATCACGCTGATGTTGCGCCCGCGTAGCTCCACCACAGCGGCGCCCATCAGGCCGAAGATCGCGCCGGACGCTCCCAGGCTTGCAGCGTTGGTGGCGAACACCACCCCGAACGAGCCGGCCAGCAGCGCCGTTACGTAGATCGCCGCGAAGCGCAGCGAGCCGATCGCCGGCTCGAGCAACGTGCCGAGCAGGTACAGCAGATACATGTTGAAGGCGATATGGATGAAGTTCTCGTGCAGGAAGGCGCTTGAGACCAGCCGCCAGTACTGGTGGCCTTCGCCGATCGCGGCGCGAAAGAGCACGCCTTCATTGATCACGCGTCCGTGGATTTCCGAGCCGGACAGCGTGAACTGTCCCTGCTCGGCCAGGAATGCGATCACGTTGATGGCGATCAGCGCGTACGTCACCCGCGGAACGGTGCTCACGTTGCGCATCCGCACCACTTTGGTGCGCTGCTTGGTGCACTCCGGACAACGCATCCCGACCGGTGTGGTGCTCATGCAGTCGGGACAGATGGGCCGCCCGCAGTTGGAACAGGAGACGCCGGTCTCGCGCGAGGGGTGGCGGTAGCAGGTGGCCATGTCGGGGAAGCAGAGCCTATCTCGACGACCGCTGGCACAACGGCCGTGCACGGCCGCTCGCGGCATCTGCGAGCGCCGCGATGCCGCGCGGTCGCAGAGCGCGACTCAGCGGCGGCCGAACAGCTTGCGCGTCTGGAGCGCGAGGTCGCGGACGGTGCGCTCGGCGGTGTCCCGCGCACCCTCCAGACCACCGGGAGAGCTGTGCGCCCGCCTACGCGCGCGCAGCAGCACCAGCGCGGCACCAGCGCTGCCGCCCACCACCAGCGCAGCCGCCGGCCGGGCCCAGTTCCGCGGATCTCGCATCGCTGAGAGCTCCCACGCCTCGAGCTCGTCGGCGGCCAGCTCGGTGATGCTCGTCAGCGTGCTCTCCAGGCGCTCGACCAGGTCGGCGGGCGGCTCGACCGGCGCAAGCGCTTCACGCAGGAGCCCCTCGAAGTTAGATGCGGCCTCAGTCATGAACGAGCTCCTCGAGCTGCTTGATCGCGCGATGGATCAACACCTTGGTGGCACCGTCTGAGCGGCCGAGCGCACGAGCGATCTCGCGGTTGTCCATCCCGAGCGCAAAGCGCATGATCAGCGCCTCGCGCCGGTCGGCGGGAAGCACTCGCACGCCATCGAGCACCCTGCTCAGCTCGTCGCGGCCCTCCACCAGCTGCTCGGTCGTGTGCATCGCGGTGAGCGTGGTCGTGTCGTCGATCGGCGACACCGGCTTGCGGGAGCGGTCGCGGTAGAGGTTGGCAGCGAGGTTGTGCGCTATGCGGATCAGCCACGGACGCAGCGGACGCCCGTGCGATTCGCGCTGGGCGCGCTCGAAGTGGCGGTAAGCCTGCAGGAAGGTCTGCTCGGTCAAGTCCTCCGCGTCGTGATGATCGCCGACGCGGTAGTAGGCGTAGCTGTACACGTCGCGCAGGTGAGCCCTGTAGAGCTCTGAGAACTCCGCGTCCAGCTGCGCCTTCGGCTTCGGGCTGGCTTGCTCGGTCACTCATCGCACCCTACCTCTGCACATGACCCGAGCCCACCCGCGCGCTCACGCCGCACGCGATATCTGGCGCCGTGAACGCTCGTCCCCCACCGCCGGGCTCACAGCCTTGGCGCCGCCCAGCCACTCCCATTGCAGGCTCACGCACGCCCAGATCCGTTCAGTCACGGCAGCTGCGAGCGTCGGTGAGCAGCTCTCCACGCTCGGGTAGCGCAGCGGACGGCCGATGCGGATGCGGACCTTGCGCGGGCGTATCCGCCAACCCCTGCGCACCGCGTCACTGCCGATCACGGCGACGGGAGCCACCGGCACACCAGTTTCCAGCGCCAGGCGCCCGACGCCGCGACGGGGATGCCCCAGCGACCCCGTGCGCACGCGCGTGCCCTCGGGGAACACCACCACGCAGTCTCCGCGCGCCAGAATCGCGCGCGCGGTGTCCATCGCGTCGCGGTCGTGCGCACCGCGATCGACCGGGAACGCGCCGAGCGCGTTCAGCAGCCACGCCTGCCAGCGCCTTTCGAACAGCTCCCGCTTGGCCATGTAGTACACGGGACGCCGCACCAGTGCGCCGATCACGAACGGGTCCAGGAAGCTGCGGTGGTTGGAGGCCAGCAGTAGCGGACCAGTGCGCGGCAAGTGCTCGCGGCCGATGCGCTGTAGACGGAAGTAGACGAGGAAGAACGGCACCAGGATCGCCCGCAGCGTCCAGTAGAGGAGCGGGTTCACCCCCCGCTGCAACGAGCGCTCGCGAAACGCGCCCAGGTCGATCGACGCGTCCGCGGCCACGCGGTCGACCTCGACGAGATCATGCTTGGGGAGCAACCGTTCCACGCTTTGCAATACACCACCCGCGACGGCGCCGTTACAGTGGCTCGGGCCGGAGTGCTACACGAGTGAGCGCCGGCTGCTGTGGCGGTAGGATGCGAACGGCGCGCCGACGTAGCTCAGCTGGCAGAGCACCGGTTTTGTAAACCGGGGGTCGCCGGTTCGATCCCGGCCGTCGGCTCTGCTAGTTCTCGTAACCTTGCAGCAGCCCAACGCGCTCTTTGACCGCAAGTTCGCGCGCCTACTCAACCCGTGGGCGTGCGCCGCGCTCTACATGAGCTCGATCGTCGCGCTGCTAGCGAGTCACATGGGACAGCGGTGGGGCTTCGTCGACCTCGCCGTGTACGAGCGCGGCGGGGAAGCCGTGCGCGACGGCGCTCACCTGTATGCGCTGCGCTTTCCCGGCGCGCTCGCGTTCACCTACCCGCCATTTGCAGCGCTGCTGCTCGCTGGCCTCACGCTGCCGGCGAACGCCGTGCTCGAGCTCCTGCTCACGGCGATGAGCCTCGCGCTGCTGCCGTCGATCTTCGCGCTGGCGCTGGCGGTCGATCTGCGATCGGCGCCGGCGTCGGCGTCGCGCTGGCTGCGCCGGCGCGATCGCGTGGCGCTGGCGCTGGCTGCGGCCGCAGCGGCCCTGTGGCTCGAGCCGGTGTGGACGACGCTGCGCTACGGGCAGATCGACCTCGTGATCGCAGCGCTTGTGCTGTGGGACCTCAGCCGGGCGGACACCGCGCGCTGCAAGGGAGTGGGCATCGGAGTCGCGACCGCGCTCAAGCTCACGCCGGCGATCTTCGCGCTGTATCTGCTGCTCACGCAGCGCGTTCGCGCCGCAGCGGTCGCGCTCGTGACGTTCGTCGCGACCGTCGCGCTTGCGTTCGTCGTGCTCCCGGGGGATTCGCGCGAATACTGGAGCGGCGCATTCATCGAACCCGGCCGCGTCGGGCGGATCGAGAACGCCGCCAACCAGTCGCTGCGCGGAGCCCTCGCTCGCCTCCTGCACACGACAGACGTCGGCGGCGTCTGGCTGTGCGTCGCCGCGATCGTTGCGGTCGTCGGCATGGCCCTCGCGGTCGCGGCCGGGCGGCGCGGAGATGAGGCTCGGGGCTTCTCGCTGTGCGCGCTGACCGGCTTGCTCGTCTCGCCGATCTCGTGGTCACACCACTGGGCGCTCGCAGTTCCGGCGCTGCTGCTGCTCGCGCTCGAGGCCCGCCGGCGGGGGTCGATCGCGGGCCTGGCCATGTGCGCGCTCGCCGCGCTCGCCGCGTATGCGCACGTGATCTGGTGGGTGCCGGTCAACCATCCGCTCCATTCCGAGTTGCACCTCGACACGCTGCAGCTCATTTCAGCGGACGCGTACGTGCTCGCGGCGCTCGGCGCGCTGGCGGCGCTCGGTATCGGCGCCACGCCCGCAAGCGATCAGGTGGGCGTCCGCGTCGGAGAATCCTTTTCGCGACGGCAGCCCTCTTACGTACGTGTCGACACTCGATCGACCGGAACGGGAGGGCCATCATGACCACCGCCATTCATCTCATGTCGGACCAGTCGCAGACGGCGGCGCCCCGCCGCCGCTGATCGGGCTCAGGTTCTTCGCGCCCGCGGGCGCCAAGCTGCACCCCCAGGGCTTCGCCACGTGCCCGCCGACGGTGATCGAACAGAGCGGGCCAGGGCACTGCCCGAAGCGCTCGGCCGCGGGTCCGAAGGGCTTCGCCGTCGGCGCCGTGAGCTTCGGCGACGAACGCGTGCAGGAGACCGCGACGGTGCAGCCGTTCTTCGCGCCCGGCGGCAAGCTCGAGGCGTTCGTCGATGGCTCGACGCCGGTCTCGCTGGAAATCCTCGCCACCGCCCACTTCATCACCGCCGCGCCTCCGTTCAGCCTGGAGTTCATCGCCGAAGTGCCTCTGATCGAAACGGTTCCCGGCGCCCTCGATGCATCCTTCGAGGAAGGCGCCATCAAGGTCGGCGCCGCGTACAGGCAGGGCAAGAACACGATCTCCTACGTCACGATCCCAAAGACGTGTCCGAACGGCGGCTGGCTGGTGAGACTGGAAGCGAGCTTCCTCGGCGGCGCAACCGCGGCAGCCTCCTACAAGATGCCGTGCCCCAAGAGGTAGTCGCATGACATGGCCCAGCGAGCAGGTCGTCAGCGCCGCCCAGCAGGGTGATCCCCGGGCGATAGCGACGCTCGTCTCGGGCTCCCATAGCCACGTAAAACGCTTCGCCCGCACTCTCTGCTCAACGCCCGAGGATGCGGAGGACGCGGCGCAAGAGGCCCTGATCGTCCTGTACCGAAAGATCGGGACGCTGCGCGTCGCCGCGGCGCTCGCATCGTGGATGTTCCAGATCGTACGCAACGAGTGCATCCGCCGAACGCGGCTCACGTTTCATAAACCCATCCCCACTGCCATCGCCGAGCCCTCCGCCGAAGACGCCGCCCTCGCACGCCTCGAGATCGAGCGGATCGTCGACTCGATCGCGGGGCTCCCGCCCGAGCAGCGCGCTGTACTCGTTCTACGCGACATCCAGGGCCTATCAGGAGCAGCAACGGCGCAGGCGCTGGGCCTCAGCCGCGCCGCGATGAAGTCGCGCCTGCATCGCGGGCGCGAAACACTGCGTGCACGATTGGCAACACCGAACAACACGACCACGCTTCACCCACGCAGCGAGGCGTAGCACCGTTGCGCTATTAGACGAGGTGGCGCAAAACCTCGGGAGCCTGTGAGGGTTAGCTGCCAGTGGGGGCAGGAGGGTGCCCCCGGCACGACACACGCCACGTCGTGCCTATCAAGCGACAGCGAAGGCAAGGATGCCTTCGCTCCGCTCGCAGGTAGCCTGGTGGACGTGGAGCACCCGTTCTTCGTCCCTCGCCTCGATGGCGCGCATATGGGCGCTGAGGAGGGCGAGCGCACCTACCGCGCCTGTCAGCAACAGATCGAGCGCGAAACGGGCGAGAAGGCCGAGGGCCAACCCGTCTATCGGCTGCACTTTGTCCAACAGGACTACGGCGGCGAGATCGTCGCCCAGGTCGGCGAGTTGGATCCCTACGGATACAAACGCCGCGTGGCCGCGATCATCCCCTGCTCGGATTGCTACCGGATATGCACTCCCGCGCCGAGCTTCAGCGTCGGCATCGACGAGACGAGGCGCGTGGAGCACTTCGCCCCGCCCGACGATTAGCCTCGACCCGCGACGCCGTGGGTGATTCCGAGAGGCCAATTAGCCATACTCCCCTGGATGGACAGCCAACACGCCGGCGAGCTCCTCGCACGGGAGCGCGCACGGATCGAGCGCGCCCTCGAGGATCTTGCGCCACACGACAGCGAAGACGTCACCGATCCATTCGAGGCCGCCGACGTCAGCGAGGATCTGTTCGACGAGGAGCTCGGACAGGGTCGCGCCGAGCGGCTGCGCGAGGAGCTCGACGCGATCGAGCGGGCCGAGCGGCGTCTCGCCGAGGACACGTATGGCGTGTCGGTGGAGAGCGGCGAGCCGATCCCGGATGCTCGCCTCGAGGCGATTCCGTGGACCGAACGGACGGCCGCCGAGCAGGCACGCTACGAGACGCTGGGCGGCGAGTAGTCCCGCACCGTGACGAGCGCCCCTCGCCTGCGTCAGGACCGTCGCGGTGGCGGCGCCACGGGCTCCAAGGCGTGGTGGACGGCGGCGACGGCGCTCGCTCCGGCAACCCGCAGCGGCTCGGTGCTGCGCATCGCGCGGCAGAAGATGAACGCTCCCTCCAACAGGCATAGCATCGACAACGCCAGCTCTCGCGCGGTCTGCGGCGCGATGCCGGCCGCGTTGAAGTACTGCGTCGCGCCGACGATCCAGCTGTCAAACACATCCGCGCTGGCCTGACGCAGCTGCTCGTTGGTGCTCGCCACCTCGAGCGCCACGGTCGCGATCGGGCAGGCATCCGCGTAGTCGGTTTCCACCAGCGTCTCAGCTGCCCCGCTGAAGAACTCGCCGACCGCGGTCGGGATATCGGGCGCCTGCGCAGCGATCGCTGCGAACAGCTCGATGTAGAGCTGCCCCGATGAGCGGATTGTCTGCACTCCGAGCTGCTCCTTGCCGCCGGGAAAGAAGTGATAAAGCGAGCCGAACGGCGCGTTGGCGGCTGCGAGGATCTGCTTGATGCCGGTGCCCGCGTATCCCTGGCGACGGAACAGCTCGGCGCTCGAGTCCATGATCCGATCCCTGGTGCCCGCCACTTCAACCCCCTGATGTCCGGTTACAGCGCCAATGATAGTCTCGAATCGGCTAGAGCGATCTATCAAATTAATCGTGCCGCCCAGGAGGTGCGTCATGCCCGCAGCGGAGCTGTCGACGGGGACGATCGAGTACGAGGACACCGGCGGGAGCGGGCCGGTCGTGGTCCTGCTGCACGGGCTGATCATGGACGGCTCGCTGTGGCGCCACGTGATACGCGATCTGCGTTCGGACTTCCGCTGCGTGTCACCCACCCTCCCACTCGGCGCCCATCGCCGCCCGATGCGCGCCGACGCGGACCTCTCGATGCGCGGAATCGCGGCGATCGTAGGCGCGTTCATCGAGCATCTCGACCTACGCGAGATCACGCTGGCAATGAGTGACTGGGGTGGTGCGCAGCTGCTGATCGGCGGCGCCCACGACGAGCGGATCTCGCGCCTGGCGCTGTGCTCATGCGAGGCCTTCGACAACGTGCCTCCGAAGGGCACCGCCAGAGCGCTGCCGTACATCGCGCGCGTGCCAGGCGGCATCGCGGCCGCGCTGTTTCCATTTCGCTTCGACCGCCTGCGCAGATTGCCGATCACCTACGGCCCCCTGAGCAAGCGGCCGGTCCCACGCGATGTCATGGACCGATGGTTCGGGCCGATCCTCGAGCAGCCAGAGATACGGCGCGACCTCCGAAAGTACGTCCTCGGTGCGGCGCAGGGCCGCCGCGATCTGCTCGCGGCCGCCGATGCGTTGCGCTGCTTCGACCGTCCCGCGCTGGTTGCGTGGGCCAGCGAGGACCGCCTCATGCCCCCCGAGCACGGCCGCCGGCTCGCGACGCTGCTGCCACAGGGACTGCTTGTGGAGATCGCGGACTCCTACACCCTCATCCCCGAGGATCAGCCGGCGGTGCTCACCAAGCACATGCGCGAGCTTCTGGCGCGATGAGCGTGGCGCTCGGCGCGCTCCTAGCTCGAATACATCCCCTCGATCGCGCCCTCGTACTTCGCGGCGATCGGCTTGCGCTTGAGCTTCATCGTCGGCGTCAGCTCATCGCCGCCGGGCAGCCAGTCGCCCTCGATGATCTCGAACTTCTTGATCTGTTCGACGCGTGCCAGCTTGGCGTTGGCCGCGTCCACGGCTTCCTGGACCGCCTCGCGCACGCGCTCCTCGCCCGCGAGCGACTCCAGCGAGGTCTCCTCGATGCCCTGCTTGGCGGCCCACACGGGCGCGAAGTCGGCGTCGAGAACGACGAGCGCTGTGTTGAACGGGCGCCCGTCGCCGATGCAGCAGGCCTGCCCGATCAGCGGCGACGCGCTCTTCAGCCCGGCCTCGATGTTCGCCGGCGACATGTTCTTGCCGGCCGCGTTGATGATCAGCTCCTTCTTGCGATCGACGATCGTCAGGTAGCCGTCCTCGTCGAAGGAGCCGATGTCGCCGGTGCGCAACCAGCCGTCCGCGGTGAAGGTCTCCGCCGTCTTCTCCGGCAGGTTGCGATAGCCGCGCATCACCACGTCTGACTTGACGAGCACCTCGCCGTCCACGTCGAGCTTGATCTGGACCCCCGGCGCCGGCGGACCGACCGTGCCGAGCTTGATCCTCGCCGGCGGGTTGACGCTCCCGGCGCCACACGTCTCGCTCATACCCCATAGCTCCGCGAGCGGCAGGCCGATCGCGTGGAAGAACTCGAGGACCTCGACCGGCGTGGGGGCGGCGCCGACGTTGATCGCCTGCACCTGATCCAGTCCGAGCATCTCGCGCAGGCCGGCAAAGATCTCGGCGTCGGCCCGTGCGACCTGCGCGTCCAGCTCGGCCGGCACGGGCTCTCCGCGCTGCTCCAGGCGCACCTTGCGCACGCCCGCATCGAGCGCCGCCTGCAGCTCCTGGCGACGCTCCTCGGGCTGACCGGCAACCATGGTCTCCAAGCCCGCCTTGAGCTTCTCCCAGATACGCGGCACCGCGAAGAACCAGCTGGGGCGCACTTCAGGCAGATAGGAGAGCACGTCGCGGGGGTCATCGCAGCAGGTGATCTGCAGGCCGAAGATGATCGGCAGATAGTGGTGAGCGTTGCGCTCGGCGATGTGCGCGGCCGGCAGCCACGAGATCACGCGACCGTCCCGCGGGAAGTCGATCAGGCCCTCGATCCCTTCGACCGTCGCGAGCAGGTTGCGGTGGACGAGCTGTACGCCCTTTGGCGGGCCCGTCGTCCCCGAGGTGTAGATGAGCGTCAGCACGTCGTTCGGCTTGATCTGAGCCACCGACGCCTCGACGTCGAAGTCGGGGTTCGAGCCCTCGATGTCGGCCAGCGCGAGCGTGCCCAACGGGGCCTCGCCGTCGACGACGATGACGTACTCCAGGCCGGGCAGCGCCCTGCGGGCGTCGCGTATCCGCGGCAGGTACTGCTGCTCACAGATCAGCAGCGTCGCGTCAGCGTCTTTCACCAGATACTGGATCTGCTCTGGCGTGTAGGTGCTGTAGATCGAGAACGGGGTCGCGCCGAGCATCATCACGGCCAGGTCGCACAAGTGAAACTCAGGGCGGTTGCCCAGCATCAGCGCGACGGTGTCGCCACGCTCCACGCCGAGCTTCGCCAGGCCGCCCGCGAGCGCGTCGACGCGCTCGCGCAGCTCGCCCCAGGTGATCGTGAACTCGTCTCCCCTCGTCCGGATCGCCACCTCGTTGGCGCGCTCGGCGGCCGTGATGCGGAACGCCTCTGCGATCGTCGCGGCCGCCAGCGCCGCGCGGCTCGTCGATTCTGTCGCTGCGGCCTCCATCGCACCTCCTCCTGTTGCAAATTCGTCCCATCCCCATGGGAACTGTTGCTACGGACCCGCTACGGACCCGACGTTCAAGCCGATCATAGCCTGCCGGCTAGGCTCGGACAATGCGAACGGGCGGGCTCGGATATTGGTGGCGCTCGCTCGGCGGCCCGCCGCCGCCGAGGCCGCCGCTGCCCGGGCCGATGGAGGCCGACGTGGCGATCGTGGGAGCTGGCTACACGGGACTGTGGACGGCCTACTACCTGAAGCGTGCGCAACCGTCGCTCGAGATCGTCGTGCTCGAGCGCGACGTGGCGGGCGTCGGCGCCTCGGGCCGCAACGGCGGCTGGGTCTCCGGCTTCTTCTCCGGTCCCGCACGCGTGTATGAGCGACGCGCAGGACGCGCGCGTTACCTGGCGCTGCAGCACGCGATGTTCGACACCGTCGATGAGATAGCCAGCGTCCTGCGCGACAGCGATATCGACGCGGGCTTCATCAAGGGCGGGCGCCTTGGTATCGCGCTCAACGGCGCTCAGGCGCTTCGCCTCCGCCAGGAGGTCGCGCGCGGCCGTACGCACGGGCTGGGCGAGGACGATCTGCGCGAGCTGACACCTTCGGGCTTGGATCAGCGAGTGCACGTCGCCGGAGCACACGGCGCCACGTTCTCGCCTCACGTCGCGCGCGTCCACCCCGCCAAGCTGATCGCCGGACTGGCATCGACCGTCGAGCGCCTCGGCGTGAGCATCTACGAGCGCACGCCGGTGAACGAGATCCGCGCGCACGAGGCGCTCACCGCAGCCGGACGCGTACGCGCGCGCTGGGTGGTTCGCGCAACCGAGGGCTACACCGCGGGACTGCCCGGCCTCGGGCGTGCACTGGCACCGATCAACAGCTCGATGATCGTCACCGAGCCACTCGCGCCCTCCATATGGGAGGAGATCGGCTGGACCGGTGGCGAGGTCGTCGGTGACGGCGCGCACGTGTTCGTCTACCTGCAACGCACCGAGGACGGGCGCATCGCGATCGGCGGCAGGGGGGTGCCCTACCGCTTTGGCTCGCGCACTAACGGATGCGGCGACACCGCCCCGGCGACGGTGAGGAGCCTGCGCAAGCGGCTGATCGCGATGTTCCCAGCCACCGCTGCGACCAGGCTCGATCACGCGTGGTCCGGTGTGCTCGGTGTGGCACGCGACTGGTGCGTGTCGATCGACGCGGACCCCGCCTCGGGGCTCGCGTGGGCCGGCGGATACGCCGGCGAGGGCGTCGCCGCCGCGAACCTCGCCGGCCGGACGCTTCGCGACCTCGTCCTAGGCGAGGCCAGCTCCCTCAGCGAGCTGCCTTGGGTCGGGCACCGCCCGCGGCGCTGGGAGCCCGAGCCCCTGCGCTGGGCAGCGATTCACTCCGTCTACTCGCTCTACCGGCACGCCGATCGCGTGGAGCAGCGAACGCAGCGGCCGTCGCAGCTGGGTCGGCTCGTGGACGCCGCGTCGGGACGGGCGTGAAGCGGTGGCCCGGCTCGTTGACGCGGTGTCCCGCGCGGGCGTGAGGCGATGGCCCACCCCGGCGCCGTCCGGGTGAACACCGCTTACTCTGGGAGACTGTCAGCGTGAGCGATGAGCCGCGCCTCTCCCCGTACGCAGCGCACAACAGACAGACGTGGGACGCGCAGTCGGCCAAATACCAATCCGCGCACGGACCTCAACTGGCGGCGTCGGGAGGCACGGCTTGGGGTGTATGGCAGCTGCCCGAGTCCGAGCTTCAGATTCTCGGGGACGTGCGCGAGAAGGATGTCCTCGAGCTCGGCTGCGGGGCGGCGCAGTGGTCGATCGCGCTGCACGCGGTCGGTGCCCGCGTAACCGGGCTCGACAACTCCTCGATACAGCTCGAGCACGCCCGCGCGTTGATGGCCCAGGCCGGCGTGGACTTCCCGCTCGTGCATTCGAGCGCCGAAGCGACGGCGTTCGCTGACGCGTCATTCGACGTCATCTTCTGCGACCACGGCGCGATCGCCTTCGCGGATCCCCACCGGACGATTCCAGAAGCAGCTCGGCTGCTGCGACCCGGCGGACTGCTGGCGTTCTCGATGAACACCCCGATCCTCGACCTTGCCTGGCCGCTGGACGCCGATCATCCGAGCGAGCGGCTGATGCTCGACTACTGGGATCTGCATCTGCTCGAAGGGGCGGGCGAGCCGGTCGAGTTTCAGCTCCCCTACGGCGCCTGGATCGCCCTCTTCCGCCAGAGCGGATTCGTCGTCGAGGATCTGATCGAGCTGCGACCGCCGGCTGGCGCGACGAGCAGCTACCGCGACGAGCACGACCTCGCCTGGGCGCGCCGGTGGCCGATGGAGCACATCTGGCGCGTCAGGCGCTCGCCCGCGATCCACCCGCTGACCCCGAGGAGGCCCTGAATGTCCTATGAGACGCTGCTGTATGACGCCGCGGACGCAATCGCGACGATCACGCTGAACCGGCCCGAGCGGCTGAACACGATCGTGCCGCCGATGCCCGACGAGCTCCAGGACGCCGTGCACAGCGCGATCGCCGATCCGGAGGTCAAGGTGATCATCGTGCGTGGCGCGGGCAGGGCGTTCTGTGCGGGTTTCGACTTCGGCGGCGGCTTTCACCAGTGGGACGAGGCCCTCACCACCAACGGGACATGGGACCCCGGCAAGGACTTCGCGGCCGCCACGTCGAGCTTCGGTGCGGTGCCGAAGTTCATGAGCCTGTGGCGCTCACCCAAGCCCGTCATCGCCCAGGTCCACGGCTGGTGCGTGGGCGGAGGCAGCGACATGGCGCTGTGCGCCGACCTGGTGATCGCCAGCGAGGACGCCCGGATCGGAACCTCCTACTCACGGATGTGGGGCTGCTACCTAACCGGCATGTGGCTCTACCGGCTGGGCCTGACCAGGGCCAAGGAGTACGCCCTGAGCGGCCGGCCGCTGTCCGGCACCGAGGCGGTGCAGGCGGGACTGATCAACGCCGCCGTGCCGTTCGAGCGTTTGGAGGCCGAGGTGCACCTGCGAGCTGGGCAGCTCGCCGGGATCCCCGCCTCACAGCTGGCCGCGATGAAGCTCATCGTCAACCAGGCGTACGAGAACATGGGACTGGCCTCCACGCAGCTGCTGGGCCCAGTCCTGGACGGGCTGATGCGCAACACGCCCGACGCCCGGCGCTTCATCGAGCTGGCCGAGCGCGAGGGTGTCGGCGCAGCGGTCGCACAGCGAGACGGCGCGTTCGGTGACTACAGCCAGGCACCCGCCGCCGCCAAGCCGAATCCAGAGAACGTCATCGCGGTGGAGCAGCGCCGGGCCTGACCGCGCCGTATCGGCTGTAGTGGCGCTCGGGGATCGCGTCTGGGTCCTTGTACCAGTACCACGTGCACGGGTCCTTCGCGTAGTCCTCGGGCGGGTCCGAGGGGTACAGCGGGTAGCCCGACCACTGAATCGGAAGCGACTCGTTCATGAAGCTGCAGTGCGTGCAGTACAGCGGGAAGCCCTTGCGTCCGTAGGACCAGTCGTGCGCCTCGCGCGTGCCGCCCCCGTCCGGGAGCCCCTCGTAGGCTCCGTTGCGCACCAGGCGCTGGCCCGAGCCGCAGGGGTTCATCGTGAAGGTCACCTTCTCCTCGTCCTCGGCGATCGTGAAGCTGCCAGGGTTGGGGCCGACGCCGGAGCACGAGTGCGCCCGCCACGTCGCCGCGAGCAGGCCTACCAGCTCGCGCCGGTCGAGCGCCACGATCGCGTCGTGGTGGCGTCGCCAGCCTCGGCCCATGCTCTCCGTCCACGCCTGCGCCACGCCGTCGTCGCCGAGGCGCTGCTGGATGAACGACACGAGATCGAGCACACCGGCGGCCATCAGGTCGTGCAGCATCTGCCACTCGTGCTTCATCTCGGCGCACAGGCTTCTCGCCCGATCCAGATCGCCGGCGTCGATCGCCTCGATCGCGCGGTCCATCGTCGGCCGCGAGAGCTGCGCGAGCTCCTCTTCTGAGAACCAGCGGTCTGTCATCGTTCCCTCCTTCGATGATCGTCGGGGCCCAATTGTGACCGAGACGCGCAGGGCGCTCGTGACCGGCGCCGCGCGCGGCATCGGCGCGGCCACCGCCGAGCGGCTGGCGGCCGAGGGCTTCGAGGTCCTCACGCTCGATCTGCGCGAGGGCTGCGACATCGCGCTCGACGTCGCCCGCGACGAGTTCCCGCCGCTGGACGTCGACGTGTGCGTCGCGAACGCCGGTATCACGACCACGATCGCGCCCGCCCACAGGATGACGGCCGAGCAGTGGCAGCGCGACATCGACGTCAACCTCACCGGCGCCTTCCGCACCGTGCAGGCGTGCCTCGGCGGGATGCGCGAGCGCGGTCACGGCCGGGTCGTGGTCGTCTCGAGCGTGGCCGCACTGGGAGGGCTGCCCGGGCAGGTGGCGTATGCGGCGTCGAAGGCCGGACAGCTGGGGATGGTCCGCACGCTCGCGAGCGAGAACGCAGCGCACGGGATCACCGTCAACGCGATCCTTCCGGGCCTCGTGGCCACCGAGCAGGTGCTCGCGATGCCGGATGAGGTGCGCGAGCGGGTGCTCGACGTCTTGCCGATGGGGCGCGCGGTCGAGCCTGCGGAGATCGCGGCCGCGGTCGCGTTCCTGGCCGGCGCTGAGGCCGCCCAGATCAGCGGACAGGCGATCGCGATCGACGGCGCCGCGTCGCTGACCCAGCTCTCGCTCGGCAGCGCCCATCGCTAGCGGCGCCGCACGCGACCGCAACCAATCCTCCCCCGGCGGGTTAACGGCGTGGGGGTACGAGAGCACAAACCGACCGTCCGACAAGGAGAAGGCAAAGATGCGTTCAATCAAGCTGACCACGGCGATCGCGGCTGCTGCCGCGTTGCTGGTCCTGGGTGCAGCCGGCGCTTGGGCTCACCCGCTGAGCCACAAGCATGCAAGCCCGCCGAGCCACAAGCACGCAAGCCCGATCGGCAAATGCCGGATAGACCTGTTCGCGGAACCGCACGCGATCACGAGCGGCGAATCAGTGGAGGTCTTTGGCCAGCTCGTCTGCCCAGGCGCCAGCGGTGTAGGCCAGACCGTTACCGTCTACGGACACTCGGTCGGCTCACCGGGGCTCAAAGTCCTCGGCACGCCGACCACCGTGGCGGGCGGCCTCTACTCGTTCGTGCAGTCGGACGTCACGACCGACAGCTTCTACTACGCGAGCGCCGTGGGCGCCCGCAGCGGCACCAAGACGGTCCGCGTCGCGCCGGTTGTGACGCTCGCCGGACCGCCTGAAACGCTGACGCTGTTCACAGGGTCCCATAACCGCGTGACCTTCACCGGATCCGTCAACCCGTCCGCCGGCGGCGCGGCCGACGCCGGCGCGGAGCTGGTGCTTCAACGCGAGAACGCCACGAGCAGCGAAGAATGGCACGTGATCCAGCGGGGCACCGTCGGGCCCGGCGGTGTGTATGCGATCACCCACATCTTTTCGGTGCCGGGTGATGCGAACATAAGAGTGATCGTGCGCAAGCACGGGAACTTCAGCGTGCGAGGCACGTCCAACACGCTCTCCTACGGGATCTCCCAGCGCGAGAACCCGAGCCTGACGATCCACACGACGTCCTATTCGATCTCCTACGGGTCGCCGATCACGCTCAGCGGGGCGCTGGCTTCAGGTGCCGGCAAGACGGTGACGTTGCAGGCGCGCACGGTCGGGAAAGAATTCGAAACGGTCACGAGCACCCCGGCGACGTCGGGCGGTGAATACAAATTCGTTGTCACACCGCTTCACAACACCACCTACCGGGTGACCGGGGCCGGGCTGAACTCCGCGGTGCTGTTCGAGGGAGTGAAATATGTACTCACGGCCGGGATCTCGGCGACGACCGTCGCGTCTGGCCAGCCGCTGACGTTCGCGGGCACGGTCACGCCGGGCAACGCCGGCAAGACGGTCTACCTCGAGCGCGAAAACAGCCTCGGTGGTGGCTACCACGTCGCCGACGTCGGCTCGGTGACGGCGGGCGGGACGTACTCGATAACCGACTTCATCTTCGGGGCCGGAAAGGCGGTCTTCCGCGTGAAGGTGCCGGGCGATCCCGACAACCAGGCGATCGTCGGTGCGCCGTTCACGCTCGAAGTGACGCCCGCACCGCCGAGCTTGCTGAAACCGGTGATCCAGCCCAAGACGCCGACCGAAGGCACCGTCTAGTCCAAGGGCACATCCCCCTCCACGGCGCTCTGTGGCCGTCCCGAACCCCGGGGACGGCCACAGTCGCGCAGGGGCCCGCTCCTGCGCAGCCGGGGACTCAGAGATCAGGCGGCCACAGCGCGCGACTGTAGGTGCGCGCCGACCTTGCGCTTGACCCGCTGCAGCGCATTGTCGACCGTCTTGGTGTCGCACGACAGGCGGCTGCCGACCTGCTCGTATGAATAGCCGTCCAGGTACAGCGACAGCACGCGGCCCTCGAGCTCGGATAACGCGGTCGACAGGCACCCGACGAGCGAGCGCAGCTCCTCGGAGGAGATCACCTGGTTGACCGGGTCCTGCACCGTCGGGCCGGGCAGCATCTGGTCGAGCGTCGGCACGTCGTCGCCGCTGCCGGCCGGGGTCGATGAGAACGACACATACTGGTTCAGCGGCGTGTGCTTGTTGCGCGTTGCTGTCTTGACGGCCGTGATGATCTGCCGCGTGATGCACAGCTCGGCGAAGTTGCGAAAGCTCGACTCGCGGTCCGTGCGGAAGTCGCGGATCGCCTTGTACAGGCCGACCAGCCCCTCCTGGATGAGATCGTCCGCATCTCCGCCTGCAAGAAAGTAGGACGAGGCCTTCAGGCGCACGAAGCCGTGGTAGCGCCTGACGAGACGGTCGTAGGCATTGCGATCACCCTGCTTGGCGAGCGCAATCAGGAATATATCCTCGACCTTAGGTTCAGAGTTAGTGTTATGGAAGATTCGGGCCACGAGCAGATCCTTTCTTCGGGGACCACCCTGGCTGGTGGGCGGGCCCTAAAAGTGCTCAGTGGCGCACTCCTCCCCTGGCGCCAACGCTATGTAGCGCCTCCCCTAAGCGTTTCTCAACCTTAGGTTCAGCGTTATGTCGGCGTGAGCCTTACACAGTTATGGAACCTTGTCAAGAGCTCGCGCGGCGACTCTGCAAGATCTCATACAGAAGCGCCGCGGCAGCCGCGCTGACGCCCAGCGACTCGATCCTCCCGAGCAACGGCAGCGCGATCAGCTGATCGCATGCGTTGGCCACCCGCGGTCGCAGGCCGCTGCCCTCGCTTCCGAGCACCAGCACCACGCCCGAGCCGTGGTAGTCGGGCGCGTCATAGGGAACCGCCGGCGGCTCGTGTGACCCGCCCTCGGCGCTTGCGCCGTAGCACCAGCACCCGGCCCGACGCGCTTCGGTGAGGAAGTCGGCCAGGTTGCGCACCCGTGCCACGGGGAGGTGCTCGACAGCGCCGGCTGAGGCCTTGCACACAGCGGGCGTGACCTCGGCCGCGCGCCGCTCGAGGATGACCACGCCGGCGGCGCCCACGCACTCGGCAGTACGGCAGATCGAGCCGAGGTTCTGCGGATCCTGGACCTGGTCGAGCGCGACCAGTAGTGGGCTCTCACCGGACAGCAGCTCCTCGGCGCTCGCATACCGGTAGGGGCCGGCCTGCGCGCACATGCCCTGGTGCGCGCTCGAGCCGCAGCGGCGCTCGATCTCCTCCGCGGCGACGGTGCGGACGGGCACGCGCGCGAGCCACGGCTCGCGCGCGGCGCCAGCCGTCGCCCACACCTCCAAGACGCTGGCCGCCCGCCGCCCGCGCAAAGCCTCCCTGACGGGGTTGCGGCCGTAGAGGATCACGGCATCTGCGAGGGGATCAGTTCAGCTCCGTCCGGCCCGTCACGGATCTCCCACTTGAGAACGCGCAGCTCCTCGCGTATCCGGTCGGCCGTCTCGAAGTCCCGCTCCTTGCGGGCCTGATCCCTCTGATGCAACAGTGCTGCGGCCTCGGGGTCGGTAGCCGCGATGTCGGCGGCAGCCGTCAGCGCGGGCAGATCGCGTAGCCCGATGACGTCAAGCATCTCTCTAAGGTCGGCATCGCCCACGGACTCTTCGCGCCGATTGGCCTCGCGAACCCACTCGAACAGCGAGGCCAGCGCGGTCGGCGTGTTGAAGTCGTTGGCCAACGCATCGAAGAACGCCTCCTTGTGGCGCGCCATGTCCGGGGGCGTCGGCTCGCCCCGCTCGAGCCGTCTGAGCGCGTCGCGAATCCGATACACACGACGATCGGCTTCCTCGAGCTCGGACTCCGAGAACGCGAGCGGCTGGCGGTAGTGACCGGAGACCAGGTACATCACGACGGCCTCCGGTCCGTAGCGCTCGAGCACCTCGTGCAGCGGCGCGATGTTGCCCACGGACTTCGCCATCTTCTCGCCGGTGAACTGGATCATGCCGTTGTGCACCCACAAGTTCGCCAGCTCGCTGCCGCGTGCCGCGCGGGTCTGGGCGGCCTCGTTCTCGTGGTGGGGGAACACCAGGTCCGAGCCCCCACCGTGGATGTCGAAGCCGACACCAAGGAACTCCTCGGCCATCGCCGAGCACTCGATGTGCCACCCCGGACGCCCCGGACCCCACGGCGACTCCCAGCAGGTGTCCTCGCCAGGCTTATGGGCCTTCCACAGCGCGAAGTCGAGCGGGTCCTCCTTGCGCTCGGCGGATGGTTGGGAATCCGAGACATCCTCGCCCTGATCCATGTTCTCCAGCTGACGGTGCGAGAGGCTCCCATAGGCGGGGTCAGAGCGCACGCGGAAGTAGACATCGCCTGCGGCCGGATAGGCGTGCCCAGCCGCGATCAGTACCTCGATGTAGTCGATGATCGGCCCTATGGTCTCCGACGCGAGCGGCTCCTGATCGGGCCGACCCAGCCCCAGCGCGTCGGTGTCGCGCAGATAATGAGCGGTCATCTGTGCCGCCAGCTCGGCGCTCGGCCGGCCCTGCGCGCGCGCCGCGTCGTAGATCTTGTCGTTGACGTCGGTGACGTTGATCACGAGGCGCACCCCGTAGCCCTCGTGCTCAAGGAAGCGAGCCAGCAGGCTGAACACGACGAACGGTCGTGCGTTGCCGATGTGGACACGGCTGTACACCGTCGGACCGCACGCGTAGATGCCCACGCGCCCTGGGTCGCGCGGGCGCAGCGGCAAGAGCTCGCCGGTGAGCGTGTCGTGCAGGAGGATCTCTCGCATCGCCGCGCAACCCTAGCGCCTGGATCGCCCTGCGCCACCGGCGTCCGCGGGACCCTGACTCTGACAGGACTGCAGTAGCGCTCGAGCTGCAGCGGCGATGTCGCGTTCGAGCCAAGAAGGTAGTTGCTGTTCGCCGCGTGCGTGACGACGAATGGCCGAGTTCGGCAGATCGACGATGGCGCGCGTGACGGCGTCGCGGGCGCGCGCGTCGCTGTGCCCCAGCAGGGCCTTGGTCAGAGCCAGGATCGTCGTTTCCAGGGGCTCGTTCAGTGCATCGAGCCGCGCGCGAAAGCCGTCGCCTGGGTCGGCGTCGAGAAGGTCGTCGCGGCGGAGGGTGAGCAGCAGGCGCGCGTCGTCGGGTTGCTCGCGCGCGAATCTGACCTGCGAGCGAGCCATCGCCACCGCTGCCTCCAATGGCTCGGGGCGCTCCGAAGCTGACAACGCGCGTTGCTGGAAGCGCTCGAGCGCCCGTAGCCACGCCGCCGCCAGGACCCCGTCGCGGCTCGCAAAGCGGTGATAGAGGGTACCGACGGGTGCCTCGCTCTCGCGCGCGATCGCCGCGATCGAGGTGGCCCTGGGGCCGTCGCGCAGTATCAGCGTCCGGGCGGCGTCGAGGATCCTGTCGGTGTCGTGCTTTCGCGGAGGCGCCATTGATCTAGTACGATCACTCTATATGGAGCAGCTGCCCTACATAGACGAGCATTCCATACACGCCGAAGCGGCGCCCGAGCAGGTGTGGAGGGCACTGGTGTCGGTCCTCCGCGGCTATTTCGGCGGCACCGGGCCGGCACTGCTCGCGCGGCTGCTTGGCGCCGCGCCGTCGCACAGGCGCGGCGAGTGGCACGGCACGATTCACGCCGGCGACACGCTGCCCGGGTTTGCGATCGCAGAGATGCAGGCTGCGCAGCGCTTGGAGTTGCGCGGTGAGCATCGCTTTTCCCGCTACTCGCTCAGATTCGAACTGGCAAGCGACGGCGCCCGTTGCAGCCTTCGAGCGCGCACGCGGGCAGAGTTCCCGGGAGTGGTCGGAACTGCGTACAGCGCACTGGTCATCGGTACCGGCGCCCACCGGGTGGTCGTGCGCCGCCTGCTGCGCGACGTCGCCAATCGCACATGATCGTCGGCGAAAATTTGGGGGGCAACGGCAGAGGAGTGCGCACTGCCGATGGCGTGCGAGCGCGATGCAGAACGCTCGCCAGCGACGGTGCGGCTGTCTTGAGCGGATCTCAAACTGGCGGTCAGCCAGCCCGCTCGACGCTCGCCACTGCCAGCGCCGCCACGCCCTCACCGCGGCCGACGAAGCCGATGCCCTCGCCGGTGCTCGCCTTGACGTTCACGCGCTCGGCCTCCAACCCGAGCGCCTGCGCCAGGCGTGCACGGATCGCCTGCCGGTGAGGTGAGAGCTTGGGCTCCTGCATGATCACCGTGCAGTCGACGTTCACGACCTTCAGCCCCTCCCCTCCGACCATCGCCACGACGCTCTGCAGCAGCTGGATCGAGTCGACGTCGCGCCAGCGCTCGTCGGTATCGGGGAAGTGCTCGCCGATGTCGCCCAGCCCGGCCGCGCCGAGCAGCGCGTCGGTGACCGCGTGGGCGAGGACGTCCGCATCGGAGTGACCGTCCAGACCGCACTCGTGGGGGATCTCCACGCCGCCGATCACCAGCCTGCGCCCCGCCGCCAGGCGGTGCGAGTCATAGCCGATCCCCGCCAGGCTCATCTGGCCCCGGATTCGCTCGACCCGGCCAACGGCTCGCCGCCCGCGGCGCCGGCATCGCGTGCGGTGGCGCCGATCGGCTCCAGATGGCGCGCGCGTCGCTCGAACACGCATAGCTCGCGCACCCCCAGCTCTGCGAGCAACTCCAGCGCGGGCACATAGCCAGCGCCGACGTCCTGCGGACGGTGGGCGTCGCTCGAGAGCGCAACCGGCACGGCGGCCTGCACGCACATCTCCAGCAACGCGCGTGCCGGATACAGCTCGGCGGCGGGCTTGCGCAGGCCCGCCGTGGAGACCTCCACCGCGACGCCCGACTCGGCGATCGCTTCGACTGCGGGCTCGTAGTAGCGGCGCAGATCGCCCTCGGGCGCGCGGCGCGGGTGGGTGGGCCCCCAATACTTGACGAGGTCAGGGTGCGCGATCACGTCGAACAGGCCGCAGCGCGCGCTCTCGCCGATCGTCTGGAAGTAGCGCCGCCAGATCTCCTCGACACTGCGCCCGCTGTCCCACACGCTGTAGTCGTCCATGTCGACCGCACCGTCGCGCACGAAATGCACTGAGCCGACCACGTAGTCGAAGTCGCGCGCCTGCAGCAGGTTGGCCATCCGGTCCTCGGCGCCGGGCACGAAGTCTGCCTCGATGCCGAGCCGCAGGTCGGTCTGCTCGCGCACGAAGCCGCAGTACTCGTCGAGGTCGTCGTGCGCGTATGAGACCCAGAAGGGGTGCCGCCAGATCTCGAGCGCCTGCGTGAAGCGGTACACGTGTTCGGAGACCCCCAGCTCGGCGATCCCCCGCGCGTCGGCCGCCGCGCGATAGCGCTCGGCGTTGGCCGGCGTGTGATACTCGGCCACCGCGGCGTCGGGATCGTCTGGGCGCAGGTGGAGGTGGTAGTCGGTTAGCACTTGAGCCCCGCGATTCAAGCACGATTCAGGACGCTCGCCCCGGGCCACCGAGCGAAGATCGGCCGGCGAGCAGCAGCTCGGCCAACTGCAGGTCCAGGGGCGTGGTCACCTTCAGGTTCTCGTCGCTCGCGCTCACGACGATCACCCTGCCTCCGCCGCGCTCGATCAGCCAAGCGTCGTCGGTCGCCCGGGCGAGTTCCTCCGCAGGAATCTCCAGAGCCCGTTCGAGCGCCTCGCGGCGGAATACCTGCGGGGTCTGTACCGCCCACAGCTCGCCGCGGTCGAGCGTCTCGTGCACGGCGCCGGCGCGATCCACCCGCTTGACCGTGTCCGTGACAGGCACCGCCGCGATCGCCGCGTCGGCATCCGGGTCGCGCGCCAGCGCCTCGATCACCGACTCGGCCAGCGTGGCAGTCACGAGCGGGCGGGCAGCGTCGTGGACGAGCACGAAGTCCATTCCTCCCTGCCCGTGCACCTGCGCGGCCGCGGCCGCGGCGAGAGCCCGGCGCACCGAGTCCGAGCGTGAGGCGCCGCCGGTGACGGTTATCACGCCGCCCCCACTGCTTACGCCGGGCGGCGGCTGAGCGCCGGCGGGCAGAGCGACGACGATCCGCTCGATCCCGACCACCTGCGTCAGCGCATCGATGCTCCACTGCAGCAGCGATCGACCGGCCAACTCGACCAGGGCCTTCGGCTTACCGGCTCGCAGGCGCTCACCGCTGCCAGCGGCCACGATCAGAGCGACGGTCATCGCCTGGGGCGCTCGCGCACGCGGCAATCAGTGCTGCCGCGTGCGCGAAAGCCTCGCTACTTGGCTCCGGCGGCCGCCATCTGGTGATTGGCCGAATCCTCGAGCAGCTCGTCAAGATAGTTCTCGGCCTCCTCCTCGTCCTTATCGAGCGCGTACATCAGCTCCGAGGCGAGGATCTTCTTGGTACGGGTGAACATCTGCTTCTCACCGGTCGAAAGCCCCTTCTCGCTCTCGCGCAGCGAGAGGTTGCGCACAACCTCGGCCAGCTCGTAGATGTCGCCCGTCTTAATCTTGTCGCGGTTGTGCTTGAACCGGCGGTTCCAGTTCTTCGGCATCTCCGAGACTTCGTCGCGCAGGACGTCCAGGACCTTCTTGACGGTTTCCTCGTCGATGACCCTGCGCAGGCCCGCCAGAGCCGCGTTCTCGGTGGGCACGCGTACGGTCATGTCGTTGTGGAGGATCTTGATGGTGAGGTACTCGCGCCGTTCGCCGAGGATCTCCATCTCCTCCTTCTTGAGGACCTTGCCGGCGCCGTGATGGGGATACACGACGTGGTCTCCCAGCTCGAACTCGATGTACTCGACTTCGCGGGTGACCTCGAGCTCCTCGGTGAGCGTCGCTTCTTCGGTTGCTTGTGCGGGAATGATGTCCTCCTTCGTTGCGGCCGACCGGCGGGCGGCCGTTGGCTCAAGTCTGTAGGTAGCGGTCCACGAGGTTCAGCTCCTGCAGCCTGCGCAGGCCCTCGCGAATGTCCTTCGCCCGTATCTCCCCCACACCCTCCACCGCCTCGAGCTCCGCGTCTGTCGCGGCCAGCAGCTCGTCCAGCCCCCCAAACTCCCCGACGATGTGCGAAACGACCAGCTTCGGCAACCTGGGGATCCGTCCCAGGACGCGGTAGCCTCGCGGCGAGACTGGGTAGTCTAGGGTGTTCAGCTTGCGATCGTAGCCGAGTAGCTCGGCCAGCCGCCCGAAGTCGAGCAGATCCTGGTGCGCGAGCCGCCCGATCTCCTCCAGCGCCGCGGCGAACGCCTCGTCGGAGTAGGTCGACAAGTAATCCCGGACCAGTGCTGACTTCTCAGCTGCAGCGCCGACCATCGTCTCCTCCAGCTGCATCTCGATCAGTCGCCCCTCGCTGCCCAGCTCGACGATGTAGCGCTCGATCTCGACCGCCATCCGCGTCACCAGCTCGGAACGCTGCAGCACCGTGAGCACGTCGTGCAGTGTCGCCCCTCCCTCGAACTCCAGTGCGGTCAGGCGCGTGGAGACCTGATCCAGGCGGGTGCGGAACTTGTCGAGGGTCGCCAGCGCCTGGTTGCCCTTGGCGAGCACTATCGGGATGTCCTCGAGGATGTACTTCACGCCGTCCACGTACACCGACACCACCTCGCGGCGCTGTGAGACGGCGATCACCAGCGCGTCAGTCTGCTTGGACACGCGCTCTGCGGTTCGGTGCCTGGTGCCTGTCTCGTGCGAGAGGATCGTCGGATCTGGCATCAGCTGGACGTTGGCCATCGTAATCTTGGTGGCGTTTGCGTTCAGAATGATTGCGCCGTCCATCTTCGCCAGCTGGTACAGAAACGCGGGGGTGTAGTCCATGTCGAGCTTGATGCCCCCGGAGTTCAGGAAGCTGAGGTCTTCGGGCTCGCCGATCACGATCAGACCGCCCGTGCGGGCGTGCAGGATACTCTCGATGCCCTCACGCAACGCGGTCCCGGGCGCGATCATCTCGAGCGCCCTCATCAGCCCTGGATCCGGTCTTACCTCGTTTTCTAGGTCTTCGCCGGATCGTGGGGCCACGATCTTCGATTCTAGGGCATTTAGCAATTCTTTAGCAGCTCCTACACTGGGCGCAGACCCCCTCAGCGCCTACGAATCTGCAGGTCATCGACGTCGGCGAGCGCGGTCCCCGTCGGTTCCGCGACGGGGCGCAGCCGACCGTCCGGCGGCCCCGCCGGCAGCGCCTGCGCCAGCGCTCCCCGCAGCGTCGTAACCTCGCACGCCGAGCGCCCACTGCCCGCCGGCGCGATCACGTCTTCTAGACCATGCTTGGCGGCCTCTTCCAGGCGACGCTCGGGATGGCCCACCCACCGCAGCTCGCCGGTCAGGCCCAGCTCGCCAAAGCACGCTCTCGGCGCAGGGGGGTGGGCCCCTTGAATCGCCACCCCACGGCTCGCGCTGGCCACCGCCAGCGCGACCGCCAAATCACAGCCCGGCTCGTCGACCCGCACCCCTCCGACGACGTTCACGAATACGTCCGCGCCGCCCGTGCGGATGTGGCCATGGCGAGAGAGGATCGCGAGCACGAGCGCCAGCCGGTTGCGGTCGAGTCCCGAGACAACCCTGCGCGGCTGCTCGAGCTCGGACGGAGCAACCAGCGCCTGAACCTCTACGAGCAGCGACCGCGACCCCTCCATCGCCGCCAGGACCACGCTGCCGGGGGCCTGTGTGGCCTCCGCGACGAATCTCGCCGAGGCATCCAGCACCTCGACGAGGCCCCCCTGGCGCATCTCGAACAGGCCCGCCTCGTTGGTCGACCCGAACCGGTTCTTGAGCGCCCGCAGCTCGCGGTAGGGCCGCTCGCGCTCGCCCTCGAACTGCAGCACGCAGTCCACGAGATGCTCGAGCACGCGCGGACCCGCCAGGGCGCCATCCTTGGTGACGTGCCCCACCAGGATCACCGCCACACCCTGCGCCTTGGCAAGCTCCATGATCCGTGCCGCCACCTCCCGCACCTGACCAACCGACCCCGGCGCGCCGGACAGCTCGGCGGCGCGGAGCGTCTGAACGGAGTCGATCACGCACGCGTGCGGCGCGTGCACGCGCAGCGTCTCCAGGACGGCATCCAGATCGGTCTCGGCCAGGACGGGAACTTGTAGCGCAGGCGCCGGGTGCGTGGCGTCGGCGGGGTTCGGTTCCAGCCGCTCGGCGCGTAGCCTCACTTGTTGAGCGGACTCCTCACCGCTGACGTACAGCGTCCTGCGTCCCGCCTGCTGTAGATGTCCGAGCACCATGTTGGTCAGCGTCGACTTCCCGATCCCGGGAGACCCGCCCAGGAGCACCAGCGAGCCCGGGACCAATCCACCGCCGAGGACGCGATCGAGCTCGCCGATGCCGGTCGACATGCGGCTGACGGGCGCGGCCCCGACCTCCCCCAGCGGCACCGGAACGAGCCCGGGAGGAGCGATCGCAGCGCCTTGGGCGCCGCTGCGCCGGCGCCCGCCCGCGCGACCGTGCGCTCGTGTTGCAGAAATGCGCTCCTCGACGAGCGTGTTCCATGCTCCACACTCCGGGCATTGGCCGTGCCACTGCGCGGAGTGAAAGCCACACTGCGAGCAGCTGTGGATGGTATCGCGGGACATGGGCTCGGTTATTCAGCGTAAGGGTCCGTGGGGATGGACTTACGTTCTGCACTCTGTATAGCAATAGTATGTCGTGCGTAGATACCATCGCACACCGAGCACGCGAAGACGATGTCGAGCGAATACGGCGCCGTCGTAGTCGCGCTGCTGGTCTCGGTATCTCCGCGCCCGCCCACCAGAAGCAGCGAGCTGCGTAGGCCAGGAGTACTCAGTCCTGGCCTACGCTCGGACTGCGCCGCTCATACAGCAGCACGTCGCGCCAGCGACCGTCCGGCATCTGCCCGATCCGCCTGCTGACGCCGACGAGCTCAAAGCTGCAGCGCTCGTGCAGAGCGATCGATGCGCCGTTCTCCGGGAAGATGCCCGCCTTGAGCGTCCAGAAGCCGTCGCGCTCGGACGCTGCGATCAGAGCGTCGAGCAGTGCGCGCCCGACTCCGCGACCGGTGGATGCGGGGTCGACGTAGATGCTCACCTCCGCAACACCTCGGTAGACGCAGCGGCTCGAGGTCGGGCTCAGCGCAGCCCATCCGAGGACCTCCCCGTCAGCTGCGCGAGCGACGATGGCGGGGCATCCCGCGCGCGTGCGCGACCACGCCTCCCACCCAGGGGCTTTGGCCTCGAAGGTGGCGTTCCCGCCGGCGATCCCCGCCTCGTAGATGTCCGCCACCGCCGACCAGTCCTCTGCGCTCAGCGGCGCCAGCAGGATCTGATCGCTGGAGGTGTGCAGCTGCCCGCGCCTACTGCTCGTCGGGCTCGCTGATGTCCGGTCCCGCGTCCTGCGGGTGCCCCTCGCCCTCGGCGATCTCCTCGGCGCCGGCGCCTTCGGCGCCCACGCCGACGGGTGTCTTTTGCTTCTTGGGATTGACGATCGACAGTCGCACCTCGCCCTCCTGCTCACCCTCGGCCGGGTCGACGACGACCGTGGCACCGGGGACCAGCTGCTCGCGCAGCACGAAGTCTGCGAGCGGGTCCTCGATGTAGCGCTGGATCGCCCTGCGTAGGGGGCGGGCGCCCATCGCCGGGTCCCAGCCCTTGTCTACGAGCAGGTCCTTGGCGGGCTCGGTCAACTCCAGCTGCAGCTCGCGCTCGGCCATCGACTCGCGGATGCGCAGGAGGAGCAGCTCGACGATCTGCTTGATCTCCTCCTTCTGCAGCTTGTGGAACACGATCACGTCGTCGATGCGGTTGAGGAACTCGGGACGGAACACTTTCTTGAGCTCGCCCATGATCCGATTCTTCATGTCCTCGTAGGTGATGCCGGTCTCGTCGTCGGAGACCGCGAAGCCCAGCGGTGTGTTGCGCGCGATCTCAGCGGCGCCGATGTTGGAGGTCATGATCACGATCGCGTGCCTGAAGTCGACCGTGCGCCCCTGGGCGTCGGTCAGGCGGCCGTCCTCGAGGATCTGCAGGAGGATGTTGAACACGTCGGGGTGCGCCTTCTCGATCTCGTCGAGCAGCAGCACGCTGTAGGGCTTGCGCCGCACGGCCTCGGTCAGCTGGCCGCCCTCGTCATAACCGATGTAGCCGGGAGGCGAGCCGACGAGCCGCGAGACGGCGTGCTTCTCCATGTACTCGGACATGTCGATCCGGATCAGCGCTTCGTCGTCACCGAACAGGAACTCGGCGAGCGTGCGCGCGAGCTCGGTCTTGCCCACGCCGGAAGGACCGAGGAAGATGAACGAACCGGTCGGGCGCTTGGGGTCCTTGAGCCCCGCGCGCGAGCGCCTGATCGCCTTCGAGATGACCTCGATCGCGGGGTGCTGTCCGATCACGCGCTTGTGCAGTTCGTCCTCCATCCGCATCAGCTTCTGCGTCTCGGCCTCGGTCAGCTTGAACACCGGGATGCCGGTCCACATCGAGACGATGTCGGCGATCTCCTCCTCGCCGATCGACGGCCGCTCGCCGGACTCGCCCGATTCCCACGCCTGCTCGAGCTCTCGTTTCTTGTTGGTGAGCTTGCGCTCCTTGTCGCGCAGTGCGGCAGCCTTCTCGAACTCCTGCGCCTCGATCGCGGCCTCCTTTTCTCGGCGCGTCGACTCGACTTCCCCCTCCAGCTCACGGTTGGCCGGCGGCGAGGTCATCGACTTGATCCGCATGCGCGAGGCGGCCTCGTCGATCAGATCGATCGCCTTGTCGGGCAGGAAGCGGTCGGATATGTAGCGGCTCGCCAGTTCACCGGCAGCGCGCAGCGCCTCGTCGGTGATCTGCACCTTGTGGTGCTGCTCGTAGCGGTCGCGCAGGCCCCTGAGGATCTCCACGGTTTGGTCGATCGTGGGCTCCTCCACGCGGATCTGCTGGAAACGACGCTCGAGCGCCGAATCGCGCTCCAGGTACTTGCGGTACTCGTCGAGCGTGGTCGCGCCGATCGTCTGCAGCTCGCCCCTGGCGAGGGCCGGCTTCAGGATCGACGCGGCGTCGATGGCGCCCTCGGCGGCACCCGCGCCGACGAGGTTGTGGAGCTCGTCGATGAACAGGATGATGTCGCCGCGCTGGGTGATCTCCTTCATCACCTTCTTCAGGCGCTCCTCGAACTCGCCGCGGTACTTCGACCCGGCGACCAGGGCGGCGAGGTCGAGCGTGTAGATCTGCTTGTTCTTGAGCAGCTCGGGCACCTCGGAGCTGGTGATGCGCTGCGCCAGGCCCTCGACGACCGCGGTCTTGCCCACGCCGGGCTCGCCCACCAGCACTGGGTTGTTCTTGGTGCGGCGCGAGAGGATCTGCATGATCCGCTCGATCTCGGTCTCGCGCCCGACACATGGGTCGAGCTTGCCCTCGGCGGCCAGCTTCGTCAGGTTCCTGCCGAACTGGTCGAGCAGCTTGGAGGACTTCTTGCCCTCGCCCGCGGCGCCAGCGCCCGCGCCCGCCGCAGCGCCGCCTGACTGGCCCTGACGGCGGCCGCCGGGACCGGAGAGCATGCGAATGACCTCGTTGCGGATCTTCTCCGAGTCGGCGTCGAAGTCGAGCAGGATGCGTGCCGCGACGCCCTCGTTCTCGCGCACGAGCCCCAACAGGATGTGCTCGGTGCCGATGTAGTTGTGGCCGAGGCTCAACGCCTCACGCAGCGCCAGCTCGAGCACCTTCTTGGCACGCGGCGTGAATGGGATCTGACCCGAGGTGACCTCCTCGCCCGAGCCGACGATCCGCACGACCTGCGCGCGAACCCGCTCGACGGTGATATCCAGGCTCTCCAGCACACGCGCAGCCAGGCCCTCCTCCTCGCGCAACAGCCCAAGAAGGATGTGCTCTGTACCGATGTAGTTGTGCTTGAGCGTCCGCGCCTCCTCCTGCGCGAGAACGACCACCTGCCGGGCCCGTTCTGTGAATCGCTCGAACATGGTGTGGTTCCTTCCTGCCGGGACGGTGCCTCAAGGGCTGTTGGACCCTAACGACGCCTTGTGGAGCAGTCTACCAACCGGCCACCCTGCCCCATCAGGGTCATCGGCATCGCGCTCGCACGGCTTGATCGGTGGGCACCCGGCCGGGCGCGCAGGCACCTCGCCCGGCGCGCAGGCACCTCGCCCGGCGCGCAAGGACCCGGCCCGGCGCGCAGGCACCCGGCCAGCCACGCAGCTACCGGGGCCACGGCCCGCCGGCGGGTGCGGCGCGTGCCCCGGCTCACTCACGCATCGCCGGGAACAGCACGACCTCGCGGATCGAATCCCGTCCCGTGAGCAGCATCACGAGCCGGTCGATGCCAACACCGACGCCTCCCGCTGGCGGCATCCCCTGCTCGAGCGCTTCGATAAACGGCTCGTCGTAGGGCATCGTCTCGGTGGCGCCGAGGCGCACGAGCCGATCTTGTTGGAGGAAGCGCTCGCGCTGTGCGTCGGGGTCGACGAGCTCGCTGAAGGCGTTGGCGATCTCGATGCCGCCCGCGAATGCCTCCCAGCGCTCGACCAGGCCCTGAGTGGTGCGGTGCTCACGTGCAAGGGGCGAGATCTCGATCGGATAGTCGAGTACGAATGTCGGCTCACGAAGTGTCGGCTCGACGTACTTGGAGAAGAGATCGTCCACCAGCTGCGGCCAAATGAAGTCCGTGGTCGGGACCTCCAGGCCGTGCTGGGTGATCTCGGCGGCCAGCTTCTCGGCGTCGGGGTGAGCCATCACATCGACGCCGGTCGCCCGCTCAATTGCCTCGGCGAACGAGATCCGCCGCCAGGGCGAGGCGAAGTCGAGCTCGCCCGCGTAGTCGATCGACGCGACCGCGCAACGAGTGAGCTCTTCCAAGCGGACCGCCTCGTCTTGGTAGTCGGCGTAGGCCTCGTACCACTCGACCATCGTGAACTCGGGGTTGTGCTTGGTCGAGACGCCCTCATTGCGGAAGTCCTTGCCGAGCTCGTACACCCGCTCTAGGCCGCCCACGATCAGCCGCTTGAGATACAGCTCGGTGGCGATCCGCAGATACAGATCGCGGTCCAGCGCGTTGTGGTGGGTGGTGAACGGGCGCGCGAGAGCTCCCCCGTACAGTGGCTGCAGCACCGGCGTTTCGACCTCGATGAAGCCGTTCCCGTCGAGGTAGGAGCGGACGGCCGCGATGATGCGAGCGCGGTCGGCAAACAGCTGACGTGCCTCCTGGCTTGCGATCAGGTCGAGCTCGCGCCGGCGATAGCGAGTCTCGATGTCGCTCAGCCCATGGTGGGTGTCGGGAGGAGGGCGCAGGGCCTTCGCGAGCACTTGGAAGCGGTCCACCCGCAGTGAGATCTCTCCTCTGCGGCTGCGTAGGACGGCTCCGTCGACGCCGATCAGATCGCCGATATCGAGCGAGACGATCCGCGCGAACACTTCCGGTCCGAGCACGTCCACGCGCGCGTGGAGCTGGATCTTGCCGGTACGGTCGACGACGTCCAGGAAGGCCGCCTTGCCGGATTCGCGGCGGGCCGCGATCCGCCCGGCCACGCGGTGGGTGTCCTCCGTTTCGTCGCCCGCGGCGAGGTGAGCGTAGGCGGCGAGGATGTCCTCGATCGGCTCGACATCGGCGAAGGAGTAGGGGAACGCGCTCGCGTCGGCCTGCCGCAGGCGATGCGCCTTCGCGCGCCGCTCGGCGATCAGCTCGTTGAGTCCGTGCTTGCCCGACTCGCCCGACTCGCCCGACTCCTGCGATGACGGCCGCTCCTCGGTTCCGCTCATGGCGGCGAGACTACTCGAGGCCGACGTCGATCTTGGTGATCTTGAGCTTGCGCGCTGGGCCGCGCGGAACCTTGACGGCGACCGTCTCGTTGCGCTTGTGCCCGATCAGGGCCCGCCCTACGGGCGACTCGTTGGAGAGCTTGTGCTCGTCCGGCTTGGCCTCTGCCGAGCCGACGATCGTGTACCTCACGGACTTGCCGGTCTTTTCGTCCTTGACGTGGACCACCGAGCCGACCTGCACGACGTCGGTCGAGAGATCCTTGGCCTGGATGACGGTCGCCATGCGCAGCTTCTCCTGCAGTTGTGCGATACGGCTCTCGACCATCGCTTGCTCGTTCTTGGCGTCGTCGTACTCGGAGTTCTCGGAGATGTCTCCGAACTCCCTGGCCTCCTTGATGCGCTCGGCGACCTCGCGGCGCTTCTCGGTGGACAGCAACTCGAGCTCGTCCTTGAGCTTCTGCAGCCCTTCTGGGGTGAGGATGACGTCCTTCGGCATGTGGTGGGCGGGACTCGATTCCGCGATGTTGGTGGCCCGGTCTGCGACACACAAAACCCCGCTGCGAGCGGGGATGTCGCCAGCGGAGAGCTTCAGCGAGCGCAGCAGTATAGCGGGGCCGCTAAACAGGCCGGCAGGGGCTCAGACAGGCAACGCGGAGGGCGGGCAGGCAAGGCTCAGAAGCTCCCGCGCGTGCACGAGCGCGTATGCCGTCTGCAGGGATTCCTGCAGGCTCCTGGCCACGCACCGTTCCAGCCGCAGGCGAGGCACATACCAGGGGTAGAACTTGCGCAGGTAACGGGTGGCGCGCTGCTCGCCGAGGTGTTCGACGGCCCGCTCCATCGTCCAGTCGAGCTCGGCCAAGACCTCCTCACGGCTGGGTGGGCGCTCGCGGCCTTCGACGAGCTCGGCGAACAGCCACGGGTTGCCGAGAGCTCCGCGCGCGAGCATCACCGCGGCCGCGCCGGTGCTGGCGAATGCGTCGCGCGTCCCCTCGGCGTCGTCCATGCCGCCGGTGAGGATCACGGGGGCGGGCAGCGACTCGACGAGTCGCGCAGCGAGCTCGTAGTCGGGCGCACCCTTGTGGTGCACGGCGGCCGAGCGCGGATGAAAGCCGATCGCGGCGACCCCCGCCTCGGCAACCAGGCGGTGGGCGAGCTCGAAGCCGCTCTCCTCGCCGGGGCGCAGGCCGGAGCGCAACTTGACGGTGACCGGGATCTCGCCAACACCTCCTCTGGCACCGTCGACAGCTGCGCGCGCCACGGCGACCGCCAGGTCAGGGTCATCCAGCAGGGCGGCGCCGGCGCCCGTCTTGCGCACCTTGGGCACTGGGCACCCCATGTTGATGTCGATCGCGTCAGCTCCGACGGCGGCGACGTGAGCGGCAGCGGAGCGCATCATCGCCGGGTCTTCGCCGAACAGCTGGATTGATACGGGCCCACCCACCCCCGCCGTCCGCTCGCGCGGGTCGATCCGCAGCATCTCGGTGCAGGTGCGCTCGTTGCGGTGGTGGATCGCATGCGAGGAGACCATCTCCGAGACCGCCATGCCGGCCCCGTAGCGCTTGGCCTGCAGGCGCACGAACCAGTTGCCGATCCCCGCGAGCGGCGCGAGCATCACTCGGTTGGGAACGCGCAGCGAGCCCAGGGACCAGCTTTCATCGAGTCGCGCTGCTGCTGACATCAGGCCCATTATGGACAGGCGCGTCAGGACGCTCGCTGGGCACCTAGCAGTTGCGCTCGTGCAGCAGGCGCAGACCGGTGAGCGTGAGCAGATCGTCGACCTCCTCGATCTCCTCCGTATATGGCACCACGAGCCTGGCGAGGCCGCCCGTCGCGATCACGTCGGTGCGCTCGCCCAGCTCGTCGTAGAGGCGGCGCAGGATCGCGTCGATCGCACCGGCGTAGCCGAACACAACCCCAGAGCGGATTGCGTCGATGGTGTTCTTGCCGATCACGCTGCGCGGCGGGGCCAGCTCGACCTTGGGGAGCCGCGCACCGCGCTCGGAGAGCGCTTCCAGCGAGATCTCGATGCCCGTCATCAGCGCTCCGCCGACATACTCTCCGTCGCGCGAGACGACGTCGAAGGTGGTCGCGGTGCCGAAGTCCACGCACACCGCCAGACCGCCGAAGCGCTCCCGGATCGCCACCGCGTTGACGAGCCGGTCGGCACCGATCTCGCGGGGGTTGTCGTAGCGGATCGCCAGGCCGGTCTTGATCCCGGGACCGACCGCCAGCATCTCGTGGCCGAGATAGCGGCTCGCCATCGCCATCCACTCGGGCTCGAGCTGTGGAACCGTGGAGGAGACGATCGACCCGTCCAGGTCCGCGAACCCGTAGCCACGCAGCTCGAGCAGGTTGCGCAGCGCCGCGCCGAGCTCGTCGGCGGTGGACTGCCGGACGGTGGCAAAGCGCCAGTGCTCGAGCAGCCGCTCGCCGCGGAAGGCCCCGAAGTGGGTCTGCGTGTTGCCGACGTCGACGGCCAAAAGCATCGGCGACCATTATGCTCGGCGGCACGATGGCGGCGAGCGAACCCAAGCTGTACGTGCTGCCCGGCTCGCACCCGTGCGCGGCCGTCGAGGCCGGGCTGAAGCTCAAGTCGATCAGCTACCGCCGCGTGGATCTGCTGCCGTTTGCTCAAGTTGTGATCGGCCCGCTGCGCTACGGCGGTACGACCGTGCCTGGCATGCGCATCGAAGGTGAGCGCGTGGTCGGCTCACGCACGATCATGCGCCGCCTCGACGCGCTCGTCGCCGAGCCGCCGCTGCTGCCGGCTCCCAGCGAGGCCTCTTACGCGCGCGTGCTCGAGGCCGAGCGCTGGGGCGATGAGGTCCTGCAGGGCGCGCCCCGTCGGCTCATCGCCGCCGCGTTTCGGCGCCATCCAGCGGCAATGGAGAGCTATGCGGGCGACGCCAGGCTGCCGCTGCCCCGTCCGCTGCTGCGCCCTGCGATGCCGCTCACGGCCCGACTGATGGTGATCAGGAGCAAGGCCCACGATGACAGCGCCCGCGCCGAGCTTGCGGCGCTCCCGAGTCAGCTGGATCGGGTCGACGGCTGGATCGCCGAGGGCCTGATCGGCGGTGAGCAACCCAACGCTGCCGACCTGCAGATCGGCAGCAGCATCCGCCTATTGATGAGCCTCGGCGACGTCCGTCCGCTGATCGACGGGCGCCCGGCTGCACAGCTGATGCGCTACTTCCCGCCGATGGTCGGCGAGGTCCGCGCGGGAGTGCTGCCGCCGGAGTGGCTCGCCGCGCCGGCAGCAGCGTAGGACGGCTATCCGCGTAGAACCACGTTGCGGCTGATCGTCACCACCGCGCCGTGTGTCGCTGTGAGCACGATCTCGACCGCCAGCGCCAGATGCCGGCGGACCCGCAGCGCGTGCCTGGCCTTGGCGTCCAGAGCGACCGCGAACGTGACCCGGCCCGCGCGCAGCGATGGGCGCACGACGCGACCCACCTGCACCCGATGCTGGTGACCGACGCTCGCCAGCGACGCGCGCGTGGCCAGCAGCTTCACTTCCAGCCGTCCGCCGGAAGCGGCCTGCGAGACGTCGAGGGAGCCGTGCACGGACTGTCCGTGCTGAGTTGCGGCGAGCCTGAGCGCCGACGAGGCGCTCCCGACCAGCAGCGAGCCGAGCACGCTGGGACCGACCGGTCCCGTCGGCGTCTGCGTTTGCGAGCCGGGCCCTGAGGAGGTGCTCGTGCCGGGACCGGTCGAGGAGGTGTAGGTCGAGCCCATGGTCATGGTCGTGGTCGTCGTCCCACTGGCGGCGACCGTGATCGTCCCGGTCATTTCAGGTCCGTGGACGGTGCAGTAGAAGACGTAGGTACCAGGCTTGGAGAACGTGCACGTTCCGCTCCATTTGGTGCCCGCGACGGACGCGTTCGTGCCGACGGGGACGCCTTTGCTGCAACCCGGCGTTTCCGGGCCGCTCACCCATTCCACGCCGTGCTTCACGGCGGTGGGGTTGCTGATCGTGACCACCCCACCGGGACCCACCGTCGCCGTGTCGGGCGACCAGCGGTGTTCTTCGATCCCGTAGTTTTCTGCGGTGATCGCCGGGCTCGTTTCCGAGCCCGCGATAGCCGGCAGGACGGCTGCGGCTGCGCCGAGCAGAGCGGCCATTGGGAACAGAAGTCGCCTGCGCAGTTTCACGATCTCCACCCGCCTTTCATCGACACCAGTGACCGGCTCGGCCGGCGACTCGCACGCAATCCGGGTCGGCGGCCGTCAACCACTAGAGGACGCCGGCGCACTGCGATCCTTCCCGGCGCTACAGTCGCAGTGCGCGGAGCGCACGCTCGCCGTGCGGTCGCGACGCTCCGCCATCGTCATGCGCACCCTCGATCCGCAGTCCCTCACCAAGCACGTGGACCGGCTCTATCGCGCCGCGTGGGCGCTGTGCGGGTCGCGCGAGGACGCCGAGGACCTGGTCCAGGAGACGTTCGCGCGGGTGCTCTCGCGGCGGCGGGTGCTGCACGGAGACGACGAGCTGTACTACCTGATGCGCGTGCTGCGCAACACGTTCCTGACCGGTCTGCGCTCCGCCTCGCGGCGGCCGCTGACGGTGGCTGCACTCGACGACGTCGTCGCGGCCGATCCCAAGCCGATGGGGCGCCCGGAGCAGGCGCTCGAGGTCCGGGAGGTGTATGCGACGATCGCGGAGCTGTCCGAGGACTTCCGCCTGGCGCTCGTGGCGGTGGACGTGCTCGGCCTCTCCTACCGCGAGGCGGCCCGCGCGTTGCGCGTGCGCGAGGCGACGCTCACGACGCGACTACACCGCGCACGCAAGCAGGTCGCCGCGCGGCTCGCGCCCCCGCCTACCGCCCGCGGCGTGACGAGCACCCGCGGCGAGCCGGACCCCTCCGGCTCGACCCAGCGCAGGCACACCCGTTCCGGTGAGCGATCGCAGGTGGGAGCGCTGCGGCGGGAAGACAACAGCGCCGGTGGAGTCTTTTCAGGCGGGGGAAAGTCATGACAGATCCGCGTCCGAATTCCGAGTCCGAGCTCGTCGAGTACGTGCGGTCGATCGACGTGCAGGCGCCGGAGGAGCTCCACCGCCGGATCGAGACGCTCGTCGCCGAGCGAACCGCGCCGCGACGGCGCCCGCTCTCCGCCCCATCGCTCGGCCGCTCCTCCACCGCCGGTGGGAGGCTCGTCGCGGGACTGGCGCTCGCCGCGGCGGTGGCGGTGGCGCTCGTGCTGAGCTTGGCCGGCGGCGGCAGCGGCTCGCTTTCGATCCGCCAGGCATCCGCGCTGACACTGCGTCCGGCGACGATGCCCGCTCCGGCGGAGGACCCGCACAACTGGGCGCAGCTGGCGGCGGCGGTCGACGGCGTCGCGTTCCCCTACTGGGAGGGGCGCTTGGGTTGGCGCGCCAGCGGCTCGCGCACCGACCGCATCGGCGGACGGACGGTGACGACCGTCTTCTACGCAAACGGCCGCGGCCAGCGAATCGGGTATGCGATCGTCGCCGGCACACCGGCCCCGCGCGCGAGCAGCGGCGTCGTGGTGTGGCGCGGCGGGACGGCTTACCGGCTGCTGCTCGCCGAAGGCGCCAGCGTCGTCACCTGGGTGCGCGACGGCCATCTTTGCGTGGTCGCGGGGCGCGGTGTCGACGGCGCAACCCTCCTGGCGCTCGCGAGCTGGCGCGAGCGCGCGTCGCCGTCCTGAGGACGCGCCGGCTCAGGCGCAGGGCAGATCGAGGTGCGGGCCCGCCCAGCGCACGCCCTCCTGCGGCGCGAGCGCCGCGAGCGCGTCGGCGAGGCGTGTGCCGTCGGGCGCCCGTAGGTCGAGGTCCAGCTCCAGCGCGGGAATCAAGACGAAGCGGCGGGCGAGGAGCTGCTCGTGGGGCAACGACATGCGCTCGCTGCGCAGCTCCAGCTCGCCGAGCAGCAGAATGTCGATGTCGATCGTCCGTGGGCCGTGACGGACGGTGCTCTCGCTGCGCCCGAGCTCTCGCTCGAGCTGCTTGACAGCGTCGAGCAGCGCGAGCGGCTCGAGCGTCGTGTACACGCGCAGGCACGCGTTCAGAAAGGCCGTCTGCTCGGGCACCTCCCCGACGGGATCGGTGTCGTATGTGGAAGAGCAGGCCAGCACCCCCACGCCAGCCGACGGCAGGGCGTGCACCGCTGCCTGCAGATGGGCGCGACGATCGCCGACGTTCGAGCCGAGCCCCAGCAGCCCGACCCGTTGCTCGCTGGCGGTCATCGGCCGGACGCTACCGTCGCGCCGAGCGTCAGGCGCCGTCGCCTGGCGTCAGGCGCCGTCGCCTCGCTCCCTAACCCTCGGCTTCACGCCAGACCTCCACCGAGACCTCCTCGACGCTCAGCGCGATCGGCGGCTCGGGCTTGCTCGCCTTCACCCATACGCCCTCGAGCTCATAGTCGGCGAGCAGCCGATCGGCGATCGTGCTGCACAGGCGCTCGAGCGTTCTGTGCGAGCGCTGCTGGGCGACCAGCGCAACCAGCTGACAGACCTCCGCGTAGTCGACGGTGTCGTCGATCGCGTCCGTAACCGTCGCGTCGGTCTCACCGATGTCCAGCCGCAGGTCGAGAACCAGCCGCTGGCCGACCTCCCGCTCGGCCTCGCTGACGCCGTGATGGGTGTACAGCGAAAGACCACTGATCTCGATCGTGACCGACTCGGCGGTCTCCTCGCGCTCCTCGTCGAAGTCATCGCTGTCGTCTAGCTCGTCTGCGTCGTCCCCACCCTCGCCGTCCATCGCCCGCCCAACGTAGCAGCCGCCACGGCGAGCGCATCGCGCACAGGCGCGACGTCGTGGACGCGGAACACGCTCGCGCCGCGCTCGAGGGCGAGCACGTTCGTGGCGATCGTACCCGGCAGCCGCCGCGCGACCGCTCGCGGCTCGGACTCTCCGGCGGCGTCGGCGACGATACGGCCGAGGAAGCTCTTGCGTGAGGTCCCCACGACCAGCGGCCGTCCCAGCGACGTCAGCTCCCCGAGACGCTCGAGCAGCGTGAGGTTGTGCGCGACCGTCTTGCCGAAGCCGATGCCCGGGTCGAGCATGATGCGCTCCTCGCGCACGCCCCGACCAACGGCGAAGTTCAGACGCTCCTCGAGAAACGCCTTGACCTCGTCGACGACGTCCCTGTACTGAGGCCCGTCCGGCCGCTGCATCGTGCGTGGCTGCCCGAGCATGTGCATGAGGCAGCATTCGGCGCCGCTGTCGGCGATCAGCTCGACCATTGCCGGGTCGGCTCGCAGCGCGCTGACGTCGTTGACGATGTCCGCCCCCGCCGCGATCGCGGCGCGCGCGACCGACGCCTTGGACGTGTCGATCGAGACCTGCGCATCGACACCCGCCATGGCTATCCCCTCCAGCACCGGCAGCACCCGGCGCAGCTCCTCCTCGCCGCGCACCGGCTCCGCGCCCGGCCGCGTGGACTCGCCGCCGATGTCGAGGATGTCCGCCCCCTCGAGCACCAGGCTGCCCGCATGCGCGATCGCCGCCGCCGCATCCGCGAACGAGCCCCCGTCGGAAAACGAGTCCGGGGTCACGTTGACGACCCCCATTAAGCGGTAGGAGACGGTCAGACGGGCTCGGGGCGCTCTTGGTCGGTTGCGCGCAGGTCGGCCGTGCCGCCAGCGAGGCCCGGGCGAGGGATCCCGCGGGGGGCCTCGCGCTCGGCGCGGTCGACGGCGGTGGGCGGCGCTGGCAGCTCGGGCTTGGTCTCCTCCTCGATGCCGAACACCTCCTCCTCGCTCTTGCCGGCCAGCAGCGCCAAGAACTCCTCCTTCTCGATCGTCTCGCGCTTGACGAGGACCTCGGAGATGTTCGACAGATCGTGCTGATGCTCGGTGAGGATGCTCCGGGCGCGTTGGTGCGCGGCCTCGATGATCCGGCGAACCTCGTCGTCGATCTCCCGGGCGATCTCGTCGGAGTAGTCGGGCTCTGTCGAGAACTCGCGGCCGAGGAACGGCTGCCCGTGATCGTGGCCGAACACGCGCGGGCCGAGCTTTTCGCTCATGCCGAAACGCATGACCATCTGCTTGGCGGTGGCGGTCACCTTCTCGATGTCGTTGGAGGCGCCGGTGGTGATCTCGCCGAACACGAGCTCCTCGGCCGCGCGCCCGCCGAGCGTCATCGCCATCGTGTCCTCTAGCTCTGCGCGCGTGGTCAGGAAGCGGTCCTCCTGCGGCATCGAGATCGTGTAGCCGAGCGCCTGCCCGCGGGAGATCACAGAGATCTTGTGCACCGGGTCGGAGTGCTCGAGGAAGTGACCGACGAGCGCGTGCCCCATCTCGTGGAAGGCCGTGATCAACCGCTCTTTCTCGCTCATCACGCGCGTCTTCTTCTCGGGGCCGGCGATCACGCGCATGATCCCCTCCTCCAGCTCTTCCTGGCCGATCTCCCGCTTGCCGGTGCGGGCGGAGAGCAGGGCTGCCTCGTTGATGAGGTTTGACAGATCCGCACCTGTGAAGCCGGGCGTCTGACCAGCCAGGGCGTCGATGTCAATGATCTTGGCCAGCGGCTTACCGCGCGTGTGCACCTCGAGGATCTTCGCGCGCCCCTTGCGATCGGGCCGGTCGACGGCGATCTGGCGATCGAAGCGACCCGGGCGCAGCAGCGCCGGGTCGAGGATGTCGGGCCGGTTGGTGGCCGCGATCATGATGATGTTGTCCTTCGCCTCGAAGCCGTCCATCTCGACGAGCAGCTGGTTGAGCGTCTGCTCGCGCTCGTCGTGACCACCGCCGAGACCAGCCCCGCGGTGGCGCCCGACGGCGTCGATCTCGTCCATGAAGATGATGCATGGGCTGTTCTGCTTCGCCTGCTCGAACAGGTCGCGCACGCGGGAGGCGCCGACGCCGACGAACATCTCCACGAAATCAGAACCGGAGATCGAGAAGAACGGCACGCCCGCCTCGCCCGCCACGGCGCGGGCCAGCAGCGTCTTGCCGGTGCCCGGCGGCCCGTACAGCAGCACCCCGGTCGGGATCCTCGCCCCGAGCGCCTGGAACTTCTTGGGGTTCTCCAGAAATTCCTTGATCTCGTGGAGCTCCTCCACGGCCTCGTCGACGCCGGCGACGTCGCGGAAGGTGATCTTCGGGGAGTCGGCCGACATGCGCTTGGCGCGTGACTTGCCGAACGACATCACTTTCGAGCCCCCACCCTGGACCTGGTTCATGAGGAAGATCCAGAAGCCGAAGAACAGGACGAATGGGATGATGTACATGAGCAGGCTCAGCAGCGCGCTGCTCTTTTCCGATTCCACATTGAACTTGACGCCGGGCGTCTTTTCGAGCTGTGCGATCAGCTGCGGAGAGGCCTGTTCAATGAAGCCGACTTCGTAGTTTTCCTTGTTGCCCTTGCTGTTGAGCTTGACTTCGAGAGCCTTACCCTTGTTCTTGATCTCGACCGATTCGACTTCGCCGTTGGGAAGCTCTCTACTGACGAGCGTCTGGTAGCTGTGCGAGCGTTTGTTGCTGGAGCTCGGATTGACGAGTTTGACGGCGAGGAACGCCAGCACCACAACGATGAGGATCGGGAACGCGGCGCTCTTGAAGAAACGGCTCATGACTGGTTCTCGCGGGTCTGGACACCGTCTGAAGTTGTGGCCACCAGTGCCCTAGCGTACCATGACGGTTCCATCTTTCCGCTCGTTGCGGGCGATCCCGAGCCGGCGGTAGCCGCGTCGATCTAGCGTTCCAGCGCGGCCACGAACGGCAGGTTGCGGTGACGCTCGGCGTAGTCGAGCCCATATCCGACAACGAACCGATCGGGTATCTCAAAGCCCACGTAGCGGGTCGGAAGATCGACCTTACGCCGCTCCGGCTTGGTGAGCAGCGCACACACCTCGAGCGTGCGTGGATTGCGCGATCCGAGGTTGCGCATCAGGTACTGCAGGGTCAGGCCCGAGTCGACGATGTCCTCGACGATCAGGACGTCGCGGCCTTCGATCGCCGCGTCCAGGTCCTTGAGGATCCGTACGACACCCGAGGAGTCCGTGGCCGAGCCGTAGGAGGCAACCGCCATGAAGTCGACCTCGACCGGGATGTCGATGTAGCGCATGAGGTCGCTGAGGAAGAACACGGCCCCCTTCAAGACCCCCACGAGCAGCAACGGCCTGCCGAGGTAGTCGCGCGAGATCTGCTCACCGAGCTCGGCCACGCGGCGTTGCAGGTCCTCGGCGGTCACGAGCACCTCGCCGAGTCCGGGCTCGCTTGAGACGCGCGCGGGTGTGGCCACGCGACGGAGTCTAGTCCTCGCGCCTCGGAAGGGCGGGTGGGATCTAATCATCCGCGCGGCGCGAGCTTGACCATCTCCAGCACGCCGTCGCGGATCACCGCGCCCACCTGTCCGCCGACGTGCAGCTGCGAGCGACCGCCCCGACGACCGAGCGCAACCAGCTCCTGCACGCGGGAGCCGGCCTGCGGTACATAGGTACCGGCGGTCGCCTCGGCCATGCGCACCACCACCAGGCGAGCCAGCGCCGGGGGCAGCTCCTGCAGGCGGGCGAGCGCGATGCTCCGGCGCCCGCCGAGCTCGGTCGTGACGAGGTCGTCGAGCAGCTCCGCCTCCTCGCGCAGCAGTGCTGCCGTCCTCAGCACGTTCGCCTCCGCCGCCGGGTGCACGGCCCGCAATGCCGGGATCAGGCCATGGCGCACGCGTGAGCGCGCGTATCGCTCGTCGTCGTTGCTCGCGTCTTCGCGCCACCGCAGCCCTTGGGCTTGGCAGTAGGCGGCCGTCTGCTCACGGGTGATCGCGAGCAGCGGACGGACCAGTCGTCCTTCGCTTGCCACCATCCCCAGTAGCGCCCGTCTCCCCGGAGACGCCGCGAGGCGGTAGAGGACCGTCTCCACCTGATCGCTTGCGGTGTGTCCGGTCGCGATCAGCGCATCGCGCTCCGCGGCCATCCGCTCGGCGGCCGCGTAGCGGACCTGGCGCGCCCACGCCTGCATGTTGCCTGGCGCACGCTCGCCCTCCTCGGCCGCGCCCGGAGCCGACGATCTGCCGGCGCGCACCGGCTCCAACTCCACCCCGAGCAGATCGCACAGGGCCGCGCAGTGGCGCTCGTCCACGTCCGCCTCAGCGCGCAGGCCGTAGTTGACGTGGAGCGCGCTCACCGACCCGCGGCCGAGCAGCGCAACGGCGACGTCGAGCAGGCAGGTCGAGTCGCGACCGCCCGACAGCATCGCCACGACGGGCCGATCGCGCGCGAACAGGCCACCGGCGCGCACCAGCTCGCGGACCTCCTCGCGGATCATCGCGCCTACCCCGTCCGGGCGGCTGCGGTGAACAGCTCGGTCGGCTCGGAGAAGCCCTTGAGCTTCACCTCGCCGATCCGCTCGAACTCGAGCCCGTCGACGCCCGCCGCCGTGTCCACGACAGGGCGCGTGACGAGCACCTCGCCGCCGCCGGCGCGCGCGACGACCCGCGCCGCCCGATTGACCTCGCGTCCGTAGTAATCGCCGTCGCGATATAGCGCCTCGCCATAGTGGATCCCGATCCGCGCGGGCGGGTCGCCGGGAGCGATCCCAGACTGCAGCGCGACGGCCCAGCCGGTGAGCGCCGCCGCGTCGGAGCCCACGACCATCACCTCGTCGCCCAGCATCTTGACCATCCGTGCGTCGACCGGGAGCGTCTGTCCGGCCGCCTCCACGAACCTCTCGACCGTGCCGACTGCCGCCTCGTCGCCTTGCTCAACGGTGAGACGCGCATAGCCGGCGAGATCCGCGAACGCGATCGCGACCCGCACGCGTCCCTCCTCCAGAGCGTCCTCACCGAGATCGCTCTCCATGTGGCCGATCATGTCCTGCTCGACGAAGTCGGCCAGGAGACGGCCGTGGAGGTAGTTCATGAACGGCGACACGAACGGGAGCACCTCGCGCGTCAGCCCCTCCATCTCGTCGGCGATCTCCACACTTGCCACGCCCGCGCGCATCAGCGGCTCGTGCACGTACAGGTGGATCAGTCGCACCTCGGCGTCGGCGATCTGGGCGATGGCTTGCCCAAAGACGCGCATTAGCTGCAGAAACGCGGCTAGAGGCAGGCCGGCGTCGAGCACGGCCGCGGCGTACTTGATCATCTGCAGGTCTTCGTCGGAGAGCCCGTCCAGGAGCAGAGCCCCCAGGCCCATTGCCGCGTAGATCCGCTCGATCAGATCCGTGTCGAGCCCGCTGGCGCGCGCCGCCTCGCGCAGCGAGTGCCGCGGTCCCGAGCTGCTGAGTAGGTTCTCGATCGGCCCCACAGCGAGCTGGCCGTTGTCGCCTGCCAGCTTGATCTGCTCGAGCGCGTGCCCGCGAGCGCGCAGCCGCGCGACAACCCGCACGTAGGCGGCGGCCGCGGGGGTCCACCGTCCTTGATAGCCGGGAATCACCCCCCGCGCCACCCAGCGCCTGACCGTCGCCGGCGAGACGCCCGCGCGCGCGGCGACCTGCGCGAGCGTAGGCTCGCCCGTCTCGCCGGTGGGGTCGTGTGCGGGCTCGGCCACCCAGGCTCAGGCGCGCAGCGCGGCGGGCATTCCCATACCTCGAAGTCTAAAGTCGCCGCCGATGTTGCACGGTGCCCCCATCCACCTGCGTCCCACCGCGCCGCTGGGCGAGCGCGTGTTGCTGCCGGGAGATCCCGGGCGCGCGCTCGCGCTGGCCCAGTCGTTGCTGCAGGAGCCGCGCATGTTCAACCACCACCGGGGGTTGTGGGGCTACACCGGCGCAGCGCCCGATGGCGAGCCGGTGACGATCCAGTCCACCGGCATGGGCGGCCCGTCGGCGGCGATCGTGCTCTCAGAGCTGATCGACCTGGGCGTCACACGCGCGATACGGGTCGGAACGTGCGCGGCGCTCGTGGGCGGCGTGGCCCTCGGGGATCTGGTGATCGCGCGCGACGCGATCTGCACCGACGGTACCTCCAGGGCGCTCGGCGCGGACGGGCGCGCGAGGGCCGACCAGCCACTGACCGACGCGCTGGTCCGGCGCGCGCCCTCGGCCCACCGCGGCACGGTCGTCAGCGTCGACCTGTTCTACGACACGGCTCTCCCGAGCGGGCGACAGGACGCGCTCGCGGTCGAGATGGAGGCGGCGGCGCTGTTCACCGTCGGAGCGCTCGCCGGCGTACCCGTCGCGTGCGTGCTGGCGGTGTCAGACACGTTCGACGCCCGCGGAGCGCGCCAGCGCATCGATGACGAGACGCTGCTGGCGGCCGCCGAACGGATGGGCCGCGCCGCGATCGCCGCCTTGGCGTCGTGATCCGTCAGGCCTCGCGCGGTTTTGCGCGCGCCGTCTTCGGCTTCGCCCGTGCCGTGCCGGCTTTCGCGCCGCTGTCCGGCTTCGCCGCCTGATCGAGCCTATCGGTCAGCCGCGTCAACTGTGCCTCTATCGCGGACAGGCGCTGGCCGATCTCGGATCGATCCAGGCTGCTCGGAGCGAGAGCGCGATCCAAGCGGTCGACACCGTCCTCGATGCCCTCCAGACGATGCGAGACAGAGCGCAGGCGTCGGGTCAGCCTTTCGATGTCGGCCGCCGACGGGAGGTTCAGCGCACCCATCGCCACCTCCTGCGCCTGGGCGGCCTTCTCGCGTGCGTCGAACGCACGTCCGATCGCCCCGGTGAGGAGCGGGTTTTCCAGCAGGTCGGACAGCGCCTTGCCGAGTCGGTCCTCTGTGTTGCCGCTCAGACGCTCGCGCAGGCTCCTTGCGGCGGTGCTGGCGTCGGACATGCTCTGCTCCTGGTGGTCGAGTCGGATGGGCCCCTGCGGCCCCCGGGTTGGTTCGTCGGCACACGGCCGGACTGGAAGGATACGGTGCAACTATGCCCCAACAGCTGTTCGTCTTCATCCAGCTCGAGTTCCCATGGGCGCTCGGCCCGCCGGACGGTCGCTATCTGCTGCGCCAGCACGCCGACGGCGAGCCCGAGCGCGTCGTGGTGATGGGCACGCTCGGAGCCGCGCGCTCGCCGCTTGGCGGCGGCGCCGCGGCCGGGCGCCGGGGAGGTTCGCTGCTGGGACGCCTTGGCCGGCGCGCACCGACCGTGCCGACCGGGCCCGAGCCCGCCCCCGCGACCACGACGCGTGTCACGGTGATCGACCCGATATCCCTGGCGGCCGACAACCAGGCGCGAGCGTGGCTGGCCGAGCTCGACCGCGACCGCGAGGTCCAGGCGACGGTAACAGTCGTCAACCGCGTGATTCACGCCCATCGCATCGCCTCGGCGGATCCATACGTCCACGAGGTCTCACCCGCCCAGGCGCTGGTGATCAGGGCCGGGTGGGGCGAGGGCGAGCAGGTCGCCGATGGACGCTGGCTGCACGCGCGGGCGCTTCCCTGGGCAGCTCACGCTCGCAGATCCGCCGGCTCGCGGCTGGGGCCGGTTCGCGGTCGCGCCGCCGCCCTGCGTCCCCAGGAACGCTTCGCGGCCCTGCTCGGCGCGCGGGACGCGAGCCTGCTGTGCGAGGAGATCGCGCTGCGCGCACGCCAGGATCTCGACCACAGCCGCCTGGCCCACGCTGCGCTCGAGCTCGACCGGGCGTTCGCGCTCGCGCTGGGCGAGCTGCGTGCCGAGCACCGGCAGGATCTCGCGATCCGCGTCGCTGAGCTCGAACAGCTCTACTCAGGGGTGCAGACGCAGGCGCAGGCAGCGCTGCCGGAGAACGGACAGGCGCCCGAGGAGGACGTCGTGGTTCACGCGCTGGAGCGCCTGGAGGCGGCGCTGCGCGCCCGCACCGCGGCGGCGCTCTAGTCTGATGTGAGCATGGACCCCACGGCGAGCGCGATAGGCACCTGGAGCGGCGGGCGCTTCATGCACTTCGGAGAGCCGCTGGCGCCGGAGCGCCTGACGGCGCTGCTGCGCCCAGGCGACGGAATCGACACGGTGATCACCGCCGACGTGTATGGCACGGGAGAGGCCGACCTCGCGCTCGCGCGAGCGCTGAAAGGAGTCGAGCGCGATCGCTATTGCCTGGTCGGCGCAATTGGCCACGACTTCTACCAGGGACAGCGCGACGGGGCGAAGGGCTTTCCCCGCTTCACCGACCCGCGACTGCGCGGCCCGGGCGAGTACGCAGAGTACATCCGCATGGCCACCGAGCGCAGCCTGCAACGCTGCGGCGTCGAGCACTTCGACCTCTTGCTGCTCCACAACCCCGATCGCATCGGCTACTCCAGCCCCGCGGTGTGGGAGGGGATGCAGGCGGTCCGTGAGGCGGGCCTCGCGCGTCTGCTGGGCGTGGCTCCGGGCCCGGCCAACGGCTTCACGTTGGACCTGATCGAGTGCCTGGAGCGCTACGCGGCGCAGATCGACTGGGCGATGATCATCCTGAGCCCGCTTGAGCCCTGGCCGGGCGAGCTCGTGCTCGAGGCGGCCGTCGCCCAAGGCGTGAACCTGATCACGCGGGTGGTGGACTACGGGGGCATCTTCCATGACGACGTGCTGCCCGGCCACGTCTTCGCCGAGTACGACCACCGCAAGTTCCGCCCGGCGGGCTGGGTGCAGGCGGGTCGCGGGAAGCTCGAACGGATGCGTCCGTTCGCCGAGCGTCATGGGCTAACGATGCTGCAACTGGCGTGCGCTTGGAACCTGGCGCGGCCAGGGGTCCGCTGCGTGGCCCCCACGCTGATCCAGGAGAGCGGATCGAACCAGCCCGCCGGGCTGTGTGCCCCCAAGCCGATCGAGGACAAGCGCGCGGAGCTGGCGGCGCTCGCTGACGCTGACACCGCGTTGGGGGCGCTGGAGATCCGAGCGATCCGCGCGATCGGCGAGAACGCCGGCTGCATGTCGCTGAAGGGCGCAAGCCTCGAACACGAGGGTCCCCCCCGCGCGGACCGATGGGGCGTGAACGGCGAGCTGTTAGCGCTCGCCGAGCGCTGGGGGATCGACCCTCAGCGCGACCTGTTCCAACAGGAGCTCTCGACCGCCAACCAATGAGGAGGGGACCTACTGAGGCTCGCTCAGATGTCCGCCTGAGCGGCGCCGAGCCGCGACGGGCGCTGTTCGCCTTGCAGCGCACCAAGCAGCGCCTGCAACTCCGCGACGACGTCCCCGCGCAGACGCACGCCGGCGAGGTCGTCGAGCGGGGTGGGGCCGTGCGTGATGATCGCCACCACGCCTCCGGCGCTGTGCGTCAGCAGCGGCAGCCCTGCGACCGGGTGGACCTCCAGCGAGGAGCCGATGCACAGCAGAACGTCCGCGCGTTCGCACAGCTCCCGCGCGCGCTCGAGCGCCGCCTCGGGGAGCAGCTCGCCGAACAGCACGACGTCCGGCTTGATCGGTGCGCCGCAGCGCTCACACCGCGGGACGCCGTCCACCTCGCCGCTTACACGCGCCCGCACCTCCTCTAGCGCGACGCTGCCGGGGCAGCTCAGACACGAGCAGCTGGCGATGCTGCCGTGCACCTCGACCAGCTCGCGGGTGCCCGCCTTACGGTGCAGCATGTCGATGTTCTGAGTGATCACCCCGTCGAGCAGCCCACGCTCTTCCATCGCCACCAGCGCCCGGTGGGCGCCGTTGGGCTGCTTGGCACCGAGCGCGGCGAAGCGCTCGGAGTAGAAACTCCAGAAGCGCACCGGATCGTGGCGAAACGCGTCGATGTGTGCGACCTCCATCGGGTCTACGCTCTCCCACAGGCCGGTGCCGGGCGAGCGGAAGTCGGGGATGCCGGAGGGCACCGAGATACCGGCGCCGGTGAGCGCGACGACCGAGCGCGCCTCGCGCACGAGCTCGGCCAGGCTCGCGCTCAACTGCCCGTGAAGCGCGGAGCGCGTTTGCCGAGGAAGGCAGCGATGCCCTCCCTGGCGTCGGCGCTTGTGAAGACCTCGGCGAACGCGCGCTTCTCTGCCTCGATCCCGTCGTCCAGCTCCCCGGCGGCGGATACGCGCTTGATCTGGGCCACGGCGAGCGGGGCCTGACCGGCCAGCTTGCGCGCCCACAGCAGGGCGGTGTCGAGCAGCTCGTGATCCTCAACCAGCCGGTTCACAAGGCCGAGCTCAAACGCTTCGTCAGCCAGGATCGGATCGCCGATGAGGTTCATCTCGAGCGCCTTGTTGACCCCCACCAGCCGCGGCAGGCGCTGCGTGCCACCGAAGCCCGGGATGATCCCCAGCTTGATCTCCGGCTGGGCGAAGATCGCCGAGCGCGCCGCGATGCGCACGTCGCAGGCCATCGCCAACTCACAACCACCGCCGAACGCCAGGCCGTTGACGGCCGCGATCGTCGCGATGCCGCCCGAGCCGAGCTCCTTGAACAAGGCGTGCGTCTCGTCGATGAGCGCCGCTCCGGCGGACGCGTCCATGGTGGTGAACGCCTTGATGTCGGCGCCCGCGGAGTACAGGAAGGGATTGGAGGACGCGATCACGAGCGCGTGCACGGGTGGGCGGGAATCCTTGACCTTGCTCCACACCTTCCCCAGGTCAGCAGCCACCTGCGGAGAGATCGAGTTCATCTGACCGTTGGCCAGCCACGCGATCGCCACGCCGTCCTCGCGCGTCTCGAGCTTGACCACCTCCGCCGGCTGCTCAGCGTCGGGCTGGGGATAGGCGTAGAAGCCCTGACCGCTCTTCTGTCCGAGCCGCCCCTGAGCGACGAGGCGGCGCAGGATGATGGGCGGGGTGAAGCGCTCCCCATAGCGCTCCTGGGCGTTCTCCATGCGCTCGAGGATTGCGTCCAGTCCTTCACCGTCGGCTTTCATAAACGGCGGCAGCAGGCCGCGGCGCGGGTCCAGGCCGGCGCCGGCCATCATGCCGAAGTCGATATCGCGGTGGGTGGCCACACCCTCCTCGAGCACCAGGCACGCCTCCAGCAGCGTCTTCAGCGACAGCAGCTCGACCAACTCGGCCACATCCGGCTCGGCCTCGCCCCGGATGTTGGGCTCGCCCTGTGGGTCGTAGAAGCCGTCGCCCCCGGTCTTCGCGCCGAGCTTGCCGTCGGCGACGAGCTTCTGCATGCCCTTGGGCACGTAGAACCGTTCCTCGCCGTAGGACTCGACGAGATGCTCGGCCACGTGCAGGACGGTGTCTAAGCCGAGCAGGTTGATCAGCTGGTAGGGACCCATCGGCAGCACGCCCGCCCCGCTGAGCCCCTCGTCGATCAGCTTGATCGACAGGCTCTTCTCCTCCTGCTCGCGCCAGATCTCGGCGCTGCCCGAGTTGAGGATCCGGTTGACCACGAAGCCGGGAACCTCCGCGCAGGTGATCGGCTGCTTGCGGATCGTCTGCGCGAAGGTGACCGCCGCGGCGACGGTCTCCGCCGAGGTCTCCTCCCCCTCGACGATCTCGATTAGCGGCATGACCGAGGCGGGATAGAAGTAGTGAAAGCCGATCACCTTGTCCGGGCGCAGCGTCGCTTCGCTCATATCGGTGATCGACAGCGAGGAGGTGTTCGAGGCCAGGATCGCGTGTCCTGGCGTGGCTGCGTCCAGCTCGGAGAACACGGCCTGCTTGATCCCGATCCGCTCGGGCACCGCCTCGATTACGAAGTCGACATCGCCGAAGCCCTCGTAAGAGGTCGTGCCGTGGATGCGCCCGACGATCTCCTCGATCTGCGCCTCGGCCTGCTCGGAGGTGATCCTGCCCTTCTCGACGAGCCTGCCGACCTGCCCGGCGGTGACGTTGCGGGCCTCCTGCAGGCCCGCCTGTACGAGCGCGTCGTCGATGTCCTTGAGCACCACGGGGATGCCAGCGGCGGCGATCGTCTGGGCGATCTGTCCGCCCATCGTCCCGGCGCCGACGACGGCGGCTTTGAACACGAACATGCTTGGGTCTCCTCTGCTGGCTGGGGGATGGCGGAGCCTAGCGGAGCGGCGTGCCCGGGTCAGCCGGAGTCCCCGCGTTGACCGGCAGGTTGGGTGGGTCTACCATCGAGCGATCACAACGGGGGGATCGAGATCGAGATGGGTTGGGGCGGCTGTGGCGCTGGCGCTGGTCGGACTGCCGTCAGCGGCGCGCGCGGCGACGATCGCGGTGACCACGACGGCGGACCTTGCCAGCGGCGGCAGCAAGTGCGCGCTGCGCGAGGCGATCATCGCGGCGAACACCCGGGCCGCCGTCGGCGGCTGCCCATCGGGCACCAACGGCGGCAACACGATCGCAGTGCCGGCAGGGCTCTACTTGCTGACGATCCCGCCGAGCAAAGAAGACCCCGAAACCAACGGCGACCTCAACATCAAGAAGCCGGTGACGATTCAGGGCGCCGGCGCCGGGACGACGATCGAGGGGCCCAACGATCGCGCTTTCGACGTCGAAAGCGCCGGCGTTCAGATCTCGGGCGTCACGATCATCGATTCGACGGCGGCTGAAGAAGGAGACGGCGGCGGCATCCTGATCAGCGAACACGCGGCGCTGACCCTCGCGAACTCCAGGATGACCGGTGACGACGCGTTCGCGGGCGGTGCCATCTTCGTCAGTCACGAAGCCGAAGCGACGATCGAGAGCAGCACGATCGAAGGCGGACGCCCTGCAATGGCTGGCGATGACATCTTCAACGAGGGCGTTACGACTGTGAAGGACACGGCGATCTCCTACGGCATGGCGAGTGCGGGTGGCGGGATCTTGAACGACAAGGGCACGCTGACGCTCAGCGGCGGAGAAGTCGGGCCGGGCGACGCAGCCGAAGCGGGAGGCGGCATCTTCTCGGAAGGCACGTTGACCGCGACGGGCACGATCATCGCCGGAGACGAAAGCACAGAGTACGGCGGCGGCCTTTTCGTCAGGGTGGGGCCGACGACGCTCACGAACGTCGATGTTGCTGGCGATACTACGGGTATGCGCGGCGGCGGGATCTATGCGCAGGCCGCCCTGACGCTACAAGACAGCACGATCGCTGAAAACCACGCCGTCTTCAAAGGCGGCGGCGTCGGCTTCGAACCCAACGACGGATCCGAAAAGCTCGTCATCGAAGGCAGCACGATCGGCCCCGGCAACACGGCCGAAGAAGGCGACGGCGCATACGTGAGAGAACCCGGCACGTCTCCCCCGACGATGCTGGACCTGACCCGCTCGACGATCGCCGAGAACGGCAGCGTCACGTCCGTGCACGGCGGCGGCCTGTGGCTGGGAGAAAACGTCGAAGCGACGGTTCATGACGTGACGCTGGCCGAGAACTCGGCAGGGAAAGCAAAAGAAAAAGAACACGGAGGCAACCTGTACGTGGAAAAACACACCAAGGTGACGTGGGAGAATTCGCTTGTCGCAAACGCGATCACGGGTGGCAACTGCTTCATTCCGATCGGATCCACCCTCAGTGGCGAAGTCAAATCGCTCGGGGGCGATGAGGAGTACGGCCTCCCCGGCGAAGACGGCGCGGAAAAGTGCGGGTTCCTGAATGCGACCGACATCGCGCCTCCCGAAGAACTCAACACGCCCTCGCAGCTCCACCCCCTAGAAGCCAACGGCGGCCCGACCGAGACGATGGCGCTCGGAGCGGGCTCGCCAGTGAGCCCGGTGAACACCGGCTTCGGCTGCGAGCCGACCGACCAGCGGGGCGTGCCGCGTCCGCAGGGACCGGCCTGCGACTCGGGCGCCTACGAGCTCGTCACCTCGCCGCTGCTCGTGCACATCACTTCCGGGCCGAGCGGCACCGTCACCACGCCGGATGTCAGCTTGAGCTTCACCGCCGAAGAACCGAGCACGTTCGAATGCAAGCTCGACGGCGGCGAATTCAAGCCATGCACCTCGCCGCACCCGACCGGGCCGCTGGCGCTCGGGCAGCACACATTCACAGTGAAGGCCAGCGATCCGGCCGACCTGCTCGTCGGCGAAGCCTCGCGCACGTTCACGATCGTAGCCGCGGGCGGTGGCAGCAGCTCCGGCAGCAGCGGCCAAACCAGCACCAACGTGACGCCCAGCGCTGTGAGGCCCGTCGTGTCGAACCTCGCCCAATCGGCCGCTCGCTGGCGGGAGGGCCCCGGCCTGCCGCACGTCAGCACGGCGCGAGCAAAGCCACCGCGCGGCGCCACGTTCGGCTTCACGCTCAACGAGGCCGCGATACTCGACCTCGCCTTCACGCAGCCGGCCACCGGCCGCAGCGTCAGCGGGCACTGCGTCGCGCAGACCAAGCACAATCGCACCAAGCGTGCCTGCCGTCGCACCATCACCGTCGGCGCACTCACACTCCCGGGGCAAATCGGCGCCGACAGAGTGCGCTTCGAAGGCCGCCTCTCGGCTACCAAAACACTCAAGCCCGGCCGCTACACGCTCGTGCTAAGCGCGTCCGCCGACGGCCTCACCGCGGCACCCCGCTCACTTACGTTCACGATCGTCAGCTAAGCGATGATCGTGAAGTGCAGCGTTCTCGTTGCCGAGCGTTTGCCTGACGCCGTGGCGGTGACTAGAACGGTGTAGCTGCCGGGCCTCAGCTTCTTGTGCCTGGAGATGAGGCCCTCGAAGTGCACCTTGTTGGTCCCGGCGCGTGCGGAGAACGTCAGCGCGCCGGCGATCACGGTGCGGGTGCAGCGGTGCTTGTGCTTGTTCTTGTGGGTCTGCGCGACGCACGTCTTTCCGACCCTCCGTCCGCCCGCCGGCTCGGTGAACGTGAACGTGACGCTCGCCGCGACGTTGACGCTGAAGGAGAACGTCGTGCCAAGCGGAGGCTTCTTCTTCTTGCTCTTGCCGCCGCTGATGTGGGCGAGCAGGCCGCCCTCACGCCAGGTCTTCGCGCTCTCGCTCAGACTTGAGAGAATTGGTGCGAGCAGCGGGGCCGCAAGCCGCGCCACCGGCGCCGCCACGACGGTGTAGCTGACGCTCTGAGATGCGTTGACGCCGTCGCTGTCGGTGGTGTTGACCGTAAAGGTGTGCGCCCCGAGCGCGCTGGTTTCGATCCCCGCGCCGTTTGCGACCGGGCCCGAGCACGCGGTCACGCTCGCTCCCGTCGGTGCGCTGCACGAGTACCCGGCCGCGACCACCTGACCCTGGGTGTAGGCGGCGCCACTGGCCGGCGAGGTGATCACGATCGAGGGCGAGGGATGGCCGAACGCGTACGCGGCGCCCTGTTCCGTGTTGGCGCCTACCTTGTGGAAGGGCGCGCCGGCGAGAACCGTCTGACCGGAGACCGCAACCGAGGAGCCCAGCCCGTCGTTTTCGGCGCCTTCGGAGGCGGTCAGCTTGACCGCCTGGTGCTGTTCGCCCGACCATCCCGCGCCGGGCTCCGAGAACAAATACACGGCGCCCTGAAATTCGTTTTTGCCGATCTTGGCTTCCGGGGCACCGCCGACGACTGTCTGACCAGAGGCCGCCACCGAGACGCCCAGATGGTCCCCCGCGGCGCCGTCGGAGGCGGTCAGTTCGGCCGCCTGCATGACTTCTTCGCCAGCTTTATGGCTCCCCCATCCTCCGGCCGGCTCGGTGAAGAGGTACGCCTTGCCCTGTTCCGCGGTCAAGCCGACATTGGCCAGAGGGGCGCCAGCGACAGCCGTCGCGCCCGAGACCGCTACGGAGGTGCCCAGTTCGAGTTCTTCAGTGCCGCCGAGGGCGGTCAGCTTGGCCGCCTGCTGCAATTTGCCGGACCATCCCGCGCCGGGTTCAGAGAAGACATACGCCGCGCCCCGAAAGGCGTGTCCGCCGACGGTGGCGTGGGGGGCTCCAGCCACCACTGTCGTGCCCGAGACCGCGAGCGAGGTGCCCAGCCGATCCTGCGCGGCGCCGTCGGAGGCGGTCAGCTCGGCCGCCTGCGGGACTTCTTCGCCAGCTTTATGGCTCCCCCAGCCACCGCCTGGCTCGGTGAACACGTACGCCGCGCCCTGGGCGGCGTGCACGACCATGGCGCCAGGCGCGCCCGCGGCGACCGTCGAGCCCGCGGCCGCAACCGAGGAGCCCAGCTCGTCGTTTTCGGCGCCTTCGGAGGCGGTCAGCTTGGCCTCCTGGTGCTGTGGCTGTGAGCCGGCCCCCCAGCCGCCGGTTGGTTGAGTGAACGCGTACGCCGCGCCCTGGGCGGCGTGCACGACCATGGCGCCAGGCGCGCCGGCGACGACCGTCGCGCCCGAGACCGCCACAGAGGAGCCCAGTTCGTCGTTCGCGGCGCCGTCGGAGGCAGTCAGCTTGGTCGTCTGTTTCGCGCTCGCCCAGCCCGAGGCGGGCATCGTGAACACGTATGCGGCGCCCTGGTGCGCGTTCGAGCCGACCTTGGCGAAGGGTGCGCCGGCGACGATCGTGGTCCCCGAGATCGCGACCGAGTAGCTCAGCCGGTCACCTTCCCCGCCGTCCGAGGCGGTGAGCTCGGCCTGCTGGAGAAACGGGTCGATCCGCACCGGGTAGGCCGCACCGCGATCATCGACTCGGATCAGCAGATGGCCGCCAGCCAGCTGAAGCCACGAATGCAGCACGCGTCCGCGCGCGTCGGTGGCTACCAGGCCGCCGTAGCGAAGCGCGACACCACCGCCGCCGAGCAGCAGCGACCCGTCCTGCAGCCGCGAGGCGAGATTGCCAGACAGCGCGAGTGAGAACGTCAACGGCCCCCTCCCGGCACCGGGACGCGCCTCAACGTCAAAGCCCTGCTCGAGCCCCAGCGGACCGTTGACGAACCACTCCTGAAGAGCGTGGTGGTGGTAGCTGACACGATTGGCGCTCACGCGCGGAGTCACCGACCCCAGCCCCCGCACCATGCTCGCATAGCCGTACGCCGACAGCGTCACGCCGAGCCGTGCCCCACCCGAGGCGACCGTGACACCCCCTCGTGAGAAGCCCACAAGCAAGCGCTGCGCGGGGTTGACCGCCCGCAGATCAACCACCCGATACACGCTCGCATCGCGCCCGAGCGCCGCCGATATTGGACCCTGCGCGGCCGTCGGCAGGCTCGCCAGACCACGATGTGCTGTCGGGGCGTGCCCGTCGGTTGCGCCACGGAGCGCCACAAGCGCCGCCGCACACCCAAGCGCGACGACAACACCCACCAGCCCGCCGACGACCGCGGGGCGCAGCCGGCCGCTTAGCGTCGGCCCCAATTCTAGGCCGGGCGCGTGCAGCCACCGGCCCGGCCTAGGAGCCGATCCGCGTCCGGGCACCCCATTCCCCAACGCGATTGGGCCCGGTGTGCCGTCTGCGTCCATCAGCTCGAGCTAACTGGTGCTCACGTCGATGCTCTGCGAGCGCGTCCTGCCGCACCCCTTCGCCTGCACGGTCAGCTGATACTTGCCCGCCGGCGCCGGCAGTGTGCCGAGCCAACCGGCCCACTCGAGCTCGTCGAGCCCCTTGGGGACGTTGCGCGTGACGACGGTGGCGGGAGTGCCGCCGAACGGGGAGACGAGGAGCGAGGCCTTGACCGCGGCGGAGACGTGGAAGTACACCACGATCGGCTCGCCCGCATGCCCTGGTGAGGGCTTGGCGAGGACGCGGGTCAGCGATAGCGAGCAGGAGCGCCCGCTGCCGGCGCCCGAGTTCGATCCGCCTTCGGGTCCGCTCCCGGGCGGCGTCACCGAGAAGGACCACACGTTCTGGTGCGTTTTGCTGTTTTCGGAGTCGCCGGTTTCGACCGTCTTTTCGAGCGTCAGCGACGTCGGGGCACCGCCGGACACGTGCAGCGCCCCGCCACCGACGACTTCCAGCGATTCGGCCATGGCGTGGCTGGTCGTTGCAAAGCCGGTGTAGTTCGCACCGCAGTCGTAGTTTTCGTTCGTCTCTGTAGCGTCGGGAATCGCCAGCTTGAGCAGCAGCTCGTGGCCGCTCCTGCGGCCACTGACTTCGACCCCGAACTGGTTGGTCGACACCGGCGGTTCGCAGCCAAAAGCGCCTTCCTTGCCGTTGACGCCGGACAGATGCCAGTGCGCGTCGGTGTAGTGGCCGCTGCCGACGCCGCTCACCTGACCGTCTTTGCTGACGCTGAACGAGAACGTCAGCTCGACCAGATAGTAGGCGACGCTGGTGGAGGTGACTTCGTCGGATTGGAGATTGCCGTGATCGACCCTGATCCCTTCGGCTGTCCCCTTCCACACGCCGCCAGCGGCCCCGGCATCGGCGGGTGCCAACGCGACGCTCATGGCGCTCAACGCGACCAGCACGACGAGCAACATCCCCGCCTGCCGAGCGGCCAGTCGCGACCCGGGTGACCCGTGGCGCACGCTCATGCCGGACGACTCTACACCGCGCCGGGGGCTCACGGCGGGCTAGCCGCAGTATTGGGTCTGACTAGCCGTGCACGATCGTGAAGTGCAGAGTTCCCGTGGTCGAGTGCCTGCCCAGCGCCGTCGCCGTGACGAGCAGCGTGTAGCTGCCCGGCCTCAGCTTCTTGTGGCTGGAGATCGAGCCCTCGAAGCGCACCTTGTTGCTCCCGGGGTGCGCGGAGAAATTCAGCGCGCCGGCGACCACGGTGCGCGCGCAGCGGTGCATGTGCTTGTTCTCGTTGGTCTGTGCCACGCAGCTCTTTCCGACTTTGCGCCCGGTGGCCTGCTCGGTGAACGTGAACGTCACGCTCGCCAGCTTGTTGAGCGTGAAGGAGAACGTCGTGCCAAGCGGGGGCTGGTTCGTGGTTTTGCTGCTCAGACTTGCGCTGATGTGGGCGAGAAGGTTGCCCTCACGCCATCTCCTGGCCGTCTCGCTGAGGCTGCCAAGGATCGGGCCGGCGAGGGCGGAGGGCACGCCGCCCCCCGTCCGAACGCCCGTCGGGAGGTGGGTCGCGACAGGCGCGCTGAGCACGGTGTAGGTGGCGCTCTGGGATGCGAAGAGGGCATCGCTGTCAGTGGCGTTGACAACGAAGCTGTGCGATCCCACTGTGCTTGTTTCGATCGCCGCGCCGCTTGCGACCGGGCCGGAGCAGACGACGCTCGTGCCGGACGGTGTGCCGCACAGGTAGCCGGCTGCCACCACCTGACCCTGGCGGTAGATGGCGCCGTTGACCGGCGAGGAGATCGTGACCGACGGCGGCTCCTCGAACACATACGCCGCGCCCTGTTCTTCGTGTTCTCCGACCTCATGGGCCGGGGCGCCGGCGAGCACCGTGTCGCCAGAGACCGCGACCGCTTCACCGAGGTGGTCCTTCGCTCCGCCGTTGCCGGCGCTCGGCTCGGCCGTCTGGGTCGCGTTCGCCCATCCGCCGGGTCCCATCACGAAAACGTACGCCGCGCCCTGTTGTTCGTTTGCGCCGACCTTGCGGTGGGGCGCGCCGGCGACAACCGTGTCTCCCGAGATCGCGACCGACTGGCCGAGCTCGTCTTCTTTTTCGCCTCCTTTGGCGGTCAGCTCGGCGGTCTGGGTGAGCGAGCCGGCCCAGCCCGAGGCGGGCATGGCGAAGACGTACGCCGCGCCCTGCTTTTCGCTGCGGCTGGGTGCGCCGACGACGACGGTGGCGCCCGCAACCGCGACGGATTCACCGAAGCCTTCTTTCGCCTCGCCTCCTGAGACGGTCAGTTCGGCCGTCTGGGTCATGTCCGGTTCCCATCCGCCAGCGGCTGGAAGGAACACGTACGCCGCGCCCTGCTTTTCGTTTGAGCCGACCATGTGGCCGAACGCCCCGGCGACGATCGTGTCGCCCGAGACGGCGACCGAGTAGCCGAGCTCGTCTTCTTTTTCGCCTCCTTTGGCGGTCAGCTCGGCGGTCTGGGTCGCGTTCGCCCACCCACCGGGCGCCATCACGAACACGTACGCCGCACCGTGCTTTTCGCTGCGGCTGGGTGCGCCGACGATGGCGGTTTCGCCAGAAACCGCGACGGATTCACCCAGATCTTCTCCCGCTTCGCCTCCTTCGGCGGTAAGTCTGGCAATCTGGTGAAGCGGGCCGGCCCAGCCCGACGTGGGCTTCACGAACACGTACGCCTCGCCCTGCATCGCGTTTGCGCCGACCTTACGGAACGGCGCGCCGACGACGATCGTGTTGCCCGCGATCGCAACCGAGCGGCCGAAAAGTTCCTTTTCTTCACCCCCGTTGGCGGTCAGCTCGGCGATCTGCTTAGCGTTTGCCCAGCCCGAGGCGGGCACGGTGAAGACATACGCCACGCCCTGTTCTTTGTTTTCGCCGACCTTGCGGTCTGGCGCGCCGACGACGATCGTGTCGCCCGCAACCGCAACCGAGACGCCGAGACGGTCGTCGGCTTCGCCGCGCGACGCGGTCAGCTCGGCCTCCTGGACAAAGGGGTCTATCCGCAGCGGATAGACGGCGCCGCGGTCATCGATGTGGATCAGCAAGCGGCCTCTGGGCAGCGCAAGCCACGAGCGCAGCACGCGCCCACGCGCATCGGTGGCCACCAGGCCGCCGTAGCGAAGCGAGACACCACGGCCCTCGAGCAGCACCGAGCCGTCCTCGAGCCGCGCGGCGAGGCCGCCAGACAGAGCGAGCGAGAAGGTCAACGGCCCGCGCCCGGCGTTCGGGCGAGCGGCGAGGTCAAAACCCTGCTCGAGCCCCAGCGGACCGTTCGTGAACCACTGCGTGAGCGCCCCGTCGGCGTAGCTGACACGGTTCGCGCTCGCGCGCGGAGTCACCGCCGACACCGGCGTGGGCGCGCTGGCATAGCCGTAGGAGGAGAGCGTCAGGGAGAGACGTGCAGCACCGGCGGCGACCGTGACACCTCGGCGTGAAAAACCGATCCGCAAACGCTGCGCTGGATTGACCGCATCCAGACGCGTGACGCGATAAGCCGGCTGATCGCGCCCCAACGCGGCCGAGACCGCGCCCTGCGCAGCCGCTGGTAGGCTCGCCAGGCCACGATCAGCCGTCGCTGCGCGCCGGGCAGTTGAACCGGCTGGCGTCACGATCGCTGCCGCACAGCCGAGCGCCGCGACAGCGCCTAGCAGTGGGCCGGTCACCCGAGCCCGCAGCCTATGCCATCGCGGCCGCGGGCTCCTCGACGTGCCGCGGCAACAGCGTTTCGCGCGCGATAACCAAGCGCTGGATCTGAGAGGTGCCCTCATACAGCTGCATGATCTTGGCATCGCGGAACAGCTTCTCGACGGGGTACTCCTTGATGAAGCCATACCCGCCGTAGACCTGGACGGCGTCGGTGGCGATTTTCATGGCCGCGTCGGCGGCGAAGCGCTTGGCGTGGGAGGAGACGAGCGTGTTGCGCTGGCCCTGATCGAGCATCACGGCCGACTTCCACGTGAGCAGGCGCGCGGCCTCGATTTCGGTGGCCATGTCGGCGATCATGAACTGGATCGCCTGGTGCATCGCGATCGGCACCCCGAACTGTTGGCGTTCGCGTGCGTAGTCGGTCGCGAACTCGAACGCCGCGCGGGCGATGCCGGTCGCCATCGCAGCGACGCCCGGGCGGGTGCGATCGAGGGTCGCCATCGCAAGCTTGAAACCGTGGTTTTCCTCGCCGATCAGGTTCTCGGCGGGGATCTCGACGTCGTTGAACGAGATCGTGGCGGTGTTGGAGGCACGCTGACCGAGCTTGTCCTCCTTCTTGTCGACCACCACGCCCGCGTCGCGCGGGACCACAAACGCTGAGATCCCGCGGTGGCCGGCGTCCTTGTCGGTCTTGGCGTAGACGGTGTACCAGTTGGCGTAGCCGCCGTTCGTGATGAAGCACTTCGAGCCGTTGATCACGTACTTGTCGCCCTTGCGCACGGCCGTGGTCCGCATTCCCGAGACGTCCGAGCCCGCGTCGGGCTCGGTCAGGCAGAACGACGCCAGCAGCGGCGCCTCGGTGAGGCGACCGAGGTACTCCTTCTTGATCTCCTCCGAGCCTCCCGCGATGACGGGCGCCGTAGCCAGGCCGTTGCACCCGAGCGAGGTCTGGATCCCCGAACAGCCCCACGAGAGCTCCTCCTCGATCAGGCAGCCGTCCAGGTAGCCGGCGCCGCTGCCACCGTACTCCTCGGGGATGTGCGAGTTCATCAGGCCGACCTCCCACGCCTTCTCGATGATCTCTCCGGGCCAGGTGCTGTCCTTGTCGTAGTCCCACGCGACGGGACGAATCTCCTTAGCCGCGAAGTCGTGCGCCATCTCGCGCAGGCTCTTCTGCTCATCGGTGAGCGTGAAATCGACCATTCTCGGATCTCCTAACGGGCTGGCGCGTGGAACGGGCTGGCGCGTGGTCATAGATTGACTGGTCAGTCAATATTAAACCGGGAGGGTAGCGAAGACCGGCGCGATCAGCAACAATCAAGCTTCGTGCCCGGCGCCCCTTCGATCGTGGTGTTCGCCATCGCTGAGAACGGCCTGAGCTTCGTGGTGTTCGGCTCGGTGGCCTTCTCCGTGGTGATGTCGCTGCTGTTCCTGTTCACCAGCGGAAGCGACAGCATGTACGACCACATCGGACAGGGCGGGATCTCGCGCGAAAGCGACAACGGAGGCGCCGCGCCTGCGCCGGCCCCCAACTCACCCGCCGCGCGATCCGAGCGCGAGCACGAGATCCGCCAGATGCTGAGCGCGCGCAGCGAACGTCTTGTCCGCCGGGGGCAGCCTGCGTTGGACATCGACGCGGAGCTCGCGCGGCTGCTTGGGGGCGATCAGGCGGCGAACGCGCACGAGGCGGGGCTCGTCTCAGAGGTACGCCAGCTCGTGGTGGCCCGCAACGAACGACGGGTCCGCCAGGGCCTGGAGCCGCTCGATGTGGATGCCGAGGTGACGCGAACACTCGACGAGCTCGAGCCGTGAACACAGGCGCCGTGTGGTGGGGTATAAACGCCCAATGACCAACGCACGCCGCTTCCAACTCGACGAGATCACCCTCCGCCCGGGCACCTACTTCAACCCTCAGACGGAGATCATGATCGTCGTCGACGACTCGCCGGAGGTCGACCACGAGATCTTCGAGACGGACGAGTTCGACGGCGAGGAGTGGGTGCTGATCTCCGAGGATTCCCCGCTCGATGAGCACAAGCGCGACGATCTCGTTGAGCGCTTCCAGCTGTCCCACGGGGCGTCAGGCGATCTGCTGCCCGAGGACGACCTCGACGCAGACGACGAGGATGACGAGGATGACGACGAGCTCGACGGGGTTGAAGACCTCGAGCTCGACCCCGACTAAGCTAAAGCTAAGCGGGCGCGACGATCGCCTGCGGTTGGTTCAGCGCCGCGAGCTGGAGTACGAGCGTGAGGTCTGCCGCACGCAGGCCGCCGAGCACAGGACGCGTCTGCGCGGTGGTGGCGATCGACGCGCTCACCACCAGCCGGTGCAAAAGGTGATCGTGAGCGTCCGTGTACATGTCCACCCGCGCCGAGCGCACCGACCGCGACAGCGCGGCGATCGAAGCCGGCGACAGGAGCTCCGAGCCCTGGCCGGCCCCGAGTCCGAGTGCGCGACCCGCGCCGGCCAACTTCGCGGCGTCGGCCAGGAAGCGCGCGACGTTCAGCCCCGCGACGATGTGGACGGTTTCGGCGCCGGCAACGCGGGTGGAGCCCGCGAGCGCGGGGCTCAACAGCCATTCGCTCGGGTCCACACCGAGAGCTGCGTAGTTCGATGACCCCGAGGCCGTTGAGGGCGAGCGCGTGGCCTGTGCGTAGCCCTGTTCGAGCGCTCGCACCGCGCTGACCGGCGCCAGGAAGGGCCTACCTTCCTGCTCGACGAACAGCTGCCGGCCGGTGAACGTCGCGCCGAGCGAGAGCGCGGTCGCGCCGGTCGCGCCGTTGGCTGAGCCGAGCTCGCGCGAGCTGACATCGACCAGCAACGCGAAGCGGGGCAGCCGCGCCGGACCGAGGCTCTGAAACGGCCCCCGCAGGTGCACCGAGAAGAGCTCCTCCGGCGCCCCCCGGCCGGTGGAGGACAACGCCAGCGAGAAGTCGATTCGCCCGCTCTCGATCGGCTGGTGCGCCGCGAAGGTCTCGCGCAGCAGCGACCGCGCGCTCTGCATACCGCCACCTCCGCATGCTCCGAGGCCGCCGGCCACGCAAACCGCGACGAGCAGCGTGTGCGCCTTGCGGAGGTAGCCCGCCCACCGGGTGCGCCGGCCACGCGCGAGCGGCGTCCGCGCAACTGCCGCGTGCCTGGATGTGTTCGAGAAGCGTGCGGTCACTCAACGGACGCCGAGCTGCAAGGGCCCCTGCAGCTCCGATGGCGCTCCAGCGTAGCATCGGCGCGGTGCGCGCTAAGCGTCTCGCGGCGCTCGCCCTGGGCGTGCTCGGCCTCGGCGGGACCACAGCCCTTCCCGCCCTCGCAGGTGGAGCGACCGAAGCTCGGCAGGCGAGCACGCTGGCCCCCGTCCGCGTCCACGTGCCCGCTCGGAGCGCCAGCGCCCACGGGCCGAGCGTGTCGGCGACACTGCAGAACGAGCTGCACAGCGAAGCCATCAGCGAAGCGACCTACCACCAGGACTACTCGGCCTACGTGGCCGCAAAAAGCTCGCTGGGCAAGCTGAGCGGCACGCGTAAGGCGGAACTCGGCGCCGTGCTCGCGAACGTCCAGGCGATGGCCGCCGCCGGCGAGCTGATCCCGTCGCGGCTGGGCGCGGTGTTCCTGACGCTGGAACGCAACCGGCAGTGGTGGACGACCGAGCCGCTGCTGTCCGGCGATGAGCGCGTGAGCTTCCCTGGGAGCGAGATCGTCTGGGAGTACTATCCCGGCCAGGGAGTCCAGATCCAGTGGCTGGCTACGTTCGGCGAGGCCAACGGCTACTACCTGTCCGGCCACGAAAACGGCAACCTGCGCCAGCTCCTGGGCGAAGTGATTCCGCTGGCGACCAAGCGCGCGGGCGGGATCGCGTGGGAGTACATGTTCAACTTCGATGGCGGTGCGCCGCCGTGGACCAGCGGGCTGTCGCAGGGCACCGCCGTTCAGGTGCTCGCCCGCGCCTGGTCGCGCTTCAAGGAACCCGCGGATCTGACCGCGGCCCAGCAGGCGCTGGGCATCTTCGAGACCTCGCCGCCGCAGGGCGTACGCGTCAGCACGCCAGCCGGTGCCATGTACGCCGAGTACACGTACGCCCCAAGCGACAAGATCCTCAACGGCTTCATCCAGGCGCTGGTCGGGCTCTACGACTACACGGCCATCACCAAGGACCCGCTCGGACTGGCGCTGTTCGAAGCCGGCGATGGCGAGGCGCGCTCCCTGGTGCCGCACTACGACACGGGCGCGTGGTCGCTGTACGACCAGTTCGGCGAATCCAGCCTCAACTATCACGAACTGCTGAGCGAATTCCTCAAGCATCTGTGCGAACGGACGAGCAAGGGGCCGCCGATCAGGCAGGCGAACGCACCGATCCCGGGCGATCAGATCTACTGCACGACGGCCGCAAGCTTCACCGCCGACCTGCACACCCCGCCGGTGATCTCGCTCCTGTCAAAGACGCTGCACGGCGGCGCCCGCGCGGGCGTGCAGCTGTCGCTGTCGAAGATCTCGACCGTCAGCATGACCGTCCGGCAGGGCTCTCGGGTGGTGTGGACCAACAGCGCCACCGTCGAACGCGGTAAGCCGAGGCTGCTGTGGGTCACGCCGTCCAACGGAGGGACCTTCTCGATCACGCTCGCCGCGACCGACCTCGCGGGCAACTTCTCGACGGCGAGCGGCACGATCGTCGTCAGCCGCCATTAGCCGGCGGCCGCCGCTCCTAGACTAGGCGCGAGTGACCTTCATCGACACGATCCGGCGAGGCGGCGAGCGCAGGTGACGAGACTCAGCCACGCGTGGCGTGCGCTGGCGCCCGAGCGGCGACTCGCCGCGCTCGTCTCGCTCGGGCTGTTCGCGTCGATGTTCCTGCCCTGGTACAGCAAGGCGAACACGTTCGTCGTGCACGGCGCCGCCAAGGCCACCCAGACCAGCCTCAGCGCATTTCAAGCCTTCTCGTTCGTCGAGGCCGCTGTGCTGCTCGTCAGCGCCGGAGTGCTCGCGATGCTGTTCGCGCGCGCCGAGGGGCGCGTCTTTCAGCTCCCCGGCGGCGACGGCCTGATCGTGATGATCGCCGGCGGCTGGACGGCGCTGCTGATCTTCTACCGGCTGCTCGACAAGCCGGGACTGCACGGCAACGAACGTGTGACCGCGACGGTCGGGGTCGAGTGGGGGATCTTCATCGCCCTGCTGCTGGCGCTCGGTCTCGCCTATGCCGGCGGGCGGATGCGCGCTCTCGAACGGCCCGAACCGCCCTTGCGACGCGATCGCGGCGCGCGCCCGAGCGCGCCCGTGGACCCGGACCTCGCCGTGACGGCTGCAGGACCCCTCCGCCCGCGGCGCCCGTCACAGGCGCGCCAGCCGATCCCCGCGCGCGAGCGGGGCGGGCGGGCTCCCTACCCGCCCGCTCCGCCCGAGCAGCTGTCGTTCGAGGACCCCCCCACCCGATCGGAGTAGCCAACTCGCGCCGCGTCCACCGGCCCCGCGGTCAGCCGGCGCCTATCATTGCGTTGACGATGCCCGCCCCTCCGTCTCAGGCGCCCGCCTCCGTGGCAGAAGTAGCCGAGGGCCTGCGCAGCGTCGGCTACCTGCCCGGCGAGTCCGCGGCGCTGGTCTCATTCCTGGCGACAAGGCTCGGCAAGCCCGTGCTCGTCGAGGGGCCCGCGGGGGTCGGCAAGACCGAGCTCGCCAAGGCACTCGCCTCCTACCTGGGTCGGGAGCTCGTGCGCCTGCAGTGCTACGAGGGCCTGGACGAGGCTAAGGCGCTGTACGAGTGGAACTACCGCAAGCAGCTGCTTCGAATCCAGGCCGAGGCGTCCGGCACGGGCTGGGACGCCGTCCAGGAGGACATCTTCGGCGAGGAGTTTCTGCTGGCGCGGCCGCTGATGACCGCGATCGCGTCCGAGCAGCCGGTGGTGCTGCTGATCGACGAGATCGACAAGACCGACCAGGAGTTCGAGGCGATGCTGCTGGAGGTGCTCTCGGACTTCCAGATCTCGATACCGGAGCTCGGGCGGGTGGAGTCGCGCACGCACCCTGTCGTGCTGCTCACGTCCAACAACTCGCGGGAGCTCACCGAGGCGCTCAAGCGCCGCTGCCTATACCTATGGCTCGACTACCCGGCGCTCGAGCACGAGCTCGAGATCGTGCGTCTGCACACGCCGGAGCTCTCTGAGACCATCGCACGCCGCTTGGTGGAGGTCATCGGCATGGTGCGCGCGCTCGATCTGAAGAAGCCTCCGTCGATCGCCGAGTCGATCGACTGGGCACGCGCCCTGCTGCTGCTGGGGGTCAAGGACATCGACGCGGACACGTTCATGGAGACGATGTCGGTGATCGTCAAGCACCGCACCGACATGGACGTGGTCGCCGACCGCGTGGGACTGAAGCTCCGTTCGCCCGCCGATGTCGCCTGAGGCGCCGGAGGGCCTGCCCGCGCGGATATTGGAGCTCGGCGAGGAGCTACGCCGCGAAGGCGTGGCGGTCGGCACATCCGAGATGCTCGACGCGTTCGCGGTCCTGCGCGAGATCAGTTGGACCTCGCAAGAGGACTTCCGCGAGGCGCTCGCGGCGACGCTCGCGAAGAGCCAGGAGGACCGACGCGTGTTCGAGCTGGTGTTCGAGCGCTTCTTCTTCCGCGCCGTCGAGGTCGCGGCCTCACGCGAGGGCATTCGCGAGGAGGATCTGGCTGCCCTGGGGGAGCTGTCCGAGGAGGAGCTCGAGGCGCTGCGCATGCAGATCGCAGCCGCCCTGCGAGACGGATCGGAGGGCGCGATGCGCGATCTGGCGCGCATGGCTATTGCAGCGTTTGCTCGCCGCCAGGAGGGCTCGGGGGTGATCGGCGTTGACGTGCAGCGCATCCGCAGGGCGCTCGGCTTGCGCGCCGAGCCCCAGCCCGAGCTGGCCCCGGAGGACCCGCGACGGGACGGTCTGCCGCGCGACGCGCTGCGGCGCTTCGAGGCGCTGCTGCGGCGCGAGCTTGAACGCTCGCAGATCGAGCGTACGGGCAGCCTGCCGCCGGCGCGTCCGCTGGGCGAGCTGGATCGAGCGCTGCCATCCGGCCCGCTGGCGGACCTGGCGGCGGTCCACCGCGTCGTTGCCCAGCTGCGCCGTCGGCTGGCCACCCAGGGCCTGCAGGCCCGCGGCCAGCGCCGCCACGCCCACGTCGACTTCAGGCGCACGATGCGAGCATCGCTGCAGACCGGTGGCGTACCGGTGGTGCTCAAGTATCGTCCCCGCCGCCCCCGGCGTCCGGAGATCTATGTCCTGTGCGACGTTTCCACCAGCGTCACCTCGGCGTCGGTGTTCTTCCTGTCGGTACTCCACGCGCTCCATGACACGTTCCGCAAGATGCGCTCGTTCGTGTTCATCGAGCGCATCTCCGAGGTCACCGACGTCTTCGAGACAGAGCGCAACTTCAAGACGGTGAGCGAACGGATCTCGAGCGACGCGGGCGTGGCTGACATCTCCGGATACACCGACTACGGGCGCGTGTGGTCGGAGTTCCTGGTGCAGGTCGAGGACGACCTGCACCCGCGCGCAACCGTGATCGTGCTCGGCGACGCGCGCACCAACGGTCGCGACCCCCGCGCGGATGTATTCGCGCAGATCGCCGCCCGCGCTGGACGCACCTTCTGGCTGAACCCGGAGCCGCGCCTGTACTGGAACTACGGGGACTCGGTGATCGCCGCCTATGAGCAGTACTGCACCGCGTTCGAGTGCTGGACGACCGCTCAGCTCGAGGACTTCGTCAGAGCTCTGACCCGTCCGGTCATCGCCGCGGCGCGCTAGCATCAGCGCACGAACAGAGCAGACACCAGGGGGGCTGGCGGGAAGGCCGGCTGAGATGGCGCACGGGAAGCGATTCCCCCGGCGTCGACCCTTTGAACCTGTGGGGTAATGCCCGCGAAGGGAGCGAAGTGCCAACCGAACTGCAGTCGCGCGCACAGCCCTCGCTGAGGGCAACGGCGAGCCGCTCCGCGATCGTGCTCGAGGACGTGGGTCGCAGCTACTGCACGCGCAGCGGCGGGAGCGTGCGGGCGCTGAGGAGCGTGTCGCTGCGCGCCGCCCACGGAGAGCTGCTCGCCGTGGTGGGACCGAGCGGCTGCGGCAAGACGACGCTGCTCGAGCTGATCTGCGGGCTGCAGGCCCCGGACGACGGCTCGATCGACTGCGCGCCGGCCGTGCTGATGGCGCAGCGCGACCTGTTGCTGCCCTGGCTGAACGCCGTCGATAACGCCGCGCTGGCGCTTCGCATCGCGCGGCTCTCGCGCACCGAGGCCCGCCGTCGCGCGGGCGCGCTGTTTGCGGAGCTCGGACTGGAAGGCTTCGAGCACGCCCGCCCGACGGAGCTTTCCGGCGGGATGCGCCAGCGCGTTGCCTTTCTGCGCACGCTGCTCTCGGGAAAGCCGGTGCTCTGCCTGGACGAGCCGTTCGGCGCGCTCGACGCGATCACTCGCGCGGAGATGCAGACGTGGCTCGCGCGGACGCTGATACGCGAGCCGCGCACCGTGGTGCTGGTGACCCACGACGTCGAGGAGGCGATCGTGCTCGCCGACCGCGTCGCCGTGCTCTCGCCCAGGCCGGGGAGGGTGATCGAACAACTCGAGATCGAGATCCCCCGTCCTCGTGCCCGCACGGACGCTGCGGTGATCGCCTTGCGCGAGCGCGCGCTCAGCGCCCTTTACCGCGTCGCGGGCGCCTCGGAGGCGAGAGCGTGAGCAGTCGCGCTGCGGTCGACCCGCCGACACCGGGGCACGCGCTGCGTCGAGGCATAGCGGCCGTCCTACCGCCAGCGCTGCTCGTGCTCGCCCTCGCCGGCATCTGGGAGATCTATATCGACTCCGGCTCAGCGAGCTCGTTCGCGCTGCCGGCCCCCCACTCGATCGTGGCCGCCATGTGGAACAACGCCGGCTTCCTGGCGGCCAATCTCAAGCCCACCGCGATCGAGGTGGGGCTGGGGATCCTGCTCGCGCTGACGCTCGGCTTCGCGCTCGCCGTGCTGATCCACTTCTCCCCGATCCTGCGACGGGCCGTGTATCCACTCGCGATCGGCTCGCAGGCCGTGCCGATTGCCGTGATCGCCCCGCTGCTGGTCTTCTGGTGGGGGTTCGGCGTGTTCCCCAAGCTCGTGGTGATCGTGCTGATCTGCTTCTTCCCGGTCCTGGTCACGACCGTCGACGGCCTCGCCGCCGTCGACCCTGACCAGCTCAAGCTGCTGCGCACGCTCGATGCCAGCCGCTGGCAGGCGTTCCGTCTCGCTGAGCTGCCGGCGGCGCTGCCGGCCGCGATCAGCGGCGCGCGAATCGCGCTGGCGGTGGCCGTGATCGGCGCCTACATCGCCGAGTCCCAGACCGCGACGAGCGGTACCTACGCCGGACTCGGGCACGAGATCAACGCCGACCTGACCGCGCTGCAGACCTCGCGCGCATACGCCGCGGCGTTCGTGTTGTTCCTGTTCGCCATCGCCTGTTTCCACGCGCTCACGCTCGCCGAGCGTCGCCTAGCGCCGTGGGCCGGCCAATCGAGAGGAGACGCCCCTTGAGAGTCCTCTACGCCGCCCGCCGACGCATCGCGTCCGCGCTGTTGGCCGTGTGCTTCGCCCTCGCCCTGTCTGCTTGCGGCGCCAAGCAGGACGTCACCTCAGCGGCGAGCACCAAGCCGTTCACGGTGATGCTCGACTGGTTCCCCAACGCCGACCACGCGGCGTTGTACTCGGCGATCGCCCACGAAGATTTCCGGGCGGTCGGCCTGGACGTGCGTCCGGTCGTCCCCTCCGAAACAGCGGAACCGCTGAAGCTGCTCGCCGCCGGGAAGGTGGACATGGCGATCTCCTACGAGCCGGAGCTTCTGCTCGCGCGCGATCAGGGCCTGAAGCTCGTGTCGGTCGGGGCGCTCGTGCAGCGCCCACTCGCATCGATCATCGCCCTGCCTGGGCAGCATGTGAGCAAGGTGGCGGAGCTCGCTGGCAAGACGGTGGGCACCGCGGGACTTCCTTACCAGGCCGCCGAGCTGCGGACGGCTCTCCAGAGCGCCGGCGTGAACCCCGCGAGCGTGAAGGAAGTGAACGTGGGCTTCAACCTGGTTCCGGCGATGCTCTCCGGCAAGGTGGCCGCAACGCTAGGCGGCTATTGGAACTATGAGGCCATCCAGTTGACGCTGCTGCACAAGCACCCGGTGACCATCTCGGTCAATCGAGCGGGTGTTCCGGGGTATGACGAGCTCGTGCTGGTGGTGCGCGAAGGCGAGGCCCACACCGACGGCCAGGATCTGCGGGCCTTCCTGCAAGCGCTCACGCTGGGCGAGCGCGAGGTCCGTGCGAACCCGCCGGCGGCGGCGGCGCTCGTCGTCAAGGCAAACCCGTCGTTGGAACCGAAGCTCCAGCTCGAATCGATCAAGCAGACGCTGCCGGCGGCGCAGCCGGCCAATCCAGGCGATCCATTCGGCTGGCAAGACCCCTCTGCGTGGGCGGCGTTCGGGAGCTGGATGCGCTCGCGCGGCCTGCTCGAGCACGATCCCAACGGCGGCCTGCCACCGTTCACGAACGAGTTCCTGCCGGGACAGGGTGTCTAGCTCGCTGGCCGCACAGGGCTAACGGTGGGCTAACGGGCCCCGTTCGCGGCGTAGGCGCCGTCGGGCACGGGCGTGCTCGCGCGTGCGGGGGTGAAGCCCGGCAGTTCGAGCTCGATCCGTGCGCCCCCCTCGGAGGACTCGCTCGCGCTCACCGTGCCGCCGTGCGCGTCGGCGATGGCGCGGACGATCGCGAGCCCCAGGCCAGTTCCGCCGGATGCGCGATCCCGCGCGGCGTCCGTGCGATGGAAGCGGTGGAAGACGCGTTCGCGCTGCTCGACGGGAATCCCCGGACCGTCGTCTTCGACGACGAATCGAACGCGTTTGCCTGGAGCCGCCTCCACCTGCATTCGCACGAGGCCGCGCGCCGGAGCGGTGTGGTCGATCGCGTTGATGATCAGGTTGCGCAGCGCCTGTGCGAGGCGGTCCGGGTCGGCGCGAAGCGTCCCCGCTGCGACAGAGTCGAGCTCGAAGCGGCGGTCGGCGAGCATACTCACCCCATCCCACAGCTCATGCACGTACCCGGACAGCTCGATCCGCTCGATCCGCAAGAACTCCGTCTGCTCGGCTCTCGCGAGCAGCAGCAGATCGTCGACCAACCGGCTGATCCGGGCGATCTCGGCCTGCACGAGACGCTCGACACGGCGCACCTCCTCACCGGAGGGATCCGGCTGCGCGGCAAGAACCTCGAGCTGGCCGCGGATGACCGTCAACGGCGTGCGCAGCTCGTGCGAGGCGTCGGCGACGAACGCACGCTGACCCGCGAAGGCGTCGGTCAAGCGATCGAGCATGTGGTTGAACGCCTCTGCCAGCACCTTGACCTCATCGCCCTGCGCGCCGTTGTAGTGGATGCGCGGGTGCAGATCTCCGGCGTCGACGCGCGCAGCCACGGCAGCGATCCTGCGCAGCGGGCGCGACACGCGTGCACCGATCAGATAGGAGGCGAGCAGCGCTCCAATGAGCGCCAGGAGACCAGCGAGGATAAACGCACGCGCCACGCCCCGCTGCGCGTGCGCGACGGGCGCCAGCGGCTCACCCACGCCAATCGTGACGCGAAGGCCGGCGGGAGCGCGCACGGAGTGCTTGAGCAGGCGCAGGTTGCCGACGTCGGGGAGCGCGAGCGTGGAGTAGCCGTCGGGGGAGATCAGCAGCCGCGCGGACAACCGGTTCTCCTGGGCCTGCTGTGCAGGCGTCTCACCGTCCTCGGCCACTGGGTGTCCGAACAGCTCTGGGCGGTTGGTGATCGGCGCCTGCCCCGGGACGAGCGCGAACAGCAGCGTCGAGCTCGCGCCGAAAGGCTGATCGTGAACGTAACGAGTGGCCGCTACGGAGAGCTGACGCGGATCGCGCGCTTTCGCCAGCGCGAGGTTGTGGGCGAGCTCGGCCGCGTCGCCGGAGATCTCGCCGTCGATCTGGTGGCGCAGCTGGCTGCCGGTGCCGCGATACACGGCTACAAACACGATCGCTGTGCACAGCAGCGTCACCAGCGTGACCCAGCCCGCCAAGCGCCAGCGCAGACCGGCGGGAGCCAGGCGTCTCAGCGCCGCCCACACGGCCGATCAGCTCGCGCTGCCGAGGCGGTAACCCACGGCCCGCACGGTGAATATCGGGGCCGGTTCGTCGGGACGGCCGAGCTTGCGCCGCAGATATCCGACGTAGACGTCCACGACGTTGGTGGCCGGATCGTGCTCGTAGCCCCATACCGAGCTGAGGATCTGCTCGCGCGAGACCACTTCGCCGTGGTGGCGCAGCAGATAGACGAGCAGCTCGAACTCGGTCGTCGAGAGCGCCGCCGCCGCGCGGCCGCCGCGGCGCACCTTGCGTGTCAGCAGATCGACCTCGATGTCCTCCGCACACAGCGTGCTGACCGACGCCTGCGCGATCGCGCGCAGGTGCGCGCGCACACGGGCCACGAGCTCGGCCATCGAGAACGGCTTGACGAGATAGTCCACCGCGCCGGCTTCCAGCGCCTCGACCCGATCCTCGATCCCACCTCGTGCGGTCAACACGATCACCGGTAGGCTCGGCATCGCGCGGCGAACGGACTCGAGCACGTCGAGGCCGCCGCGACGGGGCAGCATCAGATCCAGCACGATCGCATCGAAGTTGCCCTGCAGCGCCAGCCGCTCGCCCTCAACGCCGTCTAACGCGGCCTCCACCACAAAGCCCTCGGCGGCAAGACCGCGCCGCACGAAGTCGACGATGCCCGGCTCGTCCTCGATCAGAAGCACCCGAGAGGACTCGGCAAGGTCCTGCTCGAGAACCCGTCTCTCGCGCGGGCGCGCCGCGCAGTCCCGATCTGAGCCCCCGGCGTTTCCCATGGCGCACAGGATAGGCATCGGTGCGCGGGCCGCTTTCCCTGCCGTTGTTTCCGATGAGCTTTCTCACTGAGCGGTTATCCGATCCTTAGTCAGCGTGAGCACACTCGTCCGATGGCAGTCAACCGCCGGACATCCGCGTCTGACTCGGCTGGGTACTCCGGGTGGATGCCTGCGAGACAGCTGATGGGCGGCGGAACCGTCGGCAACGAGCGGCTGACGGCGGCTACGGGCGCGACGCTGATCGTCCTTCTGAGCGTGATCGGAGTGACGATCATCCGGCTGCGGCCGCTCCTGTCGGTACACCTGTTCGTCGGGATGGTGCTGATCCCGCCGGTCCTGCTGAAGCTGTCGAGCACCGGCTATCGCTTCGTCCGCTACTACACGGGAGATCACACCTACAGGCGCAAGGGCCCGCCGGCGGCGGCGCTGCGCATGATCGCGCCGATGGTCGTGATCTCCACCGCCGCTGTGCTCGCGACGGGGGTCGCGCTCCTATTTGTGGGGCCGCAGTCGCGTGGCACACTGCTCTCGCTGCATAAGGTGAGCTTCTTCATCTGGATCGCGTTCACCGCGCTGCACGTGCTCGGGCACCTGCCGGAGATGCCACAGGCGCTGCGCGGCGACTACGGCCGCTCGGCGCAGTGGAGCAGCGACGTGACCGGCCGCGCCGGCCGCGCTCTCTCGCTCGCGGGCGCGCTGGTCGCAGGGGTCGTGCTCGCGATCCTCGTCCTCCCGGAGTTCGGTCCCTGGCTTCACGCTTCTAGTCTGTTTCACCATCACCACTGAGTAGGTATGCCGATCCACACCACCCACACTCGCGACGCGGCACTGCGCGAACTGCACAGGATCAACCGCTGGCTCGTCGCCGGCAGCGTCATCCTGACGGGCGTCTTCGCCGATGTCGCCGCCAGCGCGTTCCCGGGCAGGAAAGCGACGGCCGGCGCGAACAGTGGGCGGGGAGGTTCGGCTGCCGCCCCTCACCAGGGCTCGAGCAGCCCTGCGACCACGTCCACCAGCCCGCCCCAGCCACCAGCCCAACCGCCGCAGGCCACGACGGAATCCCCACCCTCACAGGAACCGGCCCCCGCGCAGGAATCTTCCCCTGCTCCGGCTCACGAATCGGCCCCAGCTCAGGAATCCCCCCCCGCCCGCGAATCCGCCCCAGCTCAGGAATCCACACCGACCCCGGAACCAGCCCCCACGCAGGAATCCCCGCCCTCGCAGGAATCCTCTGGTCCGGTCGTCTCGGGTGGCTCTTGAGATGCCGGCGCCGTCCTCTTCGACGACCGCTCTGGCGTCCGCGAGCTGGGAGGCGCTCGGCACGAGTGTCGTGGTGCGCGTGAGCGAGCTCGAAGCGCTCGAACCCGCGCGCGCAGCGGTCGAGCTCGAGCTCGATGCGATCGACCGCGCCTGCAGCCGCTTTCGGGCCGACTCCGAGCTCTCACGCGTAAACGCGCGCGCGGGTCAATCGACGCACGCCGGCCCACTCCTGATCGAAGCGCTGGAGGTCGCGCTGCGCGCCGCCGTGCTGAGCGGCGGCGATGTCGACCCGACGGTCGGCCGAGCACTCGAGCTGGCCGGATACGACCGCGATTGGCGTCTGCTCGATCCGCCGGTGGGGCAGCCCGAGGCAGCGGTTACGGTCACGGTGCGGGTGCGCCCAGCTTGGCGCGAGATCGCGCTCGACCGAGCGAGCTCCTCGATCAGGATGCCGCGTGGAGTCAGGCTCGACCTCGGTGCGACCGCCAAAGCGTGGGCCGCCGACCGCGCGGCGGCGGCGGCCGAGAGGGCCTGTGGCTGCGGGGCACTCGTCAGCCTCGGCGGCGACATCGCCACCTCGGGGAGCGCCCCACAGGGCGGATGGCAGATCCGGGTCACCGACGACCACCGCAGCGACGCCTCAGCGCCGGGCCAGACGGTTTCAATCCGCTCCGGTGGCGTTGCGACGTCGAGCACGGCGGTGCGGCGCTGGAGCCACGCGGGCCACACCATGCACCACATCATCGATCCGCGCACCGGAGCGCCCGTGCGGGCCACGTGGCGGACGGTGAGCGTTGCGGCCGCGAACTGCACCGACGCAAACATCGCCACGACGGCCGCGCTCGTGCGGGCACAGGCGGCTCCGGCGTGGCTGGGCAGCCTCGGCCTGCCGGCCCGCCTGGTCGATTGGGATGGGAACGTGACGGCGGTGGGAGACTGGCCGGCGGAGCCACCAGTGAGCGTGCTCGCGTGATGAGCTCGCCGCTGGCAGCCGCCGGGCCGAGCCTTTACTGGTACATGACCCGCTCGACGGGAGCGGTGTCGCTGCTGCTGTTCACGCTCGCGATCGTTCTCGGCGTGGTCGATGTCCAGCGCTGGAGCACCCCGCGCTGGCCCCGGTTCGTGCTCGACTCGCTGCATCGCAATGTCTCGCTGCTGGCGCTGGTGTTCCTCGTGCTCCACATCCTCACCTCCGTGCTCGACAGCTTTGCGCCGATCTCGATCACCGATGCGTTCGTCCCGTTCGTGGGCTCCTACCGACCGTTCTGGCTGGGACTTGGCGCGGTCGCGTTCGACCTGATCCTGGCGGTGATCGTGACGAGCCTGCTGCGAGCGCGGATGGGCTTCTCGACCTGGCGCACGGTCCACTGGCTCGCCTACGCGAGCTGGCCGATCGCCCTGCTGCACGGCTTCGGCACCGGCAGCGACGTCAAGAGCAGCTGGCTGCTGCTGTTGAGCATCGGCTGCCTGGCGGCTGTGCTGGCCGCGGTGCTCACGCGCGTGATCGCCGGCTGGCCCGTGAACCTCGGATGGCGCAGCGCGGCGCTCGGCGGCGCGGGCGTCTTCTCGCTGTTCCTCGTGCTGTGGCTGCCGAGCGGCCCGCTGGGCTCCAACTGGGCGAGCCGCTCGGGCACTCCCACCGGCCTACTGCCGCACGCCAGCGCCTCAACCAGCTCGAACGGGAGCGGGAAATGACCGGCTCCTGGTCGACGATGACAGATGCGAGCCCCACAGCCGTGCGGGAGGCGGCACCGGCGCTGCCCCGACTGCTGGCGGGCATCCCGCAGCATGGCGCGCTGACGCTCGAGGAACACCTCGAGCTCCACGGTCCGATGCCGGTCGCGCAAGGTCGCGGGCGACGGCGCGCGCGCGAGCGGGCATCCGTGCTGATCGAGGAGATCGAGCGCGCCGGCCTGCTCGGCCACGGCGGCGCGGCCTTCCCGATGGCCACTAAGATGCGGGCCGTCGCCGGCGCCCGCCGGCGCGCGATCCTGGTGGCCAACGCGGCGGAGGGTGAGCCGGCGAGCCTCAAGGACCGCACGCTGCTGGAGGCGCTGCCGCACCTGGTGCTGGACGGTGCCGTGCTCGCCGCCGAGGCGGTCGGCGCCGACGAGGTGATCATCTGCGTATGCGAGTCCGCTGATGAAGGGATCCAAAGCACGACGCACGCGATCGCGGAACGCAACTCGGCGGCCTACGGGCAGTCGCCGAGGCTGCATCTGACGACGGTGCCCGGACACTACGTCGCAGGCCAGGAGTCGGCGGTGATCAGCTACCTGAACGGCGGCCCCGCCAAGCCGACGTTCACGCCGCCGATGCCCTTCGAGCAGGGGGTTGGACGCCGCCCGACGCTGATCAACAACGTCGAGACGCTCGCCCATGTCGCGCTGATCGCTCGTCATGGAGCGCCGTGGTTCCGCCAGCTCGGGACCCCGACCCAGCCCGGGTCGGCGCTCGTGACGCTGTCTGGTCCGGTTGTCCACCCAGGGGTCTACGAGATCGAGCACGGCGCATCGCTCTCCTCCTTGATCGAAGCCGGCGGCGGGAGCACCGGGCCCGTGTTGGGAGCCCTTGTGGGCGGCTACGCGGGCACGTGGGTCGGCGGCCAGCGCGTGAGCGCGCTCGCCCTGTCCAACGAACACCTGGCGTCCCACGGCGCCTCGCTCGGGGCAGGCGTCGTGCTGCTGCTCTCCGAGCAAGCCTGTCCGGTCGCCGAAACTGCCCGCCTCGCTCGGTGGCTAGCCGGACAGAGCGCACGCCAGTGCGGGCCGTGCGTGCATGGCCTGGACGCGATCGCGTCGACCGTCGAACAGATCGCCGGGGGCGCTGCACCGCCCAAGGCGATGCAGCACATCGACCGCCTCGCCTCGCTCGTAGCGCGCCGCGGCGCGTGCGGACACCCCGATGGAGCAATCAACCCCGTCCTCAGCGCGCTGGAGGCATTCGAGCCGGAGTTCGCCGACCACGCACGGCACGGGCCATGCGATCGCTGCTCGCGCCCCGCGGAGCTGCCGCTGCCCGCTCGCCCGGTCAGCCAAGAGACCGCCCGCAAGCCGCTGGCACGCCGATGAGCCACCACGTGCGCGTTAACCCGATCGCCTGCGAGGCTCACGGCATGTGCGCCGAACTGCTGCCCGAGCGGATCACGCTCGACGAGTGGGGCTATCCGCTGGTCGACGGGACGCCGCTGCACGGCTCGCAGGTTGAGCACGCGATCCGCGCTGCCCGCGCGTGCCCCACGTTCGCGCTGCTCGTGGAGCGCGACCGCGCCAAGCGCGGGGCGTGAGCGTCACGGCGCGAGCAGGTGCGCCGCGGCCAGGCCCGCCCACTCGCCATAGGGGGCGAAAAGGTCCCGCACCTGCTGCTCTTGCGCGACCGCACGGGGATCGCCGCCGCTGAGCCGCCTGCCTACGAGCTTCAGCAGTCCCAGGTCGCCGGCTGGAACCTGGTCGTGGCGGCCCTGTCCGTGCAGCGCGAGCATCTCGACTGTCCATGACCCGATGCCAGGGATCGCGCGCAGCCTCCGCCAGGTGTTCTCGTGCTCGGCGCTGCGCAGATCCACACGGCCGCGTGCCACCTCGCGCGCGGCGCGTACGAGCGTGAGCGCGCGGGCGCCGGCCAAGTCGAACGACTGCAACAGCGCGGGCGCCGTGCCGGCCAGCACCGCCACCGCCGGCAGGTCGCGCAGGCCGCTGTCTACCCCATCGCCGCCCACCCAGCGGCGCCCCAGCGCAGCCACCATGCGCCGCTCGATCGCTGCCGCGCGCTCGTACTCGATTAGCTGCTCGCAGATGGCCCACGCGAGCGCCTCGAACGGCTCCGGGCGGCGTCCCGCTCGCAGCCACGGACGCCGGCGCAGCGAGTGCCCGATCAGCGGATCGCGCGCGAAGCGACGCAGGAACGGCCGCAGGTCCTCATCGACGCCGAGCGCGAAGCGCATCCGCTCGATCCCGTACATGGCGGCCTCTGTGCTCGCCGCGCGCGCCCCGAACAGCACCTCGTGCCCTGCCGTCTCAGCGACCCTCACCACCACGGGCACCTCGCCGTGGTGGAGCAGACGCTCGAGGACTCCGCCGCGCCGGCGCAGCATGCCATCGCCGCCCGTCCAGCGCGGCAGTCGGAACGGACCGGCCGGCGCTACCTGCAGGCGCAGCTCGACCTTCTCGCTCAGCGTCCGCGCCTCAGCGATCGTGGGAGCCGCCGAGCAGGTGAACGTCGAGCAGCAGCGAGCGGCTGCCCACGATCTGGACCAGCTCGCCGGTCCTCCCGCCACGGCGGCCACGCCGGCGGCTAGGCCGATCGGCTCCGATCCGCCGGCCACCGGCGAGCGCTGAGGAACGCCGCTGACGGCGATGCACGAGGCCGACAACCGCGATGCCCGCGACGAAACCGCCGGCGGCGACGGCCGCGGCCTGCGCGGCCGGGATCATCGCGCTCGCGCCTCGTCGCTCGCCCGGGAGGGCACGCGCGAAGGGCTGCGCGCGCACCATCTGCGGGCCACCGGCGAGCACGGGGAGCACGTCGATCTCCTCGCCCGCGCCCGCGCTCGCCCGCGCGTCCCGCGGCGGGTCTGTCTGCACACGCTCGCTCACCGCGCGAAGTGTAGAGGCTGCCTCAGACCGCTTCTACAGCGTGCGCTCGTACACGCGATAACGACGCTTGATCTCGCCGCCCATCCCTTCCATGGCCCGGTTCATCGGCTTGTTGACCTCGAGGATCCAGCCCATCTCGCCGCCCTTCTGCGGCGTGCGTTCGGCGGCGTCGAAGTGCATCTGGAAGAAGCGCGCACCGACCCCCGTGTGCTGGTAGGCCGGCTTGACGCCAAGGGCGAACACGCGCACCGCGTCGATGTTGGCTTTCTCGCGCAGCGCGGTGATCCAGCCGAAGGGGAGCAGGCGCCCGTTGAGCTTGGCCAGCACCTGGTTGAAGTCGGGCAGCGTCAGGGCGGCTCCCACCACCTCGCCCGTGTCCTTCTTTTCGGCCACCATCGCCCAGTTCTCGTCCAGAACGGGCTTGAGGTCCTTGGCCATGTGCCGGACCTCCTCCTCGTTGAGCGGCACGAAGCCCCAGTTGCGTTCCCACGCGGCGTTGTAGACCTGCAGGAACCTGGTCACCTCCGCCTGCATCTCCCTCTTCTTGAAGTTCCGGCACACGATCCCGTGCTCGGACTCGAGCTTGTCCGCCATCTCCCAGATCGCGGGATGGACTTTGTCGCGGCCGGTGACGTGCAGGCTCCACATGTACAAGTCCATCGCCTTCTCCATGCCGACGTCCTGCTCGAACAGGTGCTGGTAGTAGGGGTGATGCCACGGGCACAGGATGATCGGAGGATGCTCGTGACCGGCGATCAGCACGCCGATCTCGTCGTTGGTCGTGAAGTCCATTGGGCCGACGATCCGGTCGCGGCCACGCTCGCGCAGCCACGCTTCGGCGGCGCCGATCAGCGCGCGCGCCGCCTCAGGGTCCTCCTCACACTCGAACCACCCGAACAGCCCCCAGTCGTTGCCCTGAAAGCTGTTGAAGTTCTGATCGACGTGGGCGCTGATGCGACCGACCGGCCGACCGTCGCGAAACGCGAGGAAGTACTGCGCTTGCGCGTGCTTGAAGAATGGGTTCTTGCTGCGGTCAAGACGCTTCTTCAGATCCATCAGGAGCGGCGCCACCCAGTTGGGCTCGTTACGATAGAGACGCCACGGCAGCTTGATGAACGTGCTCAGCTCGCGCCGGGAATTCACCGGCCTGATCTCAACTGCCATCGCGGCACCACCCTATATGCCCACCTCGATCGACGTTTTCGCCAAGGTCCGCGGCCACGAGCGCGAGGAGCTCCTGCGCGCCGCGCGCGAGGCCGACCTGATGCCGTATTTCCGCACCGTCGAGTCGCCGGCGATGCCGGTCGTGGAGATGGAGGGCCAGCCTCGGATCATGCTCGCCTCCAACAACTACCTTGGGCTCACGGGCGACGAGCGCGTGATGATCGGCGCCGAGGACGCGCTGCACCGCTACGGCACGGGCCTGACGGGCTCGCGCCTGTTGAACGGCACAACGCCGCTGCACCTGCAGCTCGAGCGCGAGCTGGCCGAGTGGATGGACACCGAGGACGCGATCGTGTTCACCACCGGTCACCAGGCGAACCTCGGCACGCTCGGGACGCTGCTCGGCCCTGGCGACACGGTGATCGTCGACTCCGGCGACCACGCATCGATCCTCGACGGAGCGCTGCTGTCGAAGGCGAAGATGCGCCCGTTCCGCCACAGTCGCATCGACAGGCTCGAGCGGGCGCTGGCGCGGGCGGAGGGGGATGGCGGCGGCGTGCTCGTGGTGGTGGACGGCGTCTTCTCGATGGAGGGCGACGTCGCGCCGCTCGTCGACATCAGCGAGCTGTGCGCCCGTCACGGGGCCCGCCTGATGGTCGACGAGGCCCATGCCGCCGGCGTGCTCGGAGCACGCGGTGCCGGTGCCGCCGAGCTGCTGGGAGTGGAGGACCGCGTCGATCTGCGCATGGGCACCTTCTCCAAGTCGCTCGCCGCGTGCGGAGGGTTCGTCGCCGGACCGGCCGAGGTGATCGACTACCTGCGCATCTCCTCCCGCCCATTCCTGTTCACCGCCTCAGCGGTCCCAGCCGCGCTGGGGGCCGCGCTGGCGGCGCTGCGGATCATCCGCTCGGACGAGGGTCCGGCGCTGCTCGCCGCGGTGCTCGAGCGCGCGCGCTACCTCGCCGATGGACTCAGCGCGCTGGGCTATCGCACGCTCACGGGCGAGCCCGTGCGGATCGGTCCGGGCGCGGACGCGCCGGTCGAGACCGTCACAACGCCGATCGTCCCGGTCCTGGTCGGTGACGACTGGCAGGCCGCTCTGCTGTGGCGGGCCCTGTACGACGGAGGCGTGTTCACCAACTGCGCGCTGCACCCGGCGGTGCCGCCGGGGGGTGCCCTGCTGCGCACCAGCGTGATGGCCACGCACGACACGGCCACGCTTGACCGTGCGCTCGAGGTGTTCGCGCGTGTCAAGCTGGAGTTCGAGGCAGAGCACGGGCCGCTGCCCGAACGCGAGCCGAGCTGATCAGCGCCCGACCAAGCCGGCTCGGCGACTTGTCCATTTCTTCACAAGTCGCCGAGCAACGAAAAAGATCGCTTCTAGCGCACGAAGCGCCGTCCGGCTGTTGACCGAGGACCTGATCCTGGCATAGCTTCCACATGCGCTCTGCAGGACCGTCTTGGGGTTCGCCCCACACAAGCCGTCGGGAGAGGGGGAGATGTGGGCAGGACAGCCGCGACTGGTCGCGGTGGATCCCCATGCGGCCTCGCAGGCGCCTAACAGTAAAAATCAAGCGAGCACGTTGACGCCGCCGAGGATTGCGGCGACAGCGGGGAGAGTGCCGAAATGAACGCGACAGCGACGATTGCCCCTGCCGGTCCTCAGTACATGCGCGCCCTTGAACGCGCCAACCAGGTTCGTCTCGCCCGCGCAGAGCTGAAGCGGCGCGTAGCGACTGGCGAGATGCACGTGGCTGAGGTGATTCTCGAATGCCCGTGGGAGGCCGAGAGCATGGCTGTCGCCGACCTGCTCATGAGCCAGCGCCGCTGGGGCCAGACCCGCTGCCGCAAGTTCCTCGCCCAGGTTCCGATGTCCGAGAAGAAGACGGTTGGTTCGATGACAGAACGCCAGCGCCACACGCTGGCCACGATGCTCTCGTCCGTGAGCCGGGATCGCGCTTGGAGCGCGACCCCCTGGGTAACGGACAGCCTGACGAGAGCTTGAGCTGCCACCAGCCGGCGAGCATGCCGATCAGGCCGAGCCGTGGGCGCACTTCCCAGGCGCCGCATCCGCCCTGCCCCAGATCCTTGACGGGTAGCCGCGCGAACTTGTACCGGCCCGGCTCCAGCTTCATCCGCTGGAGCTGCTCGCGCGCGCGGCGCTCGTGCTCGGTGCGCTCCGCCGCGCACGCGCGCAGCTCCTGCACACGGGCGGCGAGCCGGTCGCGCGAGCGCTCGAGCTCCCCCAGATCGAGCAACGACGGCCCGGCCGCAGCCGCAGCCGCGCTCGATGCGACGGGGACGGGGATGTGGGGGAACCGCTCGGCGACGATCCCCGACAGCTCCCGCTCCAGGCGTGCTATCTGAGCTCGCAGCGCGTTCCTGGCGGCGCGCTCGGCGGCCTCGGTGCAGCCCCCGAGCAGGTCTGGGCCAGCCTCGACGACGCCGCCATCGCGACCGCCGACGACCGACCAGCGGACTGGATCGTGCCGCTCGATTACTGACTGCTCGTGCTTGGCCACACCCTCCTCCTCCTGGCAGACCGGAGATGGCGGATTCTACCAGCGCGAGCACCGACCGTGCCGCGGCCCGCAGGTCGTGTCACGGTTGCTCGAGCGCCGCGCTGCACGTCCACAGCGCCTCTTCGGCATAGAGCGTCGGCACGCCTGCCACCTGGACGGCGAACAGCGTCAGCCGGCACGTCCGCGCACGGGGCTCGTGCCCAGGCGCGAGCTCGCCGAACAAGATCGCGACGGCCGTCGAGGCGTCGGCGACGACCAGGCGGCCGGCTGGCAGCAGCGGAGGATCCGCGGAACGCCCCAGCGGCTCGCCCTCGCGACTCGCACGGATGCCGAGCTGACCGTCGACCGAGTCGGCGTCCAGCGCCCACACGGGGACGCCAGTGTCGACGAGGGCGATCAGCAGCACATCCTCGAGCAGGCCGCCCGTGAGGAAGCCGCCACGCAGCATTCGCTCCAGAACGGCGGCCTCGATCGGCGTGCGCACGACGTCGGGGTCGAGGCCGATGTGGCGGAAGAAGACGCGGTAGGCGGCCGGAACGGGCTCTCGACGTATGGCCACGGCGCGCGCGCCGCGAAAGCGATTGGACAGTTCGCGCAGGCGCCCCTCGACGTCCGGCGGAGAACCGCCCGTGAGCGGCTGCGTGCGGGTCGGAAGCGCCTCGCCGATCAGCAGACGCAGCGCGGGCAGCTCCTCCTCTACCTCGCGCGCGCGCCAGCCGATCAACGGCGCAGTACCCATCACGCCGGCGCCCTCCACCCGCGCGCGCGCGACGCCGCCACCAGCTCCTGCACGCGCGCGCGTAGCTGCGCAAGCGGAGGACGGGTCAGCAGCGCGTTGCTCTGCACCACACCCCCAGGGTAGGCGAAGCTCACCTGCGGGCAGCTCGCCACTTTGTAGAGAGTGGCCAGCGCTCCGTCGCTGTCGATGCCTACCGGCAGCGTCAGAGCGCGCGAGCGCACGAGCTGGCGTAGCTGACCGCGGTCGCCCCTGATCGACACAGCCGCGAAGCGTACGCCAGGGAACGCGGGCGCGAGCGCCTGCATGTCGCTCAGGATCGCGGGACAGGAGCTGGCGTCCACGAACAGCGCGAGCACCACCGGTCCCTGTTCGTAGAGCTGGCAGATATTGAGGATCTGCGGCCCGCGCACTGTACACGCCGGCACCCGTCCGGCGGCGCCCTCGTCTGCGTGCGTGGCGGTGTTGGCGTCCCCGGGCAAGGTCCCGAGCGCCAGCGGCACCGCGAACGGCGCCAGCGGCTGGCCGGGCGGGATGCCGGTCGCCCCGTTCGGTTTCGTGAGCGCGGTGTTGACCGTGATCAGCACCAGTATCGCCAACCCCAGCAGGCCTACGTAGCGCCCGTAGCGCGGGTTCGAGCGGACGGGCCCGCTGCGCCCTGGACCGCCGTTCACCCACGCGCGTCCCTCGGCGCGCTGTTCGTGCTCGGCCGGGAGATCAGGCCGGCTCATGTCCCGACGCCAGGCGCGCAGGCGCCTCGCGCACGTCGCGCGCCACCGCAGCCGGCACCGGCACCGGCACCGGCACTGACTGCTCGCGACCACCGCCTTCGGTCGCCATATCTGCGATCACGAGCGTGGCGGGAAGCGCGACCAGCACCCCCACGAGCGAGACGCTCAGGTCGATCAGCGTCACGAGACCGAAGTCGCGGAGCATTCTGATGTCCGACAGTGCCAGCACGCCGAAGCCCGCGATCGCCGTCGCGCCCGACGCGGCGACCGCGGCGCCCGTACGGCGGTAGCTGCGTCGCAGCGCTTCGATCGTGTCGTGCCCGGCGAGCTTCTCCTGGCGGTGGCGCTCGGACAGGAGCACGCTGAACTCGGTGGAGATCGCGATCACGAGTGCGCCCAGCGTGACCGACATCGGGTTCAGCGGCACCCGCACCGCGAACAGGATCAGCGCCGACCATCCGCTCGCCAGGGCGATCGGCACCAGCGGTACGAGCGCGCGGCGGCGATCTCCGCGGAAGGCCGCCAACAGCACCAGCGCGACGGCCGCGAGGCCGACGAGCAGCGTCTCGAGACGCCGCCACGGGTCGGCCACCTGCGAGCCCGACTTGGCCGCCAGCACCGGCAGGCCCACGAGGCTGGCGTTTACACCGGCCGGAGGATGCAGGCTTGAGCGCATCTGTTCGATCAGTCGCTGCTGTTGATCGAGTCCCATCAAACGGATCCCGAACGCGAGCGTCGCCACGCGCCTGTCGGGCGTGATCACGTCCTGGGAGAAGTACGGGGGGATCGCGCTGAGCAGGCTGCTGACCTCGGCCTGGGAGAGCTTTGGGCTAGCAGAGGAGCCCGCGGCGTGCCCCTGGAACAGGTCGGGCAACGAGAAGGCCGGGCACAGGCGCGCATGCGCGCAGCCCCGAGCGGAGCTGTAGCCGAAGCGAGCAAGTGCGGCCTTCTGGTAGGCGATCATCCACTCGATCGTCGACGGCTTGGTCAGATCCCTGCCTTCGACCATCAGGTCGATTTCGCCTCCCACGCCTGTGATCCGCTCGAGCGTGCTCAGGTTCTGCAGGGAACTGAGGTTCTGTGGGACGAGCTTCGTGATGTCGGTCTCCACCTTGGTCTGCGTGTCGAGCCCCCACCCGAGCGCTGCCAGCAGCAGCCCCGCGCACAGCACCCGGCCTGGGTGGCGCACGGAGCCGACAAGCGCGGCACGAGCGACCAGACGCGTCACCGGGTTGTCCGCCAGCAGCTCGCGCGCGCCCCGCCATGCAGCCGCGAGGTGGGCCCCCACGAGCGCGTCGCCAGCGCGGGGCGCGCGTGCGCGTGAGGACAGCGAGATCGCGGCGGCCCCCACGGTCAGCGCGCACAGCAGGGCGATCGCGACGCCGACGACGAGCAGCACGCCGAAGCCGCGCACCATCGGCACGGGCGATAGCAGCAGCACGAGCATCGCCGCCGCGCTGGCCGCGCCGGCGGTCACGATCGTCGGCGCGCCGACAGCCGCCGCGCGCGCCACCAGCAGCGGGCCGTCAACCACCGCTCCGGGCCCTTCGGCGCCCAACTTACCGACCTGGGATCGGTCGAGCTCCTCCCCGACCCGCGCCTGGAATTGGATCGCATAGTCGACCGCGAGGCCGACCAGAACTGGCAGGACCGCGATCGAGGCCATCGTGAGCGACGCGCCCACCGCTGACAGCGCGCCGAAGGTGAGCGCAGTGGCGAGCAGCGCCAGCGCGAGCGGCAACAGCCGCGGGCGACCGGTGAACACCAGCCCGAGCGTGCCGGCCATCACCAGCAGCACCGCGACCAGCAACAGCTCGATCGAGTGGCTGATCGAGTTGGTCAAATCCGAGACGATCACCGGCTCGCCGGTCACCAGGTAGGACTCCCCGTGTGTCAGCCGCCACTGGCGCATCGCCACCGCCTGGCGGATCAGGCCGATCGTCCGGATCCTCGCCGTTTCGGACAGCCCCGCCTTCATCCGCACCGACACCAGCGCCGCGTCGGGGCTCGGGAACAGGTAGGCGAAGCGCGACTTTGGGGTGCCGGCGGGCTTGCTCGAGTCGAACACGAGCGTCGAGATGAAGTTAGGGTCTTCGATGCTGGGCCGCGACGTCAGGCCGTATTCGAGCGCGAGCGTGACGAGGTTCTCCTGAAAGCGCCCGATCGTGATCTTGCTCGCCTGCTGCCCCAGCGTCCGCGCCTGTGAAGCCGACAGCCCGCGTGCGAGCGCCGCGCGGGAGACGACGTGTTCGGCCTGCTTGGCCTGCGCCTCCGCCTGCTGCGTCTCGGCCGCGAGCTGTTCGTCAATCTGGTTGGCCGCCTCGTTGATGAACGTTCCGGGCCCGAACACGACCTTGATGGTCTTAGCGCGGGCCAGCTGCCCACACGGCCCGCTGGGCCCGCCCTCGGACGCGAGCGCGCTTGCGGGCACGTTACCCGACAGGCATCCCTCCAGCCCGACCAGTCGGTCGATGTCCGAGCTCAGCACCAGTTGCTGCAGGTTGCCCTTCACGAGTACCGCGATCGGCTCTTCCCCGAAGCTGCGGTAGAAGCGCTGAGTGGCCCGGTACTCGGTGCTCGAGCTCGATACCAACGTGTTCGTGGCCGCCGTCGCCCGCAGGCGCAGCGCCAGGCCCGCGGCGCCCAAACCAAGCACCACCGCGATCGCGAGCACCAGCCGCGGCCGCCGGGCCGCACTGCCCGCCAGGGCCGACAGTATTCGCGATGCGTTCACAGACGAAGGCTACCGGCGGCCAACGCCGCGCGACGAGGCAGGCGGCGGGGGCAGGAGGCGGCCCCCGGGGTTCACTCCATCCCTAGAGGGCCCGCTGATTCACCGGAGAGGAACTGGCGGACGAACGGGTTTTCGGATGCGAACAGCTCTTCCGCGGGGCCGGACTCGACGATCTTGCCCTTCCACAAGACCGAGATGTGCTCGGCAACGCGCCGCGCGCTCATGATGTCGTGCGTGATCACCACGTAGCAGCCGCCGTGCTCGGCGTGGACCTCCTTGATCAGCTCGCACAGCAGCGCCGTGCGCACGGGGTCGAGCCCAGAGTCGGGCTCGTCGAACAGGACGATGTCGGGTTCGAGCACGAGCGCACGGGCGAACCCGGCGCGCTTGCGCATGCCGCCGGAGAGCTCGTTGGGCATCTTCTCGTTGGCATCGCCGAGGCCCACCTCGCGCAGGCGGCGGTTGACGATCTCCGCGATCTCCTCCTCGCCCTTCTCGGTGTGCTGGCGCAGCGGGAACGCTACGTTGTCGTAGAGCTTCAGCGACCCGAACAGGGCTCCGTCCTGGAACAGAACCCCGAACTTCTTGCGCATCTCGAACAGCTCCGCGTCGGGCAGGCTCGGCACCGAAATGCCGTGCACGAGCACGTCGCCCTCATCCGGATACAGCAGGCCGACGATGTGCTTGATGCAGACCGACTTGCCGGTGCCGGAAGGGCCGATGATCATCGAGATCTTGCCTTCCGGCAGCGACATGTTCAAGCCACGCAGCACGTGGTTGCGCCCGAACGACTTGTGCACATCGACGAACTCGATCGCGTCCGCAGGGCTCGACGGGGGGCTCGTCTCGCTGGGAAGCTCCTCTTCTTCGCGGATCACCTCCTCGGCCATCAGCTCACCCCCCGATCGGGGCCCGCGGATTAGCGCCCCAGAAGATCTGCGTCCCGAGCATGCCGATGATATGCACGAGCACGAGGTTCAACACCATCGACTTCGCCGTCGCGGTCCCCACGCCCACGGGCCCGCCGCTCGCGTTGTAGCCGTAATAGCAGCCCACGAGCACGATCGCGGTAGCCATGAACATCGCCTTGATCAGGCTGTATAAGAAGTCGGGCGGATTCTGGAACTGCCAGAAGATCAGGAAGTACCCACCGGAGGAGACAGCGCCAACCTGCTGGACGACCGCGATGTAGGACGCCAGGAAGCCGGCCCCGATCGCCGCGAGGTACATGAACGGCAGCACCAGCCAGGCGGCGAGCAGACGCGTAGCGCACAGGAACGTGACCGAGTTGATTCCCATCACCTCGAGCGCGTCGATCTCGTCGGAGATGCGCATCGCCCCCAGCTCGGCCACGATCCCGGTGCCGACCTTCGCCGCCATCATGTAGCCGAACGCGTACGGCACGAGCTCGCGCAGATCGCACCACGCGGTGAACACTCCCGCGTATGCGGGCGCCCCCTGCGCCTCGGTGAAGTACGCGCCCTCGATCCCGCACTCCAGTCCGATGATGAACACCAGCGCCCAGATGATCAGCGTCGAGGAGACGATCAGGATGCCGGACTGCCGCAACGCCTCGCCGAAGAACCTGAACACGCGCAGGCCCCAAACATCGCGGACGATGTTGCCCGTGAATTTGCCGATCTCGCCGCTGGCTCCGATCCATTCGCGCGGTACGGCGAGCCATTCGTTCATTACTTGATCACCAGGATCGAGGGGTGCGTGGCGAGCAGCGTCTGCGTGAACACGTAGTCGAACGCGAAGATCGAAAGGAACGTGACGACCACTGCCTGGTTGACCGCGCGGCCGACGCCCTCGGCGCCGCCGGAGGCGGTCATGCCCTTGTAGCAGCAGACGATCGCGATGATCGCGCCGAAGATCGTGGTCTTCAGCACCGAGCCCCATAGGTCGGTCGTGGAGGCGTTCGCGAACAGGGTCGCCCAGAACGGCCCCAGCGGCTGGCCGTTGACGAGCTCGGCGAGAATGCCGCCGAAGATGCCGAACAGCAGCGCGTAGATGTCGAACAGACCGGTCACGATCATCAGCGCCAGGAAGCGAGGCACGACCAGGTTCTTGACCGGGTCGACGCCGAGCACCTGCAGCGCGTCGAGCTCCTCGCGGATCTTGCGCGCCCCCAGATCGGCCGTGATCGCCGTTCCGGCAACGCCCGCGAGCACGATCGCGGTCACGTTCGGGCCGATCTCGCGGATCGAGGCGAGGACGAAGAAGCCGCCGAGACGGTCGAGCGCCCCGAAGATCGTCAGGAAGTTAGCCGCCTGCAACCCGGGCGCGCCGTAGCAGATGGCCACGGTTGAGATCAGCAGCGGAAACCAGCACAGGCGCAGCGCGAACAGGAACTGCGAGACGAACTCACCACCGTAGGGGTAGGGAGGGCGCAGGGCAGAGGTGATCGTCCTGCCCGTGAGGATCATCATGTCCCCAACTTCCTCCAGCATGTTCCTAGTTGGAAAGTAAGCTCGCTCGGCTGCGCTGCGAACCATGTACGTGCCCCTCCTCGGGTGGCCGTCTACGCTCACGCACTCTACGCCATGCACCTCTCGTGCGCCAGCGCCACGCGGTCATGCCGTCGGACCCCACCGCTCCACGCCACCCCCGCTGGTATCGTGGCGCGATCGTGACGGGGAGGCGGAGAGTCGTTGGGATGGTTCCGCGTCGCGCTCGCAGCGTGCTCCACCGGGCGCCGACGGGGCTCGTGGTCGGGGTTGCGGCGGCGAGCGCGCTGCTCGCCGGCGGCTGCGGCGGCGCCGCTCGCCAGGATGCGAATGAACCGGCGGGCACGTTTCCGATGAGGATCGTCCACGCCAGCTTCCCGGCCGTGCAGACGCTCGCGCGCACGACGCAGCTCGTCCTCGCGGTGCGCAACACCGGTTCCAGCACGGTGCCGAACGTGGCGGTGACGATCGACTCGTTCGACTACACCGCCCACTTTGCCGAACTGGCCTCCGCCAAGCGCCCGGTGTGGGTGATCGAACGGGGTCCGGGCGCAATCGCCGTGCCCCCCGTCGAAAGCCAGGAGATCAGCCCGCCCGGCGGTGGCCAGACGAACTACGTCAACACCTGGGCGCTCGGCCCGCTGGCGCCAGGGCGGATCCGGACGTTCATCTGGCGCGTCGTCCCCGTCAAGGCCGGCGTCCACGTCGTGCACTTCATCGTGGCGGCAGGGCTCGCGGGAAAGGCCCAGGCCGTCACCGCCTCCGGCACGCGGGTGCGGGGGCGCTTCGCCGTGCTCGTCCCGGCCGCGCCGCCGCGGCGCCACGTGAACCCATTTACCGGCAAGGTGGAAGCCGGCCGGTTCCCAACGTACCCGCCAGACACGCGTGTAGGCGCCGCCCCGGCGGAATAGCACAGCCGGGCAGGCGCCGTAGGCGCGGCGCCGGCGAAACCAGACACCGGACAGGCGCCTGCCCGTTTGGCCGGCTGTCGAAAAGATGTCCGTCCGATTTCGCCATGCGGTGATCCCCTTCGCCCGGCTTGGCACTACGATTGCCTACGGCCCGGCGTCCGCTGGAGCCGGCTCATCTTCGCCCTTCTGCAGGAAGAATCGACCGAGTCCATGCCCGCGACACCGCAGCAGACAGCAATCCACGACCTGGTGACCGGCGATGAGCCGCTCACGATCGAGCGGTCCGCCGGGAGGAGCGACCCAGGCGCAGCGGACGTGCTGGCGATGGCCGAGGCGCTCGGCGTGCGGATGATCGACCTCAAGTTCACCGACGTCCCTGGCACGTGGCAGCACATGACCCTGTCGGTCAGCAGCCTGGACGAGGACGCGTTCAGCGACGGCCTCGGCTTCGACGGCTCCTCGATCCGGGGCTTCCAGCAGATCTCCGAGTCGGACATGCTGCTGATGCCGGATGCGAGCACGGCCAAGATCGACCCCTTCTACGAAGTGCGGACGCTGTCGCTGATCTGCAACGTGATCGACCCGATCACGCGCGCTGCGTACTCGCGCGACCCTCGCTATGTGGCGCAGAAGGCCGAGCGTCACCTCGTACAGAGCGGCGTCGCCGACACCGCGTTCTTCGGCCCTGAGGCCGAGTTCTACGTGTTCGACCACGTCGCCTTCGACCAGGACACCCGCGCCGCCTTCTACGAGGTGGACAACGGCGAGGCCTACTGGAACCGCGGCGCTGGTTTCGGTGACCCGCATGCGAGGCCCAACGTCGGCCACCATCCACGCTCGCAGGAGGGCTATTTCCCGGTCCCGCCGATGGACACGATGGGCGACCTGCGGGCGCTGATGGTGCTGACGCTGGAGGCGCTCGGCGTGCAGTGCGAGTTCCACCATCACGAGGTCGGCGGTCCGGGACAGGGCGAGATCGACCTGCGCTTCCAGCCGCTGCTGCAGATGGCTGACGCGCTGATGATGCACAAGTACATCGTCAAGAACGTGGCCCGGGCGGCTGGCAAGAGCGCGACCTTCCTGCCCAAGCCGATCTTCGAGGAGAACGGCTCCGGTATGCACGTGCACCAGTCGCTGTGGAAGGACGGCTCGACGCTGATGTTCGACGAGAGCGGCTATGCGCTGCTGTCGGAGCTGGCGCTCAGCTACGTGGCCGGACTGCTCGAGCACGCCCGCGCGCTGATGGCGTTCTTGGCGCCCTCCAGCAACAGCTACCGTCGCCTGGTGCCCGGCTACGAGGCGCCGGTCAACCTCGTGCACTCGCAGCGCAACCGCTCTGCGGCGGTGCGAATTCCCATGTATCTGTCCTCGCCGAAGGCCAAGCGCGTGGAGTTCCGCCCGCCGGACCCGCTGACCAACCCGTACCTGGGCTTCTCGGCGCTCTTGATGGCGGGCCTCGACGGCATCAAACGGGGCCTGCGGCCGGGCGCGCCCGTCGACACCGACCTGTTCGACCTTCCCGACGAGCAGCTCGCCGAGATCGGCCACGTGCCGGAGTCGCTGAGCGCCGCGATGGACGCGCTGCAGGCCGACCACGAGTTCTTGCTCGACGGCGACGTGTTCACGACCGATCTGATCGACGAGTGGATCTCCTATAAGCGGGCGGAAGCGAAGGAGATCGACCTGCGCCCGCACCCGTGGGAGTTCGTCCAGTCCTACGACGGCTGAGCCGCCCACCGCAGTCCATCTGACACCCCTGCTCGAGGAGGAATCGACAAGCCAATGCCCCCCAGAACCCGTCAGCACAACGTCACGGCAGCGCAGTGGAGCGCCAACGGAACCTCGCTCGGCTCGCCCGACCTGACGGTCTCGGGCAACCAGGTCTTCGGGGCGAACGTGTTCTCCCCGGTGGTCCAGCGCCACCGCCTGCCGAAGCACGTCTACAAGGCGCTGCAGCGGACGCTCGCCCACGGCGAGGCGCTCGACACCTCGCTGGCGGACGCCGTTGCCCAAGCGATGAAGGAGTGGGCGATGGAGAAGGGCGCCACCCACTACACCCACTGGTTCCAGCCGCTGACCGGCTCGACCGCGGAGAAGCATGACTCCTTCTACGCTCCCGTCGGCGACGGCACCGCGATCGCGGAGTTCTCCGGCCAGGAGCTGATCCAGGGCGAGCCCGACGCCTCCTCCTTCCCGACCGGCGGTATCCGTGCCACGTTCGAGGCGCGTGGCTACACCGCCTGGGATCCGACCTCGCCGGCGTTCATCCTCGAGAATCCCAACGGCGCGCTGCTGTGCATCCCGACCGCGTTCACCTCGTGGACGGGCGAGGCGCTCGATAACAAGATCCCGTTGCTGCGCTCGATGGACGCGCTGTCGGGTGCGGCGATCGGGGCCCTGAAGCTGCTCGGCGACGAGCAGGCCCAGCGCGTGTTCACGACGGTCGGACCCGAGCAGGAGTACTTCCTGATCGACGAACAGTATTACTTCGAACGGCCCGATCTGCTGACGACCGGGCGCACGCTGTTCGGCGCCAAGCCACCGAAGGGACACGAGCTCGACGACCACTACTTCGGCTCGATCCCCGAGCGCATCCTCGCGTGCATGCTCGAGACCGAGATGGAGCTCGCCAAGCTGGGCGTGCCGATCAAGACGCGCCACAACGAGGTCGCGCCCAACCAGTACGAGATCGCGCCGGTATTCGAGAACTCCAACGTTGGCTCCGACCACCAGCAGCTGACGATGCAGATCATGCAGAACGTCGCTCGCCGCTACGGGCTGGTGTGCCTGCTGCACGAGAAGCCGTTCGCCGGCGTCAACGGCTCGGGCAAGCACAACAACTGGTCGATGGGCACAGATACCGGCACGAACCTGTTGGAGCCCGGCGACACGCCCTCGGAGAACCTGCAGTTCCTGTTCTTCTGCACCGCGGTCATCCAGGCGGTCAACGTCCACCAGGCGCTGCTGCGCGCGTCGATCGCATCACCCGGCCAGGACCACCGCCTCGGCGCCAACGAGGCGCCGCCCGCGATCATCTCGATCTTCCTCGGCGCGGAGCTCGAAAAGGTGTTCGCGGCGATCGAGTCCGGCAAAGCCGAGCGCTCCAAGCCCGGCTCATTCCTCGGCCTCGGCACCCCGGTGCTGCCGCCGCTGCCGCTGCACGGCGGCGATCGCAACCGCACGAGCCCGTTCGCGTTCACGGGCAACAAGTTCGAGTTCCGCGCGCTCGGCTCGAGCCAATCGCTGGCGCTGCCGAACACCGTGTTGAACACGATCGTGGCGGAGGCGATCGACGACCTTGCCGGCAAGCTCAAGACGGCGATGAAAGCCAGCTCCGCGAACATCGAGAAGGCGCTCGCGAAAGTCGTCCGCGACAGCTACGCGCACAACAAGCGGATTGTGTTCGACGGTGACAACTACGCGCCGGCCTGGCACGCGGAGGCGGAGAAACGCGGCCTCTACAACCTGCGCTCCACCCCGGATGCGCTGCCGTGGCTGGTGGACAAAGGCACGGTGGCGCTGTTCAAGAAGTACGGCGTTCTGTCAAAGCGCGAGCTCGAGGCCCGCCACGAGGTCTCGCTCGAGCAGTACGCGGTCAAGATCAACATCGAGTCCGAGACCGCGGCGTCGATCGCGCGCACCCAGATCTTGCCCGCTGCCGTGCGCCACCTCAACGAGCTGCGCGAGACGGAGCTGGACGAGCTGGTGGACGAGGTCGAGCCGGTTATCAAGGAGCTCCACTTTGCGCTGCGAGGCCTGGAAGACGTCAACCTGAGCGACAACCAGGACGACTCCACGGCTGTCAAGTGGGCCGCGTACGTACACGACCGGGTGATCCCGGCGATGGAAGACGTGCGCGAGGTCGCAGACCGGCTGGAGAAGATCGTCGCCGACGATCTGTGGCCGTTGCCGAAGTACTCGGAGATGCTGTTCATCAAGTAAGCGCCCGAGCGCGGGCGGCTAGCATGGCTGGATGGCCCGCGACTACCTGAATGCGATCCACGAGCGCGTCGTCGTGTACGACGGCGGCATGGGCGCGACGCTCGAGCAGTTCGACCTGACGAGCGAGGACTACGGCGGCCTGCAGGGCAAGTGCCACGAGGCGCTCGTGCTCAACCGTCCCGACGTGATCGAGGGCGTGCACGCCTCGATGCTCGAAGCCGGTGCCGAGGTCGTGGAGACCGACACCTTCCAGGGCTCGCGTATCAAGCTCGGCGAGTGGGGCCTGGCCGACTACACCGTCGAGATCAATACCAAGGCGGCCGAGATCGCGCGCAAGGCCGCCGGCGATCACCGCTACGTCGCGGGCTCGATTGGGCCGACGGGCTACCTGCCCGCCTCCGAAGATCCCACGCTCGGGCAGATCCGCTTTGGCGAGCTGGTGGAGGTCTTCACCGAGCAGGCCGAGGGCCTGATCGACGGCGGCGCGGACCTGCTGATCATCGAGACCGCGCAGGACATCCTCGAGGTCAAGGCGGCTGTGTTCGGCGCGCGCGCAGCGTTCAAGAGCAGCGGGCGCGTGCTGCCGATCCACACCTCGGTGTCGCTTCTGCCCAACGGCGGCAAGATGCTGCTGGGCACAGACATCTCCGCGGTGCTCACGACGCTGGAGGCGCTTCGCGTGGACGTGATCGGCCTCAACTGCTCGACCGGCCCGGAGGACATGCGCGATGCGATCCGCTTCCTCGGAGAGCTCTGCCCGGTGCCGGTCGCGTGCATCCCCAACGCGGGGCTGCCGCTGCAGGGTCCCGACGGCGAGACGATCTTCCCCGAGCAGCCCGAGCCGCTGGCCGACGCGCTGAAGGAGTTCGTCGAGCGCTACGGCGTGGGCATCGTCGGCGGCTGCTGCGGAACCACGCCCGCGCACATCGCCGCAATCGTCGATCGGGTCTCGAAACACCCCACGGCGCCGCGTCCCGCACCCCGCCCGCCCCACCTCTCATCGATGATCGCCGCCACACCGCTCGCGCAGGAGCCAGCGCCGACGATGGTGGGGGAGCGCGTCAACTCGCAGGGCTCGCGCAAGGCCAAGGAGCTGCTGCTCGCCGACGACTACGACGGGCTCGTGCAGATCGCCGAGGACCAGGTCACCGGCGGCGCGCACGTGCTCGACGTGTGCGTCGCGCTGACCGAGCGTCAGGACGAGGACGAACAGATGCGACTCGTGGTCAAGAAGATCTCGCTGACGCAGCCGGCGCCGATCCAGGTCGACTCGACCGAGCCCGAGGTGATCGAACGCGCGCTCGAGCAGATCCCCGGCCGGGCGATCGTCAACTCGGTCAACCTCGAGGCTGGCCGCGCGAAGCTCGACCGCGTCGTTCCCGTCGCGCTCGCCCATGGCGCGGCGCTGATCGCGCTGACGATCGACGAGGTCGGCATGGCCAAGACGGCGCAGCGCAAGCTCGAGATCGCCAAGCGCATCCGCGATCTGTGCTGCGAGGAGCACGGCATGGACCCCGAGCTGCTGATCTTCGACTGCCTGACGTTCACGCTGACGACCGGCGATGAGGAGTGGCGCCCGTCGGCGGTGGAGACGATCGCGGGCATCAAAGCGATTAAGGAGGGGATCGCGGGGGTGAAGACCTCGCTGGGGGTCTCGAACGTCTCGTTCGGCGTCTCCCCCGGCGCGCGCGCGGTGCTCAACTCGGTGTTCCTGCATCACTGCGTGGGCGCGGGCCTCGACCTGGCGATGGTCAACCCCAACCACATCACCCCGTACTCGGAGATCCCCGATCAGGAGCGCGAGCTGGCCGACGACCTGGTGTTCAACCGACGCGAGGACGCGCTCGAGAAGTTCATCGAGCACTTCGAGGCCAAGGGCCCCGAGGACACCTCCCAAGGGGCGGCAGATCCGACCGAGGGCATGGAGCCGGAGGAGGCGCTGCACTTCCACATCCTGCGCCGGCGCCGCGACGGCGTCGAGGACTGGATCGACCGCAGCGTGGAGAAGATCGGCGCGGTGCCCACCCTTAACGAGGTGCTGCTGCCGGCGATGAAAGAGGTCGGCGACAAGTTCGGCGCCGGCGAACTGATCCTGCCGTTCGTGCTGCAGTCGGCCGAGGTGATGAAGCGCGCGGTCGCGCAGCTCGAGAAATACCTCGACAAGATCGAGGGCTACACCAAGGGCACGGTCGTGCTCGCGACGGTGTTCGGCGACGTGCACGACATCGGCAAGTCGCTGGTCAACACGATCCTCACCAACAACGGCTACACGGTCGTCGATCTGGGCAAGCAGGTGCCGATCCAGACGATCGTGGACGCCGCCCAGGAGCACGAGGCGACGGCGATCGGCCTGTCCGCCCTGCTCGTGTCGACCTCCAAGCAGATGCCAGCGTGCATCCAGGAGCTCCACGCCAAGGGCCTGTCCTACCCGGTGCTGATCGGCGGCGCGGCGATCAACCGCGCGTTCGGTTATCGGGCGCTGTACCCCGGTGGAAAAGACTCCGAGGAGCGCTACGAGCCGGGCGTGTTCTACTGCAAGGACGCGTTCGAGGGCCTGGCGGTGATGGACCAGCTGATCGACTCCGACGCGCGCGGCGCGCTGGTTGAGAAGCTGCTCGCCGGCGCGACCGAGTTTCGCGCGAAGGGGGATGCGCCGGTCGAGGCGCTCGACCTGAGCGATGACTCCGTACGCTCGCCGGCGCGCACCGACGTGCCGATCCCCACCCCGCCCTTCTGGGGCGTGCGCGAGATCCCCGTGGACCTCGACGAGGTCTATCGCCACCTCGACACGCACGTGCTGTTCAAGCTGCACTGGGGCGGCAAGGGCGTCAAAGGCGAGGCGTGGCAGACGTTGCTGCGCGAGGACTTCCGCCCGCGCCTGGAGCGGATGTGGCGCGAGCAGAGCTATCTGCACCCGCGCGCGCTGCTCGGCTTCTTCCCGTGCTACGCGCTCGGCAACGACATTGTCGTGCTCGAGCCGCCCGCCGAGGGCCAGCCGCCGGACCCCGCCGCCCCGGAGCTCACGCGCTTCGTGTGCCCGCGCCAGCCCAAGGGCGATCGCATCTGCCTGGCGGACTTCTTCCGGCCCGCCATCGACCCCGACGGCAAGCCTTCGGCGACTAAAACCCCACCCACCCATCCGCCGCCGGAGCTCGACGTGATCGCCGTACAGGCGGTGACGGTGGGCAGCGAGGTGACCGAGCTGATGGCCAGGCTCGAGGCCGAAGGGGAGTTCGCCGAGCAGCTGTTCGTGCACGGCCTGGGCGTGCAGACCGCTGAGGGACTGGCCGAGTGGCTCCACTACGAGGTGCGGCGCATGCTCGAGATCCCGCTCGCACAGGGCCGGCGCTACTCCTGGGGCTACCCGGCGGTGCCGGAGCAGTCAGAGCACCTGAAGGTGCAGAAGCTGCTCCACCTCGAGCAGATCGGCATGACGATCACCGATGGCTACGCGCCCGACCCCGAGCAGTCGACGCTCGCGCTCATCGCCCACCACCCGCAGGCGATCTACTTCGGCACGCGCCAGGGCCGGCTGCTCCCCGAAGGCTCGCCCGACGACTTGATCCGCGGCTCCAACCGCGACCCGTCGCTGTTCGGCGAGCTGGACGACGAGGACCCGCCGGAGGGCGCCGTGGAAGCCGAGGACGAGCCCGCGATGGCGGGCTAGACGGGGCTAGACGCTCCCTCCCGAGCGCCTACGGCTCCTCGCGCGGCGGCGGACGGAACAGGATCCGCTTGACCTCTGAGGCCGAGCTGCCGCCGAGGCGCAGCGCCGTCTGAAAGCCCTCGCCGCCGAGCTCGCCGGCGTCCAAGGCGCGCCGCAGCTCATTCAGGGCTGCAAGGTCCTCCTCCCGAACCTGGTCGCGCGCGGTCTCGAGCAGGATCAGATGGCGCGGGCGCTTGAGCGCGGCTGCGATTCGCACGAACGGCTCGCGCGCGTCGGCGTCCAGACCATCTACCGCGAGCACCACCGTCTCCCTGCTCTCCAGGCGCTTGGACACGGCTGCGCGAAGGAGCTCCTCGGCGCGCGCGTGCAGCTGCTGCTCGGCCACGCGTCCTGCCAGCAGCGTGCGAACCTTGCCCACCGACAGCAGGCTGGCGCGATCCTCGATCAGGCGGTCGAGGAACCGGTCGCGCTCGGCGTGCGAGGCGGAGGCGACCACGAGCAGGCTCCCCGGGGAGTAGCGCAGCCGATCTGCGGGCGTGAGCACGCGACAGTGGACGGTGAGGTTGGCGGGCCGTGGCGGAGCGCCGTCGCGGCGCGGGCGATCTGAGGACCATCCGGTCCGCTCGTCCGCCGAGATCTTGACGCTGCGCGCTGGAGGTCGTGTGGCCATGCTCCCATCATGCCCTAAACCGGCGGGCGGCCCGGCAGCAGCCCGTGCGCGGCTCAGCTCGGCTGTTGCGAGCGCGCGGCGATCAGCGCGAGCTTGGCGTGACGATCGAGGCGCTTGATGCGCGCCTCCTCGCGCCTGGCGGCCGTCCGATCGGCCATCGGCAGCGCGAGCGCGAGCTCGACGGGCAGGCGACTGGCGGTGTAGCGGCTGGCCTTGCCGTCGCGGTGGCGCGCCAGGCGCCGGTCCACGTCGGTGCTCCAGCCGGTGTAGAGCGAGCCGTCGGCACAGCGCAGCACGTAGACCCAGGCATCGGCCATCGCGGATCGTTACGACGCACGGTCCGCGATGCCTGCTCCCCGACGACGCCTGCCGTAGTGCAATGGCGTCCGCCGTAATGCAATAGTTATACAGACTCTGCGCGAAGAGAGTCGACGCCCGCGTCACGGCCAACGCTGGGGGCCGAAGCGGGCAGCGGCCCGAGCGTGACCGGCGCGGCGTGCATCGTGCGCAGGCGCACCTCTCTCCAGGAGAGGCCCTCGTTGACGAGCGCGGGCATGCCCATGATCAGCGCGGTGGCGAGCTCGACGAGCTGCAGGACGATGCCGTAGGCGATGGCGTCGGGCGTGGAGACGTGGTAGGCGCCGACGAGCACGGCGACGCAGGCGGCTTGGAAGACGCCGACGTTGGCGGGGGTGGCGGGCACGACGGCGGTGACGTTGACGGCGAACAGCACCGCGGCGGCGGCGGCGACGCCGGCGTGTCGATCGAGCCCGAGCGCCATCAACAGCAGCCAGCAGGACAGCCACTGTAGGGCCCATGCCCCCAGTTGCGCCACGGTGGCGACGGTCGCGCGGCGGGGCTGGGCGAACACGCGCAGGCCGTCGCGCAGGCGCAGCATGGAGCGGCGCAGGCCGGCGAGCAGCGTGTGTAGATGGCGCGCGCGCGAAAGCGCGGCGGGCTGGACCAGGACGTGCGCGAGCGAGCGCGCGAGCAGCGCGGCGAGCGGTGCGAGCGTGATCAGCAGCAGCGCCCGATCGTGCCCGCCGAGAACGCTGACGCTCGACAGCGTGACGCCGCCGAGAATGACGAGGGCGAGCAGATTGAGCAGCGTCTGCGAGACGATCGTGCCGAGGACGACGGGCAGCGTCTCGCGTGCACGGCCGAGGCGCCGCGCGACGATCAGCGCGCGCGAGGACTCACCGAGGCGAGCTGGCAGCGTGGCGGACATGAGCACGCCGATGAAGGTGCCCTGCATCGCGTCGCGGCGTTTGGCGCGGCGCCATGTGGGTGCGGCGGCGAGGATCGAATGCCAGGCGAGCGCGCGAGCGAACATCGCGGCACACATCAGCGCCAGGCCGGCGGCGAGCAGTCCGGGCTTTGACGCGAGCAGCGAAGCAGCGATACGGGTGACGCCCACGCGTTGCAGAGCGAGGACGGCAAGCGCGGCGCCGGCGAGCGAGCTGGCGGCGAGGCCGGCGCGGCGCAGGGCACGCAGGCGGCGTGGGCGACCGACCAGCGGCGGGCCGGCGGGGACCAGCGATGGCAGTCGCTCGGCGGGCACGCGCGGGCGCAGGTCGGCGGGAGCGAGGCCGTAGCGGACCGCGGCGCGTCGGGATCGGGTGACGGGCGATCCGACCGACAGCGCCTGCTCGTAGCAGTCGAGTACTTCGGCGGCCACGTGCGGCCAGGCGAAGCGCTCGGCGCGCTCGCGCGCGGCGAGCGCGAGCCGCACGCGCAGGCCCGGATCGAGCGCGAGCAGGCGCAGCGCCTCCGCCAGGGCGAGCGCGTCCCCCGCGGGCACGAGCAGGCCATCGAGCCCGTCGCGCACGACGTCCCGGTATCCGGGGATGTCGGAGGCGAGCACGGGCGTGGCCGCGGCGAACGCCTCGGTGAGGACCATGCCGAAGCTCTCGCCGTGCAGCGACGGCGCGCACAACACCTCGGCACGGGCGAGCTCCGCCTGCTTGCGCTCCTCGGAGACCTTGCCCAGCGCGTGCACGCCGCGGTCGTCGAGCATCATGTGGGCGACCTCCTCGGCGCTGGCGCCAACGAGCGTGAGCGTCGCAGGAATCTGGTCGCGCAGCGCCTCGAATGCGCGCAGCAGGACCGGTAGGCCCTTACGTTCGACAGCCTGACCGATGAAGAGAATCCGCAGCTGCGGCTGCGGGGGATGGGTTGCTGCGTGCGGGGATTCCTCGCCCGCAGACGCGTACGCGGGCAGGCCGGTGTGCGCGAGATCGCTCTCGACGCCCGCGTGGGCCCGGCCGGCTCCGTGGTCGAGGTGGACGCCGTTGGGGATGATCTGGTAGCGCCCCCCGTAGAAGCGCCGAGCGGTCCAGGCGGCGGCCTCGGAGACGGCGATGCGCACGTGCAGGCGGTTCATCCGGCGGCGCCCGCCGAGCGGGACGGCGGCGAACCCGTTGGTGAGAACGTTCTCGGAATAGGTGTGGAAGGTGCCCACCAGCGGCAGCTCGCCGGCGCTGCAAAGAGCGTCCCAGGAAAGGAGGGGCACGACGGGCTCGTGGATGTGCAGGACGTCGTAGGCGCCGTGGCGCAGCTCGCGGCGCAGGGCGAAGACGGCGGCTGGCGCGAGCGCCATGTTCGAGACGGCGCCGTTGGCGTGCACGCCGACGGTGCGCCCGAGCGAGACGAAGGCCTCCCCGACGGAGCGCTGCTGCGGGCGCGCGCCGTGATGCAGACGCCGCGAGAGCTCGTCATCGGGGTCATACGGCGCGAGGATGCGCGGTTCGTGGCCAGCCGCGGCAAGCTCGCACGCGAGCGCCTCCACGTGCCGCGTCACACCACCCGGGTAGGTCCACGAGTACGGCGACAGCAGAGCAATCCGCACGGGCTCATACTGTATCCCCCCGCCGGGCGGGAGACCGCCCTGAACGGCGGCACGAGGGGCCCGGGCGGTGTGGGCGGTGTGGGCGGTGCGATAATCGAGCGCATGACCACGCGCCGCTTCGTGAAGTACACGTTCCTGAAGCTCGACCCGGCGTGGCGGCGACTCGAGGGCGAGCGTCGCGCGCAGGACAAGCGCGAGTTTGCGGCGGCGTGCGAGGACTTCGCCGACGGACACCTGCTGCAGAGCTTCTCGCTCGTTGGGACGCGCGGGGACGCTGAGCTGCTGCTCGTGTCAGAGGCGGAGAACCTCGACCGGATCCACGAGTTCCACGTGGTGCTGGCGCAGAGCGGGGTGATGAAGTGGGCGCAGGTCCCCTACTCGTTCCTGGGGATGAGAAAGAGCTCGGAGTACTCCGAGGACGAGCGGCTCGTGCCGCGTGCCTTCCGCGGCCGCTACGTGTTCGTGTACCCGTTCGTGAAGTCGCGCGAGTGGTACGCGCTGCCCGGGGAGGAGCGCTGGCGAATCATGCAGGGCCACATCCAGATCGGCCGCGAATACGCGGGCGTGGACAACCACACGACCTACTCGTTCGGGTTGGACGACCAGGAGTTCGTGGTGGCGTTTGACACGGATGACGTCGGCACGTTTCTCGACCTGGTGCAGCGGCTGCGCAGCACCGAGGCGTCGCGCTACACCGTGCGCGACACCCCCAGCTTTACCTGCCTGGCGATGTCCCTGGAGCGTGCGCTGAACGCGCTCGACGGCGAGCCCGTGGCGCTCGAGGCGCTCCCCGCTGTCTAGGCGCACACCGTCACCCGCGCGGGCCCTGGCCCACCTGCGCTCCGCCGACCCGGTGCTCGCGCGGCTGATCGACGCCGTTGGCCCGCTCCCGCAGACGCGCGACGGGCGCCCTGAGCGGGACGACCACTACGGGGCGCTCGTGCGCGCAATCGCCGGCCAGCAGCTGTCCGTGCTCGCCGCGCGGGCGATCTACGGGCGCTTGACGGCGCGCTTCGACGGGCGCCCGCCGACACCGCAGGAGATCCTCGCCGACGATCCCGAGGAGCTGCGCGCGGCGGCCGGATTCTCGCGCGCGAAGGTGAGCTACCTGCGTTCGCTGGCCGAGCACGTGATCTCTGGCGAGCTCGAGCTCGAGCGGCTCGACGACCTCGACGACGAGGACGCGATCGCCGAGCTCGTGGCCGTCAAGGGCATCGGCCTGTGGACGGCGCAGATGTTCCTGATGTTCCAGCTCGAGCGCCCGGACGTGCTGCCCGTCGGCGACCTCGGCATCCGCCGTGCGATCGAACGGGCCTACAGCCTCGACGGCCTCCCGGATGCGCCGGCGATGGAGCGGATCGCCGAGCGATGGCGCCCGCAGCGCACGCTCGCGTGCCGCTACCTGTGGCGCTCGCTGCAGAACGAGCCGGCGTAGCGCGCTGGGCGGCGCCTTCGCCGCGGCTACTACTTCTTCGGGGCGTTCTTCTCCGAGCTCTTGGAGCTCTTGGAGCCGTTCGAGGCCTTCTTGGCGCCGTACTTCTTGCGCGCCTGCTTTTCACATGCTTGGCGCTTGCTCTTCTTCTTGTCCTTCTTGCATGCCTTCAACGCTTTTGCGAGCAGCTGCGCCTTGGTGACCTTGTAGCCCTTGACGCCGCCGCAACCGGTGACGGCGATCGGCGTGGTCTGGTTGATGACGGCGCCGTTCTGGCCGGTGATCGTGGTGGGCATCGGGAGGCCGGTCTTGCACAGGCTGAATTCTTCCTTGGCGGCGACGTTGGCGGTGAGCGCGGAGTGCGGCCCGGCGGGAAGTTCCGTTTCGAAGCTCGTGAACGGCGCATCGGGCGCTGATTCGAAGCGCGAGTATGTGATTCCGTTTTTGATGTCCGTCTTGCCGTCGAGGACGACCTTGATGCCTTCGCCCTGCAGGACGAACTCGACGTCTGGGAAGGCGGCGCCGCCGTGGGAGACCAGGTAGGCGGGGCCGGTGAGCGGGTTCTTCAGCACCGGCGTGTGGATCGTCGCTTTGCCGATCACGGAGCCTTCATCGCACGCCGCTGGATTGACTTCGAACACAGAGTCGACGCACGCTTTCTGGATCGTGGTCAGCCGCGAGGGCAGCGCCTTGGGCAGCGTGAGGAAGACTTTCGCGATGTTCGCCTGCCCCAGCCCGGCCGAGGTCACCTTCACATCGAGGCTCGTGCCGTTGACTTTGCTGCCATGCCCGCCCGCTTGGGCGGTCAGCTCTGGCGTGAAGGGCAGCGACGCGCAGTTTGTCGCCTGGAAGGGCGTCGAGACCGACTCGCTGGTGCCTTCGTAGCCGGTCAGCGTGCCCGTGATCGCCATCGGAGCGCAGTTCGTCGGGTTGAACTCGAACCCCCCGGGACGTTCGATCGTGACGTTGAGCTGTTTGATCTGGTCAGGGGTGCCCTTGGTCAGTTCGGGCAGCCCTGCGAATTCGGTTTGTTCGTTTTCTTCGCGCTTGAACGCGAAGAACTTTGACGCTTCGGTGTTGATCGTCGCGGCGGCGGTGTTGGGGTTGACGGCGATGCTCGAACGGACCACGACCCTGCCGAGCTTGAACGGGCCCGCGACCGCTTGCGTCACGGCGGACAGCCCGAACGGCGCGCCGTTGTAGGGGCCCGTCAGGTAGACGCTGCCCGGAAGCGTGACGGGATCGTTGCCCAGACCGGAGCTCGCGCTGGAGCTGCCGATCAGGCTTTCTTCACCGCACGTCCCTTCCGCGGCCTGCGGTTCGGGGCACGGCGTCACCGACGCGAGCACGGCCGCGAAGCCCGGGGGCAGCTGCATCGAGACGGTCTTCAGCGCGGCGTCTCCATCGGGCCGGTTGATCGTGAGCGTGAAGGGCGTGAACCCGCCCGCCTGGGTGTTCTTGCTGCCGGCCTGGAAGCTCGGCGCGAACGGCAGCGGCCCGGATTCCGGGCACGGCTGGCCGTCTGCGTTGGCGGTGGTCCTGAAGCTCGAGGACCGCTGTACCGACGCCTCGCCGGAGGTCGGTTCGAACGTCGCGTTAGTTTCGTAGGAGCGACAGTGCGACGGCGTCGCCTGCGACGCGCGTTCGCCGTTGAAGAGGTGGAGCTTGAGGGCTTCGAAGGGCACCGGCGGCGTGTTCCTGAAGGACGAGACGAGCTGGCCCGTGCGCGGGTCCAGGCGCACTTCGCCGGCGAGCTTGACGCGCGTCCCGGAAACGGGGTCTTCGGCGATCATGTACAGCACGAGCGGCGAGGCAAACGGGTTGGTGTCCTGTTCGGCGAGGTACAGGGAGCCGGTGAGTTCGTTTTCCAGCAGCGGCGTCTTGATGTTGACGGTCCCGATCTTCGAGGCTTCCGGGCAGCTGGCGGCGGCGGCGTCGAAGCTTTCGTTGCCGAGCTGTTCTGGTTCTTGCGAGCCTTTGAATCCGACCCCGCTCGCCGAGCACACCGCGAGGCCGTTGGCCGCGCCTGGGTTGGCCTGCATCCCTTCCGGAAGCATCAGCGTCGTGTCCTTGACGTCAGCCTCGGCGACCCCGTTGGCCGCCAGCGTCGTGTCCTGCGGAACCGTCACTTCCACGTTCATCCCCGTGGGCGTGCTCGCTTCCTTCTGATTGGGCTGTGCCGTGAGCGAGGGTTCGAACGGGAGCGCTTCGCAACCCTGCATGCGCTCACTTTCGCCGGCCACACGCTCGGGCTCTGCTCCCCCCCAGGACACGGCCTGCACGGAGGTGACGAGCGGCTGCGCGCAGGCGGTCGTCGGCAGGATCAGGTATGGGTGGGGGTGTGCTTGCGCGGGCGGGCACGGTGGTCGCGGTTCGAGCCCTTCCACGTAGTCTCCTCCGGCGAGGCACTCCCATCCCCGCGCGTCCTGGTGCTGGGGGCTGCCGGGAACGCCCCAGATCGTCACGACGGTGCTCAGCAGTTCGGCCGCCTGCGAGCTGTTCTCTACCTTCACTTCGGCGGCGTAGCCTTTTCCGGTCTGCAGCGACGTGTCGAGCACGACCGGCACGCGTTCGAACACGAAACCGAAGCGTGCGGGCTCGCCTGCTTCGGGCACGAGGTTGAACACCGGCACGGTCGCGGTCGTCTGGTTGAAGAAGTGGGGTTCTTTGAACGTGACGACCGCGGCTCCGACCGCAGTTTCGGCGGGGCACAGATTGCTGTTGCCGCTGCGCAGCGTCGAGAAGGCCACGGCGGAGCACTGCGGGAACACGCTGGCTCGCGTGTCGGCGACGAGGCCGGGGGGCAGCGTCGTGTTCAGGTTCCTGAGCAGCGCGGGCGCGGCGGGATATTCCTTTTTGGAGGTCGCGAACGGGTCCACGCCGAAGGTCTGGTTGAACTCGACCGTGGTGGTCAGCTGGAACGGATGCGATCCCGCCTGGACCGCGAGCGAGCCGTCTTCTTCTTCGGGGGTCAGTTCGTAGCGTTCGACGCCGAACTGCGTTGCGACGGGACTCACCTGGATCGCCCGCCTGACCGCCTTCGGCGGCGCGTTGGCGCCTTCGACCTTGACTTCGTTCTCTTCGGTCCTTTCGAGCGGTTCCGATTGAGCTTCGACCGGGATGTGCACTTCGATCGCGATGTAGGGCGGCAGCGTGCCCACGTATGGGCAGCGGAGCATCGGCAGCGCTTCGCAGTGCGACAGGAAGTTGTTCGCTTCGCTGAACGTCCCCAGGTCGTTGTCTCCGCGCGCGGCGTAGCCTTCCATCTTGCCGGTGGCCACCACTCCCGCTGGCAGCGTGTCGGTGATCTCCACCGGATTGCCTTCGGTGGCGAGCACGGGCGCGTCGCCGAGGTTGATGATCACCGCCACGATCTCGCCCTTCTTGCCCGGAGGCAGGTTCGTCGGGGCCGATCTGGTGACGATCGCCCACCGGGGCGCTTCGTGAGTCCCTTGTGCGAGCGCGGGCGCTGCGCCGGCGAACGCCGCCAGCGACAGGGCGGCGAACAGTGAGCAGAGCAAGGCTCGCGCGGTGATGTGCTTGTCCTGACGCACGCGCATCCCTAACGCCCCTTCCTCGAAGACGCGGCGGCGATCGACCGGTGCCGGTGCCCGGCGCTCACGCTCGACTTCCTCGCCTTGGAGGCCTTGGCGCCGTACTTCTTGCGCGCCTGCTTTTCGCACGCGAGACGCTTGCTCTTCCTCTTGTCCTTCTTGCAGATCTTCAGCGCCGCGGCGAGCTTCTGCGCGCGTGTGAGCGGCTTGGGAGCGACGAGCGGCGGCGTCGCGCCGCCCTGGGCGAGCACGTTGCCGGAGCCCGACACGGTCGAGCTGGCGGGCGCGCCGTACGTCGGCGGCGAGGACGCCCTCCCTTTGCATTCTGCTTCCGATTCGCACGGCTGCCCCACACCCGAGCCGAGCGACGGACACGGTTCTGCGGCGCCGGCAGCGTTACAGACGCGCGCGTCGTAGATGTCGAACGCCTTGTCGGTGTCCAGCGGCGACAGTTTGGCGCTGGTCAGGAAGAACACGTCGTTGCCGTTTTCGCTCGCGTCGAGGAACGCCGATTCCTGTTCGGAGCTGCCGGAGGAGATCAGCGCGACGCATCCGCCTTGGGTGTTTTCGCTCTGGCAGCCGCCGACACCCTTGGGCTCGTACTCATAGACGTCCTCCTTGCCGTTGGTGGCCTGCCTGACGAGCGCGTCGGGGCTGTTGAAGAACAGCCGGCCTTCGTTTGTGAGGTAGTGCGATTGGTAGAGCGCTTCGTTGGAGTTCAGCGGCGTCCAACCTGGAACGCTCGCGGCGAGCCAGTGGTCGAAGTCCTGTGTGCTGTTGGGTGTCCAGACTTCGGGCCGATCGACGAGCAGTCCCCGACCTTCACCGGATTCCTGGATGTCGTGGACGCCGATCGGCTGCGCTCCGCTGGGGTTGCACGACGCGCACGTGGCGTGACCGGAGAGCGCGTCGTAGAGGTAGACCTCCTCATCGGGTTCGCCGCTCTTTTCGTCGGTGTTGTTGTACCCGGTCAGCCGCCGGTCGGACATGAACGCCAGGTAGCGGCCGTTGGGCGAGACGCGGGCGGTCATCCTGAAGAGGGCGTATTCGCGCCTGCTGTTGGCATTGGCTCCCCAGTCCGCGCCGTCTTCGTTTGAGAGTCGCGCGATCAGGCGTGGCTTTTCCCATTCCGCTCCGTTGTTGTGCACGACGTAGAGGTTGCAGGCGGCCGCGCGCGATCCTTCGAACACGCAGTCGCCCGCTTCAGCGCCTGCGGCGAGCGCCCCGTTGGCGACGAAGTAGACGTAGGAGCCGTCTTCGCTGGCGCCGATCACGCCCGCCTGCACCGCGGCGCTTTCGCCGCTGCCCGGGGCGGGGGTCAGATCGGTGACGCGTTCGCCCGCGGACCTTTCCGGTTCGAACACGTACAGGTCGCCTTTTTCTTCGTTTTCCGGCGAGGCGTTCTTGGTGAGTCGCTGGTCGTCGGTGAAGAACACCCTGGAGCCGTTCGCGCTGGCGGTCTGAAAGACGGGATGGGCTCCGCTCGCGGGCACGACGCCGCTTTCGGGCGTGTCGATCTGGGTCGATTCGACCTTTGGTTCTGCCTTGCTCAACTGGCTGTCGTAGAGGTGTTCGCTTTCGGCCGCCTGCCAGATCACGCGGGAGCCATCCACGGAGATCGCGTTGCGGGGCCCTTCGTATTTCCCGAGCGTGCCCAGCCCGACCCTGCCACTCGGCTGTTTCCCGTTGGGCAGGACGCTGACGAGTCGGAAGTGCCCTTCGCCGGCCGGTTCTTCGACCTGCGACCACTCGTACAGACCTTCGCCGGAGGCCCCGCTCTTGACGAGCGGCACCGGCGAGAGGATGGCCGCGTGCTGGAGCCCCGGCGTGGCGCCCTGGAACTGCAGCCCCGAGGGCGCTGCGCTGGCGAGCGGCAGATAGCACCTGGGCGGCGCGGCACAACTCGTTTCCCGCAGGTAGATCGTGTGTTCGGTGCTCGGTTCGGTGGTTTCCGAGGCGGGCAGCGATTCGACCGGGAACACCACGCCGAACGACAGGTCGGCGCTGAAGAACTGGTACTCGCGCCGTTCGTCGGCCTGTATCCCTCGCGCGAACTGGTTGGATGTGGTGATGTTCTTCGTCGACCATCTGCCGGCTGCTTGACGCGTGGCGCTGAGCTGTGTCAGTTCTGGCGCCCTGTTGCCGGCGGGTTCTTCTTCGCCGGTCGGCGCGGCGGCCACGTAGGCGATCCCGCGGCCGTTGGCCGACGCCTGGATCAGCCCGCCTTCGTGCGCGATCGGTTCGATCGAGACGCCGCGCTTGTCGGCGGGCGAGACCAGTTCCCATGCGCGGCCATCGGGCAGCGCGGCTTCGGCGGCGTGCGCGGGCAGCGTCGTGAACGACCGTTCTTCGCTTTCGCCGCGGCCGGCTTTGTTTTCCGCGACCGCCAGGAAGTGGTAGGTCGTGCTTGGCGACAGCCCCGTCAATTCGACGGGGACGACGCTCACGTCTTCGAAGGCCGCGCCGATGAACACTGCTTCAGCCGGCGCCTGCAGCGTGCAGGGCGAGGGGCTGCCCGCACAGGGGGCCGTGCCGTAGTGGAAGCGGTAGGTCGTTTCAAGGCCCCTCGGATCGATCGCTGCCCGCAGCTTGGCCGAGCTCGCCGTCACGTCCGCAGCCGAGACGCTTCCGGGCTCGGCCATCGGAGCGCCGGCTTTTTCCGAGGCGAAGACGTCGATCCTGCCGGCGACCGAGTCGCCGACGAAGACTTCACCGGTCTTGGCGTCTACGGCGATGCCGCTGCCACCGTGGTTCTGCAGCTGTTCGTGACCGAAGCGCTGGATCAACGATCCGCCGGGCGCGAACGCGCCGACGCTCGTGAGGTTGTCGAGATAGGCGTCGCCGCTCGACTGCTTGCCGCTGGAAAGGTCGACGGCGACCCCGCTCGTGTCTTCGAGGTCGACCTCGGGGATCAGCGGTTCCGCTTCGAGGCCAGACCCCACGGGGACGGTCGCGAGCTTGGCCACGACACACGCGTTCTTTTCGCATGGTTGCTGCGCTTTTTCGCCCGCGGGCGGTTCGCCGTTTTTCTTGCGTTCCTTTTCGCGTTCCGCGATCGCCGTTTCTTCTTCTTCCACTTCTTCCAGGGTCTTGCCGCCCGGCTCGTACGTGATGTATACGTCCCCTTCGGAGTCGACCGCGAGCCCCGGCCTCGCCGGCCGGTTGCCGCTGACCACTTCGGGAAGTTCCGCTTCGGAGGCTTCTCCGAGCTCCTTGTTTGGGGTGGCGTCGTTGAAGCGCTCGAGCAGGAATTCTTCGCCGCCGTCTTCGCGATCCACCCACACTGTGCCGCTCGAATCGACGGCAACGCCGTCGATCATGCCTTCCGTTGCTTCGGTCTTCAGCGTGCCGAGGAGCTTGCCTTCGAAGTTGAACTTGTCGATCACCGCGTGCTTGGCTGAGCGGTTGGCGACGACGTACACATCCCCGGCGGACGGCGAGCCGCTGGCGTTGTCGAGCGCGATCGCCACGGGGGAGCTGAACTGTCCTTCTTTGCCAAAGCCCGCGATCCCCGCGCGGCATTCTTTCGAGCATTTCTCGAATTCTTCTTCGCCGTTCTCGACCCCGTACCCCCACGCTTCGATGAACTTGTGTTCGGGGCCCGGCCCGAACCGCACGACGCGGTTGTTGGCGCTTTCCAGCACATACAGGTCTCCCGCGCCTTCGCCCGACGACGCTTCGTCAACCGCGATCGCGGAAGGCTGCGAGGATGGTTCGCCTTTGCCGCTCACACCGAAGGACCCTTCGAATTCGTGGCCCCTCTGGCTGTACGCATGGGCCGGAGCGCTGCAGAGCAGCAGCGCGGCGAGGACGGCGAGGCTCATGCCAATCGACCGCCGCCACGAGCGGGCGGGACGCGTAGTAGCTCGCGCGGCGCCACCGGCGCCGCCGTTAATCCATCCGAAACCCTCGCCCATCACTTCCCTCTCGTCTTACTGCTCCCATTTCTGCCCCTTGACACGAGGCTACCACCTCAATTACGGACGCTCAAGCGGCAACCGACGGGCTGGAGACTCGTCGTTCGGCAGTGCATCGCGTGGACGTTGCCGCTGCCGACGGGCTAGAGACTCCTCGCGCGGCGGTGAATCGCAACGCGTCGCAGCGCCCGTGTGTGGGGCCTCGCGAGGCCCCACACACGTGCCGCAGCTGTGCGGCTGCTGCGGCTGCTGCTTGGCTCAGATGAGCGATCCTACGCCGCGATCTCCATCGTTTCGCCTTTGAGCACCGAGGTGGTGTTCTCACCCGACGGGATGAACGCACCCGGCGGTGTGGCGTGGGTCTTCAGGACGTGGATCGCGCCGGTCCCGGGTCCCCAAACCGCTTCAGACTCGTTCGGGACACCGGCGAAGACGACTTCCTGTCCGCCTTTTGCGTTGACCTTGAACGTCTGTGTGGATTCTTTGGCGAATTTGTTGAGATTGCCGGTGTCAACACCGAGCACGGAGCCCGTCGTTTCGATTGCGAGGCCTTCGCAGTTGAAGGAGGCCGATAGGCCGGTTCCTTCGCTGCCGCCTTCCACCAGCGACACGACTTCTTTGCTGGCGTCGTATCCAATCACGGTGTTGAGCAGGTTTGTCTTGATCGTGCCCGGTTTCGCCCCTGTGGACGTGCACTTTTTGCCTTCGCTCGAGCACGTTTTGAATTCGACCGTCACCGTGCCGGTTTTCGGCCCCGTGATCTTGCCTGCGGATTTGCCCGACTTGCACACGACCTTGCCGACGACCGTGCCGCCCGTCCAGAATTCTGCTTCCTTTTCGGGAATGTAGCTGTCGAGCGTGCTTTCGCCGTTCTTACCCGTGAAGGTCAGTTTTTTGGCCTTGTTCCATTCGGCGACTTCGTAGCCGCCTTCTTTAACGCCGCCTTTGGACGGTATCGAACAGTTTTTGTCGTTGAATTTGCCGGACCCTTTCGGTGACGCTTTGGCGCACGCCTTGTATTCCGGCAGTTCGGCCGAGGCGCTCGCGGCAACGACGGCGCTCAGCGCGAACACGGCCACGAGGCATAGCCCCACGATCCTGATGCGTTTCATCTTTCACTGCTCCTTTTCCCTCTACGAAATAGACGACCGGCCGCGCGTGTCCTGTCTCCAGGTCACCCCGAAGCCGGTGCTGGCCGCTGCCTCTACTCCGGGCAACGGCGATGTACATTGACCTTGGCAGAAACCAGTCCGTACGTCAAGGTCAAGCCGAAACGGCGTCGACACACCCTCTGCGCCCGCTCTCAGACTGGAGTTCAAGCGCAAACAAAGGCATGGGATATCCGGTCCCGATACGACGCTTGACTTCATGTCAAGCCTAACTTAGCACGCGTGCGATCCTATCGTCAAGCGAGAACCGCACTCAGCGCGCGCGCCAAACCATTAGCACGCGCGCGATCCTGACGTCAAGCGAGAATCGCGCTCAGCGCGTGCGCCGGACCACGACGGTGCGGTCGGCCTCCGCGACGATCTCCCAGCCCGCTGTCCCCAGGCCGCGGAAGTGACGCGTGACGAGCGCCGTCGGCCCGGGCAGCCCGCGCCCGTGCGGCTGGCCGGCACGGGCGTCGTGGAACACCACGCGCCCGTCGACGGCGAGGAAGCGTTGCCAGCACGACCAGTCGAGCTCACACCCCGCGTGCGAATGGTCGCCGTCGATGAACAGCATGTCGAGGTCTCCCTCCCAGCGAGCGGCCACCTCGTGCGAGCAGGCCACGTGCCAGCGCACGCGCGGAGCGGCGCTCCCACGGCGGAGGATCGCGCGAGCCACCACCCGCCGAGTGGCCCACTCGCTCGCCCCCCAGCCGCTCGGCAGCGCATCCGGGTGCGCCCCGAAGGGATCGATCAGATGGAGCTCGGCTCCAGCGTCGAGCACCTGGCACAGCGCCAGCGCCGAGGCCCCCTCATAGACGCCGATCTCGACCATCCGCCGCGCACCGCGGGCGGCGTCGAGCAGCACGCGGGCGTCCTCCGCGGAGTGCATCGTGCGCGGCGGTATCGCGCCCAGCCCAAGCGCGAGCGCGCGCAGGCGCATATCGTCTCGCAGGCGCGCGGGCGTCAGCTGCCGAACCGTTTGGGGCAGGATCGCCACGACAGCAGCCTACGCGCGCCCGGCGCGATCCCGTCGTGCGGAGGAGTCCACCGCAGGCGGGACCCACCGCAGGCGCCCACCGCAGGCGCTACCCACCGCAGGCGCCCCACCGCAGACGCGCCCGGGCCCTCAGACCGCCGAGACCTGCTCCTCCTCGGCGACGCGGAAGGACGACCCGCAGCCGCAGGCAGCCACAACGTTCGGATTGTTCACCTTGAAGCCGGCGCCCTGGAGGCTCTCCTCGTAGTCGATCGTCGAGCCGCGTACGAACTGCAGGCTCTCGCTATCCACGAGCAGCTTCAACCCGTGGCTCTCGAACACCATGTCGTTATCGCGCTGCTCGTCGAACGCCAGCTGGTATTGAAAGCCCGAGCAGCCGCCGCCGCGCACGCCCACGCGCAGGCCCGCCATGCTCACGTCGGCCTGCTGTGAGGCGAGGAACTCGTGCACCTTCTCGGCGCCCTTGTCGGTGATCTCGATCATTGCTCAGCTCCTATGGACTCACTCCAAGACTTTCCAAAGTATAGCGGCGGAGCGCGACGCCAGAACCGGGCTCGGCATCCTCTAGGCTAGGAGCACAGTGCCCTCTCCGCAGGATATAAAGCAGCGCATCGAGACCGCCATCCCGGGCGCGCACGCCGACGTCGAGGACTACACGGGCGGCGGCGATCACTTTCGTGCCACCGTCACGGCGACCGCGTTCGATGGCCTCAGCCGCATCGAGCAGCACCGTCTCGTCTACGAGGTCTTCGGGGCCGAGATCGGCGGAGCGATCCACGCCCTCGCGCTGAAGACCCAGACCCCGTCGAAGATCCAGACCCACTGAGAGCCAGGAGCATTTCATGCCCAGCAGCCAGTTCGAGCCGATACCGATGTCGAGCAGCGTGCCCAGCCCAGCACCCGCGCCGAGCGACGAGCCCAACCCGATCCGCGACGCGATCGCCGAGGCGATCGAGGAGCACAGGGTGATCCTGTTCATGAAGGGAACGCCCGAGGCGCCGGCATGCGGCTTCTCGGCGCGGACCGTGGCCATGCTGCAGGCGCTCGAGACGCCGTTCGCGGCGGTCGACGTGTTGCCCGACCCGCGGATCCGCCAGGAGCTCTCGGCGCTATCTGACTGGCCGACCGTGCCGCAGCTGTTCGTGAACGGGGAGCTCGTGGGTGGTTGTGACATCGTCACCGAGATGTACGAGTCGGGGGAGCTCGCGCAGGCGTTGCTGTAGCGTGCGCGCCGCATGCCTGCAGTCGCGGTCGCATCCGACAGCACCCACTACCTTCCACGCGCGCTCGCAGATGCCGAGGGCGTGCATCAGGTCAGCCTGTACGTGGGCTGGAAGGGCCAGCCCACGCGCGAGCTGGAGATGGATGGCTTCGAAGCCTTCTACGCGCGGCTGCGCAGCGATCCCGAACTGCCGACCACCTCGCAGCCGTCGATCGGAGACTTCCTCGCGGTCTGGGAGCCGCTGATCGAGGCCGGACGGGACGTCGTCTCGATCCACCTCGCGGGAGGCATATCCGGCACCTTTGAGGCGGCGCGCCAGGCACACGGGTTGCTGGCCGAGCGGGGGCTCGGCGAGCGCGTGGAGGTGATCGACGGCGAAACCGCCTGCGGCGGGACGGGTCTGCTCCTGCTCGCCGCGTGCGCGGCCGCGAACGCGGGCGCCGACAAGGACGCGGTCGTGGCCCGCGTGCGCGAAACGCGCGAGGAGCTGAGAATCTGGTTCTGCCTGGACACGCTCGAGTACCTCAGACGGGGAGGGCGCATCGGCAAGGCGCAGGCGTGGCTGGGTGGCACGCTCAAGATCAAGCCGATCCTGTCGCTCGAGTACGAGATCGTGCCGGTCGAACGCGTGCGCACCGCGGGACGCGCCTTCGAGCGCATGGTTGCCTATGCGCAGGACCTCCACGACAGCGGTGCCGACGGCTGGGTGGTGCAGCACATCCGCGCGCCCGAGCAGTCTCAGCGTCTGATCGACCGCTGCCGCGAGATATTCGACTCCGAGCCGGTGTTCACATCGGAGGTCGGACCGGTGATCGGCACCTACACGGGCCCCGGGCTGATCGGAGTGGGCGCCGTTCGACGCTCGCTGCTGGCGTGATCCGAGCGGTGGCTGCTGCGGCTCGCCTGCGCCTGATCAGCGACGGCGACGGCGACGACGGCGCGCGCTGCGACCGGCGATCATGAGCCCGAGCACCGCCGCGCCAACCATGATTTCGGTGCGGTGGCGCTCGATGTGAGCGCGCCAGTCGGTGAGACGTACCACCTCGCCGCGCAGCCGCTGCACCGACACGGCGAGCTCCACGCGATTGGCCTCGATCGAGTTGCGGATCTCGGCCGGCGAGCGCTGCGCCATCAGCGGTCACCCGCGGCGCCTGCGGCCGGGTATGGAGCGCTGCGCTCGCTGTCCTGGCCGGCGGCCGAGCTCACGGACTCGCGGATCCTGCGGGCCTCCTCGATCGCCATGTTCGGCATCGGCGGCGATCCCCTTTTGACGGCCCGCGCCGCGATCAGGCCAGCGATGACACCCAGCACGACCAGGATCACGGCCATCGCGAAGAAGCCCCAGAAGTACGTGAAGCTGTTGCCGATCGGCAGGTAGTAGTAGAGCAGCCACGCGCACCCGACCAGCACGAACACGAGCGCTGTCACGAAGAAGACCCCCGCGGCCACGCCGACGACTGCGCCTTTGACGAGCTTGATCGCCTTCTCGCTCATCTCGGCCTTGGCCAGCTCGATCTCCTCGCGCACAAGCAGCGTGGCGCGTTCGGACACCTCGCCGATCGCAGTCGCGATGTTCTGCGTCTCCTGCCCGAGCTCACCCGCCAGCGTGTCCGAACCCGACGGCACAGGTTGCTCGCGGCCCGGCGGTGGATGCGCCCCGTTCACTCGGGCGGCTCCTCGTCGAAGACGCGCCTCCACGCCGTCGCGGCGACGCGGTGGGCAAGGATGCTCGCGAGGGCGCTCGCGCCCGCGAGCACGCCCGACCACATCAGCCGCTTGACCATCTCGTTCTGCATGATCGCGCCAGTCTATTCCTCGCGGTGGTCGCCGCCGCGCCGCGCCGAGGGCGCGAGTCCGATCGCGCAGTCCGCGAGGAGACTCAACCGATGCTCGCCCGGCCGACGACGCGCGCCTCCAGGCCACCGCACACCGTCTCGACGACGAGCCACTTGGCCCGCTCGAAGTCCTCCTCACCCTGCGGCAGCAGGCCGAAGATCCATCCCGTTAGCAGCTGCTCGATCGCACCGTAGAAGGCCATCGCGGCAAACAGCGGTTCGATCTGAGGGTTGAACACGCCATTCGCCTGTGCCTCGGTGACGATCTCCCCGATCAGCTCGTACGCCGCGCGGATCTGGCCGAGATGCGTCTGTCCGAACGAGTTGGCCGCGCGCGTCACCTCGACGATGATCACCTTCATCAGATCGGGGTCGTGGCGGTAGCTGTCGACGATGAAGGACGCGATCTCGGACAGCTTCTCCCTGACCGCGATCGGCTTGGCGTCGACCTCGCGGATCAGCTCGAGCATCACGTTCCAGCGCTCCAGGAACAGCGTGTCGAGCACCTCGTCCTTGGAGGCGAAATAGTGGTACACCAGACCATAGGCCACGCCGGCCTCGTCGGCGATGTCCGACACCCGACACGCGTGGAAGCCCTGACGCGCGAATACACGCACCGCCGCATCGAGGATCAGCCGGCGCTTGTCAGACGCCGCCTTGGTCTGCGAGATCGGAGATCTTCCGGTGCTCATGCTGCCTCCTTTCCGGGCCAGCGGTAGGCGGCCGGGCGGCGGTTGGCCAGCGAGGGCAGGCGCGCGCGGATCTCGCGCTGGCGCTCGAGGTCGAGCTCGGCGACGATATGGCCCTCGCTGTCAGGCGCCTGCGCCAGCACCACACCCCACGCATCCACGATCATCGAGCGGCCGCCGGAGTACTGACCGGCCGGATGCTGGCCAATCTGGTTGGCGGCGATCACGAACACCTGGTTCTCGATCGCGCGCGCCCGCACGAGCGCCTCCCAGTGGTCGCGCGTGGTCGCCAGCGTGAACGCGGCCGGCAGCGCGACGATGCGCGCTCCCCGGACGGCGAGGATTCTGTAGAGCTCGGGGAAGCGCAGGTCGTAGCAGATCGATAGGCCGAGCTCGACGCCGCCGGCGGTCTGCGACAGCACGATCTCCTCGCCCGGCTCCTCGAGCGCGGACTCGCAGTAGGAGCGTCCGCCGACTTCCACGTCGAACATGTGCACCTTGCGGTATACCGCCCTGACCTCGCCGAGTGGGTCCACGTGCACGGACGTGTTGGCCAGCTTGACATGGCCGGGAACGCGCTCGAGGATCGAGCCCGCAACGAGATCGACGCCGAGCTCTCGCGCGATCGTGCGCGCCCATGCGATCGCGGCGCCGCCGAGCGTCTCAGCGCCCGCGCGCAGGTCCGCCTCTGAGCCCATCGCGGTCCACTTCTCGGGAAGCACGATCAGCTTCGCGCCGTCCGCTGCCGCGGCGCGGGTGAGGCGATCGGCGACAGCCAAGTTGGCGATCAGGTCGGCGGTGGCGTTGAGTTGGACTGCGGCGACCCTCAAAAGCGCTTTCCCTTCCACGGGTATCGCACCCGCGGGCGCCACGGCAGCTGGCGCCGCAGAATCGATTGACTGGTCAGTCAACGTCCTGAAGCATAACGTTGGCGGCGTAGCGCAGCGAGCAGCAGCTTGGAGTGCATCGCGGCGATCAGGGCGCGCAGCGGTTCGACGCCCGCCGCGACGATCTCCATCGCCCGCTCGACCTCCACCTCGCCCACCAGGCGATCGAGCACCCGCATCTCCTCCTCCACCAGCGGCTCCAGCGCCTTGCGGTAGCTTAATGTGTCGTAGACGGTGAACCCCAGCGTCTCGTCGAAGCCGCCCGCGCGGAAGCTCGCGATCGCCTCGATGATCTTCACGTCATCGATGTCGTATCCGCGCTGGTTGGGCGTCAGCACACCGATGTCGGCGAGGCGCTCCAGGACGTTGTGCGGCACGCCGTAGCGCTGCTGTGCGAGCTTGCGCGAGACGCGCCCGCCGTCCTCGACGTCGACGAGCGCCCGCTCGAGGATGCGGTCCTCGAGCTCGATCAGCGCGCGTACGCGCTCGGGATCTTTCTCGAGCACGTCCTTGATCACGCGCAGCGGCATGAACCGCTCCTCCTGCAAGCGCTTGATCAACACGATCCGCTGCACGTAATCGGCCGGGTAATAGGCCATGTTGCGGCTGGTCCTGACCACATCCTCGCCGCCGCCGAGCAGCCCCTCGCGCAGGTAGTAGCGGATCGTGCCTGGGCTCGCGCCCGAGCGCTCGGCCAGCTCGCTCATCTTCAGCAGCTCGCGATCGTTGACGTGGGCTTCAACAGCGCCTGCGCTCGCCTTGGTGGTGGTGTCGGTGGCAACCATCGGCGCCCGACTCACATTCGCGATACCGCGCCGCGCGGCGCCGCAGCAGGCCCCGCCGCAGCACCCGAATGCAGCAGCTCGGCGACCTCCGCGTCAGAGTAGCCGGCCGCGAGCAGCACCTCTTCGGTGTGCTCGCCCAACGCCGGCCCGGGCAGCCGCGCGTGGTCGCCCGGCGTGCGCGTCAGCTTGACCGGGACGCCCAGCTGCCGAACGGCCCGCTCGACGCCCGGCTGGCGCAGCTCGACCACCATCCCCCGCTCGCGCACGAGCTCGGAGGACAGCGCCTCGTCGAGCTCCAGCAGCGGCTCCAGGCAGCAGTCGTGCTCCCGCGCGAATGCCTCCCATTCGGCGCGCGTGCGACCCTTGAAGATCTCCTGCACCTGCGCGTGCGCGTCGGAGCCCGGCTGCTCGAACTGCCTGCCGACGAGCTCCTCGCGGCCCACGCCCCGGCACCACGCCTGCCAGAACTTCGGCTCGAGCGCGCCCAGCGAGACCCAGCCGTCGGCGCACTCGTACGGCCGGTAGCAGATCAGCGATCCGGCCAGGGGCAGATCGCCCCGGCGCGGAACCGCATCGTCGGCGAAGTACGCCGCGGCTACCATCGCCAGCCACGACAGCGCGCCGTCGGACATCGACACGTCGACCAGCTGTCCTTCGCCGGACCCCGGAGACTCGAACCCTGCCCGTCCCGAGCCGTCCCGCTCGCGCAGCGCCGCCATGATGCCGAACGCCGCCATCAGCGCCCCGCCGCCCACATCAGCGATCTGTCCCGCCGCCTGCACGGGCTCGCCACCGCGCGCGCCCGTCAGACCGAGCAGGCCGACGAGCCCCAGGTAGTTGATGTCATGGCCGGAGGCACCGCGCTTGGGTCCGTCCTGGCCGTAGCCGCTGATCGCGCAGTACACGATGCCGGGGTTCTCCTCGCGCATGCGCTCGTACCCCACGCCCAGCCGCTCCAGCACGCCCGGCCTGAAGGACTCGAGCACGACGTCGTGCTCGCGCACGAGCGTCAGCAGCGCCTCGCGTCCGCGCTCGTGCTTGAGGTCCAGGCGGATCGAGCGCTTGTTGCGGTTCAGCGCCAGGAACAGCGCTGAGCGCGCGCTCGCGTGGACGGCGGAACCCTCGTAGAAGGGCGGCGACCAGCGGATGTAGTCGCCCATGCCCGTGTCCTCCACCTTCAGCACCTCCGCGCCGAAGTCCGCCAGCAGCAGCGAGCAGAAGCCGCCTGGCAACAGCCGCGAGAGGTCGAGCACGCGGATGCCTTCGAGCGGGAGGCTCACCGCCCGCCGCTCCGCACCGGCTGCGTGATCGCCAGCAGCTCGCGGGCCTCCGCCACGCTCGCCGGGCGGCGCCCGATGTCTTCGGTCATCTGCCTGGCCTTCGCGATCAGCTCGCCGTTGGAGCGGGCCATGCGACCATCCGGCAGGTACAGGTTGTCCTCCAGCCCGACCCTGATCGAGCCGCCGAGGGTGAGCGCCGCGGCCACGAGCATCCACTGGTCGCGCGAGATCCCGATCACGCCCCAGTGCGAGCGGCCACCGCCTCCCGCGTCGGCCCCGGCGCCGGCGTCGGCGTTGGCGTCGGCGTTGGCGTCGGCGTTGGCGTTCGCGTTGGCGTTGGCGTCGGGGATGTTCTCGACCATCGCCGCGAGGTTGCGCGCGCTCGGCGGGATTCCTCCAACGACGCCCATCACGCAGTCCACGTGCAGCGGCGTCCTCAGCACCCCCATGTCGATCAGCGGCACGAGGCTGCCCACGTGGCCGACGTCAAAGCACTCGTGCTCGGGTTTGATGTGCAGCTCGTTCATCGCCTCCAGCAGCTCGATGATCTCCTCGAACGGGTTCTGGAAGACCATCGCGAACACGAACTGCTTGCGCGAGCGCGAGTACTTGGCGTAGTTCATCGAGCCCATGTTCAGCGCCGCCACTTCCGGGCGGCACTCGCGCAGGTAGGCGATCCGCTTCTCGACCGGCACGCCGATCGTGCCGGTGGAGAAGTTGACGATCACCGCGTCGCCCACCTGATCGCGGATCGCGTGCGTGATCGCCACGAAGTCCTCGATCTCATAGCTCGGCGTGCCGTCGGGTTTGCGCGCGTGGATGTGGATCATCACGCCGCCCTCGTCCACGATCCGCCGCGCCTCCGCTGCGTACTCCGCGGGGGTGTAAGGGATCGCCGGGCACTGCTCGCGGTTGGCGATCGTGCCCGAGATCGAGCACGTGATCACGACTGGGTCATCGAGGCTCATCGCTGCTCCTCTGTTCGCCACCACGAGAGCCGTATAGCGATAGCTATACGGTGAACGAAAGAAGTCACCCACGACGAGCGGCGTATAGCGATGGTTATACGGTCCGCGAGAGAGGTCATACCGGTACGACCCCATGGCGCTTCCACGGGCGCTCGATCTTCTTGCCTGCCGACATCTCCAGCGCACAGCAGATCGTCTCGCGCGTCTCGCGCGGGTCGATCACGTCGTCGATCAGGTCGTTGCCGGCGGCGATGTACACGTCGAAGATCTTGCGGAAGCCCTCGATCAGCTCCGCCTTCTTGGCCTGCGGGTCCTCGGCGGCGTCCACCTGTTTGCGGAACGCGATCTCGACGACTCCCTCGGCGCCCATCACGCTGATCTCCGCGCTCGGCCACGCGACGATCAGGTCCGGCTCGTACGCGCGGCCGTTCATCACGTAGTAACCCGCGCCGTAGGCCTTGCGCGTGATCACCGTGATCTTCGGGACCGTCGCGTTGGCCACCGCGTACAGCATCTTGGCGCCGTGGCGGATGATGCCTTCGGCCTCCACCTTGCTGCCGACCATGAAGCCGGGCACGTCCTGGATGAACACGAGCGGGATCGCGAACGCGTTGCACAGGTTCACGAAGCGCGCGGCCTTGTCGGCGGAATCGTTGTCGAGGATGCCGCCGAGCTGCTTGGGCTGGTTGGCCACGATCCCCACCGGCCTGCCGCCGAAGCGCGCGAAGCACGTGATGATCGTCTTCGCCCACTGACGCTTCATGTCGAAGCACTCGCCGTCGTCGACGATCCGGTGGATCACCTCGTACATGTCATACGGCTTGCGGTTGGACTCCGGCAGCACGTCCAGAAGCTCCTCCTCGCGCCGGTCGATCGGGTCGCTCACCGCCCGCACCGGCGGACGCTCTTCGCAGTTCTGCGGCATGTAGGAGAGGTATTGCTTGATCCGCTCGATGCACTCCTCGTCGTCCGCGACCTCCATGTCGCCGACGCCCGACTTGCGACAGTGGACGCGCGAGCCCCCGAGCTCCTCCTGGGTGACGTCCTCGCCGACGGCCGCACGCACGAGGTGCGGGCCGGCGAGCGCCATCGAGCCACGGCCCTTGACCATCGGCACGAAATCGGCCAGACCGGGGATGTACGCGGTGCCGGCCGCGCACGGGCCCATCAGCGCAGCGACCTGTGGGATCACGCCGCTCATCACGACCTCCTCGCGGAACAGGTGCCCGGAGCCGGCGAACATCGCGCCCGCAGCCTCCTGCACGCGTGCGCCGGCGGAGTCGAGCAGCCACACGAACGGGATGCGCTCCCTCAGCGCGAGCTCGCGCACGCGCGTCACCTTGATCTCGCCCGTCATCCCCATCGAGCCGGCCATCACCGTGAAGTCGTACGCGCACACCGCCGTCAGGCGCCCGTTCACCTTGCCGTAGCCCGTGATCACGCCATCCGCGGGCGCATCCACGCCGTCCATCGCCCGCTGCGAGAAGTGGGGCCTGCCGTGGATCCCCAGCTCGACGAACGTCTCCTCATCGATCAGCAGCGCGATCCGCTCGCGCGCCGTGAGCTTCTCGCGCCCGTGCTGCTGCGCGATCTTCTCCTCGCCGCCGCCGAGACGGACGCGCGCGCGGCGCTCCTGCAGATCCTCGACCAGCGGGCGCAGCAGGGACGCGGACGCCGTCGACGAGGCCGTCGACTGCCCCGCACTGGACTTCGGGAGGATCGACTTGGTTGTCGCGGAGCGAGCCCGCCGCTGCCCGCTTGCTTTGGGCGGCGCTCTCATCAGCGACCCTTCCACTGCGGCTCGCGCTTCTCGAAGAAGGCGCTCACACCCTCGACGATGTCCTCCGTGGACAGCGCCAGGCTGAGCTGCGCGCGCAGGTAGTCGAGCGCGTCGTCAAGGGGCATGTCGAGCTGGCGGCGCATGGCCTCCTTGCCCAGACGCATGATCACGGGCGACTTGGCCGCCAGCCTGCCTGCCCAATCAGCGACCGCCGCGTCGAGCTCCTCGTCCGGCACGACCTTGTTGACGACGCTCGCCGCCAGCGCCTCCTTGGCACTCCAGCGCTCGCCCAACAGCAGCAGCTCGTTGGCCTTCTTGCGCGGCACGTTGCGATAGATGAGCGCCATGATCATGAACGGAAACGTGCCCACGTTGATCTCGGGCGTGCCGAAGCTAGCCCGCTCGGAGGCCACGATCAGATCGCACGCCAGCGCGATCCCCAGCGCGCCGGCGAGCACGTGGCCGCGGACGGCACACACGGTGGGCTTGCCGAGCGCGCCGATCAGCTTGAACAGACCCACGAAACGCTCGGAGGCGAAGTGCTTCTCGACGAGCGGGGCGTCGGCCCCGAAGCCCCGCAGGCTGGCGCCCGAGGAGAACGTCTTCTCGTGCGAGGAGGCCAGCACGACGCAGCGCACGTGCTGCTCGTCGCGGGCCCGCTCGAAGGCCGCGATCAGGCCGCCAAGCAGCTCCGGTGAGAGAGCGTTGCGCGTGTCCGGGTCGTTGAGCGTGATCGTCGCGATGCCCGTGTTGGCGACGTCGTAGAGCACCGGTCCTGCGGAGAGCGCGGCCACACTCGCATCCTAGCCGGGTTGCCGCTATGTGGGAAGTAGGAAGTCCTACTGCTCACTTTGGCTCCGACGCGCGCGGTGCGGAAAGTAAGCAGCTCTACTGTTTACTTTTGCCGCACGCTGCGTTAGCGTCCACGGATAGCCGCGTCGATCGCTCGACTGACCGGCCACATACCCGAGCAAGGAGACCGCGCCCCATGGCCGCCACCGCCGAGAGCGTCCTGAAGCCCGACTTCAAGACCAGCCGCAAGCACTTCATCTTCACCGACGAGCACGAACAGCTGCGCGAGTCGATCACCAACTTCGCCGTCAAAGAGCTGGCTCCGCACGCGGAGGAGTGGGAGGAGACGACCTTCCCCGACTCGGTCTTCCGTCGCATGGGCGAGCTGGGCTTCCTGGGCCTCGACAAGCCCGAGCAGTACGGCGGCCAGGGCGGCGACTACTTCAGCGCGATGGTGCTCGCCGAGGCGATCACCAACGCGAACAGCGGCGGCCTGTCGATGGGCGTCGCGGTACAGACCGACATGGCGATGCCCCCGATCCTCGCGTTCGGAACCGAGGAGCAGAAGCAGCAGTGGGTCGTGCCGGCGATCAAGGGCGAGGCGATCCTGTGCCTGGGCATCACCGAGCCCGACGCCGGCTCGGATGTCTCGGGCATCAAGACGCGCGCGGTAAAAGACGGCGACGATTACATCATCAACGGCTCCAAGACCTACATCACCAACGGCCACCGCGCCGACATGATCGTGCTCGTGACCAAGACCGACCCCGACGCCGGTTACGACGGGTTCACGCTGTTCCTCGTGCCCATGGACGCGCCCGGGGTGATCCGCGAGAAGAAGCTGAAAAAGATGGGGATGCACGCCTCCGACACCGCGCTGCTCGCCTTCCAGGACGTGCGCGTGCCCGCCGCCGCCGTGCTCGGCCAGGTCGGCAAGGGCTTCTACCACATCATGTGGGAGCTCCAGGGCGAGCGCATGATCGGAGCGGCCGGCTGCGTGGCGGGGGCCCAGAAGTGCTTCGATCGCACGCTCGAATACGCCAAAGAGCGCGAAGCGTTTGGAAAGGCGATCGGCCACTTCCAGGTGATCCGCCACAAGTTCGCCGAGATGGCCACCAAAATCGAGTCCGCGCGCCAGCTCGTGTACGTGACCGCGTGGCGCTTCGCCAACGGCGAGTACCCCGTGCGTGAGATCTCGATGGCCAAGCTCCACTCCGCCCGTGTCGCCTGCGAAGTGGCTGACGAGTGCATCCAGATCCACGGCGGCGCCGGCTACATGACGGAGTACAACGTCGAGCGCGTGTGGCGCGACATGCGCCTGAACCGCATCGGCGCCGGCACCGACGAGATCATGCTCGAGGTGATCGGGCGCTCCTACGGACTGTGAGCCGCTCGAGCGCGGAACTACTCAGTCGACCGAGCCCCGCGGCACGACCCACTCGGTTGGCTGCTCGGTGACTGTGGCGATCAACTCGAAGTCGGCGTCGTAATGCAGGACCGTGAGCCCGGCGTGCTCGGCCGCTGCGGCGACGAGGAGATCGGGGAGGCTCGCCCCGCGGTGCTGCCCGCGCTCGGCGAGCAGGCCCTGCACCTGAACAGCACGATCGAGCGTCGGCTGGTCGATCGGAACGCGCGCGAAGCGCAGGGCGATGTCGGCGCGCCATTCGCGATGCTCCGCGCCCGAGCGCGCACTGAAGAGCTGCTCGAGCTCGATGATCGAGCACGTCGCTGCGAGCCCTTGCAGGATCAACGGCTCGAGCCTCGCCGCCACCGGCGGCTTGGTCCGAAGACGGCCGAGCGCGCTGTTGTCTACGAGATGGGTGGCCGCGGCCACGCGCGTTCCATGACCTCGGGGTTGCCGAAATCCTCGTTGTCCTTGTACCGCGCGATCAATCTCCTCCCGGCCTCCACGCGCACGACCTCGCGCAGCGCCTCATCCACGGTGTCCTTGATTCCGCGGGTTCCGAGTATCGCTCTCGCTTTGCCGAGCATATCGTCGTCGATATCTAATGTTGTCCGGCGCACGCGTTCAATATAGCCTGCATTAGCAATATCAGGCATAGCACGACACTCCCACGACCTCGACCATGGCTCCCACACCCCCCTTCTCCGACGAGCACGAGCAGCTGCGGCAGTCCGTCCGCGGCTTCATCGAGCGCGAGCTCGCGCCGCACGCCCAACAGTGGGAGGACGAGCGCTGGTTCCCAGACGACGTCTTCCCCAAGCTCGCCGCGCAGGGCCTGCTCGGATTGAAGTACCCGGAGGAGTACGGCGGGCAGGGGGGCGACTACCTGCACGAGGCGGTGCTGTGCGAGGAGATGGCCCGCACGGGCTCGGGCGGGACGGCTGCGGGGATCGGCGCGCACATCAACATCGCCACGCCGCCGATCTGGAAGTTCGGCACCGAGGAGCAGAAGCAGCGCTACCTCGTGCCTTCGATCCGCGGTGAGAAGATCGGCGCGCTCGGCATCACCGAGCCCGGCGCGGGCTCCGACGTCGCCGCCATCGCCACCCGCGCCGAGCGCGTGGATGGCGGCTGGGTCGTCAACGGCGAGAAGACCTACATCACCAACGGCGTGCGCGCGCACTTCATCGTCACCGCGCTCAAGACCACGCACGAGGGCGGGCATCATGGCATCTCCTTCTTGATCGTCGACCGCAGCGCGGGCGTCAGCTCCTCGGCGCTCCACAAGCTCGGCTGGCACGCCTCCGACACGGCCACGATCAGCTTCCAAGACGTGTTCGTCCCAGAGGAGAACCTGCTCGGCGAGCTCGACGAGGGCTTCAAGCTGATCATGGCCAACTTCCAGTGGGAGCGCCTGGCGATGGCCCTCGGCGCCGTCGGCGCGATGCAGCTCGCCTGGGAGCGCACAGCCACCTTCGCCCGCGAGCGCCACGCTTTCGGGCGCCCGCTCTCGGGCCACCAGGCGATCCGCCACAAGCTCGCCGACCTCGCCACGTCCGCGTACACCTGCCGCTGCGTCACCTACGACGCGCTGCGCCGCTTCGTCGCCGGCGAGGAGCCGTTGAAGGAGGTCACGATGGCGAAGCTGCTGACCCAGCGCGCCTCGTTCGAGCTGATGGACGCCTGCCTACAGATCTACGGCGGCGCCGGCTACATGCGGGAGTACTGGGTCGAGCGCGCCGCCCGCGACGCGCGCCTCGGCCCGATCGGCGGCGGCAGCGACGAGATCATGCGGGAGATCCTTGGACGCGTTCTCGGTTTGTAGCGCCCGGCGCGCGCGGGGCCTGCCGCGCCACGCTCTCAAAGCTGTCCAAAGCTCTCCCCCATTGCTCACGCACGCCGGCGGAGCGGCCGATACGTCCACGTGGCCCCTCTACGCCTCAAGCGCCCCGCTGCCATTGTCGCGTGCCTCGCGATCTGTGCGGCCACGTGCGCCGCAGGCTCCTCGGCGCTAGCCGCACGACTTCATCTCGGCCGCGGCGCGCGCGTGCGCGCCTGTGCGCACGCGACGCTGAGGCCCACCAGGGCTGACCTCGCGCTCATCCGCACCGCCACGCTGTGCCTGGTCAACCGCGAACGCGCTGCCCACGGCGAGCAGCCGTTGCGCGCGAACGTGCGACTCGAGCGGGCCGCCCAGGTGCACACCGAGAGCATGGCTTTCGGCGACTACTTCGAGCACTTCGGCCCCCGAGGTCAGACTCCGCTCGCTCGAATGCGCGCCGCCGGCTACGTCTCGAGCTCGCGCGTCGGCTACGAAGTCGGTGAGAACATCGGCTGGGGGACGCTCGCGCTGGCGACGCCACGCGCGATCGTCGCCGCCTGGATGGCCTCGCCGGGGCACCGCGCGAACATCCTCGACCGCCGCTACCGCGACAGCGGGATCGGCGTCTCAACGCATCCGCCCGCGTCGCTCGCCCGCGGCCAGGCCGGCGCGATCTACACGCAGGACTTCGGCGTCATCATCGCCGGCTGAGCCGCTGCCGATATAACTTCCCCTCCCCCACCACAAGGAGACCTATCGGCTATGGGAGTACTCGACGGCAAGTCGGCGATCGTCACGGGCTCGGCACGCGGAATCGGGCGCGCAACCGCGGAGCTGCTCGTCGCGCAGGGCGCTCAGGTTCTCATCAACGACCTCGACGGCGACGTCGCAACGCAGGCGGCCGGCGAGATCCAGGGCGAGACCGCTGTGTTCGCCGGCGACCTCACCAAGCCGGGCGTGCCCGACGAGCTCGTGCAGAAGGCAATCGACTCGTTCGGAAAGATCGACATCATCGTCAACAACGCCGGCTACACGCTCGACGCGCCGATCCACAAGATGTCCGACGAGCATTTCCAGGCGATGATCGACATCCACACCGTCGTGCCCTTCCGCGTGATCCGCGCCGCCGCGCCGCACCTGCGCGAGCCCGCCAAGCAGGAGCGCGAGGAAGGCCGCGAGGTGTTCCGCAAGATCGTCAACGTGTCCTCCACCTCGGGCACGTTCGGCAACGCCGGCCAGGCCAACTACTCCTCCGGCAAGGCCGCCGTCGTCGGCCTCACCAAAACGGTCGCCAAGGAGTGGGGTCAGTTCAAGGTCAACGTCAACGCGGTCGCCTTCGGCTTCATCGATACGCGCCTGACCCAAGCGAAGGTCGACGAGAACACGATGCAGAAGGACGGCGAGACGATCCAGCTCGGCATCCCCGAGCAGATGCGCCAGATGGCCTCGATGCTGATTCCGCTCGGACGCCCCGCCACGCCCGAGGAGGCCGCGGGCGGCGTGTTCTTCCTCTGCTCACCCTGGTCCAACTACGTGCACGGCCAGACCCTCCACGTCACCGGCGGCCTATTCGGCGGGATGACCGGGTGATCTGAGCGTGCGCTCCTCGCGCGCGTCGTTCAACACACGAACTCTGTGAAGCCATGGCTGATACAGAGTGCCTAGAGGTAGTGGGTCAGTTTGATTTGGCTTGAGTGTCGCGCCCGGCGTGGTCCCGGTCCCACATGCCACGAAGCCCTGGCGAAGCGCCTTGCGGTACTCGAAGGCCGATTCAGCGATCAGCAGCGACCACAACCCAACGACAACCCAGAGAGGCCAAAGGGGTCCGATGCTACTCAGGACCCGAAATAACACGATAAGCAGACAGACAGTGGTCACGGCAATGGGTAGACGCCGCCCGCTCGACCGCTCCGGCCCCATTTGTGCGCATAAGCACTATCTCCTGTCCGAGTCAAACTCCACACTTCGGGCGGGTGGAACGGGCACCACGGTCGAAATGCCATAGACCAAAATCAAACTGACCCACTACCGCGTAGAGAGAGAGAGAGAGAGAGAGAGAGAGAGAGAAGCGCTCTGCTCCCGCGAAGTCTGTGTAACCGTAGCTATACCGACGCTGGCGCGGGACGATCGACAGCCCCCGCAGCAGGCCGGCGCGCAGCAGTTGGGATACCTCGATCGCGGACATGGCGCCTTAAGGCCAGCCTAGTGGGCTCAGGCGCAGCTCGCTGCTCAGGCGGTGCCCGCCGGCCCGGCGTCGGTCCCGAACGCCCGCTCGGCATCCGAGCTGCCCGCGCCCGGCGGTAGCACTGCCAGAGCCTGCGCAGGGCCATATGGGGCCCCACGCAGGCTCTCCTGCCTTGACAGGCTAAGCCACGACTACGCTTTGACCTCGAGTTCTTCTCCCGAGTTCAGCCTGGTTTCGAGGTTCTCAATCTGTGCAGACTGAGTCCAACCTAGGGTTGCGAAGCCATCACTGGTTTCAGATTCGAGTACGTCCTTCCCCTTGCCTTCGAAGTTTTCCGGTTCCGAGTGTCCTTTTTCGTTTTCAAGTTCGTGAGTTTCCGGATTTTCGATTTTTTTCGCCGAGTACGTTTGTGTAAGCGCGGTGCCCATCTGATTGACTGGTGTAATTGGCGAGATGATGGAGTCTCCACCACCTTTGTTTTCTTTCGCCCCTACCCTGACGATTAGGACGCCCACACCAGAGTTTTCCGTCCCGCAGACAAACTCGGCAAAGAGTCCTTTCTTTTCTTCTGGGATAAGGGACAAGCCGACCGACGGGGTTGCCGTGCCCTTGCCGGAAATGTATCCGAGGGTCCCCTTCAGCCCTCGGGTGACGATCTCACCTTCGTTATACACATACTTGTTCGGAAATTCGTTACGGAAGAAGCTCTCGCATGTGAAGCTCAGGAGAGGAAGTCGACACCCTTCGAAGGTGACTGACACTCCCGATACTTCTTTTGACCCTGATATGCTGCCCGTGGCGACCGTGGAGTTACATTCCACGTCGATCCCGATCGCCGTTTCGAGCAACGCCTTTTCCGTGGTCTGTACGGCGGTGAATGCCGTATTGGGGGTCCCGGACGTTCCCTTCAGGAATTCATATTCGCCGGTACCTGTTTTTTCGGTACAGTTGGCGTCGACATATTTACCTTTGGTTTTAAGTTTACCGTTTATTTCTACCGGCACTTTTACGCACTTTCCCCATTCCGGCAGGTTCGCCGACGCGGTCGCGCTGGCCACGGCGCTCATCATGAACGCGGCGATCAGACAGAGCCCTAGCGTTCTTACGTGTCTCACTGTTCCACTACTCCTTTGTCCTCGTGGGTAATACGCGATCGACACCTGAGGCCTCCTCCAAGAGGCGTCCTGACGCCGGTCGTCCGCGACAGCGCACCCGATCTGGACCCCACCGGCCCCCGGCTCGGATGCGCGCCCGTCAGCGACGCGGGCGCCAGCGGCCCCCGCATCGATGCACGCCTATGATCGGCCGGCTTCACGCAGGAGACGCGATGCGCCCCCGTGGCCGGCCTGTTCGCTGCCCCGTTTCTGCTCCGCGCGCAGAAGGTGAGCTCAAAGATCATGTGCTCTGCCTCGTTTGGCGTTCGCGCGGGGTCGATGTAGAGGGACGCAGGATCGTCACGCCCGCTTCCCGCGCCCATCCGTCTTCGTAGTCTTGTGGGCCGTCGCCTTCGCGGCGTAGCGCATCCTCGTCTGTCTTTCGCAGGCGGCGCGCAGCGAACGCGAGTGCTTGTGTCTCTTGCGGCAGCTCTTGAGTGCGAGTGCGAGCTTTTGCGCGCGGGTGAGCTTCCTGGTTTTGATGCTCGGGGCGGCGTGGCAGCCTTCGATTTTGATGTTGGTGCTTTGGTTGATCACGGCGCCGTTTTGGGCGGTGATCTGGGTTGGCATCACGAGGCTCGTTTTGCACAGGCTGTAGTCTTCTTTTTCTGGGACGTTGGGGGTCAGCACCGAGTGTGGGCCAGCGGGAAGCACCGTTTCGAAGCTCGTGAATGGTGCGTCCGGCGCGGATTCAAAGCGGGAGTAGGTGATCCCGCCTTTGATGTTGGTCTTGCCGTCCAGCACGAGGGTGATGCCTTCGCCTTGGAGCACGAACTCGACGTCGGGGAACGCCGCGCTGCCATGGGAGACCAGGTATGCCGGCCCGGACACGGGGTTCTTTAGCACGGGGGTGTGGATCGTGGCGTCGCCGATCACCGCGTCTTCATTGCAGGAGGCGGGGTTGGCGTTGAAGGTCGCTTCGGTGCAGGCTCTCTGCAGCGTCGGCAGCCGCGAAGACAGCGCGAGGGGTAGTTGAAGGTCTACTTTCGCGATGTTCGCCTGGCCCAGTCCGGCCGACGTGACGGTTACGTGGAGGCTCGTGCCGTCGGCTTTGCTGCCGTGCCCACCAGCGCTCGCTGTCAGCTTCGGCGCGAACGGCAGGCTCGCGCAGCCGGCGACCTGGAACGGGGAAGACACCTGCGCCGTCGCTCCCTGCGCCCCGGTTAGCGTGCCGTCTATGCTCATCGGGTTGCAGTTGGTCGGATTGAACTCAAAGTTCGGGCGATTCACGGTTACGGAGATGTGCTGCAGCTGCAGCGGGATCCCTGACTTCGGCCGGCCGACCCCCTGGATAATCGTGGGCACGGCGCTGCCGATCCTCACCGCGGCCGTGTTCGGATCGACGTTGATCGTCGAGCGAACCACGACGTTGCCGAGATTGAACGGGCCGGCGACTGCGGGCGTGACGATCGCCAGGCCGAAGGGGGCGCCGTTGTAGGGTCCGGTTATGTAGACGCGCCCCGTCTCGGTATACGGATCTCCTCCGACGCCAGCGCTTGCGGTGGACTGTCCGATTTCGCTTTCGGGACCGCATTGCCCGAGGGCTGCCTGTGGTTCCTGACAGGGCGTGACCGACGCGAGAATCGCTGCCGCCCCGGGCGGCAGCGCTACGGAGATCCCCGTCAGTGCCTGGTTTCCGTCAGGACGTGTAATCTGTAGGGTGAACGGTGCAAACGCGCCGGCTTGCGAGCTCGTCGATCCGGCCAGGAACGACGGCGCGAAGGGCTGTGTGGCCGGGCAGGTGCCGCCGCCAACACCGGAGGTGACCGAGAATTCTTCCGGCACCGAGAGTCGGGTGAGCGGCTGCTCGCCCGACCACGGCGTGAACGTCGCACTGGTCGCGTAGCCGCCGCACAGCGGCGGAGTCGCCGTGGCTGCGCGCGGTCCCCCATAGAGTTCCAGTTCGAAGTCTTCGAACGGCACCTGCGGCGTGTTAATGAACGTCGTGGTGACCTGGCCTGTTTCTTCATTGAGCTTGACTTCGCCCGCGAGCTTTACGCGGACGCCCGAGAACGGATCTTCTGCGACGACGTAGAGCGCGAGCAGAGAGCCGAAAGGGTTGGCTTCCTGAGCCGCCAGGTACACCGCCCCCTTGAGTTCGTGTGCGAGTAGCGGCGTGCGCACGCGGACGGTTCCGAGCTTGGACGCTTCCGGGCAGTTCGCCGGTCCGCTGGAGAAGCGCAGTGGCTGCGCAGCGGCGGGCGCGAGCGGATCGGTGCCGGCGTGACCTTCATAGCCGATCTGCTGCTCCGAGCATGCCTGCAGTCCGTTCGCGGAGGCCGGGTTCAGCGTCACGCCGCTCGGCAGCGTGACGCTCGTGTGTCGAGGTCGGCCTCGGCTAGTTCGTCTCCCTGCAGCGTCGATAGCTGGGGGACGTGCAAGTCGACCTTCATCCCGGTCGGCGTGCTCGCTTCGTGCTTTTCGCTTGACACCTTGATGGACGGGTCGAATGGCAGGTGTTCACAGCCTTTCAGCCCAGCGGATACGCCGTAGTCGGTGCTCGGGCCGGCGAGCGTGAACGTCTGGCCGGGTTCGCTGCCGAGCGACTTCAGCGGCCAGGAGGTCCCTTCGACGGTCGTCGCCAGCGCTCCATCGCACGATGTCGGTAGCGTAAGGAACGCGGGTGGTTCAGACTCGCCCTGTGGTTCGCACGGGTGGCCTAGCTTTTCCAATATCCCGTCGTCGAGGCATCTCCAGCCTCGCGAGTTGTCATGGCGCGTGTCGCCGGGCACCCCCCAGATCGTCACGACGCTGTCGAGCAGCTGAGCGGCCTGCGGTGCGTTACTGACGGTGGCCGTCACACCGTAGTCTCCGTTCGCGCGGACGGAGGTGTCGAGCACGACCGGGACTTTTATGACCTCGAACCCGAACCGCGCGGGCTCCCCTTCGCTTGGTTCCAGGTTCCACAGCGGGACAGTGCGCGTGACGTAGTGGAAGAGATTGGGTTCGTTGATCGTCACGACTACGGCTCCGATCGCCGATGCCTGCCCGCAGGCGTTGGTGTCTTCGTGGCCGAACGCGAGGAAGTCGACCAGCGAACACGGCTTGACTGCCTGCGGGTCGCCGATCAGGCCGGGCGGCAAGTTGAATTGAAGGTTCCTCGGCAGCGCGGGCGCCGTCGGTTCGAGGCCCCCGGGCGTCGATTCGGCAGTCTGGTTGAGATCGAGCACGTCGTGAGCTGGAACGGGTGCGATCCGGCCTGCTCGTCCGGCGCGCCGCCCTCTTCTTCCGGAGCGAGCACGTATCCGCCGTCTTCGACCCCGAACGGTGTCGCTTCGCCGCTGACGCTCAGTGGCTGGGTGACCGACGCGCCAGGAACTTCAACGCCCGGGTGCCCTTCCTGTTCGCCGCCGCTGACGCTAGCTGCGTTCTCTTCACCCGTTTCAGCGTCGGACTTGACGTTCACCTGGATCGTGACGTTGAATGCTTCGAACGCAGGAGTAGTTTCCGCCTGGGCGGTGCATGTGACCGTGGCAAGGTCGCATGTCATGTCTTGGGATGCTCCCACCTGCTCCTCGGCCGGCTGGCCTGAGATCGCGGTTGCTTCCAGACCCGGGGGCAGCGTGTCGGTGATCGTCACGGGTTTGCTCGCTGAGCTCGCGCCTGCGTCTCCTACGTTGGTCGCGGAGATGATGATCGCCGCTTTTCCGCCGGACGGCAGGAATGTAGGTGCCACGCGCGAGGACACTCGCCACCATGCGCCCGCAAAGGCGGGGCTCGCGCCCGCCAGCGCCAGCAAGGAAGAGCTGATCAGGGCGATAGCCACACCCAGCAGGCGCGGGCGGGCGGGCGTGAGTGCGCCGCTGCGCATCGCTAAGCCCTGCTCCTGGGGCGCACGGCGGTCTTCTTGGCCGTCGTCTTTTTCTTCTTGGACTTGACCTTGTACTTCTTCCTCGCCTGCGCTTCGCATTTGGCGCGCTTGCGCCTCTGCTTGAGCTTGCGGCACGCTTTCAACGCCGCCGCGAGCTTCTGCGCTTGAGTCTCGGTTTTGGGCTTTTGGCTGACTTTGGGCGGGGACACCGCTTTTTCGCCGAGGTTGCCCGAGCTTGACACGACGTTGGTCACCGGCGACGGCGAGGACTGCTGGGGCGCTTGGGGCGCGCGGCAGCCTTCGCCTGTGCACTGCACGGGCGGCCCGGCCTTGGGCTTCAGACACGGTTCGCTGTCGACGGTGCCGCAGATCCTCGCGTCGTAGATGTCCAGGCTGTTGTCGGTGTCCTGGGGCCCGAGCTGGGCAGCCGTCACGAAAAAGGCGTCGGCGCCGCCTTCGCTGGCGTCGAGGAACGCCGATTCGTGTTCGGAGGTGCCGGAGGAGATCAGGGCTACACAGCCCGGCTCGCTCGCGCAGCCGCCTTCGCCGCGCTGCTCGTACTCATATACGTTGTCGACTCCGACCTGCTGAACGCTGCCGCCGATTTCCTCGGCGCGGGTGCGGCTGCTGACCCCGGGCACGAGCGCATCGGCGCTGTTGAAGAACAGTCGGCCGCTGTTGGACAGGTAGCGAGGCTGGTGCTCGGTCCTCGGACCGGAGGTCCCGGCGAGTTGGGACAGCGTCCAGCCCGGGAGCGACCCGGCGATCCAGCGTTCCGCCCAGGTTTCCGGCCGGTCGACGAGCAGACCGAGGCCTTCGCCCCCAGTCTGCGTGTCGAAGACTCCATGGGGGCGTTCGCCGCTCGGGTTGCACGACGCACAGACCAGGCGGCCCGTGCTCGCGTCATAGAGGTAGACCTCCTCGTCGTGCGCTCCTTTGGCTGCGGGACTGATGTCGATGTTCTCGTAGTTCGTCAGTTCCCGTTCGGACATGAATGCCAAGTAGCGGCCGTTGGCGGAGACTGCCGATGTGAGACCGCCGAGCGAATCCAGTGGCGCGCCGATGCTTTAGTCCCAGGCGGCCGATTGTCCCAGGCCATCTGCGCGACCAGTCTTGTCTGCGTCCGTGCCGGATCTTCAGGATCGGGTGCGGAGACGTACAGGTTGCAGCTGTCCTCGGGGTGCGGCACTGTCTGTTTGACCCGCGGGCAGTCGCCGCGCTGTGCCCCCGGCGTGAGCGCGCCGTTGGCGACGAAGTAGACATACGCGCCGTCTTCGCTGACGCCGGGCAGGGTGCCCAGCACGTCAGCCTTTTCGCCGAGATGCGAGTCCGGTGTCAGATCGAGGAGCTTCCCGCTTTCGACGTCGAATTCGTAAAGATCGGCGGGGTTGCTCGCTTCGCTGGTCCCAGGTTCGAGGCTCGATTCCGCCGTCAACGCCCAAGTGTCGGTGAAGAACACCCTCGAGCCGTCGCTAGTGGCGTCCTGGAAGTGCACTTCGTCGAAGTCGCCTTCGATATCTTCCGCGGTGGCTTCCGGGACACCCTGCGCTGCGTTCACCTGGATTGTCTCGCTTTTGACGGTGTCGCGCATGTAGAGGGGACCTTCGTCCAATCCGCCGTTGGTCCAGAACACGCGCGAACCCGCTTTGGAGATCGCGTTCCTGACGTCGGTGCCATTCTGGCCGCCGAGTGCCGGTTCCGCCGCCGGCGTCTGTTTGCCTTCGTGTTCGGGCAGCAGACTGATGAGACTTCAGCGGCGCCCCCGCTTCCCACTCGTAGAGGCCTTCGCCGGTGGCTACGCTCTTAGGAGGCACTTCCGATCCGAAGCCACGTGCGCAAGATCCGGCGCTGCACCGGCGAATTCGAGCATGCCGCCGAATTTCGTGCCCGCGGTGTCGTCGGCGGGCGTTACCAGTGGGTCGAATGCGCCCGTGGCGTTGTTGCGGACGTACATCGTTTTTTCGAGTCGCCGTAGGCGCCAGCGGCGGGCTTTCCTGAGGCTGGGACGGCACCTGCGGCTCGACGAGCGCGAGCGACAGGTCCGGCGTGAAGAAGCGGTACTCCGGCGCGGCGCCAGCCGTTATGCCTTCTCCCCGGTTGTGTGGCGTCGTGATGTCTTCCGAGGCCCATCCTTCGCTCGGCCCTGCGGTCGCGTGCGGGCTTGGAGACCACCTGCACGGTTCCGGCGCGCGGTCGCCTTCCGGCGACACGTGACGGGAACGCTCGGCGTCCACGTCAGTGCTCACCGCTCAAGACGGCTGGATCACCGATCCTTCGCGGCTGATCCCTTCGACCTCCGCGCCGTGCTTGTCTGGCGGCGAAACGAGCTCCCACGCTCGGTGATCGGGCAAGCGGTGGCCTCGGCGCTCGGGAGTGTCGTAAAGAACGTTTCGGCCGCCTGCGGACTTTCGGCGGTTCCGTGTGTATTGTGCGCGAGGACGCGGTAGTAGTAGGTGGTGTTGGGCTGCAGACCGGTCAGTGCCACGCTGTCACGGCTGGTCGCCGAAGCCCGAGCCAACGTCGGCCCCCGGAGCCGCGGGCACGTCGGTGCAGCCCGAGGGTTCGGTCACACAGCTTGAGGTCCCGTACTGGAAGAAATACGTGGTGTCCGCTCCGTCGGGATCGATCTCGGTGTTGAGCCGCTCGCTCGTTGAGCTAAGCGCTGCGAGTCGAGCCTGTCCGAGTCGGCGCGGCCGCCGGCGCCGAGGTGAAAACGGCGACTTTTCCCGTCGCCGGCTCGGCGAGATACACCTCGCCGTGCGTCGAATCCACCGCCAGCGCTCCAGCGCCGCTGACTTCGCCCGATCCGAACCGCTGGATGAGCGTACCGCCCGCCGTGAACGCGGCGACGCTGTCTGCGTTGTCGGCGTAGACGTTAGCTTCTTGATCGACGCCGACCCCGGTGGTGTCTTCGTTGCCACCCGGGCCGCGATGAGATGTTCGGTGTCGCCGAACTTTTCGACGGTGATTGGCGCAGTTTCTTCTTCGAGGCATTCTTCGGTCGGCGTCAGACGTTCGCGCGCGATGTAGAAATATTCGTCGTTGGGCGCCACCGCGAACCCCGATCTCGCCCTGCATTCGGTGCGTTCGGCGACTCTGAATCCGAACTTGTCTAGCGACGGCTCCCAGCGGTTCGATTCTTCGTCAGTGAACCCACTGACGAAGCCTTCTTCCCCCCAGTACACCCACAGCGTGCCGCTCGCGTCCACGGCGACGCCATAGATCTCTTCGAGTTCGAGTTCTTCACTCGAATGTTTGAAGATCGTCTTTTTGTAGACGAGTTTCGCAGTACTCGGATCGTACTTGTAGAGGACGTTGTGTTCTTCAGAGTCCCCTTTTTCTTCTTCGTCGCCGACAACGTAGACGTCGCCGCGGGACGGATCGGCTTCGCTGGTGGAGTTGTCCACCGCGATGCCCGCGGGCGACTTCACCGCAAACGCGGACACGAATTCGTAGCCGCCTGCTCCGTTCCGCTTGAAGCGCTCCACCTGTTCGTGCGGCGCGGAGCGATCCGCCACGTATACGTCTCCCGTCGCTTCGTCGACAGCGATACCGTCGGCTTCTTTGAGCGCGTGTTCGCCGAGACCTTCAAACGTGCTGCCAAACACGTGCCCCCGGCTCGGGAGCGCCTGCGTCGGGATCGCTCCAATCAGCGCGCTCACCGCTACGACGCAGAACGCTGCGACCCATCGGCTCCCGCTTGCTCTGGCTCTCGCTGCTCTCCTCACGTGCCCATCGCTCCCTGCGTGCGGTTGTCTTATGCCGCCCTTGGATGCTGTGCGTCTGCGTGGGGCCGCTCAGGGCCCCACGCAGACGCGTGTTCACGTCTTTGTAACGGTGACTAAACTACCGCGTTCAACTCCAGTGCTTCTTCACCTGTCACCGTCGAGGTGATGTTCTGGCCGGACTGTTCGTACGGTCCGCCTTTGAAGCTCGATTCAAGAATCGCCGGCGACGAGCTTTCTTCCCATTTTTCGGGTTTCTGCTTGCCTTTTTTCGCGACGAACTTCAGCGTTTCAGTTTTGGTCATCTTGTCGTTTTTGATCGGCACGAGCACGTGGCCCTTGACTTTGACGACGAGACCACTGCACGAGAATTCGATGAATAGCCCGCCCACGTCGCCCGGGCTGGGGAACAGCTCAAGGTCCGTCTTTTTTTTCGCTTTGTTTTCCCAACCGACAAGCCCGGTGAGTTCGTTGGTGAGGAGTTCTTCGGTGGCTGCGCCGGGAGTGTTACATCCGATCCCAAGCGATTTGCATCCGTTGAATTTGACAAAGACTCCGGACTCTTCTTTGTTGTTGCCGCCGGGTTTGTACTCGCCCGCGCTCGACTCTGTTTTGCATTCGACGCCGGTGCCGCTCACTTGAGTCAAGACCCCGACACCACCCGTGGTGGTGAATTTGCCGCTCGCCCCGACACCTGGTGCCCATTCGTATTTATCCGTTTTCGAGCCTTTCGCGACTTCTTTCGTACACTTGGAGTCGCTGAACTGTAGTCCTGATCCTGTGTTTTGTTTTAGACATCTTCCGATTTCCGGGGCGGTCGCCGACGCGCTTGCGGTGACCGTGACGCTCCCGACGAGCGCCACGACGAGGCACAGCCCTGTAATCATGGTTTTCGCTCTCATGCTCCTCACGCTTTCATTTAGTTCGTGACCATATTCCCGCCGGTGACGGACTCCGCCTCCCTAGACGCAAGCTCAACCTCCGGCTAGCTGACCCCGTCTTGACAGTGCGCTGCTTCTGGCCGTCAGCGCACCTGGCCTCGAGCCCTTTAGGCGGGCCCACTCATCCCTGCACTCTCGGAGTGACGTTTGCGATCGGTTCGCCGGACACGTTCTCAGGCGTCCGCGTGATCCCTTCAACCCAGCGCAGGGACGCAAGTTGCGGCCTTGCGGCGAGTACCCTCGTCGCGGAGAGAGCACGCGATCTCACGATTGATCGAGCGTGACGCTGTCGCGATCGCACGCGGCAGGGTGGCACGGGTCGAGGGCTCAGCGGGTCCGTGCGAGCGCCTCGTCTGCGGGAGAAGAGCGCCGTGTCCGCACACGCAAGTCCGTGTGGGCTCGGCTCTCGCGACGACTTTGCTGCGACACGGCGTAACGACGAACGACACCAACAGCCGCGCCATTCATAGGCTCTCTCCCAATACCCTCACTCCTCCCCGGAAACCAGCTACATCTCCGTCCCCGAGCCATCAGAGCACATCTCGACCGGTTTGTCAAGACGTCCTCAAACCGCCGAGCTCGCCCGGGATCTTCGTCGACCGTTTGCGTGGCCTCGGGCCGATCCGAGCCACGGACAAGGTCCCCACCCACCACTACAACGGCCACCCGCCTACTCCTCCGGCAAGGCCGCCGTCGTCGGCCTCACCAAAGCGGTCGCTAAGGAGTGGGGTCAGTTCAAGGTCGACGTCAACGCGGTCGCCTTCGGCTTCATCGATACGCGCCTGGCCCAAGCGAACGTCACGAGGAAAGCGCTCTGCTCCCGCGGAGTCTGTATAACCATAGCTATACCGATGCTCGCGCGGGACAAGCAGAGCGCAACGCTATGCGCCTGCGGGACCCCTGAGATCCAACAGGCACCCTGAAAAGTACGCGCCGGCGGGTGACGCGAGGTAGGCCGTGAGTGCGGCCACCTCTGCCGCCATCGCCACTGCGGCCGCTGTTGTTGCGGTGGCGGCGGCCGCGCCGGGGGCGATCGCCACGGCGGTGATCCCATGGCGAGCCCACTCGATCGAGAGCGTGCGCGCGAGGTTCTCCAGACCCGCGCGCGCAGCGTCCGCGTGCTCGCCGGCATCGGGGGTAGGCGCCAGGTAGACGATCCGCCCGCCGCGCCCGCTCGCGAGGAAGGCGCGGTCGGCGACGGCGCGCGTCACATTCCAACTCCCATCGAGGCACCTCCGCAGCGCGGCGCGGCCGTGCTCGGGCGCTTCGCCCGCCGCGCACGTGAACAGACTCGCGCCGTCGACCACGAGCAGGTCGACGACGCCGGCGTCGGCGAGCGCGCAGTCCACCGCCTCCACCATCGCGGCCTCCTCGACAGCGAGCGAACCGGCGCAGCTCAGCTGGCACTCAGACACAGACGCGCCCAGCTCCGCGCACGCGGCGCGAACTGCCGCTCCGAGCGCCTCGCCTCGGTCCGTCCTCGCCGGCGCGCCGGCGAGGAGGATCGACAGCCCCTCCAGCAGGCCAGGTCGCAGCAGCTGCGATACCTCGATCGTGGACATGGCGCCTGCGCCCACCCTAGTGGGCTCAGGCGCAGCTCGCCGCTCAGGCGGTGCCCGCCGGCCCGGCGTCGGTCCCGCCGAAGGCGCGCTCGGCATCCGAGCTGCCCGCGCCCGGCGCCTGGCCTGCTGCGGTCGCTTCGCTCGCGGAAACCCCGCGGAGCTCGAAGTAGAGGACCGACGCCGCGAGGGCAGCGAGCGGAGCGGTCAGGACGCCGACGATCACCCTGACGACGATGCCGACACCGGAGCCCGCAGATGCGGCCACACCCTCGATGATGAAGGCAACCACGCCCACGACGATGTACAGCAGGAGGATCACGCCGAACACCTGCCAGCCGTTGCCGCGCACGAGTTCGCGGCTGCGCCTGAGCGCTGCGAACACGCCGGGGTGCTCGAGCACGACGACGGGAGCCACCACCGACCAGATCGTGATCAGAATCAGGCCGGGGACGATGATCAGGATGAAGCCGATCACGATCCCGATGTCCGCCACGATGCCCACCAGGATCAGCTGGCCGAGCACCGGCGTCACGGCTCGCAACAGCTGGCCGGCGCTCGCGTCGCGCCGGCCGTCCTGGATGTCGGCGACCAGCTCCACGACCATGCCGGTAAAGACGGTGATCGCGACCAGGCTGATGATCACGGCAACGAGCGCGAGCGCGGGGCTGGCGGCGACGAGCAGCGCGGAGATGATTCCCGTGAACACGAACACCGCGGCCGCCGCGGGCATCAGGACGGACGCCTGGTCGACGTAGATATCAAACACGCGCCGAATCACGCCGCCGACGTCTAGTCGAGCTTGCATCACCACCCTCCAAGCTCTCGCCGGGACCTCATTGGATGCGAACCCTAAGGGGCACACCCGACGACTCGCGCGTTCACGCGACGGCTGCCCCCTTGAGGGCCCGCCGTTCGGCCCGGCGCTGCTCGCGCACACGCCTCAGGATCCCCCGCCGCCCGTGCTGTTCAAGACCTGCGTACAGCCGGCGAATCTCGACGAGGACCTTGTCGGCGACGGCCTGCTGCTGCTCGCGTGTTGGGTTCTCGACGGCTTCCCAGCGCATGGCGTCTCCATACTGGACCGTCACCTCGGGGAACTGCAGGCGCTTCCAGTTGCGCACGCGCGAGGAGCCGTGGATCGCAATCGGCACGATCGGCGCCCCCGTCTCCAGCGCCAAGCGCCCAATGCCCCGCTTGGCCTGCTCCGCGACTTTGCCGGTGCGCGAGCGACCGCCCTCGCAGTACATCGTGATCGCGCCGCCCCGCCGTAGGATCGCCTTGGCGGTGGTGAACATCTCTTCGTCGCGCGCCCCGCGACGTACCGGGAAGACGCCGCCGTGGGTGTAGACGAACTGCATCGGGGGTTTGAACAGCTGCGACTTGGCCATGAACCGCACCTTGCGGCGGATGTAGCACCCCATCAGGAAGTGATCCATGAACGAGAAGTGGTTGGGCGCCAAGATCACCGCTCCGCTGCCGGGCGCCTTCTCCACTGAGATCGCCCGCGCGCGCAGGAACGTGTACGCGTACAGCGACGTGAGCACGCGCGTCAGCTCATAGATCCAGTCTGGTTCGCGCGTGCGCGCGCGCTCATGAAATCGGTCGAAGTACTCCTTCGGCCGCGTGTCGGTGTAGACCTGTTCGCGCATCGAGGCCAGATCGCTCATGCAACGTTTTACCTCCAGGGCGCCGCAAGGTTACGCGGGAGCGCGTGACCGCGGAGCGCGCGTCGTAGCGACAGCGATCGCGAGATGTGCGTCGAGGAGCTCGCCTACCTGCGCGACATGTAGACCCGCACGAAGTCCACCAGCTGGCGGCCGCGGTGGATGAACCCGGCGGGGGTCCGTCCGGTGGCGCGGTGTGCGAGGTCGAGCTCGACCTCGATCACGCGATGCCCGGCGCGGACGGCGTCGATCGTCATCCCGATCTCCATGCCGTACCCGTCGGCGAACGGCAGCACGGCGCTGAGCGCTCGCGCGCGCAGCGCCCGCTGTCCAGAGATGGGTGCGCTCGCCTCCAGGCCGCAGCGTCGGCGAATCGCCCAGCGCGCGAACGCGAGCGCGAGTCCCGCCCCGCCACCGACCCGCCTGGCGAAACGGGCGACCGCGACGTCGGCCTCGCCGCGGGCGACCGCTTCGGCGAGCGCGGGAAGCTCGCGCGCCGAGTCCGCGAGGTCGGCGTCGCAGAAGACGAAGATCGACGGATCCGCAGCTCCTACAGCGCTCGCACGAGACTCGTCCAGCGCGTCCCGGGCAGCGGGGGTCACCGCGCCGCCCTTACCGATCACACGCGCGCTGCGCACCACCCGCGCACCGGCATGCCGGGCGATCTCGGGGGTGGCGTCGCTGGAGCCGTCGTCGGCGACCCACAGCTGCGCGTCGGGGAAGGCAAGCTTCAGCGCGGCGAGGGTCGCGCCGATGCGCTCGGCCTCGTCGTGGGCGGCCACGATGACGACTGTGTGGTGGCGCACGGATCGGTCGGCGGCGCTATCTATTGTCCTGGTCCAGTGTGGCGATTGGCGTCTGGAGGATCACATGACTGACATTGAGGCTCATATCACGGGCACGGTATGGAAAATCGAGTGCGCGGTAGGCGACGCCGTGGAGGAGGGCGACACGGTCGCGATCCTCGAGTCGATGAAGATGGAGATGCCGGTGGAAGCCGAAGACGCGGGCACCGTGGCGGAGATCCGCTGCGAGGAGGGACAGTCGGTGAACGAGGGCGACACGCTGGTCGTGCTGGATTAGCGCCCTGGTCGCCTGCGCAGCTGAGCGCCCAGCCGAGCGCCCGCCCGCCCGTGCGCGCCGGGCTCGGCTAGCCTGTCGGCCCCGTGTCCTCCAGCGCCCTCCCACGCGAGCTGGCTGACGGCAAGCTCGTCATCGACGAGCCGGCCGACGGGGTCATTCGCCTGACGATCTCCAACCCGGCCAAGCGCAACGCGCTCGACCACCCGATCCTGGACGCGATCAGCGCGACGCTCGGCGAGCTGTCCACGCCCGGGTCGCGGGCGCGCTGCGTGGTTGTGACGGGCGCGCACGGGATGTTCTCTGCTGGCTATGACATCGGCGAGATCCCGGATGACGAGTTCGAAGAGCGGGCCGAGCGCCTGGTGGCCCATCCGTTCACACAGGCGATCGACGCGCTGGAGGCGTTCCCGTACCCCACGCTGGCGGCACTGCCCGGCCACACGATCGGCGGTGGGCTCGAGCTGGCGCTGGCATGCGACCTGCGCGTGGCGGATGCGGGCATCAAGCTCGGCATGCCGCCGGCGAAGCTCGGGCTGGTGTACTCCCACACGGGACTGCGTCGCTTCATCGACGCGATCGGAGCGCCGCGCACGCGTGAGCTGTTCCTGCTTGGGAGCTACATCGATGCACCCACGGCGCTCGCGTGGGGCCTGGTCAACCGCGTGGCGAGCGCGGATGAGCTCGACGCGGTGTCGCTCGATCTCGCGCGCGAGCTGGCCGCTAACGCGCCGCTGTCGCAGACTGGCAACAAGCGCGTGATCTCGACGCTGCTGCTCGCCGAGGGCGAGCTGCGGGCGGAGGTCGAGGCGGAGCTGATCGAGCTGCGCCGCGCGTCCTTCGCATCGCAGGACCTGCGCGAGGGGATGCGGGCGTTCGCCGACAGGCGCGCTCCTCGCTGGCGCGGGGAATAACCACTCGCCGCCTCCGCTGGCCGGCGTGAATAGCCGTCCGCCGTACCTCATACGGTGTGATACGTGGGATCGCTGATCACACGCGAGGAGGCTCTCAGGCTCGGCGAGATCGACGATCGCGAGCAGATCGAGGAGCTCATCACGCGCGCATGGGAAGTACGCGTGGCGCGGTTCGCCGACTCGACCGACATGTGCTCGCTGGTCAACGCGAAGTCCGGAGGCTGCGCCGAGGACTGCGGCTTCTGCGCGCAGTCGCGCTTCGCCGACGCGGAGACGCCGATGCACGCGATGATGGAGCCCGAGCAGATCCTCGAGCACGCGCGCGCGGCCGAGGCGGCCGGCGCCCACCGCTTCTGCATGGTCACCCAGGGCCAGGGGCTCTCCAGACGCGACTTCGAGAAGTATCTGGAGGGCGTGCGCCTGGTGTCCGAGCAGACCAACCTCAAGCGCTGCGCGTCGGTCGGTCATCTCTCGCTGGAGCGAGCGAGCGCGCTGCGCGAGGCGGGCATCCAGCGCGTGCACCACAACGTCGAGACGTCCCACAGCTACTACCACGAGGTCACGAGCACGGTGCGCTACGAGGGTCGGCTGCGCACGATCCAGGCGGTCCGGGAAGCGGGGCTGGAGACGTGCGTGGGAGGCATCCTCAACCTCGGCGAGACACGCGCGCAGCGCGTGGAGATGGCATTCGAGCTCGCGCAGATCAACCCGACGAGCGTGCCCATCAACATGCTCAACCCGCGACCGGGAACCAAGTTCGGCGACCGCGAGTACATGGACCCGTGGGAGGCGGTCAAGTGGATCGCGATCTTCCGACTGATCCTCCCCGACGCGCTCTTCCGGCTGTGCGGCGGGCGCGTGGAGAACCTCGCCGAGCTGCAGCAGCTGGCGGTCAAGGCGGGGATCAATGGCGTGATGATGGGCAACTTCCTGACGACGCTCGGCAACGAGCCGGAGGCGGATAGGGCGATGTTCGAGGAGCTGGGGTTGAACGTCGCGCGCCAGCCGGACAACGCGGCGAACCCGCGGCCGGACAACCGCTCGGGCTGGCTGTCGGGCGAGACGCCCGATGTGGTTCAAGAACTACGAGACGGTGCTGCGGCCGCGACACCCGACCTGCAGGTGCGGCTGTGGAACCCGTCGACGCAACTGCGCTATCGGGCCAAACGCTCGGTTCCCCGGCGGCCAGACGGCGCCCCCAACACGGTCCCAGTGGCCTAAGCGTCAGCGCAAAATGAGCGAGATCGAACAGCGCCTGGAGGAACTGGAGCGGCTCGGTCTCGCTCGCCGCGTGCGCCATGTGAGCGGGCCGCAGGGGCCGACGGTGCTGCTCGACGGCAAGCCGGTGCTGCTGCTGTGCTCGAACAACTACCTGGGGCTGGCTGACCATCCGCGCGTGCGCGAGGCGGCGGCGGACGCGGCGATGCGTTGGGGCGTCGGCGCCGGCGCATCGCGGTTGGTATCCGGCTCGATGACGATCCACCGTCGCCTGGAGGAGCGCCTGGCCGATTTCAAGCGCAGCGAGGCGTGCCTGCTATTCGGCTCGGGCTACCTCGCCAACATCGGGGTCATCGGCGCGCTGGCCGGCCGCGGCGACGTGATCTTCTCCGACGAGCTCAACCACGCCTCGATCGTCGACGGCTGCCGGCTGTCGCGTGCGGAGGTGGTCGTGTTCCGCCACCGCGACATGGAGCACCTCGACTGGAGCATGCGCCGGCACGGCCGCCGCGACGGAGCTGCGCGGCGGCTAATCGTGACCGACTCGGTGTTCTCGATGGACGCCGACGTGGCGCCGCTGGCTGACATCGCTGAGCTGGCGGACGTGTACGGCGCGCGCGTGGTGGTCGACGAGGCGCACGCCACCGGCAACCTCGGCCCGGGCGGTCGCGGCGCTGTCGCGGAGGCGGGTTTGGAGGGCGAGATCGACGTGATCGTGGGGACGCTCGGCAAGGCGCTTGGCTCCTACGGAGCGTACGTGTGTGCGAGCTCGGAGATCGTCCGCTACCTGATCAACACAGCCCGTTCGCTGATCTTCTCGACGGCGCCCTCGCCGCCGGCGGTCGCGGGAGCGTTGGCTGCGCTCGAGCTGCTGCAGGAACGCCCGCATCGCGTCCAGCGGCTGCGCTCCAATGCGCGCGCCCTGCGTCGGGCCTTGGCCGCGGAGGGTTTTCCGGTGGCGGACGTGGAGATGCACATCGTCCCGTTGATCGCGGGCGAGGAGCGCGCGGCGGTGCGGCTGTGTCAGGAGGCGATCGAGCGGGGGGTGTTCGCGCAGGCGATCAGGCCTCCGACGGTGGCGGCGGGTTCCTCGCGCCTGCGCCTGACGGCGATGGCTTCGCATACGGCGTCCGAGCTGCAGATGGCCGCGGGTGTGTTCGGCGACGTCGCCCGCGAGGTGGGGCTGGAGCCGGAGTCGATGGCGGCGCCACTACCCGAGCGCCAGGCCGCGATCGACGAGCGCGAGCGTGCGGACGCCGAGCTGGCGGTGTTCGCCCACGAGCGCTCCTACGGGGATGCGGAGTCCGCGACGGCCCCGTTCGACCTCGAGCGCGACGAAGATGGGCCGCAGGCCCCGGTCCCGGCGCAGGCCCCGGTTCCGGCGCTGGCCGGACCTCGTGCGCCGTTCGACCTCGAGCGCGAGCTCGAGAGCGTTCGCGCGGCCTAGTCCCCGCGACTGGGCGCAGGCATGCGCGGCCTGTTCGTGACGGCGACGGACACGGGCGTCGGCAAGACGATCCTGAGCGCGGCGCTGCTGGCGGCGATGGTCGCTGCGGGCGAGCCCGTGCGGGCCTACAAGCCGGTCATCACCGGCCTCGACGACGAGGCGGAGATCGCCAAGCGCGGTGGGTGGCCACCCGATCACGAGCTGCTCGCCGCGGCCGCGGGCATGGACGCAGAGGCGGTCGCGCCGCTGCGCTTCGGCCCGGCGGTCTCGCCTCAGCTGGCAGCGCAGCTCGCACACGAGCGCATCGCGCCCGAGCAGCTGGAGCGCGGTGCGCGGTGCGCGTGCGAGCAGCCGGAGGGCGCCGATCGTGCTGCGACCGAGCGGGACGCCGCGCGCGGGAGCCTGATAGTGGAGGGCGTGGGCGGCCTGCTCGTGCCCCTCGCGGACGAGTACACCGTGCGAGATCTCGCCGCGGCCTTGCGGTTGCCCGTATTGATCGCCGCGCGCCCGGGCCTGGGCACGATCAACCACACGATGCTCACGCTGCAGTCGGCCAGAGCTGCGGAACTCGAAGTGCGGGCGGTGGTGCTCACGCCCTGGCAGCGACAGCCGACGACGCTCGAGCGCTCAAACCGCGAGACGATCGCCCGCTTGGGCGATGTCGAGGTGCAGACGCTCGCTCCCGTCCGCAGCCCCGACCCGCTCGATCTGGCGCAGGCGGGCAGCGCGCTGCCATGGAGACGCTGGCTGGGGGATCCGCAGAGGCCGTGAGCTCAGGTCGAGCGCCAGCACGCACGCGCACGTCATCGACGATCAGCGCCTGCACCCACGCGCGCGGCATCGACCATCGCGGCCGTCACGGTCTCCAGGTCCTGCTGGTCGATCACATACGGCGGCATCGCGTAGATCAGGTCACGGAACGGGCGCAGCCACACGCCGCTGCCGACCGCGACGGCGGTCACGGCACCGATATCGACCTCGCGATCGAGCTGCACCACACCGATCGCGCCCAACACGCGCACGTCCTTCACGCCCGGGAGCTCGTGCGCGGGCGCCAGCCCGCTGCGCAGCCCCCGTTCGATCGCGTCCACCTGGGAGCGCCAGCAGCCCTCTTCGAGCAGCGCCAGCGACGCGAGTGCAACGGCGCATGCGAGCGGGTTACCCATGAACGTCGGGCCGTGCATCAGGCCGCCGCCGGCGCCGCCGGAGACGGCGTCGGCGACCGCGGGCGTGCACAGGGTAGCGGCGAGCGTCATGTAGCCGCCGGTCAGCGCCTTGCCGACGCACATCACATCCGGCGCAACCCCGGCATGCTCACACGCGAACATCGCGCCGGAGCGCCCGAAGCCCGTGGCTATCTCGTCGAGCACCAGCAGCAGGCCGTGCTCGTCGCAGACGCGCCGAAGCAGCGCGACGCACTCCGGCGCGTGAAAGCGCATGCCGCCAGCGCCCTGCACGACCGGCTCGACGATCACCGCGGCCAGCTCGTGCGCGTGCGCGCTTGCCAACTCGCTCAACTGCTGCGCCCAGGCCTCGTCCAGGCCCGCGCGAAAGCCGTCGGGCGGGCGCTCGGCGAAGACGTGCTCGGCTAACACGCCCGCGAACAGGCTGTGCATCCCGGTGACCGGGTCGCACACAGCCATCGCGCCGGCCGTGTCGCCGTGGTAGCCGCCCCTCACCGTGAGCAGCCGGGTGCGCCCCGTGTGTCCGCGCGCGCGCTGGTATTGCAGGCACATCTTGATCGCCACCTCGACGGCCACCGACCCTGAGTCCGCCAGAAACACCCTCTCCAGACCGTCCGGAGCCAGCGCGGCCAGTCGCTCGGCCAGACGCACCGCCGGCTCGTGCGTAAGCCCACCGAACATCACGTGCGCGATCCTGCCCAGCTGCTCCTCCACGGCGCGATCGAGCGCGGCGTGGCGGTAGCCGTGGATGGCACACCACCACGAAGCCATGCCGTCGATCAGCTCGCGCCCGTCAGCCAGCCGCAACCGAACCCCCTGCGCCGAGACGACCGGCAGCGATGGCAGCGCCGCAGGCAGCGCGCCGTAGGGATGCCACACGCGCTCGGCGTCGAGCGCGAGCAGTCGATCCCAGTCGGTCAGGCCGGCCTACTCTTCGTACAGGGTGAAGTCGCGCTTACGCGCGCCGCACACCGGGCAGAACCAGGTGTCGGGGATATCCTCGAACGCGGTCCCGGCCGGGATTCCTCCGTCCGGGTCGCCCTCGTCGGGGTCGTAGATGTAGCCGCAGGACTCGCAGATCCAGCGCTGGAGAGTCTCGGTGGCCGTGCTCATGTGCATGGGGTCTGGGTCGGGTTGCTCATGCGCAAAAGACTACCGGCAGGTAGGGTCAACCGATGTCCACACCTGCGGAGAGCGAACGCCCTGGGCCGGGTGAGGCGTACAACCCAGGCCCACCCACGCGCCCCCGCCAGGCGGCTTGCGTGATCCTGCTCCGCGACGGCACCGAGGAGCTCGAGCTGCTGCTGGTGAGGCGTACACCGCAGGCACGTTTCATGGGCGGTGTGTGGGTGTTCCCAGGCGGCGCGGTCGACGCCCACGAGGGCGACGGCGACGAGGCCCACCGTGCGGCGGCGCTGCGCGAGCTGCACGAGGAGGCGGGGATCGCGCTCGAGGATCCCGAGGCACTGGTTAAGTTCTCCCGCTGGATCACGCCGGCGGCGGTCAAGATCCGATTCGACACACACTTCTTCCTCGCTGCGCTGCCTCGCGGCCAGGAGCCGCGGATCGACGGCGAGGAGTGCGTCGACCTGGGCTGGTTCGCCCCACGCGCGGCGCTGGACGCATATCAGGGCGGCCAGATCGCGCTGGTGTTCCCGACGATCAAGCACCTGCAGCAGCTGAGCGACTTCTCCTCGGTGCAGGCGCTGATGGACCACGCGCGCGGTCGCGAGGTGCAGCCGGTCGAGCCGCGCGTGGTCCTCGAGGGCGAGGTCGCACGCATCCTGCTTCCTGGCGAGCCCGGTTACTGATCGGGCGGTCCGGTGCCGCATCACCCTTGCTGCTGAGCGTCGATCACGTGCGTGACCGCGTTGATCAACGCCAGATGCGTGAACGCCTGGGGGTAGTTGCCGAGATGGCGACCAGAGGACGCCTCGAGCTCCTCGGCGTAGAGGCCCAGCGGCGAGGCGTAGGACAGCAGTCGCTCGCACAGATGCTCAGCCTCGCGGTGCTCGCCTATCTCTGATAGCGCCGAGACGAGCCAGAAGGAGCAGATCAGGAACGTTCCCTCCTCGCCGCGCAGGCCGTCGTCGGTCTCCTCGGTCCGGTAGCGCAGCACCAGACCGCCCTCGGTGAGTTCCTCGCGAGTGGCCATCACGGTGGCCCGTACGCGCTCGTCATCGGGACCGAGAAAGCGAACCAACGGCACCAGCAGGTTGGACGCGTCGAGCGCATCCGTTTGGTAATGCTGGCGAAAGACACCGCGCTGGTCGACGCCGTGCTCGAGGATGTCCGTGCTGATCTCGTCCGCGAGCGCCTGCCACTTTTCGGCGTTGTCGACGTGGCCGCGCCGTTCGGCCAGCCGCGCGCCGCGGTCCATCGCCACCCAGCACATCAGCTTGGAGGACACGTAGTGGCGGGGCTCGCCGCGGGCCTCCCAGATCCCCTGGTCCGGTTCCCTCCATACTCTTGCGGCACACTCCACCTGGTCGTTCAGGACGGGCCAAAGTCGCTCGGGTATGTGATCTCGTTTCTTGGAGTGCAGGTAGACCGAGTCGAGGACCGCGCCGTAGACATCGTTCTGGCGCTGGTTGAACGCGCCGTTGCCGATGCGTACCGGCTGCGCGCCCTCATAGCCCTTGAGGTGCTCGAGCGTGGTCTCGGTGAGATCCTTTTGGCCCCTGATGCCGTACATGATCTGGAGCGAGCCATCCTCGTTGCGCTCCATGTCGGCGAGGTACTGGACGAAGTCGTCCGCCTCCCAGTTGAGGCCGAGCGCGTGCAGTCCCCACAGCGTGAAGGTGGCGTCTCGCATCCAGCAGTAGCGGTAATCCCAGTTGCGTTCGCCGCCGGGCGTCTCTGGAAGTGAGGTCGTGGCAGCCGCGACGAGCGCGCCGGTCGGCATGAACGTAAGCCCCTTGAGCGCCAGAGCCGAGCGTTGGAGGTGAAAGCGCCAGGGGTGGTCGGCGTAGGTGCCTTCGGCCAGCCACGAGCGCCAGAAGTGGCTGGTGCGTTCCATATGCTCGACGGCCTGCTCGACGGTGTGCGGGCCTCCCCGACCCTCGGTCCAGGAGAGCGCGCAGAAGCGCTTCTCCCCTTCGGCCATCGTGTGGCGTCCGTGCGCGCGATTGCCCTCGATGCCCATGCGAATGTCGCTGAACAGCCTGAAGGCGGTGGCGTCGTCGGTGGCGTCCATCATGCACACGCCCTCCTCGCCGCTCTGCACGACGCTCCAGCGCGCCGGCGTGGAGCCGTAGTCGAGCATCGGCTCACACACGACCTCGACCTGCACCTGGCCCTGGATGCACTCGACGATCCGCACCAACAGGTGGTCGGCGTCGTAGTCGGTCGGCGGTCGGGTGTGGCTCGACCCGTGCTTGTTGTCGTGCCACGCGCCGATCGTGAGAGCCTCAACCACGCGCAGCCAGCCCTGCGGGGTCATCCAGGTGGTCTCGACCACGTTGGTCCCCGGGATGTAGCGTCGGCCGGCCGGGACGTAGACGCCATAGGGACCGACCCGCCAGCTCCCGGCGCCGCGATCGAGGATCGCGCCGAAGACCGACGGCGAGTCGAAGTGTGGCAGGCACATCCACTCGATTGACCCGTCGGGGGCGACCAGCGCGCCGGTGTGGCAGTCGGACAGAAAGCCGTAGTCGGCGATCGGTGGGAAGGGAGATTCAAGCGAAGTGGCGCTCGAGCCGACGGCTCGTTGAGCGACTCTTCCCGCGACTGAGACCTCGGACCCGCTCACCACTCGGCCCGCTCGAACTGCGGTCGCTCGACGCCCGCAGGCAGTGCCTGCTCATCGTCGAGCTTGTCGAGGTGAGCCGCGAGCGTGGCCGTGGCAAATGGCCGTAGCGGCTGGGAGACCTCGGGCCAGGCAGCGTCGAGCAGTTCCTGAACCGTGCGCCGGCCTTCCCCCAGCGCCATGATCAGCCTGCGTTCGCGATCGATGCGATGGGCGACGTATTCGTCGAGCTTGGTGTGCGCGTCCCACACGGGCGGCCCGTGGCCAGGGCAGAGCACGTTGAAGTCTTCGCGCAGGCGCAGACGCGTGAGCGCCAGCAGGTAGGCCGCCATCGCCCCGCGGTAAGGGCTGATGAACACGCTGCCCTCGCCGAGCACGGCGTCGCCGGTAAAGCAGGCTCCGTTCGCCAACAGCGCGAAGTGATCGGCTGCGTGCCCCGGTGTCGCGACTGCCTCGAACGGGCCGAAGCGCACATGTTCTTTGAGCGGCACGTCGACCGCGCCGCGTCCCCCAGCCAGGGGCGCTGGATGGCGCTCCAGTAGGGCCGGGACGCCTTCGGCGTGGTCGTGGTGATCGTGCGTGAGCACCACGCCCCCCAACCCTCCACGGGCATCGATCGCGGCTGACAGACGTGCGATGTGCTCCTCGATCAGCGGGCCGGGATCGACAACCCACGCGGGGCTGTGACCGACCACCCACGTGTTGGTGCCCGTGTGCGTGAGCGGCCCCGGATTCGGAGCCGTCACGCGCAGGATGTCGTAATGGGTCAATGGGTCGGCGTCGGATCCCGCCTCCGCCGAGTCGCCGTTGGCGCCGGTCTGCACATCGGGTTTGTGCGGATGCGGCGCAGTCATTGGGGCGACGTTAGCTGACGGCCCGGCCGAACTGACTGCTCGCGAGACCTACCGCGAACGGCCGGACGCGCGTCCAACACGTCTCGCGCGGCGCTGCGACGCGTCGGCGGCGATCCCCGCCACCCGCAGCTCCCGTTCCAGACCGAGCTCGCGAATCATCGTCGCCAGATCGTGCGCCTGATCGTGTGCGACGAGCGTCACGCCGACGCCGCTCGCTCCCGCGCGGGCAGTGCGCCCGATGCGGTGCACATAGTCCTCGCGCGTGGCCGGGATGTCGTAGTTGATCACGTGCGTGATCCCCGCCACATCGATCCCGCGGGCGGCGACGTCGGTGGCCACGAGCGTGTCGACGACTCCCGCCTCAAAGTTGGCGAGAGCCCGCTCGCGCTGACCCTGGGACTTGTCGCCGTGCATCGCCACCGCTCGCACCCTGCTGGAGGCCAGCCGCTTGACGAGCCGGTCGGCGCCGCGCTTGGTGCGTACGAACACGAGCGTCAGGCCGCGCTCGGCCTGATTGAGCTCGCTGACCAGGCGTGCGACCTTGCCCGCGTGGGTCACGGTCACGAAGCGGTGCTCGACATCGTTCCTTCGCTCGACCGGGTGCGCGTGTTCGTGGCGGCGCGGGTTGGAGGTGTACGCCTTGGCGATCCGCCCCACCTCGCCGTCGAGCGTGGCGGAGAACAGCAGCGTCTGGCGCGTGGTCGCGGTCATCTTCACGATCCTGTCGACTACCGGCCGGAAGCCCATGTCGAGCATCCTGTCGGCCTCGTCCAGAACAAGGAGCCGGACGCGGCTGAGCGACACGTCGCGGCGGTCGATCAGGTCGAGCAGCCGCCCTGGTGTCGCGACGACGATGTGGGCGCGGGCGGCCAGCCGCGCCTGCTTGACGATCCCGGCGCCACCGTATACAGCCGCGATCGACAGTGCGCGCGCGTGGGCGATGGAGCGCATGTCGTCAACGATCTGGAGCGCGAGCTCACGGGTAGGGGCGAGAATCAGCGCGGACGGCCGCGCGTCGGAGTCCTTCAGCCGCTCGACCAGCGGAACGGCGAACGCGAGCGTCTTGCCCGAGCCGGTAGGTGACTGCGCCAGCACGTCATGGCCGGCGAGCACGTCGGGGATGACCGTCTTTTGGACGGCGAACGGCGTGGCGACCCCGCGCTGGGCGAGCTCTTTCACGACGACCTCGGACACGCCGAGGTCGGCGAACGTTGCTTGCTTCATGTTGTTGGTGCTCCTTCCGACGACCCTTCGGCCGCCGCTGCGGAATGGAGATTCGACTGACCCCATCCGCGCTGTGCAGCGCCAACAAAGACCGAGAACCCCGCGGACGACTTCGCCGCCCGTAGGGTGACCGTAGCAGGCTTGCGAGCGAGCGCTGCAAGCCGCATAACGGCCCCGAGCGGCTGCGCGCGTGCATACCTCGGCTCGCGGAGCTGCTCGCGAAGACGGCCTGACCCGGCGATGTCGAGAATAGGCGCGTGGCTCCGACACACCATTGAACGCGCCAATTTGGGCGCAACGAGCGAGGAGAAGCACGATGAGGTTCATGTTGCTGCAGAACTACGCGGGTGGAGCGAACTGCGAGGTGCCCATGACGCACTGGGCGCCCGAGGACATCAAGGCGCACATCGACTACCAGCGCGCCCTGAACACGGAGCTCCGCGAGCGCGGTGAGCTGGTCGACGCACAGGGTCTCAACGGACCAGCGCTGGCCAAGTTCGTCGTCCACGGCGGGATCGGCGCGCCCGTCGTGACCGACGGTCCGTTCCCGGAGTCCAAGGAGCTGCTGGCCGGCTACCGCATCGTGGACGTCGAGTCGCCGGAGCGCGCGATCGAGATCGCAGCCAAGGTCTCGGCGGCGCCCGCGCAAGGCGGCGTGCCGATCGAGCAGCCGATCGAGGTGCGCGAGGTGATGGGCGCCCCCAGCTCCGAGGTGTGAGGTGAGCCGACCGCCGGGTGTCGAAGGCCTGCTGCGCGAAGCCGCGCCGCAGGTCCTCGGCGCGGTCGTACGGCGGTTTGGCAACTTCGCCGACTCCGAGGACGCGGTGCAGGAGGCGTTGCTCGCGGCGGCAACTGCGTGGCCGGCGCAGGGAACACCGGAGAATCCGGTGGGCTGGCTGATCCACGTGGCGTCGCGGCGGATGACCGACCGGCTGCGCAGCGAGCACGCGCGAGCCCGGCGCGAGGGTCTCGCAGTGGCGCGCGAGATTCCCGCAGCGGATGTGGAGAGCGACCACGACGACACGCTCACGTTGATGTTCATGTGCTGCCATCGGGCGCTCGCGCCGGCGTCCGCGATTGCCCTGACGTTGCGGGCGGTCGCAGGCCTGACGACGGCAGAGATCGCGACAGCGTTCCTCGTCCCCGAGGCGACGATGGCGCAGCGGATCAGCCGCGCAAAGCAGAGCATCAAGGCCTCAGGCGTCGCGTTCGCGATGCCGACCGCGAGCGAGCGGGCGGCGCGGCTTCGCTCCGTCCTCCACGTTCTGTACCTGATCTTCAACGAGGGCTACCTCGCCAGCACCGGCCCTGAGCTGGCCCGTGGCGCGCTGTCAGCCGAAGCGATCCGCTTGACAAGGGTCGTGCGCGTGGCGCTGCCCAAGGACTCGGAGGTCGCCGGTCTGCTTGCGTTGATGCTGCTCACGGAAGCTCGCCGTCCGGCCCGCACCGACGTGCACGGCGAGCTGATCTCCCTCGCCGAGCAGGATCGGACCCTGTGGAAGCGGGATCTGATCGCTGAGGGCGTCGCGTTGATCGCCGCCGCGTTCAGCGAGGGATCCGTCGGCGAGTACCAGTTGCAGGCGGCGATCGCCGCGGCGCACGACCAAGCGCCGCGGGCGCAGGACACCGACTGGCGCGAGATCCTCGGCCTCTACGAGCTGCTGGAGCGGATCACCGACAACCCGATCGTGACCCTCAACCGCGCTATCGCCGCGGCGATGAACGATGGGCCGACTGCTGGGCTTGCGCTGTTGGAGGCGCTCGAGCTGCCGTTGGCTGGGCATCATCGCTTGCACGCGGTTCGCGCTCATCTGCTCGAGATGGCCGGCGACGTGGACGGCGCGATCGCCGACTACCAAGTCGCTGCGAGCCTGACGACCAGCCTCCCCGAGCGCCACTACCTGCTGACACAGGTGGCGCGCCTGCGAGCTCGCGACAGCTAGTCGCCTGTCGCTGAGAAATGCTCGGGATCGGCTGGGCCGAGAACGCCGCCCACCAGCTTCTCCGGTCCGGGGTAACTCCGAAGCACGCTGATCAGCTGCGAGGGGTTCGTGACATCAACCGCGCCGCCGGGATAGGCCGTGGTCTCGTGGTTGCTCGAGCCAGCAGGCGCGCTGAAGGCACCGGCCGCATTGAGCTGCGCTTGTTCGTAGTAGGTCCTGTACCCGCTGGTGACGGTCCCGGCCCAGCCATGCAGATACGCCCACTGGAGGACCGGGATGATCCAGTCGGCGATCGGCTTGAGTCGCGGATCCCAGGGCGCTTCGGGCGTTTGCGCTTGCGCGGCAGGGGCGCTGGGGTATGTCGGGCCCTTGGCGAAGGATTCGACCGTCTCCCCCGAAGGCAACACGATCCCCGCCTTGCGAAGAGCCTTGATCTCGCGGCGGACTTCAGCGTCGGAGGGCGCTCCCTGCGCGATCTGCACCTTGCCTTCGGCGAGTGCCGCGTCCGAGGTCTCGTCGACCCGCGCCACGATGCTCCGGTGCGCAACTGCAGCGCTCGACGCGGCATGACTTGTGCTGTTCTTGGCGGGGCGCTCGGCGATCGTGGACGCGCCGCAGCTGGCAACGCCACCGGAGCCGATCGCCAACAATAGGACCGCACCAACCCCGGGACGCACGCCGTGAGCGTACTGCGGCGCCAGCGTACCTGCCCGAGTAAGACGCTCGGCTCAGCCGCCGGTCATCGCTGCGCCTGCGCGCTCTGCCATCTCCTCGGGCGAGACGTCCTCGACGTGGCTGGCTACGTCCCAGCGATGCCCGAAGGGATCCTCGAACTGACCGGATCGGTCGCCGTAGAACTTGTTCTCGAGCTGGCGCAGCGGCGTCGCGCCTGCCGTGAGGGCGCGCTCGAAGACGTCGTCGACATCCTCCACGTAGACGTGCAGGGTGACCGGAGTGCCTCCGACCGTCCGCGGGCCACGCACACCGATGTCCGGGTGCTCGTCGGCGAGCATGATCATCGAGTCGCCGATATCAAGCTCCGCGTGGCCCACCCTGCCGTCTGGCCCCGCCACGCGCATACGCTCGCTCGCGCCGAGCACCGAGCTGTAGAAGTCGATCGCCGCGCTGGCGTCGTCCACGATCAGATAAGGAGTGAGTCGGGGATAGTCCTCCGGGATCGATTTCGCCATCGCTGGACCTCCTGGGGCGGGTGATTGAAGATGGATGTGGCGATCCCGCGATGGGATCGCGACTCCATGAACTACGGTAGCGGCCAGCGGCGAGCTGAGGGCTGAGCGTGGCAAAATGTCGTGGCCTCATGAGGGGGTCGGATCTCGCGCGATACGGTACCGCAATGGGTACCGCAGATTGGTGGGCCGACTTGCCCGCTAGTCGTCGTCGGCGCGCGTCCCGCTCCACACAAAGCAGGAGCGCAACGCCAGGTGATGGCTGGCCGCTCGCCGCGCAGCTCTCAAGATCTATACCGCGGTATCTCGTTTTCTGGATATGTTGGTATAACTTCTGATAACTCTGGTAGCGTCGCTTGCGTGGACCCGCTTCGCAACCCCTATTCGATGAGGGCCGGCAACCCTCCGCCCGCGCTCACCGGCCGAGAGGCCCAGACCGACCAGTTCAGACGGCTCCTCGGCCGTCTCGGCCACGGGCTAAACGAGCCGAGCATCATTCTTCACGGCCTGCGCGGCGTCGGCAAGACCGTCCTCTTGCTCGAGTTCGAGAGTATCGCCGACACCGAGGGATGGACTTCACCTGACCCGATCGAGATCCGCTCAGATACCAACTTCCGAGCCGAGCTCGCCGACGCCGCCTATCAGGCCCTTTTGCGGTTGAACCGACGCAAGGCCATCGGCGAGCGGCTCAAGGCGTTCACCGGCCTGTTGAGCGGATTCAAGGCCGGCGTGTCCACCGAGGGCAAAGTCGAGTTCTCCTTCGACCCAAGCGCCTTGAGCGGATCAACCGGTAGCCTCGAGCGTGACCTGACGCACCTCTTCGTAGAGCTCGGCGAAACCGCACGCGACCACGACACGGGTGTCGTCTTCTTGATCGACGAGATGCAGTTCCTCGGACGCGCGGAGATGGAGGCAATCGCGGCAGCGATGCACCGCATGTCGCAGCTGAAGCTGCCCATAGCCCTTGCAGGCGCCGGGCTGCCGCAGCTACCCGGTCTGATGGTCGAGGCCAAGTCCTACGCCGAGCGGCTGTTCTCGTATCCCGAGGTCGGACCGCTCAGCACGCAAGCCGCCCGCCAAGCGCTGACCGAGCCTGCAGAAACCGAGAGCGTCACCTTCGACGGGGATGCGCTGCAGCGGATCGTGGAGCGCTCCGGTGGCTACCCGGCATTCATCCAGGCGTACGGCAAGGAGGCGTGGAACATGGCGCCCGACACAGTCATCACCCTCGCCGATATCCGGGCCTCGGAACCGATCATCGAGACCAAGCTCGACGACGAGTTCTTCCACGTCCGATTCGAGAAGGCCACACCACGAGAGCGTCGCTACATGGCCGCCATGGCCGACCTCGACGGCGGTCCCTACCGGACGGGCGATGTCGCCAAGCGCCTGAGCAGCGCCGTATCCTCCACGTCTGTCGTGCGGGACTCCCTCATCAAGAAGGGATTGATCTATAGCCCCGACCACGGCGAGGTCGATTTCACCGTGCCGCACTTCTCGCCGTTCATGCGCCGCCGCTACCCGTTTGCTGGCGACGGGAACGGCAGCCCGGAAGGTGGCTGAGGAACTCGCGACCGTCCGGCGCGGGAGCGGGGTGATGGTGACCCCGCGAAAAACGCCATCACGGACTGGTTGTTGAGGCGGACGTCGAGCAGGCGCTCGACACTGGCTTGCTTCAGGCGAGCGAAGGAGTGCTCAGCCGTCGTCTGCGTGAAACCGATTGTGTAGATCTCCGAGCCGTCTCCTTATCGAACAGGGTTTCCTGTCCGTTGTCGGAGCCCAAGCGTACGAACTCCTCCTGATGGACGACTCCGGTTGGAAGGATATGGCGGAGCTGCACCCTATGGTCGGCTAGGACCTTACCGACGAGTAGCCGCCGGTGGCACTCCTGCGGCTGACCCTCGCTGCACAGCAGCGCGACCCGATTCTCCCGGCAGCCGCTCAAAAGACGCGCGACGGCCGCTCGAAATGCTGGCTCCTCAGCCATACGGTCGTAGAGAGCGTGCCCCCCCTCGTCATAGTGCTCCTCCCGTGACGGCCGACCGCCAAGCTCCTCCCCCAAGAAGAGGTAGCCCACCCCAATCTCGCGAAGGGCGATGTCCAACTCCTCGCGATTGAAATGCGGCGCGACACGCGAGTACGGGTAGGACCGCACATCCACAACGGACCCGATCCCCTCGCCCTCCAAGAGCTCGGCGAACCGCTCGAACGTATGATTGGAATGACCGATCGTCCAGATGGCGGAGGGAGCCTGCACAACAGCAGGATACCCAGCGCTACGGACGCCGCTGAGCCTACTGCAGGTTCGCCATCACGTGCTTGACGACCGTGTAGTCCTCCAGCGAGTACACGCTCAGATCCTTGCCGTAGCCAGACTCCTTGAAGCCACCATGGGGCATCTCGGAGACGAGCGGAATGTGGTCGTTGATCCACACGCACCCGAAGCGCAGTGCTTTTGACACCCGCAGTGCGCGACCGACGTCGCGCGTCCACACCGATGAGGCCAGCCCGTAGCGAGTGGCGTTTGCCCAGGCGATCGCCTGGCCCTCGTCGGCGAACTGCTGCACCGTGATCACCGGGCCGAAGATCTCCCGCTGGATCATCTCGTCGTCCTGGCGCAGTCCGGCGACCACCGTCGGCTCCAAGTAGAAGCCGGGCCGCTCAGGCTCCGCACCGCCGGTCACGATCTCCGCGTGATCTGGCCTGCGCGTCAGGAAGCCGCTGACCCGCTCGCGCTGGTGCGCGGAGTTGACGGGGCCGAGCGTCGTCTCGGGCGCGAGCGTGTCGCCGATCACCAGGCCCCTAGCCTGGTCGGCCAGACCGCTGACAACCTCGTCATAGACGTCGTTCGCCGCCAGCACCCGTGTGGCGGCGGTGCAGTCCTGGCCCGCGTTGTAGTAACCGGTGCCGGCGATCGTCTCGAGCGCGCTCTGCAGGCTCACGTCGTCGAAGACCAGCACAGGCGCCTTGCCCCCGAGCTCCAGGTGCACCCGCTTGAGCGTATCGGCGGCGGTTCGGGCGATGTGCTTGCCGGTCTCCACCGACCCCGTCAGCGAGACCATGTCCACCTCGGGGTGAGCGATCAGTGCCTGACCAGTCGGATCACCGGGGCCGATGACCACGTTGAGCACGCCCCTGGGAAGGATGTCGGCGGCCAGCTCGGCGAGCCTGACCGTCGTCATCGGCGTGGTCTCGGCGGGTTTCAGGACGATCGTGTTGCCGGCCGCAAGCGCTGGGCCGATCTTCCAGATGGCCATCATCAGCGGGTAGTTCCACGGCGTGATCTGTCCGATCACGCCGACCGCCTCGCGGCGGGTGAATGAGGTGTAGCCCTCCATGTACTCGCCCGCCGCTCGTCCCTCCAGACAGCGCGCTGCGCCTGCAAAGAAACGGAGGTTGTCGGCCATCACCGGGATCTCATCGTTGGTGACCGCTGCGATCGGCTTGCCGGCGTTGAGCGCCTCCAGACGCGCGATCTCCTCGCCGTACTCCTCCACCAGGTCGGCCAGCGCCAGCAGCGCCTGCGCGCGTTGTGCGGGCGTCGTGCCCGACCAACCGTCGAACGCCCTGCGGGCGGCCTGCACAGCACGATCGACGTCCGCGGCGCTCGACCTGGGGGCGCGCGCGAGCTCCTCCCCGGTCGCAGGGTTGAGCACCGCTTCGGTCTCGCCCTCCGAGGCGACGGCCTCGCCGTCGATGAAGTTGCTGAGGCTCTCTGCTGTCGTCGCCATCTGGATCTCCGCTCCTGTGGGTGGCTATCGCAATTCTGGAAAGTGTCGAACCACGGTTTTACACCGCCGGCGAGTGCGCGCGCTCAGACGCGCTCCGCGACCGACCCCAGCGCCGCGGCGACCGCCGGATGGATGATCTCGCCGCGCTGCACATTCAGGCCCATGCGCAGGCCGGGGCTGCGCTCGAGCGCCTCGTCGATCCCGTGATCGGCGAGTTCGATCACGTATGGCAGCGTGGCATTCGTGAGCGCGTACGTCGAGGTGATCGGCACCGCGCCGGGCATGTTGGTGACGCAGTAGTGGATGACCCCGTCGACCTCGAACGTCGGCTGCGAGTGGGTGGTGGGCCGCGAGGTCTCGAAGCAGCCGCCCTGATCGATCGACACGTCCACGAGCACAGCACCACGCTTCATCAGCTTCAACTGCCTGCGGCTGACGACGTGCGGCGCGCGTCCGCCGTGGACGAGCACCGCGCCGATCACCAGATCGGCCACCGGCAGCATCTCCTCGATCGCGAGCGTCGAGGAGTACACGGTCGAAGCGCGTCCGGCGAAAGCGACTTCGAGCTCGCGCAGCCGGTCGATCGAACGGTCGAACACGAACACGTCGGCCTGCATGCCGATCGCGATGAACGCCGCGTTCATGCCCACCACCCCACCACCGATCACGAGCACGGTCGCCGCGGCCACGCCCGGCACGCCGCCGAGCAGGATCCCCCGCCCTCCCAATGGCTTCTCGAGCATAAACGCACCCGCCTGCGTGGCGATCTTGCCGGCCACCTCGCTCATCGGCGCGAGCAGGGGCAGCCGCCCCTCGGCGTCCTCGACGGTCTCGTAGGCGATGCACGTCGCGCCCGAGGCCATCAGCCCGCGTGCGAGCTCCGGCTCGGCCGCCAGGTGCAGGTAGGTAAACAGCGTCTGCCCCTCCTGCAACCTCGCGACCTCGACCGACTGCGGCTCCTTTACCTTCAGCACGAGCTCGGCCTGCGCGAACACCGCGTCGGCATCGGGCACGATGCGAGCGCCCTGTGCGCTGAACTGCTCATCGCTCATCGAGCTGCCGTCGCCGGCGCCGGCCTGCACAAGCACCTCGTGACCACGCGTGGTCAGCTCGCGCACGCCCGCCGGAGTTATCGCGACGCGGTACTCGTCGGGCTTGATCTCGCGGGGAACGCCGATCCTCATCGCGCCAGCTCCCGTCCGCGCAGCGCCAGCCAGAACTCGATCCGGTCGCGGGCGTTGGAGAAGTCGCGTCCAGTCAGCTGTTCGATGCGGCGAATGCGGTAGCGCAGCGTGTGGCGGTGGCAGAACAGCGCGTTCGCAGCCTTCTCCCAGTGTCCGTTGTGTTCGATGAACACATCCAGCGAGCGGACCAGCTCGTCGCCGTAGTCGCCCTCGCCCCTTTCGATCGGATCGAGCACGCTGCGACAGTAGGAGCTCAGCGCCTCGTCGTCTTGCAGCGAGAGCAGCAACTGGAAGGCGCCGAGATCCTCGTAGGAGGCGACCTCGACCGGAGTCCCGTTGCGCAGGCGGACCGCCTCCAGGGCGCATCGCGCCTCGTGAAAGGCCAGCCGCAACGAGTGCGTGGGAGCCGCGCGACTCGCGGCCGCCTGCACGTCGCCAAAGCGCGCGGTGAGCTCACCGCGGATCTTGCCCGCTAGCTCGATCGGGTTGACGCCGTCCGGGTCGATCACGGCGCATAGCAGTCCCGCGCGGAGCGCGACCAGGCTAGAGACGCGTTCGCGCTCCAGGATCCGTTCCGCCAACGCCGCAGCGGCGCTCGGATCGGGCGTCTTGAACGCGAGCACGGCCACCTGCTCGCCGATCCCAAACGGCCGCAGACGCGCCTGCAGGTCCTCCGGGTAGAGATGCCCGGCCAGCGCCTCGGCGAGCACGTCGCCGACCATGTTGCGCTGCAGCAGTTCGTAGCGTTCGTCCAGCAGCTGCGCGAAGGCTCGCTCGGTAATCGCGATGAACGGCAGCTCATACGGGACCTCGAACAGGGGGAACCGCCGCTTTCGCGCGGCAGTCACCAGGGCCGCAGGCATGCGCTTGTGCGCAAAGCCCGTGCCGAAGCCCAGGCCAGCGATCTCGTGGTCGGCGAGCCTGTCGATCAGCTCGCGCTGCACTTTCGGACGATCCAGCTGGATACCCGTGGTGAGCAGCAGCTCGCCCCCTTTCAGCCAGGGGGTCGGATCGGGCAGCTCGGTGCTGTGCACCCAGCGTACGTGAGCGTGCCGGGACTCCTGCCCCGAGACGAGCTCCAGTCCGAGCTCGCCGATCAGGCTCTCGACAGTGAGCTCCATCTCTCCATCCGCTCCGACGCCTCGCTCAGCACCGGGCGCAGGATCGCCTCGATTTCCTCGAACTGCTCCTGTCCGGCGATCAGCGGCGGCGAGAGCTGCACGATTGGCTCGCCGCGATCGTCGGTCCGGCAGATCAGACCGCGCCGGAACAGCTCGCCCGAGAGGAAGCCGCGCAGCAGCTCCTCGGATTCCTCGTGGTTGAAGGTCTCCTTTGTGTCTTTGTCCTTGACAAGCTCGATCGCCTGGAAGTAGCCGGCGCCGCGTACGTCGCCGACGATCGGTATGTCGCGCATGCCCTCGAGCATCTCGCGAAAGGGCCGCTCGTTGGCGAGCACGTGCGCGCACAGCTCCTCGCGCTCGATCACATCGATGTTCGCCATCGCCACCGCGCAGGCCACCGGATGCCCGCCGAAGGTGAAGCCGTGGTTGAAAACCGCCTCGCCATGCAGGAACGGCTCGGCGACGTGGTCGCCCGCGATCAGCGCCCCCAGCGGCACGTAGGCCGAGCTGATGCCCTTGGCAGTGGTCATCATGTCGGGGAGGTAGTCGTAGCGTTCGCATCCGAACCAGTGTCCGAGCCGTCCCCACGAGCAGATCACCTCGTCGGAGATCAGCAGCACGCCGTGGCGGTCGCATATCTCGCGCACCCGTTGGAAGTAGCCCTCCTGCGGGACGAAGCAGCCACCGCCGTTCTGCACCGGCTCGAGGATCACCGCTGCAACCGTCTCCGGACCCTCGAATTCGATCGCCTGCTCGATCGCGTCCGCGGCCCACAGCGGATCGCGGTCTTCGCTCCAGCGGTAGGAGTTGGTGTTGGGGACGTGTACGCCGCCGGGCGTCAAAGGTTCAAACGGCACACGCAGCGGCGGCAGCGCGGTCGCCGTGAGCGCCCCCATCGAGGTGCCGTGGTATGCGAGATAGCGGGAGACGATCTTGTGGCGTTGCGGTTGCCCCTGGGCGGCGTGGTAAGCCTTGGCGAGCTTCCACGCCGACTCGACGGCCTCCGAGCCGCCGGACGTGAAGAACACTCGGTTCAGGTTCCCGGGCGCCAGGTCCGCGATGCGCGTGGCCAGTTCGATCGCGCGCGGATGGGCGTAGCTCCAGTTGGTGAAGAACGCAAGCTCCTTCGCCTGCGCCGAAGCCGCGTCCGCGAGCTCGGCGCGGCCGTGGCCGACGTTGACGCAGTAAAGGGCCGAGAGGCCGTCGAGATGGCGCTTGCCGTGCTCGTCGTAGACATAGCAGCCCTCGCCACGGACGATCACCGGGACCTCGTGGCTCGCGTAGGAGCCCATCCGCGTGAAGTGCATCCACAGGTGTCGTTTGGCCTGCTCTTGGAGATCACCGGACATTGAACACACGCTTTCTCGGTAGCCCGCTAGACACTGAGGATAACGCTAGCTCCTCCACATGTGCGACTCAATGCGCCGCCTGGTCAACAAGCTCTCTGCACATTGTACTAATGGTCTAACTCTGCGCGAATGTTTTGGGAATCGCGCCCCTTGCGCCTCCGCCGCCCGTACGCGTACCTTTTGTCACAAGACAGTGCTATACCCATCGCAGCAACGAGAGGAGTCGTCGATGGCCATCGAGTCCGCCGCGGTATCGGGAGCGCCCGCATCCTCAGGGGTCATGGACAAGGGCCTGAAAAAAGGCGCGATCGGCTACGTCTCGAACATCGTAATCGGCGTCGCCTCGACGGCTCCCGCGTACTCGCTGGCGGCGACGCTCGGATTCATCGTCGCGGTCAAGGGCGTCGGCGTGCACGCCCCGGCCGTGATGCTCGTGGCGTTCATCCCGATGCTGCTGGTCGCCGCGGCCTATAAATACTTCAACCGCGCCGACCCCGACGCGGGTACCACCTTCGCCTGGACGACGCGCGCGTTCGGCCCTGTGACGGGTTGGCTGAACGGGTGGGCGATCTTCCTCGCGGATGTGATCGTGATGGCCTCGCTGTCGGACATCGCGGCCATCTACACGTTCAAGCTCTTCGGTTTCACCGAACTCGGCGAATCCAAAGCGGCGATCATCATCGCGGCGATCCTGTGGATCGCGGTCATGACATGGATCTGCTACCGCGGCATCGAGCTCTCCGCGCGCATCCAGCAGGTGCTGCTCGGCGCCGAGGTGTTCATCCTCGGGCTGTTCGCGGTGGTGGCCTTCGTCAAGGTCTACGGCAGCCACCCGCCGTCCGGCTCGATCAAGCCGTCGCTGTCCTGGATCAACCCGTTCGCGATGAACTTCGGCGACCTGGTCGTCGCGCTCCTGCTCGCCGTATTCATCTATTGGGGCTGGGATTCCGGCGTGGCGGTCAACGAGGAGTCCGAGGACCCGGCCGAGGGGCCGGGCAAGGCCGCGGTCGTCTCGACGATCCTGCTCGTGCTCATCTACGTCGTCGTCACCGCGGCCGCCCAGTCCTTCCACGGCGTCGGCTTCCTCACCAACGAAGCCAACCAGGAAGACGTCCTCAACGCGCTCGGAACCGGCGTGCTCGGCGGCACGCTCGACAAGCTATTGATCATCGCAGTGCTCACCTCGGCATCGGCCTCGACGCAGACGACGATCCTGCCGACGGCGCGCACGACGCTTTCGATGGCGCACTGGAAAGCCGTAACGAGCCTGCTGTCGCGCGTCCACAAGCGCTACCTGACCCCGACCGTCTCGACGCTCGGCTTCGGCGCGCTCTCGATCATCATCACCGTCGTCCTGCTGCTGCTCTCCTCGAGCGTCCTGGAAGACTCGCTCACAGCGATCGGCTTCCCGATCTGCTTCTACTACGGCTTCACCGGGGTGGCCTGCGGGTGGTATTACCGCCGCGACCTGACAGAAAGCGCGCGCAACTTCCTGCTGCTGGGCCTGGGCCCGCTGCTCGGCGGCCTGATGCTGTTCGGGATCGGGATCAAGGCCGCGATCTACTACGGCCACGCGGAAAACGTCTCGTCAAAGCCGATCCTCGGCATCACGCTGCCGCTGTGGATGGGCATCGGCGGCATGATCCTGGGCGCCATCGTCCTGCTCATCTCCCGGCCCTACTTCAAAGAGTTCTTCTCGCGCAAGACGGAAACCGCGCCCCCGGGGCTGCTCAAGCAGCCGCCGCCGACCGGCCCTGTCCCTGCGCGCGTGGACTTTTAAACGGCGGGAAGCCGCCTGACGCCGGCGACTTGGTCAAACCCGCGATCGAAGCTCAGGATCTCGGTGATCTGCTGGCGTCGCATAACAGCGAGGTGGACCGCGTCGCGCGCCGAGCAACCTCTGTTCGCGTGGACGATGTCCTTCGCCGCGAACACGTCTGCAGCCTCGACCGGGAGAACGTCGTCGACGATTCTCCGCAGGATCTCGAACGCAGGCTCGATCTTGTCGCGACGATCGATCGAGAGGTAGCGGTGGAGGATCTCCTGGAAGACCTCGCTGCTGGTGGCCAACCGCCGTCGTTCACTGACGAGCCGCTCGACCGCATACTGGGCATCGACCTTATGGGGATGGTCGCGTCCGACGAGATACATCGGGACGTTCGCATCGACGAAGATCACGCGTCGTCCGCGCCGGTCAGCCCCGCCTCGATCTCCGTCAAGCGTCCCGCCTCCGTCTCAGCCAGCATCGTGTCGATGTCGACTTCCCGCCCGCCCGTTTCGTAGCTGACGGCCTTGCGAATGGCGGCCAGCTTGGCCTCCACGTTGCCACTCGATGCGTCGCGCTCGGCCGCCCTGAGCGCTTGGCGAGCCCACTCAGACGTGCTCACGCCCGCAGCATCGGCCGTACGCGCATAGCGCTCGAGCTCCTCATCTTTGACGACGACCTGCAGCCTCTTACTCATGGGAGTAGTATAGCGTACTACGCTAGTGAGATACTGCTAATTCGCCGGTATCTCAACCTGCCCGTGCGGCGAGCCGTGCTCACGCAGCAGCTCCAGGAACGGACCCGGCGGGAACGCCTCGGGCCCGAGGACGCCGACGCCCTTCCAGTCGCCGCGGTCCAGCAGCTCGAGCGCGACCACCGGATTGATCGCCGTCTGCCACACGACCGCCTGGCTCGCGTACTCGCGCATGGTGGTCTCGTTGTCAACGACGTGGTAGAGATAGCTCGAGCGCGGTTGGCCGTCGATCCCCGTTCCCGTGACCCACGTGCCTGCGCAGGTGCGCCCGCTCATGCGCTCGCCGAGCGTCGCCGGGTCGGGCAGAGCCGCGGCGACGACGTCGCGCGGGGCGACCTTCGCGCCGCGCACCGACACCGGCTCGGTCGAGTCCAGGCCGAGCTTGTGCAGTGTCTGGAGCACGTCGATGAACTCCTGCCCGAGCCCGTACTTGAACGTGACGCGCTCGCACCGCACCCACCGAGGGATCAGCACGACCTCCTCGTGCTCCACGTTGACGCATTCCACCGACCCGATCCCCTCGGGGAACTCGAACGCCTCGGGCTCGGAGAACGGCGCGGTCGTGTAGAAGCCGCGCTCGCGCTCCCAGATCAGCGGCGGGTTCAGGCACTCCTCGATCGTCGTCCAGATCGAGAACGTAGGCGCGAAGTCATAGCCCTCGACGATCAGGTCGGCGCCGTCGCGCACCCCCACTTCGCCGATGCTCGAGAACAGCTCGTCGGCAGCGTAGCGAGCGAAGATGTCCGACAGCCCCGGCTCGACCCCGATTCCCACCAGCGCCAGCAGGCCCGCCCGCTCCCACCGCTCATGCTCGGCCAGCTGGCGCTCGCCGAGCATCTCCCCCGGCAGCTCGTATGGATGCTCGGGGTGGGGGTGGGACAGCGTCATGGCCATGTCGAGATATGTGGTCTTGGCGTCGAACGCGGCACCGAAGATCGGCTCGTTGAAGCGCGGGTCGCACGCGTTGAGGATCGCGTCGGGCCGCACGCGATCGATCAGCTCCAGGAGCTCGCCGCGACTGGACGCGTCGACTCGCTCTGCGGCGAAGCGATCGGGCTCGCCCAGCGCCGCGGCCGCGGCCTGCGCCCGCTCGAGCGCGACGTCGGCCAGCACCACCTGCTCGAACACCTCTCGGCGCTGCGCGATCGCCGCGAACGCAGCCCCTACACCTCCCGCTCCGACCACGAGAACCTGCATCCGCCCAGTCTGACGCAAACCATAAGTTTCGGATATCACGAGGGCGTGTCGGCCGTGCGACGCAATGCCGTAGGCGGCTCCCGTATGCTGCGCCGATCCGCGCGGTCCCGAACACCAGCAGGCTATGAGCACCGGTCTCCCAAGCCCCCCGCGCACGCCACCCGGATCACGCGAGCCCGTGGGTAGCGCCGGCGCGACACGCGCCGAGGCGCAGACGCCGCCAGCGCCGCGGTCTGGCAGCCGGCCTGGGCGCTGGGCGCCGTCGCCGACGTTCTCTCGCACCGAGCTGCTGCTCGTCGTTGCGGCGGGCGTGCTGCTGGCCGTGATCACGAGCTGGCCGCTCGTGCTGCACCTCCCCAGCCGGATCTCCCCCGATCTCGGCGACCCGGTGCGCACCGCCTGGCAGATCGCGTGGGTAGGGCACGCGATGCTCCATGACCCGCTCCACCTGTTCGACTCCAACGCCTTCTACCCGCACCCGCTCAGCCTCGCCTTCTCGGACTCGCTGCTCGGCTACGGTCCGGCGGCGTTCTTCGGCTCGGGCACGGTCGCTGCGCTTGTCCGCTACAACCTGCTGTTCCTGTTCGCGTGGTCGCTGTCCTTCGTCGGCGCCTACCTTCTCGCCCGCGAGCTGGGACTCGCTCGGATCGCGAGCGCCGCCGCCGGCGTGGCGTTCGCGTATGCGCCCTACCGGGTCACCGAGGCCGGGCACCTCCACGTGATCTCCTGCGGTGGGCTGCCGCTGGCGCTGTTTCTGCTGCTGCGCGGTTACCGACGCTGCTCGCGCAAGCTCGTCCTCGCCGGGTGGCTCGTGTCCGCTTGGCAGGTCAGCCTCGGCTTCACGCTCGGGCTGCAGTACTGCTACCTGCTCGCGGTGCTCGCGCTGCTCGCGCTCGTGTACTGGTGGCGCGGCCGTCTGACCCCCTCTGACGGCGCGAGCGCACGTGGCGATTCAGGCGCGAGCGACGCGGCGGCCGCGGATGCACAGCTCGGCCAAGGTACCCCACCGCCGACCGAGACGGCTGTGCGCACGAGGATCACACCGCAGCGAGCTGCCACCAGCGAAGCGGCTCACGCGCGAGCCGAGCGCGGGCCGCTCATCCCTCGCCGCCTGCTGGCCGTGACCGCGATCGGCATCGCCGTGCTCGGCGCGGTGGCGGTCTTTCAGGCGAGGCCCTATCTGCAAGTCGCCCACGACTACCCGACGGCCAAGCGCACGATCAAGGAAGTCAAAACGTACTCCGCCGGTCCCGCCGCGCTCTTGGGCGCCTCTTCGGAGAACCGCGTGTGGGGCAGCATCACCGCCGGGCTGCGCGCGAAAGTCAACTCCAAGAACGAGAGCGTGTTCTTCCCGGGCGGGCTGATCCTGGTTCTGGCACTGATCGGGCTTGCCGCCGGCGCCTACACGCGACGATTGCGCCTCGGCCTGGCGATCGGGATCCTGACCTGCTCGATCTTGGCCCTCGGCTTCGGGCTGACCGGCGCGGGCTACCCGTACCGCCTGCTGTTCGACTACGCCCCCGGCTGGAACGGGGTGCGTGTACCCGGAAGGATCTTCACGCTGGCGACCCTCTTCTACGCGCTGCTCGCCGGCGCGGGCGTGGGGGTGCTCGTGCGGCGGGTGGGACCATGGGGCAAGCGTCACCAGCTGAGCGGCCTGCCCGCGCTGCTCGGTGCGGCGCTGCTGATCGGCATCCTCGGCGAAGGGGCGGGCCACCTCAACCACCCCGTCGTGCCGCAGCCGGCGCGGGCCGAGATCGGTCTGCCGGGCCCGGTGCTCGACCTGCCCACCGACGGAGCCCTCGATCGCCTCTGGCAGTACTTCTCGACCGACGGCTTCTACAAGATCCCGGTGGGCGAGAGCACGTTCGACATCCCCGCGCTGGACGACCTGCGCGGCGGCATGTACGGCTTCCCCGACCGGGCCAGCATCGAGAAGCTGCGCTACTACGGCATCCGCACGGTCGTGCTGCACACCCAGATCCCGAAGGGTCTGCCACCCGAGCAGGGCTGGGTGGTGCCCGAGCCGCCGAAGCCCACAGCCGCCGCCGCCAAGCCGATCGCCGGCCTCGGCATCACGCGCCGGCAGGTCGGCTCGATCGTCGTCTATGAAATTGGTCCCGGGCCGAAGGCGCTGCACGGAACCGATTGATGAGGCGCAAGCGCAGAGCGCTCGTCGCGATCCTGCTGGTCGGTCTCGCCTACGCGACCATGATCCAGAGCTTCTCCTGGAACCAGACCTCTCACTACGACCTGATCCGCTCCCTCAACCAGGACCGGACCACGATCGACCACTACCAGGCCAACACTGGCGACAAGGCCGAATACAAGGGGCACTACTACTCGGCGCGGGCGCCCGGGCTGGCGCTGTTCTCGCTGCCCTTCTACGACACGCTGAACCTCGTGGGCGCCGAAGCGTGGACGCGCGAACATGTGGCGCCGCCGAACCACCCAGGCGACGAGATGATCTACCTGATCGGCCTGTGGGCAAACGTGCTGCCGGGCCTGCTGCTGCTGCTGCTCGTGTGGCACGTGGGCGATCGCTTCGAGCCTGGCTACGGCGTCGCGGCGGCGGTCGTGCTCGGTCTTGGCACGATGGTGCTGCCGCTCTCGACGCTGCTGTTCTCGCACGTGTTCGCCGCTTTCCTCGGCTTCGCCGCCTTCACGCTGATGCTGCGCGAGCGCGATGGTCCGGCCAGCCCGATGCTGCTAGGGCTGGCCGGTCTGGCGATGGGTTACGCGGTCACCTCGGAGTACCCGCTGTTCTTCGTCGCGGTCGTGCTCGGCCTGTATCTGCTGTCGCGGCGCGACGCGTTCACGCCGCTGGGCGTGGCGCGCCGGGCCGGCGCGTACATCGCCGGCGGCGTCGTTGGAATCGTGCCGCTACTGCTCTACAACCACTACGCGTTCCGCTCGTGGACGCACCTCGCCTACTCCGACGTCCCCCGTCAGCACAAAGGCTTCTTCGGGATCGGCGCACCCAGCCTGAAGGTGCTCGCCACGCTGCTGCTCGACTCGCGCGGCCTGCTCGCCATCTCTCCCGTGCTGGCGATGGGCGCGATCGGCACCGTGCTCCTGCACAAGCGGGGAAAACGTGCCGAGGCGCTGACGATCGGGGGCATCTGCCTCTGCTACCTGGGCTACAACTCCGGCTACTACCTGCCCTTCGGCGGCGGCTTCATGGGCCCGCGCTTCCTCACCACGATGCTCCCGTTCCTGGCCTGTCCGCTGGGGCTGGCGCTCAAGCGCTTTCCTGGCCCCACGATTGCGCTGGCGGCGGTCTCGATCACGACCACGGTGGTCGCGACGATCACGCATCCGCTGGTCGGCTATGAGACCGAGACGGTGGTCTGGATGCGATACCTGGGAGAGGGCTTCTTCCAGCCGACGATCGCCTCGGCCTTCGGCCTCGGGCGCAGCTGGGGCGGCATCTGGCCGTTCTTGCTCGCGGCCGGGGGCGGCGTGCTGCTCGCGGCATCGGCCACCCCGCGCCTGCGCCTGTCCGACGCCACGCTCGCCGCGGGCGTGCTGGCGCTTGCGACGTGGGCTCTGTTCGCGGCGCTGGCGCCCACCGTGCTGGGCATCGATCACCAGGGCCTGTTGAGCATTGTGAAAGCCGGCGACCACACCGCGCTCAACCTGCAGTTGCACGACGGCAGCCGCTATCCGTTGAAGACGCTCGCCCCGGTGGCCGCGGCCGTCGGGCTGCTGGCGCTGTGCGCGATGCGCCTCACGCGCAACCAGCCAGACCGGCCGTCCGCACAGCACGGGAGCGATGCCGGGTCGCACTCCCAGCCGGCCCTGAGTACCTAACTGCTGGCGATCTTCACGCCGCACCTGGCCGCGTGCAACGCGCGGCACACAACGACGTAGCCCGCCCGCGGCCGGCCGTGGGGGTTCATCAGGCCAGCATCAAAGCGCGTCGAGCTTGTCCCCCCGGTCCAGTCGTAGATGTACAGGCGCTTGATCTGCGGCAGCGAGCCGGCGAGACCGAACATGAATTTGAGCACCTTGGCAGCCCGCGTCAGGCCCGAGCCGTGGTCGTTGGGGAAGGCTCCGCCGAACTTGACGAGCCCGCCGGTCTCGGTGAGCCATACCTGGCCGCCGAGCACACGCACGAGTTCGCGCGTGCGCCAGCTTTCCAGGCGGTTGACGTCCGAGTAGTTGTGCAGCCCCCAGATCTTCGGCATGATCGTCTCCAGGCGGCCGATCTCTTGCTTGAATTCTGAGATGTACTGCAGGGTCGGACCTATGTTCTCGGCGTCCAGCAGGTCGAGCCCGACGACCGTGCAGCCCCTGCACACCCGGATCAACGCCTGGTAGTAGCGGGCCGCCGCGCTCGCCGAGGGGCTCGAGAACGCGCCGGGGGAGTAGCCACGATTCGCCTCGTCCCAGGACTGGTACTGCTTGACGTTGGGGAACAGCTTCACGAATTTCTGCACATCGTGCTGGTAGGCGGCCACGCTGGGCATCTTCGTGGGCGTGTACTCCGAGTGGTAGAACGCAACCAGCACCTGCTCGTGCTGGGCTTCGGCGGCACGGATCCAGGCGGTCGCCTGGTCGCGGTAGTAGCCGCGCACGGCCGCGTCGTAAGGCGCGATATAGCGGACGATCTTCGTGTGCAGCTGCTGCCACAGCGGCTCGCCGAACATCTGCGCGTGCTCGTCGCCGATGCCAGTCAGATAGGAGCTGGCCGCGTGGGCGCGTGCCTCGGGAGCCCGGCCGGTCGCACCGGGCACGGCCAGTAGGCAGGCCAGCAGCGCCAGCGCGATAGCTAGCGACAGTGCTCGGATGGGCGGGCGCGTGATCCTCACGTTGATTGGTAGAACAAGCTCCGGCGGGTCAGGTTGCGCGATCGTCCGCGATCGTAGTTGCTTCTCATCGAAGACCGCGCCACTCGCGCGATCCGGGTCCGGCCGACCCGGTGGGTCCGCCTGATCCTAGCCGGACCGCGAGGACCCCTCGACACGGACACGTTCTTCGTCTCCCCCGGCGACTCCTGCCTCCCCGGCCGGCTTTTCCTCCCCAGCGGCGGGCCGGCGCAGGGTCGGATCGGCCACGATGCGCACGTCGACGCCCGGCAGCTCCCGCAGCAGGCGCATCAGCAGCGACCGGTCGGAGCCGGCGCCCAAGCGCGCCAAGCCCCGGCGCTGCGTCGGCGTGCCCATCAACACGTACGTGGCGCTCAGCGAGTTGGCGACCCTGACGACCACCGCCGCCACGTCTTCCCCCTCCTCGACCCGCAGGCGTAGGCCGAGCATCGCGGTCAGGCGCCTCAGCTCCTCCAGGCGCTTGCGGTCCTCGGAGCTCGGGGGGCGGCCGGGAGGGCGCACGACGAGCACGACGAGCTCGGCGTCCAGGCGCTGGGCGGAGCGCCAGGCGCGCCGCACGACCCGCTCGGAGTGCGGCGCGAGCGTGGCGAGCGCGAGCAGACGCTCCGCTATCGACTGGGGGCCGGTCTCCACGGTGGCAGGCAACCCCTCCTCGTCGCGGCGCGCCACCGTGCTCGACCGCTCGGAGGTCGGCCACCCCACCATCCGCTTGACCTCGACATCCTCGGCCACCTGGCGCAGGGCCGTCTCGCGCAGCGCCGCCAGGTTCTCGAGCTTGAAGAAGTGGTTCAGCGCCGCAGGCACGCGCTCGGGGGCGTAGACCTTGCCGGCGCGCAGACGCGCGATCAGCGCCTCCGGCGTGAGGTCGATCAACACGACCTCATCCGCGGATGAGAGAACCTCGTCGGGGATCGTCTCGCGCACGTGCGCGCCCGTGAGCTGGGTCACCTGGTCGTTGAGGCTCTCCAAGTGCTGAACGTTGACCGTCGAGAACACGTCGATCCCCGCGTCGAGCACGTCGCGAACATCCTCGTAGCGCTTCTCGTGCTCGACGCCGGGCGCGTTAGTGTGCGCGAGCTCGTCGATCAGGCACAGCTCGGGTCTGCGCGCGAGCACCGCCGGCAGGTCCATCTCCTCCAGCGGCGTGCCGCGATAGAGCAGCGTCCGACGAGGGATGATCTCCAGGCCCTCGGCCTGCGCCATCGTCTCGGCGCGCCCGTGCGGCTCGATGTAGCCGATCACCACATCGCGCCCGTTGTCGGCTTCGGCCGAGCCGTCCTGGAGCATGCGGTACGTCTTGCCCACACCCGGGGCCATGCCGATGAAGACCTTCAGGTGTCCTCGTTCGTCGGCCACGGAGGGATTGTCCCGGAAGCGACGGCGCTCAGCACAGCGTCGTACCGGCGACGCACGTCCGCGCGATCCGACTTCTCAGGCACCGACTCATCGCACGCACGTAGGATCATGGTGGCCTGTTCGAGCAGCAGCTCGCGCTGCTGCTCGGTGCTCGTGTGCGCCATCACCTTCGCGAGCCCGGCTAGCTGGCGGATCATCACCGCCGGCATTCCGCGGCTGGCCTGGCGGATCTTGTCGTGCGCGCGTTCGACGAGGCGGTCGAAGCCGATCGTGACGGTGATCACGCAGAGGTGACCGGCGGCGTCACGATGCACCGTCGCCGGCCGCCAGCGATCGCCGATCTTGCACAGCCCGTCCCCCAGCCAGTCGATGCAGGCGAGCGCCGTGAAGGTGTCGTTGACCGCGGGCGAGAGCGCGCGGATCGCGATCTCAACGAGCTGATCGACCGCGAACGATAGATCCTGTGTGAGGGTCCGGTGCGGGCCCGTGGCGTGCGCGCCGCCGAGCGCTCGCGCGACTCCGTGTGCCGCGGCCGCCGGCCACACATCCGCCAGGGGCTCGCCCTCGACCACGAAGTGCCCGGGGCGGTGAACCAGGCGGATCACCGCGTGGCTCCCACTGGCGATGTCGACCAGCTTGCTCATGCTCACGTACTGCAGGTAGCCGCTGCCCGGCGCCCGAACGACGCCGCTGTCCTCGTCCAGTCGCACCAGCATCTCCGACAGAGACGGCCCGGTCTTGGGGCCCGAGCCGGTGCTCAGCGCGACTTCGGTTTCGATCGCGCCCGCGAGGTCGCCGGCGATGCTCGCGATCACTTGCGGCAGCTGGATCGACTTGGCGATGTGGTCGATGAACACCACCAACACCGCGACGTCCAGGATCACGAGCGCCATCGTCACCGTGATCGACACATGCGGAACGAATTCCCCGTGCGCGCCCGGACCGATCGAGACGAGCGCCAGGATCGCGTACACGAACGTGGCCACGAAGCTCCCGAGCGTGAGCTGCGTGATGCGGTCGCGGATGAAGTTGCGCAGCATGCGCGGCCCGAACTGGGTGGAGGCGAGCGTGAGCGTCACGATCGTGATCGAGAACACCAGCGTCACGACCGTGATCACCGCCGCGGCGATCGTGGTCAGGATCTGACGGGCCGCGTCCGCGGTGCCGCTGATCACGAACGACGGCAGCGTCAGCGTGCCGTCGTAGGCGGCCCGATCGAGCGCATACGTTCCCGCGAACAGCGCCACCGCGAGCACGATCTCGACCGTCGGCACCAGCCACAGGTTCGTGCGCAGCGCCTCGCGACGCCACGCCGATGGCAGGGGAAGGCTGCGCCTCATCGGCGCCTGATGCTAGCCCCCCAGCAGGTTGTACACGATCAGGTCGATCAGCTTGATGCCGATGAACGGTGCGATGATGCCGCCCAGTCCGTAGATCCACAGATTCCGCCGCAGCAGCGCGCTCGCGCCGATCGGCCGGTAGCGCACGCCCTTCAGCGACAGCGGGATCAGCAGTGGGATGACGATCGCGTTGAAGATGATCGCCGAGACGATCGCGCTCTGGGGGTTGCCCAGATTCATGATGTTGAGCACGTGCAGGGGACCCTTTGATTCGTGTCCGCCTCCCACCCCACCGGTCGACCAGGTGGCGATGAACACGGCTGGCAGGATCGCGAAGTACTTGGCCACGTCGTTGGCGATCGAGAACGTCGTGAGCGCGCCACGCGTGATCAGCAGCTGCTTGCCCACCTCGACGATCTCGATCAGCTTCGTCGGGTTGGAGTCGAGGTCGACCATGTTGCCCGCCTCGCGCGCCGCCTGGGTGCCTGTGTTCATCGCCACGCCGACGTCCGCCTGGGCGAGCGCGGGTGCATCGTTGGTGCCGTCGCCGGTCATCGCAACCAGCCGCCCGTCCTGCTGCTGCTCGCGGATCAGCGCCAGCTTGCGCTCGGGCGTGGCTTCCGCGAGGAAGTCGTCCACGCCCGACTCTTCGGCGATCTTGGCCGCGGTCAGGCGGTTGTCGCCGGTGACCATCACGGTTTTGATCCCCATCGCCCGCAGCTGGTCGAAGCGCGCCTTCATGCCCTCCTTGATCGTGTCCTTGAGGTAGATCACACCCAGCACCTGGTTGTCGCGGGCGACCGCCAGCGGCGTGCCGCCCTCGTTGCCGATGCGGTCCAGCTCAGCCTGCAGCTCGGGCGGCGGCGAGCCGCCTTCGCTCTTTACGAGGTCGATGATCGCGTCGCCCGCGCCCTTGCGCAGCCGCCTACCGTCGATGTCGACGCCGCTCATCCTGGTCTGGGCGGTGAACGGCACGAACTCGGCGTGCAGCGTCGACATGTCGTGCTCGCGGATGCCGTACTGCTTGGCGAGCACCACGATCGAACGGCCCTCGGGTGTCTCGTCTGCGAGCGAGGACATCTGTGCGACCTCCGCCAGCTCGGACTCGGCCACGCCCGGCATCGGGATGAACTCCGACGCGAGCCGGTTGCCGATCGTGATCGTGCCGGTCTTGTCGAGCAGCAGCACGTCCACGTCGCCCGAGGCCTCCACCGCGCGCCCCGACAGGGCGAGCACGTTGCGGCGCACGAGGCGGTCCATGCCGGCGATCCCGATCGCCGACAGCAGCGCGCCGATCGTCGTCGGGATCAGCGCGACCAGCAGCGCGATCAGCGTCGTCTCGGAGATCGGCGTGCCGGCGAACAGGCCGAACGGACGCAGCGTTGCCACCACGATCATGAAGATCAGCGTCAGCGCCGCGAGCAGGATGTTCAGCGCGATCTCGTTCGGCGTCTTGCGCCGCTCTGCCCCCTCGACCAGCGCGATCATGCGGTCCAGGAACGATTTGCCGGGCTCCTGCGTGATTTCCACGACGACCTCGTCGGAGGTCACGCGCGTACCGCCTGTGACGGCGCTGCGGTCACCGCCGGACTCGCGGATCACCGGGGCGGACTCGCCGGTGATCGCGGACTCATCCACCGTGGCGATGCCCTCGATCACTGTGCCGTCGCCGGGGATCAGCTCCCCCGCGCTCACGACCACGACGTCGCCGCGTGTGAGCTCGGAGGCCGCCTTGGTCGAGCCGTCGCGCATCTTCGCCACGGTCTCCTTGCGCATCGCGCGCAGCGTGTCCGCCTGGGCGCGTCCGCGACCCTCGGCGAACGCCTCGGCCATATTCGCGAACACGACAGTCAGCCACAGCCAGAACGCGATCGTGAACGTGTACCAGGCTTCCTCGTGGCCGCCGCCTAGCGGCCTGCCGCCGAACGCCTGGATCAGCCACGTGACGGTCGTGATGACCGAGCCGATCTCCACGACGAACATCACGGGGTTGTGGATCTGCACGCGCGGATCGAGCTTCTTGAAGCTGTCGAGCAGCGCGCGCCAGACGATGTCGCGCTGGAACAGCGAGACCGCCTGTCGTTCGTGGGTTGCCGGCATCTGCGCGGACATCAGCCCGTTCCTCCGGACAGACGGTCGAGGGTAAGGTTGAGCTCGAGCACGTTCACGCCTTCCTCACCCGAGAAGCCGAGGCCGCGGCCGGAGGTGTTCTTGGCGATCAGGCCGTCGACCGTCGCCAGCGGGAGACGACGCACGGCCGCGATGCGGTAGGCCTGGATCCACGCGTTCGCCTTGGAGATTTCGGGGTCGAGGCCCGAGGCCGAGGTGTTGACCGCGTCGACCGGTATCTTCGCCGCGGTCAGCCTGGGATCGTACGGGCGTCTGCTCGGCGCCGTGTTCAGTTCGAGGTACGCCTTGATGTTTTCGGCGACCGCTTCCTCTGTCTTGACGCTGTTGGGCCCTTTGTTGGAGAAGGTGCTCGCGGCAGCGTTGTAGGCGCCGCCTTCGGTGGCCGATGGGCGGGTCTGGAAGTAGCGCGGGTCCGCTTCGGTCACCACCGCGCCTTTGACTTCCTTGGGCTTGCCGTTCCTTTCGAGCACCGGCGTGCCGAAGTTCTGGCCGATGATCTTCGAGCCGACCAGCTTGCCGTCGAGGTGGATCTGCTGCCCGTTGGCGTTGCCCGGGAACGCGACCTGGCTGACGCCCGTGATGAACAGCGGGTAGACGAGGCCGAGCAGGATCGCGAACACGATGATCCCAATGACCGATGTGATGGTGTCGCGCAGCCAGGGTCTCATGTCAGTAGAGGTGTCCGGTCAGGCCCTGGACGATCGGGCCGAGGAGCAGGGCCGGGAAGAACGTCAGCGCGCCGACGAGGATGATCACGCCGATCAGCAGCACCACGAACGTGCCGTTGTCGGTGCGCATCGTGCCGAGGCCCGCGGGCGTCACGCGCTTGCCGGCCAGGGCGCCGGCGACCGCGAGCGCGAACAGGATCGGCGCGTAGCGCGCGAACACCATGTCAAAGCCCCCCAGCAGGTTGGCGAACGTGATGCCGTGCGCGCCGAGATTGCCGGCGTTCGGCTGGATGAAGCCGGTGTAGCCGGCGAAGGCGGAGCCGTTGTTGTTCGCCTGAGAGAGATACGCGTAGAAGCTCTCTGAGAATCCCTGCGGCGTATTGCCGCCCGCCTTGGAGAGCGCCGCTTCGGAAATCGATGCACGTCCGGATTTGCTCGCGGTGGCCAGCGCCGTGCAGAATAGCGCCGCGAGCGGCGTGATCAGGATGCCCAGGCCGGCGAGCTTTATCTCTCTCACCTCGAGCTTCTTGCCGAGCCACTCGGGCGTGCGCCCGACCATCAGCCCGCCGATGAACACAGCCAGCAGCACGTACAGCAGGATCGAGTACAGGCCGGTGCCGACGCCACCGAAGATCACCTCGCTGGCAGATAGGTTGGCAAAGGGAACTGCTCCCCCTATTCCAGTGAATGACTCGATCGCGCTGTTCACTGCCCCGCACGAGGTGACCGTGGTGACGACGTCGAACAGCGCCGACCCTGCGATCCCAAAGCGCTGCTCCTTGCCTTCCATGTTGCCGCCGGTCGAGCCCGAGATCACGTGCGTGTGCAGGCCGGCGGCGTGCTGCGCGGGCGAGCCATGCGCCTCAGCCACATACGCGACGGCCGCCGCGCCGAGGAACATCAGCAACATCGCCGTGTAGATCGCGTAGCCCTGACGTCGGTTGCCGGTCATTCGGCCGTACATGAACACGAGCGCCGCCGGGATCACCAGCACGAGCAGCATCTCGAAGAAGTTGCTGAACGCGGTGGGGTTCTCGAACGGGTGCGCGGAGTTCGTGTTGAAGAAGCCGCCGCCGTTCGTGCCCAACTCCTTGATCGCCTCCTGCGAGGCGACCGGTCCCATCGAGATCGACTGTGTGAGACCGGTGATGGTGTGAACCGTGAGGTAGGTCGAGATGTTGGCGATCACCCCCTGGGACACGAGCACGAGCGCCCCGAACACGGAGATCGGCGCCAGCACGTACAGAATCGTGCGCACGAGGTCCTGCCAGAAGTTGCCGAGGCTCTTGCCGCTGCGCCCGATGATCCCGCGTACCAAAGCGACCGCAACGACGATCCCAACCCCCGCCGACAGCCAGTTTTGCACCGTCAGCCCGATCATCTGGCTGAGGTAGCTCATCGTCGTCTCGCCGCTGTAGTACTGCCAGTTCGTGTTCGTCATGAACGACGAGACGGTGTTGAACGTGACGTTCCACGGCGCCGAGTGGTAGCCGAGCGGGTTGAGCGCGTGGGGGACGAAGAACGCGTCCTGCGTGCGCAGCACGAAGTACAGAAAGAGCCAACCGACGAGCGAGAAGACGATCAGGCTTTTCGCATACGCCTTCCAGTCCTGACCGCGTTCGGGGTCGACCCGCAGAACGCTGTACAGGAACCGCTCCGGCCCCGAGAATATGGGTGAGAGGAAGACCCTCTCTCCGGTATACACCCTCGCCATGTAGCTGCCGAGCGGAAATGCGAGCGCGGTGAGGATGACCGCAAACAGCACGATCGTGAGCCAGCCCGTGAACGTCATGTCTAGAGCTTCTCCCCGCGGATCAGGGCGTAAAACAGATAAGCGATCACCAGCACCGAGACGACCAGGCCAAAGACGTCGGCGCCGCTCATGTGCGCGATGAACGCTCCGAGAGGCGGCTGTGCGCTCATACGCGGTCGATCCCCTCGATGATCAGCAGCAGAATCGCGAACATGGCGATCCCGAGAACAATTGCCACGGCGTCCATGCGAGCACTATTGGCGAGAAAGCATCACGACTACGTAACGAATCGCGCGCCGGCCATAACGATTTCGTAACGGGAAGCTAAAGGCTCGACGTCCGTCGGGCGAGTTGATCCAACGGCTCGCCGGTCACTGAGAGAACCGATACCCGATCTCGGGGTCGGTCACGATGTCACTCGGAAAACCGATACCCGATCTCGGGGTCGGTCACGATGTCACTCGGAGAACCGATACCCGACCCCGGGGTCGGTCACGATGTAGCGTGGTCCGGCCACGCCGTCCGGCTCGATCTTGGCCCGCAGCCGAGCGATGTGCGTGCGCAGCGGCTGGATGTCATCGACGTACTCTGGGCCCCATACCTCCGCGATCAGCTTGCGATGCGTCATCAGCCGCCCACGATTGCGCGCGAGCGCGCGCAGCAGGTCGAACTCGATTGGGGTCAGGTGGATCGGCTCGCCGCCGCGCCGCACTACCCGCGCGGCCAGATCGATCTGCAGGCCGTCGACCTCGATGCTCGGCTCCCCCTCCGCGCGACCAGCACGGCGCAGCGCGGCCTGCAGCCGTGCCACGAGCTCGCGTGCGCCGAACGGCTTGGTGATGTAGTCGTCGGCGCCGGCCTCGAGCGCTCTGACCTTCTGCTCCTCCTCCCCCACGGCCGACAGCACGAGGATCGGCATCTCGCTCCACTCGCGCAGCGTGCGCGTGACCGCGATGCCGTCGAGGTCGGGCAGCACGAGGTCGACGATCGCGGCCTCCGGCGGACGCACGGCCGCGAGGTCCAGCGCCTGCGAGCCCGTTTCTGCCGGCACCGCCTCGAACCCCGCCTCGCGCAGCACCACCTTCAGCGCGCGCACTATCTGCGGCTCGTCGTCGACCACGAGCACACGCGAGGGCCTGCCGGGCGCGGGCCCGGCCTGCTCACTCACGCGGCCGGCTCTGGACCGTGCGCCGGCGCGAGCGGCTGGCGCGGCTCGCCCGAGGTGGTGTCCGGGGGCGAGACGCCATCCGCGGGCTCGTCGTCGGGCTCCTGCAGCGGGAGCTCGAACACGAACGTCGCCCCCTGCCCGGGCAGGGACTCGACGTGCAGCGAGCCCGCGTTCGCCTCGGCGAAGCCGCGAGCGATCGCGAGGCCCAGCCCGGAGCCACGGTGGCCTCCACCGGGCGTGCCGGCGCGGTAGAAGGGCTCGAACACCCGCTCCAGCTGGGCGGGCGGAATCCCGGGACCGCGATCGACGATGCGCACGATCACGCGGTCACCCCGCGCTCTCCCTCCTTCTGCGCGCTCCCCGCCGTCCTCGTCGGTCGCGACGCTCTGCCGGCGTGCGCGCGCCAGGCTGCGCACCGCGCGGGCCCTCACCGACACTGGATGCCCGCCAGAGTGGCGTCGCGCGTTCTCCAGCACATTCACGAACGCGCGCTCCATCTGCACCGCGTCGACCCGCACGAGCGGCAGGTCGCGGTCGATCGAGAGCGTGAACTCCTCCGCCCGCGCCGCCAACTCCGCCACCGCCGAGCGGATCAGCTCCTCGATCGAGGTCCACTCCCTGCGGGGCTCGGCCGCCCCGGCTTCCAGCCGCGAGAGGTCGAGCAGGTTGTCGACCAACCGCGACAGCCGCCGCGCCTCCTCTTGGATCACGCTCGCCATCTCTTGACGCTCGGCGGGCGACAACGACGGCGAGCCGATCGCCTCGCCGGCAGCCGAGATGGCGGTCAGCGGCGAGCGCAGATCGTGCGAGACCGCACGCAGCAGCGCGGTCTTCACAGTGTCCGCCCTGCGTAGAGCCGCCGTCTCGACCGTCCCGCCCAGCAGCGTCTCGCGCTCGAGCGCGGCGCTCAACAGAGCCTCCAGCGCCGGCACCACGCGCTCCTGCAGCCGGCGCAGGCTCGCCTCGGAGGTGTCGGCTCCCACCAGCAGCGTGCCCAGCCGCCGTGTGCCCTCGCGCAGCGGGAACGCGACCGTGCGCTCGTCCCCCTCCACCGCCTCCATCACGATCGCCGCGGAGTTCAGCTCCAACGCTTGGGCCAGACGCGCAGCGGCCGTGGGCAGGTCCTCGGCGAGCGTGCCTCCCCGCAGCAGCAGCGTCGCCATCTCCGCCGCCAGGTCCGCCTCCCGCCGGCGCTCCTCCGCGTCACGGGTCCGTGCGCGCGTGACCTCGGCCACGGAGCTCGCCAGGAAGGCGACCACAAGGAACGTCCCCAGCGCGACCCAGTTGCTCGAGTCCTGGAGCGTGAACTGCCCGACCGGAGGAAGGTGAAAGAAGTTGAATGCGGCGGCGCTCAGCATCGCCGTGGCGACACCGAGCCACGCGCCCCACGTGACCGACACCACCAGCACGGCGGGGAGGTAGACGACGCTCAGGGACACCACGGGCGCGAGGTGGGCCAGCGGATAGACGATCAGCGTGCACAGCGCCACCGCGGCAACCGCGACGACCACGCCCACCCGGCGGGGGGGCGGATCTGAAGCCAGGAGAAAGCCGAACGGCAACGACACCGACACCAGCCTGACAGGAAGATAACGGCGATGGCGAACGGGACGGGTCTCGCCGCCCGCCCCGTTCGGTGCGCCCTGCGTGGTTCGGTGCGCCCACGGAACCGGACCTCACTATGAGCGGGGTCTTGCTCCTTGCCGTGTCCCACCGTTCCGGCGATCATCCTGCAGGGCCGCGCCCGCCACGTAGTGACGCTGCGGTGACCAGCGTGTGACGATCTCGTGACCATCCGCACGTGTGTCTGCATACGCGCCCCGTCCTAAAGCCGGTCAGCGTGCGCGCCGAGGAGACTCCGAGAGTGCGCAGATGACGACACGCACGCGCCACGCAGCCGCGTTGGGCCCGGCCGCCGCCCTGGCCGCGTTCGTCGTGCTCTGCGCGGGCGCCGGCGCTGCCGGAACGGTTTCGCCCCTGCCGCAATCGGCCTACACGGTGCGCGCCGCCTGTGGCGCGCCATCGCCTGGGCGCGCCACCTGCCTCGCGCTGCAGCTCGTTCCCCAGACAGCGCAAGCACGCGCGCGCACGCGCCCGCTCGGCGCCGCCCGCGCGATCAGCGGGCCGACCAAGTCGAAAGCGGCAGAAGGCGACTACGGCCTCACACCGGAAGACCTGCACGCCGCCTATCAGCTGCCAACCAGCGTGTCCTCCTCGCAGACGATCGCGCTAGTCGACGCGTACAACGACCTGACCGCCGAAGCGGACCTTGCGACTTACGACAAAGAACTTGGCTTGCCTGAATGCACTGCCGCGGGCGCCTGCTTTGAGAAGGTGAACCAGAGCGGTGAAACCGGCAACCTGCCGTTCCCCAAGAGCACGAAAGAACTGGAAACGGCGCGCAAAGGCTCGAAAGCCGAACGCGAAGAAGCCGAAGAAGCCAAGGGATGGTCGGTCGAGATCTCGCTCGATATCGAGACCGCCCACGCGATCTGCCAGAGCTGCCACATCGCGCTGGTGGAGGCCAAGTCGTCGTCGTTCCTGGACCTCGAAGCCGCCGAGGACGCAGCGGTGGGACTCGGCGCCACCGAGATCTCAAACTCCTGGGCCGGCCCTGAATGCAGCGAAGGCTTCTGCGCGGAAGACAGCGCGGCATTCAACCATCCCGGCGTCGTCATCACCGCGGCCGCCGGCGATCGCGGCTACCTCAACTGGCTTGAAGAACCTCGATCGCTGTCCGCGAATTTCCCCGCTTCCTCGCCGCACGTGGTCGCGGTCGGCGGGACCCGCCTCGCCCTCGACTCGAAACACGAATGGACCGGCGAGACGGTGTGGAATGACGGCGGCGAGAGCGAAGGCCGCAAAGACGGATACGGCGCCGGTGGAAGCGGCTGCAGCGAACGCTTCCCGGCGGCGTCCTGGCAGCTTGCGGTGGCCGATTGGTCGGCGGTGGGCTGCGAAAAACACCGAGCGATCGCGGATACCGCAGCCGACGCCGACCCCTACACGGGCGTTGCCGTTTACGGTGTGGGCGGGGAGAATTGGGGAACCGTCGGCGGCACCAGCCTCGCGTCTCCCGTGATCGCAGCGGCGTTTGCGCTCGCGGGAGGTGCACACGGCGTCGAATATCCGGCGCGAACCCTCTACGAAAACGCGCTCGCCGCGCCCGCTTCGCTCCACGACGTGACCTCGGGGTCAACCGGCGAATGTCCGTCTCCGTTCGATTACGAAACCGGCCTGCCAGCGTGCACGCCCACCGAAGAGGCCAAAACAAGCTGCTCGTCCGACGCTATCTGCCTCGCCCGGACCGGCTACGACGGTCCCACGGGGGTCGGAACCCCGGACGGAATCGCCGCGTTTGTGCCGTCGGGCCCGCCGACCGTGGTGACGGGTGCGGCGTCCTCGCTCACGCAGACGTCGACCACGCTGAACGCGACCGTGAACCCCAACGGCGAAGCAGTCAGCGAATGCGAGCTCGAATACGGCCCAACCGCCTCCTACGGAACCAACGCGCCATGCACCCCATCGCCAGGATCAGGGAGCAGCCCCGTAGCAGTGAGCGCAGCGATCACGAGCCTGGCCGCCAACACCACCTACCACTTCCGCATCGCGGCGACAAACTCCGCCGGCACCAGCAAAGGCAGCGACCAGGCGTTCAAAACGCTGCCCGACCCACCGACGGCGACGACCGGCACGGCGTCCTCGCTGTCGCCGACATCGGCCACGTTGAACGCAGAAGTCAACCCCAACGGCGCGAAAGTCAGTGAATGCAAGCTCGAATACGGCCCGACCGCGTCCTACGGAACCAACGCCGCATGCAACCCATCGCCAGGATCAGGGAGCAGCCCCGTAGCAGTGAGCGCAGCGATCACGAGCCTGACCGCCAACACCACCTACCACTTCCGCATCGCCGCGACGAACGCCGGCGGGACGAGCCACGGCAGCGACCAGACATTCAAGACGCTGGCCACCTCGCCGACAGTCGTGACGGGTGCGGCGTCTTCGATCACGCAGACGTCGGCCACGCTGAACGGCACCGTGAACGCCAACGGCGAAGCGGTCAGCGAATGCGAGCTCGAATTCGGCCCAACCGCCTCCTACGGAACCAACGCGCCGTGCACCCCACCGCCAGGATCAGGGAGCAGCCCCGTAGCAGTGAGCGCAGCGATCACGAGCCTGACCGCGAACACCACCTACCACTTCCGCATCGTCGCGACAAACTCCGCCGGCACCAGCAAAGGCAGCGACCAGACGTTCAAAACGCTGCCCGACCCACCGACGGCGACGACCGGCACGGCGTCTTCGCTGTCGCCGACATCGGCCACGTTGAACGCAGAAGTCAACCCCAACGGCGCGAAAGTCAGTGAATGCAAGCTCGAATACGGCCCGACCGCCTCCTACGGAACCAACGCCGCATGCAACCCATCGCCAGGATCAGGGAGCAGCCCCGTAGCTGTCACGGCCGCGCTCACCAGCTTGGACGCCAACACCACCTACCACTTCCGCATCGCCGCGACGAACGCCGGCGGGACGAGCCACGGCAGCGACCAGACATTCAAGACGCTGGCCACCTCGCCGACCGTGGTCACGGGCGCGGCGTCGGCGGTGACGCAGACCTCAGCGACGTTGAGCGCGGTGGTCAACCCCAACGGCGAGGAAGTCAACGCATGCACACTCGAATACGGCACAACGGTCTCCTACGGAACCAACGCGCCATGCACCCCATCGCCGGGATCCGGGAACAGTCCGGTGACGGTGTCCGCGCCGATTACAGGCCTTGCGTCCAGCACCGGCTACCACTTCCGCGTCGTGGCGACAAGCACGAGCGGAGCCAGCTACGGCGCCGACCAGACGTTCACGACCCAACTGCCCACGATATTGCAACCGCTGGTGCCAGGCGAACAGGGAGTGTCGCCGAGTCCAGGAGAATCGCCAGCCCAGGAACGCAGCACGCCGCCGGTTCCCGACGCCGAGCTCGTGAGTCGGGCTCTGACAGCGAGCTCGTCGGGCACGATCAGCGTCGAGGTGAGCTGTCCGGCCGGGGAGAGCAGCTGTAGCGGCAAGCTGACGTTGTTGACGCTGGGGTCCGTGAGCCTCGGCACGGCCGCGCATCAGTCAAGGAAGCCCAAGGCCGCGATCCTGACCCTGGCTGTGGGCTCATTCAACGTCGCCGGCGGGCGGGTGACGACGGTTAAGCTGCACCTGTCGGCCAAGGCGCGCGCACTCCTCGCGCGCAACCATGTGCCCCCCTCTGGCCAGGCTCGCACGCTCTTTGCCAGGACACACGTGCTGCGCGCGCGCGCGAGCCTGTTCGCTCGTGACCCTGCCGGCGCGACGCACACCGCGCTGTGCACGATCACGATCCGTGCGGCAAAAGCCGCACGCGCCCGCAAAGCCTGACCCTCAAAGGCTCTCGGCGACCGACACCATCTTCAGCACCAACTCGCCCCGCTCGGTCACGCACCACGAGTTGGGCGCCCCGCGTGTGCGGCCCTCACCCATCTTGGTGATCAGCTGCCGCGCCTCGAGGCGGCCGAGCAGCTTGGAGATCTGACCTTGGTCGGCGATGCCCGCGTGGTCGGCCACCTCGCGGTTGCTCGCCCCCGGATGGTCGGCGATCGCACTCAGCACACGCGCCGTGCGATACGTGAGCCTCACGCCGCCACCGCTCTCAGCGGACCTCACGCCGCCACCGCTCTCAGCGGACCTCGCCCCACCGCCGCTCTCAGCGGACCTCACGCCGCTGCCGTTTTCGGCTGCGCTCACGCCGCCGCCGTTTTCGGGGTACCTCGCCCGGCTGCCGTTTTCGCTGGAGCTCACGCCGCTGCCGTTCTCAGCGGACCTCGCCCTGGCGCCGTTCTCGGCCGAGCCCGCCTCGCCCGTCGAGCCCAGCCTCGCGAGCGTCCGGATGGAGGGCGCTGGGCGCGTCAGCTCCCGGCGCGCGACGCCCACCCCGAGATACGGGAGCACGATGATGCTGACCAGCGATCCAAACAGGTCGATCACGGCTCCCTGCGGATCCGCCAGCAGCCGGTTCTGGATCACCGCCAAGACCGCGCCCACCACGCCCTCGGCGGTCACACCAGGGGGCTGCTGCTTGCCGGCGGGGCCCTCCCGACGGCCCTGATCGACCACGACCGCAAGCGCGCGAAGAACGTTCGCGCGGCGGCGCAGGACCTGCTCTCCGGCGTTCGTCGAATAGACGACGAGCAGGCGCCCCAACTCGGGTTCGTCCTCGAGAAAGCGCAGAAACGCCGCGAGCGCCGCCTTGATCGCGTCCAGCCACCGGTCCTCCGCGTCGTAGGCAGCGAACATCCTCCGGTGCGCGCGCACCAGGCCGAGGTCAAACGCCGCCAGCAGGCAGGCATCCCGATCGGGGAACGTCTCGTGAAAGGTCGCGCTCGAGATCCCCGACCGCGCGATCACGTCGGCGACCGTCACGGGGGCGCCGCCGGCGACGCGCTCAGCCATCGCCTCGGCCATCGTTTCCAGGATCGTTGTTCGCTTGACCTCGTCCACACCCAATGCGTCCCCGCAACAAAGCTTGACAGTGGTTGCAAAGTTTATGGGCTTATTGTCTAGTCGTTAGCGTCGATGCTGCGATCCGGCGGGCTCGCGCACGCGCGGCGCCACGCCCGTATCGCGCGCTATGCGCCGGCCGGGGGCAGAGCGGCGGGTGCGCCGTACCGCAGCAGGCACGTTGGCAGCCCCACGCCTCCGTCCGCCTGCTGGCCGTTCTCGAGCAACGCGACGATCGTGCGACCGACCGCGACCGCGGTGCCGTTGAGCGTGTGCAAGGTCTCCGTGCGTTTACCGCGGCGGACACGAATGTTCAGACGCCGAGCCTGATAGTCGGTTGTGTTCGAGCACGAGGTCAGCTCGCGGTAGCGGCCCTGGCTCGGTATCCACGCCTCGCAGTCGTACTTCTTCGCCGCCGAGCCGCCGAGATCGCTGACGGCGATGTTGACCACGCGGTAGGGCAGCCCCAGCTCGCCGAGGATCTCCTCCTCTAGCGCGAGGATCCGCTCGTGCTCCTGCGTGGAGTCCTCGGGCGCGACGAAGCTGAACATCTCCACCTTGTCGAACTGGTGCACCCTGAAGATGCCCCTCGTGTCCTTGCCCGCCGCCCCCGCCTCGCGTCGGAAGCACGGCGAGAAGCCGGCGTATCGCAGCGGCAGCAGCTCGCCGTCGAGGATCTCTCCGTCGTGCAGCGACGCCAGCGCGACCTCGGACGTGCCGACGAGAAACAGCTCCTCCTCGGGCAGGCTGTATATCTGCTGCTCGGTGTCGGGCAGGAAGCCGGTCCCGAACAGCGCCCGTTCGTGCACCAGCACAGGCGGTATGACCGGCTCGAACCCCGCTGCGCGCAGCTTCTCCAGCACCCACCGCACGAGCGCCAGCTCGAGCATCACGAGGTCGCCTTTCAAGTAGGCGAAGCGCGTGCCCGAGAGGTTGGCGGCGCGATCCATGTCGATCATCGCGCCGGCCAGCTCGAGGTGGTCGCGCGGCTGGAAGTCGAGCTGCGCCACCGTGCCGACCTCGCGCACGAGCTCGTCCTCCGGACCCGGAGCGGCGCTCGGGTCGGGAAGGTTCGGTAGCGGCGCGAGAACCTCCTCGAGCCGCTCCTGCGCAAGGCGAGCCTCTTGGACGCGATCCTTCACCTCGGCGCTGATCAGCTTGAGCTTCGCGAGCTCCGGCTCGACGTCGGCACCAGACCGCTTTCCCGCGGCGACCTGGTCGGACAGCTCTCGCTGCATGGCGCGTTCGTTCTCGGCGGTGGCCGTGGCCGCCCGCCAACGCTCGTCGCACCTCAATACCTCGTCCACAAGCGCGGCCAAGCCTGTCTCACGCCGAGACAGGGCAGCCTTCACCTCGTCGGGCTCCTCCCGGATCCGCTTAAGATCAAGCATCGATGGGAGCTTATTCAGCCAAGCAGGTCGTTATTCAGCCAAGCAGGTCGTTATTCGGCCAAGCAGGTCGTGACCTCGGCACGACCGGCACGCGAAGCGTCTTCCCGGTCGGGACGAGGTCACGACCTGCGCTTATTTGGTCGACAGCGTGATCTGCGTGGTCGGCACCTTCTGCGCCTGCAGCCCGGAGTACCTCGCGAGGAAGGCCGCGACCGCCTGCGCCTCTTCGCCGAGCACGATGTTCTCGGGCATGATCGCGCCTGAGAAGCCGCCGTTGCGGATCGCGAACAGCACCTGTTCGACGTTCTCCTTACGGATGTTGAAGTTGGGCCCGTTGGTCCTGACGCGGTTGGAGATGCTCGTGGCAGAGCCCTGTGCGCCGACCACCGCCAGCGTATGACAGCCGGAGCAGTGTTCGCGGAACAGCACCGCTCCGCGATAGTACGGGCTGGTATTGGCGATCTGGATCCCCTGCGATCCGCACGCGCCCAGCACCGCGGCGCACCCGAGCAGAGCCATCGTCATGGCTGCAAGCTTCATGCGCGGGGAATATATAGGCACGCTCAGAACCCGTGGGCCGTGCTCGCTGCGCGCAGCGCGAGGAACACCACCACGGTCGCCGAGGCCGCCATCACGCCCACCTCGCGGCGCACGATCGCCGCGACCAGCTCCTGCTGCTCAGGCTCCGGCAGGCCGCCGACCGCCGCGGCGCTCTCCAGCCCACGCTGATCGAGGACCGTCTGCGCCGAGGCCACGCGCAGCTGCTCGCCCACAAACGCGATCGCGAGCGGCAGCAGCGCGTACAGGTAGAAGAGATGTTCGCTCGAGTACTTGCCCACCGCCGCCAGCGAGCCGACGGCGATCGCGAACGCCACGGCCGAGCCCTGACCCACGCGCAGCGTCATCCAGAAGGCACCGATCGATCCGCCGACCGACCCAGCCGTCAGGGCTGGGTGCCCCCGATCGCTGAGCGGACCACCGCGAAACCAGATCGATGCGCCCAGCACACCCGCGAGCGCATTCAGCGCCGCAACCACCAGCGCACCCGCCACCACAGCCTCGGTCACGGCGTCGATTTCGAGCCGATTGTCACTATGTAACACCCTGCCACAAGCAGTGATATAACAGCGCGCGGTGCTGCGAAGCTATCTCCCGGCGATCGTCTTCCTCTTTCTCGGCGGCGCGGTCGGGGGCGCGTTCGCCTTCCTCAACTCGGTCATGGGTCCACGCCGCGCGACCCCCCACAAGCAGGACCCATACGAGTGCGGCCTGCCGTCGGAGATCAAGCGGGGTATGCGCTTCGGGATCAGCTTCTACCTGATCGCGATGCTGTTCATCCTGTTCGACATCGAGGTCATCTTCCTGTACCCGATCGCCGTCGAGCTGCGCGCCTACGGTAGCTTCGCGCTCGTGGAGACGATCGTGTTCATCGTGCTGCTGTTCGTAGCGTTCGTGTACGTGTGGCGGCGGGGAGCGCTGGAGTGGAGGTAAAACGCGATCCTGCGGGGGCGAGCGCGCTGCGCGTGCAGACGCTGAACGCGCACCAGCTGTTGCGGGGCGGAGATCTGGAGGGCGCCAACCAGCCGGCGCACCTGGAGGGCGAGGAGCTCGAACAGTATGTGCAAGAGCGCGTGTTGACGACGACGCTCGACAAAACGGTCGCGTGGGCGCGGTCGAACTCGTTCTTTCCCCTCGGCTTCGGGCTGGCGTGCTGTGCGATGGAGCAGTTCCACGCCGCCGGCCCGCGCATGGACATCGCGCGGTTCGGCTTCGAGGCGTTCCGTGCCTCGCCCCGCCAGGCCGACCTGATAATCCTCGCGGGGCGGGTGTCGATCAAGATGGCGCCGATCATTCGCAGGCTCTACGACCAGATGCTCGAGCCGAAGTGGGCGATCTCGATGGGCGCGTGCTGCAGCTCGATGGGCGTGTTCAACAACTACGCGCTCGTGCCCGCCGACAAGTTCATGCCGGTCGACGTGCACGTGCCCGGCTGTCCGCCACGCCCGGAGGCGCTGATGCACGGGATCCTCAAGCTACGCAAGCTGGTGCAGGACGACCCCGACATGGGCTGGCGCGAGCGTTACGGGGCGGTCGGCACCGAGGAGCCTCCGTCGGGTGCGTAGGCGTCGAAGCAATGCCTGACGCCACGGGCTTGGAGCTGCTGGCCCAGGAGATGGGCGACGCGACGCTCGAGACCGTGTACTTCCGCGAACGCGCCACGCTGGTGGTCGATCCGGCGAGGATACGCACGGTGCTTCAGACCCTGCGCGAGCAGGGGTACGCGTTCCTCTCAAGCCTGCACGGCGTCGATTACTACCCCGAGGAGCCGCGGCTGGGCGTGGTCTACGAGCTGCTCGACATGAGCCGCGTCGACCGGATCACGGTCAAGCTGCGCGTGCCATCGGGCGCGCCGAACGTGGAGTCGGTGACTGCGGACACTCCGGAGGGCCGCGGCTGGCCAACAGCCGACCATCAGGAGCGCGAGGTGTACGACATGTTCGGGGTCGTGTTCGAGGGGCATCCCGACCTGCGCCGGATCCTGATGCCCGAGGACTACGAGGGACATCCCCAGCGCCGCGACTTCCCGCTCGGCGGCGAACCCGTGATCTTCACCCGCGATGAGGACAAATGGCTGGAGTCGCGCACCCAGGAGGGCACCCCCCATAGCGGGGGGCAGGCAGGCGAATGAGCCCGACCGAGCACCCGACGCTGTCGGAGTACCGCAGGCGCGAGCAGAGCATCACGATCGCGCCCGTCGAGGAGCAGCTGCCCGGAGGACAGCTCGACGGGCAGCCCGGCGAGAGCACGCAGGAGCTGCTGACGCTCAACTTCGGACCTCACCACCCAGCCACGCATGGCGTGCTGCGCCTGCTGGTGACGCTGCAGGGGGAGATCGTCAGAGACATCAAACCGATCGTCGGCTACGTGCACACCGGCATCGAGAAGACCGCCGAGGACAAGGCCTACTGGAAGGTGATCCCGGTCGTCGAGCGGATGGACTACCTGTCCTACTACTTCAACGCGATGGCGTTCTGCGGCGCTGTGGAGACGCTGGTCGAGGTGGAGATCCCCAAGCGCGCGCAGTATCTGCGCGTGATCCATCTCGAGCTCAACCGCATCGCCTCCCACCTGATCTGGCTCGGCACGAGCGCCCTGGACCTCGGCGCGGTGTCGATCTTCCTCTACTGCCTGCGTGAGCGCGAACAGATCCTCGACCTGTTCGAGATGTCCTCCGGCCAGCGCATGCACACGCGCTACTTCCAGGTCGGCGGCGTGATCGAGGACATCCCAGCCGGCTTCGCGCAGAAGCTGCGCGAGTTCCTGAAGATCATGCCCGGGCGCGCCGACGAGTACGCAGCGATCCTCAGCGCCAACGAGATCGTCCTGCGGCGGCTGCGCAACACCTGTCCGCTCGACGCCGACACGCTGCTGTCGCTCGGCGTCACCGGTCCGCTGCTGCGCGCAGCCGGTAACCCGTGGGACCTGCGCAAGGCCGCGCCGTACTGCTCCTACGACGACTTCGAGTTCAAGATCCCCGTCGGCACGGTCGGCGACAACTACGACCGCTTCGCGGTGCGGCTGGCCGAGATCTACGAGTCGGTGCACATCATCGAGCAGGCCCTGGAGGGACTGCCCGAGGGGCCGCACATCACCGAGGACCGCAAGGTCGCGCTGCCGCCGCGGCACGAGCTCGCGACCTCGATGGAGGCGCTGATCCACCACTTCAAGCTCGTGACCGAGGGCTTCAGGGTGCCGCCCGGCGAGGTGTACAACCCGATCGAGTCCCCCCGCGGCGAGCTCGCCTGCTACGTACGCTCGGACGGCTCATCCAAGCCCGCGCGCGTGCACATGCGCGATCCGTCGTTCGTCAACCTGCAGGCGCTGTCGCACATGGTCAAGGGGAGCTACATCGCCGACCTGATCGCCACCGTCGCGATGCTCGATCCGATCCTCGGCGGGATCGACCGATGATCCTGGACACGCATGGCGGCGCCGGATCTCCAGGATGTGCGTCATGACGGGCTGGGATGCGCCCGCCGACCTCCAGAAGGGCCCGGCGACGATTCCCGACCCCGCGAGCACCCCGGTGCCCGAGGAGCTGCGTCGGGAGATCGAGGCGCATATGGCGCTGTACCCCGACACGCGCTCGGCCGCGCTGCCGGCGCTGGAGGCCGCACAGCGCCTGCACGGGTGGTGCTCACCGGAGGCGATCGTGCAGGTCGCATGCGTGATGGGCGTGACGCCCGCGTCGCTGGATGCTGTGGCGACGTTCTACGACATGCTCGAGATCGAGCCGGTGGGCGAGCACAGCGTGTACGTGTGCACGAACATCTCCTGCTCGCTGCGCGGGGCGGACGAGCTGTACGCCGCGATCCGCGACGCGGCGGACGACGATCGGGCGTTCAACGTGCGCGCGTTCGAGTGCCTGGGCGCGTGTGACATCGCGCCGATGGCCTCTGTCGACGGGGTGTACGTGGGACCGCTGGCGCTCGAGGACGTGCCGGCGCTGCTCGACGACGTGCGCGCGGGGCGAGACCTGCTGCCCGACAAGCAGCTCGCGCGGCGAGCCTGCGCGGACCCGGGCGCGGGCGCGGGCGCATGAAGCTCCTGTTCGACCGCATCGACGAGCCCGGGCTGAACACGCTCGCGGTGTACGCAGCGCGCGGCGGCTACGAGTCGCTGCGCAAGGCGCTTGCGATGGCGCCCGCTGACGTGTTGAAGGAGCTCGAAGCCTCCGGCCTGCGCGGGCGCGGCGGCGCCGGGTTCCAGATGGGCAAGAAGGTGTCGTTCCTGCCGCACGGGTCGATCGAGAAGTACCTCGTGTGCAACGCCGACGAGTCCGAGCCCGGGACGTTCAAGGACCGCGAACTGCTGCAGAAGACCCCGCACCTGCTGATCGAGGGGCTGATCATCGCCTCCTACGCGGCGGGCACCAGCCGTTCGTTCATCTACATCCGCGGCGAGTACTCGCAGCAGGCCGACATCCTCGACGCCGCGCTCGCCGAAGCGCGCGACGCCGGCTACATAGGCGAGCGCATCCTCGGCTCCGAGCATTCGCTGTCGCTGGTCGTGCACCGCGGCGCCGGCGCCTACATCTGCGGCGAGGAGACGGGCCTGCTGGACTCGCTGGAAGGCAAGCGCGGCAACCCGCGTCTGAAGCCGCCGTTCCCCGCCAACCAGGGCCTCTATCAGGGGCCGACGCTGATCAACAACGTCGAGACGCTGGCGACCGTGCCGGCGATCATCCGCATGGGCGGCGAGGAGTACGCAAAGCTCGGCACCGAGACCTCCACGGGCACGAAGCTGGTGTCGATCTCCGGGCACGTGCGTAAGCCTGGCAACTATGAGATCGAGCTCGGCATCCCCTCGCGCGAGCTCATCTTCGGCCTCGCGGGCGGCCCGCCGCAGGGGCGCGAGGTCAAGTGCTGGTTCCCGGGCGGCTCCTCCTCACCGGTGCTGACGGCGGCGGACCTCGACGTCCCCTACGACTTCGACTCGATGGCGAAAGCCGGCTCGATGCTCGGCTCAGGCGCGATCATCGTGGTGGACGACTCCACGCCGATTCTCGACGTGGCGATGAAGGTCGCGAAGTTCTACCGTCACGAGTCCTGCGGCAAGTGCACGCCCTGCCGTGAGGGCACGAACTGGACGGTGGAGATGCTCGAGCGGATCGACTCCGGCGAGGCGACGCCGATGGACCTGGAGATCATGGCCTCGGTGCAGGAGCACATCATCGGCAACTGCCTGTGCGTGCTCGGGGACGCGATGGCAATGCCGATCGGCTCGATCATCGCCAAGTTCAAAGGCGAGCTCGAAGCCCATATCGAGACCGCGCGCGAACGCGCGGCCAGCGGGCTGGTGTCGATCTGATGCCGAGGCCAGAGCAGCGCATGATCTCGCTCACGATCGACGGCCGTGAGATCGAGGCGCTCGAGAACGCGATGCTCGTCGACGCCGCCAAGCACGGCGACGTCGAGATCCCGGTGTTCTGCTACGAGCCCAAGCTCGGCGGGCCCGTCGGCGCGTGCCGCATGTGCCTGGTCGAGATCGAGGGGATCCCCAAGCTGCAGACCGGCTGCTCGACGCCGGTCAAGGACGGCATGGTTGTGAACACCCAGTCTGAGCGCGTCAAGATCGCGCAGCGCGCGGTCGTCGAGTTCCTGCTGATCAACCACCCGCTCGACTGCCCCGTGTGCGACAAGGGCGGCGAGTGCCCGCTGCAGGACATCACGTTCGGCTGGGGCGGTGGCAGCTCGCGCTTCATCGAGCCCAAGCGCCACTTCGTCAAGCCGCTGGAGCTGTCCCCAACGATCGCGATCGACCGCGAGCGCTGCATCCTCTGCTACCGCTGTGTGCGCTTCTCCCAGGACGTCGCCGAAGACAACCAGCTCGTGCTGCTGGAGCGTGGCTCGCACTCCTACATATCCACGTTCGACGGCCATCCGTACATCGCGCCGTTCGCTGGCAACATCGTGGAGCTGTGCCCCGTCGGCGCGCTCACCTCGCGTGCCTATCGCTTCCGCGCGCGCCCGTGGGAGGTGGAGGACGCGGGCTCGGTCTGCACTCTGTGCCCGGCGCAGTGCAATGTCACGCTGACCGTCCGCGACGAGCGCGTGCTGCGCGTGCTCGCGCGCGATAACCCCGAGGTCGACGACGGCTGGCTGTGCGACCGCGGCCGCTTCGCCTACCCGGCGCTCGGCGGCGGGCGCTCGCCCGGGGCCGACTCGCACAACGGCGACCGCTCGCAGCAGCGCGAGCGCGTGACCGAGCCGCTGCTGCGCGACGGTGGCGAGCTGCGCCCCGTCTCCTGGGAGCGCGCGCTCGAGGAGGCAGCCGCCGGCCTGCGCCGCGCGGGCGCGCGCACGGGCGCGATCGCCGGCGGCGAGGCCAGCAACGAGGAGGGCTTCCTGCTCGCGCGCCTGATGCGCGAGGGCCTCGGCTCCCCGCACATCGACTCGCGCGCGGCGGGCACGCTGCCGCTGGAGCTGCATCGCGCGCTGAACGAGCCGCGCCTGCAGGCGCGCGTGTCGGACCTGGAGTTCGCCCACGCCGTGCTCGTGCTGGACGCCGACCCGATCGCCGATGCGCCGATCCTCGACCTGCGCCTGCGCAAGGGCGCGCGCCACCACGGCGTGCAGCTCGTGCGCGCAACCGCCGCGGACCTGCTCAGCGAGCGCTCGGGCGAGCTCGTGACCCAGCTCGCACAGGCGGGCGAGGAGATCGTGGTGCTGTGGCACGAGCGCCTCACCGCCGGAGGCGACGGCGCGCGCGCCGCGCAGGCGCTGCTCGAGCTCGCGCACACGCTGCGCCTGGCCGAGATCGACGGCGCCGGCGTCCTCGAAATCCCGGCGGGCGCAAACGGCCGCGGCCTGCGCGAGGCCGGGGTGCTACCGAACGCGCAAGCGGGGTTCGTCCAGCCCAGCGATGTGGCCGGCGCGGAGAGCCCGGGCGAGGAGGCTGGCGAGATTGCCTCCCACAAACACTCCCCGCTCGATGCTCGCGGGATCGCGCACGCGCTGGCCGAGGGCGAGTTGAGCGGGCTGCTGTTGCTCGCGTGCGACCCGCTCGCGGATCTGGGAGAGCCCGAGCTGTGGGAGCGGGCCTTCGAGCGCGCGTCGACGGTCGTCGCGCACGCGACCCTGCTCACCGACGGCCTGCGCGCGCACGCCAACGTGGTGTTCCCGTCCGAGGCATACGCCGAGAAGGAGGGAACGGTCGTCCACCCCGACGGGCGCATCCAGCGGCTGCGCCCCGCCGTCGCCCACCCCGGCCAGGTCCGCGCGCAGTGGCGCGTGCTCGCCGAGCTCGCCGCTCGGATCGGCTTCGATCTGAGCGTTCACACCGGGTCGATGGCCTCGCAGCAGCTGTTCGACGCGGTGCCCTTCTACGCGGGCCTCACGCTCGACGAGATCGGGGGCAAAGGCGTTCGCTGGCAGGAGCGCTCCGCGGCGAGCGCCTACGCGCTCGAGGTGCCCGCATGACGGGCACGCTGGCCCTGGTCGGCTACTACGAAGAATGGTGGATCCAGGTCCTCAAGGCGATCGTCATCTTCGCCGTCGCCCTGCAGCTGGTGCCCGTCGTGCTGATCGCCGAGCGCAAGCTGCTCGGGCGCTTTCAGAGCCGCTACGGCCCCAACCGCGTCGGCCCCTACGGCGCGCTGCAGCCGCTCGCCGACATCCTCAAGCTGCTCACCAAGGAGCAGTTCCGCCCGAGCAGCTCGATCGGCTTGCTGTTCGCGCTCGCCCCGATCATCTCGATCCTCTGCGCCGTTGCCGCGTTCGCGATCATCCCGTTCGGCAGAGTCCAGAACATCTTCGGCACCCCCGTGGGACTGTATGGCGTCGACGTGTCGATCGGGCCGCTGTACCTGTTCGCGTTCGGCGCCATCGCCTTCTACGGGATCATGCTGGGCGGCTGGTCCTCCGGCTCCAAGTACTCGTTCCTCGGCGCGATGCGCGGCGCCGCGCAGCTGATCTCCTACGAGGTATCCCAGGGCCTTGCGCTCGTGGGAGTGATCATCACCGCGCAGACGCTGTCGCTGACCGGCATCGTCGAGGCGCAGGTCGGCATGTGGTACGTGGTGCCGCAGTTCTTCGGCTTTCTGATCTTCCTCACCGCGAGCTTCGCCGAGACCAACCGCGCGCCGTTCGACCTGACCGAGGCTGACGCCGAGCTGGTCGGCGGCTACAACACCGAGTTCGGCGGCGGGCGCTTCGCCTCCTACTACTTCGCCGAGTACCTCAACGTGCTCGTCGTCTCGGGCATCGTCACGACCGTGTTCCTCGGCGGCTGGCTGCTGCCGTTCGGGATCCACCCGCCGGGCTGGGTGAACCCGATCGTCGTGCTGGTCAAGATGTCGCTCGTCACGTTCCTGTTCATCTGGGTGCGCGCGACGCTGCCGCGGCTGCGCTACGACCAGCTGATGAGCTTCGGCTGGAAGGTGCTGCTGCCGCTGGCCACCCTCAACACGCTCGTCACGGCCGTGCTCGTGGTGGTGACGCACTGATGTGGAGCCCCGGCGAGGACGTGATCGAGGTCCAGCGCATCCCCGCGCCGGGCGCCGCGCGCAGCGTCTGGCGCACGTTCCGCGAGACCGTGCGCGGCCTGCTGACGACCCTCGGGCGCATCCACGAGGGCCCCGTCACGGTCCAGTACCCAGAGGAGAAGACCCCCGTCTACCCGCGCTTTCGCGGCCGCCACAAGCTGCACCGGTTCGAGGACACCGGCCTGGAGAAGTGCGTCGGCTGCTCGCTGTGCGCGGCGGCCTGCCCGGCCGACTGCATCCGCGTGGTCGCCGCCGAGAACACGCCCGAGCAGCGCGTGTCCGCCGGGGAGCGATACGCGGCCGTGTATGAGATCAACCTGTCGCGCTGCATCTTCTGCGGCTACTGCGAGGTGGCGTGCCCGTTCGATGCGATCACGATGGGGCACGACTACGAGCTCTCCGACTACGACCGCACAGACCTGATCTTCACCAAGGAGATGCTGCTCGCAGAGCCGCTCGAGCGAACGCCGCTGCGAAACGAGGGCGAGTGAGGACCGAGTCGGCAAGATGAGCTCCGTCCTGTTCTTCATCGGCGCGACGGGTGTGATCGCGGGCGCGGTCGGCGTGGTCGTGCTGCGCAACCCCTTCTACAGCGTGCTCGCGCTCGTCGCTCACCTGGTCTCGCTGGCCGTGCTGTTCCTGCTCCTGCGCGCCGAGTTCGTGGCCGCCGTGCAGGTCGTCGTGTACGCGGGCGCCGTGATGGTGCTGTACGTGTTCGTCGTCGCCTATGTCGGCGGCGAGAGCGACTCCATCGGCGAGCGCCTGCGCGGGTCGGGCGCGGTCGGCTCCGGCCTGCGCCTGGGCGGCGCGGTTCTCGGCGCGGCGCTGCTGGTCGAGCTGCTGATCGCGCTGCTCGGCACCGGCCTGGAGGCGATCGACGGCTATGGCGCGGGCTACGTTCCCGGCGCGCGCACCTACGGCACCCCCGCCTACATCGGCAAGCTGCTGCTCACTCGCTTCCTGCTCGCATTCGAGGTCGCCTCGTTCCTGCTGCTGATCGCGGCCGTCGGCGGGGTCGTGCTCGCCCGCCGCCGGGGCGGGCTCGGCGAGGACGACGAGCGCGCCGCGCTCACGCCGCTGGACCTCCTGCGCCCGCGCGGGACAGGCACTACGGCCGAGGGAGTCGGCAGCGTCGCGATTCCCGCGCCGGAGCGCTTCGACGAGAGCGTCGACGCCGCCGGCCGGGACCGTGTGGAGGCGGGATCGAGGTCTCCCGCATGAGCATCGCCTGGTATCTGGCCGTCTCGGCGATCGTCTTCTCGCTCGGCGCGGTCGGAGTGATCACGCGTCGCAACCCGCTCGTGGTGCTGCTGTGCCTCGAGCTGATGCTCAACGGCGCAAACCTCGCGCTGATCGCGTTCTCGCGCATGTGGGGCAACGGCGACGGGCAGATCCTGGCGCTCGTCGTGATGACCGTCGCCGCCTGCGAGGTGTGCATCGGCCTCGGCATGATCGTCGCCATCTACCACCGCCGCCTGCCGATCGACGTGGACGAGATGAGGGAGCTGCAGGGCTAGTGAGCGCGACCACATACGGCTGGCTCGTGCTGGCGTTCCCGCTGCTCGGCACGCTCGTGATCGCGTTCGGCTTCCGTTCGCTCGGCGCGCGGGCCTCGAATCGTGCGGCCGGCTGGATCGGCACGGGGGCGATCTTCCTCGCGTTCCTGGCGGCGCTCGGCGCGCTGATCTCGCTGCAGGGCCACGCGCCGGCGGACCGCCAGCTGGAATCCTCGCTGTGGAACTACGCGTACACGGTCGGGATCAACGCCCGGGTGTCGATCCTGGTGGACCCGCTGTCGGTGTTCATGATCCTGACCGTCACGGGCGTGTCGACGCTGATTCACCTGTACTCGATCTCCTACATGGACGAGGACCGCGGCTTCGCGCGCTACTTCTCCTACCTGAACTTCTTCGTGTTCTCGATGCTGCTGCTGGTGCTGGCGGGCAACTTCCTGCTGCTGATCGTCGGCTGGGCGTTCGTCGGCGCCGCGTCCTACCTGCTGATCTCCTTCTGGTACCGGCGCACGACGGCGACGCGCGCGGGGATCAAGGCGTTCGTGATCAACGTCGTCGGCGACGTCGGCCTGGTGCTGGGCACGTACTTCATCTTCAAGCACACCGGCACGCTCAACTTCCTGCAGAGCTTCCACGCGGCCGAAGCCGGCGCCTTCGGCCACAGCCCCAACAACGGCGACCTCGTCGCGGGCTGCGTGCTGCTGCTGGTGGGCGCGTTCGCCAAGTCCGCGCAGATCCCCCTGCACACGTGGCTGCCGGACGCGATGGAGGGCCCGACGCCGGTCAGCGCGCTGATCCACGCGGCGACGATGGTGACCGCGGGCGTGTACCTGATCGCGCGCATGCACACGCTGTTCGAGCTGGCGCCGGCGGCGCAGGACGTGGGCGCGGTGATCGGCGCGCTGACGCTGCTGGTGGCCGGATCGATCGCGCTGGTGCAGACCGACATCAAGCGCGTGATCGCGTACTCGACGATGTCGCAGATCGGCTACATGATCATGGGCGTGTCGGTGGGCGCGTACGCGGCGGGCCTGTTTCACCTGATGACCCATGCGTTCTTCAAGGCGCTGCTGTTCATGGCGGCGGGGTCGATCATCGGGGCGATGGCGGGCGAGCAGTCACTGGAGAAGATGGGCGGCTTTCGCAAGGCGATGCCGTTCACGTTCGGCTGCTTCTTGATCGGCGGCCTGGCGCTGTCGGGGATCCCGCCGTTCTCGGGCTTCTTCTCCAAGGACGAGATCCTGCTGATCACGGGCGAGCGCGGCGGCTGGCACTGGGCGCTGTACGCGGCGGGCTACGTGGGCGCGTTCATGACGGCGGTGTACACGTTCCGCATGATCTTCCGCGCGTTCTACGGCGAGCCGGTGGCGGAGGCGCGCGAGCTGGAAGCCGGCCACGTCCACCACGCTGACGTGCCGCGCAACCCGGCGACGGGCGAAGCGGAGGACACCGACGTGGGCTTCCCCGGCCCGACGCACGCGATCGCCGAACGCGCGCCGCCGATGCGGATCGCGATGAGCGTGCTCGCGCTGGGCGCGGTGGGCATCGGTCTCGTGCAGATCCCGAAAGTGGACTTCGTGATCGACGACTTCCTGCGTCCGTCGTTCGCCACCTCCAAGCTGTATGAACCGCACACGAAAACCGGGCTGCTCGTGTTCGGCCTGCTGCTCGGCACGGCCCTGGGCCTGGCGGGGATCGCGCTCGCATACCGGATCTGGGTGGTCGGTGGGCGGGAACTCAAGACATCGGCGGCGATCCGCGCGCGCATGGGCGTGGTTTATGAGCTGCTGGCGCACAAGTGGTACTTCGACGAGGCGATCGACGCGCTGGTCGTGCGCCCGGCGGCCGCGGCGGGACGCTTCGCGCGCTACACGTTCGAGCGCCTGTTCGTCGATGACACGCTGATCGGCGGCAGCACCGGCCTCGTCCGCGCCGGATCCGCGGCCGTGCGCGCGGCTCAGAGCGGCTTCGTGCGCTACTACGCCGCGCTGCTCGTCCTCGGCGTCGCGGGAGTCGGCTTCTACTTCCTGCTGCAGACCTGAACCTCCCCGATCCCACGATGCCTCCTCTCTCGATATTGATATGGCTGCCGGCGGCATGCGGGCTGGTGGGAGCGCTCCTGGCTGGCGTGGGCGCCGGCGGCGGTGGGGCCGCTGGCGAGGCGCAGAACGTGGCCGGCGGTGAGGCCCCCCGGCGGGTGAGCTGGAGCGTACCGGGGGCGCTGGCGCTGCTCGGCTCGGTGGCGGCGCTGGCGCTCGCGATCGGCTACATCGCCGACTACAAAGCGGGCGCGGGGCTGCAGCACGTCACGGACGTGGTGTGGATCGCCGAACTTGGGATTCACTACAAGATCGCGATCACCGGGCTTAACGTCTTCCTGGTGGGCCTGACCACGCTGCTGTTCGCCGCGGCCACGCTCGCCGTCAACCTCAGAACCGGGTCTCCCCCGCCTGAGCGCCCGCGGCTGTTCTACTTCCACTTCATGCTCGCGGAGTCGGCGGTGCTCGGCGCGTTCCTGGCGCAGGATCTGGCCCTGTTCGTGGCGTTCTTTGATTTGATGCTGATCCCGTTCTACTTCCTGATCGGCGGATGGGGCCGGGAACCCGGCCGCGTGAAGGCGACGATCAAGCTGGTGATCTACACGTTCGTGGGCTCGCTGCTGATGCTCGCCGCGGCGATCGCCACCGGCGTGCTGGCGGCGCAGCAGGGAGGTGGACACATCACGTTCGTGCTGTCCTCGCTGCAGGCCCTGCCGCTGAGCAGCGGCTCCCAGGAATGGATCTTCCTGTGCTTCGCCGCCGCGTTCCTGGTCAAGATGCCGGCGTTCCCGCTGCACGGCTGGATGCCCGACGGCTACCGGGCGATGCCGATCGAGGTGCTGATGGTCTTCTCGGGCGTGCTGTCGAAGGTGGGCGCGTACGGCTTCCTGGCGATCGTGCTGCCGCTGTTCCCACAGGCGGCCGCGCACTTCCAGACGCTGATCCTGCTGGTCGCTCTGGCGTCGATCCTGTACGGCTCGGCGCAGGCCTTCAGCCAGACGGACGCGCGCCTGATCGTCGGCTACTCGTCGGTGGCGCAGCTGGGGTTCATCACGCTGGGCGTCTTCGCGCTGAACCCACAGGGCGCCCAAGGAGCGCTGCTGCAGATGGTCAACCACGGGCTGGTGGTCGCGCCGATCCTGTTCATCATCGCTCTGCTCGCCCAGCGCGCGGGCGGCTCGGAGGACATCCGCGAGATGGGCGGGATCGCGTTCCGCGCGCCGGTGCTCGCGTCGCTGTTCCTGATCGTCTCGCTGGCGACGCTGGCGATGCCCGGCTCGTCGAACTTCGTGGGCGAGTTCCTGATCCTGCTCGGCGTCTTCAAGGCGAAGCTCGTGATCGCGATCATCGCCTTCAGCGGCGTGGTGATGGCGAGCGTGTACGCGCTGCGTCTGTTCATCCGCGCTATGCACAACCGCGTCGGCACGCGCGTTCAGTCGCGCGAGATCTCGATCCGCGACGGAGCCGTGCTGGTTCCGATCGTCGCGGTGATCGTGTTCCTGGCGCTGTACCCGCAGTTCGCGCTGCACCGCAGCGAAGGCTCGGTCAAGGGGGCGGTCGCGGAGGCCCACGAGCTGAGCGCGCCGCGCAGCGGCGAACCGGTTCCGTTCGAGAGCGCGCGCCTGACGATCTTCGGAGGCGAAGCCAAAGGTCCGATCGGGGAATGAGCGCCCTGCCCACACTCGACCTCGCGACCGCGCACCTGAAGGGCCCGCATATCGACTTCGCGGGGCTCTCGCCGCTGATCGCGCTGCTGGGCGGCGCGGTGCTGGTGCTGCTGGTGGGCCTGCTCGGATCGCGCTGGGCCCGCGCGCAGCTCGTGCCGGCGCTCAGCCTGGCCGCGCTCGCCACCGCGCTCGGGCTGACGATCTGGCAGTGGAACGCTGAAAAGTCGATCGTGTCCGGCGCGCTTCGCATCGACGACCTGTCCCTCGCGCTGAACCTGATCCTGATCGTCGGCGGCGCGTTCACGGTGCTGCTCGCGTGGCGCTCGCTGGCCGCGAAGGAAGCCGCGCACGGCGAGTTCCACGCGCTGCTTCTCACCTCGATCGGCGGCATGTCAATACTGGCCAGCGCCGAGAACACGGTCGCGCTGTTCATCGGCCTCGAGCTCCTGTCGATCCCGTTGTACGTGCTGTGCGCGACCGAACTGAGGCGCGAGCACTCGCTGGAGGCCGGCCTGAAGTACCTGATCATCGGCTCCGTCGGTTCGGCGACGCTGCTGTACGGGCTTGCGATGATCTACGGGGCGACGGGCGCCACCGACTTCGACGCGATCGCACGAGCGCTGTCGAGTGGCAGCCTGGCGAGCGACCCACTGACGCTGACGGGTGTGGCGCTGTGCGTCGCCGGCCTGAGCTTCAAGGCCTCGGTGGCGCCGTTTCACCAATGGACGCCCGACGTGTACGAGGGCGCTCCGACGCCGGTGACGGCGTTCATGGCGGTCACCACGAAGGTCGCGGCGCTGGGCGTGTTCCTACGCCTGTTCGACGTAGCGCTGATCGGCACGCAGGCGAGCTGGGGTCCGGCGGTGGCGGCGCTCGCGACGATCACGATCCTCGTCGGCAACGTCGGCGCACTCGGGCAGTCCTCGCTCAAGCGGATGCTCGCGTACTCCTCGGTGGCCCAGGTCGGGTACATGCTCGCGGGCGTCGTCGTGGCGACACAGCTGGGCGTGCGCGCGACGGTGTTCTACCTGGTGGTGTACCTGTTCATGAACATGGCCGCGTTCGCGGTGATCGTGGCGCGCGAGCGCGAAACGGCCCTGGGGGACTCGATCGGCGGGCTGGCCGGCCTGGGGCGCGAGCGCCCGTGGCTGGCGTGGCCGATGACCGTGTCGATGCTCGGTCTCGCTGGGATCCCCGCGACGGCTGGATTCATCGGCAAGTTCTACCTGATCGAGGCCGCCGTCTCGGGTGGATACACGTGGCTGGGACTGGTGATCGTGGTCGGCTCGATGATCTCGCTCGGTTACTACCTGCCGGTGATTGCCGCGATGTGGATGCGCGAAGCGCCGGCCGGTGCGGCGCAGACCGGTGACGACCCGCACCCGGCGAGCGCCCCGGCGCCCACCGGCGGCGCGCTGCCGGCGCTGGCCGGCGGATCGCCCGAGCTCGATGCCGAGGCCGTGGCGCCGAACGGCGGCCAGGCGGCCGATCCGCCGGCCGAGGCCGCCACTGCAAGCCAGCCCGAGGTCGTGTTCGTCGCCGTGCTGGCCGGCGCGGCGACGATCTTCTTCGGCATCATCCCGCAGCCGCTGTTCGAGCTGGTGCATCAGGCCGGCGGGGCGCTTGGGGGGTTGTTCTGAGCGGCAGCTTTGGCGGAGACGCTCTGGACGGGCTGGATGCGATCCGCCCCTAGCGTACGGCATCCCTCCGGACAACTCGCCGATCTCCAGGTTTATGCATCGTCGAGCTCGATTTCGATCACGCGCGCAACGCGATCCATGTCCGCGTCGTGGGCGAGCAGCGCGGCACCTCGACGCCTCGCGACAGCCGCGATCATGCAGTCGAGCATCCCCCGCGGGGTAACGCCCGCGGCCCGGCAGCGACGGTAGATCCTGACAGCGCCGTCGAAGTCGGTGACCGCGTCAAAGCGCAGGAGCTCGAAGCGCCCCAGCAGCCGGCGCAGATCGGCCTCTCGCCTCTCGTCGCGCGCGCCGGCCAGGACCTCCATGATGATCGGCTCGGTGACCGCGACGCAACCGCCGGTTTCGATCAATCCCCTAAGGCGGAGGTGCGGCGGGCTGCCGGTCGCGCGGTCGTACTCGACCCAGACGGAGCTGTCGACGAGGATCACGCGCCCGCGCGCGGTGGCACGTCCGCGGGCAGCTCGGCGATCGCGTGGGCTCCTTGCATCGCCAGCGCTTCCTCACGCGTCATCGGTTGTCCCGCCAGATGGCGCAGGGCGAGATCAACGGCCGCCGTCTTGGTGCGCACCCCGTAGCGGTCGATGATCGCTTGCACGTACCTGTCCTCGATCTCGATGTTCGTCCGCACCATGCTCATACACGTATCATACACCAGACGTGTATGTCGCGTGTATAGGACTATCTCATATCCGGCGCCTACAACCGCCCCGACGCCTGCGCAGCCGCTTCGGCTTCCTGTAGCTGGCGCTCCACGAGGTCCAACCCGGCCGTCCAGAAGCCAGGGTCGGCCAGATCCACGCCGACGATCCTGCCGAGCTCCTCGGGGTTGCGCGAGCCGCCGGCGGCGAGCAGCTCCAAATATCGCGGCACGAGCTCGGGGCCGGTCTGCTCGTAGCGCTCGTACACCGACAGCGCCAGGAGCTGCCCGTAGGCATACGCGTACACGTAGCCGGGACTGCCGATGAAGTGCGGGATGTAGGACCACCAGGTGCGGTAGCCGTCGGTCAGCTCCACCGAGTCGCCGAACATCTCGGCCTGGCTCTCGGCCCAAAGCTCCCCGAAGCGCTGCGCCGACAGCTCGCCGTGCTCGCGCCTGGCGGTGTGGACGAGATCCTCGAAGCGGTTCATCGCGATCTGGCGGAAGACGGTGGCGATCGTGTCCTCGAGGTTCTCCGCCAGTAGCGCCAGGCGTGACGCGGGTGCCGAGTCCTCCTCCAGCAGGCGCCCGAAGACGATCGTCTCGCCGAACACCGACGCGGTCTCGGCGAGCGTCAGCGGTGTGTGCTGATGGAAGATCCCCTGGCCGGCGGCGAGCGCGAAGTGCACGCCGTGACCGAGCTCGTGCGCGAGCGTGAGCACGTCGCGCCGGCGGGCGGTGTAGTTGAGCAGCACATACGGGAAGACAGACGGCGCGGCGGAGGCGCAAAAGGCGCCGCCGCGCTTGGCTGGGCGCACGGGTGCGTCGATCCGGCGCTCGTCGAAGAAGCGCTTGGCCAGCGCGCCGAGCTCGGGGGAGAACGACGAGTAGCAGTCGAGCACGATCTCGCGCGCTTGCGTGAACGGGAAGCTCACCTCGTCCTCGGTGACCGACGCCATACGGTCATAGTCGGCCAGCCGCTCCACCCCCAGCAGCTTCGCCTTGAGCCGGTACCAGCGGCGCGGGATCTCATAGCGGCTGCGCACCGCCTCGATCAGCGCACGCACGGACTCGTCGCTGGCCTCGTTGGCTAGGTTGCGCGCCGCCAGCCAGTGGGGATAGCGGCGCAGGCGATCGTCGGTGGCCTTGTCCGCGAGCAGTGTGTTGAACAGGTAAGCGCGGGTGCGCAGCCCCGGAGCGAGGGCGGCGGTCACGGCCTCGGCGGTGCTGACACGCGCCTCGCGCCCGGCAAGCGACAGGCGGCTGAGCGCCACGTCGAGCGCGACCGTGCCGCCGACATCCGCTGGCAGCTCGACCTCGATCGCCGAAGTCAGCTCCTCGAACAGACGCGTCCAAGCGCTCGCGCCGGTGAGCGCCTTCTCGGCGAGGATCTTCTCCTCGGGCTCGCTCAGCAGGTGATCGCGGTAGCGGCGCACGTTGCGAAGGTGGTGGCGACAGAAGTTCAGGCCGTCGCCCGCGAGCAGCTCCTCCGCACGCTCGTCTGTGAGCGCCGCCCACTCCAGCTCGAAGAACAGCAGCGTCGTCTGGATCGCGGTCTCCTGCTCCTGGACGCGCTGCAGCAGCGCGCCGTTGGCGGGGTCGGCGGTGTCAGTGGAGAAGCGCAGCGCGGCGTAATAGCCGGCGCGTCCGACGAGCTCGTGGATGGCGGCCAGCTCATCCATCGCCTGCTGCAGCCCCGGGCCGTCCAGCTCGTCGAGCTTGCCCGCGTAGCGCGCCGCGAAGGCCTTCGCCCGCTCGAGCGCATCGCCGAGGCGGCGCTGAACTCCCGCTTCGCCCTCGCCGTCGACCAGCGGCTCCAGGTCCCAGGCGCTCGCCTGAAGCTCAGAGTCGGTCGGTTCGGAGGGGGCTACGGCGGCCATCGCCACCGCAGCTTAGCTACCGACCCGCGCGCGTCCAGCCCGACCTGCCTAGTCGCCGGCCAGCGCGCTCAGCACGTCCAGGCGAGCGGCCCGTCGCGCCGGCAGCTGCGCCGCGAGCAGGCCGGCCACCGCGGCGACGACGAGCAGCACGAGCAGGGTGCCGGCGGGGATCGACTGCACGTAGCCCGAGCCGGAGAGGGTCAGCGTGGTCACGAGGATCGCGCCCACGACCCCGATCACGAGACCGAATACCCCTCCGATCAGGGCGGTGATCACAGACTCGTAGCGGATCATCTGGCGGATCTGGCGACGCGAGGTGCCGATCGCGCGCAGCATGCCGAGCTCGCGCGTGCGCTCGTAGATCGAGAGGATCAACGTGTTGACGATCCCGAACAACGACACGATCACCGACAACGCCAGCAGCACATAGATCAACGCGAGCAGCGTGTTGATCTGATTGGCCTGGTCCTGCTTGAACTGGGCGGCGGTGCGCGAGCGGACCTGGGGGAAGGAGGCCGCCAGCAGCGTGTTCACCGCCGGCTGCACCTGCGCATTGCTGGCGCCGGGAGTGTAGGAGACGAAGTCGATCGCGTCTTCGCGCTGCCCGAACTGAGCGCGCGCGAGGGGCAGGCTGATCGTCAGGTTGCCCAGCAGGCGGGCGTTGTCGTTGGCGATGCCGCTCACCGTCAGCGAGACGCGCCGACCGGTGGGCGTGAGCACGGACACCGTCTGGCCGACCTTCAGGTGGTGGGCGCTGGCGTAGTTCTTGGTCAGGACCGTGCCGGTGTCGTCGAGTCCCATCAGCGTGGTGTTGGAGCCGTGCGTCCATTCGATCCTGTACGCGCCCACGAACGTGCTCGGTTCGATCGCCGTGATCGAGGAGTTGCTGGAGCTCCCGCGCAGGCGCCCGACCGTGAAGGCGATCGGCGTCACGCTCGCCACCCCTGGGACGTGGCGCAGCGCTGGTGCGACGAGGGCCGGAATGCCCTGTTCGGTGCCCGCCTGGGAGTTCTCGACGATCAGGTCGCCCGCGAACGAGCGACTCACCGCCTGATCGATCGTGGCCTTGGTCCCGGCGGCGAGGACCGCGACGAAGGTGACCAGCGCGAGACCCACCGTCAGCGCGGCGGCCGTGATCAGCGTGCGGCCCGGCTGGCGGATTGCGTTCTCCCGCGCGAGGCGCCCGGTGATCCCGCGCCAGGCGACCAGAGCGCCGATGCCGCGTGCGAGCGCGCGCGTCAGCCGGTAGCGCTTGCCGCGAGCGCGCTGCCTGAGCCGGACGAGCAGCAGGACGACGCCGAGGGCGGCGACGACCGCCAGCGTGGTCGCGCCCTCGCCCTGGATGATCGAGACCACAAGGCGCAGGAGGATCAGCGCCAGCAGGAATGGCACCGCGTAGCGCCCGCGCGTGATCGCTTTGCGCGGCGGGATCTCTATGCCCTCGCGCATCGCGGCCAGCGGCGGCACGCGCGTGGCACGCAGCGCCGGCGCCAGCCCCGCGAGGATCGTCACGCTGGTGCCGACGAGCAGGGACACGACGATCGTGCGCGTCTCCACGACGGTGCCGCTGTCGGGAAGATCGGCGCCGAAGGCCTTGAACAGTTGGTCGAGCGCGGGAGCGAGCGCGATGCCCCCGAGCAGGCCAAGCGCCGCCCCTCCGAGCCCCAGCAGCAGGCCTTCGAAGACGACCGAGCGCATGATCTGGCTGCGCGAGCCGCCGAGCGTGCGCAGCAGACCGAACTCGCGCGTGCGCTGGGCGACGGTGATCGAGAAGGTGTTGAAGATGATGAACGCGCCGACCACGAGCGACACGTAGGCGAACACCAGCAGGAACGTGCGCAGAAAGCCCAGGTTGCTTTCCAGGTTGGAGGTGTCCTTGTTTGCCTGTTCGGTGCCCGTGCGCACGGCCACGGTCCCTGGCAACAGCGCCCGCAGTCGAGCGCGCAGCTCGCTCGGCGTCACCGGGGGACGAGCGGCAACGTCGATCTGATCGAACTGGCCCTGCTCACCGACCACCCTCTGGGCCTCGGGTAGGGTGAGAATCGCCGCGCCGGCGCCGCCGAAGGACTGTCCACCGCCGAACCTGAGGATGCCGACGATCGTGTAGCGCTTGGCGGGGGCGGTCCCGGCGACGAGCATCTGATCGCCGCTCTTGAGGTGCGCGCGTTCGGCGGTCGCTTCGTCGATGGCGACCTCTTCGGCGTTGACCGGGAAGCGGCCGTGGACGGCCGAGAAGGACTCGAAGCGCCTGGGCGTCTCAGAGCCGACGAACGCGGGGGCACCGCCTGTGGTCAGACGTTTGCCGTGGACGTCCAGGAAGGTGCCCGGAGAGAAGATCGAGCCTGCCGCTTCAGCCACGCCGCCCGTCGCACGCACCCTCGCGAGCATCGATTCGGTGATCGGGGTGGTTTCGGCGGCTGCACGGTTCCCGAGCGCCTGGGTCGGCGTGATGACGACATCGTGTCCGCGGTTGGCGGTCTGGAAGATGCCCGCGAAAGACCGGTTGATCGTGTCCGTGAGCACGTACGTGCCGGCCATCAGGGCGACGCCGAGCGCGATCGCGATTGCGGTCAGCAGCACCCGCAGCTTGCGCTGCACCATGCCTCTGAGCACCAGCACGAGCATCAGGCCACGGACTTCATGAGGTCGAGCGCCTCATCGGCCGTCACCGCATCGCCGTCGTGCACGATCCGCCCGTCCGCGAGCAGCAGGAGGCGGTCGGCGTAGGAGGCCGCGTGTGCATCGTGGGTGACCATCACGACGGTCTGGCCGAAGTCGTCGACGGCATGGCGCAGCAGGTCGAGCACGTCCCCCGAGGACTTCGAGTCGAGGTTGCCCGAGGGCTCGTCGGCGAACACGACGGTCGGGCGTGAGATCAGCGCGCGCGCCACGGCTACGCGCTGCTGCTGTCCGCCCGATAGCTCGGCCGGACGATGGCTGAGACGGTCGCGGATTCCGACCGTATCGATCAGGCGGTCGAACCACTCCCGGTCGGGCTTTCGCCCGGCGATCGAGAGCGGCAGCAGGATGTTCTCTTCGGCGTTGAGCACCGGCAGCAGGTTGAAGGTCTGGAAGATGAAGCCGATGCGCTCACGCCGCAGCTGCGTGAGCTCGCGGTCGCCCAACTCTGTGAGCTCGACGCCGGCGATGCGAACCGTGCCCGAGCTCGGCCGATCGAGGCCCGCGAGGAGGTGCATCAGCGTCGACTTGCCCGAGCCCGACGGTCCCATGATCGCCGCGAAGCGCCCTGCTGGGAAGGTCCACGCTCACGCCCGCAAGGGCGTCCACGGCGGCTTCGCCCTCGCCGAAGCGGCGGCAGAGCGCCCGGGCCTCGACGATGCTCTCTGATCCCAGTCGACCGTCCGGAGCGTCCATTTCCGAGAAGTCTATGGGAGCTCGGGCGCCGTCCTGCGACGTCCGAGAGACGCCCTAGCATCGTCCGCCCGATGCACGACACAGACCCCACCGTTTTCCTGATCGCACGCCCATCGATCGACCTCGACGGGATGCGCGGCTACCTGCGCGATGTGGGCGGCGAGTCGTGGCTACAGCGGCGGCTGGATGAGGCCGCCGGCGCTCCCAACGGCGGCGAGCTGATCGTTGAGTTCGCCGGCCGCGCCTGCTATCGCAGCTGGGAGCCGGGCCTGAACCCCAACGTGACGAAGGTCCGTACGAACCAGCGCGAGTACTTCGCCAACATCCTGCGCTCGGCTCACGGCAGCGTGCTCGAGCACGCGAACTACACGTTGGCGATAAGAAACGCTAGCCGCGTTTTTACTCATGAGCTTGTGAGGCATCGCGCCGGCTCGGCCTTCAGCCAGGAGAGCCTGCGCTACGTGCGCCTGGCCGACATCGGCTTCCGCGTCCCCCCCGCCCTGGAGCCGGTCCGCGATCAGGTGCTCTCGATCGTCGAGCAGCTCGAGGAGTTCCAGATCAGCGCGGCGAGGGAGCTGGGCATCGACGAGGAGGGGGTGCCCTTCCATCTCAAGAAGGAGGTCACCTCGGCCCTTCGCCGGCTCGCCCCGATCGGCCTGAGCACCGACATCGTCTGGACCGCCAACGTGCGGACCCTGCGCCACGTGATCGAGATGCGCACGGCCGAGGGCGCCGAGGAGGAGCTGCGCCTCGTGTTCGACAGGATCGCGAGGATCATGCAGGCGCAGGCGCCCGGTCTGTTCCAGGACTTCGCCCGCCAGGACGACGGAAGCTGGGTCCCGGAGCATCGCAAGGTCTGACCCAACGCCACCAGGGCGCCGCTCAGCGGCTTCCTGGTCAGGCGTCCATCGTGCGCGTGCGCCAGGCGCCGAGCGCCAGGAAGATTGCGAGCCAAGCCAAGATCACGATCAGCGCCGTTCCCCCGGACATCACGACTTCGGTGCCACGGGCGTCCTTGATGCCGGCCGGGCCAAAATGCGCGACAGCCTGAGTGAGCACGAAGTCGCGCCCGCTCCCCAGCGAGGAGATACTCGAGATCAGCGGGCTCGCGATCACCTGCCACGCGATCAGCGCGATGATCGCTCCCGGCTTGGAATCGATCAGAGACGCGAACCCCACGGCCACGGTGCACAGCACTCCGGTGGCGAGCAGTAGGAAGCCGAGGCCTTCCATCACCAGCGAGCCGCTCGGCGTCGGCAGGTTGGAGGCGAACACGAAGGTCCCGAGCAGGATCAGGGCGTAGGCCGCGATGATGACCGCCCAGCACAACGCCAGGGCGGCAGGCACCCGCGAGGCGAACAGCGCGAGGCGGGAGCGGCCGGTGACGACCAGGTCTCGGAAGACGCCGTCGGAGGAGTCGGTCGTTCCGGCCTCCACGCCGATCAGGATCGCGACCAGCGGGCCGAAGAACAGGCCACCGAGCAGGCGCACGCCGGTGTGGAAGCTGTCGATCCCGCCGGCCGCTTCGTGGCTCGAGTTGGACGCGTGTTCAACCGCGTTGACCGCGTAGAAGATGAAGATCGGGACCAGGGCCAGAACTAGAGCCCAGATCACCGTGCTGCGCTTCTTGCGCAGCTTGAGGAAGTCGGCCCCGAACATCTGCGTGGTCATCGTCGCGTTCACGCCTGCACCTCCTGAGGAGCGGCGGAAGAGTCGAGCCTGGAGGTGACCTGGAGGAAACGCTGCTCGAGGCTGTGGCGGACGGGTTCCAGGCGCATGACGCCGACGCCCGCCCGCACCAGCGCCGCGTTCAGCTGGGCCGCCGTCTCGGGGCCGTCGGACAGGACGATGCGAAGGCCCTCGTCGGACGGGCGGGCCTCGCGCACGAGCTCGCTCGTCTCGAGCGTGCTCAGCGCCAACTGGACGTCATCCACGCCGAGCACCAGCTCGTGGCGCACCTCGCCGCCTGCGGCGAGGTCGGCGATCGCGCCCTGTGTGATGATCTTGCCGCGATCGACGATCGCCGCCGCGTCGCAGGTCTTTTCGACCTCGTCGAGCAGGTGGGAGGAGACGAACACCGTCCTGCCCTCCTGCTCGACCATCGCGCGGATCATCTCACGGAACTCCTGGATGCCACCGGGGTCTAGCCCGTTGGTGGGCTCGTCGAGGATCAAGAGCAGCGGATCGGCCAGCAAGCAGCGTGCGACCCCGAGCCGCTGACGCATGCCCATCGAGTAGCTCTTGACCTTGTTGTCGCCTCGCTCGGAGAGGCCGACGCGGGCGAGTGCCGGCTCGATCCGCTCGCGCGTCTGCGGGCCGCGGACGGCCGCGACGATGCGCAGGTTCTCGCGCCCACTCAGGTATGGGTGAAAGCGGGGCTCCTCGACGATCGCCCCGACGCGCGCCAGCGCCTGCGCTCGCTCGGCGGGGACCGGATGGCCCAATAGCCGCATGCTCCCGGCGTTCGCGCGGGTGAGGCCGAGGAGCGTGCGGATCATCGTCGTCTTGCCCGCGCCGTTGGGGCCGAGGAAGCCGAAGGCGCTGCCTCGCGGCACGCGCAGATCGATGCCATCGAGCGCGATGCGCTCGCCGAAGCGCTTGGTAAGGCCGGTGGTCTCGATCGCCAGGCCGGACCCGGCCTGCACCGACGCAGGCACCACTGCGCTTGACGCGTCAACTGGAGCGGACATCGGCCTCCTTTGCTTGGCTGATCAAAAGGACGGCGGGGCGCAGCTTCCACGCGCCTCGTGACCGGAGCCTCTCAGAGCAGCGTAAAGATTCGATGAGAAACCCGGTCCGGGACCGCGCCAAGCTCTGGCGAGAGCTAAGACTCCTCGGCCCGCAGCTGCTTGACCTGCTCCTCAAGCTCCCCCATGACGGCCGGGTCGCGCAGCGTCGTCACATCGCCGAGCGCCCGGCCCTCGGCGATGTCGCGCAGCAGCCGGCGCATGATCTTGCCCGAGCGCGTCTTGGGAAGGTCGTCCGTCCAGATGATGCGCTTGGGACGGGCGAACTTGCCGATGCGCTCGGCCACCTTCTCGCGGATGCCCGCGACGGTGTCCTCATCGCCCTGGAGGTCGCCCTGGAGCGTGACGAACGCTACGATCGCCTGCCCGGTGTCCTCGTCGTGCTGGCCGATCACCGCCGCCTCGGCGACGTCCGGATGGGCCACGATGGCCGACTCGACCTCGGCTGTGGAGAGGCGGTGCCCCGACACGTTGACCACATCGTCGATGCGCCCGATCACCCACAGATAGCCGTCACGATCGCGACGGGCAGCGTCGCCGACAAGATAGGTCTCGGGGCCGAAGCGCTTGAAGTAGGTCTCGACGAAGCGCTCCTGCTCTCTGTAGAGGGTGCGCAGCATCGACGGCCACGGACGGGTGAGCACCAGCAGGCCCTGGCCTTCCTGGATCGGCTCGCCGGTGGACTCATGAACGACCTCGGCGAACACGCCCGGGAACGGGTGGGTGGCAGACCCGGGCTTGGTGGCGGTGATCCCCGGCAGCGGCGTGATCATGATGGCGCCGGTCTCGGTCTGCCACCACGTGTCGACGATCGGACAGCGCCCGCCGCCGATCACCTTGTGGTACCACAGCCACGCCTTCGGATTGATCGGCTCACCGACCGAGCCGAGCAGTCGCAGGCTCCGAAGATTGTGCCCGTTCGGCCACTCCGCGCCCCACTTGATGCACGCGCGGATCGCCGTCGGGGCGCAGTACAGGATGCTGACGTGGTAGCGCTCCACGAGCTCCCACCAGATGCCCTTGTGGGGGTAGTCGGGCGCGCCCTCCCACATCACCGAGGTCGCGCCATTGCACAGCGGACCGTAAACGATGTAGGAGTGGCCGGTAACCCAGCCGACGTCGGCCGCACACCAGTACACGTCCGCGTCCGCCTTCAGATCGAACACGTAGCGGTGCGTCGCCGAGACCCCCGTCAGGTAGCCGCCGGTGGTGTGCAGGATCCCCTTCGGCTTGGCGGTCGAGCCGGAGGTGTAGAGGATGTAGAGCGGGTGCTCTGCGTCCAGCGGCTCGGCCGGACACCGAGGCTCGGCGTCAGCGAGGATCTGCTCGTAGTAGACGTCGCGCCCCTCCTGCATCTGGCAGGCGGTCCCCTTGCTCCTCACCACGACGATCTTCTCGAGGCTCGCGAGATCGCCCATGACCTCGTCTACGCGATCCTTGACGGCAGCGGTCCGGCCCTTGCGTGCGGCGCCGTCGACGGTGATCAACACCTTGGCCTCGGAGAACTCCATGCGCTCGCGCACAGCCTCGGCGGAAAATCCGCCGAAGACCACGTTGTGCGGAGCGCCGATGCGCGCGCAGGCGAGCATCGCGACCACGACCTCGGGGATCATCGGCAGGTAGATCCCGACCACGTCGCCCCTGCCGACGCCAAGGCCCTTCAGCGCGCTGGCGAAGCGTTCGACCTCGGCGAGCAGGGCCGTGTAGGTGATGTCGCGCTCGGAGCCGTCCTCGCCGCGCCAGTGGAAGGCGACGCGATCGCCTCTGCCGGCGATCACGTGACGGTCCAGGCAGTTGTAGGAGACGTTCAGAGTGCCGCCCGTGAACCACTTGTAGAACGGCGGATCGTCGTCGTCGAGCACGCGCGTCCACCTCTGAAACCAGTCCAGCGCCTCAGCCTGCCGCGCCCACCATGCCTGCGGGTCGCGTGCGGCCTGCTCGTACACGCCGGGATCACCCAGCAGCGCGTGCTGGTGAAACTCGGTGGGAGGCTCGAACGTCTCGACGTCCAGGAGCGATGCAAGCTCTCCGTCAAGCACCTCGCCCGCGACGCTCTCGGGTTCAGACGACACGGCTCACCTGCGAGCGCTGCGCTTGCGCCGCCTGCGTGAAGAGCCGCCCGAGGCCGGCGGCGCAGGCGCAGGCGCCACATCGGCGCGTCCGTTGCCAGCCTGCCTGGCAGCCCGTGCTTGCGCCCTGGACGGCCACGGCCGCGCTTCACCCGCGGCCCATGCGGGCGGCTCGCCGTTGGGCCATTTGCCGACGTAGAGGATGCCCATCATCACCATCCAGAAGGCCGGCACGACCTGCAACTCGGCGCCGCCGATCGGCAGAAAGATGAGCAGGCCGGTGAAGATGCCGAGGATGCCCATCCAGCGCACGATCAGCCCGACACGCAGGGCGTTGAGCATGGTCGCGATCATCCCGGCGGCGAGCGCAAGCCCTGCCAGGAGGTCAACGTAGTCGACGACGACGTTGGCGGCGCCGTTCGTCAGCGCCTGGTCGACCGCGTGGCTGGAGTGGTCGTGGCCGACCACGAAGTTGTGCGTCTCGATCGAGCTGACCACCTGGTGGCCGAGGCTGACGAGCACAACCGCGATGCCGCCGTAGAGAACGAGCGGGCGCGCCAGCGACCAGGTCTGCGGGCGGCGGAAGCGGGTCGCATCCAGGAGCAGGAGCAGGATCAGCATCAGACACGCGACTGCGACCGCCGCGAGCATGCTGCCGGCAATCAGGGCGAAGGAGTGGTGGCTGATGAATTTGACCTCGGCGGCACGCGGGCTCACAGCCGGATTGGCCACGCCTGAGAGCGCCGGAGCCAGGCCCTGCAGCAGGCCTACCGTCGGCGCGCCTTTGAGCGTCGAGCTGATGATGATCGAGCTCAGGAGATACAGGAAGCCACCGGCAAACGACGGGACGGCGAGCCGGGCCCGACGCTCGGACTCCGTGGCGACCTGTTGACGGATCTCGCCTGCACTGGGCATGAGCAGCGCAGTCTATGATGAGGTCATGGAAAGCGGTGGTCTCGGAGACCTGTTCGGCGATCCCGAGGAGCTGCAGCGGCGCTTGGCGGAGTTCGCCGAGCAGATGCAGGGCAACCAGCGCCTGGTGTGGGCCGACAACGCGATCAAGCTCGCCGTCGACATGACGGTGGCGGCCGTGGGGCGCGTCAACGTCCAAGGCAACGCCGAGGCCCAAGCCGAGCAGATCCGCACGGTGATCGCTCGCGTGTTCCCCGAGGCGGTGGCGCTCGTGCGCGAGGCACGCGAGGGCCTTCAGTAGCGAGCGCGTGCGCTGCGCGGACGGCGCGGGCGCGACGTCGGAGGCTCCTCGTCGGGCTGATCCTGGGACTCGCGCGGCGGGTCTTCGACCGGCAGCACGCCCGCTCGCTCGGCCTGGCGCTCAGCGTCGCGCGAGGCGCGTCCGGCGTGCAGCACCTCGTTGAAGGAGCGGAAACGGAAGATGAAGACGACCGCGCCGAGGCCGAGGAGCGCTGTGAACACGGCGATCGCGATCTGCTGACCGACCGAGTAGGCGGCCACCACGGCGGTGGGAGCGTTCGTGGCGAAGACCTTCACGAGCAACGCCTGCTGCACACCCGCGCCCCCGGGCGTGAACGGAACAGCGCCGGCGACCTGGTTGACCGCGAACACGAGCAGCACGTTCTCGACCGAGGCGCCGACCCTGAACGCTTCCAGCAGGAACCAGAAGGCGACGAAGCGGCACGCCCACGCGACCGCCTGCAGGGCCGCGACCTCGCGCAGGTAGCGGGGGCGATCGCTCAAGATCGTGACGCCCTGGCGCACTCGCGCCCAGAACGCCTTCGCGCGCACGGACAGAAGCGCAAAGGCGAGGAGGCCGGCCATCCCCACAGCGGTGATCAGGAACAGCGTCAGCCGGAAGTGCTCGGCCAGGTAGGAGATATCGAAGGAGCTCAGCTTCGAGAAGTCCGGCGGCTTGGGGAACACGCCCTGGGTGAACGCGAAGATCAACACGAGCACCCCCACGCCGATGTCGAAGATCGCCTCGACGAAGAAGGCGGCGGCCACGGTCGGGTAGCGAGAGCCCGGAATCGACGAGCGGGTCAGGAACAGCTTGATGACATCTCCGCCGCGTGCCGGGACGAGGTTGTTGAAGCCGACAGCAGCGACATACGCGCCGAAGATCCGTCGCCACTGGAAGGAGACGGCGGGGTAGGCCGCCCGTAGGCTGTTGAAGAAGGCGCGCGAGCGCAGCGCGAGGTTGAGCCCGAAGAAGGCGAGTCCGAGCAGCAGTGCCGGCCAGTGCACCGCCGCCAGGTCGGAGAAGAACTGCCCTGCCGCTTCCAGGAACGAGCTGACGCTCTGGCCGATCGAGGTTGACGCGGGAAGCGCGGGCACACAATCAAGCGTACGGCGCGCCAGGGCGCGCGGTGCGCGCGGACGCCCGACGCGCCCGGAGCGCGGCGGGCGCTACGAGCGCGATCCGCCTAGCGCGCGGCGGTCTGCTGGGGCGGCCGCCGAGACAGCTCGGCCGCGGCCTGGACCTCCGGCGGGAAGTCAGCCATCTCCCAGACCCTGCGCACCTCGATCATCTCGCGATCGCCTGCCGGGCAACGCGAGGCCCACGCGACCGCCTCGTCCTTTGATGGCACGTCGATCAGCCAGTAGCCGCCCAGAACCTCCTTTGTCTCTGCGAATGGCCCGTCTGTCACGCTCGGGCTAGCGCCCGCGAACGAGACGCGCGCGCCCTCGGAGGTCGGGTGAAGCCCATCGAGCGAAAGCAGCACGCCGGCTTGCGTCAGCTCCTCGTTGTAGCGACCCATCGCGGCGACAGCCTCGGGGTTGGGGGTCCAGTCGGCCTCATCGGTTATGCCCGGGTACATCAACATCATGAATCGCATGTCTTGCGTCCTTTCCGTTGGGATGCCGCAGAGCGATCTCCGGCAGATGAGATGGTGACCGGTATGTACCCGGCCTATGTACACACGACGAACGAGGAGCGCGGAAATCGACAGGTCGAGAAAATCGCGCTGCGGTGGACTGGCGGACGACGATGCGGTAAAACGGACTAGTGGCTAGACGCACTAGCTCGGAGGAGGGTCTCACGGTAGCGGTCACCGGCCCCACGGGGGAGGTCGGCCAGGCGGTCGTCGCGGCGCTGGAGCGCTCGCGCCAGGTAGGGCGGATCATCGGCATGGCGCGCAGAGCGTTCGACCCGCGGGCGAGTGGCTGGAAGAAGGTCTCCTACGTACGCGGCGACGTGCTCGACGAGGCTGCCGTAAAGAGCCTGGTAGAGCAGGCCGATGTGGTCGTGCACCTGGCGTTCATGATCATGGGCGGCGCAAAGGAGAGCCGGGCAATCAACCTCGACGGCTCGCGCAACGTGTTCGAGACGACGGTCTCGGCGGGTGTGAAGCGCCTGGTGTACGCCTCATCGGTGGCCGCGTATGGCTTCCATCGCGACAACCCGCAGCCGCTCACTGAGGAGGTCCCCGCGCGGGGGACAGCAGCCCACTATTACTCGGCCCAGAAGGCGGAGGTCGAGGCGCTGCTCGCGACCACGCTCGCCGGCAGCGCCACGGCCGGCTACGTGTTCCGCCCGTGCATTGTCGGCGGGCCGCAGGCGTCGGTCCTGATCGACAGCCTGCCGTACTCGCACGTCTCCGAGCGACTGCCCGGGGCGGTTCTCGGCATGATCGACGGGGTGTCGATCCTCAAGCCGGTGCTGATGGACGCCGGCGTACCGTTCCAACTGGTGCACCACGACGACGTCGCCACGGCGATGCGCGCGGCCGTGCTCGGGCGCGGAGCCCCCGGCGCGTACAACCTCGCGGGGCCGGGCGAGCTGACGGTCAAGCTGCTGGCCGAGGAGCTTGGCTGGCATTCGCTTCCTGTGCCCGAGCTGGCGGTGGATGCGGTGGCGGAGATGGTTGAGCGCCTCGGCTTTCTGCCGGCACAGACGCAATGGATCGCCGCGTTCCGCGAGCCGGTGATCATGAGCACGACCAAGGCGCGGCGCGAGCTCGGCTGGCGCCCTCGCCACAACGCCGTTGACACCCTCCGCGAAACGATCGCCGCGACTCGCATGGATCGACCGATCCGGTAGGCGGGCGTAGTCGACGCGCCGTAGGCTACACAGCTCGTGGTCGCCTACGAGGACGCCGACAGCACCCCGACGAGCCGTGGCGTGACCGTCGTCACCGACAGCACCGCCTACCTCCCCCAGCCCCTGATCGAGCGCTGGGGGATCCGCCGGGTCAGCCTGTATGTCGGCTGGGACGGGGACCTGCGGCCCGAGCACGAGTACACGAATCTCGACGCCTTCTACGCGCGGCTGCACGACTCCCCGCAGCTGCCGACGACCTCGCAGCCGTCGGTGGGCGACTTCCTTGCCTGCTACCAGCCGCTCCTCGGCGCCGGGCGCGATGTCGTCTCCGTGCACATCGCCGGCGGGCTGTCGGGCACATGCGAGAGCGCGCGCGAAGCGGCCCGAATCATGGCCGAGGAACAGCGACCGGGCACCGTGGAGGTGCTCGACAGCGAAACCGGCGCAGGCGGCCTCGGCTGCCTTGTGCTGCTCGCCGCTCGCGTCGCCGAGCGGGGTGGCGCGCTCGAGGCCGTCGTGGACAGCGTCCACCGAGGTCGCGAAAGCCTTGACATCTGGTTCTGCCTCGACACGCTCGAGTACCTGCGCCGCGGCGGGCGGATCGGGGCGGCACAGGCGATGCTCGGAACCGCGCTGAAGGTCAAGCCGATCCTCACCTTCGGCACCGAGATCGCGCCTGTGGGCCGCGTCCGCACACACCGCCGCGCGCTCGAGCGGATGGCTGCCTACCTGCATGAGCTGCGCGAGCGTGGCGCGACCGACTGGATCGTCCAGCACGCCCAGGCGCCCGCCGATGCCGAGCAGCTGGTGGCCGCGGGAACGGCGCTGTTCGGTGCGGGGCCGTCGTTCTGCACCGAGGTGGGCCCGGTGCTCGGGGCCCACCTCGGATCGGGGATGCTCGTGGGCGGGCTGACGACGCCCGCATCGCTCAACGGCTGAGCTCCGCTATTCAGCTATTTCCGTCAGGAACGGCACCATATGGAGGAAGAATTCGTTTTCGGCGGGCGTCGCCCCGGCCGGGTCATTGTGAGCGTAGACGTTTTCCTCGTTGATCAGGGTCAGGTTTTCCTTGGGGATGCCGGACTGTTCTGCCAGGAGTTCCGCGGCCTTCAGCGTCCCTCCTCCCGGTCCGAAGACTTTGTCCAGTTCCGAGTTGATGGCCAAGATGTGCAGCGACGTCGGTAGATGCTTGCCCATCGTCGAGTGCAGATCCAGCACACTCTGTGCGGGGTTTTCGAGGCCGTTGCCAACCGCGCCCGTGTCGAGCGTCAGGCGCGCGGGGAAGTACCACTCGCTGCCGCTCGCATCGCGCAGTCCAGCTCCGGAGAGCATTTCGGCATAGCGCCGAACCGGGGTCAGTGCTCCCGAGCCGTTCCAGCCGTGAAGACCGTCGGCTTCGGCTGCTTCTTCGACTCCTGCTCCCCCATGTATCTGTGCCGCGGCAAGAGACGCCGGCGAGGTCCCGACGTTAACTGAGTAGCCGAACCCGGCTTCGTTGGTAACCGGGTGAATCGGCGAGCGCAGGTCGGGCGGCAGGAATAGGAAGCCTTCAAGCAGCGAAGACCCTTTGGGTTCCATGACCGCCAGCGTCGAGCCGACCGCCGAGAACAGACCGAGGTCCGGCGCAGGGATGCCGCCAAACGCGAGCCACGGGGTTTCCGCCGGTTCGTCGAGTTTTTCCAGCGACTTTTTCGCTTCTTCTTCGGATATCGCGAGCGGGCTGCTGCCGCCGTCGTCGTATACCAGGCCGGACAGACCTTCGGCCCCGGGTTTGCCTTCGAAGTCCCAGGTCGCATACGCGGTGACGACCGATCCACCGAGCGAGTGTCCGCCCAACACGACCTTGCCGTGCAGTTCTTTGGCCGCGCTGATCACGACTTTCAGATCTTCGACCGCGACGTTCATGCCCCAGTTCTTTGCGAACTCCACCAGCGATTCAGGGACGGAGATGTAGTGATGCGTGATTTCAGGGTTGTCGAGATGGCCCAGGTAGAAGTTGTAGAACTGTTCCGCCGGCGTTTCCTCTTTTTTCGTGTTTTCGTTCACTTCTTCAACCAGCTTGCCGAGCTTGAATTTTGTGAGCTCTTTCTGGTTCTCGAGGAAGTTCTCCCGGCGTTCGACGGCCCACACCTGCCAACCTTTCGTGGCTTCGACCAGCGACTTCGCGAACGGCACGAAGTACGCGGCCGCTGCCGAGGTCCCCGGCTCCAACACCAGGACGTTGTTAGCTGCTTCCCGTTTCGGAGCGATCTTTATGATCCCGACTTTGTTGAGGTCGATGGTTCCGACCTGCTTGATCTTCAGGCTTTCAGGAGTTCCCGGCGCAGGCGGCGCCGCGATGACTGTTCTTGTGACCTTGACGGTCCTGGCCATGGCGTTCGCCGACGAGGCGAGCGCCAGCGACAGGAGCGCAACCGCGATCGTCGTCGGCGCAAGCCGGATTCGCTTGCTTCTGGTCAGGCGCATTCCGTTCCCCCTGAGCATCCCACCCTCTCCTTTGATCGGCCGGGTCCAGCGTTGAGGTTGCCTCAACTGCCATCCCGGCAGGACTATCCTCGACCTTACGCTGAATGCGCTGTCCGCGCAACAGCCAACTCGCGGGCAGTACGTTCAGCGTTCGGCGAGCGGGGTGACGTAGCGTAGGAACGGCTCGATTTCCAGCGCGCGCCCAGTGGCGTGCTCGACCACAGCCGTTGTATCGAGCCGCCGGCCGTGACGATGCACGCGCTCGCCGAGCCAGCGTTGGATGGCAGCCACTTCGCCGTTGCGCAAATCCTCCTCGCGTGGCCCCAGCTCGGCCTCCATCGCCTCCCACATCTGGGCGGCGATCAAGCACCCCAGCGCGTAGCTCGGGAAGTAACCGAAGCTGCCGGCGCCCCAGTGCACGTCCTGCAGGCATCCGAGCGCATCCGAGGGAACCTCCACGCCGAGCAGCCGGCGCATCCCTTCGCGCCACGCGGCCGGCAGGTCGCGGACAGCGAGCTCGTCGTCGATCAGCGCGAGCTCGAGCTCGAAGCGCAACACGATGTGCAGCGGGTACGTGAGCGGATCCGCGGACACGCGGATCAGGGAGGGCTCGACGCCCGTCAGACTGGCGTGCAGCTCAGCCGGAGCCACCGCGAACCCGCCGGCATCTAATTCGGCGGCCAGAACCTCGGCGAACGCGCGATTGCGTGCCACGTGGTTCTCCCACAGCTTGCTCTGAGACTCGTGGATCGACATCGATGTCCCGCGCCCGAGGTTGGTGCGCTCCAGCGCCGGGTCGATCTGGCGCTCGTAGAGCGCGTGACCGTACTCGTGCAGCGAGCTGAGCAGCGACTCGACCTCGCCGTCGCTGTAGCGCGTGGTCACGCGCGAGTCGCCGCGGCCGATCCACGCCGTGAATGGGTGGGCCGAGACATCCACCCGCCAGCTCGCGGCGTCGACTCCGAGTCGGCGCAGAACGCCGGCCACGGCCAGCTGCTGAGGGCCCACCGGTACCCCCAGCGCCCGGCGAGGCGAGCAGACCGACGCCTCGGCCACGAGCGGGGGCAGCGCTACCGCGAGTGCCCCGAACACCCGGCGAAGCTCCTCGGTGCGCAGTCCGAAGTCGTAGTCGCTTAGCAGAGCCTCATACACGCTCTCACCGTCCTCGGCCAGGCATTCCCCGTGAGCGCGTGCGAGCTCCACATTTCGTTCGAGCGCGGGCACGAAGGCGTTGAAGTCATCGCGCTCTCGCGCGAGCCGCCAGCTCTCCTGGCCTTGAGTGCTCGCGCGCGCCAACTCGACGGCGAGCTCTTCCGGGACCCGACGAGCCCGCTCCCAATCGCGGCGTGCAAGGCGCACGACGTCGCGGTCCAGCTCATCGAGCGCTGCCCCGCCGAGCTCGTCCAGCCAGCCCCCGAGCTCGTCGGCAGTGGCAAGCTCGTGCGCGAGGCGGGCGAGCGCACCGAGCTGCTGCGCTCTCGCCTGCGCCCCCTCACCCGGCATCATCACCAGCTGATCCCACTGAACGAGCATCTCGACGGACGCAAGATCCGCGAGCTCAGCTAAACGGCGGCGCAACTTCTCGAGCGGGTGCACAGCGTAGAGCGTATGCCCGCGCGGGCACCGAGGACCTCGCGACCGCCCTACGCCGCCGGGGGGCTGGCCTCCTGCAGCGCCTTCAGCACCAGCGCGTCGTGGTCGGCCGGCTTGACCCTGTGCAGCACGCGCGCGACGGTGCCATCCGCATCGATAACGAAAGTGGTGCGCTCGTTCCCGAAGTAGATCCGTCCGTACAGCGACTTGCGCACCCACACGCCGTAGGACTCGGCGACGGCGTGATCCTCGTCCGCGAGCAGGGAGAAGCTCAGGGCGTGCTTGTCGTGGAACTTCTTTACCTTGGCGATCGGATCGGGTGAGATCCCGAGGACCACCGCTGCCGCCTTGGCGTAGTCGGCGCGATGGTCGCGCACGCCGCACGCCTGGGTCGTGCAGCCGGGTGTTTCCACCCTGGGATAGAAGTACACGACAACCGGCTGGCCGCGAAAATCGGAGAGCTTGACCGTATGCCCGTCCTGGTCGGGGAGCTCGAACTCGGGGGCCTGCGATCCCTGTTCGATCATTGTCCGATCGTAGCCGCCCGCCCGCGTCGTTCGGCGTCTCAGCGCAGCAGTCGCGACAGGCGCCGGTCCTTGAGCACCCGCCCTTCAGTCTGGCAGGCGGGACAGTAGGCGATCACGTAGTCCTCGAAGTGGACGGCCTGCAACGTGGCGGTGCACCGTGGGCACGGCTCGCCTTGGTGGCGGTGGACACGCAGCGGCATCGGCAGCTTGTCGGGGATCGGCACGCTGATCGCCTGTTCGTAGTGGACGATCGCGCCGCTGAGCGTCTCGACCACCGCATCCCGCAGTCGTTCGGCCTCCTGCTCGTCCAGGTCGGCCCCGCGCTTGTACGGCGACAGCCTTGCCTGCCACAGGATCTCATCGACCCACGAGCGCCCGATGCCCGCGATCACGTGCTGGTCGCGCAGCAGCTTGTGCAGCGGCCGCGGCGCGTCGAGGAGCGCTTTTAGTCGAGCCCACCCGCCCGGATCGGGCCAGGCTTCCGGACCAAGCCGCGCGAGCGACTCGTCGTGCTCGAGCTCGCCCGCCCGCAGCAGCTTCACCCAGGCCGCCTGCTTGGAGCCGAACTCGCGCAGGCGCAGCTCGCGGCCGTCGTCGAAGCCCACGAGCAGCCGCGAGGTGCGATCGCGCGGGCCCGCCGGCCTGTCGTACAGCTGAAGGCGTCCTGCCGACATCAGGTGCAGTAGCAGCGCCAACGGGTCCGCGGACCGATCGACGTCCACAATCAGGTGCTTGCCGCGCCTGCGCACCGCGACGACCCGCTCGCCCTCGAGCGCCGATAGCGGTGGGTCGAACGTCCTCAGGGCGTTGATCCCCGGCGCGCGCGCGTACTCGATCTGCGCGCCTCGCAACTCGGCGTCGAGCAGGCGTGCTGTGATCTCCACCTCGGGCAGCTCCGGCATCGCCCTCTCATCGTAGGAGGACGCCGCGGCGCCTCTTCTCGGCGGGACGCCGCGCCGAGGCGCCGCCAGGCACCCCGAGCCCGTCAGTACGCGTGGATCGGTGGGCCTTCGTACTTCACGTGCTGCGGACTCGTCCAGCGCACACGCCAGTATTCGCCCTGGGTCGAGGAGCTGAAGCCCCAGTAGCCGCCGCTGTTGGTCACGACCGTCCTTAGGGTCCGGTAATGCCGGGACCCGTTGGGGCGGATGAGCACGGTCACCTTGGTCGCTCCCGTGGCTGGCCGCACGAGACCCCACAGCGACACGCCGTGATGCTCTTTGGTGACCGTCAGCGGGATCGGCCAGCCGGAGTACAGCGGCTTGTGCGCTCCGCTGATGTACTCCAGCCCCGTCTGGAAGCCGACGGTGCCGCCATGCACGCTCGCACCGGGCGCGCCCCCGACCGGATCGTCCCTCAGCAGGTACTGCGAGAATGCCGCCACGCGGGGATTGGAGTAGGCGATGTGCTCGGCGATCGCGTCGTATTCCGCCTGCTTGGCGACCGGCACGCCGAGCTGCTTGTTCGGCAGGCTCTGCACCCCGAACTCCGTCAGGTAGATCGGCAGGCGGGGCGGGATCGCATGCGCGGCGGCGGCGAGGTCGAGCGCCCGGCTCAAGCGCGATAGCACCGCGATCGTCACGTTGTCGCCTTCCGGTGGGTGGTAGTAGGGCCCAGCGGCTTCTGCGTATGCATGGTGGGCGTAGCCGGACATCTGCAGCTCGCTGCACGAGCTGGATTTCTTGTACTTGGCGTTGAGGCACAGGGCCTGGCGCATGAACGCCAGCGGTGCGACCGGGTGCAGCAAGGCCCTTGATCCTTCGTGGCGCACGCTGACCGTATCGTAGCCAACCGGTGCGGTCTCGCCGAACAGCACCCGCGGATGGGCGATCCCGGCCGCCTGCAGCCCTGCGTAGCCGAACTGGTAGAGGCCGCGGTAGATGCGCCCGGAGGCGGGCGTGCCGTTGGAGTTCCATTGCGGCATCAGGAAAGCCGGGTGGTTGGCCTCATTCCAGATCGAGTAGACCGACACCTCGGAGCCGAACTCACGGGCAACGGCGGTCATGAATTCCTCGAAGTCCGCGTCGTCGGGCCGCGTGACGTACGGGGCTTTTCCGTTCGAGGTGGCCCAGCGCGGAACGGGCGAGGTCACCGTCAGCAGCACAGGCCAGCCGAGTCGCTTTGCTTCGGCGAGCACCGCAGGGTACTGGCCCCAGTTATAGCCAGCCGGGTTGGTCGCGTCGAAGCCCGGCTTGGTGGCGCTGGTGGGCTCGGGAGCGACTGCTTCCCAATAGAGCTCCACGCGCAGAGCGTGCACCCCCAGGTGCTGCAGCTGCGCGATGACGTGCGAGCGTGTGCTCGGTTCGAGCAGGTCATTTGCAGCCTCGAAGTAGGTGATCTGGCCGTGCGAGGCGAGCGCCTCGGCGGTCCCGGCAGAGCCCGCCATCAGGGCGCTGGCGAGCAGCGAGAGGAGGAGGATGCGGATTTTGGGCATGGTCGCTTGAGACACCTCAGCGCAGAGAAGGTTGCGGTGTTTGTAGCTTTGGGTTCTGTGAGCGCCCCGATCGCACCAGACGACATCGTCCAGACCCCTGCGGAGGCGGAGGGTAACAGCCGCCCACCCCTGCTTGTCCTAGGGCCGCTGCAGGCCTTTATGGACGCGCACGGCCTCGGCGAGGGGACGATTCGGGCGAGCCCAATCGGCGAGGGCCACTCGAACGTCACGTACCTGATCGAGCGCGACCGCAGCGAGGTCGTGCTGCGCCGCCCTCCCCGACCACCACTGCCACCGAGCGCGCACAATGTTCTGCGCGAGGCGCGCCTGTTGCGCGCGCTGCGGAGCACCCCCGCGCGCGTGCCGGAGGTGCTGGCCGTTTGCGAGGGCCCTGAGACGATCGGGGCGCCGTTCTATGTGATGGAGATGATCGAGGGCGAGGTGATCGTCTCGAGCGTGCCCGACGCGCTGGACACGCCGAGCGAGCGACGCCGGATCGGTGAGCAGCTGATCGACGCACTCGTCGAGATCCACGGCGTGGACTGGCGCGCGGCGGGCCTGGAGGACTTCGGCAAGCCGACCGGCTACCTGGAACGCCAGCTGCGGCGCTTCACCGGCCTATGGGAGCTGAACAAGACACGTGAGATCCCGGCCGTGGAGAGCGTGGGCGCCTGGCTGGCCGAGCGCATGCCGAGCTCCGGCCCGGCGACGATCGTCCATGGCGACTACCGCCTCGGAAACACGATGTTCGCGCCCGCAGCGCCGGCGCGGCTGGTGGCGGTGCTCGACTGGGAGATGGCCACGATCGGCGACCCGCTGGCCGACCTGGGCTACCTGTGCATGATGTGGACCGAGACCGGCGACCCCAGGGAGGGCCTGCGCGAGCATCTCGGAAACGTCACGCGAGAGGACGGCTTTCCGACGCGCGCCGAGCTGATCGCGCGCTACGAGGAGCGCTCGGGCCGTTCGATGAGCGACATCCGCTGGTACACCACGCTGGCGGTGTGGAAGAGCGTGGTGTTCATGGAGGGCAACTACAAGCGGGCGATCGCTGGCACCACCGACGACCCCTATCTGCGGCAGTTCGGCGACGGCGTGCTCGAGCTCGCGGGCCAGGCCGAGGAGCTGGCCCATGGCGGCTGAGCGGCCCGACGCCGCCGAGGGCGAGCTCCGCTCGGCGCTCCTAATCGACTGGGGCGGTGTGCTCACGACCAACCTGTTCGAGTCCTTCCACGCCTACTGCGTGCAAGCCGACATCGACCCCAAGACCATGCTCGGCCGCTTCCGCAGCGACCCCGCCGCACGAGAGCTGCTGATCGCGCTGGAGACCGGAGTGCTCGACGAGGTTGGCTTCGAGCAGCAGTTCGCCGCACTGATCGGAGTCGAGCCCGACGGACTCATCGACGGCCTGTTCGCGGGCGTGCAACCGGACGAGGCGATGGTGCAAGCCGTCCGCGCGGCGCGCCGAGCAGGCGTGCGCACGGCGCTCGTGTCGAACTCCTGGGGCGCGCACCGCTATCCGAGAGAGCTGTTCTCAGAGCTGTTCGACGGCGTCGTCATCTCCGGTGAAGAGGGCATGCGCAAGCCAACCCCGCGGATGTACGAACTCGGGGCCGAGCGTGCCGGGGTGCCCGCGCAGCTGTGCGTGTTCGTCGACGACCTGCCGTTCAACCTCACCCCCGCCGAGGAGCTGGGCATGGCCACCGTGCACCACACGAGCGCCGACAGCACCATCCCCGAGCTCGAGCGGCTGCTGGGAGTCCCGCTGGGTACCGGTGAGACGGTGGGCTGACGCCGGCCAGCACTAGTCCCGCTTGCCGCGCCCGTACATCAGCTTGAACAGCCCTGCCAGCAGCCGCGAGGTACGCGACTTGTACGGGTACATGAACAGTTCCTTCTTCATCGCCAGTTTCGTCACGACGATCGCTTGCTGCGAGCAGTACTTGCGGATGCCGCCGGGGCCGTGGCGGGAGCCGAGGCCCGAGGCCTTCGCTCCCCCCATCGGCAGCTCGAGCACCGTGTAGTTGATCATCGCGTCGTTGACGTTCGCAGCGCCCGCTTCGATGCGCCTCGCGATTGCCTCGCCCCTGGCGGTGTCGCGTGTGAACACCGATGAGCCCAGCCCGTAGGGCGAGTCGTTGGCCAGCCGCACCGCCTCATCGGCGTCGCGCACCTTCATGATCGGCAGCGTCGGCCCGAACGTCTCCTCGGTCATGATCTTCATCGAGTGGTCGACATCCACGAGCACCGTCGGCTCGTAGAAGCGCCCCGCGCTCTGGACCTCGTGCCCGCCGGTGAGCACGCGCGCGCCCTTCTGCACGGCGTCCTCGACGTGGTCCTTGATCGTCTCGAGCTGGGGCGGGAACGTGATCGCGCCCACCTCCACCGTGCCGAAGCCCCCGTCGGGGCGCCCGACGCGCAGGGCGCGCACCTTCTCGGAGACTTTGGCCACGAACTCGTCGTACACCGGCTCCTCCACGTAGGCACGCTCGATCGAGATGCACGTCTGACCGGCGTTCTGCATCGAGAAGTAGGTCGCGAAGTTGGCCGCCCGCTCGAGGTCCGCGTCGGAGAGCACGATCATCGGGTCCTTACCGCCAAGCTCCAGCGAGGCCGGTATCAGCCGTCTGGCGGCCGCTTCGGCGACCTTGCGCCCAGTGCGGGTCGAGCCCGTGAACATGATCATGTCGACCTCCTCCACGAGCGCCGCGCCCGTCGCTCCGCGGCCGGTGGCGATCTGCAGGACGTGCTCGGGCAGGCCGCACTCGCGCAGCCCGTCGGCCAGCAGCAGCGAGGTCAGCGGCGTTATCTCTGACGGCTTGAGGATCACGCTGTTGCCCGCCATCAACGCGGGTATGCAGTCGCCGAAGGAGTTCGTCAGCGGATAGTTCCACGGCCCGATCACCCCGATCAGCCCCAGCGGCCGGTAGCGCAAGACGAGCTTCTTGCCCTTCACGAGGATCTGGCTGGACTTGACGGCCTCGTCGGCGAGGTAGCGCGGCCCCTGCTTGGCCCAGAAGCCGAACGCGTTGCCCGCGTAGCCGATCTCCGCCAGGCTGGCGTCCTCATAGGTCTTGCCGGTCTCCGAGACGATCGTCTCGGTCACGCGCTGGGCGTTGTCCATCAGCCACTTCTGTGCGCGCGAGAGCACACGCGCGCGGCCGTCGAAGCCGTAGGCCTCCCACTCCGGCTGGATCGCGCGCGCGCGAGCGGCCATGTCGGCGACCGCGGCGGCGCCCAGATCGGGGACGGTCGCGACGATCTCGCCCGTTGCGGGGTTCTCGACGGCGATGCCCGCGGCGGGCTCGGCGGCCGCGGACTCGGCGGCGGCCTCCTGCGGCGACTCGGGCGCCTGCGGAGGCTCGGCGGCCCCATTCGCGTTCTTGAGAATCTCCTGCTCGACGTGCTGATCGACGCTCGCCATCTGAAACCTCCCACTCGTAACCCCGATTAAGAAGAGAGTACTCCGATCGGCACGCGCACCGGCTACGTTGCGGGCGCAGCAGCGTCCTGTTCCGAACTGCTCGCGAGAACGCGAGACCGTTACTCGGAGAGCTCTATGGAGGCGATGCCGATCGGCTCGGAGGGCCGGTCCGAGCCGTCGGTTGAGACGCCCTCGAGCTTGTCCACGACGTCCATGCCCGCGCTCACCTGGCCGAACACGGTGTGCTTGCCGTCCAGCCACGAGCAGGCGTCGGCGGTGACGATGAAGAACTGCGAGCCGTTTGTGTTTGGCCCTGCGTTTGCCATCGCGAGCGCCCCGCGCACCACCTTGTGCGAGTTGATCTCGTCCTCGAAGGTGTAGCCCGGGCCGCCGGTGCCCGTCCCCTGCGGACATCCGCCTTGAATCATGAAGTCCGGGATCACTCGATGGAAGCTCAGCCCGTCGTAGAAGCCGTCGGCGGCGAGCTTGCGGAAATTGGCGACGGTCTTCGGGGCGTCCTCGTCGAACAGCTCGAAGACGATCGGGCCTTCGGTGGTCTGCATCGTGGCGGTAGACATCTGCCTACTTTATCCTCACGCGCTCCAAGCTGAGCGCCTGGCCGATCGGACCCCGCCCAACCTGCCCGTCGAGCGCCGCGATCACCCGCTCGGCCTCCGCGGTCGGGACCGACAGGAACGAGAAGCGCTCGAGCACGAGCACGTCGCGCACCGCCTCGCCGTCCAGGCCGGCCGCGGAGGTCACCGAGGCGACGATGTCTGCGACGCTCAGCCCCGCCGCGCGGCCTCCGCCGAGCACCAGCTTGGTGTAGGGCTCGCGCTCATCGCGCCGGCTGATCCGGGGCTTGGAGTGCCTGCGCGGGCGCTCGCGCACGGGCGTCGGCGCAGCGATCGCGCCTTGCTCCCATTGGGCGATATGCGTGCCGATGTGGCGTTCGATCGCCTCGAGCTCGCGCTTCTGACGGTTCTCCACGAACGTGATCGCGCGGCCCGAGCGCCCCACGCGCCCAGTGCGTCCGATGCGGTGCACGTAGGTGTCAGGGCTCGTGGGCACGTCGTAGTTGATCACGTGGGTCACCGTCGAGATATCAAGGCCGCGAGCGGCCACGTCGGTGGCCACGAGGATCGGCACGCGACCCGCCTTGAACGCGAGCATCACACCGTCGCGCGAGCCCTGCGACATGTCGCCGTGGAGCGCCCTCACGTTCATGCCGCGGTCTCGCAGCGTCCGGTAAAGCTGCTCGCAGCGGACCTTCGTGCGCACGAACACAATCGCCTGCTGACCCTCGGCTTCACCGCGAGTGCCCATCTCGGCGCTCAGCACCTCGACGAGCTTGTCGGGCTTTTCCTTGGCGTCGACCGGGAGCTGGAACTGCGCGACGGTGTCGATCGTGAGCGTCGCAGCCTCGACCTGGATGATCGTCGGGTCGTACATGTAACGATCGGCCAGCGTGCGCACCGGCGGGGGCATGGTGGCCGAGAACAGAGCCGTCTGGCGGCTGGAGGGCGTGAGCGAGAGGATCTTCTCGACGTCCTCGAAGAAGCCCAGGTCGAGCATCTCGTCAGCCTCGTCCAGCACCACAAAGCGGCAGTCGTGCAGAACCAGCGAATGGCGCGAGATCAGGTCGAGCACCCGCCCGACGGTTCCCACGACGACGTGCCCGCCGGCGCGCAGCTGGCCCTGCTGGGTGCGGATCGGAGCGCCGCCGAACACTGCCACCACGTCGATGCCGGTGTGCGCGCCGTACGTGCGCAGGGCCTGGGTGACCTGGATGCACAGCTCGCGCGTTGGCGTCAGCACGAGCGCCTGCACGACCTGCTCGGATGGATCGATGTACTCCATGATCGGCAGGCCGAACGCGGCCGTCTTGCCTGTTCCGGTCTGCGCCTGGCCGATCACGTCGCGCCCCTGCAGCAGCGCCGGGATCGCCTGTTCCTGGATCGGGCTGGGTGACTCGTAGGCCACGTCGCGCAGCGCCTTGAGTGTGGACTCGGACAGCCCGAGTTCGGCGAATGACTTGGCCATGACGGTGCAGTGGAGCTTAGGCGGACGGGTCGAGCAGGAGCTTGCCGGTGGTGCGCCGCGCACGCAGGTCGATGTGCGCCTGCGCGGCATCTTCCAGGGGATAGGTGTGCCCCACGATCGCCTTCAGCTCGCCGCGCCCGGCTCGCGCGAACAGCTCCGACAGGGCCTCGGCGAACATCCCGGACCGCTGCAGGCAGTGAAAGAGATAGAAGCCGACGACCGCGCGCGAGTGGCGCAGCAGCGAGCCGGTAGAGACCTGGTTGGGTTCGTTGGTGGCGATCCCGTACGCGACGATCCGCCCGAACGGGGCCAATGCCCGGTAGGAAGCGTCGAATACCTCGCCGCCCGACATCTCGAAGACGACGTCGACTCCGCGCCCGTCGTTGGCCTCGATCAGGCGCTCGGTGAGCCCCTCCGGCTCGGGGTCGATCGCCGCGTCAGCGCCGAGCTCCAGCGCCAGGGCACGCTTCTGTGCGCTCGACGCGGTCGCGATCACGCGTGCTGCGCCGAGCCGATGCCCGAGCTGGACGGCGAGCGAGCCGACGCCGCCTGCGGCGCCATGTACAACGACGGTCTCGCCCTCGGCCACACGCCCGGAGGTGCGGTACAGGTGCCACGCGGTCGTCCCCTGGACGATCATCGCTAGCGCGGTGCCGTCGTCGAGGCCGTCGGGGATCGGGAAGGCCAGGTTCTTGGGAGCGATCGCGTACTCGGCGTAGCCACCGCTGCCAACGAGCGCGACCACGCGCTCGCCCGTGTCCTCACGCACGCCCGCCACCTCGCCGCCGGGCACCAGCGGCAGCGTCGCCTTCTGCACGTAAGAGTTGGTCCGCGTGTGTGTGTCGGCGAAGTTCAGCCCGGCGCGCGTGACCCTGATCAACGTCTCCTCGGGACCCGCCTCAGGGATGGGCAGCTCCGCGAGCGCGAGCACCTCGGGACCACCGAACTCGGTCATCTGGATAGCGCGCATGGATCGAGGCTATCGGAGTGCCGACCCGGCCACGCGCCCGCCGACGACCTACGCCGGGCCCGGCGCGCGTGCGACACGCGGGGTGCTCTAAGGTGCGCGCCCATGCCAATCACCGTGGTCGGATCGATCGCCTACGACACCGTCAAGACGCCATTCGGCGAACGCGAACGGATGCTCGGGGGCGCCGCCGTGCATTTTGCCCTGGCGGCGTCGTTCTTCGCGGATGTCCGTGTCGTGGGCCCGGTGGGCGAGGACTTCGGCGAGGAGCAGCTCGAGCTGATGCGCCGACGCGGCGTGGACGTCTCCGACATCGAGCTGGTGGCCGGCGGAAAGACATTCTTCTGGCACGGAGCGTATGGCTGGGACCTGAACTCCCGCGAGACGCTCGATACACAGCTCGGGGTGTTCGAGGGCTTTCGCCCGAAGCTCTCGGAGCGCTCGCGCTCTAGCGACGTGCTGTTCCTGGCCAACATCCAACCCGACCTGCAGCATGAAGTCCGCCGCCAGCTGCCGCACGCGCGCTTCGTGGCGCTCGATTCGATGAACATGTGGATCGACGTGGCACGCGACTCGCTGGTGCGGGCGATCGAGCACGTCGATTGCGTGATCCTCAACGACGCCGAGCTGCGTCAGCTGACCGGCCGCCCAAACCTTGTGTCGGCGGCGCGCGAGATCTTGAGTTGGTCCCCGTCGTCGGCAGAGATGCACGGCCCGAGCGTGGTCGTCGCCAAGCAGGGGGAGTACGGGGCAGCGCTGGTCACGCGTGAGGGTTTCTTCGCGCTTCCGGCCTACCCGCTGGAGACGGTGATCGACCCCACCGGCGCGGGCGACACTTTCGCGGGCGGGCTCGTCGGCTACATCGCCGCGCACGCCGACGAGGAGCTCTCTGACGAGCTGTTACGAGACGCGATGGCCCACGCGACCGTGCTGGCGTCGTTCAACGTCGAGGCGTTCGGCACCGAGCGCATCGAGCGCCTGACCGGCAGCGAGATCATCGCGCGCGTCCAGGAGCTGCGCGCGATGACCCAGTTCGGCGGCGCGCCGCTGCAGCTGAGGGGCTGAGCGCGGTGAAGCCGAGTGGCTGAAGCGCGGCGCTTTACCACTTCTGCCCGATTTGCGCATCGGGGGCTTGTACGGATCTGCGGCCGGGTATACGATCGCGATGCGTGACGACCTGGACCTTCATCTGGCTGCTCGTGATCCTGAAGATCCCGATCGTGGCGCTGTTCCTGATCGTCCGGTGGGCCGTTGGCCAGACTCCGGAGACAGCCCCGGGCCAGGACGGCGGCATCGGTCCGCGCCCGCGCCCGCTGCACCCCCACCACCCGCGCTCCGGCCTGCCGCGCCGGCCCAGGCGGGGCCCGCACGGGGACCCCTCGCCGCCGTCTCCAGCGCGCGTGCGCGCTGTCGTCTCACGCCAGCGCCTGCCGCAGGCCTGAGGCTCGATCCGGTGCAGGCGACGAGCGACCGCACGCGGTTGCGCATAATCGGAGCCAGGGCATCCGATACCGCGGACAGGAGAGACACATGAACACCGACGGACCAGCGATCACTGGCAGCGCCGCCGAAGGCGCTGCTCAGGCGGGGACACTGGGCGCTGCGATCAGTGGCCCCGCCCCGGAAGGCGGCGGACGCGCGGCCGACGACGGTGTCCCCGCGCCGGAGACGCTCACGGTGACCGACAACCGGACTGGCCGTAGCTACGAGCTCCCGATCCGGGACGAGACCGTGCCGGCGATGGACCTCAGGCAGATCAAAACCGACGATCACGACTTCGGGCTGATGGCGTATGACCCCGCCTACACGAACACCGCGTCGTGTCGAAGCGCGATCACCTACATCGACGGCGAGGCCGGGATCCTCCAGCACCGCGGCTATTCGATCGAGCAGCTGTGCGAACACTCCAGCTACCTGGAGGTCGCCTACCTGCTCATCAACGGTGCGCTTCCCACGCGCGCACAGCTCGAGGACTGGGTCCACGAAATCACGATTCACACCTTCGTGCACGAGAATGTCAAGGACTTCATGCAGGGATTCCGCTACGACGCCAACCCGATGGGCATGCTCGTGGCCTCTGTAGGCGCGCTCTCGACCTTCTACCCGGACGCAAACCGCATCCACGACGAGGAGCTCCGCCGGACCCAGATCATCCGGCTGCTCGCGAAGATGCCCACACTGGCGGCGTTCGCGTTCAGGCACAACATGGGCCAGCCGTACGTCTATCCCGACAACGAGCTCGACTACGCCGGCAACTTCCTCGCGATGATGTACAAGATGACCGAGCTCAGATACGAGCCCGATCCTCGGCTGGAGCGCGCGCTGGACGTCCTGTTCATCCTGCACGCCGACCACGAGCAGAACGCCTCCACCAGCGCCGTGCGCTCGGTCGGCTCCACGCAGGTGGACCCCTACTCGGCGATCGCCGCCGGCGTCGCGGCACTCTATGGCCCGCTCCACGGCGGCGCCAACGAGGCAGCGCTGCGGATGCTCGCCCGCATCGGCAGCGTCGAGAACATCCCGGACTTTCTCGCGGGCGTGAAGGCGGGTAACGAGCGCCTGATGGGCTTCGGCCACCGCGTGTACAAGAATTACGACCCGCGGGCGCGGATCATCCGCAAACACCTCGATGACGTGTTCGAGGTGCGCGGCAAGAGCCCCCTGCTGGACGTCGCCAGCGAGCTGGAGAAGCGGGCGCTCGACGATGAGTACTTCACCTCGCGCAAGCTATACCCGAACGTCGACTTCTATTCGGGTCTGATCTACGAGGCGCTTGGACTGCCAGTGGCGATGTTCCCGGTGATGTTTGCGATCGGACGTACGAGCGGCTGGATCGCCCAGTGGTTGGAGATGGTGCAAGACCCCGAGCAGAAGATCGCCCGCCCGCGCCAGATCTACACGGGAGAGCGCGACCGCGACTACATGCCGATCGGGCAGCGGGGTTAGATCACGAGCGTTGCGCCGTTGCGGCTCAGCCATTCGCGCTCCGCGCGGTAGCCGGGCCAGCGCCGCTCCAGCAGCGCCCAGAAGCGCGATGAATGGTCGAGGATCTCCAGATGGCAGACCTCGTGCCAGACGACGTATTCGAGCACCCGCTCCGGCGCCAGCAACAGCCGCCAGTTGAAGCTCATTCGACCGCTCACCGAGCACGAGGCCCAGCGGGTGCGCTGCCCGCGAATGTCCAGCGCGCTGTAGCTGCTGCCCGTGATCTCGGTCGCCCGGTCCAGGCGGGGGGCGATCTCAGCGCGGGCGGCCCGCCGGTAGAAACGCTCGAGCGCCGGGCGCGCGTCGCCGGCCGGCACCAGCAGGCGCGTCCCCTGGCGGTGCACGCGCGCGCGAGAAGCCTGGGGGACCAGCTCCAGCGCCGTGCCGAGATACGGCACGGTCCCGGCGCGCGCGGCGACCCGCGCGAGGACCTCGTGGGCCTCGTCCAGGCGACGCTCTATCCACGGACGCAGCTCGTTCACGGCGGCCGCCGCGGCGCGTTCGGGAGCGCGCGCCGGCAGCACGACCTCGACGCCCACCGATCCGACATCGGCCAACGCGTGCACGTTGACCCGCACGCGCCGGGCGCGGGCGGAGCGCCTGACGGTGTAAGGGATCTCGCTCTTGCGCGGCGGCGCGGACATCGTCCGCTGAGAGTACGCGCCCGACCGGGCGCGATCGTGGCGGTACGCGGCGGGGTCATAATCCCAGCGGCGATGACCCGATCCAAGGTCAAGCTGCCGCGCGAGCTGCGCGGGGCCTACGAGGTGTACCTCAACGGGGTGCTCCAACAGCTCGGGGTCGACTACACGGTGCGCGAAGGATCGCTCGTGTTCGAGCGGGAGCTGCGCAAGGACAAGATCAGTGGATGGCGCTGGCTGCTGGGCGCGTGGGGCGTTGGCACCTACCGCCAGAACGACTCGGTCGACGTCCGCTACGAGGCCGCCGATGGCTCGCCGCGCGTCGCCGAGGGGCTGGCGATCGAGCCAGGTTAGACGGCCTTCTCCCACGGCTTGGCGAGCTTCAACGCGCTCAGGATCGCGCGCGTCGCCGGCGAGCGGTTGAGCGTGTAGAAGTGGATCCCCGGCGCGCCCGCCGCGAGCAGCTCGGCGCACTGCAGGGTGGCGTAAGCGACGCCGAAGTCGAGCACCGCCTCGCTGTCCTCCCCGCGTGCATGCAGCTCGCTGCGCAGCCGCTCGGGGATCGATGCGCCGCACATGCTCGCCATCCGCTCGATCTGTCCGACCCGCGTGATCGGCATGATGCCGGGGATGATCGGCACCTCGATCCCAGCGCGCCGCGCGCGCTCGACGAACTCGAAATAAACGGCGTTGTCGAAGAACAGCTGTGTGATCAGGAAGTCCACGCCGGCGCGCACCTTCTCGAGCAGGTGCTCGAGGTCCGCCTCGGGGCTCTCAGCATGGATGTGTGTCTCCGGAAAGCACGCGGCCCCAATCGCAAACGGATAGCCCGCGGCGATGAGCGCCACCAGCTCGCGCGAGTACTCCAGGCCGCCATCCGTCTTGATCCACTGCTGCTCCCCCGCCGGCGGGTCCCCGCGCAGCGCGAGCACGTTGTCGATGCCCGCGTCGCGCATCTCCTGCAGCGTCACGTGCAGCTGCGCCTGCGTCGCCCCCACACACGTGAAGTGGGCCATCGCCTCGAGGCCGTACTCCTCCCTGATCCGCTTGACGATTTCGATCGTCTTCTCCCTCGTGCTGCCCCCCGCCCCGTAGGTCACCGACACGAACGACGGTTCGAGCGTTGTCAGCTCCGCCAGCGCCGCGTACAGGTTGTGCTCGCCGGCCGCTGTTTTGGGCGGAAAGAACTCGAACGAGAACACAGGGGTGGGCGGGTTCTGATCCGCGAGGATCTCGTCGATGCGCATCCTCTGATTATGCAGCCCACCGCTCGGGCTCACCGGGGATGCGCCGGACCTCGCCTACGGCCTGCAGATGCGTGAGATAGCAGAGGATCTTCGACAGCAGCCAGTGTGCGTTCTGCTGGGAGAGCGAGTCTCCGTAGACGTGGGGAACGATCTCGAACGCGGTCAGCGGCTCGTCGTCGACGGCCTCGCGCACGCGCGAAACGCGTTCGTCCACCAGCGTGCGGTTGCCCTGGATGTGAGCGTGTACGTCGGCGAACGTGCGTCCATGGCCCGCCAGACACAGGCGCGCGCCGAGCCCCTCGACGACGTCAAGCGAGCTCAGGAATTCGCCGACGGGGTCCGGCGTGTACCCGTAGTCGAAGTACAGAGAGATGCGCCCCAGCAGGTGATCTCCGGAGATCAGCAGGCGACGCTCTGGTTGGAACAGGCACACGTGTGAGGGAGCGTGCCCGGGCGTCTCGTAGGCGATCCACTCACCGAGGTCGGTGGAGATCCGCACTCCGGAGCGCAGGTCGCGGTTGGGCTCGATCGGGCCGGCGATTCCCGATCCGCGCGAGCTGCGCTCGGCGGCGTAGCGGCGCAGTGGCTCCTCGGGAACTCCGCTCTGGCGGGCGATCTCAAGACGCCGGGCGAACGCGGCGTCGGGGTCCTCGATCATGCGGGTCAGGTGCTCGTGGTTGGGGTGCATCCACACCTCGCAGCCGGCCCGCTCGACGATCGTCGCGGCCTGCCCGCAGTGGTCCGTGTGGGCGTGCGTGCACACCACCAGCCGCGCCTGCTCCAGGCTCAGGTTGCACATCGCGAGCGCCCGCTCCAGGTGGGCGAGGGAGTCCGGCTGGTGCATGCCGGTGTCGAACAGCACGAAGCCATCAGCGCACGCGAGCGCCCAGGCGTTACAGTGGGGAACGCCCGGCCACGGTAGCGGCAGGCGCAGCCGGAACAAGCCCGGGAGCACGCGCTCGCCGCGCCCGAGCTCACGCCTCCTCATCGCGTCCGACACGAGGCTGAGACTAGACTACCGTGGCTCAGCGGCGTAAAGGAGGCGGTATGGCCGATCGTGAGAGCGCGAGCGAGGCGAGCACCAAGGTGCAGGAGGTCGCCGCCAACATCCAGCAGGCGGCTGCGACGCGCAAGCGCATAACGGGCAGCAAGGTCGAGGCGGTCGCGCGGCGATACTTCGCGGCGGTCGACGCGCGCAACCTCGAGGATGCGGTCTCGCTGTGGGCGGAAGGGGGCCGAGAGAACGTGCGCGGCCAGGTCGACGTGCTCGCGCCGGAGGGCGTGCGCGCGTTCATCGGCGATCTGATCGGCGCCGTGCCGGACCTGAGCATGCACGTCGTCTCCACGACCACTGAGGGCGAGCGCTGCGGCGTTCAATGGCGCCTCACCGGCACGTTCGCCGGGCCCGGCCACCTCGGCGGCCTCGCGCCCACGGGCGATCCGATCGAGCTCGAGGGCTTCGATCTGCTGACCGTGCGCGACGGGCTGATCCAGAGCAACGACGCGTTCACCGACTCGATGACGTTCGCGCGCCAGATCGGGATGATGCCCGCGCACGACTCGAGTGCCGAAGCGCAGATGGCGAAGGCGTTCAACGCCAAGACCCGCTTGCGCGCGCGCCTGGCCGGGGGCGAGGCCGAGCTGGTCGCGCAAGGCGTGTGGGTGGTGCAGGGTCAGCCCGCGCGCTGCAACGTGTACATGATCGAGGACGAGGGCGGCGTGACGCTGTTCGACGCGGGCGCGCGCACGATGATCCGCGCAGTGGCCGGCGCCGGAGCGAAGCTGGGCGGCATCCGCCGCGTGGTGCTCGGCCACGCGCACACCGACCACCGCGGTACCGCGCCCTCGCTGGGGGTGCCCGTCCTGTGCCACCCCGACGAGGTGCAGGACGCCGAAGGCAGTGGTGGCTTTCGCTACTGGCCCGAGGGCCTCGTAGGGCTGCCGACCCCGCGGCGCCAGCTCCATCGCCTGCTCCACCGCTTCGCCTGGGACGGCGGGCCAGTGACGATCTCGGGCACCGTCAGCGAGGGTGACGAGGTGGCTGGCTTCAGCGTGATCGGGCTCCCCGGACATGCGCCCGGACAGATCGGGCTGTGGCGAGAGTCCGACCGCCTGGCGCTGAGCAGTGACTGCTTCTACACGCTCGGTGTGTGGGGTCGCGACTGCCCGCCCCGCCTGGCCGAGCCGCTGTACAACTTCGACACCGAGCAGGCGCGCGCGAGCCTGCGCAAGCTCGCCGCGCTCGAGCCAGCCGCCGCCTGGCCCGGCCACGGCAGGCCGGTGACGGGCGACGTGCGCAGTCAGCTCGAACGGGCCGCCGACGCAGGCTGAGCGTGGGTAGGCGCACTCGCCGGCCGCAGAAGCTCACCGCGCCGAGCAGCGACTACACGGACGCGCACGGCAACGTGCTCAGCCTGCGCGGCTCGCTCACCGCGGGCTCCAGGCGCGAGTACACGCAGACGCTAGCTGGAATTGACGCTCGCCCATCGAGCACTGTGGAGGACGCCTGGCAGCGCGCAACCGAGCTGCTGTTCGAGCGCCTGGCCGTCCGCTGGGTGATCGCCGGAGCGCCGATCGAGCGCCAGCGCGAGCTACTCGCGCGCTTTCGCGTGGCCTCTCCCGACGAGCGCGCGTGGGTGCGCCAGGCGCTGCGCGAGCACTGTGCCGAGCACTTCCCCGATGTGGACCCGCCCTGACACGGTCACCGTCGATCAGCCGACAGCTCTAGGCGCGGCCCATGGCTGCTCCCGGCGGACACGAACCTGGCTGTGGCCGGGTTCAACACGAACTCGAGCACGGCGCCTGTCTCGTCGCGCACCTCCAGGCGCCGGCCGTCCTCGTGCACCGCCAGCACCGTGCCGTCTTCGAAGCCGCCGCCGAAGTGCGCGATCCGCGCCCGCGTGCCGACGCGGGGCAGTAGTCGTGAGGGCCCGAGCACGGTCCAATGCTACGCCGCCAGCCCGGCGCGCAGCGCCGCGGTGATCGCTACCTTGCGATCATGCGCCGCACAAAGATCGTCGCCACCATCGGCCCAGCCTCGCGTGAGCCGCAGACGCTGATCCGGATGGTCGAGGCGGGGATGGACGTCGCGCGCTTGAACTACTCGCACGGAACGCTCGAGGAGCACGCCGAGACCGTGCGCCGTGTGCGCGACGCAGCCGGCCGCGCCGGTCGGCCGATCGCGATCCTGCAAGACCTGCCCGGCCCCAAGCTCCGCATCGGCCCGCTGCGCGAGGACGTCGTCGAGCTCACACCCGGCGAGCGGCTGACGTTCTCCTGCGGGGATGGCGAGCGCCCCGGCGACGCACACGACATGAGCATCTCCTGGGCCGGGCTGCCCGACGCGGTCGAGCACGGCTCGATCCTCTACCTCGCGGACGGCTCGGTCCGGCTGCGCGTGGTCGATGTGCGCGCATCGGCCCACGAGCTCGACGTCGAGATCGAGGTCGGCGGCGCCGTCGCCTCGCGCCAGGGGCTCAACATCCCCGGGCCGGTGGCGTCGCTGCCGGCGGTGCCCGAGGAGGACCTTCACATGCTGCGCCACGGCGAGTCGATCGGCGTCGACATGGTCGCGCTCTCGTTTGTGCAGTCCCCCGAGGACGTGGAGTTCATGCGCAACCACACACGCCTGCCGCTGATCGCCAAGATGGAGAAGCCCCAAGCGGTGCAGCGCGCCGCCGAGATCGTGCGCGCGGCCGACTGCGTGATGGTGGCGCGCGGCGATCTGGGCATCGAGCTGCCGATCGCACAGGTGCCGATCGTGCAGAAGCAGCTGCTCGAGCTGGCGGGATGGATGGCCCGGCCGTCGATCACGGCTACGCAGATGCTCGACTCGATGGTCAGCTCCTCGCGCCCGACCCGCGCGGAGGTGGCCGACGTGGCCAACGCGATCCTGGACGGGACCGACGCGGTGATGCTCTCGCAGGAGACGGCCGTCGGCGCCCACCCGGTGGAGGCGGTCGCGATGATGGCCGCCGTGGCCGTCCAGGCCGAGTCGATCGCCCCGTACGAGCGCTGGAATGAGTCGCGCGTGCGCCGCACGCACTCGGACCCTGCCTATACCATCGCCCACAACCTCTGCGACGCCGCGCGCGAGCTGCGCCTGGACGCGCTGGTCATCCCCACGCTGTCCGGTCGCTCGGCGCGGCTGGTCTCCGCCCACCGCCCCACGGTCCCGATCTACGCGCTCTCTCCGGGCAAAGAGACCGTCAGGCGCTGCGGTCTGATGTGGGGCGTGCAGGCCGCGTCGATGCCCCGCCACGAGACCACCGAGGCGCTGATCGCCGACGCTGCGCGGCGCGTGGTCGAGCTCGGGTGGTGCGAGCATGGCCAGCGGGTCGGGATCACCGCCGGACTGCCATCCGGGCGGCCGGGGACGACGAGCCTGATTCAGATTCAGGTGCTCTAGCTCGACGGCTGCTCGTGCGCGCCCTCGCGCGGCTCGTCGGTGTCCAAGCTGCCGGACCCGGCGGCGATGGAGGTTCTACTTCCGCCCCGCCCCCGCAGGACGATCGCGCAGCCGACGGCGATCAGCGCTCCGGCGATTGGCCCGAGCACGTACACCCAGTAGCTGCTGAAGTCGCCGCTCACGAGCGCCGGGCCGAACGAGCGGGCCGGGTTCATCGAGGTGCCGCTCACGGGCGCCGACCACAGGCCGGCGAGCGCGATGTAGCCACCGACGCCGAGCGCCGCGATCGCACCGACGTTCTGCGCGGCCGAGGCGGTCCCCAGAATCACGCTCACCAGCGACGCGGTGAGGACAATCTCCATCAGCAGCGCCTGCCAGCTCGCGTAGCCGGGGCCGGGCAGGGTCGCGCCGAGATGTTGAATGTTGCCGAATACGGCGTCGAGGAAGAGGCAGGCGAGCGTGGCGCCGGCGAGCTGGACGATGACGTAGCCGGGGACGCGCTTCCACGGGAAGTCGCGGCGCATCGCGAACGCCAGCGAGACCGCGGGATTCAGGTGGGCGCCGGAGACCGCACCCATGAACAGGATGATCGCCATCACCATCAGCCCAGGCGCGACCACAGCCGCCGCCAAGCTGATCTGGCCCTCTCCGTGGAGGATCCCGCCGCCGGCAGCGACGAGCACCAGCATGAACGTCCCGAGCAGCTCCGAGAACAGCCTGCGCCACTCCAGGCGCGGGTCGTCGAACTGGGCCACCGAGCCGAACTCGAGCGCGAGCAGATGCCGGCTCCGCGGGCCCAGGAGCCCAAGGCCGGGAGCCTCCCCCTGCGCGACACGCTCATCGGGCACGATCACACAACCTAACACCGGGGGAGCCCTCGCCGCTTCGGGCGTCCACCGGGGTGCTCGTCAGGCACGAGCGTGCCGCGCGAGCTGGTCGTGTGGAATGATCCGCGAGCCCGCTCCAGAACCAGTCGGACGTAGATCACCACCGCCGCGGCGCGACCGAAAGGACCGGAGGAAGCATGGCTACAACCGCAGGAGAACACACGCTGACCGCCACCAGCGGCCAGGACTCCGGCGAGACCGAGCGCGCCGATGTGCTCGTGGTCTTCGGGATCACCGGCGACCTCGCGAAGGTGATGACGTTCCTGTCCCTGTACCGGCTCGAGAAGCGGGGCCTGCTGGAGTGCCCGATCGTGGGGGTGGCGGGCGACGATTGGACGCTCGATCACCTGCGCGAGCACGCGCGGGAATGCGTCGAGGGAACCGGCGAAACGGTGGACCAGCAGGTGTTCGACCGCTTCGCCGCGCGGCTGTCCTACGTCAGCGGCGACTTCACCGACGCCGCCACCTACGAGCGCCTGGTGAGCGCCGTCGGCGAGGTGCACAGCCCCGTCTTCTACCTCGAGATCCCCCCGTTCCTGTTCGGAGCGGTGATCAAGCAGCTCACCGACGCAGGCCTGACGAAGACCGGTCGCGTGGTCGTCGAGAAGCCGTTCGGCCACGACCTGCAGTCGGCGCGGGCCCTCGCCGCGGAAATCCACCAGTACATCAAGGAGTCGCAGCTGTATCGGATCGACCACTTCCTCGGGAAGATGGGCACCGACGAGTTCCTGTACCTGCGCTTCGCCAACACGATGATCGAGCCGATCTGGAACCGCAACCACATCGCGTGCGTGCAGATCACCATGGCCGAGAGCTTCGGCGTCGAGGACCGCGGACACTTCTACGACCCCGTCGGCGCGGTGCGCGATGTCGTCGTCAACCACCTCATGCAGGCGGTCGCACTGGCCGCAATGGAGGCGCCGTCGGGCAGCGACGCCGACGCGCTCAAGGACGCCAAGTTCGCGCTCTTCCGGTCGATCCACAACGCCGATCCCGCTCACTACGTGCGCGGTCAGTACGACGGCTACCTCGACATCGACGGCGTCGCCAAGGACTCGACCACGGAGACCTACGCCGCGTTGCGCTTGGACATCGAGAACTGGCGGTGGTCGGGCGTGCCCTGGTTCATCCGCACCGGCAAGAAGCTTCCCGTCACGCAGACCGAGCTGCGCGCCGTCTTCCGCGACCCCCCGCGCCTCGGCTTCATGGAGCGCGGACACCGCCGCCCTGAACCGAACCAGTTTGTGGTCAAGCTCGATCCCACGACCGGCACCCGCCTGATCCTCGACGCGCACCGCGCCGACCTCTCGGGCCCGGAGGCGATCACGCTCGACGTCGAGTTCGCCGAGCAGGGCGGAGAGGCCCCCACCCCCTATGAGGTGCTCCTGCTGGACGCAATGCGCGGCGACAGCACGCGCTTCACCCGTCAGGACGGCGTCGAAGAGACCTGGCGCATCTTCGAACCGCTGATCCAGAAACCAACGCCCGTGCACAAATATGCCCCCGGATCCTGGGGTCCGGCGGCCGGGGAGGAGCTCGTGGCCGGCTTCGGCGCCTGGCACGGTCCGTGGGTGGAATCATGAGCCCCGCCAAACCGAGCAAAGGCCCGGCCAAGCCGCGCAAGGCCAAGTCCGCTCCGGCCAACCGCGCCGTCGCCGCCAACGGCCTCGCCGCTGCGGGCGACGGTGCCAATCGCCCCGCACCGCAGAGCGCGGCGATGCTCTCGCCGTTTCCGCCGATCGCCGATTACGCGTTCCTGTCCGACTGTCACACCGGCGCGCTGGTCGCTCCCGACGGGTCGATCGACTGGCTGTGCGTCCCGCGCTTTGATGCTCCGAGCGTGTTCGGCGCCCTGCTCGACCGTCAGGCCGGCTCCTTCCGCCTGGGGCCTTTCGGCATCAACGTGCCATCGGCTCGTATCTATGAGCCGGGTACGAACATCCTGCTGACGACGTGGAAGACCCCCACCGGCTGGGCGATCGTCCGCGATGCCCTCACCCTGGGGCCTCGCCGTGGCGTGGACCGCGTCACGCCGCACACGCGTCCCCCGACCGACGAAGACGCCGATCATCTCCTCGTTCGTGTCGCGGTCTGCTTGGAGGGCGAGGTCGAGATCGAGCTGACGTGCGAGCCGGTGTTCGACTACGGACGGGTTCCCGCTCAGTGGTCGGTCGCCGAGGAGGGTCATGCTGCCGATGCGAGCGGCGAGGAGCTGACGGTCAGACTGCAGACGGACATGGCGCTCGGGGCCGAGGGCGATCGCGTGAGAGCTCGCCACGTGCTCAAGCAGGGCGAGCAGATCTACTGCTCGCTCTCCTGGGCCGAGGAGCTCGCGGGCGCGGAGGCTGTCGATGACGCCAACGCGCACTTGGCCGCGACCGCCCGCTTCTGGCGCGGCTGGCTGGGCCGCGCCCGCATACCCGACCACCGCTGGCGCGATCCGATCCAGCGCTCCGCGCTGGCGATCAAGGGACTGACCTACATGCCGACCGGCGCGACGGTCGCGGCGCTCACGACGTCGCTGCCCGAGACGCCCGGCGGGGAGCGCAACTGGGACTACCGCTACACCTGGCTGCGGGACTCGACCTTCACGCTGCAGGCGCTGCATTACCTGAACCTCGACTGGGAGGCGGAGGAGTTCATGCAGTTCGTCGCCGACCTCGAGCCCAACTCCGACGGCGCCCTGCAGATCATGTACGGGATCGACGGGCGGCGCGACCTGACCGAGTCCACGCGCAATGAGCTCTCCGGCTACGCCGGAGCGAGCCCGGTGCGGATCGGCAACGGAGCCTTCGACCAGCGCCAGAACGACGTCTACGGCGCGGCCCTGGACTCGATCCTGCTGCACACCCGCCGCAGCCAGCGCCTGCCCCGGAGGCTGTGGCCGATCGTGCAGACGCAGGCCGAATGTGCGACGAAGGTCTGGCGCCAGCCCGACCAGGGCATCTGGGAGGCCCGCGGCAAGCCGAAGCAATATGTCTCCTCCAAGCTCATGTGCTGGGTGGCGATGGACCGCGCGTGCAAGATCGCGGCGATCCGTGGCGACACCGCTCGCGAGGCCAGCTGGCGCGCTACCGCCGAGGAGATCAGGGCGGATATCCTCGCCCACGGGCTCAGCTCAAACGGTGTCCTGCGCCAGCATTACGAGACCGACGCGCTGGATGCCTCCAATCTGCTGGCGGCGCTGTTCGGCTTCCTGCCGGGCGACGACGAGCGCCTGCGCGCGAGCGTCCTCGCGATCGCCGACGACCTGACGGAGGACGGCTTCGTCCTGCGCTACCGCACCGATGAGACCGACGACGGCATGTCGGGCAAGGAGGGGAGCTTCCTGATCTGCTCCTTCTGGCTGGTCTCAGGCCTGTCGATCGTCGGCGAGCAGCAGCGCGCCCGCGACCTGATGGAAAAGCTTTTGCGGGTCGCCTCGCCGCTCGGTCTCTACGCCGAGGAGTTCGACACGAGCACGGCTCACTTCCTCGGCAACATCCCGCAGGCCTTCTCCCACCTGGCGCTGATCGAGGCCGCGGGGCGCATCATCCTCGCCGAGTTCACGGGCGAGCTCTCCTGATGAGCGACTACGACGTGATCATCGTCGGCAGCGGCGCGGGCGGCGGCACGCTGGCGCGCCACTTGGCGCCTTCGGGCAAGCGCATCCTTTTGCTGGAGCGCGGCGACTGGCTGCCCCGCGAGCCGCAGAACTGGTCGGCCGCGGACGTGTTCGTGGACAACCGCTACGTCTCGCCGGACACCTGGTATGACGGGGACGGCAAGCCCTTCCAGCCCCAGGTCCACTACTGCGTCGGCGGCGCGACCAAGCTGTATGGGGCGGCGCTGTACCGCTTCCGCAAAGAGGACTTCGGGGAGCTACGCCACCACGGCGGGCTCTCGCCCGCGTGGCCGATCGCCTACGAGGAGATGGAGCCCCACTACACGAAGGCCGAGCAGCTCTACCAGGTGCACGGCGCGCGCGGCGAGGACCCCACCGAACCGCCTGCCAGCGCGCCGTATCCGTTCCCGGCGATCTCGCACGAGCCCCGCATCCAGCAGCTCTCCGACGCCTTCGCAGCCGCCGGCCTGCACCCGTTCCACGCGCCCTGCGGCGTGATGCTCGACGAGGACAACATGCCCTACAGCACGTGCGTGCGCTGCTCGACCTGCGACGGCTTCCCCTGCCTGGTGCACGCCAAGTCCGACGCCGAGGTGCTCGGCGTGCGGCCAGCGCTCGAGCACCCCAACGTGACGCTGTTGACGAATGCCACCGCCGTGGCGCTCGGCACCAACCCGGCGGGAACCGCGGTCACCGAGGTCGTCGTCGAGCGCGACGGCGCCCGCGAGACCCACACGGCCGACATCGTCGTCGTGTCCGCCGGCGCGGCCAACACCGCCAAGCTGCTGCTCGCCTCGGCCACCGACAAGCACCCAAACGGCCTGGCCAACGGCTCCGATCAGGTCGGGCGCAACTACATGTTCCACAACAGCCAGGCCGTGCTCGCGCTCTCCAAGGAGCCCAATCCCACCGTCTTCCAGAAGACTCTGGGCGTCAACGACTACTACCTCGCCGGCGAGGAGTGGGAGTTCCCGATGGGGAACATCCAGATGGTGGGCAAGTCGGTGGCCGAGATGTACCGCGGCGAGAAGCCGCTGATGACCAAGCTCGCACCGACCTTCTCGCTGGAGGAGGTCGCCGATCACGCAATCGACTTCTGGCTCTCGACCGAGGATCTGCCGCTGGCCGAGAACCGCGTGGCCTTGGACGGCAAGGGCAACGTGACGTTGAGCTACAAGTCCTCCAACGACGGCGCCCGTGACCGGCTGTTCGAGCAGCTGCGCTCGCTGCTCGGTCACCTGGGCATGCACGAGCACCATCTGATCCCGCGTTGGGCCTACCTCGAGAACAAGATCCCCGTCGCGGGCGTGGCGCATCAGGCGGGCACGTGCCGCTTCGGCTCCGACCCCGCCTCCTCGGTGCTGAACACCGACTGCCGGGCGCACGAGCTCGACAACCTCTACGTGGTCGATACGAGCTTCTTCCCGAGCATCTCGGCTGTCAACCCGGCGCTCACCGCGATGGCCAACGCCGTGCGCGTCGGCGACCACCTGCTCGAGCGCCTGGGCTGAGTCACGCCTGAGCGGTGAGAGCGCTCGATCAGAGACTGCTCCGGTACGCGCGCGCGACTCGCACGTTCCTGTTCGTCTCGGTCTCGCTCGGCGTCCTCAGCGCGCTGCTGATCGTCACCCAGGCGTGGCTGCTCGCCGACATCGTGTCGCGCGCGTTCATCGGCGGCAAGAGCCTCGCGCAACTGCGAGCGCCGATGACGGCCCTGCTCGCGGTCGTAGTCGCCCGCGCGGGCGTCGCATGGGCAGCCGAGCTCGCGGCGAGCCGGACTTCGGCGCGCGCGAAGTCGCAGTTGCGCGCCGCGCTGCTCGGGCGCATCGCCACGCTCGGATCCGACAGCTCTCGTGAGCAGCGCACGGGCGAGCTCGCGATTCTCGCCACGCGGGGGATTGATGCCCTCGACGGCTACTTCTCGCTCTACCTGCCCCAGTTGCTGCTGGCGGTGATCGTGCCCATCGTCGTGATCGTGGCGGTGCTCTGGAACGACTGGATCTCGGCGGCGATCATCGCGTTCACGATCCCCCTCATCCCGGTGTTCATGGCGCTGGTTGGCGCCACCACGCAGGAGCGCGTGAGCCGGCAGTTCCGAACGCTGGAGCGATTGGCCGGCCACTTCCTCGACGTGGTCGAGGGCCTGCCCACGCTGAAGGTGTTCGGGCGAGCAAAGGCCCAGGCGGCGGCCGTTCGCGAGATCGCGAGTCGTTACAGGCGCACCGCGATGTCGACACTGCGGATCACGTTCCTGTCATCGCTGATTCTCGAGCTCGTCGCGACGATCGCGGTAGCGCTGGTGGCGGTGGCGATCGGCCTGCGGCTGATGAACGGGCACCTCGACCTGCGTACCGCGTTGTTCGCGCTCGTGCTCGCCCCGGAGGCGTTTCTGCCGCTCCGCCAGCTCGGCGCCAACTACCACGCGAGCGCCGAAGGCATGGCATCGGCGGAGCAGGTATTCGCTGTGCTCGAAGCGCCGACGCCACCCCGGGGCACGCGCACCAACTTTCCCGACCCCGCGGTGGCCGGCCTCGAGCTCGACGGGCTGCGGATCACCTACCCCGGTCGTTCTGAGCCTGCGCTCGACGGCGTGTCGCTGACTGTGGAGGCGGGCGAGGTGCTCGCGCTCACCGGTCCGAGCGGGTGCGGAAAGTCGACCCTGCTCAGCGTGCTGCTCGGGCTCCTCTCACCCGAGTCCGGCTCGGTGCGGGTCGGCGGCGTCGAGCTCGCCGATCTGGACCTCGACGCGTGGCGGGCGCGGCTCGCGTGGGTACCCCAGCGCCCACGTCTGTTCAACGCATCGATCGCCGAGAACGTGCGTCTCGGTCGCCAAGAGGCGTCGACCGAGCAGGTGTGGGCCGCGATCTCCGACGCCGGCCTGACCGATGCGATCCTCAACCTGCCCCAGGGCGCGGACACGATCCTGGGCGAGCGGGGCGCCGGGCTGTCGGCCGGAGAGCGCCAGCGGGTCGCGCTGGCTCGTGCGTTTCTGCGCGACGCGCCGCTGCTGCTGCTCGACGAGCCGACCGCCAACCTCGACGGCGACACGGAGCGGGTCCTCGTGCAATCCGTCCGACGACTCGCCCGCGGGCGCACAGTGGTGCTCGTCGCACATCGACCCGCCCTGATTGCGATGGCCGACCGGGTGTTCTCGCTCGCGCCGGCCGAGGTCGCGGCGTGACGCCCTCGCTGTCAACAGACGCCTCATCTGCGGGGCAGGACGACCGCGGGCCCGAGGCCCCACTGCTGCGTACGCTCGCGATCGCCCGGCCCGCCGCCGGGTCGCTTGCGCTCGCGACGCTGCTCGGCGCCGGCGCCGTTGCCGCCGCGATCGGCCTGATCGCGACCTCGGCCTGGCTTATCTCGCGCTCGGCTCAGCACCCGCAGGAGTCGGCGGTCGCGATAGCCATCGTCGGCGTGCAGTTCTTCGCCCTTGCCAGAGGCCTGTGCCGCTACGGGGAGCGACTGGTCGGCCACGATGCGGCCTTCCGCGTGCTGTCAGAGATACGGGTCAGCCTCTACGAACGACTCGAGCGGCTTGCTCCGCTCGGTCTTCCAGCGTTCCGAAGCGGCGATCTGCTGGCGCGACTCGTACACGACGTCGAAGCGCTGCAAGACCTGCTGCTGCGGGTGGTGCCGCCGTTCGCAATCGCCCTCGGCGTCGGCGCGGCGACGGTCGCCGTCGTGTGGTCGATGCTCCCGGCGGCCGGGCTGATACTGCTCGCGGCGCTCGTGCTCGCCGGGACGCTCGTGCCGTGGCTGACGGCCAGGCTCGCCACGCGCGGCGAGGCACAGCAGGCGACGGCGCGCGCCGAGCTAACTGCCAACGTGGTCGACCTGGTCGAGGGCGCGCCCGAGCTCGCCGTCAACGGAGCCACCCCCGAGCAGCTGAGGCGAGCCCTCGCCGCGGACTCGGCGCTCACCCGCATCGCCGGAGCAACCGCGCGCACGGCGGGCATCGGCCAGGGCCTGACGAGCCTGTGCTGTGGCCTTGCGATGTGGGGCGCACTCGCGGTCGGCGTCTCGGCGGTCCACGCGGGGACCTTGGACGGCGTGCTGCTCGCGGGCCTCGCGCTGATCCCGCTGGTGGCCTTCGAGCTCGTCGCCGGGCTGCCAGCGGCAACCCAGACGCTCCAGCGCGTGCGCCGCGCGGCCGCACGCGTACTCGAGGTGATGGACGTGCCGGCGCCCGTGAGCGAGCCGCTGCACCCGGTCGCGCTGCCGCCGCCCCCACATTCGCTGCAGGTGCGAGGCCTGCGCTTCAGATACCCCGGTGCGGGCCGTGCGGCTCTCGACGGGGTGGATCTCGACCTGAGTCCCGGCAGGCGCGTGGCGATCGTCGGCGCCAGCGGCGCCGGCAAGTCGACGCTCGCAGGGGTGCTGCTGCGCTTCCTTCCCTACGACGGTGGATCCGTCACGCTCGACGGTGTCGAGATCGCCGAGTACGACGGCGATCAGTGCCGAACGGTGGTCGGGCTGGTCTCGCAGGACGCCCACGTCTTCGACAGCACGCTCGAGGAGAACCTCCGACTGGCCAGGCGCCAGGCGAGCGCCGATGAGCTGCGCGCGGCGCTCGCAAGCGTCCGGCTGCTCGACTGGGCGCAGCAGCTGCCCGCGGGCTTGAGCACGGAGGTGGGCGAGCGCGGCACGCGCATGTCCGGCGGCCAGCGCCAGCGCCTGGCCATCGCGAGGGCGCTGCTCGCCGACTTCCCCCTACTCGTCCTGGATGAGCCCGGTGAGCATCTCGACACGCCGACGGCGGATGCGATCGTCGCCGACCTGCTGGCGGTCACGCGCGAGCGGGCAACCCTGCTGATCACCCACCGGTTGACCGGGCTGCAGGAGATCGACGAGGTGCTGGTGCTGGATCACGGCCGCGTAGTCGAGCGCGGCACCCACCCCGAGCTCCTCGCCCTCGGCGGGCGCTACGCGGCGCTGTGGCAACGCGGGAACGGCTAGGAGCCGGGCGCCGCCTGGCTCGGCTCGTCCACGAACCGCGACAGGTCCTCCTCGCCCGGTTTCACGCCCGCTCGCTGGGCGATGATCCGGGCGGAGACCTGGTGCATCGTGATCGTCCGCTCGTCCCGGGACTTCCCGACGAACGCGGTCAGCCACTTGCCGAGCGCGATCCAGCGGTTCTTGAAACCGGTGAGGAACGTGAGGTGGACGAAGGCCCACATCAACCAGCCGATGAACCCGCCGACCTTGATGCCCTTGAAGCTCACGATCGCGCGGAAGCGTGAGATCGTCGCCATGCTGCCGAGATCGCGATAGACGAACGGCTTCGCGCTGGAGTCGCCCTGCACGCGCCGTTTGATTGTGCGAGCCGCGTGGATGCCCGACTGCATCGCCACCTCGGCCACGCCGGGGAGCCCATTCAACGACATCAGGTCACCGACGACGAACACCTCCGGATGCTCCGGCAGCGTACAGTCGGGGAGCACCTGCACGTGCCCAGCGCGGTCGGTCCCGGCGCCGGTGGCCTCGGCCAGCATCGCACCGAGCGGCGAGGCCTGCACCCCGGCGGACCACACCTTCGTGTGACACGCGATGCGTTCCTCGCCGTCGGGTCCCTGGACGACGATCGCGTCGGGTTTGACGTCGGTCACGCGACTTCGCATCCTCAACTGGACGCCCACGCGCTCTATCTCCTTCGTGGCTTTCGCGCAGAGCTTGTCACCGAAGGTCGCGAGGGGCTCCTCGCCCCCGTCAAACAGCAGCACCTGCGCGCTGGCGGGGTCGATGCGGCGGAAGTTCTGCTTGAGCGATCGACGTGAGAGCTCCGCGATCTGCCCGGCCATCTCTACGCCGGTCGGCCCGGCCCCGATCACCGCGAACGTAAGCCACGTCCGCTGGGCCTCGTGGTCCTGCTCCATCTCGGCCATCTCGAAAGCGCCGAAGATGCGCGCGCGAAGCTCCAGGGCGTCGTCCACCGTCTTCATTCCCGGGGCGAAGCGCCCGAACTCGTCGTGCCCGAAATAGGACCCCGTGGCGCCGGCTGCCACGATCAGCGAGTCATAGGGGACGCTCAACGCCGGCCCCAGCGGCCTGGCGGCGGTCACCGTCCTGGCCTGCAGGTCGAACCCGGTTACGTCCGCCAACTCGATGCGAACGTTGGGATGCTTGCGCAGCACCTCGCGCAACGGCGGCGCAACCGCGCCCTCGGACAGGATCCCCGTCGCCAGCTGGTACAGCAGCGGCTGGAAGGTGTGGTGGTTCGTGCGGTCGATCAGCGTGATCTCGACGGGCGCCCGCCGCATGAACTTCGCCGCGAACAGACCGCCGAAGCCACCGCCGATGATCACGACCCGATGCGGCGAGGAGTCGCTCATCCGCCTGCCCCGGCCTGTCCCGCGGCCGGCGCGGCCGGCGCGGCCGGCGCCGGCGAGTCAGAGGCTGCCGAGGAGGGGCCTTTTACGCGCGCGCGAAAGACGTGGAAGGACCAGCCCTGGTAGATCAGCACGAGTGGGAAGAAGATCACGGCGACGACCGTCATGACGGTCAGCGCATAGTGACCCGAGGCCGAGTTGTTCACGGTCAGGTTGTACGCAGCGTTCGTGCTCGAGACCATCACGTTCGGGTACAGGTCGATGAAGATCGAGCCGACCGTCGACGCGATCGCGACCGCGGACGCGGTGAACGCCCAGCCGTCGTGGTCGGTGCTCGCCAGGCGCGCGGCGAAGATCACAGCTATCACCGCCAGGACCTCCACGGGCCCTGGCACGTCGGCGCCACCCGCAACTTTGCGCGTCCAGATGACGAAGCCCACGACCAGCGCGATCGCGGCCCATCCGAGCGGCCGCGCTGCCGCGCGAGCACGTTCGCGCACCTGATCGGTGGTCCTGAGCTTCAGGAACGTGGCGCCGTGCAGCAGGCACAGCCCGAGCAGCGTCACCCCGGTCCACAGCCCGTACCCGGTCAACAGGTCGAAGAAGTTGCCGGTGAAGTCGTGGCTGGAGTTGATCGGCAGGCCGCCGAGCAGATCACCGAGGCCAACGCCGAGCAGCAGCGGGACCAGCAGGCTGCCGAGCGTCAGGCACCACGTCCAGCTGCGACGCCAGCGCTGACCATCGCCTTTGCCTTTGAACTCCATCGCCACACCGCGGCCCATGAGCGCCGCCAGCACGAGCAGCAGCGCGAGGTACAGGGCCGAGAACATCGTCGCGTACCAGCCTGGGAACGCGGCGAACATGCTCGCGCCGGCGATCACCAGCCACACCTCGTTGCCGTCCCACCAAGGGCCGATCGTGTTCACCGCCACGCGCCGCTCCGTGTCGGTCTTGCCGACGATCGTATGCAGCATCCCTACGCCGAAGTCGAAGCCCTCGAGCACGAGGAAGACGATCCAGAAGATCGCGATCAGCACGAACCAGATGGTGTGAAGCTCCACCGTGCTCCTAGTAGGTCAACGCCGGGATCGTGGTCGCGCCCGAGCTCGCGCCCGACTCGCCGGTGTCATCGCTCTCGTGGTCGAGCTCTTTGCGCCCGTAGCGCAGCATCAGCACGAGGTCGGCGGCGCCGAGCGCGATGTAGATCGCCACGAACGCGATCAGGCTGATCCAGATGTCGATCGAGGTGACCGAGGGCGAGTTGGCGTTGATCGTCTTCATCAGGCCCTGCACGATCCACGGCTGGCGCCCGTTCTCGGTCAAAAGCCAGCCCGCGGTGTTCATCAGGAATGGCGTCACCACCGCCCACAGCGACAGGCGCAGAAACCACTTCGAGCGCTCCAGCGTGCCGCTGTGTATCAGCCACCCTCCCCACAGCGCGAACAGCGCGATCAGCGACCCCAGGTAGGCCATCACGCGCATCGACCAGTACTGGATGAAGACATTGGGGATGTAGTTTCCGGGCCCGTATTTCCGTTCGTATTCCTTCTGCAGCTGGTTCAGGCCCTCGACGGGCCCGTTGAACGTCCCGGTCGCGAGCACCGACAGCAGGTGCGGGATCGCGATCAGCTGCGTCGGGGTTTCGTCGTTCTTGCCGCCGCCGACCTGGAACGCCGAGAACGAGCACGGCTGACAGTTTTCCCACTGCGCCTCGGCCGCAGCGATCTTGACGGGCTGGTATTTGGCCTCGATCTCCCCGAGCTTGTTGCCGACGAACATCTGCACCAGGATCGCCGGCAGCAGCACCAGCACCGAGAGTTGCGCTGCGTGTCGGAAGGCCTCGACCTCGCGCTGCTTGCGAAGGTGCCACGCGGACACCGCCAGCATCACCAGCGAGCCTGTCACCAGCGAGGCCAGGATCACGTGGACGTAACCCCAGAGAAACGTCGGGTTCGTGAACAACGCCCACACGTTGTTCAGTTCCGGCTGGCCGTGGCTGTTGAGCGCGTAGCCGACCGGGTGCTGCATCCACGAGTTCGCGGCCAGGATGAACAGCGCCGACAGAATCGAGCCGAACGCGACCAGCCAGATACAGGCGAGGTGAACGCGCTTGGGAAGCCTGCCCCAACCGAACAGCCACAGCCCGAGGAACGTTGACTCCAGGGCGAACGCGGCCAGGCTCTCCATCGCCAGCGGGCCGCCGAACACGTCACCCACAAAGCGAGCGTAGGCCGACCAGTTCATCCCGAACTCGAACTCCTGCACCAGCCCCGTCACGACCCCCACGGCCACGTTGATCAAAAGCAGCGTCCCGAAGAATTTCGTCAGGCGCTTGTACTCCGGCTTGTCGTTGCGATGCCACGCCGTCTGCAGGAGGGCGACCAGGAACGCCAGCCCGATCGTCACCGGCACGAACAGGAAGTGATAGATGCTCGTCGTCGCGAACTGCCAGCGGGCGAGGTCGTTGGTCATCCGCGCAGGAGTCTACGCCTGGCGCCCCGGCAGGGGCAGATCCCGAACCCGCACCGCGAACGCGGCGCGATATCGCTCGCCGGGCTCGAGCAGCCGCAGGCCCATGCCGTTGCGCAGCGCGTTGGCGGGCGCGGTCATCGGCTCGAAGCAGATGAACTGGCCGGTCAGGGGGGCGAACACCTGAGCGCACGGATACCCCTGCTGGAACTCGAGCTCGATCCGCCTGTCGGCGCCGGCGGCACTGAAGCGGGCGGCGTCGGCCACCGAATCGAACCCGTCGTCGAACTCGCGGGCGGCCAGCTCGAAGCGCTGCCCGGCGAGCGCCTCCCCCGGGCCGACGGGAATCTGCTTCGAGTCGAGCTCCAGGTACCTCATCGCCGGCAGCTCTACGAGCCACTGCTCACGCGGGGCACCGGCCAGCGACAGGTAGGGGTGAAACCCGAACGCCACCGGCACGACGTCGGCGCCGCACGCGTGCGCGGTCACCTCGATCTCGAGGCCGCGGCCGACGAGGCGCGCCTCGTACTCCACGTCGTGACGAAACGGAAACACCTCGAACAGGTCCGGCCGTGACTCGCTCCAGCTCAAGCGCGCCTGCAGCGACTGCGCGCCGGCACCAGGCGAGCGCGTCAGCTCCCACGACAGCCGGCCACCGATCACGCCGTGGATCGGCAGGCCGTTGCCGTCGAGCGCGATGCGCGCGGGGTCGTGCGGAATCGCAACGCTCCGGCCGGCGACGCTGTAGTCGAAGCCGGCGAGCCGGTTCGCCCACGGATACAGCAGCGGAATCCCCATCGTCTTGCCGTACTCGGCGTACGCGGCCACGCCTGCGTTCTGCGCCAGCAGCTCCCGGCCCCGGTGGCGCAGCGAGCTACAGAGCATCCCGGCGGCGGGCACGAACGTCGCCTCCAGCGCCGCCCCCTCGTCGCGCAGGCTGATGGTCGTAAGCGGTGCGTCGGTCATGGCGCAGCTACAGGATCGCGAGGGGATTGACCGGCGAGCCTGTGCCGCCGATGATGCGGAGGGGCGCCGTCACATACAAGAACTCCCATCGACCGGCCGTCTCGCACGCGCTTCGCAGGTCCTCGAACTGCAGGTAGTCGAGCAGCAGGACCCCCATCGCGTTGAGCGCCAGCACGTGGATTGGAAAGGCGACGCCCTCCGTGGTGCTCGGCGCGGTGTCGCTGTTGCCGTCGCAGCCGAGCGCGGCGACGCCGCGCTCGGCCAGCAGGGACATCGTCGTGGGATGCAGACCGGCCTTGCTGTGTCCGGTATCCCACGGGCCGAGCTCGGCCAGGCGATGGGCGTGCCCGGTCCGCACGAGCAGGATGTCGCCCTCCTCGATCTCGACGGCCTGCTCGCGCTCGGCAGCCTCGAGGTCCTCGCGGAACACGTGCTCGCCGGGCTCCAGCCACTGCACACCGCGCAGGCGCGGAACATCCACGAGCACGCCGCGGCCGACGAGACCGTCCTTGACCGCATCGATCGCCTCGGCCGCGGCGCCCTCGGCGGTGACCGATCCGGCTGCAACACCGTTGTAGAGGCGACCCTCGTAGGCGACGTGGCAGAGTGCGTCGATATGCGTGTGCCCATCGCTGTGATAGTCGACCCCGACGAAGTCCTTGGCAAAGCCCATCGCGCCCAATCCGACGTCGGCGTCGTGGCTCTGGGTCATCCGGAATTCGGCTGGCGTCGGGCAGTCGAGAGCCATGGTGGTGTTCAGCGGAAGGCTGAGGCTGACCACGACACCGCTGCGCACCAGGCGGGCGGCGGCCGCGACGCGGTCAGGCGTCAGAAGGTTCAGGGCGCCCAGCTCGTCTTCGGCCCCCCAACGCCCCCAACTCTGCACGGAGTGAAACAGCGCCGCGAACTGCGCCGCCGTCAAGTCCACACCTGCCCGGGCGTCCTGCTCGTCCACGCGCCGGGTTCTAGCAGACCGTCGGCCGCCGGGACCGCGCGCGACCGCGTGTCAGTCGGCGTGCGACGCCAGCCTGCGCTGGACGGTCAGCGCGATCGACCCGCCGGCGAGCATCATCGCGATGTTCGCAGCGAGCACGCTGAGCGCGCCCAATGACTTCGAGAACTCACCGATGCCCGCGGCGACGCCGAGGAAAGCGGCGGCGGGGATCGTGGTCACAGAGATCGCGACACCGACACCCATGCTCGCACGCGTCTCGACGGCGAGCATCCCGGCCACCCCTGCCGCGAATGCGACCAGGATCGTCTCTGCTTCGATGTGCTGCTGAGAGGCGAGCCCGATCTCGTGGACGGCAAATTCGGCCGGCAGCAGGTCGAACAGATTGAGGAGTCCGGTGACCGCCGCGGCGAGAAGGCACGCCACGCCGAGCCCGATCACGAGCGAGGCCAGCCCCTGGCGGATCAGCCGCGGTCGGCGTAGGACGAGGCCCGTGCAGGCAGCGGTCACCGGGAGCAGATCCGGGGACACCGCCATCGCGCCCACGATCAGGATCTGGTCCTCGTCGATCACGCCGAACGCCGCGATCACACCGGCGACCGCCATGAAGACGAGGTAGCGCACCGCGGTGCGGGCGTTGACACGAGCCTGTCCCAGCAGATCGGCCCAGACCAGAGCAACCGGTTCATCCGCGGCCGCCGCGGGGCCGATTACCTCGAGCCGCACGAGCGAGACGTCCTCGGCGGGGATCCCGATTCCACGGACCAGCTCGAGCGCACCATCGGCCACCGACGCGCGGACGTCAGCCGTTACGAGCGCGCTTCCTTCACGCCCGCCGCCGGCCACGCTCACGTGGTGTGCGCCGGGCAGCGCCGCAAGACGCTCAGCGACGTCACCCATCGCCGAGGAGTCTCCGAATACGCGCAGCTGCAGCATCAGCTCTCCCAACGTTCATGCAACGCCCGGACGGATCGCGACGCGAGCGAGGCGAGCGGCCCGCCGGCCGTAGGCGCCGGGCTCCGGTTGCCGTACACTCACCGGCTCGTGAACCTGTGGATCCCGAATGCGGCCGGTCACGACGCGATCGGACAGCTGCCGGAGGGCATCGCGCTCGGCCTGATTCCACGCGACGGCGAGCTGCCCGGCGGGCTTCTCGACGCGGAGTTCCTCGTGCCCCGCGCAGGCGATGCTCGCGTCCTCCAACTGCTCTCGCGGATGGGCGAGCTGCGCGTGATCCAGACGCTCTCGGCGGGGGTTGACCGGCTGCTGGCGCATGTGCCGCCAGGCGTGACCCTGTGCGACGCCAGCGGGACCCGCGATGTCCCGGTCGCCGAATGGGTGCTCGCGACGATCCTCGCCTCGAGGAAGATGCTGCCGGAGCTGCGCGACCGCCAGCGCGCGCACGATTGGGCATGGGGCCAATCGCGCGAGCTCGCCGGCGCGACGGTGCTGATCCTCGGGTATGGAGCGATCGGCACGGCGGTCGAGGCGCGCCTGGCCCCTTTCGACGTCGAGGTCATCCGCGTCGCGCGGCACGCCCGCGCGGGCGTGCACCCGGTGCAGGAGCTGCACTCGCTGCTGGCGCTGGCCGACATCGTCGTCGTGCTACTGCCGCTCACGCCGGAGACCACGGGGCTGCTCGATCAGAGCACGCTTGCCTGCCTGCGCCCCGGCGCGCTGCTCGTAAACGCCGCCCGCGGGCCGATCGTCGACACCGGCGCGCTGCTCACGCTGCTGCAGGCGGAACGCGTGACGGCGGCACTCGACGTGACCGATCCTGAGCCGTTGCCGGCGGATCACCCCCTCTGGGATGCGCCTGGCGTGCTGATCACCCCCCACTGCGCCGGAGACACTCCCGCCGCAGAGCGTCGCGCGTTCGCGCTAGTCGGCGAGCAGGTGCGGCGCTATGTCCGCAACGAGCCGTTGGCGAACATAGTCGAACACGGCTACTAGATCCACTCACTCTTTGACGGGAGCTTGCTCGCCGTCGTGATAGTCGACGGTGTCGCTGCGGCGAAACATCGCGCGCACACCGTCACCACTCGCGAGCCGCTCGAACGCACCGAGCTTGCCCGAGTCGGGATAGATGACGATGTCCGGCTCGCCGTTGGTGCTGAACGCCAGAAATCGTACTGTTTCATCGGTGCGGTTGACGAGCTGATGCCCGCCGTGCTCGCCGCGCAGGAACGGGACGACCTCTCCCTCCTGCAGATCCCGCCATCCACCCGGCGTGCGCAGGCTCGGCTGGCCATCGAGGACGACGACGAGCTCCTCCTCGGCGAGGTGATAGTGGTAGGGGTAGGCCGCTTCGCCGGGCGGCAGCTCCCACAGACTGAGCCCAAGCCGCTGGCTGCCGGCCTGGCGGCTGAGGCGAGCGCGCGAGCAGCGAAACCCCGGGTGCTCGCGCGGCTCATCGAAGCGGGGGTCGTTGATGTTCGTCATCACCAGCTAGGCCTCGGCGTCACCGGGAGTGCCGTGATGGTGCTTGGCGCGCCGCTTGGCCTTGCGCGCGGCCGCCTGCTCGGAGCTCTTTTCGCGGGCCTCGCCGTAGGACTGTTTGACGAGCGTCTTGCCGCCCGACCAGCCGAACGCGCGGACGAGGAGCACGATCGCGAACAGGATGTTCCAGATGGTGGTCACCAGCTGCTGGGCCACGGAGTAGGCGGTCGCGTTCGACGAGCTCGTGATGCCCTTCAGCGAGAGCACGTTGAAGCCCTGTTGTACCCCGGCGCCGCCCGGCGTCACGGAGGTCATGTTCGCGATCGAGTTGCCCGCCACTACGCGCATCAGCGTGTGGAAGCTGACAGGGATGTTGTAGGCGGATAGGAAGACGGCGATGATGCCGAGCATCGCGAGCCAGCTGACCGCCTCGGGCGCCAGCACTCCTGCGAGGTAGTGGCGCGGCTGCACGAGGATCTGGCCCCCGTCCTTGGCCTGCTCCCACCACTTCGCAATCCGTACTCTCAACATCCGCCCCACGAGGAACAGAATCGCCGCGGTTCCCACGAACAGGACGACGGTGGCCCACGGATGGGAGTCCACGAAGCCGAACTGGAGATCGAACGAGCCGCCGACCGACAGGAACAGATAAAGGTAGCCGGCGGTTCCGATCAACGTGTAGAAGATTTTCTGGACGACGTAGCCGGCCAGCACGCCCGCGAACGTCGCCGCGGCGATGATCGTAGTGAACATCACGAGCATCGCGAGCGTCCCGAGGTTGGCCGGAAGCACGCCGTTGAGTGCAACGGCCGTCGCGTAGCAGGCGAGGATCGCCAGCCAGCTGACGTTCGCACGGCCATACGCGTGGTGCAGAATCGAGTACCAGGCAAACGCCGTGGTGGTCGTCTGGATCGTGAGCAGCACGATCGCAGCCACCAGGTAGCCGGCGGAGATCGTCGTGATCGCTTTCCAGATGTGTTTGAACCAGCCGCTGATGTCCCAGCCGAACAGCGTCGCCGCGGCTCCGATCACGACGAGCACGAGCGCGCCCAAGAGGAGTCGCACCAAGTGAACCTCACGGCGCGCAGGCGCCACCGCCTGCTGAGTTGCCATGGACATGATCTTACGGGCGCCCCGCCGCCACCAGCGGGACGCGCGCCACCGCGAACGTCCCGATGCTCAGGTGGCGGCGGACTCGACCTGAGCGGCCTGCGGAGCGCTCGGTGCCGCCGACGCGGAGGGCGCCGCGCTGGGTGGGGCGGGGAGGAGTATGCGGCTGACCATGTAGGCGACGATCGCGCCGACGATCACGAGTGGCTCGCTGCCCGCACCCGAACCCGCCGTGAGTACCGCGGCGATCACGATCGCCGACAGCGGCAGGCGCAGCACGGCTGCGACCGCGGCGGCCATGCCCACAGCGACGGCCGGGGTGATCGAGTACCCGGGTAGCTGCCCGGCCATCAGCCCGGCCACGGCTCCGAGGAACAGTCCCGGGAAGGTCGGGCCGCCGCGGAAGCTGCCGAGCGACAGGGAGTAGGCCATGCCCTTGAACACGATCAGCAGCGCGAGCGCGCCGATCGACCACGTGCCCACTTTGCCGACCAGCTCCGGGATGGAGCCCTGACCCGAGAAGAGAACTTCCTGGAAGGGCTTGCCGGTGGCCTGTTGAAAAGCGATCGCGAGCCCGGCGACGATCAGACCGATCGCCGGCAGCAACACGAACCGCCTCACCGCGACGACGCCCTCGGTGCGCCTGCCGACACGCACCATCAGCACGCAGACCACCCCAACGACGAGCGCGAGCGCGAGCGTCCAGCCGAAGTCGGCGATCTCGGGGCGTGGGAACTTGGCGAGCCCTTCCACCGGACCCAGCGCATAGGCGCTCGTGCTCAACCCGGTCCACGAGCCCATGCCGAGCGAGACGAGAGAGCCGATGCCCGCGGCCAGCAGGCCAGGGAGCAGCACTAGCGTCAGCCTCGGACCGCCCAGGCCGATCACCTCGATCATGATCACCGCCGCGATCAGGGGCGACTGGAACAGGAACGACGCGGCGGCGAAACTGCCGGCCGCGGCGAGCACGGTTGCCACCTGCGGCGGCGCATCCCTGCGCGCAAGGCGGATCGTCAGGACCCCCAGGCCGGAGCCCAGAGCGATCAGCGGGGCCTCCGGGCCGAGCACGATCCCGAGACCGATCGACGCGAGCGCCGCGAGGATGATTCCGGGCAGGGCGACCGGCACGGTCGGGCCGCCCGCCGTCGAGAGGCCGTTCGCGGGGACGTGCCCGCCCTCACCGGGCAGGCGCTCGATCGCAAACGCGGTGATCAGGCCGGCGAGCGCGAGCACGGGCAGCGACCACCAGAGCGGGGGGCCGTGGTGGTAGCCGAGGTCGCTCGGCAGGTGGACATAGACGCCTCTCTGGATCTGGTTGACGAGCTCGAGCAGGCACCAAGCGGCCAGCGATACGACGACGCCGGCGATCGCCGCGACGAACAGCAGCACGATGAAGCCCCTGCTCTTGATCGTCGCTTCGACCTGCTCGGGCGAGACCTCGGGCTCAGGCATGCGCCTACGGGGCGGGGCTCGCCCCACCGGTGCTGGTCGGCGCTTTGGTCGTCGTGCCCGTCGGCGCTTTGGTCGTGGTGCCCGTCGGCGCGCCCGTGGTCGCTGTGGGCGTCGTGACCGTCGTGGTCTTGGCGGGCGCGGTGACGGTCGTCGTAGGCGTGGTGATAGTCGTGTGGTTGGTGACGGTCGGGGTGGCGGTCGTCGTTGGTGTAACGGTCGCCGTACGGCCGATGCTGAGCGATTGGCTGGTTACGGTGGTGGTGTTTTTTGAGCTGCCTTTGGTCGCCAGCACCACGACCACCACGATCAGGACGATCACCAGCGCCGCAATGCCCGCGATCGCCAGGCCGCTGCTGCTGCCGCGCCCACCGGTGGGGGGCGGAGCACCGCCGCCCTGCGACGGATCGCCGGGAGCGCCGGCGGCGGGCGGCGGATAGCCACCGCCGGAGGGAGGCGTGCCGCCCGGGGGTGGCGGATAACCTGGCTGCTCATAGCCGTCGTTCATCGCCGGCTCCTTTCATGTGATGAGCTCGCGAGCACGGCTGAGCCTACCGCCTAGCTGGCGAGCGGACGAAATGGCCGCAGCTCGTGCGAGCCGTCCGCCAGCACGGTCAGCGCCGTCGCCTCCGGTATCTCATGCCACGCGCCGGGGAGGTCGGCGATCGGCTCGGAGACGACCAGACGATCCTCGTCGCGCAGAAGCTGCAGACGGGGGTTCTCCGGGTACAGCTGCTTGACGGCCTGGGCGTCGGCGGACACGAACAGCGTGCGCGACTTGCCCTCGGTCGAGTAGCGCACGGCCCACAGGCGCTCGCCGTCGCTGACGCCGATGCTGGCCTGGATCGCGCGGTCGATCCCGTGGCGGCCGGCCGTCTCCTCGACGAACCCGATCGTGCGCTCCAGCGCGCTCAGCGGATCGTGCTCGAGCTCGTTGGTGAGCGCGAGGTAGAACAGCAGCTCGGAGTCGGTCGAGCCTTGGATCTCGGGAAACAGCTCCGGGTCGATCGCGAGCGTGAGCTCGCGCCGAATGATGGGGAACTCGTTGATCAGGCCGTTGTGCACGAACAGCCAGCGATCGTGGAGGTGTGGATGGCAGTTGGTCTCTTGCACCGCGCTGCCCGAGGTCGCCCGCACGTGGGCGAGGAACAAGGGTGACTCGATGTGGCCGGCGAGGTGGCGCAGGTTGGCGTCGGCCCACGCCGGCGAGATGCTTCGATACAAGCCAGGACCGTCGCCGGTGCCATACCAGCCGAGTCCGAACCCGTCGCCGTTGGTCGGCTCTGCGCCCATCGTCGAATGCAGGCTCTGATCGATCAGGCTGTGCTCGGGCTTCAGCAGCAGCTCGTCGATGAGCATTGGCTGCCCGTGCCACGCCATCCAACGACACATCCTGGTCTCCTTGTCTTTCGGGTTCGCCGAGCCGGGACGCCGCATACACTAGCCCGCTCTGCTCACCATGAGGAGGATCGTCGAAATAGAGCGGTGCGACCGCCAGGGCAGCGCATGAGAATCGGCGGCTACCTCGAGGTCCCGCCGGGATGGGAAGTCCTCTCCGCCGACGGCCCGGGTCCGTTCGTCACCAGCGAGCTCCTGCGCCGGCCAGGCGGCACGGAGGTGCGCTGGCGCTCGCGCGAGCATCGCAAGGGGGGCCACGCCGCCGCAGGAGCTGTCCCGAGGAGCGGCGGAGAACCGATATGGTGGCGCCCGCGCGTGCGCACGTGGTGGATGAGCGTGCTGTTCGCGATCGGTTCATTGTGCTTCACGGTCGCCGCGCTCGCCTCGCAGTGGGCGTCCAGTCCGCGTGCCGCGGTCGGCGTGACGTTCTTCGTCGGCTCGATCTTCTTCACCTCCGCCTCCTACCTGCAGTTCTCCGAGGCCGTCAACGTGGAACACCGCCTGCAGCCGCGCAGCCGGCGCCAGCGTTGGCGACCGGCCTCATGGGAACCGCGCCGCATCGACTGGCTCGCCGCTTCGATACAGCTGGCCGGGACGGTGTTCTTCAACATCAGCACGTTCACAGCGATGAAACACGGACTGAGCGCCGGCCAGAGCAACCGACGCGTGTGGGCGCCGGACGCCCTCGGATCGATCTGCTTTCTCGTCTCGAGCGAGCTTGCCTACGCCGAGGTCTGCCACCGCTGGATTTGTTTTCAGCGCCGCTCGCTGTCGTGGAAGATTGTGGCGCTGAACCTGTTGGGCTCGGTCGCCTTCGGCGCGGCGGCGATCGCCTCGCTGCTCGAGCCCTCCAGCGGCGAGCCGATCAGCGCTCGGGTAGCAAATGGGGGCACGGCGATCGGCGGTCTGTGCTTCCTCGTGGCCGCGCTCGCCCTGATGCCGGAGGCGGCCGTCGAGGAGCGCTCCGCGCCGCCGGCTCTGGAGCCAGCGGGCGCAGCACCGACGTGAGGGCCGGTGCATATACTCGCCTGACGCCGCCACCGATTCGTTGCATCGGCGGGATCAGCGCGTTGCGGCCCGACCCAAGGCTCCCCAGGAGGTATCAGCATGTCGTCCCATCAGCAGCGCAGCGAGGAGCGCCCTGACACACGCGCGCCCGAGCTCACGCGCGAGCAGATCGAGAAATTGGAGGGCATCTACGGCAATCGATTCCTGCTCAGGCCGGCGCCGGACTATGCACTTCCGAAGATGGGCATGTCCGCGCAGGAAGCGATGCGCCTGGTCGGCGGAGAAATGGTGCTCGACGGCCTGCCGATGCGCAATCTCGCGACGTTCGTCACCACCTGGATGGAGCCCGAGGCACGTCGGGTGATAGACGAAGCCCTGCAGGTGAACTTCATCGACCACGCCGAGTATCCGCAGTCGGCCGAGATCGAGCAGCGCTGCATCCGGATGCTCGCAGACCTCTTCAACGCGCCGGGGGAGACGACCGGCGCGCGCACGCAGGGATCCTCCGAGGCGATCATGCTCGGCGCACTGTCGTTGAAGTGGAAGTGGCGGGCCCGCAGAGAGGCGGCCGGGAAGGCGCTCGATCGGCCCAACCTCGTGTTCGGCGGAGACGTGCACGTGGTATGGGAGAAGTTCTGCCGCTACTTCGATGTTGAGCCGCGGATCGTCCCGCTGAAGCCTGACAAGTACACGATCGGCCCCGAGGACGTTGAGCCCCACATCGACGAGAACACGATCGCGGTGGCGGCCGTGTTGGGAACGACGTTCACCGGGCACGCCGACGACATCCGCGGGATCAACGACTACCTCGTGGGCCTCAAGCACGAGAAGGGCCTGGACGTACCGCTGCATGTCGACGCAGCCAGCGGTGGCTTCGTATGGCCGTTCCTCTACCCCGCCTCCGAGTGGGACTTCCGGCTCGAGCAGGTCCGCTCGATCAATGTGTCAGGTCACAAGTTTGGTCTCGTCTACCCCGGGATCGGCTGGCTGGTGTTCAGAGAGCGCAGCGATCTTGCCGAGGACCTCGTGTTCTACGAGAACTACCTCGGCAAGCGTGACGCCACCTTCACGCTGAACTTCTCGACCGGCTCGGCAATGGTGCTCGCGCAGTACTACAACTTCGTGCGCCTGGGCCACGCAGGGTACAGATACGTGATGGAGACGATGAAGTACAACGCGCGCACGCTCGCGAAAGAGATCGAAGCGTGCGAGTTCGAGATCATCGGCGGTGAGGAGGACGAGCAGCTTCCGCTCGTCGCGTTCAAACTCGCCGGCGAGCACGCGTATGACGAGTTCGATGTCGCGGCACAGCTAGCAGCCGAGCGGGGCTGGATGGTGCCTGCGTACACGCTCCCGCCGAACGCCGAACACGTCAAGATCATGCGTGTGCTCGTCAAGGAGACGCTGAGTCACTCGCTCACGATCACCCTCGGCCAGGACATAGCGCAGGCATGCGCGACGCTCAACGCCAAGGGCGCCCTCCACAAGACAGACCGTAAACGCGTCAAGACGAACACCGGGTTCTGAGCGCGCCCCGCTGACAAGCACTATCGAGCCCACTTCGGCCGGTGGGCAGTAGGCGTTACGAGGCGACGGCGACCACGGCAATGGTCGCGAGCGCAAGGATCACACCGGCCGCCGTCAACCACATGACCAGCGGACCCGAGAGCTCGTCGTAGCTGCCTCGCTGCAGCGCCGCCGCGACGCGTGTCTGGCGCAGCGCGCCGATGACGAGGATGGCGACTGCGAGTGCCCCGTAGCCGAGACCCAGCACCTTCAGCGGCCAATGCGCGCCGCCGGCGAAGCCGGGCAGGATTCGACCGACGCCGACTGCCACCGCGGTGGCGCCCAGTCCGGTCCGCCACCAGGCAAGCCACGTCCGCTCGGCAGCCAACCAGGTCCGCCGCGAGGCATCTCTGGGATCGGGATCGCTGGCAGAGGTGTCTAGCATGGCCGACCAGAATAGTATTTGTGGCAGGCGTCATAAGACGCCCCTGAGCAAGGGAGAGCACATGCGAGGTGTTGGCAGCGCATTGTTCGTGGGAATCCTGCTGATGGTGGCGGGAGTCCTCAACATCGTCTACGGGATCGCCGCCGTCGGAAATGCGAGTTTCTTCGTCAACGACACGCAGTTCGTCTTCTCGAGCCTCCACACGTGGGGGTGGATTACGATCATCCTGGGCGTCATTCAGTTGACGGCCTCGTTGTCGCTGTTCGGAGGTGGTACCTACGGGCGTGTCGTCGGGCTCGTGGCGGCGACGCTGGGCGCGGTCGGCGCGTTGCTGGACGTCGGCGGGGCGCATCCGTGGTGGGCCCTTGGTGTCTTTGCCATCTGCTTGGTCTGCATCCACGGTCTCGTGGTTCTCGGCGAGCCAGAGGGCGTCTGACCGCAAACAAGAGGCACGCTCGCGGGAGTCCACGTACGTCCGGGCTCCCGCGAGACGCGACGACAGCGGTCTTACAAGCCCAGAAGCTTGGACTTCGCCTGTGCAAACTCCACATCCGTGAGAACTCCCTGCTCATGGAGCTGGCCGAGTTCCCCGAGACGGGCCGTGACGTCGGCGCTCATCGCAGGCGCGGCGGGCTGCGGCGGCGCGTAGGCGGGCGCGGCGGCAGCCGCCTGCTGCTGGCCCTGTTCGAAGGCCTGGTCCTGTTGCTGCTCCTGTGCGCGAGCATTGCGCTTGCCCATGGCGTATGCGCCCCCACCGACTGCTGCAGCGCGGAGCAGGGGACGGCGTCTCATCAATGGCATAGCTGATCTCCTACTCGTCGGGGAGTGTGAGGCCCAGGCCGAGAATGATCTCGGGGGCCGCTGCGATGACCCTGGGGCCGCCTACCTGTGGGGCCACGGCGCGCAGGACGCCCAAGATGTCCTCTGGACTGGCGCCATCGTCAAGCGCGTTGCCGATCTGCCATGCGTATGAAGCCGGTGGCGCGTCGAGTGCAATCAACGCTGCGATTTTCACCAGTGCAAATGTCCGTGCGTCGAGGCCCGTGCTCTCGCGACTGAGCTCGCGCAGACCGATCGCCGACTCCAAGATGTCGAGGTCGCCGACAGAGATGCCCAGCAGCGTCTGGTGAGTATCCGGTGCAACATCAGCCATCGAGTGCTCCTTTCATCCGCCGCGCTGGATATGCAGATAAGCGGATCGTCGCTTGTGAGGTGAGCCCGGCTAGGCTAGCGCCATCCTAGCGCCAGCCGACCTCTCCGGTCCTGACCCCCTGCGTGTGACGGCCCGTGATGGCGCTAGGTCGATCGAGACGCGGGCCTTCCGCGCCCGAGGTTGGCGACGATCAGCGAGACGACCGTCACCAGGTAGATCTGACCCAGGAGCGCCTCGGACACCGACAGGGTGTGGCCGAGGTTGGTGCGAGCCGTCAGATCCCCGTAGCCGACGGTGGTGAGGGTCGTGAAGCTGAAGTACAAGCACTGTGCGACGGTCGCCTGCTGATCGCCGGCGAAGAACGGGGCGCCGCCGAGGCGATCGATCGAGCCGTACACGAACGCATAGAACATGCCGAGCAAGATGTACACGCACAGGACCCCGAACACCGCCTCGAGCGTGACCGCCTGCCTAGCGCGCAGGCTGCGCACGACGCCAAGGATGATCGCGGGTGGGGCGAGGACGACCAGCAGCGCGTTCACGATGCGCGTCGCTCCGCTGTCGATGTTGCCGCTGAGGGCTTCGACGACACTCAGCAGCACCAAGGCCACGACGAGCACCCCCGCCGGCCTCAGGTACCTGGGCTTCATTTCGGCCGCCCAGAAAGCCAGCAGCAGCGTGACTCCCAGCAGAGCGCTGGTGAAGATCTGCTCCAACTTGCTGGGGTCGGCGATGCCCTGGATCGAGAACGCGATGATGATCGCCCCCAGCAGCACCCCGTAGCGCTCGCGGCGACGCTCATCCATCGTGTTGCTGCCCGTCACGGGAGCGATTCTAGGTGCACCCCCGGCGCCCTCGAGCCCGTCGCGCCCGGGCACGCGAACGCCACCTCGTCAGAGGAGCAGAACGATCAGCTCGGCGTCGCAGTGGCGGGCTGCTCGGCGGGAATCCAGCGGCTGAACAGCAGCGCGATCAACGCGATCACGGCCAGAACCGACAGCGACGCGCGCAAGGCGTTCAGACGCGCGGTCGCGTTCTCGGCGACGACGGCATCGGCTGTGCTCGGGGCCACGCCGGCGTCGTCGAGCGCGGTCCGCAGCTGCGCGTCGGAGACGAACGGGACACCGGAAGCAAGCTGGACCGTGGCTTTGGATTTGACCTCGGCCGGCACCGCTGGGTTCTGCTGAACACCGCTCAGGAACGACGTGCTCAGGATGGCGATCAGCACCGCCCCGGCCAGCGCTGTGCCGATCGACGCGCCTAGGTTCGTCACCGTGTTCTGAAGCCCGCCCACCTCGCCGCTCTGCTCATCGGAGACCGACGAGACCGTGACGCTGCCGAGCTGCGAGGCCAGCGCTCCGACGCCGAGGCCCGCGAGCAGCATCGGCCAGGTCACGATCTCAGGGCCAGCGCCGGCGTCGAGCGCGGCCACCATCACCACTATTCCCGCGAACAGCGCCAGGAAGCCGAGCTCGACGACGCGGCGCGGCGAGGCGTCGGGGAAGACCTTCGGGACGCCGGCGGCGGCCAGCAGCAACGTGATCGAGAGCGGCAGTAGGCGGACGCCGGTTTCGATCGCGGACAGTCCGAGCGCGACCGAGAGGAACAGTGGCACCGCGAAGAAAAGCCCGGCCTGCAGGAGGTACTGGAAGAAGAACGAAGTGAGGCCACCGCGCAGCACGGGGTTGCGCAGGATCGCGGGGTTGACGAGGGGCTCCTGGCCACGTGCCAGCAGGCGGCTCTCCCACAGCATGAACAGCCACACGACGATCCCACCGCCGAGGATCAGCCAGATCGTCGGCGACAGACCGAGCCATTCGGGTGCCTCTGGCTTGGGTTTGACAAAGCCCCACGCTCCCGCTCGCAGGATGCCGAAGACCACCAGCCCTAGCCCGAGCGCCGACAGAGCTGTCCCGACGAGGTCGAGCCGCACGCCGCTCTCGGGCGTCGAATCGGCCATGCGGCGGGTGAGGGCAAGGATCACGAACACCAGCAGGACCTCGCCCACGAACACCCACCGCCACGACAGGTAGGTCGTGAACAGCCCGCCGATGAGCGGGCCCGCCGCCACCGCAATCGCACCGGCAGAGGCGACCAACCCGTACGCCCGCGGCCGTCCCGCGCGATCGAAGTTCGAAGCGACCAGCGCGACGATCGCGGGCAGGATCAGCGCCGCGCCGACGCCCTCGAGGAACGACCATCCGAACATCAACACGCCGAGGCTGGGCGACAGCGCGGTGATGAGCGACCCGCAGCCGTAGATGACACATCCGATCGCGAAGGCACGCTTGCGGCCGATGATCTGACCGATCTTTCCACCGGTGATCATCAACGACGCCATCACGAGCGTGTAGAGCGTGATCGCCGTCTGGATCCCTGTCACGGTCGTATCCACGTCCTTGGCGACCGTCGCGATCGAGACGTTCATGACGGAGCTGTCGAGCGTCATCAGGAACTGACCCGCGGCGAGGGTCAGCAGCACTACCCCAGCCGCGCTCGCCCGGCGCTCCGTCGTGCCCGCCACCGCGCCAACCTAACAAAGCCGGCAGCTCTCGCGCGGTCGCGGGCGCGATCTCCCCACGCGGCGACCGGCCCCGCTAGGGGGCGGGGCGGATCACCGGGGCACGCGCCGACCGTGAACGATCCCGCGTCGTTCACCGGCCGGGCGGCGCAGCAGCGAGGCGAGCACGAGCTCACGCTGCGACGACCGCCTAGGTGCGCATGGGTCATCGTGATCGGGCGCCCTCTCCACAGGCCCGATCGCCGCCGCTGAGGCCCCTGCCCGGTCGAGACCCGACGCCTCGAACGCTGAGCTGAGCCGCGTACCGTCCCGGTCGGCGATCGATTGGCGGGAAGGGAAACTCGATCGGCTCATGCGTGTAATGTTCGCCGCTCGCGCCGGCGCGGTCGATACCGCGGTTGCGCGATCCTCCACTCCTCAGTTCAGGACGAGCCCCTCGCCGAGGGCCTTTGCGACGAGGTGGGCGCGCGAACGGGCGCCGGCCTTCTCCATGGCGTTTCGAACATGCGTGCGAACGGTGTCGTGGGCGATCAGGAGCTCATCGGCGATCTCCGGCCCGGTGTTCCCGAGCGCGACCAGCCGTACGATCTCGCACTCGCGCGCCGAAAGCGCTTTGGGCTCCCGCTCCGCAGGCACCGTGCGGCGGAAGTGCGACCCCCAGCGCGAGGTGCTGAGCGCCACGAACAGAACCAGCTGGCGACCGGTCACGATCTCAGTGGTCGCGGCCCACTGCACCGCGACGCCGCTGCCGTCGGCCGACACGAGCACGACCTCACCGGCGAATTCGTGTTTCAGCAGCGCGGCCTTCCATTCCGCGGACGAAGCCAGCGGGCCGCCGACGACGAACCGGTAGATCGGCTGGCCGACGAGCTCGTCGCGGTGGTAGCCGAGCAGCTTCAGATATGCGCCGTTGACGTCAACGTGGCAGCGGTGGCTGTCGAGCAGCACCATCGCGTTGCGCGACTGCGTGAACGCGGTCGAGAACAGATGTGCCCATTCGTCCTGTCCTCCCATTCACGCGAGTCTAGTCGCGGCCTCAGCGCGCGGGCGGCCCCGGCAGGCCGAGCACCTGGATCACCGCGAACACGAGGATCAGCGTGCCGACGGCGATCAGGCCGTAGCGCCCCTGGCGCGCGGGGAAGTGGCTGCTGATCCCGACCAGGAACAGAACCGTGGCCAGGAACACCGTGTCGCGCACGTACTTGTCTCCCGTCGCACCCGCTTCGGAGCCCTTCGCGAACTCGGCATCGGCCTGTTGGTCGTCCGCGCTGGCCGCGGCTTCCTGAGGAATCACATACTGCGGCATGTACGACGGGCCGGGAGGCGCGCCCGGGTTGTGGGCGGGATCGGTCGCCAACCAGGCGTAGAACGCGGGACGGTACCCCGGACGCAATCGACGCACAGCGAGACGCTGCGCGTTGGCACTGCCCGCGGTGAAGGCGGTGAACCAGGCGTTGAAGGACACCGAGTCGAGCGTGCGCAGCTGGAGTGCTTCGAGATCGGCGCGGTTGGCCTTGGTGCGGGCCGCCGATGCCTTGGCCAGCGAGACCGACGACGCGGTGCTCCACTTGGCGGCCGCGTAGCCGGAATAGGCCGCGAGCACAGCGACCAGCGACAGCAACAGCGCCTCGGTGATCGACAGCAGACGATCGCGGCGGTCCTCGGCGTCAGAGTGAGCGGCGTGGGCGCCGTGCTCGCCGATCTCCTTGCCCACCTCGGCCGCTGACAGACCCTCGGGCACGCCTCAGGTCTCCCGTTAGGAGCAGCTGATCGGGGCGAGGCTGTTCTTGTAGCTGGCAGCGAGTTGGCTCGCCGCGGACTTGAGCTGCGCTTCGGCGTTGGTGATCGACAAGGTCGACCCGAGGCCATGCACGACCGATGTGACCTGCGTCTCGAACGTGTGCGTGGCCGCCTCGACCTGTTCCTTGCGCGCGGGCGCGAGGTTGGTCTGTGCGTTCTTGATCGTCGTCAGGTCCTTGGCAATCGCTTCGATGTGGGCCTTGGCTTCGGTGATGAGGCTGGTGGAGAACGTCAGCCCGCTGAGCGCCGCGATCTGCTTGGAGATGTCGCTGCGCGCACCACAGACCTGAGCTTCCGCCTTTTCCTGCGCCGATTCGCCGCACGCCGTGAGCGCAAGCGCGCTGATCAGCAGCATGGCAATCGCGGCTGACTTGGGGAGCATCCTGGACATCAAGCGTGTCTCCTGTGGCGATTGGGCACGAGCGCGATCCGGGAAGGCGGTCATCGGTGATCCAGGTGGGTCGTCGTGAGTGTACAGACGCCCCGGCGGTCGTCAGGTTGCGGATAGCTCCCTGTTCGCGGATCGTAGGGCGAACGCCGAGAGACACTCGAGCGTCCCGCGCACGATCAGCGAGATGCCCAGCAGCACGGCAAGAGAGGTCACGCCGAACTTCGGCCACGCGACGATGATCACCCCGATCGTCAGGTCCACGGCGGCTCCGAGCAGCAACCATCCGCGTCCTGCGCTCGCGTCAAACGCCGACACCAGCTTCAGCACGCCCGATAGCACCAGGTAGATCCCGATGGCGAGCGCGATCACGAGGATGCTCCCGCCCGGATGCCTGATCACTATCAGGCCAGCGATGCCTGCGAGCGCTCCAAGCAGAAGCGGGCCGGCGCGTGATCCGGAGGGCTCGCCGAGCGCCACGCCGACTTGGATGACGCCGACGAGCAGCAGCTCGATGCCCACCAGAATCGCGATGACTTCGAGCGTGCGGCTGGGCCAGACGAGCAGCAGGATGCCGATCACCAGCGATGCGATACCGCCCACGAGCAGCAGCCACCACAGCCTCGTCACTTCCTTGATGTCATCCACGACGCTGAGCTTCGTGCTCAGAGCGTCGTTTCCTGCCCGGGGTTCAGAATGCGGACCTCTACGCCCGGGGCCAGGCGCGCGACGTGCTGGGCGAACAGGCGCGGTGGATCGCCAAGCGCCGCCCGGTGGCGACGGGCGAGCCCCACGGGCAGCAGCGTTCCCCAGTGCACCGGTATGGCGAGGCGCGGCCGCAGCAAGCTGGCCGCGCGTGCTGCGTCGAGTGGGTCCATATGGCCGGGGCCAAGCGCCGGCGCCCACCCGGCGATCGGAAGCAGCGCGACGTCGAGCTCCGATGACACGTTGGACATGCCTGCGAACAGCGCGGTGTCTCCCGCGAAGTAGATCGCGCGCCGGCCGCGCACGAGGTAGCCGACCGTCTCGGCGCGAGGACCGCCGGCGCGGCGGCCGTTGTGACGAGCCTCGACGGCGGTGACGGCGAGCGCACCGACGTTCGCCACCTCGCCTACGCCCAGCTCGGTCACGCTCTCGAAGCGCCGGCCGCGCAGCCATGCACCGGCGCCCGCCGGCACGAACATCGGCATGTCGCTGCCCAGGAGTCGCAGCGAGGCCAGGTCGAGGTGGTCGTGATGCACGTGCGAGATCAGCACCGCATCGATCTCGGCGGTCACGCTCGCCTCGACCGGCGGGGTCTGGCGACGTAGGAAGGCAACGCGAGACCGCAGCAGCGGGTCGCTGAGCAGACGCACACCGTCCAACTCGATCAGGACGGTGGCGTGGCCCAGGAAAACGATACGGTCCGCGGCCGTGGTTGCGCGAGGGGCCATAACCGCGCGATCGGCCATAGGCGGGAAGGTAGCAACGAGATGACTTCGGCAACCGACCAGCGCAACCCCCGGCAGCGCAGGAGCAGCTGGCGGCTCGTGGGGTTTGCGATCCGCGTGGTGATCCTGCTCGGGGTTCAGGCCCTGGCGCTGGTGGCCGTCACGGCGCTGCTGTCGGCGACCGACGCGCTCTCCTTCGACGCCGCCGTGTTGGTCGCCGCCGCGATGGCTCTCATCAACGCCGTCCTGTGGCCGATCATCACGCGCCTGGCGCTGCCCCTTACGATCATCACCTTCGGGCTTGGATCACTCGCCCTCAGCGCCGGCACGGTCGCGCTCGCGTTCTACTGGGTCGACGGAAAGACGCCGTCGTTCTGGGTGGACCTGACGATCGCGCTTGCGCTTGCGCTCGTGTCGATGTTCGTGGCGCCGCTGCTCGACGTCGACGGCGACGCCCTGCATCTGCGCGTCGTGCGGCGACGCGTGGGAGGCAGGCACCGGGCCGAGCGCAGCGATGTTCCCGGGGTGATCCTGTTCGAGATCGATGGGCTGGGAGAGGGGGTGCTGCGCGAGGCGCTCCGTGACGGATATGCGCCAACGATCGCTCGTTGGCTCTCGGACGGCTCGCACCGATTGGTGGGGTGGGAGTGCGACCTCTCCTCACAGACTGGGGCCAGTCAGGCGGGCCTGCTGCTCGGGAGCAACTGGGACATGCCCGCGTTTCGCTGGTATGAGAAGGAGTCCGGCCGCACGCTCGTCTCCAACCATCCCGCCGACGCGGCCGAGATCGAGCATCGTCGATCGACCAACGAGGGCCTGTTGGCGAGCGCGGGCACCAGCCGCGGCAACATGTTCTCCGGCGGCGCGCCACGCTGCACGGCCACGATGAGCGTCATCCGCGACCGCTCCCGCTCGAAGGCCGCGGACCTGTTCGCCTACTTCTCCGATCCCTACGGGTTCATACGGACGATCGTGCTCTCGCTCGCCGACATCTCCTACGAGCGCCGAGCGGCCCGCCGCCAGCGTCGCAGCGGCGCTGAGCATGTCGAGCGAGGCGGCATGTATCCGCTGATCCGGGCCTCGATAACGGTGGTGATGCGCGATCTCGTCACGGCGCTGCTGATGGCCGACATCGTCGAGGGCGTGCCCGTCAGCTACGCGACTTTCGTCGGCTATGACGAGGTCGCCCACCACTCGGGCATCCGCGAGCCCGACGCGCTTGCGGTGCTCAAGCGCCACGATCACCAGCTCGCCCGCCTCGAGCGCGCGACGGCGCAGTCGCCTCGTCCTTATCACCTCGTCGTGCTGTCAGACCACGGCCAGACGCAGGGCGCTCCGTTCCGTCAGCGCTACGGTGAGACGCTCGAGGAGCTCGTGCGCGGGGCGCTCGCGCAGGGCGATGTGTATGCCCCGGCCGCGATCGACGAGGCCTGGGGCGACGTCGGCGCTGTGCTGGCCGACGCACGCCAAGAGCCCGGCGTCGGGGGACGGGTGCTGGCGCGTGCGACGCGCAGCCGATCGGTCGAGGGCACTGTCGCGTTGGGACCGAACCGCGACGCGCTGGCGCAGCGCGGCGAGCCCGACCAGGCCGAGCAGCGCGAGCAGGCGGTCGTGCTCGCCTCCGGTTGCCTCGGGCTCATCTATCTACCGCTCAGCCATGAGCGGCTGACGCTCGAGCAGATTGCAGAGACCCATCCGCAACTGCTGAACGCGCTGGCTGCGCATCCCGGAATCGGGTTCGTGATGGTGCGATCGCAGGCGCATGGCGCTCTCGTGATCGGCGGAGGCGGATCCCGGCGCCTGGAGGACGACATGGTCGAGGGCGAGGACCCGCTTGCCCACTTCGACCAGACGGCAGCCGAGCACTTGCGCCGCCATGATCGCTTTCCCCACTGCCCGGACATACTCGTCAACAGCATGTATGACCCGGACGTTGATGAGGTGGCCCCGTTCGAGGAGTTCATGGGCTCCCACGGTGGCCTCGGCGGGCCGCAGACGCGACCGTTTGCCGTGATCCCGGCCGCCTGGAGCGAACCGACCGCTCCGATCGTCGGCGTGGAGGCGATGCATGGGATGCTGCGCGACTGGCTGGCGCAGTCGCAGGAGCAGCGGGGAGTATCGTCTAGCCGATGACGCCGGCGACCAAGAAGCGGGCAAAGGCGATGGTGCCGCACCTCACGGTCGCCGAGCGGGTCGCACGTGGCAAGGCGGCGCGCTCGGAGGTGCCGCGCTCCAGCCATGGCGTCTTCGAGCCGTCGCCGCACCGCCCAGACCCAGTTGAGTTGCTCGAGCGCCAGGCCGCCACGCGCGTGCCCGAGCTGGTGCCGATCCGCTATGGACGGATGCTGGTCTCGCCGTTTACGTTCTACCGGGGTGCTGCGCTGATCATGGCCAGTGACCTGTCGGCGACGCCGCGCTCGGGGTTGACGGCGCAGTGCTGCGGAGACGCGCACCTGTCGAACTTCGGCGTGTTCGCTTCGCCCGAGCGGCGGCTTGTGTTCGACATCAACGACTTTGACGAGACGCTCCCGGGCCCATGGGAGTGGGACGTCAAGCGCCTGGCCGTGAGCATGCTGATCGCGGCGCAGTACAACGGCTTCCCGGTCAAGGACCAAGAGCAGGTGGTGCTGGACACGGTCGAGGAATACCGCACCGCGATGGCGGGCTTCGCCGCGATGAAGAACCTCGACGTGTGGTACGCGCACCTCGACATCGAGACCACGATGGCCCAGCTCGGCGCACAGTTCAAGGCCAAGCAGCTCAAGCGAACCGAGAAGACGATCGCCAAGGCGCGCACCCGCGACAGCATGTCGGCGTTCTCCAAGCTGACGCACGAGGTCGACGGGCAGCCGCGCATCCTCGCCGACCCGCCACTGATCGTGCCGATCGACGACCTCGCGCAGGGCTCCGAACGCGACGAGATGTTCGAGGGGCTGCACGAGCTGCTGCGCTCCTACCGCTCCACGCTGCAGTACGACCGGCGTGTGCTGCTCGAGCAGTTCGAGCTCGTCGACTTCGCGCGCAAAGTCGTCGGCGTCGGCAGCGTCGGCACGCGCGCCTGGATCGCGCTGCTGCTCGGCCGCGACGGCCAGGACCCGCTGTTCCTGCAGATGAAGGAGGCAGAGGCCTCGGTGCTCGAGGAGTTCGTGCAGCCGAGCGAGTTCGCTAACCACGGCGAGCGGGTCGTCACCGGACAGCACCTGATGCAGGCCAGCAGCGACATCTTCCTCGGCTGGCTGCACGTGGAGTCGGGGCTCGACGAACAGGAACGAGACTTCTACGGGCGCCAGCTGAAGGACTGGAAGGGCTCAGCCGAAGTCGAGCAGATGGTCCCGACGGGCATGGCTACCTACGGCCGGCTGTGCGGCTGGACGCTCGCCCGAGCGCACGCCCGCAGCGGCGACCGCATCGCGATCGCCTCCTACCTGGGCCAGGGCACCAGCTTCGACCGTGCGATCGTCCAATTCTCCCACGCCTACGCCGAGCAGAACGAGCGCGATTACCAGGCGCTCACCAAAGCCGTCAAATCCCGCAAGATCACCGCCCAGACGGGCCTCTGAGGCTCGTAGAGCCACCGCGGGCAAGCAGCCCTCAGCTGAGCAGATCCACCAACCCGACGCCGATCAGATACGCGCCCGCACCGGCGGCGGCGATGACCGCCACCATGCGGCCGTGCCGGGCGAACCAGTCGTTGATGCGCTCGAGCGCGCTCGACGCGCGGTGTGGGAATGCGAGCAGCATCAGCATCGGCACCTCGATCATCCACAGCATGATCAGCACGATCACCGCGAGGTAGATCAGCTGCGTCGCGGTCGAGTCCTTCGCGTCGGCGATCGCCTTCACCGCTCCCACGTAGATCGGTGAGGGCACGACGTACAGGACGACACCGAGCAGGAGCACCAGCCGCCGGCTCTCCAGATAGCGCTCGGTCCTCGAGGGGCCGCTGCTCGAGCTGCTGCTCTTCGGCTTATCCGGGCGTGGGCGGCGCAGACGAATCGCGACCCACACGAGCGCCACGCCCGCCACGATGTAGAGCCCGGCGCTGACCGTGCGCTGCTGCTGGCTCGTGGCGCCCAGATCCTGGAACAGGAGCAGCATCAGCGAGCCGGTGACGAACACCGTCAGGTACGCGGCGATCACGAGCAGGAACACGCGCAGCCGCACGTCGACGCCCCGTCCGAGGGCGATCACGGCCGCGAGCGCGGGCGGGTAGATCGACGCCGCGAGCGCCAGCGAGAGGGCTTCGGAGGGCACGTCAGCGTCGACCCTAGCTCGTGAGCCCGACGATGCCGTTGCGCAGCAGCGTTGCTGCGAGCAGGAGCAGGATCACCGCCGCGACGGTCCTCGCGTTTCGCTCCAGCCAGCCGCGGGCGCTGGCGAGCACCCGTTGCGTACGATCGGGCGTGATCGCCAACATCACGATTGCCAGCGTGAGCGGCAGCAGCGAGATGATCGTGAAGGCGAGCCACTCGAGCACGTACTGCGTGGTGCTCGGGTTGGTCTGGGAGATCTCCTTCAACGCCAGTGGAATGAAGCCGCCGGGGTTCGCGAGGCTGGCTCCCGCGGCGACGATCGCGATCGCCGGGGAGGAGGCCACCGCGCTCATCTTGTCCATCATGGCCGCGGCGCGAGCTGGATCGCGGGGCCGTCGCACGAGGCGCGCGACGAGGAAGACTATGAGGGCACCGGCGATCACGTCGACGACCGCGACCCATGTCTTCGGCGTGCTGGAATTGGGAGAGGCGGCGGCGTCGCCGAGCACGAACGCCGCAAGGACGCCGATGACCATCGTCACGGCGAACGCGCCGAGCAGGAACCAGAAGCCGGTGCGCAGCGGCCGCTCCCCGAGAACGAGCGCGAGAATGCTGAACGAGAGCGTCGTCGGCGACAGCATCGCTGCAAGTGCCACGAGCGCGAGCTCGACGTAAACCGATGCCATCGGCTGCGCGATGCTACGGGAAAACTGCGACTACGGCCCGGCCACAACGGTTTGATACGCTGCCGCCTTCGCCAGGAGGGCATGCCATAGGCTGCCGCGTTCGCCAGGAGGGCGTGTCGGTCGACATCACGACTGGGGAGTCGGCACTGGAGCATGCTCATCATCCGGACCCTTCGCCGGCGCGGCCTGGTCGCGAACGGCGGTGGCTCGTGCGCACGCTCATTTGGGGCACGACGGTGCTCGCGGTGTTGGCGATCTTCGCGGTGTGGGCCAACCGGCAGCTGCTCAATCCGAACAACTGGGCCAACACCAGCACGAAGCTTCTGGAGAACGCCGCGATCCGGGAATCGACTTCGAACTATCTGGTCGAACAGCTGTACGCGAATGTCGACGTCGCGGGTGAACTGAAGGCCAGGCTGCCGGCGCAGCTCCAGCCGCTGGCGGGGCCGGTGGCCGGGGCGCTGCGCAACCTCGCAAGCGAAGCGGCGCTGCGCGCGCTCGCCAACGCGCATGTGCAGGAAGCGTGGAAGCAGGCCAACCGCGCCGCGGACCAGACTTTTGTGACGATCGTCAACGGCGGCACGGGAGCGGTGTCTACGAACGGCGGGCAAGTCACGCTCAACCTGTCGTCGATTGTCGCGGACATCACCAATCGCCTCGGCCTGCCCAACCTCAGCTCCAAGCTGCCGCCGTCGGTCGCGCATCTCAAGATCCTCAAGTCCAATCAGCTCAAGCTCGTCCAGGACGGCGGCAAGGCGTTGAAGGGGCTCGCGCTGCTGCTGACGATCATCGTGCCGCTGCTGTACGCGTTGGCGATCTTTCTCGCGCGCGAGCGTCGCCGCCGGGCGCTGATGTCGGTGGGGATCGCGATCGTCTTCGCCGGCGCGCTGGTCTTCGCAGGGCGCGCGATCATCGTCTCGCAGGTGACCAGCTCGTTGGTCAAGGTCGAAGCCAACCGCCCCGCCGCCGAAGCCGCGATGTCGATCGCGACGTCGATGCTGTCAGAGATCGCGGGCGCGTTCGTGATCGTCGGCGTCCCGCTGATTGCCGCCGCCTGGTTCGCCGGGCCGGCGCGCCTGGCCGTGAAGGCTCGCCGCGCGATCGCGCCGTTCCTGCGCGACCAGCCCGAATGGACGTTCGGCATCGTCGCGTTCATCATGCTGCTGATCTTCATCTGGGGGCCGATTCCGGCCACCCACAAACCTGCCGGCATCATCGTGTTCCTCGCGCTCGCGCTGCTCGGCACCGAGGTGCTACGCCGACAGACCGCGAGCGAGTTCCCCGATGCCCACATGCCTGGGCGCGACAGCGCTGCCGCAGGCGCATAGCTCTGGACCGACAGGCCGCCTGAGCTCCGTCGAGAGCTCCGTCGCTCAGGCGCCGGACAGCAGCTCGCGCTTGGCGAGCGCGTACTCTTCATCGGTGAGCGCGCCCCGGTCGTGGAGCGCCACCAGCCGCTCGAGCTCGTCGGCCTTGGAAGGGCCATAGGCTCCCTTCGCGGGCGCGGTTACAGCGCGCGCGCGGCTTATTTTCTCGCCCATCGAGTGGGCGTAGTCGCCGAGGGCGGCACGCATCGAAACCGACTCGGCGTCCGGAAACTCTTCGGCGATCTGAGCGCGCAGAATATGAGCGCCGAAGAAGGCGAGGATCGTGAACAGCAGCATCGTCAACGGGTTGCCGGTGGCGGCGATCGGATCCCAGATGAACACCAACGCAAGCAGCCCCGCCGTGATCCAGTAGGCCAGGCTCGGCCGCTCGCGCAGATGTGGCGCCCAGAAGCGTCGACCGGCGACCGCCCAGCGCGCCGGCCCTGCGAACCACGCCGAGACTATTATCGGGATGCCGATGATGATCGAGGCACTGGCGACCTGCACGAGCAGCGAGGTGGCCACCGAGTAGGCATCGTTGGCGGCCGGTTCGATCGAGGCATCGGTGGTGATCGCGGAGACGAGCTGGCCCTGTCCGACCTTACGACCGACCAGCACCAACAGGCCGGCGAACACGAGGCTCAGGCCGACCCACATCAGGGTGCGACGCCGGTGTCCGGTGGCCAGGAACACAGCGAGGCCGTACAGCGCGGCCACGATGATCGTCAGCCATAGGGCCAGCGCGTGCAGCGCTTTGGCTCCGTTGCGCACGAGCCCGAGCTGACGGGAGGTGACGACCTTCAGGTTTGCCACCGAGGCTGGCAGCTTTTCGGCTATGCCGGCGGGCAGGCCGAGACGTTCGGTCAGATCGGCCACGATCTGGCGCAGGTTGAGTGAGACAGTGCCGCCGTTGATCTGCACGCGGGACCCGCCACCGTTGACGATCGTGACCAGCGCCTGGTCGGCCGCGCGGTTGGCGTTCTCCCAGACGCTCTGCACCCGCGGGATCGCCAGTGCCCGTTCGGCGCCCTGTTCGGCGACGCTGTGCAGCGCCCCCGAAAGCGGCCCGGCGAGCGGCTCCAGCTGCGTGGGCAGGCCCGCCTTCAACTGCGCGGGCACGTTGACGTTCGCGTAGAGCTGGTCGACCAGGTAGCCAGATACCGCAGCGCGAATGCTCGACTTCTGCAGCAGCGCAGTGCTCGTCTTCGCCCAGTTGTCGGGGTTCAGGAGCTGGCGGTTGGCCCAGATCGCAAAAATGGCCAGCACCGCGAGCAGCGTGGCGAGCGCGAGAATCACGCGCACCCAGATGCGGTGCGCGCGGCCGTCATCGGTCCTCTCGGCAGAGTCCTCGGCCACCGACGGCGAGCCTATCAGGGCTCGATCAGCACCCACCTCGTTGACGCGACGGCCGTGTGTCGGCCGCGGCCGGCCTCCTGTGGCCCGCCGGCGGCCTCCGGCAGCCTAACTCGCGGCGGCCTCTTTCTCCGCCGCGTCGAGCTCGCGCTTGAACTCCTTGTTGTCGGCGTCGATTTCCTTCTCGATCGACTTTTCGGCGCGGGTGAGCGCCTTGTCGAGCTGCTCTTCAAGTCGCGACTCCCCGACCACGATCAGCGCCGCTTCCCCTCCCTCCAGCAGCTCGCCGAGCTCCTTGGCGTCGCCGCGGGACATGCCCTTGCGCAGGTGCCCGGCAACACCGCCGACCAGCCCGCCGACCGCCGCCGCGCCGATCACGGACGGCGGAAACAGAATCCCGACGACCGCCCCGACCGCGATGCCTCCCCAGGCGCCGTGTTGCGTGGGCTTCTCGTGCTTGCTGACGTGGACCTTGCCGTCGGCGTCCTTCACGATCACCGCCACGTCGTAGGTGCCGACCAGATTCGCCGCGTGGAGGTCCAGCAGGCTCTCGTAGTCGGCGAGGGCATCCGCGCGGGCGGCATACGTGGCTGCGTAGACGAAAACCGGTCTGTCGCTCATCTGATCTCCTAGCCTAGCTGCTCGATCGCGCGATCGCCACACCACTGCTCCGAGCCACGAATATGCTCTAGGGTGAGCACGGCTTTGCTTGCCCGCCCGGGCGCACGGAGTGAGCACCCACCTTCTACGACCGATAGGACGACACCATGATCATTGCAAGCAGCTACCCGTTCCTCGAAGTCTTCTGGACGATGCTCATCTTCTTCGGCTTCGTCGTGTGGCTCTGGATTCTGTTCACGGTGATCGCCGACGTGTTCCGGCGTCGGGACGAGTCGGGGTGGGTCAAGGTCCTGTGGATCATCTTCATCATCGTGATCCCGTACTTCGGCGTGTTCGTGTACCTGATCGTCGAGCACAAGGGGATGACCGAACGCGCGATGAGCGCACAGAAAGCGGCACAGGCGGAAGTCGACCAGTACGTTCAGTCCGTCGCCGGCAAGGGAGATCCCGCGCAGCAGATCGCCAGCGCCAAGCAGCTGCTAGACAGCGGCACGATCACACAGGCCGAGTTCGATCAGCTCAAGCAGAAGGCGCTCGCGGCTACGTAGAGCGCACCGCCTCGCCAACCGACACTCCCGGCGCGAAGCGCGGCGCCGGGAGAACGTTGCGGCGCAGCGGCCTGTTCGGCGTCCTGCTCAAGCGTCAGCTGCGTCAGGTGCGCGCGCCGACACCGCTTCGCCCGTAGAAATCGGCCTCCTGGCGACCCAGCTCGGTGACCGGCTCATCGGCGTACATCCACTCCCGCGCGATCCTGTGCCAGTTGGCACGCGCGCGCAGCTGCGAAAGCACGGCCAGCGTCAGCATCTCCATGCGCCGGCCGAAGAGATGCTCGGGGCGCATGTCCTGGTGGCGCATCTCGCGGAAGTGGCTGGACCGCGGGTCCGAGCTCTCGATCATCACCTGGGTGGCCATGTCCGGCGTCAGCTGCACGGGCTCGTCGGCCGTCGTGTACCACCAGATGGCGTCGGTGATGAACGCCAACAGGTGATCGGGGTCGACCCGCTCGGGCTCGGGCAGGAAGCCGGACTGGGCGAGCAGCTCGTGCAGGGTCGCCGCATCCCCCTCGGCGACCGCTCGCTGCGCGGCGAGCTCCAACTCGACCGGCTCGCTGTCCATGCGCTTGAACAGGCCGAAGTCGAGGAACGCCATGCGACCGTCTTCGAGCAGCAGGAAGTTCCCCGGATGGGGATCCCCGGAGAACTGCCGGTGGCGGTACAGGCAGCCGAGGAAGAAGCGGAAGACGATCTCCCCGATCCGGTCGCGCTCGGCCTGGGGACGGCGCTTGAGCTCCTCGAACCCCACACCCTCCACGAAGTCGCTCACGAGCACCCGCTCGCGCGAGAGCGAGCTGACGACGTCCGGAACGACGATGAACGGGTGGCCGGCGAAGATGCGCGCGAGCGACCGCTGGTTCTGGGCCTCGAGCTCGTAGTCGAGCTCCTCGACGATCCGCTCCTTGATCTCCTGCGCGATCGCGTTGACATCGAGCCCCGGGGTCATGCGCTTCAGCAGCCGCATGATCATGTCGAGGTTCTGCAGGTCCGCCCTCACCGCGCCCGCCACACCCGGATACTGCACCTTGACCGCCACCTCGCGGCCATCCGACCTCAGCCTCGCCCGATAGACCTGTCCGATCGAGGCCGCGGCGATCGGCTCCTCCTGAAAGGACGCGAACACCTCCGAGATCGGCTCCTCGAGATCCTCCTCGATCACGCGCCGCATCTGCCTGAACGACACCGTTGGGGCGGCGTCGCGCAGCTTGGCGAGCTCACGCTGGAACTCGTCGCGGTGCTCCTCCGCGACCAGGCCGACGTCCAGGAACGACATCACCTGTCCGAGCTTCATCGCGGCGCCCTTCATCGTGCCGAGCACCGCGACGATCTGCTTGGCGGTCTCCAGCTGACGGCGCGCCATGGCCTCCTCGGCGGCCTCCTCGCCACGGGTGACGTTGGCTGCGCGGGTGCCGAACTGCTTGACGGCCTCGCTCGCCGCGAGCGAGGCCACCGTCGCGGTACGACGCGCGCGCGAGGTCGGGATCTTGTCGTTCTCACGCGCCATGTCTTGCACTCTAGGAGCTGGAGCGGCGCGCGAGGACCCGCTACGCCGCCCGCTCCACGCGCGATCCGGGCACGATGTCGTCGGAGCCATCCGCCCAGCGCACCCACGCCTTCGTGCCGCCGTCGTAGTCGGCGCCCAACAGCACCAGCGTGGCGGGCTGGCCGAGCGCCGTGCACGGCTGCGAGCCCTCCGGATCCAGGCCCCGCCAGATCCGGATGAACGAGTTGGCGTCCCACTCTCGCGCAACGGAGCTGTCGCCGGAATGACCGGGGTAGATCACGGTCTCCGGCGGCAGCTCCATCAGCGTGCCCATGATCGAATCCCGCAGATCCGTGTAGGTGGTGTGGCCAGGCGCTTTGACCCCGCCGACCGAGTCCTTGAACAGGGTGTCGCCGGTGAACACCACCAGCCCTGCTCCGGCGAGGCCACCGGGTGCACTGCTCTTGGGAGCGCGACCGGGCGGGCTCTCCCCGCCGGAGCGCTCCGAGCGCTCGCCAACGAGAAACGACAGCATCCCGGCGGTGTGCCCGGGCGTGTGCAGCGGGCGCACCTCGAGCGCGCCGAACCGAAGCGTCTGGCCAGCCTCGACCGAGCCCATCGCGGCCGTCTCGCGCTCGCCAGCCACGTGGGCGCCCTCCAGCAGCTCAAGCTCGCGCTGGCTGATCAGCACTTCGAGCTCGGGCCAGCGCTTGTGCAGCTCGCCGACCTCGCTGACGTGATCGAAGTGGTGATGGGTCAGCAGCACGTGGGTAGGGGCTAGCCCGAGACGCTCGGCCGCCTCGATCAGCGGCTCCACCGGCCCACCAGCATCGACGAAGAACGCGGGGCCCCCTTCGCCGTCGGCCACGAGGTATGTGTTGGACAGGAACTGCGGGTGGGTGGCACGCTCGACGAGCATGGCGCCATCCTTGCACGAATCCGTCAGCCGGCGTTTGGGAGGAGCACGGTGTCGCCGGCCGCTGCCGCCGGCGCGACCAGGCGCCGCAGCTCGTCCAGGTAGCGCTCCTCGCCCACATCCTTGCGCCACTGCAGCGCCGGCACCGAGCGGGCGCACTCGACGACCCGGACCCGCGCCTGCTCGAGCGTGGGAGCGGTGCTCGCGAGCGCGACCGCACGCGAGGTGCCGACGGTGCGATAGGTGTCCTTGCCGGTCTCGATCGCCGAGGAGAAGAAGACGTGACACCCGTCCGCTTCGACCTTCTCGCGCTCGAGCGTGAACTCGTACGCTGGGCCGGGTTGCAGCGCGTAGTCTGGTGAGACGAGGTACAGCACGACCGACGCTTCCTCGCGCAGCGCGACATCGTCGGGGCGCAGGCTGGCGGCGGCGATGCGCTCCATCACATCCGGCCAGCTGCCGCTGAACAGGCTCATGATGTTCATGCACTCGGGGTCGCCGAAGCGTGCGTTGAACTCGATCACCTTGACGCCGTCCGCTGTGGCGAAGAAGCCGCTGTTCATGACCCCGTTGAAGTGGCGTCCCTGCTCGGCCAGGCGCTCGATGACCCGCGCGATGATCGAGCACGCCTGCTCGTAGTGTGCAGGCGTCATGAACGGCAGCGTGGTGCTGTTCATCGACAGCGAGCCCATACCCCCAGTGCCGGGACCCTCGTCGCCGTCGTAGCGGAACGGGTAGTCGTAGGTGGACGGCGGGAAGACCACCGTGCGGCCGTCGCTGATCGCCTGAATCGTGAACTCGGCGCCGACGATCTTCTCCTCGATCAGCACGGACTCCGCGGCGCCGCGGCGGGCGAGCAGGCTGAGCGCGTACTCGCGCGCCTGCTCGTGATCGGCCAGATGCGGGCCCATCACCTTCACGCCCTTGCCCCCCGTCAAGCCCGAAGGCTTGACAGCGACCGGGGTCGAGCCGAACGACGAGATCGCCTCGCTGATCTCGTTGGCGTCGCGCACCACCCGCAGCTTGGGGGCGGCCTCCGGCGCGACCTCCGCGAGCAGCTCCCGGGCGAACGCCTTGTTCCACTCAATCTCAGCACCCGCCGCGGTGGGACCGACGGCGCGGGTGCCCTGCGCGAGCAGGGCATCGACGACCCCGCTCGCCAGCGGCTCGTCGGCGCTGACCATCGCGATATCGATCTCTCGGGCGCGCGCGAACGCCGCGACCGCGCGCGCGTCGCACACGTCGCCGACCTGGTGGCTGCCGCCGGAGGCCGCGGCATGGCGCACGATCGATGGATTCTCGTGGCCCACGAACGCGTGCACCTCGCTGTGCTCGGACATGCGAGACGCGAGCGCGCTCTCACGCCCGCCATTACCGACGATCAGGGTTCGCACGCCGCCAGTCTAGACTCCCCGCCAAGGCCCTCATCGACACCTGCTCTCCGGCTGCGTCCGAGGACCGCGCTCCCCCCGGGGGGCCCGGCCGAACGGCGCCGGGCCCACGCCGGGATGCTTAGGATTCGACGAGAACGGGTTCCGGTGCTGGCGTGCCTTCGGTGGTCACTGCGAACGAAGCGCTTATGGTGGCCCCCGTCGGACAGCCAGGTTGGCTGGCTTTTTTGACGAGCTTGAATTTGCCGCTCGCGGTCGGTTCAAAGGGAAGCGGACTGCCGGCAGCACCGACCGGGTACGTGAGCGTCATCTTGCTCGCCGCGTAGGTGCAGCGGGGCGCTTCCTCGAACTGTGCCACGAACTCGACTTTGCCCCCTAGGACCTTGACCGTGCCTTTCCCGTTGTCCTTGAGGACGACGGACCACGGTTGGGGGACGGGCTCGATCATCACCGGGGCGCCAGATGGCAGCATGCACGCAAACCCCTGATCGGTGCCTTGGCCCATGTACTCGGGTTTGTCCTGGACGAAAATGATATGCCAGACCCAGGGCGGCAGATCTTTCGTATTACATTCCTGTTCAGGCCCGATGAACCCAACGTCCGCGGCCATGCTGGAGAGCTCGGTCGGAGCTTCCGTGATCACTCCCGCGCCGGTTCTCAGCACGAGTTCCTTGGGGTTATGCGCCTCTGCCGAAACGGCCGTAACCGCAAACCCAGCAGATGTGGCTGCGAGACAGAGTCCGATTCTGAGACACCGCATGCCCGTCTCCTCCTTCGCTAGGACAGTTGCCGGTAACGGGCAACCACCCCGAAAGCGCTAGGCGGTCGGCCCGCGTCATGACTACGCTACCACCAGGCGATCGTGGCCTGCGTGACAATCCGGTGACCAGCCGGTCGACGCCCACCCAGCCCGAGCCTTCTCGTCGTGGACGCACAGCGAGACACCGATCCCGTTGCTGGACTTGCCCGCCGAGTAGACTGGCGGCCGTGGCGCTGATCCACACGTGCTACCGCATCACCGACATCGATCGCTCGGTGGCTTTCTACAACGCGCTCGGCTTCCAGGAGATCGGTCGCATCCCGATCCGCGACGAGGCGGTCAACGTGTTCATGAACCAGCCCGGCGACGGCGACATGCCGCGCCTGGAGCTCACGTTCAACTTCGGGGTGGACTCCTACGACATCGGTAGCGGCTATGGCCACATCGCGATCACCGCAGAGGACCTCGACGGCGCGCTCGCTCGTCTGGCAGAGCAGGGTATTGAGCCCGAGAAGCCGCCGTACTCGGTCCGCGAGGGCGGCTCGCGACTGTGCTTCGTCAAAGACCCCGACGGCTATCGCGTGGAGTTGATCGAGACGGCGTGAAACCGCCGCAAACCGGCTGATTCTCTGTGCTTCGTTCGCTAGCGCGTATAGATCGCCGGCCGGTAGCACGGCTCAGGAACCGTCCTGTCGGCCTCTCGCGCGGCGACGAGCCAGGCTTGCTTTGCTCGCTCCACCTCGGCCAGCGCCTCCTCCGCCGTAGCGCCAAACGCAGAACATGCCTCCAGGTCGGGGATGTCGGCCACGTACGCCGCATCCTCCTCGCTGTAGAAGACGTTGATGTGATAGTCGCTCACTGTTTGGCTTCCAATCTGAGATCGTAGCGCTCGACAAGCCTCATGAGCTGCCGGATCTGGTACGGCTTGGCCTGTCCACCGCAGCGGTGACGCTCGACGCTTCGCCCCGCGCCGCGTCAGCCCACCCGGCTGGACCAGGTTTCCACACGCGAGTCAGCGGGTAACGGGATGCGAGAGCCACGATGGAAGCTGCACGAGAGACGACAGAGGCTGAGGCAGGAACAGCGCTGGAGGCTGACTGAGGGAGGCTGAGGGACCGATGGACACGATGGTGACGTCGCGAACGCAACATGTAGAGAGGGAAGAGGGATGAGACCACTGTGCCAGCGGGCCCACGATCTGACGGCGGGCAGGCACGGGCGCAGACGGGTGCTGATGGTCGCCCTCGTTGCCCAGCTGGCGATGCTCGCCGCTGTGGCGCCTGCGTTCGCGGCGTCAAAGCTGAAGCAAGAATTCGCCCCGTTCGCCGACTGCCCGACCGCCGCAGCAAACGCGTGCCTCGTCTCGACCACAACAGGCGGGGAGTTCGTGATCGACCACAAGACGGTCCCGATCGAACGGGCAGTGACGCTGCAGGGCGGGCTGGCCACCGAATCGCTGTACGAACAGCCGCTGCTCGGCGCCGCCGAAGGCGAAACGCTGTCCAGGACACCGCTCACGGTTCCCGGCGGGCTCGTGGGGATCGAAGGACTCGGCGGAGAAGTGACCGCGACCGCCGAAATCGCGGGGCCGCCCAGCTCGGTCGTCATCAGCCGCTGGAATCTGATCACCCGCCAGACACCCGCGGTTACGCTGCCGCTCAAGATCAAGCTCAGCAACCCGGTCCTCGGCGAAGACTGCTACATCGGCTCTGACTCCGAACCGATCGTGCTGCACCTGACCACTGGCACCACCAGTCCTCCGCCCCCGGGCGAACCGATCAGCGGGAGCGTCGGCAACCGCGAAGCCGGCAGGGCGAAAGGCAAAATCCGCTACATCGAAGACGCCTCGCTCGTCGACAACGACTTCGCGGTGCCTGGAGCGAGCGGCTGCGGCGGGGAACTCCTCTCGCCGGCGGTCGACCTGGCCGTCGACGGCGACGTGGGGATACCGGCGCCTGCGGGGTACAACACGGCCATCATGGACGGCACGCTCGAGGAAACGACCGCCGAACTGGCCGCACGGTACAAACCGAAGCAGAAAAAAGGCAAGAAGTAGCCAGCGACGCGACGCCGCCGGCTCACGGCCCACGCCAAGTAAACAGACCACCCCGCTCACACCCGTCGGAGAGCCCCAGCTCGATCGTCGCTTGGCGCACGCCTGGATAGCTCGGGTGGTCGTAGTCGTGGAACACCACCACCGCGCCCGGCGCAAGCGCGTGGCGCCACGCGCGAAACGCGGTGAGAACCGACTCGCGCTCGTGCGATGAGTCGATGAACAACAGCTCCACCGGCGCTTCATCGGCGCGCGGTCCGCGGCTGTCGGGCTCCTCGCGCAGCTCGATTCGGCCACGCGCCTGGGGGCCTGCGAGCTCGAGATAGGCCTCGCGCTCGGGCCGCACACACGGGTCGTAGCTGACTACCTGACGCGCAGGGTGATCGAGTGCGAGCGCGATCGCGCTCCAGGCGGTTCCTGTGCCGAGCTCGACGACGACGGTGCGGTCGCGTGCCAGCGCCAGCAGCTCGGCCAGCTCGGCCGGGCGGGCGGCAGAGGCGAGGCTGAAGCGGTCGTCGGTACGGCGTGCGTGCCGATGTGCGCGCCAGAAGAAGCGAGCCACCCTCGGCGGCAACACGCGCAGGGCGAGCATCAGCCGGACCCTCCCACGCATCAACGCACACCCGCTCAGGAGAGCACGCGACCGCGGAACTTCCGCAGCCCGAGCGTGAGGAACACGACGCAAAAGCCAACCAGCACGGGATAGATGATGTACAGGTGCATGTGGGGCAAGGGTGTCAGCGCGGCACGCATGCCCTCGGCGACGTAGATGAGGGGGTTTACGAGCACGAGTATCTGCAACCAGTGGACGCCGTCCACCTGCACGGGGGCCAGGCGGGTCCACTGGTAGTAAGTACCGCCGAGGAACGTCAGCGGGAGCACGACGAACCCGAACATCAGCCCGATGTTGCGCGGCTCGAAGGCGGTCCCGAGCAGCAGCCCGAGCGAGGTCATCGTGACGCACGCCAGCGGGATCAGCGTGATCACCACCCACCAGTGGACTGACAGGTGCGCGTGCACACCCGGGGCGTGGACGACGGCGGCGATCGGGAACACGATCACGGCGGCCAGCAGCCCCTGCGCGGCGCCCGAGAGGACCTTCGACACGGCCACCAGCCAGATCGGACACGGCGCCTGCACGCGATCCTCGATCTCGCGGGTGTAGCCAAACTCGGTGGACAGCTGTAGCGCGACCGCTTGGATGCCCTGGAACATGATCGAGATCGCGACCACGCCGGGGACCAGGACGGTGGCGAACACCGACTCGGCGACCTTGCCTCCGCCGCCGCCGACGCCCTGACCGATCGATGGGAACACGTACAGAAAGACGAACACCAGCAGGAACGGCTGGATCAGCGTGCGGACCACGAACTCGCCGAGGTTCTTGCGCAGCACCACCAGATCGCGCAGGATCAGCGCACGCAGCGCGATGCGGCTGGCGGCCGTCGTGGAGCGCGTGGGCTGGAGCAGTATCCGGGCGTGCGGGCGGGCGAGCGGCGCGGTCGCAGACATCAGTCGCGAGGCTCTCTGCCGGCGAGCGTGTACATCACTCGCGCAGCTCCTTGCCGGTGAGGTTGATGAAGACCGTCTCGAGGCTGGGCTCGGACACGGACAGGTCGACCACGTCGAAGCCGCCGCTCTCGGCCGCGCCCACGATCCGCGGCACCAGCCGCTCGACGCCCTTGACATGAAGCTCAACGCCTCCGTCGATCACGCGCGCACGTGTGGCACCCAGCTCGTCGGCGAGTCGCGCGGCGAGCGCATCCTGGTCGCCGCCCGCCTTGACGGTGACGATCGTGTCAGCCCCCACCGAACGCTTGAGCTCCTCCGGCGTGTCCAGCGCGAGGATCTTGCCGTGGTCCATGATCGCCACGCGATCGCAGAGCTCGTCGGCCTCCTCCATGTAGTGGGTGGTCAGCAGGATCGTCTGGCCCTCGCCGTTGAGCTCGCCGAGGAGCTCCCACAGCGCCAGGCGGCCCTGCGGGTCAAGGCCAGCGGTCGGCTCGTCGAGGAACAGCACCGCAGGTCGGTGGAAGATCGCGCGCGCGACCATCAGCCGCTGAGCCATGCCCCCCGACAGCGCGTACACGGACGCCTTGGCCCACTTGGACAGCTGGAACTGCGCTAGCAGCTCGTCGGCCGTGCGGCGGGACTCTGGGGCGGAGATGCCAAACAGCCGGCCGTGGAAGTAAAGGTTCTCCCACACGGTCAGCTGGCGGTCGAGCGTGTTCTGCTGGGAGACGATCCCGATCAGCTGCTTGGCCAGCGCGGGATGCGCGACGACGTCGATCGCGGCCACGTGGGCTGAGCCCGACGTCGGGATCACGCGCGTGGTGAGCATTCCGGCGGTGGTCGTCTTGCCGGCCCCGTTGGGCCCGAGCAGCCCGAAGATCTCGCCCGCGTGGACGTTCAGGTTGAGCCCGTCGACCGCCGCGAAATCGGTCCCGGCATAGACCTTGGTCAGCTCGACCGTGCGGATGATCTCGTGCCCGCCCAGCTGAGCGCTGTTGAAGTCCGCGTCGGCAGCCGCGACCGCGGGCAGCGTCTGCAGTGGGTCCGCGCCAGACATGGCTACCAATGTATCCGGCTCGCGCTACCCTGATCGCAAGCGATGGCTGACCACGGGAAGATCGCCAAGAACCTCGAGCGCTTCGCGCAGGCGGTGTCCGCGCACGATCGCGAAAACCCGACACACACCGCCTACGGCATCGGCTTGGCGTACTTCGACATGGAGCGTCTCGACCTCGACGAGGGCGAGGAGATACTGCCGGGCATCACCATCCACGTCGACGGTGGTGTCACCGGCAACTTCCGTGTGCTGTGCGACGCCGAGCACGACGAGGAGCTGACCGAGGCCGAGGAGCAGGCGGTGGAGGCGATCGCCACGCAATCGATCCCAGCCTTCTCGCCCGGCCGCTCACCGTTCGAAGCCGAGTAGCCGCGTCAGACCCTCAAGGAGAGCTGGCCCTCGCGGCGATCATCGTGACCAGCCGCTCAATCGTCGGACACGACAGCCCGTGCCGCTCGGCCGCGCGCAGCACCGAGCCGGGGATCGCGTCCAGCTCGGGCGTGCGCCCGGCGGCGATATCACGTTGCATGGAGCTGCCGAGGGTGTCGTGGGCCAGCTCCAACTCGGCGATCGCGACCTCGGCGTCGACGTCCTGTGCCCCCTCCGCCTGCCCAACCGCACAGCCCTCCTCGATCGCGCCCACCAACTCGGCGCGCAGCTCCGGCGTGGAGCGGATCTCGCCGAGCAGCTTGTCATGGGCGCTGGTGGTACACGCGAGCGCGTTGAGCCGCACGAGCTTCGACCACATCACCTGCGCCTCGGAGTCCAGCACCCTCACCGGCACCCCCGCCTGCGAGAGCACGTCTGCCAACGCCTGCATCGCCGGCCGGACGCGCGGCTCGCCGCTGGCCATGTCGACGAGCAGGAACGGGCTCGTGTGCACGACGACGCCGGGCTGGGGCCGATCGGCCTCGACGCGGATCGAGCCGGCGAGCACCGATTCGGCGGGGAAGCGTTTGCGCAGCACCGCGATGTGGTCGAGCCCGTTGAGCAGCGGCAGCACGACGGTCGGCGCCACGGCGATGCGCTCCAGCGCGGGTGTCAGCCCGGCGGCCTTGGTGGCGACGATCAGCGCGTCCACTGGCTCCTCCAGGCGCGCGAGGGCGCGTGGGTGAGCAAGGAAGTCGCCGAACATCACGCTCTGCACGCGCACCCCGTGCTCCGCGATCAGAGCAGCGGTTGCGTCTCGCGCGACGACGATCACCTTCGTGCCTGACCGATCGAGCACGCCCGCGAGCAACCCGCCCACCCCACCCGGGCCGAGAACGGCGACCTTCATGACGTTGGATCGACGAGCACGCCAGGATTCATTATGCCCGCCGGGTCGACCGCCGCTTTGGCGCCGCGCAGGGCGGCGGCGAACGTGTCTGGACGCTGCTGGTCATACCACGGCCGGTGATCGCGCCCGACGGCGTGATGATGGGTGATGGTCCCCCCGGCGGCGAGGATCGCATCGGAGGCGGCTGCCTTGATGGCGGCCCACTGCTCGAGCTCCTCGCCCGGGCGCGCGGGCGCGAGCACCGTGAAGTAAGGCGCTGGCCCATCGGCATACACGTGCGTAAACCGGCAGAAGATCCTGCCCTCGGCCCCACACGCCCCGCGCACCGCCTCCTGCGTCGCCGCGGTCACACGCTCGTGCAGCACGGCGAAGCGCTCCCATGTGATGGCCGTCTCGAACGTCTCGGCGAGCACGCCCATCGCGACCAACGCGTCGCGCACATACGGCGCGCCCAGGAACGCCGCCCGCCAGGAGCTGACCGCGTCGCCACCGCCCCGATCGTGACTCTCGGACGACTCGCCGCCGTGGGCGGCGCACAGTGCGAGCGCCCGCGACATCGCCTCCGCCACCGGATGGTCGGTCGACTCGAAGCCGAGCACGAGCAGGGCGTGGGACCCGTCGCCGGCCATCGTAAGCGCGGCCTCGCCGGCGTCGAGCAGGCGACAGTTGGACGGGTGCAGGCCCGACTGGGAGATTGCGCGCACGCACTCGGCGCCGGCGGCGAAGCTCCCGAAGCGCACGCCCGCGGAGCTCCTGTGGGAAGGGCGAGGCTGCACGCGAACCCACGCGTCCGTGACGACGCCGAGCGTTCCCTCCGAGCCGGCGAGCATCCGGTCAGGGCTGACGCCGGCGCCCGACGCGGGCAGCCGCCGCGACTCCCACACGCCGGCGGGCGTGACAGCGCGTACCGACTCGACGAAATCCTCGATATGGGTCCACACAGTCGCGAAATGGCCGGCGGCGCGCGTGGCGATCCAGCCGCCGAGCGTGGAGAACTCGAACGACTGCGGGAAGTGGCGCAGCGTCAGGCCGCGCTCGCCGAGCTGAGCCTCGAGCTCCGGACCGCGGGCGCCGGCCTGGATGCGAGCGGCGCAGGAGACCTCGTCCACCTCGAGCACGCGGTCGAGCGCGCCGATGTCAACCGAGACGACACCGTTGTAGCCGCGCTCGAGTCGCGGCGTGACACCGCCGACGACCGAGGTGCCACCGCCGTAGGGGATCGCGGCGACGCGCTCGCTCGAGCACCACTCGAGCACTCGCTCCACGTCGGCCTCGTTGCGCGGGCGCGCGACCACGTCGGGGGGATGATCGAAGCGCCCGCGAAAGCCGCGCACGACGTCGGCATAGGACTTGCCGAGGGCGTGGCAGGCACGCGTGTGAACGTCGTCGGCGCAGATGCCTGACAGCGACGGTGGTGCTTGGATGCGCGTCGGCGCGAGCCGCACCGACGCGAGCGCGACCGGCTCCTGCACCTCCCCGAGCGCCAGCTCGAGCTGGGCCCCCAGGGCCGCTGCGGAGGCGCGCACCTGCGCAGCTGTCGGCTGCTGGTCCTCGAAACCCCACCCCCAGTGCTTGCGCCGACGGCCGCTCATGGTGACGACGAGTCTATGCTCGCCGCGTTCTCCCGAGCTTCACCGGCGCGTGCTGGAGATTCACTAGCCTTCCATGGGAGTGTCCGATCGACCGGAACCTGCCACCCACACACCGGAGATCCTCGCCCGCGGACCGTGGGCGCTGGAGCGGGTCAGGGTGCGCTGGCGCGAGGATCGCTTCGAGCCCACGCCGGAGCACACGGAGGCGGCGAACGCAGCTATCAAGGAGCTACAGGAGCGAGGATCGCCGAGCCACGACGGGGTGGCCGCGCGCTTGGTCGACTATCGCCAGGACGAAGAGGGCATCGCGATCGAACTGCAGCCGCTGCGCTGGGCGCTGCGATTGGTCGACGGCGACGCCTCCCAAAGTGTGGCGGCGCTGTGCGTGACCCGCTCGGCCGGCGGCCACTGGCTGGCGGGGCGCAGGGCGCCGTGGGTCTCCTCGTGGGCGGGGCGTTGGGCGCTCGGTGCGGGCGGGGCGGTCGACCTGGGAGAGAGCCCGGCCGACACGCTGGTGCGCGAGCTGCGCGAGGAGTGGGCGGTCTCGCCCGAGCGTGTGCGCGGCGAGGCGCTGCTGCGGCTGCCACACAGGCTCGTGATGTTCGTCGGACAGGCGTGGCTCGCGGAGGGCGTTGAGGAGACCGTCACACCAGACCACGAGCACGACGAGTTCGCGTGGTGGCCGCCCGAGATCGACGAGTGGCCGCCCGAGTCTGGCGAGGTGTTGCCCAGGATGGCACGCTGGCTGTCGGAGTGAGCACGCACCTGCGCCCGGCGGCGGGACCGCTTACGTTCACACGCCTTAAGTGGACCTCTTTCACTCACTCGTGCATTTACACCGCGCTGCTGGTGAGCGCGTTCGCGCTGGGCAAGCCCGAACCGGTCACGTTTGTGCTGGGGATGGCGCACGGACTGCTGTGGATCTTCATGTCGCTGGCGTGCATAGCGGCAGCGCGCCTGCGGGTGGTATCGCTGAAGCTGGCCGTCGCCGTGGCGGTGCTGGGCGGGATCGGGCCGTTCTTCGGCAGCTACCAGTTCGTTCGCGAGCAGCGTGAGCGTGCGACGAGCGGACAGGCCGCGCTAAAGTGAGAGATCAATGGCAACTGGCACCACGGCAGTGCAGACGATAGACGTCATAACCCCTGCCGCGGGAGAGTCGGTCACCGAGGGAACCATCCTCGAATGGCACGTGAAGGTCGGCGACTCGATCAAGGTCGACGAGACGATCGTGGAGATCTCGACCGACAAGGTCGACGTCGAGCTGCCCTCGCCGGCGAGCGGGACGGTCAGCGAGATCCTGATCGAGGAGGGCGAGACTGTGACGGTCGGGCAGGTCATCGCCCGCATCTCCGTCAACGGCGCGGGACCTACCGCGCCCGCAGCTGCAGAGGCTCCGCCGGAGCAGCTTGCCACGCCTGACGCCACCAAGGTCTCCCCTGTGGCCGCGCGCGCAGCGGCGGTCGAGGGCGTTGACCTTGCACAGGTCTCGGGTAGCGGCCCGGCAGGACGGATAACCAAGGCGGACGTGCTGAGCACGGCCTTCGGCAGCGACGCGCCCGCGTCTCACGGCGCTGCGCCAGCGTCCCACGGCGCCGCGCCCACGGGCAACGGCGACGGCAGCGCTGACGGCGCCGCCACCAACGGTAAGGCTGCGACGGCGAGCGAGCCCGGCTCGCAGCTGCTGAAGGGCGGCGCGGCGGCTCTGGCCCGCTACATGGAGGAGTCGCGGTCGATCCCGACGGCCACGAGCTTTCGCACGCTGACGGTGACCACGCTCGACGCTCGACGGCGCGAGCTGAAGGCAGCGGGGCGCAAGGTGTCCTTCACCCACTTGATCGCGTACGCGATTGCGCGCGCGGGCGAGGACATGCCCGTGATGGGCAACCACTTCGCGGAGATCGAGGGCAAGCCACACCGCGTCCTCGACGGGCAGGTGAACCTCGGGCTGGCGGTGGACGTGGAGAAGAAGGACGGCTCTCGTACGCTGATGGTCCCCGTCATCCGCGATGCGGGGCGCCTTCCTTTCGACAGCTTCCTGGCGGCGTATGACGCGCTCGTGGAGAAGGCGCGCACGAACACGCTCACGACCGACGACCTGATGGGCGCGAACGTGACGCTCACCAACCCCGGCGGGATCGGGACGGTGGCCTCTGTACCGCGCCTGATGCCGGGTCAGGGCACGATCGTGGCGACGGGCTCGATCGCCTACCCGGCGGGCCTCGCCAACGTGGGCGCGATGATCGGAGCCGACAAGGTCATGACGATGACCTCGACGTACGACCACCGGATCATCCAGGGCGCGGAGTCGGGGCGCTTCCTCGCGCGCATCGAGAGCTACCTGCAGGGCGAAGACGGCTTCTACGACGAGCTGTTCGCGGCGCTGGGCGTGGAGCTCGGGCCCCCGCCCCCACCTCCCGCGCCGGCGGCCGCGGCGGCCGCGGCCGCGGAGTCGGCGAGCCGCGACGGTGCGGCGAGAACGCCGGACGGCGAAGAGCTCCTGCAGGCGGTGCACGCGGCCAGCACCTTCGTCAGCCGCGTGCGCAGCCACGGCCACCTGGCGGCGCGGCTGGACCCGCTCGGCTCAGAGCCGGAGGGCGACCCGGGACTTGACCCGGAGGCGCTCGGCCTGACGCCCGAGATCCAGGCGAGGCTCCCGGCGAAGATCTTCCAGGTGTACGTGCCGGGCGCGACGCTCGCGGACGCGCTGCCGCACCTGCGTGAGACCTACTGCGGCACGATCGCGTACGAGATCGAGCACATCGCCTCGCATCGCCAGCGCGTGTGGCTGCGCGAGCACATCGAGTCCGGTGCGTTCCGCCACGAGCTCACCAATGATGAGCGCAGGACGCTGCTCAAGCGCCTGGTCGAGGTGGACGCGCTCGAGCGGTTCATGCACAAGGCCTACCTCGGCCAGCACCAGTTCTCGATCGAGGGCTTGGATATGACGGTGCCGATGCTCGACGAGCTGATCCAGCTGTCGGCGAGCCACGGCGGGCAGGAGGTCGTGGTCGGCATGGCCCACCGCGGGCGGTTGAACGTGCTCGCGCACAACCTGGGGCGCGCTTACGACACGATCTTCGCGGAGTTCGAGGGCGCCTCGACGCTCGAGGCGGTGACGACGATCCCCCAGGGTGGCACCGGCGACGTCAAGTACCACCACGGCACCCAGGGCCTCTACCGACTGCCGGACGGGGAGACGATTCGCGTCAACCTGGAGTCGAACCCAAGTCATCTGGAGTACGTCTCGCCCGTGGTCGAGGGTGCGACGCGCGCGGCGCAGACCTCGCGCAAAGGCCCCCACGCCCACCAGGACACCAACGCGGCAGTGCCGATCGTGATCCACGGCGACGCGTCGTTCCCGGCCCAGGGGGTCGTCTCCGAGACGCTCAACCTGCAGGGACTGGACGGCTACAAGGTGGGCGGGACGGTGCACATCATCACCAACAACCAGATCGGCTTCACGACCGATCCTGACGACGCGCGCTCGACGCGCTGGGCATCCGATCTGGCGAAGGGCTTCGACGTGCCGATCATCCACGTCAACGCCGACGACGTGCCCGCGTGCGTGAGCGCGGTTCGCCTCGCGTTCGCGTTCCGCCAGGAGTTCGGCCACGACGTCCTGATCGACCTGATCGGCTACCGCCGCTTCGGACACAACGAGTCCGACGAGCCCGCGTACACGCAGCCTGAGATGTACGCGAAGATCAAGACCAAGAAACGCGTCTCGGAGCTGTGGGCGGAGCGCCTGGTCAGCGAAGGTGTGGTCTCCAAGGAGGAGGTCGACCGCCAAGCGCAGGAGGTGTGGGACAACCTGACGATCCTCCACCAGCGCCTGAAGGCGAAGATCGCGGCGGCGGCCGAGAACGAAGGCGAGCACATCACGGGCGAGTACCAGCTCGACCGCTCACCCAGCCCTGAAGTGGACACGGCGGTGCCGGCCGCGCGCCTGCGTGAGCTGGGCGAGCAGGTGCTGCGGGTGCCCGACGGCTTCACCGTCCACCCCAAGCTCGTCAAACAGCTCGAGCGCCGGCGCGAGGCGCTGGCGGTGGGCGGCGCGTCGGTGGCGAACATCGACTGGGCTCACGCGGAGGCGCTGGCGTTCGCGTCGCTGCTGACCGAGGGCACGCCGCTGCGCCTGACCGGGCAGGACACCGAGCGCGGCACGTTCAGCCAGCGCCACATGGTCCTGCACGACGCGAAGACCGGCCAGACCGTGTGCCCGATCCAGAACCTCCCCGACGCGCTGGCGCCGCTGGAGCTGCACAACAGCCCACTGTCGGAGCTGGCGTGCTTGGGCTTCGAGTACGGCTACAGCCAGGAGGCGCCCGAGACGCTGGTGCTGTGGGAGGCGCAGTTCGGGGACTTCGTCAACTCGGCGCAGGTGATCATCGATCAGTTCATCACCTCGGGCCTGGCCAAGTGGGGCCAGACCTCGCGGCTGACGCTGCTGCTGCCCCATGGCTACGAGGGCTCGGGCCCCGAGCACTCCTCCGCGCGCCTGGAGCGCTTCCTGCGCGCGGCCGCCGAGGGGAACATCCGCGTCGCGAGCCCGACGACCCCCGCGCAGTACTTTCACCTGCTGCGCCGTCAGGCACGCATCGCCAAGCAGCGCCCGCTCGTGGTGATGACTCCCAAGTCGCTGCTGCGCCTGGCGCAGGCGGCGAGCTCGATCGCGGACATGGCCGAGGGCACGCGCTTTCATCCGGTGCTCGCGGAGCCCGGCGTGCAGGACGAGCAGGTCACGCGGCTGGTGCTGTGCACGGGCAAGATCTACTACGACCTCGTGGGGCACCCCGAACGCCCCACGCACACGGGCCTGGCAGTGGCGCGCGTGGAGCTGCTGTACCCGTTCCCCGAAAGCCAGCTGCTCGAGCTGATGGGGCGCTACCCGAACCTGCGCGAGGTGCTGTGGGTGCAGGAGGAGCCGCGCAACATGGGCGCGCGCGCCCACATGTTCCCTCGCCTGATGCAGATCATGCCCCATGAGATGCAGTTCGGCTACATCGGTCGCCCCGAGCGCGCGAGCCCGGGAGAGGGCTATCCGGCGGCGCACATCGACGAACAGAACCGGATCGTGACGACCGCGATCGACCTGCGCCAACCAATCTCACAGTACCCGCGCAAGACGCCAGGTGAGCGCTGATGCGAGCGCTGTGGAGACGCTTCCTGGCGATCCGCCGCCAGCGCAGGCGCAAGCGCCGCGGGGGCTAGCGACCCTTCCAAACGGGCTCGCGCTTCTCCTTGAACGCAGAGGATCCCTCGCGCGCGTCCTCGGAGGCGAACACCGGCCCGGTGATGGCGCCCTGCTTCTCCCACATCTCGGCGCTCGACCAGTCGAACTGCTCCTGCAGGACCTGCTTGGTGGCGACCAGCGCCAGCGGCCCGTTCTTGGCGAGCGCAGCCGCCAGCTCGAGCGCAACGTCCACCGCTGAGCCGGGCTCGGCCAGGCGGTTGACGAGGCCGAGCTCGTGGAAGCGCTCGGCCGGCAGCGGGTCGCCGGTCAGCGCCAGCTCCATGACCACGTGGTAGGGCATGCGCCGCGGCAGGCGCAGGAGCGCCCCGCCGGCGGCGACGAGCGAGCGCTTGGCCTCGGGTACCCCCATCTTGGCGCCCCTGGCGGCGACGATCAGATCGCACGCGAGCGCGATCTCCATGCCACCCGCGAGCGCGAATCCCTCGATCGCGGCGATCAGCGGCTTGCGCGCGGAGCGCTGGGTGATGCCGGCGAAGCCACGGTCGCCGTACCAGGCCGACTCGCCCTTGACGAACGCCCCCAGGTCCATGCCCGCGGAGAAGAAGCCCCCGGCGCCTGTTAGCACCCCCACCGACAGCCCGTCGTCGCCGTCGAGCTCGTCGAGAGCGACGGCGACCCCCTCGGCGAGTGCCGCATTGACGGCGTTTCGCACCGCGGGACGGTTGAGCGTTATCAGCAGGACGTTGCCGCGCCGCTCTGTGAGTACCTCCGAGGCGTCTTGATCGCTCATGACCGGCACTATGCCGCAAACAGGCGCAGCTCGGGCTCGCGCTCGCCGCGCAGGAGCGCGGGATCGACCTCGACGCAGTCGATGCCGCGCGCGCTGGCGAGCACGCGCGCCTGCGGCTTGATCACCTGCGCGACGAGCACGCCGCGGCAGGACCCGAGCGCGGGGTCAAGGCGGATGCGCTGCAGGTAGCGCGTCAGCTGCTCGACCGCGTCGATCGTGGCCACGCGCTTGATCTCAACGGCGATCCACTCATCATCGCCGGCCCGACACATCATGTCCACGGGCCCGATGTCCGTCGGCCACTCGCGCCTGACCAGCCTCAGGCCCTCCCCACACCACTGCGGCGCGTCGGCGAGCAGCTGCTGCAGCTCGCGCTCGACTCCCTCCTTCTCCAGACCGGCCTGCGTGTCGAGCTCATGATCCACGTCGGAGAGCACCTCGGCGATCGAGATCTCCAGCTGCTCCTCCTGGCGCTGCTTGCGCACGAGCAGTCGCCGCAGGCAACCGTCGCCGCCGATCTCTTCCTCGATCACGGTGGGCGCGACCATCCAGTTCAGCGGCTTGACGTTGGAACCGCCCCCGTCGGCCCACACCATGAACGTGCCGTCGGCCTTGAGCATCAGCAGCCGCACGGCCTCCGGCAGCACGGTGCTCAGACGGCCGACGTAGGAGACCTCGCAGCGGGCGACGATCAGGCGCACCGCGCAAAGGTAGCGATCGGGTCGGATCAACCTGACCGCTGTCAGCGGGGCCACGATCGCTACCGTTGCCAGCCCGGACACGACGGCCGCGTCCCCGTGCACCGGGGACGCGGCCTCGTGCGAGACCGTGCTGATCGGGCGCTCCGCGAGGTCCAGCGAGTGTCTATGGCGCGCGGAGCGACCGTGTCGTCGGTGCTAACTCACACTCCTCCTTCTTTTTCTTTTTCGCGTTTTTCATTTTCTTCTCGTTCTTTGATTTCCTTTTCTATTTTCGCTTTTTCCGTCTTTTCTATCTTTTTTATGGCCTTTTCTTCTGCAATTATTTTCTTGTTTTTTGCTTTTTCTTCTTTTGTTTCTTCGACGCGTTCAGTCTTTGCGGTGAAGAGTTCAAGCGCTTCAAAGCCGGCCATTTTGTCCGTGCCGGTGACTTTGAGTGGTGCAAGTCCTTCGGGCGATTCCAACGCGCCCGATCCTTCGTCGAATTCCTCGAAGGTGGGCTTGGTTTTTGTGCCGTTGACGACCTTAGGCGCCAGTTCTCCTGTGTAATGCCAAGTTGCTCGACTTTCGCATTCAATCGCCAAGCTCATACCGGTTGTCTTGTCCCTGATCACGCCTGAACCGGCCGGCGCTTCCTCCAATTCCGAAGGCCACGGTAGACCCGATGCGCTGACAGTGACGCCCTTGGGACATTCCCCTGCCTGGCACTCGTAGAGGTTGAACAGCACGGTTTCATCAAGTCCGGCGCCACCCCCTTCGGGGTTCCAGATGTTGCCTGCGTCGGACTTCTTACATGTAACAGGACCAGCGGGAGAGTTGAATGTGACTTTGCCCCAGGAAATGGTTTGGACCTTTTTCGACCCTATGTTCGGGCCCCAGCGTGGGATCACGCAAGGACTGTGTTTAACCGTTGCTTTGAAGTCCATGCCGGTATATGGTGGTGATGTGTCCAGGACGACGAACTGCAGCGTGTTGTTGCCTAGGTTGAAGTCGGCTGGGTTGGTGGTACCAAAGGGCGCCGCTGGGTAAACGAAGTTTTTCACCGTTTCTGCCAGCGTGTCATTCCCGATCGGGTGGCCATTGAGAAACGCCCCGACTACATTGTCAGCGAACATTTCACCCTTGATGCTTTGACCCGTTTCGAGTTCACTCTTACATGGTAGGTTAAAGGTCGCGTCGTAGATGTAATACGCCGGCGCGACCGGTGAAACTGGGTTTTCCCTATCTTCGGCGTTGACGTACGGACTCACCCATTGCGCCCCAGCTATAGCCGCCCCATAAAGTTTCCGCGCCTGATAGATAAAACCTGGGCCACCGGGCGCGCCTCCCACAAACGGGTGGGTAATGCCAGGCGTCCCGCACGCTTCCCCCGTGTCGGGGAAGGGACCACCACTGTGAGGTTCGGTGATTGGACCGAAGTTGCTGCCGGTGAAGGGTTCGAAGCCCTTCGCATTGACGCAAAGCGAGTTGCTTTCACCACTCACAAGCGTTATCGTTTCGGCTGGCGTCGCCTGCGCTACCACCGGCACCGCTGCAAATGCGGCGATGGCGAGCAGCGCGGCGGCTAGACCGGCCAACGGTTTCTTGTTCATCGTGTCCTCTCTTCTCATCTGAGTTGAGGGCCCTCGGACAGAAGTCCGTCACCCCCCGATCTTTCCTGCGCTCTGAGGCTCACATCCCTGCTGTGCCAAGCGACGAGCTTTTCGTATCTTCGGGTCCTCCTTTCCCCTCACGCGCAGATCGTCATCGCGAACGCCGCGGCGACCCCCAATGGCCGACGCGATCACGACTATTCGACAGGCGAGCGGTGATCGCACCAGAGCCCGAGTCCCCGTCATCGACCGCTAGGCCGCGTCAGCTGCGCCGAAGCCTAACATTTTGGACGTCGGCGGACACAACGGTCAACCCGAGATAGCACATCAACTCTCTGGGGAGCCACCTCGCAGGCGGCGCCCGCGGATCACCTCCGACCGGCCCCCTACCCTCTCGATTCGTGGCCACGGCATCCACGAGCCTTCCCGGCCGTCCCTACCCGCCCCCGGCGGCCGCCGAATCGTTCTGGCCGGCGCAGTTGACGCTGCTCGCGGCGATCGCGCTGCAGCTGGGGCTTCCGGAACGTCTGACCGTCGGTCCCAGGTGGCTGGTGCCCGGGCTCGAGGGCGCCCTGCTGGTAGGTCTGTCGCTCGCCACGCCCCGCCAGCTCGAGCACGAGCATACGGTGCGTCGCCGCATCGCTATCGGGCTCACGGCATTCGTGAGCGCTGCCAACGTGTTCTCGCTGGCCGCGCTCACTCACTTTCTCCTGCACCACAACGTCTCCAGCGGCCGCGAGCTGATCGGCTCGGGCGTGTTGATCTGGCTGACCAACTTCCTGATCTTCGCCCTGTGGTACTGGGAGATGGACCGCGGCGGCCCCGGCCGGCGCGCCGCTGGGCACGACGGCCCACCCGACTTCCTGTATCCGCAGATGAACGACGACCGGATCGAGCCACGCGACTGGCGCCCGCGGTTCATCGACTACCTGTACGTGTCGCTCACCAACGCGATGGCGTTCTCCCCCACCGACACGATGCCGCTGACGCCGATGGCCAAGGGCGTCATGGGCGTTCAGTCGCTCGTCTCCGTGGTGACGATCGGCCTGATCGTCTCACGGGCCGTCAACATCCTGTGACCCCAAATGCCTCCAAGATCTGTATAACCATAGCTATACAGACTTCGCAAAAAGGAACATCGATCCTCACCCCGCGAGGCTCGGCTCGATCGCCAGGGCCTGCACGACAAGTTCGCGTACCTCCTCGCCGGCACCCAGCGCGAGCGCCCGCCTGAACGCCTCCAGCGCACCCTCGCGGTCCATCAACCGGAGCCGCAGGCGCCCCAGGCGCTCCCAAGCGCCCGCGTCGGATGGGCCACGTAGAGCCGCACGCTCGGCGGCCTCCTCGGCCAGGTCCACGGCGCCCATGTCTTCGTAGATCCGAGCCGCGAACCGGTGTGCGGCGGGGCGGGCACCGTCGACCCGCGCCCAGTCACGCACCGCGCGCGCAGCCTCCTCGAGCTTGCCCGCTTGCCAGAACGCCAGCGTCATCAACCGCAGCACCGCGACGTTGCGCGGCTCGGCGTCGCGCGCATAGATCAGCCGCTGAGCCGCCAGCAGATACTCGCCTTCAGCCATCGCGTGCTGGGCGGCGGTCATGAAGCGCTGGACCCGCTCCCCGGCGGGGTCGGGCTTGGAGAAGTCGACGAAGCTCATGCTCCCGGCGGGCACGGTGCGAATGCCGTGGCCGAACTTGACGCGCGCCCACTGACCAACGCCTGCGGCGTCGGTGCCCACCTCCTCGCCGTCGTTGGCGGGGTCCGAGGAGAAGTAGATCCCCGCGACGGTCCCCACACCCCACTCGGGATAGGAGAGGCAGCGGGCGTAGCGGTGCACCACCGAGTGGTCGGGCACCCTGCTGCCGAACGGGTCGTGCTTGGCGCGATCTTTGGCATGCGCACGCGCACGCTGCTCAGCCTCGTAGGCGCGCCTGCCGGCCTCCTCGCGCGCCCTGCGGGCGGCGGCGGCGCTCACGCGCACGGCGTTCTGCGATACGCGCCCGCCCCGTGAGCCCTCTGCGAGGCGCTCCAGCTGGTCGGCGGCCTCGTTGATCGCCTTGAGGTGACGCTCGTGCTCGAACTGGCGCCCCTGGGGAGCCACGTCGGGGTGCCAGCGCTTGGCCATCCGCCGTCGCGCGAGCTGCACGTCGCGCTTGGAGAACGGCGCCTCGAGCTCCAGCAGAAGCAGGTGCTGCTCGACGTCCAGGACGGTAGCGGGCATGACCCAACAACGTTAGCGAGGGCGGGCGGGATTCCGTTCCGATCTATCCTGCGTGCGAATGTCCTCCCAGTACGTGTTCACGATGCACCGCCTGTCCAAGGTCCACCCTCCGGACAAGACGGTGCTGGACAACATCACGCTCGCGTTCTACCCCGGCGCGAAGATCGGCGTGCTCGGCTACAACGGCGCGGGCAAGTCGACGCTCCTGCGGATCATGGCGGGAGCCGATCAGGAGTATCGGGGCGAGGCGGCGCTCGCGCCGGGCGCGACCGTCGGGATGCTCGAGCAGGAGCCTCACCTCGACGAGACCAAGGACGTCAAGGGCAACGTCGAGGACGGCGTGGGCGAGACCAAGGCGCTGCTCGACCGCTTCAACGAGCTGGCCGCCAACTACTCTGAGGAGACCGCGCAGGAGTTCGGGGAGATCCAGGCCAAGATCGAAGCAGCGGACGCGTGGAACCTCGACACTCAGCTCGAGTACGCGATGGACGCCCTGCGCCTACCGCCGCCCGACGCGGACGTGAGCACCCTCTCCGGCGGCGAGCGCAGGCGCGTGGCGCTGTGTCGCCTGCTCCTGCGCGCGCCCGACCTGCTGCTGCTGGATGAGCCCACCAACCACCTCGACGCCGAGTCGGTCGCGTGGCTCGAGCAGCATCTGGCCGAGTACAAGGGAACGATCGTGGCGGTCACGCACGACCGCTACTTCCTCGACAACGTCGCCGGCTGGATCCTCGAGCTCGACCGCGGCCGCGGGATCCCCTACCAGGGCAACTATTCGAGCTGGCTCGAGCAGAAGCAGGCCCGTCTGGCCCAGGAAGAGCGCTCTGAGAAGGCCCGCGAGCGCACGATCGCGGCGGAGCTGGAATGGGTGCGCACCAACCCCAAGGGCCGGCGCACCAGGTCCAAGGCGCGCCTGACGCGCTACGACGAGCTGGTTGCGGAGGAGCGCAACGTGAAGCTCGACGACGTTCAGATCCACATCCCGCCCGGTCCGCGCCTGGGCGACACGGTCCTGACGGCGACGGACCTCGTCAAGGGCTACGGCGATCGCCTGCTGATCGAGTCGTTGTCATTCGACCTGCCGCGCGCCGGCATCGTTGGCGTGATCGGGGCCAACGGCGCAGGCAAGACGACCCTGTTCAGGATGATCGTCGGCGAGGAGTCGCCCGACAGCGGCGGGCTCGTGCTCGGGGACACCGTGCAGCTCGCGTACGTGGACCAGTCGCGCGACGCGCTGGACCCAGAGAAGACCGTGTGGGAGGAGATCTCCGAAGGGCTCGACCAGCTCAAGGTCGGCGAGCGAGTGGTCAACTCGCGCCAGTACACCGCCGGCTTCAACTTCAAGGGCTCAGACCAACAGGCGCGCATCGGCAAGCTCTCCGGCGGCGAGCGCAACCGCGTCCATCTCGCCAAGCTGCTGCGCAGCGGCGGCAACCTGCTGCTGCTGGATGAGCCCACGAACGACCTCGACGTCGACACGCTGAGAGCGCTGGAGAACGCCCTGCTCGGCTTCCCCGGCTGCGCGATCGTGATCTCCCACGACCGCTGGTTCCTGGATCGCGTCGCCACCCATGTGCTGGCCTTCGAGGGCGACTCCCAGGTGAGCTGGTTCGAGGGCAACTTCGAGGCCTACGAGGAGCACCGCCGCTCGAAGCTCGGTGCGGTCGCCGACCGGCCGCACCGCATCACCTATAAGCGGCTTGTGCGTGGCTGAGCTCGACGGACGGCGGGCGCAAGACGGGACGGTGCTCGCGCAGTCGCGCCAGCTCGCGCTGCTGCCGGCGATGGCGATCGGCTAGGGTGCAACGCATGGCTGACTACACGGCGAAGCACATCGATGACATGGAGGCCGCCTTCGGCGGCGGCTTCGTGAAGGCCCGAGCTGAGCTCGGAATCACCTCGTTCGGCATGCAGGTGATCAGGCTGCCGGGCGACTACAACGACTACCCGGAGCACGATCACGTCGAGGATCGCCAGGAGGAGGTCTACCTCGCGCTCCAGGGATCCGGGTGGATCGACATCGACGGCGAGCGTGTGGAGCTCGGCAAGGACATGTTCGTGCGGGTAGCGCCGGGCACCAAGCGCCGGGTGCACTCGGGCGCAGATGGCCTGCAGATGCTCGTGATCGGCGGCTGCCCCGGCGAGCCCTACAAGATCGCACCGTTCAGCGAGCTCGGCACTGCGGCGTAGGAACTAGAGGTCTCGGGCCTAGCCCGAGAACGAGGTCTCGCGCTCGAGCGCGAGCGCAGTGGCCGCGATCAGCCGCGCGCACGTGTGCACGTCGTCGAGCTGCACGAGCTCGACCGGAGAGTGCATGTAGCGGATCGGGATCGACACGAGCCCGGTGGGGACCCCGCCGCGGCTGATGTGTACCGCGTCGGCATCGGTTCCGGTGGCGCGCGCGGAGGCCTCGACGGTGAACGGGATCTGCTGCGCCTCGGCCGTCTGGTGCAGCAGCTCGAACAGCGCGGCGTTGAGGTTCGAGCCGCGGCTGATCACCGCCCCTGAGCCGAGCTCGTGCTTGCCGGCCTCCTTGACGTCGATTCCGGGCGCGTCGGTGGCGTGCGTGACATCGACCACGATCGCGGCGTCGGGCTCGAGCGCGAACGCGCTCGTGCGCGAGCCGCCAAAGGTCGTCTCCTCCTGCACCGCCGCCACCGCCGCGATCTCCCACTGCGCGCCGCCGGCCTCGGCGACCAGGCGCGCAGCCTCGAGGGCGACGAACGAGCCCAGGCGATTGTCCAGCGCGCGCGCGGTCAGTCGCCCGTTGGGCAGCTCGACGGGACGGGCGTCGATCACGGCGACGTCGCCGATCCGCACGAGCGCGCGCGCCTGCTCGCCGTCGCGCGCGCCGACGTCGATGTGCAGCTCGCGCACCTCGGCGACCTTCTTGCGGTCCTCCTCGCGCAACAGGTGGATGGGCTTCTTGCCGACGACTCCCGTCACCGGCCCCTCGCGCGTGTCGAGGACGACGCGCTGGCCGACCAGGATCTGCGCGTCCCAGCCGCCAACGCCGCGGAACCACAGGTAGCCCTCGTCGTCGATATGCGTGACAATCAGCCCGATCTCGTCGATGTGTCCCATCACGAGCAGCCGTCGCGCAGCGCTCTCGTAACCGTGCTTCGGCTCCACCACCGCCAGCGGCGTTCCGACAACGTCGGTGCTCACCTTGGCGAACGCGCCCGCCGCCTCGAGCCATACCCGCGCCGGGGCGTGCTCGTAGCCCGAGGGCCCGCGCGCGGCGAGCAGGTCGAGCAGGACCTGGGGCACGCGGTCTGCGCGCGACCGCTCGTCGTCGGATGTCTCCCCTTGATCGCTCATCGCGCCAGCAGGCCCCGCAGCACGTACTGAAGGATGCCTCCGTGGCGGAAATACTCGGCCTCGCGCGGCGTGTCGATGCGCACCCGCGCGTCGAAGCGCACCGTCTCAGCGCCTTCGCGCTGGGCGCTCACGCGCACCTCGCGCGGCGGTGGGCCGCCGTCGGCCATCGCCTCGGCCAGACCCGTCACCGAGAAGGCCTCCTCACCGGTCAGGCCGAGCGTCTGGGCGTTCTGCCCGTCGGCGAACTGCAACGGCAGCACGCCCATGCCGATCAGGTTCGAGCGGTGGATGCGCTCGAAGCTCTGCGCGATCACGGCGCGCACCCCGAGCAGCTTCGTGCCCTTGGCGGCCCAGTCGCGCGAGGAGCCTGAGCCGTACTCCCTGCCCGCCAGCACGACCAGCGCGATGTCCTCTTGCATGTAGCGCACAGCGGCGTCGTAGATCGTCATCTGCTCGTGGTGAGCTGGGTCGCTGCCGGCGAGATAACGCGTGTAGCCGCCTTCTGGGAGCGGCTCGGAGGAGCCGCCGAGCAGGTTGCGCAGGCGGATGTTGGCAAAGGTCCCGCGCATCATCACCTCGTGGTTGCCGCGGCGCGAACCGTAGGAGTTGAAGTCCCTCGGGGCCACACCCTGCTCCTGGAGGTAGACGCCGGCGGGCCCGTCGCGCTTGATCGACCCCGCCGGTGAGATGTGGTCGGTGGTGACGCTGTCGCCCAGCAGCGCGAGCACCCGGGCGCTGTGGATGTCGCGCACGGGATCGGGCTCGGCGGGCATGCCCTGGAAGTAGGGCGGAAGGCGCACGTAGGTCGAGTCTGGATCCCAGGCGAAGCGCTCACCCTCGGGCACCGGCAGGCCGTTCCAGCGCCCATCGCCGGCGAACACCTCGCCGTAGCTGTGGCGGAACATGTCGGCCCGCACGGCCTCTCCGATCGTCTGCGCGACCTCGTGCTCGGAGGGCCAGATGTCCCTGAGGTAGACGTCCTCGCCATGCTGGTCTTGCCCCAACGGGTCGTTCACGATGTCGATGTCCATCGTCCCCGTCAGCGCGTAGGCGACACACAGCGGCGGTGAGGCGAGGTAGTTCATCTTCACGTCGGGGTTGATGCGACCCTCGAAGTTGCGGTTGCCCGACAGCACCGACACGACCGCCAGGTTCGCGTCATCCACCGCCTCGGAGATCGGATCCGCCAGCGGGCCGGAGTTGCCGATGCAGGTCGTGCAGCCGTAGCCGACGAGGTTGAAGCCGAGCGCCTCGAGCGGCTCGGTGAGGCCGGCGCGGTCGAGGTATTCCGTGACGACCTTCGAGCCCGGTGCCAGCGAGGTCTTGACCCACGGCCTGGAGCGCAAGCCGCGCGCGAGCGCGTTGCGAGCGAGGATGCCCGCGCCGATCATCACCGACGGGTTGGACGTGTTGGTGCAGCTGGTGATGGCTGCGATCACCACGTGGCCGTGGTCCAGGTCGAAGCGCTCGCCGTCGAGCGTCACCGGTGTGGCCGCGCGACAGCGCTCCAGCGTGGCCAACGCACGCGAGCCGGCACTCGGCGAGCCCGTGGTCAACGGCGGCTTGTGCCCCGGCGCGCCGTTGGCGGGCGGGTCGGAGGCGGGGTAGGACTCGGCCACGGCCTCGTCCTGGGCGTCGGCCTGCTCGCCGTCGCTCGGCACGTAGTCGCGCAGCGCCCGCCTGAAGGCGCTCTTGGCGTCGCTCAGGGCGACCCGGTCCTGGGGCCGCTTGGGGCCGGCGAGGCTCGGCTCGACCGTGCCCAGGTCGAGCTCGATCTCATCCGAGAACGTCGGCTGGCCGATCTCCGATCGGTCGGAGCGCTCGTCGTGCCACAGGCCCTGCTCCTTGGCATACGCCTCGACCAGCGCGATCTGCTCGCGCGAGCGCCCCGACAGCTCGAGGTAGGTGAGCGTCTCGGCGTCGATCGGGAAGATCGCGCAGGTCGAGCCGAACTCGGGCGACATGTTGCCGATGGTCGCCCGATCGGCGATCGGCAGGCCGACGAGGCCGGCGCCGTAGAACTCCACGAACATCCCAACGACGCCGCGCTCGCGCAGCATCTGGGTGACCGTGAGCACTAGGTCGGTCGCGGTGGCACCCTCTGGCAGCTCGCCGTGCAGCCGGAAGCCGAGCACCTGGGGAATCAGCATCGACATCGGCTGGCCGAGCATCGCGGCCTCGGCCTCGATGCCGCCGACGCCCCATCCCAGCACGCCCAGTCCGTTGACCATGGTCGTGTGCGAGTCGGTCCCGACCAACGTGTCTGGGTAGGCCTGTCCGGTCTTCTCGTTGGGAAACACGACGCGGGCGAGGTACTCGAGGTTGACCTGGTGGACGATCCCGGTGTCGGGCGGCACAACCGCGAAGTCGTCGAAGGCTCCCTGGCCCCAGCGCAGGAAGGCGTAGCGCTCCTGGTTGCGCTCGAACTCGCGCTCGGCGTTGACGCGGAAGGCGTCGCGCGTCCCGAACGCGTCGACCTGCACGGAGTGGTCGATCACGAGCTCGGCCGGCGCGAGCGGGTTGATCGCCCCTGGATCGCCGCCCATTTCGGCGATGGCATCGCGCATCGCCGCCAGGTCGACAACCGCGGGCACGCCGGTGAAGTCCTGCATCAGCACGCGTGCGGGGGTGAACGCGATCTCCTTGCTCGGCAGCGCCTTCGCGTCCCAGCTCGCGAGCGCCTCAACGTCCGCCGCCGTCACCGAGCCATTGCCCTCGGTCCGCAGCAGGTTCTCGAGCAGCACCTTCAGCGAGAACGGCAGCCGCGCCACGTCGAAGCGCTGCTGCAGCGCGTCGAGCCGAAAGATCTCATGCCTGCGCCCGCCGACCTCGAGCGTGTCCTTGGCGCCAAAGCTGTTCTGCGACATGGGGCAAGGCTAGCGGGCGAGCCCGGACGCGCGTGTCACGCGCCCCTTGCCCTGACGCTTGGAGCGCAGCAGCGCTGCGTCGCAGGCTTCGAGCAGCTCGTCGGTGCTCATCGGCGCACGCCATTGCGCGACGCCGATCGACGCGGACACACCGCCGTCCCGACCGTCGTGGCCGGGCATCGCGCGCAGACGCTCGAGCGCCCGGGTCGCGGCCGCGGCCGCGCTGTCGAGCTCCGCGTTGGGAAGGATCACGACGAACTCGTCGCCGCCATAGCGAGCCACGCGGTCGAACGCGCGAAACTCGCCCACCAAGGCGTGCACCACGCCCCGCAGCATCGCGTCGCCCGCCTGGTGGCCGTGGCGATCGTTGACCAGCTTGAAGTCGTCGAGGTCGATCAGCATGCACGACAGCACGCCGTCCGTGCGCGTTGCGCGGCCGATCTCCTCGTCGAGGCGCCTGCGCATCGCGCGATGGTTCATGCAGCCGGTGACGGCGTCGGTTCCCGCCTCCGCGCGTGCACGCGCGAGCGCGAGCGCCGTCGCCGCCTGGTCGACGAGCGCGACGGCGAGGTCGACGTCCGACGGCGCGAAGACATCCGATTGCCGGCGCACGAGCACGACGACGGCCTCGACCTCGCTCCGATCGGCGAGCGGCAGCAGCAGCGCGCAGGTCACCGCTCCGGTCGCCGCCAACCGCGGCACGCTCGCCGCGAGCTCCTCGGAGTTGGCCGCCAGGAAGCTGCGCCGATTGCTCGCCACCCAGCTGACGCCCGGTGGGCGCTGGGCGCGTGGCAGCAGATAGCTCACCCGTCCGACGCCTCCGAACACGTAGACGGCGACCAGCTCTTCTTGCTCCTGCTCACCGCCGGCGAGCAGATGGTGGATGTGCACCTCCTCGGCGCCAGGCACCGATAGCAGCTGGCCGGCCAGCGCGCGGAACATCGTGTCGGCGTCGCTGGCGCTGTCGGCGAGCGCGGTCAGCTGACGGATGCCGGCCAGCAGGCGATCCACACCCGCAGACGACGCTGAGGTATCCGTACCCGTAACGACATCCATAGCCGACAATGTACGGCATCCGCAGGCGCTAGGACGCACTGGGGGACAGCGGTCGGCTGTCCCCCGTGCGGCGCCTGGGCTTTTTTGAAACGGTTAGCGGAAGGTCACCGTTACGTATGCGTTGGAGTGGGCGCCCTTCTTCTTGGGCACAAACCCGACGCGGATCTTCACTTTGAACGGCCGGCGCCTGCTGCGCGCGCCGCGCGAGAGCGGGACCTTGAGCGTCGTGGCGTTGCTGGCGCCGTTGAGCGTTCGACGGGCCGTTGACAGGCCCGAGCCGCTGCCGCTGATGCGCCCTGCGGCGAACGTCTTGACGGTCAGGTAGGCCGTGTTGCCGATCACCTTGTGGCCGACGATCTGCACACCGCAGCCGATCGGAGATATCACTGTGTTCTGTGTGATCTGCTTACCGTTCTGGCCGGTGATCGTCGTGGGCATCACGAGCTTCGGCGCGCACAGGTTGCCGTTGGCAGCCAGCGCCGAGTTGGGCCCGAGCGGGAGGTTCACGGTGACGCTCGAGACCGGAACATCGGGCGTGGTCGCGAAGTTCGTCGTGGTGATTCCTTTTTTGATGTCGGTTTTCCCGACGAGGATCACGCGCACGCCGTTGCTTTCGAGCACGAGCTCGAGGTCGGGGAACGCTTCTCCACCGTGCGAGACGAGATAGGCCGGCCCGGTCATCGTGCCCGGAAGCACCGGCGTGACCGCGCTGGCCGTGCCGACGTTCGAGCCCGACGGACACGCGAACGGGTTCGCTTCGAACGTCGCTGCCAGACAGGCTTTCTGGAGTGTCGTCAGGCGGGACGGCAGCTGCTTGGGCAGCGTGACGAGCACCGACTTGATGTTCGCCTGGCCGGGTGCCTGCGTGATCGTCGTAACCAGGCTCGCGCCGTTGGCTTTCGACGGTTTGCCACTGGTCGACGCCGCGAACGTGGGTTTGAACCCGAGCGCGCTGCAGCCTTCCACCTGGAAGGGACTCGAGAGCCCTGCCTGGACGGTCCCGAACGTCGATGTGAGAGCCGATTCGGTCGCCATCGCCGCGCAGTTGGTCGGGTTCGAAAGGAACCCCTGCTTGTTGATGTCGACGCTGATCGACCTGATCCGCATCGGCACGCCCTTGACGATCGTGGGCAGCACGCTTTCGGCGGTTATCTGCCCGGTCGTCTGGTTGATGTTGATCGTCGACCTCGTGACCACGGTTCCGAGGTTGAACGGACCGGCGACCGCGGGCACAGCGATCGACATGCCGTACGGCGCTCCGTTGTAGGGCCCGGTCATGTACACCGGCCCCGTGAACGTGAACGGGAAGCTACCCGCGCCCGCTGTAACCGTGGCGGTGCCGATGCGGCTGGCGGACGCGCATTCTCCCGTGGCTGCCTGTGGTTCACCGCAGAGGGTCACGGCCGGGATCGCGCCGACGAGACCCGCTGGCAGGGTGGTCTTGATCTTTTCCAGATACTGCTGACCGTTGGCACGTGCCATGTTGAGCGTGTAGGAGGTGTGCGCGCCGGCGGTGCTCGTCTCGCTCTGTGTGCTCTGCGTGAGCGCGAACGGCAGCGTGGACGGGCAGCCGGTGACTTCGAAGCTCGCGGTCGGTGACTTCGCCGTCGTGTTTGTAAACGGCGTGAACGTCGTCGCCACAGCGCTTGCTTCGCACTTGAGCCCGTTGGCCAGCGGTGCGAGCGGGCCACCGTTGAAGTGCAGGACCAGGTTGCTGAACGGCTGTTCCGGGTTTTCCGAGAAGGTCGCGGTCAGCTGCCCTGTTTTTTCGTTGGGCGTGGTGACGCCCCTGAGGCGGACGATTATCCCGTACCGTTCGGATTCGGCCTCGACATAGATGATGTAGGGCGGTCCGGTGATCGGGCCCGTAGCGGGTCCACCGAGGAACATGTTGCCCTGCAGCGATCCTGCGGGCAGTCCGGGAACGTTGAGGCTCACCGTTCCGAGCTTGGAGCCTTCGGGGCAGGCTACCGGGTTCTTCGTACCGATCCCTATCTGTTCCGGCGTGCACGCTTCCAGGCCCGCCGCGGCCGATGGGTTCATGGTGATGCCTTCGGGCATGGTGACGCTAGCCGTCCTGACCTGCGACGAGTCGAGGTTACTGGGGTTCTGGTCATGCGGAAGGCTGAGTTCGGTGGTGATGCCGTCGGGCGTGTCGGACGCCTTCGTCGACTGTTTCAGACCGAAACCGGGTTCGAACGGGACGATGCCGCAGTTTTCGGTGCCGATCGGCGTCGAGTACGTTTCTTTGGCCGATTCGCCTTTTTCGTATTTGAGGCTCAGCGTAGTCGTCGTCTGCGGCCCGATCCCGGTGCACGAGGTCGGGTTGGTGAGAAATCCGCCTTCGCCGATGTTCCCTTTGAAGACCAGCCGCGAGCTGATCAGTGGTAGTGCCGGCGAGACGTTTATTTCGAAGTAGTCGTGGTAGTCGGCCTTGCCCGTCCCGGCCGCTTCGGCTCCCCATTCGACGTTGCCTTCGATCAGAGTGTGGGCGTAGAGCTGCACTTTTTCGTAAGGCGTCCCTTTGAAGATGACTTCGGTGAGGAACCCCGGAACGGGAAGCGCAACTCCGAAGTCCGACGCGAGGCCCTTGGGCTGAACGAGATTGTAGACCTTCCCTGTCAATTCGACGTCTTTGCCGGCTGCTTCCACGTAGACGACGGCTTTGTTTTCGCCGATCAGAGTGGATTCTTTGCCGGATTCGTTACAGGTCGGGGCGAGGAAGAAGGTGGGCGCGATTTCTTCACCAAAGCTGGCGAATGAGCACATCGGCACCGCCTGCGGGTTCGTGGATACGCCCGGCGCAACATCGGTGCGAATATGGGTCACAGCGACCCCACCTGCAGGAGCTTCACCAGTGGTGTTGATCTTGAAGTCCGTGATCCCGTAGTTCGGATGCCCCGCGGCCTGAGTGAAGCCTTCGGTTTTGGCGTTTGCCAGTTCTTCGGCGGGGGTCTCTCCCGGTGTTTTCTTACACGTGTTGACCTTGCAGTTGGCGGCAAAGAAGCTTTCAATCCCGGCCGCGGCCTGCGCCGCCGCGGGTGCGAGAACAGCAAGGAGCACGCCCGTGAGCAGTGCCAAGAGCCAAATCCGAGCGTGCGACTTCATCTGAAAAACCTCCATATAGAACCGAAGCGATCTACCGTCCACCTCTTTGGACTCCCCGGAAGCGCAAAAGTTGCGCCCTCCTAGCCGTATTAGACGAATCCTGCGGATGTCCTGCAACGACGCGCCGGCGCGTGGGAGCGTCACCCGCGGGCGGGCGCGAACTCCACGATCGGCCCGAAGCTCACCCGCAGTAGCGCGCCGCCGCCGGCGGCGTTCTCGGCCTCGGCGAAGCCGCCACACGCCTCCGCTGCTTGGCGCACGATCGCCAGTCCGAGCCCGGAGCCGGAGAGCTTGCGCGCGTCGCCCGCGCGGTAGAAGCGGTCGAACACGAACGGGAGATCCGCGTCGTTGAAGCCGGGGCCGTGGTCGCGGACGCTGAGCACGCCGTCCTCCAGCGCGACCTCTACGGCCGCCCCGTCGGGGCTCCACTTGCGGGCGTTGTCGACCATGTTGGAGACCGCCCGCCCGATGCGGTCTGCCTGCCCGCGGACGATCGTCGGCTGCAGGCTCAGCTCGAAGCGCAGATCTCCCCGCCGCTGCGCGGTGTGCACCGCGTCCGCGACGACCTCGTCCAGCCGCACGTCTTCCACCGAGCCGTCCGGCGCGGCGCCGCGCGCCAGCTCGACCACGTCGCCCACGAGCGCCGTCAGCTCGTCGAGCTCCGCCACGATGTCTGCGCGCAGGCTGTCCTGCTCGGCAGGCGGCAGGCGCTCGGCTTCGCCGAGGACCTGGATGTTCGCCCGCAGCGACGAGATCGGGGTGCGCAGCTCGTGGCTGGCGTCCGCGATCAGGTGGCGCTGCGCCTGCACCGAGCGCTCGAGCGCGTCGAGCGTGCCGTTGAAGCTCTCGGCCAGCCGCGCAAGCTCGTCGCGCCCCTCGACCTCCAGCCTCCGCGAAAGGTCGAGGTTGCCCGTGAGCGTCTCCGTGCGACGGGTGAACCGCGTGATCGGCGCGAGCGCCGTGCGCGCCACGAGCGCCCCCAGCAGTGCCGCCAGAACCACGCCGCCAGCGCCGATCAGCGCGAGGATCAGGAGCAGTCGGCTGAGCTCGTGTTCGACCTCCGTCAGCGGACGCGCGATCAGCACCGCACCGCGCGCGCCCGTGCCGACGGTCAGCACGCGCAGTCTCGTGCCATCGGCGCTCCTGTCGCTGACGCTGGCGCCGCTTCCCCGCGCCGCGATCGCGCGGTCGAGCGTCGTGAGCGCGATCTCCGTCGGCGACGCTCCCTGGCCGCCCGGCACCGAGACTTCGCCGCGGGGGTTGATGAACTGCACGTAACCGGATGCCGCGCCGAACGGCGCCGGCTGCACCTGGCCGGGGAATCCATCCCCGCTGCCGTGATTGCCGTCGAGCGGAGCTCCTCCATCGGGAGGCGGCCCGCCGCCCGGGTAGGCGTTGCCCGCGCCACCACCGCCGCGTCCGGGCGCAGCGGGCGCCGGTCCGGCGGTGAACTCCCGCGCCCTCGCCCGCAGCGCGCTGTCGATTTCTCCGCGCAGGTCCGAGCGCACGGCCACATACAGGCCGATCGCCGCGGCCAGCACCGCCAGCGCCACCGATACGCTCGCCACCGCCGCGATGCGGGTGCGCAGGCTCATCGCACGCGCTGGCCGATCTTCGATCGGTCGCTCACGGCTCGCGCAGCGCGTAGCCGACGCCGCGAACGGTGTGGATCAAATCGCGCGCGCCCGCATCCTCGAGCTTGCGGCGCAGATAGCCGACATACACCCGTAACGCGTTGGATGTCGGCCCGAAGTCATAGCCCCACACGCGGTCGTAGATCAGGCTGTGCGACAGCACTCGACGCGGGTTCAGCAGCAGCAGCTCGAGCAGCTGGTACTCGGTTCGCGTCAGCTCGACGAAGCTCTCGCCCACCTGCGCCCCGTGGCGCATCGGGTCGAGCCGCAGCTCCGCGAACGACAGCACCTCGCCGTCGCTCTCCGGGTTGGCGCGGCGCAGCAGCGCGCGCAGCCGCGCCTGGAGCTCGCCCACGTCGAACGGCTTGACCATGTAGTCGTCAGCACCCGCGTCCAGGCCGTCGATGCGGTCGGCGACCGCGTCGCGGGCCGTGAGGATCAGGATCGGAACGCGGTTGCCCAAGCGCCGCACGCGCGTGCACACCTCCAGGCCGTCGATCCCCGGCAGGCCCACGTCGAGCACCACCGCGTCGGGCACCGCCTGCACGACCTGCTCGAGCGCCCGCTCGCCATCCTCCGCGACCTGCACCTCGTACCCGCCGAGCGTCAACGCGCGGCGCAGCGCTTCGCGCACAGCGCGATCATCGTCGACGACCAGGATCCTCACAGGTTGGATTGTTGCGTTCCCACGCTGGCGAGCTCTGCCGCGCGGCCGCCGCAGTCGTACAGCGTCGACGCGCTCGACGCGCTCGACGCGCTCGATTCGCTCGAGCTGCCCGCCGTGCGCAACGAGCTCGAGGGCAGTGTCACCGCCTGACAGGCCTTGGCGACCGCCGCCATCGCCGTCCTGGAGCCAGTGCGCGTTTCACCCGGCGGGCCTGCGCCGAAGCCGCCGGCGCTCTGTTCGTCCAGCACCCAGCGGAGCTTGCCCGAGCGCACCGCCTGCGCGAGCCACGAAGCGCTCACGTCGCTCTCGCGGCCCGAGAAGCCGCCGATGCCAGCCACGTTCGCGTCCTGCTCGATGATCGCCGAGGCCGCGTTCGACTGGCTGGCGAGCGCGATCGTGCCGCCGCCGTGCTGCTCGACGTAGGAGAGCACGCTCGTCGTCACGCCCCCGCCGATCGGCGCGCCGATCGCCCCGCTGCCCGGGCCGCCGCCGAAGCCGAACGCGCCGCCCGGGCCGCCCGGGCCGAACAGCGGCGCGGCGCCGCCCACACGGAATGCTGGCGCACCTGCCGGCCCGCCAAAGCCACCGCGTCCGCCGGCCGGCCCGCCGAAGCCGCCTGTAGCGGCCGACGCGGGACCGCCTGACGGGAAGGTGCCGCTGGTGGCGTATCCGAGCGTGTCCACAACCCACACCGCCGGTGCGAGCAGTAGCGCGGTGCCGGCCGCGCTCAGTGCTGCCACGCGCACGCTGCGCGAGCTGAACGCCACGAGAGCGATCACCGCGAGCGTGCCGACGACGATCAGGACCGCTGGCAGCCACGTCAGCTGCCCGGGGTAGTTGGCGCGCACCACCAGCTCGACGATCACGCCGGCCAGGATCGCCAGCGGTCCGACGATGCGCACGCTGCGTCCGCCGCCGATCAGCTGCGCGGCGCCCGCTCCGACCAGCGCCGCGGCGAACGGCGCCAGCAGCGACACGTAGTACGGATGGAAGATCCCGCTCGCGAAGCTGAACAGCACGGCACTCGTGGTGAACGCGCCGCCGACGATCAGCAGCCAACCGCTGCGAGCGTCGGCGCGGCGCAGGCGACTCGCGGCCAGCATGCCCAGACCGCTGACGAGCGCGAACCCGAGCAGCCAGCCCGCCTGGCCGCCGAGCGCGGAGTTGAGCAGTCGCAGCGGCCCTGGCGCGCCGCCGAACATGCTGCCGCCCCCCACACCGGCCGCCTGCGCCGGGCCGCCCGCCTGGCCGTCCACGCGGCCGAGGCCGTTGTATTCGAAGATCAGCGACAGGATGCGGTTGTCGCTCGTGCCCGAGATCCACGGGCGGTCCGCCGCCGGCGTGAGTTCGACGAGCAACGGCCACGCGCCGCCCACGAGCAGCATCGCGCTGCCGCCCACGAGCAGCTGGCGCAGCGCGTGCACGCGTCCGCGCGCGGCCGGCGCCACCCACAGCCATGCCGCGACGATGCCCGGGACGATGACGAGCGCCACGAGCATCTTCGTCTCAAAGCCCAGTCCCACACACACGCCCGCCGCCACGAGCCAGCGGGTGCGTCCGCCTTCAAGCCCGCGCACAGTGCACCACAGCGCCGCCACGCAGCACAGCACCAGCAGCGCGTCTGGGTTGTTGTGTCGCGAGATCGCCACCGTGATCGGGGTCAGCGCCAGCGCCAGCCCCGCCACGAAGCCGCCGATCCGCCCGAAGCGCCGGCGCACGAGGTCGTACACGAGCGCCACGCTCGCCACGCCCATCAGCGCCTGCGGCACGAGCATGCTCAGCGAGCTGTAGCCGAACACACGCACCGACAGCGCCTGCACCCACAGCGCCAGTGGCGGCTTGTCCACCGTCATCAGACCGCTGCGGTCGAGCGACGCGAACAGGAAGTCGTGCCAGCTCGCGCTCATCGACCTCACTGCCGCGGCGTAATATTCGTTCGCCCAGCCGTTGCGGCTCAGCGACCACACGTTGAGCACGCACGCGAGGACGAGCAGTCCCAACAGCTCGGGTCGCCCAAGCCGCCCGGAGAGTGCCCCGGCTCGGGTCCGCAGCCGCCACGCGCTGCCAACAGGTGTGGCGACCGGCGCCGCGGACGCTGTCGGTGACGCGGCCGAACTTGTCTCCCATGAAACGCTCACGCGGGCAGCATCGCGGGCGTGTGTAGGACGAGCGTGTGAGAAACCTCAAAGTTGCATAAGCGCGCTCAGTCGATCAGCCGCCTGCCCAGCTGCGAGATCGCGAGGCGCCACATGATCAGCGCGAACGCGATCAGCACCGCCGCGTGCCCCAGGTCCGCCGGCCCGAGCAGGCCGAAGGAGGCGTCGCGGACGAGCTGAACGCAGTGGTACAGCGGGTTGAACTGCGCGATCGTGCGAAGCACCGGGGGCAGCGTGGAGATCGGGAAGAACGTGCCCGCGACCAGGAACAGCGGCGTGAGCACCGCGCTGGTTATGTAGTTGAAGTTGTCGATCGTCTTGGCCACCGCCGCCACCGTCACCCCAAATGCGGCGAAGCCAAACCCGGTGACGAACCCAATCAGCGGGACCAGCAACATGCCAGCGTTCGGTTCGAGGCCGAACGCGATGCCCACCAGCAGCGGCGCCATGCCGTAGACGCCCGCGCGCAGTGAGATCCACAGGATCTCCGCAGTGATCAGCTCCTCGACGTCCACCGGCGCTGCGAGCATCGCGTCGTAGGTGCGCTGGAACTGCCAGCGGATGAACGTGTTGAACATCCCCGGGAACGCCGAGGAGAACAGCACCGCCGTGGCCACCACACCCGTGGCCACGTACTGGACGTAGGTCAGGTGCCCGACGTTGTGCACCAGCGCTCCGAAGCCCAGCCCGAACGCGAGCAGGTAGATCGTCGGCTGCACGATCGAGGAGAACGTGGTCGCCTTCCAATAGCGCCCGAAGATCGCCACATCGCGGCTCATCACCCCCGCCAGCGCCGCCGGTTCCAGCCGCCCCACTCGACGCGCGCCATCCGCGCCCGCAGGCGCACCCACGGGCTCCGGCGCCGGCGAGGACGCTGGCGCACCCGATCCCCGCGCGTGCGCGCGCGCGTGTGCGCTCACTCGATCTCCTCCCCCGTGAGCGCCACGAACGCGTCCTCCAGGTTGGCCGGGCGGCGCACGCCCTCCGGCGCGAGGCCGTCGAGTGTCTCCGCGCGCATGATCGCCACCGCCGGGCCGCTGCGCCGGCTCGACCAGCCGTTGCTGCTCGCCAGCTCGCTCACCTGCGCGAGCCGATCCGGCGGGCCGTATACCTCCAGCACCTGTTCGCCAGCGTGCTGGCTGACCAGCGCCGCCGGCGTGCCCTGCGCGATGATCCGCCCGCCCGACATCACCGCCACCGTGTCCGCCAGACGCTCTGCCTCCTCGATGTAGTGCGTGCTCATCAGCACCGTCACGCCACTCGCCCGCAGCCCGTCTATCAGCGACCACAGCTCCTGGCGCACCTGCGGGTCAAGGCCGACCGTCGGCTCGTCCAGCAGCACCAGCCGCGGGCGGTGGATCAGCCCGCGCGCGACTAGCAGCCTGCGCCGCATCCCGCCCGAGAGCTCCTTCACGATCGTGTCCGCGCGCGGCACGAGGTTCGCCAGCTCCAGCGCTCGCTGCACCGCGTCCGCACGCTCGGCGCGCGGCACGCGATAAAGCCGTGCGAACACCGTCAAGATCTGCCTGCAGGTCAACTCCACGTCGAGGTTGTCGAGCTGCGGCACCACGCCCATCTCCAGCCGCGACTGCTTGGATTCCCGCGGCAGCTCGTAGCCGAGGACGGAGATGCGCCCGCCGTCCGCGAGCGTCTGCGCGGTCAGCATGCGCATCGTCGTCGACTTGCCCGCGCCGTTCGGCCCGAGCAGCCCAAAGCACACGCCAGCCGGGACCTCCAGCACCAGTCCGTTCACCGCCACGATCGCGCCGTAGCGCTTGACCACGCCGTGCATCGAGATCGCCAGCGCGCCGTCGCGCCGCGCGCCCGCCACCTGATCTGCCGCCTCGTCCACCACCTCGGACACTGTAGGGCGGCTCGGTGCTCGTTCGCGGTCGCGGCGCGGTGCTCGGTGCTCGTTCGCGGTGGGGCGGCTCGGCGCTCGTTCGCGGTGGGGCGACTTTGGGGTGGGGCGGCGTTGATGTTCGCTCGCGCGCGAGCTGTATAGCAATAGCTATACGCGGTTTTGTGGGCGGGTGTCGATCGCCGCACCCGCCGATGTGGGACGCCGGTCCATACCCCGACGGCGCGATCTTCGCCACGCTGAGGCAGGCTGTTCGTAACGCGTCCCCGGCGACCCACGGAGAGGGCCATGCCAAACAGAGCTCCCCAGATCGTTGCCCTCGGAGGCGGAGGCTTCTCGATGGAGCGTGAGGGCTCGCTGCTCGACGACTACGTGCTGTCGCTGGCCGGCGCTGGCCGGCCGCGCGTGTGCTTTCTGCCGACCGCCTCCGGCGACGCGGACCACTACGTGGTGCGCTTCTACCGTCGCTTCTCCCCCGACTGCGAGGCCAGCCACGTATCGCTGTTCCGCCGCGATCAGGGCACTGGCGGCGTCGAGGACGACCTCGCGACCCACCTGATGGGGCAGGATCTGATCTACGTGGGCGGCGGCAATGTCGTGAGCATGCTGGGCGCATGGCGCGCACACGGCCTCGACACGATCCTGCGCAAAGCGTGGCGTCGCGGCATCGTCCTGTGCGGCCCTTCGGCTGGGTCGCTGTGCTGGTTCGAGCAGGCGCTCAGCGCCTTCCACGGCGCGCCCCGGATGGTGCGGGGCCTGGGCCTGCTGCCGTACTCCAATTGCGTCCACTACGACGCGGAGCCCGCTCGCCGCGCCGAGTACCACCGCTTCGTCGCCGGTGGGACGCGCCCCGGGTTCGCGGTCGAGGACGGCGTCGCGCTGCACTTCCGGGCGACGAGCCTCGAGCGGGTGGTCAGCTCGCGGCCTGACGGCGGCGCCTACCTGGTCGAGCCGTGCGGCGGGCGCGTACGCGAGACGCGCCTGGAGGTCACCCGCCTTGGCAGCACAACCGCAGGCTCACCCGCCGGTGCATGCGCGGGCGGGGACGCGGGCGCGAGTGCGGGCGAGAGTCCACCGGCCAGCGAGCCGAGCGCTGCCGCGACGCCGCACGCGATCGCGCACGCCAAACCGGAGCCCGTCCCGGTTTGAGCAGCCGACCGATCGTGGAGCTCCACGAGCGGCTGATCTTCGCGATGGGCGGAGGCGGCTTCACGATGGAGCCCGCCAACCCGCTGCTCGACGACTTCGTGATGTCGCTCGCCGACGTCGGCGAGCCCCGCATCCTGTTCCTGCCGACCGCCTCCGGCGATACCACAACCCAGATCAATGCGTTCAAGGCCCGCTTCGCTGAGCGAGCGTGCGTGCCCGAGCACCTGTCGCTGTTCAACCTGCGCAACCGCAGCCGCTCGCTGGAGGAGATCGTGCTCGGCCAGGACATCGTGTACGTCGGTGGCGGGTCGATGCGCAACCTGCTCGCGCTGTGGCGGGCCCACGGGCTCGATCGCCTGCTCACGCAGGCCTGGCAGCGCGGCATCGTCCTGGCCGGGCTGAGCGCCGGCGCGATGTGCTGGTTTCAGGGGGGAGTGACGCGCTCGAGCGGAGCGCCCGAACCGATCGCCGGCCTCGGCATCCTGCAGGGATCGCTGACCGTGCACGCCGACGGCGAGCCCGAGCGCCTGCCGGTGTGGCTGGCGCACGTGCGCGACGGCACGCTCGCGGGGGGATGGGCGCTCGACGACGGCGTCGGTGTGCTGTTCCGCGGAGAGCACCCAGAGCGGGCCGTCAGCTCGCGCCCCGGCGCTGGCGCGCAGCGTGTGGACGCGATCGCGGAGGAGCTGGTGCGCAAGCGCGTGGAGGTGGAGCTCCTCGGCGAGGGCCCACGCGCGGCGCTCGGCGGCTTCGACGAGGCCGTGCAGGAGCTGCGCCGCGTCAACCGCATGCGGCGCGGGACCTCGCGGGGACACTAGTCCAAGCGTCCAAAATCCGCGGAGATCGGAATAGATCCGGCGCAAAATCTCCGAATAGCCCTAAAAGGACGACACGAATTGCCCGAAACGGGCAGGCGGAGATCGTCCCAACAAAAACGACACCACACAATGCACACAATGCAGACACTTGCACCGACACCCATAGCGCCCCAGACGGGCGTCGACCGCATGCGCCGATGCGTGTTCTCGGGCTATCTCGCCGACGGCTGCTCCTGCCAGGCAACGGTCCCCACCAGCGTCGTCAGCGCTGCCTGGGCGCGCGAGCTCAACCGCGCCCGTGGACGCGAAGACCGATTCTTCGACTTCGTATGGCGGGGCGGCGAGTGGCTTGGGTACGGCCTGCGCGACGGTCGCGTGCGCGGCGTCTACTGCCCCGAGCACAGCGCCAGCCGAGCCCAGCGCTCGTCCGACGACCGTGTCGACATCGCTTCCTGAGAGCGGGCTATGTGCCGACGCGCTCGAAGATCGCGGCGAGGCCCTGACCGCCACCGATGCACATCGTCTCCAGGCCCAGTCGCGCCCCGCGCCTGTGCATCTCGTGCAGCAGGGTCGCCAGGATTCGCGCACCGGTCGCGCCGACGGGGTGGCCGAGCGAGATGCCCGACCCGTTGACGTTGACGCGCTCGAGGCCGTCGTGAAGCTGCCACTCGCGCAGCACCGCCAGCGCCTGCGCGGCGAACGCCTCGTTGAGCTCGATCAAGTCGATCTGCTCCAGCGTGAGCCCCGCGCGCTGCAGGGCCAGCCGCGTCGAAGGCACAGGCCCGATGCCCATCGTCTCTGGCGGGACGCCGGCCACGGCCCAGGAGACCAGGCGCGCCAGCGGCTGCAGGCCGAGCTCGGCGGCCCTGTCTGCGTGCGTGACCACGCAGATCGCAGCGCCGTCGTTCTGGCCGCTGCTGTTGCCTGCCGTGACCGTCGCGTCCGGATCGCTGGCACCCATGATCGCCCGCAACCGGCCGAGCGCCTCGAGCGAGCTGTCGGCACGCGGATGCTCGTCGACATCGACGAGGCGATCACCGACGGGCACGGCGACGATCTCAGCGGCGAAGGCACCGCTGCTCTGCGCGGCCACCGCCCGCTCGTGTGAACGCAGCGCCAGCTGATCCTGCTCGTCCCTCGAGATCCCATACTGGCGCCGAAGGTTCTCCGCCGTCTCGAGCATGCCGCCCGGCACAGGGTGATTGATCCCACCGGCGTTCACGCGCGAGCGCTCGAGCCGATCCTCGAGCTTGGCGCCGCCGCTGCGGATGCCCCAGCGCAGCTTGGTGGAGTACAGCTCGGCCTGGCTCATGCTGTCGACGCCGCCCGCGAGCACGAGATCGGCGACGCCGGTCTGCACCTGCATGCAGCCGTACAGCACCGCCTGCAGCGCCGAGCCGCAGCGCCGGTCGACCTGGAGGCCGGGCACCTCGATCGGCAGCCCCGCGTCGAGAGCCGCGACGCGGCCGATCGCGGGAGCCTCGCCGTTGGCGTAGCACTGGCCCATGATCACGTCGTCGACGTGCTCGCCGCGCAGCCCTGTGCGCAGCACGAGCTCGCGGATCACCGTGGCCGCCAGCACCGCCGCGCCCACGTCGCGAAACACGCCCCCGAAGCGCCCCACCGGCGTGCGCAGCGGTTGGCAGATCACCGCATCTCTACGTGTCATCCGCTGAAGGATGTCACGCGAGCGTTTTCAGCTTCTTGCCCTTGCCGGCGCTCGTGCCGGACGCGTTGGTCGCGGTGATCCGGAAGTGGTAGGCGCTTTTCGCGCTCAGACCCGTGATCGTGGCGGACACCGCGACGGGGCTCGTCCCCGACCCCGGCAGCGACGAGCACGACACGCTCTGCCCGTAGGAGGTGGTTGGCCCGTATTCGAACGTGCACGCGCTGACCGCGCCACCGTTTGGGTTGACGGTCGCGTTCAACGCCGCCGACGCCGCCGTGATCGACGTGGCGGCGTCGGTCACGACCGTGGGCTTGGACTGGGAGGCGCCACCGAATGCGCTCAGCCCGTTCGGCGCGCCGACGCCTGACGGTCCGTCGAAGCCCGCGACGGCGTCGCACGAGGTCGTGCCTTCGCAATCGACGTCTCCGAGCAATTCGTTGATCGTGGGCTCGCCGCACGGCCCCGGCGCTTCGCCGTCGCAGTATCCGTCGCCGCCCTTGCTGACGTCATACAGCGAGGACGCTTGGCCGAGGCGGGTGTACAGCGTGGCGGCCGGGTAGCCGACCCCGTGACCGCCACCGGCGAGGCCGTACAGCGCGGCGACGAGCGGCGAGGACAGCGAGGTGCCGCCAACCGTCAGCCAGCCGGGTTTGAATTTGGGTTCGTAGACGTAGCTGTCGTAGATGTCAAAGCCCGTATACGGGTCTGCGACCGCGGAAACGTCGTTGTCGAGGCGCTTTGTGCCGCAAGCGGCGCTCGCCCATCCCGGCGCGCTCTGCTGCCACGTGGGGGCGGTGAACAGGACGCTGCAGCCGCCGCCGGTCGCGCTGAACTGTTTGAATTCTTCGCGCGAGGGACGACCGCTGTCGTTCCACACCGACTCGCTCGCGCGCGCGCCGCTGGCCTTGAGCTTTAGCGAGGTTCCGCCGACCGCAACCACCGACGGGAGCGAAGCCGGCGCGTCCGGCACCCCCGGGGCTTCCAGGGCGTTGGCGACGTAGTCCCAGTTGAGATAACCGGAATCGCCGGCAGCTGCTGCGATCACGACCCCGGGGTGGTTGTACGCGGCCTGTTCGGATGCCCCCATTTCTGTCTCCAGCGCACCGTATGAATTGGAGACCTCGGTGGCTCCCAGGCTGACCGCCTCATCCACCGACGCTGCGAGATCTGCGAGGCTTTCCGAGCTCGCCTCGACCAGCAAGATCTTGCAGTTCGGGCACACGCTGTGCACGGTCTCGACGTCGAGGGACATCTCGACCGACCAGCCAACCTTGTCCGCCGGCGGCAGCGACGTTGTGCTCCCGCTTTGGCCGACCTTCGTGAAGCAGCCGTTCGACGTCGTGCAGGCCGCGAGCCCGTACTGGCTGTCGAACGAGCCGAGGTCTCCTTCGACGCGCGGGTCGTTGTAGGCATCGACGATCGCGACCGTCTGTTCCGTCCCACCGGCCGCAGGCGAGTAGTTGTATGCGCTAGCGAGATCCGCCGGGGTGAGCCCGCCCGCCGGTCCCGCGGCGAGCGCGCCGGCGCCGACCTGATACGGGCTCACACCGCTAGCGCTCGCGGGAGCGGGAACGAGGGCCAGCGCAAGGCAGGTCGCGGATCCCGGCGTCGGCGTCGGGCACACCTGCCGGACCTTCGCGTAGCGCGTCCCCGCGCGCGGCGCCGGAGGGCTCGCTGGCGCGGCGGATGCGTTGTCGAGCAGAAGCGCGCTCGTCGCGACCACCGCGGTCAGGGCGAGACCGGCAGCTCTTGCTCTTCGCATGGGGGATCCGTCCTCTCCGATGTCGATGGCGAAACGACCCCGACGGTACATCATGAATCGCGGCGCCGCTAGGGCACCGGACAGATTGGCAAGCCCCGTTGCGAGCCCCGTGGGCCGCCTACTCGACGGCCCGGCGGGCGCGCAAGCGCTAGCTGCCCCAGCCGTCGTCGGGAGCGTAGGTGCCGAGCATGGTCGCCTCGGCCACGCGAAGCAGGCCGACAGCGACATGCGAGCGCGGATCACTGCTGCGCACCCTCACGGTGGAACCATGCGGTCCGATGATCTCGACGACCGTGCACACGTCGCCGATCTCGCAATCGTCGCCGTAGTCGTCTTCAAGCGCTTCCATCTGCTCTGCGACAACCTGCCCAATCTTGCTCTGATCAAACACCACTCTCTAGGCCCTCCTGCCGAATAGCAAGCTAGCAACCATCCGTGACGCGTGAAACACACGTTGAGCCGTCGGACTATGCCAGCTTCCAGCGCCTCACGTCAAGCCCCCCGCCCTACGCGGTGGCGTCGCTAATCCGGCAGCTCGACTACGAGCGGGATCCCGGTGTCGAACCAGTAGCGATGCAGCTCCTTGATCTTGGCGCGCGTGGGGACCCCGCGCAGATGAAGATCGCACTCGCCGTAGTCGAACAGATGGACTGTCTCGCACAGCGCAGCTCGTGCCTGATCCAACTCTGTCGGCTCTGTGAGCTCTCGCACGACGCCCGCGAACGTCCCGCCGCGGATCCGCAGGCGCACGTTTGGGTTCGCCCGGATGTTCCAAACCCAGGCTGCGACGGCTGACGGTCGGCTCATCGCTAGCTCTGGCGGGCGGAGGCTGACGAGGTAGGCGCGGTTCCCCCTTCGGATCACGCGGACGCACTTGCGCCGCTGCTTCCCGGTCTTGCGCCCGGTGGTCGTGAGCACGCCGTATCCAGCGGGAGGCCGAACCATGAAGAACGGAAGCATCAGTGCGCTCAGAAGCCGACCGTCCCGCGCCGAGCGAATCACGCGCGCGTGTTTCGACGCGTGCTTGGCGGCGATCTCGCGCACATCGGCGACGCCCTCGTGGTCGTGCTCTTGCGGTCGTGTCGGCTCGGCTTGCGGTCGTGTCGGCTCGGTAGTCATCGCTTCGGGCATCGCTGCTCGCCTCCTCGATTGAACATCCTATAATACAAAGTCTTGTACAATGTACAATAACATGTCTGATGTGAACCGCGACACGCATCGCACAAGGCTGCTCGAAGCAGCAAAGACGCTGCTGCGCGAGCGCGAGTACGCCAACATCACCGCGCGCGACCTCGTCGCCGCGTCGAACACCAACCTCGGCTCGATCGGCTACCACTTCGGCTCCAAGGAAGCTCTCCTGAACGAGGCGATCGGGCTGGCGCTCGAGGACTGGGCCGAGGCGATCGGTCGCGCGACCCGCGGCGACACCAGCGCTGGACTGCCCGCGCTGATGGCCAACTCCCTGCGCGTGGTGCTCGATGAGTACGACTCGATCCGCCCCTACCACCAGGCCTTCATCGAGGCGCTCGCACGCAGCGGGCGCTCGCCGGAGCTGCGCGAGCAGCTCGCGGCGCACTACCGCAGACAGCGGGGCCGGGTGGCGAGCTGGATCGCTGACTCGCTCGGGGACACGCTCGAACCACACGAAGCCCGCCACCTCGCGTCGCTGATGCTCAGCACCGCCGACGGCATGATGATCCAAGCCTTCATCGACGCGGACGACACGCCCACCGGCCGCGAGCTCGCGACCGCCACGGCCACCGCGCTGTCCGGCGCCCGCGAGCAGCCGATCACTTCGGGCTGAGTGGCCCGTCCGTCCAGAAGTCTCTTGCGAGGCCTCGTCGCGTGTGCCACAGCTCGCCCTTGGTGGCAAAAGCGAGCACGCCCTGTCCTGCGTCGGCGTCGGGAACCTTCCAGGCGCCGTTGACGGCGCCGCTGAGCGCGGCGGAGAGAGCCTCGAAGCCTTGCGCGGTGTACTGGTCGGCCTCGACCCCGCGGTTGATGATGAACTTGAGCTGTCGCGCCGCCTGTTGATTCTTGGAGAGCAGGACCTGAACCAGCGCTTGCACCTCCGCTTCGAGGCGCTCGTCGTCGACGACGCGGTTCCAAAGCCCCAGCTGGGCCGCTCTAGAAGCCGGGTGCAGCGCGCCGAGCAGATTGACCTCCTTGGTCATCCGCCGTCCGATCAGGCGCGCCATGCGCGTGGTGCCGCCCCATCCGGGCGTGATCCCGACGTCGACCTCGGGCATGCCCCACTGCGCGCGGCGCGTTGCGATCACGAAGTCGCACGCCATCGTGATCTCGAGGCCGCCTCCGACCGCGAAGCCATCGACCGCGGCGATCGTGATCTTGTCCAGCTCCTCGAGTGAGTTGGCCATCTGCTGGTACAGGCGTGCGCGCGACATCACCTGGTCGGCGTCGCCCCAGGCCGGCATCTCGGTGATGTCATCGCCGGCGCAGAACGTGTCACCGGCGCCCTGGATCACGAGCACCTTCACGGTGCGCGAGCGCCGGACGAGCTCGAACGCTGCGATCAGCTCGTCGGAGAGCTGCATCGAGAGCGCGTTGCGCCGCTCAGGACGGTCGAGCACGATCCGAGCCACTGGGCCGTCCTGTGTGTAGCGCAACTGCTCAAAGCTCGACCGATCGACCGCGCCCGAGACCTCGCTGCTGCGCGAGATGCTCGCCGCGAGGAGATTGTCGATGACGGGATGATCGATCACGTAGCGCCAGCTTCCGTCGGGCTGGCGACGAGCGACCTCGGTGCTGGAGCCCTCCACCGTCGGCGCGCGATCATCGCCGCCGAACGTCATCTGCCAGCGGTTGACCAACAACGCAACATCGCTGGCCATCACAACCTGCTGGCTGCCAGCAGGCTCGATCTGCGGCGAGGCGGCGAGCAGGCTCTGGAGCCGCTCGCGGATGGCGCTCGCGCCGGCAGCGTGCTCGCCGTCTGGTCCGAGCAGCGCCGCTCCCTCCTCGTACAGGTCGATCACGCCATCGAGGTCGCCGGCGCTGGCGCGCTCGGCAAACAGATGCGCCAACTGCTGTGGATCGCGCGCGGTCATGGGTGCGCTCCTATCTGATCGATGTGTCTTGATGTGCTCAACAACCACCGCGGTGAGCACCGGGAGCCACTGGAATCTGCATGGTAGCTTTTAGTAACTAGTCTTACAACAAAACTATTTGGGGAGCGCAACTAGTTGCCGAGCAAGAACCACTCCGATGAGCAGGCGGCGCAGACGGCGGCCGCGCAGACGGCGGCCGCGCAGACGGCGGCCGCGCAGACGGCGGCCGCGCAGCAGGCGCTCGCGCTGCTGGCCGACCGCTGGAGCTTCCTGATCATCCGTGAGGCCTTCAGCGGTGTGCACCGCTACGGACAACTGCAGCGCAACTTGGGCATCGCCCGCAACGTGCTCGCCGAGCGGCTCTCCAAGCTGGTCGAACACGGGCTGCTGGAGCGCGTGCGCTACCGAACCGACCCCGATTGGTACGAGTACCGGCTCACCCGTCGCGGCCTGGACCTCTACCCCGCGATTCTCGCGTTCTTCCGCTGGGCCGATGCCCACTACGGCGACCCCAAGCGGCCAGCTGTGCGCATTCGCCACCGCGCCTGCGGCAAGCTCACGCGACCGCTGTTGGTGTGCTCGGAGTGCCGAGAGGAGATCGGCGCACAGGACGTCGAGATCGTCGACTGACCACTGGCCGAATCCTTCAACATCCACGAAGACGACGCGCCGACCTTCTACGCCTACGGTAATCCCGGCTCCGACGAACCCGGCACGCGTCAGCTCGAGCGCGACGTAGCACGCCTGACGGATCGGACAGATGCACTGGCTCGCGCAGCAGCCGACGCCGCCAGGGTACCCAGTCTGCGGCTGATCGGACCCGTTCGCCCAGCCGGCAGGATGCCGGCTGGGCGGCGTTCGGCCAAAGCACCCTGCGGGTGAACCGCCCTTCGCGAGCCGCGGGGCGGTGCGAGCTGCCGTCCACGCGTTGCCTCGGCGTGCTCTGTTCTCACTGCTGGTCTTGTGATGCGCCCGCACGTCGGTCATCATTCTGGTCATGTCCGAGACGTTGCCGCTCGCCACGGTGCTTGTGAGTACAGATGATCTCGAGAGCCTCGAGGAGACGCTCGCGATCATGTCCGACCGCTCGCTTTTGGCCCAGTCACCACGTAGGTGAGCAACCAGCAGTGGCGGTTGGTTGTCATGGCGGGCCCCGCGAGCGGCGGTGCGTAGGGACGCTTGTAGGGATCGGTTGTGTCCGATCAGTCTGAGTACACCGGTTCCCCGACGTCGGAGCGACCGCGCGGAGGGATACGCAGCCACCCGGTGTTTGCTCGTATCTATACGAAGGTGGCGGAGATGGCCGAACGTCGGGGTGGCGCCGAGCATCGCCGCGCACTGCTCGCGGGCTTGAGCGGCCGGGTCGTGGAGGTGGGCGCCGGGAGCGGTGCGAACTTCGCGTACTACCCCGCCACGGTTGACGAGGTGATCGCCGTCGAGCCCGAGGCCTACCTACGCGAGCGCGCGCGGCGCGAGGCGGAGCAGGCGCCTGTCTCAGTCTCGGTCGCGGATGGCGCTGCCGATCACCTGCCCAGCGAGCCCGGGTCGTTCGACGCCGGTGTCGCCTCGCTCGTACTCTGCACGGTGCCCGACCAGCAGCGCGCGCTCGCGGAGCTGTTTCGCGTTATCCGACCTGGCGGCGAGCTGCGCTTCTACGAGCACGTCATCGCCAACTCGTCCGGGCAGGCTCGATTCCAGCGGTTCGCCGACGCAACGTTCTGGCCCCATGTCGCGGGCGGCTGCCACATGGCCCGCGACACACAGAGCGCCATCGAGCAGGCCGGGTTTGCGATTGAGAACTGCGAGCGTTTCCAGTTCAGCCCCGCCGCGTTTCTCCCGCCTGATCCACACATCCTCGGGACAGCCCGGCGCCCGTGAGGCTCGTCACCCACGGCGTGAGCCGGCCAACAGCCGCCCCTGCAGGGCTGCGTCGACCTATGGTATGACGCGAACGATACGGGTTGATTCGGGTACGCGCAGGGTTTCAACGGAGAGCCTGAGTCGGAGCTCGACGTGATCGTGATGGCGCAGTTGCCGCGCAACAGCGCGGACGGCCGCCAGCTCTTCTCCTTCGTCTTCTTCTTCCTTAGAGGGCAGCGTCATCGCGGCGACGTGCCCTGGGGCGAGCGATATGCGGGTTCTGGCCACGGTGGGAGCGCGGTCGTGTCTTATCTGCGCTGTTGTGCCCGCGCTGGCTTCCAGTTCGCCTTCGCAACCGAGAGGACAGGCCACGCGAACTTTGATGTGGCTTCTGCCCTCGGTCGCGTGGTTTGCGGCCACGACGATCGGACAGCGTCGTGCGCGAGCCGGCGGTGCACCGGGTTCGGTGAGGGCCGTCATGTACACGTCTGGACGCCAGCAGCTCTTTAGCGAGTAGGCGACGTTGATCCCGTCGGTAGCGGGTCGAGTTGTGGCCAGCTCTGCTTCTCTGCCCAGGTCGGCTATCGGGTGCAGCGCGGGATCTTCAAGCGAGGTCCACGCGAGCATCCGGCCGCTGGCCGCTGGAGCGATGACGAGGGCCCGTCCGTCGTTCAGTCCGTACACGCTGCATGCCGAGACGCTGAGCGGAGTCGGGGAGGGATGTGCGGGCGCGCTGACCGTAGCCGCGCATACGCCCTGTGAGGGTTCGCTTGCGATTACGACCGTGCCGTCGGCTTGTAGCGCGAACGTCGGCGGCGGCCTTTCGCCGAGTTCAAAATCTGCGAGCGGGACGCTATACAGCACGGTGCCGCTTTCGATGTCGTAGACGACGACCGATGCGGCTCCTTCGCCGCCTGGGGGGTTGGAGCGGTAGGCGACCAGGTGGCCCGCCACCTGCAGCAGCGACGCCGTGGAGAGCTCGATCAGGCGGCCCTTGCTCACGGGGTCGATCGTGGCCTGGAGCGGGATTATGCGCGGCATCCCGCTCGAGAAGTCCTCAACCACCAGGCAGCCGTAGCTGTCGTAAGCAAGGACATCTCCGTCCAGCGCGATCGCGTGGGTGGGTAGGAACCCTTCTTCGAAATGTGTGACGGACGGATCGATGACGGGTGCGAGCTGGCAGCCCGCCGTCTGTTCCTGTAGGGCTCCGCCGAGCGGGCCGGAGGCGAGCAGCGGGTATCGGGTGCCGGGGCTGCCCTTGTAGCCGGGCACGTCGCCGACGTCGAGCACGGCGAGGCGAGCCGATGAAGCCGCCAGCTGCACCAGTCCGGCGAGCGTCGAGTCGCCCGTGCTCGGGGCGACGCGCGCTAGGACGGTCGGGCGAGCGCCGGGGACGAACGCGCGGATGATGTTGGCACGTTCGCCTTCGTCGCCGGCGACCACGGTAGCGTCGCCGGCGAGGCCAATCGCTTCTTCACCGGCGATCTGGTAGGAGCTCGTGAGGAGGGTCGGGGCCGCGCGGGCGGATGACGTGGCTGAGGCGGTGAGCGTCGCGCAGAGCACGAATAGCGCTACGCGCGCGGCGAGGGACGCGAGCCTGCCGCGCTGCCGGCACCGCTTGGGCGCACCCGCCCGTTGGGTGGCCGTCAACGCGAACATGCGCGCCCAGTGGGCGAGTCGCCCAGTGTGAGATCGCGTTCGACGCCGCTGTCGAGCCGAACCGAGACGTGCACTTCGACCGCGTCACTGTACCCGTGCCGCGAGGAGTCGCAGAAGGCCGTGAGTGTCTCCCGCGGCGCGCGCAGCCTGAGGAGCCCACGTTCACCGGCGAGGAGGGTGCTGCTCGCCGTCTGGAGCGCGCCGAGCGGACGATATGAGGTAGCGGCCGCTTCTTCTGCGTTTTCCTCACGCAGGCCGAACAGCTCACCCGTCGTCGTGAGCTGACACGCTTCCGGGCACGCGACGCTGAGCGTCACGCTCCGGGCGCGTGCGAGTTGGCGGCTGCCGGTCAGCGATGCGACCGGCTCCGGCGGCTGCGGGTTGCCCAACAACCCGCCCGCCAGGAGGTAGCGAACCGCTTCGCTCGCCGAGTCGCTCGGGGAGCGTCCGATCCAGGCAAGCACCGGCGTGCTCGCACCATCTGCCGCCAGTTGCAGCTCTTCGGCAGGTTCTTCATAGCTCGTCGTCAGATGGCCGACGCTCGCGGGCGGGCCCAGCGGGGATCCGGGAAGCAATCGGTCGGCCAGGACGTCGGCGCCGCCGCGCCACACCAGCACGGCGCTGCCGTCTCCTAGCCAGCCAGCCTGTAGCTGCACCTGCTTCTTCGCCAAGGAGATGGGAGGGACGTCAGCCGCGCTGAGGGTCGCGCCGGCGGCTCCAATCGCGTAGCCGAGGTCCGGACCGCTGCCGTCGGCGTTCAGCTGGCTCCAGGCGATGAGCGCAGGCCCTCCCGCCGGAAAGGCCACGGCCGGTTCTTTCGCGTCCACTCCCGGCGCGGTCACGGTGTACGCGGTCGAGAAGGCGGCGCTGGGCTCGCGCCACGCCGCCCGTAGCGCTACCGGCTCGGGACGAGAGACTTCACCCGGGCCCCTCAGCCATGTCGCGAGCTCCGCATCGTTGCCGCCCACCGCGATCGCGAGGTCGCTGACGCCTCCGACGTGCAGCTGTTCTTCGGTGCTACTCGCCTGATCGAGCAGCACGGGCGTAGACGGGGGCGAGTCGCCGGCCGGCCATGTCATCGCGCGGACCTGCACTCGTTCTTCGGGCGCGCACCACAGCACGGTCACCTCCCCCTCGTCGTTGACCGCCACGGCAGGCGCAGGCTCCGTCGCGTCATGGGCAATCGCGGTGGGCGCCGTGAACCTACCGCCAGCCGAGCGCGTCGCCACCATCACCGTCCACGCGCGCGGGGAGGATCTGAATTCCCGCCGTGTCAGCCACGCCACAGCCTCATCGCCCGCCTCATCGCTGGCCAGCGCCAAGGAGCCGATGCCGTATCGCGAGTGGGGAGCGGCATGCCAGAGCGAGTTGGGCGCCGCCCAGGTTCCGTCCGGCAGCCGATCTCTGACCTTCACCGCGAGCGCTTCCCGGCTCCACACCTGCTGGCTTTCGCGTTCCTCAAGCCAAGCCACGGCCGCGCGCCCGTTGCCAGCTAGAGCGAGCTGCGGCACGGAAAGCAGATGCCTGCTGCTGGCAAGCGTCCAGGCCGTCCCCGCTTCAACGGCACCGGGCGCAAGGGTGGTCAGCTGAAGGCTGTGCTCTTCACCGGTGTTGTAGTTCCACGCCAGCGCCGTCTCCCCCGCGGGATCCATCGCGGCGCGCAGCCCACCGTGGCCGCCAAACGTCGGGCTGACGCTCATCGGCACTCCGTACCCGAACCCGACCGCCGTCCGGCCAGCCGCAGCGCTGCCGAGCGTCAGCGACGCCAACCCCGCGGCGCTGATCACCGCGGCGGCTTGGCGCAGCGACGATGAAAACGTACCCATCACTCCGATCGAGCCCCGCTGAAGAAGTCGACGCGCGCCAGCACCGGGTAGCGGTAGTGGCCGGCCCGGAGATGGACACGCAGCACAGGTTCTTCCTCATCGCGCCATGCCATTTCGGTTGGCACGAGCCGCCCGAGGGCGTCTCGCGCAGGACTCGCGCTCACCAAGGCGAGCACGCTCGCGTCGTCACGGCGCGCTCGCGCTCTTGCGAGCGTGATCAGCCGTCGCTCGTGCGCGTAGCTCGCGACGGTATCCGACGGTTCGATCGGAGCGACCGGCGCAACCGGCGCACGCGAATAGGGTTCGCATTCGGCTTCCGTTTCACCGAGCAGCAACTCGAGTGAGAACGTACCAGGGCGCACGCGCCGGATCAGTTCAGAACCCCCAGGCGCACAGAAGACTTTGTCGTGAATCGAGAACCGTTCAGGCGCGTTCGCCGAGCGAAACTGGACGTACACACTGAAGCCCAGGGGAGTCGGCCGCACGAGCACGTCGGTATGCGGTTCCACGCCGCCCTCGACGAACGCAACCGAGTTCACCAGCGCTTCGAGGTCGTACGCGCCAGGACTCGACAACGCCAGGTGGTGCGGCACTCCGAACGTGGTCGTACCAGTCTCATCCGCTAGGTACATTTCCAGTTCGCCGAGTTCCCCGGATACGAGCGTGCCGGTGAGATGAGTCGAGAGCTCACGAAATGATGGTTCGCCGCGGAAGACGAGTGGCGAGAATCCAGGGGCTAGGAAACGACCAGCCAGCCGCGCTGGTCGATTTCGCCACAGAAGCTGCGGGTTGAAATGAGCGAACAGCGCGATCGCCCGATCGAGTTCACCCCTTGCGACGCTGGCCGTCGCCAGCGGCGCCGCCGCGGCGTCGCTGGCGACGGATGCGAGCGCGAGCCCGAGGGCGGCGACGGCTGCGGCCAGCAGTGCCATCCGAGCCCGCCGTGGCTGCCCCCCGTTCCTCATAACCGGTGAACACCCGCTGCAACGCAGAGTTTTGCGGAGTACCGCGAGACCAGAACGAGCCACCCAGACATCCACAACCTATCGGCGGACCTCGCGACGCCCTTAAGACAGGCAGGCTACTGCTCCAGCCGAGCGACGTCGCAGCATGATCAAGTCTCGACAGCCACAGGGCCAGGGACCCGGGCGACGGGCGCTCCCCGCGCCGCCTGTGCCCCGCATGGCGATGCACTAGCCTGTCCGGGAGTCGCCCCGGAGGGGTGGCAGAGCGGTTGAATGCGGCGGTCTCGAAAACCGTTTCGGGGGAGATTCCTCCGACGAGGGTTCGAATCCCTCCCCCTCCGTGCACCAGATAGCCTTGCGTTACGGCAGATCGAGCACGAGTAGCAGAGCGTCTTCGACTTGGCGCAGCTCGTCGTGCGTCAGATGCCCGCTGCGCTCGCCGAGCGCGCGTGCATCGACTGCGCCGATCATCTCGCACAGAACCTGTGTCGGCTCGTCGGCGATCATGACCTGGGGGGTGAAAGCTGGCCGCAAAAGCGGAACGCGAGGTCGGGCATACGACGACCGTGGAGAGGGAGAGCAGATCGTCGGCTTGGACGATCACTGCGTAACGGCGTCCCTCCTGGACGTGGCCGCGTTTGCCGGGCAGTTTGATTCGGTGGACGTCACCACGGACCACGCAGCTGCTCCATCAAGCTGGCCACCTCGTGTGCTTCTTGCACATAGTTCTTGTCCTGCATGAGACGCCGCGCCTCCGCCGCTAGGCCGCCGCGCCGGCGCTCGCGCTCTGCGGTCTCGGTGATCGCCTGCCGTGCCGCCTCGGCGCGGCTCAGCCCTCGCCTCCTGGCAATCTCGTCCAGCGCGTTCAGCCCGTCGCGCCCGAGGCGCAGGGAGAGCGGGTGGGGGGCCGAGGCCACGCCGGCAGCGTAGCGCAAATCGCACTACGCGCGGGCGGATCACCGGAAGCGCTCCGGCTGCTGGCCTGAAGTGCGTGTGGCAAGCTGCAAAGCTCTCGTTCACGTTCCCAATCGGAGCGCCCGGCTCACCGCTGCCGCTTGAATTGACGACTCTCCTCGTCGCCTGCTCGATTTCCTCGCTCCTCGTCTCCGGCGCGGCTCAGTTCGGGTAATCGTCCTTGCGGAAGGTGCGAGGCTCGTCGGGCTGGGGCTTCGGCGTGCGGTCGAGCAGGAAGCTGAAGTATGGCGCGACGAACGGATCGGGCGCCTTGACGGTGTAGGTGTGGTAGACGGTCCCGTTCTCGCGCGCGAAGGCGATCCAGGCGGGGCCCTCGCGCAGCCCGTCCTTCAGCTCGGCCCCGATCTGGTGCGACCACTCGACCAGCCAATCGGGCGGATCGTCGACCATCCCCTTGATCTCGGGGATCTGCTGAGCCTGCTCCTCGGTCAGCGCAAGCTCGAAGTCGAACGGGAACTCGGTGTTGTAGGTGGACACGTAGGGGAACTCCCAGCCCATCCGCTCCTTGTAGGCCTTAAGACGCTCGATCGGCGCCCGCGAGAAGCAGAGCAGGGTCACGTCGCGGTGGTTGAGGTGGACGAGCGACCCGTCGAGGCCGTCGCCGAGGCTCGTGCACCCGGGGCACGCGCCCTTGGTGTAGTCGGGGCCGAACATGATGTTATAGGCGAGGAGCTGGGAGCGGCCGTCGAAGAGCTCGGCCAGCGTCTTCTTTCCGTTCTCGGTGTCGAACTCGTACTCCTTCTCCACCCGGACCCAGGGCAGCGCCAGCCGCTTCTCCTTGATTTTCCCGTTTCGGTCTGCCTGCTCGGCCTCGAGCTTCGCGAGCTCGTCCCGGGCCACCTGCCATTCCTCGCGCGTTCCGATCTTGTGCTCAGGCATCTCATCGCTCTCCTTCTTGGGGAACTCGGCATTAGGACGCGCAAAGTGATATCAATTAGCTATCATTTTTACCACTCGCACTCCACGTGGAGGGATCATGAACCAGCCCGTCCAGCCATACCGCCAGCCCGAGGCGACTCCGGTCGGGCACTCGGGGACCCGCGTCGAAATCCACGAGCGCCCCGCGCAGGCGATCAGCGGCTGGGCCGGCGTGCTCGTCGTCCTCGCATGCATCGCCGCCAGCGTCATCCTCGCCGAAAGCTCAGAAGCGTGGCTAGCGGTCGTGCCGGTGGTGGCCACTGTCGTCGTCTTGACCTCGCTAGTCATCGTGCAACCCGGCCAGACCAAGGTCGTCCGCTTCTTCGGGAGCTACGTCGGCACGGTGCGCCGCAGTGGCTTCTGGTGGATCGTGCCGCTGGCGGACCGGCGAAACCTGAGCATTCGGGTCAGGAACTTCGAGACCAACCACCTCAAGGTCAACGACGCTGACGGCAACCCTGTGGAGATCGCCTCCATCGTCGTCTGGCAGGTGGCCGACACCTCACGGGCGCTCTACGCCGTCGATGACTACGTCAACTTCGTGCAGGTCCAGGCCGAGTCCGCGTTGCGCCACGTCGCGACCACGCATCCCTACGACGACCCCGCGGGTAAGGGCGCGTCGCTGCGCGGGTCGACGGATGTCGTCGCCGCGGAGCTCGCCCAGGAGGTGGCCGAGCGGGTAGCAATCGCCGGGGTGGAGATCGTCGAGGTGCGCATCAGTCATTTGGCGTACGCCTCGGAGATCGCTCAGGCGATGCTGCGACGACAGCAGGCTAACGCCGTCGTCGCGGCGCGCTCTCGTATCGTCGAGGGCGCGGTGGGGATGGTTGAGCTGGCTCTCGCCCGGCTCAATGAGCGCGGCATCGTCGAGCTCGACGAGGAGCGCAAGGCGGCGATGGTGAGCAACCTACTGGTTGTTCTTTGCGGCGACCAACCGGCGTCCCCGGTCGTCAACACCGGGACGCTCTATACGTGAGCCATGAGCGCAAACAGGTGCTGCTGCGCATCGACCCGATGGTTCACGATGCCCTCGCCCGGTGGGCCACTGACGAGTTCCGCAGCCTCAACGCCCAGGTCGAGATGCTGCTGCGGCGGGCCCTCAACGACGCGGGCCGGATGCCTGAGCAGGCTGGGCCCTTGCCCAGACGGGGTCGACCCCCCACCCGTATCCGCTGACAAGGGCCCGCTGACAAGGGCCCCGCTACACGCGCCTGTAGCGAAGGTAAACGACGCGAGAGCCAAATGTGCGTGTCTCGATCAGCTCAAGGTTGATCCCTTTCTCCAGGGGAGGGAAGTAGGGCGTGCCGCCGCCGAGTAGGAGCGGGCTGGCGAACAGCCGCCACTCGTCGATCAGCTCCAGCTTCATACACGCGCCGGCGAGGCCGGCGCCGCCCACGGCGATGTCCTTTCCGCGCTGTTCCTTGAGCCTTGAGACCTCCTCGCCGACACCGTCCCTGGCCAGCCTAGTGTTGCCCACCACGCTCTCCAGCGTCGTGGAGAACACGACCTTCGGCAGTGCCTTCCAGGTCTGGGCGAACTCGACGTGATCCGCGGCCAGCGGACTCTCCTCAGCGGTCTCCCAGTACACCATCGTTTCATAGAGCCGCCGTCCGCAGAGGTGCACACCGATTTCCTGCACCTGCTGGTGGTGGAACCGAAACAGCTCCTCGTCGGGCACCGACCAGTCGATCGCGCCGTCCGGCCCAGCGATGAAGCCGTCCAGCGACACACTCATCGAGTAGATCAACTTCCGCATCAAGGCGCCACTCTCAGCGCCGCGACGCGAAGAACCCGCTGAGCAGCTCTCCGCACTCGTGCGTGAGCAGCCCGCGGGCGACATCGGGGCGATGGTTCAGCCGCGACTCGCCGAGCACGTCCAGTACGCTCCCGCACGCCCCCGCCTTCGGATCGCTCGCGCCGTAGACCACGCGCGGCACACGGGCGAGCACGATCGCCCCGGCGCACATGGCGCACGGCTCGAGCGTGACGTAGAGAACGGTGTCGAGCAGGCGCCAGCTGCTGGCGACCCGCGCAGCCTCGCGCATGGCGATCATCTCGGCGTGGGCCGTTGGATCCTGGCGCAGCTCGCGCTCGTTGTGGGCAGCCGCAACGACCTCGCCGTCGCGCACCAGGACCGCGCCAATCGGCACGTCCTCGTGTTCCAACGCACGCTCGGCCTCGCGTATGGCCAGGCGCATGAAGTAGTCGTCGCGTGGGAAGAAGCGCTCGCTCATCGATCTCGCCCGCGGTGTCTGCGACAGTGCCTGCCCGTCGCATCCGTCACGGCACATCATCATTACCAAACACCCATGCTCTCTCGCATCGACCGCCAAGCCCGCCGCCGCTCAGGGCGTCGGATCTCGACCGTGGTGGCGCTCTGCGCCGCCGCGTCCCTAGCAGCGACGGGCACGCCTGCAGCCCTGGCCGCCGCTCCGAGCACCTACGCCTCGAACGAGATCGTCGTCAGGTACGCTCCCGCGCCCGCTCTCACTCGCGCGCTCGCAGCACGCGTGTACAGCACAGCCCGTCGCGTATCCGCGAGCGGCCACACCCGGCTGCTGCGGGTGGCGCCCGGCGAAAGCATCGCGACCGCGCTGCGGCGGGCGCGCACGCGGCGGGGCGTCGAGTGGGCCGTGCCCGACTACCGCGCGCATGTGGTCGGCGCCTTGGTCCCCAACGACGAGGGGACCGGCGATGAACCCGGAGACTGGGAGCAGCTGCAGTGGAACTTCGTCGGGCCGTTCGGCGTGAACGCTCTCGAAGCCTGGGCAAATGTCGCCGCCGACGGGGCGCCCGGAGGGAAGGGCGTGACGGTCGCTGTTCTGGACACCGGCGTCGCCTACGCCAACCGCGGCCCTTTCCGCCGCTCGCCCGACTTCAGCCGCTACGCGTTCGTCCAAGGCTATGACTTCGTCGCGAAAGATCCCTATCCCAACGACCGCAACGGCCACGGAACGTTCGTGGCCTCGACCATCGCCGAGGCCACCAACAACCACTATGGCCTCACCGGTCTGGCGTTCGCCGCGCGCATCATGCCCGTCCGGGTGCTGGACGGTCAGGGCGAAGGTGAAGCGTCCACGATCGCCGAAGGCGTGGTGTTCGCGGTCAGGCACCACGCCCAGGTGATCAACCTCAGCCTCGAGTTCTCTCCCGGCGTGACCGCATCGGACATCCCCGAGCTGATCGAAGCGCTCAGCTACGCCCACCGTCACGGAGTGCTCGTCGTCGCAGCCGCCGGCAACGAGGGCCACACCGCCGTCGCCTACCCCGCGCGTGACCGTAACGTGGTGTCGGTCGGCGCCATCACCGAACACGGCTGTCTGGCCGATTACTCCAACGACGGGGCCGGCCTTACACTCGTGGCACCCGGAGGCGGCGCGGACGCTAACCTCCCGGGCGATCCCAACTGCCACCCGGAACAGCCGCCCGGCAGGGACATCTACCAGGTGACGTTCACGGGCAGCTCGTTCACCCGCTTCGGCATGCCGTCCGGGTACGAAGGCACCTCGATGGCCACACCGCATGTCGCGGCGACGGCGGCGCTGATCATCGCCAGTGGCGTGCTCGGACGCAATCCGACACCGGCGCAGATAACCGCGCGCCTGAAGGCCACCGCGCGCAAGCTCGGCGGCGGCGGCGATGAACGGTTATACGGTGCAGGCCTGGTCGATGCGGCGGCGGCCACCGCGCGCGGTGGTCCCGGCGCGGTGCCGCGTTAGCGCGACGACACGCGGCTACAGTTGCGCTCGTGTCGTCGCTCGATCCGCGTGTCACGCACGCGCCGGAAAGGTGCGACGTGGCGGTGGTGGGGGGCGGGATCGTCGGGCTGGCGGTCGCGCGCGAGCTGATCCGGCGCAACCCGCGCGCGTCGGTGTGCGTGCTCGAGCGCGAGGCCGACATCGGCACGCATCAGACCGCTCACAACTCGGGTGTGATCCACGCTGGCGTCTACTACGCACCCGGCTCGCTCAAGGCGCGCCTGTGTGTGGAAGGCGCGCGCGAGCTCTACGAGTACTGCGCGCGGCGAGACATCCCCCATCGGCGCTGCGGGAAGCTGATCGTCGCGACCGACCGCTCCGAGCTCGGCCGGCTCGAGCAGCTCGAACGCCGGGGCACGGCCAATGGGGTGCGCGGCTTGCGCCGGATCGACGCGGTCGGCATCGAGGAGATCGAGCCCCACGCGCGCGGGATCGCCGGCCTGCACTCGCCGAACACCGGCATCGCGGACTTCCGCGCCGTGGCGAACGCGTACGCTGAGGACATCCTCGAGGCGGGCGGCGCGGTCGCGTGCGCCTGCGGGGTGACGGCGGTCGAGGTCGAGGGGCGCTCGCTGCGCCTCGGGCATACTCGCGGCAGCACCTGGGCGGGCCATGCGGTCTTCTGCGCCGGCGCCTGGGCCGATCGCTTGGCGGTCGCCGCCGGCGCCGACGCCGACCCGCGGATCGTGCCATTTCGCGGCGCCTACCTGCGTCTGCTGCCCGAGCGCCGCCATCTGGTGCGCTCGCTCATCTATCCCCTACCCGATCCATCGCTGCCGTTTCTCGGCGTGCACCTGACCCGGCACGTGGGCGGCGAGGTGCTGATCGGGCCCACCGCCCTCATCGCCGGCGCCCGCGACGCCTACCGCCTGGGGACGATCCGTGGCCGGGACCTGCTCGACACGCTCGCCTGGCCGGGAACGTGGCGGATGCTCGCCCACTGGCGGGCGGTCGGATTTACCGAGCTCCGCCATGCGGCGCGGCGCTCGGCCTTCGTCCGCGCCGCCGCACGCTACGTGCCCGAGCTGCGGCCAAGCGACGTGGCGCCCGCGCTCGCGGGCGTGCGCGCGCAGGCGCTCGCTCGCGACGGCCGGCTCGTCGATGACTTCGCCTTCTCCCGGACAGCCCGGGCCCTGCACGTGCGCAACGCGCCGTCGCCGGCCGCCACCTCGTCGTTGGCGATCGCCCGTCACGTCGCCGACGAGGCCGAGCGGGCGTTCGGCCTGCACGGCTGATCGGCACGCGGGCGCTCCTCGCGAGCTACTGCTAGAGCAACTCCAGATCTCCACGTGACAAGGCCCACGAGTCGCGCCGTGTCGGGTCGGGAACGAGATCCCGACGTAACGGATTGCTCATCAGGTCTGTTCCGCCGAATCGCACGAAGCCGCACAGGGCAGCACGCTGGTGGGATATGAAATTGCAGGTGACGACGTCCGCCGGGGCGGTCCGCCCGACGCACTGAAGTAGATGGCGAGCGGTCCGCAGGTCGCTGTGCTCGACGAGCAGCTCACTGACCTCCAGGGCCCAGAACGGCCCGTGCCGTCGGGCTCGGAAGATCGCCATCGCATCGCCTCGACCCGCGTCTGCGCGGACAGCCCGATACTCGGCAAAGCGGCCGTATCTCCAGCGTAGATACCCGAGATCCTTCGCCGTCGCCAGCCGATCGCTCGGCTCGAGGCTGTGCGTCAGCACGCGCGACGCGTACGCGCTGTCAGCAAGGACCTCACTCGCTGTGTCGGCTTCGACCTGCAGTCGCGCGGGCGTCTTCAGGCCCCGTGCGCCCGCTCGCTTAATCGTCTCTCGAAGCGAGCCACACCGCCGCGCAAAGCGCACAAAGGGTCCGACCGGGTGCGAGCCGGCTTTCACGGCGCCGGGGCGACTTTGCGCGTTTGACTGGCTCCAGGTGAAGTCGAGCTCGCTGGAGAAGTTCGCCGACGCTCGAAAGGCCATCGAGACACCGCGTCGGCGATGTGAGGCGTCGACCGCCAGGTCGCCCGAGCGGATCGTCGTGAAGAGCTCTCCTCGAGCTGTGAATCGCCACGGCATGAACGCCCAGAACCCGATCACCACGCCGTCGACCTGTGCGACCAGCGTGCGTGACGGACCGAACGAGCCGTCAAAGTGCTTCCAGCGAAAGAACTCGGCGGGCGTCACGTCCTCGATCCCTAAAGGCCATGCTCCGAAGGCGAGCCGCAAGAGCTCCAGGACGTGTGCCTCGTCGTCCGGCAGGTAGCCCCGAATCTCGACGGCATCGCCGTGGGCGGTGGGACGCGTCGGCATCGTCGACGGACAATAGTCATGTGCGCTCGCCGGTACAACCGCCCCACGTGGGCGATCCGGCTGTGGTTGAAACATGCGAATCTGTTGATGTGCGGGTGGGAATTGACCTTGTGTCTGTGGACTCAATTCGAGACTCGGTCGAGGCGCACGCTGAGCGATACCTCGAGCGGGTGTACACCGAGCGGGAGCTCGAGGACTGCCGGACGCCCGCCGGCGTCAATTTCGAGCGGCTCGCGGCGCGCTTCGCCGCCAAGGAGGCGGCGCTGAAGGTGCTGCGCCCCGGCGACGTGGGACTCTCGTTGCGCGCGATCGAGGTCCGTCGCAACCCCGACGGGTCGGTCGAGCTGCAGCTGAGCGGTCCTGCGGCGACCCTCGCCGCCGACGCCGGCCTCGCCCGTCTCGCGCTCAGCATCACCCACGAGGGCGGTTATGCATCAGCGGTAGTGGTCGCTGACTAGACTTGAGAAACGGGTGAGCTCGTCCGATGATGAACCTATGACAGATGAGATTCGCCAGATCATCAAGGACCACGGCCGCCTTTCGACAGACGCCGATGCGCTGCCCGCGGGCGCAGACCTCTACCAGGCCGGCATGACATCGCATGCGAGCGTCAACGTGATGCTGGCGCTGGAGGATCACTTCGACGTCGAGTTCCCCGACCGCATGCTCACGCGCAGCGTGTTCGAGAGCATCGCCAGCATCGAGGCCGCGCTGAGCGAGCTCCTCGCCGAGGCGAGGGTTTCGTGAGCGTCTCGGTCGATCGCGACCAGGCCTTCCTAGATGCCGTGCGTCACATCGCCGACGAGGTCGCGGCCCCTAACGCCGACGCGGTCGACCGCGACGCACGCTTCCCGTCGGCGACGATCGCGGCGCTGCGCCAAGAGCGCGCGCTGTCGGCGTTCATACCGGCCGAGTTGGGAGGCGGCGGCGTCTCGTTCGAGTCGATCGCCGGCGCATGCTTCGAGCTGGGACGCCGGTGTGGCGCGAGCGCAATGGTCTTCGCCATGCACCAGATCCAGGTGGTGACGATCGTGCGCCACCTCGACGATGCGCCATGGTTTGAGGAGTATCTGCGCGAAATCTCCGGTGAGCAGCGCCTGATCGCGTCTGTGACATCGGAGATCGGCACCGGCGGCGACATGGGCCGCTCGATCGCAGCGGTGACGCCCGCTCCGGACGGTATGTACACGTTTGAGAAGCAGGCACCGACGGTCAGCTATGGCGAGCACGCCGACGATCTGTTCGTGACGCTGCGCCGCAGCCCCGAGGCGGAGCAGAGCGACCAGGTCGTGGTCCTCGCTCGCAACCCACAGGTCTCGCTCGAGCGGACGGGGACATGGGACCCACTGGGGATGCGCGGCACGTGCTCGCCCGGTTTCGTTGTCAGGGCCGAGCTCCTGCCCGAGCAGGTCCTACCGACCCGCTTCCCACGCGTCTCGGCGGAGTCGATGGTGCCCGTCTCGCACATCCTGTGGTCGCACCTGTGGCTCGGGATCGCCACCGACGCGTTCGACCGCGCGCGTGCGTTCGTGCGCGCCGCAGCCAAGCAGAAGCCGGGTCAGACGCCGCCCGTGGCTCTGCGCCTGTCCCATCTGATGAGCGACCTGTCGCTGCTGCGCGCTGAGGTGAGCTCCGCCCTGAGCGAATTCGTCGAGATCTCCGAGGAACCGGGCCGCGAACGGCTCGCGACGATGGCTGCCGCACTCCGCTTCAACAACCTCAAGATCGCAGCATCTGAGCAGGCGCCGCGGGTGTGCCAGGGCGCGCTGGGTGTGTGTGGGATCATGGGCTTCAAGAACGACACACCCTTCAGCGTCGGGCGCCATCTGCGAGACACGATGTCCGCTTGCCTGATGGTCGCCAACGAGCGCATCCATCAAACGAACGCCAGCCTGCTGCTGATCGCCAAGGACGTCTAATGCTCGGCGCCTGTCCGGCCACGCGCGAGCAGACGGCGCTGCTGTCCGAGCTGGTCGATCGTCGCCTCCTGATCGAGACCGGCGTGCCCGGCGTCTACGGCCGCGGCGGCGCCTTCGAGGAGGTGCGCGAGGGGGTCGCTGCGCTCGTGACGCGCGCCGCGGCACCCGAACAGCCCGAGCAGCTGCGGTTCCCCCCTGTGCTGCCCCGCCGCGACCTTGAGACCGTTGGCTACCTGAGATCCTTTCCCCACCTGGCGGGCAGCATCTTCGCGTTCGAAGGGACCGAGGCACAGGCGGCCGAACAGCTCGCGCGTGCGAGCCGCCACGAGGACTGGAGCGAGTTCCAGACGATGACCGATCTCGTGCTCACGCCGGCTGCCTGCTACCCGGTGTATCCGGCGATCGCCGCGCGCGGCAGGCTGGCAGCCGGGGGAGTCACCGTCGACGCTGGCGGAGCCTACGTCTTTCGCCACGAGCCGTCGGGTGACCCAGCGCGACTGCAGATGTTCCACCAACGCGAGATCGTCCGCATCGGCGAGCCCGAAACCGTCCAGGCGTGGCGGGACTCCTGGCGCGAGCGAGCGCTTGAGCTCCTGCGCGGTGTCGGCTTGGAGGTCGAGCTCGACGTCGCCACCGATCCCTTCTTCGGGCGCAGCGGTCGCATGCTGGCCGCCAGCCAGCGCGAGCAGCAGCTGAAGTTCGAGGTGCTCACGCCAATCACCGCACCCGAGCCGACCGCCGTGGCCTCGTTCAACTATCACCAGGACCACTTCGCCTCTGCCTACGGACTCGAGTTGGCCGACGGGAGGGGCGCCCACACGGCGTGCCTCGGCTTCGGCCTCGAGCGGATCGCGCTCGCGCTGTTCCGCACACACGGGTTCGAGGTCTCCGCATGGCCCGCGGAGGTTCGCCGGCGGCTATGCGACCAGTGAGCAGCACAAACACCCGCCTCGTGAGCCTGCTCGGGCTCGACCCGGCCGCCTATCGCGCCCATCAGCTCCACGCACCCGAGCGGACCTACACGGAAACCAACTGCTACACCGACATCCTGATCGAGCTGCTGCATGCGGCTGGTTATGAGCCGCTCGCTGCGATGGGCTGCACGTTGCGGATGGACTTCGAGGGCGATCAGTGGACGTTCTCCAAGCCCTCCGCCGAGGACCTCGAGGCGCTCTACGGCGTGGACATCCACGAGATGCAGCCGTACCGGCCGCTGCCCGAACAGGCGGCCGAGCAGATCAGCAACGGTCGTACGCTGATCGTCGAGCTCGACTCCTACTACCTGCCGGACACGGTGTCCACGAGCTACCGCAGCGAACACGTCAAGAGCTCGGTCGTCGTCGAGGCGATCGACGGCGACGACGAGCGCATGCGTTACTTCCACGCCACCGGCCTGTACGAGCTCTCCGGCGAGGACTATCGCGGCGTCTTCAGACTCGGGCGCCCGTTTTCTGAAGACGTGCTGCCCCCATACACCGAGCTCGTTCGCTTCGACGCCGGCCGGCGCCTGGAGGGCGAGGAGCTGCGTCTCGCGGCACGGACGCACGTCTATCGCCATCTCGAACGCCGCCCGCGCACCAACCCGTTCGAGCGCTTTGGGGTCGCGCTCGAACGCGACCTTCCGCGACTGCTCGCCGGCGGCGCGGGCGACTATCACGCGTATGCGTTTGCGACCGTGCGCATGGCCGGGTCTGCGTTCGAGGTTGCGGCCTCGCTCGTCGCCTGGTTGACCGACGACGCCGCTGAGGTGTGCGATGCGTTCTCGCGGATCGTGGAGGGCTGCAAGGTGCTGTCCTTCAGGCTCGCGCGCCGCCGTGCGTTCGAGCCCGGACCGGCGGTCGAGGCGCTTGCGGGCGCGTGGGATGAGGCGATGACCCGGCTCGATGACGCGCTTCGCTGACAGCTCACCGATCGAAGCGCTCGGGGACGAGCGCCCCGCGTGATCGACCTGCACTGCCATCTGCTCCCCGGCTTGGACGACGGGCCGAAGTCGATGCCCGAGGCGCTCGCCCTCGCGCGGATGGCCGCTGCCTCCGGCACCACGATCCTGGTTGCCACCCCTCACATCGACCGTCACTGGAGGGTAGATCCGCTCGACCTGCAGCGCCGTGCAGCCGAGCTGAGGGAGTCGCTGGACGAGGAGGGCATCGCGCTCGAGGTTCGCACGGGCGGCGAGATCGACATCTCCCGACTTGCAAGCCTGCGGGCTGAGGAGATCGCCGCGTTGCGCTTAGGCGGTGGGCCGTATCTGTTGCTCGAGTGCCCCCTCAGCCGGACCTCGTGGGACTTCGACATGATCCTCTTGAAGATGCGCGAGCGCGGCGAGGCGATCGTGCTCGCGCACCCCGAGCGCTGTCCCCTGTTCCAGCGCGAACCCCAACGGCTCGTTCGCCTCGTCGAGGCCGAGCTGTTGTGCTCGATCACGGCCGGGTCGATGTGGGGTCAGTTCGGGGAGCACGTGCGGCGGTTCACGATCGAGATCCTGGGCGAGGGACTCGTCCACGACGTGGCTTCCGACAGCCACGACTGCCAGCGCAGGCCGCCGGGGGTGGGGAACGCCTTCGCCTCCGCGGAGCGCCATCTGCCAGGCATTACGACGCAGGCTGATTGGTTGACCCGGCTGGCTCCAGCCGCGATCCTCGCGGGCGAGCCGTTGCCGCCCCGCGCGGAGCCGAGCTATGCAGCTCCGTGATGGCGTACCGGGCGGACCGCCAGCCGCGCCAGCCTCCCTGGCAGCGATTCCCTCAAGGGCAGAAACAGCCCGCGCGACTTCAGCGCGAAGGTCACTCGCCGGTCGAGTGAGACGATGCTTTCGCGGGCGAGCTCGAACCGGCGCCATCCACCTCGGCCGGCGCATGTGACGGCCACGGAGTAACCAGCGCGCCGGGCCGCATCGGGACACGCCTCAGAGTAGTCGCACTTCGGATAGGCGAAGGATTCGATCGGCCGCCCGAGCAGCGCCTCCAGTGCGCTCTTCGAGCTCGCCATCTCCCGGTAGGCCTCCTCGGCCGTGGCGGCGGAGAGGTCGACGTGCGTATTGGTGTGAGAGCCGATCTCCACCAGCGGCGAACGCGCCAGCTCGCGCAGTTCATCAGCGTCCATCAAGCGAACGCCCGCAGCGGCGGGCATCGCGAAGTGGCTGGCGCCCAACAAGCCCGGACACACGAATACGGTCGCGGGCAGCTCGAGCTCGGCGAGCATCGGCGCCAGCAGCGCGAGGTTGTCAGCGGTCCCGTCGTCGAACGTCAACGCGCACAAGCCGTCGCGAGGGCTCCTGCCAGCGAGACCGTCCGCCAGCTCCGACAAGGAGACAAAGCGGTAGTCGCGTCGGCGCAGCGAGTTGACCTGCGCCCTGAACCGTGCCGGCTCGATCATCAGGTTGTCAGGGTCCAGTGGCCTGGGGAAGCTCCCAAGGCCGTGGTAGGCGAGTATCAGCGCGCTGCGCATCGCAGCGATCAGCGCTCGCACGCTTGGGGAGTGCCGACCGGCCCCATCACCCGGTAGGTTACCGGCCGTGTGGCTGGATCTGACTTCGAGATGAGTGCGCCTCGAGTCACCGTCATAATCGTCAGTTGGAACGCGATCGACTATCTCGCGCGCTGCTTGGAGCGCTTGGCGCGCCAGCAACCGCACGAGCTGATCGTCGTCGATAACGGCAGCACGGACGGCAGCAGGGAGATGCTCCGTGAGCGCGATGAGCTGCTTCTGATGGAGCTCGACAACCCTGGGTTCGGAGCGGCCAACAATGCGGCGGCCCTGCGCGCGCGGGGCGAGTACCTGCTGTTGCTGAACAGCGACTGCGAACTACAGGACGATGCGTTGCGCGTGCTCGCCGACGTGTTGGAGACGAACCGGGGCGTCGCGATCGTAGGCCCGACGCTCCGATTCCCGGACGGCCGACTGCAGCGGTCGATGGGGCGCTCCCCCACGCTTCTGACCGAACTGCTGCAGAGGACGATGCTCCATCGCGTCATCAACTACCCCACCTACGGCCCACAGAGCTACGCGGGCGCACGCGGCGCCGATTGGGTTACGGCGGCGTGCATGATGGTAAGACGGAGCGTATACGAGCAGGTCGGTGGGTTCGACGAGCAGTTCTTCATGTTCATGGAGGACCTCGACCTGTGCAAGCGAGTCCGCGCCGCGGGTTACGAGGTTCGTTACACCCCCCGGGCGTCGGCCGTTCACCACCTTCATGGCAGCCAGACCGCGGTCCAGACAACCATGCTCCTCGAGCGCGAGTGGTCGGCGCGACGGTACTTCCTGAAGCACTATGGAAAGTCCGCGTTGAAAGCGCTCCGCGTACTCAGCGTGGTTGAGGCGCTAGCGCGCTCGCTCGTCTGGCTGCCCGCCCTCCTGATCCCTCGCCGGCGCCGAGGAGCGATCTACCGGCTCAGGGCTTATCCGCGTTTTGCATGGGGTGACCTGGACGCCCTGCTCGAGAAGGAGAAGCGTCCGCAGACGTAACTGCACGTAGGGCCGATCAGGTGTGCGTTCGCGCCACCCTGCGCAGCGCTGCGAACAACTGCGCGCTGCTCACCTCGGGAGAGAACCGCTCACGTGTGAACCGCCGGCCGGCCTCGCCGGTGCTTCTGGCGAGCTCAGGCTCGCGGAGATAGCGGGCGATCGCGCGTGCGAGTCCGATCGGATCGACGGGATCCACAAGCGTGCCGGTGATGCCGTCCTGGAGGCCCTCGGGCGTCCCGCCGCCTCTGGTCGCGACAACCGGCAGGCCCACCCAGCTGGCCTCCAACATCGCGCCGCTCATTCCCTCGAGGCCAAAGCCCCGCGCGTCGCGGTAGGTAGCGCTCACGTAGACGCTCAGGCGAGCAAGGACGTTGCTCACGTCCTCCACGAAGCCGGTGAACTCAACGCGGTGTGCGATTCCCAAGCCGTCGGCCAGTTGCTTCAGCTCCTCCAGGTAGCCCGGATGCTCGTCGAGCGTGCCCCCAGCCAGCACGGTGCGGAGCTGAGGAAACTCTTCAGACAGCAGCGCGGCCGCCTCGATGATGTGTTGCTGGCCCTTGTAGGGGGTTAGCGCAGCCAGCGTCCCGATCGCCGGCTGTCCTGCATCCGCTGCTCGATAGGGTCGGTCAGGTAGCCGGATCGGCGGTCCGACCACGCGTATGAGTCGGCGTCGGCGCACCGGCCCCAGCGCGTTTGCGGCTGCCTCGCTCACGCTGATCACGCCGTTTACGGCCGCTCCGAGCGGACGTGCCAGCGAGGCGTCGTGCGAGAAGTCGACCTTCTGCCAAACGATCGGCGCGCGCGAGATCCGCGCAGCGGGCATCGCCAAGCTCGCCGCCTTGATGCCAACCGCGAGCACCACATCGGGCTTGATTTGCCCGAGCAGGCCAATCAGCGAACGGGTGAAGCGAGTCACGTCCTTCGGCGCTGGGCGTCCGTCGAGGCCGCGCGCGACCCAGCTCTCGATGCCCTCCGCTGCAAGCCGCTCGCGCAGCTGCCCGTCGCCGATGACGAGCGCGAGTGCGTGCACGTCATCCGGCCGGTGGCGCAGAAACTCGAGCAGCGAGAGCTCAGCGCCTCCAAGCCTTCCGGAGGACGATACGGCGAGTACTCTCATCCTTCGGCGCACGACGGGTACGGCGAGCCGAGGTCGTTGACGCGATCGAGCGCGACGGTAGCTGACACACCTAGCGCCGGCGCGCGACATAGTGCAGCTCGGGGCAGCGCGCAGCGGCCTCGCCTGCCTCCACGACGTGACCGTCGAGGTCGCGACACTCGAGCAGCCCAAAGCCGCGGTCGCGGAGCTGCTCCTCCTGCGCGTCGCGGGAGATGTAGTAGTGGAGGACCGAGAAGTCGTGCGCCTCGTCGTTGATGATCGCCTTGCGATCACCGGTCCATTGCAGCGGCCGTAGCCGACGGCGGTTGCGCAAGCGCCGCGGTAGCCGCCGCACGCTCGCGATCGGCTCGTGCGGATCGCCGATGTACAGGGCGCGCGCCGTAGCGCCGCGGGGCGGCGTGTATCCCCAGTTGTGCGCGGACATGATCAACAGGCCGCCGTCGGCGAGGATCCTGTGGATCTCATCGAGCACGCGGCAGCGACCGGCGTCGCCGAGCACGTCGAGCACGTTGAACGGCGCAGCTACGACGTCGAAGGAGCCGCTGTCCAGCCACGACAGGTCGCTCAGGTCGCCCACGCTGAACGTGGCCCGCGGATAGGTCTTTTGACAGTACGCGACCATCGCCGGCGAGAGATCCACGCCGTGCACGAGCTGTGCCAGCTCGCACAGGTGTCCGGTCAGGCGGCCTGCACCACACCCAAGCTCGAGCACGCGCCCAACGAGCGCGTCGCGATAGCGATCGAGCAGGATCGCCTCGACGGGGCGCAGCTCGGCGGTGGCGTAGAACTCGACGCACTCGCCCCGTGCCCAGAACTCATTGTTCAGACGTGCCTGGCTGTCGTTCTGTATCTCGGTCTCGATGCCGGCTCCGATCGTCGCACGCACCCACCAGCATCGTATACGGGCCGCAGGCGAGCAAATCCCTTGCTATCGCTCCGCCGTCTCGGGACGGCCCTTGATAAACCGTACTGACCAACCGATGATAAGCCGATGAGTGGGTGCGCCGATCCAGGCCAGCGCGAGTCCGGGCAGCCCTAGGATGGCATCTGCGGCTCGGGCGCCCAGCACTGCGAATCCGGAGCCGCGGCCAGGCGCGGGCAAACGCTCGTCGCTGATCCTCGTCAACGCGGGGTTGCGCGCGATCGCGGACATCGGCTCGAAGATCGCGACGGCGGTGCTGTATCTGCTCGTCGCGCGCAAGACCGGAGCCTCCCAGTTCGGGATCTTCGCCTTCGCGATGTCATTCGCGGGCATCGCTGTCACGCTCGGGCAGTTTGGACAGGAGGTCGTGTTGATCCGTGAGGTCGCCCGCGACCGCCGTCGTTTGGACGTCTACTACTCCGACGCCCTGTTCTCCAAGATCCTCTTGAGCGTTCCGCCGCTGCTGGCGGCGGTCGCGATCGCCGCGATCGGAGGGATGAACAGCCAGACCTTCACGGTGGTGCTGCTGATGGGATTCGGCTTCATCGGCGACTACCTGATCTCGGTCTCATTCGCCGTGTTCCAGGCGTATGAACGGGTCGGCCTCGTGCCGGTCGTCCTGATCGCCCAACGCTGGACCACCACCACCGTCGCGGCTGTCGCCCTGTTCCTCGGGCAGGGAATCGAGACCGTCGCTGCGATCTACTGCGCGGGCGCCCTACTCGCGAGCTTGCTCGCCGCGTTGGTGCTGTTTCGCACGATTGCGCGTCCGCGGCTGCGATTCGACCTGCGTGGGGCGCTGCGCGTGGCGCGTGAAGCGACACCCGTGGGCCTCGGCCTGGTCGCCTTCCTACTGCTCGCCAGGATCGACACGACGATGCTGGCGATCTTCAGCTCGTCCTCTGAAGTCGGGCAATACGGCGCCGCTTACCGGCTGCTGGAAACGACGGCTTTCGTCACCTGGGCCGTCAACACTGCGGTCCTGCCGACGATGTCGCGTCTGACGCCGACGAGCAAACCATCCGTCGGACAGGTCTACGAACGGGCGCTGAAGCTGGTGCTGGCTCTGACGATTCCCGCTGCCGTCGGCGCGGCGGTTCTGGCGGTCCCGATCATCGACCTGCTGTACGGCTCCGAATTCCACCGCGCGGCCGGGGCACTCGTCCTGCTCTCGCCGACGATCCTGCTGTTCCCGGTGAGCTCGCTGACAAGCCAGCTGTACTACTCACAGGACGAGCGACGAATCGTCGCGGCGACATACGGGGCGGTCCTGGTTGAGAACGTTCTCTGGAATCTCGTGATGATCCCCCGGTTCTCGTTGTACGGCGCTGCGGCCGGCACATCGATATCGGAGCTGTTGGTAGCCGGAACGCTGCTGTTCTTCTCGCGATCGTTGCACGGGCGCCTGGGTGTCAGCCGCACGCTGGCGGGACCACTGCTGGGCAGCGCCGCTTCGGCTGCGGTGATGGCTGCGCTCAGTCCGACGCTTGCGCTGGCGGTGCCTCTGGGAATCGCCACTTACTTCCTCGTGCTGTTCACTTTCGAGCGACTGGCGTTTCCCGATGACTTTGCGGTCGCGGTCGGCTTCGCCGGCCGATTGAGAGCCATGACTCGGCTACCCTCTGCTGCATCCCAGCACAACTGACCGCGCGGGCGGCTCACGAGATGCCCGACATTAGCCGCCCTGAAGGCGTGCCACCGCGACCGCGGCTGTCGGTCGTGGTGCCGACCTACCAGCGTCGCGCCGGGCTTCCGCGCTTCGTGGCGGCGGTGCTCGAAGATCCCGTCGTCTCAGAGCTTGTGGTCGCGGTCGACGGCTCCACCGATGGCTCGCTCGAGTGGCTGCAGAAGCAAGCCCGCAGCGATGCTCGGATCGTCGTTCTCGATCTCCCAAACCGCGGCGCCGGCGCGGCGCGTCGCGCCGGCATCGAGCACGCCAGCGGCGATGTCGTGCTGTTGCTCGACGACGACGTGATCGCGACGCCGGGACTCGCGACGGGGCACGCTGATCATCACCTGGACGGCGAGCACAGGCTGGTACTGGGCTATATGCCCAATGATTGGCGCTCGCTTCCCCCAGGTCGCCGTGCAATCGCATATCTCTATCGACAGGCCTACGAGCGACAGTGCGCTCGTTACGAGCACGACTGCGACTTCGTGCTGCACGGACTGTGGGCCGGCAATCTCTCGATCCCGCGTGAGGATCTGCTGAGCATAGGCATCGACAAGATCACCGTGAAGAGGGGAGAGGAGGATCGGGAGTTCGGCGTCCGATGCTTCAAGGCCGGCCTGCAGGGTCGCTTCGACCGTTCGCTGCTGGCTACGCACGACTTCAACCGATCGCTGGCGCAATATCGGCGTGACTGTCACATGGCCGGGCAGTCGCGGCGCCTTATGTATGAGCTCCACCCCGACGTGCTGGGCAGCGACCTGATGCTCGGTCAGGGCCTGCCGCGGCCTCTGAATCGCCTGCTTCCCCTGCTCGCCCGTGAACCACTGTTCGCGCTGCTGGCGCTGATCTTGACACTGCTCTTCGAGGTCGGAGCTCGTCTTCGCGTATTCAAGCTCGAGGCGTTTGCTGCGCGTGGACTGGGGTCACTCGAGACTCAGCGCGGCGCGCTGGATCCGTCCTAGCAGCCGGTGGCGGGTGCTCGGGTGCCGTCCCGGGCGAGAGCGCGGCCCGATACACCTCGACCGTCTCGGCGCGCATGCGCGCGAGGCTGAACAGATCCCGGTGGCGGGCCAGCGAAGCCGTGCTCATCCGCTCGCGCCGCTCCGGGTCGCGCAGCAGCGTGATGATCGCGCCGGCAAGGGCTTTCGGGTCCTCTGGACCGACCGTCACTCCCGTGTCGATGCCGACCGCCTCCGATACGCCACCCACGTGTGTGGCGACCTGCGGGACACCGCAGGCCAGCGCCTCCAGCACGCCGATCGGGAGCGACTCCCAACCAGAGGACAAGACGTACAGGTCCGCGCACTTCAGATAACGACCAGCTGATTCGCGGAAGGGCGCCATCAGCAGGCGGCCGTCATCGTTCAGGCCGAGCTGGCCGGCAAGTCGGCGTAGGGTCGGACACTCGGGACCGTTGCCGATCACGGCCGCTCGCGCGTTGGGGATCGCACGAAACACTGCGGGCAATGCGCGGATGAACACGTCCACTCGCTTCTGCGCCCGCAGCGATGCGACCACAACCACCAGTGGGCCTCCCCGGCCAAAGTTGACGAGCTCAGCGTCCGGCTCATCATCTGAACGAGCGTCTGAGGCGTTGCGCACCAGATGGTGCTGTTCGGCCCTGCCCACGCGCAGCCGTATCGCTGAGCGACGCTCGTAGGCGCTCACATCGATGAACGCGGAGGTGAGCGGCGCCAGCAACCGCTCGATCGAGAGGCCGACCATCGAGCGCCCTCGCGCGGGATTGCCGAGGAAGGTGAAGCAGTGTGGTGTGTAGACCACAGGCGGGCCTCCCGCGAGCCTCGCAAGTCGCGCCAGCACACCCGCCTGAGCGGAATGTGCGTGCAGCAGATCGAACTGTCCGCGGCGCAATATCGCGAGCAGACCGCGCAGCGCCGAGGCGTTCGCCATCAGTGAGGCGTACCCGGGTGCGATTGGAAGCCGATGCACAAGCAGCGACTTCGGCAGGTGAGCATAGATGCGTGCCTCCAACGGGCCAGCGAGCTCGACCTGCCACCCATGCTCGCCCAAGCCGCGCGCGAGCTGAAGCACGTTCTCAGCCGCTCCACCGTCTGGGGCCTTGAACGCCATCAGCAGCCGTGGCACCGAGCGAGGGTAGCAGGACACCCGCGCCGTTAGGCGAAGAAACCTCACACGTTTAGGCGAGGAAACCCCACATGGGACGCCGCCTGCGGGCCCTCGAGCAGCGACGATCTATCTTCGACACATGCGTATCACCGCAGCCAACGCTCGCGTCGACGGAGACGTGATCTGCTCGCTGTCGGATGGGTGGGCGGCGTACGCGACCCCACCCAACTTCTGCGACCGACCTGCGGCGCTCGATGCAGCCAGCTCGATCGCTGCGTCGGTGCCGGGCACTGCAGCTTCGGCGCTGCGGGCCGCCGGCCTGTGGCGAGCAGGCGAGGGACGCGACTTCGACGCGGAGGACTGGTGGTTTCGCACAACCTTCGCCGCCGAGCCGGCCCTACCGCACGAGGAGCTGCTGCTGCATCTCGACGGCATCGCGACCGTCGCCGAGGTCTACCTCAACGGTGAGCTCATGCTGAGCAGCGACTCGATGTTCGCTGCTCACACGCTCGACCTTGGAGATCGTCTACAGGCCACGAACGAGCTGGCGATCTGCTGTCGCGCCCTCGGCCCGCTGCTCCGCGCAGCCCGTCGTCCTCGCGCGCGATGGCGCACGCGGCTCGTCGCCGAGGGAAACCTGCGCTTCTTTCGGACGATGCTGCTCGGGCGTGCACCTGGCTTCGCGCCCGGCCCTGCGCCCGTTGGCCCCTGGCGAGGGGTGCGATTGGAGCGCCGCCGGCGCGTGGCGGTCGACGAGCTCAAGCTGCATACGCACATGGTGGGCGAGGCGGGAGTGCTGTCGGTGCGGGCGCGGATACGGGCGTTGGATGGCCTGCAACCGACGTCTGTGGAGGTGAAGGTGGACGGAGCATCCGGCCGGCACACAGCGGCGCTCGAGCTGGCCCTCGACGATGACGCGATCGTGGCGACGGGAGAGTTGGTCGTGCCGGGCGTGGCGCGATGGTGGCCGCACACCCACGGCGATCCGGTCCTCCACGATGTCCGCTTGCTCGTGAGGAGCGCCGCCGAGCCAGTCACGATCCACGCCCGGCGTGTCGGCTTTCGCGACCTCAGCTTCGGAGCGAGCGCGCTGCACGCGGTCGAGCGCGACGGTCTGGACGTGCACGTCAACGGAGTGCGCGTGTTCGCCCGCGGCGCCGTGTGGACCCCCGTGGACGCGATCGGCCTCGCGCCATCGCCGGACGAGCTGCGCGAGGCGCTGACATTCGTCTGCGACGCGGGCATGAACATGTTGCGGCTGCCCGGCACCGGCGCCTACGAGACCGACCTGTTCCATGACCTGTGCGACGAGCTGGGGATCCTTGTGTGGCAGGACTTCATGTTCGCGAACCTCGACTATCCGATCGCTGAGGAGTCCTTCCGCGCGACCGTCACACGCGAGGCGCAACAGGAGCTGCGTCGCTTGGCCGGCCGGCCGAGCCTGACGGTGCTTTGCGGCAACAGTGAGATCGAGCAGCAGGTGGCGATGCTCGGCCTCGACCACCGGCTCGGGCGCGGTGAGCTCTTCGGCGAGCTGCTGCCCGAGCTCGTCGAGCGGTCCGGCACGGATGCGGCCTATCTGCCGTCGGCGCCGTGCGGCGGCGACCTTCCATTTCGCACCGATGAGGGAGTGGCCAACTACTACGGCGTCGGCGGCTACCTACGCCCGATCGAGGACGCCCGCCGAGCTGGGGTGTTGTTCGCCTCAGAGTGCCTGGCCTTCTCCAACGTCCCATGCGAGGCGGGGATCGAGCAGCTGGCGTCCGAGACCAACCAGACCGTGGCGGTGGGCGATCCGCGCTGGAAGGCGCGCGTGCCGCGAGACGCAGGCAGCGCGTGGGACTTCGAGGACGTGCGAGACCACTACCTCGCATCGCTCTTCGAGGTCGATCCGGTCGAGCTGCGCCGGGTCGATCCCGACCGGTACCTGGAGCTGTCGCGAGCCGTTACGGGGTGCGTGATGGGCGAGGTGTTCGGAGAGTGGCGCAGGGCAGCATCGCCCTGCACGGGCGGGCTGGTGCTGTGGATGCGGGACCTGATCCCTGGCGCGGGCTGGGGGATCCTCGACAGTCAAGGAGAGCCCAAGGTGGCCTACCACCACCTACGCCGCGCGCTGGCCCCGGTCGCGATCTGGATGACCGACGAGGCGCTCGGGGGCATCGACGCGCACGTGGCGAACGATCGTCCATCTACGCTCACCGCCCGCCTACGGATGGCGCTGTATCGTGACTTCGAACAGCGTGTCGATCAGGTGGAGCAGACCGTGGAGGTGCCTGCACGTACCGTCGGGAGCTGGAACCTCGAGGCGCTGCTCGGGCGTTTCGTCGACATCTCCTGGGCCTACCGGTTCGGGCCGCCAGCGCAGAACCTGGTGGTGAGCAGCCTCGAACGCGATGGTGAAGATGGTCCTGTGTTGATCTCGCAGTCCGTGTACCTGCCGACCGGCCCCCCCCGGATCACCGAGTCCGCGAGCCAGCTCGGCCTGAGCGCGACCGCGCAGAGCCTCCGCGACGGCGAGCTGTGCCTGAGGGTGAACAGTCGCCGCCTCGCGTACGGTGTTCGCATACACGCTCCTGGGTTTAACGCCAGCGATGACGCCTTCTCGGTCGAGCCTGGGGGACAGCGCGTAGTGAGCCTGCACCCGCGCCATCCCGGGGGGGCGCGGCTGGAGGCCGGCGCGATCACCGCGTTGAATCTCAAGGGCCGCCTGCGCATCGACCCGGTGGCGATCGCCACATGAGCGGCCCTACGAGGGCCCGCGCGCTGTACTTGATCGAGGCCGCGGACGGGCCTATCTTCGGCTTCTTCCACGGCGCGTCCGAGCCCCTGCGCTCCAGCGCGGTGCTGATTTGCCCGCCCTTCGGCTGGGAGGATGTCTGCTCGTATCGCGGTCGCCGAGACTGGGCCGAGCGTCTTGCCACCGCTGGCTATCCGACGCTGCGAATAGACCTGCCGGGAACCGGTGACAGCGGTGAGGCGTCCGGCGATCACGGCCGACTCGACGCCTGGACCGACGCGGTCAGCGCTGCTGCGACGTGGCTTCGCCGCGAGACCGATCGTCCCCGGGTCACCGCCGTGGGTATCGGTCTGGGTGGCCTGCTGATCTGTCGCGCGCTCGCTGCGGAGGCGCCGATCGACGACGTCGTTCTGTGGGGAACACCCTCCCGAGGGAGAACGTTCGTGCGCGAGTTGCGCGCTTTCGCGCGCCTGGAGAGCAGCCAACTCGCGATGCCTGGTGAACGCGAGGCTTCACCGCCCGACGGCGGCACGGAAGCGGGCGGATTCCTCATCAGCGCCGAAACCAGCGACGCCCTCGAGGACTGGGATGTGGCGACGCTCTCGTCCGGTGACGCGCGCATCGCCGGCCGCGCACTCCTGCTCGGTCGAGACGGAATCGAAGTGGATGCACGCCTACAGCAACATCTGGAGCGGGCCGGCGCCGAGGTGACGGTCGCGCCGGGCGAGGGCTACGGCGCGATGATGGCCGAGCCGCAGCTGGCGCGTCCCCCGATCAAGGTATTCGCGCAAGTGGAGTCGTGGCTCGGTGAAGCCACACCGCCCGAGCTCGCTACGCCGATCCCAGCCGACGAAACAACGCTCGACGAGCGCGAGCACCGCGCGGTCGAGGAGCGGCGCGCGATCGAGCTCACAATCGGCGGCGGCGGGATTCGCGAGAGCCCGCTGACGGTCGAGCAGGCCTGCGGTCAGCTCTTTGGGATTCTGGCGGAGCCGATCGATGTCCCCTCGCTGGGCGTGGCCGCGGTGGTGCTCAATGCGGGGGCGATTCGCCACACGGGGCCGAGCCGGATGTGGGTGGAGATCGCGCGCCGTTGGGCGGCGCGAGGCGTCCCGACGCTGCGCTTGGACCTCGAGGGCATCGGCGACGCCGACGGCGATGACAGTCGCTTCACGGAGCTGGCCGAGCTCTATGTCCTCGGCTTGGTCGACCAGGTGCGGGCGGCACTCGATGTGCTGGAAGCACGAGGCGTCGCTGAGCGCTTCGTCCTGCTCGGCCTGTGCTCGGGAGCGTATTGGTCCTTTCACGGCGCGTTGCAGGACGAACGCGTCAGCGCCGCGTTCATGCTGAATCCGCAGGCGATCTTCTGGGATGCCTCACAGGAGACCGTGCGTGATCTGCGCAAAGCGCTTCTGCGCCGCTCCTCGTGGCTCAGACTGCTTCGTGGCGAGGCGCCATTGGCGCGACTGAGAGCGCTGGCAGGCAAGCTCCCAGAAGGCATCGTAACCCTTGCTCGTCGCATCCTCTCGCGCCTGACCGCTCGCTCGGATCGCGACGAGCTCGACCGCGCGCTGCAGCGCCTCGGGGAAACCGACAAGCGCGTCCTGTGGGTCTTCTCCGGGGAGGAGCCTCTGCACGAAGAGCTGAAGCGTGAAGGTCGGCTCGAGCGCCTGCAACGCTGGCCCCACGTCGAGCTCGACCTGATCCCGGGCCGCGACCACACGCTCAGGCCCACCGCTGCCCGGCGTGGCGCACATGCGGCGCTTGACGACGCGCTCGAGCGCGAGCTCGCGCGAGCTCCCGCGGGCGCTCGCTCGCGTCGCTAGCGAGCGACGACCCTAGCTGCGATTCTCCGCCGGTGCCCCGCGTGCTTCTCGCCTTCGAGCCGCCCGACGGCGGGGTCGCCGAGAACGTCGGTCAGTTGGCCCTCGGGCTCGCCGTCGCGGGGTGGGAAGCGGAGGTCGCGGGTCCGGCCGAGGCAGCTCCCTACCGCGAGCTCGAGGCTGCCGGCATACCTGTCCACCGCGTGCCGTTCGCCCGGGGCTACGGGCGTATCGGTTCGCAGGCGGGCGCGCTTTCGGCACTGCATGGGCTGCTCGACCGAGGCGACTTCGACCTGATCCACGCTCACGCCTCAAACGCAGGTGCACTCGGCCGCGTGGCCGCCCTGCTGAGCAGCACCCCGTCGCTGTACAGCCCCCACTGCTTCGCGTTCGCCAGCGGGCTTCCGCTCCCGTGGCGAACGGCGGCGAGGGCCGTGGAGTGGACGCTGGGGCGGGCCGGCGGCTCTGTGCTCTGCGTATGCGAGCACGAGCGCGAGACCGCGATTCGCTTCGGTGTCGCCGAGCCGGAGCGCCTGCACGTTGTGTACAACGGCTGCGAAGCTCCCCCTCCGGGGCTGGAGCCCGAGCCTGCACTCGCGGCGATGCGCACGCGTGGCCCGATCGTTGGGGCGGTGGCGGCTCTGCGCGAGCAGAAGCACCTCGACCTGTTGATCGACGCGGCGCCGCTGATCCTTGCTCGTGCTCCCGACGCCGGCGTTGCGATCGTCGGCAACGGGCCGATGCGGGCGCAGCTCGAAGCCCAGGCCACGCGTGCCGGTCTCGACGGTGACGAGCGGTTTGCCCTCATACCTTTCACAGCACCCGCGGCGCGAGCGTTGAATGCGCTGGACGTCTACGTGCTCCCCTCGGCATGGGAGGCGTTTCCGATCGGCGTGCTCGAGGCGCTCGCGTGCGGGGTGCCCCAGGTCGTGAGCGACGTCGGCGGAAACAGGGAGGCGGTGACGCCGGCGACGGGCGCGGTGGTGGCGCCGAATGATCCGCAAGCGCTCGCGCACGCGATCGTCGTGTTTCTTTCAGACCCACAACGGCGCGCCGCGGCGGCACAGGCCTCGCGCGAACGCCACGCCACGCGCTTCGCCGTCGCCCGCATGGTGGCCGAGACAGCCGCCGTCTACGGCGCGGTCCTCGACGACGTCGGCTCCAGTGCTTGAAGGCCCGCTCGGTCAGACGCCGACCCGCCGACCGGCCTGGCACCGGCGGCCCGCAGGCGGACCCCGGCGACCGTACCGCCCAGCATCGCAAGGTCCTTCATCGCGAGCACCGCGACGATACGCCACCAAGAGGACACGGACAGCCCTGTGCGGTATGCCCGCGCGGCGGGCAACGAGGCGTAGATGCCTGCCCCGGTGGCGACTGCCAGGCGACCTCGCAGACCTCCCCGCATCGTGAGCAACCCAGCAAGACCCCAGACCAGGCCGCGCGCAAAGTCGCGCGGTTTCACACCCAGGACCGCGTCGCCCTCGGCGTAAAGCCAGTACATCCGCGCGTTGGCCCGCCACGTTGGTCGCCCTCTCCACGCGACCACAGCATCGGCCGCGAGCGTCGAGCATGCTTCGGTGGCGGCGGCGCTGGCGCTGAACGCGACGTCCTCACCCCAGTTGACGTTCTCCGGGAAGCCGCCGGCCACCTCCCAGCAGGAGCGTGTAAACGCCATCGAGCGGCCCGTCGCCCTGTCGATGCGGAATCGCCGACCAAACACTCGCTGCCACAGCCGCGCGGACAGGGCGAGGTCCCTTCGCACCTCCGAGACATCCGGGTAGAGCGTGACCGCGACTGCGTGCTCAAAGGGGGTCTCCCGATCGACCGTATACGTACCCGCGACGAAGTCGCAACGCTCCAATTCGCGCGCGAGCGCCCCCAGCCAGCCTGGAGCGGGCCGGCAGCCGGCGTCCGTGACCGCGATGAAGTCGTTGGCCGCCGCGGCGATGCCGCGGTTGCGCCCGGCGGAGATCCCGGCTCCTGGGGCGTTCATGACATGGAGCGGCAGGCCGCGAGCGCGCCAGTAGGCGAGTAGCTCCGCGCTCCCATCATTGGATCCAGCGTCGACGATCATGATCTCGTCCGCCGGGTATCGCTGCGCCTGGAGCGCGGGCAGGAGTTCGGAAAGCCCGACGCGATCATTGAGCACCGTCACCACGATGGACATCGCTGGGGCCATTCGCGGCCAGCGTAGCGGCTTTACTTCAGGCTCGGGAGCGTCGATGATAGGACCGCGATGACCGAATTGGCAGCGAGGATGCCCGCTCCGCGCGCGACGGCGCTGGGCCGTGTGGCGCTCGTGCCGTTGGCGCTGGTGATGCTGGGGCTACTGGCGCTCGGGCTGGTCGAGGTGCTCGACGGCGTCAACGTCTCGATCGCCCTCGGGCTTGCCGGCGGCATCGCCCTGATCGGCTTCGCGCTGCTCACGCTGAGACGCTTCGATACGGCCGTAGTGGTTGGTCTGTTGCTGATGGGCTTCGTTCGCTTCCAACCGGCTCCGACCGACGCCGCCTTCGCCGTGATCATCGTGATCGCGTCGGTGACGGGACGCTTCCACCTCCGCCGCGTCCCGCTGCTGATCCGCTGGATCGTCGGGCTGCTGTTGATCGCCAACGTGCTCTCGTTCATGGACGTCGTGGAACCCAAGGAAGCATTCCAGTTCTTCTTCATCACGGCGTACCTCGCGATCTTCGCCGTGTGGCTTGCGAGCTATCTCGACTCGCCTTCGAAGGCACGCGCGGTCGTGTTGACCTGGCTGATAGTCGGCGTCATCTCCGCGGTCATCGCGGTGGCTGCGCTCTACCTGCCGATACCAGGGCGGTCGTTCATCCTCAGCACCGTTGACGGCGGCGAACGGGCAAGCGCCTTCTTCAAGGACCCGAACGTGTTCGGTCCATTTCTGGTGCCCATTGCCGTGATCCTGCTCGAGCAACGTGTCGCACCGCGGCTGCCGAAGCTGCTTCACCTCCGCGCCTTCGCGAGCTGGTCGCTGGTGGCCGCGCTGACGCTCGGGGTCCTGTTCTCTTACTCGCGTGCCGCCTGGGGCAACTACTGCATAGCTGTGGCCGTGATGCTGATCGCCTCGAGCATCCGCAAGCGAGGCGCGCGACGGGCGATGCGAGCGATGGTGATGCTGCTGGCCACAGCGGCAGTTGTGGTGGTGGTTCTGAGCGCAACGGGATCGATCACCTTCCTCGAGCATCGCGCTCAACTCCAGTCCTATGACTCGAAACGCTTCGCCGCGCAGAACTTTGGCTGGGAGCTCGGCTGGACACATCCGGTCGGAATCGGCCCCGGCCAGTTCAAGTTTCACTATCCGGTCGAAAGCCATTCGACCTTCATACGCACGTTCTCCGAGCAGGGCTTTCTTGGGCTCCTACTGTGGGTCGCGGTGCTGCTCGTGACGCTGGTGCTCGCCCTGCGTAACGTGGTGGTTGGCCGAGATACGTTCGGTATCGGCTCGGCTGCGCTGCTCGGCGCATGGTGCGGCCTGATCTTCAACAGCGCGGTGGTCGACACCCTGCACTGGCGGCACCTGTGGCTCGTCGCCGCTCTGATCTGGGCGAGCACGATCCGTAGCCCTGAATTCAGGATCGGCTTGGCGTCGATGCTGCGCTACCTCCGTGAACCGGGGGCGCCCGTCGCGCCCGCTGCCGAGCTCAGCCGGGCCATCCCTCGCTCGGGCTGAGCTCAGCGGCATCGACCTGATCCTCGAACAGGAGTCCACGGAGGGGGGGCTGTCCTCGCCTGCGCCCCACCGCAGGCCGAGACCTGAGCGTGATGATGAGCAGGTGGCTGCGCGGGCTGCTGGCTGGTGTTGTGGTCGTGGTCGGTGCCATGAGCTTGGCGTGGAGCGGGCCTGCGTGGGCGCAAGAAGGCGGCTCTGCGGTGGCGGGTAGCGTCAAGTTCGTCAAGCGGACCGCGCCGGCGTTCAATCACTTCATGGAAGATCCGGCGTTTGAGTCGTGGATCAGCCAGAACTTCTGGCGCGCGGAGGTCTTCAGCCCGTACTTCGATGACAAGACCAGCTGGTACCCACACGGCCTGGTCTATCGAGACCTGTACGCGCTGTACACCGGCGCTGGCTACACCAGCGAACACGAAAGCTGGATCCTGCGCGACGGCGCCGGCGAACGCCTGTACATCCCATGGGGCTGCGCGAACGGGACCTGCCCGCAGTACGCAGCCGACGTCGGCAACCCCGAATTCCGCCACGCGTGGATCACAGAAGCCAAGGCCGAGGTCGAAAAGGGCTACGCCGGACTGTGGATCGACGACGTCAACCTCGAATTCCAGGTCGGCAACGGCGCGGGCGAACACGTCGCGCCGATCGATCCCCGCACCGGCGAGACGATGACCGAACACGCCTGGCAGGAATACGTCGTCACATTCCTTGAAGAAATCCGCAACGCGCTGCCCGGCGTCGAAATCCTCGAGAACTCGATCTGGTACGCCGGCGGCCCCGAACGCTGGAAGAACCCCCTCGTCAAGCGCCAGATCGCCTCCGCGAACGACATCAACCTCGAGCGAGGCGTCAACGACGAAGGACTCACCGGCGGCAACGGTGCATGGTCACTGAAGACATTCCTGTCGTTCATCGACGACATCCACGCCGCCAGCAGGAACGTGATCCTCGACGGCTTCGACAACAGCCCCACCGGGCGCGAATACTCGCTCGCCTGCTACTTCCTGATCTCCACCGGCAACGACGGGCTCGGCAACGCCGCGATGACCCCCGAAAACTGGTGGCCGGCCTACAACATCGAACTCGGCGCACCGGAAGGCCCACGCACCGAATGGCAAGGCCTGCTGAGACGAAACTTCGAAGACGGAATCACGCTCGTCAACGAACCCGACGCGCCAACCCGCACCGTGACGCTGCCCGCGCCGATGTACACAACCGCAGGAGCGATCGTGAACTCCGTCACCCTCGGCGCAGCCAACGGAGCAATCCTGCGCTACGAGACCGCCTCCCCGCTCCCCGGCCCCGGCGAACCTCCAACCGACGGCGCCCCGCAGGGCAGGGCCCCAGCCGACCCCGTCCACGTGATCCTCAAGGCGCGCAGCATGCACAGGGGCCGCGCGATCATCCTGCACGGCCGCGTCCTCTCCGCGAGCGCCGGACGAGTCCAGATACGCCTCCAACGACGCGGCAGAGGCCGCTGGATCAAGACCGGCGAGCTCACCGCCTCAGTACGCACCGCCGGACGCTTCGCGACCACCCTGCGCTACCTACCCCACGGCCACTACCGCGTCCAGGCCACCTACCTCCCCGCCCCCAAGCTACAAACCGCCAACTCCCCGTCGGTGGGCTTCGCGGTAGCAACCTGACCGCCAACCCGACCACACCAGCCGGCACGACAGCGCAAACCGCCCCGATCGAGCGTCGCCGTGGTTGCGTCGTTATAGTGCCCGCGCATCGCGCACCATGCCGCAGCCCCTCGGGCCTCAGGTCCTCGCGCGATTTTGTCGATCTGGAGGCTGAGATGCTGTTTCTGAGCGGATGGCTGCGCGGGCTTCTGACCGGCTTTGTGGTTGTGGCTGGTGCTGTGGGGTTGGGGTGGTGTGGGTCTGCGTGGGCGCAGGAAGGCGGCTCTGCGGTGGCGGGTAGCGTCAAGTTCGTCAAGCGGACCGCGCCGGCGTTCAACCACTTCATGGAAGATCCGGCGTTTCAGTCGTGGATCAGCCAGAACTTCTGGCGCGCGGAGGTCGTCAGCCCGTACTTCGATGACAAGACCAGCTGGTACCCACACGGCCTGGTCTATCGAGACCTGTACGCGCTGTACACCGGCGCTGGCTACACCAGCGAACACGAAAGCTGGATCCTGCGCGACGGCGCCGGCGAACGCCTGTACATCCCATGGGGCTGCACGAACGGGACCTGCCCGCAGTACGCAGCCGACGTCGGCAACCCCGAATTCCGCCACGCGTGGATCACAGAAGCCAAGGCCGAGGTCGAAAAGGGCTACGCCGGACTGTGGATCGACGACGTCAACCTCGAATTCCAGGTCGGCAACGGCGCGGGCGAACACGTCGCGCCGATCGATCCCCGCACCGGCGAGACGATGACCGAACACGCCTGGCAGGAATACGTCGTCACATTCCTTGAAGAAATCCGCAACGCGCTGCCCGGCGTCGAAATCCTCGAGAACTCGATCTGGTACGCCGGCGGCCCCGAACGCTGGAAGAACCCCCTCGTCAAGCGCCAGATCGCCTCCGCGAACGACATCAACCTCGAGCGAGGCGTCAACGACGAAGGACTCACCGGCGGCAACGGTGCATGGTCACTGAAGACATTCCTGTCGTTCATCGACGACATCCACGCCGCCAGCAGGAACGTGATCCTCGACGGCTTCGACAACAGCCCCACCGGGCGCGAATACTCGCTCGCCTGCTACTTCCTGATCTCCACCGGCAACGACGGGCTCGGCAACGCCGCGATGACCCCCGAAAACTGGTGGCCGGCCTACAACATCGAACTCGGCGCACCGGAAGGCCCACGCACCGAATGGCAAGGCCTGCTGAGACGAAACTTCGCAGACGGAATCACGCTCGTCAACGAACCCGACGCGCCAACCCGCACCGTGACGCTGCCCGCGCCGATGTACACAACCGCAGGAGCGATCGTGAACTCCGTCACCCTCGGCGCAGCCAACGGAGCAATCCTGCGCTACGAACCAGCCTCCCCCCCTACCGGCCCCACCGAACCCCCGCCCGGCCCGCCGCCGCCGAACGCGTCAACGGGCACGCCGGTCGGGTCAACGCCCACGGACGGGGCGACCGGCACGCCGCGCGAACCCACCGAAGCAGCCCCCGGCGCGCAAGGCAGGGCTCCAACCGACCCCGTGCAGGTCATCCTCAAGGCGCGCAGCACGCACAGAGGCCGCGCGATCATCCTGCACGGCCGCGTCCTCTCCGCGAACACCGGACGAGTCCAGATACGCCTCCAACGACGCGGCAGAGGCCGCTGGATCAAGACCGGCGAGCTCACCGCCTCAGTACGCACCGCCGGACGCTTCGCGACCACCCTGCGCTACCTACCCCACGGCCACTACCGCGTCCAGGCCACCTACCTCCCCGCCCCCAAGCTCCACACCGCCAACTCCCCCCCAGTAGCCTTCGCTGTAGCAACCTGACCTTCAGGTGCGGCTCGCTTCTGTCGATCTGGAAGCTGAGATGCGGTTTCTTCGTCCCGACGCCCTCGTAAGCTCCGACCTCCAGCCCATGCGGACCACCAGCGATCAATACGAGCGAGGCCGCGCGCAGGCGACCTCAGCCGGCGAGGATCCGGTCGAGGTCAGCCGCTACGTCGAGGCTCTGCGGAGGAGTCGTTGGCTGATGGCGGCGATCGTGGTGATCCTCACGGGAGCTGTGGTCGCGATCTCGCTGGCGCTGCCCAAGAAGTACGAAGCGACGGCGAACATCGTCATCAACAACACGTCCGGCGTGGGCGCTCCGACTGAAACGGTGCAGCGGGAACTCGCGACCCTCGCGACGCTCGCGACCACGACGCCGGTGCTCGACGAAGCAGCCAAGGCGGTCCCGGGAGAAACGCCGTCGGCGCTGGAAAAGAAGGTCTCCTCGTCGGTCGACCAGAACGCCAACATCATCCACATCAACGTCACCTCGCGGTCGGGCGAAACCGCTGCCACGCTTGCCTACGCGACCGCGCAGGCGTTCCTGCGCCAGCGTGCCACGGCGGAGCGCGCAGCGACGACGAGCGCGCTGACCACGCTCGACAACGAAATCGAAGCGCTGCGCGCGAGGGGCGCGACGAGCGCCACGGCTGCGGCGCAGCTGAGCGCGCTGGAGACCCGTGCCGGCGTCCTGGAAACCGCTCGAGCGAGTGCGGGTTCGCAGCTGCAGCTCGTTCAGCGGCCCGCGGTCCCATCGGCGGCGACCTCGCCGCGTCCGTTCCGCAACGCAGTGATCGCCCTGTTCGCGGCGCTGTTCCTGGCGGTGCTCGTGGCGCTCGGCCGCGAGCAGCTGACGCCGCGGGTGACGAGTCAGCGCGAGCTTGGCAACCTGCTCGATCTGCCGGTGCTGAGCGGCATCCCCCACCGCGGCCGGCGTGTGAGCGCGCGCTACGCTCGGGCTGAGCACGAGACCTATCAGACACTCGCAGCATCGGTGCAGCTGGCGCTTCCACCCGGGCCCAAGCCGCACGTGATAGTCATCACGAGCGCGGGTCACAGCGAAGGCAAGACGACGGTCACGGCGCGACTCGCACGCGTGCTCGCCCAAGGCGGCCACGGCACGTTGGTCGTGTCCGGCGACCTGCGCGCACCGCGGCTCGACGACGCGTTCAACGTCGCGGGCCAGCCCGGAATGCGCGAACTTCTGGCCACCGCCTCCGCCGGGTACCTGCGACCCGACAGCGTAGAGCGTTTGATCGTGCCGATGAGCGGGAACGGCACGGCGGCGCGCGGGACTCTCCACATCCTGCCAGCGGGCAACCACGATGGCGACGCCTCCGCGCTGCTGCAGGCGGCTGCGTTGAAGTCCTTGATCGATACGCTGCGGCAAGGCGACTACGCGTACGTCCTGATTGACTCGCCGCCGATCCTGGGGATCGCTGACACGCAGATGCTCGCGCAGTTCTCTGACGAGCTGCTGCTGGTCGCTCGCCTCGACCGCCTCACGATGGCCAAGGTGATAGATCTCCGTGAGGTGCTCTACCGCGTGAATGCCAACCCGATGGGGCTCGTGGTCATCGGTGCGCGCCTTGCTGAATCGCCCTACTACACCGAAGACAAGCACGCTCCTGCGTCTGCGTGAGCCGCTCAGGCTCCCCTGCTCTGGCTCGCCTGCGCAGGCAGGCTCCCTGCTCTGGCTCCTTTCGGAGCCGCTCTGGCTCAGGTCGTTCGGATGATCAGCACCGAACACGGCGCGTGATGGGAGACCTTGTTGGGAACCGATCCCAGCAGGAACCGCTTGGCGCCCGTCATGCCCTTGTTGCCCACGATGATCAGGTCGGCCTCGCGCTCCTCGGCGACGTCGAGGATCGCGTCGGCCGGGTCACCTTGACGCGGATAGGTGTCGACCGCGACACCGGCGTCGGTGGCGAGCGCGGCAGCCGCTTCCAAGGTGGCCTCCACATCCTCGCGCGGATTGATGGCCCATTGGAGATCCTCGGGCGCCTGGCGGCGTTCCTCGCTCAGACGCTGAGCGGATACGGGCTCATAAGCGCTGACGAGCTCCAGCTTGGCGCCGACGGCGCGAGCCAGATCGACCGCTTGGCGCACCGCCTGGGTGGCGGTGTCCGAGCCATCTGTGCCAACCACTACCGATCTGAACACAATCCTCCCTCGCAGGTCGCCCTTGGTAGCCGTGGCACGCGGCGCACGACGAATCCGCTCATGCAAGCCTCGTGATGGCGACGACCATTCCGATCAGCACGAAGAACACGATCGCGAGCTGCATCCAAATCCAGGTCGGTGCCATAGCCGAATGAAGCCTACTACGAGACGTTATCCACCTGACACCAGCCGCTCGCTCCGCCTCTATCGTGTAACGATGGTTGCGCGGCGCGGCAAGCTCACGGCTGCAGTATCGGCCACGCTGGTGTTGCTCGCGTGCCTTGCGCCAGGGGGTCGCGCGGCGAGTTCGGTGGGCCGACGCGCTTCGTCCCCGCCACTGCTCGGTGGAGTGAACATCGGTTTTGATCCTGGCGCTTCGGCGGCCTCAGTCGAGCGGGAGCTCGCGCTCGCGCAAGCGCTCCATGCGGCGGTCGTGCGCGCGAACGTACCGTGGTACGTGTTCGATCGATTCGGCCCAGGCCGGATCGAACCGGCACGGTTGGCGGCCCTCGACCAGTTGGTCAGCGACGCTTCGACACGAGGCATTCGCGTGATCCTGACGGTCGACGGGACGCCGTGCTGGGCATCCTCGGCTCCGGCGCCGATGCTACGCAGGTGCGTGCCCGGGGAGGCGAGTGGTGCGACTGCGTGGCCCCCGCGCAATGCCGCTGACTACGCGACCTTCGTCGCGTTTCTCGCGCAGCGCTACGGCACGGCGCTCACGGCGATTGAGATCTGGAACGAGCCAGACCAAGCGAACGAAGCCTACTTCGCCGGCCCCGGCAAAGCCCAGAAGTACGGAACGCTTCTGCGGGCCGCCTACCCCGCGATCAAGCAGGCCAACCCCAACGTGTTGGTGCTGGCCGGCTCGCTGGTCGGCTCCAACGGCGAATTTCTGCGCGCTCTCTACGCAGCCGGCATCAAGGGCTACTACGACGGCCTGGCGGTGCACTACTACAACCTCACGCTCGCGTCGCTGCGATCGATCCACGAAGTGCAGCTGGTCAATGGCGATCACACGCCCATGTGGCTGGACGAGTTTGGCTGGAGCAGCTGCTGGCCGCGAGATCGCGTCCAACAGGAACAGGCGTGCGTGACCGCCCGCGCGCAGGCAGCCAACCTGACCAACACGTTTCGTGCGCTGGCGAGCGCCCCCTACGTGGCCGCAGCGGTCGTGTACAAGCTCCAGGACTCCTCGGATGAAGACTTCGGCTTGCTATCGGCAAGCGGAAAGCGCAAGCCCTCGTTCAGCGCGCTCGCGCAGGTGCTGAGGTCCCCGTTCGGTGGCGTCAGCCCACCGACCCTCAGCCTCCACCGCAGAAACGCTCGGGTGGTGGCCAGTGGCTCCGGTCCGGTCGGCGACTTCATGGAGCTCGAAGCGTTTCAGGGCCGGGTGCTTCGCTACCGAGCGGTGTTCACGCTGGATCGCTTCAACCGCTACTCGATCGCCCTGCCGTCGGTTCTGGGCAGCTCAGGCCTGCGGGTACGCGTGTACCAGTACTGGATGGGCCCGGGCAGGGATGCTCAGAGGAGCATCTGATCACTCGGCGTTGTGGAACAGCGCGGCGATCGTGAGCGCGAGGATCTTCACGTCGAGGCCGAGCGACCAGTGGGCTATGTAGTAGTTGTCCCACTCGACCCGTTCAGCGAGGGAAGTCTGCCCGCGCAGGCCATGCACCTGCGCCCACCCGGTGATGCCGGCCTTGACCCTATGGCGGTCGCCGTAACGCTGGACATCCTGCCTGAACAGCTCCACGAACTCGGGGCGCTCGGGGCGGGGACCGACGAGGCTCATGTCGCCGCGCAACACGTTGAATAGTTGCGGCAGCTCGTCCAACGAGGTGCTGCGCAGGAAACGCCCGATGACCGTTCGACGATCCTCGCCCTCGACGCCTCCCGGCGCGGTGTCCCCGGCCAGCAGGAAGTCGAGCGCGCTGGTGCCCTCGTCGTGCTCCTGCGTCTGCCCGGGCGCTACGCGCATCGAGCGGAACTTGTAGAAGTCGAACACGTTGCCGTCGCGCCCGACGCGGCGCTGGCTGAAGAACACTGGCCCGGGGGAGCTGAGGCGCACGGCGACCGCCACGCACAGGAGCAGAGGCGAGAGCCCGATCAGCAGCAGCAACGCCAGTGCGCGGTCGAGCGCGTGCTTGATCGCGAACTGCAGGCCCTTGGGATCGACGGCGATGAAGGACAGCAACGGCAGCCCACCGACGGTGTCGTAGCGGACGCGGTCGTTGATCGTGTCGAACATCCGCGGCACGACCGACACCTCCATGCCCAGATCCTGGCAGCGCTGGATCGGGCGGCTGACACGTGCGTCCGCGACCGACGAGAACGCGACGATCAGGTGTCGCACGCCGGTGCGCCTGACGGTTTCGTCGAGGTCCTCGATCGTGCCCAGCACAGGGACGTCGCGCCCGCCGACCTCGGCCACAGATCGGGGATCCTCGTCGAGGAATCCGATCGGGACGAGTCCGTACTCGGGATGCGACTCCAGGCGCCGCGCCACCTGCGCGCCGACGACGCCGGCGCCCATGATCAGGACCGACTTGCCCACGAGGTGCCGTGCGCGCGCCCAGCGCTGGGCGAACGACAGCGCGACGCGCCCCACTCCCACGGCGAGCAGCGCGAACAGCCAGGCGCGCAACCACTCGCCCTGGCTCGGCACCTGGCCGTTGAGGAACATCCCGAGCACCGCCACCGCCATTGCGGCGACGGAGACGGCGCTCAAGATCGGAACGATCCCGTCGAGGACCAGGGCCCGCAGACGCGTCTGGTAGAGGCCGCGCAGGTAGAAGAGCAGCATCACCAGTGGTGGCAGCGCGAGCAGCGGAGCGCGAACGCCGGGGGTGTGCAGGGTTGCGCTCACCCCGCCGAGCGCGACGACGACGGATACGCACAGCAGGATGAAGTCCACCGTCGGACGCAGCGTGCTCCAACCCGGACCCTCGAGTGCCCACTGCAGCGGGCCCGTGAACGTGCCTCGCCGAACCGCCCTGGGAGCCGGCGCGTCGTGTGTCAGCTCGCCGCGAAGCGGGAGCGTGGTCGACGTCTGCTGGGCGATTTGCGTGCGGTCCATAAAGCGGTGATTCCGTGTCGATCTAGTTGGTTACTCGGGTCCTGCGTCGCATCCCTTTAGCGAGCGTCCAGTCCTCGACCGGGCTCGCGCGTGAGACTCCTCGTGAAGGCTGCCGTCGCACCGAGCGCGGCGACGGCAAGGAGCACGTACAGAACGTCCGCACCGGAGAGTCCAAGCGTCTGCGAACCGCCGTTTCCGGCCCCTGAAGCTGCCGAGTCGGATGCGTCTCTATACGGATGAGAGCCACTGGTAGATGCGCGTCGCACGCGTGCGTTGAGATGCTTCCCCGCCACGGCGCCGGCGCTCGCCCGGCCCGTGCGGCTGCCCGCGGCTGCTTGGCGGCCTGCCGCGATCGCAAGCGAGCCGCCGCCAGTCGAGCCGCCCCCTGTGGAGCCGCCCCCTGTGGAGCCGCCTCCCCCCGACGGCCCGTTGAGCAGCGCGGAACCGAGGATCGCCTGATTGCCCTGTCCGGGTCCGCCGTAGCCGCTTAGGAGCGAGCCAGCGCCAGCGACCGCCGGAGCCGCCGCCGAGAGAGCGAGCACCAGCAGCGTGGCGCTCGTGCCGGTGAGACGGTGGCTTGTCATGCGTCCGTGCCCTTACGTCCTTTCTGGCGCGAGCGGCTTGTTCCCCGCTCCATGCCAAGTGTTCGTCATCGCCTCGGTCCCCCAAACTGCCAAGTCGCTTGAGCACGCCCGCAAGCAATCGACGCATTGACGAGTACTCGTCCACACGCTAGCGAAGGTTGCCTGCGGTGTCGAGTCGATTCCTCTCGGCTGCATAAAAAAATTCCAAGATTTACGCCAGTTGCTGAGCTTTGAGCAGAATCGAGCGGTTGAGTTCCAGGATGCTCACGCGGTGCCCGCCGCGCACGAGGCTGAGGGCGCGCCTGGTGAGTGGGTCCCTCGGGTTCAAGCGGACCGCTCGCTCGAGCAGGCCGAGCGCGACGGCGCGTTCGCCTCTGGCTGAGGCGATCGCGCCGCGCTCGAGCATCGCGTACGCGTCGCCCGGGGTTCGCGCGAGCGCGAGTGAGAACTCGCGATCGGCGCGGGCGAGTTCGCCGTAGCGCAGAGCGATGCTGCCGGCGAGAAGATCGGCTTCGTCGCCGAGCGGGTTCAGGCGGGCGGCGTCGCGCAGGCGCGCGTAGGCGGTCTGCGGCGCGGTCGCCCAGATGTGCGCTGCGCTCTCGATCTCGAGCTGACTCAGCCACGAAGCTGACAACGAAGCGACGGCGGCGAGCGCCACCAGCAGGCCCGTCGCGATCGCGAGCCGCCGCAGGGGCACGTGCAACCGACGAACCGCGCCGGCACCGCTCGGCGGGCGCACAGCGGCTGGGACCCGCGCAGGCGCAAGCGCGCAGGCGAGGCCGAGCATCGCAAACGCGGGAGCTCCCAAGCCGGCGAACTCCCAGAACCAGTCGAAGGAGCCGTGTACGGCCCAGTAGGCGAATCCCGCGAGCGCGGCCCCCGTCACCGAGCGGACGAGCGGATCGGGGCTTCGCAGGGCGCGTGCCGCCGCCACCAGCGCTGCGCCGAGGCCGACGAGCGCCAGCAGCGCGCCGACCAGGCCCGTCTGCACGAGCGTACGCAGCTCGACGCTGTGCGGATAGCGGGGCGTCTCTTCGCTGCGACCGTGGACGAGGTACTGCTGCTGGAAGTTGTCCGCCCCGATCCCGACGAGCGGATGGGCGATGAATTCGTCGAGCGCGACGCGATAGAAGTCGTAGCGCTCGCTGCCCAGACCGCTGATCAGCCGGCTGCCGGTGGCGCTGTTGGCGGCGTAGCCGCCCTTGAAGCTGTCCCAGCCATTCCTGATCCGCGTAACCGGGTTGCCCGCCGCGACGAGGCCACCGCCAACGACCGCGATCAAGATAAGGATTGCGATCGCGCGGACGCCGATGCGCATCCGCGTGAGAGAAGCCTGCGAGAACCTGTGCCGCGTCTCCACGGCCGCCCCGAGAGCCACGAGCAGTCCGGACGCGATAGCCGCAGCGAAGGTCGCCGTCGTCGCGCTGTGTAGCGCGGCGGCAGTGACGGCTCCGCCCTTCAGGTGGTCGCCGACCCCCAAGACGGCCGGCGCGGCCGCCCCGATACCCGCCGCCACGGGCACGAGCACGGCGAACGTGCGCGTCCGCCCTGGGAGCAGCGCGAACACCAGCACGAGCATCACCGGCATGGCGTACAGCGAGCCGCGACTCTGGCTCAGGAGCGCCACCTCCGCCAGCAGCACAGCACCGCCGGCGAGCAGGCCCCGCACCGCCCACGGCAGGCGCTCGCTGCGCGCCAGCAGCAGCGCCGGCCAGAAGGCCATCAACCACTGCGCGGCATTGGCGTTGGCGTAGCCGCTCGGGTAGAGGAGGCGCCCGCCCGGCAACAGGTCCTGCAGGCGCGCGCCGGCGGCGGCGTTGACGTGCAGCAGCGCGAACGCGGCGAGCGCGATCAGCGCGAGCGTCCAGGCGCACAGCAGCAGCGCCGCGCTGGCGCCGCGCTGTCGCCAACAGGCGAACAGGGCGAACACCAGCAGGTACAGCAGCGTGCGGTTGGCCCCTTCCCACGCGTCCCCTGGCACGGCCGCCCATAGGATCGAGAGGTAGCTGAGCGCCGTGTATGCGGCCAGCGCGGCGAGCGCGACCGCGACAGGGATCGGAACGTCCGCGACGCGGAGCGGGACGAGACCGATTGCGATGCCGAGGAGCGCCAACACGATCAGCCCTCCGGGGGCCCAGTGCGTGATTGGGTAACCCGCCTGGTCTGTCGCCCACACGACGAACAGCGCCAGCGCCGCCAGCGCCGGCACCGTCGCGGGCGCCTGGCGTAGCGGCGCCGTGAGCTTGCGGGTCATCGCGCCCACGATAATCCCCGGTGTGGAGGACTCCGCTGCCCTCGTGCGCTTCTACGACGACGCGTACACGCGCGAGCCGGGCGAGGCGGCCGTGTATGCGCGCTGGCGGGCGCTGGGGGCCGTCGGCAAGGCCGAGCACGTGATCACGCTGTGCACACGCGCGAGCGTGCAGCCGACGAGCACGCTCGATGTGGGCTGCGGTGATGGCGCGCTGCTGTGCGAGCTGCACCGCCGCGGTTTCGGCGGAGCGCTGTCTGGCGTGGAGATCGCCCAGGCGGCCGTGGACATCGCGCGCGCGCGCGCCGAGCTCGACTCAATCGAGCTGTATGACGGGCTGCATCTGCCGGCTGCGGACGGCGCGTATGACCTCGGCGTCCTCTCCCATGTGCTCGAGCATGTCCCCGATCCGGCGGCGCTGCTCGATGAGGTGGGGCGTGCGTGCCGGGCGGTGCTGGTGGAGGTGCCGCTCGAGGCGAACTGGTCGGCGCGGCGGGCGCGCAAGCGCGAGCACGCGGCGGAGGTCGGCCATCTGCAGCGCCTGGACCGGAGTGGCGCGCGCGAGATCGTGGCGCGCGCGGGCATGTCGATCGTGGCGGAGCTCGACGATCCGCTGCCGCTCGAGGTCCACCGCTTCTTCGCCGCCACCGCACGCGCGCGCGGCGCGGCGAGCGCCAAGTGGGGGATCCGGGCCGCCGTCCACCGCCTCGCTCCGGCCCTGGCGCGGCGGGCGTTTACGGTTCACTACGCATGTCTGTGCCTGCCGCGGGCCGCGTGACGGCGGCGAACAGCAACGCGAGCACCCTGCCCATCAGCTCGTCCGGGACGGCGTCGGGGTCGGCCAGCTTCTGGCGGGCGATGCCGTCTGCGAGCGCGTCGATCGCGACCGCCAGCTGCTCTGCCGGGAGGGCCAGCTCGAGGTCGAACTCGCGCGCGCCGTCGGCGACGAGCCGCGTGAGCACGTGGCGCATCTGCGCGAACCGCGCGGCCACCTTCGGCCTGACCTGCGGGTCGCGTACGCCGTAAGCCCAGAACTCCATGAACAGCAGCAGCAGCTCGGGCTCGCGCTCGATCATCGTCATCCACCGCCGCGCGCCGCCGGCGGCGCGCTCGGCGACCGACGCCTGTGCCTGCACCGCGTCTTCGATCTCGCGCGCGTGCTCGTCGATCTCGCGCTCCATCAGCACGAGGAACAGGTCCTCCTTGCCGTCGAAGTTGGAGTACAGCGCACCGGTCGAGAACCCTGCTGCGGAGGCGATCTCCTCGACCGAGGCGCCGTGAAACCCGTTGCGCGCAAACATCGTTCGCGCTGCCGCGAGCAGGCGCTCGCGCGTGTTCGCACGCCTCTGCTCGCGGGTCATACGACTCGCGCCCGCACCGGGCTGGGCCGGCCGCGACCCGGGCGGGGCCGGCGGCAACGAATCCGCGCGCAGGCCGGGCTCGGTGTGAGCGATCTCCATGGCTCGGCATGTTACTTGGCGGAGCGAGTGTTATTTCGATAATGTTCGTTATCGAATCGACCGGCGACGGAAGTGAGAGGAGCGACCACGATGGCGACCGCGACGAGTTCGGTAGCGCCCGATTCCACCAACCTGGGCAGCCTGCCCGCCGACGCGATCTCCTATGAAGACCTGTACGCGCGCTGGGAGCGCAGCAACTGGTCGGCGACCGAGCTGGACTTCACCGAGGACGCGCGCCAGTGGCGGGAGGACTTCACGGAGTTCGAGCGGCAGGCGGCGCTGTGGAATTACTGCCTGTTCTTCTGGGGCGAGGACGCGGTGGCGGACAACCTCTCCCCCTACATCGACGCGGCCCCGCGCGAGGAGCAGAAGTACTTCCTCGCTACGCAGCAGGTCGACGAGGCCCGCCACGCGGTGCTGTTCAAGCGCTTCATGCACGAGGTGTGCGGTATCGGCGACGGCTCCATGTCCGGTGGTCTGCGTGCGGTCGGGCCGAAACTGACCCCGGGCTTCCGCAAGATCTTCGAACGCCTCGACCGCATGGCGGACGAGCTGCGTGCCGACCGCTCACCGGCGCGACTCGCGGCGGCGGTGACGCTGTACCACATCGTGATCGAGGCGGCGCTCGCGCAGCCCGGCCAGCACTTCATCTGCAGCTACCTGGAGAGGCGCGACCAGCTGCCGGCGTTCCGCGCGGGCATGGAGAACATCGCCGCCGACGAGCAACGCCACATCGGCTTCGGCGTGAAGCTGCTGTCCGACCTCAAGCGCGAAGACCCTGTGGGCGTGCCGAGGGCGGTCAGCCGCATCCTGCGTGAAACGACCCGATACACCGCCCAGGTGCTGATGCCGCCGGGATGGGACGAACGCTACATAACGGTGTTCGGCGCCACCTATGACGAGGTTGGCGTCGAGGGCCTGACCTCGATGACCACCAAGCTGCGCTCGGCGGGTCTCGCCGTCGAGAGCCTGCCCGGCCCGCCGCTGCTGCCACCAGGGCTCTCTCCGCTCGAGCTCTCACAGCGGGGGCGGGCGCTCGCCAAAGCGGGCGTGATCGGCGTGCGCGAGGGCCCCTCGCTGCGCGACGAGGAGACGCTCGCGTTGCTGTTCGACACGATCCGTCGCCAGGTCAACCCACGGCACGGGCTCCGACGCCCCACTACCTTCCAGTGGGAGTTCACCGACCCCGACGTCCCCGCCTGGCACCTGACCGTCAGCAACGGCTCCAGCACGGTCGAGCAGGGCCACGCGGCCCATGCCGACCTGCGCCTGCGCCTGTCCTATCAGGACTGGGTGGACATCGTCGGCGAGCGACTGGATCCGCTTCGCGCGATGGCCACCGGCCGACTGCGTCCCCGCGGCAATCCGCTCGCGTTCAAAAGCCTGGGCAAGGTCTTTCCGCGGGGTTGACCGACGCCGAGACGGCTAGCCCGGCGAGAACTCTCGGTCTGCTGCAACTGCGTCGCTGGCTCGAGACGGAGGGGCGGGCTGACCGGACGGTTGTGGGTGCAAGGACGCCGACCTCGCAGTCGGTGCTCGACCGCCGGCGGACGCAACGGCTCCTGCCGCTGTGGACGCCAACGCCCGCTCTGGTCCGAACTCGCGGCTAGCTTTTGCGGCCGCGGTGAGCGGTGCCGCCGCGGCTACGTGCCCGCGGGCGGGAGCAACGGCTCGAGCGGCGCCGGTCAGATCCGCGATCGGGTAGGTGGCGGGCGTGCGCGCAACCGAGCCCCCACCGGAGCGGGTGGCGGAGTGGTGCTTATCGAGCGGCGCCGGCGCTCGATGGCCGCCTTCGAGCGCAATGCAACCGGCTCCGACGCCGAGAGCGAGCAGACACCCAACAGCAAGCTTGGCACTGAGCGGGCCGCCGGTGAGCAGCCAGCCCCCACCGGCCGCGCCGGCCGCACCGCCCGCGCCGGCCGCACCGGCCGCGCCGGCCGCCCCAGCGAGCACCCCGGCACCGAGCGTGCACGGCAGGAACGCAGGCGGCAGCGCGGCAGCCAGGCCGCGCAGCGAGGCCACGTACGCGCGGCAGGCGGGACACTGGTTGCGGTGCATGAGGGCCAAGCGGTAGCGCTCCCCGTCGGGGTCGAGCATGCCGTAGGCGAGGGCGCGCATGAGCGAGCCCTGCTCCTCGCACCAGCCACCATCGCGGATCGTGTCAACGAGCGCGCCGACCTTGCCCGCGACGCCGGGCCGGCCCGGCCCGCGACCCTCCATCAGCTTGCGCATGCGAGCCTCGCTGACACCCATGCGGGCGGCGGCCTCCGCACGTGACAGACCCTGCAGGTAGCAGAGCGCGGCGGCTTCCCGCTCGCGCGCGTCCAGACGGCCGCGCAGCCCCTCGAACAGCTGGCGTAGTCGCACGCGGTCATCGAGCTCGGCGGCGAGGTCGCGCTCGACAGCGCTGCCCATCTCGGTGGCGGGCTGCGCGCCCAGGTTCGCAACGGCGCGCATCGCGTGGGCGTTCGCACCGGCGCGATGCGCGTCGATCGCACGGCGAAACGTCACGAGCACGAGCCAGCTGGCCGGGCTGGCGATCTCCTGCCCCTCCAGCACAGCCATGTACAGCCCCTGCCACGCCTGCCCGTAGCACGCTTCGAGCTCGCCCTGATCGAGGCTCATGCCGCGTGCTCGCAGCCGTCCGCGCACGCTCGCCAGCACCCGCCCACGCAGCGCCTCGAACTCGTGGCGCAGCAGGCGTTCGGCGCGGTAGCGGCGGAGGCTCAGCGGGCTCATCCGGCAAGATTATGAAATCCCGCTTGTGCAGCGAATTCTAAATTCTCGCTATCTGCGACAGGCTCACACGGCGCATGTCCTCCCCTCTTCGGTGGGCGCGATGCCAATCGACGACGAGCTCGAGCGCGTCCTCGAGCCGCGACGCGGGACGCCACCCCAGCAGCTGTTCGGCGGCGCTGGAGTCGAGCGCCAGGTGGCCGGCCTCCGGCGGATTGGCGGCCTCGTCGAGCTGCCAGCTCAGCTCGCCGCGCCACAGCTCGGCGAGCTGCTCGACGATCCAGCGCACCGGTCGCGCATCCTGTGCGGGCGGCCCGAAGTTCCACGCGCGCGCGACGTCGCGGTGAGGGTCCTGCGAGAGTGCCTCGGCGAGGCGCAGATAGCCGCTGAGCGGGCTGAGCACGTGCTGCCATGGACGCACCGCGTCCGGGTTGCGAACCCTCAGCGGCACGCCGGTGTCGACCGCGCGGACGGTGTCGGGCACGAGCCTGTCCTCGCCCCAGTCGCCGCCACCGATGACGTTGCCCGCGCGCACTGTGCCGAGCCGCGGTGAGCCCGGCCCATCGAAGAAGGACCGCCGGTAGGCGCTGGCGACGAGCTCGGCGCATGCCTTGGAGCTGGAATACGGATCGGACCCGCCGAGCGGGTCGGACTCCACGAAAAGCTGCGACCGCGCGCGGGGGTTCTCATAGCACTTGTCCGAGGTGACGACGACGATCGCCTGCACCCCGTGGCCGGCCTGGCGGACGGCCTCCAGGACGTTGACGGTCCCGATCACGTTGAGCTCGTAGGTCAGGACGGGTTCGTGCAACGAGCGCCTGACCATCGGCTGAGCGGCCAGGTGCAGCACGACCTCGGGGCGGGCCTCGCCAAGCGCCTCGCACACCGCCTCGGCGTGGCGCACGTCGACCGCGTGCTCGCGCATGTGAGCTCCGACACCGGCGAGCTCGTACAGCGATGGCCGGGTGGGCACGCCCGGGGCCAGCCCGGTGACATGGGCACCGAGCGATTGCAGCCACAGCGACAGCCACGCGCCCTTGAAGCCGGTGTGACCGGTCACGAGCACCCGCCTGCGCATCCAGAAGTCGGCGTCGATCTGCACGAGGGCGGGTATCTTCACGCAATCTCCGCACCTGCCGCCCGCACCCCACCGACGTCGGCGTGCCCCGCGCTCCCTGCGCGAGCGGAGGTGCTCGACATCCCGTTGGCGGTTTCCGACTACGAGGAGGTGATCGATTGGATGGAGGCGATGATCGCGGCGGGGTGCCGCGGCTACGTGACGGCGGCTGCGGTCAACCTCGTGATGTCCGCTGGCGAGGATCCCCACGCGCGCGCGGCCGTGCTGGGCGCGACGCTGGCCGTGCCTGACGGGCAGCCGCTCGTGTGGGCCCTACGGGCGCTCGGGCAGGCCCGCGCGACCCGTCTGTATGGCCCCGATCTGATGGCCCGCTTCTGCGAGCGCGCTGCGCGGACGGGCACGCCGATGTTCCTCTACGGTGGTCGCACGCGTGCGGCGCTCGAGCTGCTCGAACGGCGCCTGCGCGAGCGCTTTCCCGGCCTTCAGATCGCGGGCGGCTTCTCGCCGCCCTTCCGCGAGCTGACGGCCGAGGAGGAGGACAGCGTGGCCGCCGAGATCGACGCCTCGCGCGCGGCCGTCGTGTGGGTGGGGACCGGGCAGCCCAAGCAGGAGAAGTGGATGCTGCGGATGCGCCCGCGGCTCGCCGCACCGATGCTCGTAGGAGTGGGCGCCGCTTTCGACTTCCACGCGGGCCTCGTCCCGCAGGCGCCAAGCTGGATGCAGCGCAGCGGCCTGGAGTGGGCCTACCGGCTCTCGCGCGAACCGCGGCGCCTGTGGCCGCGCTATGCGCGCTACAACCCGCAGTTCCTCGCTGGCTTCGCCAGGCAGTACGTGCGCGAGCGCCGTCGAGGCCAAACAGGCAAATCTGGTGTCGTTTAGCAAAACCCGCTGGCGCTAACCTGCAGACGCGATGGCTTATTCGCAGAGCACCGCCGACGTCGCCGTCGTGGGCCTCGGCCGCGTGGGGTTGCCGCTGGCCCTGTCGTTCGCCGATAGAGGCCTCGACGTGGTCGGCATCGACAACGACCCCGACCGCCTGGGCGCAGTACGCGAGGGGAGAATGCCTTTCCAGGAGACCGGCGCGCAGGCGCTGCTCGACGGCGTGTTGGCCGGGACGAGCGATCCAGCCCGTGCCTCCCGTGGCGGCCGGCTGTCGCTGTCGGGGCGCGTCGCTGACGCGGCGCGGGCGCACCACATCGTAATCACGCTGGGGACGCCGTCGTTCTCGCACATAGAGATCGACATGCGTGACATCCGCTCGGCATTGGACGACCTGCTGGGCGTGCTCGCACCGGGACACTCGCTGATCCTGCGCTCGACGATCGCGCCGGGGACGACGGACTTCGTGGCGGGCTACCTGGCCAAGCACCGCGGCTTTGATATCGGCGAGGACGTGTTCGTGGCGCACGCGCCCGAGCGCATCGCGGCGGGCAGATTTCTGCAGGAGATCGACACGCTGCCGTGCATCATTGGCGGCGTTGGCGAGCGCTCGGGCGACGTGGCGGCGGAGCTGTTCGGGGTGTTTGGCGCGCCGATCGTGCAGACCACCCCCGTGCAGGCCGAGCTGGCGAAGATCTGGACGAACATCCTGCGCTACACGCACTTCGCGCTGCCCAACCTGCTGATGATGGACTGCGAGCGTCACGCGGCGAACGTGTTCGAGGTGATCGAGTTGATCAACCGCGACTACCCGCGGGGCGGCATCGCGCAGCCCGGCTTCACCGCGGGCACGTGCTTGCGCAAGGACTTCACCTTCTCGGAGGAGCGCTCGGCGGCGCCGGGAATGCTGCTGGCGGTGTCGCGCGTGAACGAGTCGGTGCCGCTGTTCCTGCTCGAGGGAGCCAAGCGGCGCTTGGGCTCGCTCGCGAACCGCAAGATCGCTGTGCTGGGCTTGGCGTTCAAGGCCGACACGGACGACGAGCGCGACTCGCTGTCGCACAAGCTGATCCGACTGATGGAGCGCGAGCTGGCGGACGTGGCTGTGCACGATCCGCACGTGCGTGGGCCGACGGTGCCGCTCGAGGAGGCGCTTGAAGGAGCGGCGATGGTGGTGGTGGCGACCGACCACGCGGAGTTCCGCGAGCAGCGGACGCTCGCGGCGATCGCTGAGCTCGCAGCGAGCGACTGCCTGGTGGTGGACCCCTGGAATTGCTGGGGAGCAGCGCAGGTGTTCGCGTACGCGTCCGAGCTGGCGGCGCTTGGAGCCGTCGGGTGAGCCCCGCGCTTGGAGCGGTCGGATGAGCCCCGCGCTTGGAGCGGTCGGATGAGTCGGGTTCTGGTGACCGGCGGCGCTGGAACGATTGGAGCGGCGGTGGTCAAACGGCTGCTGGCTGATCCCGCGTACGAGGTGCGCGTGTCCGATCAGCGCACGGCGCCGCAGTGGATGCGCGAGGGCTGCGAGGTCCACACGGGCGACCTGCGCGTGGCGGAGCAGGCGCGCGCTGCGACCGAAGGCTGTACCCACGTGATCCACCTCGCGGCGATCGTCGGGGGGATCGCGAACTTCCACCGGCTGCCGCACACGCTGACGGAAGTCAACAACGCGCTGTACAACGCGGTGATCCGCGCGGCGCTCGATCTCGATGTGGAGCGCTTCGTGTACGTGTCGTCCTCGATGGTGTTCGAGCGGGCCGAGTTGTTCCCGACGCCGGAGGACTACCTGCAGCGGTGCCCTGTGCCGCTCTCGGCGTACGGCTTCTCGAAGCTGACCGGCGAGGTGTACTGCCGCGCGGCGCACGACGAGCACGGCCTCCCGTACACGATCTGTCGCCCGTTCAACGCGTACGGCCCCGGTGAGCTTCCGGACGCCGAGCCCGGGATCGCGCACGCGGTGCCCGATCTGATCGACAAGGTGCTCTCAGGGCGCCGGCCGCTGCAGATCTTCGGCACGGGCGAGCAGACGAGGACGCTCACGCACGTGGACGACATCGCGGACGGCATCGTGACCGCGATGGGCTCGGCGGCGGGACTGAACGAGGACTTCAACATCTCCGCTTCGCGCGAGCTGACGGTCGCGGAGATCGCGCGGATCGTGTGGGAGGCGTGCGGCGAGGACGCGGAGGCGTTCGAGCTGGAGCACCTGCCGACCTTCACCGTTGACGTGCAGCGGCGCTGGCCCTCGGTCGAGAAGGCCCGGCGCCTGCTCGGCTGGCGCGCACGGATCGAGGTGGAGGAGGGGATCGCGGCGACCGTGCGCTGGCTGCGCGGCTCGACAAGCGCGAATGAGCGACACGGCTCAACGAACCCGGGTGATGGAGTTACCGCGGAGCCCGCCTCGCCGGTCGCTTCATAAGCATCCACGAGACCATCACAGGCGGTCGATAGGCTCCCGCGTCATGCCCGACCGCCCCTCAGCGCTGATCACCGGTGTGACCGGTCAGGACGGCTCGTACCTCGCGGAGCTCCTGCTGGAGAAGGGCTATGAGGTCCACGGCATGGTGCGTCGAGCGTCGACGGAGAAGTTCGAGCGGATCGAGCACATCCGCGACCGCATCACCCTCCACCAGGGCGACCTGCTCGACCAGCGCTCGCTCGTGGACGCGCTGCGCGCGTCCAAGCCGACGGAGATCTACAACCTCGCGGCGATGTCCTTCGTGGCCGTGTCCTGGATCCAGCCGACGCTCACGGCCGAGTTCACCGGCGTTGGCGTGACGCGCATGCTGGAGGCGATGCGGGAAGTGTGTCCCGACGCGCGCTTCTACCAGGCCTCCTCAAGTGAGATGTTCGGCAAGGTACTAGAGGTCCCGCAGACGGAGACAACTCCGTTCTACCCGCGTTCGCCGTATGGCGTGGCGAAGGCGTACGGCCACTTCATCACGGTCAACTATCGCGAGTCGTACGACCTGCACGCGACGAGCGGAATACTTTTTAACCACGAGTGCATGTGCGCAAACACGCCGCTGCTGATCAGGGACGACGGCAACATCGCGGTCAAGACGCCCACAGATCTCGTGCCCCTCCTTCGGAACGGTGGGTCGGTCCAGAGCTTCGTTCCAAAGACCTTCCTCGAGGTCTGGGACGGCGACAATTGGACGCCGATCACTGCGATCACAGCGACGCGACGGCGAGTGACCGAGCCCGACCATGAACTTCTGTCGATCCAGGCACGAGCAGGCGTCGTGGAGGTGACGGCGCACCACAACATGCTCAACTCGGAGTTCGAAAAGATCGCGGCGTGCGACGTGGAAGCGGGCGACGAGCTCGCGCTCGCCGACGAGATGCCGCCCCCAGGTGACTGGAGCGTCGCGACGGTGGAGATGGCTGAGTTCCTCGGTCTGATGGCCGCAGACGGCTACGTACATCGAGACGGCGGAACCTGCAACTTCACGAACAACGACCCGCTGCTGCGCGCGCGTATCGCAGTGCTGTGGTCACAGCTGTTCCTGGGCCGATCTCGGGAACGGACGGTGACCTCCGGCTGGAACGAGAACGCCTCGGTTGAGCATGTGAGCCTCACAGGTAGCCGTTCAATAACGCCCTGGCTGCGCGAGCAGCTATACACGTCAACCGGGCTGAAGCAGGTTCCGTCGCTGATCCTCAACGCGAGCCAGGAGATCCAGCAGGCCTTCCTGGCCGGCTACTACAAGGGCGACGGCCTTAAGCGAGGCAACGGCGCGTCGATCAAGACGAACAGTCCAGTGCTAGCGCAGGGTCTGTGCTGGATGTACCACGTCAACGAGCAACCGGCGTCGGTATATGTCGAGCAACGGGGGGAAAGGACCTACTATCAGCTGAACCTCGCCTCGGCGGCGAGAGTGGGGGCGAAGGGCCAGCACCTGCGCAAGAACCCGGCGGAGGTTCGGCGGATCGCTGGGGCGCTCGTGCCCGACGAGAAGTGGACGTTCGACATCGAGACGGAGAGCGGCGTGTTCTGCGCGGGCGTGGGTCGTGTGGTGATCTCCAACTCCCCCCGCCGGGGCCTCGAGTTCGTGACCCGCAAGATCACCTGGCACGCGGCGGCGATCAAGCACGGGCTGACGCAGGAGCTGCGCCTGGGCAACCTCGACGCGGAACGCGACTGGGGCTATGCGAGGGACTACGTAGAGGCGATGTGGCTGATGCTCCAGCGCGAGGATCCACAGGACTACGTGATCGCGACGGGTGCGGCGCACTCGGTGCGCGAGTGCTGCCAGCTCGCATTCGATGAGGCTGGGCTGGGCGACTTCGAGCGCTACGTGAGGATCGACCCAGCGTTCGCGCGGCCCGCGGAGGTCGATCACCTGATCGGCGACGCGTCCAAGGCCGGGCGCGACCTGGGCTGGAAGCCGCGGACGAGCTTCGAGCAGCTGATCCGCCTGATGACTCGCGCGGACCTCGAGCTGCTGGCGCCGCGCTGAACGCGATGGGGGTGCCGCTGTTTGACACCTCGACGCCGCTCCTTGCGCTGCGCGCGGAGCTGAACGCGGCGATCGAGCGGGTGCTCGACTCCAAGCGCTACATCCTCGGCCCCGAGGTGAGCGCCTTCGAGCAGGAGTTCGCCGCCTACTGCGGTGTCGAGCATGCAGTGGGGGTTGGTAACGGCACCGATGCGCTCACGATCGCGCTGCGAGCGATGGGCGTCGGCCCGGGCGATGAGGTGGTGGTGCCGTCGTTCACGTTCTACGCCTCCGCCGAGGCGATCCCGCCGACGGGGGCGACACCCGTGTTCTGCGACATCGACCCGGACAGCTACTGCATGACAGCTGAGACGGTCCGCGTAGCGCTCACCCCTCGCACGAGGGCCGTCATCGCTGTGCACCTGTTCGGCAACGTAGCTCCGATCGCGGAGATCGAGGCGCTGGGCGTGCCCGTGCTCGAGGACGCGGCGCAGGCGGCGGGCTCGACCGCGGGCGACGGGCGCCCGGGAGCTCTCGGCACGGCGGCGACGTTCTCGTTCTTTCCCTCCAAGAACCTCGGGTGCTTCGGCGACGGCGGCATGATCACGACCTCCGACGCGCAGGTGGCCGAACGCGCACGCACCCTGCGCTTCCACGGCTCGCGCGACAAGCTGACCTATGAGCAGGTCGGCTACAACTCGCGCTTGGACGAGCTGCAGGCGGCGATCCTGCGCGTGCAGCTGCCGCATCTGGAGGAGTGGGCGCATGGCCGCAGGCTGGCCGCACGCCACTACGAGGAAGCTGGGCTGGGCGAGCTGGTCGCGCTGCCCGCGCCCGTCGCGGGTACGTCGCCCGCCTGGCACCTGTATGTGGTGAGCGACCCCGAGGTCGAGCGCCTGCAGCGTGCGCTCGCGGCGGCGGACATCGGCTGCAAGGCCTACTACCGCACCCCCGTCCACCGCCAAGCGGCGATGCGCGAGTGGGGCGCGGGCGTCGAGCTGGCGGGGACCGAGCAGGCCGCCCGCACCCACCTGGCGATCCCGATGAGCGCTGTGCTCACGCGCGCGCAAGCTGACGAGGTCGTGGCTGCGGTGCAGAGCAGCACGGATCGTCGAGGATCGGGGACCTGAGCGCCTGCAGTCGCCCACCGCGGCGGTCTTCCGGATAGGTCGTTGCGTGACCTATGATAGGTCGGGATGCGTGATATCCGAGAGCTGTTCCCCACCGATGACCCGGTCAAGCCTGATCTGCTGATTGGCCGGGTGGGCGACGTGCGCGACCTTGCCTCGCGCCTGGGGGACGGCACACACATGGTGATGGCGGGGCCCAGGCGTACCGGCAAGTCGACGGTCGGCCTGGCCGCGCTGGAGCGGGTTCGCTCCCCCAAGGTTTACACCGCGCAGGTCGACTTGTGGGATCACGAGAGCCTTTTCTCGCTCACCCGGGCTCTCGCGCAGTCGATCATCGCCAACCGTGGCCCTGTCGCCAAGGCGCTGCGGGGAGCCCGTGAGAGCGGGCGCCAGTTACGCGAGCTGCTGCCGGTGGGCGTGACGGCGGCGCTGCGCACGCACCTCGGCGAGGACGTCGAGCTGGCTTGGGCGACGCAGCCGGCGGGGCGGGCGCCGGCGGCGAGCCTCGGCGCCACGATCCGTCTGGCACAGCGGATCGCCGAGCAGGACAAGAGGCGGATCGTGTTGTTCCTCGACGAGTTTCAAGACATCGCGACGCCATCGCATCGCTTTGGGGACCCGGATGTCCTGACCAAGCAGTTGCGCTCGGAGCTGCAGCGCTCGCCGCTGATCAGCGTCCTGTCCGCGGGCAGCATGGAGCATCTGATGCGCGACCTGTTTGGTCCCACGCGCAGAGCGCTCAGCCAGTTCGGCAACTTTCATGAGCTCACACCGATCCTGTCAAGCGAGTGGGAGGCCGGGATCGCCGCCCGCTACCGCGAGCTCGACGTTCGGGCGGCCGAAGGCACGATTGGCGAGGTCGTAGCCCTCGGCGAGGGGCATCCGCGCAGCACCATGCTGATAGCGCGCGAGACCCTCACCGTCGCCCTTTCCGCCCGCGAGCGCCGCGGGATCGAGCTGGGTGATGTACGCGGAGGTCAGGAGCTCGCGATGCAGGCCGACCGTTTGCGTCACGAGGAGATTGTCGAGCGGTTGCGCTCGACCGCACACGCGTACCCGATCGCCCTGCGTGTCGCGCGTGGCCAGCGCCCCTACAGCGGCACTCCATCCTCCGGCGCGAGACGAGCGCTGAACGCGATGGAGAGGGCTGGGATCGCCGAGCGCCACGGCCGCGGCGATTGGGTTATCCCGGAGCCTCTCCTACGGAGCTACCTCGCGGCACGCCTCTGAAGCATTCAAAACGGCGCGAACCCCGACAGGCGTTCAGCGCCACCGCTCGAGCAGGTCCTCGTCGCCCACCTCGCGCACGACGCGGGCGGGCACCCCCATCACGACCGCGCGGGCGGGGACGTCGCGCGTGACCACCGCGCCGGCTGCCACGAACGCCTCCTCGCCGATCTCCACGCCGGGCGTTATCACGGCGGCGCCGCCGACGCGGCACGCGCGCCGCAGCGTCGCCCCCGGCGTCGGCGTCTCGGGTCCGTGCCTGGACATCGTGTGGTCGTTGGTGGTGATCGCGCCGGGGCCCACGAACACATCGTCCTCGACGAGTGTGAAGGCGGTCAGATAGACGTTCGTCTGCACACGCACGCGCGCCCCGATCGCGACGTCGTTGTCCACAACGCTCCCGCGCCCGATCACCGACCCAGCGCCGATCGAGGCGCGCTCGCGCACGAACGACTGGTCGCCCACGATCGCGTCCGCTCCGATGCTCGCCCCCGCGAACACCACCGCGCCCGCGCCGACGCTCGCTCCCGCGCCGAGCTCGAGCGCGCCCACCTCGCCCTGCGCGGTCGAGTGGCGCGCGAGCCGCGGCCGCTTGCCGAGCACCGCGTGGTCCTCGATCGAGCAGTCATCGCCGATCAGCGTGCCGCCGTGCACGACCACGTACGCGCCGAACGAGACCCTCTCTCCCACCTTCACGCCGTCCCCGAGCAGCGGCCGGCTCACAGCCGCACAACGTTGGTGGTGCGCGTGGTGCGCGTGACGCCGCGCAGATCCACGACCAGCCGAGCTCGCCGGGCGATCAGCTCGTGGTCGACGCCGGGGTGGGCGGTGACGATCAGCGCGAGGTCGGCGTCCGCCACCGCCTCCTCGAACGGCGTGCTGACGAGCCCGAACTCCGACAGGGTGGGCACGTGCGGGTCGTGGTAGAGGACCTCCGCGCCCAGCTCGGCGCAGCAGCGAGATGATCTTCAGCGCCGGCGACTCGCGCACATCCCCCACGCCCGGCTTGTAACTGACGCCCACGACCGCAATCCGCGCGCCTTTCACCGACATGCCCCTGTCGTTGAGCGCGCGTTGCGCCTTGGCCACGCAGTGATAGGGCATCTGCTGGTTGACCTTGCCCGCGAGCTCGATGAACTCGGTGGTCATGTCGAACTCGCGCGCGCGCCAGCTCAGATAGAACGGGTCGACGGGCATGCAGTGGCCGCCCATCCCGGGCCCCGGCTCGAAGCGCATGAAACCGAACGGCTTGGTCGAAGCGGCGTCGACCACCTCCCACACGTCGATGCCCATGCGATCGGTCAGCATCGCGAGTTCGTTCACCAGCGCGATGTTCACCGAGCGAAAGATGTTCTCCAGCAGCTTCGTCAGCTCCGCGGCCTCGGGGGTCGACACGCGGATCACCTGGTCGCACACCAGCCTGTACAACGCCTCCGCGCGCTCCGCACACGCGTCCGTCAACCCGCCCACCACCTTCGGCACCGTGCGCAGCGTGAAGTCCGTGCGACCGGGATCGACGCGCTCCGGCGAGAACGCCAGGTGGAAGTCCCGGCCTGCCGCCAACCCCGACTCCTCCAGCAGGGGGCCGACGCGCTCGCGCGTGGTGCCCGGATACGTGGTCGACTCGAGCACCACCAGCTGGTCGGCCCGCAGCACCCCCGCGAGCGCGCGCGTCGCATCGACCAGCGGGCCGAGGTCGGGCTCGCGGTTGCGCGTCAGCGGCGTCGGTACGCACACAAGCACCGCATCCGCCTGCTCCAGCGGCGCGTAGCGCGTGGTGGCGTGAACGCGTCCGGCGAGCGCTTTGAGCACCTCCGAGGGAACATCCTCGATATAGGACTCCCCCGCCTGCACCGCCTCGACCTTGCGCGCGTCCACATCGACCGCGATCACCTCGCAGCCCTCCTGCGCAAACGCCACCGCAAGCGGCAGACCCACATAGCCAAGCCCAATGACGCCGACGGTGGTCATCCAGGCCGCCAGTGTAGGGCCTGACCGCGACGGCGCTCACGAGCGGGCGGCTGCGGCCTGCAGCGAGCGCAGGTCGGCCTGCACCATCCGCTCCACCAGCTGCTCGAAGCCCACCCGCGGCTCCCAGCCCAGCCGTTGCCGAGCCTTGGCGGGATCACCGACGCTCGCGGTCCGCTCCGTGGGCCGCACCAGCGAGCGGTCCACGCGCACGTGGCGCTCGGCGTCCAGGCCAACGCACGCGAACGCCGTCCTGGCCAGCTGTGCGACGGTATGCGGGACGCCGCTCGCAAGGATGTAGTCCTCCGCGCAATCCTGCTGCAGCATCAGCCAGGCGCCGCGAACGATGTCCCCCGCGAACGACCAGTCGCGCACCGCGTCCAGCGACCCGAGCGCGAGCTCCTGCTGCAGCCCGAGGCTGATCGCGGCTGCCCCGCGGGTGATCCTGCGGGTCACGAACTGCTCTTGCCGGCGCTCGGACTCGTGGTTGTAGACGATGCCCGAGCTAGCGTGCAGCCCGTCGTGGGCCCGCAGCGCGCCCACGAGCTGGTGCGCCGCGAGCTTGGCGATCGCGTACGGCGTCGTCGGCCGGCACGCCGTGTCCTCCCGCTGCGGACTCTCGAATGTCTCGCCGAAGATCGCTCCGGAGGCTGACGCGTACACCCGCGTCTCCGCGTCGAGGTCGCGCACCGCGCCGAGGATCGCCGCGCACGAGCCCACGATCGCCCGCAGCGTCTCGCCGGGCCGCTGCCAGGACGCCGGCACGAACGACGGCGCCGCGAGGTGGTAGATCTCGCGCGGGCGCACGTGCTCGATCGCTGCGCGCAGCGTGTCCGGGTCGAGCAGGTCGCCCCGCACCAGCGCCAGACGTCCGCGCAGGTGCTCGCTGCAGCCGAGCGACGCCTCGGCCGTGCCCCTGATCAGGCCGGTGACGGCGTACTCCTTTTCGAGCAGCAGCTCCGCCAGGAACGAGCCGTCCTGGCCGGTGATGCCCGTGATCAGGGCGCTGCGAGCGGTGGCCACGGCCGCAGCTTACGTGCTCGGCGAGCCGCGCTCGCGCCCGTCGTACACGCGTGCCAGCGCGCCCGCGACCACCTCCGGCGCGCACAGCGCGCGCACCCGCTGCAAGCCCCGTTCCCCCGCGGCACGATCTCCGGCGAGGCGTGCGATCGCGCCCGCCAGCGCGCGCGCGTCGCCCGCGGGCACCAGCGACTCGGGCTCGAGCAGCTCGGGAAACGCGCCCACGCGACTGGCGGCCACCGGCAGCCCGGCCGCCATCGCCTCGGCCACCGCCAGCCCGAACGTCTCGCCCGAGCGTGACGGCGCCAACGCGATCGCCGCAGCGGCGCGGAGCGCCGCCAACTCAAAATCATCCACCGCGCCGACGAAGCGAACCGCACCGTCGTCCGCGCGCGCCATCAGCGCCGCGCGCTCTGGCCCGTCGCCGGCCACCACCAGCGGGATGCCCGCGATCCGGCAGGCGTCGATCGCCACGTCCACGCCCTTCTCCGGCGACAGGCGCGCCACCACCAGCGCATGCGAGCCCGCCGTCGTCGCCGCGGCCGCTGCTGCTGCCGCCGTCGCGGAGGAGGAGATTGGCGCACGCAGCGGCGGCGCCAGCACGTGCACGCGCTCCCAGCGCAGCGGCGCGCCGAGCTCTCGCAGCCGCTCGCGCGCGAACACGCTGGGGACGATCACAGCGTCCGCGTGCTCCACCACGTGGCGCTGCCACAGCGCCAGCGAGGCGCCGTACGCGAGCGCCTCGGGCACGCTGCCGCGACAGTTCAGCCGCACCCCCGGGAGCGTGTTGCGCCCGTGGCAGCGCGTGCACTCGGCGCCGCGCGTGAAGCACACGCCGATCGCGCACACCAGGCGGTACTGGTGCAGGTGCAGCACGACCCTCGCACCGGCGGCCCGGGCCGCGGCGAGGGCGCGCCAGCCCAGCGCGGGGTGCAGGTTGTGGGCGTGCACTACGCGCGCGCCGCTCAGCCGTACCGCCGCGGCGACGTCCTCCGGCTCGAGCCCGCCGCGCAGCAGCCCCGCCGCGGCGCGCGCGCGCCCGAGGCTCGCGGAGTCCCGCGCCAGCAGCTCGGCCGGCTCCTCGAGGTACTCGCGCACGAGCCACAACAGGTCCTCGACCGCGCGCTCCTCACCGCCGGTGGTGCGATAGCGGTTGTGCAGGAAGAGGACCATCCCGCGGTCAAACCTAGACTCTCTGGCAGTCATGGCCCCGTCAGCCTCGATCGTGATTCCCACGCGTGAGCGCCTCTCCTATCTGGAGGTGGCGCTCTCCTCGATCGCCCCCCAAGCCGCGCGCGCGGGCGCTGAGGTGCTGGTGGTCGACGACGCGGGCCCCTCGCAGGCGGCGCGCGAGCTGACGGCACGCTTCGGCGCGCGCTACGAGCCGCATCCACGCCCGCTGGGCCTGAACGTCGCACGCAACACCGGCGTGCAGCGCTCCGCCGGCGAGCTGGTGGTGTTCGTCGACGACGACATCCGCGCCGCTCCCGGCTGGCTCTCAGCGCTGCTGGCGGCCGCTCGCGAGAACCCGCAGGTGGACGTGTTCACGGGGCCGCTCACGGCTCGCCTGGAGGGCCGTGCGCCGCGCACCTGCGGGCGCGAGCGCCCGCCGATCACCACGCTCGAGCTGGGCGCGCACGACATCGACGCGGGCCACGCGTGGGGCGCGAACATGGCGATCCGTCGCAGCGCGCTGGAGCGGGTGGGGCCGTTCGACGTCTCGCTCGAGCACGGCGGCGACGAGCAGGAGTGGCAGGAACGCCTGCGCGCGCACACGCCCGGCGCGAGGGTCCTGTACGTGGCGCGGGCATCGGTCGAGCACCGCCGCGCGGGCGTCGACGCGCGCCTGCGCTCGCTCGCCCGCGTGGCCCATGCCCGTGGACGCGCCGCGCGGCGCTTCGACGCCCGACGCGGGCGGGCGCCGTCGCTCGCGGCGGAGCTGCGCACGCTCGCACGCTGCCTCGGGCACGTCGTTCGCCGCCGCTGCCCCGCCGGGCTGACGATGGCCGCGCACAGCGCCGGACGCCTGCGCGAAGAGCTGCGCGAACGCGCGCCGCACCGCGCAGGAGGCCGGGGCGGCGGCGAGCTGGCCGCAATCGGCGCCGGCGCGAGCCGCGCCTCGGCGAGCACCGACGACTTCCTGTCCGGCACGAGCGGCACCGTCGGGGGTCTGGACGCGTTGCGCCGCGGCGTCAGCGACGAGGCGGTCAACGCGTGGGAGCTGCTCAGCGGCAGGCGCCTGCGCCTGGATCTCGCCGCCCGCCATGCTCCTCCGCTCAGGCGGGTGCTGGCTCTGGGGGTCGAGCGCCCCGAGCGGCGCGAGCTGACCGAAGCGATCAGAGCGGAGCTGCTGCGCTCGCGCCACGACGTCGAGCTCCACACATGCCCGCCGGGGGGACGGGGCAAGTTCGAGAACATCGACGCGCTGCTCGCCGCCCACCCCGCCGACGGTCACGACTGGCTGCTGCTCGTCGACGACGACGTGGAGCTGCCGCGCGGCTTCCTCGACCGCTTTCTGTTTCTGTGCGAGCGCTTCTCGCTTGCGCTCGCACAGCCCGCCCACCGTCTGCACTCCCACGCGGCCTGGCCGGTCACCCGTCGGCGGGCGGCAAGCGTCGTGCGTGAGACCCGCTTCGTCGAGATCGGCCCGGTCACGGCGTTCGCGAGTCGCACGTTCCCCGTGCTGCTGCCGTTCCCTGCGCTGCGCATGGGCTGGGGTCTCGACGTGCACTGGGCGGCGCTGGCGCGCGAGCGCGGGTGGCGCTGCGGCGTAGTGGACGCCGTCTCGATCCACCATCGCGCAGCTCCCGCCGCCGCCGGCTACGCGCGCGCCGAGGCCGTCGCCGAGGCGCGCTCATTCCTGGCCGAGCGTCCGTACCTGAGCGCGCGCGAGGCCGAGCGCACCGTCACGACCCACCGCAGCTGGTGAGCGGCTCTGCTCGCACCGCGCCGAGGGTCGCGATCGTGGCCGAGTTCTACCCCAGCCGCCGCGATCCTGTGCTGGGAATCTGGGCCCACCGTCAGGCGCTCGCCGCGCACGCCGCAGGCGCTCATGTGCACGTGCTGGTGCTGCACCGGCTCGTGCCGCCGCGATCCTCGTTCGCTGCCGGCGCGGGGGCCGCCAAGACCGCGCTGGCAGAGCTCGTGCGCGAGCCGCGCAGCCAGACGCGCGATCGGCTGCCGGTCGACTACGTCCCCTACGTCTCACCACCGCGCGAGCGCTCATACGCGGCCTGGGGAGCGTGGGCGGCACCCGCGCTCGCGCTCGCCCTGCGCCGCCTCGCGCGCTCGTTCCCGTTCGACATCGTCCACGCCCACAACGCCGTGCCCGCCGCCGACGCGGTCCGCCGCGCGCGCGTGAACAGGCCGATGATCGTTTCCGTGCACGGCGGCGACGTGCTGTACACCGCCCGGCGCGACCAAGCCGGCGCGCGGGCCGTCGCGCGCGGCCTGGGTGCCGCCGAGCTGGTGCTCGCGAACAGCCACGGCATCGCCGAGCTCGCCCGCGCCCACGGCGCCGGCGAGACCCGCGTGGTGCACCTCGGCGCCGAGCTCTCCGCCACCCCCCGCCCACCCCACAGCGACGGACGCGAGGGCGGGCATCAAACATTGGTCACCGTCGCGCACCTGGTCGCCCGCAAGCGTCACGCCGACGTCCTGCGCGCGCTGGCCGTGCTCGAGCAGCGCCACCCGACGCTGCGTTACGCGGTGATCGGCGAAGGCCCCGAGCGGGTGGCGCTGGAAGGGCTCGCGGCGCGCCTGGGGGTCGCCGAGCGGGTCGACTTCTACGGGCAGCTGACGCCCGCGCAGGCCGTCGAGCAGGCACGCCGGTGCACGCTGTTCGTGATGCCCTCGACCGACGAGGCCTTCGGCGTGGCCTACATCGAGGCGATGGCCGCGGGGGTGCCGGCGATCGGGTGCCGCGGAGAGCCTGGGCCGGAGGAGATCGCGGCGGCGGGCGACGGCTTTCTGCTGGTTCCGCCCGGCGACATCGAGCGGCTGACCCAGCGCATCGACGAGCTCCTGTCCGATCCCCACCGGCTGCGCGAGGCCGGACAGCGCGCGCGCACGACCGTGGCCGCCAACTTCACGTGGAAGCGCTGCGGCGAGCAGACGCTCGCCGCCTACGAGCACGTGCTCGGGCCCCTACGGTGAAGCCGGTCCTGTTCGTCGCCGGGCACGCGCCCGCCTACCGGGTCGGGGCGCTGGCGCGCTTGCACGAACGCGAGCGGATCGAGCTCGCGCTGTTCGGCGGGCGCTCCAAGCACGGCGGCGCCGACTTCTCGGGAGAGCTGCCGTTCCCGCACCGGCGCGTGCGCGCGCGCGAGCTGGCGTCGCTGGCCGCGAGCGGACGCTACCGCGCGGTCGTGTGCCCCACCGCCGGGCGGCTCGCGCCGCTGGCCACGTGGGCGGGCGCGCGCCGCGGCCGCGTCCCGCTGATCTTGTGGGCCTCGCTGTGGTCGCACCCGAGGAGCGTCGCGCACACGCTCAGCTATCTGCCGCTGCGCCGCCTGTATCGCTCCGCCGACGCAGTGGTCACCTACGGTCCGCACGTGAGCGCCTACGTGGGCGCGCGCGGCGCACGCAACGTCCACGTGGCTGCGCAGTCCGTCGACAACGACTTCTGGCGCTCCCCGGAGACCGCAGCGCCGTGCGATCCCTCCTGGCCCGCTGAGGCCCGGGTCAGATTCCTGTTCGTGGGCCGGCCAGCCCCCGAGAAGGGCGTGGGGCCGCTGGTGGCGGCCTGGCGCGCTTCGCGCCTGCGCTCGCCGGCCGCCGCGCTCGTGCTCGCGGGGATCGGCTCGAGCTCCGCTTTCTGCGACCGCGAGCACGAGGCACCCGGATCGTCGATCGTGTGCCTGGAGGCGCTCGAGCCGAGCAAGCTGCGCGACGTGTACGCGGCCTGTGACGTGCTGGTCGTGCCCTCCGTCGCCACCCGCACCTTTCGCGAGCCGTGGGGGTTGGTTGTCAACGAGGCCATGAACCGAGGGCTTGCCGTGATCGCTACAGATGCTGTGGGAGCCGCCGCCGGTGGGCTGGTGCGCGAGGGACGCACCGGCCTGGTCGTGCCCGCGGGCGACAGCGCCGCGCTCGCGGGCGCGCTCGCGCGCTTGGCGCGCGACGCGCCGCTGCGGGCCCGGATCGGCGCCGCCGGCGCGCAGGACGTGCTCGCGTACAGCCACGACGCCTGGGCGCAGGGGTTCTCGCGCGCGCTGTCCAGCGTCGGCGTCTCCCGCACGCGTTGGTAGCGTTCAGCGGTCAGCTATGAGCGTCGCCCGTCCCGACAGCCGACCGATCACAGGCCGGACAGCCGCGCTGGCAGCGCTGCTGGCGGCGGCGCTGCTGACGTTCGCCGCACCGGCGCGCGCGGACGTCGGCGAAACGATCATCTTGCGCTGCACCCACGGGGAATCGTTGAGCGGGTTCAGCCAGAGCGCGTACGGCCAGGCACTGCAGCAGCTGAGCGCTGACACCGAAGAGTACAGCGACTGCTCGTCGCTGATCCGTCAGGCCCAGCTCGCGGCCACGGGCGGCGGGCAGGGCGGCGCCGGCGCGAGCCAGAGCGCCGCGACACCGGTCCCGCTGGCCGCCACGCCGGCCGAGCAGCGGGCGATCACGCACGCGCAGCAGGCGGGCTCCGAACCGGTCAAGGTAGGCGGCGGCGTGATCCGTCCCGGCGTCGTGCACGTCAATATCGCATCCGCGTTCAGCTCCCTGCCCACCCCCCTGATCGCGACCCTGGCCTTCCTGCTCGCCTGCCTGCTGCTGATCGTGGGCGGCGCACTGCGCAACCGTGTCCGTGCCCGCCGCTCCGACTGAGCCCGCACCGGCGCTGGGCGTGCTGCCGCCGCTCGCGCCCGAGCGCGGCAGACGCCAGCGACGAACGGTCGCCGCTGATCCGCTCGGCGTTTGGCAGGAGCTGTGGTGGCCCACGCTGGCGATCGCCGCGATCTTCTGCTTCATCACCTTCTACGCCAAGGGCGGCCTGAACCTCGAATCGATGACCACGACGGAGATGACGCTGACGCTCGGAGCGGGCGTGGTGGTGGCCGCGGCCGTCATCCTGGCACCGTCGGACACGCCCACATATGGGCTCTGGCCGATCGGGCTCCTGCTCGCTTTCACGATCCTGACGGGGCTGTCGGTCGCATGGTCGGTGCAGCCCAACGACAGCTGGCAGGACTCCGGACGGATGCTCGCCTACAGTGGCGTGTTCGGCGCGAGCGTTGCGCTCGTTCGGGTCATCCCCGGACACTGGCCGGCGGTCCTCGGCGGCCTGACCCTCGCGGCGGTCGTCGTGTGCGGCTACGCGCTGCTGACCAAGATCTTTCCCGGTTCGCTCGCGCCGTCCAACACCTACGCTCGCCTCGAGGAACCGTACGGCTACTGGAATGCGATCGGCCTGACCGCCGCGATGGGCTCGATCTGCTGCCTGTGGTTGGGCGCACGCCGCACCGGCCACGCGCTGCTGCGGGCGCTGGCCTACCCCGCGATGGGCGTGCTGCTGCTGACGCTCGTGCTGGCGTACTCGCGCGGCGCGTTGGCCGCACTGCTCGTCGGCCTGGTGCTGTGGTTCGGCCTCGTGCCTCTGCGCCTACGCGGCGCCGCGCTGCTGATCGTCGGCACGCTCGGCGCTGGAGCGATCGCCGCATGGGACTTCTCCACGTCTGCGCTCAGCTCGGAAGGCGTGTCGCTCGCGCAGCGCACCGCCGCAGGGCACCAGTTGGGCGTGCTGGTGGTTGCGATGCTGCTGGCGCTCGCGATCGCCGGGGTCGCAATCGGCTTTTTCAGCGGCCGCCAGCCGCCATCGCAGCTTGCGCGCGTGCGCGCCGGGGCGGCGCTCCTGGCGGCGATCGCGGTGGTCATGATCGCGTTCGCGGGGGCGCTCGCGCACAGCCACCGCGGCCTCACCGGCAGCGTCTCGCACGCCTTCAACGCGCTCACCGACCCGAACGCGAAACCACCGTCCAACACCCCCGACCGTCTGACGGCGGTCGCGAGCGTGCGCGCGCGCTACTGGAAGGAGGCGCTGCAGACCTTCGACGCCCACCCGGCGCTCGGCGTGGGGGCCGGCGGCTATGCGACCGCGCGTCTGCGCTACCGCCAGGAGACGCTCGAAGTCAGGCACGCACACGGCTTCGCCGTGCAGACGCTCGCCGACCTCGGGCTGGTGGGCCTCACCCTGGCGCTGACGCTGGCGCTGACGTGGATGGCCGCGGCGGGACGCGCGACGCACCCGTTCAACCGCCGCTGGACGAGCTGGGGTACCTGGCTGCAGATCCGCTCGGGCGGACGCCCCGGCTGGCGGCGTCTACGTGAGCCGAAGCTGACTCGATACACGCCTGAGCGGATCGGCCTGTTGAGCATGCTGTGCGTCGTGGCGGTGTTCGGCGCGCACTCCTTGATCGACTGGACGTGGTACGTGCCTGGCGACGCATGCGTGGCGCTGCTGTGCGCGGGCTGGCTCGCCGGTCGCGGGCCGCTGAGGACCGCGGGGGAGGACGAGCGATCGCCATCGATCGCCGCCGCGCCGGGGCCGGCGGCGGGCTCCCGCTGGCGGCGCGGCTCGGGGGCGCGACCGAACGACCTGCGCCTGCTCCTCGCAGGCGTCGCGATCGTCGCGGCGTTGCTCGCCGCATGGTCGCAGTGGCAGCCGCAGCGCTCCGAAGACGCCCGCCAGCAGGCGGATACGCTGCTCGAAGCGCACGACCTGCCCGGCGCGAGCGCGGCGGCGAGCAGCGCGGTCGCACACGACCCGCTGTCGGTGCAAGCGCTGTTCACCCTCGCCAACGTCCAGCAGGTCTCCGGTCACCCCGCGCTCGCCCGCGCGACGCTCGGGCGAGCGGTGCGCCTGCAGCCCTCAAACCCGCAGACGTGGCTGGAGCTGGGACGCTACGACCTCGCCAGCGATCCTCAAGCGGCCCTGAAGGAGCTCCAAGCAGCGATCTATCTCAACCCCGAGTCGATCGCGCCCGAAGCGATCGCGAACGGCGAGCGCGAAGCGATCGAAATCCACAACGACTACATCCGCGCGTTGCAGACAGCTGCGCAGCCGGCCGCGGCCTTCAGAAGCGCGAGCGGATTGCACACGCGAGCAGGAGCCGCCGGGCTCCTGGGAGGCCTCGGGCGCTCTGCACCCTGATCTCCTCGAAGCCGAAGTCCCCGATCAGACGGGTGAGCGTCTGGCGGCTGTAGAAGCGCAGGTGATCCCCGCGCGGATCGAAGTGGCCCGCGAACGCGCGCCTGGAGAGCGCCACGCGCATCAGGGTGAGCGGTCCATGAGCAGGCGTGCTCAGCAGCAGGCTCCCCCCCGATCGCAGCACGCGGCGGACCTCCGACAGCCACGCCGCGGTGTCGGCGACGTGCTCGATCACCTCACCCGCCCACACCGCGTCGAAGCTCGCGTCCTCGAGCTCCCACGGCCGCTCGCCGACGACGAGCCGCAGATCGAGCTCGGGGTTGCGCTCCCGCGCTCGGCGCAGCGGCTCCCCGGCGACGTCGATCCCCACCACGTGCGCGCCCGCGCGCACCAGCTCCAACGCGAACCGTCCTTCGCCGCAGCCCACATCCAGCACACGGTCACCCGCGCCCACGTGATCCAGCAGGAAGCGCCTGCGCAGTCGGAAGTCGGATGGTTGCAGCCCCGCGGGCACTGCGTGCCAGAGGCCTTCGTGGTACTCGCTCGAGGGCATCGCCAGCGACAGGCTAAACGGGCACACCGATGGCGAGGGCCGGGCCGCGGCCGGTGCCAGTGGGGCGCGCTCGGCCGCATCGAGCGTGCAGCGAGGCTCTCAGCACTACCCAACCGTACGCAAAGCGATTATGTTGGCACCGTGCAAGTTCGGACGATCGCGTGAGCGCGAGCAACGAGCAGTGAAGGTTGCGTTCGACAGCCGCGCCGTGTCGGACCCGGACGGCGTCGGGCGCTACTCGCGCTGCCTGCTCGGAGCCCTGCGCGACACCGTCGCGACCGGCGATGAGATCGTCGAGACGCACCGCCCGTCGGCGCTGGCGCGCTCGCGCAACGCCGACGTCTTCCATTCGCCGTGGGTCGACGGCGCGATGCTGCACAGCCCCTGTCCGATGGTCGTCACGATTCACGATCTGGTGGCGTTCAAGCGTCGCAGCGAGCACCTGCGCAGCGGCCTGCGCCTGCGCCTGCGCCACCTTGCAGTCCAACGCGCCGTGCGCGTGATCGTCCCGACCGAGGCGGTGGCAGCCGACGCGGTCGCTCACATGAGGCTGGAGCGCGAGCGGGTGGTGGTCATCTCCGAGGCAGCCGACGCGGCGATGTACCCGCGCACCGGATCCGAGATCGCGGCGGTCAGGGCGCAGCTCGGGCTGCCCGAGCGTTATCTGGTGTGGGTCGGCGGACTGCAGCACCCAGACCCGGGCAAGCACGTGGCCAAGCTCGCCGCCGCTCCGCGCGAGCTGCCGCTGGTTCTGGTCGGCTCAACCCGACCCTGGGTGCACGAGCTCCCCGACGTGATCCTCACAGGCCAGGTCTCCGACGAGCAGCTCGCGGCGATCTACAGCGGCGCGCACGCGCTGGTGCTGTCCTCCAAGGACGAGGGCTTCGGCCTGTCGGCGGTCGAGGCGCTTGCCTGCGGCACGCCGGTCGTCGCCTGCGACGCGCCGGCGCTGCGCGAGGTCCTGGGCGACCGCGTCACGTTTGTCGCGCCGGGAGACATGGAGGGCTTGGTGATGGGCGCCCAGGCCGCGCGCCGGCCGGCCCCGCCACCGCCGCCGTGGAGCTGGCAGGACGCGGCGCGCGCGACATGGTCCGTGTATGCGGGGGCGGTGGCAGCCGCGGAGCAGCCGCGTGCAGCCGAGCAGCCGCGTACGGCCGAGCGGGCGCGGGCAGCCGAGCGGGCGCTGCGCCGCCGCGCGGCGGGCGCGGCGGGAATCGACGGTCTCGAGCCTCAGTAAGCGCCCCGCCGCGAGAGCACGGCGGGAATCGTCTTCAGCAGGATCGTCAGATCGAGCGCGAGCGACCAGCGCTCGAGGTAGATGAAGTCCAGATGCACGAGGTCGTCGAAGTCGAGCTCGGAGCGACCTGAGACCTGCCACAGACCGGTGATGCCGGGCAGCACCAGATAACGCTTGCGGTGCCAGTCGTCGAGCATCGCGTAGTCGCGTTCGGGCAGCGGACGCGGGCCGACGAGCGACATCTCGCCGCGGAGCACGTTCACCAGCTGCGGCAGCTCGTCCAGCGAGAAGCGCCGCAGCAGACGGCCGATAGGGGTCAGGCGCGGATCCTGGCGAATCTTGAACAGCGCGCCGGAGGCCTCGTTGAGCTCTTCCAGGTCGGCCTGGCGCTCCTCGGCGTCGGTGTGCATCGTGCGGAACTTCAAGCACGCGAACGGACGCTGACCGATCCCACGGCGCTGGGAGCGGAACAGGATCGGGCCCCGCGAGCTCAAACGCACGGCGAGCGTGATCGCGAGCAGCAGCGGGCTCAACGCCACGAGCAGCAGCGTCGCGCCCACGATGTCGAAGGTGCGCTTCAGAGCGAAGTCGACGCCCTCGAAGACCGGCGGGCCGAGCTCGAACAGGGGCACCGACTGCCCGGGGACGAACTCGGCGCGGTGAATCAGGATCTCCATCGTGGAGGGCGCGAGCCGCACGCGCACCCCGCGCTGATGGCACACGTCGACGAGCTCCACGGCGTCGTCCTGGGGAAAGTCCGGATCGGCGATGATCACCTCGTCGATCCGTCCGCCGCTCAGCACGCTCTGCAGGTCCGCCAGAGAGCCGAGCGGACGCAGGCCGTTGCCGGGAAGCGGACTGGGTGAGAGGAAGCCAACGACCTCGATCGGAGAGCTCGGAGCATCCCCGAGCGCGTGGGCGACGTCGCCGATGTGCTTGCCCCTGCCCACCAGCAGCGCGCGGCGCCGGTAGCCGGCAGCCCGCAGCAGGACGGCGGTCGACCACTCGTAGCCGGCGCGCAGCGACGAGACGTAGAAGATGGCGAACGCGAGCGAGCTCCAGAAGAGGTAGTAGCTCGAGAAGTGTTCGCCGTTCACCACCGCGAAGATGAGCGCGACGAAGGCCACCTGGAACAGCGACCCCACGATCCGCGACAGCCCAGGGCGCAGGCCGCGTTCTGCGTACAGCCCCGAGCGCGCGAACAGGAGCGCCGTGAGCAGATAGGCGAAGGGCAGGAACTGCCTCGTGCCGTGGGCCGCGTCAGCCGTCACCACGTGGCCGTGAGCGGCTTCCTTCAGCACGAGTGCCGTGAAGATCGCGAGCGTCACGCCGGCGAAGTCCAGCGCGAGCAGCGAGGCCACCCGTGCCACGCGGCGCAGGGTGGACATGCGCAGCACGAACGACAGCGCTGGCGGACGCTTGCGGCGGATGTCGCGCTCCGCGCCCTCGACGTGCTGTGCCCCCACGGGGAGCGCCGGTCTCGCCGCTGCAGGCCGCGGCGGCACCAGGGGCGGGGACGACGGGCGAGCGCGCGTGGGCGCGGGAGGGGCTGACGGAGTGGACGTTCGCGACAGGCGTGGTCCCATCTCGCTGCTCACAACACCCTAGCCTCGCATACGGAGCGGTCGCCCGGGCGTAGGGCGCGAGGATTCAACCGATGGTGCACGTCAGCTTGCGCCGCCACCGATGAGCAGCTCGACGCCCGACTGCTCGATCGTGCGCTGTAACCCCTCCCGCAGCGACACCTCCGGCGACCACCCCAACAGCTCGCGCGCGAGCGCGATGTTCGGCTTACGCTGCTTGGGGTCATCGATGGGCAGCGCCTCGAACACGATCTCCGAGCTCGAACCGGTCAGCTCTTTGACCGTTTCGGCGAGTTCGAGCAGCGTGAACTCGTCCGGATTGCCGACGTTCACCGGGTTGTGATAGCCGGACTCGGCGAGCGCGATAATGCCTCGAATGAGGTCGCTCACGTAGCAGAACGAACGCGTCTGGCTGCCGTCGCCGAAGACCGTGATCGCGCGGTTCGCCAGCGCCTGGCGCAGGAACGTCGGGATCGCGCGACCGTCGTGGGGGCGCATCCTCGAGCCATACGTGTTGAAGATCCTCACGATCGCCGTGTCCACGCCCTGCTGGCGGTGGTAGGCCATCGTCAGCGCCTCCGCGTAGCGCTTGGCCTCGTCGTAGACGCCGCGGGGACCGATCGGGTTGACGTGGCCCCAGTAGCTCTCCGCCTGCGGGTGCTCCAGCGGATCGCCGTACACCTCGCTGGTCGAAGCGATCAGAAAGCGTGCGCGCTTGGCCTTGGCCAGCCCGAGCGTGTGATGCGTGCCGTACGAGCCGACCTTGAGCGTGTGGAGCGGCAGCCGCAGGTAGTCGATCGGCGAGGCCGGAGAGGCCAGGTGGTAGACGAAGTCGACCGCCTCCTCGATGAAGTATGGCTCGATGATGTCCGCTCCGAGGTGCACGAAGCGGTCGGGATCGCGGATGTGCTCGATGTTGGCCAGCGACCCGGTCTCGAGGTTGTCGACGCAGATCACGCGATTGCCGCGCGCCATCAGCTCGTCGCACAGGTGTGACCCTAGGAAGCCGGCACCGCCGGTGACCAGGCATGTGGCCATCGCGATCAAGTCTAGTGATTCCCGCCTCTATGCTTCCATGACATGGCCGCAACGGAGGAACATCTGACGGTCGCGCCGATCGTAGGGCCCGACGATCCGCGCCGTTTCACCGACTCCGGCATCGAGATCTCCGAGCTGTACACCGAGTCCGACCTGCCGGAGATCCTCGACCTCGGCGAGCCGGGCGAGTTCCCCTACACGCGCGGGGTCCATCGCGAGATGTACCGCAAGCAGCCATGGACGATGCGCCAGTACGCCGGCTACGCCTCCGCGAAGGAGTCCAACGAGCGCTACCACTACCTGCTCTCCAAGGGCTCCACCGGCTTGTCGATGGCATTCGACCTGCCGACGCAGCTCGGCCTTGACTCCGACAACCCGCGCTGCCTCGGCGAGGTCGGCCGCACGGGCGTGGCGATCGACACGATCGACGACATGCGCACGGCGTTCGCCGGCATCCCCCTCGATCAGGTGTCCACGTCGATGACCATCAACGCCCCCGCCGCGTGCCTGCTGCTGCTGTACGAGCTGGTCGGCGAGGAGCAGGGCGTGCCCAGCGAGAAGCTGCGCGGCACCACGCAGAACGACGTGCTCAAGGAGTACATCGCGCGCGGCAACTACATCTACCCACCCGCGCCCACCATGCGCCTGACGACCGACCTGTTCGCGTACTGCCACGAGCGCGTGCCCAAGTGGAACACGATCTCGATCTCGGGCTACCACTTCCGCGAGAAGGGCTGCTCGGCCGTGCAGGAGGTCGCCTTCACGCTGTCCTCGGGAATCGCCTACGTGCAGGCGGCGATCGACAAGGGACTGGACGTCGACGACTTCGCGCCGCGCCTCGCGTTCTTCTTCAACGGCCACAACAACGTCTTCCAGGAGGTCGCCAAGTTCCGCGCTGCGCGGCGCATGTGGGCCCACATCATGCGTGAGCGCTTCGGCGCGAGGAATCCGAAGGCGACGATGCTGCGCTTTCACACCCAGACGGGCGGCGTCACCCTGACGGCGCAGCAGCCGGAGAACAACATCGTGCGCGTGGCGCTCCAGGGCTTCGCCGCCGTCTGCGGCGGCACCCAGTCGCTGCACACAAACGGCTTCGACGAGGCGCTCGCCCTGCCAACCGAGCGCGCGGCCAAGATCGCGCTGCGCACGCAGCAGATCCTCGCGCACGAGTCGGGCGCCGCCGATACGGTCGACCCGTTCGCGGGCTCGTACTTCGTCGAGTCGCTGACCGACGAGATCGAAGCGCGCGCCAACGAGCTGATCGCGAAGGTCGACGCGCTCGGCGGCTCGGTGGGAGCGATCGAGTTCATCACGGGCGAGATCGACGAGTCCGCGTGGGGCTACCAGGAGCGTTATCGCATCGGCCAGGACATCGTCGTCGGCGTCAACGCCTACCAGGAGGACGGCATCGCGGTGCCGGACCTGCTGCGCGTCGACCCCGAGTCCGAGCGTCAGCAGGTGCAGCGACTGGCCGCGTTCAAGGCCGACCGCGACCCTGCCCTGGTCGAGCGACGCCTGGAGGAGCTGCTCGATGTGGCTCGAGGCAGCCACAACCTGCTGCCGGCGATCCGCCAGGCGCTGAAGGACCGCTGCTCGCTCGGCGAGGTGTGCGGCGCCCTTCAGGACGTGTTCGGTAAGTACGCGCCGACTTTCTGAGCGCCATAGCTATACAGCGCGCGCGTCGGAGGAGATGTCCAGATATCCGCGCAAGCAAAGTCTGTATAGCCATCGCTATACAGCGCGCGCGTCGGAGGAGATGTCCAGATATCCGCGCAAGCAAAGTCTGTATAGCCATCGCGATACAGCGCGCGCGTCGGAGGAGCACATCTCCGGCGGGAGCGATTAGGGTGCGACGCATGCCCACCAGCCCGGCCGCGTCTCTATATGAAGTTGTTCTGGCTGTGCACGTGATGGCCGTCGTCGTCGCCTTCGGCGTGACGTTCGCCTACCCGATCATGTTCGCGGTGGGCGCCCGCCACGATCCGCGCAGCCTGCCGCTGCTGCACCGCGTCGAGTACACGATCGAGCGCATGCTGATCAACCCCGGCCTGCTGCTCGTGATCCTCGCGGGGATCTACCTGGCGAGCAAGGGCCACTACTGGAGCGACTTCTTCGTCCAGTGGGGACTTGGTGCGGCAATCGTCATCGGAGCGCTGGTCGGAGGCGTGATGATCCCGACCGCCAAACGAGCCGAGCAGATCGCCGCGCGCGATCTGGCCGCGAGCGCCGAGGCGACGGCCGAGCTCAGCGACGAGTACCGCGGGCTCGTGCGCCGGCTGTCGATCGTCGGGACGCTGCTGAGCGTGCTCGTGCTGGTCACGATCCTGTTCATGTCGATCAGGCCGTAGATCGCCCAAACGCTCACTCGATCGACCAGGCACACCACCGCGATACCCTGACCCAATGAGCAGCGAGGGCTATCGGGTCGCGGTCGTCGGCGCCACCGGCCAGGTGGGCACGCTGATGCTGGAGCTGCTGCGTGAGCGCGGGTTCCCGTCCGCGGAGATCGTGGCGTTTGCCTCCGAGCGCTCGCTCGGACGCGTGCTCGATCAGGGCCTGGTCGTCCAGGGCCTCAGCGAGGACTCGATTCGGGGCTTCGATCTGGCGCTGTTCTCCGCCGGCGGCGGCACGTCGGGCGAGTGGGCGCCGAAGTTCGTGCAGGCGGGCGCCACCGTGATCGACAACTCCTCCCGCTGGCGCATGCAGGACGACGTGCCGCTGGTCGTCAGCGAGGTCAACCCGCACGCGCTGGACTCCCACCGGGGGATCGTGGCCAACCCCAACTGCTCGACCATGCAGATGGTCGTCGCGCTCGCGCCGCTGCACGACGCGGTCGGGATCGAGCGTCTCGTGATCAGCACCTACCAGGCGGTGTCGGGGACCGGCAAGCGGGCCGTGCAGGAGCTGCTCGACCAGTCCCACGCCCTCCTGCACGAGCGCGAGATCGCGCGACCGGAGCAGTACGCGCACCAGATCGCGTTCAACGCGCTGCCCCACGCCGGCAGCTTCGCGCCCGGCGAGGATCACACCGACGAGGAGCGCAAGCTCATCAACGAGACGCGCAAGATCCTCGACGATCCCTCGATTCGCGTATCCGCCACATGCGTGCGGGTGCCCGTCATCACGGGGCACTCCGAGGCGGTCAACGTGCAGACGCGCGAGCAGCTCTCGCCCGAGCGCGCCCGCGAGCTGCTCGCGAGCGCACCCGGCGTGGTCGTCGTCGACGATCCCGGCCAAGCGCGCTATCCGCTCGCGATCGACGCGGCCGGCAAGGACGGCGTGTTCGTCGGGCGCATCAGGCGCGACCCCGGCAACGAGCGCGCTCTGGACATGTGGATCGTCGCCGACAACCTGCGCAAGGGCGCCGCCACCAACGCGGTCGAGCTGGCGGAGCTGCTGCACGAGCGCGGGCTGGTGGGCCGGCAGGGAGCGCCCTCGGCGGCGTAGCCTCGGCGACGCCGCGCGCGGATAACATCCCGCGCCCTATGGCAAGCAGACCCCACGATCGGCAGGCCGACGCGGCCCTCTTGGCGGCGTCGCGCAGCGGGCACCGCAAGCCGCCGCGCCAGAAGGCTCCGGAAACCTACGAGGAGAAGCTGGCGCAGCTGCACGAGCTGCGCGAGGCAGCTCTGCACTCGGCGCCGGAGGCCGAGGAGAAGCAGCATGCGCGCGGCAAGTACACGGCGCGGGAGCGGGTCGAGAAGCTGCTCGATCCGGGGTCCTTCCAGGAGCTGGACACCTTCGTGCGCCACCGCACGTACGACTTCGACATGCAGAAAAACCGGCCGTGGGGCGACGCGGTGGTGACCGGCCACGGCACGATTGACGGCCGCACGGTGTGCGTGTTCAGCCAGGACTTCACCGTGTTCGGCGGCTCGCTGGGCGAGGTGATGGGCGAGAAGATGTGCAAGATCATGGACCTGGCGGCCAAGATCGGCTGCCCGGTGATCGGCATCAACGACTCCGGCGGCGCTCGCATCCAGGAGGGCGTGGTGTCGCTGGGCGCGTACGGCGACGTGTTCGTGCGCAATGTCCGCTGCTCAGGCGTGATCCCCCAGATCAGCCTGATCATGGGCCCGTGCGCGGGCGGCGCGGTGTACTCGCCGGCGATCACGGACTTCATCTTCATGGTCAAGGAGACCTCGCACATGTTCATCACGGGCCCCGACGTCATCAAGACGGTCACGGGCGAGGAGGTGGGCTTTGAGGAGCTCGGCGGCGCGATGTCGCACAACACGAAGTCGGGCGTCGCGCACTTCGCCTCCGACGACGAGGACGCGTGCCTGGAGGACTGCCGGTATCTGATCAGCTTCCTGCCCCAGAACAACCTGCAGACGGCGCCCCGCGTGCAGCCCACGGACGACCCGATGCGCATGGACCCCGAGCTCGACCACGTGGTTCCAGACAACCCCAACAAGCCATACGACATGCGCGGCGTGGTCAAGCTGATCGTGGACGACGGCGAGTTCTTCGAGGTGCACGAGCACTATGCGAGGAACATCATCTGCGGCTTCTCCCGCCTCGACGGCTTCGCGGTGGGCATCGTCGGCAACCAGCCGGCGCAGCTGGCGGGGGTGCTCGACATCGACGCGTCGGCCAAGGCGGCGCGCTTCGTGCGCACGTGCGACGCGTTCAACATCCCGCTGCTCACGCTCGTGGACGTGCCGGGCTTCCTCCCGGGCACCAGCCAGGAGTGGGGCGGCATCATCCGCCACGGCGCGAAGCTGCTGTACGCGTTCACCGAGGCGACGGTGCCGAAGCTGACGGTGATCACGCGCAAGGCATACGGCGGCGCCTACGACGTGATGGCCTCCAAGCACATGCTGGCGGACTTCAACTTCGCATGGCCCACCTCTGAGGTGGCGGTGATGGGACCGGAGGGCGCGGTGAACATCATCTACAGGCGCGACATCGCGGCAAGCCCGACGCCTGATGAGCGCCGCAGGAAGCTGATGGAGGACTACAAGGCGCGCTTCGCCAACCCGTACACGGCGGCCGAGCGCGGCTACATCGACGACGTGATCGTGCCCCACGAGACGCGCCCGAAGCTGATCGTGGCGCTGCACACGCTGCAGAGCAAGCGCGAACCGGGCCCGAAGCGCAAGCACGGCAACATCCCGCTGTGAGCGCCACGCCCGAGGAGGCGGCGGCGATCGTCGCGGCGCTGGAGCGGTTCATGCGCGCGACGGCACCCGCGGCGCCACGACCTGCCGTCAAGCCCGCAGACCGGTGGCGGCGGGCGGCGCTCGTGGAAGGAGTTTCGCGCGATCGGCGGCAGGATGTTCCCGACCCCTGGATAAATACCTAAAAGCCGCTAGGCTTTAGCGCAATATCCATCGTCTGGCAGGTGTCGTCGAAAGCAGCCCGGGCGATCGTCCGGATCAGGAGGTTTCGCAAATGGAGCCAACTTCCATCTCCGCCCAGCGCGGCACGCTCGAGGACCCTGAGGTCCTCCAGAACGTGCCCGGGCATGTGATCCCGATCCTGCAGCGGGAGTACGACGACTTCAAGACGGAAGCGACGAAGTTCCTCGCGGGCGAGACGCCGGAGGACGAGTTCATCAAGTTCCGGCTCAGGCAGGGCGTGTACGGCCAGCGTCAGGCCGACGTGCAGATGATCCGCGTGAAGCTGCCGTTCGGCGGGATCACGCCGGAGCAGATGGAGAAGTTCGCGGACGTGATCGAGAAGTACGTGCCCCTGAACAGGGGCCACATCACGACGCGTCAGAACATCCAGATGCACCACATCCCGCTGCCGGAAGCGGAGAAGGCGATCCGCGAGCTCGGCGAGGCCGGGCTCTCCAGCCGCGAGGGCTGCGGGAACACGATGCGCAATGTCACCGGCGACCCGTGGGCGGGTGTGGCCAAGGACGAGCTGTTCGATATGACCCCCTACGCGGGCGCGTACGTGCGCTACTTCGTACGCCACCCGACCACCCAGGGGATGCCACGCAAGGTCAAGACCTCCTTCGACGGCAGCCCGCGCGACCGCGCGATCAGCGGCATCCACGACGTCGCCTTCCGCGCACGCGTGCGCGAGATCGAGGGGCGGGGACAGGTCCGCGGCGCGGAGATGCTCGTGGGCGGCGGTACCTCGATCATGCCGCGCGTGGCGCCGGTGCTGTACGACTTTCTCGAGCTCGACAACGGCGAGTACCTCAAGGTCACCGAGGCGGTCATGCGCATCTTCGACCGCCAGGAGTGGCTGCGCGTCAACCGCGCGCGCGCCCGCATCAAGGTGTTCGTGGACAAGTACGGCATCGACGAGCTGCGCAATCAGGTCGAGGAGGAGCTGAAGGGCGACTGGGTCTCCGAACGCGACTTCTCGATCGAGCACCGCCTGTTCCTCGACGACGAGCGCGAGAGCGCGCCGGCGCCGCCGAAGACGTACGGCAGCCCTAACGGCGACCTCCAACCGTTCGAGCGCTTCCGCGCGGCGAACGTCGCCGAGCAGAAGCAGGAGGGCTTCGTGACGGTCGAGGTCAAGATCACCCGCGGCGATCTGACACCCGAGCAGCTGAGGGGACTGGCGGGGATCATGCGCGCGTACGCCGGCGGCTACGCACGCACGACGGTCCAGCAGAACTTCGTGCTGCGATGGGTGCGTGAGGAGTGCGTGTACGACCTCTGGCGGGCGCTGTCGGAGCTCGGGCTCGGCGACGCCGGGTCGCGGCAGATCGACGACGTCGTGTCGTGCCCTGGCACCGATTCGTGCAAGCTCGGGATCACCAGCTCGATGGGCCTGAACGAGGCCGTCCAGGAGCGGATCGAGGCGATGGACATCACCGATGAGCTGACACGCAGGCTGAACGTCAAGATCAGCGGCTGCCCGAACGGCTGTGGCCAGCACCACGTCGCCAGCATCGGCTTCACGGGCGCGTCGATCAAAGTCGGCGAGCACACGATCCCCGCGTACATTCCCCTCGTCGGCGGCGTGTTCGAAGGCGGCGCGGTCCAGTTCGGCACGCGCCTGAAGCTGCGCCTGCCGGCCAAGCGGGTACCGGATGCGATCGAGCGGTGGATACGCCACTATGAGTCGAGCCGTGAGAAGGGCGAGGAGTGGAACGCGTTCGTCGAGCGTGTCGGCACCGGCGAGATCGAGGGCCTCGTGAAGGACCTGTCGATGCCGGTGGACTTCGGCCTGGAGACGATGAACGAGTTCATCGACTGGAACAGGAACGTCCCCTTCCAGGTGATTCGCGGCGAGGGCGAGTGCGCCGTATAGCGCGATGTAGATATCAAGGTGATGAGGAAACGAGACGACCAGACTAGATGCAGCCACTAGGAACCAACATTGCACCGATGACCTCCGAGCTCGACCCGACCCTGAGCCTGACCCACACGCTGCGCGAGGCCGCGCGTCACGGCGAGCGGGCGGTGCTGCTGTGCTCCTTCCAGAAGGAGGAGTCGGTGCTGCTCGACGAGCTGCTGCGTCTGGACTATGTCGAGTCCCCACCCCCCAGGCCGTGAGGATCGTGACGATCGACACGGGCGTGCTGTTCGCTGAGACGCTGCAGACGTGGCGGGCGTTCGAGGAGCGCTTCGGCGTGAAGATCGAGGTGCAGGACGCGAGCTGGGTGGGCGGGAAACAAGAAAAGTGGAGCGGACCGGAGCACTGCTGCTCGGTGGCGAAGGTGGCGGCGCTGGAGAGCGCGCTGGCGGGCGCGCAGGGCTGGATCACGGGCATCCGCCGCGAGCAGGGGCCGACGCGGGCGAACACGGAGCTGATCGAACGCGACGAGCAGCGCGGTCTGTGGAAGTACAACCCGTTGGCACACTGGACGGACAAGGACCTGTGGCGGCGGATCCACGAGCGCGACCTGCCGTACAACCCGCTCCACGACCTGGGCTACGAGTCGATCGGCTGCGCCCCGTGCACGCAGCCTGGAAGCGGCCGCGAGGGCCGCTGGGCGGGCACATCGAAGACCGAGTGCGGGATCCACGTCGAGGTCGTCGACCCATGAACGTGGCGGCCCGCCCCCAGCTGAGCCATCTGCGCGCGCTGGAGTCGGAGGCGATCCACGTGATGCGTGAGGTGGCGGCGGAATTCGAGCGTCCGGTGCTGCTGTTCAGCGGCGGCAAGGACTCGATCGTGCTGCTGCGCCTGGCGGAGAAGGCGTTCCGCCCGGCACCGTTCCCGTTCCCGTTGATGCACGTCGACACGGAGCACAACTTCCCCGAGGTGATCGAGTTCCGCGACCGCCGCGCGGCGGAGCTCGGCGAGCGCCTGATCGTGGCGAGCGTGCAGGACTCGATCGACAGCGGACGCGCGGTCGAGGAGACGGGGCCGCGGGCGTCGCGCAACAAGCTGCAGACGGTGACGCTGCTGGACGCGATCGCGGAGCACGACTTCGACGCGGCGTTCGGCGGCGCGCGGCGCGATGAGGAGCGCGCGCGGGCGAAGGAGCGCGTGTTCTCCTTCCGCGACGACTTCGGCCAGTGGGACCCCAAGAACCAGCGCCCGGAGCTGTGGAATCTGTACAACGGGCGCATCCGCAAGGGCGAGCACGTGCGCGTGTTCCCGCTGTCCAACTGGACGGAGCTCGATGTGTGGGAGTACATCGACCAGGAGCAGCTCGAGGTTCCCTCGATCTACTTCGCGCACGAACGCCAGGTGTTCGAGCGCGACGACATGCTGTACGCGTGGCGTGAGGGCACCGAGCTGATCGACGGCGAGAAGGTGTTCACCGAGACGGTCCGCTATCGCACGGTGGGCGACATGAGCTGCACGGGCGGCGTGCGCTCGCTCGCGAGCACGCTGGAGGAGGTCGTGCTGGAGATCGCGGCGACGCGGATCACCGAGCGCGGCGAGACCAGGGCCGACGACCGCGTGTCGGAGGCGGCGATGGAGGACCGCAAGAAGGCCGGGTACTTTTGACGCTCGACCTGCTGCGCTTCACGACGGCGGGCTCGGTGGACGACGGCAAGAGCACGCTGATCGGGCGACTTCTGTACGACTCAAAGCAGGTGTTCGAGGATCAGCTCGCGCACGTGGCACAGGCGAGTGAGCGTCGCGGCGGCGAGGGCACGCTGGATCTTGCGCTGCTGACGGACGGGCTGCGCGCTGAGCGCGAGCAGGGAATCACGATCGACGTGGCGTACCGCTACTTCGCGACGGCGCAGCGCAGGTTCATCATCGCCGACTGCCCGGGCCACCGCCAGTACACGCGCAACATGGTCACGGGCGCGTCGACGGCGGACGTGGCTGTGGTGCTGATCGACGCGCGCAGGGGCGTGCTGGAGCAGTCCAAGCGCCATGCGTTCATCAGCGCGCTGCTCGGGATCCCGCAGATGGCGGTGGCGATCAACAAGATGGACCTGGTGGACTACTCGCAGGAGCGCTACCAGGAGCTGATCGAGGAGTTCGAGGCCTTCGCGGAGAAGCTGCGGGGCGGCAAGAACCCACGACGGACCGCAACCTCATACCTGCCGATGTCGGCGCTCAACGGCGACAACGTGGTCGAGCGCTCGACGCGCATGGACTGGTATGACGATCCCACCCACCCGACGCTGCTGGATTGGCTCGAGCAGGTGGACGTGGCCTACGACCACCCGTACGAGACGCCGGCGCGCTTTCCGGTGCAATGGGTGATCCGCCCTGCGCGCGGGAACGCGGAGGACGGCTCGATCGACTACCGCGGCTACTCGGGCCAGCTGGCGAGCGGGGCGCTGCGCCTGGGCGACGAGGTGGCGGTGCTCCCCACGGGCGCACGCACGCGAATCGCGGGGATCGACACCTACGACGGCGAGCTCGAGGAGGCGCTGGCGCCGATGTCGCTGACGCTGCGCTTGGAGGACGAGCTGGACGTGTCGCGCGGCGAGCTGATCTGCCATCCCGAGGAGGCCCCTTCGGTGGCGAGCGAGCTGCGGGCGGACGTGTGCTGGATGGCCGAGCAACCACTGCGGGCGGGCTCCCGTTACGTGCTGAAGCACACCTCGCGCAACGCGACGGCGGTGGTGGACGCGATCGACGATGTGCTCGACGTGCATACGCTCGAGCGCGTGCCGCCGCGCGCTGAGCTTGCGCTCAACGACATCGGTCGCGTGCACCTGCGCACGAGCGCCCCGCTCGTGTTCGACCCGTATACGGACAACCGCCGTACGGGCAGCTTCATCCTGATCGACGAGTCCAGCAACGGGACGGTCGGCGCGGGGATGATCGCGGCAGCGGCGGCCTGACCGCGTTGGCAGCGGCGGCCTGACCGCGTTGGATCTGATCGTATAACCGTCCAGCGACGCGGAGTTATGAACCACCTGCTGGTATGACATGCGGCACTCCGCGCGTATCCAGCGGAGCTCCCGACGCCGAGGACAGCCGATGCCGCGCACCTGTCGCGTGACCGCGATTCGAACGTGCCTTTTGATTGCAGGCTCGTCTCTGTCCCCGGTCGTGGTCGAGGCGAACGCGTCAGGTTTCTCCCACGCCCATGGAGCCGAATTCCAAGGCGCCCGCAAAGACCGGCCGGGATCACGCGCATCGAGCAGGAGCTGCGTTCGTGCCAAGCATTCTGGCGCGAAGAGAAACGCGCACACGCGAAGCCATCACGCCGCTGCCAAGTTGTGCGCAAGGGCGCGCCCCGGCGCACGGCCCAGGCAGGGTACGAGCGGCGAAGGGCCCACCTCGGCTCCGCCGACGCCATCCTCCGGCTCAGCCGGGGAAAGCTCTGGATCAACCGGGCCCTACGAATTCGCCGACGTCCCGGCATCGCCCCCAAGCATCGGCGGGTCACAGACGTCAACGCCCGCCGCCGCAGCTTTTCGCTTCTTCTCCTCTTCCAGTGTCTGGAATGAGCCTCTGCCCGCCAACGCGCCTGTGGATCCACACTCCAGCGAACTCGTCGAAGAATTCGATGCTGAAATCTCGCGTGAGCTGAGCGAAAAGAGCGGACCCTGGATCAACACCACGTCCGACAGCGTGCCGGTGTATACCGTCGAAGCGACCCAGCTGACCGTTCCGGTCGAGCTCGAGCATGACCCAGAACCGGCGCTGGCCTCATCGTGGCAGGCGGTCCCTCTGCCGTCGACGGCGCAGCCTTCCGCCGGCACCGACAAAGTCCTCGTCGTGTGGCAGCCGAGCACCAATCGGATGTGGGAATTCTGGCGGCTGACGTCTACCAGCATCGGCTGGGCGGCTTCGTGGGGCGGCACGATTCAGAACGTGTCGAGCAACCCCGGCGTGTACGGCCCTGAAGCGTGGCCAGGTGCCCAAGCCTGGTGGGGCGCCAGCGCGACCTCGCTGGCGCTCGCGGGCGGGCTGGTGACCCTGCAGGATCTTCGCCAGGGTCGGATCGAACATGCTCTCGCGATCGCGATCCCCAACGTGCGCGGCGGCGTCTATGCCCTTCCCGCCCAACGCGAGGATGGGCAATCGGAGAATCCGCGGTCGCTGCCCGAGGGCGCCCACCTGCGCCTGGATCCGACGCTCGATCTCGCTGGCTTGCACCTACCACCACTGACGCTGATGATCGCCGAAGCGGCGCAGCGCTACGGAATCATCGTCAGGGACAAAGCGGCAAACGTCGCGTTCTTTGGCGAAGACCCAACGCCCACGCACACCAACCCGTACACCGGGCAAAACGGATATTTCGAAGGCAAATACCCAAATCAGATTCTGAGCTCATTCCCGTGGAGTCATCTTCAGGTACTGGATATGACCCTCCACGAAGGGTGAGACTCGGCGAACACGAGGGGAAATGCATATGACGTGTGTCGACGACTGCTCGGAGAATGAACCTGTGTCGGAAGCCAAGGTGAAGGAGGAGGAAGCCACGACGCGACTGGTCTCGCGTGCTGTCAGGCGCGCACAGGACGGCGACCGGGACGCGCTCGGGTTCCTCTACGCACGCTACGCCGACAGCGTCTATGGCTACGTGCGCAGCATCGTCCGAGACCATCACGCGGCGGAGGACGTCACCCAGCAGGTGTTCGCAAAGCTGGTGCACGTGATCGGCAAGTATCAGGAGCGCGACGTCCCGTTCTTCGCGTGGATCCTGCGCGTGGCGCGCAACGTCGCCGTCGATCACCTGCGCCAGCGGCAGCTGGTGCCGGTCGAGGAGGTCAGAAGGACGGAGATGGGCTCGGGCGATCCACAGGGAAGCGAGCGCGTCAACGATCTCAAAGACGCCCTTGCGACGCTCCCACACGCACAGCGCGAGGTGCTCATCCTGCGCCATGTCGCGGGCCTCACGCCGATCGAGATAGCCAAGCGAACCGGCAAGACCGAGGGCTCGATCCACGGATTGCACCATCGCGGACGCAGAGCCCTGTCGGCGGAGCTGATCATCCGCGACGCGGGGCCCGTGACGCTGCGTTCTACGGCGCGGGGGGCGCGGAGCGCGACACCGGCCTGAGCTGCTCGGCCGGGGGTACGCGTCGCGCGATGCGTCCGCTGTCAACATCGGCCAGGTAGTAGAGGACGGCAAACGTGGCGAGCTCCTCGACCGAGACCCCCAGTTGAGCCGACTGCTCCTCCATCGCGTTTCGCGCGAACTCGTCGAACTGCAGCACCAGGCTCGGCTCACTGCCGACGAGCGAGCGGTCCTCGGCTCGCCTACTCACCGCGCAAGCGTACAGCACGTCGCGCTGCTCGCCCTCCTGTGCGGTGCCTTGGCGCTGGCGGGGTGCGGCGGGTCGCCTCGTCGCATCCCGCCCGCGGGCGCTGATGCCCGCCTGCAAGCGCCCCGGCTGTTCGCGCCGACGAGCGTATGGAACCGGCCGCTCGCGTCCGATGTTCCGCTCGATCGGCGCTCGGCGCAGCTCGTCGCGGCGCTCGATGCGCAGGTCGCACGCGAGGAGGCGGCGCGGACGGGACCGTGGATCAACACGACCTCCGACGGAGTGCCGATCCTGACGGTCGCGGCCGAGGAGCCGACCGTCCGCGTGCAGCTCGATCACGCACCGGACGCGGCGCTCAGCTCGGCGTGGGGCGCGGTCCCCCTACCGCCCACGGCACTACCGGCCGCCGGCAGCGACGGCTATCTGGTCGTGTGGCAGCCGAGCACCGATCGGATGTGGGAGTTCTGGCGGCTGACCCGCCAGGACGATGGCTGGCACGCGTCATGGGGCGGTGCGATCAGGGCGGTCTCCACGAGTCCCGGCGTGTACGGGCCCACGGCGTGGCCCGGCGCAAAGCCGTGGTGGGGCGCGACCGCCAGCTCACTGGCGCTCGCTGGCGGCGCGATCACGATCGAACAGCTCCGCGTGGGCCAGATCGACCACGCGCTGGCGATCGCGATGCCGCAGGTGCGTGCCGGTATCTTCGCGTCTCCGGCACAGCGGACGGATGGGCGTTCGCTCGACCCGCTGGCGTTGCCCGAGGGTGCGCATCTGCGGCTCGACCCGCGCCTGAACCTCTCGAGCCTGCAGATGTCGCCGCTGGCGCGGGAGATGGCGCTCGCGGCGCAGCGCTACGGGATCATCGTGCGCGACTTCGCTGCGAACATAGCCTTCTTCGGGCAGGACCCGACGCTCACGGGGAGCAATCCGTACCAGGGGCAGAGCGGGTTCTTCGAAGGCGAGTACCCGAGCCAGCTGCTGGCGTCGTTTCCGTGGACGCACCTCCAGGTTCTCCAGATGGAACTGCACGCCAACCCGTGAGCGCACCGTGGGCCTCCCCGTCGGCTCGAGTCTGGCGGGCGCGCCCGTCGAGTCGATGCTCTCGCCACGCCCACAGAAGGCCGTTGTCCTGCCCTGACTCGACCTCCTCCAGTTGGTCGTAGCCGGCCGCGCGCAGCAGTCGAGCGGCGGCGGCATGGGCGTCGGGCTCAGGGCAGCCGCGCGCGTGCCACTCGAGCACCACGACATCCGCCCCGAGCTCTCGCAGACGCGGGTCGGTCAGGATCGACCACTCGCCCCCCTCGATGTCCATCTTCATCAGGTCCACGTCGTGATCCTGCTCGAACAGGTCCACCGTGCCCACGGTGATCGCGCGGCCGTCTGTCAGATCCGCACGGGGATCCGACAGGTGCGAGTCCGCAAACAGGCCAGCTGCGAACGTCTGCTCGCCGGCGCGATTTGCGACGGCGACCTCGGCCACCGACCAGCGGCCCTGCAGCTCGTTGGCGAGGATCACATGGGCGAGCACGCGCAGGTTCGTGGGATCCGGCTCGAAGCTGCGGATCGCAGCGCGCGGCCAGCGAGCCAGCACATAGGCACCGAACAGCCCGATGTTCGCACCCAGATCCAGGACCTTGGGCGAGCGCCTGGCATCGAGGGCGACGGCCACGGCGAGCGGCGGCTCGTAGCTGTCGCGCCCACCGGTGCCGCCGAAGATCTCGTTGAGTATGTGGACGTCGCGCGTTCGGTGACGGAGGAAGATCTTCAAGCCCGACCTGCGCAGAACGTGGCCGGCCGTGCGCTCCGACCCGAGCTGCAACGCGGCGAAGCGCAGCGGTTGCTCCACGACCGTCGCACCCCTGACGCTCTGCACCACGTGCTGCCCGGCTCGTGACTTGACCGCGCGGTTCAGCACCGCAACTCGGTCGATCGCGCTGCGCAGCTCGCTCGCGCTCACGCCAGGCACAGGCCCGCCCACGTCCACAGCAGCAGCTCGCTGAAGTTCTGCTGCAGCGGATCGAAGAACGCGAGCACGCAGAAGAACACCGCGATCGCGAGCAGACCGAGCCGCCACGGCCGCAGCTGCGGGGATCCGCGAGCGAATATCGCCCCGCCGACGCCCCATCCGAGCGATACCAGCCACAGGAGCAGACCGACCAGGCCGAGCTCGACCGCGTTGGACAGGTAGCTGTCGTGCAGCGGCAGCGGATCGTCGAAGGTGCTGAATCCGGTCATCGGGTAGCTCGAGGCCTGGCGGAAGTAGGCGGTGCTGGCGTTGACGTAGTTGTCCCAGCCGAAGCCGAACAGCGGCCTGGCGGCGATCATGCGCAGCGCCGTCGCGGTCTGGTTCTCTCGATCCCACACGGATGTCTGATCGCTGGCGCGTTCGGTGGCGTGGCCGGCGAGCGTGGGAAAGACGACGAGCGCGCCGCCGATCACAGCCACGCACACCACGGCGGTCGGAACGAGCAGCCGCCGCAGCTCGGGCGCGGCGAGCCCGACCGCCACGATCGCGGCGCCTGCCGCTATCCAAACTCCGCGCTCGAGCGAGCAGAAGGCACCGAGCGCCGACAGCGCGACGACGGCGCCGGCCACATAGCGCCGCCGGCGTCCCCGCCAGCGAGCGAACGCGACCGCGGCGGCGGTCCCACAGGCAAAGCAGGCGAAGCCGTCCGTGATCGGCGCCCGAAACGGGCCTCCGGCCTGTCTGACCGGCGTGAGGGCGTCGGCGGAGACGATGTAGCGAGGGAACACGAGCGCGTGCGGCCCTACCGTCTCGAACAGCGCCGTGATCCCCAGGTAGGCGCCGAGACCGACCAGCGTGACCAGCAGCAGCTCGCGCTCGCGCGCGCCCGCGAAGACGACCGGCGCGACGAGCAGCATCAGAAACGGGATCACGCCGAGGCGGTCGAGCAGATCGAACAGCGCGGCTTTGCTCCCCAACGTCCCGGCCGCCGCGGCGGAGGCGATCGCGTACATCGCGGTCAGCGCGAGCCACAGGTGGACCCCCCTGACCCGCGGCCTGGGCAGGCCGGACGCGCCCGGGGCTCGCAGCAGCAGCGCGAGCAGCGCGAGCATCAGCAGGATGCGGTCGGGTACGAACGGAAAGCCCGGCAGTCCCAAGCTTTCCCAGCTGCCGGAGAAGATCGTCAGCCCGATCATCGCGCAGATCGTCACCGCGACCGGGAGCTCCCACAGGTTGGCGGCGATCAGCAGCAGCGCGAGGAGCATGAGCGCGAGCAAGAACAGCCACTGACCGTGCAGCAGGTAGGGCGCCTGCCGATGTAGTAACAGCAGCAGCGTGAGCCCGATCCCCGACCACAGATACCAGGGAGGACGCCAGCAGGCTCGTTCGACCATCGCTGCGAACCCCTACGGCGAGCGCCGCGCCGAGGCGCGCAGGTCGCGCAGGACCGCGACCGCGCAACCGATCAGCAACCCGCCCAGCAGGCCGACGAAGCCCAGCAGCTCGATCTTGGACTTGCGGTCGCTGGCGGCGGTGACGGCGCCGGACAGCAGCGAGATGAGGTCCCTCGTGGTGGCGCTCTGCGCGCTCAGCTGGTAGCCGCCGGCGAGCGCCTGTGCCCGCAGCGAGGCGGCGGCTCGGCCCGCCTGCGCGTTTTCGAGCTTCGAGCTCGTGGCCGGTCCCGGGTGCTGCGCGTACGCGCTCGCGGCGCGGCTGACCACGTTCTTGGAGTGCGCCAACGCCAGCGACGCAGCACGGTAGGCGTTCAGCAGCCGGCGGCTTTCGGGGCTATAGGTGTTGGCGTGGGCCTCGTAGGCGATCAACGCGCTGCTCGTGACGTTGGCCAGGTTGATAGCCGCCTGCGCGGTGGGACCGCTGGCGATCACGCTGAACGCGGGGCTGTTGGGGATCGGCTCGGAGGCGAGCCGCGCGACGGCGAGGCTCGGGCTCAGGCCGAGCTTGGCGTGGACGGCGCTGAGCACGGGGGCGGCGGTGATCGCGCGGCTGAAGGCCGTGGCCAGATCGCTGGCCGACTGGACGAACCCATAGAAGCCGGGCGAGTTGGGATTGACCTTGCCGACCTGCAGAGTCGAGGAGGCCGTGAAGGTGCCTGCTCGAGCGGCGCCGCCAGCGACGCCCACGGCCGCGCACGCTACGGCACAGATCAGCACGAGCAGCTTGTGTCGAGCGATCGCGGACGCCACCGGGCTGGGCGAGGGCTGCGGTGACGGCGAGCTGAACGTGTGGGAGTTGCCCGCCGGGAGCGGCGGGATCAAGCTGGTCAGCGGGCCGCTACTCGACATAGCCGCAGCCGTCTGAGAGCGCCTCGATCATCGCGCACATGCCCGCGGCGCTGACGTGCTCGTAGGCGGAGAAGCCGGCGCGGGGATAGCACGGGCGCTCGGCGATCTGGCTGCGGTGCTTGGCGGTGAACCCCTCGACCGTGCCGACCTCCGCCGCCGGGTTGCCCAACACGATCGACCCGGGCGCGACGTCGTGGCGCACGACGCTGCCGGCGCCGATGATCGCGTTCTCGCCAATCGTCACTCCCGGCAGCACGAGCGCGTGCGCCCCGATGTAGACCTTCGGTCCGATGTCCACGCGGCCCAGGCGGATGTAGCCGGTCCAGTGCTTGGTGCTTCCGTCGTGAGCGACGATCCTCACCCCCGCCGAGAGCACCGCTTCGTCGCCGATCGAGATCAGCCACGGGAACCCATGGTCGAAGGCCGCGAAGTCGTCGATGTAGACATCGCGTCCGAGCCTGAGTCCGCGTCGTGTGAGCCATCTGCGGCTGGGATAGCCACGCACCCTGTTGAGCAGGCGGGCCATCACGCGGCGATCATCGAGCGGACTCGCCCGCGCAGGATCGACAGCTGCTCGCTGCGCGCGAAGTCGCGTACGTCTGGCGCCGCGCGCGGGCGCCGACGTATGGCGGCGAGCGCCCACCCGGCGAGGAACGCCCCCGATCCGAGCAGTCGGGGGCTGTCGCCGAGCCGGCGCGCGGCGCTGAGGATCACCCACAGCGGATGCTGTCCAACCCCGTAAGCGCACACGCCCCAGCGGTAGTGGGCGCGGAGCCTCCCGTCGGTGCTCCCAGCCGGCCTCAGATGGATCGTGTCTCCACGCGGACACGCGAGGCTCGCCGTTCGCCAGCCGTGCCTGCGTGCGGCCACCTCGTCGATCGTGTCCCATCCCAGGATCGGGGGAATCGGAGAGATCTCCCGCAGGCAGGCACGGCGGTAGAACTTCGTGGCTCCACGAACGTGGTGCGGCGGGCAGCGTTCACGCACCCGCATACCGGTGCGTCGGTCGATCACGCTCAGGTAGGCGCCCGCGATCCCCAGGTCGGGCGTGCTCAGAAAGGCGCGCTCCAGCGTGTGGAAGAGATCGGGGCTGAGGTCGAGGTCGGCGTCCATCTTGACGGCGACGTCCCACGGCAGCTCGACCTGCGAGAGCCCCCAGTGGAACGAGCGCAGCTCCGCCGCGAGCGCCAGCCGATCGCGCGTGGGCGGTCGCGGCGCGCGCCGCAGCAGGCGTACGTTCGAGCGTGTGGCGGCAAACTCGGCGGCGATCGCGCACGAGGCGTCAGTGGAGCCGTCGTCGACGAGGACCAGCAGGTCGGGGACGCGCTCTTGGCCGGCGATCGAGTCGAGGAACGCCTGCAGGTGGCGCTCCTCGTTGAGGAAGGACACCACGCACACGATCCGCAGCGCCGCTGGCGCGGCCGTGGGCGCCACGTCGCTCGCTGTCATCGAGCGCCGACCCCAAGGGCGAGCGCCGGCGAGTCACCCTGTTGCCTGTGTCGCTGCGGCTCTCGATCGAGGGGCCCGCATAGCGCGCTGAACAGCTCGGCGAGCTCCGCGGCGCAGCGATCCACGTCGAATTCGCGCGACACGCGCTGGCGCCCGCCGCGGGCCAGACGCTCGCCGAGCGGCGGGCTGCGCAACAGCGCGGCCATCGCCCGCGCCAGCTCCCCGACGCGCCCGGGTGTGACGAGCAGACCGGAGTCTCCGTCGCTGACCAGCTCGCGCACGCCGGAGATCGCCGTTGCTATCACGGGGACCCCGCAGGCCATCGCCTCCATCAACACGACGGGCACGCCCTCCGCGAAGCTGGAGGAGCAGCACAGCGACGCGCTGGCATAGCAGCGCCGCAGCTCGTCCTGTGCCAGCGCACCGCGGAAGACGACCCGGTCCGCGATCGCGAGATCGGATGCCAGCTGTTCGAGCCGGGCGCGCAGTGGGCCGCTGCCGACGAGCACCGCCTCGACGTCGTGTCCCTCCTTCACCAGGCGCGCCACAGCGCTCAACAGCACGCCATGGCCCTTCTCGGGAACGAGCCTGCCAACGCACAGCACCTGCGCACGAGCGGGCGCCGGCTCGCTGAGATGCCGGTACTCGGACGGGATCACCCCGCAGTGCACCACGCGCAGCTTCGCCCAATGGCGGTCGTCCACGAGCGCCATCAGCTGACTGCGCGCGAAATGGCTGATGCACACCACCGCGTCGGCGCGGCGGACCTTCTCCGCGAGCGAGAAGCTGCTGACGTCGCGCAGCTCGTTGGGACCGTGGAGGGTCAAGCTCCACGTGGACGGCCCCCGCTTTGCGCGACCGCCGAAGCGCGCCGCGAGCAGGGCTACATCGGCTGGAGCCGAGCCGTGATGAGCGTGGATGTGGCGCACATCCAGCCCGGCGCAATGGCGCCACAGCATGATCGCCTCACCGAAGTAGAAGATCTGCCACAGGCGGCCCCTCGCCCCGGGGCGGGCGCGGCTCAGGGCCTCGCGCAGGGTGGCCAGATAGCTGCGGGGATGGTGGGCGAGCGCGCCCACGTGCGCGGCCAGCAGACCACGAACGCGTGCCGGGCGGATCGCGTAGGTGCTATCGCCGGCGTCGCGATTCTCCTGGCAGAGCAGGTGCTCTCCGGCGGCCCTACGCAGCGAGATCGTGTGCACCTCCAGCCCGAGTCGGCGCAGCGCAGCGACCTCGCGCAGGATGAACGTGTGCGACAGCGCCGGGTAGTGCGTGGTGAGATAGGCGAGTCTGAGCCCGGGCGCCATCACTCGCTCACGAGCGCAGATACGCGACGGCCGACGGCGCCGGGCCGGCGCGTCGGATTTGACCGTGCCGTGATCTCTCCATACCGCGGTCCGGTCGCGTCGATGAGCTCGATCGGCTCGCCGGCGCGATCCATCGAGAGGTGAGCCGCCTCCAGGGCGCGGACGACCTCGAGTCCCAGGCTGCTGTTGGAGCGCGGTTCGGCGCCGCTTCGAATCGCCGTTGCGAAGTCCTGGAGCTCGAGCGCGAGGGGCTCGGCCGCCTCGATTCGCGGTACGACGATGTCGCCGGTGCGGTAGGTCAGCTGGTACTCCCCGAACGTGGCAGGAGCCTGCACCTCGGCGAAGTCCAGGCCGCGGTCATAGATGCGGACGGACTCATCCGAGGAGGTGTCCTCGTACTGGATCATGCGCTTTGACCCGACCACGACCATCTGGCGCATCTTGCGGGGCGCGAGCCAGGAGATCTGCACGTTGGCGGTGGCGCCCCCGGCGAAGCGCAGCGTCAGAAAGGCGGTCTCGGGTATGCCCAGCTGAAAGATGCTCTGCCCCGCGGCGGAGACGTGGGTGAGCGGCCGGTCGAGCCAATAGAGCAGGATCGACAGGTCGTGCGGCGCCAGGTCGCTGATCACGCCGTCGTGCTGATAGAGGCCGAGGTTCATGCGCGAGGAGGTGATGAAGTACACCTCCCCCACCTCGCCGGAGCGGATCAGGTCGCGCACCTTGTTGACGGACGGGCTGTACACGAACGTGTGGCCCGGCATCAACACCACGCGCTTGATCGCGGCGAGCGCGATCAGATCCTGGGCGTCCACGACGCTCGTTGCGAGCGGCTTCTCCACGAGCACGTGCTTGCCGGCCTCGAGCGCGCGTCGCACGAGCCCATGATGGGTTCGAGGCGGCGTTGCGACCGCCACCGCCTGGATCTGCGGATCGAGCAGCAGCTCGTCCAGGTCGGACTCGATCCGCACGCCCGGGTGGCGTCCCGAGAACTCGGCGCTGCGGTTTGCGTCCAGCTCGCACAGCCCCATCAGACGCAGCTCGGGCCGCGCGAGGATGTTGCGAACGATGTTCGGACCCCAGTAACCGAAGCCGACGATCGCGATACCGATTTGCGCTTCGCTCATGCTTTGCCTCCTCGCGGTTTCAAAGCGTGTGAACGCGTCGCATCGGCGAGTGTTCGCATCCACCCCATTGCTCGAACAACGGCGTCTCGGGGGCGTCGCTTTCATGCCCGAGTCAAATCTTGGCGGCCGGCGGCTACGGCTAGGCCGCTCCGCGGCTGTGCAGGAGCGCCCAGGGTGTTCGCGCCACGATCGACAGATATGCGCCGACCGAGTGGCGTTCGACCCACGAGATGTCCAGTGCGACCATCTCGCGGTAGGTGCGCTGGTTGCGCCCGCTCACCTGCCAAAGACCGGTGAGGCCGGGCTTCACCGCAAAGCGACGATCGTAGTCGGCGGGGTACAGCGCGGCCTCGTAGGGAATCACCGGCCGCGGCCCCACGAGTGACATACGGCCGCGCAACACGTCGAACAGCTGCGGCAGCTCATCGACGCTCGTTCGGCGCAGGAAGCGCCCCAGCTTGGTCACGCGGTCGTCGTTCGCGAGCTTGTAGAGCTCGGTGCGCCTGTCCGAATGCGTCGTCTCGGTCCCGTTGATGAGCTGCTCGACGTACTGGCGATGCACCTCGGAGCTCGCGGCGAAGCTCATCGTGCGCAGCTTGTGAACCGTGAACGCGCGCCTGTGCCGGCCGAGCCTGCGCTGGCGGAAGATCGCCGGCCCGGGGCTCTCCAGCCGGATCAGCATGCACGCGGCGAGCAGGAGCGGGATGCACACGAGCAGGGCGACGCTCGCGATCGCCAGATCGAGTATCCGGCAGGCGAGCAGGGTGAAGGCCCGCGGCTGCTCGAGGCTCTCCGGGGCGCCGACGGCAGTGGGCATCTCCAGACGCGCCTCAGCACCCGGTGAGCACGGCCGAGCGGTAGCTGTACTCGGCGAACGCCTGCGCGGCGTCCGCGATCTGCTGAATCTGATCGGAGCCGAGGCCCGGAAAGATCGGCAGCGACAGGATCTCCCCTGCGAGCCTGCTCGCGACGGGTGCCACGTCGCGCCGCGGCGCAAGTGCCCGATATGCGTCCGAGCGGTGAATCGGGATCGGGTAGTGGATGCCGGTCGCGACCCCCTCGCGCGCCAGGAAGGCCCTCAGCGCGTCGCGCTGGCGCGTACGCACGACGAACTGGTGATAGACGTGGTCGCAACCAGCTGCGGGCGCGATCGGAGCGACCATGCTCGAGCCGCTCAGAGCCGCGCGCAGGTCGTCGGCGACGCGCCTGCGGGCTTCGTTCCACTGCTCCAGCTCACGCAGCTTGAGGCGCAGGACCGCTGCCTGGATCGCGTCGAGCCTGCCGGTCGTGCCCACCAGGCGGTGGTGATAGCGCGGGCTCTCGCCGTGTGAGCGCAGCAGCCGCACGCGCGCGATCAGCTCGGGGTCGCGCGAGACGACCGCCCCACCGTCGCCCCACGCACCGAGGTTCTTGGCCGGATAGAAGGAGAAGGTGCCAGCGTCGCCGATGCTCCCCACCCGCTCGCCCCGATAGCGCGCGCCGTGCGCCTGGGCGGCGTCCTCGACGACGCGCACTTCCCGCGCGCTGGCGAGCTCGAGGATCGGTCCCATCTCGACGGTGCGCCCGTAGAGATGTACCGGGATGACACACCGGACCGCGGCGGTGAGAGCAGGCTCGATCGTGGCTGCGCTCACCAGCTGCGTGTCCGGGTCGACGTCGATGAAGCGCGGGATGGCGCCAACCAGGCTGACGGCCTCTGCGGTTGCGATGAACGAGTTGGCCGGGACAAGCACGTGATCCCCTGGCCCTATGTCGAGCGCTCGCAGGACGAGCACGAGCGCCTCGGTGCCAGAGGAGACGCCGACCGCGTGGGGCACCTCGCACCAGTCTGCGTACTCGCGCTCGAATTCCTCGACGGCGCTTCCACCGATGAAGGCGCCTGTGGCGGCCACGCCCTCGATCGCACGCAGCAGCTGACCAAACAGCTCGGGATCGGAGTGGTCCATGACGGTCAGAGGGATCACCCTGCACTAACGGAGGCTGCGGCGGCGTACTTGCGGTGGTGCTCCAGCCCGCCGCGCCCCGGGCTCAGGCGGGAGTGAGACCGCGATAGACCTCGCGCAGAACCTGGGCCTGGTGCTCCCATGTGAGCTCGAGCGAGCGGCCGCGAGCCAGCCCGGCCATGTGCGTGCGACGCTCCCCGTCGGCAGCGAGCCGCGCGACCAGGGCGGCGAAGGCGGCCGGCTCGCCGCATGGCGCGTAGAGAGCGGCGTCGCCCGCGCTGCGGCGCGTCTCCCGCAGCTCGTAGGCGACGAGCGGCCGGCCGGCGCCCATGTACTCGACGACCTTGATCATCGTGGAGCCGTGATTGAGCTCGCTGCCGGGCGCGGGGTCGATGCCGATGTCGGCTTCGGAGATCAACCGGGGGATCTCGGCGTGCGGCACGTGTCCCGTGAACGTGACCCGCTCCAGCACCCCCCGCTCGCGGCAGCGCGCGAGCAACTCGGCTCGAACCGGACCATCGCCGACCACCGTCAGCGTGGCCTCTGCGAGCGCGGGAGCTGTGAGGAGATCTGGCAGCTCGAGCACGCCATCCTGGGTATCGAGGGCTCCGACGTACACCAGCCGTGGCGCGTCGAGCCTGCCCGGTCGGGGTGAGCGCGGCTCGCGAAACTCCCGGCATCGGGGACCGTTGCGCACAACCGAGACCTCGACGCCGGATCTGCCGCCGCGGCGGCGAACCAGCTCCCGCTGTGACTCGTTGGTGACGATCACGTGACTGGCCCACCGGATCGCCTGCCGCTGCGCCACGCCCAGCGCCCCAACAGCGGCGACCGGCGAGCCGAACTTGGCGAGGAACAGCTCGGGTCCCGAATCGTGCAGGTCGAACACGACCTTGCGCCGGGCGAGCCGGGCAAAGATCGCGGCGACGAACAACGTGTCGGGAGGACCGTGAAAGTGCAGGACCCTGGCGCCGCTGGCGAGCGCGATCAGCGCGCGCGTGATCAGCTGCACGTGCGCGACCGTGTACTCGGCTACGTAGGACAGCGACGAGCGGCCCGCCCACACCATCCGGTAGCGACGCACCTCGACCCCGTTGATCCGCTGGTGGGCCTTCTGTGCCCGCCCTCGGGGCGCAAGGACGGTGACGTGCAGGCCGGCTTCTGTCAACGACTCGGCCTCGTTGCGAACGCGAGTGTCCTGCGGATACGGGTTGTTCTCGAGCAGCATCACGACCCGCGGTGGCCTGCTCGGGTCGAGATTGGCCATCGACGAATAACGGAGCGGCGGGCGGGAAGCTTCTACCACGGCTCTACACTGCCGACGCTCGGGCAGCGGTTCAGGTCACGATGTCCGTGCATCGACATGCCAACTCCAAGGAGCAGCGCGGCGCAGCTGAGGTGCGCCGACGCGTCGGCGTGGTTCCCGCGCGCGCGCTGGACGAGCTCGAGCGACTGTTCAGCTCCCTCGGCGAGGTCTTCCCGGTCGTGTTCGAGGGGCGCGATCCACGTGCGCTCGGCGACCTTGACGGCCTGCTCGTTCTCGGCCCGCTCGAGGCGGACGAGCTGCCGGCTGAGGTTCGCGTGCTGGTGGTCGCGGAGCCGAGCGAGACCTCGGCGGCCGGCGAGCTCGTCGAGTTCAGCGCGGACGCGCGGGTGCCAGGGCCGCTGAGGAGTCGCCGCCTGCGCGAGGATGTCGCTGACGGGCGCCCGAGTGCTCCGTTCATCAGCGGGGACTCGGTCCTGGCGCGGGTCGATACGAGGCCCGTGTGGTGGTCGCGGGCGGCCAGCCAATCGTTCAGCGTTTTCTCGCCGCAGGAGCTCCGGTGCGGTGAGACCCTTCGCAGCCAGCTGCGAAGCGGCCGCTTTATGGGCCTCGTGCCGCTGCTTCATTTCCTAGGCGAGGTCTGCGAGGAGCTCAACTGGAGCGAGCAGCCATTGCGCGCGTCGTTCGTCATCGACGACCCAAACCTGCACTGGCCGTCATACGGCTTCCTCAAGTACGCGGACATGGTCCGCCACGCGTCCGCGCATCACTATCACGTGGGTCTTGCGATGGTGCCACTCGATGGGTGGATGGTCGATCGGCGCGCCGCGGCGCTCGTCAGGGCGAACGGCGCGTCGCTGTCGGTGCTGGTGCATGGCAACGATCACATCGCGCGTGAGCTCGCGCGGCTGTCCACGGACGGTGATGCTGAGCTCGCGATCGGACAGGCGCTAAGGCGCGTGGCGGCCTTCGAACGGCGTTCGGGCGTTGCCGTGCGGCGGGTGATGGTGCCCCCTCACGGCGCCTGTTCTGAGGCGGCGCTGCGAGCCATGTTCAGGCTCGGATTGGAGGCGGCGTGCATCAGCCGTCCGTATCCGTGGCGCGACGATCTGCCGCCGCCGTCGACGTCGGTTGGCTGGTATCCGGCTGAGATGGTGGCCGGCGGCCTTCCGATTCTCCCTCGCTACCACATTGCTCACCCGCGTGAGGAGCTGGTATTCCGCGCGCTTCTGCGTCAGCCTCTGATCCTGTACGGACATCACTGGGACCTCGCGCAGGGGCTCGACGTGTTGGCCGACGCGGTGAAGGACGTCAACGGCGTGGGAGACGTTCGCTGGGGTCCATTGGACTCGATCGCCCGCCACAACTACTGGACCCGGCGGGAAGGAGATGTGTTGGGCGTGCGGATGTTCTCGCGCAGGGTCCTCGTTGAGGCGCCGGAGGGCGTTACCGCGCTGCGGGTTCACACCAACGAGGTGCACGGCGGCCCGGCCTGGCAGCACGTCATCTGCGCGACCGGCCGAGCGCGCATGTGGCACGGAGAGGCCGGGTGGACCTCAGACCTGATCGAGATCCGTCCTCATGCGAAGATCGAGCTCTCGCTGGCACCCGAGCACCCGCTGGAGCCTGACGCGCTCGCGGACCTCGCAACCAAGCCGTGGCCGATCGCTCGACGCGTGCTCGTGGAGGGTCGCGATCGCGCGCGAGCGCTGCTCAGCAGGTAGAAGCTCACGCCTTGAGCAGCTCACGGATCACGTTCGGGCCACCGACCCCCTGCCGGCGGATTCGCACACGGACCGGCTCCTTGACCACGTCGAGGACGAGCCGTCTCAAGTCGGGCGCCAACGACGCGAGCGTGGTCGGTTGCGAGTCCAGCTCGCGCATGATCTGTGACAGGTCGTAGCCCATCACCTGCAGGCGCTCGTCGCCCAGGAATCGCAGGTACCTGCGACACCACGCCTTGCGAACGGGATTCGCGAGCGTCTTCTTCCACTTGTGCGTCGGCTCGGTGCTCAGCGCCGCGTATCGCTTGACGCCGGTCTGGTCGCCCATGCTGCCGTTCAGCTCGACTTCGGAAAAGCGATCGAGCGCGGCGACATCGAACTCGATCCCCAGATAGTCCATCAAGCGCCGCCAGGGCAGCTCACCGCCACCGAGGAGGTCCTCGAAGTTCACCGAGTGGGCGCGCGCGCCGTTGGCGAGGTATGCAGCGACCAACCTTGGCAGCCCGATGAAGAGGTCGCCGCGGCAGACCGTGGGACACCACTGGCTGTCGTTGAAGGTCTCGATGATCGACGCCATGACGCTCAGCGGATTGCGCCACAGGAACACAAACTTGGCGTCGGGGAACAGGCGCATGATCTCCTCGGCGACGAGATAGTAGGAGGGGGACTTGTCAACGAAGTAGCGCGCGCGCCCGTCGATCGCCTTCTCGTAGAGACGCAGGGCGAACTCTCTGCTCTCCTGTCGGTAGTCCTCGATTCCTGCTGGAAGTTGGCGACAGAAGTCGTTGATCGCCGCGACCATCAGGGGGTGGAAGTACTCCGCGCACACCCCTTCCCCACGCAACGCATAGGCGTGCGGGAGTAGCAGCCATGGCTCGGAGACCGTCGCGACCCCTTCGTGCGCGGCGATGACTCGCTGCACGAGCGTCGAGCCGCTGCGAGAGACCGAAAAGAGAAAGATGGGCTGAACCTCCATGTCGGTCTCACACGAGCAACGGTGTGGAGACGCGTGGACTTGCGCACCGTGCGCGGCGACCTCGCAAGCACACGACCCCGTGGCGCGTTGGTCGTCTAGGCCGCTCTATGCATGGCACCTACCGCTCCGGCTTCGCCTTTGGAATCCTCAGCTTCCTCGCGGTGGCCGGCTTCGGTCTGGTCTCGACGATCGTGACCGCGCGCATCTACGGCGTGCGCATCATCGGCGAGTTCGCGCTCTCGTGGGCCCCGGTGGCGGCGCTGTGGGTCCTGTCGACCGCCAAAGAGCAGGCCGCGCTGATCAAGGAGATCACGAGACTCCCGCCGCGTCATCCACGCGTCAGCGAGTTGTTCGCTGCCGTCTTCACGTTCTCCTCGGGCCTGACGTTGGCGATGTCGGCGATCGTGGCGTGCGTCTCGGTGCTCATCTTCCGCGGACCGCTGCACCAACCGGAGCTGGTCGCGCCGACGTTGGTGAACCTGGCTGGCTACGCGCTCGTCACCAACACGGGCTGGAACATCGACTCGATCTTCTCGGCGTTCGTCGCGGGTCGCCAGCTGTTCTGGGTGCGCCTGCATGAAACGCTCAGCTTTCTGGCGATCGCGACGGCGGTGGGACTGGCCTGGCATTCGATCTGGGGATTGGTGATCGCGACGATCGGGGGGTCATTGAGCGCGCTCGTTCATCGAGTGCGCGCCGCGCGTCCGTTCGTCCGCGCACGCTTGAGCCCCGGCGGGTATCGCGAAGGAATGCGCGCGCTCCCTGATCTGCTGCGCTTTGGCCTGAAGATCACCCCCGGCGGGATCGCGCAGGGCGTCAGCCAGCAGGTGGGCATTTGGGCGATCGGCAGCGTCGCCCCGTTGGCGGTGGTGGGCGCATACAGCCGCGCCCAGACGATCCCCGACCGCCTGCAGCAGGTGAACTTCCGGATCGTCGAGGTTCTCTATCCAACGCTCGTGGGGCGGCGCGCGAACGGCGACGGCGCGGGCTTCGACCGCGCGCTGCTGGACACGACTCGCTACGCGCTGATCGGGATGCTCATGATCGCGGCCGTGTGCGGCGGCGCCGCGCATGCGATCCTCGAGCTGTTCGGACCCGGTTTCGACCGCGCGGCGCCCGCGTTTGTGCTCCTGCTCCTCTATCCGGCCTTGACAACCGTCACCTCCGCCCAGACTCAAGCGCTGTGGTCGGTGGATCGGCCGGGCTTGACCAGCGTGACATCGCTCGCGCGCATGACGACGACGATCTTGCTGACGGTCTTGCTGACGCCGAGGCTGGGCATGGTGGGTCCCGCTGTGGGGCTGCTCGGCGGGTTGCTCCTCGACATGACGTGGAAGACGGTTGCGCTGCTGCCGTTTCTGTCTCAGTCGCTGCGCACGAGCTGGCCCGTGTCTCAGCGCGTAGCGCTCGTGGCTTCGTACGCGTGTGGATTCGGGGCGGCGAGGGCGGTGGCGGACCTCGTTCCCTCACTGGGCGGGCTCCTGCTGAGCGTGACCGCGGGGACGCTCGCATACGTGGCGGCACTGAGTCTCAGCGGCGTGGTCAACCACCGAGATCGTGGTCGACTAGCGGAGATGCTCGCGGTCGCCCGGCCCCGAATCGCTTAGGACCCATCCCGGAAGGATTATGTAGAGCTGCGTTGAACTTCTGATCGGCCGGCGTTCGTGCCACTCGATCAGGAGGTCTGTGATGGGCTACATGGTCAGTAAGGATGATGGTTGGCGGATGCCGGACTGGTTGTGGGAGCGGATCGAGCCGTTGCTGCCGCCACCACCGTTTCACCCGTTGGGCACTCATCGCTCGCGGGTACCCGATCGTGACGCGATGGACGCGATCCTGCTGGTGCTTAGGACCGGGATGCAGTGGAACGCGCTGAACGCGACCGGGGTCTGCTCCTCGAGCTCTGCGCACCGGCGCTTTCAGGAATGGGAGCAGGCCGGGGTGTTCGCCGAGATCTGGCGCCAGGGGCTCTTGGAGTACGACAAGGTCGTCGGCATCGACTGGGCGTGGCTGGCAGCCGACGGCGCGATGACCAAGGCGCCGCTCGGCGGTCCGAAGACCGGCCCGAATCCCACTGACCGGGCCAAGGGGGGGCGAAGCGTGAGGTTCTCAGCGAGGGAGCGGGGGTCCCGATCGGGTTGGCGCACGACGGCGCCAACCGCCACGACCAGAAGCTGCTAGAGCCGACCCTGACCAGCATCCCGATCGAACGCCCCGAACCGACCGCGGAGCATCCACAGGGCCTGTGCCTCGATCGCGGTTTTGACTCCCCGGCGATGCGAGATCTGGCGGTCAAGCACGGTTACACGCCGCACATCCGCACGCGCGGTGAGGAGATCAAACTCAAAGCCCGCACACCCGGCTGGCGAGCCCGCCGGTGGGTCGTCGAGGCAACACACTCCTGGCTGAACCGCAACCGCGCCATCCTCATCCGCTGGTCCAAGAAGGACGAGAACCACCTCGCCCTACTCCAGCTCGCCAGCGGCCTGATCGCGTTCAAGAAGGCCCACCTCGCGACCCTCACCGCCACCCAACCGGGATAGGTCCTTAGTCGGCCGGCGGCCCAGGGTCGCTAAGCTTGCGCGGCCGATGTTCAGCAAGGTATTGGTCGCCAACCGCGGCGAGATCGCGGTCAGGATCGTGCGCGCGCTCGATGAGCTCGGCGTGGCGAGCGTGGCCGTGTACTCGGAGCTCGACCGCGAGGCCCCGCATGTGAGGCGCGCCGGCGAGGCGTACAACCTCGGCGATGGGCCAGCGGCGCAGAACTACCTGAGCGTCGAGAAGATCCTCGGGGTGGCCGCCCGCGCGGGCGCACAGGCGATCCACCCGGGCTACGGATTTCTCGCGGAGAACGCGCCGTTCGCGCAGGCGTGCGAGGAGGCTGGCATCGTTTTCATCGGGCCGCCGGCCAGCGCGATCGAGGCGATGGGCTCGAAGACGCGGGCACGCGAGTTGATGCAGGCAGCGGGCGTGCCGATCGTGCCGGGCACGACCGAGCCGGTGGCGACGGTCGCGGACGCCACCAAGATCGCCAAGGAGCAGATCGGCTTCCCGGTGGCCGTCAAGGCGGCGGGAGGTGGGGGCGGCAAGGGCTTCCGTGTGGCGTTGGCCGAGGAGGAGCTCGAGGGGGCGTTCGAGGGCGCAAGCCGCGAAGGCGAGAAGTTCTTCTCGGACCCGACGGTGTACCTCGAGCGCTACCTGCCCGATCCCCGCCACGTCGAGGTGCAGGTGCTGGCGGACGGCCACGGCAACGTGATCCACCTGGGCGAGCGCGACTGCTCGATCCAGCGCCGCCACCAGAAGCTGATCGAGGAGTCCCCGGCACCAGGGTGGGTGGTCGACCCGGAGATGCGCGAGCGCATTGGGCAGATCGGCGTGAACGCGGCTAAGGCTGTGGATTACGTTGGCGCGGGCACGATCGAGGGGTTGTTCTCCGCGAGTACGAGCCCGTCCACCGCCGGAGCTGATGGGCCTGAGTATTTCTTCCTCGAGATGAACACGCGCGTGCAGGTGGAGCACTGCGTGACCGAGATGACGACCGGTATCGACATCGTCAAGGAGGGCATCCGCGCGGCCGCGGGCGAGGAGCTGGCCTACCGCCAGCAGGACGTGGTGCTGCGCGGCCACGCGATCGAGTGCCGCATCAACGCGGAGGACGCTTCCAAGAACTTCGCCCCGGCCCCGGGGAAGATCGGCGCCTACAAGGAGCCGACGGGCCCTGGCGTGCGTGTGGACTCGGGCGTTGAGGCGGGCGGGGAGGTCTCACCGATGTACGACCCGATGGTGGCCAAGCTGATCGTGTGGGACGCCGACCGCGAGCAGGCCACCAAGCGCATGCTGCGCGCGCTGGGCGAATTCGAGATCGAGGGCCTGAAGACGCTGATCCCCTTCCACCGGGCGCTGCTGGCGACCGATCAGTGGGCGCGGGGCGAGACCTGCAGGGACCTGCTGGAGGACAAGACGTGGTTGAAGGCGCTCGCGTACCCCGCCACCGCCCCGACCGCCCCTGCGGGCGGCGGTGAGGACGAGCAGGAGAAGATCGAGCAGACCTACTCGGTGGAGGTGTCGGGCAGGCGCTTCGACGTGCGTGTGGTCGGGCCGCCGCTGGCGGCGAGCGGCGACGCGGCGAGGAACGGCGCGTCGCCGGGCGCGGCGCCGAAGGCGCCCAGGCGGGCTCAGCGCAGTTCCTCCGGCGGCGGCGGGCGGGAAGGTGGGCGGGGAGGTGGGCGGGCACCCGATACCTTGCCGTCGCCGCTGCAGGGAAACATGTGGAAGGTGCTGGTGAAGCAGGGCGACACGGTGCAGGAAGGCCAGTTGCTGTGCATCATCGAGGCGATGAAGATGGAGAACGAGATCACAGCCCACAAGTCGGGCACGATTGTCGAGCTGCCGATCACCGAGGGCGCCCCGATCCAGGCGGGCGCGCCGATCGCGACGATCACGAGCGCGGGCGCGGGCGCCGGCGCGGGTGCGGGCGCGGGCGCGGAGGGTTGAGGAGACGCGCTACAGCGCGGCGACGTTCTCGGCGTGCAGCCTGCGCTGCGCGCGCGAGCGACGACCGGCGGGGAGCTGGACGTCGGCGTGGTGGGCACGCAACGCGCTCAGGTAGACGGCATCCTGCTCGAGCACCGCGAGCGCTTCCGCCCCTTCTGTGACCGGTCCGTGGCCGGGCACGACGTGCTGGGACTCCTGCAGCAGCGGGCGCAGGCGCTCGAGCGTTGCCAGGTAGGCCTCGATCCGGTTGCCGTCGTTGAGGGTCGGTATCTCGACGGTCGAGAGGTAGTCCCCGACAACCAGCACCCGCGCCCAGGAGATCCAGATCGCCATGCCATCGACGGTGTGCCCGTCGGCGGGGTACAGCTCGAGCTGGTGGGGGCCGATCTCACAGCGCCCGGGGACGGGCAGCGCCTGCACCGAGCCGAGCGCGAGCGGACGAGGCCGCTCGATGCAGAGATCTTCGTCGAACGACCGCAGCTCACGCTGCGCAGCGCCGGGCGCAGCCGCGAGGCGCTCGGCGGTGCTCTCGGCGCAGCCGAGCGCTACGCCGGGAAACGCCAGCCGCCCGAGCAGATGGTCCCAGTCGCCGTGCGTCGCCAACAGCCCGCTGGGAGCGGGGAACCGGGCGTGCTCGACGAGCGTGGGCAGCGCGTCGAGCTCGTCGGGGAGGACGGGCGAGTCGACCACGAACGTCTCAGCGCCGCGCCCCTCGCCGGCCCGCGTCGGGACGTCGGCGGTCTCCCGGTCCTCTCCCCCGCCGCAGACGATCACGCAGTTGACGTGCAGCAGCGCGCTGGTGAGCACGATCACGTCGCGATGTAGCGAGACGGCCCGCACGCGCGGAAGGCGGTCTAGGTGGCGCCGAGGAGCTTGGCGGCTTCGCGCAGGTTGGGGACCTCGGCGGTTGGCTTCTTCTGGGAGGAGTCGAGCGTCTCCTTGTTGCGGTTGACCCAGATGACGGGCACGCGCTGTTTGACGCAGGGCACGACGTCGTGGTAGTGGCTGGCCGCGACGTGGACCCAACCGCGCTTGCCGCCCATGCGCCTGGCGCACTCGGTGAAGTGCGGGGGTTCGGGCTTGTAGGAGCGCACCTGCTGCGCGGTGACGACGAGGTCGAAGTCGATCGCGATGTGGCGGCGAGTCTGCCCGAGCAGCTTGTCGTCGATGTTCGACAGCAGGCCCAGCTTGTATTTCTTGGCGAGCTTCTGCAGCTGTGGGGCGGTCTCCTTGAACGGCTGCCAGCGCTGGACGGAGTCTGGCAGGAAGCCCGAGCGCGAGGGCTCGAGCGACCAGTCGAGGCGTTTGGCGATCTCGATGGCGGTGCGCCGCAGGACCTCCGCGTAGAGCTCGTAGGAGCCCCCCTCGATCTCGCGCGAGATCTCGTGGAACATCGGGATCAGCACGCTGCGGTCGATCTCGACGCCGTCGCGAGCGGCCTCCTTGGCGAATGCGTCGTAGATCCCGTTCTCCCAGTCGATCAGCGTGCCGTACACGTCGAATGTGACGAACGTGATGTTCTTCGGGATGGGCATCGCGCGGCATTATGCCTTGCGGAGCCCGTCCACCGCCCCTCGACCGCTCCTGCACCCGCTGCGGCGGTCATGCGTTAGAGTCCCGCGCCGCTAATGGACCTGCTGGAGTACCAAGGCAAGCAGCTGTTCGCCCGTCACGGATTGAGGGTCTCGCCGGGCGAGGCGGTGACCACGGTTGAGGACGCCGTGAAGGCGGCGGACGCGGTGGGCTATCCGGTGGTGGTGAAGGCGCAGGTGCTGATCGGAGGACGCGGCAAGGCGGGCGGCGTGAAGCTGGCGGCCGACGAGGGGCAGGCGCGCGAGCACGCGAGCAACATCCTCGGGATGGACATCCGCGGACATACGGTGCGCACGCTGTGGATCGAGCACGCGTCGGACATCGCCACCGAGTACTACGCGTCGGTGCTGCTCGACCGCTCGGCGAAGCAGCCGCTTGTGATGTTCAGCGTGGAGGGCGGCGTGGACATCGAAGAGGTCGCCGAGCGGACGCCCGAGAAGCTGGTCCGTCATCACGTGGACGCGCTGCGGGGGCTGTCGCGTGAGGAGGCGGTGAGCATCGCAACCGACGGCGGCGCTGACGCGGACGTGATTGACGGCGTGGCGGACGCGTTGGTTGCTCTGTATGAGGTGTGGCTTCAGGAGGATGCGACGCTTGCGGAGATCAACCCGCTGATCGTGACGCCGGAGCGGGAGGTGAAGGCGCTCGATGCGAAGGTGTCGCTGGACGGCAACGCGCTGTACCGCCATCCTGAGAACCAGGGGCTGTCGGACAGCGAGAACGAAGACCCGATCGAGCGTCGCGCCAAGCAGGAGGGGGTGCAGTACGTGAAGCTGGACGGCGACATCGGCATCCTGGGCAACGGCGCGGGCCTGGTGATGTCGACGCTGGACGTGGTCGCGTTGGCGGGGGGCTCGCCGGCGAACTTCCTCGACGCGGGCGGCGGCTCGGACGCGGAGAAGATCAAGCAGGCGGTGGAGCTGATCCTCGCCAACGACGCGGTGAAGGCGGTGTTGTTCAACATCTTCGGCGGCATCACCCGCGGCGATGAGGTTGCGAAGGGGCTGATCGCGGCGTTTGCGGAGATCGAGCCTTCGGTGCCGTTCGTGGTGCGCCTGGACGGGACCAACGACGTGGAGGGACGGCGCCTGCTCGCGCAGGCAGAGCTGCCGAACGTGCATACGGCCAAGACGATGAACGAGGCGGCCGAGAAGGTCGTGGCGCTCGCCGCCGGCGAGGGCGTGGGAGCGCCCGCCTGATGGCGATCCTCGTAGACGAAGACACGCGGCTGGCGGTCGCGGGCATAACCGGGCGGGAGGGCTCCTTTCACACGCTCAACAACCGCAGGTACGGGACGAACGTGGTCAGCGGCGTGACGCCGGGCAAGGGCGGCCAGGAGGTCGAGGGCATCCCGGTGTTCGACAGCTGGGAGCAGGCGATGGCGGCGACCCAGCCGAACACGGCGATGATCTTCGTGCCGCCGCGGTTCGCGGCCGACTCGATCCTCGAGGCGGCGGCGGTGGGCGTGGAGCTCGTGATCGCGATCACCGAGGGCATCCCGGCGCACGACGAGCTGCGCGTGTACAACATCCTCCAGCGCGACGGGCGGACAGCCGAGACGGCTGGATCGGGCACGCGCCTGATCGGGCCCAACTGCCCTGGCATCCTGTCTCCGGGCAAGGCCAACGTGGGGATCATCCCGGCGTCGTTCTTCAACGAGGGAAGCGTGGGCGTGGTGTCGCGCTCGGGCACGCTCACCTACCAGATCGGAAACGAGATCGCGCGCGCGGGTGTGGGCTGCAGCACGATCGTGGGAATCGGCGGGGACCCGGTGCCGGGCTCGTCGTTCGTGGACGTGCTCGAGCTGTTCGAGGCGGACGAGGAGACCGAGCTGGTGGTGCTGTCGGGCGAGATCGGCGGCTCAGCCGAGGAGGAGGCGGCAGAGTACATCGCTGAGCACATGAGCAAGCCGGTGGTGGCGTACATCGCCGGGTTCACGGCGCCGGCGGGCAAGCAGATGGGCCACGCGGGGGCGATCATCTCGGGCAGCGCGGGCACGGCGGCGGCGAAGGCGCAGGCGCTCGAAGCGAAGGGCGTGCGCGTCGGGCGCACCCCGACCGAGACCGCGAGCATCGCCGTTGAGATCCTGGGCGGCGCGTCGCTGACCGCCTCCTGACGCGGGCGCAGGCACCGCGTGCTGACACGGCCGGTACGCTAGGCCCCCTATGGATGAGGAGGTGGCGAGGTCACTGGGTGAACTGGAGCGCAAGCTGCTCGAGCTCGAGCGCACCCTGCACACGATGAGCGCCGGCGAGCCCGCGACCGTCCCCGACGACGCCTCCCTCGCTGAGCGCGCGAGCGCCTCGCAGATACCTCCCGCGCCGCGGCGGCGCGCGGGCTGGAGCAGGATCGTGGACGAGGCGATTGAGCCGCGACCGTCGCCCCGGGCTGCACAACCGCCGCGGGCCCCGGCGCCGCCCCGTGCGGCCCAGCCTCCGAGCGCGGCGGAGCTGCTGCGCTTCCGCGACCGGCTGGAGCGATCGGCGCGGGATCTGACCCACGACTACGACGAGCTGCTCGGACGCCTAAGCTACGCCGCTGTGTCTACGACGACCGGTCCCACGATCTCGTTCGCGCGCGGCGTGCCGTCGCTGGACATCATCGACGTGGAGGGCCTGCGCGACGCGGCCGTGCGGGCGTTCGAGAGCGACCCGGCGGGTACGACGGCGTATGGCACGTCGGTGGGTTATCCGCGGCTGCGCGCGTGGATCGCGGATCGCCACGGCGTGGAGCCGGAGCGAGTGCTCGTGACGAACGGCTCGCTGCAGGCGGACGCGTTCCTGTTCGACTACCTGGTGAGCGCGGGTGACGAGGTGATCGTGGAGAGCCCGACGTATGACCGCACGCTGCTGTCGCTGCGTGAACGGGGCGCGCGCCTGCACGCGATCAAGCTGCAGCAGGACGGCATCGACACGGACGCGCTGGCGCGTTTGCTCGAAGGTGGAGCGGCGGCGCGGCCAAAGCTCGCGCACATCATCCCCAACTTCCAGAACCCTGCCGGCTACACGCTGTCGCTGGCCAAGCGCCACGCGCTGCTCGCCCTCGCCGAGCGGCATGGCTTCGTGCTGCTGGAGGACGATCCGTATGCCGAGTTGCGCTTCAGCGGTGAGCCGCTGCCGACGATGCTCTCGCTGGACCCCGACCGCGTGGTGTACGCGTCGTCGTTCACGAAGACGGTCTGCCCGGGCGTGCGTGTGGGCTATCTGGTGGGGCCGCGCGAGGCGATCGACGGCGTGGCGAAGCTGGCGACCAACACATACATCTCGCCCGGTATGGTGGCCGAGTCGATCGTGTACGAGTTCTGCGCGGCGGGGGCGTTGGAGCGCTCGATCGAGACCGTCAGGACGGCGCTCGCCGAGCGCGCCGACACGCTCGCGAACGCGCTTCGCCGCGATCTGGCCGACGCCGAGTTCGTGCTCCCGCAGGGCGGCTACTTCATGTGGGTGACGCTGCCCGAGGGTACCGACGTTCAGGCGCTCTTTCAGGCGGCGGCGGCGCGGGGCGTGTCGTTTGTGAAGGGCAGCGACTTCCTGCTGGACGGCGGCGAGAACACGCTGCGTCTGGCCTACTCGGGCGTCACGCCAGAGCAGATCGAGACCGGCGTGGCGCGGCTGGCGGAGGCGTACCGCTCACTCTGAGCCGCGTCCTTTGGGAGACAATCACGCGCGCCGCCCGCACGGCGGCTCGTGTTGCCGGTCTCAGCGCGGGCTGAACGAGCCTAACGCCCGTAGCGCTGGCCCAGCACGAGCTGCTCAGGCAGCGCCGTGCGCACCGGCGGCGAGGGGTCGGCGACCACGGAGACGGTCTCGGCGACGCTGAGGGTCAGCGCCAGGCGCTCGCCGTCGGCGGTCTGGAGCACGATGTGCTCGGGCCGGCGCTCGGCCATCACGGCCTCCATGCCGGGCTCGACCCGGGAAGCCTTGAGGTAGTGCAGGAGGTCCTCGGCCTCGTTCTCGAAGCGCAGCACGCGCACCGAGGCGCCGACCTCGACGTCGGCGAGCGGGACGCCGGCCAGGCGCGCGCCGGCGACGATCGGATGGCCGTGCGGGCACGTCTTGGCGTCGCCGATGGCGGCGAGCATGCGCTCCTCGAGCACGGGGGACATGGCGTGCTCGAGGCGCTCGGCCTCCTCGTGCACCTCGTCCCAGGGCACGCCGAGGATGTCCGTGAGGAAGCGCTCGATCAGACGGTGGCGGCGCACGATGCCCTCGGCGTGCTCGGCGCCGCTGTGGGTGAACGCGATCGCGCGGTCGCTGCCGCGCGTGATGTAGCCGTCGCGCTCGAGCCGGCCGATCATCTCGTGCACGGTCGGCGGCGACAGCTGCATCGCGCGGGCGACGTTGGCGCCGGTCATCGGCAGGCCGGCCTCCTGCAGCCAGAAGAGGCTCTGCAGGTACTCCTCCTCGGCGACGGTCGCCGTCGTGTGACCCTCGTCGCTCACGCTTGCTGATGTGTGACCCTCATCGCTCACGCTTGCTGATGCTAGACGACGCCCATGGGCACAGCTCGACGTTTACTTGTAGAGCTGGTCGAACGTGCACTGCGCCGGCGGCTTGTCATCGCGCCAGCGGCGCAGCTTGGCGCCGTGGCGGATGCGCCCGGCGGAGACGTGGTCGAAGTCGATCTCGACGACGAGCTCGGGGCGCAGCGCGACCCACTCGAGCTCCTTACCGGCGCTCCACCGGCTCGGGTCGGCCGAGCCGCGCTCGCCGGACTCGTGCGGGGCGAGGAAGCCGACGAGCCGGCGCTTCTCGGAGGCGCTGAGGCCGGAGCAGTGCCCGACGACGCGCAGCGCGGGCCCGTCGTAGAGACCGAGGATCAGGGCGCCGACGGTGTCGGGCTCCTTGCCGGGGCGCCAGCCGACGAGCACGGCGTCGATCGTGCGCACGCGCTTGACCTTGGCCATGCCCTTGCGCTCGCCCGGCCGGTAGGGCGCGGAGCGCTCCTTGGCGATCGCGCCCTCGGCGTGCTCGAGCCACCGTCGGGCCTCGTGCGCGGTGGCGGCCGTCTCCATCAGCTCCACGGGGCTGCGCGCAAACGCCTCGCCGGCGAGCAGCCGCTCGAGCGCGGCGCGGCGCTCGACGAAGGGGAGCTGCAGCAGCGAGCTGTGCTCGTGCGCGAGCAGGTCGAAGGCGACGTACACGGCTGGCGTCTCGCCGGCCAGCCGCTCGATCCGCGAGACCGCGGGATGGATGCGCTGGCCGAGCGCGTCGAAGTCCTCGTGGCCGTCGGCGTCGCGGACGACGATCTCCCCGTCGAGCACGTAGCGGCCGGCGGGAAAGGCGAGCTCGGGGAAGTAGCGCCCGAGCGGCTTGCCGTTGCGCGACTGCAGGAACACCTCGTGGCCGTCGACGAACGCGAGGCAGCGGAACCCGTCGAGCTTCACCTCGTAGCAGTAGTCATCGCCCTCGGGCAGCTGCTTGCGCGATAACGCGAGCTGTGGTGCGAGGGGCGGCGCGAGCGGCAGGCTCAAGCGTCCTTCTCCCTGGCGGCGCGCGCTCGGCTGGGCTGCACGCGCGGCGGCTCGCCCTTGTGCTTGCGAAAGTGCGGCGGCCACGGCGCGTCGCCGAGGCCCTCGCGCTCGTCGCGCGCGGCCAGCTCGAGCAGGCCGTCGAGGCGCCCGGGATGCTCGTCGATGGCGGCCGACGGGTCCCCGCGCTGGCGCAGCCGCGCGGGGACGGTTTGCAGGCGCAGCTCGCCCGGCTCGACGTCGGCGACCTCGTCCCACTCCAGCGGACACGACACGCGCGCGTCGGGAACGGCGCGGACGGAGTAGGCGGAGGCGACGGTGCGATCGCGGGCGTTCTGGTTGTAGTCGATGAACACGCCCTCGCGTTCCTCCTTCCACCAGCGGCTGGTCGCGCGTCCGGGCATCCGCCGCTCGACCTCGCGCGCGAGCGCGAGCGCGGCGCGGCGCACTTCTTCGAAGCTCTCGCTCGGCTCGATCCGCACGTATATGTGCATGCCGCGCGATCCCGACGTCTTGGGAAACCCGCGCAGGCCGTGCTCGTCGAGCACCTCGCGCACGCCGATCGCCACCTGGCGCACCTCGGCGAACGGGACCTCGGGACCGGGGTCGAGGTCGACGCGCAGCTCGTCTGGATGGTCGAGGTCGGAGCGGCGCACCGGCCACGGGTTCCAGTCGATGACGCCGAGGTTGACGCCCCAGATCAGGTGGGCGGCGTCGTTGGGCACGAGCTCGCGCGCGTGGCGCCCGCTGGGAAAGGTGACGGTGGCGGTCTGCAGCCACTCGGGCGCGCCGTCGGGCACCCGCTTCTGGAAGAACGGCTTGCCCCCCACGCCATCGACCCAGCGCTTCATCACGGTGGGGCGCTCGCGCAGGTGGCGCACGACCGCGTGCTCGCACTCGAGGTAGTAGTTGACGAGGTCCAGCTTGGTGATGCGGACGTCCGGGAAGAACAGCTTCCCGGGGTTGCTCACGCGCACCTCACGCCCGCAGGCCTCGACGACGATGTGCTCCCCCTTTGCGGCGGCCATTGCTGGAAGGATGCACGATCGTGACGTCGCTGACCCGCACCCCCGGCGTGCTGATGCCGAAGAGCCTGCTGATCGCGTGCGGCGCGTTCGGCCCCCGACTGCCCGCGACCGGCGTGGCGGCAGCGCTCGCTCGGGGCGTGCGGGAGGGCGGAGCGCCCGCGCCCGACGTGTGTGTGCTGCCGCTCGCTGACGAGGCCGAGGCCGAGGCCCGACACGAGCACGAGCACGAGCACGACGTGCGTGGGCTGCTCGAGGCGCTGGACTTCGACGCGCGCATGCGCGGCGCGCGGGCGGTGGTGGTGGGCGCGGCGCGGCTGCGGGAGCGGACGCTGCTCGGCAGCGTGGTGTTCGAGATCGCGACCAGGGCTCGCCAGGGCGGCGTGCCGGCGTACGCGGTGACGGGCGAGGACGCGCTGGCGCCGTTCGACGCGCGCATGCTGGACCTGCAGCTCGTCCTGCAGGCGCGCAGCCGCGGGGCGCTCGTGGCGGCCGGGCGGAAGCTGGCGGGCCTAGCGTGAGAGCGTGCGCGCGAGCTCGTACACGAGACGGGTGGCGTCGGCGACGGTGCGGTAGTCGAGGTTCGCGGGTACGTCGCTCGGCAGGTGGTAGTTGGCGGGGCTCAGCCAGTCGGTGACGGAGACGAGCGTGGCGATCGGATAGCCGGCGCGGCTGGGGATGATGCTGTCGGTCGAGGCGCGCGCACGGAAGCCGCGCTCCAGCGGGATCTCGAGCCGCTGCGCGCACACGGCTAGCAGGTCGCGCAGCCACGGCCCTGAGTACTCCTCCATCCACACCGGGCCCTCCGCCTCGAGCATCACCAGGTGCGGCGAGCCGACGGTGTCGAGGTTGACGAAGCACGTGCGCTCCGGGACGAGCTCGTGGCGGTGGCTTGCGAGGAACGCGCGCACGCCGTCCTGGAGCGTCTCCTCGGCGCCGCAGGAGACGAGCAGCACACGCACGCCGGCAGCTGGGCGCCGGTGCAGCAGCTCGGCCAGGGCCACGAGCGCGGCCACGCCGGAGAGGTTGTCGTTGGCCCCGGCGACGGTCTGGCTGCGCCACACGTCGGCGACGAGCGCGGTGCCGAGCGCCCCCAGCGCGACACCGGCGCGCGCTGGCCCGCTGCGGCGGGCGAGCGCGCCGGCGATCGTGCACAGCGGTCCGGCGAGGCCGATCCACCACTGTGGCGGCGGTGTCTTGACCCGCTCGAACAGCCGCGGCACGAGCTCGTAGAGCCGCCGCTGCAGCGTCTGGTCGAACAGGATCCCCGTCTGCGGGGCGTCGTGGTGGGCGAGCACCACGAGCGTGTCCTCGGCGCTCGGCTGGCCGACGCGCGCGACCACGTTGACGGTGGTGCGGCGCCGGCGCACGATGCGCCGCACGATGCGCGGCCCGTTCTGCGCCTCGTCGACGATGGCGGCGAGCCCCCCCGCAGCCAGCAGCGCGCCGGCCCGCGGTCGGCCGCCGAGGACGAGCGCGGCGCCGGCAATGCCAAGCAGGCCGAGCCCGGTGACGGTGGGCGGGAACGTACCCCATGAGGGCTCGTCCTCGAGCGCGACCTCGACGCCGGCGAGCGAGCGCAGGCGTCGCGGCGAGCCACTCCGCTGCCTGGCGCTCACCGGGGGAGCAGGGAGGGCGCTCGATCGCGGCGAGCGTGTCGACGACTTCGCGCAGCACTCCCTCGAGCTGCGCGGGCGAACCCTGAGCGATTCCCTCGCCGCTCACAGGAAGCACCGCCCCTCGCCGCGGTAGGTCGGAGCCTCCTCGACGATCCGCCCGCCTTCGACGAGGTGCAGGCTGGCGAAGTGCTCGCACAGCTCGCCGGCCTTGGCGTGGCGGAAGTACACGCGGTCGCCGATCGCGAGCGCGTCGGCGGCTGGGCCGAGCAGCGGCGTCTGCACCTCCCCGGCGCCCTCCTGTCGGTCGAGCGCGAGACCGCCGGGGAGGTGGGGCGTGGGCGCTCGCGCGGCGTCGGCGGGGCCGGACGCGAGGTAGCCGCCGCCGAGCGTGGTGACCACGCCACGCCCCGGCCGACGTACGACGGGCAGCGCGAACAACGCGGCAGGCCGCGGCGTGAACGCGCGGTAGGAGTCGAACAGCGTGGGCGCGTACAACCCCGAGCCGGCCGAGACCTCGGTGACGGCGGGCTCGGCGGCGGTGCGCTCGAGGCTGCCGGTGCCGCCGCCGTTGACGAGCTCGAGCGGCGCCGCGCCGTGGGCGCGGAGCACATCCTCGACGGCGGCGACGATCGCGGCGCGCCGGCCGGCGAGCTCGCGCGCGGAGCGCGCCTGCACGGCGCGAATCGCGCGCGCGCGCAGCTGGGGACCGATTCCCCGCCCACCCGGCGCGTCGCCGACACCGGCGATCTGCGCCTCGTAGACCATGATCCCCACCAGCTTCACGCTGTGGTGGGCGAGGATCGCGCGGGCGAGCGCGCGAGCCTGCTCGGGGGTACGCAGCGGCGAGCGCCTGGCGCCCACGCGCACGCGTCCGCCCACAGCCCGCCAGCTGGCGTCCATGTCGATGCACACACGCAGGGGCGCCGACGGGGAAGCGCCGCGAGCGCGCTCGATCAACTCGAGCCCCTCGACGCTGTCGAGCATCACCGTGACGGACGCCGCCGCAGACCCCGGTTGATCGCCGCCGTGCGCGGCGGCGCTGGCGAGCGCGCGCAGCGCGTCACGGTCGGTGCTCGGGTAGGCGACCAGCAGATCCTCGACGCCGTGGGCGGCGAGCCAGACGGCCTCGGGCAGCGTGAACGCGAGCGTGCCCCGGAACCCGTCGCGAGCGAGGACGCGCTCCTGCAGCGAGCGGCAGCGCACCGACTTGCTCGCCAGCCGGATCGGCTTGGGCGCGGCGCGCCGTTCCATGTCGGCGGCGTTCGCCCACATCGCGTCGAGGTCGACGACCGCGAACGGCGCCTGCAGCTCGGCGGTGGCGCGCTCGAGCCGCGCGTATGCGTCTTCAGACACGGACGCGGCGCGTCGGGTGGGCCGGCTCGACCGGGTGGGCGGGGCCGAGCACCCGATCGGTCCAGCCGTTGGCGAAGCGCCGCTGCGGGTCCAGACGGGCGCGAACGGCGCCGAAGCGGTCCCAGTCGGGGTAGCGCGGGCGCAGCGTGGCGGCTGTTTGGAAGTGGCGCTTGCCCCAATGCGGGCGCCCGTCGAGCTCGTCCATGATCGCCTCGACGGCGCGGAAGTACGGCTCCCAGGCCATCCCTCGATACATGTGCACGGCCACGAACCCGCTCTCCCTTCCGGCGGCGGTGCTGAGGAAGGCGTCGTCGGCAGCGACGGTCCTGGCCTCGATCGGGAACGGCACGGCGAAGCGTTCCCGCTCGACGAGCTCCATCACGCGACGCACCGCCTGCGGGGTGTGCTGGCGTGGCAGCGCGTACTCCATCTCGGTGAAGCGCACGAGACGCGGGCTGGCGAAGATCTCAGCGGAGCGATCCACCCGCACCGAGCGGCCAGCGAGCCGGGTGACGAGTCGGTTGAACTGGGGAATCCTGCCCGGCAGGCGGCGCCCGGCGCGGCAGAACAGCTCGAAGGCGTGGTTGGTGAGCAGCACGTCGTTGACGTACGCCGAGGCGCGGCTGCGCGGGCGCGGCGCGTCGTGGGTGCGGTTGTTGGTGCGCGTGAGCGCGGTGTGAGCGTGGGGGAAGACGAAGAACTCGAAGTGGTCGTTGTTCGACGCGAGCTCCTCGAAGCGCTCGAGCACATGCTCGAGCGGCGCGGGAGCGTCGACCCCGCGCAGCGTGAACGCCGGCACGCAGCGGAGCGTCGCCTCCGCGATCACGCCGAGCGCCCCGAGGCCCACCTGCGCTGCTCGGAAGATCTCGGGGTCGCGCTCGAGCGAGCACAGGAGCGTTGAGCCGTCGGCGAGCACGAGCGTCAACTCGCTCACCTGGGAGGAGAGGTTGCGCAGTCGCGAGCCGGTGCCGTGGGTGGCGGTGGAGATCGCGCCCGCGACCGTCTGGACGTCGATGTCCCCCAGGTTCTCCAGGGCGAGCCCGTGCGGCGCGAGCCGCCTGCTCAACTCGCGGATGGTGATGCCCGCCTGCACGCGCACGAGCCCCGAGGAGCGGTCGATGTCGAGGATGCCGGTGAGGCGGTCGAGCACCAGCATCAGGCCGTCGGTGCACGCGATGTCGCTGAAGGAGTGTCCAGCGCCGGCCACGCGCACCGTCCAACCCTCGCGTCCGGCGCGCTCGATCGCGCCGGACAGCTCCTCGATCGACGCCGGGTGCGCGAGGAGCGCAGGCGCGCAGCGCTGGTCGCCGGCCCAGTTGCGCCATCTGGCGGCGCTGTTATGCGGATCGCTAGGCTCGCCCATGAGATGACCGAGCCCGAGCCTACTCCGAGCCCGGGTGTTCGCGCCTCGCGTGCGCGCTCGCTGGGCACGCCGGGAGCCAGGCGTGCGACGGTGATCGGGGCGGGGTCGTTCGGCACGGCGCTGGCGGTGTTGCTGGCACGCGGAGGGCTGCGCACGACGCTGCAGACGCGCACGGCCGAGCAGGCGGGGCTGATCGAGCGGGTGCGCGAGAACCGCGAGTACCTGCCCGGCGTAGAGCTGCCGGCCCAGTTGCGGATCGAGCCGGCCTCCGCTGGCGTCGCGCGCGCGGACTATGTGTTTCTGGCGGTGCCGTCGCGCGGATTGGGCGAGGTGATCGAGAACCTGGGCGCGTCCGGCCTGGGCAAGCGCACGGCGGTGGTGTCGGTGGCCAAGGGCCTGGTCCCGCCGCAGGGGCTGCCGCCGACGACGGTCCTGAGCGCGACGTTCGGGACGGACCGCGTGGCGTGTGTGGGCGGCCCTGCGCACGCGCAGGAGATGGTGCACGCGGGCGCGGCGCTGGTGGCGGCGTGCACCGAGGAGGAGCTCGCGCGATCGCTCGCCCAGGTGTTCACGCGCGCGGGTGTCGTGTGCGAGCTGTCCGACGACCCGATCGGCGTGGAGCTGGCGGGCGCGGCCAAGAACGCGGCCGCGCTTGCGGCCGGAGCGACCGAGGCGCAGGGCCTGAACGCGGCGGGCGCGGCGGCGGGGCACATCTTCGCCGAGGTGTGGCGCTATGCGGAGCAGCTGGGCGCGCGCCCGGAGTCCATGATCGGGCTGGCCGGCGCGGGCGACCTGGTGGCGACGGCGCTTGCGCGCGAGAGCCGCAACCGTCGCGCCGGCGAGCTGCTGGCGGCGGGCGTGCCGGCCGTCGAGATCCCAGCGCGGATCGGCCAGGCGGTCGAGGCGCTGGAGTCCGTGCCGCTGCTGGCGCGCGCGCTGGAGGGCGCGGGCGTCGGCGCGCCGGTCACCGGCGCCCTCGGCCGGCTGATCTCGGGCGAGCTGCCGCTGGACGACTGGGTGGCGCTGGTGCGCGCGACGGTGCCGCCGCCGGCGCTGTGGCGACGGCGCCCCAGGCCGGGCTTCTGGCGACGGCTGTGGCGCCGGCTCTCAGGCGGATAGGCCGCAGCCTCTCAGGCGGACAGGCCGCGGCCTCTCAGGCGGCAGGCCGCGGCCTCTCAGGCGGCAGGCCGCGGCCTCTCAGGCGGCAGGCCGCAGCCTCTCAGGCGGACAGGCCGCGGCCTCTCAGGCGGCAGGCCGCGGGCTCTCAGGCGGATAGGCCGCCGCCGCCGCCGTTCCTCCACGTGAACGCCGTATATCTATAGTATTAGTACGTAAATACCATAGAGCACGCTCGACGAAAAAGGAGACCTACATGGCACGCACGCGCCCGGGCGAAGTCGACCCCGTGAAAGGCCTGTCGCTGGACCCCGATGAGTTCCTCGCGCAGCAGGCCAAGCGGGAGAAGGCACTGCGCATGCAGGACCTGATCCGCCCCGGCCGCACGACGCCGATCGCGGTGCGCTTCGACCAGTTCACGCTCGAACGCCTGAGGGCGCTGGCGGCCCTGCGCAACACCGGCTATCAGACGCTGCTGAAGGAGTTCGTCGTAGAGCGGCTGTACGAGGAGGAGAAACGCGAGGGCATCATCTAGCTCCAGACGCCATCAGCGTGCTGACGACGGCTTCATACACGCCCGGCCCGTGGCCCGCGTCGGTCACGCGCACGTTCTCGTGGGCGGCGCTCGCGGCGCGCATCGACGGGTCGCGCTCGAGCGCGTTGGCGACCAGCCAGAACACATCCACCTCGGCGGCGCACGCGAGATCCTCGCGCGAATCGCCCACCGCGAACGTGTCCGCGCGCTCGTAGCCGCGTGCCCGGCGGTGAAAGGCCACGGCCGCGGTCTTCGACGCGCCCGCTGGGACGAGGTGATAGCCGCGCACGTGGGGGAGCTCCGCGAGCGCCTGCGAGCGCCGGTTGACGACACCGTTGTCCACCAGCCTGAGGTTCTCGTGGCCGTGCTCGACCAGCACGCGGTCGACCTCGACGACGTCGACGAGCCCGCGAAACAGGTGTGAGACGTCGCGCTCGAGATGCCATGGCTCGTGGTACTCCAGTCGCCCGCGGTAGCGCTCGAGCAGCATGGCCGGCGCGCCCGTGCGCTCGATCTGCTCGGCGATCGTCAGCTCGCCCGGGCGCAGCTTGCCGGTCAGCCAGTGCTCCTCCCCGTCGAGAACCACGCACGAGCCGGCCTCGTAGATGAACGATCGCTGACCGAGCAGCCGCGCATCCTCGAACACCTGCGCGCGCCGCCTGCCCGACATCAGCAGCACCTCCACCCCAGCGCGCAGGCACGCCTGCACCGCCCGCACCCCGTCGATCGTCACCCCCCCCTCGCCGTCGTGCAGCAGCGAGGCGCCGCGTCCCAGCAGCGTGCTGTCGAGGTCCAGGTACAGGCAGCGCATCGCTAACGCCAGCCCACCCGCTCGCTCATGCGACCGTCACGCTCTGCAGCGGCGGACGCTCGACCGGCGCCCCGTCGAGGTCGTGTCCGCCGTCGAAGCCCTGCCCGCCGTCGAGGCTCTGCCCGCCGTCGAAGCCCTGCGCCCCGTCTAGGCCCCGCAGCCGCCCGTCCTGCTGCAGGCGGCGCGCGATCGTCGCGAGCACCGTCAGCGCCATCGGCGCGAGCGCCGACAGCGGCTGGTGGCGGTTGTGGTGCTCGTCGAGGTCGACCTGGGCGATCCCATCGAGCCCGAGCGCGCGCCAGGCGTCGATCAGCATCGCGATCTCGACGCCGTAGCCGGTGGCGAACGGCAGCGCCTCGAGCAGCTCTCGCCGCGCTGCCACCTCGCCGGCGAGCGGCTGGCGCACACGCGCGAGCTCCGGGTAGAACAGCGACAGTGCAGGACGCGCGGTCAGGTGGTTCACGCGCCCGCCACCGTACGCGTCGCTGACGCCATCCTGAGCGAGCGGCCGGCGGTAGAACGCCTTCACGAACGACACTCCCGGCTCGCATACGAGCGGCCCGAGCAGGCCGGCGGCGAAGTGGGTGGAGAAATGCTCGGTGTCGGCGTCGAGGAAGCACACGAGCTCGCCGTCGAGCACCGACAGGGCGCGCCACATCGCGTCGCCCTTGCCCAGCACGGGCCCGTGCGCGGGCATCAACTCGGCCTCCTGCCACACGACCGCGCCGGCGCGCTCGGCCACCGCTGCGGTGCCGTCCGCGGAGGCCGCGTCCACGACGACCACCTCATCGATCGCGCCCGACTCGCGCAGCTCGAGCAGCGCTCGCACGATCTGCCCGACCGTCGCCGCGCACTCGCGTGCGGGCAGGCACACCGACACGCTCTGCTCGCGCTCGTGCGCGATCCGCGCGGGCGGAAACAGCGAATGATGGAAGGAGCGGGCTCTCGCCCACCGCTCGGCGACGGCCGCGGACATCGCGTCTACTATCTCAAGTCCTTGGCCGTCGACCGTAGAACCGAGCCGTGGAGCGCGCTGCTGGACGCCGGGCGCGAGGACGGGCGGCTCGTGCGCGAGGCCAACGAAGGACCCGGACGGGCGAAGCTCGTCGAATCGCCGCCGGAGCTGCACCCCGAGGTGCTCGCGGCGCTGGCGCGGCTCGGCGTGGAGCGCCTCTACTCCCATCAGGCGCAGGCGCTCCACTCCGCGTGGGCGGGCCCGACGATGATCACCACCGGAACGGCGTCGGGCAAGTCGATGTGCTTCAACCTGCCGACGCTCGACGTGCTCTGCCGCGACACGCGTGCGCGGGCGCTGTATCTGTATCCGACCAAGGCGCTCGCCCAGGACCAGGCGCGCGCGTTGGCCGCGTTCGGCCTGACCAGGCGCGTGCGCCCGGCGATCTACGACGGCGACACGCCCCGCGAGGCCCGCGGCCAGATCCGCAAGAGCGCCAACGTCGTGCTCACCAACCCGGACATGCTCCACGTGGGCATCCTCCCCAACCACGCGGCCTGGGCGGAGCTGTTCTCGAACCTGGCCGTGGTGGTGATCGACGAGGCGCACGTCTACCGCGGCGTTTTCGGCTCGCACGTGGCCAACGTACTGCGCCGGCTGCGCCGCATCGCGGCCGCGTACGGCACCGAGCCGCGCTTCCTGCTCACCTCGGCCACGATCGCCAACCCGATCGAGCTGGCCGAACGCCTGACGGGGTTGGAGGACGTGAGCCTGATCGACCGCGACGGCTCACCGACGCCGCAGCGGCGGATCGCCGTGTGGAACCCGCCGCTGACGGACGAGGCGCTGGGGACGCGCCGCTCCGCGCTCGGCGAGGCGGCCGAGCTGCTCGCGCGACTCGTGCGCGACGACGCGCGCGTGATCTGCTTTATGAAGTCGCGCAAGGGCGTCGAGGTGCTGAGCCGGCTGGTCAGGCAGGAGCTGCTGGACAGCCACCCGGAGCTGGCCGAGCTCGTGGTCCCCTACCGTGCCGGCTACACCCCTCAGCAGCGACGCGCGCTCGAGCTCAAGCTCACGCGCGGCGAGCTGCGCGCGGTGATCACGACCGACGCGCTGGAGCTTGGAATCGACATCGGCGAGCTGGACGCTGCTGTCGTGGTCACGTTCCCCGGCACGGTCGCATCGCTGCGGCAGATGTGGGGCCGAGCCGGTCGCAGGGGGCGCGGCCTGGCGATGTATGTCGCCGGCGAGGACGCGCTCGACCAGTTCTTCTGCCGCCATCCCGAAGACTTCCTGCAGCGGCCCGTGGAGGCGGCGATCCTCGACCACGAGAGCGCTCTGATCTACCGTCAGCATCTGCTGTGCGCGGCGCACGAGGGCCCGCTGTCGCACGGCGACGGCGAGTTCCTTGGGCCCCGCTGGCAGGCTCACGCCGAAGTCCTGCAGAGCGCCGGCGAGCTGCGCCGCCGCGCGGGGACTCTCGCCGGCGAGACCTACGTCCCTCGCCGACCCGGCGGCTACCCCGCGGCGGAGGTGTCGCTGCGTTCGGCCTCGCCGGAGAGCTTTGCGATCGTGGACGTGTCATCCGGCGAGCTGCTCGGCTCGACCGAGGCCGCACGAGCGCACTCGACCGTGCACGAGGGCGCGATCTACATGCATCTCGGGTGCTCGTATGAGGTGCGCGAGCTCGACCTCGAGCGCAGGCGCGCGCTCGTGGCGCCGTTCGATGGCGACTGGTACACCCAGCCCAAGCGGGAGACCGACACGGAGATCGTGCGCCTGCTCGACCGCCGCGAGACGCTGGGCGTGAGGCTGTCGTTCGGCGAGGTGAGCGTCACCGACACGGTGCTGGCCTACCAGCGCAGGCGCCTGGCAGACGACGGGGCGGGCGGGCATCAGATCATCGACATCGTCGCGCTCGAGCTTCCGCCCACGAGCTTCCCGACGCAGGCGCTGTGGTTCGAGCTACCGGCGGACGAGCTCGCCGAGACGGTGCCGCTGGAGACGCTGTTGGGCGCGCTGCACGCGACCGAGCACGCGCAGATCGCGGTGCTGCCGCTGATCGCCATGTGCGACCGCTGGGATATCGGCGGACTGTCCACCAACTTCCACCCGCAGACGGGCGCGCCGACGATCTTCCTGTACGACGGGCACCCCGGCGGCATCGGCATCGCGCGCACCGCGTTCGCCCGCTTCGAGGAGCTGTGCGAGGACGCACGGCGCCTGATCGCCGAGTGCCCGTGCGCGCGCGGTTGCCCGTCGTGCGTGCAGTCGCCCAAGTGCGGCAACCTCAACGAACCGCTCCATAAGGCGGGCGCGCGCGTGCTGCTGGCGCGACTGCTGGCGGCTGCGCGCGAGCCGGCGGTCGCGACGCCGCTCTGAACGCGGCGCGCGCTTGTTGAGGGAGGAGCCGGACGAACCGCCACAATGGGCGGCTCATGCCCGACCCGCCGAAGATCGTGCTCAGCGCGCTGAAGAAACCCACATTCGCGATCGTCCTGGCGTGCGTGGCGCTCGCGGCGACGGTCGCCGCCGCGCAGGCGCCGCCGCTGCAGGCGGTCATCTTCGAAGGAGCGGGCGGGCGCGTGCCGCTGCTGCGCTGGACCCTGCGCAAGGACCCGGCCAACCGCGGCACCTCGCTCGGCTGGCAGCGCGGCGGCTTCGGCGGCAGCACGGTGAGCGTGCCGAACGTGGTCAGCCCGACGCCGTACACCGGACAGGCGGGCGCGGGCAACTACGAAGGCTCGGTCGCGTGGTATCGCACGAGCTTCCAGGCGCCGCACGCGGGCGTCTACGCGCTGAGCTTCCAGTCCGCGAACTACCTGGCGAGCGTGTGGGTCGACGGACACGCGCTGGGCTCGCACAAGGGCTCGTACCTGCCGTTCGAAGCGCGCACGACGCTGGCCGCGGGCACGCACACGGCAGTCGTGCGCGTCGACTGGCGCGACCCGGCGCAGCAGTCGCGGGAGGGCTTCCACCGCACGTGGTTCAACTGGGGCGGGCTCGACGGCGAGGCGGACGTGCGCCCGATCGGCGAAAGCGAGCTGTCGCAGCCGAGCGTCCAGACCACGCTCACGCCCGACATGCCCGCCGCCGAACGGGCCAGCGTGAAGGTGAGCGTGCAGGTCCACAACTACGGGCCGAGCCGGACGATCGCCCCCGAAGGCTCGCTCGTGCACGGCACGCAGTCGATCTCCTTCAGCTTCCCTGGCCTGGCGCTCGCCCACGGCCAGTCGGCCACCGCGACGACGCGCGTGACCGTGATGCAGCCGGCGCTGTGGTCGCCGGCAAGCCCCAACCTGTACGAGCTCACGCTCGCGGTCGCCGGCGAGAGCAGCTACTCCGCGCGTGTGGGCCTGCGCCAGCTGAGCTGGCACAGCAGCCACGTGTATCTCAACGGGCAGCAGCTGCAGCTCCACGGGGCCTCGATCCAGGAGGACGCGCTCGGACACGGCGACGCGCTGACCCCAGCGGACCAGGGCGCGATCGTGAGCCAGCTGCAGGCGATCGGCGCGAACGCGGCGCGTGCGCAGCACCCGCTCGACCCGGCGCTGCTGGAACGGCTGGACGCGGCCGGCATCCTCGTGTGGCAGGGAATTGGCCCGGTGGAAGGGGCCGGCAACTGGTTCTCGACCACGCCGCAGCTGCTCGCTGACGCCGAGCGGCAGGCGCGCGTGGCGGTGCTGGCTGCGCAGCTGCACCCGTCGATCTTCGCCTGGAACCTCGTCGACGAGGTGGCCGGCAACGGGCGCGACAGCCAGGAGATCGCCTACGTGCAGACGATCGCCCGCTGGCTGCACGAGCACGACCCGGCCAGGATGGTGGCGGTGGACGTGTGGGGCGATCACCCGCCGGTGAACGCCGGCGCGCTGTACTCCGAAGCGGACGCGGTCGCCGAGACCGACTACACGGGTTGGTATGACTCCCCGCACGACAGCGCCGCCCAACTGGCCGCGCAGATGCGGGCACGGCTGGCGGCGATGGAACGGACGTTCTCCGGCAAGGTGCTCGTGGTGAGCGAGTTCGGCGCCGAATCCAACGGCCTCAATCCATCCGGAAGCCCCGGCAGCTACGCCTACCAGGCGCGACTGCTGGCCGAGCACATCGCCGTGTACGAGGCCGACCCCCGGCTCAGCGCGATGCTGATCTGGGTGCTCGCCGACTATCCCCTCAATCCAACGTTCGAGGGCGGCTCGATCCACCAGGTGCTTCCCAGCCTGAAGCTGATCGAAGGACTCAACCAGAAGGGCCTGTTCACCTACGCCGGCCAGGCCAAGCCGGGCGTGGTGTCCACGGTTGCGCGGATGTTCAAAGCGCTGCCGCGCGAATGACGCGAGATACTTGGCGGCGGTGAGCGTCGCGAACGACCCAACGCTGTATGTGATCCCCGGCTCGCATGCCTGCCGGACGGGGATGCTGATGCTCGAGTACAAGGGCATCGCCTACCGGCTCGTCGAGCTGCGCACCGGCCTGCATCCGCTGAGCGTGCGGATGCGGGGCTTCGCCGGCAACCGCACCCCGATCCGCACCGTCGACGGCGCCACGCACACCTCCCTCGCGCTGCTCGATCGCGCCGGCACGGTGCCCGCGCTGCGCTTCGCGGGTGAGCGCATCCAGACCAATCGCGAGATCGCGCGCTTCCTCGATCGCACGCAGCCCGAGCCGCCGCTGTTTCCGTCCGATCGCGCGCAGCGAGAGGCGGTCGAGGAGGCCGAGCGATGGGGGGACGAGGTCCTGCAGATGACAGCCCGCCGGCTCGGGCTCGCTGCCGTCGCGCACGGGCTCGACGCGATGCACAACCGCGCCAACGACGGCCGGCTGGGTCCCCTGCTCGCATCGAGCGAGCGCGCGCGTGTGTTCGCGTGCCGCGGCGCGACGTTCTTCTTCCGCGCCAACCTTGGCCACGAGCGCGGGCTGCTGAGCGCGCTGCCCGCGATGCTCGACAGGATCGACGCGTGGATCGACGCCGGAGTGCTCGACGGCGACCCGCTGAACGCGGCCGACTTCGTGATCGCGCCGAGCCTCGCGCTCCTCAGCTACCGCCTCGACCTTCGTCCCGAGATCGAAGCGCGCCCGGCCGGCGCGCTGATCGACCGCGTGCTCCCCGAGCCCGCTCCCGCTGCTGCATCATGATGCGCTCGCGGTATGCTTTGATGCAATGCGTACGACGATCTCTATCGACGACCATGTCCTGCACGCCGCCAAGCAACGAGCGCTGGAGCGCCGCATAACCCTGGGAGACGTCATCGAGGACGCCCTCCGCCTGGCTCTCGACCCCGGGGTCGAGAGACGCACGCAAAGCCCCTCCGCGCTGCCGGTGTCCACGCGCACCGGCGGCACCCGACCCGGGATGGACATCGCCGCGGGAGCTCGACTGCGCGATCTGATGGACGAAGCTTGATCCTGCTCGACGTGAACGTGCTGGTGGACGCCTTTCGCGGCGACCAGCCCCGTCACAGGCCTGTGCGCGCGTGGTTCGAGCAGATGGTCGACGGCGACGCGACCTTCGGTACACCCGAGCTCGCGTTGAGCGGCTTCCTGCGCGTGGTCACGCACCCGCGCGTCTTCAACGAGCCCGACGACGTCGAGGACGCGCTCGCCTTCGTCGAGCGGCTGCGTGAGTTGCCGCATGTGATTGCAATCAGACCGGGGGACCGCCACTGGTCGATCTTCGCCCGCCTATGTCGCGTTACGCGCGCCGTCGGGAACGCCGTTCCCGACGCGTACCTGGCGGCCATGGCGATCGAGTCAGGGGGCGAGCTTGCCACTGCCGACCGCGGCTTCGCCCGCTTTCCGGATCTACGCTGGCGCGACCCCGTGGCGCCAGGCTGACCTGGAGCACCACTTCCACGGGCTCCTCAGGCCGTGCGCGTCTGGTTCCCCCGCGCGATCTTGCGCAAATCGATCGTCGCGTCGTATAGCTTGGCGTCTACGCCCTCCTCGAGCGCCACCTCGCGCAGGGGCCGCCCGGATGCGGTGGCCTTCTGCACGATCACCGTGCCCTTGTCGTAGCCGATCGCGCCGTTGAGCGCGGCGGCGACGGCGAGCGTCGCGCCGGCGGACGCGGCGGTCCCCGCCTTGTTCGCCTGGATGCCGTCGACGCACTTCTCGGCGAGCACGCGCGCCGTCGATGACAGCAGGCACAGGGACTGCAGCAGGTTGCGAGCGATCAGGGGGATGCGGACGTTGAGCTCGAACTGACCCTGCATGCCGCCGACGGTGATGGCGGCGTCGTTGCCGATCACCTGCGCGCACACCTGCAGGACGACCTCGGGGATCACGGGGTTGACCTTGCCGGGCATGATCGAGGAGCCCTTCTGGAGCTCGGGCAGCAGGATCTCGCCGATGCCAGCGCGAGGGCCGGAGCCCATCAGCGCTAGATCGCCGGCGATCTTGGTCAGGGACACCGCCAGCACCTTGAGCGCGCCCGACAGCTCGACCAGCGCGTCGCGGTTGGCCTGCGCCTCGAACGGGTCCAGCGGCGCGGCGATCTGTTTCAGTCCGGATTGCTTGCGCAGGCGCGCGCGAACCTTCTCGGCGAAACGCGGGTGGGTGTTCAGGCCGGTGCCCGTGGCGGTGCCGCCGAGCGGGATCTCGCCCACGTGGACGAGGGCGGCCTGGACGCGCTCCTGCGCGAGCGCCATCTGCGCGGCGTAGCCTGCGAACTCCTGGCCGAGGGTTACCGGCACGGCGTCCATCAGGTGGGTGCGTCCGGCCTTCACCACGTTGTCGAAGCTTTTGGCCTTCCTCGCAAACGAGCGCTGCAGCTGTTTGAGCGCCGGCAGCAGCCGATTCTGGGCAACGTCCAGCGCAGCAAGGTGGACGGCCGATGGAAACACGTCATTGGAGGACTGGCCCATGTTGACCTGGTCGTTCGGATGCACGCCCTCGCCCGCCAGGCGCGCGATGACCTCGTTGGCGTTCGTGTTCGTGGAGGTGCCGGACCCGGTCTGAAACACGTCGATCGGGAACTGGCCGTCGTGCTTACCGGCGGCGATCTCCGCCGCCGCCTTCTCGATGCGGGAGCTGCTGCGCTTGGACAGCAGGCCGAGCTCGCCGTTGACGGCGGCGGCGGCGCCCTTGATGCGCGCCAGCCAATGGATCACCGACGCGGGCATCACCTCGCCGGAGATGGGGAAGTTCTCGACGGCCTTGGCGGTCTCCCCGCCCCACAGCTGCGTTTCCGGCATCGGCTCTCCTTTTCGACGTAGCGGTGGGGGTGCTGGTCTTCATATCCGGCCCCCCAAAAGTCTGTATAACCATAGCTATACAGACTTTTTATCGACGAACAACAACGAAGACCCTACCCACAGAACGCGGCGAGCTCCCGCGCGAGGCCGACGGGGTCGTCGTAGGCCATCAGGAAGCCGGTGCTCTCGAGCACGCGCAGCTGGCCGCGGGGCAGCAGCGCCAGCGCCTGTTCGGCGCCCGCCAGCGGGTGCATGCGGTCCTGGTCGGCCCACAGCAGCAGCACGGGCATGTCCAGCCGCGGGTAGTCCTCGAGCAGGCGCGTCTGCGCCCCGCGCGGCCAGCTGCGCGCGCACTTGGCCCAGGAGCGGGCGAGGCTGGAGTTGCCGGGGACGTCGGCGAAGGCGTGGCGCACGAGGTCAGCGGCGGCAGGGTTGCCGCGGGCGGACAGGCTCAGCCCGCGCTCGGGCGTGAACACCACACCGGCTCCGCGGGATAACAGGCGGTCCAGGCCGGGGAGGGAGGCCGCTCGCGCGGTCAGCTCCCAGGCGGCGCGCGTGCGTGCGTACGCCGGCCGAACGTGCAGGCGGTTGGGCATCAGCACAAGACGAGTCGGCTGCACGCGATCGGTGAGAACCGCGTGCAGGAGGATCTCCGCGCCGGCGTCGTGTCCGGCGAGCAGCGGCCGCGGCCCGAGCACCTCTGCGGCGAACCCACCGAGCACCTCGGCGAACCAGTCGAGCGTGTACGGGTGGCGCGGCCGGTCCTCCGAGTCGCCGTGCAGCGGCAGGTCGGGGAGCACCACCCGGAAGCGGTCGGTCAGCGCCTCGACCGCGGGCTCCCACTCCTTGTGCGAGAGCATCGCCGAGTGCAGCAGCGCGAGCGGCGGCCCGGTGCCCACCTCGCGGTAGGCCACGCGAGCACCGTCGGGGTGGTGGTAGAGGCGCAGCCTCATCGCTCCATCGTAAGGACCGGCAAGCGCGCGCCTACAATGAGCCGCCCCGTGACGGCTCCCGCTCGACATCCGCTGATCCCCGCTCGCAAGGTCGACCCGCAGCAGGATCTGCCGGCGCTGGAGCTCGAGGTGCTGGAGCGCTGGCGCGAGCGCGACGTGTTCGCGGAGTCACTGCGCCGGCGCGAGGGCGCTCCGCAGTGGGTCTTCTACGAGGGTCCCCCCACGGCGAACGGCCCGCCGGGCTCCCACCATGTGCTCTCGCGCGTGTTCAAGGACATCTATCCGCGCTTTCGCACGATGCGCGGGTATCGCGTGGAGCGCAAGGGCGGCTGGGATTGCCACGGCCTGCCGGTGGAGATCGCGGTCGAACAGAAGCTGGGCATCTCCTCGAAGGCGGAGATCGAGGAGAAGGTGGGAATCGAGCGCTTCAACGCCGAGTGCCGCTCGTCGGTGTTCGCCTACCTCGAGGAGTGGAACCGCCTGACCGAGCGGATCGGCTTCTGGATCGACCTGGAGCACGCGTACCGCACGCTCGACGAGAGCTACATCGAGTCGGTGTGGTGGGCGCTGGCGCGGATCGACGAGCGCGGGCTGCTGTACGAGGGCCATAAGGTCGTGCCGTACTGCCCGCGCTGCGAGACGACGCTGTCCTCGCATGAGGTCGCGCTCGGCTACCGCGACGTGGTCGATCAGAGCGTGTTCCTGAAGCTCTCGATAACAGGAGCCCACCCAGCCGGCGCGGAGAAGCTGCTGGTGTGGACGACCACGCCGTGGACGCTGCCGGGAAACGTGGCGGTGGCGGTCTCGCCCACGGCGACCTATGCACGCGTGCGGGTCGGGGATGAGATGTTCGTGCTCGCGGACGCGCGCGTGCAACCGGTGCTCGGCGATGGCATCGAGGTGGTGGATCGCTTCACAGGTGAGGAGCTGGTTGCCAGGTATGGCTCCTATCAGGGGCCGATCTTCGCTGCGACCGATCGCGAGCCCGGCCCGCTGCCGATCCTGGCGGACGAGTTCGTCACGACGCAGGACGGCACCGGCATCGTCCACCTCGCGCCCGCGTTCGGCGAGGACGACTATCGGGTGGCGGCGAGCGCGCAACAGGTGCCGTTCGAGCCGACCGACGCCGGCTCTCTGTACAACCCCGTGAAGCCCGACGGCACCTACGACGCCAGTGTGCGCAGCCGCGACGGGGCCTCCTACGAAGGTCGCTTCGTCAAGGACCCGGTGCTGACGCGGGAGCTGATCGAAGACCTGCGCGAGCGCGGCCTGCTGCTGCGGGTGCAGGAGTACGAGCACTCCTATCCGCACTGCTGGCGGTGCGGCACGCCGCTGCTGTACTACGCCAAACCGTCGTGGTACATCGCGACGTCGCGACTTCGTGAGGCGCTCCTGGCCGGAAACGAGAGCGTGAGCTGGTACCCGCCCTACGTCAAGCACGGTCGCTTCGGGGACTGGCTGAAGAACAACGTCGACTGGGCGCTTTCGCGCGAGCGCTACTGGGGCACGCCGCTGCCGGTGTGGCGCTGCGCGAGCGGGCACGTGCACGTGGTCGGCTCGTTCGCGGAGCTGGCGGAGCGCTCGGGCTCGGCGCTCGCCGACCACCACCGCCCGTACGTCGACGAGGTCTCCTTCGCCTGCCCGCACCACGAGGAGGACGGCGCGGCGTGCGGCGAGGTGGCGGCGCGCGTGCCGGAGGTGATCGACGTGTGGTTTGACTCGGGCGCGATGCCGTTCGCCCAGCACCACTACCCGTTCGAGAACCGGGACGTCTTCAACGAGCGCTTTCCAGCGGACTTCATCTGCGAGGCGCAGGATCAGACGCGCGGCTGGTTCTACTCGCTGCTGGCGGTGGCGACGCTGACCACCCCGGCACGCAGCCCGGAGCGACCGGTCGAGGGTCGTGCCGACGTCGAAGCGCCGTACCGCAACGTGGTGTGTCTGGGGCTGATCCTCGACGAGGAGGGCCAGAAGATGTCCAAGTCGAAGGGCAACGCGGTCGAGCCGTGGCAGGTGCTGGACACCTACGGCGCGGACGCGCTGCGCTGGTACTTCTTCACCTCCAAGCAGCCCTGGGACGGCTACCGCTTCTCGCTGGAGACGATCGGTGAGGGCGTGCGCGTGTTCCTCAAGCAGCTGTGGTCGACGTACTACTTCTACGTCCTCTACGCGCACGCGTCGGTGGACGAGCTGAGCGGAGACCCGCAGGCGTCCAGCGCGCCCGCGGGCGACCTCGATCGCTGGGCTCTGTCGCGCACCGCCTCCACCGCGGAGCTGGTGAGCGAGCGCCTGGACGCCTACGACACGACCTCGGCGGGCCGTGCGATCGCGGCGCTGGTCGAGGATCTGTCGAACTGGTATGTGCGCCGCTCGCGCAGGCGCTTCTGGGACGCGGACGCAGCCGCGTTCGCAACGCTGCACGCGTGCCTGCTGGCGGTCGCCCGCCTGCTCGCGCCGTTCTGCCCGTTCGTGGCGGATGAGATCTACGACAACCTCGACGGGACGCTCGCGAGCGCGCACCTGTGCGACTTCCCGGCGGCGGAGCAGATCGGCACGCGCGACGAGGAGCTCGAGCGGGCGATGGCGCTCGCGCGCGAGACCGTGCGCCTCGGGCTGGGCGCGCGGGCGAAGGCCAAGATCAAGGTGCGCCAGCCGTTGCGGGAGGCGATCGTGGTGGCGGATGGGCGCGAGCGCGAGGCGATCGAGCGCCTGGCGGACGTGGTGCGCGAGGAGCTGAACGTGCGCACGGTGCGCTTCGTGGCCGCCGCAGAGGAGCTCGGCGGCTACGAGCTGAAGCCCAACTACCGCACGCTCGGGCCCCTATTTGGCGCCAACATGCCACTGGCAGCGGAGGCGATCGCGACGCTCGATCCCGCGCACGTCGCGGCGGTGATGCGCAACGGCGGCCAAATCGGGGTCGCTGTCGCAGGACGCGAGCACACGCTCTCCACCGATGACCTGATCCTGACGCTGCGCGCCCCCGACGGCTATAGCGTCGAGCGCGAGGGCGCCCACGCGGTCGCGCTCGACCTCGCGATCGACGAGGAGCTTCGCGGCGAGGGCTACGCGCGCGAGATCGTCCACGCGGTCCAGAACGCGCGCAAGAGCGCCGGCCTGCGGGTCGAGGATCGGATCGAGCTCGTGCTCACCGGCGATCCAGCATTGATCAAGGCCGCTGCGATTCATCGCGATTACATCGCGCGGGAGACGCTCGCGCTGCGACTCGACCTCGCCGAGGGCGCGGCCGGCGTGGACGACGCATCCGGCTATTCAGAGCGAGCTGCGATCGACGGACTCGCCGACGGCGCGGCCGGCGTGGACGACGCATCCGGCTATTCAGAGCGAGCTGCGATCGATGGACTGCGTCTGGGCATCGCCCTCGCAGGCGCCGTGGATTAGCCCCGGGATCAGCCCGCGCTGTCTTGCAGGGGGAGCGCTCGCGCGAGCAAGGCCCGTCGTTGTACGCTCGTTCGGTGGCGCTCTCCAGCTTCAGCCCGGCGGTCCGCACATGGTTCGAAGAAGCCTTCGCCGCCCCCACGCCCGCTCAGGCGCAGGCGTGGCCGGCGATCGCACGCGGGGAGCACGTGCTCGTCTCCGCGCCCACCGGGTCCGGCAAGACGCTCGCCGCGTTCCTGTGGGCGCTCGACCGGCTGAGCGCCGACGCGGCATCGGCGACGCGGGAAGGGCCGCGCGGGACGCGCATCGTGTACGTCAGCCCGCTCAAGGCCCTCGCCTACGACATCGAGCGCAACCTGCGCGCTCCGTTGAAGGGCATTGCCCGCGCACCCGGCGCCGAGGACATCCGGGTGGGGATCCGCACGGGAGACACCCCACAGCGCGAGCGCGCGGCGATGCTGCGCAAGCCGCCCGACATCCTCGTGACGACCCCCGAGTCGCTGTATCTGATGCTCACCTCGCGCGCCAAAGACACGCTCAGCGGGGTCGATGCGGTGATCGTCGATGAGATCCACGCCGTCGCGCACTCCAAGCGCGGCTCCCACCTGGCGCTGAGCCTCGAGCGGCTCGAGGCCCACGTCCGCTCACGCAGCCCGGCGGCGACGGTCCAGCGGATCGGCCTGAGCGCCACCCAGAGCCCGCTCGAGGAGATCGGGCGCTTCCTCGTCGGCCCCCACCGGCAGGTGAAGATCATCGACGCCGGGGCGCGCTGGCCGATCTCCGATCGGTTGCTCGACCTGCGGATCGAGGTGCCGGTCGAGTCGATGAGCGAACCCGATGCCCGCCCACCCGGCGGGCCGGTCGTCGGACTCGAGCCCGCCCACGCCGACCCGCTGGAGCCCGTCGCCGGAGGGGAGTCGACGCGCTCGTCCATCTGGCCCGCCATCTACCCCGAGCTGCTCGAGCTGGTACGCGCGCACAACTCCACCATCATCTTCGTCAACAACCGCCGCTCCGCCGAGCGCGTCGCGCTGCGCCTGAACGAGCTCGCCCACGCGGAGATCGCGCGCGCGCATCACGGCTCGCTCGCGCGCGAGGAGCGCACCAAGGTCGAGGAGCTCCTGAAGGCCGGCGAGCTGCCCTGCCTCGTGGCCACCAGCTCGCTCGAGCTGGGAATCGACATGGGCGCCGTCGACCTCGTCGTGCAGATCGAGTCGCCCAAGTCCGTCGCGCGTGGGCTGCAGCGCATCGGGCGCGCTGGCCACGGCGTCGATGAGGTCAGCAGCGGGCGGATCTTCCCCAAGTTCCGCGGCGACCTGCTCGAGTGCGCCGTCGTCGCCCGCCGCATGCACGAAGGCCTGATCGAGCCCACGGTCGTGCCGCGCAACGCGCTCGACGTCCTCGCCCAGCAGATCGTCGCGATCGTCGTCGCCGCGCAGGCCGCGACCGGCACCCGAGCGCCCGATGGCGGCGGGCCTGAGGATCGCGGCGTGCTCGTCGACGAGCTCTACGCGCTGGTCACCAGCACGTACTCCTACTCAACGCTCTCGCGCGAGCTGCTCGAGAACGTGCTCGACATGCTCGACGGTCGCTACCCGTCGAAAGAGTTCGGTGAGCTGCGCGCGCGCATCGTGTGGGACCGTCTCGCCGGCAGCATCCGCGCGCGCAAGGGATCGCGTCAGCTGGCGATCGCCAACGCCGGCACGATCCCCGACCGCGGCCTCTACGCGGTCACGCTCCCCGACGGCCGCCGCGTCGGCGAGCTCGACGAGGAGATGGTCTACGAGGCCCGGCCCGGCCAGGCCTTCCTGCTCGGCGCCTCGACCTGGCGGATCGAGGAGATCGGCCGCGACCGCGTGATCGTCACCCCAGCGCCGGGCGCGCCCGGCGCGGTGCCGTTCTGGAAGGGAGACACCGTCGGTCGCCCCAAGGAGCTCGGCGAGGCGATCGGCGCGTTTTCGCGATGGGCCGTCGATCAGGACGCCGAGACCCTGCAGCGCGACTACGACCTCGACGAGCGCGCCGCGCGCAACCTGCTCGCCTACCTGCACGAGCAGCTCGCCGCCACGCGGGTTCTCCCGAGCGAGCGCACGATCGTGCTCGAGCGTTTTCGCGACGAGATCGGCGACTGGCGCCTGTGCGTGCTCTCGCCCTACGGCGGGCGCGTGCACGCCGCCTGGGCTCTCGCGCTGTCCGCGCGCATCCGCGAGCGCCTCGGGCTGGAGGCAGACCCAATCTGGTCGGACGACGGCATCGTCATGCACCTACCCGACGCCGACGCCGACGCCGACGCCGCCGACGGTGGGTGGGAATCGATCAGCGAGCTCGTGCTGATGGAGCCCGACGAGGTCGAGCACGCCGTCACCGCCGAGCTCGGCGGCTCGGCGCTGTTCGGCGCGCGCTTCCGCGAGAACGCGTCCCGCGCCCTGCTCATCCCGCGCGCCTACCCCGGCCGGCGCACGCCGCTATGGCAGCAGCGCCTGAAGGCCCAGAACCTGCTCGAGGTCGCCCGCCGCTACGACGACTTCCCGATCGTGCTCGAGACCTACAGGGAGTGCCTCAAGGACGTCCTCGACGTGCCCGGCCTGCAAGAGCTGCTGCGCGCTCTGCACACGCGCGAGATCTCGCTGGTCGAGGTCGAGACCAACACCGCCTCTCCGTTTGCCTCCTCGCTGCTGTTCGACTACGTCGCCACTTACATGTATGAGGGCGACACGCCCAGCGCCGAGCGCCGCGCCGCCGCCCTGTCGCTCGACCGCGACCTGCTGCGCGAGCTGCTCGGCCAGGAGGAGCTGCGCGAGCTGATCGACCCCGGCGCCCTGCAGCGCGTCGAAGACGACCTGCAACACCGCTCCGAGATGACCCGCGCCACCGGCCGCGACGGCCTGCACGACGTGCTGCGCCACGTCGGCGATCTCAACCACGGGGAGGTTGTACAGCGCGTGTTCGAGGGGATCGACGCAGGCGGACTGCTGAGCGAGCTCCAGCGCGAACGGCGCGCCATCCGCCTGCGCCTCGCCGGCGAGGAGCGCTGGGTGGCCGCCGACGAGGCCGGGCTCTACCGCGACGCGCTCGGAGCCGTGCCGCCCGGCGGGCTGCCCGACGCGTTCCTCGCCGACGTCCCTGACGCGCTCAGCGAGCTGGTCGCCAGGTATGCGCGGGCGCACGGGCCGTTCACTCACGATCAGCTTTTTGTGCGCTATGGTATTGACACGAGCGCGGTGCTGCGCGAGCTCGAGCGCGACGGCGATCTCGTCCGCGGTGAGCTCCGGCCGGGCGGGACCGAGCGCGACTGGTGCGACGTCGAGGTCCTGCGTCGCCTCAGGCGTGCCTCGCTGGCCGCCCTGCGCAAGGAGATCGAGCCCGCCGACCGCCGGCGCCTGGCGGCCTTCCTGCCCTCGTGGCAGGGCATCGACCGCCACTCGGGCACGGGCGCGGGGATCGACAGGCTGCGCGAGGTGCTCGTGCCGCTGCAGGGGCTCGCGCTGCCCGTGGAGATCTGGGAGCGAGACGTGCTGCCGCGACGTACCGGCGCCTACTCGCAGACGTGGCTCGACGGCCTCTGCGCCAGCGGCGAGGTCGTGTGGGTCGGCGCCCGCGGCGCGCACAGCACGAAGGGCTGGGTCGGGCGCTCGGGGCGCGTCGCCCTCTACTTCCGCGAGGACGCCCCGATGATCGGCCCACCCACGCTGCCGGCCGCCGGATCCTCCGCGCGCGCCGGCGCAGCGCCGCCGAGCGCGCCCGAGCACGAGCTGCTGCGCGCCCGGCTGGCCGAGGGCCCGTCCTTCTTCACGGACCTGCTCGCCGAGCTCGCGTCGTCATCGGAGGTGGACGCCCCCGCCGAGGCGCTGCGCGAGGCGCTGTGGGACCTCGTGTGGGCGGGCGAGGTCACCAACGACGCGTGGGCGCCGCTGCGCGCGCCGCGTCTTGCGCTCGCCCGCCCAGAGCGCTCGGCCGGCGGCGGCATCCTCGCCGGTGGCCACGCGTCACTCACTGCCCGGCACGCAGCTCGCCCAAGCGCCGGTCGCTCGCGCTTTGCCGGCCGCCGGCGCGGCGGCGCGCGCGCGGGCGGCGATCAGGTACAGGGACGCTGGTCGCTGGTGGCGCCCGTCTTCGGCGGCCAGCCCGGGGATCCCTCCGGCGCCGTCGAACACCGGCGCGCGCTGGCCGAGCTGCTGCTCGAGCGCTACGGCATCGTCACGCGCGAGCAGGTGCTCGCCGAGGGCATCAAGGGTGGCTTCGCGCTGCTCTACGACACCTTCGCCAAGCTCGAGACGCTCGGCATCTGCCGGCGCGGCTACTTCATCGAGGGTATGGGCGGCGCCCAGTTCGCGCTTCCCGGCGCCGTCGAGCGTCTGCGCTCCTCGCCCGCCGCGCGCACGGGCGAAGGCGAGGGAGAGCACACGCTCGTGATCGCCGCCGCGGACCCCGCGCAGCCCTACGGTGCCGCGCTGGCGTGGCCCAAGCGCGAGGAGACGCAGGCCCGCCCTGCGCGCGTCGCCGGCGCCTACGTGGTTCTCGTCGCGCACGAGCCCGTGCTGTACGTCGAGCGCGGCGGGCGCGGCCTGATCACGCTCGCCCACGGCGACGCCGTGCGCGACGCGCTCGCGGCGCTCGCAAACGCGGTCCGCGCCGCGCGGGTTCCGAAGCTCGCGTTCGAGCGCATCGACGGCCAGCCCGCGATCGCCTCACCGCTCGCCGCAGTGCTGGTCGAGCTGGGCTTCCACCCCGGCCCGCGCCGGCTCACGCTCACGGCCTGAGCGACTCTGCGATCGTGAGCGGCGATGATCGAGTCAACGCCGAGGCGTCCACGCCGCGTGGGGCACAAGGGCGCCGCCCACATCGAGCAGGGCAACACGCTCGCGAGCTTCGACGCCGCGCTGCGCCACGACGTCGACATGATCGAGCTCGACGTGCTCAGCGAGCACCGGCACGGCAGCGGCCACCTGCTCGTGGCCCACGACTACGAGGACATGCACGCGCGCACGCCGGTCACCTTCGAGCAGGCGCTCGAGCACCTCGCCGGCCCGCAGTTCGCGGGCCTGGAGCTCGACGTCGACATCAAGCTGCCCGGCTACGAGCTGCGCGTGCTGGAGGCGCTACGCGAGTTCGAGCTCGTAGAGCGAACGCTCATCAGCGGGATGTTCCCGTCCGGTCTCGCGCAGATCCGCGTCGCCGAGCCCGCGCTGCGCCTCGGTTGGTCGGTGCCGCGTGTGCGCCGCGACTACACCACCGACATGCTCACCGCAGTTCCCGCGCTGGCGATGCTCACCGGCTATCGCGCGACCCTGCCCCGGCGAGCCCGCGCCGCGCTGCGCGAGGGCCGCTTCGACGCGATCATGGCGCACTGGCGCGTGGTCACGCGGGCGCTCGTGCGCGCGGTCGCCGAGGGCGGCGGCGAGCTCTACGTGTGGACCGTCGACGACGAGCGCCTGATCGAGCGCCTGACCGCGATGGGCGTCGACGGGATCATCACCAACGACCCACGGCTGTTCAGCCGATGACGCACGTTGCGGCGCTGAAGCTCGCCGGGTCGGCGCCCGCGAGGCTCTTGTGCGCGGCGCTGGTCGGCAGAGCCGCCGACAGTAGGACCGTCCTGCCGCGCCGCCACTGGAAGTCCACGATCCCCCGCAGCGTCGACGCGGGCCTGCCCGCCACCGGCGCCAGCTGGAAGCTGGTGCCGCCCTGGCGCGCGAAGGCGCCACCGCCGACCGCCACGAAGCTGACGCTCGCGCCGCTCACGAGATCGACCCAGTGCTTGCTCGCGTTGAGATACTGCAGGCGGAAGCTCATATACATCCTGTCGTGGGCCTGGCCGTCGCCTGGCATCGATCCGCGCACGCCGAGCGTGTCGAGCTGGTCGGGCGGGCTGCAAACGTCGATCGTCGCCCATAGTTCGCGCGAGTCCAGCAGCGCGCGTTCGCTCGCATCGGGCGTGTGTGCGCGGGGCTGCGCGAACGTTGCCAGCGCCGGCGCGGGCGCCAGCGCTGCCGCCACGCTCAGGCCGGCAACCAACCACTTGGACGACGAGCCCATGCGTTGAAGATAGCGCCGGGCAGCATGCGCCGGCCCCGGTTGTGGTATTCCCTGGGCGATGGGGCCGACGCGCTCAGCTGATGTGGTCGAGCTGCTCGGGCGGGTTCCGGTGTTCTCGACGCTCGAGCCCGGCGACCTGGAGCGGATCGCTCAGCTGGCCGTTCCACGACGCTTTGAGCCGGGTCAGGCGGTCTTCCGCGAGGGCGACGCGAGCGACACGTGCTACGTCGTGCGCGAGGGGCACGCGCGCGCCATCCGCAGCCACGGCGACGGGCGCACGATCACGCTGGCCACGTTCGGGCCTGGAGACATCTTCGGCGAGCTCGCGATGTTCGAGGACGAGCGGCGCTCCGCCACCGTCGAGGCGATCGAGCCCACGAGCGTCGTCGCCGTGCTCGGGCCGGACATGCGCAGGCTGATGAGCAAGCACTCAGAGATCGCCACGCGCCTGGCGATCGCCCTCGGCCGGCGCCTGCGCGAGACGAACGAGCGCCTCTCGCGCCAGTCCTTCCAGACCGTGCAGAGTCGCGTGGCGGTCGTTCTCAGCGAGCTGGTCGCGCAGGAGATCGCCGCCGGCAAGCCGGCCTCCGACGTGCTCCTCACCGCCACCCAGGCCGACCTCGCGCAACTGGCCGGCTCCTCGCGCGAGTCGGCCAGCCGCTTCCTCGCCGTGCTCGAGCGCGCCGGGGTCATCTCGCAGGGTCGCGGGCGCCTCGTCGTCCACAACCCGCAGGCGCTCGAGCAGTATGTCTTCTGAGTCCCCCAAGTCCTCTCGGACCCGAAAATCCCCGAAGGCCTCGGGGCGCGGGTCCAAGGCGCAGGCCCGTGAGTTCTCCGCCGGCGGCGTCGTGGTGCGCGGCGACCAGGTCGTCGCGATCGTCCCCACCCGCCGCGCCGCCGACGGCTCGCGCGTGCTCGCGCTGCCCAAGGGCCATGTCGACCCAGGCGAGAGCGCCGTCGAGGCGGCCGAGCGCGAGGTGCGCGAGGAGACCGGGATCGTGGCCGACCCGGTGTGCGAGCTGGGCGAGTCGCGCTACTGGTATCGGCGTGGCGGGCGCACGATCGGCAAGTCCGTTACGTTCTTTCTGTTCTCATACATCGACGGCGACACCGCCGACCACGACGACGAGGTCGAGGAGGTCCGCTGGATCGGCCTCGACGAGGCCACGACGTCGCTGAGCCACGCGGCCGAGCGCGAGATGATCGCGCTCGCGCTCGCCCATCTGCAGAAAGACCGATAGCCTGCCCCGCTGATGCAGGTCCTCAACTTCTACTCCACGATCTTCGCCGACGAGCTCAAGCGGGGCCGCAAGACGGCCACGATCCGCCTCGGCGACAAGTCGGGCAAGTACCGCAAGAACCAGGCCGTGCTCGTCACGATCGGCTACCAGTACTCACCGCGGGAACGGATCTTCGAAGCCGTCATCGACCAGGTCGAGGTGATGAAGCTCGCGGACCTCTCGCCGCGCGACATCAAGCATGACAATCCCGAGTTCCGCCGCCACGAGGAGCTCATCAAGTTCCTCGAACAGATCTACGGGCGGGGCGTGTCGCCGGACGACACGGTCACCGTCGTGCGCTTCTCGCAGATCCTCGAGAATCCCACGGGGATGACCGAGGCGATCAAGGGCTTCGGCGGCGCGCAGAACTGACCCGGTTTCGGGTGCGGCGCGCTGAACTGACCCCGCTTCTGGCAGTCTCGATGCGGGATTGCCAAATCATCACTTGGATCTCGCTCAGATCTTCTATATATTGAGGGTGTTGGCACTCTGATGGGCAGAGTGCCAAAAGCGACGGCCCGCCCGATAGAAAGGGTGCGGGCAGTCGAACGCGTTCTCTAGACGGAGGTTTTCAACATGAAGCTCAAGCCCCTGGGCGATCGGCTGATCGTGCGGGCGATCGAGGAGGAAGAGAAGACTGCCAGTGGCATCGTCCTTCCCGACACCGCCAAGGAGAAGCCGCAGAAGGGCAAGGTCCTCGCCGTCGGCGATGGCAAGATCGACGACGCCGGCAAGCGCATCCCGCTGGACGTCAAGAAGGACGACGAGGTCCTCTACAGCAAGTATGGCGGGACCGAGATTAAAGACCCCGACAGCGGTGAGGATCTGCTCGTGCTACGCGAGTCCGACGTCCTCGCCAAGGTCGCGTAAGGAGATCTGAAAGATATGGCTCACAAGGAGATCAAGTACAACTCAGACGCGCGCAAGGCGCTCGAGGTCGGTGTCGACGCGGTCGCCAACGCGGTCAAGGTCACGCTCGGCCCGAAGGGGCGCTATGTCGTGCTCGACAAGAAGTTCGGCGCACCGACGATCACCAACGACGGTGTCACGATCGCTAGGGAGATCGAGGTCGAGGACGTCTTCGAGAACCAGGGCGCCCAGCTGGTGCGCGAGGTGGCCACAGCCACCAACGACGTAGCCGGCGACGGCACCACCACGGCCACCGTGCTCGCCCAGGCGATCGTGCGACAGGGCCTGAAGAACGTCGCTGCGGGCGCCAACCCGCTGGCGCTCAAGCGCGGCATCGAGAAGGCCGTGGACGAGGTCGTCAAGAACATCGCGACGCAGTCCAAGGAGGTCTCCGGCAAGGACCAGATCGCCCGCGTGGCGACGATCTCGGCCGGCGATGAGGAGATCGGCGACGTGATCGCCGACGCGATCGAGAAGGTCGGCAAGGACGGCGTGGTCAACGTCGAGGAGGGCCAGACGTTCGGCATGGACCTCGAGTTCACCGAGGGCATGCAGTTCGACAAGGGCTACATCTCGCCCTACATGGTCACCGACCAGGACCGCATGGAGGCGACCCTGGAGGACCCCTACATCCTGATCGCCAACCAGAAGATCGGCTCGGTGCGCGACGTGCTGCCGGTGCTCGAGGCCGTGATCCAGAGCGGCAAGCCGATCCTGATCATCGCCGAGGACGTCGAGGGCGAGTCGCTGGCGACGCTCGTGGTCAACAAGCTGCGCGGGACGTTCACCGGCGTGGCTGTCAAGGCGCCTGGCTTCGGCGACCGCCGCAAGCGGATGCTCGAGGACATCGCGATCCTGACCAAGGCCGAGGTGATCACCGAGGAGATGGGCCTGAAGCTGGAGAACACCCAGCTCTCCCAGCTCGGGCGCGCCCGTCGCGTGGTGGTGGCCAAGGACACGACCACGATCGTCGACGGCGCCGGTGACGCGGCGGCGATCAAGGGCCGCATCAACCAGATCAAAGCCGAAATCGAGAACACCGACTCGGACTTCGACCGCGAGAAGCTGCAGGAGCGTCTTGCCAAGCTCTCCGGCGGCGTCGCCGTGGTGAAGGTCGGTGCAGCAACCGAGACCGAGATGAAGGAGAAGAAGCACCGCGTCGAGGACGCGCTCCAGGCCACCCGCGCTGCGCTCGAGGAGGGCATCGTGCCCGGCGGCGGCGTCGCGCTGCTGCAGGCCTCATCGGCGGTCAGCCTCAACGGCGCGGGAGCGTCCGAGGACGGCTCGGACGACGAACGCACCGGAGCACGGATCGTGCTGCGCGCGCTCGAGGAGCCGCTGCGTCAGCTGGCCGAGAACGCGGGCCTGGAGGGCTCGGTGGTGGTCAACGACGTGCGCAAGGCCAAGAAAGGCCAGGGTCTGAACGCGGCCACCAACGAGATCGTCGATCTCGTGGCTGCGGGCATCATCGACCCGGCGATGGTCACCCGCTCTGCGCTGCAGAACGCGGCGTCGATCGCCAAGAACATCCTCACGACCGAGGCGATCGTCGCCGAGGTGCCCGAGAAGGAAGGCGCCGGTGGTGGCGGCGGAGGCATGCCGGACATGAGCGGGATGATGTAGCTCACGCCAGATCGAGACGCTCATGCACCGATGAGCGAACAGAGGGCCCGGCACGGATGCTGGGCCCTCTGTCTTCTGCGAGCGGGACCACGGAGAGAGCTGCCAGCGTGCGCATCGCCCTCTCCCGCGCGACGACTATTCGACCTCTGCCACCGTCCGCGGCCCGTGCCCGACGTACTTCGCGGTCGGCCTGATCAGCTTCGCCTCGCGCTTCTGCTCGAGGATGTGCGCCGACCAGCCGGCCACGCGCGCGCACGTGAACATCGGCGTGAACAGCTCCGGCGGGACTTCAGCGAGGTCCAGCACGACGGCTGACCAGAACTCGACGTTCGTGGCCAGCACGCGGTCGGGCCGGCGTGCGTGCAGCTCCGCCAGCGCCGCCTTCTCCAGCGCCTCGGCCGCCTCGAACCGCGGTGAGCCGAGTTCACGGCACGTGCGCCGCAACACCCGCGCGCGTGGGTCTTCGGCGCGGTAGATGCGGTGGCCGAAGCCCATCAGGCGATCGCCGCGGTCCAGAGCGTCCGAGACCCAGCGCTCGGCGTCGCCGGTCACTTCGACTTCTTCGAGCATCTTCAGCACGCGCGAAGGGGCGCCGCCGTGCAGGGGCCCGGAGAGCGCGCCCACGGCAGAGGACAGTGCCGCGGCGCAGTCTGCACCCGTCGAGGCGACGACGCGCGCGGTGAAGGTCGAGGCGTTCATGCCGTGCTCGGCCGCGGAGATCCAGTAGGCGTCGATCGCCTTGACGTGGTCGGGATTGGCCTCCCCGCGCCAACGGATCAGGAAGCGCTCGGGAATCGTGCGTCCCTGGTCGATCTCCTCCTGCGGCACCGGCGGCTGGCCGGCCTCGCGCGCCGACTGCGCAACGAATGACAGAGCCATTACCGACGCGCGCGCGAGGTTGTCGCGGGCCTCCTCGTCGCTGATGTCGATCAGCTGCGCGAAGCCCCACTCCGGTGCGAGCATCGCCAGCGCCGACTGCACGTCGACGCGGTGGTCGCCGGAGCGCACGGTGAGCGCGTGCGGTTCGGCCGGTGGCAGCCCGGGTTTGAAGCGTCCGTCGACCAGCAGGCCCCAAACCTGCTCGTAGGGGACGGCGCCGACCAGGTTCTCGATGTCGACTCCGCGGTAGCGCAGCGCGCCACCCTCTCTGTCGGGCTCGGCGATCTCGGTGGCAAAGGCGACGACGCCCTCGAGGCCCGACTGGACCTCTGGTGCTGACTGAACCGCGCTCATGGCACTCGCTTTCTGGGCTTGATGCTTGACGGGGTGGCTGCCTTGTGGGCAGGCATACATCGTCGCAGGAATGCACGGGCGAGTAGGCTGCAAGCAGGCGGGCCTGCGCTCCCAACCGTCGAGCGCAGCGGTGTGCCCGCCGTGTCCCCGAGGAGGAGCCGTGTCTGACAGCGATCTGATGTTCACTCCCGCGACCGAGCTCGCCGAGATGGTGCGCTCGGGCGAGATCTCTTCGCGTGAGCTCGTTGAGATTTCACTCGAGCGGATCGAGGAGCTCAACCCGGCGTTGAACGCGTTCGTGGAGGTCGACGCCGAGCGGGCGCTGGCCACAGCCGACGCGGTGCGCCCCGGCGACGAGCGGCCGTTCGCCGGGGTCCCAACGGCGATCAAGAACAACCGCGCGGTGCAGGGCCTGCGCCTCACCTACGGCTGCGCGCTGATGGCCGACAACAGGTGCGACTACGACCACAACGTAACCCGACGCCTGAAGGACGCTGGGTTCGTGATCGTGGGCACGACCACGCTGCCCGAGTACGGCATCCTGCCGGTCAGCGAGGCACGCATCTTCGGACCTACGCGCAATCCGTGGGACCTCGCACGCACCCCCGGCGGCTCCTCCGGCGGAGCGGCGGCAGCGGTAGCCAGCGGCATGATTCCGGTCGCCCACGGCAACGACGGCGGCGGCTCGGTGCGGATTCCGGCCGCGTGCTGTGGCCTGGTGGGGCTGAAGCCCGCCCGCGGACGGATCTCCGCCGCCCCCGAGCTGGGTGACTCCTCGCTGGGGATCGACGGGATGCTCACGCGCACCGTCGCTGACACCGCGGCGATCCTCGACGTCCTCGCCGGCTACGAGCCAGGCGATGCCACCTGGGCGCCGCCACCGGCCGAGCCGTTCGCGGCACTCGCCGGGCGAGACCCCGGCAGGCTGCGGATCGCCGCCACGACGGTGCCTCCAGTCCCCGACGCGGTCGTCGACCCGATCTGCGCGCAGGCCGCCGCCGACGCGGCTGAGCTACTGCGCTCGCTCGGACACGAGGTCGTGGAGGTCGACCCTCCGTGGCAGGCGGATGGGCTGAGGGAGCTGTTCGGTCTGGTGTTCTCAAACCACATCGCCCTCTCGATCGCCTATTCGGGCATGGTCGCGGGGCGCGAGCCGACGGCCGAGGACATGGAGCCGATGAGCTGGGCGATCTTCTCGATGATCCACAAGCTGGACGCGGTGCGGAGCATGGGCGCGGTCGTCCAGCTGCAGGCGTTCGCGCGGCGCCTGGTCTCCTACCTCGAACCCTACGACGCGCTGCTCACGCCGGCGTTGGCCGAGCGCCCGCTCCCACTGGGGACGCTGGATACTGCCGCGCCCGAACCGATGGCAACGTTCAACCGCTCTGGCCTGTTCACGCCGTTCACGCCCGTCTTCAACGCCACCGGCCAGCCGGGGATCTCGCTGCCGCTGTTCGAGGGGGAGGACGGGCTGCCGCTGGGGGTGCAGATCGTCGGGCGCCCGACCGGCGAGGGTGCGCTGCTGGCGCTCGCCGCGCAGCTGGAAGAGGCGCGGCCGTGGGCCGCACGGCGGCCGCTCATCACGCAGAGCGTGCCCGACTGAGGAGGCTCGGCCGCAGCCGGTCAGCCGCCCGCTCAGCCGCGGTCAGCCGGCTCCGAGCACGGCGGCCATGCGCGCCGGCCTGACACCCAACCGCTCCGCGTCGGCGGAGCCGCGCGCCGAGGTCATCGAGCTCTCCATCAGCTCCGCCTCGTCCCACGTGGCGAACACGCGTGAGCCGCCCGCGCGCTCGAGCACCCGCAGGGCGCGCGAGACGATCGGGGTGGGCACGTGCAGCAGCGCGCGCTTGCGATTGAGCGAGCGCAGGAGCGTTCGCACGATGTCGGTGTGGCTGAGCGTCTCCGGTCCGGCGAGCTCGTAGCGCTCGTGGCTCGCCGCACGCTCGTGGCTCGCGGCACGCTCGTGGCGCTCGACGCCATCGCCGCGCAGCGCGGCGATCACGCAGTCGGCGACGTCCTCCACCCAGATCGGCTGGAAGGCCGCGCGACCCCGCCCGGAGACGGGCATCACCGGCAGCAGCGCGAGGCGCTCGAGCAGCGTCAGCCACGGGTCGCGGGGCGCGTACACGATCGACGGCGCGAACACGATCGAGCGCACATCCGCCTCGCGCACCGCCTGCTCCGCCAGGGCCTTGGCGCGCAGGCAGCGCGTGCGGTGGTGGGTGGAGGCGCCGAGCGCCGAGAAGAACACGAAGCGCTCGACGCCCTGGCGCTCGGCCGCCTCGACCATGCGCCAGGTCGCGATGCCGTTCAGCTCCTCGATCGACCCGCGCGGCTGGTCGCGGATCGAGGCGGCGAGATGCACGACCGTCTGCACGCCGCGCAGCGCGTTGCGGAACGACGGCGGGTCGGTCAGGTCGCCGAGCGCGATCTGCACACGCACGCGCTGGGCGCCCAGCCGCCGAGGGTCGCGCACCAGGCAGCGAACCTCGGCGCCTTCGCCGAGCAGACGGCCGAGCAGCGTCGAGCCCACCAGGCCGGTCGCACCGGTAAGGAGCAGCACGCTTCGTACAATATGCCTCTCCCTCCCGAGACCCACCGCAACCCGACCCAGAGAAAGAAGCGAATGGCCTACGTGATCGCCGAGCCGTGCATTGGCACCAAGGACAACTCCTGTGTCGAGGTGTGCCCCGTGGACTGCATCCACCCGACACCCGACGAGCCCGGCTACGACGCGGCCGAGATGCTCTACATCGACCCCGAGGAGTGCATCGACTGCGACGCCTGCGTAGAGGCCTGTCCGGTCGACGCGTGCTTCGCCGAGGACCAGCTCCCGGAGGAGTGGCAGAAGTACACGCAGATCAACGCCGAGTACTTCGCTAACAGCCGCTAGGGCGGGCGGCGCGGCTTACGGCTGGGCGGCCAGCCGTGGCTTCTTGGCCAAGCAGCGCATAAGCACAGGTTCCGTTGAAGGGTGGTGTGTCAGTTTGGCTTGAGGCGGCCGGCGCGCCGTCGGCTCTGCCACGCGATCATCGCGAGGGGGGCGCATAGGACGCCCGCCCCGCCCGCGAATCCCTTCCACCAGCTGTCTGTGAGCGCCTCAGCCACGAAGCTGAGAACGGCCACGACAGCTAGCAGCCGAACGGTCACGGCGCTCGGAGGCTTCTCACGCCACTTTTCCTCGGCGGTTGTCATGTCTAGACGGTAGTGGGAGTCAGTTTGAGGGAGGCCGCGATAGCCGACGTCTTCGCACTACAACTTCGCCCGGCCGCCCGAGGCCCTCGCCAACCCCTACCCACGCACGCCCGCGATGGCGGCAGGCGTGACCGATCACGTCTGGATGCTGACCGAGATCGCAGGGCTACTCGACACGCAGGTGCGCCCGGGCTACGCGTCTGCGAGTTCGCGGAGATCCTGCTCGTAGCGCCTGACTTCCTCGCGTAGGCGCTCGATACGCTCGTCATCGTCTGGCAGCACACCGTCGCGGAGGACATTGCCGTTGCTGCGATCGTAGTCGTTGTGCTTCATCCAAGATCTCCGCCTGGCCCTATCCCAGATGTATCCGAGCAGGCCCGCCATCGTTAGAACCAATATCGACCGGAAAAGCCGATCCACGAGTCTTTTATACCCGATCGGGCGCGAAAGCTGCGTAAACCTAGCCAAACCAATACAAGATCCAGGATAGAACCTTTTTTGATGAGCGATCAAGACGGGCAGGAGCAGAGCGGCGGGTATGAGGTCACCTCCCTGAGGATGCAGGATCTCAGGGACGCCCACAAAGTCCTTTGCGAGGTCTTCAAGGACGATCCCGAGCCGCTGCCGGGATGGCGCGACGGTCAAGCGAGCCTGCTGGAGATGTGCCGCGTGTGCATCGAGGTCGAAGCGTTCGGCGTCCGCAAGTACCCCGATCTCGCCTCGGCGGCAGCCAAGCTCTTCTACTCGACGATCAAGCTGCACGCATTTCCCAACGGCAACAAGCGCTTCGCTCTCGTTCTGACGCTGCTCTTGATTGTGAGGAGTGGGGCGACGCTGACCGCGCCGCAGGGAGTCGCGGCACAGGAAGCAGAGTGGGTGGCCGACTCCGATCCCCATGCGCCAGAGAGCGCTCCTGACCTCATGGTCGAGCAGCTCACCGGCTTCTTCCGAGAAAGCCTCGCCCCAAAGGACTGGACAGGAGCAGCCTCGCCCGAGCCAGACCCCGAGCCCGATCCAAACTGAGACACCACCCGTTGAAGAGTCCGTATAACCATCGCTATACAGAGTCGGTAGAGTAGAACAAGCAGTTGGGAAGAGTTCGTGCAACCATCGCCATACACCGCTGGTGGTGGAGTAGAACCCGACTCGCGGCCCCGGCGGCCCCGCCGCCGCTCAAACGACCGGCGCGGTCTGGCGCACACCCGGGTACTCAGGGTGCAGCACGTCGAAGACGGGCACGTCGGCGATCGCGTCTTCCAGCAGCGCGCGCAGCTGCGCGGAGTCGAAGCTGTGTGACTGGGGCGCCACGGGGTTGACCGTGAGCGCCTCGAGCTCGATCGCGTTAAGGGTCTGGAGCTCAACGCCCTGGCGCCGGTACCACCCGAGCCCCCATTTTGAGAGGAACACCCTGGTGGGGTCGGACACGATCAGCACGAGCTCGCGGCGGCGCTTGCGCACCGCGTGGACGAGGTTGTCCAGGAACCTGTCCGGCAGCGCGCCCGCGACGATCAGCCAGCGCGCGGTGGGGTTGGCGTCGAGCATCGCGGCGGTCTGCTCGCGGTCGCTCACGAGGATGAAGCGCGGCGGCAGCGCGACCGGCTCGAGCTCCCCGTCTACGAGCACGCTCTCCCCGCGCTCGTCGGCGCTCGCGAGTGCGCGCAGGCGCCGTCCGGTCTCGGAGGAGTCCTCGACCGGCGCCAGGCGCACGAGCTCGACCGCGTCGCGGGTCTGCGAGACGACCTCGGAGATGTCGCGGGCGAGGACGGCGCCGGTGGACAGGATCAAGCCGTCTGACACCGCGGGCGAGGAGGCGGCGCGCCGGTCGACGGCGCCGTCGATAAGCACCTGCTCGGCGCCGTAGGAGAGCATCGCGTCGCTGACCGCGCGCACGTCGGCGGCGGCGCTCGGGCCGGCGACCTCGATCGTCCCCGCGCCCGAGAGGCGCGCGATCAGCACGCTACCCAGCGGCGTACGCACGCCGGCATCCCCGAGCAGCTCATGGGGGACGGCGCTCGCCCTCAGCAGCGCGTCGGTGGTGGCGACGATGCTCCCGGCGGGCAGGCGCACGCGCGGCTTCTCGATGCGCGAGTCGATCACGTCGCGCTCCTCGCCGTCGTGCCCGACGGAGGTCACGCCGACGCGCCGGCCCTCGGCTTCCAGCTCGCGCAGCAGCGCGGCGAGCGCCTCGGTCTTGCCGGTGTTCTTGGCGAGCCCGACCAGTGCGAGGCGCTTGGTCGATGCGGTCAGCTCGCTGAGCATCGCCCGGATCAGCTGGGCGCGGACACGCGCGCGGCGAGCTCGCGCACGATGAACGTCGCGAGGTGGTGCGGTTCGGTGCCTTTGGAGAAGCCCGCGTCGTAGCCGAGCTCCTTGGCGAGCTCGTTGGACACGCGCGGGCCGCCGCAGGCGAGGATCATCTGCCCGCGCCTGCCCTCGGCCTCGACGATCTCGACCAGCTCTGTGAGGTTGTGCACGTGCAGGTTCTGTTGGGTGACCGTCTGCGAGACGAGGATCGCGTCGGCGCCGACCTCGATCGCCTTGGCGACGAGCACGCTGTTGGGCACCTGGCTGCCGAGGTTGTAGGTCTGAAACGAGCGGTAGCCCTCGAGGCCGTGGTGGCCGTGGTAGCCCTTGAGGTTGAGCATCGCGTCGATCCCAACGCTGTGCGTGTCCGAGCCGGTGCTGGCGCCAACGACGACGATCCGCCGGCCGACGTGCTCCTGCGCGAAGCGTTCGATCTCGTCCTCGCTCATGTACTCGATGTCGAAGCCCTCGCCATGCAGCGCGGCGAAGTCGACGCTCGCGGCGCAGCGCCCGTACATCACGAAGTAGGTGTAGCCGTCGGTCAGCTGCTCGAAGTGGACGACCTCGGGCTCCTCGAAGCCCATCCTCCCGGCCAGCTCGAGCGCTGCCTTGCGCGCGGCCAGCGAGTAGGGCACGGGCAGCGTGAAGCTCATCTGCACGAGGCCGTCGTCGAGGTGGTCGGCGTACGGCCGCACGGCCGCGAGGTCCACCTCCCTACGCATAGCTGGCCTCGCGCATCAGCTCGACCACCGGGTTCAGATAGCCATCGTCGGTGGCGACGATCCCCTCGATCCCGCGGCCGTCGTCGAGCTTGCGGCTGACGTCGCCGAAGGTGGCTTGGTCGATCGCCTCGAACAGGCCCGTCTGCGCGATCCGCTCGAGCAGCTCGCGCGCGCCGGCGAGCACCTGCTGCGCGCGCGTCTGGATGATCCCGCCGCGCTTGAACTCGATCTCCCCGCCGAGGTCGCGGGCGGCGTTGAACACGTAGCCGACGTTCTGCAAGCCGAGCACGCGGTCTTGGATGTGGGGAGTGAAGATCCCCTCGGTGGGCACCCCAATCGTCTGGATCCCCTGCCCGGTGGCGATCGTGACGAGGTTGAACAGCGTGTCGGAGGCGTGCGTGCGAAACAGGTTGCCGTCCATGTGTCTGGTCGGCGGCATGTACTTGACGGGGCAACCGGGGAACAGCTCGCGCGTGAGCTGCGCCTGCGCCCACTCGTACAGCAGGCCGTTGGTGACGGGGACGTCGATCTCGAACGCGTCCCCCAGCGCGATCTGCGAGTCGGGCACGCCGGAGTCACGCGCGAGCTGGTGATTGATGAACTGCGACGCGGTCACCGACGGCGCGGCCTCGATCGCGTCGGCGGTGCGCAGGTAGTTGTCCTCGCCGGTGTTGATGACGACGCCGAAGTAGCCGTTGATCATGCGCGAGACTCGCTGGTCGATCAGCCCGCGCACAATGTTGATGTCGCGGTAGAGAATCCCGTAGAGGGCATCGTTGACCATGTTGTCGAAGCCCTCCCAGGCGCCCATGGCGGCGATCTCGGACATGCACAGGCCCGAGCAGAAGCTCGACAGTCGCACGTAGCGCCCATGCTGCTCAGACCACTCGTCCATGGCCTGGCGCATGATGCGGAAGTTGGCCTGCGTGGCGAAGGTGCCGCCGTAGCCCTCGGTGGTGGGGCCGTAGGGCACGTAGTCGAGCAAGCTCTGGGCGGTGGAGCGGATCACGGCGACGATGTCCCCCCCAGCCTCAGCGACGGCCTTGGCGTGCACGACGTCCTCGTACACGTCGCCGGTGGCGGTGAGCACGTAGCGCAGCGGCGCGATCCCATCTCCCAGCCGCTCGCGCATCACCCTGCGTTCATCGAAGCGCTGAGAGATCTCGCGTAGCCGCGCGGCGCACTCCTCGGTGACGCACTCGCGGATCGCGCCCTCGTCGGCGAGCTCCAGCTGATTCAGATCGAGCTCGCCGGCGCTGACCGCGTCGGCGATCTGCTGCGGCGGAAGGCCGCTCTGCAGCATCGCGTTGCCGAGCCAGTATGCGACGCCGCGGCCGAGCCCGCCGCGGTCGTGCACGTGGTCCACGAGCACGTTCGGCAGCGGTACCTCCAGGCCATCGGCGCCGTCCACCCCCAGCAGTCTTGTGACGCTGCGCTCGACCGACAGGGTGGTGCGCCCGGCGATCTGCTCGGCCACCTGCTCGGCGATCTGCCTGGCGGCGGCCCGGCAGGCGGCCACGACGCCGGGGTCGAGGTCCAGCTTCGAGTTGCTGATCGGCGCGCTCATCGCAGCTCCCTGACGATCGGGAACGGTATGACCTCTCGCAGCGTGTCGCGTTCGGTGAGGATCATCACGAGCCGGTCGACGCCCATGCCGCCGCCGGCGGTGGGCGAGTAGCCGTACTCGATCGCGCGCGCGTACTCCTCGTCGTTGGGATGGGGCACGTCGGCGTCGTCGACCATGCGGCGCTTGCGCTGCTCGACGAACCGCTGCCACTGGTCGACGGGGTCGTTGAGCTCGGTGTCGCCGCTGACGAGCTCGACGCCGCCGATGACCGCGTCGAAGTGCTCGGCCAGCTCGGGGTGCTGGGCGTGGCGCTTGGTGATGGGGAACGGCTCGAGCGGGAAGTCGAACACGTGCGTGGGCTGATTGATCGTGTGCTCGATCTTCTTGGAGTAGATGTCGGCGACGAGGTCGGCCCAGGTGGCCGCCGCGTCGACGGGCTCGTCGAGCACCTCGGCGAGCTCCTCGCGCGTTGACTCCATGAAGTCCACGCCTGTCCGCTCCAGGATCAGCTCGCGCATCGTGATCCGCCTCCACGGCTTGGCGAGATCGATCTCCTCACCACGACGTTGGATCACGGTCTTCCCGAGCGCGCGCTGGGCGACGTCGCGGAACATCTCTTCGGTCGCGGTCGCCACATCGTTGTAATCGGCATAGGCCATCATGAACTCGATGATCGTGAACTCGGGGCTGTGCTTGGGCGAGATGCCCTCGTTGCGGAACACCTTGCCCATGTCGTAGACGCTCTCCATGCCGCCGACGATGCAGCGGTTGAGGAACAGCTCGACGGAGATGCGCAGGTACAGGTCGCGGTTCAGCGCGTTGTGGTGCGTGGTGAACGGCCGCGAGCCGGCGCCGCCGGCGAGCGACTGCAGCGCGGGCGTTTCGACCTCGATGAAGTTGCGTTCGTTGAGCCACTTGCGGATCTCGAACACGATCTTGTGACGCGTGATGAACAGCTGACGCGTGTCGTCGTTGGCGAGCAGGTCGAGCTCGCGGTAGCGGTAGCGGGTGCCGGTGTCACCGAGGCCGTGATGCTTGTCGGGCGGCGGGCGCAGCGTCTTGGTCAGCAGCGTGCACTCCTGCACGGCGAGCGCGAGTTGCCCGCGCTGGGTGACATACACGCAGCCGACGATCCCGACGATGTCACCGATGTCGAGTCCCAGGATCCGCTCGCTGGCCTGCGCTCCAAGTGCGTCGACTCGCACGACGGCCTGGATCGAGCCGGACAGGTCGCGGACGTCCAGAAAAGCGGTCTTGCCGTGGCCGCGCCTGGAGATCAGGCGCCCGGCGATGTGGTGGCGCAGCTCGGGGTGCTCGCCGGCGTCCAGCACGGCGGGATCGTGCGCAGCGACGACGTCGGCGATCCGCTCGCGATCTGACCACAGCGTGACTGGCGGGTACGGGTCGACGCCTTCGGCGCGCAGGCGTTCCATCTTGGCGCGGCGTTCGTCGAATTCGACGGCGCCGTCGTCGGACGACGCTGCACCGTCGATGGGCTCCGCCGGCACGGCCGGCTCCGCGTTGGCGGCGGGCGCCCGGTCATCTTGCTCCTCTTGTTGATCCTGTACTGGCATATGAATGACGATCCTCCCAGGTGGCACGCTCTTGTCAAGCACGCGGTTTACGGGTGCGGCGCGCGCGCTGGTGGGCGCGCCTGATGCCCTGGCCGGACGGCCGTGGGCCCTGGCAAGGGCACGTCGCTGGTGCTCGTGACCTGTGGCTCAGGCCATCGGCAGCGACATGCCCACGGGTTTGGGGCTCTCGGGCGGCGCGGGCGCGGCGGGCGCGACGTCGACGAGCGCAAGCACTGGCAGCTCGGGCAGCGGCTCAGCCGGCGCCATCGCGATCAGCCCGCGGGCGATGTGAAGAATGGCCTGGGAGGCGGGGTCGTGGGGATCCTCGATGACGAGCGGCACGCCTCCGTCTGAGTGCTCGCGCAGGGGCATGGTGAGCGGCACGTTGCCGAGCAGCGGCACATCGAGCTCGTCGGCGAGCTCCTGGCCGCCACCCTGACCGAAGATCATGAAGCGCTCGCCCGCGGGCGTGGTGAAGCTGGACATGTTCTCGATCACCCCGCCGATCTGAAGCGAGACCTTATGCGCCATCTGCGCGGCGCGCCGGGCGACCTTCTGCGCGGTGGGCTGCGGCGTCGTGACGATCATGAACTGGGCCTGGGGCAGCAGTTGCGCAAGCGTCATCGAGACGTCGCCGGTGCCCGGTGGCAGGTCGACGAGCAGGTAGTCGAGTGCGCCCCAGTCGACGTCCTGCAGGAACTGTGTGAGCGCCTTGTGCAGCATCGGCCCGCGCCAGACCACGGCGGCGTCCTCCTCGACGAAGAAGCCGATCGACATCACCTTCACGCCATAAGCTTCCAGGGGGATGATCTTGCGCGCGCGAGAGACGGCCGGCCGAGTCGCACCTAGCCCGTACATGCGCGGGATCGAGTAGCCCCACACGTCTGCGTCGAGCACGCCGACGCGCTTGCCTTCGCCGGTGAGCGCCGCGGCGAGGTTGGCGGTGAGCGTGGACTTGCCGACGCCGCCCTTGCCGGAGCCGACGCACAGCACGTTTGCGACCTGCGCGAGCGCGCCCTCGGGCAGGCTGGCGCGGCCCAGCTTGGTCTGCAGCGCGGCCTTCTGGGCGTCGTTGAGGACGTCGAAGTAGACGTTGACGTGCGTCACGCCGGCGAGCTCGGAGACGGCCTGCACGACGGCGGTCTGGAAGTGGCCCTTGATTGGGCAGCCGGGCGTGGTGAGCGACACGGTCACGTCGACGACCCCGTTGGCGCCGAGCTCGATCGCGCGCACCATGTCGAGCTCGACGATCGAACGATGCAGCTCCGGATCGATGACGACCTCGAGCGCCTTGCGGATCTGGTCCCTGTCGGTCACCATGCCCATTGTGGCAAACCCTGGCCACCCTGCCCGGGCTGCTCCTGACGTAAAGCTGCTCCTGACTTAAAGTGACCCGCGGGCGGTGGGGGCCGCCCGCGGGTCGAGGGAGGAGAGGGTGCTACTACTGCCGGCGGGATATGAGGCCGGCAGACTCACCCGACCACCGTCTTTGACGGCGGTGCCCCCGCCTTCCACAGCGGTGCCCCGGCCTCTCCGGACCGGGCGGGGGAAGCTCGTGGAGCTCGCGGCTCAGACGAGGCTCAGGATGCGCTCCTGGACCTTGTTGGCCAGCTCGGGGACGCGGTTGGCGAGGTCGCTGCTGTTCTTGGCGAACGACTCGCGACGGTCCTCGAGGTCGTTGACCGTGCTCTCGATGTCACGCCGGCGCTGGCGCAATTCGCGCTCGACGCGGACACGTGCTTTCCGAACCTCGCGCTCAAGTCGCTTGCGCGCGGTCACGCCTCGGCGCTCGAACCGGCGCAGCTGCGCCTGGGTCTTGCTCGTGGAGGAGTAGATCGAGATCGTGTCGCTCACGCTCGAGACGACGCGTTCGCGGGCGATGAGCGCGGCGCCGACCGGAATCAGCACGGCACGCTCGGCGTAGTCGCCGAAGGCGGCTGGGGAGCGGTCGGAAATCGGCCAACGCTGGGAGCTGCTCGCCTTGGCCTGAGTGCTTGCGCGCCCGTTCGAGCGGCTGGCGGTCGCGGCTTTCGCGGAAGTCGATTTCCTCGCGGCTTTCGGACGGGCGTTTGACCCGGCGGGGGAACTCGTGTTGGCGGTTGGCATCTTGGAGCGGTCTCCTGTCTCTTCCTCGCCGGTTGCGAGGAGCGGGGGGCTGATTGCTCTTTCGGCGAAGGCCACTGCGGTCAGCAGCCGAACACCTGTTTGTAACCCGCTGCGGGAAGATCGTTACACACCGATCCTAGCAGCACGTTAAATCCTTGTAGCGAAGCCTCGTCCCGCGCCTTCAGCTTGTAACAGGAGGAACATGCGTTCGGCCCGGCAGATCGGGCTCTGTGCCGCCGTTCGCCCCCACCACGCGGGCGATCCACAGGGATGGCTGCTCGAGCTCAGCGGACTTTGGCAGCGCGTCGGGCCCGCTCCAGGCCAGCGCCAACGCCTGCGACCCGCCAGCGTCGACGACCGCATCGCAGAAGCGCCGTCCCATCTCGTACTGGCGCAGCTTGAGCTCCAGGCCCAGCAGCCGCTCGAGCACCCGCCACGGCAGGCCTCGGTTCTCGCGGCGGCGGTTCAGCGCGGCGCGCAGGCGTGGCAGCGATGGGAGGAACTCGGCGCCGACCGCGTCCATCGTGTGCTCGGCGTGTCCCTCGATCAGCGACATCGCTGCCTGCATCCGCTCGACCAGCTGCCAGCGGTCCTCGCCGAGCGTCAACCGCAGCAGCTCGCCGCGACGCGCGCGCTCGACCAGCTCGCGCAGCTCCGGCAGATCCGGTGCCCATCCGCCCAGCTTGGGCAGACTCGACGCCCAACCGCGCCGCCGACCGTTGCCGTCGGTGGCGCCGTCCTCCGAGGACCCGCCAGAGACGCTCACCTGGAGCCCGTCGATCAGCTCTTTCAGCATCCCGCCGAGATAGTCGCGCAGCCACGGCGCGCCCGCGAATTGGACGGCGTGGGTGATCTCGTGGATGCTCACCCATAGGACGAGCTCGTCGCGGTCGACGCCGAGGTTGCGCGCCGCTTGCGCCAGATTGGGAGCCAGCAGCAGCAGCCGCGGCGACACGGACGGGTCCAGCAGCGCCAGGTCGTACTGACCGAGCACGCGCTGCGAGAGCATGCCAGCGAGCGCGCCCACCTGCGCGCCCAGCAGCAGCCCCGAGGCCGAACGCAGCGGGCCCGCGAACGGGCCCTTGCCGACGTCCAACGGCTCGGTGAGGGGCGCAAGCATCGGCTGCATCGTCCTCAGGTTCGCCGCGATCCAACCCGGGCGATCGACCAGCTCCAGCGCCGGCAGCTCCCGGGGCACCGCCAGGCCGCTGTATGCGCTCACGCGCCCGGCGAACTCCCGCGCGAGCGGCTCGACCGACGCCGAGCGCACGCCCCCAAACGGCGGCGAGCCCGCTATCAGCTCACCGACCCGCTGGGCTGCGCCCCAATCGATAACGTCCACAGAGAGAGCGTAGCCACGGTGGGCGGGCTCCGGACAATCCTCGCGCGTATCCTTGGGCTGTGTCTGGCTCCAGAATCGCCCCCGCGCCGCCCGGCGGCTCGTCGGGCGGGGGGCAGGCGGGCAGCTTTCTCAAACGCGCCGAGGTGCGCGACGTGCTCGCTTGGATGCGCCTGCTAGTCGATCCACAGGACGCGGCCGCCGTCGTGCGCGCGCTGGCGAGGCCTCCGATCGAGCTGCGTCAGGTCGAGCTCGCGCGCGTGATCCAGGTGGCGCGCCGGCGCAAGCTGGACCTCGTGCTCGGGCTCGCGGCCGCTACCGAGTCGCCCCACGTGCCGCCCGAGGCGCGCGAACGGATCCAGCGGTTCGTCGATCTGCATCGCAGCGCCGCCGCCGAGGTCGACACGGTTGAGCCGGACATTTTCATCGGGCGCCTGATCCAGCGTCTGGGCGCGCGAGGACGGCCGCTGCTCTCGCCCGAGGACGCCGCCGAGCAGCACGCCAGCCTCGAGCGGCTGCGCGGCCTGGCCGTCGACTTCGTGCGCGTTACCCCTCTCGCGAGCACCCGCGATCTCGCACGGCACCTCGCCACCGTCGTACCCGACGCGCCGTTGGAGGGCCGCGCAATCGACCGATCGCCCGCCGCCCCGGAGGACTCGCTGCCAGCGAGCGACGCCGCCGGCGACGGTGACCACGCCTACGCGGACCTCCACGATCAGGAGCCCGACGGCGACCTGCACGCGACGCTACAGCTGCTGCGCGAGGAGGTGCTCGACGGCGTCGCGCGCATCGGCGGGCGCCTCGGCGAGCTGCGGCTGGACACCGACCTGGACATCTCCCACGGCGTCGTGCGCTACCTGGAGCTGCTCAAGCTCTCCGCGCTGCTCCAGCGCCCGGAGGGGCAGGGCCTCGCGGATGCGCTCGCGGACGTCAACGTACGTCTGCTCGCCGCCGCCACGCCGCTGCAGCGTGAGATCTTCCAGACCTCCACGCTCGATGAGACGCTTAGCGGCGGCGCAGACACCGCCTCCGAGGCCGGCGAGCGCGCGCGTGCGCGGGCGATCGCACCCCGCGAGCAGCACTCGCTCGACCCGTTCCTGCCGCGCAAGGGGATCGGCCTGGCGCTGTCGGCCTCAGACATCTACACCTACCGCAGCTGTCCTCTGCGCTATAAGTTCGCGCGCGTCCTGCGCATACCCACCGAGCAGACCGTGCACCAGCGCTTTGGCATCGTCGTGCACCAGGTACTCGAGCGCTACCACTCCGAAGGCGGCCACACGCTCGCGCAGATGCTCACGCTGCTCGACGCCGGCTGGCGTAGGGCCGGCTTCGGCGAACGCCAACGCGACCGCGAGCTGCTCGACAAGGCCCAGTCGGCGCTCACCTGCTACCACGCGCGGCTGCACTCCCAGGACTCCGAGCCGGTCTGGTTCGAGCGCCAGTTCGACTTCCGGCTCGGGCCACACCACCTACGCGGGCGCGTCGACCGCGTCGACCGGCTCGGCGGTGGGTCCCACGACGAGTACGAGCTGATCGACTACAAGACCTCGCGCCCGAAGAGCGCCGAGCAGCTGCGCGACGACGTCCAGCTGTCGCTGTACGCGCTCGCCGCGCGCGAAGCCTGGCAGTTGGAGTCCTCCCGCCAGGCCTACTACTACGTGCTCGACGACCTCAAGGTTCCCGTCGCCCACGGGCAAGACGACGCCGAGGCCGTCAAGGACATCGTGCTCGAGGTCGGCGACGGCATCCTCGCTCAAGAGTTCGAGCCCACGCCCTCCCGTGCCGCCTGCTCAATCTGTGACTATCGCATCGTCTGCCCAGCCGCGGAGGCATAGGGGTGGCTGGCACCGATGGGTGGTTGCCGGCTGAGCGGCGGAGTTGTTCTCTCCGTTTTTGAAAGGTCTGTATAACCATCGCTATACAGACTCTTCGAGCGGTAGTGGTCACCGCCCTCTGACCAGTGGAGTTGTTCTTTCCGTTTTTGAAAAGTCTGTATAACCATCGCTATACAGACTCTTCGAAGCCGAACCAAAAGAGATACGGACTGGCTCCCGTCAGCCGACCTTGGGGGAGAGGGCCGCCCCCCGCCCCCTCGCGGCTACTTCCCCTCGCGTCCCCGCTGGCGCAAAAACCGCTGGAATTCGCTGGCCAGGATGTCGCCGGAGGGAAGGTCACCGGGGGAGCTCTGCTCTTCGCTGTCGGCGGCCTGCTCCAGCCGCTCGACGAACGCCTCGATGTCGGGGTCGCTGCGGACCGCGAGCCCGACCTGGCGCTCGTAGTCAGCGGCCGCGTTTTCGAGCTCGGAAACGTCGACTGACACGCCGATCAGGACTTCCACCCTGCGCAGCAGGGCGAGCGCGGCCTTGGGGTTGGCGGCGGCGGCGACGTAGTGGGGCACCGCCGCCCACAGGCTCGCCGAGGGTAGCCCCGCTTGCGCGCACGCGGTGTGCAGCACGCCCACGATGCCCGTCGGGCCCTCGTAGCTGGAGGCATCGATGCCGAGCCGTGCCAGCAGCGTCGAGTCGGAGGCGTGGCCGGTCAACGCCACCGGCCGCGTGTGAGGCACGTCGCCGAGGAGCGCGCCGAGCGATACCACCACCTGCACCCCCAGCGCCTCGGCCAGATCGACGAGGTGGGTGCTGAGCGCGCGCCAGCGCATCGACGGCTCGACGCCTTGCACGAGCACGAGGTCGCGCGCGGCGCGCGGCGCCGGCGCCTCGAAGATCTCGACTGTAGGCCAGGTGATCTCGCGACCACCGCGCTCGCCGGCGTCGCCTCCGTCGTCGCCGAAGCGGATGCACGGGCGGTTGGCCTGGAAGTCGTAGAACTCCTCGGGGTCGATCTGTGCGAAGCGGCGCGCGTCCAGCGCCGAGGCCAGGAACGCGACGGCGCTCGAGGCGGCGTCTCCGGCGTCGTTCCAACCCTGGAACGCGCACACCATGGCCGGGGCCCTGAGGCCATCCGGTCGGCGGTCCCAGATGAGGGGCTGCATCCGAACCACCGTACATCATGAGCGGATGAGCGCCGCCACGCGTTTTTCACCGGAGCACGTCCAGACCGTTGCCACCCTTCGCTGCGAGGAGGAGGTGGACGCGGTGCTCGCGTGCACACGCAAGGAGCGCCAGATCTCCCGCACGGGCACTCCATATCTCACGCTCGAGCTGCGCGACAGCACCGGAGCGATCCGCGCGCGCGCGTTCCGCGACGCCGACGTGCTCGCGGGGCTGTTCGAGCGCGGCGAGCTGGTGCGGGTGCACGGGCGCGTGCAGCGCTTCCGCGACGAGCTCCAGATCGAGCTCCGCACGATCGCGCGGGCGGAGGGCGCAGAGGCCGATCCGACGCGCTTCTTGCCGGTCGCCTATCGCGACCTCGACGAGCTCGAAGGCTTCCTCGAGCACCTCGCGCGCGAGGTATACGACCCCGCGCTGAAGGCGCTGCTGGGGGCGTTGCTGGGCGACGAGCGCCTGCGCGCGGACATCCGGCTCGCGCCGTGCTCGCCACCCGCGCAGGCGTCGACCTCCCGCCCCGCCTCGGCACGGGGCGTGGCGAGCCATCACGCCTATCTGGGCGGTCTGCTCGAGCACACGGTCGCGGTGACGACGATGGCGCTCGAGCTGTGCGCGCTGCATCCGCGCCTGGATCGCGACCTGCTGGTGAGCGCAGCGATCGTCCACGATCTCGGCAAGACCCGCGAGTTCACCTACGGCGCCGAGATCGAGCGCAGCCGCGAGGGCAAGCTGCTGGGGCACGTCGAGCTGGGACTGCGCGTGATCGCCGAGCACGCGCAGGCGGCGCTCGACGGCGATCGCAGGCTCGCACTCGAGCACTGCGTGATCCTCCACCACGGACCCGACTCGGCCTCGGGGCAGCGCTTCGCCTCGCCCGAGGCGCTCGCGCTGTATCGGCTGAACGCGCTCGATACCCAGGTCAAGGGCATGCTCGAGCACGGAGCGGCGGGTCTCGGTCCCTGAGCGGCGCTAGCAATTTCTCGGCGCGCAACCTCAAAGTGCGCCCGGTGGGGCAAGCCACTCGCTCTCGAATGCGAGGCTGGTGTGCCCAGCGAGCAGGTCGTAGTCGCCGTCGTAGTGCAGCACGCCCATGCCTGCAGCGTGGGCGCAGGCGGCGATGACCACATCGGTGGGAGCGAGGCGATGGTGACCGATCTCCGCGAGCTCACGCTGGGCCCGCAGCGCCAGCCGTTCGACGTCTCGATCGATCTGCACGCGGGTGAGCCGCGCGAGGTCGGACATCATCGCCGCGCGCTCGGCGCCAGATCGTGCCGAGTAGCCGGCCTCGAGCAGAAATGGCAGGCACGTCGCAAGTTGCTGCTCGCTCATCCATGCCGCGATCGCCTCGGCTCGGGCTTCTTCCAGGCGGCCCGAGGAAAGGCGCACCCAGGCGGAGTTGTCGAGCAGCAGCACGCTTGTTGGCTTCAGTCGGCGATCAGACCGAGACGCTTGACCTCATCCGCCGCCTGCACATCGACTGGGATCGACCGCCGCCGGACCATCTCGGCGAGTCGTCGCGCCGCTAGACGGCTGGCGTGGGCGTCCTCGGGCAGCTGGCGCGCCTTCATCCTCGCGCCCAGCACCACCAGCTCTGCGTAGTCGATTCGCTGTCCATCCAGACGGGCACGCAACTGGTCGAGCGCCTGACGAACGGGCGGGGTCTCGGTGATGGTGTGGCGCGGGTGAGCGGTTGGCATCGGCGCAAGTGTAGCACCGTGCAGCACCGGCCTGCGCGCCCACGAGCTCGGCGCTGTTCGCGGTCAAGAGCGCTCTACGCGGTGCCGATAGGATGATGATGGGCGATATAGCCACGCCTACGGCTTTCTCCGGTCCGATCGCGGCCACGACGGATGCTGCCGGCGAGGCCCGGCCCGCGGACCAGGGGGAGCAGCACCAGGGGGAGCAGCACGGCCTCTACCCAGCGCGCCACCCGGGGCGCTCGGCGCGGATGATCGGCGAGGTGGTGGTTGATCTCGGACTTGCCGAGCGCGAGACCGTCGAGGACGCGGTGGCGATCGCCCGCAACCAGGCTCGGCCGACGGGCGAGGTGCTGGTCGAGCGCGGCATACTGCGCCACGACCAGCTTGCACGTGTGGTGGCCGAGCGCTTCGGCTTGGACTTCGTTGACCTGTCCGTGTACGACCTCGACATGGGTGCTGTCAACCTGATCAGCGTCCAGGCGGCCAAGCGATACCACGCGGTTCCCGTCGGCTTCACCGACGACGGCGGGCTGCTGCTGGCGATGGCCAATCCCACGAACGTGCTGACGATCGACGACGTCGGCATGATGACCGGCTGGCGGATCAGACCGGCGGCGGCCTCGGTGGAGGATCTGAACCTGCTGTTGGCGCGGCTGGCCCAGGTGGACGCGTCGATCGAGGACATCACCGATGAGGAGTCCGAGGAGGCCGAGCGCGACGTGTCGGTCGACGAAGCCGACACCGACGCGCCGGTGATCAAGCTGGTCCACTCGATCGTGGCGCAGGCTGTGCAGCAGGGAGCGTCGGACATCCACGTCAACCCCGAGGAGGGCGACACCCGCGTGTTCTTCCGCGTCGACGGCGTCCTCGCGCCGGCGGCCACCGTCAAGCGCAAGATGGCGATGGGGGTCGTGTCGCGGATCAAGATCATGGCCGACCTCGATATCTCCGAGAAGCGCGTGCCCCAGGACGGGCGCTTCGGGCTGACGCTCGACGGGCGTCGCGTGGACATCCGCGTGGTGACGCTGCCGCTGGTCAACGGCGAGGGGGTGGTGATGCGAATCCTGGACAAGGGCGCGATGGTCGATGACATGGAGTCGCTCGGGATGCAGGAGGCTGAGCTCGAGCGCTTCACGCGTGCCATCCACAGGCCCAACGGCGCGGTGCTCGTGACTGGGCCCACGGGGTCGGGCAAGTCGACCACGCTGTACGCGGCCCTGCACGTGCTGAACGACGGCGAGCGGAGCATCCTCACGATCGAGGACCCGGTGGAGAAGCGGATCGCAGGGATCAAGCAGATGCAGATCGCGCCCAAGGCGGGGGTGACGTTCGATGTCGGGCTACGCTCGATGCTGCGCGCCGACCCCGACGTGATCATGGTGGGGGAGATTCGTGACGCCGAGACCGCGCACATCGCGATCGAGGCGGCGCTGACCGGCCACCTCGTGCTCTCGACGCTGCATACCCGGGATGCGCCGAGCGCGCTTGGGCGCCTGATCGACATGGGCATCGAGCCGTTCCTGGTGTCCTCGGCGGTCGACTGCATCGTCGCGCAGCGCCTGGTGCGGATGCTGTGCACGCACTGCAAGCGCGCGCAGAACGTCTCCGAGGCCGTGCTCGCCGAACACGGCCTCGCGGGCGTCCAGCCGTACGAGGCGGTGGGCTGCTCGCGCTGCTCGGTATCGGGCTACCGCGGCCGGCTGGCGCTGTACGAGGTGATGACCGTGAGCGAGCCGATCCGGGCGCTGATACTCGAGCGCTCGTCGGTCGACGACATGGTCGAGGTGGCGCTCGGCGAAGGGATGCGCCGCCTGCGCGACGACGGGCTGCAGAAGGTGCGTGAGGGCCTGACCTCGATCGCCGAGGTCGAACGCATGACCACCAGCTTGCTGTAGCGGCGCCGCGCACGTCGCGCGGCGCCGTCCACGAGCGCTGAGCGGCCTACTTCTTCTTGCCGCCTTTGTTGCTGGCGGGTTTGTTGTGGCCGTGCTTCTTGTGGTTGACGATCGCTGTCTTGGGGTTCAGGCGCGTGCCCCCCGAGTAGCCGTCCGGCGGACAGCCTTTCGGGCGGCCGAGATCGAACGGCCCGGAGATCGCCTGGGTGACGACGGTGACGCCTTTTTCAACAGACGCGGACGCGTAGACGACCGTCAGGAGCGGATCGACGCGCGGCTCCTTGCAGAGCTTGCTGCCGATCGCGAACTGCCCGGTGATCGTCTCGTACCCTGCCTTGGCCGCGCCGATGCAGTTGAGCGCGTAGCCGGGGACTTCGCCGGAGCACGAGAACGTGTCGGTCAGCGGCGTCCCCGCCGGAATCGAGGTCACGAGCGGTTGGCCCTGGATCCCCGTGACGGGGATCTGCGCCTGCAGCTGGTAGCCGGTGATCGGACCGTTGCAGTAGAACGTGTAGCGCGCCTGCTGTTCTTCGCTGCCGACTTCGGGCTGGCCCGCGGCGACGCTGCCGAGGCAGTTGTAGTCGTTGGGATTGGCTCCTTCGGCATGGCTGATCGCCGCGGTCGCAAGCAGCAGGGCGCCAGAGCCCACAATTGCGGCGAGCCACGATGTCGCTTTGCGGTGGGCTGGTTGGAATACGTGCAACGGGGGTCTCCGTTCGTTGGTTGATTGGTTTGTCATCGCCGCAAGAGCTTTTCGAGGCTCTGCTTTGGTGAAGCTGGGTTGAAGGCCGTCGAAGATTTGGCGCCCGCGGCGGCGAAGGGCGAGATCAGCAGCACGCCCGAGGGAGGCTGGGAGGTGAGGGTCGCGCTGGACGCTCCGGCGGGCAGGCCGGTCGCGGAGGCGGAGGCGACGGAGGCGAACGTGACGACGACCAGGCCGTTTTCACGGTAGGCCGCCGTGCTGGTGATCGTGGGTAGGGAAGCCGTCAGGAATCCGTCGGCCGCGGTGAGCCCGCCGGGCGTGTCGGCTGCGCACTGCGCGGCTGCTGCGCCTTCGGGGCAGGGCGGCTGGACGATCGTGTCGAGCAGCTGTGGCGCTGGTTCGGCGAGCAGCGCTGCCTCGCTCGCGAACGCGCTCGCGTCGAGCGCCGACCAGCCGCTCAGCAGCGTGCCGGTCGGCACGGCATGCGTGTCGATGTAGGGCGCGGCCGCGGGCTGCGCGGCGGCTTCCGCGAAGGTGGAGCCCGCGAGCTCGATCAACCAAACGTGGGTGACCGGCGGCAGCGGGGCGGCCTTGCTTTTGCTCTTCGGGGTCGTGGAGGTGGGCGCGGCCGATTCCGAGGAGGGCGTCGGGGTCGTGGCGGTGCTCGTGGCGGTGTTGGTGCTCGGAGTGCTCGTCGGGGCGCTCGCCGCGGCGCCTGACCCGCTCGTCGGCGCGGGCGTTGCCTGCGATGCCACCGCGGGCGGCTGGACGGCGCTGGTGCGGGCTTTCGCGCCCGCGCCGGTGAGCGAGGGAAGCAGCGGCAGAAGCTGGCCGACGGCGAACGAGGCGCTTGGGGCGGGGCCAATCGCGGCGCCGACCGCCACGCCGACGGCGAGCATCGCCGCGGCCAGCGCAGCGGTGACGCGAGCCGACGGCGCGCGAAAGGAAGACCTTGGCTGCTCAGGTGTGTGGTTCATCAAATGGAGCGGAGTTCGCGCTAAATCGAGAACACGATCGAGGACGCGTGTTCCTGACCTTGTCCATAAAATAGCTAATGTCGATCAGATCTGTCGGGATATGCTATGTTCGCCACTCCAAGTTGTCAACTCATTGTCAATCCATCCCGAAACGGAGCCTCTCTTCAATGCATCGAATCCGCCGTCTCTCCGTCGCCTTCATGGTGGCTGGCGCACTCGGGGTCGCGGCGCCTGCGGCCGCTTCCGCGATCAGCGTGGTCACGATCAGCGGAGCCACCGCGTCGTTCCCGCTCGTGTCCCTGCTCGCTCAGAAGTACGTCAAGACCCACCCGAACAAGGTCAAGTTCAAAATCTCCCAGGGTGGGAGCACGGTTGGCGTCAACGACGTGGCCGCCGGCAGCGTCACGATCGCCGACGTCTCGCGCGACCCCCTGCCGAGCGACCCCGCCGGGCTCGTGTTCTACCCGATCGCCAAGTACGCGATCTGCACGATCACGAACAAAGCGAACACGCTCGGCAACCTGACCGCCAGCCAGGCCGTGTCGATCTTCACGCGCAAGTACACCACCTGGAGCCAGGTATCCGGCGCGAGCGCCAGCGGGCCGATCGACCTGATCAGTCGCACCTCGGTCGCGGGCGTGCTGACCAGCTTCCAGACGCTGCTGCTGGAAGGCAAGAAAGTCTCGAGCATCGCCACCGAAGAGGCCTCGGAGGGTCTGCTCAAGCAGCAGGTCGAGAACGACCCGAACGCGATCGGCTTCGTGTCCAACTACCAGGCGGGTCTCGGCGGCGTCAACGTTGTGAGCTACAAAGGCGTCCCATGCAACCTGTCGACCGCGACCTCCGGCCAGTACGCCGGCGTGGCGCGTTTCTACGAGGTGACAAGGCACAAGGCGACGGGCGCCGCGTCCGCGTTCATCGGCTGGATCGATGCCTCCTCGGCGGCGCGCAAGATCATCTCGAGCCAGTGGATCCCGATCAAATAGCCGAGGCTTAGTTGCTGGAGCGACTCCGCAGACCCTGGCCGGACCACCGCGCCGAGCGGACGCTCGGCGCGGTGTCGCTGCTCGTCGGCGTGGTCGTGGTCGCGATGGTCGCGTTCGTGGCAATCCGCGCGTGGCCGGTCTTCCAGCACAACGGGCTGAGCTGGCTCGGCGGCGGCGGTCACCTCGAAGCGCAGGTCGCCAACATGCAGGCCACGAGCGTCAATCCGCCGGCGTCGGCCTTCCACCTGCGCGCGTGGCCGCTGATCTACGGCACGCTGCTGACCACCTCGATCGCGGTGGCGCTCGGCCTGGTGATCGCGGTGCTGTCGTCGATCTTCATCGTCGAGCTGGCGCCGCCGCGGCTGCGCCAGGTGGCGATTCCCGTGATCCGGCTGCTCGCTTCGGTGCCGTCGGTCATCTACGGCCTGATCGGGATCCTCGTGCTCGTGCCGTTCGTCGGCAACCACCTGATCAGCACCCACGAGAAGGTCTCGCTGCAGAACGTGGTCGAGCTCACCGGCGCCGGCCTGGGCGTCACGGTCGCGATCCTGACCGTGATGATCACGCCGATCATGATCGCGCTGACGTGCGAGGCGCTCGCCTCCGTCCCGGTCTCCTGGCGCGAGGGCGCCGTGGCGCTCGGCCTCAATCCCCTGCGGGCGGTGCTGGCGGTGACGCTGCGGGCGATCCGCCCGGCGATCGTGGCGGCGGCCGTGCTCGCGACCGCGAGGGCGCTGGGCGAGGCGGTGATGATCCAGATGGTCTCCGGCGGGCGCTTCTTCACCCCCAGCCTGTCCCACGGGATTCCCGTCTTCTTCTACGAGCCGCTGCGAACGCTGGCTTCGACGATCGTCGACTTCCACGAAGGCATCGGCGCCCCCGCGTTGCGCTCGAGCCTGTACGCGATCGCACTGCTGCTGCTGTTCTCCGCCTTCGTGCTGTCGGTGGCGGGCTACCTGATCAAGCTCCCACTGCGCAAGTACCAGACCCGCGGATGAGCTCGCTCGCCCCCGACCTGCAGCATGCCGGCCAGCCCGCGGGCCGCGGCCGGCGCTCCTCGCCGTGGACATGGCGATGGGGGGACCGGCTGGTGCTGGTCTGCGCGTGGACGGCGGGGATCGGGCTGTGCGTGATCGCCGCGGCGATCGTCCTGTACATGGGCTACCGCGGCATCCAGTACCTGCGCCCGAGCCTGATCTTCAGCAGCCCCAACGTGAGCACCGACCAGGCCGGCTCAGGGGGCTTCCTGGACCCGCTGATCGGGACCGCCGTGCTGACCGTGACCGGGATCGCGCTCGCCCTGCCGCTGGCGGTGTGCAGCGCGCTGTGGATCGCCGAGTACGGGCGACCGAGCTGGCTGGCGCGGGTGGTGGAGTCGAGCATCGAGATCGTGGCGGGAACGCCGGACATCGTGATCGCCCTGTTCGGCCTCTCGATCTTCCAGCTCGGGCTGCTCGCGCCGCTGTCGTTCCGCTCGGAAGGCGGCGGCGTGTACGGCCGCTCGTTCATCGCCGCCGGCGCGATGATGTCGCTGCTGGCGATCCCGCCCCTGTTCGCGGCCACCAGGGACGGCCTGCAGGCGGTCCCAGCGCACATGCGCGAGGCGGCGTTCGCGCTGGGCAAGACACGGATTGCGACGATCCGCCGCGTGCTGCTGCCGAGCGTGCGCTCGAACATCGCCACCGGCATGACGCTCGGTATCAGCCGCATCGTCGGTAGCACGGCGATCGTGCTGCTGCTGCTCGGAGACACGCTGCGGATCGAAACCCAGGGCGGGGTTCCCGGCGTGAGCCTGCTGCGGGGGACCGGCTCAGCCCTGACGAGCTACATCTACGACAACTCCCCGGCGGGCGAAAGCGCGGCCCCTCAGAAGGCCTACGCGGCCGCGTTCCTGCTGCTGGTGCTCGTGCTCGGGCTGAACTTGATCGTGGACAGGATCGGCCACGCGCAGGCGAGCTCGATGGGCTCCACGGTCGCTGGGGCGGGCGTGTAGGGGATGCGAGGAACTTTTCACAAATCCGCCCAAAACCCGCTAACCTCAGTGGTCTGATGGTCAAAGTCCAGCTGATGGGGATAGTGTCCGATGCGTCCTGACGAGATGGTGCTCGACCCCTGGAGCTTCGCTGCGGATGCTGCAGCGGAGCCGCTGCAGAGCGGGCCATCGCCGTACCTGACGCAGGCGGCCCAGCCGCCGGTGGGCAAACCCGCGGTGCCGCCCGTGCGCACGATCGTCCTCGATCGCCCACCGACGCCGGTCCGCCCGGTGCGCGAGCGCGACGCGATCAGACAGGTCCCCTCGAGCGCGGGGCCCGAGCGCCTGCGCCTGCGCGACGTCAGCGTCTCCTACGCGGGCGAGCCCGCCGTCAAGTCGGTCTCGCTGTCGATCCACCAGGGCGAGGTGCTCGCGCTGATCGGACCGTCGGGGTGCGGCAAGACGACGCTGCTGCGCACGCTCAACCGCCTGACCGAGCTGACCGCGAGCGCGTCGCGCTCGGGCGAGGTGCTACTCGACGGCGAGGACATCCACGAGCTCGTCGACACGACGCTGCGCTCGCGCGTGGCGATGGTCTTCCAGCAGCCCAACCCGTTTCCGATGTCGATCTTCGACAACGTCGCGTTCGCGCTGCGCGAGCAGTCGCGCAGGCGCCCCGGCCGGCGCGAGCTCGAGCCGCTCGTGATCGACGCGCTGCGCAGGGCCGGGCTGTACGACGAGGTCCGCGACGACCTCGACCGTCCCGCCCTGCGCCTCTCCGGCGGTCAGCAGCAGCGGCTGTGCATCGCCCGCGCGATCGCGCCGCGGCCCGAGGTGCTGCTGATGGACGAGCCATGCAGCGCCCTGGACCCGATCTCGACCGGCGTGATCGAGGAGCTGATCGGCGAGCTGCGCCGCGACCTGGCGGTGGTGATCGTCACGCACAACCTTGCCCAGGCCCACCGCGTGGCCGACAAGGTCGCGTTCATGTACCTCGGCGACCTGATCGAGTACGGGACCACGACGGAAGTGTTCGAGGACCCGCGCGCGACGCGCACGCGCGACTACGTGGGAGGAGCGTTCGGATGAGCGCGCGACCGTCGCCCGGCGCTCGCGGATGACGGGGCCGGTGGCAAGGATGAGCCTCACGCCTCTGCCGTCCTCTGACAGCGCTGCCTGTGCGAACTGCTCGGCGCCGCTCGTCGCCGACCAGCGCTACTGCCTGTCGTGCGGGCACCCGTGCTCGCCGGTGCGCCTCGCGTTCCTGGACGTGCTCCAGAGCGAGAGCCAGCCCCAGGTCGCGACCAGCCCGTTTGGGAGCGCTCCCGTCGCCTACGCGCCACAGCACGAGCTCGCCGGCGCGGAGGGATGGCTACGCCGCTACGCGCCGCTGTTCGCGGTGCTGTCGGTGCTGCTGATGGCGATGATCGTGGGGCTGCTGGTCGGCCACTGGGTCACGCAGAGCAAGGCCCCCAGCGCGCAGATCGTGAAGGTCGAGGGACTCACCGGCTCAGCCCCGGTTGCGTCCGCCGCGACCACCACGCCCACGACCGCAGCGACGAGCACGACGGCGAGCACCGCCGCGAGCAAGCCGAGCCCGAAGACCGAAGCCGAAGAAGTGAAGACCGAAGCAAAAGCCGAAAAAGTGCAGGCGGCGAAAGTCGAACACGCGAAAGTGGTCAAGCAGAGCCCGACCAAGCTCAAGAAACTGGAAAGCTCGACCGGCAGGAAGCACGAGGAAGAAGTCAACGCGCTGGGCAATCAGCCGATCGAAACGGGCGGCTGATGCGCGCGCCCGCCACGAGCGAGCCGATGTCGGCGCTGCGCGGCCGGCGCCTGGAGCTGGCGGAGCGCGTGGCCGCGCTCACGTGGGACCTCGGCGGGCTCGCGTACGAGATGGCCATCCGCGACCACTACCGCCTGGACGTGCTCGCCCGCAAAGCGGCGGAACTGCAGGAGGTGGACGCGCAGTTGGGTGAGGTGCAGCGGCTGCTCGCCACCGCCGAGGCTGGCATCCACGGCCAGTGTCGCTCGTGCGGCGCGGTGCACAGCCGCGGCGCCGCCTACTGCTGGCACTGCGGCGCACCGCTCCTGAAGGAGGCCCGCCCGGATGTCGTGAAGGAGCCGCACCCGGCGGCGTAATCGGCCCCGCGGGGCCAGCTCGTCTGTTCGTCCAAGACCGCCACGCGCGTGTGTGCGGGTGTCTACGGTGTCGGGGATGAGAGGCTCCCCGCGCGCGCTGTCACTGCTTGGAGCCCTCTTCGGGGCGCTCATCCTGGCGGCAGCGACGCTCGCGCCCGGCGGCGTCGGCTTCGCCACGCTCGCCACGCACATCACGGCGGCGCACCCGCGCAAGGCGAGCCGAGTCCAGACGACTGCACGCTCGCCCGCATACAAGTGTTCGGTGTTTCCCTCCCACAACCCGCTCAACCAGAAAATCGCGGGTGCCCCGGTCAACCCGAACTCGGCCAACTACATCGCGAGCATCGGCATGAGCGCTCACCTGCATCCGGACTTTGGGACCAACCGAACCTACGGCATCCCCTACACGGTGGTCGGCCCCGAGCAACCCAAGGTGCCGATCACGTTCACCGAATACGGTGAAGAATCGGACCCAGGACCGTATCCGGTACCTCCCCACGCGCCGGTCGAGGGAGCGGGCAAGAGCGGGGATCGGCACGTGCTGGTCGCGCAGGAAGGCTCGTGCATGCTATACGAGCTCTACGACGCGCATCGCCGGGGAGCCGGCTGGCGCGCGGCCTCAGGCGCCGTGTTCAACCTGAGCAGCAACGCGCTGCGGCCCGAAGGCTGGACCTCTGCGGACGCCGCCGGCCTGCCGATCTTCCCGCTGCTCGTCCGCTACCCGGAGGTCGAGGCCGGGCAGATCGACCATGCGCTGCGCGTGACAGTGCCCGCGACTCAGCGCGGCTACATCCACCCGGCGACGCACTTCGCCTCGACCAGCTCGGACCCGAACCTGCCGCCGATGGGGCTGCGGCTGCGCCTGAAGGCGAGCTACAGCCTCGCGGGCTTCCGCGGCGAGTCCCTGATCGTGCTGGAAGCGCTCAAGCGCTACGGCTTGATCGTCGCCGACAACGGCTCCCCGTGGTTCATCACCGGAGCGCCGGACCCGCGCTGGAACGACGAAGACCTCGAACAGATCAAGCAGGTGCCGGGGTCAGAATTCGAAGCCGTCGAAAGCGGGCCGATCCTGCACGGTTGAGCCTGCGCCGGCGCGCCGGTTAGGCCCTCGTCCTGGCGCGCCGGTCAGGCCCTGGTGCCGGCGCGCCGCTTAGGCCCTCGTCCTGGCGCGCCGCTTAGGCCCTGGTGCTGGTGCGACGGCTACGCCTGGTGCGTCGGTTCGACCGGAGCCTGGGCGGGCTGCGCCGGGGCGAGCGCGTCGGCTGCAGCCGGGACCTGCGCAGCGGCTGGCTGCGGAGGCGCCTGCGGTTGCTGCTGCGCGCTCTGGGTGAGCTCCGGTTTGGACTCGCCGCTGATCGAGTCCTTGAACTCGCGCATGCCGGTGCCGATCGAGCGACCCATTTCGGGAAGGCGCTTGGCGCCGAACACGAGCAGCAAGATGACGACCAGGAAGGCAACGTGGAGCGGGTTGTCAAGTCCCATCGATTCTCAGTCTACGCCTTTTTTGGCCGGCCGCGGCTCGCGCGCCAGCCCCGTTCTGTGCACGAGCTGCGCGGCCACGATCACCATCAGTACGGCGAAAGCGTCTCGCAGGATGGCGCCCGATAGGGCGTTCGCGAGCGCGACGCCCGCCGCGGCGCCGGCCACGGAGAGAAGCCCCAGCAGCAGCGCATCGTGGCGGCGCACGTTGCCGTAGCGGTCTTGCCTGTAGGTGCCGACGATAGCCACCGGGACGATCGCCAGCAGCGATGTGGCCTCGGCCTGATGCTGGCCGAGGCCTAGGAACAAGACGAGACCCGGGACGAACAGGACGCCGCCGCCGACGCCGAGCAGGCCTGCGACGATCCCACCCGCTAGGCCGATCGCGATCGCGCCGATCATCGGAGCACCAGCTCGACGGCGCTCGCGACGAGCAGGGCTGCGAACAGCAGCGCGATCGAGCGCGCCTGCAAGCGCTGCTGCAGCCAGGTGCCGATCAGCACGCCGCCCACCGCGGGCACCCCGATCAGCACGGCGTCGAGCACGTGCACGTTGCCGTACAGCCCCTGGACGGCGGCGGCAAAGCCGGCGATGAACACGATCGCAGCGAGCGAGGTGGCGGTCGCGGAGCGCTCGTCGTAGCCGCGCCAGAGGATCAGCAGCGGCACGATCACGCTCCCGCCTCCCACGCCGAACAGACCGCTGAAAAGGCCGGCCAGCGTGCCGATCGTGACCAGCCTCAGCGAACGGCGCGGCGACTGCTCAGCGGCCACGTGCACGAGCGGACGGGCCGGCCACCATGCGCGCCATACTAGACCCCGTGTCCCCCGCCGCAACGCTCGTGGAGGCGCTCGAGCCGATCCGCTCGGACCCCGCCCGCTCAGCCGTGCTGCTGGACATCGACGGCACCCTGGCGCCAATCGTGCGCCACGCTGCCGACGCGCACGTTCCCGAGGCCACGCGTAGCCTGCTGATCGAGATCGCGCGCCGCTATCGGGTGGTGGGGTGCGTGAGCGGCCGGCGCGCGAGCACCGCGCGCCAGATCGTCGCGATCGGAACGATCGCGTATGTCGGCAACCACGGCGGCGAGCTGCTGCGCCCGGGCGCGACACGCCCGGAGGTCGACCCCGAGCTCGCCGACTGGACCGCGCGCGTGCGGGAGTTCGCCGCGCGCGCGTACACGGGCGAGCACCAGCGCATCAGGGTGCGCAGCGAGGACAAGGACACGATCGCTGCGTTCCACTGGCGCGGGGCCCCGGATGAGGAGACGGCCGCGGCGGCGGTGCACGAGATCGCGCGGCGCGCCGAAGCGGAGGGCTTCGCTGTCCACTGGGGGCGCAAGGTGCTCGAGGTGCGTCCGCCGGTCGTGCTCGACAAGGGCCTCGGGATCGCCGCGCTGCTGCGCGGCGGAGAGGTGACCGCAGCGGTGTACGTGGGCGACGATACGACGGATCTCGACGCCTTTCGCGGCCTACGCTCGCTCGTGGAGTCCGGGGCGCTGTCGAGCGCGGTATGCGTGGCGGTGAGCTCCGACGAAGCGCCTCCCGGCCTGGCGCGCGAGGCGGACCTGACGGTCGACGGTCCTGGCGGTGTGCGGGAGCTGCTCGAGGCGCTGCTGTAGCACCGTGCGATTCGTGGACTTCCTCAGGACCACGGTGCTGCTGAGCGCCGGCGCGGCGACGGCGTTGGCAGCGATCACCGTGATCGCAGCGGGCGCGAGGTCCGACACCGTGCTCGCGGAGGTGGCGGTGGGGTGGTGGCTGATCGCCGTCGCGATCGGGCTGCGCCTCGGCAGACGCGCCCACACGAATCCGCCGATCGCGCGCCTGCTGTCCGGCGCGCAGGCCAGCACGACGCTGCCAGAGCACCATCCCGGCGCGACCCTGATCAACCGCCTGTGGCCGCTGGCCCTGTTCACGCTGCTGTCGGGCGGCCTCGCGTTCCTGGCCCCGCAGGTGCCGGGCATCGCGGCCGGCTTCGCGATCATCTGGGCGCTCGGCTGGCGTCGCCAGGACGCGGCGGTGGCAGCGATCGAGGAGCGCGACGGAGCCTGCTTCTACGTGCGTCGCACCTCTCCGGTGCGCCCGATGGAGCTGATGCGCACGCCCGGCTTCAAAGCGGCCCGCCCGGAGCGCGCGGGCGACGCCGTGACCTGAGATGCGCCCCGAGCGCCGGGTTGACGTGCTGATCGTCTCGCTCGGCTCCACTGAAGGACTGCGCAGGGCCGACACCGAGCTGCGCGACTCGCTGCGCAGGGCGGGTGCGCGCGTGGCGCTCGTGCGCGCGCGTCCACCGAGGCGCGCACGGACGCTGATGCTCACCGACCTCGCTTGGGCGCGCGCGGCGCGGACGGCGGCGAGAGGCGGCCTCGCGCAGCTGCGGCGCTCGCCGCCGCGCGCGATCGTGTACTCGAGCACGACCGCAGCGCTGCTGTGGCCGCGCCCGGGCGCGATTCGCTTCGACGCCCCCACGACGGGCAACCGGCCGGGGCGCCACGGGCTGTGGCAGCGGCCGCTCGAGCGCCGCAGGCTCGGCCGGGCGCCGCTGCTGCTGCCGTGGAGCGATGGCGGGCTGCGCGAGTCACCGGTTGCGGTGCGCCGCGGCGATCGCACGCTCGTAGTGCCGGTGCCGGTCGAGCCCTCTGGACCGCCGGCGCCGGAGCGGGACATCGCGGCGATCACCTACGCCGCGAACCCCTCCAAGAAGGGTCTCGATCGCGTGCTCGCAGCGTGGCGGCGTGTGCGCGGCGGGCTGGCCGCGGGCGCGCCGCGGGAGCTGATCGTGGCGGGCGTCTCGGACGAGCAGCTCGGGGAGGCTGGCGTGGATCTTGGGGCCGTGGAGGGCGTACGCGTCGTGGGCGCGCTCTCCCCACCGGCGTACCGCGCGCTGGTGCGTCGCGCGCGCGTGTTCGTGTGCGCGCCGCGCCGCGAGGACTACGGGATCGCCCAGCTCGAGGCGCTGGCCGACGGCTGCCTGCTGGTCACCACGCCTGCGCCCGGCCCCTACGCGGCCCTGGCGCTCGCGCGCTCACTGGACGCGCGCCTGGTCAGCGAGGAGCTCGATGGTGCGCTACGCACCGCGCTGGAGGATCCGCTCGCCGACTATTGCGCGCGCGCGCGCGACGCTGTTGCTCCGTTCACGCGCGAGGCCGTCGACCGGCTGGTGGCCGAGGAGCTACTTCCGCGCCTGCTTGCCTAGCTTCGCGAGCTCCGGCCACGGCCGCGTGTTCGCCACGTCCTCCCTGCTCAGCCACGCCCGGCGCGCGGTTGCGACTCCCCAGCGCATGTTCGCAAGCGTGCGCGTGCGGTGAGCGTCGGAGTCGATCACGATCAGCACTCCCGCCCGCGCGGCGGCGCGCGCGTGTATGTCTGAGAGATCGCGTCGATCGGGGTTGGCGTTGATCTCGAGCATGGTGCCCGTTCGTGCGGCGGCCGCGAACACAGCGTCGAGGTCGATCGCGTATGGCTCGCGCCGCTCGATCAGCCTGCCCGTGGGGTGACCGATCGCGTCGACCAGCGGATGCTCGATCGCGACGATCATTCGCTCCGTCATCGCCGACTCGCCGATGCCGAAGGAGGTGTGCACGCTCGCGAGGACCCAGTCGAGCTGAGCCAGCAGCTCGTCGTCGTAGTCGAGCGAGCCGTCGGGGAGGATGTTGACCTCGCTGCCCGCCAGCAGCTCGATCCCCGCCAGGCGGGCGCTCGCCTCGTGCACCAGCTCGATCTGGCGGCGCAGCTGCTCGGGCGAGACGTGGTTGCCGAAGCCGTGGCTGGCGGAGTGGTCGGTGATCGCGAGGTACTCGTAGCCGCGCTCACGGGCGGCGAGCGCCATCTCCTCGATCGTGTTATGGCCGTCGGAGGCGACGGTGTGGCTGTGTAGGTCGCCGCGCATGTCCTGTAGCTCGATCAGCCGCGGCAGCGCTCCGGCGCGGGCGGCCTCGAGCTCGCCGCGGTTCTCGCGCAGCTCCGGCTCGATGTGGGCGAGGCCGAGGCGCTCGTAGACCTCCTGCTCGGTCGCGTACATGTGGCTGACGCCGGTGGCGTCATCGAGGATGCCGTACTCGGAGACGTGCAGTCCGTGGCGCACCGCCGCCTCGCGCAGCGCCGCGTTGTGAGCGCCCGAGCCGGTGAAGTGCTGCAGCAGATCGCCCATCTGCGCGGGTCGGGCGATCCTGAGGTCGACCGCGACGCCCGCGTGCGTGCGTGCCCTCGCTCCCGCCTTTCCCGCCGAGCTCACCCGCTCGATCTGCTCGAGCTTGGCCAAACTCCGGGCGAGCGTGGTCGGCCGGGTGGTTGTGGCGATCATGTCGATGTCCTTGATCGAGTCCGTCTGTCGGCGGACGGAGCCGGCGAGCTGCACTTGCGTACCGGCTCCCCCCAGATTCCGCAGACCTGCGACGAGCGCCTCGCCGATCTCGGTGGCCCGCGGCAGCAGGATGCGCGGCGAGGAGCCCGCGGTTGGGTGGGCGTCCATCTCATCCAGCGCGACCAGCACGCTCGCCTCGAGCTTCGGGCCGAGACCCCGCACGGAGCGCAGGCGCTGAGAGAGCGCGGCCTCGCGCAGAGCCTGCGGCGAATCGACGCCGAGCTCCGAGTGCAGCAGCCGCGCCCGCTTGGGTCCCAAGCCGGGCAGGCGCGTGATCGCGATCAGGCCGGGGGGGAACTTCGCGCGCAGCCGCTCCGCTGAGGGGATCGTGCCGGTGCGCGCGAGCGTGAGGATCTTCTCCTGGAGGGTCTTTCCGATCCCTGGCAGCTCTGTGGCACGGCCCTCGCGCGCGAGCGCTGCGACCGATACGGGCGCCTCGCGCACGGCCTTGGCGGCGGCGCGGTAGGCGAGCACGCGGTGGACGATCGCACCGTCGAGCTCGTACAGGTCTCCCAGTTCCTCCAGCGCGTCGGCGATGACGGCGTTGGAAAGCTCGGGCTCGGCCACGCGTATCAGCGTACGGACCCGCGGGCGCTCGCACGGTGGCGGCTGGAGGTGTGAAGCCTCGGCACGCTCCACTAGGGTACCCCGACCGATGCCCGGTGAGCCCTGGCTGATACTGCCCACGTACAACGAGGCCGAGAACGTGCAGGACATCGTGATGGCCGCCGCGGAGGTGCTCGCGAGCGCGGCGCCCGAGGGCTTCCGCGTGCTGGTGGTCGACGACGGCTCGCCTGACGGCACGGGCAGGCTCGCGGATGAGATGGCTGCCGAGCACGAGTGGGTGGAGGTACTGCACCGCAGCGAGAAGAACGGAATCGGTCCGGCCTACCTCGCGGGCTTCCGCCGCGCGCTCGACGCCGGTGCGGGCTATCTGATGGAGATGGACTCTGACTTCTCCCACGACCCCGCCGACCTGGGGCGCCTGCTCCAAGCCGTCTACGACGGCGCGGACCTCGCCCTGGGCTCGCGTTACGTGCCAGGCGGCGGCGTCCGTGAATGGGGGTGGCTGAGGCGGTTCGTCAGCGAGGGCGGCTCGACGTACGCGCGGCTTGTGCTCGGCCTGCGCGTGCGCGACCTGACGGGCGGCTTCAAGTGCTTCCGCCGCGAGGTGCTCGAAGCGATCCACTTCGACGGCGTTCGCTCGCAGGGCTATGCCTTCCAGGTCGAGCTGACCTACCGGGCCGTTCAGGCGGGCTTCCGCGTGGTCGAGGTGCCGATCGTGTTCCGCGACCGCCAGCGGGGCGCGAGCAAGATGTCCTGGCGGATCGCCGCTGAGGCTATGTGGCTGGTGCCGCTCCTGCGCTTCAGATAGAACGCTCCGCGTCCGATGCATGGGGGATGGATGTCTCGGCCTATGCGTTCGCCCACGGCGTGCGGCATACGCGCGCGACGCTGCGCGCCTGGCAGCGCACGCCCACCGCGGTGGTGGGTCGGTGGGTCGCGGGCTCGGCGCTGGCCGCGACGGGCCTGCTCGCGGCGGTGTGGATCGTGGCCTCGCTCGACCACGGATACCAGCAGACGCTGACCCTGCAGCCGCCGTTCGCGGTCGGCGACGGCGGTGACGTGGCGCACGTCCTGCGCAGCAACATGCTCGTCCTCGCGCTGCACGCGATGGCGTGCGTGGCGGGCTTCATCGCGGGTAGCTCGCTGCCACTGCAGGCGCAGCACCATCACGGCGTGTCACGCTGGGTGCACGAACACGGCGGACGCATAGCGATCGGGTTCGTGGTCGGCGCAACCGCTTTCTCGCTGAGCGCTCAGGCGTATGTGATCGGGCACACCCTCGCGGGCGTATCGAGCTTCTTGCGCGTCCCCCCCGCGATCCTGCTGCTGGGCGTGCTTCCCCACGCGGTGCCCGAGTTGATCGCGCTGTTCCTGCCGCTGGCTGCGTGGATCATCGCGAGCCGCAGAGGCGAGTGGGAGCAGCTGCTTGCTGCGACGGTCGTGACGGTCGCGCTGGCGGTCCCCGTGCTCGTGGCGGCGGCGTTCGTCGAGGTCTACGTGTCGCCGCACTTGTTCACGGCGCTGACCCACATCCACGCGCCGATCGTGCGCAACTCGGAAGGCTGGCTGGTCACCGTGCGCTGAGCCGGTCTCGCTCGGCCTCCTGCGCGGCCTCGAGCTCGGCCTGTTCTTCGGCCTCTCCGCGTGACTCGGCGCGCAGCAACACCAACAGCAGCACAACGGAGCCGCCGACGGCGGCGCCGATCACGGCGGGTCCGCTGACGGCTAGCGGGATCATCGATCACAAGATAGCCCCTGCGGCCACCGACTCCGGAACACCTCCCTTCATTTTGTATAGTGATGGGCAAGCGACCAAGGAGATCCACCATGGCAGGCACTCTCAGCCAAGTCACCGATATCAACTTCGACGCCGAGGTAATCGAGGCTGATGGCCCCGTGCTCGTCGACTTCTGGGCGCCGTGGTGCGGTCCCTGCCGCGTCGTGGCGCCTGTGCTCGAGGAGATCGCCTCGGAGCGTCCGGACCTGCGGATCGTGAAGCTCGACATCGACGAGAACCCGCAGACCGCGGCGCGGTTCCAGGTGCTGTCAATCCCGACGATGATCCTCTTCAAGGGAGGCCAGCCGGTCAAGACGGTGATCGGGGCGTACCCGAAGAAGAAGCTCGAGGCGGAGTTGGAGCCGGCGCTGGTCTGACGGCAACACGCTGGGTCGATCTGACGCGCCTTCGCTGAGTCGGACAGATCGGCGGCGCTCACGCGCGCTGCTGCTGCTCGGTGTCGCTGCTGCTGCTGGTCGGCGTTCCACTCGATCTACGTGTTCTGGTGAGCGGGCGACGCTCGCGCGCACAGCCATCGACGCAGCGACCGGGGCGCGCCAGAGGTCTCGATCGGGCGGCTTGCTGGAGCGCTCGGGTCGAAGACGGTGGCATGCGTCCACAAGAAACTTTAGCGTTTATGATGTGCGGCGGTCGATATATCGAACTATGATCCATTTATCAGACGTGGAACTCCCCTACCCGGGGGAGGCTACCCGGACAAGACAGGAACCTTGATGCCGAAGCCCAGAACGAGTTCAACCGCCCCGAAAGCTTCCAACAACGGCCAAGAGCCAGCGTGGTCGATCCCCAGCCTGCGTGAGCCGCGCTACTCGCAGTCGCTCGAGCGTGGCTTGGCGATTCTCGGCTGCTTCACGCCCAAACGCCCGGTGATGGGGATCGCGGACATCGCCGACGAGCTCGGCATGAGTCGCTCGACCACCCACCGCTACGTGATCACCCTCGTCGCGCTCGGCTACCTCGAGCAGGGCGCTTCGCGCAAGTACCGCCTGGGGCTGCGCGTAACCGACCTGGGGATGTCGGCGTTGAACTCGACGGGGCTGCGCGAGCACGCCCACCCCTACCTGGAGGAGCTGCGCCAGCGCACCTCCTACACGACGAGCCTCGGCGTGCTCGACGGCGCTGAGGTGCTGTACGTGGACCGCGTGCGCAGCTACCGCCGCGGGCAGAGCCAGATCGACCTCGACCTGCACACCGGCTCGCGCGTGCCGGCGTACTGCACGGCGATGGGCAAGCTGCTGCTCGCGAACCTGCCCGAGCCCGAGCAGCGCGAGCTGATCGCGTCGATAAAACTGACAAAGCGTGCGCCGAACACGATCACGAGCAAGAAAGCGCTGCGCGATGAGCTCGAGGAGATCCAAGCGGCGGGCTTCGCCGTGGGCGACCAGGAGTTTGCGGCCGAGCTGTACGCGATCGCGGCGCCCGTGCGCAACGAGGCGCGCGAGGTGGTCGCGGCGGTGAACCTGGCGGCGCACAGCTCGATGATCTCGCTCGAGGAGCTCGTGGACGCGCTCGGCCCGCACCTCGTGTCGACCGCCGACCGCATCTCCGCGCGCCTCGGCTACAGGCGCGACGACGAGAAGAACTGATAAGCCTTGCGGCGATGCGTCGCCCGCTGGCCCTGCTCTGCTTACTGATGTGTGCGGTCGCGCTGGCGGCGTGCGGCAGCACGGTCTCGACGGCCGGCTTCACGGGTGAACAGCACGCGGTCGCGCAGACGATCTCCAACCTCCAGGCCGACGCGACGGCGGGGGAACCGAAGAAGATCTGCGCGGACGACGTGACGGCGGTGGTGGTGACGCGCCTCGGCGGCGTCAAGGGCTGCGAAGCGGCGATCAAAAGCCAGCTGGCCGAGGTCGACAGCCTCGAAGCGAGCGTTCAGTCCGTCCGGGTGGCCGCCGGCGCGAGCAGCGCGACCGCTGAGGTCACGAGCACGCGCGAAGGCAAGAAGAGCCCCGGCACGGTGTCGCTCGTCAAAGAAGGCGGCAAGTGGAAGATCGCGGGCGTGAGCTGATGCTCAGCGGATTCCCTCGAGCAGCTCGCTGGGTGCGAGCTGCAGACCGCGGGCCAGCCTGACGAGCGTGTCCAGCCGCGGGAAGCGCATCCCACGCTCGATCAGGCTGATCTCGGTGCGGTCCAGGTCGCAGAGCTCCGCAAGTGCCTCCTGCGAAAGACCTGCCCTACCACGATGGCGCCGGAGGTTCAGGCCAAGCTGCTTGCGTGCAGCGTCCATGACACCTACCTTGACGCAAAAGCAGACCACTGTCTACAGCTGACAGTCCGCGGGCGCTGGCGATCAGCTCAGTGAGCGCCCGTACTGGCGTTCGTAGTAGGCGCGGTACTCACGCGAGCGGATCGGCTCCCACCACCAGGCGTTCTCGCGGTACCAGGCGACGGTCTGCTCGAGGCCCTCGCGGAAGCGCACGCGCGGGCTCCAGCCGAGCGCGCGGACCTTGTCGGAGGAGAGCGAGTAGCGCCGGTCGTGGCCGAGACGGTCGGTGACGTGCTCGATCTGCGACTCGTCGGCGCCGGTCAGCTCGACGATGCGGGTGACCACGGACATGTTGGCCTCCTCGTCGGGGCCGCCGGCGTTGTAGACCTCGCCCTCGTGCCCGTGCTCGAGCACGTGGCCGATGGCGGCGGCGAAGTCGGTGGCGTGGATCCAGTTGCGCACCTGCATCCCATCGCCGTACACCGGTAGCGGGTCGCCGTGCAGGGCGTTGAGGATCATCAGCGGGATCAGCTTCTCGGGGTACTGGTAGGGGCCGTAGTTGTTGGAGCCCCGGCAGATCAGCGCGGGCAGGCGGTAGGTGTGGAAGTAGCTCTGCACGAGCAGGTCGGCGCCGGCCTTGGTGGCCGAGTAGGGCGAGGAGGGTGCGAGCGGGCTCTCCTCGGTGAACGTGCCCTGCTCGATCGAGCCGTAGACCTCGTCGGTGGAGACCTGCAGGTAGCGCACGCTGTGCTCGCCTGCCTGCCCCCCGCCACGGGGGGTGCCCATCAGGGTGCGCGCGGCCTCCAGCAGCACGTAGGTGCCGAGCGCGTGCGTGGAGACGAACGCGTCGGGCTCGGCGATCGAGCGGTCGACGTGCGTCTCGGCGGCGAAGTTGACGATCGCGTCTGGAGGGGAGGCGTTTATGGCGGCGGCTACCGCCGCCGGGTCCTCGATGGCGCCGCGCAGGAAGCGGAAGGTGGGCTCGTCAACGAGATCGTGGAAGTTCTCCTCACGGCCGGCGTAGGTGAGCTTGTCGAGGACGGTCACCTCGTCGCCCTGCTCGTTCACCCGCTGGCGCGCGAAGGTCGAGCCGATGAAGCCAGCACCGCCACAGACGAGCAGTTTCATGGGCGCATCATCCCAGCCCGCGCCGCCAGGTAGCCGGCGAGCCCGTCCTGCCACGGCGGCAGCGGCAGGACGTCGTCGCGCTGTGACGCGAGCACCGACCACGCGGGGCGGGGGGCGGGGCGGGCCACCTGCGCGCTCGTGGCCGGCTCGACGCGACAGCCCACCTCGGCCTGGCGGAAGATCTCGGCGGCGAAGCCGTTCCAGGAGACGTGGCCGGCACCGGCGAGGTGCACGAGCCCGGCGACCTCGCGCTCGATCAGCCCGACGAGGCCGGCGGCGAGATGGCCGGTCCACGTCGGGCAGCCGACCTGGTCGGTGACGACCTGCACGGACGGCGCGAACGGGTCGGCGCGGGTCGGGCAGCCGACCTGGTCGGTGACGACCTGCACGGACGGCGCGAACGGGTCGGCGCCGCTCGACTCGGTCCCCTCGCGCTCGCCGGCGAGCCTCAGCATCGTCTCGGCGAAGTTGCGCCCGCCCGTCCCGAACAGCCATGCGCTGCGCACGACCGCGTGGCGCGGGGACGCGTCGAGCACCTGACGCTCGCCGGCGAGCTTGCTCTGGCCGTAGACCGAACGGGGGCCGGTGGGATCGGACTCCACGTATGGGCGCCGCGCGCCTGAGGAATCGACGCACCCCTCCCCGTCGAAGACGTAATCAGAAGACACGTGCACGAGGGACACGCCGGCCGCGGCGGCGGCGCGCGCGACGTGGCCGGGGCCGTCGGCGTTGACCGCGTGCGCCTGATCGGGATGGGCCTCGGCGCCGTCGACGTCGGTCCAGGCGGCGCAGTTGAGCGCGGCGTCGGGTTGGACTCGCGCGAAGACCTCGCGCACGGCGGCGGCGTCGGTGACGTCGAGCTCGGAGCGGGCCATGCCGACGAGCTCGTGGCGGGCGCGCTCGCCGGCGCGCAGCACGTCCAGGCCGAGCATCCCGGCGGCGCCGGTGACGAGCAGCCTCACAGGATCGAGATGTGGGAGTTGTCGCCGACCATGAACCGGTACGCCCGCGGCTGGCGGTCGCCGCGGCGGACGGTGACGTTGCGCCCGAGCAGCGAGGACTCCATGCGCCCGCCGAGGTCGCAGACGGTGCAGCCGGCGAGCAGGATCGAGTGCTCGACCTCGGAGCCGGAGATCGTGCAGCGCTCGCCGATGGCGGTGTAGGGGCCGATGTAGCAGTCGCTCAACCGGGCGTCCGCGCCGATGATCGCGGGGCCGCGCACGGTGGTTCGCTCCAGGCGCGCTCCGCGCTCGATCACGACGCGTCCGTCGACCTGCGAGTCGATCAGCTCGCCGTCGATGCGCTCGCGCAGGTTGTCGAGGATCAGGCGGTTGGCCTCGAGCATGTCCTCCAGGCGCCCGGTGTCCTTCCACCAGCCGCGCACGATGTGCGGCTCGACGCGCAGGCCGGCGTCGACGAGGTGCTGGATCGCGTCGGTGATCTCCAGCTCGCCGCGCTCGGAGGGCTCGATCGCGCGGGCGGCGTCGTGGACGGCGGCCGTAAACATGTACACGCCGACGAGCGCCAGATCGGTGGCCGGCTGGGCGGGCTTCTCGACCAGGCGCACGACCCGGCCCACCTCTCCCGGCGCCGCGGCGGCAAGCTCGGCGACGCCGTAGTTCTGGGGATCGGGCACCGGCGTGAGCAGGATCAGCGCGTCGGGCCCGTGCTCGCGAAACGCGGCGACCAGATCGGAGATCCCGCCCTGGAGCAGGTTGTCGCCGAGGTACATCACGAACGGGCTCCCCGCGAGGAACGACTCGGCGGTGAGGACGGCGTGCGCGAGGCCGAGCGGCTCGCTCTGGGGGATGTAGGAGATGCGCACCCCGAAGCGCGACCCGTCGCCGGCCACTTCTTCGATCTCGGGCCCGGTCTCTGGCGCGATGATGATCCCGACGTCCTCGATCCCCGCCTGCGCCATCGCCTCGATGCCGTAGAACAGCACCGGCTTGTTGGCAACCGGCACGAGCTGCTTGGCGCTTGTGTGCGTGATCGGGCGCAGGCGCGTGCCCTTGCCTCCGGAGAGGATCAGTCCCTTGAGCGGCTCCATCGCGGAGGGGAGCCTATATGGGCCGACATGCGCGCAGCCCCGGAGGCGCGGCGAGACGATGTCCTGTCAGTAAACCCCGCCCAGCTTGCGGTGATCCCAGCTCGCGCGCCGCAGCTCGACGAACTCGAGCGCCACCCGCTTGGCGGCCTGCTTGTCGACGATCGCGCCGACCTCGGCGGGCAGGTTCTCGACGGGCGGCTGCCCACGCGGGGAGGCGTAGCGGGCGAAGATCTCGTGCCCGAGCGCTTTGACGGCGTCGAGGTCGCGGTGCACGACGACTTCGCACTCGAGCATCACGCCGCGCAGATCCTGGTACTGCTCGCCGGCCTCCACCTGCAGCGCCGCGCGCGGATCGCGCTCGAGGTTGCGCACCTTCTGCGAGACCGCGTACGTCCACGACCACAGGCGCCCTCCCGCCTCGCCGCCGGGAGCTTGGCGATGTTCGATTCCTCGCAGCACGTACCACAGCGGCATCAGGTGCGGCCAACCGCGCGGGCCGATCGTGGCGCACGTGAGGGTCCGCTCCTCGGCGAGGAACGCGGCCGCCTCGACCTCGCTCATCCGGATCTGCTCGCGGCGGCTCACGCGCGCAGCGTACTGACCCGGTCCTGGGAGCGCCCTACTTCACGGGCACAGACACGTCCCCCTGATCTTTCAGCAGCCTGTCCCAGGTTTCAAACGTCATGCAGAACCTCCCGCCGAGGCCGTACTGCGGGCCCCAGCTGTTCCAGAGCCACACGAGCTTGTTGTCAGCATCGATGCCATCGGCGACGATCTCGTGCCCGCCTCGCACGGTGGCGCCCGAGCTCAACTCGACCAGGCCGGTCTGCGCGTCGGGCGTGTCGAAGCTGGTGTACCACTTGATGCCGGTGATCACCGGGCGCAGGACCAGCGCCGCAAGCGCGTGCTGGATGCCGAAGGCGTGTTTGTAGGAGCTGATCAGCCCGAGCTGCTGGCCGGCCTTGCAGACCATCAGCCCGCTCCCGCCGGGGTCATTTGGAGGATACGGGTCGCCCTCGAGGCTCGTCTCCCGTTCGTACACACGGATTGCCTCCGCCTCGTCGAGTGGGCTGCCACCGGCGAAGTCCGGGGCGGAGTCCAGGGCCCCGCAGAGCGCATTCGCGGTGCATGACCCCAGTTCGCCCTGATTCAGTGGCAATCCGGTGGCGTTGTGCGTGACGCTGACGATCGCCGGCGCCTGCTCGGCAGGGTATTCGAGCGACCGGGGGTCGTGGAGCACGTGGCGCCCGAGTGGCTTGCCCGCGACGCGCTGCTCGGTCAGGTGGATGCTGACGGTGCCGTTCTGTGCCATGGGGCTTCCTTTCGGATCGAAGAGGATCGCTGGCTGCTGCAACTAGTGGTCTATATCTCCGAAAGCGCCCTGTCAATTGGATTGGCGATATGGGCTATTGCCGTTCTACGCACTCGCTGCGGCCTGGGCAGGTTCGCCGCCGCCTGCGTCCGAGGGATCACGCACACGCAGGCACCCGGCCTTGTCGGGGGTTACTTCTTCTTGGGTGCGTGGCTCTTGGCGGCTTTCACAACGTACTTCTTGCGGGCCCGTTTTTCGCAGGCTGCTCTTTTGCTGTGGGCGTGGTTGTATTTCTTCCGGCAGACCTTGAGGGCTTTCGCTAGCAGCTGCGCGTGCGTGAGCTTGGCCCTGGAGGACAGCACGCCGCCGCAACCGGTGAGCGCGATGCTCGTGTTCTGGTTGATCACCACGCCGTTTTGGCCGGTGATTTCGGTGGGCATCGCGAGGCTGGTCTTGCAGAGGCTGTAGCCTTCCCTTTCGGGGACGTTGGGCGTGAGCACCGAGTGCGGGCCGGCGGGCAGCACCGTTTCAAAGACCGTGAACGGCGCGTCCGGGGCCGATTCGAAGCGGGAGTAGGTGATCCCGTGCTTGATGTCGGTCTTGCCGTCGAGCACGAGCATGATCCCTTCACCCTGCAGCACGAACTCGACGTCGGGGAAGGCCGCACCACCATGGGAGACCAGGTACGCAGGGCCACTCAGAGGGTTCGACAGCACTGGCGTGTGAATTGTGGCGTACCCGATCACCGAGTCTTCGTTGCAGGACGCAGGGTTGGCGTTGAACGTCGTTTCCGTGCACGCTTTCTGCAGGGTGGACAGGCGCGAAGACAGCGCGACGGGCAGCTGCAGGTCGACTTTCGCGATCCCCGCCTGCGCCGCCCCGGTAGAACCCACCCCACCCGAGCTGACCGTTACATCGAGGCTCGTCCCATCGGCTTTGCTGCCACGCCCACCCGCGACCGCCGACAGCTTTGGCGCGAACGGAAGTGCTTGACAGCCGCCGACCTGGAAGGGCGAGGACACGGTCGCGCTCGCGCCTTCGGAGCCCGCGAGCGCGCCTTCGATCTTCATCGGCGTGCAGTTCGTCGGATTGAACTCGAAGTTCGGGCGATCGACGCTCACGAGCACGTGTTTGAGCTGGAGCGGGATGCCCCGCAGCTGGGTCGGCAGCGACGGCGTGACGATCGTGATCGCTGCGGTGTTCGGGTTGACGTAGATCTTCGAGCGCACGACCACGTAACCGAGGTTGAACGGGCCGGCCACGGCGGGGGTCACGATCTCGAGACCGAACGGCGCGCCGTCGTAGGGGCCGGTGATGTACACCCGTCCCCCGGACTCGACATACGGTTCGCTGCCCAGCCCCGCGACCGCGGTCGCCTGGCCGACTTCGCTTCCCGGCGGGCACGCATCCGCGTTGGCCTGCGCTTCCGAGCACAGGGTCACAGACGACAGCATCGCGGCGTTGCCGGGTGGCAGGTTCACCGTCACCGCCGCCAGCGCCTGGTCGCCGTCGGGACGCGAGACTTCGAGCGCGAAGCTGGTGAAGGCGCCAGCCTGCGCGCTTTCGCTCTGCGCCACCAGCCCGGGTGCGAACGGCAGCGAGCTCCCCGGGCAGCCAGCGCCCCCAGCGCCCGAGCCGACGTCGAATTCGCCCGCCGGGGAAGCGATCTCCACCGGCCCCGTCCCCGACCACGGCGTGAAAGCTCCTTCGGTCGCGTAGTAGCCGCAGAACGCGGGCGTCGACACGGACGCCCGCGGCCCTCCGAACAGTTCGAGCGTCAGCTCTTCGAAGGGCACCTGCGGCGCGTTGCGGAAGGTGGTCGCGACCCGCAGCGTGCCTTCGTTCAGCACCCCTTCGCCGGCGAGCTTCACGAGCACGCCCGATACCGGGTCTTCGGCAACGATGTACAGGGCGACGAGCGAGTTGGACGGGTTCTGGCCCGCTTCCCGGTTCGGAGCGGGCGAGGCCAGATACACCGACCCTTCCAGTTCATGCGCCAACAGCGGCGTCTTGATGTGCACGATCCCCACCTTCGACGCGTCAGGACACGCCGCCTGCGCATCCACGAATTCATCGGTCTGCGTCTGCGCGTTCAAGCCCAGGAACCCGACCTGCGCCTCCGAGCACCCCACCAGCCGATTCGCAGCCGACGGGCTCAACTGCACGCCCGGCGGCAGCGTCACGGTCGTATCCCGCACGTCCGCCTCAGCCAGCTTTTCAGCTTCGAGCGTGGTCGTCTGGGGCACACGCACGTCGACGGTCAAGCCGGTCGGCGTGCTCGCCGTGTGCTCTTCGGGCACCACGCCAATCGACGGCGCAAACGGCAGCTGCGGGCAGCCTTCGAGCCCGAGGTCTTGACCTTCGGCGTCGATCCAGGCGTATTCGGTGCGTTGGAAGTCACCCGGCTGCGCCCACGAGTCGGCTTCGATCGACGACACGAACGGTTCGGCGAGCGGATTCGCAGCGCAGGAGGTCGGAAGCGTCAAGAATGGCTTCTGTTCCGGTTCGGTGGTAGCGGGGCAGCTTCTGTGTATCTGGTTCTGGAACGCGCCACCGGCGACGCATTCCCAGCCGCGCGACTGGTTGTGGCGCGGATCTGCGGGCACGCCCCACAGCGTCACCTGGCTGCTCAGCAGGCCCGCCACCTGGGTCGCGTTCCTCACTTCCGCGACCACGCCGTAGTCGCGGCCCGAGCGTACCGAGGTGTCGATCACGATCGGGATCTTGCCGATCACATCCAAGCCGAACCGCGCCGGCTCGCCCTGCTGTGGAATGAGGTTGAAGACCGGCACCGTCTTGATGACCACGCCGCTGGCGAATGCCGGTTCGAAGGCCGCGACCGTCGCAACCCCGACGACCGAGCTCGGGGGACACAGGTTCACTTCGCTGACCGGCAGGACCGCGTCGAAGGCGGCAAGCGTGCACTGGGTGGCGGCATTCGGGTTGCCCACGAGACCGGACGGCAGGTTGAACCTCAGATCCTTCGGCTGCGCGATGGGCTCGCGCGCGGCGGTCTGGTTGAGCACGAGCGTCGTGGTCAGCTGGAACGGATGCGAGCCCGCCTGCGCGCCGGGGCTGCCGTTTTCGCTGAACGGCGCCAGTTCATAGCTGTGCATGCCGAACTGCGCGGCCTGTTCGCTGACGGAGATCGGCAGCGTGCTCGTCTTGGCGGGCGCACCTCCGCCTTCCACCTTGACCTCGTCGGGCAGCGACGTGCCGGTCCCGGACGGCTCTTCGACCTTGACCTTGATCGTCAACTCGAGTCGTTCATAGGGATACAGGGTGCCCGAGAAGGTGCACGCAAGCGGCGGCGTGGGCGGCTTGGCGGTTGGGCACTGGACTTCACTGCCGGCCTTGGCCTGACCTGAGATCGCGGTAGCCGTGAGGCCGGCCGGAAGCGTGTCGGTGACCGTGAGTGGGGCCTTGGCGGCTTCCGCCGGGACGTCGCCCAAGTTGCTGACGGCGACGATCACCTCCCCTTCCCCTGCCGGCGTGAGTTGGGTGGGGACGACTTCGTCGTACACGCCCCACCACGGCTCCCCGGCGAAGGCGGGGACAGCATCCGCGAAGCACAGGCACAGCACGACCGCCGCCAATGCGAGCAGCGGGCTACGCAGTATCCGCGTGGGGCTGCAGTTGGAGCGTGCGCTCGCTGGGTTCGCCGCGATCATCGCGGCTTCCTCGCGGATCGCTTCGCGCTCGACTTCTTGCCTTTGCGACCGTACCGCCTCATCGCCTGCGCGTCGCACCTGGCGCGCTGCTTCTTGGGCTTCAGCTTCTTGCAGCTGTTGAGGGCCAGCGCGAGCCTTTGCGCAGCGGTGGGCGGCTTTGGTGACTTGGCTTTTTCGCCGAGGTTCCCGTGCTGGGCGGCGGGCGGTGTGTCCGATGCGTTGCGGGGGCCGGAGAAGGCAGCCGTTCCAGCGGCGTCGAGCGGCGCCTGCTGGCTCGGTTCGGCCGGACGGCACGCGTCGGCGCGACTGCAGCCGGGAGGAGCAGATGTCGGGGCGGTGAGGCATGGCGACTGCTGCGAGCAGATCCGCGCGTCATAGATGTCAAAGGCGGTGTCGGTGTCCTGGGGGAGCAGCCGCGCTGCGGTGATGAAGAACACGTCGCCGCCGCTTGGCGTGGCTTCGAGGAATGACGATTCTTCGCTCGAGGTTCCGGACGAGATGAGCGATACGCAGCCGCCGGACGCGCTTTCGCAGCTCCCCATGCCCGTCGGCTCGAACTCGTACACGTTCTCGACACCGACGCGCTGCTCTTTGCCTGCCACTTCCTCTTCGCGGGTACGGGCTCGCACTTGCGGCACGAGCGCGTCGGAGCCGTTGAAGAACAGACGCCCTTCGTTCGAGAGATAGCGCGACTGGAAGAGCGCTGTGGTGATGCTCTGCGCTGTCCAGCCTGGGACGTTGCCTGCGAGCCAATGACCGAGCCATACCTTGCGGCGGTCCGCGACCAGGCCGAGGCCTTCACCTGACGCTTCGGTGTCGAGCACTCCGACCGGGCGGGCTCCTGTGGGGTCGCAGGACACGCACCTCAGGGCCGAGGATTCGGAGTCATAGAGGTAGACCTCCTCATCGTGCGCCCCGTTGGCGGCTGCGTTGGCGTCGACGTTGTCGTAGCCCGTGGGGCTCGCTGCCGACATGAACGCGAGATAGCGGCCGTTTGGCGAGACCCTGGCGGTCAGAAACGCCATGTTGGCCTGTTCCTCGCCTTCCCACTCCGGCCTGTCTTCGGTCGACAGGGCTGCGATGAACGTTGTGGCCCACTGCGTGCCGTCGAAGTGCAGGCCATAGAGGTTGTCCGCGCCCGGCACGGGCGCTTCGCCATTTCCGTTTTCGTTCTCCGCGAGCACGCCGTGCGCAACCAGGTAGACGCTCGTGCCGTCTTCGCTTGCGCCGAAGATGAAGCCGAGCACGTTCGCGTGTTCGGCTTCGGCGTGATCGATCGTGAGGTCCTTGAGATGGCAGGCCAGCTTGCCGGCTTCTTCAGCGACTTCGCACTCGTACAGATCGGGCTTGCCCGTGCCCTGAGCCGGTTCGGGCGTGGCGTCCGGCGTGAGCCGCTGCTTGTCGGTGAAGAAGACCTTCGAGCCGTCGCCGCTCGCCGTCTGAAACTCCGCCGAGCCGATCGGCGGTTCGGCCAGTCCCTGCGCAGCGTCGAGCTGGATCGTCTGACCGGTCGCGCTGTCGCGCATGTACAGGTGCCCCGCGCCCGCCAGCTTGTTGGTCCAGATGATGCGAGTCCCGTCATTGGAGATGGCGTGTGCGAGCACGTGGCCGGCGAAGCCGAGTTCAGCTTCGCCGGCGGCGGTCCCACCCGGGAGCACGCTCACGAGCTGGAGCTCACCGTGAGCCCACTCGTAGAGCCCCGGTCCCGACTGCCCGGCGGTGAGCCCGACGGTCGAGCGGAACAGCACGTGGCTGAGGTCCGGCGTGGCGCCGTAGAAGCGCAGCTTGAGGCCGAAGTGGGTTCCCGGCGGGACGTTCGCTTCGGTCACGAGCGGCAGATAGGTCCCGGCGGCGTCGTTGCGGATGTAGATCGTCTTCTGCGTGGCCCCCGGAGCGAGCGGCGGTTCGGACAGGGCCGTGCCTCCCCACGGTTCCACGAGCGCGAGCGATAGATCGGGCGTGAAGAACTGGTACTCGGGCGCGTAGCCACCGTCCACCCCCTGCGCTTTGGTCTGCGGTGTGGCGATGTCTTCTGAGCTCCACCCGCTTTCGCCGCGCGTGGAGATGACCTGCTGCATTTCCGGGCTGCGGTTGCCCTGCGGTTCTTCGGTGATCGCCCCGTTGGCGACGTAGGTGATCGCGTTGCCGCTTTCGGCGGCGAGCACGACCCCGCCCTGGGAGGTCAGCCCTTCGATCGCGGCGCCATGCTTGTCGGGCGGGGAGACCATCTCCCACGCGCGGCCGTCCGCGAGCGCGAACGGCGCTTCGGCGGGCTGCGTGGTGTACGTGTGTTCGGGGCCTAGAGCCGTGCCCAGCGCGTTGCTCGCGAGCACGCGATAGTGGTAGGCGGTGTGCGCTTGGAGGTTCTTCAATTCGACGCTTCCAGCGACGCCGGTGGTGCCCGCGCCGATATCGCTCCCGGGCGGGACCGGCGTATCGGTGCACGCGCCGGGGTTCGCCTCGCAACTTTCGGTGCCGTACTGGAAGTAGTAGGTGGTGTCGTTGCCGAGCGGGTTGATCTGCGTGTGAAGCGTCGCTTCGCCGGCGCTCACGCCCGTTGCGTACTCCGATTCGATCAGCGCCGGCGGGACGGTCGTGAAGGTCTCATCCGGACCGTAGGTCGTGCCGGCGCTGTTGGTCGCTACCACGCGGAAGTGGTAGGTGATGCCGAGCTTCAGCCGCGCGCCGTCGAATTCGGTCAGGGTGGCAGAGACCGCCACGGGTGCTTCGCCCGCCGAAAGCTTTCCGCCGCCGCTCGGCGCTTCGGCGCCATAGGAAGTGCTTTCGCCGTATTCGAAGCGGAATTCGGTGGCGAGCTCGTCGGGGTCGATATCCGCGTGGACCGTCGCTTCTTCATGGCCGATTGCGGTAGTCGGCTCGCGTGTGATGCGCGCCGGCCCCGGGGTCGTGAACTGCTCGTCGCTGCCCGCGGTGGTTCCGTAGGAGTCGGTGCCGAGGAGCCTGTAGTGGTAGGTGGTGTTCGCGGTCAGGCCCGCGAGCGCGGCTTGCGCCGCCACCGGCCCCGTGCCGGCGCCCGCGTCTTCGCCTGGCGGCTTCGGCGTTTCGTTGCCATACGTGGTGCTCGGTCCCCATTCGAAGTAGTAGTGCGTATCAGTGCCTTTCGGGTTGAGCGAGCCAGTCAACGTGGCGCTCGTGGGCGTCAGTTCCTTCACGGTCCCCGTGCTCAACGCTTCGACCGCCGCGCGCGTCGTGAATTCGCGGCCGATGCCGTAGTTGACGCCGTTTTCGTTTTCCGTCACGAGCCGGAAGTGGTAGGTCGTGCCGGCGTGCAGTTCTGGGAGCGTGGTGGAGACGGCTTCTTCGCCGCTGCCCGCCTGCGCGGTAGTGGTTTCCGAGCCGTAGGCTTCGCTCGTACCCCATTGGAAGCGGTATTTGGCGGCGCTGCCGTGGCCGTTGACGAGGCCGCCCAGCACGGCACTGGTTTTGGCGAGGTTCTTGGCCGCGACCGTCGTGGCGTCCGGCACCACGACCCCCGGGCCGAAGACGTCGATCGCGCCGCCGGCGGCGTCGGCGACCCACACTTCACCGTCTGCGGCCACCGCCACGCCGGCCGGGAGGCCGAGCGGTCCGGTCTGGCCTTCGACGATCCAGCCCAGCCATTCGCCGCCACCGCTGAGCTCGCCCACGAGATGCCGTTCGCCCTCGGCGACGAGCACGTCGCCGGAGGATTCCTCGACGGCCACCGCGGTGACGTTGCCCTGTTCTTCCCGCCCGTTGAACTTGCCGTTGGGCGAGCCCGATCCGGTCAGCTCACGTTCGAACGATCCCGAAGAGCCGTAGACGTCGACGGCGCCCCTGACGCTGTCGGCGACGAGCACTTCGCCGGTCGCCGCGTCAACCGTCGCGGCGTTCGGTTCTTCAAGCTTGCCGCCCTTGAGCGTGTTGACGAACGCGCCTTCCGCGGCTTCTTCGGGCCCGGAGGGCCTGGGCTTGAAGACGTCGACCACGCTGTCGCCCGAATCCACGACATAGACCTCACCCGCCGCCGGATCCGTGCTGCTCGTGGAGTTGTCCACCGCCACGCCGGCAGCTTCGCCGAACCCGCCTTCGGGGGTCCCGGCCCCGGACCATTCCGAAAGCGGTTCATAGTCGCCGGAGCCGTTCGGCTTGAAGATGTCGACGGCATTGCTGAAGCCTTCGGCCACATAGACGTCACCGCTCGCTTCATCCACGGCCAAGCCAGCGGTTTCCAACCCCGCGCCAAACTGTGTCTGATAGACGCCTGCGGCGTTGAAGACGTCGACCACGCCGCTTTCGGGCTCGGCGACGAACACGCGCCCACTGGCATGATCGACTGCCACCGCGCCCGGCTCGGTCATCGGGGTACCCGGCGGCGCTTCGTTGACGCGCGCGAGGAACCTGTGCCCGATCGCACCCAACGCCGGGCTGGCCGAGAGCAGTAGACAGCAAACAACCGCGGACGCCCCAACCGCGACCGCACCTCGCGAGAGACCGAGCCGGCAGCTGTCGAGGGCGCTCGCGATCGTGCGCCACGGCGACCGTGGTCGGCGAGCACCGTCCTCTGTCTTTGGTTGCCAGCAGCTCATTCGGTCTCGCGTCGCGCTCCGGTAGTGGCCTACGGATGAGGCGTGCGCGGGGCCACGGAAGTGACCCCACGCACGGCCTCGGTAGTCGAGCGAAGCGCTGTCTACGCTTTGATCTCGACCGCTTCTTCGGCGGTGTTCACGTCGGTGATCGACTCGCCCGCTTTACCCCACGCCGTGCGGTCCGTTTCCGGTTCTTCCTGCGCCGCGAAGATGTAGGTTTCGAGCAGTTGCCGTTTCCCACCTTCGAACGCGCTCGGGATGTTTTCATCCGTCGCTTCATTCACGGTGTACACCTGCGTGAAGGTGTTCGTCATCGTGTCGACCGGCGTGATCGGCGAGATGATCCCGTCGCCGCCGCCACCGGCGTAGACGGGGGCCTCAGTGTGACCCGCTACCTTTTCGTGTCCGCCTTCACCAACCACGGTGGTGATGACGCCGAGGCAGCTGAACTGCGCGAACTCGCCGTGCTTGACGGCCGGGTTCAGGTCCACGCCCACTTCCTTGTTGGATTTGTTGATGTAGCCGAGCGTGCCTTTGAGCACGTTCACCTGGATTTCGCCTTCGTGCTGCGTGTTCGAGCACGGAGCCGTGCCGAGCCCGACACATTCGTGGAAGATGACCAGGACGCCCTTGACTTCGTTCTTGCCGGAGGCTTCGCCGGTCGCGTGCTCGGTTTTGCATTCGACCTGAATGTGGCTTTCTTCTTCGGTTGGGTTTTCTTTGCCTTCGCAGCCCGGCATTGCGAACTGATTGCCCTGGACGCAGTCGCGAAGAGCGGCGTCGAGGATCCCCGTGCCGCCTTCACCGGTGAAATGCCTGTGCGTGACTTCGCTGCCCTTACGCCATTCGAACGCACCAGCGCCCTTTTTGGCCTTCGTGGTGCAGCCAGCATTGGCGTATTTTCCGCCGGCCTTTTCGTAGCACTGTCCCCATTCGGGTTTGGCGGCCGACGCGCTCGTCGCCGCAATCGCCGCGATCGCGAAAACCGCGACCAGGCAGAGCCCTAGCATCCTTACATGTCTCATTCTTTCCATCACTCCTTTTTTACCCCTCGAGTTATGATCGACCGACGCCCGAACCCCGCCTCACGGAGAGCCCCCGACGTCGGTCATGTCAAACGGCGCGCCCGGCTGAGACCAGCGGTCCCCGCACCGGTGCGCACCCGTCGTCGGCACTGACACCACCGGTGTCCGCGCCGACGCACGCTTGTAATCGGCGAGCCCGCGCAGACCGAGCAGCTCGATCACACGCCGCCCGCAGGGCGTCAGCAGCCACGCGTTCTCTCGCCGCGAGCCATTGCGCGGCGTGACCTTCTCGATCAGCCCCCGCTGCGCGAGGCGGCCCAGCAGGTGCGAGGTCTGCCCCTCATCCGCAACTCCCGCAGCCGCGGCTATCTCGCGGTTGCTCGAGCGCGGCGCGGACGCGATCGCGCGCAGCACCAGCGTCGTGCGGTAGCTCACCGGAACTGGAAGGGAGCTCGGACGCTCAACGTCCCGCGAGGGCACCCGCTCTGTGGGCTCGCAGCGCCCCGCCAGCTCGGCGTTGGCGGCGGCCTCGCCGAGATACGGCGTGGCGATGAACGACATCAGCGACGGCGCCAGCTCCACGAGCGCTCCACCACCCCCATCGAGCATCCGCGCGCGGATAAGCGAGAACACACCACCAACCACCAGCTCGCCCGTCAGCTGCGGCTCGGCCATAAGCTCCGCGAGAGCCTGCGGGCTCCCGTCATCCAGGAGCACCGTCAGCACGCCAAGCACGCGCTGTTTACAGCGAAGCGCCACCGCACCGTCGAGCGGCGCCTCGACGATCAGCAGACGGCCCCACCCAGGCTCGTCTTCAAAAAACCCCAGCAACGCCACCAGGCCCGCGCGCACCCTCCCAAGCCACCGCTCCTCCAGCCCAGCCGCCTCCTGCACCACCGCAGACAGCCGCGCAAGACCCTCCTCAAACGCCGCCGCGAAGCATTCTTGGGCGCTGTCGAAGACCTCGTAGAACGCGCGCTGCGACACCCCCGCGCGCGCCGCCACAGTCTTTGTCAGACGGGGGTGACTGGCGCTCTAGGAGACTTGACGATGACGGTCAAGTAGTCGCGGCGGTCTTCCGTGTGCAACGCGATGTCCGGTGCCCGGAGCCTTGATCCCAGGGGTCTAGAGGGCTGATTTTGGCCCTATGAACGCCGATGGCCTCTTGACAAACTGCTGGCTGTATGTTTCCATACTCCCCACAAAGATGTAGCTAGTTTCGTGTGGATGTGGGAGAGGAGAAGGGATCATGAGGGGACGCGAAGAGCTCACCATGGACGGAAGGACCCGAATCACGTGGGTGCTCAGGCCCTCCCAGAACACCCAGCGAACACGCCTACAACGCGTAAAAGCGGGCGTTAGCGAGTCACGTGAGGCCCTCCGCGCCAAGCTCATAGCGGCGGCCGTCGAGCTCGCTGCAGAGGCCAGTCACCCCCGTCTGACAAAGTCGCGGGACGCGCACGTAGCCGCATAGATACTGCGTTTGCAGCACGCCTCCCACGCTCGCCCCACGAACATCGACAAGCGCGTTCTGAACGAGATCGGTAGCTTGCCGCTTGTCAGAGCTCAGGCTGGCGCCGGAGCCCCGTTGACCTCGCGCAAACGCGCGACGGCGGCGCGCACGGCCTCACGCGCGTCCTCGGGCTCGAGCACGGCGGCGTCGCCGGCTTCCTTGAGGATCTCGCGCACGAGCCAGTCGACGCCAGCGAAGCTCAGCTCGACCACGACCGCTCCGTCGCGCCTCTCCTCGACCACCCGTCGCGCCTCGCGCGCCCAGCGCGCGCGCTCCGGCGAGACCCACACGCGTGCGCTGCGCGACGCCGGCACCTCACCCGTGCGCAGCCAGCCGTCGACCTCCGCCGCGGGGTCGACCTCGGGGCGCGGTTCGAACTTCTCGCCGGTGACCGTCGCCCGCTTGATGCGGTCGAGGCGGAAGTGGCGCACGCCGCCCCGCTCGGGGTCGAACGAGGCGACGTACCAGCCCTCGCGGCCGTTGGTGAGCGCGTATGGCTCGACCTTGCGTGGCGACAGCTCGTCCTCGTTCTCCTTGTAGTACTCGAGCTCGATCAGCTTGCGCTGGACGATCGCCCTGGACACCAGGCGCGCCACGTCCGAGTCATCGCCGGCCGTCGGCGCCACCTGCAGGCCCTGCTCCATCGGGTCCTCGCCGAGCGCCGCCACGATCTTCTCGCGCGCAGAGGTCAGCGAGCCCTCGGGGATGTGCTCGCCGATCAGGTCGATCGCCGCCACCAGCGCCTTCGCCTCCACCGGCAGCAGGCGTGCAGGTCGATCGAAGTTGTCGCTGTAGGGCTCCGGATCGACCTCGATTTCGCCGTCCTCCTCCTTGAACTCCGCATACAGAACGTAGGAGCCGCCGCCGAAGTTGACGACATTGAGGACGTTCACGTCCTCACGCAGCTCCTCCTCGCTGATCTGCAGCCGCTCACAGATATCGCTCACAACGACGCGACCCAGTCGTCCGAGCTGACCCGGCCCGCCGGGCTGCGTGCCCCCTCCCTCGCGCCCGGCCTTGATCAGGATGCTCGCGAGCGTGACCAGCCGCGCGAACCGCTCCGGGCGGATCGCGGTGTCCGGCCGGCCGGGGCCGTCCTCGCCCCCGGCCCCCTCCGCGTCGTCCCTGCGTGCGGCGCGCGAGCGCGACGGCGCCGCTATCCGTCCTCCCGCAACGGGCGCCGCGCTGGCAGCGACCGAACCGCGGCCGCCGGGCGCAAGCGGGGGCGCGTCGCCGTGGCGCTCCTCCAGCAGCTCCAGCCGCCGCTCCAATTCGCACGCCAGCTCCTCGGGGCCAAGCAGGCGCGCGTTTGCGCCCAGCCCCAGCACCCACGAGATGAGGCTGCGCGGGTTCGAGTAGCCGGTCAGGAAGACCGTGTCGCCGTCCTCCTCGCATATCTCCCCGTAGCGCCCGAAGTGCCGTTCGACCTGCCACGCGATGCGCTCGGAGATCAGGATCTTCGCCACACCCTCCTCCCCACCGAGCTGCCAGTCAGCGCGGTTGGCGTACGCGCGCGGATCGAAATCGGCCGGTCGGTGAAAGTCGTGCTCGGCCTTGGTCGCGTAAGAGACCTTGCCGCGGATGCGCGACAGGCGGAATACCCGGATGGCTTCGCGCTCGTGCGCGTAGCCGAGCAGGTAGAACTGGCCGCCTTGGAACAGCAGGTGGTAGGGGTCGACGCGACGCGTGCTCACCTCGTCGCGCTCCATCGTGTAGTACTCGAACACGATCGTCTTGTTGCGGAAGATCGCGGTCTCGATCTTCGCCAGGCGCGCCGACAGCTCGTGCCCGCCAGCGGAGGCGGTGATGCCAAGCGCGACAGTGCGCTGCTCAGGCGCGCGCAGCGGGCTGGGACGGCCCCACGTGATCTGCTGCAGCGCCAGGCGCAGGGGCTCCGCGTAGGCGAATTCGCCGTCCAACAGGCTCAGTGCGGTCTGCAGCGCGGCGAGCTCCTTGTCGGTGAACGCGATCGCGGGCAGGTGGAAGTTCTCCGGACGCAGCGAGTAGTTCTCCTGCTCGGCCGCGCCGTCAGCCGGCCGCTCGACCGTCAGCTGGATACGCAGCGATTCCAGCTCGGAGCGGTCGGCATAGAAGCGCCGCGCGAACGCGTCCTCGTTCATGCCGCTGTAGCCCTCCACGTCGCGCCGGATCTCCAGGGCCGTGACCGGCCGCCGCTCGGCCATCAGGTAGGAGATCAGCGACAGCTGGCGGATCAGCTTCTCGGTGTCCTTTGCCATCAGGGTTCAAAGATAGAAGCCAGCGGCGATACGGATACGCGAGGGCTGAATCGACGCCCCGCTATTTGCGATGATTCAGGCGGCCTCGCGCGCGGGCTCCGACTGGTCGGGGTCCGCCGGCTCCTCGCCCAAAGCGATCGAGGATCGCCCGCCGAAGAAAGCGCCCGCGCCGATCGCACGGTCGAACGGCGACCAGCGCCGTCCGGGTGCGAGCTCCTTCTCGAGCCGGTCAAAGCTGCCGAGACGCCCGCCGAGGTTGTCGATCATGTGCACGAGCGTCGCCTCGCGCGTGCACGGCACGACGGGGCTACCGTGCTCGAGGGCGCCGTGGTGGGAGAGGATGATATGGCCCACCGCCTGCGCGAGCTCGGCCGGGAAGCCTTCGATGTCCTCCACTATGCGACGGATGCGGTAGTAGCCCAGGGCGATCTCGCCGTGCAGTCTGCCAGCGTCGGTGAGGTCGATGATTAGGACCCGCCCGCCCTCATCCGTTGTGTAGGCCTCGAGCTTGCCGATGTCGTGCAGCAGCGCGCCGGTGACCGCCACGTCCCGGTCGATGCCCCCAAACGTGGCGCTGATTGCGCTGACCGCCTGCGCGACCCCGAGGCAGTGCTCGAGCAGACCGTGGGGGTAAGCCTGGTGGTAGTACTTGGCGGCGGGCGCCGCCCGGTAGTCGGCCCACAGCTCGGACCCCTCGCCGAACACGCGCTCGAGCAACACGCGCAGGTGCGGCTCCTGGATCGTGTCGAGCAGCTCCCGGATCTCGCCCTCCATCTGCTCGACCGTGCGCGCAGGTCCGTCGAGCAGGTCGCTGAGCTCGAAGCTGCCGGGCGCGGCGGCCTCGAGCCCACGCAGGTTGATCTGCGGCCCGAAGCGCGGATGGACCGTATAGCGGCCGTGCACGCGCACGGGCGTGCCCGCGCGCGCGAGCTCCTCGACCGCGGCCAGCTCCTCCCAAACCATGCATGCGACCCCGCCAGTGCGGTCGCCCAGCTGCAGGCGCAGGTAGTCGCCGCCGTCGCGCCGCTGCCGGCGCTCGGCCTCGCGGACCAGGAGGACCTGGTCGATCTCCATGCCGTCGTTCAGCTCGTTCAGGAGCATCATCTGAAGGTAGAGGCGGCCGCGGACGGGACACCTGGCCCGCGCCGCCGGGCGCATAGACTTGGCAGTCCATGGCCGAGCGAGCACAGATGTGACCAGCGCACCCGCTTCGAGCATCGAGCTCGACGGCGCGTCGCACAGCCTCGGAGGGTCGACCGGGGTGCTGCCGTCGCAGCAGTTGCGCGAGGCGATCGCATCCGGATGCATCGTCGCGGGTCCCTGGCGGATCCCCGCCGAGTCGGTGCAGCCGGCGAGCGTCGATCTGCGACTCGGCGAGCACGCGTGGGCGCTGCGCTGCAGCTTCCTGCCCGACAGCGACTCGACGGTCGAGGAGAAGATCGCCGACCTGGCGTTCGAAAGGATCGACCTGCGTGACGGCGCCACGCTCGAGCGCGACCGTCCCTATCTCGTCCCCCTGATCGAGGAGCTCCGCCTGCCGGACACGATCCGCGCGAAGGCCAACCCCAAGAGCTCCACGGGGCGCCTGGACGTGTTCACGCGGGTGCTCACCGATCGCAGCCACCGCTTCGACGAGATCGCCGCCGGCTACAGCGGCAAGCTCTACCTGGAGGTCGTCCCGCGCACGTTCGCGATCCGCGTCAAGACCGCGCTCGCGCTCAACCAGGTGCGCCTGATGTCCGCCGACGCGCGCCTCAGCGACGAGGAGCTGTTCGCCCTCCACAGGCGCAGCCCGCTGCTGTACCTGGACTCGCATCCGCTCCCGGACTCCGAGCTCTCGCTCGCGGACGGCCTGTTCCTCAGCCTCGACGTGTCCGGCACCGCGCGCAGCATCGTCGGCTACCGCGCCAAGAAGAACAGCCTGCCGATCGACCTCACCAAGGTCGGGGCGCTGAAGTGGCGGGACTACTGGGAGCCCGTGCACCCGGAGAAGGGCGCGCGGATCGTGCTCGAGCCCGAGGTCTTCTACCTGCTGCTCTCGGCCGAGGGGGTCAGCATCCCCCCCTGCTACGCCGCCGAGATGCTCGCCTACGACCCCACCGCGGGCGAGCTGCGCACCCACTACGCCGGCTTCTTCGACCCCGGCTTCGGCTACTCCCGCGGCCACACCACCCATGGCAGCCGCGCCGCGCTTGAGGTCCGCGCCCGCGACGTCTCCTTCATGGTCGAGCACCGTCAACCCGTCTGCAAGCTCGCGTTCGAGCGGATGGCCGCGGAGCCTGACGTGCTCTACGGCGAGGACATCGGCTCCAACTACCAGGGTCAGCTGACGATGCTCAGCAAGCACTTCCTCGAGCACGCCGGGACCGACTAGCGATTCTGGCGGTGCTGCACCAGGTGCTACACTCGCTCGGTGCCTACGCGTCACCCACGTCATTCGATCACCGAGACGCCTCCGGTCCGGGAGGCGCTGGACGCGCTGCGGCGCCGCGGAGAGCGCGTGCGGCTCGACGATCTCGTTATTCGGGGAGCCCGTGAGCGGCTGCGGGAGATGGAGGTCGCGCGCGAGGAGGAGGCTCGCAATGCCGAGCTCCGACGCCAGCTGGTGCAACAGCTACGCACCGGCGAGGGCCTCGACGCTGACGCCGCATACGAGGTCGGCGAGCGCGGCTGGACGCATTGACGGGCTACGGCAGGGAGCTGCTGCTCGACAACTCAGTGTGGGCGAGACTGCTCGACGGCCGGATCAGCGGTTCTTCGCGCACGGCACTCGAGGCTGCGCTCGCCGCCGGCGAGCTCTGGACCTGTCCGCCCACCCTGTTGGAGATGCGCTACAGCGCTCGTGACAGCGACGGATTCGCGCTCACCGCAAAGCGGCTCGACGCGCTTTCGCACGCCCCGCTGCGTGCCGAGTCCGCCGCAGCCGCCGTCACCGCTCAGGCCGAGCTCGCCGCCGTCGCTGGCATCTCCCACCGTGTTAAGCCGGTCGACCTGTTGATCGCATCGATAGCTGCTGCGCAGGATCTCGGCGTGCTGCACTACGACCACGACTACGACACGATCGAGCAGCACACATCGTTGTCGTTCGGCAGCGTCTGGGTCGCACCGCGCGGCAGCATCGGCTGATCGCGCCGCCCAGCGTTCGTCCTAGGGCTCCAGGCGGTGGGGGCCGCGGTACAGGAACGTCACCTCGCGCACGTTCTCCTGCCCGAGCATCTGCATCAGCAGGCGCGTCAACCCGAACCCGAAGCCTCCGTGCGGGGGCGCGCCGAAGCGGAAGAAGTCCAGGTAGTACTGGATCGGGCCCACGTCCACGCCCTTGTCTTTGGCCTGCGCGAGCAGCTGCTCGTAGCGGTGCTCGCGCTGGGCGCCCGTCGTCAGCTCGATGCCGCGCCACAGCAGGTCGAAGCTCTTGGTCAGCGTCGGTTGATCGGCGTGGCGCATGTGGTAGAAGGGCCGCACCGTCGTCGGGTAGTCGGTCACGAACGCGAACTCGTGGCCGTGCGTCTCCTTCACGATCCTCGACAGCGCCCGCTCGCTCGGCGGGTCCAGGTCGTGCTCGACGCCCGGCGCCTCGTGCCCGTGCTCGCGCAGCAGCTCCTTGGCGTGCTCCAGGGTCACCCGCGGGAACGGGACGACCGGCACGAGGAGCTCGGCGTTGAACGTCGCTTCGATCTGCTCGCCATGCGCTTCCTTCACCACCGCCAGCACGTGCGCCAGCCAGCGCTCCTCGAACGCCATCACGTCCTCGTGCGAGTCGATCCACGAGATCTCCACATCAACGCTCGTGAACTCCGTGTCGTGGCGCGAGGTGAACGACGGGTTCGCACGAAACACCGGGCCGACCTCGAACACGCGCCCGAAGCCCGCCGCCATCGCCATCTGCTTGTAGAACTGCGGCGACTGCGCCAGGTAGGCCACGCGATCGAAGTACTCCACCTTGAACAGCTCCGCCCCCGACTCGCTCGCGGAGCCCATGAACTTCGGCGTGTGCAGCTCGATGAACCGGTCTTTGGCCCAGTACTCGCGCATCGCGCGCTCGGCCGTTGTCTGCACCTCGAAGATCAAGCGCCTGTCCGGACGGCGTAGATCCAGGTAGCGCCAGTCGATCCGCTTGTCCAGCGCCGAGTCCACCGCCACCGGCAGCTCCGGCTCAGCCAGCGAGTCCACCTGCAGCTCCTCCAGGCGCAGCTCGAGGCCGCCGAGCTTCACGCGCTCGTCTGCCACCACCGTCCCTGTCACCGTCACCGCCGACTCCGCCGTCAGCGCCGACACCTGCTCGTTGAGCTCGCTCGGCTCCTCCTCCTTCGCCAGCACGACCTGGGCCAAGCCCGTTTCGTCTCGGACGATCACGAACTGCATTCGCTTCTGATCGCGTATCGCGTGCGCCCAGCCGCGGATCGTGACCCGCTCGCCGACGCGCTCGTGCAGCTCCTCGATAAGCGTCCTCGTCATCCGCGGGACCCTATCCGAGGATCATCCCGAGGTGCCTGCCACACGCCGAGGCACAGAACGTGCACACGTTGGGTACCGTGCGTACAGTCGAGCGCCGTACGCTCTGCTACTCCTCCGCCAGCTCCACCTCCACGGCGAACTCCCCGTCCTCGACCGTCTCAACGCGCTCGATCGAGCCGGCCTGCACCAGGTCGTCCTCGCCCAGCGCCAGCGCCGCCAGGCGCTCGACCGTGTCGCGCACCACCACCCGGCTGACCGGCGCGCGCATGGGCCTGCGCGCCTGCGACTTGGCCTTGCGCACCTCCCGCAGCACGTCCACGGTCACCTCCAGCGCCACGTCCTCCCGAGCGCCAACGTCAGCCTCAACGCCCCGCCTCGCTTCGTCGCCGCGAGCCGCCTCGGCCAGCTCTTCGGCATCGGGCCACCGCGCACGGTGCACCGAGCCGCCCTGCCACCACGACCACACCTCCTCGCACACGAACGGCAAGAACGGAGCGAACAGCCGGTGGAAGACCGACAGCGAGGTGCGCAGCGCCAGGCTCACCGACGCGCTCACCCGCTGGTCGGCGTCGTAGCGGCGGCTCTTGACGAGCTCGAGGTAGAAGTCGCAGTACCACCAGAAGAAGCTCTCCGCGCGCTCCAGCGCGCGCGCGTAGTCGTACTCCTCGAAGCTGTCCGTCGCGTCCTGCACCACGTCCGCCAGCCGCGCGATCAGCGCTCGGTCGAGCGGGTGGGTCAGCGCCCGGCCCGCAGGCGGAAGATCGGCGAGCGCGAACTTTGATGCGTTCAGCAGCTTCACCGCCAGGCGCCGGCCGACCTTCATCTGCTGCGCGTCGAACGCCGTATCCGTGCCCGGCCGCCCGCTCGCCGCCCAGTAGCGCGCCGCGTCCGCCCCGTACTCCTGCAGCAGGTGCATCGGCGTGACCACGTTGCCCTTGGACTTCGACATCTTCTTGCGATCCGGGTCCAGCACCCAGCCGGAGATCGCCGCGTTGCGCCACGGCAGCACGTCCTCGTCCAGCTGCGAACGCAGGACGGTCGAGAACAGCCACGTCCTGATGATGTCGTGCGCCTGCGGGCGCACGTCCATCGGAAACACCTTTCTGAACAGCTCCTCGTCCTCGCCCGCATGCCCACCGATCTGCGGCGTCAGCGACGAGGTTGCCCACGTGTCCATCACGTCGGGATCGCCCGCGAATCCTCCCGGCTGACCGCGCTGAGCGGCTTCGTAGCCGTCGGGCACGTCGGTCGAGGGATCGACTGGGAGCAGCAACTGTGAGGCAGCTATCGGCTGCTCGTAGCGAACCGTCCCGCTGTCGTCGATCGGGTACCACACCGGGAAGGGCACCCCGAAGAAGCGCTGGCGGCTGATGCACCAATCGCCTGTCAAGCCGTTGACCCAGTCCTCGAAGCGCGCGCGCATGTATGGCGGGTGCCAGGCCAGCTCCCGACCGCGTGCGATCAGCTTCTCACGGTGCTCGATCGTGCGGATGAACCACTGGCGGCTCGTCACGATCTCCACCGGCCGCTCGCCCTTCTCGAAGAACTTCACCGCCCGCATCACAGGCTGGGGCTCCCCCACCAGATCCCCCGACTGCGCCAGCAGCTCAACGATCCGCTTGCGTGCCTGGTTGATCGTGCGGCCCTGCAGCTCAGCGTAGCTCGTGCGCGCCCGCTCGAGGTCCTGCGACTCCCACCCGGGCGCACCCCACGGGACCTCCGCCAGGCGCCCATCCGGACCGAGCACCGAGCGGACCGGCAGGCCCAGCTCGCGCCACCACATCACGTCGGTGAGGTCTCCAAACGTACACACCATCACCAAGCCCGTCCCCTTGTCCCGCTCGACCTGCGGATGGGTCATGACGGGCACGCGCGTGGCGAACAACGGCGTCAGCGCCTCTCCGCCCACGAGCTCGCGATGGCGCGCGTCGTCGGGGTGCGCCAGCAGCGCCACGCACGCCGGGATCAGCTCCGGGCGCGTCGTGTCGATCAGCGCGTCCGCGCCGCCTCCGGCCCCGGCGAAGCGAACCCGGTGCATCGCCCCCGGGCGATCGCGGTCCTCGAGCTCGGCCTGGGCGACCGCCGTCTGGAAGTCGACGTCCCAAAGCGTCGGCGCCTCGAGCTGGTAGGTCTCCCCGCGCGCGAGCAGCCCGAGGAACGAGCGCTGGGAGATGCGCTGCGCGAGGCGGCCGATCGTCGTGTACGTCATCGACCAGTCCACCGACAGCCCTAGCGTGCGCCACAGCTCCTCGAACGCCTGCTCGTCGGTCTCGGTCAACGCCAGGCACAGCTCCACGAAGTTCGGCCGGGACACCGCCACCGGCTCCTTCTCCGCTTGATTGGATGCCCGCACAGCGGGCGTAAAGGCGGGGTCGTACGGCACCGACGGGTCGCAGCGCACGCCGAAGTGGTTCTGCACGCGCCGCTCGGTCGGCAGGCCGTTGTCGTCCCACCCCATCGGGTAGAAGACCTCCCTCCCGCGCATACGCTGGTAGCGCGCGACCGTGTCGGTGTGGGTGAAGGAGAACACGTGGCCGACGTGCAGCGAGCCGCTGACGGTCGGCGGCGGCGTGTCGATCGAGAACACGCGCTCGCGCGGGGCCGAGCGGTCGAAGCGATAGACGCCGTCGCGCTCCCACGCTGCGCTCCACCTGGCCTCCAAGCCGTCCAGCGTCGGGCGCTCCGGGACGATCGCGCGCGCGATCGACGCCGTCCCCACGGCCGGTTTGGAGGGGGCTTCGGTCTCAGAAGGCTGCGGCTGCACCAAGCCGTTGATCGTATCCGTCTGCGTGTCTCAGATCCTGCGCCGTCTCCGCGCCGCGAGGCTGCGCGCGAGCGCGACTCCGAAAATGCGGCCTCCTTTCATGAGAATTCCCTCACAAACTTGGGGGGCCGGGCGCCCGGGGCTAGAGTTGCGATCGTCTTGAGGGGCAGCGCGAGCGCTTGAGGAGGCGCGGTGGGCTTTTGGGGAGCGGCTTGAGCCTGTTTGCGAAGAAGCTCTTGGGCGTCGGCACCGCCGTGGCGGTGGTGGGAGTGCTCATCGGCTTTTACGTGGCGAGCTGGGCCACGACCTTTCCAACGCCGGTCGCCGCGACCGTGAACCCGCTCGCCGCAGGCGGAGGCACAAACCTCACGCTCGAGACGGTCGCCTCGATCGGCCAGAAATTCAGCCCGGCGCACCCCAGCTGGGTCTCCTATCTGGTCAGGAGCAACGGCAAGTGGGTGCACAGCACCACGTACACGGTTCCGGCCAACTCGCTCGTGCACGTCACGATCTACCAGTACGACTCCCCCACCGGGCTGCGCAACCCGTTCCTCTCGCAGGTCCAGGGCACCGTCGGCGGGACGATGACGGTGGACGGCAAGACCGTCAACTCGATCCCCCCCGAAGAAGCGTCGCACACGTTCGCCGTGCCCGAACTCGGCGTGTTCGTGCCGCTGCCGGGCGTGCCCGAAGAAGCCAAGAACCCCTGTGAAGAAGCGCCGTGTGAAACATCGACGAGCGACCACCGCACGGTCACCTTCAGCTTCCGCACGGGCAAGAAGGGCCGCTACCGCTGGCAGTGCTTCGTGCCCTGCGGCGCCGGCTTTCTGTTCGGCAACGGGGGGCCGATGCAGACGCTGGGCTACATGGGCGGCTTCATCGATGTGGTCTAGGGTGCGATGAGCGAAGCCAACCACGCGCGCCGCTTCACGATCATCTGGGTCCTCGCGACCGTGATCGCCTTGCCGGTGGTGATACTCGTGATCGGCCCGCTGCTCGGACCCGGCAACGGCAGCGAACAGTCATCTGGACAGCGCGCCGACATGACGGTGCTGGCCGTGATCGCCACCCCGATCATCCTGCTCGTCATGCTCTACCTCCTGTACTCGGTGGTCTTCTTCCGCCAGCCCGCGAATGGTGTGCTCGAAGGCCCCCCCGTGCGCGGCGACGCGCGCATCCAGACAACGTGGATCGTCGTGACCTCCGCGATCGTGCTCGCGCTCGCGGTGTTCGGCACCGTCCAGCTCGAGGCCGACCACGGTGCCGGTTCCGGCAGCGGGCCGACGCCCCTGACCGTCCCGAGCGGGCCGAAGCTCCCGGTCCAGGTGATCGCGCAGCAGTGGTACTTCACCTACCGCTACCCGACCTACGGCGGGGTCGAGACGCCCCACCTCTTCCTGCCGGTGAACAAGATGATCGAACTGAACGTCACGTCGCTCGACGTGATCCACTCCTTCTGGGCTTACCAGCTCGGCGTCAAGGCCGACGCGAACCCCGGCGTGAACAACATCGCGTTCGTGAAGCCCACCAAGCTGCAGACGTTTGACGTGCGCTGTGCTGAGCTGTGCGGTATCTGGCACGGCGCGATGCACGACAAAGGCCGCGTCGTGACGACGAGCGCCTTCAACGCGTGGATCCACGAACAGCAGGTGAAGTTCGCCGCAGCGACCAAGGTCTTACCCCCATACAGCACGACCTACCTTCCCGAACCAACGAGGCGAGGCGGATGAGCACAACATCGGGATCGACTCCCACCGTCCACGCGAGTCAGCGGCCGCTATGGCGGCGGCTGCTCGGCTTCAACCTGCTGAGCGCCGTGCTGCTGGGCGTCGGCGGCTACTACCTGGGCTGGTTCATCGGCCGCCAGATCGGCTTCGAAGGGAGCTTTCACTACCAGACGAAATCCAACGAAAACGACGTCGCGCTGCTGCTCGGCTACTTCGGCGGCGTGGTCGGCTTCCTGATCGGCCTCGGCTTCGCCAACTACCCGATCTCGCGCCTGCTCGGCCGGCCGCCGTCGCTGCGCGAGAAGGAGGGCGAGGGGATCGGTCGCTACTTCGGCCTGTGCACCGACCACAAGGTCGTTGGGATCCAGTACCTGGTGGGAATCGGGGTCTTCTTCTTCGTCGGCGGGCTCAACGCGATGCTGATCCGCACCGAGCTGCTGCACGACACCCCCACCGTGGTCGGGCCCGGCCAGTATCTGACGCTCGTGGGCATGCACGGCTCGATGATGATGGGGATGATGACCTCGGGCATCCTCGGCCCGTTTGCGAACTACTTCGTGCCGATCATGATCGGCGCGCGACGAATGGCCTTCCCCCGGATCGAGGCACTCACCTTCTGGCTGCTGATGGCCGCGGGGTTCATCCTCGTCTCCACGATCTTCTTCGGGGGCTTCCCCACCGGCTGGACGGGTTATGAGCCCCTCAACGACCAGGCCGTGATGGGCATGGACTCCTATATCTGCTTCTTCGCGCTCGTCGGCATATCGATGGCCCTGCTCGGGCTGAACATGATGGCCACGATCATCGCGATGCGCGCACCGGGCCTGACCTGGTCGCGCCTGCCGATCTTCGTGTGGTCGGTGTTCGCCACCGCGATCCTGATGGTGCTGGCGGCGCCGATGTTGATCGCGACGCTGCTGATGGCCGCGCTGGACCGCACGGTCGACACCTCGTTCTTCGTGGCCGGCGCCGGCGGCAGCTCGTACCTCTTCCAGAACCTCTTCTGGTTCTTCGGACATCCCGAGGTGTACATCCTCGCGCTGCCCGGGTTCGGGATCGTGCTCGAGCTGCTGCCGGTGTTCACCCGCAAGCCGCTGTGGGGCTACCGCCTGGCCGTCTCGGGCATGCTCGGCGTCACCCTGCTGAGCTTCTTCGTGTGGCAGCACCACCTGTTCGTCAGTGGCATCAACGCCGACCTGCGGCCCTTCTACATGCTCTCCACGGAGATCATCTCGATCCCCACCGGGTTCATCTTCCTGTGCGCGATGGGCACCCTGTGGAAGGCGCGAATCTCCTTTGCCGTGCCGATGCTGTTCTGCCTCGCCTGGGTGTTCAACTTCCTGATCGGCGGCACCTCCGGCGTGGTCCTGTCTGATGTCGCGACCGACGTCCAACTCCACGGCAGCTTCTTCGTGATGGCCCACTTCCACTACACGATCATGGGCGGGCTCATATTCAGCTTCTTCGCCGCGATCTACTACTGGGTGCCGAAGATGACGGGTCTGCGCTTCAACGACCGCCTTGCCAAATGGCACTTCTGGTTGATGTTCATCTCGTTCAACTCCACCTTCCTGCCGCTGTTCGTGTTGGGCATCAAGGGGATGCCGAGACGGGTGAGCAGCTACGAACCGAACCTGGTGGGGCTCAACACGTGGGTGTCGATCTCGGCCTTCGTGCTTGGCTTCTCGATGTTGATCTTCATCGTGAACACCGTCTACTCGATGATCTTCGCGCGCGTGCCCGCGGAGTCCAACCCGTGGCGCTCGAAGTCGATCGAGTGGCAGGTGCCGACGCCAGTGCCCGTCCACAACTTCGACCAGATCCCGGTGTTCGACTCCGACCCCTACGACTACGGCACGCCGCATCCAGTGGGCCCCGCGCAGCCGGCGGGGGCGGGGGCCTGAGCATGTCCGCCGCAAGCGAAGGAGCGCCTCTGGGGCTGACCAACATGCCCGCGGCTGCGGCGGTGGAGCTGTCATCCGAGCCGCCGGATGTCAGCGCGCGCACGCTGTCGGTCGCTGCGCGAATGCTGTGCGGCGCCACCACGTTCTTCTTCCTGGCCTTCCTGTTCGCGTACTTCTACCTGCGCTCCATCAACGAGGACGGCTGGTGGAAGCCGTCGAGCGCGCTGCTGAAGGAACAGAAGGAGGTCCACGTAAGCCTGAGTCCCAACCAGGGTCTCGGTGTGGCCTTCATCGTGTGCGTCGTGCTGAGCGTGGTGCTGACGATCGTGGCCGGACGCGCGATGAAGCGAGGCTCGCGCAGCTGGCTCACGCCCGCCGTCGGCGGCCTGGTGCTCGGGCTGGCGGCGATCGCCGTGCAATGCGTCGAGTACACCGTCCAGCACTTCGGACCCACCGACGGGGCATTCGCGAGCGTGTTCTGCGCGTGGACCGGCTTCTACCTGGTCGCGGTCCTGTTCACGATGTACTGGCTGGAGACACAGGTCGCGACCGAGCTGCGCGCCCGCCGGGCGCCGGCGAGCGAGCATGGGGACATCGCCGACGCGGACAGGCTGATCGCGCCCGGGCTCGACGCCGCCGTGTTCTACTGGGGCTTCCTCGGGGGGATCGGCGTGCTCACCTACGTGACGCTGTACCTCCTGTAGTGCTCGCCGCGGCGGCAGCGACGCCAGGCTTCTGGGACTGGTCGTTTGATCCGCCCCTCGTGCTCGTGATCGATCTGGCCGTCCTCTACTGGATCGGCGCACGACGTACGGTGACGCCGCTGCGCACGCTGGGCGCACAGCGCTGGCGCAGCGCCTGCTTCTTCGCGGCGCTGGCCGTGCTCGCGATCGCGCTCGCCTCGCCGATCGAGATACTCAGCGAGCGGCTCTTCTGGGTGCACATGATCCAGCACGTGCTGCTGCTGATGGTGGCCGCGCCGCTGTTCGTCCTCGCGCGCCCCTGGATCCGCTTGTGGCGCTGCCTGCCGCTGGCCACGCGCCGGTCGCTCGCGCGCGGCCTCAGCCACGGCGAGCGGGCAGCCCCGCTGCGCGTTATGAGCCGCACGCTCGGGCGCCCGACGCCCAGCTTCGTGGCGTTCTCGGTGGTGCTGCTGGGGTGGCACGTGCCGGCGCTGTTCGACGCGACGCTGCGCTCGAGCCCGCTGCACGCGCTCGAGCACACTCTGTTCTTCCTCACGGCGCTGATGTTCTGGAAGCAGGTGATTCCCTCGCCGCCGCTGCGCTCACAGCTGGTGGCCGCGCAGCGCGTGCTGTATGTGGTCGGCGCGATGATCCTCAGCTGGGCCCTGGCCGTCGTGCTCGCCCTCGCCCCGAGCCCGCTGTATGACTTCTACGCGCACCAGGCGAGCCGCCCCGGCGGCATCTCGGCGATCGGCGATCAGCAGCTCGCGGCGGGCATAATGTGGGTACCCGGCTCGATCACCTTCCTGATTGTCGTGTTCGTCTACGTCCACCGCTGGCTGACGCCGTCGGAGTCTGCCGCGCGCGCTCCCCGGCTCGCGAGTGAGCACTAGGAGGGCTCATGCCACAGATCGCCGTCCCAATCGCCTCAGACTTCCTCACCGGCTCGATTCTCACGCTCGTTCTGCCGCTGGGCGTGTTGATCGTCGTCGCCATCTGGTACGTGCTGCTCTGGCGTGGCGGCACCGGCGAACGCTGAGCTAGCGGGCGACGAGCCGCGGTACGTCGTGGACGATCTGATTCGGTTCGAACGTGGCCGGGTAGATCGTCGTCAGCGTGCCAGTGGCGCTTATCCCGTAGACGAGCGCCGAGTGCGCGACCAGGTTCGGCTGGCCGACCTCTCGCGTTGAGCCGACGCTCCAGGCCGCCCACGTCCGCGAGAGTTCCGCGGCCGAGCCGATCAGGTACTGCATCCGACCGGCCATCTCGTGGTCGCTCACGAACCTGGCGACGTTGGCCGGAGTGTCGCCGCGCGGATCGACCGACACGGCGATGACCTGGACCTCGGAGTCGCGTGAGCCGAGCAGGTTCAGCGCGACGCGGAGGTTGGAGGCGATCAGCGGGCAGATGTCCGGACAGTTGGCGTACAGGAAGGTCACGAGCACGGCCTTGCCGCGATACTCGCTCAGCGTCACCGGCTGGCCGAGGTAGTTGCGCAGCGCGATCGCAGGCGCCGGCCTCGCGGGGAGCGCGAGCGTCCCGTCATAGCCGCTTCCCGCTGCGGACTGCTCAGCTCCTCCAGGCAGCACCGGCTTGCTCGAGCGAGCGAACAGGACGAAGCTGAGAGCCGCGACGATCACCAGCAGCGCCAGCATCGCCGGCAGCACCCTCGGCCACATCCGCTGAGGCGTCTCGCCGCCGGGCGTCGTGCTCTGCTCGCTCATGGCGCTCCCTCCCGCGGAGTGTATCGCCGCGGCGAGCAGCTAGCTCAGGTTCACGTAGCCGGTCGCTTCGGTGGGGCTGCGAACGTTGGCGGCAACCTTGTTTTCGTAGTTGCCCTCGATCGTCTGGATCTGGCCGTTGGGCAGCACGTCCCTGACGATCCCCACGTGCTCGTCGCCGAAGACGATCAGATCGCCCGGCTTGGGCGCCACGCCGGGTCCGTTCGGCACTGCCCGGCCGGTGCTCTGCGCCCACGACCAGATCTCCGACACGGAGCCGAGCCCCTGGCCATGTTCGCCGATCGGCGAACCCGCCTGCTGGGCGACCCACGAGGCGAAGTACGCGCACCACGGCGCTCCCGGAATCGCGCCCGCGGTCGCGCTGCGGTACTGGGCGATGGCCGGCGATTCGTTGGATCCGGGCGGCTGCTCGGTCTGGCCGAGCTGGCTTTCGGCGATCGCCACCATGCCCCTGCCGGGCCCTTCGCCGCTGGACAGCGCGGGGGAGCCGGCGACGCCGTCGAGGCTCTGCAGCGGCGCGCCCACGGGGAGGCCGGAGCTGTCGAGCAAGGCGCCCGCCGACGCGGACGCGCCGGCGGGGGGGCCGTCATAGCCGGCGCTCGCCTGCTTGAGCGCGGCGGCGAACGTCGATTCGCCGCCCCCGGAGCCAACGCCGGTCACCGACGGGGCTTCGGTTCCCCCCGTCGGGACGCCGTTCGAGCCGACCAGAGCCGCGGGGTCCGCGAGCGCCTGCCTGATCGCGGAGACGCGCTCGAGCGTAGCCTCGATGGACATCGCCCTGGTAATCGGCAGCTAGCTCCGGGGATTGAGAGGACTTACGCTGCGCCCGGGGCGAGCCAAAAAAGGGGACGGGCGGCCGTCGCCGGGTGGGCGGGCAATCAATAAAGGGGACGGGCGGCCGTCGCCGCCCGTCCCACCACCGTTCCCTCGATGAAAGCGGCGGTATATGGCTTGCGCCGGCCCGTTCCCTGACCGCCGAAGCGTTATGACCCTATGCCCGCGGCGACCGATCAAAGATCGGCCAGCGAACAGATGGGCTTCGCTGCAGCGGTGGCGTCCTCTAGGCGCCACCGCTGAGGAAGGTTTGAGCTTATTCGAGCAGTTTCAGCGTCGCGTTAGGCAGCTGGTTCGCCTGTGCGAGGATCGCCACGCCGGCCTGCTGGAGGACCTCGTTCTTGGTGAAGTTGGTCATTTCCGTGGCCATGTTCACATCGACGAGGGCGCTCACAGCCGAGGTGAGGTTCTGGCTGTAGACTTCCAGGTTGGCCTGGGTGTACTGAATGCGGTCCTGCACCGAGCCGAATTCACCCGCGAGGCCTGCGACCTTGGCGATCGCTTCGCTGATTTCCTTGAGGCCCGTGGTTTTGCCACCGACTGCTTTGGCCGTTTCCGTTGCCACTTCTTTGGCAATCAGTGGGGCCTCTTTTTCTTCGAGTTCTTTTTTGGTGATCGTTTTTGCTTCTTCTTCGACCTTCCAGGCTTTTCCTTCTTTGCTTTCTTCCACTGCTTTCTTCGCTGTTTCTTCGATTTTTGTGGATTCTTCTTTCGTCAGTTTCGGAGCGAGCCGTTCGCCGAGCGTCGCCGTGGCGATTTTGGTTTCGATCGATTCATACACCTTGACGGTCGTGACGCCGATGCCTTCCCCGTCGTTGGCGCCGACCTGGAACCTGATTTCTTCCGCGGCGTTGAGCAGGTTCTTGCCGTTGAACTGGGTGGTTTCGCCGACACGCTTGATCTCGCTGGTCAGCTGCGAAACCTCGGAGATGATCGCCTTCTGGTCTTCTTCCGAGGTCGTGCCGTTGGAGTACTGCACGGCGAGCTCGCGGATGCGCTGGAGCATCGTGTTGACGTCGTTCAGCGCCCCTTGGGCCGTCTGTGCCAGGGCGACCGCGTCCTGGATGTTTTCGCTCGCCTGATTGAGGCCGTTGACCTGGCTCTTCAGGCTTTCGCTGATCGCGTATCCGGCGACGTCGTCGGCCGCCGAGTTGATCTTGAGGCCCGAGGATAGCCGCTGCATCGACTGCGCGAGCATGTTCTCGGTGCCGTTCAGGTTCCTGCTGGCGTTCATCGCCTCCAGGTTGGTGTTGATAGTCAGGGCCATGCGTTCATCTCCTTGATGACGTTGTTTGGTTTGGTCCCGAGCCGACTCCGTGTCGACTCACGCCGATTATCGTCAGCGCGCCGGGAAACTTGAGGGAATTCGCCCTTGCCCGTGGGATTCGCGCTGTCCGCAGGTTTTCCTGCACGGGGCGAGGATGCGCGCTCAGACGCGCACGTCGATGTGGGGGTGATCCCCGTCGTCTGCCGCGCCCTCGGGCTCAGGCGCAGGCGGCGGCGCACGGCGCTTGCGCTGCTGTCCTTGCCCGGACGGGCGGTCACGCTCGCGCGAAACCCGCTCGACCCGCTCCACGGGCAGCGGTGCAACCGGCGGGATCGCAGGCGGGCCGGGTGTGATCGGGTGGATCGGGTCCATCGCCAGCCCGCGCCGCTAGGAGGCCGCCCTTGCGCTCGACTCGGCGGGCGTCGGCGGCGACTCGCGCCCGGCGCCGCGGGCCCCCACGGCGGCCTCGGCGCTCGCGAGCAGCTGCTGCTCGCGAGCCTTTATCTCGAGCATCACCAGCCGGCGCCAGAGGAACACCGCGCCCGCCCACGCAACCACGTAGCAGACGATGCCGGCCAGCAGGGCGCGGAGAGCGGCGGCGGCGATCGTGTTCGTCGGCAGCGATAAATACCCGCCGAGCACGAAACCGGCGAGCCCGCCCCAGCCCTTTGCCCGCGCGACCGCGCGGGCGGCTCGGGGGTGAGCCGCCACGCTCGGGCCGTTCGCGTTTGACTGCGCCTCGCCGGCGCTCTTGGAGGCCTTGCGGCCCTTCTTCGATCCCGCGTCCTTCGCAGTGGGCGCCGACGCCTCCTTCTTCGGCGTTCTGGGCTTGCGCGAGGCCGCCACCGGGGCGGCCGGTGCTGGCGGCGCTGGCGGCGCCGGCGCGGTCGCCGTCTCAGCTGCCATAGCGGTCGTCCGTCTCCAGGCCGCGACGCCGTTCGGTTCGCTGACACTCGAATATGAAGCGAATCAGCCGGCGCCGGTCGAGGTCGCTGATCGAGGCGAACTCCACAGCGCGGCGCCCGCCACGGTCGATCCGCACGACTTTGCCCGTCCCGCCAACCGGCAGCACACCCTCGGTCAGCGACAGCTGGAACTGGATCTCGTCGCCGATCTTCAGTGAGTCCGGCCCCGCGAGCAGGAACCCACCTCCGCTCACATCGACGGTGTAGCTCTGGATCTGCAGCTGCTCGGGTACGCCGTACACGAGCACCGGGCGGGTGGCCTTGATGCGCACGTATTCGCGTTCCTGGAGGACCTCGATCGAGCGCGGCCTGTCGATGCGCAAGACGTCCGGGTCGGAGGCGTCCTCGACCGCGGCCGTCCCCCTGAGCCGCACGCGCCCTTGCGGGCCCAGGAACTCGAGCACGATCCCCTCGAGCTGCTCGTAGTCGAGCGGCTCCGTGGGCACCATGATCGCCACCAGCAGCGTGTCCGCGCCGCGCTCGAGCACCCGCGCCGGGATGCGCTCCCCTTCGGTGGGGACGAGCGTCACCGCGTCCGAGCGCTCAGGCAGGGCCACGGGCTTGGAGCTATCGGCATTTCCTCGCCCGAGTTTCATTGCAACAGCTTCTCCGACAGACCAGTCGGATCGATCCGCCGCAGCCGCCATCCGCCGGAGCGGCCGCGCTCGAGCATGTACTCGGGGGCGAGGCCGAACCTGCACGCGGCCTCCACGGCCACCCCGAGCTGGTCGGTCTCGTCAGCGTGCGTGAGCGCCAGCGCGTTGGCGCCCAACGGCGCCAGCGCCGCCAGCAGCTGCGCGGCCGCGGTGGCCCCCAGCGTGGCGGGGAGCGCCACCACCACGCGCTCTGCCTGTACCTCGGTCAGCAAGCCCGCGAGCTCGCGAACGCCCGCACGATCGGACGGCGACAGGCTGGGCGTATCGAGCACGGCGATGCCGTCGCCTCGGGCCCTGCGCAGCGCCCGCAGCGCGCGCGGTGCGCGGGCGGCGGAGGGCCTCATCAGGTACGGACTGAGGATCATTCGCAGCTCGCCTCGCTCGGCTGCGCGCGTGATCGTCGCACAGCTCGCTGGCAGCGTGCTGCGCTTGCGATAGGCGTCAAGCAGCGCCGCGCAGCAGGTCGTCTTGCCGGCGCCGCCCGCCCCCACCACCACGATCGCCGCGCCCTTGGTGGGCAGCGGGGGGGCGACCGGAATCCGCTGCGCGAGCGTGATCCGCACCGCCTGCGCCAGGCCCGCGCGCGGCGACAGCGCCAACGCGTGCGCGCTGGCGCTGTCGATCAGCTCGCGCGCAAAGTCCTCGCTGATCCCATAGCGCTGCAGGCTCTTGGCCACTCCCGCGCGTGCGCGTGCGTGTGAGCCCGGCGCCACCACGCGCCGCTCGATCGCCGTCCGCGCCGGCGCAGCAGGCTCGACGGCGGGCGCGAAGCGCGCGGGCTGCGCGCGCGGGACCAGCTCCTGGAAGTCGGCGCTCCACCCCACCGGATCGCGGGGGCGCCCGGGGATCGGCTCCGGCTGAGCGATCTTCGATCGGTCGATCATCGATCGGTCGGCGCGCGCCAAGGCGGCCAGATGCGCGGTCACGTAGGCGCTGCCCCCAACGGCGGCCGGCGCGGGGGGCTCGCGCGCGTAGAACGGCGGCGGCGCGGGTGCAGCAGCGGGTGCCGGTGCAGGGGCGGGTGCCGGTGCGGGGGCGGGCGCCGCTCCGGGGGCTGGGGCCGGCGCGGGGACGGGCGGACCCTGCTGCGCAGGCCAGTACCCCAGCGCGGAGCGCTGCTCGCTCGTGGGTGGCACAGACGGCGAGGGTGGCGAGGGTGCCGGTGTCGGTGCAGGTGCGGGCGCGGTCTGGTAGCCCGGCACGAGACGCTGCTCGGCCGTGGGAGCCACGGGCGCGAGCGGCGGCGCTGGCGGCGGAGGGGGCGCCGGCGCCGGCGGCGTGTCCTGTTCGTCGTAGAGGTCGATGCTCGGACCGCCGGGCATCGCCTCGATCTCCACGAACGGGTGCTGGAAGAAGCCCAGGACACCGCCCGTCAGCCCGTCGCGGCGGCGCACGACGATCGCCTCGGCGCCCAGATCCCGCTGGATCCGGGGAACGAGCTCGTCGACCGAGCGCCCGCGGTAGGTGCGGGTTCCCGTGTGGCCGCCGTTGCCGAACCTGGCGCGAGCCTCCCGCCCCAGCGCCCCGAGCAGCTCCCCAGGAGTACTCATGCGTGGATGACCCCGATCGTTTCGACGTCGATGCCCGGTGCGATCTCGTTATAAGAGCACACGGCGAGATGCGGCTGGGCCTGGGCGATCAGCCTGCGCAGGTGGCGGCGTATGCGCGCCGAGCAGAGCAGAACCGGTGCCCGCCCGCCGCGGAGGCCGCGCGCGGTGGCGTGCTCGACTTGGGCGCGCAGCGCGGTGACGATCGCCTGCGCTCGCGGTGGATCCATGGCGAGGTACTCCCCATCCGTGGTCTGGGTGATCGAGGTCGAGACCTCCTGCTCGATTGCGGGGTCCAGGGTAATGGCTTGCAGGCGCAACTGCTCGTCCAGGTGCGGAGCAGTGATCGCCCGGCCGAGCGCCTGGCGAGCGTACTCCGATAGGAGACTTGTGTCACGTGTTGTTCGCGCCTTGTCACCGATAGCCTCCACGATCGTGCCGAGATCGCGGATCGGCACGCCCTCCGCGAGCAGCGACTGCAGCACCCGCTGGATCTCGCCGAGCGAGAGCGCCTCGGGCACGACCTCCTCGACGACCGCGGCGTTGGTCTCCTTCAGCCTGTCGAGCAGCGCGCGCACGTCCTGGCGCGTGAGCAGCTCGGCGGCGTGCGAGCGGATCGTCTCAGTCAGATGCGTGACGATCACCGACTCGGCGTCGACGACCGTGTAGCCGAGCGCCTCGGCCTCGGCGCGGGCGGACTCGTGCACCCACACCGCCTCGAGGCCGAACGCGGGCTCGCGCGTGGGGATTCCCTGCAGCGTCCCGCTGGCGTCGCCGGGATCCATCGCCAGCAGGTGCCCGGGCATGATCCGCCCGCGCGCGACCTCCGAGCCGCGCACCTTGAGCACGTACTCGTGCGATTCCATGCCCAGCTCGTCGTGGATGCGCACCGGCGGGATCACAAGGCCGAGATCTCCTGCGATCTGGCGGCGGATCATGCTCACCCGGCGAAGCAGCGAGCTGCTTCCAGTCGATCCGCCGTCAACCAGCGGCACCAACCCGAAGCCGATGGCGAGCTCCAGCGCGTCGACGCCGACCTCTGCCAGCGGCTCCTCGCCGGCGGCCGGCAGCGAGGCGGTGGCGGCCGCCGCGGCGGCGTCCCTCGCAGCGGGCATGCCGTTGCGCACGGCCCATCCGATCGCGGCGAAGATCGCGGCGATCAGCAGGAACGGCAGCTTCGGCAGGCCCGGGATCAGCGCGAACAGTCCGATCGCGGCGGCTGCGACGAGCGGGGCCTTGCGCTGGCTGAGGATCTGGTCGGCGATGTCGCTGCCGAGGTCGCGGTTGGAGGCGGCGCGGGTGACGATGATGCCTGCGGCTACCGAGATCAGCAGCGCGGGGATCTGCGCCGACAGGCCGTCCCCCACCGTCAGCAGGGAGTACTGATGGGTGGCTTCGCTGAAACCCAGGTGGCGCTGGAGCATGCCCACGATGATTCCGCCCACGAGGTTGATCGCTGTGATGATCAGCGCCGCCATGGCGTCGCCTTTGACGAACTTCGAGGCGCCGTCCATGGCGCCGTAGAAGTCGGCTTCGCGGGAGATCTCCGACCGTCGCCCACGCGCCTGCTCGTCGCTGATCAGGCCGGCGTTGAGGTCGGCGTCGATCGCCATCTGCTTGCCCGGCATCGCGTCGAGCGTGAAGCGCGCGCCGACCTCGGCCACGCGTCCGGCGCCGTTGGTGACGACGACGAACTGGATCACGACGAGGATCAGGAAGATGACCAGGCCGACGATCACGTTGCCGCCGACGACAAATTCCCCGAACGCCTTGACGACGCTGCCGGCGTCGCCGGTCGTGAGGATCAGGCGCGTCACCGACACGTTGATCGCGAGCCGGAACATCGTGGTCAGCAGCAGCAGGCTCGGGAAGGACGCGAAGTCCAACGCCTTGCCGAGGTACATCGTCGCGACGACGATTGTGAGCGCGGCGGCGATGTTGACCGTGATCATCAGGCTCAGCAGCGCCGAGGGGATCGGCACGACGAGCATCGTCACGACGAGCACGACCGAGACGGCCGCCAGCAGGTCGGTGTGGCGCAGGAACCTGCGCAGACCCGTGCTGTTCACGACGCGAGCCTCCGGCGAGACCGGCCGGCGACGCGGTAGACGAAGGCGAGCACCCGCGCGACCGCGGCGTACAGCTCCTCCGGGATCACCTGGCCGATCTCGGTTGAGGAGTGCAGCGCGCGCGCCAGCGGCGGGTCGCTGACCACCGGCACGTCGTTTTCTTCGGCCACGCGCCTGATCTGCACGGCGATCAGGTCCTTGCCCTTGGCGACCACTTCGGGCGCGGTGCGCGAGCCGTCATACACGAGCGCCACCGCGAAGTGCGTCGGGTTGGTGAGGACCACATCGGCGTCGGGGACGCCGGCCATCATGCGGGCGCGCGCCGCCTGCATCTGGCGGCGACGCAGCGCGGCCTTGACCTCGGCCGAGACCCCGTACTGGCGCGCCTCGTCCTTGACCTGCTGCTTGGTCATCTTCAACTGCTGCTCGTGGCGCCGACGCCTCCAGCCGTAGTCGAGGACCCCGATCACCAGATAGGCGAAGGCGGTCCGCTGCGCGACTTCCAACGCTCGCTGTCCGGAGATGACGGTGAGTGCACCGGGCGTGATGCCAACCAGCGACGCCAGCTGCGTCAGCCCTGGCAGCAGCGCCAGGGCCGCGACGGCGCCTACGACTGCGACCTTGGCGATTGTCTTGAGCGCTTCGAACACCGCGTTCGGCCCCAGCAGGTTGCGCAGGCCCGAGGCGGGGTTGATGCGACGGAAGTCGGGTTTGAGAGCCTGCGGGGAAGGCCTGAAGCCGACCTGGGCGACACCCCCTAGCACGCCGGCGAGCATGCACGCGGCGGCGATCGGCGCGACGGCGAGGGCGATCGTGGAGAAGGCCGAGTGCATCAGTTCGTTCAGTCCAGCGGCGGTCGTGGCCCGATCCGGATTTGCGATCTCGCCGAGCAGCCCCCGCAGCGTCGCGGCGCCAGCCGCAAGGATCCTGGGGCCCGTCAAGCTGAGCGTGAGCAGGCCGGCGGTCACCACGAGCGCGCCGCCGAGGTCGCTGCTGCGCGCCACCTGGCCCTTCTCTCGCGCGCGCTTGCGATGCTTCGGCGTCGCCTTCTCGGTGCGTTCCTCGCGGGCCATGTCTCACGTCACGTGCAGCGCGCCGAGGGCGGCGGCGACGCTCACCGAGAGCTGGTTGGAGATCCAGTTGGCCGTGAACGGCAGCGAGGCACCGGCGACGAGCAGTGCGACGGCCACCTTCGTGGGAAAGCCGACCGCGAACACGTTCAGCTGTGGTACCACGCGCGAGACGACCCCGAAGGCGACGTCGGTGATCAGCAGCGCGATCAGCACCGGCGCGGCTATCTCCAGGGCGGAGGCGAACACCGTGCTGAACACCTGCACGGCGCCTCCAACCAGCGAGGACAGCCGCGGACGGCTACTGAGCGGGACGAGCTCGAACGTGCGGCCGAGTCCGCGCAGCGTCCAGGCATCGCCGCCGATGACCAGGAAGACCATCGTCCCGAACAGCGAGTAGAAGCGAGCGATAACGGCGCTGGTCTGGCCGTTCAGCGGGTTGATCAGGCTGCCGTAGGAGAAGCCGGAGAGCACGTCGATCACCGAACCCGCCGATTCGACCGCCGCCATCAGCACGCCCAGCGTGAACGCGAAGCCGAGCCCGACGAGCAGACCCTCTATCACCAGGCCGGCGAGCGTGAGCGGGTCGGTGGGCACGTGTTGGCCGTGCAGCGCGATCGGCGTCAGGCCGATCGCGATCGCCACCGCGATCACGCCGCGAACCCGCGGCGGGATCAGCTGCGAGGAGAACAACGGCGCCAGGAAGAACAGCGGCGTCACACGCGCGAGCACGAGGATGAAGCCGGCGAGCTCGTTGCCCGCCAGCTTGCTCAGCAGCTCGTTCACGAGCCGACCATCGTGGGTATCGCCGTGTACAGCGCCGCGGTGTAGCCGACCAGCTGGCCGAGCATCCATGGGCCCAGCAGGACGATGACCACGGCGACGGCGATGATCTTGGGGATCAGCGTGAGGCTCTGCTCCTGGATCTGGGTGACGGCCTGAAAGACGCTGATCACGAGGCCGACGACCAGCGCGACGAGCAGCAGTGGCCCGGCGACCTTGAGCGCGAGGCTCATCGCCTGCGAGGCGAGGTTGACGACCGTGTCCTGGTTCATTGCGGGACGGCTCCTAGTGGAAGCTCTGGACGAGCGCCTTGATGACGAGATCCCAGCCGTCGACGAGGACGAACAGGAGGATCTTGAACGGGAGCGAGATGAAGGTCGGCGGCAGCATGATCATCCCCATGCTCATCAGCGTCGAGGCGACGATCAGTTCGATGATCAGGAACGGCAGGAAGATCAGGAAGCCGATCTGGAACGCGGTCTTGAGCTCCGACACGATGAACGCCGGGATCAGCACCTCGGTGGGAACTTCGGCGCGGGTGTGGGGCGTCTTGGCGTGGGCGAGGTTCTCGAACAGCGCGATGTCCTGTACGCGCGTCTGGCGAAACATGAACTCGCGTAGTGGTTCCTCGGCGCGTTCGATCGCGACGGTGGTGCTGATCTTGTGCTCGCTCAGCGGTTCGATCGCGTCCTTCTTGATCGCGGTGATCGTCGGCGACATCACGAAGATCGTCAGGAACAGCGCGATGCCAACGAGCACCTGGTTTGGCGGGGCGTTGGTCGTACCGACGGCGGTGCGGATGAAGCCGAGCACGATCAGGATGCGGCTGAAGCCGGTCACCGTGAACAGCACTGCGGGCAGGAGCGTCAGACCTCCGACGAGCAGCAGGACCTGGACGGCGTTGCTGGATGTCACGTTCAACGCCGCACGGTCCATTCACGCAGGCGCCCGAGCAGCCCCGACGCCGGCGAAGGCATCCGCATTGGGTCCGAGCGGCCGGCGACGAGCGAACGCTCGGAGGGGCTGTCGGAGAGCAGCAGGCCCGCTTCGCGCGCCTGCTCCTCGGTGTAGCGATGGATTGGCACGACGCCGTGCTCGGCGCTCCCGAGCAGGACGTATTCGCTGCCCGCCCGCACGAGGTGCACCGAGCGCCCCGAGCCGAGCGTGAGCGTCGCCACGCTCGCCAGGCCGGCGCTCGATTGATGAGAATCCCCCCCGTCACGGCTTGCCTTGACCTGGCGCAGGATCCAGGTGAGCCCCCAGATGACGGCGATCACGATCGCGAGGCCCACGATCGTGCGCACGATGCTGGCGCCGCCGGAGCTCGTGTGCGCGGCGCCCGTCGAGGTGGTGAGGTCGAGCGGGGTGCTTTCGCCACCCGTCTTCGAGGACGGCGTGAACGCTGAGGCCGGACAGGTGAACGCGAGCAGGCAGGCGCCAAGCACCGCGGTCACCGGTGCGACCGCACGGGAAAGCAGGTTCGACTTGCTCATCGAGGGACGACTCCGAGGAAGAGTCGCCCTGGTTATCGGCCCTACGGCGGAGGTCTTGAGGAGGATGCGGCGCGTAGGCGCTACTGGAGCAGCTCGTCGACCTGCACGCCCCATGCGCCGTCGGCGGTGACGACGAGGCTGCCGTTGGCAAAGCACAGCCCGTTGGCGAACAGCTCGACCGGCGCTTCGGCCGCCTGGTCGAGCTCGACGACGGCTCCCTGCGCCAGCTCGAGCGCTCCTCCGAGCGAGAGGTGCGTCCTGCCCAGCTCCGCCCACACGCGGACGAAGATGCTGCGCAAGATGGCGCGGCCCTCGGGGGTGCTGCGCGTGAGGTCGAGGTGTGCGCGCGCGCGTTCGAGCTCGCTGCGACCGAGCTTGGCGTAGGTGTCTGCCCGTACCGGCGGTTCGCTCGTGGACGCCAGCTTGACCGCGCGCCGCGCGCCGCTGCGCCCGGGGCGCCCGCGGCCCAGCGAGATCCCCTCGGCGAACAGCAGCACGCCGTCCTCGGCGCTGTCTTCCAGCGCCAGGAGCGCGCCCGAGCTCAGCTCGAGCATGCGCTCGATCGGCATCTGCACCGAGCCGACCTCCGCGCGTAGCAGCACGTGCGCCTCGGCCACGCCGCGCCGGAGGGCGTCGGCGCTGCGCGGGTCTGCGCTGCTCGGTTCGCTGCGCCCGCCGCGGATGCTCTCCGTGATGGGCTCGATCGCGGCCCACGGGATCAGCAGCGACATCGATGAGGATAGGCCGTCGACGCTGACCTCGAGCGTGACCGACAGGGTTGGTTCGCCGATCGGGGTGAGCACCCCGGCGTCCCCCTCGATGTCGACCTCGCCGCGCCCCAGCTCCGGGCCGCCGAGCTCGTCCCACGCCAGCGACAGCTGGTGGACGATCGCGTCGAGCACGCCTCGCGCGAGCACCCAGTCGATCTCGGTCATGTGACGCTCGGCGGGGGCCTGGGCGGCGTCGCCTCCGAGCAGGCATTCGAGCGCCTGCAGCACCAGCGGCAGCTCGACGCTCAGCAGCATCTGGCGCTCGATCGACTCGGCCACGACGGCCACCGCGATCGAGTCCGCGGGGAGCTGCGCCTTGGCGGCCGCCCACGTGTGCTGGCTGATGTCGGTGGGGCTGAGCTCGACCTCCGCTTTCAGCTCGCTCGCCAGCCACGCACCGAGCGCCTCGCAGAACTGGTCCACCGCGCGCCCGATCCGACGCCTGAGCTCGGTCGTGAACTTGGTCGGCTGCGAGAAGTCGAGCGCCCGGATGCGCCCGGCGGCCTCGCTCGAGGACTCGCGCTCGGCCGTGTGCCCTGGCTCCTCGAGCTGCGTGGCGCTGTCGTGCTTGTCGTCCTCGCTCACGCTCATGCTCGACCGTCGCCGTCGCCGTCGCCCGACGCACCTGCCGCGGCGGCGGCCTGCGCCTGCTCGCCCTCGCCGGCGCCCTCGCCGGCTGCGGCCCCTGCGTCGGCCTCGACGAGCTCCTGGTCCGGCTGGCCGTCGAGGATCTCCGTGATGCGCAGACCGTACTGCTCGTCGATGACGACCACCTCGCCGCGGGCGATGGCTGTGCCGTTGACCAGCAGGTCCGCCGCCTCGCCGGCGAGGCGCTCGACCTCGACGATCGAGCCGACGCACAGATCGAGCGTCTCACCGACCGTCATGTGCGTGCGCCCGATCTCGACGCTCAGCTCCATTGGGATGTCGCTCAGACGGTTGAGGTCCGCCTCGGAGGTGGCTGCGGCGCCGGCTTGCGCGGTCTGCTCGAACTGCTCGTACTCGATCGTCTCGGTCACGCTCTCTCCTATTGGACGGTGAGGTCTGGGAACAGCACTGCTTGGACCTTGACATCGGTCTGCTGCTGGATCGCGCGCAGGATTGCGCGCTTGACGTCGTGCCGACCTTGGTCGCTGACGAGCGTTTCGCCGTTCTGGTTGGTCACGGTGTTGGTCACTATTTCGCGGACGAGGGGTTCCTCCGGCAGCGTCCCGGCGCTGTTTTCTCCGCTCGAGGAGCTGACCCCGGCGGCGGCGCCGTCGCTCTGCCCCGGCGCGAGCTCGAGCCCGACCGTCAGCTTCGCGTAGCGGCCGTCGGTCAGGTTCAGCAGAAACGGCTGCGGCAGCACGTAGATCGTCCCTTTGATCTTCTGCTTGAGCACCGGCTTGGGCTTGGTCATCGTGTAGGCGCCGAACAGCAGTATCGGGAGGGCCAGCGCCAGCATGATCTTTTTGTTCTTGAGCATGATCTGTGGCGCGTCGTCCTCGACTACGGTTCGCCTTCGCTTTGAGATGCGCCGATCCGGCGCATGACGATCTCCACGCGCCGGTTGCGCGCGCGCCCGGAGGAAGTCGCGTCGCTTGCCAGTGGCCGCTGGTCGGCGTTGCCGGTAGCGGTCAGCCTGCGCGGCGCCACCCCCTGGGAGATCAGAAAGCGCACGACCGTGCTCGCGCGTGCCGTCGAGAGCTCCCAGTTGCTCGGGAACACGGCGCTGTGGATCGGCACGTTGTCGGTGTTGCCTTCGACGTCGATCGGATGGGTTTCATCGACGTTCAGCAGGTGCGCGATCTCACCCAGCAGCGCGTGCGCGCGACCTTCGAGCGTCGCCTTGCCGGAGGCGAACAGAAGGTCGTCGGTGAGCACTCTGATGACAAGGCCGCGACGTTCGATGGAGGCGTGGACGCTCGAGGCGAAGCCGTGCGAGGCCGCGTAGGCTTCGAGCTCCCGCTTGATGTGCACGAACTCGGAGGCTTGGCGCTGGGCGGCCGTTTCCTGCGCGGTCTGCGCGGCGGAGCTCGCCGAGCCGTGCATGCTGCTGTTCTGGAGCGGGCTCGCGCCCTCGGTGGCGACCGGCTCGATCGCCTGCAGTTCGACACTGCTCGGGACATGCGCCGAGTTGTTGGTTGCTCCCTGTTGGGCGATCGCTTTGCCGCCGGGCAGGATGTTGCCCGAGAAGGCGGCCTTGAGTGACTTCTGCAGGGTCTGATACTTGGAGATGTTGACCGAGGAGATCGAGAACAGCACCATGAACAACGCCATCAGCAGCGTGATCATGTCGGCGTAGGTCAGCAGCCAGCGCTCGTTGCCTCCCTCCTCGTGCTTTGGCCCACCGCGACGGCGACCGCGTCCGCGTCCGCGAGCCATCGTCAGGCCGCCTTGGCCTCGTCGAGCCGCGCCACGTTGTCCTCCTCGTCGGCGGATCGCTCGGTGGGCGGCAGGTAGGACATCAGCTTTTCGGAGACCAGCCGCGGGTTGTCGCCGGCCTGGATCGAGAGGATGCCCTCGAGCGTCATCATCCGCAGCTCGACCTCTTCGGCCGAGATCGCCTTCAGCCGGTTGGCGATCGGCAGGAAGATCACGTTCGCCGAGCCGACGCCCATCAGCGTGGCGATGAACGCCGCGGAGATCGAGGGCCCGAGCGTCGAGGGCGCAGCCAGGTTCTGGAGCACATGCACCAGCCCCAGCACGGTTCCGATGATGCCCATCGTCGGGGCGAAGCCGCCGGCCTTCTCGAACGGGGCTGCCGACGCCTCATGGCGCGCGGCCATCCCCTCGACCTCGGACTCGAGGATCGTGTGCACCATCTCCGGGTCGGTCCCGTCGACGACCAGCTGCAAGGCGCTGCGCGTGAAGTTGTCGTCGATCTCTCCCAGCAGCGCGTCGAGCGCCAGCAGCCCCTCGCGGCGAGCCTTGTCGGCGAGCGACACCAACCGGTCCAGCTGGCCGCGCATGTCGGGCGGTTCGGCCGAGAAGACGAGCTTGTACAAGCTGGGCACGCGCTTCATCGATGTCATGCCGACGCTCGCGAGCGTCACGCCCCCGGTCCCGCCGATGATGATCATGAGCGCGGGAATGTTGATGAAGGACGCGGGAGTCGTCCCGTCCATCATCGAGCTCAGCAGCAGGGAGCCGAAGGCCACGCCGATTCCGATGGCCGTTGAAGCCTTCATTGCTCCCGTTCATCGGCCGGCGCGGGCGATCCTTCAGTCTTGCCGAGCTGGCCTGCACAAACAGCGGACCGGGTCTCGGGCGGTTGCGCGACCTGCCGCCCCCGGACGGATGTTCTACGTCGGCTCGTCCTCGACCGCTGAGAGCCGCGGCGGCTCGCGGTGGATCTGCCCCGACGAGGCCTGGTGCTGCACCCGCCGGCGCGCCAGCGCCTCGCCCATCACCGCAGCCCGGTAAGCGCGAACGGCGGCGGCGACGTCCTCGGGCGTGTCCGCCACGACGACCTTCGTCCCGGTCGCCAGCGTGATGACCGTGTCCGGCGTCGACTCGACCATGACGATCATGTCCGGATTCAGTTGGAATGGCTCGTCGCTGTGGCCGAGCCGGTTGAGCGTGATCATCGACACACCCCCTCACAAGCAACATTAGCCACAGGGTGGGACGGCTCGCTTGCGCCACCGTCCCACCCCGGGCTCCTCGGAGTTGTCCGCTACTGCCTGCTGCCGCCGTCCTTTCCCGGCGACCTGGGATTCACCGCCCTATTGCGCGAGTTGCGCGGACGGGCTCGCCTACTTCATGCTCACCAGCGACGCGAGCATTTCGTCGGCGGTCGTGATTACGCGCGAGTTGGCCTGGTAGCCGCGCTCGGCCGTGATCATGTTGGTCATCTCGGTCGCCATATCGACGTTCGACATCTCGAGCACGCCGCCGATCGTCGAGCCGAAGCCCGACGTGGCGGGCGTGCCGACGATCGGCGCGCCCGAGTTGGCTGTCTGTCCCCACAGCGAGCCGCCCAGGCGTTCCAACCCGGATTCGTTGGCGAACGTCGCGAGCGAGACGTATCCCGCGGTGACGCGCTGTCCGAAGGTTTTGGATTCGGGATTCTCGTCGGTGTAGCTGACCGCGCCGTCCTGGCCGATCGTCACGTTGGCCGAGCCGGGCGGGATCCTGATGTAGCTGTCTTCTTTGCCGGGCGCGTAGGTGGTGCCCGCTTCGGATTCGGTGGCCACCGCGTTGCGCCCGATCACGTACTCGCCTCCCTGCGTCGTGAGGAAGCCGCTCGAGTTGGTGGTCAGGTCCCCGGCGCGCGTGTACTCAATGTTTTTGGGGATGCCGGCCGTGTACGGTTCTTTGGCCGGCGGTGTTCCTTCCCCGACGCGCAGGAAGCCGTTGCCCTCGATCGCGATGTCGAGCGGGTTGTTGGTTGACTGGAACGAGCCCTCCGTCATTTCGTTGATCGTCGCGTTGACCTGCACGCCGAGCCCGATCTGCACGGGGTTGCTGCCCCCGTTCGTGTTCGTGGGAGCCGAGGCTCCGCGCATGACCTGCGTGAGCTCGTTCGCGAACGTGACGCTCGCTCCCTTGTAGCCCACGGTATTCACATTCGCCAGGTCGTTAGCCGTCTCGTTGAGCATCGCCTGGTTCGCGTCGAGGCCGCTGATCGCGGCATACATTCCGGCCATCATCGTGACTGCCCTTCCTTTCGCGGCCTCCTCGATGAGGTCCGGCCGTAGTCGTTGCGCGCCGCGGTTCTCATGCGATCACGGCACTGTCGATGTTGGTGAACACGTTGTCCTTCATGTGTTCGGATCCGACCGCCGTTATGACGGTGCGGTTGCTGACGGACACCACGAAGGCGGTGCCGTCGACAAGAACCAGGGAGTCGCGCGAACCCTTGCTCGCGGCGCGTCCGACACCCTCTGAAAGCCTTCCGAGCGTCGATTGATCGAGCTCGATCCCGCGGCGCTGCACGCGTGCAAGCGCGTGGCGTGAGAACTGCAGCGGCTGCTGGCCACCGGCCTGGGTGAGCGCATCGGCAAAGGACTGGCTCGTCGCTGCGCCCGGCGTCGGCGTGCGCGCGGCGCGGCCGGGAGCCGTGGGTGCGCCCGCCCCAGGTGCGGGCGCCCCGGGGGCGGCGGCTGGCGCCAGATTCCCGGGCGGCACGAGCGCGGGGTTCGATATCGGGCTCAAGTGACTTCCGTGATGCTCGAGAGCTTCACGCCCGCGACGCCTTCCACGGTGGCGGTCGTGCCGGAGGAGTTGGACTGGATGCTCTGGACGATCCCGCTGGCCAGTTCGCCGGAACCGTTCGTGTAGGAGACGGTACGCCCGATCAGCTGCACGGCGCCGGAGAGCTCGCTGGCGTTTGCCAGGTTGGTGATCTGCTCGACCTGGGTGAACTGCGCGAGCTCGCTGAGGTATTCGTTGCTGTTCGCGGGTTCCAGCGGGTTCTGTGCCTGCAGCTGCGCGATCATCAGTTTCAGGAAGTCGTTCTGACCGAGAAGGCCGTTTGGATTTTCGGGCGGGGGCGTGTTGAGGGCTGGGGCGGGCCCTGCCTGGGTGATTGCCGGTGTGCTCATGACGGGCTGTCCTTTCGTGCAGGGTTCATGCGAGTACGTCCACCAGTCCGCCGCTGTGCAGTGGCGCCGGCCGCGGTCTGCCGTCGCGCTCGCCTGTCGTCTCCACGCTCGCGTTTTCTTCGCGGGCGCCCGACTGGGTGGAGGCGTCGGACCCGTCGGAGCTCCCGGCGAAGCGGCCTTCGCGATCATGGGCTTCGGGCTGGGCGAAGGAGCCGATGTCGAGGCGCAGCAGCGACGTGCCGAGCGAGCTGAGCGACCGGTGCAACTCACCGCGCCCATCCGCGAGCGCCTGTGCGGCGGCCGGCGTTTCAGCCGTCACGCGCGCCAACAGGCCGCCGCTGGTCTGGCTGAGCCGGATGCTTATGTGGCCGAGATCTTCCGGCTGCAGCGCGATCCGCGCCTGTGTGGCGCCGTGCCGGACGGCGATCTCGATCGTGGCGCGGATGGAGTCGATCATCTCCTGCATCGGCACCCCCGATCCGGGCACCAGCGTCGGCTCGGAGGGCGATACGGCGCCGGCGGCTGCGGCGGTCGGGACTGGAGCGGCGACGGACTGGGTGGCGCTCGCGGCTTCCCCCGCGGTTGCGCCTGCGCTCGCAGCGGTCGTCCGCGACGGGTTGGCGTCGGGCGCCGTGTGAGTGGTCGGCGAGCCGCGCTGCTGCCCCTCGCTGTCGCGACCGCCTGCCTGCGCGCGAGCGCCGCTTACCGCCGCAGACGGGCCGGAACCGCCAGCGCCGGGCGCGGTCGCGCCGGTACCGTGTGCGCGTGCGTGGGCCGACGGCGTGGCGGTCGCGTTTGCGAGCGGCGCGGAGGTCGTGGGGGTGGTGGTGGCCGGCCCGGTCGTTGCGCGGCTCTGCGTCGCGGCGCTCGCCACGGGGGCGCGTCGCGGCGCGACTGCGGTCGGGGCGGGCAGCTCGGCGGCCCTCGACGCCCCCGACACGCTCGCACCCGGCCCGGCGACGGGCACCTGCGTGGCGGCGGACGCGTGTGGGCTGGCCGCACGCGGCCAATCGGCGGCTGGCTGGGCGCTCGCCGGCGTGGGCGCGGTAGCCCCCCGCGGCGCGGGGATCGTTCCTGCGGTGAGACCTCCCGCACGCGCCGCTCCGGTGCCCGCTCGACCCGAACCGGACGTGGGTGCGTCCGCAACGCCGTCGGCGCGAGCGGATGCTGCGGCTAGGGCCGCGGCCGGCGCGGCGTGGATCAGCAGCGCCGAGGCCAGCGACGCGGTCGCGTCGGCTGTGGCCGTGCCGCGGTCCCTCTGCTGTTGGCCTTCCGCGTTTGCGGTCCGGGCCCAGTGTTCGGCGAGCGCGCTGTGGAAGCGCGGCCCGCCGGGTGGCGCTGGCCCGCCCGGTGGCGCGGGCAGGCCCGGTGGCGCGGCGCCGGCGGTCGGCGGCGAGTGGGACGGCGGTAGGAGCAGAAGCTGGTCGATCGTCATGTGAGGCTTGCGCCGAGCGCTGTCGAGGGGTGGGACTGCCGATAGGCTTCGGCGTAGCCGAGCACTTTCGAGACGTAGCTCTGGGTTTCGGAGTACGGCGGGATGCCGCCGTACTGCTGGACGGCTCCGGGCCCGGCGTTGTAGGCAGCCAGGGCATCGGTCGTGTTGCCGCCGAACTCGCTCATCAGCTGGCCCAGGTAGCGCGCTCCACCTCCGATCGATTCGGTCGGGTCGAGCGGGTTGCCGACGCCAAGCGAAGCCGCGGTCCCAGGCATCAGCTGTGTCAGGCCGGCGGCGCCGGCGCTGCTGGTGGCGCTCGGGTCGAAGCCCGACTCCTGTTGGATTAGGCCGTGAAGGACGGCCGGGTCCAACCCATTGCGGGCGGCCGCTTGCGCGATCAGCGATTCATATTGGCCGCCCGATTCGGCGCTCTCGCCGACGCTCTGGACGGCCGGCTGAGCCAGCCCTGCAGGCTGCGTGCCCGGCCCCGCGACGCCTGAGACGTCGGCGGTCGTGGCGGCCTGCAGCGCAGAGGCAAAGTCGGTGTTTGCGCTCCTTGGGTAGGGCGAGCTGGCGGCGGTCGCGGCCGCGGGGCCGCCAGAGGAGACCTGGCGGGCGGCTTCGATCAGCGCGGTGAGCTGCTGCACACGCTGCGCTACGGCGAGCTCGCCGCCATCGATTCCCGCCGTGGCGCCGGTCACCGCCTGAGCGCTCATGCGGATCTCCTGTTGAAGCGCGTCGTGGCGATCTCATCGAGGACGTTGCGCTCGCGGCGGGCCGCCTCGCGGTCGTGTTCGCCGCGGTGGCGCTCGCGCAGACGGTTGAGCATCTCGTGCTCGCTGGCAGCGGTGGCGAGCTCGGCGTCGCGGTTGGCGACCTCCACCTCGCGCTGCTCCAGCTCGCGCGCGTGCAGGCGGCGCTGCGCCTCGACGCGCTCGAGAAACGCCTGGCCAGCAAGCAGATCAGTCGCGCTTACGGCCTTCGGCTGCGCGGCCACGGTTCGCTGTTCGGCGCGTGCGTGCTCGAGGTGCGCGTCGCTCGTGCGGAGGTCCGCCTCGCTGCTCGAACGGCGCGAGATCGCGCGGGCCAGCTCCCGTTGGGCGAGCTTCTCCTTGCGCTCGCGCACGGCACGGACGCGCTCCAGACGAAAGCGAAATGCGGGTCCGGTCACGGCCTATTTATCGGACGGCGCGTCGCGTTCTTGAGCGCGGGAGCTCGCCGCCCCGCCTCAGATGCTCAGCCCGAGCGCCGGGATCGCCGGCGGTCCAGACGCGTCGGAGGCCTGCGCACCCGTGCTGGCGGGCGATCGCACACCCTCAGGCTGCCCCACGAGCACTTCCTCGGCGTCCGGGATCTCGCCGATGGCTTGCTCGAGCTCGCTCGCAAGCGAGGAGGCGAGCTCGAGCAGTTGCGCGTCGGTCACGCGTGGATCACTCCGCTCGTCCACGGGTTGGCGCAGGAAACACTCGATCCGGGAGCGGTGCGAGAGGGCCGTGTCCAGAGCGGGATCGCTGCCCGGCTGGTAGGCCCCGATCGCCACCAGGTCTTCCTTCTCGCGCAACACCGCCAGCGCGGCGCGCAGCTGCTGCCCGGCCTGCTCGAGCTCGGGCGGGACGATCTCGCCGACCAGGCGCGAGACGCTGTGCAGGATGTCAATCGCGGGGTAGTGTCCAGCGTGTGCCAGCGAGCGGCTGAGCACGACGTGGCCGTCGAGGATCGCACGCACAGCGTCCGCGATCGGCTCGTTCATGTCGTCGCCGTCGACGAGGATGGTGTACAGGGCGGTGATCGACCCGCTGGTGCTCGTGCCGGCGCGCTCGAGCAGGCGCGGGAGCAGCGCGAATACGCTCGGCGTGTAGCCGCGCGTGGCAGGTGGCTCGCCGATCGCCAGGCCGACCTCCCGCTGCGCCATCGCAAAACGCGTGACCGAGTCCATCATCAACATCACGTCGTGGCCCTGGTCGCGGAAGTGCTCGGCGATCGTGGTGGCGGTGAAGGCGGCCTTGATCCGCACGAGCGCGGGCTGGTCGGAGGTGGCGACGACCACCACCGAGCGCTCCAGCGCGTCACCGAGGTCGCGCTCGACGAACTCGCGCACCTCGCGCCCACGCTCGCCGACGAGCGCGATCACGTTGATCGAGGCGCTCGTGGAGCGGGCGATCATCCCCAGCAGCGAGGACTTGCCGACGCCGGAGCCGGCGAAGATGCCCAGCCGCTGACCGCGTCCGCACGGCACCAGGCCGTCCAGCGCCCGCACCCCGAGCCCGACGCGCTCGCGGATGCGCGGCCTGGAGAGCGCGCTCGGGGGCGTGGCGATCGTCGAGCGCGCGAGCGCCTGCGACACCGTATGGCCGTCCTGGGGAATCCCCAGCCCGTCGACGATCCGGCCGAGCAGGCCCTCACCGACGGCGATCCGAAATGGCGCGCCACTTGCCAGAACCCTCGTGCCGGGACCGATGCCGTGCAGCTCTCCGAGCGGCATCAGCAGCGTGCGACCCTCCCTGAAGCCGACCACCTCGGCAGACACGGCCGCGCGGTTACGATCCGTGCCCACGAGACACACCTCACCGACCTCGGCGTGCAGGCCGGTGGCCTCGATGATCAGCCCGATCAAATTGCTGACGAAGCCGTGGCGCCGCGCGAGGTCGGCCTCCAGCACGGCCTCGCTGGCCCTACCCAGCAGCGCGGGTGAGCGGGCATCAATCACACCGACCTCGCTCACGTGACCTGCTCGCCCGTCTGCAGGGAGGCATTGACCACCTCCCGCGCGCGCTCCAGCTGCGTGTGCACGCTCGCGTCCACCTCGCCCTCGGCCGTGCGCACGATCGCGCCCCCGACGCTCACGCGCTCCTCAGACTGCAGCTCGCACAGCTCGACGCCGCTCCCCTGCGCCGTGATGTCGCCGATCGCGGCCCTCACCAACTCGAGGTCCGCGGGGTTGACCAGCACGGTGATCCTGCGGCGGTCGCCGATCCGCCGTAGCGCTCCCTGCACAACCTCGACGACGAGCTCCGGGCGCGCCTGGAACGCGCCCGCGAGGATCTTCGCGGCGAGCGCGAGCGCGAGCTCGATCGCGTCTGCTTCGACCCCGTCGACAGTGTCGGCGCGCAGCGCCTCGACGCCCTTGGCGGCCTCGCCGAGCGCGCAGGCCGCAGCGGCGGTCTCCGCCGCGCCGTGCTCGTGCCCGGCAGCGTGACCCTCGTCGTAGCCCTGCGCGCGGGCGAGCTCGCGGATCTGCTCGGCCTCGGCGGTGGCCTGCGCGAGCATCCGCGCGAGCGCGTCACGGGGCGGGGGATCAGAGGGCTCGAGCTGCTCGAAGTCGTAGCTCACTGCCGGCTCAGACAACGGCTTCGCTCTCCTCTCCCTCGCCGCCGGCGATCACGATCGTGCCGGCCTGCTCGAGCGTGCGCACGACCGCCACGATCCGGCTCTGGGCCGCGTCTATGTCGCGCTTGCGCTGTGGCGGCTGGATCTCCATCTCTTCCTTGATCATCTCCGCTCCGCGCTCTGACATGTTCGTCAGCACGACCTCCTTGACGTTCTCCGGCGCGCCGCGGAGCGCCAGCACGAGATCCTTCTGGTCGGCCTCGCGCAGGACCTGCTGGATCGCCCGCTCTTCGAGCTGGACGATGTCCTCGAACACGAACAGCATGCCGCGCACCTCCTCGGCGAGAGCCTTGTCGGCCGAGGCGAGCTGCTCGAGCACGTTGCGCTCGGTGGTGCGGTCGGAGTGGTTGAGGATGTCCGCCAGAGCCTTGGGCCCGCCGGCCGCGGAGTACTCGCGCTCGGCCACCGCGGTCAGCTTGTGGCGTATGACCTCCTCCACCTGCTGAACGACCTGCGCGCTGGTCTCCCCCATGCGCGCGATCCGCAGCGCGATGTCCGGTTGCTGGCGCTCGGGCAGCCGCGCGAGCACCTGCGCCGCGAGCGTCGTATGCAGGCTGGCGAGGATCAGCGCGATCGTCTGCGGCGACTCACTGCGCAGCAGCACGGCGGTCCGCTCGGGCGGGACCCGCTGCAGGAAGTCGAACGGGGGCGTCTCGGTGCGGGCGGACAGCCGGCCGAGGACCTCGGCCGCGCGCTCGGGCCCGAGCGCGCGCTCGATCACCCCGCGGGCGAAGTCCATGCCCCCGGCCACGCCCAGCTCCCGGCCGCTGGCCAGCTCGGCGAGCTCGCTGAAGATCGAGTCGGTCATCTCCGCGCCCACCGAGCTCAGGCTGGCCATCTCCATCGACAGGCTCTCGATCTCCTCCTCGCCGAGGCGCTGCAGCACGTTGGCGGCGCGCTCGGACCCCAGCGCCGCCATCAGGACCGCTGCCTTGCGTGCGCCGGGGACGTGCTCGATCGTGGCGGGCAGGTTCTCGCCCGCGCCAGCAGGCAGCACCGGGACGATGTCCGTTGCCGGCTCGTCGGCCATGCAGGCTAGTCCTCCTGCATCCAGCTGCGCAGCTGTTGGGCAACGCGATCGGGGTGGCTGTCGACGAGCTGCTCGACCTGCCGGCGGATGTTCTCGCCGCCATCCTCGCCCTGGCCGTTGCTGGCACCGGCGCCGTTCGACGGCGCCACGGCCGCCATCGCCGGCGCGGGCCTGACGGACGTTTCGCGTTCGAGCTCGGACAGCCGTATCGGAGCGTCGAGCTCGCGCAGCCACACCGGCTCGTCCATGGTCTCCTTTTCGCGCTTGCGCAGGGAGCGCGTGGTGAAGAACAGGAACAGGATCGCCCCGAGGCCGAGCAGCACGTACTTGGCAGCGCTCAGCGGGCTACTCGCCGGGGCCGCGGTCGCGGTCTTCGCGAACGCGACCTGCCCGATCGAGATCGTGTCCCCGCGCTTGGCTTGGATGCCGGCGGCGTTGGTGACCGCTTCGCGGATCGCCGGCAGCGAGGCGGCTGGCACGGAGTGGTCGAGCAGCACCGAGACGTGCTGGCTTTCGATCGACCCGGGGGCGATCGTCGAGTGGGTGACGGTCTTGTTCACGCCGAGCGAGGAGGTCGTGCTTTCGTGCTTGAAGTTCGACTTGCCGCTGGTGCCGCTCGCCGCGGCGGTGAGGTTCGCGGTGCCCGTCACGCCGCCGGCGCCGGTGCCGGTGCCGGTGAGCGTTTCGATCGTCTTGCTCTGCTGCAGAGGGGTGCCGGCCTTGCCGTATTCGAGCGATTCCTTGGTCGTCTGATTGACGTTCATGTTGGCGTAGACCAGCACCTGCGCCTTACCCGGCCCGAGGGTCTGAGCGAGCATCGCGTCGAGGCTCGCTCCCATGCCCTGGTCGTAGCGCTGCTGGGCTTCCTGCACTTCGCTGCCCGAGCCGCCTGCGCCGCCGGCGCCCGCCGGCCACAGCAGCTGGCCGCTGGCGCCGGTGATCGTGACCTTGTTCAGCTGCAGGCCCGGGACGCTCGATGCGACCAGCTGTGCGATCCCGCGCACGGAGTTTGGATCGAGCGCGCTCGTCCCAGACAGCAGCACCGCGGCCGACGAGGCGTTCTGGTTTTCGCCGAAGATCTGGTTCTGGGCGCTCGGCAGCACGAGCTCGACCTGCGCGCCGGAGACGCCCTGGACGCTGTCGATCGTTTCGGCCAGCTGTCCCTGCAGCGCACGCTGGTAGGTGACCTGCTGCTGGAAGTTGCTTTCGCCCAGGTTCTGTTTTTCGAACAGCTGGGTGAAGCCCGGCTGGGTGTTGCCGAGCAGGTTCGCGCCCGCGAGCGCGACCCGCGCCTTGGAGGCCTGGTTGGCCTGCACGGCGATCGCGGTGCCGTTGTTCTGCAGTTCGTAGCTGATCCCCTGCGCGCTGAGCGTGCTCGTCATCTTGTCCGTCTGGGATGGGTTGACACCGCTGACGAGCGTCGTGTAGCTCGGCTGCGAGACCGTGTGCACGAAGAGGTAGATGAACAGGATCGCGGCGACCGCGCCGCCGCCGGCGATCAGCCATCCGCGCGGGGTGAGCCTGGAGGCGAGCTGGGCGGTGGGCATCGATCAGACTTGCGTGGCGAAGATGCTCTGCGCCGCTTCGGTGGCCTTGGTGCGAATCTGCGCGGCGAGATCCATCGCCATCTGGGCGTCCTCGACCGTCACGACGGCGCTCTCCGGGTCAGCGACGCTGCCCGTGGCGAGCGCCTGCGCGGCGCTGGAGCCGCTCTGCTGGGTCTTTTCCAGCGAGGAGATCGCGTCCGTGAGTTCGCTGCCGAAGCTCCCCGATTCGCCGCTCGCCGCCGCGGTGCCCCCGCTCGCCTGACCGCCCTGGGCCGAGCCCGGCGCCTGCGCCACCGACAGTTCCGCTCCCAGTCCGCCGATCGGCGGGACGATCATTTGAGCAGCCCGAGCGTCGCGGTGAACATCGACTTGGAGGTCTGCATGGCGGTCACGTCCGACTGGTAGGACTGCGACTCGGAGATCAGGTCGGTCATTTCCGTGACGGTGCTGATGTTCGGCATCTTGACGTAGCCCTGGGCGTTTGCTTCGGGGTTACCCGGGTCGTAGACCTGCTGGTCGGGCGTGCTGTTGGCGACGATTCCCGCAACCGCGACCCCGCCGGGGGGCGGCGCGCCGCCGTGCTGGATGGCGCTGGTGAGCGCCCCGCCGAAGCCGCTCGATCCGACCTGCTGCAGGACCACCTCCTGGCGCTGGTAGGGCTGGCCGTTGGCGGCGCGCGTGGTGTTGGCGTTGGCGAGGTTCTCGGCGGTGACGTCCATGCGGATGCGTTGTGCGGTGAGGCCGCTGCCGGCGATTCCGATCGCGTCGAAGAGGCCCATCAGGCGACACCCATGGCGGCGCGCATGATGCTGTTGCGAGCGCCGAGCACCTGTGTGAGCGCGTTGTAGTCGAGCCCGTTTTCAGCGAGCTTCGCCGCTTCCTGATCGACGCTGACGGCTGTGCCGTTCGGCCCCGCTTCCTGTGGCTTGACTTCGGTCTGGAACTGCAGCTGGCGCGGCGATTCGCCGCTGTTCATGGCGCTCTGCAACGCCGACTCGAAGTTGACTTCCTGCGGCCGGTAGCCGGGGGTGTCGGCGTTCGCGACGTTGTTGGTCAAGGCCGTCTGGCGCTGCCAGGAGCCGCGCATCGCAGCCTCCAGCAGCTGCTGGGTCGAATCGACGAGAGCCATGGCGAAGAGCTTTCCTTTCCGCCCTCCCTGGGCTGCAAACCGACGCTCTCCATGAGGTCGCTCGCTTCGTGACCATCGAGGGCCGCCCCCGTGATCGGCCGACCGGCGCAAACCTTTAGGAGGGCTACGCGCTGCGATTCAACCGCGGGCGGCCACGGAGCTGGCCGGCATAGCCGTCGGCCGCCCGCCTGGCGCGCGTCGCGGTGGCGATCTCCGCGAGCAGGATCTCGCGCAGGCGTATCAACTCGATGCGCGTGCGCTCGTGGACCAGCCGTGCTCGCTCGAGCAGCTCGGTCGCCGATGCGGGCGGACGCGCAGGCAGATCGGCGATCAGCTCCTGCCAGCGCGCATCGAGTGCGGCGAGGCGCTCGATGTCGCCGCTGCCCGCGAGCTCGAGTTCGCGCTCGGCATGCTCGTGGATCGCTTCATAGGGGCGCAGCGATGGCTCGCCGTCGCGGTCGAGCCCCCGCGCGCTCACCCTTGCCCCACCTCGGCTACGACCTCGCTCCAGGCCTCGCGCAGCTCGCCCAGCAGTTCGCTGACCTCTTCGACCTTGGTCGGGTCCTGGCTCAGGCGGGCGGCGTTGAGGTGCGTCAGGCAGAAGCGGTAAATCGCGTGCAGGCGTTGTGAGATATCGCCCTGCTCGAAGTCCAGCGTCCCGTCGAGGTGGCCGATGATCCGTTCTCCGTGGCGCAGGACGGTGTGCGCGCGCTCGACCTCGCCGGCGCGCATCGCGATAGCGCTCTGGCGCAGGAAGCGGCGTGCGCCGTCGTAGAGCATCACGACGAGCTGTCCGGGTGTCGCCGCCAGCACCTCGCCCCTGCGGTAGGCAGCGTGCGATGTGGCGACGTTGCTCATCTCACTTCCCTTGATCGGCGCAGCGCGGAAAAAATTGAGGGCGCGCGCTCACTACAGGCCCGACTTGCTCAACGATTCCGATTGGCTGGTCAACCAATTGCTCTGTGCCGTGTTCCGTGATATCACGCTTTCCAGCTCGGCGTAGGTGGCCTGGAGCGCCTTTTCGCGGTGCGCGAGCATTTCGTTCATCGCGCTGATTTGACTGCCCAGCTGGGTGATCTGGGCACTGTCTCCGTTGACCCTGGCTTCGATCGTTCCGCCGGGCGCGCCCGCACTGTTGACGAGGCTCTGGAGGTTCTGGGACCAGTGCTGGAGCATCTGCTCAACGCCGGTCGGGTTCGTCTTGATGGCTTCCGAGAGCTTGTTCGGATCGAGCGTCAACAGTCCTTCCAGCGAGCCGGGTGAGGAGGGCCCGCTGCCGGTTGGCGCGCCCGTGCTGACGCCGATGTTGTAAGGACTCGACATTCCGGCTTCGAGGCCCGAGATGGGTTCGTACATGGCCTCGCGCATCTTGTCGAGCAGACCTGTGAGTTCTATGTCACCAAAGAGAATTCCGGCGGCGAATTCGCCTGACCTCTGCGCTCCTGGCTGGGGCTTGGTGTTGAGCTGGGCCTGGATCGCTTCGACCGTCGAGTTGTACAGTTTGATAAACGACTGGACCTGGGCTTCGATCGCGCTCGCGCTGGGGCCAGGGGGCTGGACGTCGATCGTCACCGGCCCGGTGGGGGTCAGGCCACCAAGGGTCAGCGTGACCCCGGCGATCGCGTTGGTGACGGTGTTCGAGCTGGATGTTCCGGCCACCCCATCGACCTTGAATTCGGCGTTGGCGCCTTCCTTCGCGGTCCCCGCCTTTTCGGTCAACGTCCCACCCGGGTCGGTCACCTTGATGAATTCGGTGCCGGTGTTGCCCGTCGCGCGGTTCGACAGCACGATGGTGCCGCTTTCGAGCACCGCCGCGTAGACCGTTGCACTGCTGTCTGAGTTGATCGCGCCAGCGAGTTCATTGACGCTCTCGCCTGCCTTGAGCTTGAATTCCTGGCCGTCGATCGTGACCGTGTCTTCGCTGGCTGGGCTCGTGAATGTGAAGGTACGCTGGGCAGAGTTGGCGAGCTTCGTGACTTCGACCTCGTAGTCGCCGACGCCGGCACCGGAGGTCGTGGCGGCGCTCACCCGCGCCGGTTCGTTCGAGGTGACCGTCTGCGAGCTTTCGAACAGCGACGGCAGGCTGAATTCAGAGACCTGCAACGAGAGCCGCTGCAGGCTGCTCTGGATGCTCTGAAGCTGCGTCTCCTCAGCCCGTAGCTTCGCCTGCTCGTCGGTTACGTGGGTGACGGGCTCGCGTTCGGTCGCCATCAACGCGGCGATGATCGAGCTCGTGTTCAGGCCGGAGGCAAGGCCCGAAATCGTGATCGGGGCACCGGCGACGGAGTTGACGGCAAGCGGTGAGCTAGACATGAGAGGAGACGACGGGACCTATTCGAGTGGCTTTCCGGCGGCCATTTCAAGTGCCTCAGCGGTGGATACGGTCCTTATGGCGTTGCCCTCGCGGTCGTGGATCTCGATCCGCGTGTGCCCTCCCCGCTCTGCGGGAGTGAAGCGCAGCTCGTATCCGCTCGCGCGCAACCGCTCGGCGATCGTGCCCGCCGCGGCGATCTGGTCGAGCAGCTCCGGCGGGGGGCCTCCCCTGCTCGCGGCGAGCGCGAACGTGGTTTCGCTTGCCGCCAGCTCGGATACGAACGCGCGGATGTCCTCGCCGCCGCTGCTTGCTGGCGGTGCGAGCGTCGATGGGCCCGAAGGGCCATTTGTCGGCAGAATCGGCGAGCTCATATGGCGTTTTCTCCCTGAAAACGTGGGACGCGGTCCAGTCCGTGGGCCGCCTCGCGCTTGTGTTTCATCATGGTCATCGACGCCGTTCGCGGAAACTTTAAGGATCTCCTGCAGCTGCCAGACGCGTTGCGCGGGGGGTGCACGTGCCGACCCGGCTACCGAGCGCCGGCCTGTGCGAGCAGGTCTGCGGCCGCCTCGCTGTCGGGATCGCGGGCGAGGGCGGCCGCCGCGAAGTCGCTCGCCTCGTGCGTCATTCCCCTGGCGACGGCGACGCGCGCGAGGCCCAACAGCGCGCCCACGTCCGGCTCCTGGCGGCAGACGGCCATCCACTGTTCGGCCGCCGAGGCCGCGAACCCGCGCCGCAGGTACATCTCGGCTAGCAGCTCGCGCCGCTCACGCTCGCCCAGCGGCGTCCGTTCGAGCAGGCCCAGCAGAGCTTCGAAGGCCTCGAAGTCGTGTACCCGCAGCAGCGCCTCGAGCATCACCGCCAGCGACGGCACGGCCGCGGAGGCGAGCGCAATCGCCGTCTTTCCGCAGCTGGCGAGCTGCTGCCAGGCGGTGAACACGTCGAGATCCTCGTTCACCATCCCCGCCACGCGGGCTCGCTCGAGCGCGGCCACCGCGCCGGCCGCGTCGCCGCCGGCGATGCGCGCGAACAGCTCGGTCCGGCACGCGATCACGGCGAGTGAATCGTCGCTTGGGACCTCGGCTGCCTCGCTGGCCGACTCGGCGTAGCGCCGCTGTGCGAGCAGCGCCTCGCCGAGCGCCACGCGGGCTCGGCTGGAGTGCGGCTGCGACGCGAGCACGCTCCTGAACTGCGCCTCGCCCGCGACGCTCGCGCCGTGCTCATACAGGGCGGTGCCGAGCATGAAGCGCGCGGCCGGTGCGGGATTGGGCATGTGGCGCTCCAGCTCGCCGACCACCGCCTCGGGGTCCATGCCACGCGCGAGCAGCACGCTCGCGTATGGCAGCACCGAACCGATGAACTGGGGGTGCTCGCGGAGGCAGTGCTCGAGCTGCTCGATCGCCGCCTCGATCTCCCCCCGCGCGCGCCTGAGCTCGGCCAGATGGAACCTCGCCAGGTAGCTGCCGGCGCCGACGCTCGCGGTGTAGCGCCGCGGCGCGTCACCCATCTCGATGCAGCGTTCGCACAGCTCGATCGCACAATCGCTCCGTCCGAGCGCGATTGCGGCGAGCGCCTGCTCGAGCGCGAGATCGGTGAACCCGGGGAAGCGCGCGAGCCCCTGCTCGGCTCGCGCGAGCGCCTCTTGCGGGCGCTCGCACACCCGCAGAGCCTTCACGAGCCGGCTCAACAGCGCCGGTGCGAACTGGTAGCTGTCGCGATCCGTCAGCGCCTCGAGCAGCTCCCAGGAGCGCTCGAACTCGGCGAGCGCGGCCGCACGGTCGCCGGCGGCCGCGTACTCGCAGCCGAGGTTGTAATGCAGGAACGCAGTGGGGGCGCCTTCGGCTTGCTGCAGGCGCAGCAGCTCGATGTTCCGACGCGACTTCTCGCGTCTGTCGCGCACGGCGCCCAGGTAGCCGTAGTGCTCGATGCGCACGCTCGTCGCCTCGATCCGCTCGGGCAGGTAAGCGGGAAGACGGTGAGCGATCTGCTCGTGCACGCGGCCCTCGAAACGGTACTCGGGCCGGTTGCGGAACATGCGCAGCGCGTTGTGGGTGACGGCGCTGCCGTCGTCCAGATCGCCCGTGTAGTTGGTCTCGGACAGGTAGAACGCCTCGCGCCAGCTGCGCCCCCTCAGCGCGCGCAGCAGCGCGGCGTCCTCGCGCACGAGGACCTCGTCTGCGTCCAGATACATCAGCCAGTCTCCGTTTGCCGCATCGAAGGACACGTTGCGCGCCTGCGCGAACGACCCCGTCCACTCTCGCGCTACGACGCGCGCCCCGAACGACCGCGCGACCTCGATCGTCGCGTCAGTCGAGCCCGTGTCGACGATCACGATCTCGTCGACCACCCCGGCCACCGCCGCCAGGCAACGCGGGAGCATCTCCTGCTCGTCGCGCACGATCATGCACAGGCTCAGCCGCAGGCCCTCGGCGGGCCCGGCGCGGGCCGCGATCTCAAGAGCTCGGCGGGAGATGTCCGCCCGCAGCGGATCGCCGCGCGCGGCGCCGGACGCCATGCGCCTTCGTACAGCGAGCTTGCTCAGGGCGCTGTCTAGCGGCTCGAGTTGGGGGTCCAGGCGCCTGGCGGCCTTGAACATTTCCCGCGCCGCGTCCAGGCTCCACAGCTCATACAGGATGACGCCGGCGTGGTCGAGCAGCGTCGGCTCGCTCGGCTCGCGTTCGAGCGCCTCCAAGGCGCCGGCGGCGAGCGCCGCGAACAGCGCCGGCAGGCGCGCGGCCGGGGCGCTCGCGCCGGCCGCCAATCCCCGCTCGATCAGGCTCACGCTTGCCCAGTAGCGGCGGTGGGGATCCGCGATCGGCTCGATCGCGCCGAACAGCTCGCGGTAGCCATCGATGTCGCCGGCGGCGAGCAGCTGCTGTGCGCGCAGCGGCAGCTCGCTCGCCTGGGCGATGCTGTCCGGGGGGATTGCGAGCGGGGAATGGAGCGCCATTTCCTGGCCCGGTGATCGACCGCGCGCGGCGAAATCTGAGCGACCGCGAGCTCGCGCGGGGCGTCCCCGGTGCGCGCCGGCGCACGAGCCCGGCCGCACTCCTAACGCGCGAGATACGACCGGGGCAGGGGATATCGTCGCGGCCTCGAATCTACTGCCGGTTAGACCGCTGCAAATCCACGCTCGGACGCGAGCAAAGTGCCATAGCAGGCGGGCCATCCCCCTGTCAGTTCCCTCGATACCAGAGCAGGAGAATGGAAATAATCGGAAAGCGCGCAGCCAGGGCGCCGGCAGCGGATGTGTTGGCGACCTGGCACGAGTATCGGCTCACGGGAGATCGCCAGCTGCGCGACCGTCTGGTCTTCATGTTCATGCCGATGGTCCGCTACATCGTGTACCGCAAGGTGCGCGAGGTCCCGGCCCAGTGCGACGTCGAGGACTTCCTGTCCTGCGGGCTGGAGGCGCTGATCCGCTCGATCGAGCGCTACGACCCGGACAAGGGCGCGACGCTCGAGCAGTATGCGTGGACGCGGATCCACGGCGCCGTGCTCGACGAGCTGCGTCGCCATGACTGGGCGCCGCGCTCCCTGCGCCGCGACGAGCGCACGATCAACCACGCGCGCGAGAGCTTCGCCTCGATCCACGAGCGCCAGCCCAACCGCGAGGAGCTCGCAGCCCACGTGGGGATGACCCCGCTCGAGCTGACCCACCGCCTCGACCAGGTGGCGCTCGCCGAGGTCGGCTCGCTGAACCGGATCGTGCGCTCGGACGAGAGCGCCACGATCGAGCGGATCGACACGCTGGAGAGCCTCGACGCGGACTGCGACCCGATCGCCCGCGCCGAGCGCGGCGAAGCCAAGGAGCGCTTCCGCGGGGCGTTCGCCCGGCTGACCAAGCAAGAACGCGAGGTCGCGGTGCTCCTGTACGTGGAGGACTGGACGCTGCGCGACATCGGCGCGCGGCTCGGCGTGTCCGAGAGCCGCGTCTCGCAGATCCACACGCAGCTGCGCCGTCGCCTCTACGAACAGCTCGCAGGCGAGCTGCCGCTGTTCACCGCCGTCGGCTGAGAGCGCGGCCCTCAAGAATCCCCAGCTGCGGTCGAACACCGGGGGAAGAATGGATCTCGGCCTGTACATCGCCGCGTCGGGAATGGTCGCCGAGCAGGTCCGTCAGGACCAGCTCGCCAACAACCTCTCCAACGCCTCCACTCCCGGCTATAAGCCTGATGAATCGCCGCAGCGCAGCTTCGGCGCGGTGCTGATGGCCAATACGGAGGGCGGCGTGGCGATCGGGTCGGTCAATCAGGGCGTCGCGCTCGGGAAGACCTTCACCAACCTTACGCCCGGCTCGATGCAGGAAACCGGCGAACCGCTCGACTTCGCGATCCAGGGAAACGGCTTCTTCGCGCTCCGCACCGCCCAGGGCGTCCGCTACACCCGGGACGGGCAGTTCACGACCTCGGCCCAGGGCGTGCTCACCGACGCCAACGGCAATCCCGTGCTCGGACAGGGAGGCGCGCAGATCAAGGTCAACGCTCGCGGCACGGTGCCGGTGAGCGCGGTCGGCGTCTTCGAAGTGCCCGGCGCGATCAAGCAGGGCGAAAACCTGTACGCGGGCGCGGCCGCGGGTAAACCGAGCGGCACGGTGCGCCAGGGTTCGCTCGAGGGCTCCGGCGTGGTCGCCGCCAAGGCGATGGTCGAAATGATCACCTCGATGCACAGCTTCCAGTCCGGCCAGCAGGCGATCCAGGCGATCGGCCAGACCTTGCAGGAGGCCGCCTCGCAGGTCGGCTCGCTCAACGGCTCCGGTTAGCGAGCTCCCGCGCTCGAGTCCTCGCAGGTCGGCTCGCCCCACGGCTCCGGTTAGCTCAACGACCCCGACCGGCGAGCCCCCGGGCTCAAGTCCGCCGGCCGGCGGCCGATCACAAGGTATGAAAGAGCACCGAGCCGTCCGGCTGGACCGCCATGCGGAAAGCCCGGCTCGCCTACGACCACGAACACGAACACAGGACGGGCTGATGCTCGAAGGCCTCTATTCCGCCGCAGCAGGCATGTCAGCGCAGCAGGAACAGCTCAACGCGATCAGCAACGACCTTGCGAACGTGTCGACAACGGGCTATAAGTCCGAGCGCGTTGCGTTCAGCGACCTGCTGTACAACGCGGTCGACATGACCGGCACGGTCACGACCGACGGCGCCGGGGCGAGCGCCCAGGTGATCGGCCGGAGCGCAGCTCAGGGATCGATCCACGAAACGGGCCAGCCTCTGGACCTGGCGATCGAAGGCGACGGCTACTTCGAGGTCACGGCCCCCAACGGGCACGTGGCGCTCAGCCGCGATGGCAGCTTCGGCGTCAACGCCAAGGGGACGATCGTCAACTCCGAGGGCAACCCGCTCTCACCACCGATCAAGCTCCCGAAGGGGGTCTCGGCCAGCGAAGTGCAGATCTCCTCCGGCGGAACGGTCACCGCCGGCAAGCGCACGCTCGGGCACATCAAGCTCGTCACCGTGACCTCGCCCGAACACCTGCTGTCCAACGGCAGCGGGCAGCTGACACCGACGGCGGCCAGCGGCACGCCGCATGCGGCCGCGAGCGGCAAGATCCACCAAGGCGCGCTGGAGTCCTCGAATGTGAACATGGCCGGCGAGATGGCGCTGATGGTGGACACTCAGCGCAACTACCAGCTGACCAGCAGCGCCATTCAGACCGAGAGTCAGATGATGTCGATCGCCAACCAGTTGCGCAGCGGGTGATGAGCATCCTCCCCTCCACCGGGGCCGCCGGCGTGCCGGTGGTCAACCAGGCGCTCGAGCCCTCGTGGGTGCGCCACGGCTCGGCCTCGACGCAGAAGGCCTACGAGACCGCACTGTCCTTCGAACAGACGCTGGTCGAACAGCTGTCGCGATCGCTCACGGCCACGAGCGGCCTCGCTGGCGGATCCCCGCAAGAAGGCGAATCCAGCGGTGAAGAAGGCGAAGCCTCGGCTACGGGCGCGAACAGCGGCGAGCTGTCCTCGCTGCTGCCCCAGGCGCTGACGACGAGCGTGATGAACGCCGGCGGACTCGGCCTGGCGGCACAGATGACACGTGCGCTCGCGGACGTCAACGGCTCCTCGCACACGCACGCGACCGGGGGCACCGACTCATGAGCCAAGGCGCGGTGGTGGCACACGCGAGCGCGAGCCAGGATCGCGCCCTGGTCGCAGATGTGCTGACCCACCTGGACGCGCAGATCGAGTCGGCTCGGGGCCTGCTCGAGATCGTGCTCGAGCAGGGAGCGGCGATTCGCGCACGCGACGTGCACACCGTCGTACGCCTGGCGGGCATCCTGCGCGGAGAGATGGGTCGCAGGCAGCTGCTCGAGGAGCACCGCTCGCGCCTGCTGACACGCAGCGGCGAGCGGCTGGGCGTGCCCGGCGAGACGGTCACGCTGGCCCTGCTGAGCACGCTGATGGACGAGTCCAGCGCCGAGCGCGCGAGCGCCCGCAGCGCGGAGCTCAGAGGCCTGCTGCACGAGCTCCAGCGCGAGCACTCATGCAACCGCTCATTGATGCAGATCGAGCTCGGCTTCCTGGATCACCTGATGGGAATGCTCGCGCTCGACGGGGTCAGCGGCTACGACACCCACGGCTCCTCCAAGTCCATCACGCGGCCACGCCCACACGGCGCGCTGCACGTACTCGACCTGCACGCCTAGAGCCATGTCGATCCCGACCCTGCAAGGACTGCAAACCGCGCTCAGCGGGCTGCTCGCCGAGCAGGACGCGCTCAACGTCACCGGCAACAACATCGCCAACGCCAATACCGAAGGCTACTCGCGCGAACGGGCCGTCATGGAACCGAACCCGCCGCTCGATATTCCGGCGATCTCGACGCTGACCGGCCAGGGCGCGCAGCTGGGCACCGGCGTCGATGTCGCGACCATCACCCGCATCCGCAACATCTATCTGGACGCCCAGTACCGCACGCAGAACAGCGCCCTCAACGCTGTGATGATGCAGGCGGAAGAGCTGACGCAGGCCCAAAGCGCGTTCAACGAACCGTCGAGCTCGGGCTTGGCGAGCCAGCTCTCAAACTTCTGGACAGCCTGGAACAACCTCGCGAGCTCGCCCACCAGCGAAGCGGCCAAAGAAGCGGTGGTGTCGGCCGGCAAACAGCTTGCCACCACGTTCAACGAGCTCAGCGGGCAGCTCTCGACGATCGCCGCCCAGGCCACCGAACAGTACAACGCGCTGACCGGGCCCACGGGCGAAGTGGCGGAATACGCCAGCCAGATCGCGCAGCTCAACGGCCAGATCAAGCAAGCCGAAGAAGCCGGCCAGAAGCCCAACGAGATGCTCGACCGTCGTGATCTGCTGCTGGACAAGCTCTCGTCCCTAGCGCAGGTCACGGTCACCGAACAGCCCGACCACACCGTGACCGTGAGCTTCGGCGACGCGGCCAAGCCGCTGGTCGAAGGAACCACCGTCGACTGGCCCCAGGCGCTCACCGAAGCGGCCGGCGGCCAGCTCGGGGCGCTGCTCGGCCTGACCGGCCCCAAAGGCGCACTCACGACCATCCAGGCGGGCCTGAACAGCGTTGCCGAAACGCTCGCGAACACGGTCAACGCGCCCCTCGCCACGCCGTTCTTCTCCGGAACGACCGCCGCGACGCTGGCCGTCGCGGTGAAAGCCTCCGAAGTCCAGGCCTCTGGAACCAAAAACCCGGGCGGCAACGAAGTGGCGCAGGCGATCGCCGCGCTGCGCGGCGGCGCGGCCGAACAGGACTACGCGGCGCTCGTGCAGCAGGTGGGCGCCGACGTCAAGACCGCGCAGGGCGACGCGGCCAACCTGCAGACGACGGTGACCGCGATCAACAACCAGCGCCAGGCCGTCTCGGGCGTCTCGCTCGATGAAGAAATGACCAACCTGATCAGCTTCCAGCGTGGCTACCAGGCGTCCGCGCGCACGCTGACGGCGATGGACGAAATGCTCGAAACGCTGATCGAGCACACGGGACGGGCCGGGCTGTAGGCATGAGCGACAGGATCACCCCCGCGATGGTCACGAGCACCACGCTCAACGACATCAACGCCTCGCTGGCGGCAATGGAGCGCACCACCGCCGAACTGTCCTCCGGCAGGACGATCCTCGAACCGTCGGACAACCCCTATGGCGCCAGCCGCGTGATCGATCTGCAGAGCCAGCTCAGCGGGCTGAGCTCATATGAAAGCAACGCGCAGGACGGAATCGCGTGGGCGGAAACGGCCAGCGGCACGATGGCGAACATGAACGAAGTCGTGCAGCGGGTACGCGAGCTGGTGGTCCAGGCCGCCAACGGCACAAACAACCAGGGCGACCTCAACGCGATGGCACTCGAGGTCGAACAGCTGACGGAAAGCATCAAGCAGGACGCCAACACGCAGTACGCTGGCCAATACGTGTTCGCCGGGACGCTCACGACGACTCCCCCATACCTGCAGGGGGCCAATGACGAATATCACGGCAACGCCGAAACCATCAGCCGCGCCGTCGGCCCCGGAGCGTCGGTGACGATCACCACCAACATCTCCACGCTGCTCGGCAACGGCGAAGCCTCCGGCGACGGCAAGCTGCTCGACACGCTGCGCACGATCGCCACGCACATGCGTGGAGGCACAGCCGAAGACAGCGCCGCGCTCGGCACGACCGACCTGAAGAACATCGACGCGAACAGCGAAACGCTCAGCCAGCTCCAGGCGGGGGCGGGAAGCTCTATCGATCAGCTCCGCACGGCGCTGTCGCGCAACGAAGGCCTGCAGATGTCGATCACCACGAGCCTGTCCAACACCGAGGACGCGAACATCGCCGCCACCTCGATCGCGTACTCCAACGAGCTGGCCGCCTACGAGGCCGCGCTGCGCGCCGGCGCGAGCATCGTCCAGGAATCCCTGCTCAACTTCCTCCATTAGGCGAACGCAAGGAGACGAGCATCATGGCCTTGACATTCCAGAGCATCCGCTTCGGGGCCGTTGAGATCCAATCGCAGGACGTGATCGAGTTCCCGTTCGGGTTGATCGGCCTTGGCGGCCTGCGCTACACGCTGCTCGACCGCAACCCGGGCACCGGCTTTTTGTGGCTGCACGAGATCGACGATCCGGCGCTCGCGCTGCCCGTCGTCAGCCCATACCAGTTCTTTTCGAACTTCTCGCTTCAGATCGCAGCTGAGGATCGCGAGCGAACCGGGATCGAGGACCCTACGGGCAAGCAGCTGTACGTGACGGTGCGCGCGACGCCGAACCCGCTGGACATCACCGCCAACCTGCGCGCGCCGCTGGTTATCCAAGACGGCAGCGGATACCAGGTAATCAACACCAACGAGCAGGCTTCGCTGCAGGCGCCGCTGTTCACGCTGCCCGCCGAGACCACGGCGGACCGCTCCCGCTCGGCCGGCGCCGCGTAGCTCCCCGCCGGCGAGCGCTCAAGCCATCTCCGATCGGCCCGCTCGGGCGCAGATCTTCCGATTGCTTCATAATCGTCCTCAATGCTGATACTGACGCGTCGTCCCGGAGAGCGCGTTGTCATCGGCGACGAGATCTTGGTGACGGTTATGGGCGTCAGCGGGCACACCGTCCGGCTCGGGATAGCGGCCCCGCAGGGCGTGCCCATATACCGCGAGGAGATCTGGCTGGCGGTCAAGGAGGAGAATCGCGCCGCGGCCGCCGCGAACATCGACGCACTCCCGCCCGCGTCGCCCGACGCGAGCGCCGAGGCACCCGCCGAGTCGTCGGCTGAATCCTCGGCCGAATCGTCCGCCGAGGCACCCGCTCAGAGGCGTGCCGAGCCGCCGGCCGACGATCAGCCCGGCTCTGCTTGAAGGCGCTTGCTCTCACTCTCGCGGCCGTGTAGACTCAACACCGTCCTGGGGTAGACCCGGGACAGCGGCAGTGCGCCTCGTCGGCGAGGCGGATCGGACTTTGGCACAGATGCCCGCCCATGAGACCGGTCACCTCCCACGGATCGCTACTGCCATCCAACAGAGGGAGGAGATTTTAGTTATGCCGTCTTTGCAAAGTCGTTCCACTTGCGCCTCGGTGCGGTTGCGCTACGCGATCGCGCTGGCGCTCGTGGCGGTGGCGTTTGGTAGCGCTGCCGGCAGCGCCTCGGCGCACAAACTCGCCGAAGTGAACATCGTCCGCCAGGGTGAATTCCCCGGTGGGCCGATCCCGAGCAACACCCACTACTTCCACAAGATCCAGGAAGCGGTCAACGCATCCAAACACGGCGCGTGGGTGCTGATCGAACCCGGCGTGTATGACGAAGAAGTCAAAGTTGCCAAGGCTCAGTCCGGAATCTGGATAAGGGGCATGAACCGCAACAGCGTGGTCATCGATGGCCAGCACAAAGTGCCGGGCCCGCAGGGAGCCAACGGCATCGAAATCTACAAGGCGAGCAACGTGTCCGTGGAAAACCTCACCGTGCGTAACTTCGACCGCGCGGAACTCAACGGCTCCGGCGGCAACGAGATCTGGTGGAACGGGGGCGCAGACTCGAAGAAAATCGGGGCCCATGGCTGGTGGGGACGGTATCTGACCGCCTATGACGATGGATTCAACGGCGGCTACGGCATCTTCACGAACAACGAGATCGAAGGCGAATGGGAAGAGATCTACGCCTCGGGGTTCAACGACTCGGGCATGTACCTGGGCGCCTGTCAGGAATGCCAGGCGAACATCACATACGCGACGATGGAAAACAACGCCTTGGGCTACTCGGGCTCCAACTCCGGTGGCAGCCTGGTGATCGAAGACTCGCTCTTCCGTCACAACACGAGCGGCATCGCACCGAACTCGGAAAACCCGGGCGACGGGCCTCCGCCGCAAGACGGAGAATGCAATCGCGAAAACGTCAGGCACCCCAACCCCACGCCGACGATCAGCTCGACCGAAATCGAACGGTGCACGGTCTTCCGCAACAACGTGGTCACCGAAAACAACAACCTCACCGTTCCGGCCAACCACTCCACCGCGGCTGCCCCGTGGGGCGTGGGCATCGAGCTGCCCGGTGTTTACGCCGATCTGCTCGAAGGCAACACGATCACCAACAACCCGAGCGACGGCGTGCTCGGGTTCGAGTACCCCAACCCGTTCCCGCCGCAAAAGCGCACGATCTACTTCCAGCTGTCTGGAAACAAGATCGCCAACAACACGTTCTCCGGCAACGGCTCCCTCGAAGGTGCCTACTCTGGTGACGTGGCGCTCGAGGGCGGCGAGTTCGGAAGCAAAGAATCCACGAACAACTGCCTCAGCGGCAACTCGTTCGCCGACGCGACCTACCCGGCGAACATCGAAGGAGAATGGGGTTGCCAGAACAAAACGACCCCGAACGCCGTCGGCGAATTCTCGTTCATTGAATACATCCTACGACTGCAGGCGGAATCGGAAGGCAGGACCGCAGTTGCGCAGCCGGATCCGCCGGCACAGCCGACGATGCCGAACCCGTGCCGCGAAGTACCCAAGAACCCGCTGTGCCCGTGACGCGCTAGCTCGCGGCCACTGGCCCGGCGGGGGTGATGTTTGCCGCCGCCGGGCCAGTGGCCCGGCGGCCGTGCGAGCGCTGCGCTCGTGCTGAGCGCCAGCGCGATCAATCCCGTGCGGCCGTCACGGCTGGGCGAGCGTTCGGAAGCGCTCGCCTCGCTCCTCGAAGTTGCGGTAATTGTCGTAGCTGGGAGCGGCGGGCGAGAGCAGGATCACGCTGCCCGGACGTCCGAGGGTGCGCGCGAGCGCGACCGCCTCGCGCATGTCCGCGGCCTCGATCGCTCGCGCGGCCGGCACGCCCGCGTCACGCGCGGCGGCGATCAGGCGCGCACCGGTGGACGGCACGCCGACGACGCTCGCACCTGTTTCGGCCAGCATACGTCCGAGCTGCGCGTAGTCCTGACCCCGGTCCTGACCGCCGCCGATCAGGACGATGTCGCGACCGGGAAAGCTCGCGAGCGCGGCGAGGGTCGACTCGGGCGTGGTCGAGATGCTGTCGTCGACCCACAGCACCCGCTCGCGCTCGGCGACCGGCTCCAGCCGGTGCGGCAGCGGACGAAAGCCGGCCAGCGAATCGGGCAGCGACGGCGGCGCGATCCCGAACGCTTCGAGCGCGGTCAGCGCTGCGCAGAGGTTGAGCGCGTTGTGTTCGCCGCGCAGCGGCAACTCGGCGCTCGCCGCGAGCACCTCGCCGTTCAGCGCGAGCCCTCCGTCGAGTACATCCCAGCCGTCGGGCAGGCCGAACCGCCTGACCTCCAAATTCGGACAGGCAGCCGCCAGCTGCTCGCCGCGGGCGCTCAGCACCGCTACACGCACGCCCGGGAGGCCCAGCAGGCGCAGCTTCTCGGCACGGTAGGCGTCCTCGGACCCGTGCCAGTCGGTGTGCTCGCGGAACAGGTTGGTGATCAGCGCCACCGCCGGCCCCGTCTGCAGGTCGGCTATCTGGTAGCTGGAGAGCTCCACCACCGTGACCTCGGCGGGCTCGCGGTCGAGCAGGTCGAGCGCCGGCACGCCGATGTTGCCCGCCACGTGGGTCGTCCTGCCGGCCGCGCGCGCGAGCTGGGACACGAGCGCCGCGGTGGTGCTCTTGCCCTTCGTGCCCGTGATGCCGATCACGCGCTCGCCGCCGCGCTCGGCGAGCCACAGCGCGGTTGCGGTCGTAACTCGCACCCCGGCCCGGCGCAGCGCCCGCAGCTCCGGGCGATGGATCGACACGCCGGGTGAGCGAACGACCACCTCGCACTCGGCCAGCGCCGCGACGATCTCCGCGCCGGTCACGATCCGCACCGCGGGAGCCCTGAGCGTGTCACGGACGTCGACCGCGGGAGCGGCGTCGAAGGCCGCCACGAGAATCCGCGCCGACGGCAGGCGGCGAGCGAGCTGCTCGGCGAACGAGGCGACCTCGCGACCGGCGCCCCACACGCCGATGCGGGCGCCGTCAAGCTCCGAGAAGCGCACGGACATCCGCCAGCAGCACCGCCGGCACGGCGTGCTCGTCGCTGAGCGCGAGCACATCGTCGGGGTCGCCCGCCTGCGCTGGATGCTGCGGCAGCACCTCGGCCACGAGGCGGCGGAGCACGCGGTGAGCATTCCAGCGCGGGTCGCTGGCGAGCAGCCGAATCGCCGCGAGGCTCTCCTGCTCCTCGCCGACGCACTCGAATGGCTTGTGCCCGCCGGTCGCAGTGAGCAGCGCGAACCCGTCGAACTGGTGCTCCTCCTCGAGCAGGTCGCGGCCGAACACCTCGCGCAGATGCCCGGGCTCGCTGAACGGCGCCAGCGCCAGAAACACGAAGCGGCACTTGGGACACTCGCAGCACCACGAGGCGGCGCGCAGCGCGGGATCGATGCGGAAGATCGCGTTGCAGCTCGTGAACGCGCCGTGGTAGCGGTCCATGCGCGCGAACGCGCGCGCGATCGCGAGCTCTGAGGCGGGCCGCAGGACCGAGAACAGCCGCACGCCGCACGCCGTCTCGGCGGCGGCGGCGCTCAGCAGCCGCTCGGCGCGCAGCCCCTTGCTGAACTGGTGGTTGACCTCGATGCCTTCCCAGGTGAGGTTCCCCGCGGAAGCGGAGCGCTCGTTGGCCATCGCGACCGCGTCGAACCCGCGCAGAGCGGCGCTCAGGAGCGCCACGCACGCGACGATCGCGGTGATCGGGACGTGGCCGTTGAGGGCGCCTGCGGCGTTCAGCGCCGACAGTCCTGGGTCGAGCGCGCGCCGCGCGAGCAGGTGGGGCAGCCCGGCGACGGCGACCGTGCGGGCGATCGGGGGAGCATCGCCGAGCGAGAACAGCGCCAGCTCGCGACCCGACCGTCGAATGATCTCAAGCGCCACCGCGGAGTCCTTGCCGCCGCCGACCGGCACCAGCACCCGCCCGAGCGGCTCCTCGCCGCCACCCGCACGCGCGGCGACCGGCGCCGTGGCCGGGGCCGGCGCGGTGGCCGGTGCCGGCGCGGTGGCCGTGGCCGACGCCGTGGGAAAGCTCGGCCGCGGCACTCCCCCCAAGCCGTTGGTGAAGGCCAGCTCGGCCAGGCCTTCGGAGTACAGCGCGCCCAGCAGCGCAGCGGCCGCCGGCGGCGGAGCGCCGGTCTCGCAGCTGAGCAGCGGCGGCAGCGCCGTCTTGAAGTAGCTGACGCCGGCGACCCAGTGCAGCAGCGCCAGCAGCCCGTCCACGCGCTCGCGCTGTGCGTCGCTCAGCTCGCGCTCGATCGGCAGGTCGAGCTCCTCGACGAACTCGAGCTCCTCGTCGAGCGCATAGCGAAGCGTCACGTGTCCGCGCGCGTCGAGCTCGCGCGCGACGAAGCGGAAGGCGTGAAACGCCGTCGGGTCGAACAGCGCGGGGGAGTGCTTGGCATCGGCTGCCATGAAGCTCCAGCCTAGAGGCAGGAGACGGCGATCGTGGCCCCCGCATCCCGGCCAGGGCCGCCCGGATGGTGTGAGATGGACGCCGCCTACAATCGAGCGGCAGGCGATGATGCGCTCAGGAGCCAACCGACGCGAGGAGCCACACCATGACCACGACCGAGCGGACATCGCAAGCGTGAGCGTGCGCAGGCCCGGAGCGCTCGAGCTCACCCTCCTGCCCGGGGCCCGGGAGCTGCTCGCGGTCCATGCGCGCGAGCTGCCGCAGCGCGACGACCTGTGCGGCGCGTTTTGCGGAGCGCTGGCGCTGCGCGCCGCAGGCATCGACGAGCACAGCGGCGAGCCGCTCGACCAGGACGCGGTGGCACTCGCGGCCGGCAGCATCGTCTCCGGCACGCGCGAAGCGGGCACCCTCCCGCACGGCGAACCGGGTCGGCGCGACTACCGCTTGTCGCTTCCGTTCATCGACGATCCGGACGTGTCGGGAACGACCGCAGCCGGGGTGCTCGACGCAGTTGGGCTGCTCTCCGGCGGAGCGCTCGCGCCGATCCCCTACACGGGTCCCTGGAACGCGCACACGCTCGCCGGCCTGTTCGACCTGGCCGCCACGCTCGAGCACCCGGTCACGCTCGTGGCCAACTTGGCCACCCGCCACCTGTGGGGAGGGCGCGCGAGCGTCAACCAGCTGCTCGGCTACCTGATCGACGGCGAGCAGGATGGCCCGCCCCCTGACTGGGACGTGGGGCACTTCGCGTGCATCGTCGGCCGGGTGCGGGGCCCCGGCGGCAGCCTGTATGGCATCGCCGATACCTACCCCGCCCTCGGCGACAACGGCGTCCACGTGCAGCCACAGGAGCGCCTGGCGCGGGCGCTGCGGCGCGAGACACCAGCAGCGGCGTCGCCCGCAGCGACGAACCCGGCGGCAGCGGCGAACCCAGCGGCGGCGCCGGCGGGCGGCGTGATCGTCGTCGTCTTCGCGCAGGACGCGGCGGCGGTGCGCTCGGGCGCAGACGCACTGGGGCTGGCGGAGGACATCTGGGACAACGGCACCGTGACAGCCGAGACGCTGAGGTGAGCCCGACCGAGCTGGTCGCGCTCGTATGCTGCGACCTCGGCTCGATCGTGCGCGGACGCTCGGTGTTCTCGGCCGAGCTCGGCGATCACCTGCGCTCGGGTGTCAGCTGGGTGCCGGCCAACCATGCGCTCACGCCCCTCGGCCCGGTCGCCGACCCCAACCCGTTTGGCTCGACCGGCGACCTGCGTCTGCTCCCGGACGCCGACACACATGTGCTCGTCGCGGCCGACGGCGAGGAGGGCGCGCTGGAGCTCGTGCTGTGCGACATCGTCGAGACCAACGGCGAGCCGTGGGAGTGTTGCCCGCGGCGGTTTCTGCGCGACGCCCTGCGTGAGCTCGAGCAGGAGCTGGGCGCACGTCTGCTGGCGAGCTTCGAGCACGAGTTCCAACTCCTGCTGGCGCATAGCTCGCCGCCGGCGCTGCCGTTCTCACTCGATGCGCAGCGCCGCGCGGAGCCGTTCGCGAGCCGCGCGATGGGCTCGCTGGTCGAAGCCGGCGTCGAGCCCGAGCGGTTCTTCGCCGAGTACGCGCCGCACCAGTTCGAGATCCCGGTGGCCGCGGCTGAGGGGGTCGCGAGCGCCGACCGCAGCGTGGTGCTGAGGGAGGTCGTGCGCGAGATCGCCCGCCGCCAGGGGATGCGCGCGAGCTTCGTGCCGCTGCTCGATCCGGAGCAGGCGGGCAACGGCGTGCACATCCATCTCAACCTGCTGGACGCCGGCGGCTCCTCGCTGCTCTACGACACCGCGCGACCCGCAGGGCTGAGCGAGATCGGCGGGCGCTTCGCGGCGGGGATCCTGCTGCATGCGCGGGCGCTCAGCGCGCTCACCGCTCCGAGCCCCGTGTCCGGCGCGCGCCTTACGCCCCACCGCTGGAGCGCGGGGGCGTTGTGCCTAGGGCAGCGCAACCGCGAGGCGCTGTTGCGCATCCCGCCGGTGGTCGCGCTCGCTGACGACGATCCGGCCAGGCAGCTGCACATCGAGTACCGCGGCGCGGACGCGACCGCCAACCCGTACCTGGCGCTCGGAGCGATCGTGCGAGCGGGTCTGGCGGGAGTGCGCGCACAGCTGCCCGCGCCGCCGATCCTCGAGTGCGATCCCGCCCAACTGAGCACCGAGGATGCGGAGCGCTTCGGCGTGGGCGCGCTGCCGACGACGCTCGCGCAGGCGCTGGCGGCGCTCGCCGACGATGCCACCGTCCGCGGCTGGATGACGCCGCTGCTGTACGACGCGTACATGAGCATCAAGCACGCCGAGCTCGACGCCGCCACGGGCCTCGACCTCGAGGAGGTCTGTCGGCGCTATGCGGCCATCTACTGAGGAGCTGCTGTCGCGGCTGCTGGAGGGCATCGAGCGCGAGCTGCCGCGAGCCGTCGCACTGCGCCAGCGCCTGCACCGGCAGCCCGAGCTGGCACACGCCGAGGAGCGGACTGCGGCGAGCGTCGCCGCGGAGCTGCCGGTCGCCTGCCAGGCGGCCGCCGGTACGGGGCGGATCGCGCGAGTCGGGCCTGGTGGCGCGGCGGCCCCCGTGGCGGTGCGCGCGGAGCTCGACGGCCTGCCGATACAGGAGCGCACCGGCGCTTCGTTCGCGGCGCACGGCGGCGTCATGCATGCGTGCGGGCACGACGTTCACATGGCGGCCCTCGTCGCACTGACGCGCGCGGCGCACGAGCTCGCCGAGGAGCTGCCCGCGCCGCTGCTGGCCGTCTTCCAGCCGAGCGAGGAGGCCTACCCGTCAGGGGCGGAGCAGCTCGCCGGCGAGCCACTCGCGACGCTCGCGCCCGCGGCGGTGGTGGCGGCGCACGTGCACCCGGAAGTGCCTTGGGGGACCGTCGCGCTGGACCCCGGCGCGGTCAACGCGTCGTGCGACGGGTTCGAGGTGGCCGTCGAGGGCGAGCCCTCGCACGGCGCCTACCCGCACCGCGGGCGCGATCCGATATTGGCGATCGCCCAGGTCGTCGTCGCGTTGCACGCCGAGGTGTCCAGGCGGATCGACCCGGTCCACCCGGCTTCGCTGACCGTCGGGGTGCTCGAGGGGGGGAGCGCGGAGAACGTGATCCCACGGCGCGCGCTCGCGCGGGGCGCCGTGCGCGCCCACCGGCTCGAGGATCGACTCGCGCTGCGCGGACTGGTCGAGGAGGTCGCCGCCGGGATCGCGGCGGCTCACGGCTGCCGGGCGAGCGTCGAGCTGGTGCCGGGCGAGCCGGCGCTCGAGAACGATCCCGCCATCGTCAGCCGCGCGCGCGAGCTGCTTGCCGGGGCCGGCCTGACGGCCGCCGAGGAGTGGCGCTCGTGCGGATCGGACGACTTCGCGTTCTTCGGCGCGCTGTCTCCCGTGGCGATGGCGTTCGTGGGACTCGACGGCGCAGCGGGCTTCACGGCGCGCCCACTCCACCACCCCGAGCTGCTGGTGCCCGACGACGCCGTCGGCGTCGTCGCGCGCGTGCAGGCCGTCCTGTACCTCGCCGCCGCGTGCGAGCACTAGGATTCACCCGTGCCCGACCGCCTGTACTTCACGGACTCCGACGAGGCGAACGCGTTGATCGCGCGCGACCCGATGGCGCTGCTGATCGGCTTCGCGCTCGATCAGCAGGTCACGGTCGAAAAGGCGTTCTCCGGACCGCTCGCCCTACGCGAACGGCTCGGGTCGCTCGACGCCACGAAGCTCGCCGGCGCGGACCTGGAGCCGATCTTCCGCGAGAAACCAGCGATCCACCGCTTCCCAGGCTCGATGGCCAAGCGCGTGCACGACCTCGCGGTCCACGTAGAGGACCGGTACGACGGCGACGCCGCCCGCGTCTGGACCGACGCCGCGAGCTCCGACGAGCTGCGCGCGAACCTCGAGGCCTTGCCGGGCTTCGGCGAGATGAAGGTCAAGTCGATGGGGGCCGTGCTGGCCAAGCGTTACAAGCTCGCCGTCGCGAAGAAGCTCGTGCCGCCGCATCCCACGCTCGGCGACGTCGACTCGCCCAAGGCGCTGCGCGACTACCAGGCGGCGAAGAAGGTGCACAAGGCGGAGTGGAGCGGCAAGCGCTGAACGGCCCCGCTACTCGGAGAGGTCTCGCCAAAACACGACGCGAGGTCGGCCGCGAGCGCGCGCGAGCGTCGCCAAGCTGCGCCCTCTCGCGTACCACACCGTGAGCCGAACGCCCGTTGACATCGACTTCGGGAAGCGTTAGCGTCCTCGCCGCGACGGCAGGGACGCTGCTTTCAGCGGGCTACGCACCGCCACGGATGGTGGGGTAGTCGATAGCGAACATCGGGGGTGGGTCATGCGGCGGATCAAGGTGCTCGGCGCGAGTTTCGTCGTTCTACTCGTTCTCGGCACGGCCAGCCTAGCCCGCGCGCAGTCGACGAGGACGACACAGGCGTCCGTCAGCCCCCTTTTCGCCGGCGAGACCGCGGTCCTTACGCGCAAAGGCATTTCCCCTGCGCGCGCGAGCCAAGCGATCAGCCTCCAGGCACAAGTCGCAGAAACACACCTCGCGAGCACGATAGAAGCAGCTCTGGGCGCCGCGTTCGCCGGAGCGTGGTTTGAACCAGCGGCTGCGCAGTTCCACGTCGGTGTGACGTCCGACGCCAGTAGACAGTCGGCTCAGCGGGTGCTCGCGCACTCCGGGCTAATGGCCGACGTCGTCGAGACGCCGGTACGCTCGACCTGGGCCGCCCTGATCGCCGCTCAAAACCGTTGGAACAATAGGCTTGCGACACTGTTCGCGCACCAGGAGGCCAAGACGGGGATCGACTCCAAGAACAACGCCGTCGCGGTCGACCTGAGCTCGTCGGTCCCCGCGTCGGAACGCACCGCGCTGGAACGTGAAGCCGCGACCGCAAGCGTGAACGTCTCGATCACCGTTGTGTCACCCTTGCAGCTTCAAATCGAACCTAAGGCTAAGCCTACGGAATGTGAATACCGCGAACCCAACGCGGAAGCGCGACAATATAACGAGACGGGCGAAAAGATCAAAACAGAAGCCTACTGTGAAAAGACGATTACCTCCGGCGTCAAGATCGCGATAGAACCATTCGGCTGCACGGCCGGGCCGATGCTGATCGAGGGCAACGCAACATATCTGCTGACGGCCGGGCACTGTTTCGTGGAAGAATTCTTCGTGAACGGAGACGCCACAACAGGCAACAAGGTGATCACGGGGATCCGACCTGGCCGCGCAGGAGAAACCCAAGCCGAAGCAGAAGCGAAAATCACCAACTTGAAAGAATGGACCAAAGCACCAGCCACGGCAGTAGTGAAAGCAAGCATTTTCAACAACGAAGGCGAAAAATTGACCACTACTGTAAAGGCCTTCAAAAGCACCACAGAAGTGGAACTCCTTGCTGCATGGACGGGGAAACCAGGACCGGTGGGGATTACCTTCAGCCTCACCGAAGGCAAAATCACACGCGAAGTCTCCTCGGAATACTTAGGCAAAGAAGGTCAGAAAAAAATCGGCAACGAAGTCACGTTCTTCAAAAACGAAGCCCGCGACATCGCCGAGATAAAGATCGAACGCGGCGCGTTCACCGAACCCGAACCGGATCCAGTCCCCGCCGATATGGTCGAATGGGGCAATTGGCGCGCCTACCCCGAAGAACCCATAACACCATTGGGATGGGTGCTAGGACTAAAGTTTAATTCCCACCCGGTGGCGGGCGACAATCCAAGCATGGAAGGAATGGTGAACTGCCATGAGGGCGAGACCTCTGGTGAACAGTGCGGCACGGTCGAACACCTCAACGTGAGGTTGGCGGGATCGAGCGCGGAACTTACTACACACCTCGTCGAAGATAGTGCGTGTGCCGAACACGGTGACAGTGGCGGCCCCTATTTCTTCCGCGCGAAGTCTGGAGTCCTCATGGAAGGCACGGAAGTTGGGGGACCGTCTGAGGTGTGTAGCAAAACAGGGAAAAAGGGGGCAAAACGATTTGAAGAAGACGAAATAAAGTGCGTCAAAGTCGCAGCGGGTACCGGGAAATACAACGACGCAAACTGCACAGAAGAAGGAGGCGTAAGCGAATACGAAAAGGAAGTGGTATACCGACCCGAATTCTCTGTTGTGAGCTACTTTGAGCCACTGGTAGGGCTACCGGGAGCAGCCAAAGAATACGGCACACTCGAAACCTTCAAAGGACAGGCTGTCCTCACGACGAAAAACGAAAAAAGAAAGAAGCCGAAGCCGGAGCTGGACCTCGACAAGGACGGTTATCCGATTATGCATCTCGCAGGAATCGTCGGCGACGCCTCGGACCTCGCGTTAAACACGGCCATCGGTGACGTCGAGTGCGCGAGCAATGTCCTGACGGGCGATCTGACCGCCAACGAAGGCACTAAGCTGGACACGGTCTCCTTCAGCGAAGAGTCCTCGACCGGTGAAGAAGCCGAAGGCGATTGCCGGACCACGACGGGCCTCGGTCGCGCAGCGGTGTCAGCGGGTGGCCTCCCGTGGCAGACCGAATTGACGACCAAAGGCAAGACGGTCATCAAGGGCACGAAAGAAGTGCTGATGACGGTCACGTTGCCTGAAGCCGGCGGCGCGAAGTGTCAGTTCACTAGCAAAAAGGTAACCGGCTCGTTTACCCCGGGCCCCGCAGGTGAACCGACTCCGCTAAAAGTCGCGATCAGCGAACAGAGGTTCACGCTCAACAAGAAATTCGGCGAAAACAGCCCGAAATGCCCGACAGAAGCCAAACTGAGCGCCACTCTAGCCTTCACGTCGGAACTGGAAACGGTCGAAGACCAAGTGACCTAGCTGACTACAAGTCGGGCAGGTAGTCGATCTCGGGCGAGCGCAGCGCGATGCCGAGGCCGCGCAGCGACACCCGCCCCGACTTTGGGTAGAAGCACATGTCGGTGTGCTCGCGCGTGCCGTACGCCAGGTAGGTGAGCCCGTCGGGGCCAGGGCGCAACGCGTGCGCGACGCCCGTTCCAGCCGGACGCGCGACCACGTCGCCAGCGCGCAGCGGTTGCTCATCTGGCTGTGTCGTACCGCGCCCCCAGAGCTCCAGCGCGCCACCCCCCTCAAGCACTACAAAGATCTCCTCCTCGTGCGAGTGGCAGTGTGGCGGCGCCCCCTGGCCGCCCGCCTCCAGCACAACGTGGTTCAGACCCGTCGCGAGCGCCCCCGCGGCCTTGCCAACACGACGCGCACGACCGTCGAAGATCGCCTCCACATCGGCGAGTGCCACCACGTTGGGTGGACGCTCGGCGCTCGGCGGCGGGCACTCCGGCGGACCGCAAGCCGCCTCGCGCGCGAACGGCGACTCGCCGTCGCCGAGCTCGACCCATCGCGGAAACGACCACGCCACGCCGGCCCGCGGCAGCGCGGTCAGCGCCGGGTCGCGCCGCTGGCCGAAGACGAGCACGTCGAGCCCTCGCTCGCCCGCGCGCAGGGTGTGCGGGCTCCGCTTGGGACGGTGCACGATGCAGTCGCCGCCCGCCACCGCGAACGTGTGGCCGTCCTGCCACAACAGCCCGTCCCCGTCGAGCACGAAGAAGATCTCCTCGTCCGCGCCGTGCTCGTGCGCCGGCGTCGAGAAGTGCCCCGGCGCGACCTCGACGCGGCGCAGGCCGACCGTGCGCGTACCCGCTTGACGGCCGAGATCGCGCCACATCCCCTTGATGTGGCCCACCGCGAGCTCAGCCACCGCCCCGGCGTTGAGGTTGACGGTCCTCACCGCCGGCGGACGCTATCAGCCGCCCGCGCCCACGACCGGCGGCGGCACGCCGTCGGCGCTCGCCCCGAGCGACTCATCCCAGCCGCACACCGCGCACGCGTGACGGAACGCCGAGCGCGCGAACGCGAGCGCCGTCGCGTGCGGGTCCGAGCTGGAGACCAGATCATCCCAGTCGAGGACGTACAGGCCGAGCTCCGCGTCCCAGCGGGCCGCCGCGGGTGACAGCGTCGCGCCCGCGAACCCGTCCGGCGCCGGGTGTGCGAACGCGTAGAACGCCGCGCGCGGGTAGCGAGCTTCGCCCGGCCACCAGCCGACCGCGACCTCCTCCGCGTCCATCGAGTTGCGCATGATGAAGTCCTCCGACGGCGGATCAGCGGGCAGGCCCGAGAACAGGTTGACCGCGAGGTCGAACGAGCCCCACCACGCGTTAACTCGCGTAGAGCGGCCGCGATACGGAGCGCGGAACGCGCTCAACACGAGCGCCGCGCGGGTAGCCGCGGCGAAGTACGACGCGACGGGCGCGGGGTCATAGCGCGCATGCTCGGTGTCCTCGTCCAGCGGCACGCTCCACGACACCTCCTGCGGAGTCGGATTGATCTCGACCGCGCCCACCAGCGCGCCGAGCGCGCCGAGCAGCTCGCGCGTGACCTCGCCCACGGCCCGGTCCGGCGTGAGCCCGATGCGCCGCGCCCTGCCGTCGCTGTGCTCGACCAGCGCCACGTGGCTGTGCAGGTCGAGCGCCACCACGATCGCGCCCGAGCCGTCCGGCGCGGGCAGCGGCAGCGTCTCCCAGCCGCGCGCCGTCAGCCGCAGCGCCGCGTGCTGCAGCTCCGGCTCAGGCGGCGCCAGCGCGACCGCCAGCTTGCCGAGCACCTGCGTGTGCGCGTGGAGCGTGTCGCACGTCGCGCTCCACTCGTTGTAGGCGGGCGTCGTAGGCCAGCCGCGGGGCATAGCGGCAGCCTAGCGCCGCCGACGCTCGGTAGGTCTCCGATCGCGTGGTAAGGCGATCCGACGCGACCGGCGCACTGTGCTGCGGGAGTACTGTTCACGAGATGGATCGCGGTCCCCTCGCGGGCGCGCACAACGGCAACCGGAGTCGGTCGAGATCGATCGCGGTGGTCGGCGGCGGCTTCGCCGGCGTCGGTGCAGCGGTGATGCTGCGTCGTGCGGGCTACGCGGATGTCGAGGTGTTCGAGCGTGGCGAGCGGGTCGGCGGTGTGTGGAACCACAACACCTACCCCGGCGCCGCCTGCGACGTCCCCTCGCACCTGTACGAGTTCTCATTCGAGCCGAACCCGCGGTGGTCGCGCCGATACGCAACCCAGGCCGAGATCCAGGCCTACCTCGAGGACCTCGCGCGACGCCACGGCGTGCTCGATCGGATTCGCACGAGCACCGAGGTCACAAGCGCACGCTGGGCGCCCGAGCAAGGCAAATGGCTGCTGCAGACGAGCGCCGGTACGCATCAGGCTGACATCATGATCACCGCCTGCGGCCAGCTGTCGGTCCCCAAGATGCCCGCGATCCCGGGCCTTGAGAGCTTCGACGGCCCCGCATTCCACACGGCGCAGTGGCGCCACGATGTGGAGCTCGCGGGTAAGCGAGTCGCGGTGATCGGCACCGGCTGCAGCGCGATCCAGACCGTGCCCGCGATCCAGCCGCTGGTCGAGCAGCTCGACATCTACCAGCGCTCGCCTGGCTGGACGATCCCGAAGATGGACTTCGCCTACTCCGCACGCGTCCAACGCCTGTTTGAGCGATTCCCCGTCTTGCAGCAGCTCGACCGAATGGCGATCTTCGCGTTCATGGAGCTGGGCGCGCTCGGAATGACCGGTCATAGCTGGATCCTGGGGCCGTTCCGCGCGCTCGCCCGTCGTCAGATCGACCACGCGATCGAGGACCCACAGCTGCGCGCCGCTGTGACCCCGACCGATGAGATTGGCTGCAAGCGACTGATGCTCACCGACGAGTGGTACCCGACGCTTGCCAAGCCCAACGTGGAGCTCATCACCGACGCGATCGCCGAGGTGACGCCGAGCGGAGTGCGCCTCGAGAACGGCAGCGAGCGCGCAGCCGACGTGCTCGTGCTCGCGACCGGTTTCAGGACACATGGCTTCGTGGCGCCGATGGAGATCATCGGCAGCGGTGGCCGCACGCTTGCCCAAGAGTGGGCCGAGGTGCCGCACGCGTACCTCGGGATGAGCGTCCCGGACTTCCCGAACATGTTCCTGCTGTACGGCCCAAACACGAACGGTGGCACCGGCTCGGTCATATACGTGATCGAGGCGGCAGTCAACCACGTGATCGCCGCGCTGCAAGAGCTCGAGCGAACGCACTCGCGCCAGATCCAGGTCACACGCCGCACCGCCGCGGCCTTCAACCGGGAGCTGCGCGCCGCGCTCGCAGGCACCGTCTGGCACACGGGCTGCACGAATTGGTATGTCGATGAGAACGGCAACGACCCGAACCAGTGGCCGTGGCTGTGGAGCGCTTACCGTCGGCGGACCGCTCGCATCGATCCGGGCGCGTATGAGCTGAGCGGCGTCAGCTGACGCTGAGGGCTCGATCGCGTGCGCAGCCGGCCGCTGATCCTCGTCTCGCTCCTGCTCGCGGCCTTCGCGATCAACCTCGACACGACGATCGTCAACGTCGCGCTGCCGACGCTGGTGCGTGAGCTGCACGCGTCAAACAGCCAGCTGCAATGGGTCGTCGACGCCTACAACCTCGTGTTCGCGGCCCTGCTGCTCGCCGCCGGCAGCCTCTCGGACCGCCTCGGTCGCAAGGGCATGCTGCTCGCCGGCCTCGGCGTCTTCGGCGTTGCAAGCTTCGCCGGCGGACTGACCACGACGCCCGAACAGCTGATCCTCGCGCGCTGCTTCATGGGTCTCGGCGCCGCGATGGTGTTCCCCGCGACGCTGTCGCTGATCTCCAACGTCTTCACCGAGCGTGCCGAGCGGGCGCGTGCGATCGGGCTGTGGGGCGCGACCGCCGGCGCCGCGATCGCGCTCGGCCCGATCGTCGGCGGTTGGCTGCTGGAGAGCTTCTCGTGGGCGAGCATCTTCTTCGCGATGGCGCCCGTGGCCGCCTTGGGGGCGGCCCTGGTCGCCTGGAGCGTTCCAACATCGCGCGATCCGCGCGCTCCGAGGACCGACGCGCCGGGACTGCTCCTGTCGGCAGCCGCGATGGCGCTGTTGGTCTACACGATCATCGAGGCGCCCGACCGCGGTTGGGGCAGCGCCGCCAGCATCGGCGGCTTCGCGCTCGCCGCCGTTCTGTTCGGCGCGTTCATCGCGTGGGAGCGGCGCACGAGCCATCCGATGCTCGACATCAGCCTCTTCCGCAACCCGCGCTTCACCGCCGCCAGCGGCTCGGTGACCGTCGCCTTCTTCTCGCTGTTCGGGTTCATCTTCCTGATGACCCAGTACTTCCAGTTCATCAAGGGCTACGGGCCTCTGTCCGCCGGCGTGCACCTGCTGCCGGTCGCGACATCGGTGGGCGTCGCGTCGGTGCTCGGAACCAAGCTGGCGGTGCGCTTCGGCACCAAGCTCGTCGTCGCCGGTGGTCTGGTGGCCGTGGCCTGCTTCTACGGATGGGTCGCCACGCTATCCGCCACGACGAGCTACGCCACGATCGCCGTGCAGATGGTGCTTTACGGCGTGGGCATGGGCTTCACCAGCGCACCCGCTACAGAGGCGATCATGGGCGTCGTGCCCAAGCACAAGGCCGGCGTCGGCTCGGCCGTCAACGATGCCACCCGCCTGCTCGGTGGAACCCTCGGCGTCGCCGTGATCGGCAGCGTGTTTGCCTCCATCTACGCCAGCCAGCTCACCACGGCCCTGCCCGCGCGGCTGCCCAAGCCGCTCGTCCATGCAGCACACGAATCCGTCGGCGCCGCGCTGGAGGCGGCTGCCCGACTGGCTCAGGCAGGCCATGCGGGTATCGCCGGTTACGTGCATCAGGCCGCCTCGAACGCCTTCGTCGACGGTCTCAGCGCAGGCTGTCTCGTCGCCGGAGGAGTGGCGGTCGCCGGGGCGATCATGGCGGCGATCCTGCTGCCTGCCCAGCCCGCGCAGTCCTCGGCCGGCGATCCGTCTTCCCAGGCGCGGCCCGCGGCCGCTCTACTGGACTGACGTGGGAGTACAGTCACCTCGTGGCGGTTTTACGGACCCCGCAGACGCCGGAAGGTGATCTCGGCTCGTTGGACTTTTGGGGCCAGCCGGCCGAGGAGCGCGATCGTTACTTTGCGTGGCTTCGTCGCGAGGCGCCGATCTCGCGGCATGAGCCGCCCGAGGACGTCCTGGGGTTGCCCGATCAGGAGCGCATGAGCTACTGGGCAGTTGTGCGCTACGACGACGTGCGCCGCATCTCTCGTGATCCAGAGAGCTTCTGCTCGGGCCAGGGGACGCAATTCGCGGACGCGCCGCCGGAGTTCCTGGAGGCCTCCATGTCGTTCTTGGCCATGGACGCGCCCCGGCATACCAAGCTGCGCGGCCTGGTGTCCTCGGCGTTCACACCCCGTCAGGTGGCTCGCATCGAGGAGGGCATCCGAGTCAACGCGCGGCGCATCGTCGAGGAGGCCGCACCGAGCGGCGGCGGCGACTTCGTGGAGCTAATCGCCAAGCGACTGCCCCTGGTCACGATCTCGGACATGATCGGCGTGCCGGAGGCCGACCGCGAGCGGGTGGTGGCTGCCGCCGATCTTCTGGTCACGACGTCTGACCCCGAGGTGTTCGGCGACCGCGCTCCGATCGAGGTGCTCGGCGAGGCGCTATGGACGCTGACGGAGTTCGCCACGGAGCTGGCTGCCTACCGCGAGCAGCATCCGGGGGAGGACCTGATGACCGCGCTCGTCCACGCCGAGGTCGACGGCGAGCGCCTTACCCACGCGGAGATCGCGGCCTTCTTCGTGCTGCTGTCGGTGGCCGGCAACGACACCACACGCCACACCACCTCGCACGCGATGCGGGCGCTGAGCGTCAACCCGGATCAGCGCGCACTACTGCTGGAGGACCTCGACCGGCGTCTGCCGGCGGCCGTGGAGGAGTTCGTGCGTTGGGCCTCACCCGTCATCACCTTCAGGCGCACCACGACGCGCGAGCTCGAGCTCCACGGCGAGCGTCTGGCGGCGGGCGAGAAGGTCGTGCTGTTCTACGACTCAGCCAACCGAGACGACCTGGTCTTCGAGGACCCGTGGCGGTTCGACGTGACCCGCGAGCCCAACCGTCACGTTGGCTTCGGTGGCGGCGGCCCGCACTACTGCCTGGGCGCCTCGCTAGCCCGAACGCAGCTACGCTCGATCTTTGGCGAGCTTCTGCGGGTGGTTCCTGACATCGAGGCGCAGGAGCCCGAGCTACTGCGCAGTGCCTTCATCCACGGTGTCAAGCGGATGGACTGCACGTTTCGCCCGCGCACCTGAGCGGTGGTCAGGCACCGCGCATACGGTGGTCAGGCACCGCGCATAGCATCCACAGAGGGACTAGGCTGAGTGGAGAGTTCGATCTTACGCTTGAAGACATCCCTCGCCGGACGATAGGAGTGACTGCGATGAGCACACAGACGACCATCGACAGCAACGAGCTTTTCATCGGGGGGGAGTGGACTGAGCCGCAGGGCTCCGAGCGCATACTCGTTACCGCGGCCAGCACGGAGGAGCTCGTGGGATCGGTGCCGGAGGGCACCAACGCCGACGTCGACGCCGCGGTCGGGGCCGCACGCGCCGCGTTTGACGACCCGAGCGGCTGGTCGTCGTGGCCGGTCGAGGATCGCGCGCAGGCGCTCGAGCGCCTGGCCGGCGCGCTGGAAAGCCGCGGCGAGGAGAGCGCGCAGCGCGTGTCGCTGCAGAATGGGATGCCAATCTCGATCGCGCTCGCGACGGAGGCCGTCTTCCCAGCCGTGCTCGCGCGCTACTACGCGGGCATGATCCGCCAGACCCCGCTCGAGGAAGAGCGCCAAGGGCTGCTCGGCGGCACGATCAACGTGGTCAGCAAGCCCGTCGGCGTGGTCGGTGCGATCGTGCCGTGGAACTACCCGCAATGTCTGGCGATGTTCAAGCTCGCGCCGCTGCTCGCCGCCGGCTGCACGGTCGTGATCAAGCCGAGCCCGGAGACGGTACTCGACAGCCTGCTGCTCGCCGAGGCGATCATCGAGGCCGACCTGCCGCCCGGGGTCGTCAACATCGTCCCCGGCGGGCGCGAGCTCGGCGCGTACCTGGTCGAACACCCGGACGTCGACAAGGTCGCGTTCACCGGCTCGACCGCGGCAGGGCGCACGATCGCGCGCCGCTGTGGCGAGCTGCTGCGCCCGGTCACGCTGGAGCTCGGCGGCAAGTCCGCGGCGATCGTGCTCGACGACGCCGACCTCTCGCAAGCGGCCGAGGCCCTGTTCGGCGCGACGTTGGCGAACAACGGCCAGACGTGTTACCTGGGCACGCGCGTGCTGGCCCCCCGCACACGCTACGACGAGGTCCTCGAGCTGTTCAGCGGGCTCGCCGGCGCGCTGCAGGTCGGAGACTCGCTCGATCCCTCAACGCAGATCGGCCCGATGGCCAGCGCCCGCCAGCGCGAGCGCGTCGAGGGCTACATCGAGAAGGGACGCGCCGAGGGCGGACGGGTCGTCGCCGGCGGCGGGCGCCCGCACGACCAGGACCGCGGTTGGTTCGTCGAGCCGACGATCTTCGCGGACGTGCAGAACAGCCACACGATCGCACGCGAGGAGATCTTCGGGCCGGTGCTGTCGGTGATCCCCTACGACGGCGTGGAGGAGGCAGTGGCGATCGCCAACGACTCCGACTTCGGGCTCGGCGGCAGCGTCTGGACCAGCGACCCCGAGCGCGGCGAGGCGCTCGCCAAGCGCGTGCAGACGGGCAGCATTGGCATCAACCACTACATGCTCGACCCGGCGGCGCCCTTCGGCGGCGTAAAGGCCAGCGGCCTCGGGCGCGAGCTCGGTCCCGAGGGCCTCACCGCATACCTGCAGGTGCAGTCCATCTACAGGCCACCGGCACAGGCGGCGGCCACGCCCTGAGCACGATCGCGCGGCGCGGGCTCGCGTCTAGATCGCGCGCTCGCGGTCGCGCCAGTAGGGCTCTCGCAGACGGCGCTTGAAGATCTTGCCCGAGTCCTCGCGCGGCAGCGAGTCGCTGAACTCGACCACGCGCGGCGTCTTGTAGGAGGCGAGCTTCGAGCGCACGTGCCCGCGCACCCGCTCGGCGGTCAGCTGCGCGTCGTCGTGAGGCTCGACGTGCGCGGCGAGCGCCTCGCCGAACTCCGCGTCGGGGATGCCGAAGACCGCGCAATCGCGCACGCCTTGCAACGAGAGCAGGCACGCCTCGATCTCCGCGGGGTAGATGTTGACGCCGCCGCTGATGACCATGTCGATGCGGCGATCGTTGAGGTACAGGAAGCCGTCGGCGTCGAGGTAGCCGATGTCGCCGAGGCTGACGAGGCCGTCGCGCTCGACCGCGCGACGCTTGGCCTCATCGCCCTCGTAGGTGAAGTCCGGCCAGGTGTCGAGCCACATGTAGACCTCGCCGGACTCGCCGAGCGGCAGCTCGGCGCCGGCGCCATCGAGGATCTTGACGACGGCGCGCTCGAGCGGGCGCCCGACCGTTCCCGGATGCGCGAGCCACTGCTCGCTGGTGCAAAACACGACGGGACCTGTCTCGGTTCCGCCGTAGTACTCGGCGACGATCGGACCGAGCCAGCTGATCATCGCGCGCTTGACCTCGGGTGGGCACGGCGCGGCTGCGTGCAGGACGAAACGCAGCGACGAGAGGTCGTAGCGGGAGCGTGTCCGCTCGGGCAGCGCGAGCAGGCGCACGAACATCGTCGGCACCATCTGCACGACGGTGACGCGCTGCTCCTCGACGATCCGCAGGAACTCCTCCGCGTCGAACCCGGGCATGATCGTTATGTCCACACCGCGGATCGCCGCGGCGAGCGCGTACACGTTCGGCGCCGCGTGGTACATCGGCGCCGGGATCACCGTGCGCTCGCCCGGCGCCAGCTGGAAGATCTGACCGAGCAGCGCCTGGGTCTGCTCGCGCTGGGAGTCGGTGGCCGGCGTGCGCACGACGCCCTTCGGTCGTCCGGTCGTCCCGGAGGTGTAGATGATGCTCTGCGGCGCACGCTCGGGCGGTTGCGCCCACGGCTCGTTGCCCGCGATCCACTCCTCCCACCGCAGCGCATCGCCGGGCGCGGGCGCGGCGTCGTCCGCACCATCGGGCACGACGATCGCGACGACGTGTTGCGGCGTGCTCGGCGCGATCGACGGCCATAGGCCGGCGTGCACGACGAGGGCCTTGGCGCCGCTGTCGGCGAGCACATACGCGATCTCATCGGCGCGCCAGTGCCAGTTGATCGGCACGGAGCTCGCGCCCAGCGGGACCGTCGCGAGCGAGGCCTCCAGGAACTCGATCGAGTTGCGCAGCAGCAGCGCCACGCGGTCGCCCGGGCCGATGCCGAGCTCGCTCAGTCCGCGGGTAGCGCGCAGCGCCCGCGCGAACAGATCCTCGTAGGTGGTGAAGCGAGCGCCGCAGCGGACGCCGATCTGCGCCTCGCTCACCTGGGCGCCGCCTTGGCGGTGACCGCCCACACCCGGTGGGGCACGGCGAGCGGGTCCTCGGCGAAGCGCTCGCGCAGCATCGCCGCCAGCTCCTGCGAGCAGGTGCGCACGCCGTCGGCGTCCAGGGTGCCGGCGATCGGCGCGCTCGCTCGCACGCGTCCGACCCACGCCTCGTGGGTGTACGGCACGAACACGTCGAAGGAGAACGTCTCGATCTCGGTGAACCCGGCGCTCTGCAGATCCACCAGCCACTGCGGGTAGAGCCCGGCCTGGTCGGCGAACGGCCACGTTGGCGTGTAGCGCAGGATGATCTGCTCGGTCGCCGCGACCACGTTGCCGGCGAACGGCAGCCAGTCGAAGTGGGCGATCACGACGAAACCGTCACCGACGAGCAGACGCGAGACCTCGCGTGCGGCAGCAGGCCGGTCGAACCAGTGCCAGCACTGTCCCGCGCAGACGACGTCGAAGCTCGCGTCGGGCAGGCCGCTCGCCTCGGCCGGCGCCTGTACGTAGGCGATCTCGACGCCGGCCTCGCGGTCCAGGCGGCGGGCCTGCTCGAGCAGCGGCCCGGCGATGTCGACCCCCGTGACCATGCAACCGCGCTGCGCGAACAGGCGCGCGAGGCTCCCCGTGCCGGTGCCGAGATCGACGACGCGCGCGCCCGGGCGTGCGATGCCGAGCGCCGCGAGACGATCGAGCAGCCCCACCGGGAAGCCAGCCCGGTGACGAGCGTAATCGGAGGCGGTGCGAGCGAAATCCGGCGAGCAGGCGGCCATCGTCGTCAGCTTACGCCGACCGTCGCGCGGGCCACGTGCATGCGCTCGGTTGAGCGCTCGCGTCAGTCGGCGAACGCCGCGCGCACAGCTCTCGAGCCGGCCGCTGACAGCTCCATGAAGCCGTATGTGCCGTCGTGCAAAAGCTCGTTCGCGGCACCGAGCGCCGCGCCCAACGCCGCGAACGCAAACGCGCCCCCGACCGACACGCGCTTGACGCCCAGCGCCGCGAGCTCCGCCACCGAGGGAGCCCCGGGGCGTGCGAGCACGTTGACCGGCAACTCGACGGCCGCGAGCAGCTCGCGGATGTCCTCGGGCCGGTCGAGCGCCGGCGCATAAAGCACGTCGGCGCCGGCCTCCTGGAAGACCTGCAGGCGCTCGATCGTGTCGCGCAGGTCGGGGTTGCCGCGCAGGTAGTTCTCCGCGCGCGCCGTCAGCACGAGGCGCACGGGCCCGGCGTGCGCCGCCTGCGCCGCCGCCGCGACGCGCTCGGCGGCGGCGTCTCGGTCATACAGCCGTCCGTGCGCAGCGCTCCAGTCCTCGACCGAGCAGCCCGCGAGGCCCACCTCGAGCGCGAGCTGCACGGTCTCGGCCACGCCGGCTGGTTCCTCGGCGAAGCCGTCCTCGAAGTCGGCGGACACGGGCAGCTCCGTCGCCGCTACCACCGCGGCGGCATGCGCGACCGCCTCCTCGCGGCTGAGCGAGTAGTCGAGTCGCCCGAGCGTCGCCGCGTAGCCGCTGCTCGTCGTCGCGAGCGCGTCGAAGCCGAGCGACGCGAGCAGCTTGGCCGAGCCGGGGTCCCAGGCGTTGGCGAGCAGCAAAGGGTGCTCTTGATCGTGTAGAGCCAGAAAGCGGGCTGCCTTCTCGGCGTGGTCGTCCATCGCGTCGGCCTCCTCGGCTGCGGGTTGACGGCCCCATGGGTTTGTGTTACCGTCGGTAACGTGGAATACCGGACGCGATAGCTCCGGATATCGGCCGCATTTTAGCCGGCGCAATGTCCGGTGCTCAGGAACGGGAGAGAGCGATGGGGCCCAGGGTTTCGAGCATTATCGCAGCGCTCCACCTCCGCGCGACGGTCGCTGCCGCGGCTGCGTGCGCGGCCCTGGCCCTGACCGCCTGCGCGGCGCTGGCCGCCTCGGCGCAGGGCCAAACGTTTGCGGCGATCACGCCATCCCTGTCTCCCGACCGGCTCGGCGCCAGAGCCGCTCTCACGGTCACGATTCACTACGCGGGAGGTGAATTCGGTGTGCCCTCGCCGCTGAGCCGGTCGGTCCTGGAGTTTCCCGCCGGGCTGAGCCTCGACATCCCGAGCCTGCATAGCTGCGACGCGGCGCGCCTGCTGGCTCGCGGCGCGAGCGGCTGCTCCGCGCAATCTCAGATCGGCAGCGGACATGCGCTTGCGGAGGTGCACGCGGGATCGCTGAACATCAGCGAGGAAGCCACGCTATGGGCCTTCCTCGGCGCGCCGCACAACCTGCAGCCGACGTTTGAGATCCTCGCCCAGGGCTACACGCCAATCGATCAGCGGATGCTGCTCACCGGGACGGTGCTCTCGGTTGGCGCTCCCTACGGCGAAGAGCTGGTGATGCCCGTGCCCCCAATTCCCACGCTGGCCTTCGAGCCGGATGCCTCGATACTCACATTCTCGCTTACGATCGGCGCGAGCACGCGCAAGCGAACACGCGGGGCGAACGCGGTCCTCGTGCCTTCGACGTGCCCGGTTGGCGGCTTTCCGTTCGCCGCCGAATTTAACTACGCCGACGGCTCCAGCGGCAGCGCGCTCGCCACGGCCCCTTGTCCACGATGAGCAGGGAGACAGATGCCACCACTTCATAGCCACAATTCCCGATCGGCAAAGCTCGCCGGATTCCGCTCGACCGCGGCGTTGTCAGTTACTACGGCGTTGTCGGTCACTACATTGACGGCGCTCGCGCTGCTCGTCCCCGCCACGCGCTCGACGGTCGCCCAGGCTGCAGACCCATCAGCGCAGTCCGCGAGAACGGTGTTCCTGAGCGAGAACGCGTATCTTCACCTCACGAGCAAGCACGGCTTTACGCTCAACGAGCAGGGCTCGGCGGCAGGGACGGTCACCGGCGCGATCTACGTTCACCTGACTGCGGTGTCGAGCACGCGCGTAACCGCAGAAGTCAACATCTATCACGGTGGGAGCTCGATCTCTGGCAACGGATCGGCGGGCTACCACAGGGCCAGTGGAACGGCCAGCTTCTCCGGCTCGATGTCGATCAATCGTGGGTCAGGGAGCTATGCCCGTGTGCACGGGTCAGGCCTGAGCTTCAGCGGCGCGATCTTGGAATCGAAAGGCGACGCCATCACCGTGCACGTGAGCGGCAGCGTGTCGGACTGATCGCGCCGGGTCTCACCCGACGCACACCTGGGAGAGAATCGATTGCTGGAGCTGCGTGACCTCGTGAAGCACTATCCGGCCGTGGGCGGGGAGCTGGTGCGGGCGGTCGACGGTGTGTCGTTGAAGGTCGCGCCCGGTGAAACCGTCGCTCTGTACGGGCCGAGCGGGTCGGGTAAGACGACGCTGCTGCTGATGATCGCGATGTTGCTGGAACCCACGGCGGGCACGATCCTGATCGGCGATCGCGACGTCTCCTTGCTCTCAGAGCGCGAGGCGTCGCGCTTCAGGCTCTCCGAACTGGGCTTCATCCGTCAGAACTTCGACCTGCTGCCGGGTGTCTCAGCGATCGACAACGCGATACTGAAGCTGCTCAAGACGCGCCGCTGGCGCCAGGCGCAGCGCGAGATCACGCCCCTGCTCGAGCAGCTCGGGCTGGGCACGCGCATGCGCCACCGTGCCGAGACCCTCTCGATGGGCGAGCGCCAGCGTGTGATGATCGCGAGGGCGCTCTCCACCGACCCCCGCCTGCTGCTGGCGGACGAGCCGACCGGGAGCCTCGACACCCAACGCGGCCGTGAAGTGCTCGAGCTGCTGCGCGGGCTGTGCCGCGAACGGCAGATTGCGGCGGTGCTCGTCAGCCACGATCCGATGGCGGCCTTGTACGCAGACCGCGTGCTGGCCCTGCGCGACGGGACGCTGTGCGACTACGAGCTCGATCAGATGTACGCGCAGCCCGGGCTGGCGTGAAACCCCTGAACGCGCTGCACCTGTACCGCGTACGGCTGCGGGCGCGGTTCTGGCAGGAGTGCTTCGCGATCGTGGGAATCGCCGCCGGCGTCGCCCTGTTGTTCGCTTCGCAGGTCTCTAACTCGAGCTTGCAGAGCTCCGTGACCCAGCTCTCGCGCGGGATCGCGGGCAACGCGACACTGCAGCTTCTGGCGCGCGACCCCCGGGGCTTTCCACAGAGCACGCTGGCGGCCGTGCGCCGCATCCCCGGCGTGCACATCGCAGCGCCGCTGCTGGAAGCCGGTGCGAACGCGACCGGCCCGCGCGGCAGCGAGTCGGTGGAGCTGATCGGAGCCGACTCGAGCCTGTCGGAGCTTGGCGGCGCGCTCGTGCGTCACACGACCCTGCGGCCGTTCGCCGGGATCGGCGCGGTCGTGCTGCCTGCTCCGCTGTCGAGGAGGATCGGCGTGACCAAGTTCGGCCGCGAAGTCACCTTCGAGCTCGCCGGACACTCGGTGCAGGCGCCGCTCTACGAACAGCTCCACGAACAGCAGATCGGGGCATTGGTCGCGAGCGCCGTCGCGATCGCACCGCTGTTCTTCGCCCAAGAAATGACGGGCCTGCCCGCTCGCCTGAGTCGTATCCTCGTGCAGCCCGCCGCGGGCGCGGAAGCTCGGGTGAGAGCCGCCCTGCTGGCACTCGCCGGCGGACGCCTGAACGTCGAGGCGATCGACTATGAAGAAAAGCTGTTCGCGAAGGCCGCCGCCGCGAGCAACCAGTCGACCGCGCTGTTCGCGGCGATCAGCGCGCTCGTGGGCTTCCTGTTCGCGTTCAACGCGATGCTGCTCACCGTCCCGCAACGCCGGCGACTGGTCGTCGATCTGCGCCGTGAGGGGTATACGCCTCAGACCGTGATCGCCGTCCTGCTGCTCGACGCGCTCGTGCTCGGCCTGCTCGCGTGCGTACTCGGACTGGCGCTCGGCGAGGAGCTCTCGATCCACCTGTTCCACACCAACCCGGCGTTCCTGTCCCTCGCGTTCGCTGTCGGCTCAGAGCGCGCCGTGAGCTGGCAAAGCGTCGCGATCGCCACCGGCGGCGGCATGCTCGCGGCGACGAGCGCGGTACTGATCCCCCTGCGCGACATCCTCTCCCACAACCCGCTCGCCGCGCTCGGCCCACGCCAGGCATCGAGTCACGCGCTGATCGGCAGCCCGCCCGCCCGCGCGGCGCTCGCCGGCCTGGCCTGTCTCGGCGCAGCCACCGCGATCCTGCTCGCCGCGCCGGACGCGGCGATCCCGGGCATGGTCCTGCTCGTGGCGGCGCTGCTGTTGGAGCTGCCGATCGCGCTCGCCGCCACGCTCGCGCTCGTTACGCGCCTCGCGCGCACGGTCACGGCCGCCGTGCCGCACGTCGCGGCGATGGAGCTGAGCGCGGCCGGCGCGCGAGCGATCGCGATCGCGGCCACCGGCGCGGTCGCGATCTTTGGCAGCGTCGCGATTCAGGGCGCGCACGGCGATCTGCTGAAAGGTCTCGAAAACGCGGCGCGCGACACGAACGCGTTTACCGATGTGTGGGTCTCCCCCGCGGGCTCTTACAACCTCTTGAACACCAGCCCGTTCGCGCCGAGCGATCGGGGCAGGCTCGAACATCTCCCGGACGTGCGCTCGGTGCGTCTGTACAGCAGCGGGCTTCTGGACTACGGCGACCGCCGCGTGCTCGTGATCGCGCCGCCGCGCCAAGCCACCCCGTTGCTGCCCGAAACTCAGATCGTGCAGGGCAACGTGCGCCAGGCGACCGAACGCGTGCGTGCAGGTGGCTGGCTGGTCCTCTCGCAAGCCCTCGCCTCCGCACACCACCTGCGCATCGGTCAGGCGTTCACGCTGCCGACCCCCAACCCGACGAGCTTTCGCGTGGCGGCGATGTCCACCAACATCGGCTGGGCGCCCGGCGCGATCGTCATGAACGCCTCGGACTATGCGCGCGCGTGGGCGAGCCCGGACGCGAGCGCCTACAACATCCTGCTCGCTCCAGGGGTGGCAGCGGCCCAGGCAGTGCCGGAGATCGAGCGCGCGCTGGGCCCCCAGTCCGGGCTCGCGGTGCAGACCGCCGAAAGGCACGCCGACGAGCAGAGCGCGCTGAGCCGCCAGGCGCTCTCCCGCCTCACGCAGATCGCCACGCTGATCCCGATCGCGGCGGTGCTCGCGATGGCTGCGGCGATGGGCGCGATGATCTGGCAGCGCCGCCCGCGCCTGGCCAAGCTCAAGGTCGAGGGGCTCCCGCGCGTCGAACTGTGGCACACGATCCTGCTCGAGAGCGCGCTGCTGCTCGGCGTGGGCTGCCTGACAGGCGCGATCTTCGGCCTCTACGGCCAGCAGCTGGCCGACCGCGCGCTGGCCAACACGATCAACTTCCCCGTCGTCCACACCGTTACGGCGCTGCCCGCACTCAGCAGCCTCGCGCTGATGATCGCCACCGCGCTGGCGATCCTCGCGATCCCCGGCTACCTCGCCGCGTCGGTGCCCGCGGCGCTCGCGCTTCAGGACTGACGCGCGTGGAGCGCCGCCCGTACAACAAGATGGCGCGAGCGCGCGCACAGCAGCAGACGCGGGACGCGTTGCTCGAGGCGGCGACCGATGAGTTCGTCGAGGGCACCTGGCAGCGGACGTCGCTCGAGTCGTTGGCGGCGAAGGCCGGCGTCACCAAGCAGACGCTGTTGCGCCACTTCGGCTCGAAGGACGGACTGTTCATGCAGGCGCTGATGCGCGGCGTTGCGCAGATACGCGATCAACGCTGGAGCGCGCCGACGAGCGACGTCGCGGGCGCGGTCGACAACGTGCTCGACCACTACGAGGCTTGGGGCGAGCGCTCGATGCGCGTCGGCGCTTGGCAGAGCGGGCCACGGATGCTCGCCGTGTTCTCGCAGGGGGCACGCCAGCTCCACTACGACTGGGTCGAGTACGCGTTCGGGCCGTGGCTTGAGAACCTGAGCGAGACCGCTCGCATCCGACGGCGCGCTGCGCTGATCGCGCTGTGCGACGTGCAGACGTGGTGGATCCTCTCACACGATCTCGGACTCCCCCGGTCCGAGGTCCATGCGATCGTCACCGACCTGGTTGAACGCTTGATCGCGCAGGAGAAATGAAGGTTCTCGCGTACACCTCGCCAGCCCGCGGACATCTGTATCCGGTCGTGCCGATCCTGATTGCGCTCGCCGAGCGCGGCCACCGCACGTCCGTCCTCACGTTGTCCGGCGAGCTGAGGCACGTGGCACAGACGGGCATCGAAGCCTCGGCGATCGACCCCGTGGTCGAGGACAACCAGCTCGAGGACTGGCGCGAGCGCTCGCCCCGCCGCGCGATCCTGTCCGTGATGAAAACGCTCACCGAGCGTGCGAGCCGCGACGGTCCCGATCTCGCGCGGGCGATCGACAGCCAGGACCCGGACGTGCTGCTGATCGACGTCAACTGCTGGGGCGCCGCGAGCGTGGCTGAGGCATCCGGGCGCCCGTGGGCGATGTACTCGCCCTTCCTGCTGCCACTGCCCTCGCGCGACACGCCGCCGTATGGGCCGGGCCTGCGACCTTTGGGCGGCCCACTCGGAGCGCTCCGCGACGCGGTCATTCGCCGGATGCTCAACCGCACCTTCGACGGCGCGGTGATGCCGGCGCTGGGCGCGCTGCGGGCTCAGTACGGCCTGCCGGCGATCGCGCACTACCACGATCTGTTCGCCCGCCCGCCACTGCTGCTCGCGCTCACCGCCGAGGGCTTCGAGTACCCACGTAGCGACTGGCCCGCGAACGTGCGCCTGGTCGGGCCAATGAATTGGTCACCCACCGACCCGCCCACCGACCAACCAACCAACCCGACCACCCAGCGTCCGCCGTTGCCTGCGCCCGCGTGGCTCGCCGAGCTGTCGGACCCGCTCGTGCTCGTGACGTGCTCGACCGAGCGCCAGGGCGACAAGCGCCTCGTCAGGGCGGCGCTGGAGGGACTGCCTGGAGCCGGCATGTCCGTGATCGCCACCACGGCCGCGCACGACCCCGACGCGTTCAAGGCGCCACGCGGAAGCAAGGTCGTGCGGTTCGTGGCGCACGAGGCGGTGCTCGAGCGGGCCGCGTGCGTGGTCTGCCACGGTGGCATGGGCATCACGCAAAAGGCCCTCGCGGCCGGAGTACCGGTCGTGGTGGTGCCGTTCGGGCGAGATCAACAAGAGACCGCGCGCCGCGTCGAGGCCGCAAAGGCCGGGGTTCGCATCTCCGCCCGCCGCCTGACCGGCGAACGCCTCGCGGATGGCGCGCGCAGCGCGATCGAGTGCCGAGCGGCGGCGCAGCGCGTGAGTCGTGCGTACGCAGCGGCTGGAGGGCAAGCGGCGGCAGCTGACGCGATCGAGCAGATTGGCTTGCCGGCGGCGGCGAGGACGGAGAGCTAATGTCCGCAACGGTGATGCCGCCCGTTGGCGATTGGCCGTCGCTGGCCCCGGATCCGCGGACGATCACCTGGCGCAGCGCCGGCGACGGACGGCTCCTGATCGCGGCCGGCTACGCGCTGCTGCTGCAGGTGTCTCATCCCACGGTCGACGCGGGGGTCAGCGAGCACTCGCAGTTCCGCGAAGATCCGTGGGGGCGGCTCCTGCGTACGCTCGACTACACCTACACGATGGTGTACGGCGGTCCGCAGGCGGCCGGAGAGATGGGTCGTCGACTGAGGTCCTTCCACAAGCAGATCTATGGGCGCAGACCGGACGGCCAACGCTACAGCGCGCTCGAGCCGGAGGCTTACGCGTGGGTGCATGCGACGCTCGCAGAGGCGATCTACGCCGGGCACGAGCGCTTCGGCCGGCCGCTGACGCACGAGCAGCGCAACCGGTTCTGGCGTGAGTGGCGCTCGCTTGGACGGCTGCTGGGCGTACGCGAGCGAGACCTGCCGGCGGATTGGCTCGGGTTTCGCGCGTACTTCGAGCAGATGATCGATGCTCGCCTCCAGCACACGGAGTCTGTGGACGACGTGCTCGAGGCGCTCAAGCGACCGGCGCCTCCAGCGCTGGCGCTGCTGCGAGGACCGGGCTGGGCGGCGGTGCGCCCGGCGATCGGCCACGTGCTGGGGCTGGCGAGCGTTGGGCTGCTCGCGGCGACGCTGCGCCGACGCTTCGGAGTCCGCTGGACGCCGGCCGACGAGGTGCAGTTGCGCGTGCTCGGCGCGGCGCTTCGTAGCGCGACGCCACTGATGCCGTCGTGGCTGAGCAACACCGGCCCACGCTACCTGCGCTGGCGCCACGACGCGATTGCCCGCGGCGATGTCGCCTCGCCCGCTCGCGTCACCTCCGCGCGATGAGCTCGTCGATGTGTCGCGCCAACGCCTAGAGGTCGACGATCATCCCGTCGCAAGCGCAGTCGAAATCGGCTTCCGCCTGGCGGGCGAGCATGTCGGGACTCATGTGCGTGAGGATGATCCGCTTGCATTCCAGCTGCTCGTGGTGAGAGCGCAACGTCGCGTAGGAGAGGTGATACGGCACCTCGCGCTCGAAGAAGTACGCCTCGGCGACGAGCAGGTCCGCCCCGCGGGCCAGCTCGACCAGCCCGTCGGTCCAGGCCGTGTCGCCGGTGTAGGCAACGACGCGCCCGCCGTACTCGACGCGCAGCGCGCTCGCTGGCGTGTCTGGCTGCTCGACCGTAAGGGCGCTCACCAGCGCGGGCCCGACGGTTGTGGGAGTCAGCTCGTCGAGCTCGAGGAAGTCGAGCGCGAAGCGCCGCCGCGCACGCGCCGAGCCAGGGAACATCAGCTCCATGGCTGCTTCCGTGCGCTCCCTGGTGCCTGCGGGCCCGGCGACGGTGAGCGGCCGCTCGCGGCGACGGAACTGACCGTCGAGCACGAGAAACGGGAGCCCGCCGAAGTGATCTCCGTGCAGATGCGTGAGCAGCACCGCCTCGATTTCGTTCGGCTCTATCCCTGCAGCCTTCAGCGCTGTGAGCGAGCTGGCGCCACAGTCGACCAACATGCTGTCCTGCGCTCCCGTGAGGTGGAGGCAGGTTTGGAAGCGTCCGCCGTTGCCGAAGGCGTCCCCGCACCCCACGAATCGCAGTCGCGGCCGCGCGGAATCGATCATTCTCTGACCCTATCCGGCGCTACGGGCGTGTTGATCGCGCCGGGAGGTCTGTCGCCGGAGAGCGCTACGAGGATGTTGCCAGCCGCCTCCAACTCGATCTCCTTGCGCACCGATGCGACGGCTGAGCCCAGATGCGGCGTGAGCAGCGTGTGCGCGGTATCGCCGATCAGCGACGGTGGCACGCGATCGGGCCGGTCGGCGACCGAGAGATCCTCCAACGCGAAGACGTCGGCCGCGTAGCCCCCGAGATGACCCGCACTCAGAGCGTCCGCGATGGCGGTCTCGTCCACCAGCGACCCTCGCGCGACGTTGACGATCAGCGCGCCTTTGGGCATGCGAGCGATCGCCTGCGCGTCGATCAGCCCGAGCGTGGAGGGCGTCAGCGGCAGCAGCGGCATCACGACGTCGGCGCTGGCGAGCAGCGTGTCGAGCTCCACCCGCGTGATGCCGAGACGTGAGGAGATCGACTCCGGGAGCCGACGTGGGTCGCTGTAGAGCACGCGCAGTCCGAACGCGGCGGCGCGCGGTACCACCGCGCGACCGACCGCGCCCATGCCGATGATGCCGAGCGTCCTACCGTCGAGACCGCGTCCATACAGTCCCGGGCGCCAGCCGCGAAACTCGCCGCTGCGCACGAGCGTGTCTCCCTCGTGGATGCGCCTGGCCAGAGCGAGCAGCAGTGCGAGGGCCAGCTCGGCCGTGGGTGCACTCAGGAGGTCCTCGCAGACGGTGACCCACACGCCCAGGCGGGTGCACTCGTCAACGTCGATGTTGTCGGCGCCCTTGAACGCACCGGCGATGATCTGCAGCCGTGTAGCCCGGGCGAGCAGCCGCGCGTCGACGCGCTCCGTCATGAAGGCCATCACCGCGGCAGCCCGCTCGAGCTCATCGGCGCGCGCAAGGGCCTCGCCTGCGTTCACCCGCAGCTCGCACGGCCCTTCCAGCAGCGTCCGGGCGGCCGGATCAAGCGGATGGCCGGCGACGACGAGCGGCCGCTCACCAGCGAAGCGGCGAGCGATCGCCACCGCAAGCTCGTCAGCTTCAGCCGTCAACGCCGGCCTCGGCGAAGGTCGCCATGCCTCGGTATAGCGCTCCGGCGCTCTCGATGATCGCGATCGCGAGCAGTGCGCCCGACGCCTCGCCCAAGCGCAACCGCAGATCGAGCAGCGGCTCGAGTCCGAGCTCAGCGAGCACCAGCTCGTGTCCGGGCTCGGCTGAGCGATGGCTGGCGATCAGCGACTCGCCGACGGCGGCGTCGGCGCGGACGGCGGCAAGCGCGGCAACGCCGGTCGCATACCCGTCGAGGAGCACGGGCACGCGCCGAGCGTGCGACTCACGCATGGCCCCTGCCAGAGCGGCGAGCTCGAGGCCGCCGAGTGCACGCAGCGCGTGTCGTGGCTCGCGCGCGGGCGCGTGACGCTCGAGCGCGTGGGCGACGAGGGCGCGCTTGCGCTGCAGTCCCGCTGCGTCCAACCCGGTTCCGCGTCCGACGGTGACAGACGGTGGCGCTCCGGTCAGCGCGGAGGCGAGCGCCGCCGCGGTCGTGGTGTTGCCGATGCCGATCTCACCGACGGCGAGGCAGTCGATGCGCTCGTCGATCAGCTCGGCTGCGAGCCGGGCGCCGGTCTCCAGAGCGCGCTCGAGCTCCTCGGTGCTCAGCGCCTCGCCGGCGGTCATGTCGGCGCTGCCGTGAGCGAGCTTGCAGTTACGGACGCCGCCTGGAGTCTCGCCGCGCAACCCGACGTCCGCGACGAGAAGGTGATGCCCACCGCGCTCGGCGAGCACGCCGACTGCGCTTTGCCCACGTGCGCTCGCAGCGGCGACCTGAGCCGACACGGGCGCCGGGAAGAGGCTCGTGCCGTGGCGTCCGTGGCCGTGGTCGGCGGCGCACACGAGGACGCCTGCGCGGATCTTGGCGGCCGGCGCGCTGCCGGTGATCGCAGCCCAGCGTTCGATCAACGTCTCCAGAGCGCCGAGGCTGCCGCTGGGCTTGACGAGGCGATCGAGTCGATCACGAGCGGCGATCGCGGCGGCGCGGTCGGTCGCAGCCTCACGCGAGGATGAGCCCTTGCCGGCGGGCAGCGAGACGCCGCTCCAGCGCTCCTGCATCACGACATGCTCGAGCGGTGCGCGCGCGGCCCAGCCAGCCGCCTCGAGGCCGGGCCTGGTCGGTCGCTCGTCGGGCCAACCGACGCACAGGTAAGCGAGCGGGTCGACGCCGGGCGGAATCGACAGCACCGCGCGCAGCTCAGCGGGCCGATAGAAGCTGACCCATCCCACCCCGAGACCCTCTGCGCGCGCCGCGAGCCAGAGATTCTCGATCGCGCACGCGGTGCTGTAGACGTCGGTGTCGGGGATCGTACCGCGGCCGAGTATCTCCTCGTGCGCCTCGCCGTGGTCACAGCAGACGCAGATCCCCAGTGGCGCCTCGACGACGCCCTCGACCTTCTGGTCGAGGAACTCCCGCGTGCGGAGGTCGAAGCGAGCTGCCTGACGGATGCGCTCGCGCTGGGCGATGCTGCGGATCGCGATGCGCGTGTCGATCGCACGCACGACGATCAGCCGCCAGGGCTGCATGAGGCCGACCGAGGGGGCGCGGTGGGCGGACTGCAGCACCCGCAACAGGACATCTTCGGGCACCGGGTCCGGGCGGAACCGGCGGATGTCGCGACGCTCTGCGATCACACGGTGAACGACCTCGCGCTGCGCGTCTGGGTAGCGCCAGCCGCGCGGGTCGCCGGCGCGTTGACTGGCTCGCGAGGAGTCGAATCCGGGCGGCGTGGGAGGTCGTGTGAAGCGATCTGCGTCAGTCATGCTCTCGCAAGCGCTCGAGTGCCCGCGCGATCGCCGCCGCCAGCACGGCGTGCTGTGAGGGAGTACGCACGGCGAGGCGGATGTGGTCGCTCCCCAGGCCGGGGAAGGAGTCGCACGGGCGCACGGCAATCCGATCGCGCGCGAGACGCGCGACGAGTGCGCGGCCGCGGCCCGGCACCCGAACGAGCACGAAGTTGGCCTCGGCGCGCCAGCTCCTGACCCCCGGGATCCGGGCAAGCCGCTCGTGCAGGTCGCGGCGAGCGGCCGCCGCCTGGCCGGCGATCTGGATCGCTGTCGCCCGGTCGGGCACGCACGTCTCGATCGCCGCGAGCGCCGGCGCGCTGACGCTCCACGGCTGGCGGTGGGCAGCGAGGCGCTCGACCAGCTCGCGCGGGCCGAGGAGGTAACCGGCCCGTAGCCCGCCCAGACCCCACACCTTGGTCAGGCTGCGCAGCACGACCAGTCCTGGGAGCTCACGCTGTCGCGCCAGGCTCGATTGCTCGCCGGGCACGAAGTCGATGAACGACTCATCGACGACGAGGGTCCGCCCCGGTCGCGCGAGCCGCGCGAGCCGCGCGGGTGGATCGAGGTTGCCGGTGGGGTTGTTGGGATTGGCGAGGATCACGAGGTCGGCGTCCTCGGGCACCTGCTGTGGATCCAGCGCCCAGTCCTCGGCGCCACGCATGACTTGCGTCACAGGCGTGCCGGCCGCTCGCAGCGCGGCCTCGGCCTCGGTGAAGGAGGGGTGCACGCAGACGCCGTGGCGTGCGGGCAGCGCGTGGCTCAGCAGCCAGAACGCTTCGCAGGCGCCGCCGAGCGCAAGCACCTCCGCGACGGGCCGTCCATGCCTGCGCGCGATCGCAAGGCGAGCGACCGACTCGTCGGGGTAGCCGGTGCGCTCGAGCGCGCTGATCAGCGCGGCGCGCAGGCGCTGCGGACGCGGCGTGGGCCACACGTTCACGGCGAAGTCGAGCATTCCGGGCAGGGCGAAGCGATCGCCGTGCACGCGCAGCGCGTCTGTGCGGTGCTCGCTCATCGTGGCCGGATGAGCGCGAGCAGCGAGCACACGAGTGCGCTTGCCCGGCCGACGAGCTGGGAGAGGCGCGCCGCGCGCGCGAGGTCCTCGAGCGCTGGCGCGCGCCCGTCGCCGAGCACGGGGCGATGCTCGATGTGCGCGCCGTAGTGGTTGCTGCCGCCAAGCCGGACGCCGAGCGCACCGGCGAACGCGGCCTCGATCAACCCCGCGTTGGGGCTGGGGTGGCGGCGGCCGTCGCGGCACAGGATGCGTAGCGCCTCGCTGCGGTCGGCATTCGCGAGCGGCGCGAGCAGCACGGTCAGCAGCGCGGCGAGCCGCGCCGCAGGCCAGCTGAGCAGGTCGTCGAGCCGTGCTGCCGCCCAGCCGAAGCGCTCATAGCGGGGGCTGTGGTGACCGACCATCGCGTCGAGCGTGTTGACGGCGCGGTAGGCGGCGGCACCGCCGGCGCCGGCGAGCGCGCCCCACAGCAGCGCTCCGACGACCGCGTCGGTGGTGTTCTCGGCCACCGACTCGATCGCGGCCCGGCACAGCTCGGGCGCTTCGAGCGCCCCAGGATCGCGTCCGACGAGCACCTGGGCGTGTGTGCGGGCCGCTGCCAGCGCGCCTTGCTCGAGCAGCTCGCCCATCGCCAGGCCGGCTGTCTCGAGCGAGCGTCCTCCGAGCGTGATCCACACGACCAGGGCCGATGCGGGCAGGCTGCGCCCGGCGCGGTGGCCGATGCAGCCGACGGCTGCGACCAATAGCGCCGCGTGCAGCGCGCCGGCGCGTCGGCGTGGGCGCCACGAATGGCGCTCGAGCGTAGCGGCGACGCTGCCGAAGCCACCGACGGGATGACCGCGGCTGGGATCACCGAGCAGGCGGTCGAGCGCGAACCCGAGGAGCAGCGCGGTCGCGTCGCGGCGGCTGGGCCTCATCGCGCGAGACCGGCCGCGACGAGCAGGCAGACGGTGGCCGTGAGCTCGATCGCGGCGCCGAGCGTGTCGCCGGTGATCCCTGCAAGGCGCCGGCGGCTGATCAGCGCGACCGTGCAGGTCACAAATGCGGCCGCGACGATCAGCGCGGCGGCCTGTGTGCCGAGCGCCGCGACGGCGATCGCGGCGGCGAGCAGCGCCGCGGCCAGCGCGGCCGGCCAGTGGAGCCGCTCGCTCAGGACCCGTCCGATGCCGTCGTCGGATCGCGCGTAGGGCAGTGCGGCGGCGAGCGGCAGCGCCACGGCGCGCGACAGCGCCAGAGCGGCGATCGTGGCGGCGAGCGGGTCCGGCTGCAACGCGCTCAGCGCCGCTGTCTTGAGCAGCAGGTCGAGGACGATCGCGCAAACGCCGTAGGCGCCGAGCGCGTGCTCACGCATGATCGCGAGTGCTCGCTCGCGCTCGCGGGCACCGAGCCCGTCGGCGCTGTCGGCGAGGCCGTCGAGGTGTAACGCGCCGGTGAGCAGGACCTCGAGCGCGACGGCGATCGCGGCCGCGACCGGCGCGGGCTCGACGCGTGCGAGCAGCGCTGCGCTCCCGCCGACCACCCCGCCGAGGGCGCCACCGACGAGGGGGAACGCGGGCGCTCCGGCCACGATCCCCGCCGGCGAGACCGACGACGCGGGCATCGGCAGGCGTGTCAGGAAGGCGGTCGCGGACGCCAGAGCGCGCGCGGGGCAACTCGAGTCAGGCGCCACAGTCAGGGACCTGCGCCTCATCGCGGCTCGCGATCGCGCGCGGGCTCGCCACGGGTGAGTGGGAGCAGCGCCCCGGCGACGACGAGGCTCGCATCGGCGGCGTGTGCCACCCAGCTGGCGTTGACGCGGCCGTGAACGTCACGGAAGCGGCGCGCCAGCGGGTCGACCGGCACGACCCCCATCCCAAGCTCGTTGCTCACGGCGATCACCGGCGCTGTGCGTTGGGCGGCCCGCCGGGCGGCGCGCGCAGCGTGGCCGTCGACGTCCTCGTTGCTGGCGTGACGGGCGAGCTGGTTGCTCACCCACAGCGTCAGGCAGTCGATGATCACGAGCGTGTCCGGCGCCGCGCGGGCGAGCGCTGCGTCGAGGTCGAACGGCTCCTCCACGGTCTGCCACGCGCGCGGGCGCTGTTCGCGGTGGCGCGCGATGCGCCGGGCCATCTCCCGATCGCTCGCGGTGGCCGTGGCGATGAAGCAGACCGGTCCTCGGTAGGCGAGCGCGCGCTGTACGGCGAGCGTCGACTTGCCGCTGCGCGCGCCTCCGAGCAGGACCGAGAGCGCCATCAGAAGTCCAGCCCCCGCTTGGCGCGGACACCCCGGTCGTAGGCGTGACGCACCTTGACCATCTCGGTGACCGTGTCCGCGACATCGGTCAGCGCGGCGGGCGCATCGCGTCCGGTGAGGATCACGTTGACGTGATCGGGCCGGCCGCGAAGCGCGCTGAGGACCTGCTCGACCGCGATCCAGCCCCAGTTGAGCGGGTAGGTGATCTCGTCCAGCACAACCAGCTGGTGCTCGCCGGCGGCGAGCGTGCCGGCGGCGAGCTCCCACGCGGAGCAGGCGCGCGCTCGACTGCGCTGTAGGTCGTCGCTGAGCCAGGTGAACCCGTCGCCGGTCTTGGCCCAGTCGACGCCGAGGCGCTCTGCGATCTGCTCCTCGCCCACCTTCCACTTGCCCGACTTGATGAACTGGATGACGCTGACGCGCCACCCGCGCGCGACCGCGCGCATGACCACGCCGAACGCGGCGGTCGACTTGCCCTTGCCGTCGCCGGTGTTGACGAGCACGAGCGAGCGAGCGCGCGCGTACGGTGGGCGCGCTCGCGGCGCGCGAGACGGGTCGCTGGGTCGACAGCTCACGTGACCCCCGCAAGCGCACCGATGCGGTCGAGGTCCAGATGGGGCGTGACGGCATCGGTGAGCTCGTCGATCGCCTGCTCGACGCTCTGATACGGCGCGTGCCCGAGCAGCGCGTGCACGATCGCCGAGTCCTCCAGCAGGCCGTGGGGGTAGACGCCGAGCACGGCACCGTTCGCGAAGGCGAGCCCGTCCGGCAGCGCCGCGAGCACGTGCCCCACCGGCTGGCTGGACCCGTGGCGGATCTCATAGCCGCGGGCGGGCAGACCGGACAGCGCGCTCCACGGCGCGGGCAGCGCGTCGAAGCGCGCGTGCACGCGACTCACCCGCTTGGCGGGCGCAAAGGTGGTCTCGAGCGCCAGCAGATCCAGGCCCCGCGCGTCGCGCTCGCCGGCTCCGTCGTCGTGCAGGCTGCGCCCGGCGATCTGCATGCCGCCGCAGATCGCGAGCACGCGCCCGTCGCCGGCGACGCGTCGCGCGAGCGCATCCGAGAGTCCCAGCGCGCGCACCCACTCCAGATCGGCGCTGACGCGCTTGGATCCGGGCAGCACCACCAGGTCGGCCGACTCGAGCGGATCGGGCGCGCGCACCCACGTCACCGTGCCAACCTGCTCGAGCAGGCTCAGCTCGTCGAGGTTGGAAGCTGTCGGATAGCGCAGCACCGCCACGTGCGCGGAGCCGCGCGCCGGACGCGGTGTGCGTGCGGCGCCATCCTCCTCGGGCAGCCCGTGGCTGAGGTGCGGCACGACGCCGAGCGTCGGCACGCCGGTGAGCTCGCACAGGCGCTGCGGCGCCGGGACCAGCAGCGCGGGATCGCCGCGGAAGCGGTTGAGGATCCATCCGGCGATCCGGCGGCGGTCGCGCGGCTCGAGCAGGCGCCAGGTTCCGTACAGGTGCGCGAACGCGCCGCCGCGGTCGATGTCCACGGCGAGCAGCACCCGTGCGTTCGCGTGGCGGGCGATCGCGACGTTTGCCAGGTCGCAGTCGGCGAGGTTTATCTCGGCCGGGCTGCCGGCGCCCTCGAGCACGAGCAGCTCGTACTCGCGCGCGAGCGAGTCCAGCGCGCCGAGCACCGACGCGCACAGCGCCGCGCTGCGCGCGCGCCACGGCAGGCGGCTCACCTCCGCCTGCGCCGATCCGAGCACCACGACCTGGCTGTGTCGCTCGCCCTCCGGCTTGACCAGCACGGGGTTCATGCGCACGTCGGGTGTGACGCCGGCGGCGAGCGCCTGGAAGTACTGGGCGGCCCCCATCTCGCCGCCGTCGCCCACGCGCGCGTGGTTCGACATGTTCTGGCCCTTGAACGGGGCGACGCGCACGCCGAGGCGAGCGAAGTGGCGGCACAGCACCGTGGCGAGCAGGCTCTTTCCGGCCGAGCTCGTGCAGCCCTGGATCATCAGCGCCTTCATCGCGATCTCGGCGGGGGACGCGGGGTGACGATCAGACCGTGACCGACCGGTGCGCTGACCCGCAGCCGTGCCCGGTAGTGGCGGTTGAGCAGCGCCTCGCGCAGCACGTCCGCCGCCGGGCCGCACGCGGCGGTGCGACCACGGTCGAGCAGCAACAACTGATCGGCGTACTGGCCGGCGAGCGTCAGGTCGTGCAGCGCGCCCACGACGGTGAGCTCCCGGTGCAGGCGCAGGTCGCCGACGAGCTCCAGGACGTCCTGCTGACGTCCGACGTCGAGCGCCGTCGTGGGCTCGTCGAGCAGCAGGATCTGCGCTTCCTGGGCCAGCGCGCGGGCAAGCACGACGCGCTGGCGCTCACCGCCGCTGAGCGTCCCGAGCCGCCGGGCGAGCATCGACGCGAGCTCGAGCCGATCGAGTGCGTCGGCGACCGCGCGTTCGTCATCGGCGGCGCGGCGGCCGAGATAGCCCAGATGCGGCGTGCGTCCGAGCGCGGTGTACTCCCACACGGCCATGTCTACGGGCAGCTGCGGGCTCTGTGGCAGGAACGCCACGCGGCGGGCCAGCTCCCGTCGGCGCGCGCGCGCGACCTCGCGCCCGTGCAGCTTCACCGATCCCTCGTAGCGGAGCAGCCCCGCGAGTGCGCGCAGCACCGTGCTCTTGCCGGCGCCGTTGGGCCCGACCAGCATCAGCCAGCCTCCCTGGGGCACGCTCAGGCAGACGTCGTAGACGACGCGGCGCCCGGCCAGCGCGACGGCCAGCGAGCGGGTCTCGATCACAACGTCTCCGATCGGGTGGCGCGCAGCACGAGCGCGAAGCAGGGCGCGCCGACGCACGCGGTCACGACGCCGATCGGCACTTCGGCGGGCGATAACGCGGTACGAGCGACGATGTCGGCGAGGACCAGGAACGACGCGCCGAAGCTCGCCGCGAGCGGCATGATCACGCGGTAGCTGGCACCGGCGAGCAGGCGTACGGCGTGCGGCAGCACGACGCCCACGAAGCCGATCAGCCCGCTGACGGCGACCACGGCCGCGGTGCCGAGCGTCGAGGCGGCGACGACCACCAGACGCACCCGCGCGACGTTGACGCCCAGCGCTTGGGCCTCCTCGTCGCCGAGGCGCAGGACGTCGAGCAGCCGGCGGTGCGCGAGCAGGACGGCGACGCTGACGGCGGCGTAGGGAAGCACGAGGATGACGTCACTCCAGCCGGCCACGTCCAGGCGCCCGAGCAGCCAGGAGTAGACGGCCTGGACGCTCTGCGAGTGCTCCTGCAGCACGAATGTCTGTGCGGCTGTCAGGAACGCTGCCACCGCCACGCCGGCCAGGATCAGCGTCGACGGATCGCGACCGCTGAGCGAGCGCCCGAGCGCGTAGGCGGCGCCGACCGCACCCACCGCGCCGGCGAAGGCGGCGCCCGTCAGCAGCACGCCCGAGCCAGGCGGTCCGTAGGCGATCGCGGCGGTGGCCCCGAGACCCGCGCCGGCGGCGACGCCGAGCAGGTAGGGATCGGCAAGCGGGTTGCGGAACACCGCCTGATAGCCGGCGCCGGCGCTGGCGAGGGTCGCGCCGACAATTGCGCCGAGCGCCACGCGCGGGGCGCGTATCTGCCACAGCACGGCCGCGTCCAGAGCGTCGAGCCGGTGGCCGACGTGCAGCGCCGGCAGCCGACTGGCGAGCTCGGAGACGATCGCGCCGACGCCGATCGGCGCCGGACCGATGGCGAGCCCGAGCAGCAGCGAGCCGATCAAAGCGGCAGCCGCGGACAGCGCCCACCACCAGCGCAGGCCGCTGCCGCGCTCGGCCTCTCGCCAGCGCATGGCACGGCGCGCGGCCCGCGCCGGGGTGGTCGCCGATGAGCTCAGGGCGCCAACCCCGCGGCGTGGGCGGAATCGACGGCGTGCGCGATGGCGGCGGCGAGATCGACCATCCGCGGCCCCCAGCGCGAGGCGATGTCGTCGTTGATCGGGACGATCGTGTGGTGGCGCACCGCGGTCACCTGCGACCAGCCCGGCCGGCGCGCCACGACGGCGGCGGTCTGGGCGCAGCAGATGGTGTCGGACAGCAGCACGATGTCGGGGTTCGCGGCGAGCAGATACTCGGCCGACAGCTGCGGATAGCCGAGCCCTTCGACGTCGGGCACGCGGTCTGCGACGTTGCGCAGCCCGAACAGCCTCAGCAGCTGCCCGGCGAACGTCCGCGAGGTGGCCGCGTAGAAGTTCGGGCTGATCTCGTCGTACACGCTCAGGCCGCGCCCCGTCCCCGCGGCGGACCGAACGAGCCTCGCGATCTCGGCCTGTATGCCCGTCACCAGGGCCCGCGCCTGCGCGGCGTGTCCGGTGGACGCCCCGAGCCTGGCGATCTGTGCGTAGGCCTGTTCGAGCGTGCGCGCCGCAGGGTTGAGAACGACCGGGATGCCGAGCTTCCGCAGCGCCGGAGCCAGATAGGCCGGACTCTCGTCGGAGATCACGACCAGGTCCGGGTGGTAGCCGGCGATCGCTTCGACGCTCGGCTGGAAGCCCGACAGCTTGGTGCGCGGCGCAGTCGGCGGATAGTCCGACTGGCCGTCGACGGCGACTACCTCGGGACCGGCGCCGATCGCGAACAGGTCTTCGGTGGAGGCGGGCGAAAGCGAGACGATGCGATGCGGATCGCGCGCCACCTGCGAGCTGGAGCTCGAGCTCGAGCCGCAGCCCGCGACCGCGACCGCGACCGCGACCGCGACCGCGATGAGCATCGCGACGACGCCCGCAAGACCGGGAGCAGGACGTATGACCATAAAAAAACCTCCGCGCTAGGCGAAGGAAAGTCAGCTCGCCAGACCTCGTGGCCTGGACGAACCACCCTTCCTCCGAGGGTCGATTCGCAGACACGGGTCAGGCGACCTGGCTTAGCCCGATCGGGCATCACAGTTGCGGGACAGCGCCGGAATCACACCGGCTTCGCTGAGCACCTTGTCAGCCAGAGGGATATGTGCTCCGGCCGCTGGCTAGCTTACACGGCCGGCGGCTACGCGGCCAGGACGGCGCTCGCGACCCGCGCTGGCGCTTCGAGCGTCGGCCAGTGCGCGACGTCGTCGAGGGCCGTGAAGCGGGCGTCGGGCACCGAGCCTATATCCTAGGTAGATCGCTCTACTCCGACTCAGTCGATGACCTTCAGATCGGGTTTGATGGCAGGTGTCGTCGGGGCCATCGTCGGCCGCGCGTTGCTCGCGCGCGTGCTCCTGCTCAAGCTGCGCAACGACGTGCGCCGGCTCAACGCGGGCGAGCACCAGCCGCTGTTGGCGGGGTACGCGCGCGATGCTGTCCTGCACTTCAACGACGGTGCACACCGCTGGGCGGGCGAGCACCGTGGCAAGGCGGAGATCGAGCGCTTCCTGCGCGACTTCACCGGTGCGGGCATTCAGGGTGAGATCCGCGAGCTGTGGATCGCCGGTGCGCCGTGGAAGCTGACGATCGTTGTCCGCTTCGACGATCGTGCGAGCGGTCCCGACGGCGAGGAGATCTACGCAAACCGCACTGCGCTGGTCGCGCGCACGCGGTGGGGCAAGATCGTCGAGCAGGAGGACTTCTACGAAGACACGGGGCGCATCCTCGCGCTCGAGGAGAAGCTGCGCGAGCTCGGCATCAGACCGGCCGAGGTGAGCTCAATCGCGGATTAGCTGCGTCTTGTGCGCTGAGCTTTTGCGCTCTTGCGCGCCTTCTTGGCGCCATAGCGTTTGCGCGCCTGCTTTTCGCACGCGACACGCCTAGCCTTCTTCTTGTACCTCTTGCACGCCTTCAGGGCTCTGGCGAGCAGCTGCGCCCTGGTGAGCTTGACAGTCTTTGAGTCCTTGACGCCCGCACAGCCCGTGACCGCGATGTTCGTTGATTGGTTGAGGATGGCGCCGTTTTGGCCCGTGATCTCGGTCGGCATCGCAAGGCTCGCTTTGCAGAGGCTGTACTGTTCGCGTTCGGGGACATTCGGCGTGAGCACCCCGTGTGGGCCTGCGGGGAGCACCGTTTCAAAGACCGTGAACGGGGCGTCTGGGGCAGATTCAAAGCGCGAGTAGGTAACGCCGGCTTTGATGTCGGTCTTGCCATCTAGCAGCAGCGTGATCCCTTCGCCCTGCAGCACGAACTCCACATCCGGGAACGCGGCACCACCATGAGAGACCAGATACGCGGGGCCCGACAGCGGGTTTGAGAGCACGGGGGTGTGGATCGTCGCGTTACCGATCACCGAGTCTTCGCTACAGGACGCGGGGTTGGCGTTAAAGGTCGCTTCGGTGCACGCTTTCTGCAGCGTGGACAGGCGCGAGGACAGCGCCACCGGCAGCGCCAGATCGACTTTCGCGATCCCAGCCTGCGCCACACCGCTCGATCCAACGCCGCCGGAGGTGACCGTCACCGCGAGGCTCGTGCCGTTCGCTTTGCTACCACGGCCACCCGCTACGGCGGAGAGCTTGGGAGCGAACGGCAGGCCCTGACAGCCAGTGACCCCGAACGGCGAAGACACTCCAACCGACGCACCTTCAGCGCCCGCGATCGTGCCTTCGATCTTCATCGGGCTGCAGTTCGTTGGGTTGAACTCGAAGTCCGCGCGGTTGACGTCCACCAAGACGCGTTTGAGCTGCAGCGGGATGCCACGCAGCTGCGTCGGCAACGGGTCGCTGACGATCGTCACCGACGCGTTTTCCGGGTTGATCAACAACTTCGAGCGGACCGTCACCGTCCCCAGGTTGAATGGGCCTGCCACCGCGGGCGAGACGATCTCAAGGCCAAACGGCGCGCCACCATACGGACCGGTGATGAACACCTTGCCGCCGCCCTCCACATACGGTTCCGAGCCGAGACCCGCGATCGCGGTCGCTTCCCCCACCTGGCTTTCCGCGGGGCATTCATCGCTCGCGGCCTGCGGTTCCTCACACAGCTTCACCGAGGACAGCAGCGCGGCGACGCCCGGCGGCAGATGCATCGAAACCGAGCTCAGCGCCTGGTCGCCATCCGGACGCGCCAATTCAAGGAAGAAGTTGGTAAAGGCGCCCGCCGTCGCGTTGGTGCTCTGTGCATGGAAGCCAGGGCTGAACGGCACTGACCCAGGACACGCCGAACCACCCACGCCCGAGGTGATCATGAACTTTTCAGGGGGAGCGATGAGGCTCACCGTGCCCGTTCCCGACCACGGCGCGAAGGACGCGTCGGTGCCATAGGCCCCGCAGAGCGCGGGGGTCGTCACGGAAGCGCGTTCGCGGCCGAACAGTTCGAGCTTGAGGTCTTCGAAGGGCACCTGCGGTGCGTTGCGGAATGTCGTGGCGACCCGCAGCGTCCCTTCATTCAGCACGCCTTCGCCCGCGAGCTTTACGAGGACCCCCGACACGGGGTCTTCCGCGACCAGATACAACGCCACCAGCGAGCCAAAGGGGTTCTTGCCGGGTTCGCCGTCGGGCGCAGGCGAGGCGAGATACACCGCGCCTTCCAGATCATGCGTCAACAGCGGTGTCTTGATGTGCACAACTCCGACCTTTGACGCAGCTGGGCACGCCGCCGGCCCAGGCCTAAATTCATCCGTCTGCGTACTCGGGTTCAGGTGCGTAAACCCAACCTGTTCCTCAGAGCACGCTTCGAGACCGTTCGCCGCCGATGGGCTTAACTCCACCCCCGCCGGCAGCGTCACCGTCGTGTCACGCACATCCGCCTCCGCGAGAGCTCCAGTTTCAAGGGTCGTCTTCTGCGGCACTTTCACATCGACCGTCAAGCCCGTTGGCGTGCTCGCGCTGTGCACTTCCGGCGTCACGACGACTTCCGGCTTGAACGGAAGCAGGCCGCAACCTTCAAAGCCCAACGGCTGACCCAACGCGCTCAACCATGCGTATTCGCTGCCAACGAACCGTCCCGGTTCGGCCCACGAGTCGGCTTCTGTGGACGAGGTGATCGGTTCGGCCTGGGGATTGGCCGCGCACGACGTCGGAAGGGTCAAGAACGGCCTTTCGGGCTCTTCGCTCACTGCGGGGCAGGACTTGCCGACGTACCCCGAGAAGGCGCCGCCTGCCACGCATTCCCATCCTCGCGCACTGTTGTGGCGTGGATCGCCTGGGACACCCCACAACGTGACCTCGCTGCTCAGTAGCCCGGCCGTCTGTGTCGCATTCTTCACGGTCACATCGACGCCATAGTCGCTCCCCGAGCGCACCGAGGTGTCGATGACGATCGGGATCTTGCCCGCCACCTCGAAGCCGAACCGTGCCGGCTCACCCTGCGCGGGCACGAGATTGAACACGGGCACCGTCTTCGAGACCAGGTGCACGAGGGGTTCGTACGCGATCACCGATGCCACCCCGACCACCGAGCTCGGCGGGCAGAGGTCGGCTTCTTTGACCAGTGCGGCGAAGTTCGCTTCGCTGCACTGTTCGACGGCGGTCGGATTGCCGACGAGCCCGGGCGGGAGGCCGAAGCGCAGGTCCTTCGGCAGCGCCACCGGCTGCCGCTGCCCACCCTGTTCCGAGGTCTCGTTCATGACGAGGCTCGTCGTCAACTGGAACGGCTGCGAGCCGGCCTGCGTAGCGGGCGTGCCGTCTTCGTTGGAGGGCGAAAGTTCATAGCTCTGCAGCCCAAACGGCGTTGGCGCCCCGTCGATCCTGATCGGCTGGGTGCTCGTGATGGCCGACGCTCCGCCCCCCTGCACGGTCACTCCGTCGGGCAGCGAGGTAACGGTGCCTGTTGGCTCTTCGACCTTGACCTGGATCGTAACCACGATCTCTTCGTAAGGATGGAGAACACCGGCATAGGTGCAGGTGAGCGGCGGCGTTGGTGGTGCTCCGGTTGGGCATTTCACTTCGAACTGTCCCCTTTGCTGGCTGGTGATTGCGGTGGCTTTCAAGCCAGCGGGGAGGGTGTCGGTGACCTTTACTTCTTCGCCTTCGCCGCCGTTGATGTCCCGATCTCCGAGGTTGCTCAGCACGAGCAGGATCTGGCCTTCCTTGCCGGGTTGCAGGTTGGTCGGCGCCACTTCGGTTGCTACGTGCCACCAGGGCACCGCGGCGGACGCAGGTGCGGCGCCGGCGGATGCCGCGACAAGGCCGGCCAGCACGAGCACAACGAGCAACAGCCGTGTCCGTATCTCGCGTGAACGCGGCACGCTGAACCGCAGCGCCGTCAACGTGCTGACCTCGCCGAGCGGCGACTCGACTTCTTGACCTTTGCCTTCGTGCCTTTCGCCTTCGATCCGTAGAGCTTCCTGACGTGTGTTTCGCACGCTTTGCGCCGCGCCTTCGAGCGCGGGTACTGCTTTCTGCAGGCGCTCAGCGCGTTGGCGAGCTTCTGGGCGCGTGTGAGCGGCTTGGCCGATTTGGCTGCCTTGACCTGCTGCTTGGCGGGCACCGGCGCCAGGTTTCCCGGGTCTGCGACCGTCGCGGTACCAGCTGATCCGCCGGGGATCTGCTGGGCGGGCTGCGCCGGACGGCAGGCTTCGGAGCTGGTGCAACCGGGCGACGCAGCGGTCGGCGGCGTCAGGCACGGCGAGAGCTGGGTGCATACGCGTGCGTCGTAGATGTCGAACGCTGTGTCGGTGTCCTGCGGCAGAAGCTGTGCTTGGGTGAGAAAGAAGACGTCGTTCCCGCTCGGGGTCGCTTCGAGGAACGCCGATTCCCGCTTGGAGGCACCGCCGGAGATCAGGGCGACGCAGCCCCCCGAGACACTCGCGCAGCCGCCCACACCCGCAGGCTCGTACTCGTACACGTCCTCCTCGCTGTTGCTCGCCTGCGGCACCAGATCATCCGGGCTGTTGAAGAACAGCCGGCCGCTGTCGGAGAGGTAGCGCGACTGATAGAGCGAGCCCACGAGGCTCTCCGCGGTCCAACCGGGAATGTTGCCGCCGAGCCAATGCCCGAGCCACACCAGGCGACGGTCGACGACCAGGCCGAGTCCTTCTCCGGCCTTTTCCGTGTCGAGCACGCCGGCGGGCCGCTCGCCCGTCGGGTTGCACGACACGCACGTCAGGCCCTCGGAGGCGGCGTCGTACAGGTAGACCTCCTCGGCACGCGCCCCTTTCGCCGCCGGGTTCGCGTCTACGTTGTCGTAGCCGGTCGGGCTGGCCGACGACATGAACGCCAGATATTGGCCGCTTGGGGACACGCGCGCTGTCAGATAGGAGGTGTTGGCGACTTCGCTGCCTTCCCACTCGGGCTTGTCTTCGCTCGAGAGCGCAGCGATGAAAGTCGTCGTCCACCCCGCCCCATCGAAGTGCAGCTCATAGAGGTCGTCCTTGCTCGCTTCGGCGGCTTCCCCGTTGCCGTTTTCGTTGCTCGCGAGCACCCCCTGTGCGACCAGATAGACGTACGAGCCATCTTCGCTCGCACCAAACAGGAAATTCTGCACGTCGGCGTGGCCGCCTTCGTATAGCGCCACCGTCAGATCCATGAGATGGCATACGAGTTTGCCGCTTTCTTCGACGACTTCACACTCATACAGGTCAGGCTTGCCCTGCTGCTGGGCCGGTTCGGCGGTGGACTCGGGGGTCAACCTCTGCTTGTCGGTGAAGAAGACGCGCGAGCCATCGCTACTCGCCGTCTGAAACTGTGCGGAGCCGTGTTCGGGTTCGGGGGCGCCCTGGGCGCCGTCCACCTGGATCGTTTTGCCCGTCACCGTGTCGCGCATGTACAGATGGCCGCGCTTGCCTTCTTCGGGCGTGGTCCAGATAATGCGTGAGCCGTCGTTGGAGATCGCGTGCGCAGTGACGTGGAAATAGCCGAGTTCCGCCCCGTGCGCGGCCGGGGCTTCGTTCGGGAGCAGGCTCACGAACTGCAGATCGCCTTCGGCCCACTCGTATAGGCCCTGTCCCGACGGTGGCGGCGTCAGCGCGGCTTCGCTGCTGATGATCACGTGACTGAGGTCGGGCGTAGCGCTGACGAAGTGCAGCTTGTGCCCGAATTCGGTGCCGGGCGGGGTGTTCGCTTCGGTGACGAGCGCCTTGAATGTGCCTGCGGCGTCATCGCGCAGATACAGGGTCTTCTGCGTTGCTTCGGGCGAGAGCGGGGGTTCCGCGCGGGAGGTGTCGCCCCACGGTTCCACGAGCGCGAGCGACAGATCAGGAGAGAAGGCCTGATACTCCGGCGGCGCGCTCGCCGAGGTTCCGGTGGCCGAGCTGTTGGGGGTCGCTACGTCCTGGGTGGACCAGCCTGCGGGCGTCCTGGTCGCGATGTCCTGTTGCTGTTCGGGGCTGCGATTGCCTTGGGGCTGTTCGACGATCGAGCCGTCGGCGACATAGGTGATCGAGTCGCCGTCTTCGGCGGCGAGGATCACGCCGCCTTCGCGCGTCAGCGCTTCGATCGGCGCTCCGTGCTTGTCGATCGGGGAGACCATCTCCCACGCGCGATTGTCGGCCAGCGCCACCGGACTTTCAGCTGACCGCGTGGTGAGGGTCCGTTCTTGACCTTCGGTGGTACCGAGCGAGTTCGTCGCGAGCACGCGGTAGTGATAGGTCGTCTGCGGCGTCAGGTGCGTAAGCGGCAGGGTCTCGACCACGTCCGTTTCGCCGGCGCCGATGTCGGCCCCGGGCGGCTCCGGTACGTCGACGCACGCTCCAGGGTTGGCCTTGCAGGCTTCGGTCCCGTATTGGAAGTAGTAGGAGGTGTCGTGTCCAAGCGGGTTGATTTCGGTCGTGAGCGTTGCTTCGGTCGAGCTCACGCCGGTCGCATAGGTCGCATCGATCGGAGCCGGTGGGATCGTCGTGAACCTCTGGTCCGGACCGACCGTGGCGGGCCCGGTGGCGTTCTTGGCGACCACGCGGAAGTGGTAGGTGACGCCGAGCTTCAAGCCTCCCAGGGTGGCGGCGACCGCTACGGGTTCCGAGCCCGAGCCGATGCTCGCCCCGCCCGCTGGCACTTCGCTGCCGTACACGGTCGTTTCGCCGTATTCGAAGTGGTATTCCGTGGCGAGCTCGTCGGGGTTGACGCTCGCATGGAGCGTCGCGTGTTCGTGCCCAATTTCGTTGGGCGCTTCGGTGGTGATCCGCGGTGGCCCGGAGGTCGTGAACTTCTGATCAGAGCCCACAGTCGGGCCGAAGCTGTTGTTGCCCACGAGCCGGTAGTGGTAGGTCGTGTTCGGCGTCAGGCCACTGATCGCCACTTCCGCGGCGACGGCGCCGGCGCCGGAGCCGGCGTCGACACCCGGCGGCTGCGGGGTCGTTTCACCGTAGTTGAGCGACGTGCCCCATTCGAAGTAGTAGTGCGCGTCGAAGCCTCCGGGGGTCAGCGATCCAGTCAAGGTCGCGCTCGAGGGCGTCAGGCTTGCGACGGGGCCCGTGCTGAGCCCTTCGACCGCGGTCGGCGTCGTGAATTCCCGCCCGACCCCGTAGTTCGCCCCGTGTTCGTCTTCCCCGACGATGCGGTAGTAGTAGGTCGTACCTGCGTGCAGTTCGTCCAGCGCTACCGCGACCGCTTCTTCGCTTGAGCCCGCGTGAGTCGCGGGAGTGCTCTGTCCGTACGCCGGCGTGGTGCCCCATTCGAAGTGGTACGTCGCCGCTTCGCCGGCGATCGTGCCCTTCAGGAGCACTGTCGTGCGCGTCAGCTTGGCGGCCTTGCCGGTGGTGACATCTGGAACCACGACGCCCGGACCGAAAAGATCGACGAGCGCGGTAGCCGTGTCCGCCACGTATACGCTCCCCGCGGCGCTCAGCGCAACCCCGCGTGGTTCGGCGAGAGCCGCGGACGGCGTCGTCGTGATCCAGCCGAGCCATTCCCCGGTCGCGCTGTACTGCGACACAGCGTGGTGTTCGGATTCCGCTACGTAGATATCGCTCGCTTCATCGACGGCGATTCCGGCTACGTTACCTTCTTCTCCTTCATTGCCAGCGAAGGACCCATTGGGCGAGCCCTTGCCCGCGAGCTTTTCCTCGAATTCCCCCGTGTTGCTGTAGGCATAGATCTGACCCTTCACGCTATCCGCCACGAGCACTCGACCGGTCGTCGATGCGACCGTGACAGCATTTGGTTCTTCGAGCCTTGGCCCCGAGAGCCGCTTCAGGAACTTGCCTTCTTCGCCTTCGTCTTCTTCGACTCCTTCTGGGTTGGGCACGGGCTGAAAGACATCAACAGCTCCCCCTTCCGTGCCGACGCCTTCGGACTCAACGACGTACACCTCGCCCTTCGAGGGATCCGACGCGCTGCTGGAGTTGTCCACGGCAACGCCGGAGATTTCGCCGAAGGCCTTCCCGGGCGTTCCCGCGCCGAACCATTCGCTCAGCAGCCGGTAACCGCCCTTTCCATCGGGCTCATAGACGAAGACGGCGTGTTCAAACGGCTCGACCACATACACATCGCCGTTTGATTCATCCACGGCCAACGCCACCGGTTCCAATTCTTCGCCAAACGACGTCTCGAACGTACCGGAGGAGCTGAACACGTCGATACGCCCCGAGCCAAGATCACCGACGAACACCTGACCGGTCGCGTGATCGACAGCCACGGCCCCCGGTTCGCCGAGATGCACGCCCGCAGGCGCTTCACTCAAGCTCGAGACAAAAGGATGGCCCGTCGCGGCAAACGCTCCCGAGGCGGGAAGCAGCACGATCGCCGCGAACAGCAGCGCTAAGCAGGCCGGTGCCCGACACGCGCCTCGACTCCCCGCTCGCCAAATCACCATCGCGCTTCGAGCCTCTTTCCTTGCCTTGTGGCGTTTGAACGTGTTGGACGGTAAGGCGTGCGTGGGACCACTGGATGATCCCACGCACGAGTTCAGTGCTTCATGCTGCGCAGAGCCTTAATTAGGCTTTGATCTCGCCTTCTTCATTCGGCGTGTTCACGTTGATGATCGTCTCACCGGATTTCGACCAGTTCGAGCTGAGCTGCGATTCGAGCGTGTTGTATACGTACGCTTCGAGCGCCGACAGCGGCTTGCCTTCGAATTTGTTCGGGATGTTTTCGAAGCCTTCATTGACCGTGTATTCCTGGGTGAATGCGCCCGTCATCTGGTCGATCGGTACGATCGGCGAGATGATCCCGTCACCGCCACCCTTGCTGCCTGGATACGCTTTTCCTTCCTTCGTGCTTCCCACACCGACGACCGTCGTGAGACCGATCGCGCACGAGAATTTCGCGAACTCCCCGTTCTTGACGTTTGGTGTGAGACGGACACCCACTGCTTTGGTGCCTTTGTTGATGTAGCCGAGTTCGCCCTTGAGCTCGTTCGTGATGATTTCACCTTCTGTAGCGGTGTTGGCGCACGGAATCGATCCGAGCGCGATGCATCCGTTGAACTCGACGGTGATGGCCTTCACGCCGTTCTTGCCCGAAGTTTCGCCATGCGATTTCTCGGTTTTGCATTCCACGCTGATCGGCCCTAGGAATTCGGGTGTTTCACCGCGTTCTACACATGTCCCGGGCCCTCTCTTAGCGCTTGGCGAGCAGATTTCAAACGTCGAAATGAGAATACCGGTGCCGCCTGCGCCGCTGAAGCCAGTGTTGGTGAGTTCGGTCCCCTTCCGCCATTCGAATGTGCCTTTGCCTTTTTTGGCTTTTTCTGTGCAGTTCGAGTTGGCGTATTTACCGCCTTCCTTCGCGTAGCACTGCCCCCATTCGGGACTTGCCGCCGAAGCAGCCGTGGCTGCAACCGCTGCGATCGCAAACACAGCGACCAGACAGAGCCCTAGCATCCTTACATGTCTCATTCTTTCCATCACTCCTTTTTTACCCCTCGAGTTATGAGCAACCAGCGCCCGCGCCCCCCTCACGAAGGGCTCCGGCACCGGTCATTTCAAACAGCGCGCCCGGCCGAGACCAACGGCCCCCGCACGGATGCGCGCTCGTCATCGGCGAGGACACCGGCGGTGCCCACATCGACGGACGCTTGTAGGCAGCTGACGCGCGCACCGCGCACGGCACGCTCCGATCGCCACCCCGGGCACGCCACGTTGCGTGCCCGTCACGGATATACGTCGCCTCGCAGCTCATCATGCGGCCTCTCTGACACTGACGCTGACGCTCGCCGAAGCGCGCGGGCCAGCGGCATTGGCGAGGCCGAGCAGCTCGATCACATGGCGCCCGCACGGCGTCAACAGCCACGCGTTCTCACGCCGCGAGCCGCTGCGCGGCCTCACCTTCTCGATCAGACCGCGCTGCGCGAGCCGGCGCAGCAGATGCGAGGTCTGGCCCTCGTCACCGAGTCCGGCAGCGGCAGCGATCTCGCGGTTGCTCGAACGCGGCGCAGACGCGATCGCGCTGAGCACGAGCGTCGTGCGATAGCTGACGGGGACAGGCAGGGGAGCCACAGCATCGCCCACGGACGGGGACGCGTCAGCGATCGCGGCGTCGTCCCCCGCGAGCTCCGCGCTCGCGACGGCCTGCCCCAGATACGGCCGTACGATGAACGCCGTCAGCGATGGCGCCAGCTCCACGAGCGACGCGCGATCTGTGTCGAGCTCGCTGATCCGGGCGCGGATGACCGAGAAGACGCCGCCGATGACCAGCTCGGCCGTCAGCTGCGGCTCGGGCGTCAGCTCGCCGATCGCCTGCGGGCTCCCATCGTCCAGGAGCGCCGTGAGGACGCCGAGCACTCGCTGTTCACATCGGAACGCCAGCGTGCTTTCTACGGGCGCCTTGCAAAAGAGCAAACGCGCCCACCCTGGCTCGTCGTCCATGAAGCCGAGCAGCGCTACGAGACCGCAGCGAAGCCGGCCGAGCCAGCGCTGCTCGCGTCGGGCCGCCTGCTGAACCACGCGCGTGAGTCGCGCAAGACCCTCCTCGAAAGTCGCCGAGAAGCACGCCTCGGCGCTCTCGAAGACCTCGAAGAACGCGCTCTCTGACACCCCCGCCCGAGTGACCACTGTCTCGCCCAGACGGCGGTCACTGCCCGACGATGACACTTGACAGTAGCACTCAAGTAATCGCCCCCGTTCCACGAACGGCTGCCATGCGGCAGGTGCGCGGACCCCGATTCTATGCAGCCGTTAGGCTTGATCCCACGTGTCTGGACCCCTCATTCTGATCCTTGAGGGCGGATCTGATCCTTGACAAACGCATGGCGATCTGTTTCCATTCTTCCCACAGAGTTGTCGGTCGTTTTGTGTGGATGTGGGAAAGGGAGAAGGGACTGTGGAGGGACGCAAACAGGTCAGCGCCGATGACGGGGGCCGAATCGAGTGGGTGCTCAGGCCGTCTGGCGATGCCCCGCGCATACGTCCACAGCGCGTGTCCTCGGGCGTAGGCGAGGACTTCGAGACGCGGCGCGCCAGCCTCATCGCGGCGACCGTCGAAGTCCTCGCAGAGGGCAGTGACCGCCGTCTGGGCGAGTCGCGGCCCGTGCCCACAGCCGCATAGATACTACGTTTGCGGGGCACCTCCCACGCGCCCCCCGCGCGGATCCGCGTGCACAACTCGCCGCCGTGCCGCCCGAGCCTATCGCCGCGGCGCATCGCCGCGGGGGTCGAGCTCGCACGCGTAATCACGCGCCGACCTCGCGACGCACTACGGGCTCACGCAGAGCGACCGGGCGAGGACACTGGGCTACGACGATCTGCGACCGGCGCCAGCGGCACGGTCTCGACCAGCGAGCCGATCCTCGATCGTCGACTGATGCTGGCTCCGATCTGGCTCCGGAGCAGCTCGAAGCTGAACGGACACGGTATCTGGCAAAACGCCTGTCCGTCAGCCGGGCGCGCCGCGTCGTCAGGGATGGAACTCGATCAGCGTGGCGGGGTTGCCTTCCTTGTTTTCGGTGATCCCCACAGCCTATAGACCACCGCCCGGGGTCGCGGCGATGCCCGCCAAGCCGTTTTCGCCTGTGCCCGGGTTGGGAGAGGCCACCAGCGACCACAGCCCGGCCGGCCTTCGGCGCGCCGTCGCGGTGAGTCAGGCCTGCCGTCCGGTAGACAAGCGATATTGTCTAGATGCGGATCGGCGAGCCAGCGCGGCTTTCTCGGATGAGGTGACAATGACCCGCCACACAGACAAGGAAATCGCCCAGGCCGCCCGCCGGTTCGAGCAGCTCGCCGACTCGCTGGAGCCGGACACGGCCCAAGTCGAAGGTACCGACGACCTCCGCGAGATCGCAACCGCGGCCGAGGCGGTGCGAGCGGATGACGCCCGCCTGCGGGAGGCCGTTGTCCTCGCTCGGGCACGCGGCCGGTCCTGGAACCACATCGCGCTAGCTCTCGGGGTGTCCCGACAGGCGGCTCGGCAGCGATTCGCCGACAAGGCAAAGGCATGATCGGCAGACTCCCGCCTACGACGCGCGACCGATCATGTCTCCAAGCCCCGAAACCTCCCGACAGAGGCAGTACGGCGAGCAGCCGCTTGGCGTAAGCGGAGGCGTGGACGCCTGCACATCGACATCGAGGCAGAAATCCCGCTCGCGCAGGCGCCCGCGACCATCGCCGCGAGTCTCCACGACGGCGCCCGCGGCAAGACGATCATCACGATGTGAGCCGGGTCAGGGCACCAGGCAGGTGATGTTCGCCGTCACCGTCTGGTGGGCTAGCGCCGTCGCCGATCCCGTGCATTCCAGTCCATCCGACGTGGCCAGGAGCGAGTAGTACCCCGCCGGGACGCGGAGGCGATAATGGTTGCGCCGGCCAGACGTGGAGGCGCTCGCCACGACATGTCCGTCGCTGTCGATCGCGGACACCTGGAAGACGCGCGTGAAGCAGCGTTCCGGGCCGTTGCACACCAACACGTCGCCGACGATGCGGGCGTTCGGGGCGCTAGCTCCGGCGACGGCGAGGGACGAACTCGCGAGGACGCCACTCACAACCATGACCGCAGCGGCCAGTGCCACACGTCGCATGAGGGGAGCGTAGCTCAGACGGACTCGGGCTGACCACCGGCTCGGCAGAGCGGTGCGGACCCCAGACCCTAGATGCGCCTGTAGACTGTGGGCCGAGGAGGAAGGCGTGACGTCAGCAGCGAAGACTTCGAGCGAGGTCGGGCTCGCGACGAGCTCGTGCCGGATCGGGCACCGGGGGAGCGGGGCATGAGCCGTCCACGCCCGCTCCCGGGCGCAGCAGCACTGATACGGACGGGAATGCTCGTCATCCTCGTGGGTGCGCTGGTGGCGCTGCTGCCGATCGGACTCGCCGCGCCGGCGCCGGCACCCGCCGCGGGCACGTGCGCCTCGCCGCCGGTGACGCCGTATGGCCCCTGCGGCATGGATCTTGAAGACGCCTGGTCGCACTACACGACCGGCGATCCCAGCGAGGTCGTCGCCTACATCGAGGGCGGCATCAACTGGCACATCCCGCAGGCCCGTGAACTCGTCGACAGCATCTACGTCAACTGGCACGAACTGCCGGTCCCGTGCACGGGCTCCACGATGGTCGTCGGTGGCGAAACCCAGGCCTGCCACACGGTCTACTCGAGCTCCTTCGCCGACTACGACGTGAACCACGATGGCACGGTCAACGCGGAAGATTGGGCGAACGATCCGCGCGTGCACGACACCAACGGCAATGGCTATATCGACCCCGAGGATTTGATCGCGGCGTTCTCCGACGGCGTCGACCACGACCACAACGGCTACGTCAACGACATCTCCGGCTGGGACTTCTACAACAACCAGAACGACCCCGCCACCGAAGACTCGACCTACGCCCACTCCGACGACCAGATGCTCGTGATTCACCGCGAGTGCCCGAAGTGCATGATCATGCCGATCAAAGCCGGGGATGAGGCGCTGGACATGACAGACGCGCTCGCCAAGGCGTGGCTGTTCGCCGCTGACGAGGGCGCGAGCGTGATCGTCTCGGTCACGGCCGACCTCGGCTACTCCTCGTTCATGCGCGAGGCGATCTCGTACCTCGAGTCCAAGGGCGTCGCGATGGTCGAGGCCTCCAACGACTTCGACTCGACAGATCACCAGGGCGGGATGTTCTGGCCGTATGTGATCCCGGGCAACGGCGCGCTGGCTGCGTCTGGAAAGGAAAAGTGGACGCGCTCGGACTACACCTCGTGGGGCGCGCACAACATTCTCACGGGCGCTACGAGCGGCGGCACGACCTCGGAATCCACGCCCACGATTGGAGGCGCGATCGCGCTGCTGCAGTCGTGGGGACGACAGGCGGCAGCCGAACACCTGATCTCCTCGCCGCTCACCGGGCCCGAGGCCGAGCAGGTGTTGATCGCCACCGCCAAACGGATCACCGAACCCACCCTGCCGTGGCCGGGCGGGCCGGGCGAATGGAACCCGCAGTACGGCTACGGAATCCCGAACGTCTACACCGCGATGCAGGCGGTCGCCGCCGGCGAAGTGCCGCCGGTAGGGCACATCGACTCGCCCTCGTGGTATTCGCTGGTGGACCCCACGAACACCAAGTCGGTTTCCGTGAAGGGCACGATCGAAGCTCCGCGCAGCCCGTCGTTTCACTGGGTGCTGCAGGCGGGCCTCGGCGGCAATCCACAGACGTGGTTCACGATCGGTGAAGGCAAGGGGAAGGGGTCGTTCTCGGGCCATCTCGGAACGCTCAAGATGTCGGAGATTCCAGAAAGCTTCTGGGCAGCGCAGTTCGGGCTCTCGAAAACCAAGGAGCTGGAAACCTCCGAACAGTATGCGGTCACGCTGCACCTGTCCGTGACCGACGCGAGCGGACGAGTCGGCGTGGACCGCCGCGCGATCAACGTCACCCACGACCCGAGCTGGACCAAGGGGTTCCCGCTGAAGCTGACCGCGGGCGGCGAAAGCCAGCCGGCGCTCGTGGACCTGCAGGGCACGGGCCGCCTCGACACAGTCTTCGGCGACGCCGACGGTTACGTGCACGCGATCGACCCCAAGACCCACAAGGAGCTTCCCGGCTGGCCAATCCACACCGACGCGGAGTCGGTTGCGGTCTCACACGAAGGCGTGGACCCAGGCTATGAACCGATCATCTCGGACGTCGCCGTGGGCGATCTTGACCACACGGGGGGCCTGTCGGTCGTCGCCACGACCGTCGATGGCAAGGTATTCGTGTGGAACGCTCACGGCGAACTGCAGCCGGGCTGGCCGCAGACGTGCGACACCGGTGTCACAGCGCCCGCGATACCGCGTCCCGCGCTGCCCTACACGCGCCTGCCCACGCAGGGGGCAGCGGCGGGTGGTCCTGTTCTGTTCGACCTCACCGGGACGGGCCAGCTGGACGTGATCGAGGCCGGCTGGGACGGCTATCTGCACGTGTGGCAGCCCGGTGGCTCGGATCTTCCGGGCTGGCCGGTCAAAGTGCAGATGCCAGAAGGGTTCAAACCCGCCCCAGGCTATGTGCTGGTGAACGACCAGAAGCTCGACACGGCTCCCGCGGTCGCCTACCTGGAAGGGCGCTCCAAGCCGCCGGACCTGGTGATCCGACCGCAATACACCGAGACCAAAGGCGAAGGGTTGCAGGAGGCGCCGTTCGCGTTCGCGTTCGCCTACCACAGCGACGGAACACCCATCAGCGGCTGGCCGGTGCAGCTCCCGGGGACGATCGAGTACTACGGATCGGCCCAGGAGTTCCTGACGGAGGGCACCTCCACGCCGGTGGCGGCCGAAGTGGCGGGAACCGGAGTGGGGCCGGACGATGTCGCGGTCGGCCCGGCGTTCACGCCTCCGTATCTGATCTCCGGAGCGGGGGCGATCCTCGGTACGTTTGGCGCGCTGCCCGTGTTCCCGTACTTGAGCGAAGTCCCGATCTCGTTCACCACCACGGGCGCTTTCGGCAAGGTCGGCAACACGATGAGCTTCTCGATCGGCGAGCTGGGGGTGGCCTCGTTCGCGACCGCGCTGGAGACGCCCAACGGGGGCGGCGCGATCAACGACCTCGAGTCCTCCTTCCCGGCGACGGGGGGAACAGCGCGGCCCGGCTTCCCTGCCAAACGCCAGGGAGCGGATCTGCTGGGCGAGCCGATCATCGCACCGGTCACCGCGAGCGGCGGCCCGTCGGTGATCGACGGTGGCGACTCCAGCTCGGTGCAAGCCAACATGTCAACCGGCGCGCTGGCTGAAGGGTTCCCGAAGTGGACGACCGGATGGAATCTGTTCTCCCCGGCAGCCGGCGATCTGCTCTCCGATGGCCACGTCGACGTCGTGAGCGCGACCAGGGAGGGCTACCTGTTCGCGTGGAGCACCAACGGGCCCGAGAGCGAAAACAGCCAGTGGTGGCGCGCTCAGCACGATGAATGGAACAGCGGCAACTACGAGGCGGTGACACGCCCGCCCGGCGCGATTCGCAAAGCACATTGGAAACAGAGCGCCGCCGACGCGAAGTTCACCGCGCCGGGATCGACCTGGTATGAAGGCACGCCCGCCTCCTATCAGCTGACGCTCGAACCGCAGGGAACGACGGTGAGCGCAGCGGCGACGGTACCGGCGGGCTCGGCCCAGAAGCTGCAGATCCCAGCCGGCACCACGCGGGTCGGGATTCAGGCCGTCGGTCCGACGGGTCTGTTGGGCCAGATGGTGTGGCTCGGCTAGCGCGCGGGACTTACCGCAAACCAGTCCAGCTTGAGCTCGGGAGCGCGCTCGCAGACTTCGCCGACGATCTCGAGCACCGCGCGGCGGCCGATGTCTGTGCGTTCGTCGTGCGTCATTGCAATTGGATTATCGCGATCGACGCTCGCCCTGATCTCGGCGCCGACGCGAGCGAAGGACACGTCGTCTCGCCTGCTGCCAACCCGCTCTGCCAGCAGATCTAGCGCATCCGCCGGAGGTGATGCGGTCGCGTGTCTCGTGATCGTGAACTTCACGGAAGAAGCGTAGCGCTCCGACCAGAGGTCGTGACTGCCATCCGTTTCCGATGGTATGATTCGGACGGTGGTCGGGATGATCGGTGGTGCAGGAGGCGAACTGGTGCTGGCAACTACAGAAAGGGTGTTGGATGCTCAAGCGTACGTTGACTTATGTGGTACCGGTCATCGTGCTGGTATCGGCAGCTGGCATTGTCGACGCGTCGCTTGTGTCGGCCTTCACTCGGCCGACGATGAGCCTCACGATTCCGCGCAATCACGTGCATGCCGATGCGCCGTTCAGGATCAACTTTGCTAGCACTGGCCTGCCGGGCGGGTCGATCCTATCTGTTCAGCAGCAGGGCGGGGCCGCGCACGCTTGGAAGAATGTGGCGAGGCTTGACGGCTCGTCGGGCTCGACGATCGTGTCCGGGACGCCAATGGGCCTGTATGAGTACAGGATCAGCGCGATCAAGAAAACTCATGCAGTCGCCGCGTCTGAAGCCAAGTCGCTTTACTCCTACGGGGACGTCACGATGATGGCATTGTGTCGAGCGCTCCATGCGCGGTGCAGCGGCGGGAGTGAGCAGATCGGCGCCAAGATGTTCGCTTTCGCAGAGGGATTCAACGCGCCCGGTGCCACATATCCGCACTATGAGACCCTCTTCGGCGCCAGTCATACGAGCTGTCGCGGCGCGACCATCACGTTTGCGACCTACACCCCCGGCCACCCAGGAGAAGCATATCTCAGGCTCCTGCAACACGAATCTGAACCGGAACCGGAAGAAGCGTCGACCTCCGCGACAGCTATTGGGCGGACCGACGTTGCATTTAATGGCGGTCCGTGGTACCTGGAAAGCTCCAGCAGTGACGGAAACAACGACGTCATCAACGGCACGTTCAGCTGCTACACGCCGACTGGACTCTGAGAGTCCACTAAGAAGGGGAATAAACGAAACTCACAAGCCTTCTGCTCACGCGTGATCGCGATCACCCGCCTTCTTCGCGGAACTCTGCGCGCGGCCGGCGAGTTGCTCACGGGCTTCGGGGTCGGACTCCAATGTACGGATGAGGATCGAGAGGACGGCGCCGAGCAGGCCGTCCGGCACAGTGTCAGGGTCGGTGAGCTTGAGCATCGCCAGGCCGACGCCAAGCCCGAGCGTCAAGTTGGCGAACTGCTCGACGGTCTCGGCTGGAGGTTGCACACCGGCGTCGGCTGCGCTCGTGGCCGCAAAGGCGGTAAAGGTGGCGTGCAGCGTCCGCAGAGCGCCAGCCAAGTACCCACGCAGTCGCTCGTCTCGCTGGGCGTGGGTCCACAGCTCGACGAACAGGCGGAAGGGGTCGGGGTTCTCCTGCAGGCGCCCCATCCACTCCTCGCTGCCGGCGAGCGGTCGCTCCCAGGTGGCGGTCTCGCGGTCGAAGAGCGCCAGCTGCGAAGCGAGCTGTCCGGCCAGGTACTCCTTCATGAGCGCCAACAGGAGGTTCTCCTTGCTGCCGAAGTGGTCATAGACCGCGCCCTTGGTCATGTTCGCGTGCGCTGCCACCTGATCGAGGGTCGCCCCACTGAAGCCGCGCAGCGCGTAGACCTCGGCGGCGGCCTGCAGCAGTCGTGCCCTGGTTTCGGCCCTGCGCGCGCTGCGATCGAAGTGTCCGCGCGGCATCAGCACCCCCCGCCGTGCGGCCCACAGGGTTCGCAGCGTGCGCGATCAGGCCCTCCGCCGCGCTCCGGCGAGAGCGCCATTGATATATACGCGAAAGTAGATATACTCATCGGTATTGAAATCGTAGCGCGAGCACTAAGGAGTTCGGGTCATGAACAGCAATCTGCCTCCGGGTCCACGCATGCCGGCTGTTCTGCAGACGCTCGGCACATGGAGTCGCCCCACTGCCTTCCTGGAGCGCGCCCGCGCGCGCTACGGCCCGCGCTTCACGATCCGCGTGCTCGGCCAACCGCCGTTCGTGATGCTCAGCGACCCCGAGGAGATCAAGCAGCTGTTCATGGCAGCGTCCGATGTCGTGCACCCGGGTGAGGGGGCGCGGATCCTCGAACCGATCGTGGGTCGCCACTCGGTGATCCTGCTCGACGAGGCCTCCCACCTGGAGCAGCGTAAGCTGATGCTGCCAGCGTTTCACGGCGAGCGGATGCAGCGCCTGAGCGACCTGATGACCGAGCTGGCGGAGCGCGAGCTCGCCGGCTGGCCGCGCGAGCAGCCGATACGGCTGCACCCCCGGCTGCAGCGGCTGACGCTGGAGATCATCCTGCACTCAGTGTTCGGCCTGGAACAGGGCGCGCAGCTGGATGCGCTGCGCGAGCTGTTAGGGCAGATCCTTGCGTTCGCGCAGAGCCCACTGTCGCTGCTGCCGCCGCCGCCGGGCCTGCTGGCCGGCCGCGGGCCCGCGGCTTGGATCGGCAACAGAGTCGGACCGCTTGGACGCCTGAAACGAGTGGACGAGCTGCTGTTCGATCTGATCGAGGAGCGTCGACGCGAGGGCAAGGACGGCGAGGACGTGCTCGCGATGCTGCTCGGCGCGCGGCACGAGGACGGCTCGCCGATGAACCCGCAAGAGGTGCGCGACGAGCTGATGACGATGCTCGTCGCCGGCCACGAGACAACGGCCTCCCAACTTGCGTGGGCGTTCGAGCGCCTTGCTCGCGAGCCCGCAGTACTGCGGCGGCTGCACGAGGAGCTCGATGGGGAAACCGGCGAGGAGTACCTGACGGCCGTCGTCAACGAGATCCTACGCCTCAAGCCAGTCCTGCCCTACGCCCAGGTCGCGATTGTCAAGCAGCCGGTCGAGATCGGCGGCGTCCTGTACCCGCCCGGGGTGGCGCTGGTCGCCAACGCCTACCTGCTCCACCACGACGCCACGATCTACCCAGAGCCGTACGCCTTCCGCCCCGAGCGATTCTTGCAAGAGCCGCCGAGCACATACACGTGGATTCCCTTTGGAGGCGGCCGCCGACGCTGCCTGGGCGCGAGCTTCGCGCTAGTCGAGATGAAGCTCGTCCTGCGCGCGGTGCTCGCGCGCTGCGAGCCGCACCACGTCGGCAAGTACGCCGAGGCCACGCGCAGACGCAGCATCACGGTCAGCCCCGCGCGGGGGAGCCGAGTGATCCTCCACGACCGGCCCCACGCCCACTCGCGCTCGACGCCAGCCTCGCCGCGCGTGCCAGCGATCGCCTGAGGGGTCGCGGCCCGGCGTGCCCAGACGGCGGAGGGTGACGAAGTGGAGCAAGAGCGAGAGTGGTACTGCGAAGACCGGGATCAGCACGAACGGGAGCCGGCTGACGAGCTGGTTGGGATGGCCGATCGCGATTAGCTGGAAAGGCGAAGGCGATGTGAGCGCGCCGAGCGTCACGGCCATGACCAGGTCCGCGATCCCCGCGAGGTTCCAGATGGAGGCGAGCCGCTGCGACTGCTGTGGCCTGCGCTTCACGCGCGCCGCTACGAACGGGGCGCTCAGCCCCACTGCGATATCGCCCAGGCCGGCCGGCAGCGCGAAGGCCGCCGGCATGCGACCCTCGGCCCAGGCGAGGATGAAGACCACGCCTGCGACCCGGTAGATCTGCACGCCGATGAGCGTGCTGAGCGGTACCGGGTCGAGGAGTCGGCGCACGCTGCCCGTCCGGCTGAGCAGCCATGCGCCGCATACGAGCGGGAGCGCGATGCCCGCGACGATCCCCGGGACGGGGCGACGGGCAGTGGCGGCGAATACGCCGAGCGCGCCGAGCGCCACGTCGGCGACCAGCCATATGGTCAACCCGACGAGCACGAGGTAGCGGCCGTTGTGGGGCGCCGTCCGCGACACCCCGAGCGCCACCGATCCGATCACTAGCAGGACCGCGGCGCCAACCGCGAGCCACAGCCCGAGGGCGACGTGGGTACTCGCGTCAGCGATCACGGCGTGAGCCACGCCACGCGCGAGCCACCGCGCGTCATCGCACAGCGAGGCGCTTGGCGCGATCGGCAGCGCCGTCGGGCAACGTGGTCATGAACCCAACGAGAACCTTGCTGCTGGCAGGGAGCACGTACCGTGCCTTTGGACTGCTGGCCGTGGCCGCATCAGCGATCCGACGCGCGACCTTCTCGGGCGCGATGCCGTTCTCCTCGACCTGCTTGGCCACGAACTCGCTGGTCTTTCTGATCAGCTCCTCATAGCCTGCCGCCGCGACGGCGAAATCGGCGGCCTGGCGCTGGGAGGCGCCGCCGATGTCCGTCTTGACAAAGCCGGGCTCGATCAGCACCACCGACACGCCAAACGGCGCCAACTCCATCCGCAACGCGTCCGAGAGCGCCTCGAGGGCGAACTTTGTAGCTGAATAGACGCCCATGCCCGCGAAGACCACTCGACCCACGACCGAGCTGACGTTGATTATCCGCCCGCTGCGCCGCTCGCGCATCTGCGGCAGAAACGCCCGCGTCACGTCCAGAAGCCCGAACACGTTCGTCTGAAACTGATGCTGCACCGCCTCGCCCGACAGGGCCTCCACTGGCCCGCCGAGCGCGTAGCCCGCGCTGTTGACGAGCACGTCAACGCCGTGGCCATCAGTCAACTGATCGATGCGACTCGCCGCCGCGCTCACCGACTCGGCGTCGGTCACATCGATCGGGATGGCCTCAATCCGCTCGCTAGCTCGCGCGAGCTGTTCGAGCTCGCTTGCTCGCCGAGCCGCGGCGAACACCGTGTGGCCGCGCGCCGCGAACTCCAAAGCGGTCGCCCTCCCAATCCCCGAGCTGGCTCCCGTCACAAGCACGTTCAGTTGCTCCGCCATGCGCAACCACCTCCTGTTGGGATACGAACAATATCGCGATGATACATCTTTTATATTGTGTCGTCGAGGTGAATGGTATCCTCGATCTGTGGCGACGCGAACGTATGGCCAGATGTGTCCCGTCGCACGTGCGTTGGACGTCCTCGGCGAGCGCTGGACGCTGCTGGTCGTGCGCGAGCTGCTGCTGGGGCCCAAGCGGTTCAAGGACCTCCTGAGCACGCTGCCGGCGATGGGCACCAATCGGCTCGGCGAGCGGCTCAAGCGCCTGCAGGGCGCAGGGGTCGTGATAAAGGGGACGCTCCCGCCGCCCGCGGGCGTGCCGGTGTATGAGCTGACCGAGTCAGGACAGCGACTGCGCCCGGCGATCTACTGCCTGGGAGCCTGGGGGTGGGAGCTGCCGATGCAGGAGGACATTGACCGTGAGACGGCTCGCGCAGAGCTGATCGCGCTCGGGCTCGCCGGCACCAGCCCTCCCGAGCTGAGCGCGGAGCTCGCCGAGACGTACGAGTTTCACGTCGGCGAAGAATGCTTCCATGTGAGCGCCACCCACGGTGTCGTGGCCGCCCGCTCCGGGCCTGCACCCGTCGCGGCCGATCTCCTGGTCGGGTGCGACCTGCACACATTCCTCGCGCTCGCCACGGGCGAGCTGACCCCGTCGCGGGCGACTGAGCTCGGACACGCGAGCATCCGCGGAGAGCCCGCATTATTTGCGCGGGCGTTCAAGGTCCTCAGCTTCAGGCAGACCGCGAGCGAGTTTCGCCTTGTGCCGGCGTGAGTGGCTGTGTGGCGGCGTGAGTGGTTAGGTGGCCGCGATCACCCGTGGTTGGCCGCGCCGCGCGCGTTGTCACTTGCCGTGGCCGGTTGTCCTGGTGGCCTTGCGGCCTGTCCGGTGCCCTGCCTTTTTGGCACTGTAGCGTTTGCGCGCCTGCTTTTCGCAGGCGGCGCGCCGGGCCTTCTTCTTGTACCTCTTGCACGCCTTCAGGGCTCTGGCGAGCAGCTGCGCCCTGGTCAGCTTGACCGCCTTGGAGTCCTTGACGCCCTGACAGCCCGTGACCGCGATGTTCGTTGATTGGTTGAGGATGGCGCCGTTCTGGCCGGTGATCTCGGTCGGCATCGCAAGGCTCGCTTTGCAGAGGCTGTATTCTTCGCGTTCGGGGACGTTGGGCGTCAACACCCCGTGTGGGCCCGCGGGGAGCACGGTTTCGAAGACCGTGAACGGGGCGTCCGGCGCGGATTCAAAGCGCGAGTAGGTGACGCCGGCTTTGATGTCGGTCTTGCCATCCAGCAGCAGCGTGATGCCTTCGCCCTGCAGCACGAACTCCACATCCGGGAACGCAGCACCACCGTGGGAGACCAGATACGCCGGCCCCGACAGCGGGTTCGACAGCACCGGGGTGTGGATCGTCGCGTAGCCGATCACCGAGGCTTCGTTACAGGACGCAGGGTTGGCGTTGAACGTCGCTTCCGTGCACGCTTTCTGCAACGTCGACAGGCGCGAGGACAGCGCCACCGGCAACGCCAGATCGACTTTCGCGATCCCCGCCTCCGCCACACCAGCCGGCCCGACTCCGCCCGAGGTGACCGTCACCGCGAGGCTCGTGCCGTTCGCTTTGCTGCCGCGGCCACCCGCCACAGCCGTGAGCTTCGGCGCGAACGGCAGGCTCTGGCATTCCCCGACCTGAAACGGTGAGGACACCGCTTCCGTCGCACCTTCTGAGCCGCTGACGGTGCCTTCGATCTTCATCGGGCTGCAGTTCGTCGGGTTGAACTCGAAGCCCGGGCGGTTGACCGTCACGAGCACGCGTTTGAGCTGCAGCGGGATGCCACGCAGCTGCGTCGGCAACGGGTCTGAGACGATCGTCACCGACGCGTTCTCCGGGTTTATGAACAGCTTCGAGCGGACCGTCACCGTCCCCAGGTCAAACGGGCCGGCGACAGCCGGGGAGACGATCTCAAGCCCAAACGGCGCGCCCGCATACGGCCCCGTGATGAACACCCTCCCACCCCGCTGCACATACGGTTCGCTGCCCAGCCCCGCGACCGCGGTCGCTTCCCCAACCTGGCTTTCAGCCGGGCATTCATCCCTGGCTGCCTGCGGTTCGCCACACAACGTCACCGAGGAAAGCAGTGCGGCGATCCCCGGGGGCAAGCGCATCGAGACCGAGCTCAAAGCCTGATCGCCATCCGGACGGGAGAGTTCCAGCTGGAAATCGGTGAACGCGCCGGCCGTCGCGTTGGTGCCCAATGCCGCGAACCCTGGGGAGAACCCCAGCGGGCTGCCCGGACAGGCACCGCCGCCCGCACCGGAGCGGATCGCGAATTCTTCCGCCGGCGAGCTCAGGTCCACCGTGCCCGTGCCCGACCACGGCGTAAACGCCGCCTGCGTCCCATACACACCACAACGCGCCGGCGTCGACACCGACCCCCGCGGACCACCAAACAATTCGATCTTCAAAGCTTCAAAAGGCACCTGCGGCGCATTCGTGAACGTCGTCGCCACCCGCAAAGAGCCTTCATCCAGTTCGCCCTTCCCGGCGAGCTTGACCAGCACCCCCGACACTGGGTCTTCGGCGACGATGTACAACGCCACGAGCGAGTTGAAGGGGTTCTTGTCGGGTTCCCCATGCGGCGCTGGCGAGGCCAGATATACCGCGCCTTCCAGTTCGTTGGCCAGCAGCGGCGTCTTGATGTGCACCAGCCCCACCTTCGCCGAATCCGGACATGACGGCTGGGCCGCTGTGAATTCCTGTGTCTGTGTTCTCGCATTCATACCCTGATAGCCGATCTGCACCTCAGAGCAGGCTTCCAAGCCGTTCGCCGCGGCCGGGCTCAACTCCACGCCTTCCGGTAAAGTCACGGTCGTATCCCTGACGTCGGCCTCAGCCAAGCCATTTGCTTCAAGCGTCGTCTTCTGCGGCACTTCGACCTTGACAGTCAACCCCGTCGGTGTGCTCGCCGAGTGCACTTCTGGAGTCACCTTGACGTCCGGCGTGAATGGGAGTTGGTTACACCCATCCATGCCAAGGCCCTGACCCGTCGCGCTGAGCCATGAGTATTCCGCCGAGAGGAAGGTCCCGGGATTGGCCCAGGAGTCCGCTTCCACCAACGAGGTCAACGGTTCCTTGCCGGGGTTCGCCGGACAGGATGTCGGCAGCGTCAGGAATGGCTGTTGCGGCACTTCGCTGGACGCGGGACAGGGTTTGCCGGCCTGCTTCGCGAACTCTCCGCCCGCCACGCATTCCCAGCCCCGTGCACTGTTGTGCCTCGGATCTCCGGGAACACCCCAGAAGGTGGCTTGTGTGCTTAACAATCCCGCGGTCTCCGTCGCGTCCTTGACTGTAGCCACCACGTCGTAGTCCTTTCCAGTGCGCACGGAGGTGTCGATCACGATCGGGACCTTGCCGATCACCTCCATCCCGAACCGGGCGGGCTCGCCCCGCGAGGGCACGAGATTGAAGATTGGCACCGTCTTGGTAAAGATAGGCAGGTATTTGGGTTCGTCGGCGGTGACGGTCGCTACTCCTACGACCGAGCTCGCCGGGCAGAGATTGGTTTCTTCCACGGGTGAGGCGAAGTCGCTGATCAAGCACTGCGTAGCGGCGTTGGCATTGCCGATGAGGCCCGTTGGCAGTCTGAAGCTCAGATCCTTAGGCAACGCGACCGGCATCCGGCCCGCGGTCTGGTTGAGTGTGAGCGTCGTTGTCACCTGGAACGGGTGCGCGCCGGCTTGTGTCGCAGGTGAGCCGTTCTCATTGAAGGGTCCAAGTTCGTAGGTGGAGACCCCGAAGGGCGTCGGCTGGCTGCTTACCTCGATGGGGAGGCTCGCCGAGACCCTCGTTCCGCCGCCTCCTTCCACGCTCAGTTCCTGAAGAAGCGAGGTCGCCGTGCCCCGGGGCTCTTCGACCTTCACCTTGACAGGCACGCCGATACGTTCATATGGGTTCAAGACACCTGCGAACTTGCACGTAACGCTCGTCGCAATCGCGCATTCCACTGGCACCCCATTCACGACGACCGCTTCGGTGCCGGTAGCCGTCAAGCCTATCGGTAGCGTGTCGGTGAGGATCACCGGAGTTTTGCTGCCATTGATTGGCGCGTCTCCTAGATCGCTCGCAACGATCACGATCTGCCCCTGGCCTTCCGGAGGCAGCCTTGTCGGCACGGCTTCGCTTCCGAGTTGCCACCAGGGCGCCGCCGCTGAGGCCGGCGCGACACCCGCAGTTGCGAAAATCGCGGCGGCGGCGAGCAGCCCTAGGCCTAGCCGCGATGCGGTCCGCGGGGCTCTTCCGGGCGTCTCTGTGACTCGCTCGGCGCTCATCGTCCGACCCGCTTGTTCGAGCCGCCGATCGCGGATCGCATAGATCTTGCTTTCGCGGCCTTGGCTTCGTAGAGCTTCCTAGCATGCCGTTCGCACGCCTTGCGTGTCTTCTTGGTGTGCTGTTTCTTGCACGCCCGGAGGGCGATCGCGAGCTTTTGGGCCTTTGTCACTGGCCTGGAGCTCCTTTTGGCGCTTCTCACTTCCTGCTTGGCCGGCGGGGCCACGTTTCCCGCCCCCGAATAGCTGGCGTCCCCCGACGGCGAGGACGGTGCCGGCTGCGCGGGGGACGCCGGACGGCACGCGTCGACGGTGCCGCAACCCGGCGGCGCTGACGTCGCGGGCGTCAGGCACGGCGAGGCTTGGGTGCAGATCCGCGCGTCATAGATGTCGTAGGCCGTGTCGCTGTCCTGCGGCAGCAGCTGCGCCGCTGTTACGAAGAACACGTTCCCGCCGTTCGGGGTTGCTTCTATGAACGCCGATTCTCTGCCTGAGCTGCCTGAGGAGATCAGAGATACGCACCCACCGGATGGACTTTCGCAGGTGCCGAGCCCCGAGGGCTCGTACTCGTAGACGTTCTCCTTGCCGTCGCCCGCCTGCGGCACTAGCGTGTCCGGACTGTTGAAGAACAGTCGTCCTTCATCGGAGAGGTAGCGGGACTGGATGAGCGCGCCGGTGACGCTCTCAGCGGTCCAGCCGGGGATGTTCCCGGCCAACCAGTGACCGAACCATACCTTGCGACGGTCTACCAGGCGGCCCAGTCCTTCCCCGACATCTTCGGCATCCAGCACGCCTATCGGACGCGCACCGGTCGGGTTGCAGGAGACACAGCGCAGGCTCTCAGCCGCCGAGTCATACAGGTACACCTCCTGGTCATGCTTGCCGCTGTTCTCGTCGGTGTTGTCATACCCTGTGAGGCTCGCGGCGGACATGAATGCCAGATAGCGCCCGCTCGGGGAGACGCGCGCCGTCAGGAACGCCGTGTTCGCGACATCGAAGCCTTCCCACTCCGGGCTGTCTTCACCAGCGAGCACGGCGATGAAGGTGGTCGTCCATCGCGCGCCGTCGTAATGCACCTCGTACAGGTTGTTCTTGGCGTCGACGGCGGTTTCGCCGTTGCCGTTTTCGTTTGCGGCGAGCGCCCCTTGAGCGACGAGATAGGTGCTCGTGCCGTCCTCGCTGGTGCCGAACAACAGGCCCTGCACGTTTGCGTGCTCTCCAGGGTTGTGGTCGACGGTGAGATCGGTGAGCTTGCACGCCAGTTTTTCCTTCTGCATGACCATTTCGCACTCGTACATGTCGGGCCTTGGCGGGAGTGCTTCGGCGGTCGAGTCTGGTGTCAGTTTTTGTGGGTCGGTGAAGAACACCCTCGAGCCGTCGCTGCTGGCGGTCTGAAACCGTGCGGTGCCCGTACCAGCCGGTTCGGCGATGCCCTGCGCCGCATCCAGCTGCACCGTTTCCCCGCTGGCGCTGTCCCGCATATAGATATGGCCTGCCCGCCCCGATTCGACCGTCGTCCAGATGATCCGGGAGCCGTCACCGGAGATCGCGTTCGCCGCGACATTCGCGTACCCCAGTTCCACCAGCCCTTTGGCCGGTGCCCCGCCGGGCAGAACGCTTGCGAGCTGAAGCACGCCGTCCGTCCACTCGTACAACCCCGGCGCCGAGGACGGTCCCGTCAACGCGACGGTGGAGGCGATCACGACTCGGCTGAGATCCGGCGTCGCGCCCACGAAATGGATCTGGCCACCGAACGCCGTGCCGGGCGCAACGTTCTGTTCGGTCACCAAGGGTAGATAGGTGCCGGTCGCGTCATCGCGCAGATACATCGTCGCCTGCGTCACCCCCGCTGCCAACGGCGGTTCAGCCAGAGTGGTGAGCCCCTGCGGCGGTTCGACGAGCGCAACTGACAGATCCGGCGTGAAGAACTGGTATTCGGGTGCTTGGCCGGGTGTGACGCCCTTGGCCTTGCTGCTCGGTGTCGCGATGTCCTGTGAGCTCCAGCCGTTCGGACTGCGTCTGGCGAGGACTTGCTGCCATTCGGGGCTGCGGTCGCCCTGCACTTCTTCCCCGAGCGCGCCGTTGACCACGTATCCCAGCGTGTCCCCGTCTTCTGATGCGAGGATGAGTCCGCCTTCGCGGGTCAGGGCTTCGACGGTAGCTCCCTGCTTGTCGGGTGGGGAGACCATCTCCCACGCACGGTTGTCGGGCAACGCGAACGGCTGGGCGCCCGCTTGGGTGGTGAAGGTGCGTTCGAGGCCTTCCGCGACCCCCAGCGAGTTGACGGCCAGCACCCGGTAGTGGTAGGTCGTGCTCGGCTTCAGTTCCTGGATGTGTTCGCTACCGGGCTTGTCCGTTTCGCTCGAGCCGATGTCGGTCCCCGGTGGAATCGGCGCGCTCGCGCAGAGCGCGGGGTCGGGCTTACACGCCCGGGTGCCGTACTGGAAGTAGTAGGTCGTGTCGTGTCCGAGTGGGTTGATCTCGGTTTGTAGGGTCGCTCCGGTGGCGGTGACTTGCGCGACGGACTCGCTGTCGATCAGCGACGGGGGGATCGTGGTGAAGGTCTGGTCTGGTCCGGTCATCTGTCCGGCTTGGTTTTCGGCGAGCACCCGGTAGTGGTAGGTCACGCCGATCTTGAGCGCCGTCAATGCAGCCGACACCGGTACAGGGGCTTCCCCGGCGGGTATGTCTCCGCCACCGAGGGGGACTTCGGTGCCGTAGGTAGTGGTTTCGCCGTATTCGAACCGGTAGGTCGTGACGTACTCGTCTGGGTCGATCTTCGCTCTGATCGTCCCGGTTTCATGGCCAATGCCGCTCGCGGGTTCGTTCGTGATGCGCGGTGGGCCGGAGGTCGTGAACTTCGCGTCTTCGCCCTGGGTCGCGCCGAATTCGTTGACGCTGACCAGGCGGTAGTGGTAGGTGGTGTTGGGCGTGAGGGCTTTCAGTTCGGTTTTCGCCGCGACGGGTTCCGAGCCCAAGCCCGCGTCGCTGGGCGGTTCGGGGCTCTGGCTCCCGTATTCCGTGCTGGTCCCCGATTCGAAGTAGTAGTGGGCGTCCACGCCGTTCGGCGTCAACGACCCGGTAAGGGTTGCGCTGTCGGGCGTGATGTCCTGCACCGGACCGGTGCTCAGGCCTTCCACGGCCGGCGGTGTCGTGAATTCGCGGGTCACGCCATAGTTCGTCCCATTTTCGTCTTCCGCCGCCAGCCGGAAGAAATAGGTGGTGCCGGCATGCAATCCCGTCAACGCGGCGGTCGTCTTTTCTTCGCCGCTGCCCGCACCGCTCACGACCGGCGTGGTCGATGCCAACGCTTCGCTGGTGCCCCATTCGAAACGGTACCCGACCGATTTGCCCTCTCCGTTCACGGCGCCGTTGAGGACCGCACTCGTGCGCGACAGCTTCGACACCGGCTTCGTAACGACATCGGCGACCGTCACCCCTGGTCCGAACACGTCCACCACGTGTCGTCCCCTATCCGCCACGTACACGTTCCCTGACCCGGCGACCGCTACTCCGCTAGGTTCGCCCAGCGCCCCGGCTGGGGTGTTCGTGATCCAGCCGACCCATTCACCGGCCGTGTTGAACTCGCTCACATTGTGCCGTTCGGCCTCCGCCACAAGCACATCGCCGGTCGAATCGTCCACCGCTACCGCCGCGACATTGCCTTCTTCTTCTTTGCTGCTGAAAGATCCCTGGGGCGAGCCCGCACCCGTGAGCTTTGCTTCCGCTTCCCCCGAAGCGTTGAACTCGTACACCGCGCCTTTAGCGCTATCGGCCACGAACACCTTCCCCGTGACCTGGCTGACCGCGACGCCGTTGGGCAATTCCATCTTCGCCCCTGTCAACGATCTGAGGTATTCGCCTTCGACCGCTTCTTCGACGCCCTCCGGCTTTGGCTTGAACACATCCACCGCCCCACCTTCGGTTTCCGGCGCTTCACGATCCGCTACGTAAACATCCCCAGCCGAGACCCCTTTCGAGTTATCCACCGCGACTCCCGCGACTTCACCAAAGCCTTCCCCGGGGACACCTTCTCCGAACCATTCCGAGAGCAGCAGGTAGCCGCCCGAGCCGTTCGGCTTGAACACCAGCACCGCGTTCTCGAACGAGTCCGCCACATACACCACTCCAGACGCTTCATCCACCGCCACACCCACAGCTCCCAATGTTCCTCCGCCAAACTGCGTCACGAACACCCCCGACGAGCTATACACATCCACTACTTCCCGGCCTAGGTCGGCCACGAACACCTCACCCGTCGCGCGATCCACAGCGACCGCAGCCGGTTCCACTAACGCCGTGCCCGCAGGCGCTTCGCTCAAACTCGAAAGAAACCCGTGTCCGGTCGCCGCCGACGCCACTCCACCGGCAAACGCCAACGCAAACAACGCCAGCAGCGAGCAGATCGCGCCCGCCCTCAGCACGCCGAACTGCCCCCGACGACACCAAGCACACGAGCCAAACACTCTGTCCCTCCTCGCTTTACTGTCGTCTGTCTGCGGACCATTCATCGAAGACGCTCGCTTTTCACACGGTCAACAGTGTCAGACCTACAACAATGGGCATAACAGGCTTGAGGCGTGCGTGGGGCAACGACGGCCCCACGCACGACCTCGACTTCTTCAACGGACGGCAGCAGAACTACGCTTTGATCTCGCCCGCTTCTTCCGCATGGTTCACGTTGGTGATTTCCTCACCAGACGCGGCCCAGTCGGTCTTACGACCCGGTTCCGTGGGGTTGTATATGTAGTCTTCGAGCAAGTCGATGTGTTTACCTTCGAATTTGCTCGGAATGTTCTCGGTCGTTTCTTTATTCACCGTATACACCTGCGTGTATTCACTGGTCATTGTGTTGACCGGCGTGATCGGCGAGATGATCCCGTCGTACCCGCCGTGGCTTTCCGGTTCATAGTTGGCGCCTTCTTTGGAGTTGCCAACGCCGACGATCGTCTTGAGCTGGCCGGCACAGTTGAATTTCGCGAACTCACCATGTTTCGCCGCCGGTTCGAGGAGGACACCGACCTTCTTTTCGGCTTTGTTGATGTAGCCCAGTTCGCCCTTCAGCGGATTGACCTGGATTTCCCCTTCGTTCGGACCGTTCGAGCACGGCGCCGTTCCAAACACCTTGCACCCGGTGAAGACCACATCGATGTTCGCCAGCGACTTCGTACCGGAGACTTCACCGTGGTTCTGCTCGGCTTCGCATTCGATCTCGATCGTTTCTGCCGATCCACCGTTCAGTTCTTCTCCTCCTAGTTCTTTACACTTCGCCCGTGTGGACTGTGTCGCGTTTCCATTGACGACGCAGCTCCTAATCTGCGAGACCAGAACCCCACCGCTGCCAAGGTTTGCACCTGAGAACCTGACGGGTTTGAGGCTTTTGCCCTTGATCCATTCGAAGCTTCCCGTGCCGGCTTTGGCTTTCACCGTGCAGTTCGCGTCTGAGTATTTGCCGCCGGCTTTGGCTTCGCACTTGCCCCATTCGGGCAGCGCGAACGCGCTCGTAGCGACGACCGCCGCGATCGCGCAGACGGCGACCAGACAGAGCCCTAGCATCCTTACATGTCTCATTTCTTCCATCACTCCTTTTTACCCCTCGAGTTATGATCGACCGACGCCCGAGCCCCCCTCACGGAGGGCCCCCGGCACCGGTCATTTCGAACAGCGCGCGCGGCCGAGACCAACGGCCCCCGCACGGATGCGCGCTCGTCATCGGTACGGACACCAGCGGTGCCCGCATCGACGGACGCTTGAAAGCAGCTGACTCGTGCGCTGCGCGCCGGTACTCGGCCCAGATAGGACGCCTGTTCTGCGCACAGGTGAAGGTCGCCCGCCAGCTGATCATGCGGCCTCCCTAACGCGTGCGCTCGCCGAAGCACGCGAGCCCGCCGCGCTTGCCGCACCGAGCAGCTCGACAACGCGCCGCCCGCACGGCGTCAACAGCCACGCGTTCTCACGCCGCGAGCCGCTGCGAGGCCTGACCTTCTCGATCAGCCCCCGCTGCGCCAACCGGCGCAGCAGGTGCGAGGTCTGCCCCTCGTCACCGAGTCCCGCGGCCGTCGCGATCTCACGGTTGCTCGACCGTGGCGCACACGCAATCGCACCGAGCACCAGGGTCGTGCGGCGCGTGACGGGAATCGGAGGGGCGACCGGAAGCTCGAACGACAACGTAGAGGTTTGCCCCACGCCCGACCAGCCCCCCTCGAGCTCCGCCTCCGCGGCGGTCTGGCCGAGATACGGCCTGACGATGAAGGACATCAGCCGCGGCGCCAGCTCGACGAGCGCCGTGGCACCCGTCTTGCGCAGACGCGTACGGATCACCGAGAAGACGCCGCCGATGACGAACTCGGCGGTCAGCTCGGGCTCCGACATGGCCTCCGCGATCACCTGCGGGCTCCCGTCGTCCATCAGGGTGGTCAGCACACCCAGCACACGCTGCTCGCACCGAAACGCCAGCGCACGGTCGACCGGCGCGCTGAAGAGCAGCAAACGACCCCATCCTGTCTCATCCTCGAGAAACCCGAGCAACGCGACCAGGCCCGAGCGAACTCTCCCCAGCCAGCGTTCCTCGCGCCCAGCCGCCGCCTCGACCGCGTCAGACAGCCGCGCGAGGCCCTCCTCGAACGCCGCCAAAAGGCACTCGTCGGCGCTCTGGAAGACCTCGTAGAACGCGCTCTCCGTTACCCCCGCGCGGGCGACCACCGTCCCTACCAGACGGGGGTGACTGCCCACCGAGGCGCTTGACTGTGACGCTCAAGTGGTCGCGGGAGCGTCGCGCCCAGCCCTTGACCCTGGTTGGCTAGGCCCTTGACGATACGGGTCTAGACCCCCGGTTTTGGGCTTTTGAAAGCTGATGGCCGCTTGACAAACTCATGGCGATATGTTTCCATACTTCCCGCGGAGCAGTGGTTCGTTTGGCGCGAGTGGGGAAGGGGAGAAGGGATTATGGAGGGACGCGAAGAGATCACCATGGACGGCAGGACCCGAATCACGTGGGTCATCGGGCCCTCTCGCAATGCCCGGCGAACACGCCCACAACGCGTGACAGCGAGCGTCAACGAGCGAGCCGAGGCACTGCGCGACAAGCTGATCGCGGCAACCGTAGAGCTCGCCTCGGTGGGCAGTCACCCCCGTCTGGTAGGGACGCGGCACGCGCGCATAGCCCTATAGATACTGGGTTTTGTCGACGTCTCCCACGCGCGCCCCGCGCACATCGGCCGGCGACGGTGCGCTCTGCCGTCCGAACCCAGCGCAAGATCGGCCGGCAGGGAAAGCGCGATCGCTCGCCGACCCAGAGATGGGACCCGTCTCACGCGGTGCCCAGCGCGCGTCCCCATGCGCCCGAGGCAGCCTGCGACGTGCCCAGATGCACGGTTCGGCGAGCCGAGCCGAGCCGAGCCATGAGCGATCCCCGAAGAGACCGGCCCCGCGACGACCGACGCTGAACGCGTATGGTGGCCAATTAGAAACTCTGGGGATCTCGCCTACGAGGTCGGGGTTCGAGGCCCCGGCTCGAGGATCGCGCCCCCGACCTCTGTGCGGCGCGCCCGGTCGGCTGCTCGATCGAGGTGGAGACCGCGAGGGGGATAGCTGGCTTACCGCACGAGGCGCCGTCGCGCGACCGCCCATGTCGGATACTAGGTTTGACAGTCTGTCGTGATGCGCTTCCGCAGACACGGCTCTCGCCGCGATGTCTCGCGCCGCCATCTGGCTCCCACGCTTGGCGTTCGAGATATGGCGATCGACCTCGGGACGGCGAACACGCTCGTATATCTCGAGGGCCGGGGCATCGTGGTCTCGGAGCCCTCAGTCGTTGCGTCGGACTCGCGGACCGGTCGCGTCCACGCGGTCGGAGCGGAGGCCGAGCGGATGATCGGCCGCACGCCCGCGACGATCTCAGCGACGCGCCCGTTACGCCACGGCGTGATCGCTGACTTTGAAACCACCGAGGAGATGCTGCGCTACTTCATCCGCAAGGTGCTCGATCGACACTCGGCGCACCCCCGTCTGATCGTCTGCGCGCCGTCCGGGATCACCGAGGTCGAGAAGCGCGCAGTCGAGGAGGCGTCCCTTGCCGCCGGCGCGCGTCATGTCCACCTGATAGAGGAGCCGATCGCGGCCGCGATCGGCGCCGGCCTGGACATCGCGGAGCCGGTCGGGCGCATGGTGCTAGACATCGGCGGTGGCACAAGCGAGATGGCCGTCATCTCGCTCGGTGGGATCGTGCTTTCCCGCTCGCTGCGCGTAGGCGGTTACGAGATGGACGAGGCGATCACGCGTTACCTACGCACCGAGCACGCGCTGGCCATCGGCTCGCAGACGGCTGAGGCGATTAAGATCGAGATCGGATCGGCGGTAGCGCTCGGGCACGAAGAGACGAGCGAGGTGCGCGGGCGCCACCTGATCACCGGCCTGCCAACCCAGATTGAGCTCCGCAGCGGGGAGGTACGGGCGGCAATCGAGGGCCCGCTACGCGAGATCGTCGACGCGATCAAGGACACACTCGAGCAGACTCCACCCGAGCTGACGGGCGACATCGCGCGCGACGGCATCCTTCTTGCGGGCGGGGGCACCCTGTTGCGCGGCCTCCCGGAACTCGTCGCGGCAGAGACCGGCATAGCGGTTGTCCTCGCGGAATCGCCCCTGACGTGTGTGGTCACCGGCTCAGGTCAAGCCCTCGACCACTACGACCAGCTAAGCCCCTCTCGCACTTCGCGCCGCGTCATGTTCACACGGAATCGGACAACGTCTCACTAACGCGGCGAGAGCGACCCTCGCCGGGCGTCGAGAGCTCTCTACCTACGTGAGCCAGAGGCGTTATGCGGGGGTGATCTCCAAGTAGACCGTGCCAGTGCCGAGCGCGCCGCCGACCCCCTCGTACAACTTTCGCCCGAGCCCATAGTTGGCCCGCAGCGCTGCCTCGGCCTCCTGCTCCTCGCCGCGTTGCTCGAGCACTCGCGCCCGACCCTCCGCGGGCGACCCGAGTGGCCTTCCGCGCACCGTGCACGGCGCGATACGCACCTGCGGATGGTTACGGATGCGCTTGACCTTGGCGACGTCTGCTTCGCTGCGAACGTAGAGCTCTTCGTCGCCGAGCCCGAACCATACGGGCGTCGGGACTGCCTCACCGCTGCGCTTGTAGGTCACGAGAAGGCAGTACTTGTGACCGCGCAACTGCTCGAATCCGGGGATCGGCACGAGGGCTCGGCTACGCCATCAACGGATACCAGGAATCGCTCCAGCTGGTCCGCGAAACCCGGCGCCGCTGCGACAAAGTGGCCCGCGCCAGGTGCGACCAGTCGCTCGGCGTTCAGCTCAACGGCGAGCGCATCGCAGATCCGCTCCAGCGCGACCGTATGACCGCCCGAGGCTACGAGCGACGGGATGCCAGCTTCGCGCAAGAGCGAAAGTGAAGGGCGTGCCTCGCCCGGCAGCCGAGCACCGTGCGCGCGGCGAACCCCGCTGGCGACATTGTCCGGAAGTGGTCCCTCGTCCACCGCAGGAGCGCCCGCGAGCCGAAGGAACTCACGCAGCGTGGCAGGGTCCGTGTCGAGACCGTGTGTGAGCACGGCATCTCCCATACGTTCCAGGCGAGCGACCTCCGCATCGTTAGCCGCGAGGTAGTACAGCGGTGGCTCGATCAGCGTCAAGGAACGCACGAACGTCGGCCTACGTGTCGCCGCGATCAGTGCCCCCAGCACCCCGTAGGAGTGCGCGACCACGTGCACGCGGCGATTGAGCAGCGCCTCGAGGTCGGATGCGTCGACATCGAAGTCCTGACGCCCGTCCGGCTGCGGTGGACTGGGCGGATATCCGCGCAGGTGCACGAAAGCGAGCCTCCAGCGTGCGCTCAACGGCCCAAGCGCCGACCAGGTAGTCGCCGCGCTGGCACCGCCATGGACGAGCAGGACTTCAGGTCCTTCGCCCTCGCGGACCACTGCGATCGCGCTCACAACGACGATCATAGGCGGACGCCGGGGCCTCGCTGCTCCTCGGCGCCAGGCGTGCCTAGCTCCGCGGGGAGCGCCGTTCGGCACGAGGAGCGGCGAGCGTCACGGCGAGCGCCAAGATGGAGGCCGAGGCTGGGCATGCGGGCGTGCCGGGCCGCCCACACGCTTTCACGTGCCGTGGCTGGCTGGCCTACCAGTGCCCTTGCGGGCTGTGCTCCTGTGCGCGGCGCGCTTGTGCGCTGCCTTTGTGGCGGCGTAACGCTTCCGAGCCTGCTTTTCGCAAGCGGCGCGCCTGGCCTTCTTCTTGTACTTCTTGCACGCCTTCAGGGCCTTGGCCAGCAGCTGCGCCCTGGTCAGCTTGACCGCCTTTGAGTCCTTGACGCCCGCACAGCCCGTGACCGCGATGTTCGTCGTTTGGTTGAGGATGGCGCCGTTTTGGCCGGTGATCTCGCTCGGCATCTGCAGGCTCGCTTTGCAGAGGCTGTATTCCTCACGTTCGGGAACATTGGGCGTCAACACCCCATGTGGGCCGGCGGGGAGCACCGTTTCAAAGACCGTGAACGGGGCATCCGGGGCGGATTCAAAACGCGAGTAGGTCACCCCGGCTTTGATGTCGGTCTTGCCATCCAGTAGCAGCGTGATGCCTTCGCCCTGCAGCACGAACTCGACATCCGGGAACGCCGCACCACCATGCGAGACCAAGTACGCAGGGCCCGACAGCGGGTCTGAGAGCACCGGCGTGTGGATCGTCGCGTAGCCGATCACCGAATCTTCGTTGCAGGACGCGGGGTTGGCGTTGAAGGTCGCTTCGGTGCACGCTTTCTGCAGCGTCGATAGGCGCGAGGAGAGCGCTACCGGCAGCGCCAGATCGAGTTTCGCGATCCCCGCCTGCGCCACGCCGGTGGAGTTGACCCCGCCGGAGGTGACCGTCACCGCCAGGCTCGTCCCATCCGCTTTGCTGCCGCGCCCACCGGCGACCGCAGTCAGCTTGGGTTCAAACGGCAAGCCCTGGCAGTCGATGGCGGCAAACGGCACGAACACAGCAGCCGACGCGCCTTCGGCGCCGTCGATCGTGCCTTGGATGCTCATCGGGGTGCAGTTCGTCGGGTTGAACTCGAACCCCCGGCGGTTGACGTCTACGAGCACCCGTTTGAGCTGCAAGGGGATGCCCCTAAGCTCGGTCGGCAGCGGGTCTGAGACGATCGTGACCGACGCGTTTTCCCGGTTTATGAGCAGCTTCGAGCGGACCGTCACCGTTCCCAGGTTGAACGGGCCGGCGACCGCCGGGGAAACGATCTCAAGCCCAAACGGCGCGCCACCATAGGGGCCCGTTATATAGACCTTTCCGCCTTTCTCGGTATAGGGTTCGGGCCCAAGGCCCGCGATCGCTGTCGCTTCACCCACCTGGCTTTCCGGCGGGCACTGGTCTTTGGCGGCCTGTTCTTCGCCGCACAGCTTGACCGTGGAGAGGAGCGCCGCGATTCCGGGCGACAGGTGCATCGTGAGCGCGCTTAGCGCCTGATCGCCGTCAGGACGGGAGAGTTCCAGTTCGAAGTTGGTGTATTGCCCGGCCGTCGCGCTCGTGCTCTGCGCGAGGAACCCCGGGACGAACGGCAACGAACCACCAGGACAAACACCGCCGCCCGCACCGGAGGAGACTTCGAACTGTTCTGCTGGAGAGCTTAGGTCTATGGTTCCCGTGCCTGACCACGGCGTGAACGCTGCTTCGGTGGGGTAGGCGCCGCAGTGCGCCGGGGTGCTCAGCGACGCTCGCGGACCGCCAAACAGATCGAGCTTCAATTCTTCGAACGGCACCTGCGGCGCGTTCGTGAACGTCGTCGCGACCCCGAGTGTGCGTTCGTTCAGTTCGCCCTTGCCCGCGAGCTTGACCAGCACTCCTGATACGGGGTCTTCAGCGACCAGGTACAACGCCACCAGCGAACCAAACGGGTTGCGGCCTTCTTCCCTGTTCGGAGCGGGCGAAGCCAGATACACCGCGCCTTCCAGCTCATGCGAAAGCAACGGCGTCTTGATGTGCACCAGCCCTACCTTCGATCCTTGCGGACATGACGGCTTGGCCGCGCTGAATTCCTGGGTGTGGGTAGCTCCGTTCAGGCCCAGATAGCCAATCTGCGTCTCCGAGCACGCTTCCAAGCCACCCGCTGCAGCGGGGCTGAGCTGCACGCCCTCGGGCAACGCCACGGTCGTATCGCGCACGTCCGCCTCAGCCAATCCATCTGCTTCGAGGGTCGTCTTCTGGGGCACGTTCACATCGACCTTGAGGCCGGTCGGCGTGCTGGCCGCATGCTGTTCGGGCGTAACATCGATCGTCGGGTTGAACGGCAGCTGGTTGCAGCCTTCGAACCCCAAGCCCTGGCCAGTGCCGCTCAACCATGTGTATTCGGCACCAAGGAACTGACCTGGTTCGGCCCAAGAATCGGCTTCCATCGAGGAGGTAGACGGTTCGCTTTCAGGATTCGCCGGGCAGGATGTCGGCATTGTCAGAAATGGTTCTTCGGGCTCGGCGCTGGCCGCGGGACACGGTTTGCCCGCCTGCTTTGCGAACTGGCCGCCTGCCACACATTCCCAGCCGCGGGCATTGTTGTGTCGCGGATCACTGGGAACGCCCCATAACGTCACCTGGCTGCGCACGAGGCCCGCGGTCTCGCTGGCGTCTTTGACGCTGACCACAACGCCATAGTCCTGGCCGGAGCGCACGGATGTGTCGATCACGATCGGGATCTTGCCGATCACCTCCAAGCCGAACCGTGCCGGCTCGCCCTGCGAGGGCACCAGATTGAAAACCGGGACCGTCTTGCGTACGACGTGGGCAAGCGGTTCGTGTGCCACAACGGTCGCGACGCCCACCACGGAGCTCACGGGACACAGGTTGGTTTCTTCAACGAGCGCGAAGAAGTCCGTCATCGTGCACTGCGTTGTCGCGTTGGGGTTGCCGATCAGGCCCGGTGGCAGATTGAAACGCAGATCCTTGGGCAGCGCGACCGGATAGCGTTCTGGGCTCTGGTTGAGCGCAAGCGTCGTGGTCAGCTGAAACGGGTGCGCTCCGGCTTGTGTGGCTGGCGTTCCGTCTTCGTTCAGCGGTGCCAGTTCGTAGTTCGCGATACCAAACGGTGTCGGGCTGGCACTGACGCTAAGTGGAATGGTTCTTGAGACTTTCGATGCTCCGCCGCCTTCGACGCTCTCTTCCTGGAAGAGCGTCGTCACCGTGTTTGACGGCTCCTCGCCTTTTACTTTGATCGGGATAGCGATCTGTTCATAGGGGTTGAGAATGCCTGCGTATTTGCAGCTGATGACGGCGGAGAGCGAGCATTCGACCGGGACTCCGTTGACGATTGTTTCGTTGATCGCTGTCGCGGTTAGTCCCGCCGGCAGTTTGTCGGTGATGAGTACCGGTGTGACGCTGCCATTGACCTGCGCGTCGCCCAGGTTGCTCGCCACGACGATGACTTCTCCCAGCCCTTCGGGCGGCACGTTGCTCGGCGCGGCTTCCGCACCGAGTTGCCACGACGGCGATGCAGCCGACGATGACGCTACCCACCCCGCCGCGAACAGCGAATTGACTGCCAGAAGCACGAGCGCCAGACGCCGCGGATGTCGTATAAGGATCATCCTGCTCTGCCCCTATTCCTATGTCGAGCAGAGGAGCGCCTCCCCTTGGGAGCGGTGTCGGGGCCGTAGAGCTTTCGAGCGTGCTTTTCGCACGCCTGACGCCTGTGTTTTGCGTGCAGTTTGTGGCAGATCCGGACGGCTTTGGCGAGCATCTGCGCGCGCGTTGGGCGCTTGGAGGCGGTTTTCAGACCCTTGATTTCCTGTTTGGCCAGCGGCGGTTTGATGATGGTCCCTGAAGCAGACGCGGTCGCGCTGCCGTCCGGCGCAAGCGGGGCTTCTTGCGCGGGCGACGCCGCGCGACACGTGGGAATGCCTTCACAGCCAGCGGGCGCGGGCACCGGGGGGGAGAGGCATGGCGAGGCCTGGGTGCAGACCCGCGCGTCATAGATGTCAAAGGCCGTGTCGGTGTCCTGTCGCAGCAGCTGTGCGGCCGTCAGGAAGAACACGTTGCTGGCATCGGGAGTGGCTTCCAGGAACGCCGATTCTTTGGCCGAGGAGCCGGAGGAGATCAGCGACACGCACCCACCTGAAGGGCTCTGGCAGCTCCCCACGCCTGAGGGCTCGTACTCGTAGACGTCCTCCTTGTGGTTGGTCGCCGCTGCCACCAAGTCGTCGGGGCTGTTGAAGAACAGCCGTCCTTCGTCGGAGAGGTAGCGTGATTGAAGCAGCGCGCTGACGATGTTCTCGGCAGTCCAGCCGGGTACGCTGCCTGCCAGCCAGTGCCCGAACCAAACCTTGCGCCGGTCGACGAGCAGCCCCAGCCCTTCGCCGACTTGGGTGTCCAGCACGCCGCTTGGCCTGGCGCCGGTCGGGTTGCACGAGACGCAGCGCAGGCTCGCCGAGGCCGAGTCATATAGGTAGAGCTCCTCGTCGGGCTTGCCGCTGCTCTGGTCGGTGTTGTCATACCCGGTGATCGGTGCGGCCGACATGAACGCCAGATACTGCCCGCTCGGAGACACGCGGGCCGTCACAAATGCTGTATCGGAGACACCGTTGCCTTCCCACTCCGGACTGTCTTCGCTCGACAGCACGGCGACGAAGACCGTCGCCCATTTGCCAGCGTCGTAGTGGGCCTCATACAGGTTGTCCTTGCCAGCCAACGCGGTTTCGCCGTCGCCGCTTTCGTTTATGGCGAGCACGCCCTGCGCGACGAAATACGTGCTGGTTCCTTCTTCGCTGGTGCCCAGTAAAAGACCCTGCACGTTCGCGTGTTGGCCTGCATTGGAGTCGACCGTCAGGTCGGTCAGCTTGCACGCGAGCTCGCCGCTTTCCTGCACGATTTCGCACTCGTACAGATCGGGCTTGTTCGCGCCCGCTTCTGCGGTGGAGTTGGGCGTCAAGCGCTGACGGTCAGTGAAGAACACCCTCGAGCCATCGCTGCTAGCACTCTGAAAACGCGCGGTACCCGCACCAGCCGGTTCGCTGAGACCTTGCGCCGCGTCCAGCTGAACGGTTTCCCCACTCGCGCTGTCACGCATGTACAGGTGTCCCAGCTTAGGTTCGGATTCGACGGTCGTCCAGATGATCCGCGAACCATCGTTTGAGATCGCGCCCGCCTGAACATGGGAGTAGCCGAGTTCCACGAGCCCCTTCGCCGGCACCCCGGAAGGCAACACGCTCACGAGCTGTAGCGCACCTGCCCCCCACTCGTACAAGCCCGGCGCCGAGGATTCTCCAGTCAACGCGATTTTCGAGGCGATCACGGCATGAGCGAGATCCGGTGTGCCGTCAACGAAATGCACCTGCCGTCCAAACACCGTGCCCGGCGCCGTGTCCGCTTCGCTGACGAGCGGCAGGTACGTTCCGCTCGCGTTATCGCGCAGGTACATCGTGGCCTGCGTGACCCCGGGCGCCAACGGCGGTTCGGCGCCAACCCCCGCTGGTTCCACCAACGCAGTCGATAGGTCGGGCGTGAAGAACTGGTACTCCGGCGTCTGGTCTGGGTTCACGCCCAGGGCTTTGCTACTGGGCGTCGCGATGTCCTGCGAACTCCAGCCCTCCCGAGTGCGCTGTGCAAGGACCTGTTGCCATTCCGGGCTGCGGTTGCCTTGTACTTCTTCTGAGAGCGCACCATTGACAACATAGGTAAAGGCGTCGCCGTCTTCTGCGGCGAGGATCACAGCGCCTTCATACGTGAGCGCTTCGACGGGCGCCCCCTGCTTATCGGGCGGGGAGACCATCTCCCACGCCCTGTTATCAGGCAACGCCAGCGGCGTGAGTTTCTGCTGGGTCCTAAAGGTGTGTTGTGGTCCTTCGCTTACGCCCAGCCCGTTGTGCGCGAGCACCCTGTAGTAGTAGGTCGTATTCGGCTGTAAGCCGCTCAGCGTTTGGCTGCGTTCCTCGCCGCTGGTCCCGTCCCCGATATCGACGCCGGGCGGCGCTGGAACGTCGGTGCAGCCGGCGGGGTCAGCCTCACAGCTTTCGATGCCATACTGGAAATACAGCGTCGTTTCGTTGCCCAACGGGTCGACCTGCGCGTGCAGCGTCGCTCCGCTCGCCGTCACTTCGGTCGCGTAGCTCGCTTCGACCGGCGCCGAGGCGATCGTCATGAAATGCTGGTCGCGACCAACCGTGGGCGGTCCTGCTTCGTTTTCCGCGACGACACGAAAATGGTAGGTCACTCCGAGCTTTAGTTTGCTCAGCGTCGCCGAGACCGCCACCGGTTCAGAACCGAAGCCGATGCTCGCTCCGCCCACCGGCACTTCCTCGCCGTAGCTCGTCGTTTCGCCATATTCGAACCGATAGCTGGTCGCAAGCTGCTCAGCGTCGATCTTGGCGTGGATCGTCGCTTCTTCATGACCGATCGCGGTCGTCGGTTCATAGGTGATCTGCGGCGGGCCGGACGTCATGAACTTCTCGTCTGCGCCCGCGGTCGTGCCGAAGCTGTTTTCGGCGACGATCCGGTAGTGATAGACCGTGTTCGCCACCAGCCCGGCGAGATCTGTTTTCGCGGTGAGCGCTTCGCTTCCCGAGCCAGCATCAGTACCCGGCGGCGCCGGCGTCTTTTCGCCATACGCGGCGCTCGGGCCCCATTCAAAGTAGTAGTGGGTATCCACGCCCCCCGGCTTCAGCGTCCCGGTCAGCGTCACGCTTTCAGGCTTTAGGTCTTCAACTAGTCCAGTGCTCAAGTCTTCTACCGCGGGCGGTGTCGTGAACCGGCGTATCAGACCATAGTTCGTGCCGTTTTCGTTTTCGCCGACGATCCGAAAGAAGTATGTCGTGCCCGCGTGCAGTTCCGAGAGCATTGCAGAGACCTTTTCTTCGGCGATACCCGCGCTGCTCACCGGTGTGCGCTGCCCGAGTGCTTCACTCGTGCCCAACTGGAACCAGTAGCTCGCCGCTTTGCCATCCCCATAGATGCTGCCGCTGAGGATCGCGGTCGTCCGCGTCAGTTTCGACGCCTTGCTGCTAAGCACGTCCGGTACCGCCACGCCGGGCCCGAACACATCCACGACATGCGCCCCACCGTCCGCCACATACAGATCGCCGGTCGGCCCGACGGCCACACCCCGCGGTTGCACCAGCGCGCCGCTCGGGGTGTTCGTGATCCATCCCACCCATTCCCCCGCGGGGTCGAACTCACTGACAACACGCCGTTCGCCCTCCACGACCAGAAGGTCGCCCGTAGCTTCATCTAGCGCGAGAGCGCTCACGTTGCCGCCTTCTTCTTCCTTGCCCAGGAACGCGCCCTGCGGCGAGCCTGCACCCTTCAACTTCCCTTCAACGACTCCCGACGCCGAGAACTCATACACCGTGCCCTGGACGCTGTCAGCGACAAACACCTCACCCGATGAGCGGCTCACAACCACACCATTCGGCGCTTCCAATTTCGCGTTCAAAGACGACAACAAGTCGCCTTCCTCAGCTTCTTCGGAACCCGCAGGCTTAGGCTTGAAAACCTCCACCAAACCCGTCCCCAGTTCAGGATTTTCGCCATCCACAACGTACACGTCCCCCGCGGCGCCGCTTTTCGAGTTATCTACCGCGATCCCCGTGACTTCGCCGAATTCTTCCCCGGGCACGGCTTCGCCAGACCATTCCGAGAGCGGCCCATACCCCCCCGAACCATCAGGCTTGAACACCAACACCCTATCCCTAAACGAATCCGCCACATACACATCGCCGCTGGCTTCATCCACAGCGACACCCACAGCAGACACCTGCCCCGCACCGAACTGCGTCAGGAAAACCCCAGACGAGCTGAAGACATCCACCATCCCCGCGCCTGGATCAGCCACAAACACATCCCCGGAGGTCTGATCCACAGCCACAACACCCGGTTCCCGAAGCACCGTACCCCCAGGCGCTTCGCTCAACCTCGTCAAAAACACATGGCCCGTCGCCGCCATCGACCGCTCACAACCAAACACCAATCCCCATATCGCCACCATCGCCCAACACAACCCGGCCACCCCAAGCACCCAAAACCAACCACGATCACGCCCGCGAAAGCTAGACATCTGCCTACCTACTCTGTCACTGCCACCTCGGCGCAGATCGTGCATCAGGCCCTTCCTCTCCTACCGTTAGCAACAGCACGTTCACGCGGTACGTGGGGCCAACATCGGCCCCACGCACCAACCTCATCGGTCGAACGGGCGTATCAACTACGCCTTGATCTCACCTTCTTCTGTTGACGTGTTCACGTTGGTGATTTCCTCACCAGATGGCGACCACATCGTGGAAGTAGCCGGGCCTTCCGCAGCAAACGCGTAATCTTCGAGCAGCTCGATGTGTTTACCTTCGAATTTGCTCGGAATATTTTCAGAGTTTTCAGGATTGACGGTGAAGACCTGCTCATACTGGCCGGTCATCGTATTGACCGGCGTGATCGGCGAGATGATCCCGTCATACCCACCGTTATTTTCTGGCGAGTACCAAGCGCCTTCCTTCGTGTTGCCCTGCCCCACCACGGTCGCGACGGCCCCTAGGCAGATGAATTTGGCGAACTCTCCGTGTTTTTTGGTTGGTTCGAGAAGGACGCCGACCTTTTTTTCGGCTTTGTTGATGTAGCCGAGCTCGCCCTTCAGGACGTTGACGATAATCTCTCCTTCTTCTGAGCTATTCGAGCACGGGGCTGCGCCAAAGATCTTACACCCCCGGAACACCACCGAAATATTTGCGATCTTGTTACTGCCAACGATTTCGCCGGTATTACGCTCGCTTTCGCATTCAATCGTGACCGTCCTGCCAAATTCCTCGGATATTGTGGCGCCTTCTTCTTCGCACTGTTTCTTCGATACCCGTTTAGAACCATCAGAACAGGCGTAAAGCTGACTGTACAGAACCCCACCACTACCAACGTTTTCGCCCGAGAACTTCACAGGCTTGAGGCTCTTACCCTTGATCCATTCAAACGCGCCAGCCCCTTTTGCGGCTTTCACCGTGCAGTTGGAGTCTGAGTATTTGCCGCCGACCTTAGCTTCACACTTGCCCCATTCCGGCAGCGCCGACGCGCTCGTCGCGGCGACCGCTACGACCGCGCACACCGCGACCAGACAGAGTCCTAGCATCCTTACATGTCTCATTCTTTCCATCACTCCTTTTTACCCCTCGAGTTATGATCGACCGACACCCGAGGCCTCGTCACGGAGAACCCCCGACACCGGTCACTTGCAACAGCACGCCCAAGCCGGGACCAGCGGCCCCCGCACACGTGCGCGCTCGTCATGGGTGCGGACACCAACGGTGCCAGCACCCACGCACGCTTGTAGGTGGCGAGCCCGCGGATCGCGCACGGCACAGGGCCATGGTCGGCCTGGTCGCCGCGCTTTGGCTGCCCGCTGCGCAGATCGCTCGGCTTCCAACTCATCACGCGGCCTGCCTGACCCTCGCGCTCGCTGGAGCGTCCGGGGCCGCGGCGGCGGCGACGCTGAGAAGGTCGAGCACGCGCCGGCCGAGCAGCGTCAGCATCCAGGCGTTCTCTCGCCGTGAGCCATTGCGCGGCGTGACCTTCACGATCAGCCCCCGTTGCGCGAGGCGGCGCAACAGATGCGAGGTCTGCCCCTCATCCACGAGCCCCGCAGCGCCAGCTATGGCACGGTTGCTCGAACGCGGCGCGCGGGCGATCGCGCGAAGCACCAGGGTCGTGCGATGAGTGACCGGCACCGGAAGGGCAGTCGGGCGCTCAGCGCCCCGCGAGGGCACCTGCTCTGCGGCCGGGAAGCTCTCCGTGAGCTCCGCGACGGCCGCCGCCTCTCCGAGATACGGCGAGGCGATGAACGACATCAGCGATGGCGCCAGCTCCACGAGCGGCTCACCGTCGCCCTTGAGCACACGTGTACGGACGACCGAGAAAACACCACCGATTACCAGCTCGGCCGTAAGCTGCGGCTCGGGCATGATCTCCGCGATCGCCTGGGGGCTCCCGTCATCCATGAGCCCCGTCAGCACGCCCAGCACACGCTGCCTGCAGCGAAGCGCACCGACATCCTCCAGCGGCGCGTCGAGAACGAGCAAGCGACCCCACCCAGGCTCATCGTCGAGAAACCCGAGCAACGCCACCAGGCCCGCGCGCACCCTCGCCAGCCAGTGCTCGTCACGCGCGGCCGCCTCCTCGACCACTGCCGACAGTCGCGCAAGGCCCACCTCGAACGCGGCCCCGAAGCACTCCTCCGCGCTCTCGAAGACCTCAGAGAAGGCGCGCTGAGACACGCCCGCGCGCGCAGCCACCGACTGTCTCAGACGGGGGCGACTGGCGTGTAGGCCGCTTGACTTTGACGCTCAAGTAAACAACTGGGTACCCCACCCGGACCCCGACCACTCGGCGTTCGGGGCCTTGATCCCAAGTGTCTAGACCCCCGACGCGCGGCCTGTGAACGCCGATAGCCTCTTGACAAACTCGTGGCCATATGTTTCCATACTTCCCACAGAGACGCCGTTTGGTTCGTCTGGATGTGGGAGAGGAGAAGGGATTATGAGGGGACGCGAAGAGCTCACCATGGATGGCAAGACCCGAATCACATGGGTCCTCAGGCCCTCTCAGAACACCCAGCGAACACGCCCACAACGCCTAGCGACGGGCATCGGCGAGCGGCGTGAGGCTCTGCGCGCCAAGCTGATCGCGGCCACCGTCGAGGTCTTCGCGGACGCCAGTAGCCCCCGTCTGAGACAGTCGCGGGACATGCGAATCTTCGCATAGATACTGGGTTTGCCGCTCCTCTCCCACGCACGCCCCACGAGCATCCGCAAAGCACCAGCTGCGACCGGGCATCGGCGCCACCACGGACCGGTGCGGTCGACGAACGGTCATCCGCGCGGACGCAAAGACATCACGCCGTACCGCCACACCCCCCGCCGCCGGCACGGAGATCGCCCACGTCCTCACGACCACCGGTCGCCCAACCACGAGCTGCGGGCGATTGCCGACGCGCTGGCGACACACACGCTGGCTGCGGGCTCACCGCATCACGGATCCTCGAGAACCGGCGCCCGCGTCTGAACGGACACGGTAGCTAAGCTACGGGCCTCGACGCGTCCTCGTGTGACGACCAGCCGATCTTGACCGGGCAAGCTCGCCCGCCGTGTCGCCCACAGGCGTAGCGTTCGTGCACGCCGTTGAACGACACAGAGTCGCTACCCCCGGGCTTGACGACGCGGAAGCTCCCAGTGAAGAGAACCGTGCTTTCCGTGAGGTGCGCTGACGTCGCCCACGTGACCGAGCATTCGACCTCGATCTCGCCCACGCTCGCGCACCGATCTTTCAAGCGCCATGCGTCGTGCCGCGTGTGCCCGCGGATGCTCGACTTGATGGCTCTCACCGCACTGGCCAGCGTGAGCCTAGGTGAGCCGGAGCCCACGATGAACCAGAACACCGGACTGAGCTCCAAGGGCTCGAGCACGCCGCCGTAGGCGGCCGTGCCGCCAGCCTCCACCTGCCAGTAGTACTTTCCGGGCGCCAGCAACCGCCCCAGGTAGAACGGGAGCCCTTCGCCTTCCAACCGGTAAAGGCCGGGGCCAGTTTCGGCGAGTCCTTGCCCGAGCCCGGTCTCCAGCTCCCCGTCGGGTTGCACCACCGAGCTCGCGGTGACGATGACGTCGAGGCCGCGCAGATTCTGGTCGGGACTCGAGATCTCGATCGAGACGGGACTGGCGGCGGTCAGGGCCGCGCCGTCGGTAGGCGATACTGAAGCAACCGGCAGCGGCTGGGCTCCGATGGCGGGATCGCTTGGGAGAGCGCACAGAGCGGCCACCGTCGCGCAGACCGTCAATACCAGCGGGGGACGCACGATGCGAACGCTACCGCTTTGAGTCCATGATCTGAGGCTGTTGCTAGGGGACGGCTTTGATCTCGAGTGGTTCTTCGTTGCCAATCGAGGCGCTCATCGCGAGCCCCGCCTGTTCTTCTGCGCTCCCTGTAAGGACGCTGAGCGTATCCCGCACGCCGCCTTCGAACTGTTCCGGTGCCTGTTTGCCTCTGGATGCCTTGAACGTCACTTGGAAGGTCATCGACATCTTGTCCACGGCGCTCACGGGCGCGATCACCGAACCCGTCACGGAAGCTTCTCGTTCACCGCACTTGAATCTTGCCAGATCCGGTCCTGAAGCGGGCTTTAGGTCCCAGCCTATCGAGGGTTTCGTCCCTCCTTTGATGACGCCGAGTTGGCCTTCAAGTGCGCTGGTCTTGATCTCGCCGGCTTTCGCACCTTCGCTCTGGCATTGGCCGTTAAGCCCACCGGCGGCTTCGCAACCTTCGAAGCCGAGCGCTACGGACGCCGTCTGCAAGCCGGTGTATTGGCCCGCGGCGCTGCTGGCAACGTTGCTCTCCCGCGAACCCGCACCACTCGCCTAATGTGAACAAACTCTTCCGCAAGATCCCCATCCCGAACCCATCCCCCGCTCGGACGATACAACCCGAGCTGCGACGGCGGTCAACCCGGGCGTCGACAGTTGGGCCGCTGTCCGCTGTCGGGGAGCTCGTGGGGCAGTGATGGTTGTGGTTGCGGTCGCAGGGGGACGAAAACAACAGGTGCTACGATGTCGCACATGGATATCGGTGTGCGGGATCTGCGTAACCACACGGGCCGGGTAATCGATGCCGTGAGGGCTGGCGAGCGAGTGACCCTCACCGTGCATGGCGAACCGGTCGCAGACATCGTGCCCCACGAACGCCGCGCACGCTGGCTCTCTGGGCCGGAGCTGCGACAGCAGCTCGCCGATCGCGCCGCCGATCCGGCTCTCCGGCAGGATTTGGACGAGCTCGTCGGCCAGACGCTTGACGAGCTGTGAGCGCACCCGCCAGTGGTCTGCTGGATACCTCGGTATTCATTGCCCGTGAGACCGGGCGACCGCTGGGAGAGCTCCCGCCGCACGTGGCGGTGTCCGTCATCACGATCGGCGAGCTTCAGCTCGGCGTCTTGGCTGCTGCGGATCCTGCCGCCAGGACCCGCCGCGCGGACACTCTCGCCGTCGCGAGAGCCGCAGACCCAATACCGATCAGCGAGGCGGCGATGGTTACCTGGGCGCGCCTCGTGTCGGATTGTCGTCTTGCTGGCATCCATCGAACGATCAGGCTCACCGACGCGCTGATTGCCGCCACCGCAATCGAGCATGGACTGCCAGTCGTTACCCAGGACGACGACTACAGCCGGATCGCCCGAGCGCATAGCGCCCTGCAGGTAGTCATGGTCTGAGGATCTCGGCGAACATTTGGTCCGCTCGGGCAGCGAGCCGAGCTCAAAATCTCGTCAGTGGTGACTGGTTGTGTGGCTGGCTTTGTGGCTGGCTCTGTGGGTCGTGCTCTTGGCTGTTGCCTTCTTGGCGGCGTACCGCTTGCGTGATTGTCGTTCGCAGGCGGCTCGTCTGCCGCGGGAGTGGCTGTATCTCTTGTGGCATGCCTTGAGGGCTTTCGCGAGCAGCTGTGCTCTGGTGAGCTTCGTCTTGTTGGAGAGCACGCCCGTACAGCCGGCGAGCGCGATGCTCGTGTCTTGGCGCAGCTGCACGCCGTTTTGTCCGGTGATTTCGGTCGGCATCTGTAGGGTCGTCTTGCAGAGGCTGTAGTTTTCCTTTTCCGGCACGTTGGCCGTGAGCACCGAGTGCGGCCCGGCCGGCAACACCGTTTCAAAGACCGTGAACGGCGCGTCGGGCGCCGATTCAAACCTCGAGTAGGTGATCCCGGCTTTGATGTCGGTCTTGCCGTCCAGCAGCAGCGTGATGCCTTCGCCCTGCAGCACGAACTCCACATCCGGGAACGCCGCGCCACCATGCGAGACCAGATACGCAGGGCCCGACAGCGGGTTTGACAGCACCGGGGTGTGGATCGTCGCGTAACCGATCACCGAGTCTTCGTTGCAGGACGCGGGGTTGGCGTTGAAGGTCGCTTCCGTGCACGCTTTCTGCAGCGTCGATAGGCGCGAGGACAGCGCCACCGGCAGCTGCAGGTCGACTTTCGCGATACCCGCCTGCGCCGCACCACCGGCATCGACCCCGCCCGAGGTGACGGTCACATCGAGGCTCGTACCGTTCGCTTTGCTCGCGTGCCCTCCCGCGATCGCCGTCAGCTTCGGCGCGAACGGCAGGCTCTGGCAGCCAGCGATCTGAAACGGCGAGGAGGCGCCGGCGCTTGCTCCTTCTGCGCCGTTGAGCGTCGCCTGGATGCTCATCGGGGTGCAGTTGGTGGGGTTGAACTCGAAGCCGGGGCGGTCCACGCTGACGAGCACGCGTTTGAGCTGCAGCGGGATGCCCCGTAGCTGTGTCGGCAGCGGGTCGCTCACGATCGTGACCGATGCGTTGTTCGGGTCGATGAGCAGCTTCGAGCGGACCGTCACGGTTCCCAGGTTGAACGGACCCGCTATCGCGGGGGTGACGATCTCGAGCCCAAACGGCGCACCACCGTAGGGGCCCGTGATGAACACCCTCCCCCCGCCCTCCACGTAGGGTTCCGGGCCCAGGCCCGCTACCGCAGTTGCCTGCCCGATTTCGCTTTGTGCTGGGCATTCAGCTCGGGCGGCTTGGGGTTCCTCGCACAGCGTCACCGAGGACAGCAGCGCCGCGTTGCCCGGCGGCAGATGCATCGAGACCGCGCTCAGCGCCTGGTCACCATCCGGACGCGAGAGTTCAAGCGCGAAGCTCGTGAACGCTCCGGCGTTCACGTTGGTGCTCTGCGCGTCAAACCCCGGCGAGAACGCCAGCGGATTGCCCGGACAAGCCTGGCCGCCCGCACCAGACGCGACCTCGAATTCGTCCGCGGGGGAGGCCAGACTCACGGTCCCCGTCCCCGACCACGGTGTAAACGCCGCACTCGTTGGATAGCCGCCGCAGAGTGGGGGAGTGCTGAGCGACGCCCGCGGGCCACCGAACAGGTCGAGCTTCAGTTCTTCGAAGGGCACCTGGGGAGCATTGGAGAACGTCGTCGAGACGCGCAGCGTTTGTTCGTTCAGTTCTCCCCTGCCTGCGAGCTTGACGAGTACGCGCGACACCGGTTCTTCAGCGACGATATACAACGCCACCAGCGACCCAAACGGATTCTCGCCCCCTTCCCCATTCGGCGCCGGCGAGGCCAGATACACCGCGCCTTCCAGTTCGTGGGGCAGCAGCGGTGTCTTGATGTGGACTACCCCAACCTTCGAGGCGTCGGGGCACGTCGGTCGGGCTGGCGTGAATTCGTTGATCTGCTTTTCCTGGTTGAAGGTCTCGAAGCCGATCTGTCGCTCGGTGCACGCCTGCAGCCCGTTTGCGGCGGAGGGGCTGAGCTGAACGCCCTGCGGGAGCGTGACCGTGGTGTTCCTGATGTCGGCCTGCGCGAGCGCGCCGTCTTCCAGCAGCGTCTGTTGCGGCACCTTCACCGAAACGCTCACCCCTGTTGGGGTGCTAGCTGTGTGTGTTTCCGGCGCTACTTCGATCGACGGCGTAAACGGCAGTGCGCCGCACCCTTCAAGCGCGGGGATGCTCGCAGCTGCGTCGAGGTCGCTCCCCGACCACGAGTCCCCCGTGAGTGTCGCCGTCAGCGTTCCTTCACAAGAGGTCGGCAGCGTCAAGAACGGTGTTGTGGGCCGTGGGTCCGGTGCTTCGCACGGCTCGCCTTGGGGGGCGTCGATGCCGCCGATGATGCACTGCCATCCACGTGACTGGTCGTGGCGCGCGTCCCCGGGTTCTCCCCAGAAAGTGACCTGGCCGCCCAGCACCTGAGCGGCCGCGCTTGCGTTGGCGACGTTGACCTGCACGCTGTAGTCGCCGCCGGTGAGCACTTCGGTATCGAGCACGACAGGGACAGTCAGCGCCTCAAAGCCGAAGCGTGCTGGCTCGCCCGGAGCGGGCGTCAGGTTGAACACCGGCACGGCGACCGCTAGATAGCCGGCGTTCGCGGGTTCCTCGATCGTCACCAACGCCGCCCCAACCGCCGTGTCTGACGGGCAGAGATTCGTCGCGTTTTCATACAGCGTCGCGAAATCCAGGTTCGAGCACTGCGCTGTGGCCTGCGGGTCGCCGATCATCCCCGGCGGCAGATCGAAGTGCAGGTCCTTCAACAGCGCGGGCGCCGCCGGCCGGGGTTCGCCGTTGATGTCTTCGAGGGTCTGGTTCAGCTCGAATGTCGTCGTCAACTGGAACGGGTGGGACCCCGCCTGGGTATCAGGCCCGCCAGTTTCGCTTTCCGGGGCGAGCTCGACGTCATGGACACCGAACTGGGTGGGTCCCTCGGCCACCGTCAGCGGCTGGGTGCGCGACGCGCTCGGTGCTTCACCGCCTTCCACCCGCAGTTCGTTCTGGATCTCCCCTTCCGGCAGGTTTTCCGCGACTTCCACTGTGACCCTGACTTCCAGCTGCACATACGACTGGACGTCTTTATCGAAGCTGCAACGGATCGTGGGGAGCGCGTCGCAGGTCCCCGCTTCGCTGTCATGCGATGACACGAGCTGCACCTTCTTCGCGGTCAGACCAGCCGGTAGATTGTCGGTAATCGTGATCGGAGCTTTGCCGCCGTTCGCGTCCACGTCGCCGACGTCGCTCGCCGCGCCAACAACAACATCTTCCTTATCGCCCGGACGCAAGCTCGTCGGCGCGGAGTTCGACGACAGCCGCCACCACGCCCCCTGCACCTGCGCAGACGCGGAGCCAGCCACCAGCAGCTGAGCGACAGCAGCCACCACCGCGACCGCCAGCGCCAGGCGTGCACTTCGGAGACCACGCGCGGGAATCACGTCTTTGCCTTCTTCGCGCGATGGGCCGCCTTCTTCGCGCCGTACGCTCTCTGGGCTCGGCGTTCGCATGAGGCTCGCTTCAAGTGCGAGCGCTTCCAGCGGATCCTGCACGCCTTCAGCGCCTTCGTGAGCCTTTGTGCTCTGTTGAGTGGTTTGGCTGGTGGCTTGCCGGTTTCCTTGAGCCCGCGGACTTCTTGTGTCGTGTTTCCCGGGCCGGAGAACGTCTCGCTGCCGGAGGGGTCCAACGTCAGCGACGACGGTCCTGTTGGCCTGCAGCTGTTGGTGTTCGAGCACGGCTGCGAGGAGGCGCCTTCAGAGGTCAGACACGGCGATCCTGGGGTGCAGACCCGCGCGTCGTAGAGGTCGAAGTTGGTGTCGCGGTCCTGCGCCACCAACGGCTGCGCGGTCACGAAGAACGCATCGTCGCCGGTCGCGCTGGCGTCTACGAACGCCGATTCCTGCCCGGAGGTCCCCGAAGACATCAACGCCGTGCAGCCGGGCGCCATCGCGCAGGAGCCGACGCCGCCCGGCTCGTACTCGTACACGCTCTCAACGCCAACCTGGACCGGCTTCCCTTCGATCACCTCTTCCCTGCTTGCGGCGTGTTCGAGTGCGACGAGCGCGTCTGCGCTGTTGAAGAACAGCCTGCCGCTGTCGGAGAGGTAGCGTGGTTGGTGTAGCGCCTGGGCGGCGCTCGAGATGCCTAGTGGTGTCCAGCCCGGGATGCTGCCAGCGAGCCAGTGGGCAGTCGGTGCCTTGATCGCGGGGCTGGGGTCTTCAGCCCAGATCTGGCGGCGGTCGACGAGCAAGCCCAGCCCTTCGCCGCCTCTGACTGTGTCCAGCACGCCGCGCGGAGGTTTGCCGTCCGGGTTACACGACGCGCAGCGCAGCAGCTTGGACGCGGCGTCATAAAGGTAGACCTCCTCGTCGCGTGCGCCTTTCGCGGCCGGGTTCGCATCGACGTTGTCGTACCCCGTCAAGCTCCGATTCGACATGAACGCGAGGTATCGCCCGTCAGCTGAGACGCCGGCCGTGAGATCTGAGAGGTCCTTCGTCGGCTCGATCCAACCGGTACCCTTGGCTGAGGCTTCTGAGCGTCCCCAGTCCGGGGAGTCTTCGTCGGACAGCGTCGCGATGAACGCGGTCTTCCCGTCGTGTGAGACATACAGGTTGCAGGTCGCCCCGGGGGCTGATTCCTGAGTGTTTTCGCGCACGCAATCGCCGTGGCTGGCGCCGGGCGCGAGCACGCCGTTCGCGACGAAATACACGTAGGAGCCGTCTTCGCTGACGCCGGGCAGCAGGTCGAGCACTTCAGCGGCTTCGCCCGCGTTCTGGTCGGCCGTCAGGTCGGTCAGCTTGCACGCTAGTTCGGACTGTTCTTCGACGACTTCGCACTCATACAGGTCGGCGGGGTTCGGGACGCCCGGGAGCGGCGCGAGGCTCGAGTTTTCGGTCAGCCGCGCGGTGTCGGTGAAGAACACCCTGGTCCCTTCGCTGTTCGCGGCCTGGAAGCCCACTTCGCTTTCTTCTTCGCCAGGTTCCGCGATCGGCGCCACAGCGCCATCCAGTTGCAGGGTCTGTCCACTCGCCATATCGCGCATGTACAGGTGCTTGACAAGTTCCGTCGTTTCTCCCGCCGGCTGTTCGCTTTCGCCGCTCCAAACGACACGCGACCCGTCCCTGGAAACCGCGCCCCTGACGTTGTGGTCTTCGCCACCAAGCTGTGCTTCTAACGCCGGGGCGCCGTCGGGAAGCAAGCTGACAGGCGCCAACGCCGACCCCGCCTGCCACTCATACAGCCCCGCGGCGCCACCCGACACCAGCGGCACGCCGGACGAGAACACGACATGCTTCAGGTCCGCCGTCGCACTCACGAATTCGAGCTTCTTGCCGAATTTCGTGCCGGCGGTGTCGTTGGCGGCCGTCACGAGCGGCACGTAGGTGCCGCTCGCGGTGTTGCGCACATACATCGTTTTTTCTGTGGCTTCCGGTGAGAGCGGCGGCTGTTCCAAGGGTTCCACGTTGGCTTGGTTATCTGGCTGCACGAGCGCCTGCGAGAGATCGCCGGAGAAGAACCTGTACTCGGGTGCTTCGCCCAGGATCACGCCCTCGCCCTTCGTACGAGGCGTCACGATCTGCTGCGAGGACCAGCCCGAAGCACCCCGGGTGGCGAGCGCCTGCGTCGGATACGGCCCCCTGCTGCCTTCCGGTTCAGCGACGATCGGCCCGTTCGCGATATACGTAATCGAGTCGCCGTCTTCCGCAGCCTGGATCAAGCCGCCTTCATCGCGCAACGGTTCGATTCCCGAACCGTCCTTTTCCACGGGCGAGACCATCTCCCACGCACGCCCGTCCGCCAACAGCCCTTCCGCGCTCGGCAGCGTCGTGACGCTCGCGAACGTTTCCGAGCCTTCCGCCTGCCCCTGACTGTTGCTGGCGATGACCCGGTAGTAGTAGGTGGTGCTCGGCGCCAACCCGGCCAGTTCGACGCTCACAGCGACATCGGCGAAGCCTTCACCGATGTCCGTCCCCGGCGCCGCGGGAACCTCCACGCACGAGCCCGGGCTGCTAACGCAGTCCACCGTGCCGTACTGGAAGTAGTAGTGGGTGTCCGCGCCGGTGGGGTCGATCTCGGCGCTCAACCGCGTCGAGGTCGGCGTCAGGTTTTCCGCGGACAGCACGTCCACCGACGGCTTCCCCGCCGGTTCCGGCACGAACACGTCGACCTTCGCCGACGCGGCATCCGCGACATACACATCGCCACCCGCGGCAGCGCCCCCGGCGTCCACCGCCACACCGCTACCCGCCGCGCCTTCCCCCGGTAGCGCCAAACGTTGGACCAGCGACCCAGCCGCGTTGAAAACGCCGACCGTGCTGAGGTTATCGACATACACATCCCCGCCCGAGGATTCGACGGCGAGGGCATCAGTCTGGGAGGGATCGAGCGCCGCGTTGAGCGTCGACAGCGATTCCCCTTCCAGCTTCAACTTCGCTGCGACCGCCGGGAACGCCGCTTTGCCTTCTTCCAGCGAACATTCCCCCGCTTTGTTCAACCGTTCATGATCGACCAGCACCCCGCCGCCGTCCGCGTCGACCGCGAACCCCGGTTTCGCGCATAGCACGCTCGATTCCCGCGCAGGTTCCTCGAACTTGTTCTTTTCGGCGTCGGTGAAGCGTTCGACGATCCCTTCCGCTTCGGCCCCCCGGTACACCCACAGCCCACCAGCGCCATCCACGGCGACGCCATCCAGCGTGCCTTCCCAGGATTCTTCGCCGGCCTGGCGCACCGCGCTGAGCGGTTCCCCTTCGCTCGTGAACTTCTCCAGATGCCCGTGTTCACCGCGGGCGTCGCCCACCACATACACGTCCCCCTTGGACGGGTCCGACGGGCTCGTCGAGTTATCCACCGCGATCTCATCCGGAGCGTTCAGCTGTCCCTTGCCTGGACCTGGCACCCCCGCCTCACAACTGCTTTCGCAGATCTCATACTTCTTTTCGCCGTCAGCCACACCCCATCCCCACGCAGCGATGTATTCGCCGTTCGGGCCAAATCGGTCGATCCGGTCATTGCCGCGGTCCACCACGTACACATCGCCGCTCGCTTCGTCAACAGCGACACCCGCCGGTTCCGACAGCTGACCCGCACCAGCGCCCGCCCCGCCAAAGGAGAAGCCGAAGACATGGCCTCGCTCGCTCAGCGCGAACGCTGGCGCACAGCACAAGATCAGGAGGCCAGCCAGCACCACCAAGCCAAGCGACAGGCCGCGCACGATGCTCCCCGGCTTCATGACCTCTCTATCGCCCTCTCCGATCACGTCCATCCCCTTCACATCCACTCGCGCTCACAAAACCTCGGCGCCCGGCCGTCCATGCCGGGTTGGCCCGTACTGCCTGCTGCGGGCTGGTGTGCGGCACTGGGGCGCCCCACACCAGCCCTCTACCAACAGATCGCGCCTAGAAGACCGCGTTCGCCTCCAACGCTTCGCCCGATTCCATGGCCTGCGTGGTCGCGATCGTAACTCCCGACTGTTCAGGTTTAATGCCGTTGATTTCCGTGATCAATACGTCAGTTGGTTCGCCTTCGAAGTGTTCGATCTTCTGTTTACCCCGTGTCGCCACGAAATCCAGCGCTAGCGTGGTCATCATTTTGTCTGCTGGAACACTTACGAGGACCGACCCGCCCACAGTGACATGCAGCGAAGCGCCACAGTTGAACGTGACATACAGCCCACCATCCGCTTCGCTCGGAAACAAGTCGAGCGCGAGTTTCTTCTTCAGTTTATTTTCGAACCCGAGCTTGCCATCCAATGGGTTCGTCACGATTTCGCCCGCGCTTGCGCCAGCCGTACCACACGTGAACCCGCCGGATTCGCATTTCGTGAACTTCACCACCAGGTTATCCAACGTCTGGGCCCCGCTCAGTTCCCCATGGCTTTCCTCGCTTTTACACGTCACCGTCGTACCGTTCAACGTTTCAAGCGAGCCCACACCACCTGTGCTCTTGAACCCAGCGGTGAGGGTGCCCGGCATCCATTCCCAGTTGCCCTTACCAACTTTTTTACCTTTCTCTTCTTTAATACACGTACTGCCGGTGAATTTGCCCGTCCCTGCAACTTTCACACATCGCCCCACTTCTGGCGGCGAAAACGCCGACGCACCCGCCACCGCGACCACGAAACTGGCGGCGACGACGCCCAAGCACAGCCTCATCATCCTCGAATATCTCATAGCCCTAGCCTTTACCCTCGTAAGTGTTCTGGATCCGGCGCTGCTACCAAGCTCATGCACGGGGCCCACCGTCTGCGCGGCGGGCCCCGTGGTCACAACATCTGCCGTTCGTGGCTTCTAGCTTCCTATCTCGTTAGTAGTTGAAATGTTCCCTGACCGCATTGGCGCCTGCCTGGTCCAGTTCGCCGATGAGCTCTGTGGTGTTCGAGCCAGCGGGCGAGGGAAGACCGAGCGCCGTGTTCATCGCACTGTCAAGGCCGCCCAAGATCCCACAGCCCGATGCTCCCGGTGCCGCGTAGGAGTTGTTGACCAGATCCGAGCCTTCGATCCCCAGGATATTGCCTTCGCCAAAGACGAAGATGTGTCCGAGATGACCATGGATCGGCGTGTTCGGTGGTTCCGGGCTCGTTTCGCCCGTTGTGAACGGTACTTCGATCGGTTCCGCCGTGTTGCCGATGTAGCAGTGGGTTCCGAGGAACGCGTTTGATATATGAATCATGACAGGGAACCCAAGCGCCGTGCCTTGTTCGCCGATCAGGTTAGCCTCGTTGACCGTCAAGTCACTCGTGGGCTGCGCGAGTTCGATCGTCGCCGTTACCTTCACGGACTTACCGGCCGCGAGATATTCTTCATACCGGGTCTTTTCGGATTCGGGCAGGGCTTCCGGACTGATCTCTTCGGTGAGGCTCGGAGCGGGCTCCGGCGTCCGTGAGATCGAGAGGCCGTCGCGGGCAGCGTAGGCTGTAAGAGCTCCCGTTTCTTCGTTTTCGACGAGCCCGATGTTCAAGAACACCGGCTTCACGAATTTAATGGTCACCTTGCCAGCCTGGAAAAACGATTCGGGGCCCGCTTGGCCGTGCGTGCAAGCGCTTAATGCAGCGTTGCCTAGCGGACAATCGTCAAATATTTCAAATTCCCCTCCGTTGGGGTGCTTTTTTAGCTGTTTTTCGTGTTCCTTCTGCCGTTTTGCGGCTTCCTTTTCTGCTTTCTTTTGTGCCTTTTCTTGTTCCTTTTTTTCCTTCGCTTCCTGTTTTTCTTTTTCCTTCAGTTCTTTACATTCTTGGTTGCACGCCGCTGGCTTGGCGCCGCTAGCCAGCGCGGGCGATACGAAGCTGAGCGTAACCGCGCTCATCGCGAACACCGCGACCAGACAGAGCCCTAGCATCCTTACATGTCTCATTCTTTCCATCACTCCTTTTTTACCCCTCGAGTTATGATCGACCGACGCACGGGCCTTCCTCACGGAAGGCTCCCGACGCCGGTCATTTCCAACAGCGCGCCTGGCCGGGGCCGACGGCCCCCGCACGAATACGCGCTCGTCGTCGGTGTGGACACCAGCAGTGCCCGCCCCGACAGACGCCTGTAAGCGACGGGCTCACGCAGAGCGCGCGCGGCACCGAGGCCGGGCCCGACTCCACGCGTTGCCTGCCCGTCGCGCAGATCTGTGAGCTTGCAGGTCATCACGCCACCTGCCTGAGCCTTGCGTCCCTTGACGCGTCTGGGCCGGCCTCGGTGGCGATACCAAGTAGCTCGACCACACGCCGCCCGCACGGCGTCAACAGCCACGCGTTCTCACGCCGCGAGCCGTTGCGCGGCGTGACCTTCTCGATCAGGCCCCGCTGCGCCAGCCGGCTCAGCAGATGCGAGGTCTGCCCCTCATCGCCGACGCCCGCGGCCGCGGCGATCTCGCGGTTGCTCGAGCGCGGCGCACGCGCGATCGCGCTCAGCACCAGGGTCGTTCGATGCGTGACGGGAACGGGAGAGCGAGCCGAGCGGCTCGGGAGCTCAGCGGCCCGCGAGGGCACCTGCTCTGCGACCGCACAGCGTCCGGCGAGCTCGGCCGCCGCAGGGGCCTGACCGAGATACGCCACCACGATGAACGACATCAGCGACGGCGCCAGCTCCACAAGCGCTCCACCACCGTCGGTGATCTGCGCGCGGATCGCCGAGAAGACACCCCCGATGAGCAGCTCCGCGGTCATCTGCCGCTCAGGCATGGTCTCCGCGATCGCCTGCGGAGTCCCGTCGTCCATGAGCACGGTCAGCACTCCAAGCACACGCTGCTCACAGCGAAACGCCGCGGCACCCTGGACCGGTGCGCCAAAGAGCAGCAGAGGACCCCACCGGGGCTCGTCATCGAAGAACCCAAGCAACGCCACCAGACCTGCACGAACCCGATCGAGCCAGCGCCGCTCGCGCGCAGCCGCCTCCTCAACCACCTCAGACAGCCGCGCAAGACCCTCCTCAAACGCCGCCGCGAAGCAATCCTTGGCGCTGTCGAAGACCTCGTAGAACGCGCCCTCAGAGACTCCCGCCCGGGTGACCACCGTCTTTACTAGACGGGGGTGACTGGCCTCGAAAGCGCTTGAGCGACACTCTCAAGGGACAGCCGAAATAGCCGGGCAGAACGCCGACGTGGACTGTCCGGGCTCCGTAATCCGGGGGTTTGGCGCCTTGTTGCGGGCTTCCGGGCCCCGGCTCTGGGCCGACTGAACGTCGATGGCCTCTTGACAAAATACTGGCTATATGTTTTCATGCTTCCCCACAGAGCCGTGCTCGTTTGGCTCGGGTGTGGGGAGAGGAGAAGGGACTTTGAGGGGACGCGACGAGGTCATCATGGACGGGAAGACCCAGATCACGTGGGTCCTTGGACCGTCTCACGATGCCCGCATAGCGCCTGTACAGCGCGTCGGCACGGGAATTGGCGGGCGCGCTGACACCCTTCGCGCCGAGCTCATCTCGGCGACCGTAGAGCTTGCCGCAAACGCCAGTCACCCCCGTCTAGTAAAGATGCGGGACATGCGCACAGCCGCATAGATACTGCGTTTGCCGCACCCCCCCCACGCTCGCCCCACGAACATCCGCGGGCGCCGGCCGCGACGCGCCATCCCCGCCCCACGACACCGGTCCGGTACGCAAGGCGCTAGTCCGCGGACCTGACGGCACGGTCGCTGTCAGCCGCGGCCAGCAACTCGGCAGGGAGATCGCCGCGGTCTGTCGCGCGCCCCGATCGCCTCGTCCCGCGGGTTGAGGCAACCTTCGAGGGCCGGCCGCGACGCACCACCAACGGATTCAGCCGCGTCAGAGATCTAAGAGCGCCCGGCCTCCAGTGACGGCTCGTGAACGTGATCGGTAGCTAACTGTGGCTGGCTTTGTGGGTTGTGTGCTTGGCTGTTGCCTTCTTGGCAACGTGCTTCTTGCGGGCTTGTCGTTCGCAGGCCGCTCTTTTGCTGTGGGAGTGGCCGTATTTCTTGCGGCAGGCTTTGAGGGCTTTCGCGAGTAGCTGTGCTCTGGTGAATTTGATCTTGCCGGACGCCACGCCGCTGCAGCCGGTCAGCGCGATGGGGGTGTTCTGGGTGATCACCGCGCCGTTCTGGCCGGTGATTTCGGTCGGCATCTGTAGGCTCGCCTTGCACAGGCTGTAGTTTTCCTTTTCGGGCACGTTGGCCGTGAGCACCGAGTGCGGGCCGGCCGGGAGCACTGTTTCGAAGACCGTGAACGGAGCGTCCGGCGCCGATTCAAACCGGGAGTAGGTTACCCCGCCTTTGATGTCGGTCTTGCCGTCCAGGAGGAGCGTGATGCCTTCGCCCTGGAGCACGAACTCGACATCAGGGAACGCCGCGCCACCGTGGGAGACGAGGTACGCCGGACCCGAGAGGGGGCTCTTCAGCACGGGAGTGTGAATCGTGGCATTACCGATTACCGAGCCTTCACGACAGGAGGCGGGGTTAGCGTTGAAGATCGCTTCGGTGCAGGCTTGCTGGAGTGTCGACAGCCGCGAGGAGAGGGCCTTCGGTAGCTGCAGATCGACTTTCGCGATACCCGCCTGCGCCGCGCCACCGGCATCGACCCCGCCCGACTGGACGGTCACGGCGAGGCTGGTCCCGTCGGCTTTGCTGGCGTGACCTGCCGCGGTGGCTGTCAGCTTCGGCGCGAACGGCAGGCTCGGGCAGCCAGCGATCTGAAACGGCGCGGAGGCGCCGGCGCTCGCTCCTTCTGCGCCAGTGAGCGTCGCCTGGATCCTCATCGGGGCGCAGCTGGTCGGATTGAACTCAAAGCCCGGACGGTCGACCGTCACGTTGATCTGGCGCAGCTGCAGCGGTATCCCCGAGGGTGGGCGGCCGACGCCCTGCACGAACGTCGGTAGCGAGCTCGTGATCGTGACCGCCGCGGTGCTCGGGTTGATGTTGATCGCCGAGCGCACCACGACCTCGCCGAGGTTGAAGGGGCCCGCGACCGCGGGCGTGACGATCGACAGGCCGAACGGCGCGCCGTCGTAGGGGCCGGTGATATACACCCGCCCACCCGTCACCGTATACGGGTCGGGGCCCACCCCCGACGTGGCGGATGCCTGCCCGATTTCGCTTTCCGCCCCGCAGGTTCCCTGGGAGGCCTGCGGTTCCGCGCACGGCGTCACCGACGCCAGGATCGCCGCGTTACCCGCTGGCAGCGCCACCGCCACGCTCTTGATCGTCTGCTCGCCATCGGGCCGGGAGATCTGCAGCGAAAAGTTCGTGAACGCCCCTGCCGCCAGGTTCGTCGAGCCGCCCGCCATCACCGGCGCGAACGGCAACGGATCCGCACAGCCACTACCCCCAGGGCCAGAGGTAACCGCGAATTCTTCCCCTGCCCTCGGCGCCGAGACCTCCACCGGCGGCGTACCCGACCACGGCGTAAACGACGCGGCCGTCTGATAGCTCCCACACAACGCCGGGGTCGAGAGCGCCCCCCGCGGACCGGGCGAGAGCGCCAGCTTCAGTTCTTCAAACGGCAGCTGCGGCGTGTCCTTGAAGCTCGTGGTGATCTGGCCCGTCTCGCTGTTCAGCGTGCTTTCGCCCGCGAGCTTGACGCGGATACCGGCCGCCGGGTCTTCCGCCACGACATACAGCGCCAGCAACGAACCGAACGGGTTCTGGCCCCCTTCGCCCAACGGCGCGGGCGTAGCGAGATACACCGACCCCTGCAGTTCGCCTTCCAACAGCGGCGTCCTGATGGCCACCGTCCCGAGCTTCGAGGCATCGGGGCACCCCGCCGGCGCGCTCGAGAAACGCAACGGCGCCGGCGCACCCGGCGAGAACGGGTCAACACCAGCACCACCTTCAAAACCGACCTGCTGCTCCGAGCACGCCTGCAACCCATCCGCCGAGGACGCGTTCAACAAGACCCCTTCCGGCAACGACACAGTCGAATCCCTCACATCGGCCTCCGCCAGCCCACCCGCTTCCAACGTGCCCTGCTGCGGCACCCTCACAACGACATTCAACCCCGCCGGAGAGCCTCCAGCATGCGTACGCACGGCAACCCCGCCTTGTTCCTGCACAGGTTCAGCCGCGACCGACGGGGTAAACGGCAGCCCTTGACAGCCTTCCAGGCTGCCGGGCAGGGTGAAGTGCGTCGCTTCGCCCCCCAGCGTGAAGATCTCGCCCGGTTCGCTGCCGAGCGACTTCACCGGCCATGACTCGCCTTCCACGCTCGCAGCCAGCGACCCCGTGCACGACCCCGGCAGCGTCAGGAACGCTTGCGGGCTGGGTTGTGCTTGGGGTTCGCAGGGCGCGCCGCCGGCCCACACGCCGCCGTCGACACAGATCCATCCGCGTGACTGGTTGTGGCGCGGGTCTGCGGGGGCGCCCCAGATCGTCACTTCGCTGCCGAGGAGCTGGGCGGCCTCGGTCGCGTCGTTGACGCTGACGCTGACGCCATAGTCGCCGTTGGTGCGCACGGAGGTGTCGAGCACTATGAAGACGTCGTAGAGCTCGAATCCGAATCGTGCGGGCTCACCGTGCGCCGGTTCCAGGTTCCACAGCGGCACGGCGCTGGTGACGTACCCGTAGATGTTGGGTTCGTTGATGGTTACCACCGCCACCCCGATCGCCGATTCGGGCTTGCAGCCGTTCCTGCCCGAGGTCAGGTACAGCGAGAAGTCGGCGTCCGAGCACGGCTTCACGGCGAGCGGGTCACCGATCACGCCGGGAGGCAGGTTGAACTGCAGGTTCTTCGGCAGGGCAGGTGCAGCGGGTTCCGGTCCTCGTTTGATTGATTCGAGCGTCTGGTTGAGGTTGAGCTTGGTTGTCAACTGGAAGGGGTGAGAGCCGGCACGAGTGTCGGGCGTGCCGCCTTCTTCTTCGGGTGAGAGCGAGTATCCGCCTTCTTCGACCCCGAACGGCGTGGGCTCGCCGTTGACGGTGATCGGCTGATTCAGTTCGGTGCCAGGCATCGCGACGCCCGGCTCGCTGTCCTGTTCGCCGCCGCTGATGGTTGCTCTGTTGTCTTCCCCGCTGGCGGCGCCTGGCTTCACGTTTACTTCGATCGTCACCTCGAGACTTTGAAACGGGGGGAGTATTTCCGCCTGGGAGCTACACGTGAGCGTCCCCAGTTCGCATTTCATGTTCTGTTTTTCTTCGCTTGTCTCGGTCGCCGGCTGGCCTTTGATCGCGATCGCTTCCAGGCCGGCGGGCAGTGTGTCCTTGACGGTCACCGGTGTTGTGGTCGTGTTCACGCCCCCATCACCGAGGTCTGTCGCCATCACGACGATCTTCGCGTTGTCCCCCTGTTTGAGCAGCGTTGGCGCCTCGCGCGATGAGACTCGCCACCATCCCCCGGCGAATGCCGGGCTGGCGCCCGCCATCGCCAGCAGCGCCATCGCCAGCAGCGCGCCGCTAGCGCGCAGGACCCGAGCCACCGTCACTCCTCGGCGCGCGCGTCGGAGGTGGCGGGCCATCTAGCTCGCCTTCTTTACGCTCGAGCCGCGCTTCTTTGCGCGCGCGCTGGACTTCTTGACGTGCTTGCTGCGGATGCTCGCCCTGTAGCTCTCGCGTGCCCGTCGTTCGCACTTGCTGCGCTTGGCGTGCGAGCGCTTGTAGCGTGTTCGGCACAGCTTCAGAGCGTGGGCGAGCTTTTGCTCCCATATCCGCTTGGCACTGGTCGTCGAACCCGGTTTGGTGCTGGTGGTTGAACCTCGCACTTCCTGGCGCGCGAGGTTGCCCGGCCCGGAGTAGGTCGCGCTAGCCGCCGGCGCCATGCTCAGCTGCGCAGAAGGGGGCGGCCTGCATTCTTCGCCGGCGCACACCGGTAGCGGGGGTGGCGGCGGGGGGAGGCACGGTTGTGTTTCGTTGGTGCCGCACACCCTCGCGTCGTAAACATCGTCGCTGCCGTCGAGGTCGGAGGCGACTAGTTGCGCGGCCGTGAGGAAGAACACGTCGTTGCCGTTTTCGCTGGCGTCCAGGAACGCCGATTCGTGCTCGGAGGTCCCGGAGGAGATGAGCGCCACGCAACCACTCGCGCGGTCGCAGCTACCGATCCCCTGCGGCTCATACTGATAGACATTCTCAACGCCCACCTGGGTGGGCTTGCCGTTGACGATCTCTTCGCGGCTCGGGCTTTCGTGGCTGGTGAGCGCGTCTGCGCTGTTAAAGAACAGCCGCCCACTGTTTGAGAGGTAGCGCGACTGGTGGCTGGTTACGGGCGGGATCAAACCGACGAGCGTCCATCCTGGGACAGACCCGGCCAGCCAGTGCCCGTTCCACGCTTCGGGGTGGTCCACGGTCAGCCCGACGCCTTCGCCGGCCTGTTCGGTATCGAGCACCCCGTGCGGGGCTTCTCCGTCTGGGTTGCACGACGCGCAGGTCAGGCGCCCGCTGCTGGCGTCATACAGGAACACCTCCTCGTCGTGCGCGCCTAGCGCTTCTGGGTTGGCGTCGGTGTTGTGATACCCGGTCAGTTCCTGCTGAGACATGAACGCGAGGTAGCGGCCGTTTGGCGAGACCCGCGATGTGACCCCGCCGAGCGAGCCGGCCTGCGAGTGCCCGCGCCCCCAGTCTGCCCCGTCTTCGGCGGAGAGCCGCGCGATCAGCCTCGTCTGACGCTGACCGGGGTGCTGCGGGTCGGGTCCGGAGACGTACAGATTGCACGCCTCGTGCGGCTGCGGGACTTCTGGTTTGCTGCGCGGACAGTCCCCGGGTTCGGCACCCGCCACCAGCACGCCGTTGGCGATGAAGTAGACGTAGGAGCCGTCCTCGCTGACTCCGGGCAGGATGCCGAGCACGTCGGCGAATTCCCCGACGTTCGTGTCTACGCTCAGGTCGCTGAGCTTGCCGGTTTCCAGGTCCAGTTCATACAAGTCGACTGGGCGTTCTGCTTCGAAAGACACCGGTTCGAGCGTCGAATCCTTGGTCAACGGCCAGGTATCGGTAAAGAACACCCGGGAGCCGTCGCTGGAGGCCATCTGGAAGTGCACTTCGTCATCGCCTACTTCTCGTTCGGCTTCGTTGGGTTCAGGCGCGCCCTGAGCGGCGTTGACCTGGACCGTTTCGTCCTTGAGCATGTCGCGCACAAACAGCGGCCCTTCGTCTTTATCCCCGTTGGTCCAGAACACCCGCGAGCCGTCCCGGGAGATCGCGTTTCTGACATCGCTGTCCAGATCCCCCAGAGACGGTTCGCTCGCCGGCATTTCTTGGGGGCCCGGGAGCACCGAAACGGACTTCAGCGCCGCCCCCGATTCCCACTCATACAGACCGCTGCCGGCGCCCGCTAGCAGCGGCACTTTCGATTCAAAGACGACCTGCTGCAGTTCCGCGGTTGCTCCGCGGAATTCCAGCTTGCCGCCGAACTGACTGTTCGCGGTGTCATCGCCAGCGGTCACGAGCGCCTCGTATTCACCCGTGGCGTTGTTGCGCCGATACATCGTCTTTTCGCGTGCTTCAGGCGAGAGCGGCGGATCTTCGAATGGTTCTGTCATCTGCGGCTGGACGAGAGCGAGCGACAGATCAGGCGAGAAGAACCGATACTCCGTCGCTGACCCCGGCGCATAGCCTTCGCCCTTGTTGTGAGGCGTGGTCACATCCTTCGACGACCAACCCTTGACCGGGTCCCGCGTCGAGATCACCTGCAGAGGTTCGGGTCGGCGATTGCCTTCCGCTTCGCTCGTGACTGGCGCGGTCGCCGTCCACGTGATCGCTTCGCCACCGGACGCCGCCTGGATCAGCGCCCCTTCCCGGCTGATGGCCCCGACCGTGGCGCCATGCTTTTCCGGCGGCGAGACCAGCTCCCAGCTGCGGTGATCCAGCAGCACGCCTTCGGAAGCGGGGAGCGTCGTGAAGAAGGTCTGCGTGCTCTGCTCGCTTTCGGCGACCCCGTTTTCGTTTTCGGCGAGCACCCTGTAGTAGCAGGTCGTGTTCGGCACGAGGCCCTGCAGTTCAACCTCTGCGCTCTGGTCGCCGAAGCCCGCGCCGATATCTGTGCCCGGCGGCACAGGCGCGTCCGTGCAGGAGGCGGGTGCGACGACACAATCGCCCGTCCCGTACTGGAAGTAGTAGTGCGTGTCGGCGCCCCGGGGGTCGATCTGCGCAAGCAGCCGCTCCGACCCGGGCGCGAGAGCCTGCGCGTAGGCGCTATCGATCACCGGCGCACCAGCACCTTCAGGAACGAACACCGCGATCTTGTTCGCCGCGGGCTCGGCGACGAACACCTCGCCGTCGGAGCGGTCCACCGCGATCGCGCCACCGCCGCTCAGCTGCCCAGCGCCGAAACGCTGAATCAGCGACCCGCCAGCGCTGAACGCCGCGACGCTGCCGAGATTATCGGCGTAAACCTCGCCGCTGCCAGCTTCTACGGTCACGCCGCTGGTCGCTTCGTTATCAAGACCCTTCGATAAGAGACGCCCCCCGCTGTCGACCTTCGCGACCAGCGACGGTGTCGTTTCTTCTTCCGGACATTCTTCAAGGCCCGTCTCACGTTCGTGCGCTATGTAGAAGTACTCGTCGTTCGCTGCCACCGCGAACCCGGGCCTCGCCCGGCATTCATACGCTTCCCTGACCTTCGGTTCCTTCGTCAACGACGGCTCCCAGCGATTGGCTTCTGCGTTGCTGAAGCCGCTGATCATCCCTTCTTCACCCCAGTAAACCCACACGCCACCGTCTTCGTCCACCGCGACACCGTAGATGGCTTCCAGTTCCAGTTCCTGCTTTTCGCCGTGAAACACGGTCTTTTTGGAGATCACCTTGCCCGCGGCGGGGCTGTACTTGTAGAGCACACTGTGTTCTTCGGGGCTCGCGTCTTCTGCTTCGGCGCCCACCACGTACACGTCGCCTCGCGAGGGATCCGAAGCGCTGCTCGAGTTGTCGATCGCGATCTGCTCTGGCGCCTTCACATCGAACGCCGACACGAATTCATAGCCGCCTCCGCCAACCGGCCTGAACCGCTCGACCTGTTCATGCGGCGCACTGCGATCAGCCACATACAGTTCGCCACTGGCTTCATCCACCGCCACACCACTCGGCGCGAGGATCTGATGTTCACCCTGCCCTTCAAAGCTCGAGCCCAACACGTGTCCGCGGCTGATCAAGGCCGACGCCGATCCGCAACAGCACAGCAACACGCCGAGCACCAGGCACACCCACGACACGACGCGCCGTCCCGTGCGAGCCCGGCCACGGCCGCTCCTCGCTATTGCTCCCGCGTGCTCCACGCTCGGCTTCCTCTCTCGCATCGGTCCTCGATCCCGCACCTCGGGCCTGTCGGCGACCCGATACCCATATCGCTCACCTCAGATGTGGGACCCCCTTGGCAGGGGTCCCACATCCGACATCATCCGTGACACTCGATCCTCACACGACCGCGTTCAGCTCGAGTTTTTCGGCACCAGTCACCGTCGAGGTGATCTGCTGGCCAGCCTGTTCAAAAGGCCCTCCTTTGAAACTCGCTTCGAGGATCGTCAGGCCTTTGCTTTCTTCCCATTCGTCGGGGTTCTGGATGCCTTTGCTCGCGACGAACTTCAAGGTTTCCGTCGAGGTCATCTTGTCGTTCTTGATCGGCGCGAGAACCTTGCCTCTGACTTTGACCACGAGGCTGGCACAGTGGAATTCGATAAACAGGCCCGACGACACGCTTTTCGCCGGATACAGCTCGAGGTCCGTCTTTTTCAGTGCTTTGTTTGCCCAACCGACGATGCCTTCGAGTTCGTTCGTGATCAGTTCGCCCGAAGCTGCACCTTCGGTTGTGCACGGAAATTCGAGCGACTTACAGCCCGTGAACTTCACGATCACGCCCGCCTCTTCTTTGTTATTACCGGGCACGAAATGCCCATTGCTCGTCTCTTTCTGACATTCCACACCCGCCCCAGAGACCTGCGTCAAGACGCCGACGCCGCCCGACGACGTGAATTCAGCTTTTTCCGCGCCCGGCACCCACTTGAATTTGCCGGTTTTCGTTTCGCTCGCTTTCGTGCATTTTGCGTCCGCGAAGCCGCCGTTATAGGTTTTTCCTATCTTTTCCGCTTTCAGGCACCTGCCGTATTCGGGGGCCGTCGCCGACGCGCTCGAGGCGGCCAACGCGCACAGCGAAAGCACGGCGGTCAAGCACAGCCCAATCATCCTTATGCGTTTCATCCTAGCCACACTTTCGTAGTTGATCGATATCCCACGCGCCCGAGGCGCGCGCCACGCGGAAGCATCTGGTCGATATGTGCGAGCCCCGTCGGGGGACCCCATCCATGGGGCCCCCTGACGCGCCACTCTCTTGCGAGCTGGGCTTCCAGTCTTAGATTCCCAGTTCGTGTTCGACCGCTTCGGCGGTCGCGTTCCACAGCGTGCCTTTCAGTTCCGTCTTGCTGGCACCCGCTACCGCCGGAACTCCGAACTCCTTGTCGATCGCGGCTGCGATTTCTCCGGAGAATGGGCCAGTGCAGGTCGCCCCCGGAACCGCGTACTGGTTGTCGACGAGGTTACTGTGTTTGATGATGACCTCCTGGAATTCGTGTAGGAATTCCAGTTCGCCCACTTCGCCGTGGATTTCTTCACCGGTGAGGGGCGACTTGCTCACGCCCGTCTGGAGTTCCTGCACGATCGGTTCCGCTTCCGAGCCGATGGTGCAGGAGTCACCGAGTTTGGTGAGCCACTTGTTTTCACCCCTGACCAGAACCGGCGCGTGCACGGCCGTGCCTTCCTGGAACAGCAGGTTCGTGCGGCTGATCGCGGCGGGACCGGCGAATTCGATCTTCTCAAACACTTTCTGCACCGCGTGGGTCTTTTGCGCTTTCTTGTAGCTTTCCTTCAGCGCCGCCGACCAGCCCAGTTCTTCCTGTTCGGCGACGGAGATGTGGGCGATCGGTTCACCGGGGACCGGCTCCCTGCCCGGAATCAGCGACTGGGCGCCATTGGCGGCGGGCTCAAATATTTCTGCACCCGTTTCTTCGTTGAGTACCGTCCCGAACTGCAGCGCGACACGCTTCGCGAGCGGCACGGTTATGTGGCCCACCGTGTAAGATCCTGCGTTTTCGCCTTCTTCGGTTGCTGCGAAGAAGCAGAGGTTATCCTTTTGGAGCCTCCCGGGTTCTATTTCCGCTTGGGCACTGACAGGGCAGTTCTCGAAGTACTTCCAGCTGTCAATGTTTTTCGGTGGGAAGGCCATCGCGCTGGCCGCGATCGCTGCACTCGTCGCCAACACGGCGACCAGGCAGAGGCCCAGTATCCTTACGTGTCTCATTCTTTCCATCACTCCTTTTTTACCCCTCGAGTTATGATCGACCGACACCCGAGCCCTCCTCACGGAGGGCTCGCGACGCCCGTCATCTCAAACAGCGCGCCCGATCGGGGGTGAGTGCCCCTGATCGGGTGGGCGCTCGTCATCGGTGTGGACACCAGCGGTGCCCGCACTGACGCACGCTTGTGGTTGGCTGACGCGCGTGCCGCGCGCGGCGCGGTCCGACGGTCAGCGCGCGCAAGGCGTTTCGTCCGCCCACCGCGCAGGTCGCCCAGCTCACGGCTCATCACGCGGCCTCTGCGACCTTCGCGCTCGTGGGGGCGGGCGAGGCTGCGGCCGTGTGGGGGTCGAGCAACGCCATGACCCGCCGTCCGCAGGTGGTCAGCAGCCACGCGTTCTCGCGCCGCGAGCCATTGCGAGGCGTGACCTTCTCGATCAGCCCGCGGTGGGCCAGTCTGCGTAGCAGATGCGAAGCCTGCCCCTCGTCGCCGAGCCCCGCAGCCGCAGCTATCTCACGGTTGCTCGAGCGCGGTGCACGGGCGATCGCGCGAAGCACGAGCGTTGTGCGATGGGTGACTGGAATCGGAGGAGGAGTTGAAGGCTCCGCAGCGCGCGAGGGCGCGTCGTCTTCGCCCGGGTGGCCGCTCGCGAGCTCTGCCTCTGCGGCGGCCTGGCCAAGATAGGGCCTGACGATAAACGACATCAGCGACGGCGCCAGCTCCACGAGCCGCCCGCGATTTGTGTCGATCATCCGTGCGCGGATGACCGAGAAGACGCCACCGATGACGAACTCGGCGGTCAGCTGCGGCTCGCACATCGTCTCAGCGATGGCCTGCGGGCTCCCGTCGTCCATGAGCACGGTCAGTACGCCAAGCACGCGCTGCTCGCAGCGAAAGGCCGCCGCACCGTCCACCGGCGCGTCGAAGAGCAGCAGGCGCCCCCAGGCGGGCTCATCATCGAGAAACCCCAGCAACGCGACCAGCCCAGAGCGCACTCTGTCCGACCAACTCTGCTCACACCCAGCCGCCTGCTCGACCGCGTCAGACAGCCGCGCGAGACCCTCCTCGAAGGCCGCCGAGGAGGACTCCTCGGCGTTCTCGAAGACCTCATGGAGCGCGCCCTCAGACACTCCCGCGCGGGTGACTACCGTCTGTGTCAGACGGGGGTTACTGCTGACCTATGACACTTGACAACAATGGTCAGGTAAACAGTGGGGGTACCCGGCCCGAACCTCGATCCGCGGCCTCTGGCGCCTTGATCCCAGGGGTCAAGACCCCTGCGCTGGCGCCTTTGAACGCCGATGGGCTCTTGACAAAGTCATGGGGATATGTTTCCATACTCCCCACAAAGATGTAGCCTGTTGGGTGTGGATGTGGGAGAGGAGAAGGGACTATGAGGGGACGCGAAGAGCTCACCATGGACGGCAATACCCGGATCACGTGGGTGCTAAGACCCTCGCGTGAGGCCCCGCGAAACCGCCCACAGCCTGCAACCACGGGCATCGGCGAGCGGCGCGAGGCACTGCGCGCGAAGCTCCTCGCGGCGACCGTCGAGGTCGCAGCAAACGCCAGTAACCCCCGTCTGACACAGTCGCGGGGCATGCGCATCGCGGCATAGATAGTGGGTTTTCGGCGCTCGCCCCGCGCGCTCCCCGCGCACCGCGCCGACAGACGAGGGCAACCGGCTGTTTGCGCCGCGACAGCACCGTCGTGCTCACAGCGATAAACCACTTCGCGGACCGCGAGCGCGCCGGACCCGAGCGCACCGGCGCGGTTTGGGATGGCTAGCTCGCGTGCACACGAGGGCGCGAGCCGCGGCTCACCGCGAGGAGTATCAGGGGGCCGTGGTATCGGCGAGCCCAGTGGTGCCATGGAGCGGTGAGAGACTCGGGCCGGCCGGCCTGACCAACCTATTCTGAACTGCCACGGTACGCAAGAGTCAGGGCGAGCTCCTTCAGGGCCCCCTTCGATCTCCCCTTTGAAGGCATCGGCGGCATCGCCACCTCCCCGACCGGCACCTACGTGTATGTCGGCACGGGCGGGAGGGTGATCCAGTACAGCGACTCGGGCGTGTGGGTGCGCACGTGGTCGACGCCCTTCGGCGAGATCTCAGGCGTCGCGACCGATGCTTTCGGCGACGTGTACGTCGCCGACTCCGCCAACGGGCAGGTGCAGAAGTTCGACGAAAACGGCGCCCACATCGCGACATGGAGCGTGCCGGGCGTGCGTCAGATTGCCTCCGACGCGCACGGCCACGTGTTCCTGCTCGTGTTCATCGTCGTCGGTTTCGTCGTGGACGTGCGGTCTGACAGCGGCACGGACGAGGGCGCCTGGTCGGCGGTGCTGCCGGGCAGCTGGTTCGGCTTTGCGGGATACCTGCCAGCGACGACGACCTCGATCGCCGCAATGTCGAGCGAGGCCGCCGGCAACGTGGTGCTCAGCGGCATCTCCTCCCAGCGCCTGGAAGGCTCGGGTCCGGACTGCCATAGCACGTTCGAAGGCCATCCCGAAAACGAATTCCCGTACGACGACCCGCTGCAAAGCGGAGAGGTCGCGCGGTACACCTCCAACGGCACCGTGCTCTCCTACGGCTGGCTGAACAGCTCTGGGACGGCGTGCTATCCGGGCTGGAAAAGCCACGGCGTTCCGCTCGCCACCGCCGTCGCGCCTGACGACGACGCAATCTGGCTGAGCCAGTACTACGGCGAGTTTCTGGAAGAGATGCCGAGCGGCTCGCCGGCCGTGACGAGCTCCTTTCAAACGCCCGGGACCAACCTCCTGCTCGGTCCCGCGGCCTTCGACTGTCACGGCAACCTCTTCTTCGGAAGCGGCGATCACGTGATCGAGTTCATCGCCGACCCCGAAGTGAGCACCTGTACCACCCGCCTCTCCCAACTCGCCCAGCTGACGCTCGCGCCGTCGCTGACGATGGTCACGCAGACGGTCAAAAAAACGAAGAAATCGAAGACGCTCGACTTCGAAGCCGGCTGCACCGGCCGCGGCTGCACGATCAGCGCGCTCGCGCAGGCGCGGCTCCCGCGCTGCCGTCGCGGGAGCTGCCTAGTGGTGCTCGCGCGGGGGCACTTCAGCCTCAAAGGCGGCGCGCACACGCTCGCCCTCACGCTCACGCACGCCGACGAAGCGCTGCTCCGCAAAGACCCGCGCCTGGAGATCGAGCTGAGCGCGCGCCTGCTGCGCCACGGCCGCGCGTTCGGTCCAACGTTGCGCGCGGGCGGTGGGCATCCGCTGCTCGCGCTCCCATCCGTCCAGATGAGCCTCGCCTGCCCGGCTCAGGTGGCGCTCGGCTCGCAGATAACCGTGTCAGGCGCGCTCGAGCTCTCGGGCGTGCACACGCTGAAGGTGTCGAGCAGCTCGCCCGCCGGCCACACCTACCAGCAGCTTCAGACGACCTCGGCCGGCACGTTCACGCTCGCGGTCGGAGCGTCGGCGGGCGGCGCGTGGACGTTCACGGCCTCCTACGGCGGCGATCGGCTGCACGGCCCCGCCGGCGCCGGCTGCTCGACCGAAGTGCCACTCCCTCCGGCGGCGACGCACAAAAAAGCGCCGCCGCCGCCACCACCGCCACCACCTCCGTCGCCTGTCATGACGACGCTCTCGCTGACCTGTCGCAACCCACTCAAAGGAAAACCGGAATTCACCGGCTCGATCGCGCCGACGCTCGCCGAAGTGCCGATCACGATCACGTACAAGTTCAACTTTGGCGGGGTCGAACAAGAAAAACTGGACACGGTGATGACGAACGCAGAAGGCGGCTTCCACGACAAAGGCCCGCCGGAAGACGCCAAAGGCAAAGCCGCGGCGAGCTGGCCCGGGGAGACCGGCTACACGGGCGCGACCTCGTCGAGCTGCGAATTTGAACAGTGAGTCCTGCGCGCGGCATCCGTCCGCGGCGAATCGTCTTGTGACGATCCCGTAACGGCGGGCCCGAGACCTTGACATTTCGCGAGCCCGAGTTACGCTGGCCCCAAGGCACGCGCGTCCCTATCCAGGGGCAAGGGGAAGGAGCAAGAACATGCAACGCATCAGGATCGTGGGGCTGTCGATCGTCTACATGCTGGCGGTAAGCGCTCTTGCCGCGGCCTCGGCGGCCGCGGCGCCGCCGGAAGTCCACGGGAACAGCGAAGGGCCTCTGGCAAGCAAAGGGCTGACGCTGCAGACAGTCGGCGGCGAGAAGATGGTCTGCAAAAGCACCTCCGGCAGCGGGGCCGGAGCGACCGAACCGGCCACGGTCGAGGTATTCCTCGCTCTCCAGGGATGCGCGGCGAAGAAAGCACCCTGCGGCGAAGCGGCCTTCTCGCTAACGGGGACGCTCGGCTACATCAACAAGGCCAAAAAAGAAGTGGGAGCCGACTTTCCCCTGACCTTGAATTTCGAATGCGGCGGCATGCCCGTGGTCGTGATCGGGAGCGTGATTGCCAAGATCAGCCCGGTCAACAAACCGGTCACCGCATTGAAGATCAAGCTCGCGCAGACCAAAGGCGTCCAGAAGATCAAGAACTTCGAAGCCAGCCCCGCCGACTTCCCGATGGCCGCGTTCGTACCAGAACCCTTGATGGAATCGGGGATCGCGTTGAACGCGACGGTCTCACTCGGCGTCCCCGTCGTGATCACCGCGTGATCTCGGCCCGGACTGCGCGTCCTATCGCAAAGCGCCCGGCGTGGTCGCCGACTACTCGCCCGGTCTCAACGAAGTGGTGGGGGGGTCCGCGGGCGTGAGCTGCATCGCCCAGTACGCCGGCAGATATGGGCGCGTCGGTTGGGCGTGTACTCCCAGCCTGCCCAAAGGCCTCGCTCCGAAACACTCTGTGAGCTTCAAGATCACGATCACCGCAGCCTCGACCGGGGCGATCTACGAGACGCTCACCGCGGCACCATCGCCTCTGGGCGAACAGCTCAACAAGGTCTCCCACACCACGAAGGACACCGTCAGCATCGTCGAGCCCCCGCTCCCCGGCGCGCCAACGGGCGTATCGGCCAAGCAGGTCGGCGACGAACTCCAGGTCATCTGGACGCCCGCGCCGGAAGCCGCCGAAGCGATCACCCGCTCCAATGTGACGCTCACCCCGACCGGGGAATCGACCGCACCCGTCTTGCATGCAACGGTCCGCGGCCAGGCCACCTCAGCGGCGGTGGCCGGCCTCGAGCCACAGACCACCTACCTGGTCACCGTCGTAAGCGACGACGCCCGGGGGGAAGGACCCGCCAGCGCTCCCCTGTCGTTCACCACCCCGGTCAGCACCGTGCCTCCGTCGGCGCCGACAGTCGTGGGCGCCCGCTGGCTCGGGGAACCTGAGGGCGAAGCGCGCCTGATCGTCTCCTGGAAGGAAGCGTCCCCCGGCGACAGCCCGGTTGACAGCTACGAAATCACGGCTACGCCCGGAACTGGGGCGGAAGGAGCTGGCATCCACACGAACACTGCGCCCGCACCCTATCGCGAAACCGAGTTCGTGCTCCCCGACGAAACCAGCTGGTCGATCGAAGTTCGGGCCCACAACGCCGCCGGCTGGGGCGCATGGTCCGCGCCCGTCATGGTGAGCGGACTTGGGTGAGGCTGTCCCAGTGGTCCTGGTAGGGCCGTACGCCAAAGAGCTTCGCGAGCGCCCACAGCGGTGGGAGTACGAGGTTCTGTAGCCAGATAGGCGGCGAGGTCGCCCGGCTCTCGTGGCGGAAGTGCCACAAGGTGGCGCCGAGCTGGAGCGGGTTCTTCGGTGCGCCTCGGGGCGTGGTTCTGCCGTCGGCCGCGAGGCCGGCGAAGGCCTCGTGCATCTCCTTGCTGCGCAGTCCTGGACGGAGCTCAACCGTGCCTTCGATCTCGACCGATCCCGGGTTTCCCTCGGAGTGGCGAACGCCGACGGGCACGACGATCGTCTCACCCGGTCCGACCACGCGTTCCTCACCGTCGAGGCTGAAGTGGGCTTCGCCGGCGATGATCGTGAAGCGCTCCTCCTGGTGAGGATGGATGTGCTCGGTGATCGCGCCACCGGGCATGCTGCGCCAGTTGAAGCGGATTATGTCTTTGTCGCCGTCCTTGGGGATGGCCGTGAACTGGATCCACTCGCTCGTGGCGGGGTTGAAGATGGATCGGAACGGGGCGCTGGCGCCGTTGTCGCCGCGGACGCTGTCAACGGCGTGTGCGGTGGCGGCGAGGCCGGTGTCGGTGCGGGCCATGAGGTCGGTCCTTCCTGTGACGGGTTGGGCGTGTCGGTGCGGCTCCGGTACCAGGCGACGGTCGAGGCGATGGCGGTGGCGAGTGGCGTGCCGGCGGCCCCGAAGGTGGACTCGTACTTGGAAGTGTCGAGCACGAAGGGCTCTTCGAACTCGTAGGCCATCTCGGCCAGCGCCCGCATCATCGGGTTGAATAGTCCGAGGGCGCGCATGAGCAGCTTCGGCACCGAGCGGACGGCGACCGGGTGTCCGACCTCGCCGGCGATGAGCTCGAGGACCTGTCGCGTTGAGACGGTCTCCGGGCCCGGCAGGTGCCACACTCCGTTGACGGCGCGCTCGTCGGTACCGAGCGTGGCCAGACCCGCGGCGAGGTCCGGAATGTAGCTGTAGGTGTGGGGCAGGTCGGGATTGCCGAGGAAGTCGGCGCGCTTGCCGGCCAGGGCGTTGGCAAAGACGCGCTCGCCGAGCGTCGTCTCGGTGACACCGGCGCCAAAGAAGTCCGACGCCCGCCCGATCGCGATGCGAACGCGACCGGCGTCTGCGGCGCTGAGCAGCTCCTGGGTCATGGCCGCCCGGGTTCGACCCTTGACGGTCGTGGCGGCCAAGGGGAGATCCTCGGTCATCGGCTTGCCTCCGGTCGAGCCATAGCCATACACGTTCTCCAGGCTGACCAGGAGCGCATCGTTGCGTTCGGCCGCGCTGAGCACGCACCGCTGCAGCGGCGGGAAGTGCTCCGGCCAATTCGTGTATGGCGCGTTCAGGCATTGGTAGACGACAGATGCGCCTCTGGCCGCTTCGGTGGCGGCTTCGGGGTCGCTCGCGTCGGCCGCCCGCCAGTCGACGCCGGCGCCGAGCGCAGCTGGCCGGCGCCGCGATACCGCCCGTACCGCCAGACCGAGCTCAGCCAAGCGTGCGCTTAGCGCGCGCCCGACCTGCCCGGCCCCGAACACGACATGCAGTTGATCCTCACTCATAGCTGCGCTCCTGCGCTGGCGGAGACGGCGAGGTCGCTGCGCTCGGCCTGCTCCGCTCGGCGCCGAACTCCCGCGAGGTCGTGGAAGCCGGCAGCGGCGGTGCCGAGCAGCAGCACGCCGGCGGCGATGCCCGTCGTGGCGATGAGTGCTGTGCCTGACATCGTCGCGACGAGGATCACGGGTCCGACGGTCAGCGCCCAGCCGACGGGTCGGTAGCGGGGGATATGGACGCGGCGGTCGAGCCACAGCAGCAGCGGTCCGATCGTGATCGCGATGGACGGCAGCACCCAGTCGGAGTGCCCGGCGGCAATGACGACGATGGGCAGGACGAACGCCGCGACGAACTCGATGACGGTCGCGAGCGTAACCCCCCGCTCGATCCGCCTGGCCTCCGAACCGCTCGGCCGGGGAGCGGTGCCGGCCGTGACCCTGATCGCGTAGGAAAACACGCCGATCACGATCACGCCAAACGCAGCAATCAGAACATCGGCCACGCGGCCGCCGATGACCAGGCTCCCACGTAGGAGCCAAAAGGCGGCGAAAGCCGCCTGAATGAACCCGCCGACGCGCCTCACCCGCCGCGACCACGCCGCGGTCGGGGTCAAAGGGGCGGCGCTCGTCGCGGTCAGGCTCAGGTCTGCGTCGGTGGCGGTCACTACCTCCGACTTGCTCGTCACAGGGTGCTCTGCTCGGCGCTCGCTCACCAGCATGGCCGGCTCCTCTCGCTGACCCTCGAGCAACCTGGCGGTCGGCGACAGCCGAGCCTCAAGGAAGTCGGCTCGCAGCCTAACACAAAACCGGCAAGCGATTTCTAGAAAGCTACGCCTACACTTGTCCCGATGGCGGAGTGGACCTTCCTCACCAACCACGCCCGAGCCCTCGTCTGTATCGCCCACGACCGGGGAGTGCGCCTGCGCGACATCGCCGCTGCGCTCGGCATCACCGAGCGCAGCGCCTTCGCGATCGTCACCGACCTCACCGAAGCCGGCTACGTCGTGAAGGACAAGGAGGGCCGTCGCAACCGCTACAGCATCCAGGCTCATCTACCCCTGCGACAGGCCGTCGGTCGTGAGCGGACGATCGGGGAGATGCTGGGACTGCTGGTGGACACGACAGCAGCAGACTCCGCGCAACTACCAGACAAGAGCCCCGATTCGAGCGCCCACGAGCAGAGATGATGTCGCGCTTTGCGGCGGCGAGCCAAGTGTGTATGCCTGTTCGGGCCCGCAGGAGCGCGCTCGGTCATATCTTGTAAACGGCGTTGACAAGGCCCTGGCTCTCTGGTAGGTCTGCACGTGCGGCGTGGCCGGCTCCATGGCGGAGAGCTGCATAGCACGCGGTTTGCGTCGCGAAACCGACTCCGCAATCTCTGAGGGGGCATGATGTTGAGACCGGCCAACCGTGTGCAGACAGCGTCGCGTATTTCGACGGACGATCGGGCGGTGTTCATACGTAGGACGGTGCTGCCGCGGCGTTCGTTGGCGGCGGTCAGGATCATCGGGCTGTGCTTGGCGGTCGTGCTGGTGGTGGGCCTGGTGGCATCGGCATCGGCCGCGGCAAACGATGCGGTTATGGCCTGGGGCTATAACTACTGGGGCGAGTTGGGCACCGGTACCAAAAATCCCAGCAAGGTTCCAGCGGTGGTCTGTGAAGTGGGATGGACGATTGGCGACTCGTGCTCGTCCGGGCCATTCCTGAGCGGTGTCACGGCCGTCTCGGCCGGCTGGGATCACACTTTAGCTCTGCTGAACAACGGCACCGTCGCTGCTTGGGGCCGCAACGAAACCGGGGATGTGGGCGACGGAAAGACTGAATTTAGCTTGGTGCCGGTGGCGGTGAGCAGCCTGACCGGGGCCGCAGCCGTCTCGGGCGGCCAATTCTTCAGCGTGGCGTTGCTGAGCAACGGTACAGCGATGGCCTGGGGAGACAACGTCTTAGGCGAACTGGGCGACGCCACCACCTCCGGGCCAGAAAAATGCGAATCGGAGCCCTGCAGCAGAACCCCGGTGGCGGTAAGCGGGCTGAGCGGCGCCACGGCCGTCTCAGCCGGCGGGCATCATAGCCTGGCTCTGCTGAGCGGTGGCACGGTCGTGGCTTGGGGTGACAACGAATCCGGTGAACTCGGCAACGGCACCAGGACCACCAGCGACGTGCCGGTGGCGGTGAAAGGGCTGAGCGAAGTCACTGCTATCTCAGCCGGCGGGTATCACAGCATGGCTCTGCTGAAAAACGGCACCGTCATGGTCTGGGGCGACAACCCCTGGGGCCAGCTGGGCAACGGGGCGACCGGCGGCTTCAGCGACGTGCCGGAGGCGGTGAAAGGGCTGAGCGAAGTCATTGCCGTCTCTGCCGGTGAAACGGACAGCTTCGCCCTCCTGAAAAATGGCACGGTCATGGCGTGGGGCGAAAATTTCTGGGGGCAGCTGGGCGACGGCACCGAAACCACCAGCAACGTGCCGGTAGCGGTGAAAGGGCTAAGCGGGGCTACGGCCGTCTCGGCCGGCTGGCATAACAGCTTGGCCCTGCTGAGCAACGGCACGGTCATGGCGTGGGGCGAAAACGGCGATGCCCTGGGCGACGGCAACGAAGCTAACAGCGACGTGCCGGTGGCGGTGAGCAAAGTGAGCGGGGCCACGGCCGTCTCGGGTGGCGCGCAAGACGGCCTGGCGCTGGTGAGCGACTCGCCGCCGACAGTTGCTACGGATGCGGCGTCGTCGATCAGTCAGACCTCGGCAACCCTGAACGCGACAGTAAACCCCAACGGCGTAGCAGTCAGCGAATGCAAGCTCGAATACGGGACCACGGTCGCGTATGGGCACCCTGAATCGTGCAGCGCGCTGCCTGGGTCCGGGAACAGCCCGGTGGCCGTGTCTACAGCGCTCACCGGTCTGAGCGCCGACACCCAATACCACTTCCGGATCGTAGCGACGAGCGCGGGCGGCACCACCTACGGCAGCGACGAGACGTTCCAAACGCTGGCCCTAGCCTCGCATTGGCTCAAAAAGGGCAAAGAACTCGCAAAAGGTGGGCCGCGCGTAACCGTTGAAACCTCAGGTGCTCTCACGTTTAACTTGCCTCAAGGATTGGACGGTGGCACCCCGGCGACAATTACATGCAAATTGAAGGATAATGAGGAAATCTGGAACCCGGTGGGGACTGGCGCTGGCGAAGATGAGGTCACGTCGTTTGTGCTCTCACGCTGTAAATCGACGCCGGCTCTTTGCCCCAAACCAGAAAAACTCGAAGTTATCACGACCTACCTGGAAGGACCGTCAGTCCTGCTGTCCGGTCCTCCGATAAGGGATGAACTGCATTACATCGAATGGGAACTCCGGTGTAGCGGTAAGCACCTTGAAGATATCAACGACAACGGAGAGCTGAGACCTGAAGTGGGGAACAGCGTCCTCAGTTTCGGGGCCGGATCTGGCACGCTTTACACGGCACGACTGTTCGAAGTCACCCTTTCGGGCACAGACAAGCTCAAAGGTAAAGTCACGGCGGTTCTCGAATAGATCGGCGAAGACGGAGAGGCGAAGCTTCGTGAGCTCGCCGGCGATTCGTCGCTGCTGATACCATCCTGGCCGCCCACGTGGGGATCAAATGGGGTTCTCGTGACCCAGGTAAGGAGAACGGATGCGACTACCTATCATTGCTAGCGCGATCATGCCGACCGTCACGGTCGTCGGTGTGCTGTTCGCCGCCTCGCCGGGGTTGGCCGCGGGCGCGACTGCGGACCATCACGCCACACCGAACCACAGGATCAGCCACGGCACGAGTACCAACTGGTCCGGGTATGCGTTGGCCGGCTTCGGTCCCTACACGAGCGTTTCCTCGAGCTGGACGCAGCCGGCCGTCGACTGCGCGAAGACCCCGACCGGCTGGTCGGCCTTCTGGGCCGGGCTCGACGGGTATACAACCGAAACCGTTGAGCAGACCGGGACCGAAGCCGACTGCTCGAAAGGCGCCGCCGTCTACAGGGCGTGGTATGAGATGTACCCGAAGTACCCCGTCAACTACCACAACCCGGTATCGGCCGGCGATAGCTTCACTGCGTCGGTCACGGACGTGGGCAAAGGGAAGTTCAAGCTCACCTTGAGCGACACAACGCAGGGGTGGTCGCGGACCACAACCAAGAGGCTCAAATCCGCAGAACTCGGCTCCGCCGAGGTGATCGCCGAGGCACCCTCGACCGTCCTCGAAGTCCTGCCGCTAGCCGACTTCCAGACGGTCGACTTCAGCGACGCGACCGTCGACGGCTCGCTCGTGACCAGCTCGACGCCGGGCGTTGAACCGATCACGATGGTCTCCGAACGAGGCGTCATAGAGGCCGCGCCATCAGCGATCAGCAGCGGTAGTTTCTCCGATACCTGGCACAGCCGGTAGCGCTCCCGACCCCACGGCATCCGCCAGCAGCAGCATCCGCGGCTTCGGCCCGCGAGCGATCGTCTCGCCGACGCTGTCCCCCTCGCACTCCGCAGCGCTCTGTCTTCTACAGAACAGATTCGCGGCTAGCTACCGTACACATTCGCACTCGCCCCGCACCGCAACCGTCGTCGTGGCAGCTTGCGAACCTCGATGCTCCCGTAGATCGGGCCCGGCCGTCGTGTCGCTACAGTCGAGCGCATGACGATCCAACGCATGGAGAACGTGGGCATCGTGGTCGACGACCTCGCGGCCGCGACGGCGTTCTTCGTCGAGCTCGGACTCAAGCTGCAGGGCGAAGGGCCGGTCGAGGGCGATTGGGTGGACCGCGTGGTGGGACTCGAGGGCGTCCGCGTGGCCGTCGCGATGTTGGAGACGTTGGACGGCCACGGACGACTCGAGCTGATGAAGTTCCACGCCCCACCGGCCCGCGGCGGCGACCGGCACGCGCCGGCGAACACCCTCGGTATCCGCCGTATCGCATTCGCAGTCGACGACATCGACGCCGCCGTCGCCGGGTTGCAAGCCCGTGGTACGGAGCTCGTTGGCGAGGTGGAGCGCTACGAAGACAGCTATCGGCTCTGCTACGTCCGCGGCCCGGAGGGGATCATCGTCATGCTTGCGGAGCAGATCGGCTGAGGGCTCCGGTCGCCCGCCCACCGCCTCGCCAGCGTCAGTGGTCGGTCGTCCCGGGGCAGGATCCGCTTACGGGCACAGGCTCCGTCCAGGTCGTGGCCGGTCGCTCTGCCACTCGACCTGTGCGAGCCCTGCCACTCGACCTGCGCCCGACAGCTGACAGCAACCTGGCGTGTCCACTGACAGTCCGATGTCGCCGCACAGCGGGAGCGGCGAAGCGGTGGGCACCGTCTACCGCCTCGCCAACGGGCAGCTCGTCTACGTCAAGAGGGCTCGAAATGACACAAGCGGCGATCAGCATTCGCCAGCTTGGAAAGCACGCCAGCATCGTCATCGCCGACTGGGTTGCCGTGGTTGCCCACGGGTTAAGAGCGCGGCGGGACCGCCACGTCCTGTTCGCTGGGCACCGGCGGCTGTGATGGATGGGAGGCGAGGGCCGGCTGCGCGACAGATCGCATTAGCGCGGGGTCGTTCGTCGCTCCGTCGAGCGCCTCGCGCGCGGAGGCGAGCGCCTCGTCCAGGCTCGCACGCTCGGGGCCATCGGCAGCGGAGGCGCGGCTTCCCTGCGCCACGGCCATGAGCGGCTGCAGCACGTCGATCGGCAGCGGGAAGACGATCGTGGCGCTCTGGTTGTTGCTCACCTCAATCAACGTTTGGAGGTAGCGCAGCTGGATCGTCACGGGGTTGCGGCTGATCACGTCGGCCGCGTCGTTGAGCCGAGCGGCGGCCTGAAATTCGCCCTCGGCGTTGATGATCTTCGCGCGGCGCTCGCGCTCGGCCTCGGCCTGGCGCGCCATCGCGTGCTGCATCCGCTCCGGGATCTCCACGTCCTTGATCTCGACAGCAGTGACCTTCACCCCCCAGGGCTCAGTCTGATCGTCGATGATGTGCTGGAGGTGCTCGTTCAGCTGCTCGCGCTCAGCCAGCAGCGCGTCGAGCTCGGCCTTTCCAAGCACTGAGCGTAGAGTCGTCTGCGCGATCTGTAGGGTCGCGGCCGACACGTCCTCGATCTCGACCACCGACCTTGTGGAATCGATGACCCGATAGTAGGCCACCGCGGTGACACGGGCCGGCACGTTGTCCCGCGTGATGATCTCCTGAGCCGGGATCTCCAGCGTGACCGTCCGAAGGCTCACGCGGACCATGCGATCGATCGCGGGCAGCAGAAAGATCATGCCCGGTCCACGCTGGCTCGTCACGCGGCCGAGACGGAAGACCACGCCGCGCTCGTACTCGCGCAGCACGCGCACCGACGTCCCCACAATCACGAGCGCGGTCACCGCTAGAAAGATGAGGACGAGCCCAAGCGCGAGGATCATGCGAGCAACTCCCACTCCTCGGCGCGGCGCACTGACAGCGTCAGGCCACGCACGCGCTCGACCACGACCGGATCGCCCTCGTGGAGCACCTCGTCGTCGGTTTCCGCCCATTCGTGCCGGGCGCGCCACAGCGCGCCATCGACGAACACCTGGCCCGCGGAGTCGCTCCAGCGACGGACTACGCCAACCCGGCCGCACAACGACTCTGCGCCTGCCTGGATGCTCGTGCGTTGTGCACCGGCCAGCTTGTGCGTCGCCAGGAGCGCCCATGCCCCCGCGGCTGCCCCAAGGCCCACGCCGACGGGCACCGCGAACGCTGCGCCGCCGCCAAGCGCGCCGATGACGATGGTCCCTCCTGCGATCAGCGTCACGGCGGCGATCACGCCGAGGACCCCGCTGGGCACGTGGGCCTCGGCAACCACGAGCATGGCACCAATAAGCAGTAGCGCGAAGCCGAGCACGGTCATGTCAAGTCCTCTACGTCGATAATACGCAGCCTTGCGGGGAGCGCATAGGTGCACATCTCGGCGTCTCGACCCATGCCGCACGCATACGCAGGCCGATCACGTTAGATCTCCGCGCCCCGGCGCGTCGGTCCTGCCTGACTGGCTAGGCGAAGGGGGGGATATTTGGCCGGCGGGCCATACGGAGGGCTCGCCCCGAGGGCCATACTCAGCCGGGAGTGATGGCGTGGGACCGGACCAAGCCAGTCCCGACCAAGCCGGTCCCAACCCCAGGGAGCGCAAAGCTTTGGCCTTCAAGTCGAATGTTCTGGTAGTGGCCAACCGAACCGCGATGTCCATCGGTCTGGAGGCCGTGCTGCGGGCGCGGTTGGAGAGCGGACCGGCGAGCTTCACCCTCCTTGTGCCGGCGGGCCTAACCCCTGACGCGAGGCACACGGCGAGTCGCATGGCCTCGCGCCTGCGCGGCGCGGAACTGGATGTCAACGTCCTGGTCGGTGACACCGACCCACTGAACGCGGTGCTCGAAGTCTGGAGCCCGGCCGAGTTCGACGAAATAATCGTGTCCACGCTTCCCGCGTCCACATCGCGCTGGATGCAAACCGGCCTGCCGCGGCGCATCGAGCGGCAAACCGGCGCGTTGGTGCGCCATGTTGAGGCGCAGGAAGCGCTCGCTTCCCCGCGCAGCCGGTCGTTTGTCGGCTGAGGGGTGCCACGACCCTGTTCCGTCACGCCGCGGCCTTGTAGTACGCATGCACGAGGCCGCCGAGTCGATCCCTTCGCTTGACCGCCGCGTCGACGGTGCGCCTTCGGGCCATTCCGGCTCTGTGGGCGAGGAGGCGCTGGCGCTGACCGTGGGGTGCCAGTTTGGGCTGTTCTCAGTCCAGCCCGCGACGGCGATCTTGCAGGTCGCTCCGTATCTTCAGCCCGACGTGATCATCCGTGGCGAGCGGTGGGATACGAGCGCCGATCATCACAGCTACGCGGACCACTATGGCAACCGCTGCGAGCGATTCGAGCTCGCGACCGGCAACTCGCACGTAGCGTATGAGGCGCGGATAGTTCTGACGCGTGCGGCCGACCTGATCGAACCGAGCGCGTCGGAGGTGCCGGTCGCCTCGCTGCCCGACGAGCTCTTGAGCTTTGTGATGCCGAGCCGCTTCTGTCTGCCTGACGAGCTCGGCCACGAGGCGTGGCAGCGGTTTGGTGAACTGCCGCCAGGCTGGGCGCGTGTACAGGCGATCGTCGACTACGTCCACGGGCAGTTGGCGTTCGTTGCGGGAGCATCCAACCCTTGGACGACGGCCGCCGACGCTTATCGTGCTGGCCAGGGTGTCTGTCGGGACTTCGCGCACCTGGCGATCACGTTCTGCCGTGCCTTGAACATTCCGGCTCGCTACGTCTTCGGGTACATCCCTAACATCGGAATATCGCCGCCGTCCGAACCGATGGACTTTGCGGCCTGGTTTGAGGCCTACCTCGACGGCCGCTGGCACACCTTCGATGCTCGAAACAACACATCCCGCGTCGGGCGTGTGATCGTGGGCCGGGGCCGAGATGCCGTCGACGTGGCCCTGATCACCTCGTTTGGACCGCTGACGCTGACGGCCTTTGAGGTTACTGCCGAGCCCGACATTGCGCCCTCGGCCGGGTAGCACAGCCAGGCGCGCGTGAGGCTCGAGCGCGCCGAACGGGCCCCGCGGCCGTGCGGGATGACGTGCTGAGCGCAGAGCGCCGCGACTCTGCCGTCTCTAAACCCCGACCGGAACACGGGCGCCCGGACGCGTGGCTAGCGGGGGTCGGGGTGACTGCCGCACAGGCCTCGCGTGCCGATCTGGGTGTGTGTCTTCCGCTGCCTCGGCGTCGCTGATCGCCCAAGCGAGTCGCTCGAGCAGCTGCGCTGACGCGTGGCCGGTGCTCACATGCACCGAACCCACCTGCTCGTCCAGCAGCACGGTGGTGTCATCCGGGAGCAGTGACAGGTTGGTTGTGACGATGATTCTCGGCATGGAGCTCCTTGAAGATTCGACCTGAATCAGGTTCTTTCGCCTGTAGGAGCGCTTGCTGCCCCGGCGCACCGGTCTGGCCGGACGGGAAGAGCGGCCCGAGATGCCCGTTGGTTGGGCGCTCCATATAAGCGCCGCAGGTACATCGTGCTCCGTGGACGCAGCGGACTGAATGGTCTGTGGTCCAAAGATCTCCCCTCGGCGCTCCTACGTTTGCGAGTAACATCCGCGGCTGCCTGCATGAGGCCAGGACGCAACGTCGACGGACATCGGCATTGGTGCCGTCGGGTTCCACCGCCGCGAACTGGGAGCTGAGTGGGGACGATCCTCCACCCGGCCAGCAACGTCGAGGCGCAGCAGGTGCGACCCATCGCCCGAGGTCACACGCACTCCTGCGGCTTGCAAGATCGCGTTGGACGCCGAGATAGCCGCGTTGTGCAGCAAGACGGACCGCGACTCGGTGCTCAGGTTTCGCGCTTCGGCGTCGGTCTGGAATTTCTCCGCCTGAGCGAGACGGGTACGCGCGTCGAGTCGATCGGCGTAGACCTTCTCCACGCGGGCCTCAGTCATTTGTTCGCGACGCTCTTCAGATCACCGACGAGCGAGGTGACCGGACCCTCCATGAGGCTTCGGCCGAAGCTTGAGCGGTCGGCGAGCAGCCGTCGAAACTCCTCGTCTCGCATCACGGTGACATCGACCGTCCGGCCCGTTCCCTTGCCGATGGGGCCTACGAGGCGTCGGACCTCGCGCAAGTCGGCATCTCCGACTACCAGGACGTCGATATCGCTGTCCGGGCGACGGGCGCCGGCCGCCCACGACCCGTAGATCACGGCAGCGTGGACGTCGGGTCGATCGAGGCCGTCGCGCAGCTGGCTCTCCACGCCAACAGTGCGTCGCAGCAGGTCAGCCAGCGCCTCGTAGGCGGCATCATCCGTCGCGGCCGAGAACCGGTATGGCCGTGCCGCGTCATCGCGGCTGATCACGCCGGCCGCTTCTGCTCTACCCAGCTCGCGATGAACCGAGGACTGCGGAGCATCCAGAGCCTCTGCGAGATCCTGGAGTGTCCAACGACGCTCAGGCTGCAACAGCACGAGCGCGAGAAGCCGCACCTGCATCTCCGAGCGGAAGAGCGGGAGTAGCGGGGGGGTCGGTGTTCGCATTATTGGGAAGTATATCCAAGAAAAGCGAAGATGAACCGCCGGTCGAGCTGGGATCTCGAGCGCTTGTTTTCCCCTGGAGGTCGAGCAAGGCTCGACGATGTCGCCTCGCCTCGCCTCGCCTCGCCTCGCCGGACGGTAGCTACCAGGCGCGCGCGCCCGCAGTTTTCGGCACCTACAGGGTCTCGCGGCCCGCGCGTCTCAGGCAGGCGGCTCGGCGATCCACGACGTGCCGACTCCGAGCAGCCCGCCGAGACGCTCGAAGTGGCGGTCGAAGTGCAGCACGTCCAGCCCTGAGGTCTGCGCGGCCACCGCGACGGTGAGGTCAGTCAGCGGCAGACGGTGAGCTCCATTTGACCCAGTGCTCGCGAGCTCGAGCATCACAGACAGCACGCCCAGCTGAACGGTGCGATCGACCGCGATCTCCCGCAGGCCCTCCAGCGTGCGGTCGAAAGCAGCGATCCCCTCCGGACCGCGCGCGTCGAAGATCAGCTCATAGCGCACCGGCCAGCACCACGCGACCTCCCCACGCCCGACGGCGGCGAGCAGCCACTCACGCGCCTTTGGGACCCGGCGCGCGAACATCCACGCCGAGGTGTCGGCCAGCACCACACCCTGACCGTCCCACAACTCCACGCTCACGCGGTGTTCGGCGGCGTGTTGAGGCGGTCGATCGCATCCAGGTCGAGGTCGAACCCGCCCCCGTCCATGACGGCGAGCAGCGCCTCGGCCGCCGCGCGGCGGTCACGGCCGGCCTGCAGCTCGATCTGCGCACCCTTGAGGGCCAGCCGCCGCACCAACGTCGCATCGGCCTCCCGGGTACCGGTCGCTGCGCGCACACGCTCGAGCGCGTGCCCCAGCTCCGGGTCGGCCGTCACGGCGATTCGTGGGTGCCTGCTGGGCATCGCAACGACCGTGCAGCTCGCCGGAGTCACTCCGGCAAGAGCGTCGCTGCTGCCGAACTCCCGACCCGCGAAGAGCCTTCCCGGGCTACCTGCGCGGGCACGGGACCTTGAGCGTGGTGATGATCGTTTCGCCGCTCTGCAATGTCACTTCGCCCTTGCCCGGGAAGCCGCCCTTGGGGCACTTCGCCGGGACGCGGCCGTAGTAGTACGTCTTACCGTTCTTTCGTATCGCAGCGCCCGCCTTGACGTGCAGCGAGGTGCCGGACACCGGGAGCGCTCCGGGCACCGTTTCGACCAGGGGAATATTGACGGTGAGCTTCGGCCCGTACGGAGCCGGCGCGGTTTCCCACCGTGCCGGAACTACGATCTGCGCAGAGATCGGGGAGGCCGCGTTGACGTAGGCCACCACCCCGTCGCCAGGGGTTACGAACATTTCCAGCGCGCCTTCCTCACGCGTTGTTTCGCCCGCGCCGATCTGATCGGCCACGCCCACCGTGCCATCGGCGATCCGCGCCTGCTTGGGGCATCCCACCGGACCGAACTGTTCGAGCTTGGCCGCCGTGCAGGTCGGAAAGCCCTGGGGGTCGATCTTCGTGCCCGCCGGGAAATACACGACCAGCCTGCGCGTCTGCGAGGGCAGGCCACCGGGCAGTTCGTCGCCTTCGAGCCTGCCTTCGATTTCGACGTCCGCACCCGCGCCGAGCATGTCGCCGGTTCCGGGAAAGCCCGGGATCGGCAGGATCCTCGCCTTCACGCCGGTGACGGTGGCCGCGGAGGCGAAGGCGGGCACGCCGAGGACGGCCAACACGATCGGGGTCACGCACATCGTCGCTTTGCGCATCAGCTCTCTCTCCCTCCTCTTTTACCCAGACCAGATCGCGAGCGGCTCCGTCCGTCTGCCGCGCCCTCGCGGACGCTCCTTTGAGCGATCTTACGCCCGGGGGGGCGCTAGCGAGATGAGGACGCGGTCCCTGTGCTGGCGACAGCCTCGCGCCGGCTCGACGTCGCGGTCGCCAAACCACCCCACAAACCCTCAACCACCCTCAAGGAGAGGGACGTGGCGCGCAGGATCGTCATGCACGAAGATCTGGCGTGGGTGGCAGGTGGCAGGTGGTATAGTGCTCCTCGCGATGAAGAAGACCTCCATCTACCTGGACCCCGACGTCGATCGGGCGCTCTCCCGTCGAGCCGTGGCCGAAGGCACCACGAAGGCCGCTCTGATCCGCGAGGCCCTCACAGATGCGGCTGCTCCCTCGCGGAGGACCAAGCCGCGGGCGTGTGGAGTGTTCGAGGGGCCCGGCGACCTCGCGGCGAACGCCGAGGAGTATCTCGCGCGCACCGGCTTCGGCGAGCGTTGATCGGTTGATCGTTCTCGACACCTCCGCCGCCCTCGCGTTCATGGACCGGGCAGACGCAGACCACGAGCGTGTCCGCGAGTGGATGCAGGCGATCTCCGAGGAGCTCAGCACGACCCCGCTGATCGTGGCCGAGCTCGACCATCTCGCCTCCCGGCAAGGAGGACCCGCCGCCGCGCGCGCCCTGCGCGCCGACCTGGACCGCGGCGCCTACCTGATCGAATGGTGGCCTACCGCGATTCACGAGGCGATCGCCGTCGCCAAACGCTACGAGTCCATGCAGCTCGGCCTCGCCGACGCCTCACTCGTTGTCCTCGCCGCGCGGCTGCGCACCAACGACATAGCGACTCTCGACGAACGCCACTTCCGCGCGCTGAAACCGCTCTCCGGCGACAAGGCATTCAGACTGCTGCCAGCCGACTCGTGTTGAGCGCACCCTGATCATCGCCTCTTCGCCTTCCTCGACAGCGACGGCGATATTCACTTTCAAGGAACGTTTGCTGCGCGCGGCGCGCTGCTCCAGCCCTTGTCCACAAGAAGGACTCCCTCACGTAGGTGTCTCCCATGTCCTGACACACTTGTCGCCTATCTGTTGAAGCCACACACCCCTAGCTCCATCGAGGAATTGCCTGCCTAGATTGCGGTTTCCCGCGCAGGGCCAGCACTTGCGGCTCCTGAGCGGCGATTTGTGCCCGTTTGTGCCCAACGGGCAGGCATCCTGAGGGGCGGCAGGCGCGCCGAGCGCGAGCCCACACGGTGCGCTTGCGCCTGCTCAACACGTGCCGCTGCAAGCGGGCCCCGCTCGACGCGGCTTCGGACGCAGACGCATTACCCGAGAGAGGATTCGCAAGGCTCTCGCGCCGCTCGCCCGCGACGCCAACCGGGCTCAACAGAGCGAGCACCCGCAGGTGGACGCCGGCTGGAGCCCGTGTCCCCTGGACGTTACCGGTGGACTCCAAGGCGTTCTCGCTGGCGCTCTCGTGATGCGCGAGCCTGACGAGCGGCGATAGAGCTCGCGCGCGGCGCCGCGTCAAGCATGACGCTAGATATCGGAGCTCAGATCCTCAACATCCGGTGTCCTCGTGCACCAGGCGCGCTTACGGGGGTACCGCTGCAGAAGGAACGCTGACGCGCGCACCCCGTGCTGCGACCCCCCGCTCGAGCGCCTTGCGGATCAAAGCGCAGCAGACGCGCCCGCACATCCTGGTCGCCACCATCTCCGATGTACGACGGCTCGATCGACTCGGCGGGCTGATACACGAGTACCCCCGTGCGGCCTAATCCGATCAAAGAAACGCACCCCACAGGGTCTTGCCAGCCCATTTCGCTAGGACTTCCAGAAACGTGCGGGGCCGGGCGGCGAGCCCGCCCCCGCACACTCGCAGACGAGGAACCTGAGCGCCGGTTGGAAGGCGCTCGACGGTCCCCTATGGCAACAAAACAGGCGCCGTCTCGTCGAAGGCACCCGTAGCCGCATTTTCGACGCGGGCGCTGAATTCGCCGGTTGCCGATGCAGGTACTGCGATGTTCGAGAGCGACCCCTTACCTTTTCCTTTCGAGTTCGTCGTGACAACGAACGAGCTGCCCTCCATTTCGCATGTGGCCGCGGCGGAGTTCCAGTACCAGAGCGAGATGTTGTACGTGCTGCCGGGCGCCTCGTGTGTGAGCTTGGCTTTCAGGGACACCAGATTGCCCGAGCGCTTGAACCCGACGGTTCCGAGGACGGGATCTCCGGGTTCGTTGGTTGCGCAGAATACGTTGCCCCCCTGTATCGGCGCCACGACCTTGACCGCTTTCGCCGAAGCCACGCCTGTCATGCACAGCAAGCTGATCGCGGCCAGCGCCGTGAGCCCCCCAATTCGAGCCTTCATCTGAACCCTCCTTGTGTCGTCAGTTTCCTGGTATGTCGTCTCGTGTTTCCGGGGCCTCGCACACGGGAACGGGCCTCCCGCGAGAGGGGCGCCACCTCAGGCCACCACCGAAGGCGAGTGCTTTGGTCTTCAACGTGGCATTCCGGCGCCTGCCTTGAGAAAGCCCAGGCAAGCGCAGCTCCGCCCCCCGAACCTGTCCTAAGATACGTCACAACCTACCATCACCACGAGCCTCCTGGTCTGACCAGTCGCCGCTTCACTGGATCTTCACATGAGATGGGCGGCAGGGCGAGCATTCGGATACACCTCAACCGTCGCCTGTGGGGTGCGTCTATTCGATCGGGCATGGTTTTACGCGGCGATGCTGTACTCGTGGATGGGTCCGCCGAGCCGGTCGTGCCGGCGGACCGCGCCGGCGGGCGGCGTCGAGACAGGTTGACGGTGCCGACGAATCGCTCAGCGACGGCGTTTGCCTTTGGGGACCTAACCGGCGTGCGGATCACACGTAGTCCGACGAGCGAAAGCACAGCAACACGAGCGTCATTACCCGCCCCAGCATCACGTACAGCAACGATGCCAGCACCGGCCCCTCCCATGATCGATAGAGCCGGCCACGCCACGGGTTCAGACAGTCCCAGAGCGCCCGCGCCGGACGCACGATCGGGTTTTCGCACCCCACAGGCGGCGAAAACCCTCAACCAGCCTCAGGTAGGACCTGAAAAGGATGTGGCGCGAAAACCGGCCCCTCCGACTCACCATCAGACCGCCACGCCGGCGTGGCCAAAACCAAGCAAAAGCTGCAAAAGCTTTTTCCGGCCGTTTACCGGGGGTTTTGGACAACGGATGGGGATCGTTGTCCAAAACTCCAGGCCCATTCTACGCCTTGCGAGGACGAGTTCGGGGGCTCAGCGGGAAGACATGCTTCCTGCTCAGTCTGCGATAGGGCGACCACCGGCGTCTCCTTCAGACGGGTGGCGGCGAGAGCCGCACCGGCAGCGTCTTCATCTGGTTGGCGAACGCCGATTCGAGGTATGTCGGGGTATCGAGGATCTCAATCTCGGGAAAGCGGGCGAGGGTCTCCTCGAAGAGGATCCGCAGCTCCAGACGCGCGAGCGCCGTACCGAGGCAGTAGTGCCGGCCGCCGGCACCGAACGCCTGGTGCTCGGGGTTGCGCCTGACGTCGAAGCGCTCGGCATCCTCGAAGCGGGACTCGTCGCGGTTGGAGGACGGGTACCACATCACGAGCTTCTCCCCCTCCCGGATGCTCTGGCCGTGCAGCTCGGTGTCGCGGGTGGCGGTGCGGGCGAAGTGAGTGAACGCGGGAAACATGCGCAGCGACTCCTCGACCACGCCCGGTATCAGCGACGGGTCCTCCACGACCTCACGCAGCTGGTCTCGACTTTCCATCAGCGCACGCATTCCGCTGCAATACGTCGCCTTGGTGCTGTCATTACCGGCCGCCATCAACAGCAGGAAACCCATCACGATCTCGTGATCCTCGAGTCGCTCGCCGTCGAGCTCGGCATGCACCAGCACGCTCGTCAGATCCTCAGTCGGTGCGGCGCGACGTTCGGCGATCAGCCGGCCGCAGCGCTCGAATACTTCGGGCACCTCGTTCTCCATCACGCTGTTGGCGCCGTCCGGCGTGGCATCCGGGTCACCCGCCCCAACGATCGCGTTCATCAGCCTGGCCCACACTGCATCATCCTCGGGGGTGAGGCCCATGAAGCTGCCGATCACACGCGCCACCACAGGCTGGGCGACATCGTTGACGAGATCGCAGCTCTCCCGACCGGCGAGCCGGTCGAGTACTTCGGTGGCGATCGCGCGAATCGCGTGCTCGTGCTCGGCGATCCGCTTGGGCGTGAAGCCGCGCTGGAAGAGCGCCTTCAGACGGTCGTGCTTTGGGGGGTCCATGCCGATGAACATCGCCTGTTGCATCTCCAGCGACAGCCCCGTTTTCTTGGTGGCGGTGAAGCCCCCGATTTCTGAGGAGAACGTCTGCCAGTCGCGGCTGACCTCATGCACGTCCTCGGCGGTGGTCACCGACCAGAAGCCGTCCTCGCCGGGGTACTCGGTGATCCCGTCCGACCAGTGCACCGGGCACTCCGAGCGCAGCCGCCGGAACAGCTCGTGCGGCGGCCCCTCCCGGAAGTTCGACCGATCGCCGACGCGCGCGTTCTGGAGATCGCTTTCGAGGGGTGCCGGTTTGTTTCTCTCGACTGATGCCATTTGCGACCTCCTATGAAGTAGCAACCATGTTGGCTGCCGTGCGGTGTGCGAGCGACACGATCAGCTTCTGATGGGTGCGGTTGTGTGAGACTGCCCCGAAGTCATCGGTAGTCAGTATGGACGCTTTGGGGCTGGTCTTCGTGCGTCGGCACGAAGGAGTCGATCGAGCGCACTCAGACAACGACGGAAGGTGGGTCGCTGAGGCCCAATGAGGAGCCACGAGCCGGCGCGGCGTGGAGTTACGCTTCGAGAGGTCCGGGAAGGCGGGGCAGGCCATCATCGGGAATTGGCTCCCAAACGGCGGCGCTCGCAACATGCAGGCGACCCATCGGCCGTACCCCGGGGTCGCCATCGAAGGATCCCATGCGAACGTTGATGAACTCCGGGCTCTCCGGGTGCTGTCCGAACAGCGCTGAGCCGCAGGTGCCGCAGAACGCCTTGTCGGCTCCGTCACCTGCGTTCCAGCGCCGGACGTGATCCTCGCCACTGACGATTCGAAAAGTCCCGGAGTTGGCGATAGCCGAAGGCGAGGCGGCGGTGCCCGTTCGTCGTTGACAGCGAGTGCAGTGGCAGTATCCGGCGCGGAGCGGCGTCTCGGTGAGCTCAAAGCGCACCGCGCCACAGTTACAGCTGCCGGTTAGAGGCAGAGACGACTCAGGCACAGAGCCGATCATAGCGCCATCGAACTGCAGCGGTTGGACGCCGTTCGCCGAGGGCGGCCGAGCGTGTCTATGAATATTCCGGGTGGATCGCCGGCGCTGTCATGACGATCACCGCCGGTCCCGTGCCGGCTACGTGCACCACCTTCGTGACGCCCTCGAGGGTGACCACGCGGGGATCGAAGTCTTCGAGCGGATCGTCCTCGTGCATATTCCGTTTCGTCGCGGGAGGCGCTGAAGCGGCGGTGATCGCTATTCGCAGACCACTTTGACGTGGTGGTCGAAGTTGCCCGAGGCCCCGTTTGTCTTCCACTTCACGCGGGTGTCGATTCTGCCTTTCCCGGGCGGTGCCGAGATAGTAACCGTGTCCGAGCCAGTCGGTCCGTTGAAGGTGAAGGTTGTGGTAGAGACCAATACACCATCTATCTTAATGTACTGCGTGACCATGTTGTTGTCGACGTTGGGGAAGTCAGTGTAGAAGAACGTGACATGCGTGCAGGTGATTTCCGTCGTGCCGGACCCCCCGCCATGCCCCGGGAAGTTCACCACGACGGTGTTCGAGGTCTTCGTCGCCGGCGAACCCTCACCCGCCGGCGGTGTACCGGTAACTGTCGCAGTGTTGCTGTAGGAGCTCGTTTTCCTGTCATGGCTCGTCAGCACGTGATCGCAGAAGTAGGTGGTCGAGGCGCCCGGCGCCACCGGACTGCTGCCTGGTCCGCCGGAGATCGTGCCTTTGTCGCAGTGCGTGTCGGTGAATTTGGAGAACGTCAGTGGCACGTTGCCGGTGTTGGAGACGATGATCTCATAGTCGACCGTCTCCCCGACTTCGCCGGTTATTGGAAGGGTCGTGACGCCTGATCCGCTGCCCTTGATTTCCTGGAGCTTTTCGATCGTGAACGCGGGTTCGGCGGGGACGTTGACGAGCACCCTGTTAGAGGCGGTGGTGATCGTCGAGCCTTCCGTCGGCGTGCCGGTGTCGCTGGCTTCGTTGCTGTAGGTGCCGACGGCGTTGAGCAGATGTTCGCAGGTGTACGTGGTCGCTGCGCCTGGCGCGAGTGGGCTTTCGCCTGGTCCGCCGGAGACGGTGCCGCAGTTGGCGTCGGTGAAGTTGGAGAACGTCAGTGGCACGTTGCCGGTGTTTGAGACGATGATCTCGTAGTCGACCGTCTCCCCGACTTCGCCGGTCAATGGAAGGGTCGTGAAGCCGGTTCCGCTGCCCTTGATTTCCTGGAGCTTTTCGATCGTGAACGCGGGTTCGGCGGGTACGTTGACGAGCACCTTGTTGGAGGTGTTGGTAGCCGGCGACCCCTCACCTTCGGGTGGCGTGCCGGTGTCGCTGGCTTCGTTGCTGTAGGTGCCGACGGCGTTGAGCAGATGTTCGCAGGTGTACGTGGTCGTTGCGCCTGGCGCTAGTGGGCTTTCGCCGGGTCCGCCGGAGACGGTGCCGCAGTTGGCGTCGGTGAAGTTGGAGAACGTCAGTGGCACGTTGCCGGTGTTTGAGACGATGATCTCGTAGTCGACCGTCTCCCCGAGTTTGCCGGTCAATGGAAGGGTCGTGAAGCCGGTACCGCTGCCCTTGATTTCCTGGAGCTTTTCGATCGTAAACGCGGGTTCGGCGGGTACGTTGACGAGCACCTTGTTGGAGGTGTTGGTGATCGGCGACCCCTCACCTTCGGGTGGCGTGCCGGTGTCGCTGGCTTCGTTGCTGTTGGAGCCGACGCTGAGTAGGTGTTCGCAGGTGTACGTGGTCGTTGCGCCTGGCGCTAGTGGGCTTTCGCCTGGTCCGCCGGAGAGCGTGCCGCAGTTGGGGTCGGTGAAGTTGGAGAAGGTCAGTGGCACGTTGCCGGTGTTGGAGACGATGATCTCATAGTCAACCGTCTGCCCGAGTTTGCCGATCAACGGAAGGGTCGCGAAGCCTGTTCCGCTGCCCTTGATTTCCTGGAGCTTTTCGATCGTGAACGCGGGTTCGGCGGGTACGTTGACGAGCACCTTGTTGGAGGTGTTGGTGATCGGCGGACCGTCCGGCGGCGTGCCGGTGTCGCTGGCTTCGTTGGCGTAGGAGCCGACAGCGCTGAGCAGGTGTTCGCAGGTGTACGCGGTTGATTCGCCTGGCGCTACCGGACTGCTGCCTGGTCCGCCGGAGAGCGTGCCGCAGTTGGGGTCGGTGAAGTTGGAGAACGTGAGTGGCAGGTTGCCGGTGTTTGAGACGATGATCTCATAGTCAACCGTCTGCCCCAGTTGGCCGGTCAAGGGATGCGTCGTGAAGCCTGTTCCGCTGCCCTTGATTTCCTGGAGCTTTTCAATCGAGAAGTGGGGCTCGCAGTTGACTTTGTTGTGGTCATCAAAGTTGCCCGACACGCCGTTTGTTTTCCATACCCCGTGGGCGTCGATTGAGTATTCCCCATTCGGGGCGGAGATCGCCACCGTGTCGGAGCCGGACGGCCCATTGAAGCTGAAGGTCGCGGTGTAGACCACTTCACCATGTACCTTGATCTGCTGCGTGACCGTGTTGTTTGGGGCGTTGGGGAATTCGCTGTAGAAGAGCGTGACGTGCGAGCACGTGATTTCCGTCGTGCCAAGCCCCGTGCCATGGGCCTGGGCCGTAGAGGCGCCGGCCGCGGCAACCGCGACGACGAGCATCAGCGCGGCGAGGAGCGATCTGATCCTTCTCGCGCGGCCGTTGCAGGAGACAACCTTCTCAACGGGACAGCCGAACAAGTCACGCTGCCTACGAGAACGCAAAAATCGATGGACTGCCATGTCCCCCCCGGTTAGCCGACGCCACTCGCCCCAGAATTGGCTCTGGGCCTCTCCTGGCGGCTGCACCGTAGCACAACTCCGCAGCCCCGTGCAAATCGCTCTAGCAAGGCCTCGTCCGTTGCATTGGCTGGCGTGTCGCGCATCACGCTGCACTTCGGTGACATCACGACCGACCGCGACGTCGACGTGATTGTCAATGCGGCCAACTCGCGTCCTTCGCCGCGCGGGCGTCCCGACCGGGCCGAAGGCGTACCTGGTCCCGAACCTGCACCGCCGGGCGAATAGACCGTGGACGCGTCGCGAGGATCCCCACGCTCGCGAGCGAGCGGCACGAGCTTCGATCGGCTCGTAACTCAGGCCCGCGAGCTCCATGGAGCTCCGCTTCCGGCGGCCGCAGCATGAGGTGCGTTCAGAGGCGATTCGGTTCCGACGCGGACGCCTGCCGGCCAGCGGGCACGGGAGCAAGAGACGGCAAAAGGTCCCGACAAGGTACTGGGACCCGGAAATCGTGGTCTTTCGAGTTCGATTCCCCGCTCGCGTCTGACGCCCGGGCGCCCCGTAACTGCGGGCGTTTCCGGGGGAATGGCGAGACCCAGATTCGAACTGGGGACACCACGATTTTCAGTCGTGTGCTCTACCAACTGAGCTATCTCGCCGCGCCGGTCGATGCTAGCGGCTCTCTCGCCGCTTCGGGCGCGCCGCCGCTCCGCGCCGCCCGTCGGCGCCAAGCCCCTACCTGCGCTCGAATTCCTCCACGAGCGCGGCGTAGGTCAACCGCAGCCCCTGCGCGATCGGTACCTCTGGCCGCCACCCCAGCTCGCGCTCTGCCAGGCCGATGTCCAGGCAGCTGTGCGTGAGCTCGCCCGGGCGCAGATCGGCCAGCTCGGGCTCGATCTGCTTGCCGGCGGCGGCGCTGAGCTCGCTCCACACGCTCGCCACGTCGGTCTCGACTCCCGTGGCGACGTTGTACGTGCCCGATCTCCCCGACGCGGTCAGCAACGCGCTGACGACGTCCTCCACGTACACGTAGTCGCGTGTGGGCGTGCCGTGGCCGTACAGCTTGGGCGCGCGCCCGGTGTAGAGATGGTGGGCGAAGATCGCCACCACGCCCGCCTCGCCGTGGGGGCTCTGCCGGGGGCCGTACACGTTCCCGAGCCGGCACACCGCGTGGGGGATGCCGGACGACAGTGACCACGTCTTCACATACGCCTCCGCTGCCCACTTCGACGCGCCGTACGGGGACAGCGGCGCTGGAATCCTGTCCTCGCCGGTGGGCATCGGCGCGTCATCCCCGTATAGCGCCCCGCCCGTCGAAGTGAACACGACAGGCGCACCGCATGCTCGGGCGGCCTCGACCACGTTCAGCGTGCCCTTCACGTTGACCTCGCAGTCGCGGCCCGGGTTCTCCACGGACACCACCACGCTCGCCTGCGCCGCGAGGTGGAAGATCGCGCGCGGCTGCACCTCCGTGGTGACGGCCGCGAGCGCTGCGGCGTCGACGATGTCGAGCTCGAGCAGCTCTGCGGCGCTGGCCACCCTGTCGGCGTCGCCGGAGGAGAGGTCGTCGATCACCGTCACCGAGTAGCCATCCGCGAGGAGGGCATCGACGACGTGCGAGCCGATGAAGCCGGCACCGCCGGTCACGATCGCGCGAGGAGGCATGCGGCGAGAAATCTATACCGACGCGGGCGAGGCCGAGGTGGCGAGCATGTCTTCGACGGCTTGCACCGACTCGTCGATGCGCTCGAGCACGCGCATGCCCTGGCGCTCGCGCGGAAGGCTGCCGCCCACCGCGGGCCCGCCGAGCACGATTGGCAGGTCGGGGCGGTGCGAGCGCAGATCCCGCAGCGCCACCTCGACCGACTCGCTTTCCGGCGACACCGTCGCGCCGACCACCACCAGGTCGGGGGACTGGCTGTCGACCATCTCGAGCAGCCGCTGCGCCGAGAGGTCGGTGTCGAAGATCGTGTGGAACCCGGCCGCTGCGAGCTGGTCGTGGACCATCTGCAGGCCGAGCGTGTGCTCGTCGCCCTCAACCCCCGCCAGCAGCACGCGCTCGCGTGTGGGCTCCCTGCTGCCGGTCATGTAGCGGTACAGCGTCGCCAGCACGCGCCGAGTGATCGTCATCGCGCGGTGCTCGCGGCCGGGGTCGATCTGGGCGGTTTCGGACAGCACGTTGATGCGCCGCAGCGCCGGGCCGATGACCTCGGCGTGGAGCGTCGTCGGGGCGATGCCGTCCTCGATCGCCGTCGCGATCGCGCCCTCGGCCATCTCCGCATCGCCGCGTTCGAGCGCCGTGGCGAATGTCTCGAGCGTGCTCTCCACGAGCGCGACAGGGTCCGAGCGCAGCTGTTGGCGGGCGTCGGGACCGGACCTTCCCAGCACTTCCATGAAGGCGTCCAGCAGCACCGGGTCGAAGTGGCGCCCGCGCTGTTCGCGCATCATCTGCACTCCCTCCTCGACCGAGAAGGCCGTGCGATACACGCGATCGCTGGTCAGCGCGTCGAACACGTCCGCGACCGCAACGATCCGCCCCTCGATCGGGATCGCCTCGCCCTTCAGCCCCCGTGGGTAGCCGGTCCCGTCCCACTTCTCCTGGTGGCTCAGCGCGATCGTGGCGGCCATGTCCAAGATCGAGGAAGACGAGCCGCGCACCAGGCGGTGGCCCTCCTCGGCGTGGGTCTCTACGATCGCGCGCTCCTCGGGCGTGAGCGGCCCGGGCTTGAGCAGGATCGCATCCGGGATCGCCACCTTGCCCACGTCGTGCAGGGGCGCGGCGTGCCTGAGCCGCTCGCAGAACTCCGAGTCCATGCCGATGTGTTCTGCCAGCAACACCGAGAAGCGCCCGATCCGCTCGATGTGCGCGCCGGTGTCCTCGTCTCGGAACTCGACCGCCATCGACAGCCGCTGCACGGTCTCGGCCTGGGCGATCTCGAGCTCCGACAGGGCGCGTTTGAGCTCGCTCGTGCGGCGCTCGATCTCGTCTTCGAGGGCTGCCCTGCCGTTCTCGCCGAAGCGCCATCCGAGCGCGATCGCCGCGCAGGCGAGCGCCACCAGCCAGCCGACCACCAGCAGCGACGCGCCGGCCAGAAGCGCGCCCGCGCACGCCAGCGCGGCCAGCGAGATCCAGGGCAAAAGCCCGACGGCCGGGTGTCGGCGCTTGGCGCCACGGCGCGGCGGCCGCCTTCCGGGGTCGTGGTGCACGCCAGCGGGCTTACGCATCAGAGCATCGATCCTCGCGCGCCCGTCGCCTGCGGCACCCGGAAGTTCTGACGCTGCCCCAGGCTCCGCCGGTCGCCGAAGAAGGCTGGCTTGTATTGCACCGATCACTGAGAGCTCTCGCGTCCTTGTCCGGTCCCAGATGTGAGTCGTACGTAAGCAGTCGGTTCGACCGCCATAGCAGGAGCCTTGACCCGGTGTCGGCGCAGATAGACATATGATCGAGGCAGACGGCTAGCGCCCGCTCTGCAGCTGGTTGACGTTGATGGCGTTTTCAGGCACAGCGAGCGACACGGGCTTGTTCCATCTGTCGAACACGATCTTGCCCGCGTTCGGGGCCCTTTTGATGATCTCGATCGGATAGGGAGTGCCGGTGGTGGCGACGTACAGCGTTCCGCCCCCCCCGAGGTCCATCACGCCGACGGCCTGCTGTCCGTTGAGCGTTGTGGTGCCCGCGCGTGACAGGCTGCCGTGACCGGCAAGCGCGCTGTGGATCAGCTCGCCCAGATCGGTGAGCGAGGCCAGCGAGGCGAGGGTCCCGCTCTTGGCTGACGCCTTCAGCCACCTCCCCCGGATCACCTGTGCGGCGGCCTGGCCGGCGATGCGGCTGTCGAACGCGGCGCTCCCGTTCACATAGACGGCTTGGTCGACGTCGACGACGCCGGCGCTGAGGCCGTCCAGCGTCAGCCGTCCTCTCCCGCCCTTGTCCGCAACGAGCTCCATATTAAGCGATATCGGCGCGCCATCGCTGACAATTGAGCCCGCCACGTGTACGGTCGCCGCGCCGTCAGCCGCCGATTCGGCGGCCGCGGCGATCTGAGCGGGCGTCTTGGACGCGACGCTGTTGCTGGACGACGAGGAGTCGGCACAGCCCGCGAGCACCGCCCCGGCCAGCACAGCCCCAAGCGCGGAACATGCCAGGAATCGTGGCAGAAGGCACATCGCCGAGCAGACTCTAGCCAGCTACTCAGTCGCGCCAGCCACAGGGCTAGGCTAAACTTGGCGGTCCTGCCGAACCGAATGATGATCGTCGATGAGCGACACCGCTGAGTACACGATCGGCACGCAGGTCACGTGCAGCGACGGCGTCTGCGGAGACCTGAGCCGCGTCGTGATCGATCCCGTCGCTCGCGTTCTCACGCACCTCGTGGTCGAGCCGAGGCACCGCCACGGGATGGGTCGACTGGTACCCATCGACCTCGTCGCAACGGCCACTGGGGAGATTTGCCTGGGTTGTAGCGCGGCCGAGTTCGATGCGCTCGAAGATGCTGAGGAGACCCGTTTCCTGTCGGAAGCGAACGAACAGCTGGGCTACGCAGACGGGGAGGCGCTCGCATGGCCTTACTACGGACTCGGCCCGGGCATTGGTGGCGTCGGCATGGCGGGCGCTCCCCCCTTCATCACCTATGACCGGGTCCCGGTGGGAGAGGTGGACATGCGCCGCGGCGAACGCGTGCACGCGACCGACGGCGACATCGGACGCGTGCAGGGGCTCGTGATCGATCCCGCGGATCACCACGTCACGCATGTCCTGCTCGAGGAGGGGCACCTGTGGGGCAAGAAGGCGCTTGCGATCCCGATCGGCGCCGTCACAGACGTCGTCGCCGACGGCGTCCGCCTCAATCTCACCAGAGACCAGGTGCACGACCTGCCGCCGGTCGATCTCGCCCATCAACGCTGACGGGCTGGTCGGGCGGCTCGCTCGCTGCTGCACGCCGTGCGCGCTGCGGCATCAGGAGCTCTTCGAAGAAGCCCTTGCCGAGCACGCTCAGGCCGAGCAGCGAGCCGAACAGCACCACGGCATCGATGCTCTCGCGCCCCTGCTTGGTCCAGTAGTCGTCCGCGAGGTTCAGCCACAGGGCGAACTCGTCGAGCGTCAGCGCCGCGCCGCTGCCAAACGCGATCGAGGTGATCTGCGATGCCCGTCGCCGCTCGTTGATGCCAATCTCCAGCAGCCACAGGTAGCCCACCGTCAGCAGACCCGTGATCCCAAAGGTCATGTGATGGATGTGTCGCCCACCGGGAGTGACGTTCCTGAACGGTCCGCGTTCGGCCCTGATCGCGTGGGTGATGCCGCGCACCGCCGCGAACGTCACGAAGAAGGATCCGGTGGACAGGAGCTGGCGCTCCTTGCGCCTGTCGTCGAAGTGCTTGTGATAGATGCCGCGCACATCACGCGAGGACAGCGCCCACCAGGATGAGCGCTGTGGGCGTCCTGGCGGCGTGGGCGGCTCGGCGGCAGTGGCCATCATCACCGCGTACCCTAGCCGCCCGTCGCCGCCATGCACGGACGATAGTCTCTCGTCGCCGATGCGTTCCCCAAAGCACCGCCTCAGGCGCCTGCGGTGGCAAATCATCGATATGCGCCTCGAGCGGGAGCAGCGACAGGGTGTGCTGGGGCCCGCGCATCGGCGCTGGCACGGCAACTCGGCGTCCGACAACCGCGAGCGCTGGACGGGCTGGGATTGGAGTGGTGGCGGCGAGGAGTGGAACGCGTCGGCCGACTGGAAGCAGGCGCTCGTCGATCGCGTGTTGATGGCGTGGATCCCGGAGGATCGCGTCGTGCTCGAGATCGGCCCCGGCGCGAGCCGGTGGTCCGCTGCGCTGCAGCCCCGGGCTCGGCGACTGATACTCGTGGACGTCGCCGAGCGGCCCTTGGCGCTGTGCCGCGAGCGGTTCGCGACGGTCGAGAACGTCGAGTATGTGCTCTCGTCGGGCAACGACCTGCCGGGCATCGTTGACGCGTCAGTCGACGCGATCTGGTCCTTTGACGTGTTCGTCCACATTGCGCCCATCGATCAGGCCGCGTACCTGACGGAGGTCGCGCGGGTGCTGGGCCCGGGAGGGGTGGCGGTCATCCACCACGCGGACGGTCGCAACCTGGGCGATCTGCCCAGTCGCAGCGGCTGGAGGGCGCCGATGTCGCGAAAGCTGTTCGCGACCTTGGCAGCGGAGCGTGGATTGACGGTCGAGACGCAGATCGACTCGTGGGGGCCGGACGGGGAGCATGACCTGAGCGCCTACCACGACGCCATCACCGTCTGCCGCAGCCGCGCCTGAGGAATCTCAAGCCCCAACGGCGAGTGATGCTATGCGCCGTGCGCCGGCAGGTCCACATCGGCTATTCGTCGAAATGAACGCGCGACCCGGATAGACATCGGCACGCGGGCTCGATCAGGCCAGGGCGCGCATGCCCGCACGTGGGAGCAGACAGAGATCGTCATGTCAGATAGCGAAACCCCCCCAGACAGCCCCGCGCCCGACAGCGCTGCCGGCCCTCCCGGCCCTTCAGGCCCTTCCGCAGGAGCGCCTGCGAGCGACTCGCCCGAGTCGGCGCCCCCGAGCGCAGCTCCCCCCCTCGCCCAGCCCCACGGCGTCGGCGGTGGCTCTGCGGCGCCGGTGCCGCCGAGCTCGCGCACCGACGTGCTCGCCCACTTCAAGCGCTTGGCCGGGGGCCGAAGGGGTGTGTGGGCTGCGGTCGCGGTCCTGTGCGTGGCGGCGGGCGTGGTTGGCTCGGTGCTGAGAGCGCAGTCCGTGGCGCGCACCGATGCCAGCGACGCGCGGACGGCGTTTAGTCAGACCTCGGCGGGTATGGCCTCGACGGTGAAGCTCGCGCTGCAGCGCGAGGAAGAGCTCGCCGTCAGCACGAGCACGTTCTTCGCCTCCAATCCGAAGGCATCGCCCGCGGAATTCGAGACGTGGGCGAAATGGGCGCGCACGCTGCGTCGCTTCCCCGAGCTCGACAATCTGGGGCTCGTGACGGTGGTCCGCGCACGGGAACTCGCTGCGTTCGAGGCGCGGCTCGCCGGCCAACCGGTGAAGGCGCAGGTCGCGACACCAGCCCCGGCCGGTGAAAGCCTCCGCGTCGTTCCCACGAGCAACCACCACTACTACTGTCTCGCGGCGGCTGAACTCGCGCGGAGCCCAGCCGCGGCGCCGCCGGCGGGCCTGGACTACTGCGCCCTGACACCCGCTCTGCTGCGAGCGCGGGACGCGGGCATCAACCGCTACGCGCCGGTCTCGTCGCGGCGCACCGACGCGGTGGCGGTCGAGATGCCCGTGTATAGGGGAGAGGTGACGCCGCATTCCGTGACAGGCCGTCTGGCGGCATCAGTGGGGTGGCTGCGCGAGGTGCTGGTGCCCAGCGTCGTGCTGGCACAGGCGCTGCGCAACCATCCGCAATACGTGGTCCGCCTCAGCTACCGGCGTGGTGGCTCCAACGTCGCGTTCACGAGCGGGACGACGCAAACGGGTGGACAGCACGCGAGCACCAACCTTCACAACGGGTGGACGGTAACCAGCTTCGGACCTCCGGCCAGCGTGGGCATCCTCGCAAACGGGGACGCGCTCGCGATGCTGATCGGCGGAGTCCTGCTCAGCGTGCTGGTCGGCATGCTCGTCTTCCTGATCGGCACCGGTCGCGCTTGGACACCGGCGGCGGCGGGGCCGACGACCCGCGAGGTGCCCAACGAAGACCTCTACGACCGCCTCACCGGGCTTCCCAACCGCGCGCTCATGCTCGACCGGGCCGACCGCATGCTCGCGCGAGCGACCCGCCAGTCGGGGCTGCTGGTGGGCGCTCTGTTTATTGACATCGACTGGTTCAAGGACGTCAACGACAAGCTCGGCAAGACCGCCGGCGACCAGCTTCTGAAGGTGGTCGCCGAACGGCTGGCCAACGTGGTGCGAGCGCACGACACCGTCGGTCGCCTCGGCGGCGACGAGTTCGTGGTGCTGGTCGAGTCGGCGGCTCGTGGCGCGCGCCTGGACTCGCTGGCGCGACGCGTGATCGAGGCTCTGCACAAGCCCGTTGAGCTCGACGGCTTTGGGCCGAGCTTCTTCGCAACAGCGAGCATCGGCGTCGCCTTCGGCCGATACGCGACTCCGGACGACCTCTTGCGCGATGCGCAGCTGGCCCTGTACGCAGCCAAGGCCGCGGGTAAGGACCGCTACACGCTGTTCAACGCGAACATGCGCTCGGTGATCGAGGGTCGTGGGGTGCTCGAGGTCGAGCTGAACGCCGCGGTGCAAAACGATCAGTTCTTCCTGCTCTACCAGCCAATCTACGATCTGGCCAGCCGCAAGGTGACGACTTTCGAGGCGCTCATCCGTTGGCGGCATCCGACGCAGGGCGTCCTGCCTCCCGCGGACTTCATCCAGCTGGCAGAGGAGACCGGGCTAATGGTGCCGATCGGTCGATGGGTGCTCGAGGAGGCCTGCGGCCGAGCTGCGGCGTGGAACGTGGCGGGCCATCGGGTCGGGATCTCGGTGAACGTGTCGGCCAATCAGCTCAATCGAGACGGGTTCGCCACGGACGTTCGGCGAGCGCTGCAGCAGTCGGGAATCGACCCTTCACTGCTCACGCTCAAGATCGCGGAGACCACGGTGATGCGCGACGTCGCCGCGGCCGCTGCGCGCCTGCAGGAGATAAAGCAGCTGGGCGTGCGCGTCGCAATCGACGACTTCGGCGACAGCGGCTACGCCTACCACTCCGACCTGCAACGGATGCCGCTCGATTTTCTGAAGGTGGACCGAAGCTCGCTCGCTGCATCGGGCGATGAGGACTACCGCAGCTGGCTGCTCCAGGCGATCTTGATCGTCGGGCGCGACCTGTCACTGACGGTGATCGCGAAGGGAATCGAGACCCAAGAGCAGTTGGCGACCGTCCAGGCAATGGGCTGCAAGATGGCCCAGGGCTGGTTGATGGGCGAACCCAGCCCAGCCGAAAGCCTCGACCATCTCTTCGACGCAGACCTGCCGATAGCGCCGGCAGCTGCCACGAGCTCGGCGAGCTGACAAGCCCGGCGAACCGGCTTCACGATCCGATCAGGGCTTGGCGATCGTGAAGTGCAGCGCCCTGGTGATTGAGCGTCTGCCCGACGCCGCTGCGTTGACTTTGAGCGCGTAGCTGCCGGGGCGCAACGTCTTGCGCTTGGAGATCGCGCCCTCGAAGCGCACCTTGTTGGTGCCGGCGTGCACCATGAACGTCAAAGTCCCCGCGACGGCTGTGCGAGTGCAGCTGTGCTGTCGCTTGTTCTTGTTGGTCTGCGGGACGCACATCGCTCCGAGCCTGCGCCCACCGGTTTGCTCGGTGAACGTGAACGTCACGCTCGCGGGCTCATTGACGGCGAAGGTGAAGGTCGTGCCGAGCGGGAGCTTGCTCTTGCGCGGCACGTTCGTGGTGATGTGGGCTAGCGCGCCGCCAGCGCGCCAGGTCTTGGCCGTCTCGCTTACGTTGCCGAGAATCGGTGCCGTCAGCGGTGACGCGATCGGCGAAGCGCCACCTGCTGCGATCACCGTGTAGCTCGCGCTCCGGGATGTGCGCAGGCCGTCGCTGTATTGGACCTGAACGGTGAAGGTGTGCGGCCCGAGCGTGCTCGTTTCGATCTCAGCGCCGTTTGCGACCGGGCCTGCGCAGGCGGTCACGCTGACCCCTTTGAGTCCCTTGCAGGCGTAGGCGGCCGCGGCTGGCTGACCCTGGACATACGTGGCGCCGCTGGCCGGCGCCGTGATCGTGACCAGGAAGCCAAACACCCCACCCCCGCTCGGAGCGACCGTGCTCATGGGAGGTTCCGCGCCCGGGCCGACGCGCGCGAGCTGGAGCGGCGTGAGCCGAGTGGACGCCGCGCCCATGGGAGCGCTCGCGAGCATCGCGAGCACGGCGCAGGCCACGCCGCAACCAACCGTGCGCCACGTCGCCGTCTTCGTCATTCTGGCGACGATGGTGATCCGCCGGCTGCGTGAACGATCAACCGTGCGGCGTCCTCGGATGTGAGCTTGTCGGTGTTGACGACGATGTCGTAGTGCGTTGGCAGCTCGGCGCCGATGCCGTAGAAGCGCTTTATGTAATCCGCTCGTCCGGCATCGGATCGCTTGAGCGTTCGCGCCGCCTCCTTCTCGTCGACGCCGAGGACGGCCGCGACGCGCCGCTCGCGCGTCTGTGGCGAAGCCGTCACGAGCACGCGCAGGACATCATCGCGCTGCGCGAGCGCGAGCGATGCGGCGTGCGCGACGATCACCACGTCCCCGCCCGCGGCCGTTTCCTCGATGACCGACTTGATCAACCCCCTGAGCTCGTCGCTGACCGGCTCGCCGTAGCCTGCGCCTTCGGGCGGTGCGACCACGTAGCCCGCACCCATCCCGGCCGATCCAAGTCCCTCGATCAACCTGACCAGGACGGACTTGCGTCGCTCGACGTCAGCGACGACATCCTGGTCAACGCCGGCCTCGACCGCGGCGCGCGTGACGATGTCCTCGTCGATCAGGCGAAAGCCCAGCCCGCTCGCCACGAGCTGCGCCGCTGCTGAGGCGCCGGCGCCGTCCTCGCTGGATATGCACACCGCTCTGTGGCCCACGGCGGGCAACAGTACGCGGCCAAGACCCCGTCGTCAATGGCCCACTGATGGCGCGTCCTGCCACGAGCTCGCGCGATACTCCGGGGCATGCTGCGAACCCCCGATCTCGCGGGCCGCGCGCTGGACGAGCGCTATGAGCTACGCGCTGTCATCGGCGAGGGTGCCTTCGGGCGCGTGTACAGAGGATTCGACCGGCGCCTGGAGCGAGAGGTCGCGGTCAAGGTGATCAAGCCATGGTGGGCGGAGGACAGTGCCTGGGTCGAGCGCTTCGAGCGCGAGGCGCGGCTGCTGGCACGGGTCAGCGACCCCGGGGTTGTCCAGATCTACGACATCGGCGACGCCGAGGAGGGTCCCTACTACGTGGCCGAGCTGGTGGAGGGCGAGAGCCTGGCCGAGCGCTTGCAGCGCGGTCCGCTGCCGCAGGAGCGGGCGCGGTCGGTGGCCGAGCAGCTCTGTCGGGCGCTCGCCAGCGCTCACGCCCAGGGAGTCGTGCATTGCGACGTCAAGCCGGCCAACGTCCTGATCGATGCCGATGGAAGGGTCAAGGTGGGCGACTTCGGCGTCGCGCGACTGGCCGCGGGGACCTCGCAGGGGCCATCGGCAACCGTTGCCGGCACTCCCCGCTACATGTCGCCCGAGCAAGCGCGCGGCCGTCCCACGACCGCGGCCACAGACGTCTACAGCGCCGGCGTGGTGCTGTATGAGATGCTCGCCGGCGAGCCGCCGTTCGTGCACGGGTCGGCGGTCGAGCTCGGCTTGCGTCACCTCCAGGATCGCCCGCCGCCGCTGTCGGGCAAGGTCTCAGCGCCACTGCGCGCGATCGTCGACAGAGCGCTGGCAAAGGCGCCGTCCGATCGCTATCCCGACGGCGCGGCGATGGCGGCGGCCTTGAGCGCCGTCACGCCCCCGAGCGGTGGCTCGCGCCAGCCGCAAGCGACGGCCGAGCAGGCGGAGACGCAGAAGCTGGACAAGGCCGGCGTGAGCACCCGGGTGCAGCCTCGACGTGGCCCCGCGCGAGAGTCGCCGCAGGCTGCCACGAGGCGCCCTGGCGGTGGGGGCGCTCAGCGCCGACGGCGGATCGCCGTGCCCGCGGCCGTGCTGCTGGTGGCTGGTGGTGCGCTTGCGCTGTTGCTGCTCACGCGCGCGACGCCTCGGACGACCGTCCCCGAGTTGCAGGGGTTGCCGCGCGGTGGCGTCGACGCGCGGGCGCGGCGTCTGCACGTACGGCCTGTGTTCGCGACGCGCCACTCCGAAACAGCGGCCGGAATCGCAATTGCACAGAGCCCGCCTGCAGGAGCGCGGATCGCTGACGAATCGCCGGTGCGCGTGGTGCTGAGCTCCGGGCCGCCCCCCGTCACGGTGCCGGGTCTGGTCGGTCAGTCCTCGGCGGTAGCCGAGAGCCTGCTGGCAAGCGCGGGGCTGCGCTACGACGTGACGCTGGTGGCGGCGCCCGGGCGCGAACCCAACGCGGTGACGGTGCAGTCGCCACACTCGAACGCGACCGTGGCACGGGGGTCAACCGTCTCGCTGAGCGTCGCCGAGGAGCCCCGCTGGCGTGCGCTCACCACCTTCTCGGGGGTCGAAGAAGGCAGCTCCGTCCCGTTCCGCATCCTTGGAAGCCGCTGGAGGGTCAGCTACTCGATGAGCTATGAAGGTACGTGTCTGCTGCTGCTCGTTTGCCTTGGACCGAGCGCGCACGTGCATAACCTGCAGGGCGGCTCCAGCGCTGGCGGTTTCGAACTGGGCGAAGGCGAGGCCGAGACGCACGTGTTCGACAGCGGGCCGGGCCTCTACAGTCTCACGGTCTCAGGCGGTAACGACCCGGCGCGATGGTCGATGACGATCGAGGATTACTACTGATTCAGGCCTCACGCCTCACACGGCTCAGGTAGAAGCTGCTTTGCGCCTGGACGCGAGGCGTGCAGCCGTTGCGAGCACGCGCATCGCGCGAACGGCGCGATGGCGTGACATCCAGCGGCGCGTCAGCGCTTGGGCGGGCGGAAACATGAGCAGCGCGCCGAGCGCATCGGTGAGGAACCCCGGAACCACGAGCAGCATGCCTCCGAGAAATCCGAGCGCGCCGTCGATCGCGGCACGGGCGGGCACACGACGCTCGGACACCGCCAGTGAAGCGCGCTTGATCGTCGAGCGCCCCTGGATCCGCACGAGCCCCACGCCGAGCACCGAGGTCCCAAGCAGCAGCACGATCGCCGGCAGCCAGCCGATCGCGCGCCCGACCTCGATGAAGACGAACAGCTCGGCCAGCGGCACCCCGATCAGGACAAGCACGGACATCTCGTCAATCAGGCTACTGTGAGAGAACGATGAGAGCGAGCGGCTGGCATCCGCTGTCGCGGGCCGGATTGGCCGGATAAGCGGGGGTGCGGTGAGAGCCCTGGATGCTGCGGTTGTGCTCGCCAGCGGCGTGCAGGGCGGCCACGCCCAGGCACCCGGTTACGAAACGCTGCTCGTTGCGCTCGTGATCGCCGCGCTGTCGGCGGCGTCCGTGCTGATCTTCGTCTACGTGCCCCGTCGCTTTTGGCGGCGCAAGCCGGTCGCCGACCAATGGTCGGCCCTGGCCCTGATGGGCGAGCTGTGCCCGCATGGCTGGCAGGCCGAGATCAGGCTTTATGGGTGGGGTGCGCCAGTGCCGGCCGACGCTCCTTCCTCGCGCGTGCCGCTGGTCGAGCTGGAATGGAAGCAGTTCGACGAGGAGTCCGGACGGGTGGCGGTGGCACGACGGGTCTGGGCGCCGACCATCGAAGAGGCGCTGAGGACGATGGTCGAGGATCGCCGCACCGACTTCACCCTCGAGCAGATCGAGCGGGACGCGTCCGAGGATGGGGACGTGTGGTGGAGCGACTGACCGGGTCTATTCGGCGGCGAGCGCGCCGTCGGGTACGAGCCAAAGCTGTGTCAGGGCGCTGACTCGCGCCAGCCGCTCGTAGTCGCGGTCGTAATGGACCAGGGGCACATCCGCTCGCTCAGCCGCTGCGCCGATCAAGAGGTCAACTGGAGGGACACGACGATGGTCTGCGTTGGCTGACAGCAGGGACTGCAGCTCGCGCGCTCGCTTCCAAAGCTCCGCACCCATCACGACAAACTCGAACGCTTCCAGGCGCTCGTTTACCTCTCGTGCGCGTGACTCATTGGGCGTCAGGCGAACGAGCTCCAAGACAACGACATCGCACACAAGCACGAGACCGTCGGCTACCTGCGCGTTGAACCACGATGCGAGCTCGGGAAAGCGACGATCGCGTGCCCAGGTCCAGACTCCCGTGTCGAACAGGGCAGGGCGATCAAGCGAGATGGGCTCGATCTTAGGCCTGGCGCTCAGTGTGCCGGTCCCGGCGGTTGGTCTCGACCTCGGTGTGGGTGCCGTCGATGTCGCGGACTACATCGAAACCCGCTAGCGCCCGCCGCCGCCCCACCTCGCGCAGCGCCGCGTTGACGGTGGCGCTGACGCCCTTCGTGCCCAGCTCGACACGCGCCGCCTCAAGCGCTCCAAGGTCAACATCAACGGTGGTGCGTGACATCCGCATCACAATAGCGCATCATCAGAGCATGCGCTCGCCTGATTCGACACGGTGCCGGGGTCATCACGCTGTGAAGATTCGGCGAGAGGCCGTTGACTGGACCTACCTGGCCGAGCGATACTGAGTGTCGATCAGCGGGCCGCTGGGTCGCTGGCACCGCCCGTCAAGGGTCGGCGTCTCGGCGCCCCTCAACCATGAGCAGAGGAGGGACAGCATGATCGCCTCTTGGAAGTTCCCACGCGCAGGGGTTGCCGGGCTCGCCGCGGTCGCCGCGGTCGTGTGCGGCGCGATCGCAGCGGGCGCCACAGCGCAGATCACGCCGGCACCACACATCGTCGCGCGGCCCGACAACGTGATGGTGAACGGGACCACGATGCTCACTGGCACCGGATTCCCGGCGGACAGCCTCGTTGCGCTGCGGGAGTGCGGCAGCGCGAACTGGATCGCGCCGGAAGACCCGTGCGACAGCACGAATGAAATCACGGTGATGACCGGCCCGTCTGGCCAGTTCACCACGCCATTCACGGTACAGCTGTGTCCGCGCAAGCTGCCGCCAAAGCCACCGGTCACCAGAGAGAAGTGCTACATCGGCGAGCCGCACCCAAGCGGCGTCGACACGATCACCCTCCTCGGAGCCGCGAAGATCATCGTCACCTACCCGTGAGCACGTGCGCTGAACGAACCGCTGAGGGTAAGTGGTGTCGCCTGAGTTGCGGCGCGGGTGGCGCCGGGCCGCAACTCGCTCTCCAACACCGGCGCCGGTCGGACTGGCCGCGCCCACCAGATCGAGCAGAGAGGATGGACATGTCATCGATAGGTCGAGATCAGATCCGCCTGTGGAGCCTAAAGCGGCGGTACGCGGCCGCCGTGGCAGTGGCGGTGGTCGCGTTGGCCGCAACTGCGGTCGCGGCCTCAGCCGCCAAGAGCGTCAACATCGTGCGCCAGGGCCCACCGCCGACGGGCGGAATCCCGGCCAACACGCACTACTACACGACGATCCAAGCGGCGGTCGAAGCGTCGACGAAAGGCGCCTGGGTCCTAATTGAACCAGGGACGTATGACGAAGAAGTGTGGGTCTCCCCCGAACACGCAAACATCCACATCCGGGGAATGAATCGCAACACCGTGATCCTCGACGGTCAGAACAAGCCTGCCCCGGGCGGAAGCAACGGCATCGAGGTCTACAAGGCGAGCGGCGTATCTGTCGAAAATCTCACCGTCCGCAACTTTGATCGGGCATCGCTGAACGGGCCCAACGGCAACGAGATCTGGTTCAACGGTGGTGATGGATCGGGAACAATCGGTCTACGAAACTGGCACGGTCGCTACCTCACAGCCTACGACACGGGGCTTAACGGCGGTTATGGCATTTTCACCGGCAACTCGAAAAAAGGCGCATATGAAAACATTTATGCATCGGGCTTCAATGACTCTGGCCTTTACATCGGCGCGTGTCGTGAATGCCAAGCCCGAGTGTTCAACGCGGTCATGGAATACAACGCACTCGGCTACTCCGGTTCGAACTCCGGTGGACGGCTTCTGATCGAAAACTCGGTGTTCAGCCACAATTCGGCCGGAATCGCACCGAACTCGGAAAACCCCGGTGACGCGCCGCCACCGCAGGACGGCGCGTGCAACTCCGGCAGCAATCGCAACCCGACGCCGAAGTTCAAGACGACGGAAATCGAACGGTGCACGATCATTCGCGACGACGTGGTCGAAGACAACAACAATCTGAGCACACCCGCCAACACGTCCGCCGCGGCCTCCCCTTGGGGGATCGGGGTGGAGCTGCCGGGCGACTATGCCGACCTGGTCGAAAAGAATACGATCAAGAACAACGTCAACGACGGCGTGCTCGCGTTCGAGTACCCGAACCCCTTCCCACCGGAAGAAAAATCCATCTTCTTCCAGAACGCAGGGAACCGAATCAGCGAAAACACGTTCTCGGGCAACGGCACCGCCGGGGGCTATTTCACTGGTGACGTGGCGCTGGAGGGAGGCCTCTTCGGACAGGGACTGTCGACGAACAACTGCGTGTCGGGGAACACATTCACCGCCGCTACCTATCCGGAAAAAATCGAGGAAGGCTGGGGCTGCCAGAACAAAACGACACCGAACCCAGGCGGTGGCGGAGAAGCAATCGAATATCTCCTCCGGTTGCGGACCGAATCGCAATCGCGCGGCGAAGGTGTCCCACAACCCGCGCCGCCGGCGCAGGCCACGATGCCCAACCCGTGCCAGGAAGTGCCGTATAACCCACTCTGCCAGTGAGCTCACAGGCTCGCTATCGGTAGCTGGGTAGCACCGGAGTCGCCGCTCCTTTGAGTTGGGAGCGGCGACTCCTTAAGCAGGCGCAGCTTGGCCGGCACTTCTGTCTCGGTGCAGGGCTCGCGCGTCTCGAGTTGAAGCTGTGGATCGAAGAGACGCTGCACCGCTTCCCCCACCTGCCCCTTGACGGGGAGCCCACACGGATCAGCTCGACCTTCCTGAACCAGTACCGGACGATTCCCGTTGCGCTGGCCGGGCGTGTCTAGACGTTGGGCTTGATGTTGCCCCCCTCGAGGCGCTCAGCCTTGGCGTTGCTCGAGTCTTGATCTGATCGCCCCACCGGCAGCACCAAATAGCGTGCCTCCCACGGATGTCACCAGGATCAAAAGCACGGCAGGGTGAGGGATCGTGACGAGCTCTCGCTGGCGTGCGATCGCATGGGCCAGCACTACACCGACGCCAAACAGCGAGCCCATGAGCAGGCCGCGGCGCGCACCGGCCGATGCTCCCGAGTGCTCCATACCACCCGACACCGCCCCGAGCAACCCCACCGTCGAGACGACCCAATACCCGCCCGCCGTCGCCTCCATCAGAAAGCCGCAAACCATCCCGAAGAGCAGCGGCCCGAACCCCGCCAGCTGTATCTGCGCGGGACGCGGCAACGTCGAGAACAGCGGCGGCTTCACGGTGCGCACTGCTCGACCTGGATCATTTGTAGGTGTATTGGTCAGATTTGGTTTTCGCGCTTGTAGCGCTGTTCACGGTCACTTTCACGTCCACCTTGCCTGCCGCGTGCGGCGGTACCCACACTTCGCAGAACGTGTGCGGGAAGCAGCTCGTGTGTTCGCTTGCCACAGCTGTGATCCCATACGAGACCGCCGTCGTGGAGGGGAATCCTTCCGCGAACCCGTAGCCGGTGATCCACGCGGCGCCCCATTCGTTGATCCCCGTGATTGGGCCACTGCTGGGGAACACGCTCGTGATCACCGGCAGGTACTTGTAGTGGTCTTTGCTCGTGATGGCACTGGTGCCGACGATGGTCGTGATCGTCACGTCCACGGTGCCTGCTTCTTCGCGCGCCGGGGACACCGCGATGACTTCTGTTCCTGTCGGCGCCACGATGTATTTCGCGCTTACCCCGCCGAACTGGACCGCGGTCACGCCCCTGAGGTTGGTGCCGGTGATGGCGACGCCCACTCCACCGGTGGCAGGGCCGGAGTTCTTCGTGACTTTCGCGACGGTTGGTGGGGCCAGGGGATAGGTGGTCAACGTGACGTGCGCTTCGTGGGCACCCGCGCCCGGTCCGTGGACCGTGCCGGCTGCGGCGAGTACTTCACATTCGGCGGTGCCGCAGGAGTCTCCGCCGCCACCACCGCCGCCGCTGAAGGTCGCTGCAGCGCCGCCGCCGCCTCCTCCGTAATAGCCGCCGCCACCGCCGCCACCAGCGACGATCGTGGCGCCGCTTTCATTGCCGCCGTGCCCTCCCTGCCGGTAGGAGCCGGCTTCCCCGCCAACGCTGCCGCCGCCGCCTGCTAGGAATTCGGACCCGGGGCTACCACCTCCCGCTTCGGAGGACCCGAAAAGGCTGCCCGGATGTCCGGCATCGCCGCCGGATTCGTACTCGCCGGCGCCACCGCCACCTGCGGCGATCACGCGGACGAAGTGCGCTTCTTCGAAGACGCCGGAGAAGCCTCCTCCTTCGCCGCCTCCGTCGTGGCTCGTGCGAGCTTCACCGCCCTGACCGGCCCCGGAGTCCACGCACACAACGAATTTGTGCCCCTCCCCCGCGGCGTCCAGCATTCCAGAGACGCCGTCTCCTTGTCCGGGAGTGCCAGACACGTTCTGCGCGAGGCCTCCTGCAGCCCCGACCGCTTCTACCCCGACCTCCACTTCGGCAGGCGCGGTCCACATTTCACAGTCCGCTTTCGTGAACGAGATCGTTTCCGCCGACGCCGACACAGCCATAAGACCCAGCGACGCCAGCACAGCGACGCACGCGAGCGCCGCACGCGCACCAATCCGTCCAACAGGCATGAGGAACCCCCAGGTTGCGTAATCGCGGCGCACCGCCCCCACGAACCTCCGCGTGGCGTCCCGCCAGCTTGAGCGGCGCACTCTACCCCCTTACACGCCGCCGAGCGGCCAGACTAGGCGAAGTGCGACAGCCCTGCGATGGGTCAGCGACACGACCGCCTCGTCACGGGAACAATCGCGCCGCCAATCGGCCCCTGGACCTCGCGCGCTCGAGCTACGCGCTCCCAGCGCGGCACCGAGCGCACGGCGAGGCCCTAAGCTGAGCGCTCACAGCTTGAAAGCGAACCAGGTTTCCTGTGTGACGCCGCTGCATTCCCAGTTCCCCGGCTCGGCTTCCGTGTTGTATCCCGTTTTCGTTTTCACCGCGACGTAAATGCAGCCTTGGTCTTCTTCCGAAGTCGCCCGGAACTCAGTTTTCGTAGGCTCTTTGACAACTTTGACCGTTTCGATCACGCCATATTCCCCGAACGTCGGGATTTCCCATGTCTTGTTGCTGGCGTCGACGATGAACGCATAGTTGGCGCAGCCAACCACGGACCCGCAGAACTGATAGACCTTCGAGCCTTTCGGTCCGACCGCGTAACTGATCTGCGCTGTGGCGACCTCGCCGTCTTTGCTTTTCGCGGTAACCGTATAGGTGGATATTCCGGCCAGCGCGGTGTAAAGCTGGCCCGAGCTGCCAGACGCGCCGTTGGAGTCAGTGCACGATTCGATGCCCGGACCACCTGCCCCCTCGGCACATGAGAACTTCGTCTTGACCACCTTGCCGACCGTGTAGGTCTTGTCGCCCGCCGGCGATTCGATCTTGGCCGTCGGCGCGGGGATAACCGTATAGGTGAACGTCACGCTGCCGGCGCCTTTGCTGACCGCTTTTTCGGTCGTGCATGTGACAAGCGCTCCGTCACAGTAATCGTTGCCGCCAGCGCCACCACCACCGCCTCGGGGGTATCCCCCCTGGCCGGGACCGCCCAAAACTCCTTCCGGTGACCCACCGATGCCGCCGCCGCCACCTACATAGCCACCGCCACCGCCGCCTCCTGGAGCTACGTTCGATTCAAATTTTCCGTTCTCGCCCTTGCCCGGGCCCGAGGATGTGAAGAGCGCTCCTTCTTCAATGCCGCCTCCTTGTCCATTCACACCGGGTTCGAGTGCTTCGTGGTTCACGCCCGCTTCCCCTCCGTGACCGGCGGCACCGCCGTTGCCTCCAGGGACGGTGTAGCAGTAGCAGGCGCCGCCGCCACCACCACCGCCCGCGATCAACGCCGGCGCGGAAAAGCCGCTGCCCACTCCAACCCCCGAGGCGCCGCCGCCGCTGCCACTGTAGTCGTTGGCGAAGCCTGCTGTGGCACCCGCGCCACCACCTTCATCGACACATACGTCGAGCACCTCTTTGGGCGACACCGACAGCGTCGCGGACACCGCGTCCCCGGCACCGCCGTGCGTCGGCCTGACCCCGTATTCTGGGGCGCCCTCCCCCGGCTGTCCAGCCTGGCCGACCGCACGAATGCCGACGCCGCTCACCCCCGCCGGAACTTCCCACGTCTTGCATTCGTGTCCGGTGAAGGACACGGTTTCCGCGGACGCAGTCGCCGCCGGGCCGAGCACCCCCACTGCCACCAGCACCAGCCCAATGCCGAATCGCAAGCAACGACGCCGAAGTCTCATAAGAAACCCTCCCCCTGTGAGGCCCAAAGCAGGCTCCGGGCCGTTTAGACCGAAAAGCGTCCGGGAACGCTATCAAGACTCACGAGCAGGAGGAGTGCCGCGCAGAAGCCGGCACCACGCCCACGTAGGGCTACGGCTGGCGAGACGTGACGGCTTCAGGATGGATGCCAGCGCGCGGACCGGCGCCGCCCACGCTCCTGGTTTGGTCCGGAGGCAGGCACAGGCGAGCCGCGATGATCTTCTCCTGAGACGGGCCAAGGCTTCCTCGACTCAGCGCCAGCATCGCTCAATGCTGCGAGCTTGGAGCAGATCTCCTCGCGCAGGAAGTCATGCCAGCGTTCTCCGCTGCGCAAGACGGCGAAAGCAGCCGAGGGTAAATCGTGCGCCGACAAAAGAGGATCTCGCTGACACGCCTGCTCGGGCCGAGCATTGAACGCTGCACTAGGGGGTGGAGGCCGGGGCCCGACTCGACTGCGCTGGCCCTAGCTCAAGTAGTATGCCGAGTTCGCGAGAACGACGGGCGCGCTTTGGCGCGTCTAGGGGGAGAGCATATCCACTTCCGACCAGCCTACGCAGGTCCCCGCCATGCGTTGATCCTAGTTGGGGTCATAGCGGCCACCGTGGCCTTCGCGGGCACGCCACCTGTGTGGGCCAATCCGCCCCTTCTCCAACAAGGCCCCAAGCTGACCGGCGGTAGCGAAGAGATTGGCGGCGGTAGTTTCGGCTACTCGGTAGCCCTCTCGGCCGAAGGCAGCACGGCGTTAGTTGGCAGTCCGGCTGAAAACGGCAATGTCGGAGGAGTGTGGGTTTTCACGCGCTCGGGCGCCTCATGGAGCAAGCAAGGCCCCAAGCTCACAGGAACCGAAGAGATCGGCCGAGGTAGCTTTGGCTTAAGCCTCGCGCTCTCGTCCGACGGCAGCACAGCATTGATCGGGGGGGATAATGACAATACGTCTGAACCGGCCGAGGACAGGCTTGGGGCCGCGTGGGTCTTTACACGCTCGGGCACGACGTGGACCCAGCAGGGTCCCAAGCTCACGGGTAACGGAGCTGTGCCGAGCTGCTGTGGCGGCGGGTTCGGAGTTAGTGTCGCGTTGAGCGCGGATGGCAACACGGCACTCGTCGGCGATGCGGACGACGACGGCAACCTCGGAGCGGCGTGGGTTTTCACGCGCTCGGGCACGACCTGGACAGAACAGGCGGAGTTCACCGGGAGCGAAATGGTTGGGGGCGCGAGTTACTTCGGCGACAGAGTGGCGCTGTCGTCAGACGGTAACACCGCTCTTATAGGGGGCGACACTGACAACGACGACCTCGGCGCGGCGTGGGTGTTTACCCGCTCGGGCACTAAATGGACCCAACAAGGTCCGAAGCTCACCGGGGCGGGCGAGAGCGGCAACGGCTTCTTTGGTTCGGGCGTCGCGCTTTCTGCCGAAGGTAACACAGCTCTGATCACCGGCTATGGTCAGAACGAAGGCATCGGCGCGGCGTGGACATTTACTCGATCTGGCACAAGTTGGGGCGAAGTGGGTGAAGACCTCACAGCAACTGAAGCAAACCCACGTCGGGATTTCGGCTTCTCAGTCGCCTTGTCTTCGACCGCCGAAACCGCTCTTGTGGGCGGGCCCTACACCGACGATGATGCTGGAGGGGGCTGGCTCTTTGCGCGTGCTGGATCTACGTGGACGCAGGAGGGCGAAAGGCTGATCGGTAAGGAAACTTGTGGAATCGAGTTGGCCGGATGGAGTGTGGCGCTGTCCGCCGCCGGCAATACAGCGTTGATTGGCGCCCCTGAAGACTGTGGCGAAAAGGGAGCGGTGTGGGTATTTGCTCCGCGATGCAGCTCGCTGCAGATCGAAACCGAAAGTCTGCCTGCCGCAACGCGCGGCGTCCGGTACGAAGCGAAGTTAGAGGGGTGTGGCGGCACCTCGCCCTACAGGTGGAAGAAGAGCGGGCTACTCCCCAGGGGCCTGCGGCTGAGCAAGTTCGGAGTGCTCTCGGGGACTCCGAGCAGCAAGCTCACCCCCGGCTCGTATCCAGTCGGCGTGAAGGTTGTCGATTCCGAGAAACCTAAGCACTCGGCAAGCGCAATTCTCACGTTGCAAGTCAATTAGCAATGAGTCAGGGCATGTCCCGCGCCCCTCCTATGCCTCCCAGCTCGCGCGTGCTTACCGAGAATTGCGATTGTCGCAACGCGTCCGCGGCTAGCTCTCGGCAAAGGACGAAAAGCAGAAGCCCCGGCATCCCGCAATGTCAGGGCTAGTCCAGCTTCCGGACCCCTTATCTACTCTCCCCCTCAAACCCCCAAGGGATAGGACGGGAGGGGACTCGAAATGCGGGGTTTGGACCGATAGCCCACCCGCGAGAGCCCTGAATCCCCTGTATCTAAGCCATTCTCATGGCCTCCGCGCACCAGTCCAACCCGAACACCCTCCCCGAGCCCCGCGTCCCCGCGGCGTCGGTCGAGCGGAGCCGGTCAGTGCCCGCCCTGTCGAGCAGGGTGCTATCGGTCGGTCGTCCGCCCGCTGAGCCGTGCTCTCGCCTTCCGGTGTCGGGGTTGCGGGGGTCGTGGGCCTGTCTGCTGTGCGGTGGGTGGGGGACGAACCTCGGTTCCACCCTCACAGCCAAAGGTGGCCGATCCGGCTTGGTTGTCCGAGCAGGGCATATCGCTAACGGATTTCCGTCGCTTGGACCGCTGTTATGGAGGACCCTTCCGCCTGCAATTTCGCTCCGGCGCCTGCGTTGGAGGTGTCTCTGCAGGTCAGGTTGAGTTCGCTGGTCGCTTCCGTGGTCGTCTTGGCCTGCAGATCCAACGTCGACGCACCTTCGGCGTGCCCGGGCGTTGTTTCTCCCGGCAACCCTGCCCATGATCCGATGTCCAGAATCGCTCCTTCGCCGGGGTGGCCGACAGCGCTGTCCCACAGAGAGCACAGCGCCCCCACCCGCGTCTGCGACGTCGCGTACGCCACGATCCACGTCCTTGCCGAAACGACGTAGCTGCCCGCGGGGACCACCTTGCTCACGAGCGTGGTTTCGCCTGACAGGTCAGCGCTGCCGCTGCTTTTCGCGAAGTACGCGACCGTCCCGGGACCTTCCTTGTTGACTTCGGTCAGTGAATAGCTCGGTTTGCAGACACCTCCTTTGGGCGTCACGATCCCCTTGCCTTCTTTCACAGGCACGCACACCTTCAGCGGTGGCGAGGAGCCGCTCGCTATGACCGCGCCCGCGATCGCCAGCAACGCTAGTGCGGCGATGCCCGCTGCGACCGGCGCGCCCCGGAGTGTCTTGAAGATCCTCATCGCACATCCTCCTGTTCCTTTAGCGTGCGGACGAGACTCTCGTGATGCCCGCGATATGGCATATATGGTCCCACGAAGGCGCGAGCGGTGTTGCGTGGTGGCTCACCGCTGTAGCGGCCAGCCCCAGAGTGAGGCGGCGAAGGTGAAGCAGCTCGCGGCAGAGAGAGCGAAGCTGGAGGGGACATGACAGCGGCCCGCGCTACCGCAATCGCGCGAATGCGAGCGCGTCATCCGACACGATCGCGCTGCCGCTCCGGACGAGCCTCGATCGCGCCCGCTGAGCCTCGCCAGACGATCACTTCCACCAAGGCGAAGCAGGAGTCCGGGCGCCGTTGGCGCCGGCACCTCCCTCTCGTCTCTAAGCGTGCGCGCGGCCCTCGCCCGGACGCTCGCTGTCCGCGTCGCGGTTCACGTCTACGGCGGGGCGACTCAGCGCGTCGCAGAAGTGCTATCGGGAGGGTACATCGTGGTCCCGAACGATGTGCTGGCAGACACGAGGGCCTAAAAGAACACTCCTCCGGAATCGTGGCTTCTGATACGATTCGAGCTTCTCGGCCCTGACAGGCTCGAACCCGGTCTCGGGGCATTTACCACAGGTGGAGGGGTCCTCATGAGACTGCTGGATGGTTTCTCGCGAAGAGGTGTACTCCGCTTGACTGGGGTGCTGGTCGCGGCGGTAGCCGTGGCGGCATGCTGCGTCGGTGTGTCCTCGGCGGCCGCCGCAGTGGTGATCCGCACGATCTCCGTCGGCGAACGCCCCTATGGCGTGTCTTCGGATGGAACCCACGTCTGGGTCGCGAACCGCGGCGAAGATACGGTCAGTGAGATCGAAGCATCGAGCGGCACCGTCATCAACACGATCCCCGTCGGCAGCCAGCCCTCTGGCGTGTCCTCGGATCGAACCCACGTCTGGGTCGCGAACCGCGGCGAAGATACGGTCAGTGAGATCGAAGCATCGAGCGGCACCGTCATCAACACGATCCCCGTCGGCAGCAGCCCCGAAGGCGTGTCCTCGGATGGAACCCACGTCTGGGTCGCGAACTGGGCCGAAGATACGGTCAGTGAGATCGAAGCGTCGAGCGGCACCGTCATCGACACGATCCACGTCGGCAGCGGCCCCATAGGCGTGTCTTCGGATGGAACCTACGTCTGGGTCGCGGACCGCGGCGCAAATAGAGTCAGTGAGATCAATGCATCGAGCGGCAAAGTCATCCGCACGATCCCCCTCGGCGGCAGCGGCCCCGAAGGCGTGTCTTCGGATGGAACCCACGTCTGGGTCACAAAACCCCGCGAAGCTACGGTCAAAGAGATCGAAGCGTCGAGCGGCACCGTCATCCGCACGATCCACGTCGGCAGCTTCCCCCGTGGCGTGTCTTCGGATGGAACCCACGTCTGGGTCACGAACTACGACGAAGAGGGTACGGTCAGTGAGATCGAAGCATCGAGCGGCACCGTCATCAACACGATCCCCGTCGGCAGCAGCCCCGAAGGCGTGTCCTCGGATGGAACCCACGTCTGGGTCGCGAACCGCGGCGAAGATACGGTCAGTGAGATTCTGCCGCGCGCCCCAAGCACTGAATGCACTGCCAACAACGGGACGGTCACGCTCTCACCGGGCCTGGCCGACACGGCAGCCGTCCAGATCATGAAAATCAAAGGGACGCTGACGGGGTGCTCGGGCGAACCGTTCAACGAAGCGAAGTACACCGCGACGTTGACAACAGCCGGTCCGGTGTCGTGCGCGGTGCTGAAAGCAGCAGGCGAATCAGCAACCGGGGCCGCGAAGTACAAGTGGACGCCGAAAGCGAAAACCTCGACAGGAACGCTCAGTATGCCCCTGACGGAAACGCCGGACATCGCATTCTCGGCCGATGTGACGACCGGCCCCTACTCGCCGCTGACGCTCACAGGGACCGCCACGGAGAGCTACACGGGCGCAGCGACATGCGGCGCGAAAGCGGTCAAGAAAGGTACATTCAGCGGATCAGCGGTCAGCTCCGAATAGGCCGCCACCAGACAGCCAGCATGGTGGCCTGTGCCTACGGTCACGGACACCATCTCGCCGTGCGCTTGTGCTTTCCGGGCTGAGCGGGCGTCGGAGCAAAGGCCGTTGAGACGACCGGATCGGACGACGACCAGTCGTCTTGGCCTCGGCCCTGGGGCCACGGCTTTGAGCTGTGGCGGCCGGAGGGGCGGAGGGTTGATGGCCGTGTCTGTTCCGAGCTGGCGCCGCCGCAACCGTGTGTCAGCCAGAGAGGCCGAGATCAAGCGCGGGCTCGTTGTTGGAGGAGCTGCGGTCCCCGGTGTATCGTCCGGGACCAGTGAGGGATACGACCGAGCCACCCGCCGTTTCATCCGGTGCATCCCGCGCCTGGCCGCTGGTTCTGCTGCTGGGCGCTTTCGCGCTGGCATTGATGGCCGTCGCCGGCCTCTCGCCTCGCCCCGCAGGTGGCGAGTTGGCGCAGGGCGGCGAAGCGGTGATCGGCGTTTCAGGAGAAACGGTTCCCGGCAAGTTGCCTCGCTCGCGCATCGTTCCGGCGACGTTGCGGCTGGGTTTCACCTCCGCGTCACCGAGCACGACTACGACGCCCGAACTCACCGCAATCAGGCTCGAAGTCTCCCGCAACCTCGCATTTCAGACAGCGGGTTTGCCGAGTTGCCCCGTCTCGGAGCTCTACTCCGAATCTTCGGACGCGGGGCAGATATGCGCGGGGTCGCTGGTCGGCTCCGGCATCGTGATCTCAGAAGTGACTCTTCCAGGACAGGCGCCTGTAACGATTGAAGGACGCCTCTCGGCTTTCTATGACTTCGGCGAAGGCCAGCCCCGCATCCTCGCGCAGGTCACAAGCACCGGTGCTTTGCCGCTGACCTATGTAATCCCGTTCACAATCTACAAGGCTCATGGCGTCTTCGGGACGATCCTATCGGTGGAACAAATGCGGTTCATCGCGGGCATTTGCGAGCGAGGGCACCCGACCTGCTTCTCCCAGACCTACACATATAAGGGCATCTACGGACACATCTCAAAGTTCGAACTCACTCTCGACCGCCAATTCGTCCATGCAGGCAAGAGGACTAGCGTCGTGAGCGCCGATTGCCCCGCTAGCGATGGCTCATCGAGCGCGATCTTTCCCCTGGTGAAGGTGGACCTCGCCTACCGCGAAGCGTTCTCGCGCAGCCAGGTCGCCACTCGCCGGTGCGAAGTCTCAGCTTCGCGGCACCGTCGCCGAAAGGGGTCGTAGAGGCAGCCGGTGTGAGTCCGCACGGGCTTGGCGCACCGCTCGCTACCACCCCTTCACGTCGCGGCCACCAGCGCTCCGACAGGCACCACACGACACCCACCCCTACCCAACGCACAGCTGGCCAGGCCCACGACCCGCACAACCAGCCACCGGACACGCGGCCCGACGCGAATAGCACCCTGCTCGACAGGGCGGGCGCTGACCGGCTCCGCTCGACCGACGCCGCGGGGACGCGGGGCTCGGGGAGGGTGTTCGGGTTGGGCGGGTGCGAGACCCTGAGAATGGCTTTTAGATGCAAGGGATTCTGGGCTCTCGCGGGTGGGCTATGGGGTCCAAAACCCAGCATTTCAAGTCCCCTCCCGTCCCATCCCCCTCAAACCCCCATCGCGACGTACTTCGTCTCCAGATACTCACCAATCCCCTCGAACCCGCCCTCGCGCCCGAACCCCGATTGCTTCACCCCGCCAAACGGCGCAGCGGGGTTCGACACAACTCCCTGGTTAACCCCACCATCCCCGTTTCGATCCCCTCGCACACCCGGAACGCGCGGCCGAGGTCGCGCGTGTAAACGTATGCGACGAGCCCGTACTCCGTGCGGTTGGCGGCGGCGAGCGCCTCCTCATCGGAGCTGAACGTGGCGATCGGGGCGACCGGGCCGAAGATCTCCTCGCGCAGCAGCTGCGCGTCGTCTGGCACGTCGCTGAGGACGGTCGGCTCGAAGAAGTAGCCGGGGTAGGCGGGCCCCGACAACGGGCCGCCGCCGACGAGCACGCGCGCGCCGCGGTCGACGGCGTCGCCGACGAGCTCGGTGACCTTGGCGCGCTGGGCTTCGTCGATCAGGGGGCCGACGTCGACGTCGGGCTCGGTGCCGCGGCCGAGCTTCAGCGCGCCCATCCGCTCGGCCAGCCGTCGCGCGAACTCCTGCGCGAGCGACTCGTGCACGTGGAAGCGGTTGGCGGCGGTGCACGCCTCGCCCACGTTGCGCATCTTGGCCACGAACGCGCCCTCGACCGCGGCGTCGAGGTCGGCGTCGTCGAACACCAGGAACGGGGCGTTGCCGCCGAGCTCCATCGACACGCGCAGCACCTGCTGCGCGGACTGCTCGATCAGCGCGCGCCCCACCTCGGTGGAGCCGGTGAAGGACAGCTTGCGCATGCGCGGGTCCTTCAGCAGCGGCGCGATCACCGCGCCAGCGCTGCGCGCGGTGATCACGTTCAGCACGCCCGCCGGCAGCCCGGCCTGCTCGAGGATCTTCGTCAGCGCGAGCATCGACAGCGGCGTCTGCTTGGCGGGCTTGACGACCATCGTGCAGCCGGCTGCGATCGCGGGGGCGATCTTGCGGGTGCCCATCGCGGTGGGGAAGTTCCAAGGCGTGACGAACACGCACGGACCGACGGGCTGGCGCATGGTGAGGATGCGACCTTTGCCGGTGGTGTTGACCATGTAGCGCCCGTGGATGCGCACGGCCTCCTCTGAGAACCAGCGGAAGAACTCGGCCGCGTATGCGATCTCCGCGCGCGACTCCGCCACGGCCTTGCCCATCTCGAGCGTCATCAGCAGCGCCAGCTCCTCGGCGCGCGCGACGATCGCCTCGTACGCTCGGCGCAGGATCTCGCCGCGCTCGCGCGGCGCGTGCGCGGCCCACGCGGCCTGCGCGTCCGCGGCCGCGGCGAGCGCCGCGAGCGCGTCGCTGGCCTGCGCGTCGGCGACCTCCACCAGCGGCTCGGTCGTGGCTGGGTCCTCGACCGCGAGCGTTCCCCCGCCGGAGGCCGCTCGCCACTGTCCCGCGATGTACAGCTCGGTGGGAACCCACTCGAGCACCGCGCGTTCGCTGGCCGATGTCCGATCGGCGCCAGTCATCGTGCAGCTCTCACGCAGCGGGCGCGCACACCCGAACGAGGACCCATGGGATCTCCCCATCTCGAGCGCGACTGCAGCCGGCTGCCCGTGTTTCGGCTGGCACGGATGGAGGTCATGGCGTCAACCTATCACCGCCTCCGCGCCCCGCTGGCGGCTCTCCCGGCGCTCGCGACGCTCGCGGCGCTCGTGTTGCTCGTGTTGCTCGCGGCGCCGGCGAGCGCGTCGACGCTAGTGATCGAAGGCGCAGGCGACGGGCACGGCGTGGGGATGAGCCAGGACGGCGCGTTCGGCTACGCGGAGCACGGCTGGAGTGACACGGCGATCCTGGGCCACTACTACACCGGGACCACGCTCGGGCAGGCGCCGGCGAACGCGATCGTGAAGGTGCTCGAGGGCTCGACCGTGGTGAGGGTCCCGCTCGAACGCTATGTCCGCGGCGTGGTATCCGCCGAGATGCCCTCCAGCTGGCCGATGGCGGCGCTCGAGGCGCAGGCGATCGCCAGCCGCACGTACGCGCTGACCGACCACGCCGGCGGGTCGAGGTTCGACGTGTACTCGGACAGCCGCTCGCAGATGTATCTCGGCACGGCCGCTGAAACGGCGACCACGAACGCTGCGATCGCGGCGACGGCGCGGCAGATCGTTCTGTACGACGGCGAGCCGGCGATCACCTACTACTTCGCGAGCTCGGGCGGGATGACGGAGGACAACGAGAGCTCGTTCCTCGGCTCCCAACCCGAGCCGTGGCTGCGGGGCGTGCAGGACCCCTACGAAACGAAGGCATCCAGCTGGAAGCTGAGCATCAGCTTCGCCGCCGCGGCCGCCCGTCTGCAGGGCCTGGTGAAGGGATCATTCAGGGGTATCGAGGTGCTCGAGCGGGGAGTCTCGCCGCGGATCGTCGCGGCGCAGGTGCTCGGCTCGCGCGGCGCCACGACCGTGAGCGGGCCCGAACTCGACGGCCGGCTGGGGCTGGACAGCGCGTGGGCGTACTTCGGCGTGAAACGCGGCGCGCACCTCACACCCGAGCCCGACCTCAGCGGCCAGGCGCCGTTTGCGCTGGCGACGCCGGAAAGTCCGCCTCCGCCTCCGCCACCGCCAACGCCACCGGCGTCGGCGTCCGCCTCCGCGTCGGGGCCGCAGGGCGGCGCGCAGGCGCCGGCGATGGTGGCCTCCGCGAGCGCGACCGGCGGCGCGCAGGCCGAATAGTCCGCCTGACGCGCGCCTACGATATGCGTCCGTTCTCGCACCGCTGCCAGTCCAGAACCTCGTGAAGCCGAGCTCGATCGCCGACAAGTTGGACATGAGCCTTCGCTCCGCCGCCGCCGGCCTCGTGTGTGCCGCAGCGCTGTTGACCCCAGGCGCGCTGTTGGCGCCCGCGGGCGCGCTGGGCGCGCACTCGGTCGGCAGCAGCGAACAGATCGCGTGGGTGCGCCGGGCGGCCACCAACTTCGTGTCGGCGGAGCTGGCCGGCAATGGCGCGGGCGCGTGCGGAATCCTGAACGCGCCGCTGCGCGCGAGCGAGCACCACCGCACGTGCGCTCAGCGCTGGAACGCGCGGCTCGCGACGCTGCTGCGCGAACCCGGCGCCCGCAAGCGCCTTCGAGCCGAGCTGCACGCGATCCCGGCAGCGGCGGTGCTCGTACACGGCAACGTCGCCTCGATCGAGTTGTCCGCCTCGCTGATGGGCGGGCCGAACCGCTTTCTGTGGAGTGAAAACTGCTGGATGCTCGACGGCTGAGCTCCCACGCGCCACTGCTGATCGCGGACGTGCCGTGGCTGCTGTACCGCTCATTCTTCGCGCTGCCCAAATCGATCGTCGACGCCGACGGCCGGCCGGTGAACGCGCTGCTGGGGACCGTCAACGCGATTCTGGCTCTTTTAGATGCGCGCCTGCCGGCGCGTCCGGTGCGCGGCGTGGTCGCGTGCATGGGCGCCGAGCAAGCGGACTACCGCGTGCGGTTGTACCCGCCCTACCACGCCCACCGCGATCCAATGCCAGCGGAGCTGGCAGCGCAGTGGGAGAAGGCGCCTGCGCTGCTCGAGAGCCTCGGCTGGACGTTTGCGACGAGCCCCGAGCTGGAGGCCGACGACGTGATGTTCTCCTACGCCCGCGCGGAGGAGCAGCGTGGCGGCGACGCGCTGCTGCTGACGGGCGACCGCGACCTGTTCGGCGCGGTCACCGAGCACGTGTCGGTGGTGGAGCTCGGCAAACGTGGCGAGCAAGGCGAGATCGGACTGGCGCAGGTGCGCGCGCGCTACGGCGTCGACCCCGAGCTGGTCGCGGACTTCATCGCCCTGCGCGGCGACCCCTCCGACGGCCTCCCCGGGGCGCCGGGCGTCGGCGCGAAGACCGCCGCGGAGCTGCTGCGCACGCACGGCTCGCTGGAGGCGGTGCTCCGCGCCGCTGGCGTCGATGCACCCGCGGCCGACGCGGACGCTGCGGCAGTCAGGGCGAGCCGCCTGATGCGCCCCCGCATCGCCGCGGCGCTGTGTGAGAACGCGGAGCTGCTGCGCAAGTTCAAGCTGATCGCCACGTTGCAGCGGATCGACGTCACGCCCCCGACCGAGCGCACCACCGACTTCGCCGCGGGTGCGCTCGCGGCGCGCGAGCTTGGAATGACGCGGCTGGCGGCGCGCTTGGAGGGCATAAGGCGAGCGCGAGCTGACGCCACCGAGCACTTCTGACGCCACCGAGCACTTCTGACGCCACCGAGCACTTCTGACGCCAGCGAGCACTTCTGACGCCACCGAGCACTTCTGACGCCAGCGAGCGTCGAGCACCTGCTGTATTACGTTTGTCGAGCGCGTGATACAGTGCTCGGATGCGCAGCATAAGACTGGACGACGAGCTCGACATGCGTGTGCGCCAAGCCGCCGCGGTTGAGGGCGCCTCGGTGTCCGAGTTCATGCGGCGCGCTGCCAGCGAGCGCGCCGATCACACCCTCGCCACCGGCACGAGCGACCGCTTGGCCGATGTGCTCGGCGCCATCCACGGAGGCGGGGGCCGGGCACGCGACACCGGCGCAGCCTTCGCCGAGGAGCTCGCGCGGCGCACGTGACGCTCACCGATGCGGGACCGCTCGTCGCGCTGATCGACGCGGACGAGCCCGATCACGAGCGCTGCCGGGAGACGCTCGCATCGCTGAGCCTGCCGCTCATCACCACCTGGCCCGCGTTCACCGAGGCGATGTACCTGCTGGGGCGTGGCGGCGGCTGGCACGGACAGGAGCCGTTATGGCGTCTGGTGCTGCGCGAGGACCTGGTTCTTGCGCAGCCGTCGGCCGCAGCCAACAAACGCTCGGCAAGCCTGATGGAACGCTATGCCGACCGTCCGATGGACCTCGCCGACGCCACGCTCGTAGCGCTCGCCGAGGAGCGCCGACTCAACCGCATCTTCACCCTCGACGCCGACTTCCACATCTACCGCCTGAACGGGCGACGGACGTTCGAGATCGTGCCGGCATGATGCCCGTTCTCGTCGATCCCAAGCTAGCTCCCTACGGGGTGAACTTGACTGTGATCACGTCCCCGTCGGCCATCACGTAGTCGCGGCCCTCCAGGCGCAGCGTGCCGCGTTCGCGCGCGCGCGCGTAGCCGCCGGCGTCCACCAGCTCGCGCCAGCCGATCACCTCGGCGCGCACGAAGCCCTTCTGGATGTCGGTGTGGATCTGACCCGCTGCATGCCACGCGGTGAGGCCGCGCCGCAGATGCCACGACTGCGCGATCGTGGCCTCGCCGGCGGTGAAGAACGCGATCAGCTCGAGCAGCGCAAACGCCTCGCGCACCACGCGCTCCAGACCGGACTCGCTCACGCCGAGCTCCTCGCGCATGGCGGCCGCGTCCTCGTCCTCCAGCTCAGCCAGCTCGGACTCGATGCGCGAGGACACGGCCACCGCGCGTGCGCCCTGCGCGGCCGCGTGCTGTGCGACCGCCGCGGGGATCTCCTCCGAGCCCTCATCGACGTTGGCCACGAACAGCACGGGCTTGCTCGTCAGCGAGCCGAGGTCGCGTGCGGCGTTGGGCGCGTCGTCGGGCACCGGCACCGTGCGCGCCGGGCGACCGGCCTGCAGCGCCGCGATCACCTCGCGCAGCCACGCCTCCTCCGCGATCGCGACGCGGTCGCCCCCGCGCGCTTGTTTGCCGACTTTGTCCACCCGACGTTCAGCCGCGTCGAGGTCCGCCATCACGAGCTCCGTCTCAATCGTCTCTATATCCGCCAACGGGTCCACGCGGCCCTCCGGATGCACCACGTTCTCATCGTTGTGCGCGCGCACCACGTGCACGATCGCGTGCGTCTCGCGGATGTTCGCGAGGAAGCGGTTGCCCAGCCCCTCTCCCTGATGGGCGCCCGCGACCAGGCCGGCGATGTCGTGGAAGTCGACCGTGTCCCACACGATCTCCGACGCGCCCACCGTACGCGCCACCTCCTCCAGGCGCTCGTCACGCACGGGCACCACCGCGACGTTGGGCTCGATCGTGGTGAATGGGTAGTTGGCCGCCTCCGCCCCCGCTTTGGTGAGCGCGTTGAAGAGCGAGGACTTGCCCGCGTTGGGCATGCCCACAATGCCGATGCGCGTGCTCACTCAGTCGCTCCCACTTCGAGAATGCTCTCCTCGCTCAGCCAGCCTGCACAGCGATCGACGTAGCGATCGAGCTCGGCCAGGAGAATCTTCACGCGCTCGTGCAGTGCCCTCCAACCCGCGGGCGGATAGGCATGCGCTAGGTCGTCGCGCAACTCTTTGGCCTCCTGCAAGCGCGTTGCCGAGCTTTGCGGGATGACCCCCAACGCGGCGAGGCGGTCCCATGGGTGATCGCCTCGAAGATCGTGTTGAGCCGCCGCTGACCCTTCGAGCGCGCGGGCACGGCTACGCGGCCGCCGCGATCCGCTCCCGCGCTGCCGCGACCGCTTGGCGAGCGCGCGTCGCCGTCGCTCGCTCTTCGCGCGCGGCAGCCGCAGATATCTCGCCCCGGCCCAGCCGTTCTGCCGAAGCCGAAAGTGTTTGGCTCATGCGTCCACTGTATTCGCTTGTGTGTCCAAGTATCCTGGATAAACGCGGTGTACGCACCCCACCAGCGTTCCCAGCACCGCCCCCGCGAGCACGTCCGACGGATAGTGCACCCCCAGATACAGCCGTGACAGCGACAGGCTGGTGGCCAACGCGTACAGCGGGACGGCCGGCACGCCCAGGCGTGAGTAGGCGAGGGCGCCGGCGAACGACGTGCTCGCGTGGGCGCTCGGGAAGCTCAGGCGCGTGGGTGTGCCGGTCAGCGCCGGCAATCCGGGCAGCTCCGGCCGCCTGCGGCGCACGACCATCTTGATCGCCGTATTCAGCGCGTAGGTGCTCGCCACGGTCGCCGTTGCGCGGCGCCACTGGCGCCTGCGAGCCCCGTCGAGCGCCTGCGCGAGCGCGCCGATCGCGAGCCACACGGCGGCGTGCTCGCCGAGCTGCGAGAAGCGTGCCACCGCGCGCTCGGCCTGCGGCGTGTGCCCGCGCGTGCGCGCCACCCGCAGCAGCCGCTCGTCGAGACTCAACTCGCTCTAGCCGAACCCGACATGGGGCTCTTCGCTGTCGGCGCTCACGTACACGACCTTGCCGAGGTCCACGCGCACCGGTCCGTCCTCGCTGTCGATGTCATGCCAGCCGCTACCGCCGAGCGCCTTGTTGAGGGCCCTCAGCTCCTCGTCGCTGATCCGCAGCGCCAGCACCTGGCCACCATGGAATCCGAGGCTGACACGTCGCGCGCCAGAGGGCATCAGGCGCCCCACGGGCCGGTGGCCACGCGCGCGGCCGGCTCCACTATCTCGGTCAGGACACCGACGACCGCCGCCGGGTGCACGAACGCGACGCGCGAACCGCAGATACCCGGTCGCGCCTCCTCGTCGATCAGCCGCACGCCCGCCTGCCTGAGCGTCCGCAACGTCGCATCGATATCCGCCACCTGGTAGGCGACGTGATGCAACCCCGGCCCTCGTCTGGCGAGGAACTTGCCCACGGTGGTGTCCGGACCGAGCGGCGCGAGCAGCTCGACGTGGCTCTCGCCCACGTCCAGGAGCACCGCGTCCACCCCCTGCTGTTGATTCACCTCGCGGTGGGCCACCTGCAGCTCGAAGCTGTCGCGATACAGCTCGAGTGCGGGCTCGATCTGCTCGACGGCCACGCCGATGTGGTCGATGCGGCTGAACACGAGCCGCAGTCTATAGGCGCTTGGGCTCCTCCTCGCCGGAAGGGTCGGGCGGGCGGATCGGGGCAGGCGGCGCGACCGGGTCGGGCCGGCGGATCGGGCCAGCCGGGGCGGGGGGCTGATGCGACTCGGCCGCGGCCACCACGCGCAGGCCTGCCCCGGGCGCGCGCTCCAGGCGCGGCACGCCGTCCATGATCCGCTCGATCGCGTCGCGGTCGAGCACCTCGCGCTCGAGCAGCTCTCGCGCGAGCGCGTCGAGGTGGCGGCGGTGAGCGACGATCAACCTCTGCGCCGCGCGCCTGGCTTCCTCGATCAGGTCCTGTCGCTCCTCGTCGTGGATTCGCAGCGTCCTCTCCGACAGCCTCACGTCCCCGTCCGGCGAGCGCCCCACGCCGGCGGTGCCCATCGCGTAGTCGTGCACCATCGAATGCGAGATGTCAGCCACGCGCTTGAGGTCATCGGAGGCGCCCGTGGTGATCGCACCGAAGACGATCTGCTCGGCCACCCGCCCGCCAAGCAGCACGGTCATGTAGTCGAGCAGCTCCTCGCGCGTCTTCAGATAGCGATCCTCCGCGGGCAGGTTGAGGGTGAAGCCGAGCGCGCGCCCGCGGGGCACGATCGAGATCTTGTGGACCCGGTCGACCGACGGCAGCAGCTCGCCGCACAGCGCGTGCCCGGCCTCGTGGTAGGCGACCACGCGCTTCTCGTGCGGGCCCAGCACGCGCTTGGACTGCACGCCCGCGATCACCCGCTCGAGCGCCGAGTCGAAGTCCTCAATCGAGATCGCGCTGGCACCGCGCCTGGTGGCGAAGATCGCGGCCTCGTTGCAGATGTTCGCGAGGTCCGCCCCCGTCAGCCCGCTCGTCTGCTGAGCCACCAGCGTCAGGTCGACGTCCTGCAGGGGCTTGTCGCGCGTGTGCACCTCCAGCACGCCCACGCGACCCGTGACGTCGGGCGGCACCACGAACACCTGACGATCGAAGCGGCCCGGGCGCAGCAGCGCCGGGTCGAGCTTCTCGAGCAGGTTCGACGCCGCGATCACTACCACGCGACCGCTGGACGCGAAGCCGTCCATCTCGACCAGCAGCTGGTTGAGCGTCTGGTCCTTCTCGCCGGAGATGTCAGAGCCGCGGCGCCCGCCCACCGCGTCGAGCTCGTCGATGAAGATAATCGCCGGTTCGTGCTTGCGCGCGACCGCGAACAGCCGCCGGATGCGCGCGGCCCCCAGGCCGGCGAACATCTCCACGAACGACGCCGCCGACTGCGCGAAGAACTGCGCGCCGGACTCGTTCGCCACAGCCTTCGCCAGCAGCGTCTTGCCGGTGCCCGGCGGGCCGTGCAGGAGGATCCCCTTGGGGACCTTCGCGCCGAGCGCATGGAAGGACTTCGGATCACGCAGAAACTCGACTATCTCCACCAGCTCCGCCTTCGCGTCGTCCACCCCGGCGACGTCCGCGAACGTGACCGACTGGTCGGACGCCGGCTTGATCCGCTGCGGCTTGATCCGCGGCATCACCTTCAACATCCGCCACATCATGAAAATCAGCGCCGAGAAGAACAGGATCGCGATGACCGGCTCCCAGTTGACAGCCCATTCCTGGATTTCGTGCGCAAACGAGGGTCCCGGCGCGGCAGCGAGGGGGGACGCCGCGCGCACGGTGCTCGCGTGCAGGAGCGCCGCGTGGGCCGCCGCGCCTCCTACAACCGTGTGCCCCAACGCGGCGTGCCCCAGCGGGCTACCCCCGGGCGAGTGCGGCCCAACCGTGGCCTGCGAGCTCACCCGTTAACCCTCCCCGTACGTACCATCCGTGGCATCGTGCCCCCATTATGGGGGTCTTTCCCGGTCTTGTCGAGTGCTGCAGCCTTCAGCCGAGCACGCGCACCGCGAGATCCCTGAACAGCTCGGTCGCGAGCGCGAGGTCGCGCACGTCGATGCGCTCGTCCGCGCCGTGGATCAGCGGCGCGCTCTGCAACAGCGACTGGTGGCGCTGCGGAAAGAACCCGTAGGCCACGCACTCGGGGAACGCCAGGCGGAAGTGGCGCGAGTCGGTGAAGCCCGGGAGCACCACCGGCACCGCCTGCGCGCCCGGATCGCGCTCGGCGATCCAGGTCGTGATGGTGTCCATCAGCGGCGATGCCACGGGCGAGCGGTTGCCGACGACCTGCTCCGTGAACTCGATCCGCCAGCTGGCGTCGTCGCCGTCGCCGTCGCCGAGCACCTCCGCGAGCCCCTCGCGCACCTCCTGCTCGCCCAGCCCGGGAGGCACGCGGCAGTCGACCTTCAGCTCGGCGCGGCTGGGTATCACGTTGATCTTCTCCGACGCGGTGATCCGCGTGGGCGTGAACGTGACGCCGAGCATCGGCTCGAACATGATCGCCAGGCGCGGGTCGGCCGCGCGCAGGCGAGCGATCGCGCCCTCCAGGTCAGCGGGATCCTCGCCGATCCCGCGCAGGAACGCGCGCGGCTCGTCCGTCGGTCGGTATGACGGCTGGCGCGCCGCGAACCGCTCCAGCACGGGGCCCATCTTCAGCAGCGCGTTCTCGCCCATGCCGGGCATCGACGCGTGGCCGGCCACCCCGTCGGTGGTGAGCGCGAAGCGGAACACGCCCTTCTCCGCACAGCACACGCCGTAGTAGCGCCGGGCGGGCGGGCCTCCATACTCGAACACCGCGCCGCCGCCCTCGTTGATCAACATGTCGCAGCGGACCTTCTCGGGGTGGTTCTGCGTGATCCATTCGGCCCCCAGCGAGCCGCCGGTCTCCTCGTCCACGACCGCCACGATCAACAGCTCGCCGCGGGCCGGGCGCCAACCGGAGCGCGCGAGCGAGGCCGCCGCCGCGACCTCCGCAGCGACCTGCGACTTCATGTCGAGCGCGCCCCTGCCCCACAGGAAGCCCTCCGCGAGGTCCCCCGACCACGGGTCGTGCGTCCAGTCGGCCGGGTCCGCGAGCACCGTGTCGACGTGGCCGAGGTAGCACAGCGTGGGGCCAGCCGCGCTCGCCACCGCGGCGGGCAGCCTCGCGACCAGGTTGGGGCGCTCGGGCTCGGCGCCGAGCAGCTCGCACTGGAAGCCCGCACCCGCCAGGTGCTCGGCCAGATACTCCTGCGCCGCGCGCTCGCCGCCCGGCGGGTTGACCGTGTTGAAGCGGATCAGGCGCGCAAGCAGCTCTTCGGCCTCGGCGGCGGGCGAGTTCGCGCTCACGCCGCGGATCGTACGCCCATCTCGGCGAGCTCATCGTGGGTGAGCGGGTAGTGGCAGGCCACGAGCGTGCCGGAGCCCTTGTCCTCCAGCGGCGGCTCCACCGTGGAGCAGAGCGGCTGAGCCTTTGGACAGCGCGTGTGGAAGCGACACGCGCTCGGCGGGTTCGCGGGGCTCGGCACGTCGCCGGTCAGCGGCCGGCGCTGCTCGCCGTGCCGGGACGGGTCGGCCACCGGAACCGCGGCCATCAGCGCGCCGGTGTAGGGGTGGCGAGGGAAGCCATACAGCTGCTCGTTGGGGCCGATCTCGACGATCTTGCCGAGGTACATGACCGCCACGCGGTCGCACATGTGGCGCACCACCGACAGGTCGTGGGCGATGAACACGAGCGTCAGGCCGAGCCGACGCTGCAGGTCACGCAGCAGGTTGAGCACCTGCGCCTGGATCGACACGTCGAGCGCGGACACGGGCTCGTCGGCGATCAGCAGCTTGGGGTTCAGCGCGAGCGCGCGCGCGACGCCGATGCGCTGGCGCTGGCCGCCAGAGAACTCGTGCGGATAGCGGTTGTAGTGCTCGGGGTTGAGCCCAACGGTCTCCATCAGCTTCTGCACCGCGCGTTTGCGCTCACCCTTGTCGCGCTCCATGCGATGGATCGCGAACGGCTCGGCGATGATCGAGCCGATCGTCTTGCGCGGGTTCAGCGACGAGTACGGGTCCTGGAAGATCATCTGCACCTCGCGCCTGACCGCCTTCAGCTGAGCGCCCCGCGCGTGGGTGATGTCGTGCCCCTCGAAGCTGATCTCGCCGGCGGTCGCGTCGAGCAGCCGCATCACGAGCTTGGCGGTGGTGCTCTTGCCGCATCCCGTCTCGCCGACGATCCCGAGCGTCTCGCCCGGCCGCACGTCGAAGCTCACGCCGTCGACAGCCCTCACGGCGCCAATCTTGCGCCGGAAGATGATCCCGCGCGTGATCGGGAAGTGCTTGACGAGGTCGCGCGCCGCCACCAGCGGCTCCACCTTCGCTGACGACGCGGCTGAGCTCACCCGGGCGCCCCCGGCAGGCCCGGCGCTCCCGGCAGGCCCGGCAGTCCCACGTCGAGGAGCGCCTCCTGCGGCGCCCGTCCGGCCTGTAGCGCCGCCCACAGGCGCCGGCGCACGTCCGCCTCGAGCAGGCACGCGACATGGTGGCTCGGCTCGCCCGGCACGGGCTCCAGGCGGGGATCGATGCGCGAATGGTCCGGCTGGGCATATGGACAGCGAGGATGGAAATGGCAGCCCGAGGGGGGGCTGATGAGGCTCGGCGGGGTGCCGGGGATCGGCACGAGGTCCTCCTCGCGCGAGCCGTCGAGCGTGGGGATCGACTTCAACAGGCCCCACGTGTATGGATGCTCGGGACCGGAGAAGACCAGTGCGGCCGAGGCCGTCTCGACGATCCGCCCCGCGTACATGACCGCGATGTCGTCGGCCATCTCCGCCACCACCCCGAGGTCGTGGGTGATGATCACGATCGCCATGTCCAGTTCGCGCTGCAGGCGTTCCATCAGCCCGAGGATCTGCGCCTGCACGGTCACGTCCAGCGCGGTCGTCGGCTCGTCGGCGATCAGCAGCTTGGGCTCGTTCGCCAACGCCATCGCGATCATCGCGCGCTGTCGCATGCCGCCGGAGAACTCGTGCGGGTACTCGTCCACGCGCCGGGCCGGATCGGGTATCCCCACGAGGCCCAGCAGCTCGATCGCGCGCTCGCGCGCCTTCGCCGTGGAGATGTCCTGGTGGGCGAGCACCGCCTCGATCAGCTGGCGGCCGACCCTGTAGAGGGGGTGAAGCGCGGACAGCGGGTCCTGGAAGATCATCGCGATTTCGTTGCCCCTGATCGCGCGCAGCTGCTCCTCGGGGAGCGCGACGAGGTCCTGACCGGCGAACAGGATGCGCCCGGAGATGCGCGCGCCCTGGCGACGCGTGAGCCCGAGCGTGGTCAGCGAGGAGACCGTCTTGCCCGACCCTGACTCCCCGACGATCCCGAGTGTGCGCCCGCGGTGCACCTGGTATGTGATCCCGTCGACGGCGTGCACGACCCCGTCTTCACCGGGGAACTCGACGCGGAGGTCCTCCACGCGCAGCAGCGGCTCCACCTCCGATGACGACGCCACCTTCGATGAGGACCCGGCGGCGCTCACGAGTAGCGCACCCTGGGGTCGAGATACGCGTAGGCGATGTCCACGACGATGTTCGCGACGATGATGAACATCGCGCCCAGCAGCACCGTTCCCTGGATGACGGAGAAGTCCGACTGGAGGATCGCCTCGTAGGCGAGTTTGCCGACGCCCGGGATGTTGAAGACCACTTCGACCAGCAGCGCGCCTCCCAGCAGGGTGCCGATTTCAAGCCCGAGGAGCGTGACGATCGGGTTGATCGACGAGCGCACTCCCTGGCGAACCACGCTGTGCTCGGGCAGGCCCTTGGCGCGGGCGGTCCTGATGTAGTCCTCATCCATCGTCTCGATCAGGCTGCCGCGCATGAGGCGCGCGAATACGGCTGCCGCGCCTGAGGCGAGCACGAACCACGGCATGATCAGCGAGGTGAACCACTTCCAGGGGTCGCTCGTGATCGGCACATAGCTGCCCGCGCCGGGAAAGATCTTCCACTTGCCGATGTCCTGGGCGAACAGGAACAGCGTGACCAGACCCAGCCAGAATTCGGGCGCCGAGATCAGCACGAGCGCCGTACCCATAGCGGCGCGATCGAGGAACGAGTGCCGCCGCAGCGCCGAGAGGATCCCCACTCCCAACCCCCCGATCACCCACAGCACGGCGGCGCCCACCGTCAGCGAGATCGTGGCCGGCAGGCGTTCGGCGATCAGGTTCCTGACGGACTCCTGGCTGTAGTAGCTGTAGCCGAGGTTGAAGTGCAGCAGGACGTTCTTGAGGTAGTCCCAGAACTGCACGATCAACGGTTTGTTGAGGCCCAGGACCCTTTCGATTTCGGCGATCAGCTTTGGCTGCGGGTCGCGCCCGGCCCGCAGCACGGCGGGGTTACCCGTCGGCAGGATCCGGAAGAGGACGAAGGTCAGCGCGCACACGATGATCAGCAGCGCGATCCCCCACAGGATCCTGCGGATGATGTAGGCGGTCATCGGGACACTGAGCCCATCGGCGCGCGCCGATCCAGATGTGGGGCCCCGCCCGCAGCGGAGCCCCACGACGGCGCCGCATCCCTGCCTACTTCAGCGAGGTGTAGCCGTAGTCCCACTCGCCCACGTCCCAGAGGTCGCCGACGCCGTTGACTTCGCTGCCCTCGATGTTCCCCTGCTTGTCCCAGTCGAACGGAATCGCCGCGGCGTCTTCGACCAGTTCGTTGTCGATCTTCGCCCAGGCGCTCGCGCGGGCACCCATCCCCGCGACGAGTTCGCCGGCCGCCATCGCTTCGTTGATCTTGGGGACGTTCGTCTGACCCCAGTTGACGTTGCCCGTGGCGGTGATCGTCGTGCCGTTGAACGTGATGTTGAGCACCGTCTGCGGATCGGCGAAGTCGGCGATCCAGCCGACGCTCGGACAGACGTCGATCTCTTCTTTGGGCACGTTGCAGTACTTGGCGTACATCGTCGACTGTTCGACGAGCGTGAACTTGGTCGTGAAGCCGAGGTTTTTCAGGGTCTGGTTGACGATTTCGGCGTCTTCCTTGGCGGGCGGGCTGCTCGAGCCGACGATCACGATCGTCTTGCCGCCGGTGTACTTGCCGCTCGCGTAGCCGGCCATCTTCATGTACTTTTCGGCGATCGCGGCGTCGCCTTCGGGGTGTTCGTTGTAGTCGACTTTCAGGCCCGCCAGGCCGCCGGCCTGTTCGAAGCCGGGGATCGTGGGGTAGATGAAGTGGGTCGCGACGTTTGTGACGAGTTCACCGCCGCGCGCCTTGTCCATCGCACTCCGGTTCAGCGCCGCCCACACGGCCTTGCGCACGTTTATGTTCGAGAACGGCCCCACCTTGTTGTTGATGGCGATGTAGTGGCTCCCCGCGCCCGGTGAGATCTTCGAGCTGGCTCTTGAACTTTTCAGCGGCGAGCCTGATCGAGGACTGCGCCGGCGGTTCGTTCTCGACGATGCTCGTGCCTTCGAGCACCTGACGGCCGATCACCGCCTGGGTGCCGCCGATCTTGATCTGGATTTCGTTCAGGTAGGCGGGCCGGAAGTCGGTTTTGGGGTTCCAGTTGGGGTTGCGCACGAGCGTCGCGGACTTGCCGGGGATGTAGCCGATGCCGAGCACTTTGCCTTCCGCGTCGTTCTTCAGCATGTACGGCCCGGTGGCGACCTGGTAGTTGGCGTAGTCGGACGGCTTGTTCTTGTCGAATTTTTCGGCGTATTCCTTGGGCACGGCCGCCGACAGCGGCAACACCAGCGCGTCGGCCACGAGCTGGCCCTTCGGTTCGGTGAGGTGGAAGACGATCGTGTGCTTGTTCGGTGTCTGGATGCCCTTGATCGGGCCGCCGCTGGCCGTGGGGGCGCCTTCGATCGCTTTGAAGTAGGAGAGGAAGTACGGGTTCGCCACGTTGGGGTTCGCCCCGCGCTGCATCGCATAGGCGACGTCTTCTGAGGTCACTTCGCGGTTGACGGGGGGGCTGAAGTGGATGCCTTCCTTCAGGTGCACCGTGACCGTCTTGTTGTCAGAGGCGATTTCCGGCGGTCCCGATGCCATGTCTGGCGTCGATTCGGTGGCGGTGTTCGGCTTGTTGGAGTACAGCGGCCGCTGCGTCACGAACACGACCTCGTAGTCGATCGAGTAGTAGGCGATGCCCGGGTCGAGGTGTTCGAAATCGGTTTCGTCCAGCACCTGCAGCGTGCCGCCGCGTTTGCCGCCCGTCAGCGACTGCGTCGTCGGGCTCTGAAAGCCCCCGGTGCTGACCGCGCCGGTGGCGCTCGCAATGGTGCTGCTCGAGCTGCTCGATCCGCACGCGGCCAGCACCAGCGCGAGTAGCGCGGCAGATGCCATCGCCGCGACCGTTCTAATCGACCTCATTGAGACGCCTCCTGTTTTGTATATCGAGTGCCCTCATCGGGCGTTCCTCGGGTTCAGGGCGTCCCGCAGCCCGTCGCCCAGCAGATTGAAGGCCAGCACCGTCGACAGCAGCGCGGCGCCGGGAAAGACCATGTACCACCACGCGGTGTTGAAGATCGGCGTGGCGGCGGCGACCATCTGGCCCCAGCTCGGTGTGGGCGGTCGGATGCCCACGCCCAGGTAGGACAGGCTCGCCTCGAGCAGGATGTTGAAGGGGATCTGCAGGCTCGCATAGACGATGATCGGCGCCGCCAGGTTGGGCAGGATCTCCCGAAACATGATGCGCGCGTCGGACGCTCCGAGCGCGCGCGAGGCCTCGACGAACTCGCGCTCGCGCAGCGACAGCACGAGGCCGCGAACGATGCGACCGACGAAGGGCCAGGTCGTGAGCGCGATCAGGAAGATGATCACGCCGAGACCCGGCTGGATCAGGTTGGCGGCGCAGCCCCTGACCGCGCACGCAGCGCCGATGCCGATGCCGAGCAGCAGTATCGGGATCGAGAGGAAGACGTCCATCGTGCGCGACAGGAGCGTGTCCACCACGCCGCGATAGAAGCCCGCGAGCGTGCCGACGGTCACGCCGATCACTGTTGCGATCGCCGTGCCGAAGATGGCGACCTCGAGCGAGACCCTGGTGCCGTAGATCACCCGCGACATCACGTCCTCGCCGAGCGGGGCGACGCCAAACGGGTGCGCGAGACTGGGGCCGACCGGAGACCCGAAGGAGTCCGTGAGGTTGAGGTTCTGCACGTCGGGTCCGGGCAGCCCGAGCAGGCTGATGACCAGCGGAGCGGCGATCGCGATCACGATCAGAAACACGATGAACGCGAGTGACACCAGCGCGACGCGGTCTTGGCGGAACCTGCTCCAGAACAGCTGCCACGGGGAGCGCGCGGCGATCTCCCCGCCGATGTCCAGGAAATCCAGGCCCGCTCCTGGGGCGGAGACGACCTCAGCCGCGCCGTGGCTCATCGCGGCGATCCCCCGTGCGGGTGATGTCGGGAGTTAGTAACGTTAGACACGGAATTTACACCTTCGACAACCCCACCGGGCAACCTTCCACAGACGCCCAGATTGGCGCGCTCGATAAGGGGATACTCAGGGACATGGAGACCCTCTTCGACGAGGATCCGGGCCCGGATGGGCCTCGGCCCCGGCCAGGCGGCGAGCGCGACGGCGCCAGCGTCCGCCCGCTGGCGGTGCGGGTGCGCCCGCGGAGCATCGAGGAGTTCATCGGCCAGTCGCACCTGCTCGGCCCGGGCTCCGCGCTGCGGACTGCGATCGAACAGGGGCGAGCGCACTCGATGGTCCTGTACGGCCCGCCTGGATCGGGCAAGACGACGCTCGCGCGCATCGTCGCCGAGCGCTCGGGGGCGGCTTTCGAGGAGCTGAGCGCCGTCGCCGCCGGACGCGCGGAGGTGCGCGCGGTGATCGAGCGCGCCGCTCACCGCCGCGACACCGCAGGCGGGGCGGGCGGGACCCAGTCAATCCTGTTCCTCGACGAGATCCACCGCTTCAACAAGGCCCAGCAGGACGCGCTGCTGCCGGCGGTCGAGGAGGGGCTGCTGACGCTGATCGGCGCCACGACCGAGAACCCGGCGTTCGAGGTCAACGGCGCGCTGCTCTCGCGCGTGCGCGTGTACGCGCTGCAGGCGCTGACACCCGAGGAGGTCGGCATCGTGCTGCGGCGGGCGGCCGCCGAGACGATCGCGGTCGACGACGAGGCATTGGACTTCCTGGCAGCGCGCAGTGAAGGCGATGCGCGCACCGCGCTGAACGCACTCGAGCTGGCCGCCGCCACGGCGGCCGAGCTGGGAGAGCAGCGCGTGAGCCTCGAGCGCGTCGAGGACGCCCTGCAGCGGCGGGCGGTCCTGTACGACAAAAAGGGCGACCGCCACTACGACTACATCTCCGCGTGGATCAAGGCCACGCGCGGATCCGATCCGGACGCGTCGCTGTACTACCTGGCGGTGATGCTCGAGGGTGGCGAGGACCCACGGTTCATCGTGCGGCGGATGATCATCCTCGCCTCTGAGGACATCGGCAACGCCGACCCCGGCGCGCTGACGGTGGCGACGGCGGCCGCGCAGGCGGTCGAGCACGTCGGCCTGCCGGAGGCGCGCTACGCGCTCGCCCAGGCGGCGATCTACCTGTCGCTGGCGCCCAAGTCCGACGCCGCTGGACGCGCGCTGTCGGCGGCGGAGCGCCACGTGCGCGAGCACGGTGCGGCGCCGGCGCCCGGCTGGCTGCGCTCGGGGCCCCGCCCGGGACAAGACCGCGGCGGCTATGACAACCCCCACCGGCACCCTGGCCACCTGTCCTCGCAGCAGCTGCTGCCCGAGAGCGTCGTTGGCGCCCGCTTCTACGAGCCCGACGAGGCGGAGGCCGAGCTCGCCGCGCGTGTCGAGCGGATCCGTCGGGCGCGCGCGCCAAAGACGCGATAATCGCTTTGCGATGAGCGTATCCGCGAGCGAGACCGCCACGCCCGAGGAGCTCACGGCGCGCGACCCCGCGACGGGCGCGGTGCTCGCACGCGTCATGTCCACCGCGCCCGAGCAGGTCGAGGAGGTGGTCGAGGCGGTGGCCAAGGTGCAGCCGCTGTGGGCGCTGCTGCGGGTGCAGGACCGCGCGAGGTACATGGGCAGGATGGCGCAGGCGGTGATCGACGACTTCGACGAGCTGCAGGAGGGGCTCGCGCGCGAGCAGGGAAGGCCGCGCGCGGAGATCGCCGCGCTCGAGCTGCTCGCGGCGATCGACGCGCTGAGGTGGATCGCGGAGGACGGCGCGGACGCGCTGGGCGGGCGGCGCGTGGGGATCAACCGCTCGATGACGCTCGCCAAGCGGGCGAGAATCGCGTTCGAGCCGTACGGCGTGCTCGGCGTGATCGGCGCCGGCAGCGCGCCGTTCGCGCAGCCGCTCGGACAGATCGCGGGGGCGCTGCTGGCGGGCAACGGCGTCATCTTCAAGCCCGCCGCGCGCGCCAGCCTGGCGGGCGAGCGGATCGCGCGGGTGCTCGCGCGCGCCGGCCTACCGGAGGGGCTCGTGCGGGTCGTGCACGGAGCGGCCGACGTCGGCGTCGCGCTGGCGCAGTCGTCCGCGAACAAGATCCTGTTCACCGGCTCACCAGCCGTCGGGCGGGTGGTGGCGCGGGCGTGTGTGTCGCGCGAGAAGGAGGTCACGGTGGAGCTCGGCGGCAAGGACGCGATGCTCGTGCTCGCCGACGCGCACCTGCCGCGCGCGGTCGCCGGCGCGCTGTGGGCGGGCTGCGCGGGCGCGGGGCAGGCGCGCGGGTCGATCGAGCGCGTGTACGTCGCGCGCGAGGTCTACGAGCGCTTCCTCGCCGGGCTCGTCAGCGGCGCGCGCGCGCTGAGCGTCGGCGATCCGGCCGACGCGCGCGTGCAGGTCGGCCCGCTTGCCTCCGCGCGCAGGGCCGAGCACGTGAGCGAGCTCGTGGACGAGGCGGTCGCCCAGGGAGCGAGGCTTCACTGCGGCGGCCCGATCAGCCCGCCCGGCTGCGACGCCGGCGCCTTCTACGCGCCCGCGGTGATCACCGACGCGAGCAGCGAGATGCGCGTGCTGCGCGAGCCGCTGGACGGGCCGGTGCTGGTTGTCGTGCAGGTCGACTCGATCGACGAGGCGATCGCCGCTGCCAACGACAGCGACTACTGCCTCGGCGCGTCCGTGTGGACGGCCGACCGCTACCAGGGGCTGCGGATCGCGCGCGAGCTGCACGCGGGCATGGTGTGGCTCAACGACCACCTCCCCGGCCCGACCGTCTCACGCGGGCCCTGGGGCGCGGCCGCCGGCGGCGGCCTCGGGCGGACGCTCGGGCAGGCAGGGCTACGGGCGTGCGCGCAGGAGAAGCTGATCACGTGGGATCCACCGGGCATGCGCGGGCTGTGGTGGGGACCGTACGACGCGTCCAGCGCGAGGGCGATGCGCGCGGTCGCAAAGCTCCGCTCCGAGCGCGAGTCCGATCGCGAGCACGCATGGCGCGAGGGTGCGGTGGCGCTGATGCGCGTGGGAGCGCGGGCGTTCGGGCGGGGGCTGCCGCGTTAAGCCCAAGGCCGGCCGGGAGCGCCCGAGGAGCGTGACCAAGCCGCGCGAACTCGATGGCGATCGCGCGGGCTGCACTACCCTTTGAAACGATGCCCGCCCAGGCCTACGCAGGCAAGGAGTGCGTGTGCCAGCTGCGCAGAGGAATCTGCGACCAGAGCTGTGTGCAGGGGATGCTCGACACCCCCTTCTACATCGCCTGCCTGAAACTCAGCGGCCGTCGCTGCGTGGTGATCGGCGGCGGCGAGATCGGGCTGGAGAAGGTCGAGGGACTGCTCGCGTGCGACGGCGAGGTCACGCTGATCGCGCCCGAGGCCGAGCCGACGCTGGCGCAGTACGCGCGCGAGGGCTCGATCCGCTGGGAGCGGCGCTCCTACGCCGGGGCGGCCGACCTGGAGGGCGCGTTCATGGCGATCGCCGCGACCGACGACACCGACGTGAACATCGCCGTATACGAGGACGCCGAGCAGCGGGCGATGCTCGTCAACGTCGTCGACGTGCCGCCGCTGTGCAACTTCATCCTGCCGGCGATCGTGCGGACCGGGCCGCTGGCGATCGCGATCTCCACAGCCGGGGCCTCCCCAGCGCTTGCCAAGCGCATGAAGCGCGAGATCGAAGACCAGTTCGGCGAGCCTTACGCGCGGCTGGCGGTGCTGCTCAACGAGGTGCGCGGGTGGGCGAAGGGCACGCTGCCGACCTACCAGGAGCGCAAGGAGTTCTTTGAGGGGATCGTGGGCGGCGACCCGGACCCGGTGGCGTTGCTGCGTGGCGACGAGGGCGGGGACGGCGGGGCGGACGGGCCTCAATCCGGCGAGCAGGCTGTGCGCGAGCTGATCGCGCGGGCGCAGAGCGCACACGCGTTGCAGGTGTAGAGAGACCGAGCGTGGCAGCGCTCCAGCTCGAGGGGCTGGCTCGACACTACGGCGAGCGCGAGGCATTGAGTGATGTCTCGCTGTCGCTGCTCGAGGGGCAGACGCTCGTCGTGTTCGGTCCCAACGGCGCCGGCAAGACGACGCTCCTGCGCGTGCTGGCGACGCTGCTGCGCCCGCACGCGGGCAGCGTGCGCGTGCTCGGCTGCGACCTGCCGGCGGAGGCGTGGGCGGTGCGCGGGCGGCTCGGCCTGCTCGGCCATGAGCCGCTGCTCTACCGCGAGCTGACCGCGCGCGAGAACCTGCGCTTCCACGCGCGCCTGCACGGGGTGGACGACGAGCGGGTGGGCGAGCTGCTGGAGTCGGTGGCGATGGGCGCCCGCGCGGGCGAGCCGCTGCGCACGCTCTCGCGCGGCATGGTCCAGCGGGTGGCGGTGGCGCGGGCGGTGCTGCACGACCCGGAGCTGCTGTTGCTCGACGAGCCGTACTCGAACCTCGACCCCGCCGCGGTCGAGCTGGTGGCGCCGCTGATCGGCGCGAGAACCGATCCCACCCGTCCCCGCACGCGCGTCATCTGCAGCCACGACCCGACGGGCGGCCTGGCGGAGGCGGACCTCGTGCTCGGGCTGCGCGCCGGACGCCCGGCGCTGCTGCGCGCCGGCGCCGAGGTCGATCGTGACGAGATCGCGGGGCTCTACAGGTGAGCGGCGTGCAGGTGCCGCCCCGGCCACGGGAGAGGCCGCGCGTCGTGAGCGCACCGCGGCTCGGGTCGACGATCGGAGCGCTGCTGCGCAAGGAGCTGCTGGTGGAGCTGCGCACGCTCGAGTCCGTTCCGGGCATGTCGCTGTTCGCGGTGACGACGTTCGTGGTCTTCCACTTCGCGCTGAACCGCAACAGCGTCGAAGGCGACCTCGCGGCGGGGATCCTGTGGGTGACGCTGCTGTTCGCGGCAATCCTCGGCGTCAACCGCCTGTTTGTGGCGGACGCCGATCAGGGCGGCTTCGACGCGTTCCTATTGGCGCCCGTGGACCGCAGCGCGATGCTCGTGGCCAAGGCGCTGACGCTGCTCGCCTACCTCGTGGTGCTCGAGCTCGTGGCGGTGCCCGCGTTTGCACTGCTGCTGCTAGGAGCTCCGCTCGGGCCGGCGCTGCCGGGCCTGGTGGCGACGCTCGCGCTCGGCGACCTCGGCATAGCTGTGATCGGCACGCTCGTCGGCGCCCTCGCGGTCCGCACTCGCGCACGCGACCTGCTGGGTCCGCTGCTCGCGCTGCCGCTGCTCGTGCCGATCGTGATCGGCGGCGCGCGCGCGACCGCGCCGCTGCTCGTGCACGCCCACCCGGTGGCGCCGGCGGCGCGCTGGCTGCTGACGCTGGGGCTCTATGATCTGGTGTTCGGGCTGATCGCCTACGCCCTGTTCGACTTCCTGCTGGAGGACTGACGACGTGGAACGCTCCACACCCACCGGCTCACGGCCGCTCGCGTATGGCAAGGGCCTGGGTGCGCTGAGCATCTCCACCGTCCTCGCAATGGCGGTCGCGCTCGGGCTCGTGTTCTTCTACGCGCCGCTGGAAGCCGAACAGGGCTTCCTGCAGAAGATCTTCTACGTACACGTGCCGCTGGCGATCGTCTCGCTGTGCGGCTTCGTGCTCGGCGGCCTGCTGGCGATCCAGCACCTGCGCACGCGCGATCCACGCTGGGACATGCGCTCCTACGTGGCGATCCACATGAGCCTGATCTTCGCTGTGGGCGCGCTGATCACCGGTTCGATCTGGGCGAAGGGCTCGTGGGGGCACTGGTGGGTGTGGAGCGAGCCGACGCTCGTGTCGTTCTTGATCGTGTTCCTGCTGTATGCCACCTACCAGCCGCTGCGCTTCGCGATCGAGGACCCCGAGCGACAGGCGCGCTACGCGTCGGTGTTCGCGATCACGGCGGGGGCGTTCGTGCCGCTGAACTTCATCGCCGTGCGCCTGTCGACGGCATACCTGCATCCGCGGGTGCTGGGCAGCACGTCGAACCTCCCGGGCCCGATGGCGCTGACGTTCTTGGTCTCGCTGCTGGCGATGGCGCTGCTGTACGCGACGATGTGCAAGTACGAGTTGACCGCCAAGCACACGCGCGCGCAGGTGCGCGCGCTGCGCAGGCGGCTGGCGGGAGACGAAGCGGATGCGCCCACGCGCCCGCGCAGCGCCGCTCCCGCGCTGCAACCCGTGGCGACCGTATCCGCGCGCACCGCCGGGAGATCGGCGCTGTGATGCTCGCGAGCGCGGTCGGCGAGATTCCAGCGCTGCCGCTGCACACGGCGGGCAAGTACGTGGCGGCCGCGTACGTGGTGCTGTTTGCGCTGGTGCTGATCTACGTGGCCGTGATGGCGATCCGCCTGAGCCGGCTCGAGCGTGAGCTCGGCGAGCTGCTGAGCATGTCCGAGCGCTCGGCCACCGCGGGCGAGCGGGACGCGCAGGGGGAGCCGAGAGCGACATGAGCGAGTTGCTGGCGCTCGGCGTCTCACACAAGACCGCGCCGGTGGCGCTGCGCGAGCGTCTGGCGTTCACCGAGCTCGAGGCGGACGAGTTCGCCAAGCACGTCACGGCCACGGCGGAGGTGCGCGAGGCGGTCGTGATCTCGACGTGCAACCGCACCGAGGTCTACCTCGTGGTGGGCGACCCGGTGCGCGCCGAGTCCGATGTCCTGAGCCTGCTCGCCCGACGCGCGGAGATCCGCCCGACCGAGCTCGCCGAGGCGATGTACTCGCCCCGCAACTGCGACGCCGCACGCCAGCTCTACCGCGTGACCGCGGGCCTGGAGTCGATGATTCTCGGCGAGGCCGAGATCCAGGGCCAGGTCAAGCGCGCCCATGAAGCTGCGATGCGGGCGGGCTGCACCGGACCGCTCTCGAACCGCCTGTTCGCGGCGGCGCTGACGACGGGCAAGCGCGTGCGCTCGGAGACCGGAATCGGCTCCAGCCGCGTGAGCGTGCCGTCGGTGGCCGTCGACCTCGCCCAGAGCGTGCTCGGCGGCCTGGAGGACCGCCACGTTGTGATTCTCGGCGCCGGCGAGACGAGCGAGCTGACCGCGCGCGCGCTCGCCGAGCAGGGCGCGGGCACGATCTTCGTGGCCAACCGCCACGCCGACCGGGCGCTGAGCCTCGCTCAGCGCTTCGGCGGGTCGGTGGTCGGCCTGGACAAACTGCCCGACCAGCTGATGCGCGCCGACATCGTCGTCTCCTCGACCGCCTCTCCGCACCCGATCGTCGGCCGCGACGAGCTCGAGCTGGTGATGAGCGAGCGCGAGCGGCGAGCGCTGCTGCTGATCGACATCGCGGTGCCGCGCGACATCGACCCGGCGTGCGGCGAACTGGAGGGCGTGAGCCTGTACGACATCGACGACCTGCAGGCGGTGGTCGCGCGCAACCTGAGCACCCGGGCCGAGGAGACTCCACGCGCGCTTGAGATCGTGGAGGAGGAGATCCACCGCTTCGCCCGCTGGCTCGGCCAGCTCGACGCGCTGCCCACGGTCAGCGCCCTGCGCGCCCACGGCGAGGACATCGTGGAGCAGGTGCTCGCCGAGAACGCGGGTCGCTGGGAGCTGGCCTCGCCGCGTGATCTCGCACGCGTGGAGGCGATCGCGCGAGCGGTGATGAGCCGCTTGCTGCACGAGCCGACGATTCGGCTTCGCAGCCTCGGCGGAGATCGCGGCCACGCGAGCCTCGAGCTGGTGCGCGAGCTGTTCGGCCTGCGCGAGCAGGCGCCGGCGCAGGAGCGGGCGGGCGGGCTCTCAAACGAGCTGGCGGAGGTCCACGACCTGCCTGCCCGCCTGCCACCCGGCACGGGTGGCGCCCCCGACGAGGGTGTGCCCTCCAGAGCGCGCCGCCGCCGAGACGGCCCCGGGGGGCGTGCGTCCCGCTGATGCGGATCGGAACGCGGCGCAGCGCGCTCGCGCTGGCACAGGCCGATCTGATCGCCGGGCGGCTGACGGACGCAGGGCAGGGCGGCTGCGAGATCGTGCCGATTCACACCAGCGGCGACGCGGATTCCCGCACCCCGGCGGACGTGACGGACAAGTCCCGCTGGGTGGCGGAGCTGGAGGACGCGCTGCGGGCGGGCGAGATCGACCTGGCGGTGCACTCCGCCAAGGACGTTCCCGGCGAGCTGGCGGAGGGGCTCGCATTGCTCGGCACCCCGGCGCGGGCAGCCGCCGAGGACGTGCTCTGCGGGGCCGGGAGCCTGGAGGAGCTTGAGCCGGGCGCGCGCATCGGCACGAGCAGCATCCGCCGCTTGGCGCAGCTGCGCGCCGCCCGGGAGGATCTCGAGGTGGTGGCGATCCGCGGCAACGTCGACACGCGCCTGCGCAAGCTGGCCGACGCCGGTGAGCGCCTCGATGCGATCGTGCTCGCGCGCGCGGGGCTGCAGCGGTTGGGGCGAGAGTCCGAGGCCGGCGGCGTGCTCGAGCCGGAGCGCTTCGTGCCGGCCCCCGGACAGGGCACGCTCGCGCTCGAGGGGCGCTCAGACGACGTCCGCACACGCGAGGCCGCGCAGAGGATCACCGACAAGGATGCGTTTGCGTGTCTGCTGGCCGAGCGCGCGCTCGCGCGTGAGCTCGGGGCCAGCTGCAGCACGCCGCTCGGGGCATATGCGGCGCCCGCCGGCTGCGGCTGCCTGCTGCTGCGCGCATGGGTGGGGCTGCCGGACGGATCGGCGTGGGCACGCGATGAGCTGGTCGGCGGCTTCTACGACCCCGAGGCGCTCGGGCGCAGGGTGGCCGAGCGGCTGCTCGCTGTCGGTGCGGGGGAGATGCTGGCTGTGTGCTAAGTTGTGGCCATGCGATTGCACATAAGCCTCGATGATGAGCTCGTGGATGAGCTCGACAAGCGCGTCGGCAGTCGGCGTCGCAGCACGTTTATCAGCGAGGCCCTGCGCCGCGCACTTGACGACGAGCGGCGATGGGAAGACATCGAGGCCGGCCTCGGGGCGCTCTCCGACAGCGGGCACGAGTGGGACGCCGATCCCGCCGGCTGGGTCAGGGCGCAGCGTCGCAGCGACCCAGCTCGTGTCGGTTAGTCAGCTGTCCTGCTGACGGCGGTCTGGCCGGATAACCAATCGTTGCCACTTCTGCTCGACACCACCGTCCTCGTGGACGCCCTGCGTGGACGGGATGCTGCCGAGCGACTGCGTAGCTTGCGGGAGACCAAGGAGATTCCCTGGATCTGCGCGGTGAACGTCGAGGAGGTTATGCGGGGCATACGCGAGCATGAGAGCGACGCCACGGTGCGCCTGCTACGTGGCCTCCATCTCGCACCCCTTGGGCGGGCCGAGGGCATGCGCGCCGGGAACTGGCGCAGAGACTTCGCCAGCAGGGGGCTCACGCTGTCGCAGGCCGACTGCCTGATCGCAGCGGCCGCCGTTGGCGTCCGCGCGCGCCTCGTAACGGGGAATCCCAAGGATTTCCCAATGTCGGAGCTCGACGTGGAGCACTGGCAGGTGGGCGCGTGAGTGGGCGCGTGTACCTCGTCGGTGCCGGCCCTGGCGACCCCGGCCTGCTGACGGCGCGCGCGCTGGAGCTGATCGCGACCGCGGAGGTGATCCTCTACGACCGCCTGATTCCGCCGGCCGCGCTCGACGGCGCGCGCGCGGACGCGGACCTCGTGTTCGTGGGCAAGGAGGGCGGTGGAGCGTCGGTGCCACAGGAGCAGACCGAAGCGCTGATGATCGAGCACGCGCGATCCGGCAGAACGGTCGTGCGCCTGAAGGGGGGGGACCCGTTCGTGTTCGGTCGCGGCGGCGAGGAGGCGCTCGCGCTGCGTGCTGCGGGCATCCCGTTCGAGGTCGTGCCGGGCGTGACGGCAGGCGTGGCGGCGAGCGCGTACGCGGGCATCCCGGTCACCCACCGCGGGCTGGCGAGCGCCGTCGCGCTGGTGACCGGTCACACCCGGGAGGGCACAGCGGAGAGCGCGGACGAGGGCTCGGACGACTCCCCTGACGAGGGTGCCTCGGCGATCGACTGGCCGGCGCTGGCGGCCTTTCCGGGCACCCTCGTCCTCTACATGGGCGTCCGCCGGCTGCCCCAGATCGCAGCATCGCTGATGGCCGGCGGCCGTTCCGGCTCGGAGCCTGCGGCCGTCGTGGAAGCCGGGACGCTGCCGCGGCAGCGCGTCGTGACGGGCACCCTGGAGACGATCGCCGAGACGGTGCGTCTCGAGGAGATTCGCCCCCCGTCGATCACCGTCGTGGGGCCGGTGGCGGCGCTCGCCGAGGAGCTCGCGTGGGTGAGTCCGCGCCCGCTCGGCGGCTTGAGCGTGGCGGTGACGCGCGCGCGCGCCCAGGCGAGCGGCCTGGCGCGGGCGCTGGAAGCGCTCGGGGCGAGGGTGGTGCAAGCGCCGGTGATCCGCATTCGGCCGCTTCCCGGCCCGGCGCTCGACCCTTCGCCCTACGACCTCATCTGCTTGACCAGCCCCAACGCAGTGACAGGGCTGTTCGAGCGTCTCGCGGCTGGCAACCGCGACGCTCGCTCGCTCGCCGGCGCCACGGTGGCGGCGATCGGCCCGGGCACCGCGCACGCGCTGGCAGAGCGCGGGATCCGCGCGGACGTGGTAGGCGAGCGCTTTGTGGCGGAGTCGCTGGTCGAGGCCCTCGCCGGGGCGCCCGTGACGCGCGCGCTGATCGCGAGGGCGCGCGAGGCGCGCGAGGCGCTCCCCGACGCGCTGCGCGCGCGCGGCGCCGAGGTGGACGTGTTGGCGCTGTATGAGACCGTCGCCGAGCCGCTGTCGCCGCGGACGCTGCTCGCGGCCCGGCAGGCCGACTACATCACCTTCACGTCATCCTCGACCGTGCGCTTCTTCCTGCAGGCCGCTGGCGGCGACGCCGGGCTCTCGCCGGCGACACGCATCGTGTCGATCGGTCCGATCACGAGCGAGACGCTGCGCGAGCAGGGCTTGGAGCCACACGTCGAGGCCGAGCGCCACGACGTCGACGGCGTCGTCGAGGCGCTGCTCGCGGACGCGACCTCAAGCTGAGCCGCTCTGCGCTGTGCCGGTCCAGAGGATGCGTGCCTGGGTCCGCAGTAGCACGGTGAGCGCCAACGGCGTGAGCGCGTTCATGTTGTGAACGAGGACGTGGCGTGGCTCGTCGTCTTGGTCGAGGTCGCGGAGCATGTCGGCGTGGACGCTGACCTGGTCCTGCAGCGCCTCGATCAGCGCCCATCCATGGATGCGCAGATCGACGAGCGCATCGTCCGGCGGTGTGCTCCAGCCGATCTCCTGCAGCAGCGCACGCAGAGTGTCCATGCATCGCAGGGGATCCTGGTAGCGCTCGGGGTGCTCCCGGGCGCCCAACTTCTCCTCGGCGCCCGTGACGTGTTGTGCCGCTATGGCAATCTGGCTGCGCAGCCCGTCACGCAGCAGATCGACCGCCTCGGCGGGTATGAGAACGTTGTCGGTCATGACGACACCGCATGATGTTGCATAGGAAATCGCACCTTTCCTGTGTAGAGCTCGGCGCAGTTGACAGCGCGCGCCGAGGTCGCAAATAGCGACAATCAAGACGCTACGAACGAGACCGACGAGCATTAAGGCCTCCGCAGGAATTGGCACGAACTCGGCACATTTCTGACACGACTCGGCTCGGACTCTGATGGCGGCGGGCGGGTCGCCGCCCCGCCCGCCGCCGACCCGCTCCCCAATCGCCATAACAGATCAGCAGAGCGGAACACAACTGACAGTTGTCCGCTTGCGCACATGCCCACCTGCCTGAGAGGCTCTGGCGACCATGCAGATCGGCCGCCGGGTGCGCAAGACACGCCAGTCTCTCGGGCTCAAAGAGAAGGAGCTCGCCGACGAGGTCAAGGTCACCCCGCAGCACATCTCCAGGGTGGAGCTCGAGGAAGTCACCCCCTCCGTCCAGACGTTGCTTGCGCTTAGCCGCACGCTCGGGGTCAGCACCGACTATCTGGTCACGGGACGCGAGAGCGCTCCGGTTGACATCCGCGGCGCGATCCGCGCACAACCGGGGCTCAGTCCACTCGCGAAGCGCAGCCTGATCCAGCTCGTCGGTGAGCTGGCCAAGAGCGCCTGAGAGTCTCCCAAGCGCGGGAACCCGACGGACACGAGATCGTGGCGTCGCGTAGGCGTGATCGTGAAGGTATGTGTTCTGAGAGAAGAGACCTCGGTGCGATGCAGATCCAGAGGAAACTCTTACGTCCGTCTGAAGCGGTTCTTAGGGCGTTTGCGCATAGTGGGTGCCAGCCGCTAACCCACGATCAACAGACGACGGAAGGGATCAGTCCATGTTCTCCCAGAGACTCACCAGGTCGATCGCCATCGGCGCCACGGCCATCGCGATCGGGGCCGGCGCCTAGGGCATCGTCAGCGCAACCGCCAGCACGGGGTCAGGCATCGCCACGACAGCGTCGTCCACCTCGACAACATCAGGGCAACGCGTCCCCAGCGGTGGGGGATCCAACGCTCGGTCTGGACCGGCCGCAGGGGGATCATCCGGCACGGTTGACAGCGTTTCGGAGTCGAGCTTCACGATATTGACTTCAGCGGGTCAGAAGGTGACCGTCAAGAAGGCGTCCTCTACGAAATACGACAAGGGGTCAACCTCGACCTCGGCGAGTGCCATCAAGAAAGGCGTTAGCGTGCTCATACTCGGGAGGACCAGCGGCACGACGATCACGGCCAGCAACGTCGCCGTTAAACCGCCTGGCGGCGGCGGGTCTACAACTCCCTCGGCGGCAGAAGTCGTCCCCTTCAAGCGCGGCGCACAGTCCACTTCAAAGCAGGCCGGTCAGATCCCATCGGGCTACAAGCAGGGGACGGGTACGATCGTCACCGGAAAGACAGCGAACAAAGGGACCGAAGCTGCGTTGGTCGCCTACCCGGGAGGCGTCGTCGACCGTGTCGTGAAGCTGAGCGACGGCGAGTACGAGGTCCACAACATCGGCGTCAACTGGCCGCACCACATCTTCGTCAACCAGGACTTCACGGTCGTCGGCGCCGACTGAGCTAAGCGAGGTCACGCGCGAAGGTGCTCCGGCGGGCTCGGCGCAGCGCGCCATAGGACCGGGAACTACAGCTGCACGCAACGGCGAGTCGGCGCGTCCTGCGACGCGGGGCATCTCTCGGCCGCTCAGCGCGCGCGGGTCGCTCGCTCTACTTGCGCGCCGCGTGGGGTTAGCCGCCATGCATTGGCAGCTCCCCTCGCCCGTCCCCCGCCGAGGTTCTCCACCAGATTCAACCGCGCGAGGCGGTTCAGGAGCTTGGAGATCTGACCCTGGTCGACGATGCCCGACGCTTGCGCGATCTCACGGTTGCTCGCCCTCGGATGCTCAGCGACGACCATCAAAACCCGCACCGTCCGGTAGGTGAGACGCATGTTGAGGCCCTCCAAGGGATCCCGGTGCCGCGCCAACACCCACGAGCGCCTCCCGCTCGGGAGCGCAAGCGGCGCCCTACCCAGTTCCCTGCACGCGGCCCTCGCGCCGAGATACGGCAGCACAATCATGCTCATCAACGGACCCAGGAGATCCGCTACGGGCTGCGCGCTGTGGTCCAGCACGCGCGTGTGGAGCACGGCGAAGACCGCCCCGAGCACCCCTTCAGCGGTGACCTCTGGCGGTTCGCGATTCGCGTTGGAGACCACCCGCCCACGATCGATCACCTCGGCCAGCTCATCGAGCACCCGGGCGCGGCGCTCGAGGACACGCTCGCCAGCGCTGAGCGCCTCGACCACGCACAGCCTCGCAAGAGCCGGCTCTTCATCCATGAACACCAGCAGCCTCGCCAACGCCGCGCGGATCCCATCACGCCAACTGGACTCGCCCTCGTAGGCCTCGCTCGCGAGTGCCCTCGCGTCCGCAAGCGCCTGCTCGAACGCAGCCAAGAAGCAGTCCTCACGATCCGTGAAGACGTCGTAGAAGGTCTTACGCGAGACCCTAGCTCGACTAATGACGTGCGCGACCGTCATGCGCGCGTAGCCGACGTCCACGACCGCGTCCACCGTTGCAGCGAGCATACGACTGCGCTGAATCTCGGTCACCCGCCCCCGCGGCAGCCCCCCCGGACCAGGGCGCAACCGCGGAATCGCCGTACGTGTGTTGTAACTAAAAGCCATCTATTGCCGCCTACTCGCCGCTGCACGAACGATTGAAGAGCTCCTCTGTATCCATTCAGGGTAGTGGGGCCGAGCTCCCGTGCGGGCCCCACCACCTCCTTACCTACCTCAAACCAAACGTAGCGTCGTCGACCGCTGGTGGGATGTCACACTTCCCAACCGAAGTCTTCCTTCGGTTCGGTTTCCAGCTTCACCTTGCCGATCTGTTCAGCTTTTGAGCTGATGAGGCTTTTTGCTTCCAAGCCGCATGTGACTTTGTTGAATT